>CAVUUZ010000001.1:0-146683 GCA_963744855.1 uncultured Flavobacteriaceae bacterium
ATTAATAAAAAAGCTATTTATTAACCCTGCGGGCGAGAATGTCACGATCAGTCTTTGTGATCCGAAGGAACACCTCCCGTGAATCCAGATGGCATACCGGTCGAGAATTCAGCATTCCACGATTCTACCGAGATCGGCTCGAAACGTGGCTTGTCTTCTGGTTCAAAACGGATCGGCTGGCCGGGAAAAACCGGGAGCTGCACATCGTCGCGCACAACCACCTGACCGTTGACGATCACCGCTCTCATGCCCGTTGAAGGGACAGCGCCCTTTTGGTAGGTTGAATTGTCCCTGAAGGTTTCGGGGTCAAACACCACGATATCGGCAACCATGCCGGTCTGGATGCGGCCGCGCTCTTGCATGAACTTCAGCCCCGTATCGCCCATATGCTTAGCTGCGTTGTAGCTAAGAATCGACATTAGCTGCATCATTGGGATATTGTTTTCCCGACCAAGTCTTATCGTAGCGCCTCGGGCACCAGCCGTGCGGGGGTGGGTGCCGCCAAGTGAGTCCATCGGGTAATCCCAGGGGGCGAGGTAGGGCGTGGCTCCAACCGCATCGCTGGCCATGGTCACACCTTTGAGCGTCAGCCACTTCGCCTGGTCTTCCTCGGGCATCTTGAAAATGACGATCGGCCTGGTCGGTTCGGATGCGACGGTGGCCTTATAAGTCTCCAGGGTATAGTACTCATTCGTGACCGGATCCAGCATGGTATCTTCATAGCGATTACCCATGACATCGAGCCAGACTTGAGGCTCCAGGAACGACGCATTGATCGTGGTGGAACCCGCAGCGTAGGGATAGATTTCACCCCAGATATTGTGGCCCTGCTCTTGAAGCCCGGTGACCATTTCGTGCGCAAGGCGCCAACCGGGGTTGTTGAAGTGCTCGACGATCGCCGGGGCGCCAAGCGCCACGGCGTTGGCAATAAGTTCCTGTGCGCCATTATTCTCTTGCGTGTCGTTGCCAAGCGTATAGCGGGTATGGGCACCGGTAGGGCGACCATAGCGTGCGCCGACTTTCTGTATTTCAAACATCTCGCGTGAAGAGACGCCCTCTCTCATGTAGCCCACGGTGCTGCCGACTCCCACGGCACCAGCCTGCAGGCCCTTGTCAATCTCTTGGAGAATTGCGTTGCCCTGTTCCAGGGTCGGGACGTGTTTGGCTCCAGCCCGTTTTCGCCCGGGTGGTATAAGCGGCTATGGGGCCGTCTTTCAGGTAATCGGCCCCGTCTGAACCGTCGATGAACATTGCGCGGGCAAACTCGTGACTCACCGCGATGCCATAGTTGGCCTGGGTCACACCGGCACGATCTTTATACCAGCGGTCGATATAGGATCCCGCACAGCCCATCTCGAAATCCATGCTGCTGGTCAGGCCATCGCGCAATCCAAGGGAATAACCGATTGGCGTTTGAAAGTGGAAATGCGTATCAATGAAACCGGGCGCAACAATTTTACCTGTTGCATCCACAGTTTCTGTGCCCGTCAGTGCCTCTTTTGTAATCGCCACGATGCGACCGTCTTTGATGCCCACATTTGCGACATCGTCAAACTCCGTTTCCGGGTCTATAACACGGCCGTTTAATATGACCAAATCATAGCTTTCGTTTGAATTAGCTTTCTTTTGGTCGCATGAAAACGCTACCAAAAGAATAAGTAAAATAATTAAATTGTTTTTCATATTGTTTAAAAATTTATGGATTAATAGTTATGTTATAATTGTTATTCTTCAAGTCTGTTTTTATACATTTTTCCGTCTTTAATTTTTAAATTTTCTGTTTTTGTCACTAGTCCAATTTCTTCAAATGGTTTTCTATTCTTGAATTGCTGCCCGGATGGGTTGACCGGGAAAAACATCCTTCAAAACCTTAGAGTCCTTAACCACCACTGTACCATTGACAATAACGTAGGGGATTCCCGTAGACGGCAAAGTACCCATCGCAGGTGTTGCATTGTCTTTGACCGTAGCTGGATCAAAAATCGTAATATCTGCATCTTTCCCCAACTGTATGCGCCCCTTGTTCGCCATTTGGGGTACGCCGTTTTCCTGAAGAAATTTAGCGGGCATGAAGCTCATCTTGGAAACCGCCAACATTAAGGGCATTAGATTATCTTCTCGTACTAACTTTAAAATTCGAGCGTGAGTACCCGCACCTCTAGGGTGCGCATTTATAGATTCATAAGGTGTATCCCAATCTATAGGTAAGGATCCGTCCGACTTAGAAACACCCGGAAACGCATCGCTTCCAATCATGGAATTTGGGTACGAAAGCGCCCAATATAAGTCTTCCTTAGTGGCATTTTCAAAGGTTACGTTGGTTAATGGAGCATCTTTCATCAATTGCTCGTACGTTTCCTTTGTTAAAGGCTGCATGTTCGAAATATTGGTAATATCTTTATAATCATGCCCCATGTTATTTTGGTAATTATCTGGTTGAAGATAGTCCGCACCAACAATTGTAGACCCATAGGTATACGCGTAGATTTCAGACATTACAGGAATGCCTTTCCTGGCTGCGGCATCAATGAGTGCCTGAGCCTGTTTTGTTTGACTCAAGGTCTGGGCTGTCATATGAGCAATCACCAAACCACCACCATAGGCCTCAGCAGCACCAAGCTGTTGTAGCGTACCTGTTAGACCGTCATTTGGTGGGAGTTGTCCCGAAAAACGTCCGTGTAAATAAACGAAACGCCCATACTTTCCTGCTAATTTTTGAGCTCCAATGCCTTCCTCAGACCTTGCACCTTTTACCATATAACCAGGTGTATAGCCAATACCAAGACCGCCTTGCTTTAATCCCTCTTCCACTAAATTGATGATCTGTTCAACCTGTTGGTCGGTAGCAATACCTTTGGACCACGCCATGGTTAAATGCGTCTCGTCCTGTATACCGCTATCATTGATAAGCGCTCCATCTTTGGTTTTATAGTTGGGGTTGAGCACCATCTCCCGAGCAGCTTCTAGACTGGCAGTGGCTCCGTAATTGGTTTGTGATTTACCCTTCATCCCGTCGTACCAAAAATCAATTGGGAGTACTCCTAATTCTAATTCTAACGCAGTTGTAACACCATCTCGCAAGGCTAGCTTTTGTCCAAATGGCGTTGGTACATTGTGAGTGTGCGGATCAATAAAACCAGGGGCAACAACATGTCCGGTGGCATCAATCGTTTCTTTACCTTTAATGTCACTTTCGGTAATAATAGCTATTTTTCCATCTTTGACCCCAACATTGGCGACATCGTTGAACATGGTTTCAGGGTCCATAACCCGGCCGTTTAATATCACTAAATCATAGGTTTCGTTTGTAGTTGGTTTTCTTTTGACCGTATGAGAACGCTACCAAGAACGCAAACAAAATAATGAGATAGTTTTTCATAATACAGTTGTTTATCAGCTTTTGCTTATTTAAGGTGTTCTTATAAATTATCACCGTCTTTCATAATAAGATCTAGATTGTTTTCAGGGTCGTGGAATAGTGTTAAATCTTCTAACGGATTACCATCAATTAATAGAATGTCTGCAAATGCACCTTCTTCAATGACACCTAATTTTCCCGGATATGGATTTCTTGGTCCACTAAAGTATAAGATTTCGGCGTTTCCAGAAGTTGCTTGACTTAATATTTCAGGTGCTGTCCACCAAGGTAATCTATTGCTTAACTCAAAAGATTGTTCTTTTTTTTGTTCCGCATTATCTACATAATCACTTCCAATTAAAATTTTTGCATTGTATTTTTTAGCCAGCTTAAACAGATTATCTATGCCATCTTTCGCTTTTTTCTGTTTCTTTTTACTTTCTTCGCTCCAGTTTTCAGGTGGATCTGAAAAATACACTCCAGTTTGCGTACTTAAGAAAGCGCCTTTTTCAACAAGCAACTTCATCGTCTCTTCCGTCATTAGGTTTGCATGTTCAATTGACATTGCGCCAGCTTGAAGCGCTAAAAGTGTTCCTTTTTCATTGTAAGAGTGTACAGCTAAATAGGTATTCCAACGTTTTGCTTCATCAGCCGCAGCTTTTATTTCATCAAAAGAAAACTCGCCAATATCTAAAGGGTCATACATGCCACTTACAGCCCCACTTGTAAACATTTTTAAAAAAGCGACCCCTTTGCGCATTTGAAGTCGAGCTGCACTCAACACTTCTGGAACACCATCAGCAATAACTGTGATTCCATTATATTCTCCATCTGTATAAACCGGTCCCCCTAGTTGTCGAGGTCTTTGTGCTTGTGGTCTTAAATCTGCATGGCCACCTGTCATAGATATTCCTGATCCAGCAGCCCAAATACGAGGCCCAATTGCAAGTCCTTGATCAATGGCCAGTTTTATTCCCAATACATCTCCACCTGTATCTCTAACACTGGTAAAACCGCGCATTAACGTGTTTTTTGCTTCATCTAAAGTTACAGCAGCTAAATAGTCTGGTTGTTGATAAAACATGTTTATGAAATTCATGTTTAAAGACAAATGTACGTGGGCATCTATAAGACCCGGCATAAGTGTTCTGCCTTTACCATCAATAATGCTTACATTATCGGTTTGCATAACCATTAAAGGTTCTTTTGAGATTTGTTTGATGAGGTTTCCCTCAACCAAAACATCAGCTTTTATCAGTTTATCGGATGTCCCGTCAAATACTTGTACATTGGTAAAAAGCGTAATGGGTTTGGGTTTTTCCTGAGCGAAAAGCCCTAAACTGATGAAGCATATTAATGCTATTAGTAATGATTTTTTCATAGTCGTAATCTATTTGAAAAGGTTGGCAGTGCTGTTTTACAGTGATTTTAACTTGAATCCAATAACGATGTTTACAATGCCGAAAATAGCAAATCCAATCCCCATCCATATGGTAATAGCAAGTGCTCCGAATAATAAATTACTCATAATCATATAGCCTATGACTACTGAAAGTGCTCCTGACAGCAATCCCAGCCACCAAAGAGGCGCCTCTTCTTTTTTACTTTGAAACGCGTCTGACAAAAGACATGATACCGGAAACGATAATCCAGAATCCTACAACAAAAGGCAGTGTGCTCGCGGTAAGTGCCGGGTTAGATAAGAGTACAAACCCGAATACAATATCAAAAAGACCTCCGGCCAGTACCCAACCCCAATTGGGAAATAAATCTTTAAAACCAATGGATGCTCCGGTCTGTAATATTCCTGTAATCAATAAGCTAATCCCAATGTAGATAGCCACTCCAATGAGTGCATTCACCGGATGGCGAAATACAAAAAAAGCGAGTATTACTAGTATAATCCCTCTTAACAGGGTGAACCACCATAGTTTTTGTAATGTTTTCATTTGATAATTGGTTTTTTGGTAATTTTTTTATTTTAATAAAATCTCAGGATGCGCTTTCTTTTAGAAAAACACATCCCGAGATGATTTAATTATGTTAAGATTGATTTGGATCAAACACTCTAGGATCAATTTCTATTTGATCTAAGCGACCTTTTTCTTCCACTGGGAAACGGATGGGTTTTCCCGGGAAAACTTTAAGCACTTCAGAATCTTTAACAACCGTAACTCCATTCACCAATACAAAAGGAATACCTGTAGAGGGAATCGCTCCCATGCCTACCTCGTAGGTAGAATTATCTCTCACGGTTTCAGGATTGAAAACAACAATGTCTGCATCCATTCCTTCCTGTATGCGACCTTTAGTCTTAAACTGAGGGATACCCCCTAATTCGCCTAAATACTTGGCGTGCAGGTAACTCATCTTGGAAATGGCTTCCATCAACGTCTGGTTTTTATCTTCACGTACCATGCGCAATACCTTGGCGCGGGTACCTGCGCTACGTGGGTGACATGTTTTTCCTTCATAAGGGGAATCCCAAGGGTAGTATTCGCCTTTTTCATCTATGATCGCCATACCGTCTGAGACAACAACTACGCCTGGCATAGCCATCCATTTAGCTTCGTTCTCAGCAGGATTGATGTAAACCAAAACCGTTCTGCCCGCATCATTCTTGCGAACGTCATCATGCATCTCCTTATCCCAAGGGGTGCCATCAAGGTTAGTAATATCTGAATATTTTAAATTCATCTGAGCCATGCCCGACTCTGAGAGAACATCTGCCGCAGCAAAGGTACTGGCACCTCCATATGGGTACACTTCACCCCATACTTTTGCCCCTCTTTTTTCTCTGGCATCGTTAATCAAAGGAATGGTGTATTCCCAGTCCATATTACTGTTTAGGTGAGAAGCCAAAAAAGGGGCATCTAATACCATAGCATTGGCTAACATTTCCTGAATTCCCAACTGCCCTTCTGTTGGAGGTCTAACACCAGCAAAACGTACATGAGCATCCGAAACGCGACCGTATTTTGATGCCAACTCCTGATATTTGTACAATTCATACTGCGTAACTCCTGCGGTCATATAACCCACTGGAGCACCCACACCCAAAGCGCCCTGGCGAAGACCTTCATCAACACGAGCCATAATCTGGGTCATCTCCTCTTTATTTGGAAGCGTTGATGACCAGCCTGGCTTGCGCCCTTGTTTTTGGGCGTTTTCGTCCGCGCGACCCACCAAAGGGAACAGGCCGCCCATGTCATTAGCATCAGCGACTATGTCAGCACCGTCCAGCACATTTGCCCGGGCAAGCGTTGCGAGCACGACCATACCGTAGTTGGCCTGGGTTTTACCCTCGGCCCCTGCATACCATTTAGCGATATCACCGGCACCTGCTTCAAAATCCATTTGGGTAGTCAAGCCATCACGTAAATTAACCTTGCGACTAAATTGATCTGTGGCGTGCTGGTGCGTATCAATAAATCCTGGTGCTACCACATGCCCTTCAGCATTGATGGTTTCTTTTCCAGATATTTCCGCCTCTGTGATGATGGCTATTTTACCATCTTTAACGCCCACATTTCTGATGCCGTCAAAATTGGTTTCCGGGTCCATGACACGACCATTTAAGATGACCACGTCAAATTCCTGATTGGGATCTGCACCTTTTTTAGTTGTTGTCTCATTACAGCTACTAAAAAGAAGTGCAATTGTAAAGAGTGCTAAAAGTGTTTTTTTCATATAATATAGTTTAGTGTATCATTTATTCTTTTTTATTAAGCAATTTCCCTGCACCAGAGTCATCGTCGATTATGAATTTGAAGACTTGGATTAACTCCAATGGTATGCTTCATTCTCCAATCGTCTTTATCAATAGGCGTAAATCTTCCTTTGGCTTCTACTGGGTAACGAATTGCTTGACCAGCTTTTACAGGTAATACTTCGTTGTTTTTTACAACGATAACTCCATTTACGACAACATAAGGAATACCGGTGGTAGGGATGCCATTTTCCTCTGTTTTAAAAGTGGAATTATCTGTAATCGTTTCAGGGTCAAAAATGGTAATATCAGCAACTTTCCCTATTTGAATTCTTCCTCTTTGCTTCATAGCCTCAAGCCCTGCATCACCAAGGTGTAACGCTGCCCAATAGCTTGATTGTGCAATGGTAAACATTAGAGGAACACCTTGTTCACGAGCCATACGAAACGCTGTACCACGCGTACCAGCCGTTCTGGGATGGCCTCTATAATCTTTCCAATCTGCTTCCCATGGTAAAGATTCTCCATCGGGGCCCACACCAACCATGGCATCAGCTGCTATAGTCATATGCGGTATTGTTAAAAAATCGTTCAACCAGGGCTTCCGGTATGGAAATACTACCACAACTGATCTTCCTGGTTCTTTTTTCATCAATGCTTCATAGGTTTCGTTGGTAAGGTATGCATTATCAATAGGGTCGAAGATGGTTTCTTCGTATTTGAAACCACGCTTTTCTACCCATTCAGAAGGTTTTAAGAAATCTGCAGTAACTGCTGTTGCTCCGGCAGCGTAAGGATAGTACTCTGACCACATATTCAACCCTTTTGCTCTGGCCAATTGCAATTTTTCCTCAATTTCCCACCAACCATAATCGTTATTATGGCAAATTAAAAATGGAGCGCCTAACAACATGGCATTGGTAAACATCTCATCAAAAGCTATGGGCGCTTCCGTAGGTGTATCGCTTAATAAATGATATCTGGTATGAGAAGCTGTCATTCGGTTGTAATTAGCAGCTGCTTTTTGAGCCATAAAAACTTCATAACTACTGGTTCCCAAAGTTATGTAAGCCACAGGAGCTGCCATACCGATTGCACCTTGTCTTAGATCTTCATCTAGCATTTGCATCATGGTATTCATTTGGTCCAACGTTGATTTTGTTGTTGCCCAACCTTGAACGCCATCTTTTGCAGCATTGGCAACATATGGCCTTGCTTCCGTATAATCCATTGTACCAACCATCTTCAATTCAGGGTCATGAATAGCCATTCTTGTCCACAATAAACTTGCAGTAG
Organism: uncultured Flavobacteriaceae bacterium; assembly: GCA_963744855.1. Classification (GTDB taxonomy): domain Bacteria; phylum Bacteroidota; class Bacteroidia; order Flavobacteriales; family Flavobacteriaceae; genus Muriicola. The sequence goes on from CAVUUZ010000001.1 coordinate 8,364, forward strand.
TCCCATAGTTTACTTGCCAGCCTGTTTTTGCTTTTTCATCATACCATTCTTTGACATTGAATGATCCGGCTTCAAGGTCCATCCCGGAAGTTACACCGTCTCGAAGTGCCATTTTAGTACTAAAAACATCCATTGAATGGTAGTGTGTGTCAATAAACCCAGGTGCTACCACATGCCCTTTAGCATCAATGGTCTCTTTACCTTTAATTGGAGATTTAGTAATTACAACGATTTTTCCGTCCGTGACGCCCACATTGGCGACATCATCGAACATGGTTTCCGGATCCATTACGCGGCCGTTTAATATGACTATGTCATAGGTTTCATTTGTAGTTGTTTTCTGCTGACCGTAGGATAACGATACCAAGAAAATACATAGTAGTAGTACATTGTGTTTCATAGTTTTCATTTAGTAGTATTTAATTGTTTATGTGGTTACTTCATTATCTGCAAAAATTTCTATTGACAGAATTTCATAACGAATTTCATTCAAACTAATCAATAGCCCTAATAATGAAGATTGGTCTGGTAGCCAACCTACAAGTTTTATGACTTTTTTATCAGCTTCTTGTGTTATCTGCATGTGGTCAATCAAATTATTGAGAGCGGTACTGATTTTCCCATTCAATCTAATTTGATAGATAGCCCCGGATGTAGGTGTCGTATTTCTCACAATGAATCGCTTAGTTAGAATTGTGTTAAAAATAAACTAACGATTAAAAAGAGTGGTACTACTAAAGGAGTATTAAAGGTGTATTACAAAGTAAATATATTCTGATTTAGAATTTTATTTAGCATGGAAGTACGATTGCGGACCTCGAGTTTATTGTAAATATTGGACAGATGTTTCTTAACGGTTAGTGTAGAGATATGAAGTTGTTCTGCAATCTGCTTATTTATTAAGCCTTTAGCAACAAGTCTTATAAGCTCCTGTTCACGAAGTGATAATTCAAGAGAATCACTCAAAGACCCAACAGCTGATTTTTGGTTTTCGAAAACAAAGTTTATGCGGGTTAAAATACGGTAAGGAGTGGAGTGGTCTAGGATGTTAAACATAGTTGGCATGACCTTATGAGCTTCTAAAACAGGCCTTATCATATTTTTCTTATCTGCAAGTATGAGCGCTTCCTCTAAACATTTGACAGCAAGGTCTTTCCTTTCAAGACGCAATAACCCCATAGCTTTAAGCAGAAGAACATCTACAGCCTGATAGTGGTTATGCACATTTGCCAGCATGGCTTCTACTTCCTCTAAAACAGAAATTGCTTCCTTAACCTGAGTAATTGAACCATGACTTACCACGATTCGTAACTTAGTCAGTTCAGGTACATCTATCAAAAATAAATACGAAGTAGGATGCTGCTTTACCCAGTCGGCTTTAGCCCAGCTTAATTCTTTTTCTCCTTGCCCGGAATGCCAGTTTACTCTTGCCTGGACAGAGCGGTAGTAATTTTGGAAATTTGTGTCTTTAAATTTTGAAGCCAATAGGCTCATTTGTAGTAGAAATGAAGCAGTTGCCGTTTCATCATTTTTTAATGAACTAAATAGAATTAACCCCGCTAGGGCATCAAAATAAACCCTGTAATTAAACATACCTTCAAATTCCAAAGCTTCTTTAAAGGCGGGTATAACCTCGTATTCATTGTAAGATTGAAAGGCAATATTGCCTAGAAAATAATCATTCCATCCTTTTGGAGATAGCAAATCAGAATCTTTAATAAGAAACAACAACTTTTTTGATTCATTTTTTGCTGATTGATAATTTCCCGAAAGTAAGTGAACAAGCACTTTACCGTGTATGGAGCGTATATGTTTTTTTGAGGAAAATTCAGATTTTTCTTCCATTTCTTCAAGGGTCTGCAAGGCTAAAGCGTTTAGGCCAAGCATCTGTCTGCCACAGGCCAATGTCAATTCTCTGCGTGCGCCAAACAGGTAACTTTCATCAGGGTACAACGCTTTAGATTGTTCTAGCGATTCTACCGCTTTTTTGGGGTTTGGTTTTACAAAGGTTAAAAAGTACCCTAAATGATTCAGATATAGGGAAATGTTCTCTTCACTAAAATTTTCAACCCCAGCTGATTGTAGTGCGTCCAGGATGTTAAAAAGATCTTCAATGTTCCAGGATTCTTCGCAAATCAGTAATTCTGTAAGTAATAAATCAACATTGGTGTTGCGAATTTGCCGAGGAATCATTTCAATCCAGCGTTGCACAACCCACCATTCACCTTTGTCCAGAAAACCTGCTTTGTGGTCTAGAATAAGACTGGTGGCAACTTTGAAATCTTCCCCTTTGAGAGCGTATTGAATGGCTTCATAAATAAGACCCTTAGCTGAAAACCACGAACTGATATGAAGGTAAATGGGGTTAAAACAATCAGGCTCACTTTTTTTCAGATTCCGCCTTAGAATTTCCCCAAACAAATGATGAAATCTATACCATTTCCCATCGTCTTTGGTAGGGATAATGAAAAAGTTCAGCTCTTTTAATTTAGCGAGTAACACCTCTCCTTTGCATGAACCTTCAAAAGCAAAGTCACAAATGGAGTCGATAAGCGCTGCATTGAATTGATCGCAAAGTGCACAAAGTTGCATTTGCCTAAAAAAGTTAGGTTCCAGGCTTTCGCTGATATAAGATATCAGCTGATCCAGATCCTTTGACATGATATCTTCGTCATTTTTTTTATTTGCCACCGTCGGAAAGGACTTGGCTAATAGGATCATTCTTATGGCCAAAATCCATCCCTCTGTGCGCTTAACAATCGTTTTGATTTCGTTATTTTTGAGGCAGATATGGCCATCCAATGCCAGAAACTCAGTTAATTCCTCTTTCTCAAATCTGAGATCCGACATTCTGATTTCCTGTATCTTATTATATAACCGTAGTTCTTGTAATTGTAATGGGGGATCCCAACGACCTATAAGGATTACCTGTAAATTCCTAACCTCTTCGCTGATCATGGCTTGAACCAACTGATGAATCTCCTGATTCCTGATCAAATGGTAATCATCCAGAATCAATCTGGTTTTTTGCCCCAGTTTGTTGATTGAATTGATAACTATTTCAATAATAGCCTCCCACGAAAGAAAGTTGTTCTCCTTATCTAGATTTATTAATACTTCTCTTTCACAAGAACTACTTCTATTAAGAGACTCACCTAAATAGCTTAAGAAAATAACAGGGTCATTTATGCTTTTATCTATGGATATCCATGCATAAGCATACTCTTTCTCTTTAAGCCATTGACTGACTAGCATACTCTTTCCATAACCTGCAGGTGCTGAGACCAAAATCAATGGTACATCACTTTTACTTTCCAATTTTTTGAAAAGATGCGGTCTTGGAATAAGATCCGAAGTTAGTGCTGGTGAATTTAGTTTAGTATGCCACATATAACTAAGCCTCACTTTTTTAAATGAGGTGTCTGTACAGTCTAATAATTATGTTCCCGTTCAAACTACCCATTTTCCGGGCAATTCGTAAATATATGATATATTGTTTAACAAAACATTAAAAAAATTAAACATAACATAAATTTAACATAAATTTAACGGTATGGAAAGGACGTATAGACATAACCACCAAAAACGGATTTTTTGAGCCACAGACAATTTTGTCTCAGAAGTTTGTTTTTCAAACAATTACCAACGTTATTGCTTTGCTCAATTTTTTTCGGCGAAGGTGGTATACTTTGTCCGGCGTTTCCATTCTATAAATCTATCCGTTCAGCAAGAATAAATGGTGCTGTGATTTTGGGAATACGGCCAGAAGCTTAATTGCCGGAAGACCATTTTTTAAACTTAAAAGAAAGTGATTCACGTCGTGGCATCGGTGTGGAAGTGGTCTATGAATAAGATATTGAAGTAGGTGGGCTGTTTTTAGGGAGCCTTTAGAGGAAACTGTCTTGGGTAGATTTGCCAATAAAAAACCGTCTTTAAATCTTATACTTAAAACCCAACCTAAATATTTGCAATAGGGTCGGCAATCCTGCCACCCCGACGAACCTAGTTTTAAACTAGGGCAAAACACTGTTAATTGTATGATATTCAGTGTTTTCGTTTTTATTTGATATTATTTGATATCATTTATGCACACCTAATTAGTTGTGCAATTCGGTGAACACTTCTTCTCTGGAATTGTCGTAATTTTAAAGAGCTTTAGCATTTGGATACTTGGGGAATCCGGATCCGAACTTTACTAGATTGATGGCTAATAATAAAGAAAAGCATCTTTTTCGAAATGGTGATGATACCATCAACCTAAAAGGTAGGTTTAAACCATGTTTTATCGTAAAATTCAGTTATTATTTGTCTCGATCCAATCCTAAATTTTTATAACCAATCGACTTTTAGTGGTTCCGTAAGTTCAAATGTAGCTTCTGTTCCTGCTGGAAACTGGATGACTTGTCCGGGTTTTAACAGACCCATGGCACCACCTATAGCGGCTCCTTGCCCGGCGCCTCTGCCACCTCCGAAAGCGGCACCAATACCTGCACCTATTGCTGCTTTTTTAACTGTTTGTCCGGCCTGGTCCTCTGTGCTTACCACTTTTGCCTGGGTGCTAACCTTTTGCAAAAAGTTATCAATGATAAAACCACCAACGGTGACTGCAAAAGAGCTGGCTCTTCTTTTATTATTGTCAGACTGTAAAACTTCCATTTGAACAATGGTGCCCCTGGGAATAAGAACTTTCCCCTTACTTGTAATATCCTTGTCCAGTTCAACAAAGAAATGATCTCCTGCATTAAAGTGGTTGGCCACGATCTGCTTACTTGTTTTCAGGAATAAGATGGTACCTACAGGCAGGACAGGCGTCTCTTGCATCAAAACCGGTTTTTCGGGTTTGTCGTTTACTGGGTTCAAATTTGCACCGGCAATAGGAATACTGCCAAGAAGTACAACACTGGTTAGGACAATTAGTACTTTTTTCTTTCGATTCATTTTATGTGATATTAAAAATTCATAGCTGTTTAAAGATAAGCACTTTCATATAAAAGTCTCTGCCGCGGAACTATACTAAGTATAATTGCGCGTATTTAATAATTTTCCAGGAAGGGTAAGTTTTCAATGATCGCACTTCTGATTTCGGCCTGAATAAATTCTTCAAATTGAAAATAGCGCAGGGCAATCAAAGGGGAGAATGCCTTTGCCATTCTTTTATTGTATTTCTTCTTCAGGGCAATTTCCCGTTGCTGAAGCTCTAGAACCTCATTATACCAGTCCGCTGCCTGTTCATTGGTAAACGTTTCATAAAAATTGGCATATTGATATAACAATTCAATCCGTTTATCTGAAATAACAGATCTTTCACTTTCAAAGGCATTAAAAATGGGCCAAAAAAGCTCTCCTTCCTGAGAGGTCAGATCCATAAATTCTTTTACCAACTGAGTCTTCTCACTATTAAATCTGGCCTTATAGAGTTCAATTTCTGAACGATCCTGAGCAACTGCGTTCAGGCAAAAAAACAACATCAGACTAAATAGAATTCCTTTATTCATAACTTGTATGTAATCATTTAATTTATTGAACAGGGTCGAATTTAAAATGCTGTCCCCCTATGGAGGCTTCAAACATAAGGCCACCTTTTACCTGTGTAAAAACGGCAACCCCATTCTGATAGGCAACATCCACTGAGGCCCCTTCGGTGATGGCCACGGCGGAAGCCTGGGCATCAAATTTTAAGTTCCCATTTGTAAAACGGTCAAAAGACTCTTGGTTTTCGAAAAATATGACTTCACTATACTGTTGTCCACCAGCTTGCAAACCAAGGGACGCCTGTATTAATTTAGCACTGCCAACAATTCCTTTATCCTTATATACTATTCCTTTTCCACCGGCTCCGCCAATCCCTAATCCGGCTTTGGTGACCTTTGGGAAGATTGCGCACCCATAAGCCTTATCATGAAATGACTGTAACTTTGGTGCCTTTTCAATCATACTTTGCATTGCTTCAATACTTTCATTTTCCAGTTCCGGGTTCCAGCCACCGATTTGTGCGAAGGAGAGATTGGTAATCGACAGAGCTAAAAATGGGAGCAACCCTTTCATAAATATTCTTGTTATCGTTTTCATATCATTATTTTTTTTAAGAGGATTAAAAGTGAAAAGTTCTTAGCTTAGATCTCAGGTAAAGCTTTTTATATTTTAAGTGCATTGGTTATTCCAACGTTGAAACTACAGAGGGGGGAGAACATTTTCATAAATTGCAAAGAACTAATTATTATACCTGTGATCTTTAGTCTCAAATATAAGCTTAAGACAATAAAAATCCTATCCCGAATTCCAAAAATATTTCGTTGAAAACAGAAGGGCCTACTTTAAACCTTGTCCAACATTGATGCCTTAGAGTGTCCTTACTACAAAAGAAACTTCTGAATAAAAGGTGTTAAAAAGAATAGCCAAATGTTATCCCGTACCTGAATTCCGGTAAAACCAGATTATCGTTTGTCCTGTTGTCGTTGAACTTAAAATCTGCGTTCAGAAGATCAAAGAGACTGTACTGTTCCAAGGCTTCGTTCAGGGCATCATAAAACTCGTCTGGCGGAGGAATAATGTTCTTTAACTTGAAATTATAATTTCCTGCTCCGGGGCCAGCAATGAGGAAATCGATACTAAGCCTTTTAGAAATATCTAGTTTATACCCTACCATCAGCCCGGCTGAAAAGGTACTGATCTTTCCTTCCCAAAGAACATCAAAAGATTCACCTGCACTGGTTATAAAGGTACCACCCAGATCAGATTTATACCTCAGGAATTTAAGATAGGCCCCAAAATAAAAACCGCTGTGCATGCTATTTCCTTTTTCATTAAGATAGTATCTGAATTCCGGTAAGATCTTTAATCCTGAATAAGTGATATCTCCTGTTTGAATCTGGTCACTATCCAACCCGGATAAAGCTATTAATCCATCTTTTCCTTTACGGCCAGCATTTAAGGCCAAGGAAATATGTTTCCCCACTGCTCTTTCATAATTGAAAAGTAACGTGCCATTAATCATGTCAGTCACCATAAGGCCCACACGGTTTTTCACCTCTTTGTCCTGGGCTTCCATTTGATCCTGACCTGCCGAGGGTAAGACGAATATTAAGCAGACAGATAAAACCAAATGATATTTCATTTTCAAATTTTTAAGTGTTGCTAATTTAATTAAAACTAAGGATTTCATTCGTAACACGTGCCAAAATGGTTGACTATTATATAGGTAACACTTCTGTTTATCGGAACTAATAATGCACTTCATTTATCTTAACAAAGAAATCAAGGTAATTATTAGGGTACCTGGTTGGTCTCTATATCCTCCTTGCCCATTTTATTCAGAAATGGAATATCCAGACCAGCTATAAACTGCCAGCGCGTAAAACTAAAGACCGATATACGGCTATCGGAAAGATCTATGTCGTCATTTTCAAAATCGAAAAAACTTGAAAAATTGCTTGTGTTTTTAGTGAAGGTAGCCCCCAGAATAAGCCTGGCCCACTTTAATTTCAGCTCCGTTCCAAAACCGGTGTGAATAAAATCATTGTTCAACTCTGCATTGTCTTCTGAACTTCCCGTTATTTCAAGGATATTTGTGGCAGTGGTAATAGCATTATAATCTGTTGAAAAGCCTCCATACAAGCTTATCCTGTCACTAATATAAATCTCGGCCCCAAGTCCGAAATTAAAAACGTCCTTGCGGCTTTCATCAAAAGCGATTGGAGTTAACCCATCCTGGCCTATATCAATGTCCGGGATCGCTATACGTTGATAGGATGAAAGGCCCTTTACAAAATCTATATTAAGGTGAAGCTTATTCCTGCCTAGAGAGACCCCTGCTCCAATGGAAATACCCAGAGGTTCTTTTCTGTCTGCTTCAAGACCTCTCAATTTATAATTAAAAAGTTGATCGGTATCTGCCCCTATGCCCGCTATGGTATTCTGAAAATCTACCCGGGCGTTTTGATTTACCTCCAGATACGGCAGGTTTACGTTTAGGCCTAGCTCGAGTTTCTTGAGTCGATAACTTGCGCCAATCTTCACCAAAAGCCCGTACGAGTCCTGGGTGAAACCGGGTCTGATTTGATAGTAGGCCACCCCGCCATCCTGAGCCTGAATGGTGTATTCCAGGTTTCTAAAGCCGCTATTTCTATACACAGAACCAAATAAGGATATTCCAAGGCTTAGGTTTTCAGTGACCGGTGTGGCCCAGGTAAGCCCCACTAACTGCTCTCTGAGCACGGAATTTACACTGAAATCAACAGCAAAGTTTTCTGATCCCGAAATGGATTCAACAATATTCTTTTCGAGGATTTCTGTATTGTATCTAAGAGTAGTGTTGGTGGCATATTTAGTAAAAACAGAGTAGGCAAAACGGGTGTTAAACAGACTAAAGGTTCCGGCTACCATGCTTGGGATGGTGTTAAATCTAGAGTCTTTGGCAGCCGTATTTTCATCAATGGCGTCCCTTAATTGATAGGTGCTGTATTCATAGGCTTTTGCATTAAAGGCGAAGCCGTTGTTCTCAACTTCTGTCAACCTTGCAGGGTTGTAGTAGGCCAGTCCGAAATCTTCCACACTGCCTGTTACATTACCGGCAAGTAATATGGTGCGATTCCCGAAATTATTATATCGATAGTTCCCCTTTTGTGCCATACCCAGGTAGCCCATAAAAATGAGGAACAATAAGGCATGCCTGAAATTTGTCCAAGCCATTATGCTACGAATGGTTATTTCTTTTCATCAGTTTTAGTGCCAGGGCCAAAAGCACAATACTTGCAGGTAAAATTAATAACTCAAAAGACAATTCTTCAGGTTTTAGAAAGAAGTCTAATGAACACCATACGGTTAAGGTTAAGAGCAGGGTTTCCCATAATAAAACCTTTAGGTCCAAGAAGCTATGAATCCTGGAGAAAACAATATTATCTTTTAAAGTGTTCTCATTGCCTACAAACAACTTAAAAATACCACCTGCCAGAATAAAGATCACCAAGGCAAAAAGAAAGGCGTCTACAGATTCTATGATATATACCCCGGGTCGGCCTTCATGATAGCCGGATATGATAAGAATGGCTTCTATCATTTTCCTGGCACCGAGGATAACGGCCAATAGGCCACTTACCATTAATAAAGTAGAAACGATCAGGGCCACGTATTTTGTTGTAAAAAACACTTCGATTTTATCAGCAAATTTAGATCGTTTTACCGGGTGGTTCTCTGACATGTTAGTCTTTTTTGGATTAGTACTTTGTACAAAAACTTTATGATTTGGTTTTACCTGGTAATATAACAATAAACATTACCCACCTATACGTAAGGTAGTTCGCTAGAACCATTGGAAAGATACTACCGAACAACCTAATTATAAATTTTTTTCCGCTACAATTTAACTTCAACCTAATTTATCCGTAGGCCCTTATACCTCTCGAACTAGGGGTTGCCCACAAGTAAGAAAAAACCGTTTAGCTAAGCTTACTATAGATTAAAGCGGTATTGCAACCCACAGAAGACCTGATCGCGACCGGAAGCACGCCCGTATTCTGCCCTTATCATCCAGCTTTTATTCAACTGAAACTGGCTTCCTACTACAAAGTTCCACATGCTTTTCTGCTTCTTGTCCAGGGTATACTGTAATGTTGAATTATCGGCGGTATCTATGGCATTTTCTGCACTGTTCAGAAAAGCTGATGCCAGATTCAATTTGGCCTGGTTCCCTTCTCTTTTTACGATATTCACAGGATTACGTTGTTCTATCGGGGTTAAATTTTCCCACCAGTCATCGAGTTCCTGTTGTGCGACGCCCACCTTTTCCTGTCCGTTGGTTACTTTCTGATCCCATTCCGCAATGGGTAAGGCATCCCCTAATGGCAAATTACCCCTGGTATCTCTGTTGACCTTAAGCCGAAAGGCCCCTACCCAAAAGGAAATATTTCGCTGGGGCTTTGCCAACTTAAAGGTCTTGCCTATCCTGGGGTCAAAGACAAAAGCGAATACAGGATTTTCCTGGGCATCCACATCGGTCCAGGTAAAATTCATATCCAGGGCTATCCACCCGCCAAAGAAACCGGCAGAAGGGGTTATGCCCAGTCCCATGGTGGTCGTATTAAAATCAGGGCTGGTCTGGATCGAGAATAATTCCTCGGCCTCATTGATCCTGGGTATCGAAATGCTCACATCTACTTGAGTAGTAGATTGTGCATTGGCAAATATGGCATAGACGTTCAAAAAAGGAAAAAGCCAGATATCCGGACGTATGTTTACTCCATTAGATTCCGCAGTGGTCCTATTGAAGCGGATCAATTCGTCCACATCATACAAAGGACCATCATTAAAACCCACATTAACATTTGAGATCTTGATATCCGATTTTTGCCATAGATAATTAACGGAAAGTCCGGCAGAGTAGGGGATATCAAATCCCAATTCCCTTACTTTATTGCCAAATATTGGCAGCAATGTCTTAAAGGTCGCGGTGTCTGTCAACACTTTGGGCTTGTCTGTGTAGACCTGCCCAAAAATGGTACCAAAGGTCATGCAAAAAATTACTGTGTAGATCCAATTTTTCATAACGTATTTTGTCCTTTCATAGCAATTCAAATGTAAATTTAGCTAAATTATTAAAATAGGTTGCATGTAGAGGCATTACATTTAATCCAGGTTTTACTTCAGAAATGGAGTTCTGAAAGATTTTAGTTTTATTTTAAAATTGAAGAAATAGCTTTTTACTTTCTAAAAAGTACGACCTTTGTGCTGTTTACAAATCAACCCTATTTTTGGGGACTAACTAATTTTGATACATGAAAAATACTCTAAAAGTTCTCTTATTCACTCTTTCCTTTATTGCATTACAAGGATGTTCTTCTTCAAAGTCTAAAGTGATTGATTCCTGGAAGGCAGATCAGAACGTGGTCGATATTTTTAAAGAAAAAAATGTGCTGGTCATTGCCAGAACAGCAAATGACCATGCCCGTATCGCATTTGAGGAAGCCATAGCATTAGAACTAAAGGCCGTTGGAATTAAAGCCACAGAAAGTTTTAAAAAGGCCCCAAAAATTTATCCCAATCGGGAAATTTCGGAAGAAAGAGTTGCGTTGATAAAAAGTTTACTTGATAGTGAAGGGTATACAGGTATTGTTCTCACGGTTATTAAAGAAAAAGAGCAGGTAACCGCAACATCCAGTAGTGGAATATATGTAGGGGCCAGCTACGGAAACTATTATCCGGGCTACTACGGTAATTTTTATAATTATTATTCCTATCCCTATGCCTATGGGTCTTATTACGATTCTTTTGGGGGATATATACCAACGTCCACTACAACCCGAACGTACAACAATTATATCCTGGAGACGGTTGCCTATAATTTGGACGAAGCTGCGGAGAATCAATTGGTGGCTGTGGTCACCTCAAGTCTGAATGACCCAAAAGAAGCCTATAAAACTGCTGCAGTGTATGCCAGTAATATGATGAAAAGCCTTCAAAAGTAGGAATTGATATTTTTATCCTCCCACAATTTAAATTAATGAGCCTCTTAGGTGAGGCCGAAAGAGAGACCAGACTAATGCCACCTTTCTTCGAGTAATTAATCTAAATGCTGAACAATTCCTTTACCAAAGGTTTTGATGGCTGTTATAAAATTTTTGGTTGGGATGTCTAATTTTTGAACATTATTAGCCTCAACCACCCTCATTTCTCCTGCATCATATCTGGGTGCATCCGGAATGAAAACCATGCATAATTTTTCGCTTTCTTCTACCAAAAATCCAATATTCCAGGTGTCGCCATCACGAATCGCAACAGGCTTCAATAGTTCTTCAGATTTGGCACCAAGAGTATCTGCGGTGATCGATTTTATCATGGAGTACCCGGGAATATTGATCAGAAGTGTTTTTTCTAACTTGTCTACTTTGTTTTGAACCCACACGGAACGAAATACCAACCCACTCAAAAAGCAAATCAGGATTAATATAAATATGGTTAATACCATACTCCCATTAAAGCCTAAGACACTTTCCGGGAGTCTTTCTGAGAGCGGTACAGAAATCTTTGCCATGATCGCATAGGCCTTAGACAATACAATGATTAACAATACCGCAGGCAATAAAAACAATACGCCCCCTGTAAGGGTTGCTCTGATGAATTTGAAGAAAGATTTCATAGTTGTTAGATATTTATACCGATAGATAAGACAAAATAAACCAGGATCCTTGAAATGTACTTACACCATGGGTTTGTTAAAAACTCACTGCTTATCCCCGGTAATTTCACCATAATAGGTTATGGTAGATTTTTTATTACTTGAAATCATCAAAGAAGCCGATCCGCCAAATCCTATAACCATAGACAATTGATACTGATCACTTTTGCCTTTCACCTTTGCTTTTACCTGAAAATTTTTACTCTTTTTATCAATGGTATACATTTCTGGTTTCTCATTGAAGACAATTCCGGCGTTATCCCCAGTTCCCCCGCTAAAGGACCTGCCAAAAAATGGCATATCACCCTCAATTTGTTCCGGGGCGAATTTTACGAAGTTTGAGTTTGTACTCAGGTCAATGGACCGGCCTTTAGATGGCACGACTCTTGTTGCCACAAAAACAAAGGTTTTTGAATTGATTAATTCTTCGATAAGCCTTTGTTGGGCTACTTTTTTTTCTTCCCTGATCTCTTTTTTACTTTTACCCTGGGAATATCCATTAAATACAAAAACACTCAGGGCCATAAAAATGACCAGTTTATTCACGCGATTCATAGCTGATAGTTTAATTAAAATTATATATGACCTTAATTACTCAAAAAAATGACCTTTAAAATGCTTCCATAACTCCAAAGTAGATGCCCTGATTTCCATCTACGCCTACTGCATAGTCCAAACGAACATTTATTTTCTTCTCCTGTGACACCATATATCGCAGCCCCAATCCTGCACTGGGTAGCCACGTTCTTTCAAATTCTTCCTCTCCGTTATTCTCATTTCCCCAAATACTCCCTGTGCCACCAAATATAACGCCCCCCCATTTGTTGTGGAAACGCCATCTTAATTCGGCCTGGGAGGCAATCATATTTCGACCTTTGTACTTGCCTGCTTCATAGCCCCTCAGGCTATTTCGCACACCATAATTCTGATATCCGTCAAAGGGCACATCACCGGAGGCAAACCCTCCGGAGATATTAAGAGCCAGGATCAGGTTATTCTGAAGGGAATTAAAATAGCTGATCTTGTAATCGGTATCTATATAATCATTATCGCTCCCAAGCCATGCCCTGTTTAATTTTGGACGTATACTAAAAGTTAAACCCCTTGTAGGGTAATAGGGATAATCCCTATTATCAAAGGAAAAGTTAAGGCCAATGCTGGAGACAAAATTATCTTTAATCCCATTCTGGGCAAAAAAATCTCTGGTAAAATCATTCTCCTCATCACTACCCTGGTCAAACTTATACTTAGTCTTGGTACCTAAATACAATACCCCCAGATAAAAATCGCCTATGACCTTTCTGCTGTATTCGGCCGTAATAAAATTACGTAGTTCCGAGTAGACCAGTCGAAGGTCATTTCCCTGATCATCATAGGTGAAGTCGTTGTTGATCCTAAGTGTCCCTATACCAATAGAAGCCCTGTTCCTATCCTCATTCCAGAAAAAACGCCCGAAAGGAGTAAATATATAGCTGTTATTGGTGGTGTAAATGGCATACAAGGAAGCCAGGGAAGGGGGCGATTCGTCATCGTCCTTGTCTATTTTGAAGAAATACAACCCAAGTCCTCCGAATCCGGTATCCATCACCGGACTATTGCTTATAAGAGGAACGACCAGAAAGGTCCTGGATGACTCATTAAAGGTAGAATCCACTTCTTTGGTCTTCTGACCATAGGTTGTACCGCAAATTAGTAATAGAAATACTAAGTAAGGAAGTTTGTGGTATCCTACTTTCATATCGTTTATTTTAATTCCCATCCGAAGCCGCTCGAAAAAACATAATCCGAAAAATTTCCCGTCAAGGCAGGTTGGTTGTCATAATTTAAGGTAAATTCTGCCTTCACATAAAAGTCGAAAGGCAAATCGTATTTCATAACAAAATTATAATCTAAACGGAACCTGCCTTTTTCAGACAAACTTGGGTATCCCATGACCCTGGTGGTAAAGTTGAAATTCTCAAAATTAAACATATCAAATTGTGTAAGCAACTGTAATTCTGTTGATTGCTTGTTCAACTGGGAGTCAAAAAAATCTTCTATGTTATAGGTTAATCCGCTGCCTACGATCCAATATAACTTATTGGTAGCAATGAGCAACCGCCCCAGGCCAACCGCAGGGGTGATCCTGTTATTGATCCCCAATTCCGTACTTTGTAAATAGGAAACTTCCCCGGATATGTACCACTGTTTCAGATATCGCTGGCTTGCAAAGGAGGCCGTTTTCCGTTCAATCCTTTCCGTGTCATCCCTTTCCGAGTAGAGTACGTTGAAATCAAATTTCGTATTCCATTTATCACTGGAATACTTAAGATTCCCAGCATAGGTAAGTTGTCTGTTATTGTTGGTTTTGGCTAGATTAAACCCCACATCCAGGGCACCTGAAAACCGGCTCCAGAATTTTTCGTCTATTTCTTCCAATTGGATTATTTCGCGCAGGGCAAACACGTTGGTGCCTCCTTCTTTATTTATGACACGAACGCTATCTGTGGAAAAGGGTTTCAACCTACCCGTTTGTTGGGTGCGATTGGTTAAGTAAATAACACAAAGTTCACTCGTGCTTATAGAAACAACATCGTCGAAGTCTATTTTGAAATCTTTATCGCTGTAGGAGGTTTTAAAGGTGAGTACACTTTTGTTTAATGTCTTTACTTCACCTACCAACAGGTCGTTATTTCTGAGTTTGATGGAATCTTTCTGTGCCCATATAACGGTACTTGTGACAAAGAACGCAACAAAAAAAAATAACTTGCCCAGCCTAAGTGTTGTTTTGTAGTCCATATAATTGTTACTCTTGAATCAAAGAAACCATTGGGATCCTCTTTTAAAGTGATACACGGCAGCTGTCAACAGAAGTTTTTACCTTGTGCAAGGTATAAATTTATGTAAAGCAATGGAAATCCATAAGGGCTTACAAAAGCCTTTTTCCATTTATTTGCCCTTGGGGCTTGGATTGATCTCGGTATTAACTTTTATTGACTTCTGTCATCCAATTGGAAACCCTCTTGTTGTTCTGTTCCTTCTTTCATCTTACCCCCATTATAGACCCTAAGTCTCAGGATAAAGTCACTCGATTTATTGTTTGTCTCGGTAATGTTTGTTGTACGGTTAAAAATCACGAACAACTCGTACCGCCAGTTGTTTTTAAATTTATATCCCATCCCCGGTGAAATTCTTATGAGGTCGTTAAATCGGTCCGTCCTCTTCAGATTAAAAAACAATTCTGCCTGAAGGGGAAAATAAAGTCCTTCTGTAAAACTCATATAATGCTTTTTCCAACTAATGTTTGTTCCAAGACGATACCGTAATCTAAAGCCACTACGCCAACCGTCATCATCAAAGGAATTCTGAAACCGTTCCTCCAATCGAATATAATTGGATAATGTGATCGGTTTTATGGTGGGTATATTGAATTTAAATCCCTGAAGGAGGCGTAATTCAAAATTATCATTGGTCTCTGTGTTTTGGGTATAGATGGCACCCCCGCCAAGCTGATATGAATCTATCCATCCCCATTTTCTTTCTTTCTGGTTGATGTTTTTAAATGTGATCGTAGAGATCGCCTGAAAACGATTAAATACATTGGGCACAATGGTTCTGAAGGCGATCTGTGTGCGAACGGACTGGGTCTCACTCCATTGGTTGGGATGGTTGTAATCTAACCAAAACTGTTGGTTTACCCGAACATCCTGATCCACGATACTATCCTGAGCGATGCCCTTTTGTAATCCCGCGAAGCAGGAAAGAACACATACTACCAACCAAAAATAGTTAGGCATTCACAACAAATTTGAAAAGGGATTCCATATGTAAATATCCGATAAACCTGGTTAAATTAAAATGACCTGTTCACTAGAAACTAAAATACTAATTTCTAACAGATGAACAGGTCTATTAAGGTGTGTATTAAGAATTAGTCCTCCAGTTCAAACGGATAGACCACCTTCCAATCGTTTTTCATGTCTATCACGGTCCATCCCTTTTCATTGGCCTCATCCAGGCCCTTGTCCAGGCGTCCGATGGAAGAAGCTCTGTCATAGGCCCATTCGCGCGCTGCATCGGTATGATGCAGGTACAATTGAAAAGATTCATAAGAATTGGAATCTGTATATTGTAACATCTGCAAGTCTCCATCTGAATTTCCAGAGGCAAATACCGGTTTTCTCCCTATAAATTTATTGATGCCCACAGGTTTTCCCGCCTTATCATCTATGAAATCGAGTTCGGGCAAACGCACAATTTCTGCTTTGCCTTCATTCATTCGAAACTCCGTCTTGATACTGCTTCCAACTACCTGATCTTTTGGTATTCCATAAACCTCTTCAACCCAAGGGCGCATAAACTCTATGCCGCCGCCAGACACCACAAAAGTCTTAAAACCATTAGCTCTTAGGTAGTCCAATAATTCTAGCATAGGTTGGTAGACAAGCGCATTATAGGGCCGATCAAAACGAGGATGTCTGGCAGTTGCCAGCCAATCTTTTACAATTTGCTCAAATTCTTCTACGGTATTTCCTGCGTGCGTAGCCATCACTATTTGTATTAGACCATGCTCACCGTATGACATAAGCGTTTTCATATCATTTTCAAGCACCGATTGATACGGCTGTGTAGTGTTCCATTCAGGATGTTCAGGAGCCAGGGCTTTAATACGATCCATAGCGAAAAATAATTGAAAATAAGCCGGTTGTTCAGACCATAAGTTCCCATCATTATCAAAGGTTGCTATACGTTCTGAAACTGGAATAAAATCTGTACTTCCCTCGGTTGTAACTTTATTCACATAATCCAGGATAGCTTGTTTTGTCTTACCATCATTCCAAGACGGTAAAGGATCTGCAACCTTATCAATATTTGTTGTTATTTCCCTATTTTGATCAACCTTCTCTTTACATGAAAATAAAGTGATTGCTATAAATAGGATGTAAATTATTTTTTTCATTTTTCATTCTATAAAAAAAGAGCAGACTTATAGCCTGCTCTTGATTAAATATATATTTATACTAATTACTTTTTGAGACCATTTCTTCTATTTGCTTCTCAACTTTTGAAAGACTCCAATCACCAGCGGTCTGGCTAGGAGGATACTCTTTAAAGGTACTTAAAAAATTAAAGGCATATCTCTGTATTGCAATTAGAATATAGGCCCTATCTATATACCAGTCATAATACGTATTTGAACCTTCATAAGCTTTCTCAAAAGGATCACGGCGAAGATTTGTTAATAATGGTGCTCTTAATTCAACAAATGGTTCTAACCAAATTTGTAATTGTCTGGCTCTGTTTTCTAAAAATGTAGCTTTCCAATCCCCATATCTCAAGGCTGCAATTGATCCTGCATCATTTACATAAATAAAACCTTCTCTAGGAGATTCCTTTACTTTACCAGTAAGATAATCTAATTGATTATAACCATCAATATGATTTTTATAAGTTCGGCCATTAATGGTAGTACCCTTCAATAGTCGTTCTTTAACGTTAGGGTTTCCAGCAATTGCTGCAAATGTTGGCAGCCAATCTTCATGAGAAACAATGCCATTTAAAGTTACATTTTCTGGAAAATGTCCCGGCCATTTTATAAAGGCAGGCACACGATAAGCACCTTCCCAGTTGCTATTTTTTTCACCGTGGAAAGGCGTAGTGCCAGCATCTGGCCATGTATTGTAATGTGGACCATTATCGGTAGAGTACATAACAACTGTATTATCAGCAATCCCCAATTCATCTAATAAATCAAGTAATTGTCCTACATGCATATCATGTTCAATCATACCATCCGTATACTCATCATTACCTGGATGGCGTCTGTCTTCTTTAACATGGGTTCTAAAATGCATACGGGTACCATTCCACCAAGTAAAAAATGGCTTTCCGGCTTCAACTTGTTTTTTTATAAACGCTTTTGTTGCTGCAATACTTTCGTCATCTATTGTTTCCATGCGCTTCTTTGTTAAAGGACCTGTATCTTCAATACGCTGTCCTCCTTTACCATCAGCCCAACTGTGAATAACGCCTCTTGGTCCAAAGGTTTCCTTAAAAGTAGTTCCATCTTTTAAGATCATATCCCCAGGATAATCAAAATTTTCTGGTTCCTCTTCTGCATTTAAATGATATAAATTTCCAAAGAATTCATCAAAACCATGCATGGTTGGTAAATGTTCATCTAAATCACCCTGGTGATTTTTACCAAATTGACCAGTAACATATCCCTGACCTTTTAATACAGTGGCCATAGTTACATCTGATTTTTGCCAACCTTCTTTGGCACCGGGCATACCAACTTTGGTCATACCAGAACGCACCGGAACGGAACCACTAATAAAAGCAGCACGTCCAGCCGTACAACTTTGTTGTGCGTAATAATCTGTAAAGCCCACGCCAGCTTTTGCTATCCTATCAATATTGGGTGTTTGATAGCCCATCATCCCACGGTTGTTGTGACTAATGTTCCATGTTCCTATATCATCTCCCCAAATGACCAGGATATTTGGCTTTTTTTGCTGTGCATGGCTTATGCTAAACAAAGCCAAAAAAGCGAACGTTAAAAATGTGTTTTTCATAAGTGTCCTTTTTTTTTTAATTTCTGATTTATTTAATGGTTTATTAAAATTATTTTGGTGGATAAGATAGTATAAAATCCATATACCCTCAAAATTATTTATTTACAGCCTCTTACTAATCCCTATATTGACAGACCAGCTACTGTATTCCTCCTTAAAATCGTAATTGACGGAAGGGAAAAGCCCCCAATGTTTCCCCAGTTCAAATTCGTATTCTGCACTGGCCCTTAGAATGAAGAGGTTCTTATGTTTCTCAAATTCTACCCCGGGCCCAAGCAATAGGCTCCAGTGGCTGGCAAATTCGTACCCCACCAATATCCCGGTGACAAATGCTCTTGACCGTTCCAACTCCTCCCTGTTAAAGTCAACCAGATAGTCGGCCAATTCCAGGTCGAGTACCGCCCCTATTTTCCAGCCTTTCGTGAACTGTACAAAGTAATCGACACCAATGGTGGGCACAAATACCGATTTACTGGTATTGCCCTCCTCAAAAGCGGATGGAATATTGGTATATCCAAAAACCAGGGCCACTTTATGGATCCTGCCTTCTTGCACGTCTCCTTCTCCGTCTTCTTTTTCCTGGGAATAACCAATTAGGCAGTAAAGCATACATATTCCCAAAAACTGGATAGTTTTGGCTTTCATGGCTTAAAAAGCAGCTATTTCTATGAAATTACTTTGTACTTAATGTATTGATGCTGAGTTCCCAAAGATACAAGAAAGCTAAAAATACAAAATAATCAAAATGCGACAATTCATATAACATCCAGTCGATAGCGTGAAGGGGTAATCCCTGACCATCTTTTAAAACTTCTGATGAAGTTTTGGCTATTGGCGTAGTTTAGCTGTTCCGCAATCTCTTTTATTGAATAATTGGTGTCTCCCAATAATTGAAAGCTTTTTCGCTGCAGGTACTTCTCTTTAATTGCCAAAAAATTGGTGCCTTCCCGGCATAAATTTCTTTCAAGGGTACGTCTCGAGATTTCAAACATTTCGGAAAGCCCATCCAGATTGGGAATCTCACCGACCTTAAAACTATCCAATAGCAATTCTGTCTTAAAAGACTCCGGATGCTGTGAACGCACAATATCGGAAACCGATGCTTCATCTAATATATTGGGGATTTTTGCACGTAATAGATCAGTCTTAAAAGTCAATGAACTTTTGTCTTGATTTAACTTTAGGTTGTAATCACGATTGGGCAAAACAACTTCAACCCTTTGGGAACCAGAACTTGTTATACCAATTTCCAACGGTACAAAGTCTTCGCCAAAAACGAGCTTAAAAGCATCTACAATCCGTAAGATATCTATTTCTTCGCAGATTTTTTTTCCAATACTTTCCTTTTCATTAATCTTCACTGAAAAGGTAGATATAACCCCTAAAACATCTAGTTTGATCTCATAATTAGAGCGTAGAAAGTTTTGATACTTCACACATTCCGACAAAAGGGTCAGCAAATTGGGGCTTTTGAAAAAATGTTTGCTGTACTTTCCCATAGTGGTAGATCTAAAGAAATGACTTAAGTCTTCATAAAAACTTACCACACCCAAATCCCTTTTAATATTTACCAGTATTTCCTCTAAAAGAATATTCGGGATATAACTATCGGAATTGTAAAGGTCTAATTTATTTAAGATGGGTTTCTTCAGGATGCTCTGTATGTCAACGCCCTCATCTTGTAGGCCATTCAACAAAAAAGGCAAGTAGGAATTTAAAGTTATTTCAGTATTGCACTTGTTCATAACCCCTTTTAGGATTCTTTAAAACTTTATCACCTTTCAGATGTCAAGAAGACAATTGAACACCCACGGGAGTTTCCAATCTTGATTACCCTTGAACATCACGAACACATCTAAAGCCTATGTGTTCCATGGAAGTATCCGGCGTATTTCGCATGCGTCGTGCGTTGCGGTATCCGGAACACCAATCATCATTGCACAAAAAAGAACCGCCTCTTAACGATTTCTTTTTTTCTAAATTGCCGTATACTTCAAACCCTTCTTCCGGGCCTTGAGGATTTTCGGCAACACCACCAATTTCCGCTAATTCAAAGTAATATTTGGCACTATACCAATCACTGGTCCATTCCCACACATTGCCTGCCATATCATAGAGGTTATAATCATTGGGCGGAAATGATTTTACAGGGGCCGTGCTTTCAAAGCCATCTTCCACCGTATTGGTGTAAGGAAAATTACCCTGAAGATGATTGGCGTAGTTAGTGCCCTGTTCTGTTTTGTTATTTCCCCAAGGATACATCATATTTTGTTTGCCCCCACGCATGGCATATTCCCATTCGGCCTCTGTTGGCAAGCGTTTTCCTGCCCACTTAGCATACGCCTGTGCATCATACCAACTCACATGTACCACAGGATGATCTTCCTTGCCCTCTATGGTACTCCCCGGTCCTTTTGGCTGTCGCCAGTTGGCCTGTTGTTTAAAGGTCCACCAATTGGCCAAATTGTCTCTTGAGGCATTGGCAGGGGCATAGTTAAATACCAGGGAAGCTGGTAATAAATTTTCAGCTGGTGGCTTGGGTGTATCTGGAGGAAGTTGTTTTTTGAGTTCTTCCCAGTCTACCGGTTTTTCGGCGGTGGTCACATAAGCTGTAGCCTCTACAAAAACCTTGAACTCGGCATTGGTTACCTCGTGTTCATCCATCCAAAAATCATTGATACGTACTGTATGTTTTGGAAGTTCATCTCCCTGGGGAAGGGCTGTTTTTTGCATATTTTCAAAACCGGGAGGTATATCTCCGCCCATCTCAAAGACACCACCGGGAATTTTGACCATTCCGGAAAAGTTGTCAGCAGCGCCAGGGTCCAATGTGGTTAATGAATCTGCTTTAGTTTTCTGGGGAACACCTTGCTCGGCCCCTAAAAGTACCGCCCGTGAAACCGAACTACAGTCCAGCGTATCATGACCTTCTACTTTTAATTCTTCTTTTGCTTTTTCTTTACAGGCGGTAAAACCAAAAAAAAGACTAAGTAGTACTACTATATTTAAAACTTCTTTACTTCTCATTTCTATTTTTGTTCCTATCCTGACCAACCAAAGGCCCTTGGATTTTATAGCCTTTATCTCTATCGGGAAGATCTAATTTCCTAATCTCCCAATAAAAACACCAGGCCTCCGCTAAAGCCTCCCAGTATAGTTGTTGTTGCGGCACTTACGCCTCCGGAAACTCCCCCGGAGCCACCTCCAACATAGATGCCTCCCCATTCCACAGGAAAAAATAAATTCCCCTGTAGGTTGAGCCCAACGCGCTCACTAAACATAATGTTTACGCCTGCTTTAAAATTAAAGGCGAAACGGGTTGCAGAATCAAGGCCTCGTGTGGCTATAGAAGTGTCAACGTCACTAGGTGTAATCACCACAAGACCCAGGCCTCCCCCGGCAAAAGGACGTACCTTGTCTGTCTTAAAATATCTTGTCGCACCTATAAGGAACCAGTCGTATGCCAGGTCGGACAATCGCGATTCTGATGGGCTCACAATCCGATCCCTGATCCTCAATTCAGTACTCATGCGGGTGTAAGATACACCGATCTTCATATAATCACTGGCCCCGAAACCGGCATAAATACCAAATTGGTCACTGTCTTTAGCCTTCAAATAATTAGGGCCATAATTTAATTTCGTTCCAAATTGATAACCATAGCTAGGGATAATTTCTACCGACTGTGAATGACCGGTTACGAACCCTGCCAGCGCTAAGACACACAAAACTCCTTTTAATTTTGAAATCATACTAAGTTCTTTTTAATTTTTTATGAAATAAGGCATTGGTTAGATTGCTATTTCACACTAATTTCCTCTTCTACCACCCGAGGACCTACCTGCCGGTCTGGCTGTTGGCCTGTTGGTTGGGCGCGCCGTTGGCCTGCTCATGGGTGTACTGGGCCTTGTTGAGGGCCTTGTATTTGGCATGCTCGATGGCCTTGAACCCGGTTGTGTACTCGGTCTTGTTGTTGGACGCGTAGCGGGTCTTGTGGATGGTTGGGTGATGGGCCTGTTCGCCGGCCTGTTCGCCGGCCTTGTGGCCGGTTGGGTGGTGGGCCTGTTCGCCGGCCTTGTGGCCGGTTGGGTGGTGGGCCTTGTAGCAGGTCTCGTAGTCGGCCTGGTGGCAGGCCTAGTTGCCGGTCTCCCAACCCCCGGCCTCGTATTTGGCCTTGTTACGGGTCTGTTGTAATGGCTGATCCCTCTTCTTCCATTATAAATGGGATGGGAAGGTCTGCGGTACCGGTTCCTGCCATAATAGTATGGAGGTCTGTAATAGGGAGGTCCCCAATGATGATACCCTCTTCCCCAATACGCATGGCCATACCAGCCGTAGGGTGAACCAAATCCAAAACCTACACTCCATCCATACCACGGATTATAGCGTATGGAAAATCCGTAGGTATAGTGATGGTGGTAATAGTGGCCGCCATACCATGGGTTGTAATAATATCCTGTACCGTAAATGACCGTTGGGCCATATACATACGATCCGTAATACCCCGGGGTATAGCCCACATATACCACTGTAGGCGATGTTTCATAGATATACACATACTTGGTGTTATAGCGCGGGTTTTCTGCAGGAATATTTTCTATTTCCGAAGGTCGTTCATCGGCCACCTGCCAGGGTCCGTTAGGCGTAGTTGCTTTGAACCACACGGCATTGTCACAGAGGTAATAGGTTTTTTTATCCTTGAAAACGGCGCTTTCCGTATTTACGGCGTATTGTAATTTTAAGCCTTCCACATTCTTAAACTCCGGTTTGCCATTGTAGGTTACCGTGCTTGCCTTTGTATCCCTTTTTACTGCTGCAGTCTGAGGAATCTGCGCGTCATAGACCGCTTCTTTTGCTGCAGCCGTTCCGGCAACATTGCTTAATACATTTGCTTTGGCGCTTTCATCCGGGATATTTTTGAAATCATCCGGCAGCTCTTCGGAGGCGATAAAGGTCCAGTTAGATTTTAGGTCCTTGGTAGTGAACCAACGACCCGAAATTAAAACGAAATAGGTTTGGGAGGAAACATTCATGAAAATGTCACTTTTGGTGTTCTCCACAAACAATAAATTGGTGTTCTGAATTGGCGTGTATTCAGGATCTCCTTCAAAAACAATGAGCTCTGCCGGCTCTGTGGATATTGTGATCTTTGGAGCCTTTCCATCCGATTCATCTTCCTCATCTCCGCCTTCATCATTCGAATCAGCTTCTGCCTTTTTGGCGATCCCTTTTACATTGGAAGGTACTTTCTTAACCTCTTCCCAAGGACCTGTTGCCGCATTAGACTGATACCAGAAGTCACCCCCTTTTAGAAATAATTTGTTGCTTTTGGTTTCCTTAATGATCAGGGCTCCCGTGTTTTCTACCAATTCATAGCCTTTTTCAGCTTCTTTCAGGACAGGATCCCCGTCAATGAGGATCAGGACCGTGGGTTCATTGGCAAAAAGTATTTTAGGAGGATCATTCTTCAGGTCGGCCGGAATAACACTAACTTCTTCTATACTCGCGAGCAGCGCGTCTAAGGAAAACTCAATATTCCAGTTTGGGATCTCCTTATTAATAAGGTCCTCCAACTTTTGTTTCTGAGATGCGGAAACCTCTTCAGACAATCTCACTTCGTCAACGGTGACAGACGCCAGCATGGCCTGCCTGCTATCGCGGTCCACATCGAGTAAGGAGGTGGTCCAGAGCATACCAAAAACGGGTTCCTCATTCTGTTTTTTCACTGCAAATGCCAGGTTAGAGGACAGTTTATTGTCTACATACCTAGAATTTTCAGGCGCATATAGTGTAATTGTGTATTCTCCCGAACTGATGTCTTTGGGCCATTCCAGCCCACTACTATCCTGTCCGTAAAAGCTTAGGGGCAAAACCAGAAACAGTAAAAAAGTAAATAGTGCTGAAGGGGGATTTTTTTTAATAGTGTTCATTTAATATTATTTTATTTTATTTTTATGCAAAAACCTTTGATCATTTGCAAAAACCATGCCTTTTAAATGTAGATAAGGGTCATTCATCACTTTCTGTGTAATTTAAGGTCAATTCTGTTGGTACATTTTGAAATTTGGCATTTAGTTCCAAATCGTTTGAGCTCGGCAAGAGCTCATCAAATTCTCCTACTCCTTTACTCAAAAAGTGGGCCGTGGGGTGCACGGACCAATTTTCGTTTACTTTGATATTACCAGCAATCCCAAAGGTAATTCCGGTCTTCGAACTGGTTCCGTCAGCATTCGAAATGGTTGCGTACGGAATGCCAAATTCCATTCCTATATTAAAGTTCTCCGAGGCTACTTTATCACCAAATAACAAAGCAAAAAGTGCCGCCTGTGCATTGGTATGCTGTGCAAAAAAAATAAAGGCAATTAGGATGATCTTCTTCATTTTATGATTTTATGTTTAAAAAAGCCATTAGGATAGAACCTAATCTATTTATGGCATGTTATATATTATAGTAAAGCATAAACACAATATAACTAATCCAAGAATAAATGATTATTTGAGCTATTTTACCAGATTTGATTTTAGTAGAGATTTAACCAGTGTTTTGGCATAGCTGGATGCGCCGGATTCAAAGGAAGAAGGATCTGTGATATTAGATTGCCCCGACCATAACAGCGCTGTGGCAAGAGAATCGGCATTCGCATCGAACAAGCGGGTCTCTACCACAAATGTTTTTTGCTCCCTGTAATAATTCGGGGAATTCATATAGCCATATCCTGAATAAATATAACGCCCGTAACCCCGGCCATAATACCCTCGACCAGCATACATAGGGCCGTACATGGTTGTTCCGGATTCTCTCACATCCTGGGTATTTACGTCTACCAGGGTAGCAACTAATACACCGTCATAATTTCCATCCTTAACTGCCTTTATGATACTTTCTTCGGAAATCTGGGAAATATCCTGTACAGGAGGCAGGGCTTTTAAACTGTTCTCAGCGTTTATACTTTCTTTTGCTAACAACTTAACCACGGTATTTTCAAAAACCGTGCGGCTTTGCATGTTTTTAGAAGCGCCAATTACCAGTATTTTATCAAATTGTTTCCCGGAAAACCCCTCTTGCGTCCATGTGTATTTCATTGCTGAACCGCATGATGAAACGATCAGTAAAATAATAATTGCGCCAATGATATTCATTGTTCTCATAACAGATATTTTTTTGTAAAAGTAATTTTTTTTTAATCATCAGCAAAGGTAATTGAAATCATACATAGCTCATACCTTGAGATTTATATGGAATTCCTATCTTGAGTAATAAATCTTTGTTGTTATGCACTACAGTAAATTCATATATACGGCTATCATAATTTTTATACTTCTTTTTAATACATGTATCCAGGCACAAAATAAAGATGTTGATGTCAAGATGAATCAAATTGACTCAACAGTAGTGTTTTAGCAGTAAATCATACTGAGGTTACACATGAGATTACCTTAAACTAACTATAGAGAACTTGCAAGGATATAAGGGCCCTATTACACGTATAAACCCTGCAAAAGAATCAATTGTTTTGGCAACACTAGGGTTTGATCCCAAACGGCCTTGGTCCGTTAAGACAAATTATTCCTATATCCCTAAACCAACTGAGGAAGAATCGAAATCAAAAGAAGCACTCTTGAGGAAAGAGCTCTTTGAATCTTTGGATACAAGGAACAATCCTGTCATAGTTTTTTATGGAGAGGGTTGTGCGCGTTCGGAGTATACCAGGGAGTATCTCGAAAGAAAAAAATACCTTTTAATTATATATAAACTAATAAAAATGAACATTTCAAAAAGATCACGTTTACGCTGATTAGACTACAGAACCCGCAGGCACAACAAATTCAATATCTCGTTATTATCTCAAAGGATAGCCTTTGATATAGAAAACCTGAGATTGTATCTTAAAGAATTGACTGCCCAATATAAATAAGGAACCAACAATATCATTCCACCTTTTTTTGAAGAAAGCTATGGATGTCATCCGCAACATATAATAAGCTCAAAAAGGTTTTTGAGTTGGCTATCGTAATTTCCGGTATAAGGCCACATCCAGACAAACAAACCAGCTTATAAATAATATGAATGTAAACTTTTGTATGACTGGAAGCGATCTGATCAATAAACGGGACTCATAAATATAGTAATTGATAATAAAGACTAAAAGACAAAGTACTCCCAACAGGAAAAGGTTTTTATAGCCCACTTTAAAAAGTTCGATTGAACAGCTTATAAGGGCAATTACAGCAAAAAAGCCTGCTACGTATACTACCTTATCATGGTTGGCCAAAGCCAAAAAAACAATGGTGATCAGTGATAACAGCCCTGATATTTGCATAATGCTTAGATTGGTACTTTTGTGCTCGAATAATCTGGGCAAATAAAACCACAACCAAAATAAACCTGTGCATAGAAAAACCAAGGCGATGATCGCATAAGATCGCGCCGAATTAATCTCACCATTGATCGCATAAACATCCAACAGATCACACAGATAATTATTCCAAAAACTAAAGCCATCCTGATCGAGCAATACCCAGGAACCACCCGGATACTTTATGGCGGCTATGACATAGAATAATAGGAACAAACCCATCCCGCCCAAGGGCAGGAAAAACATATTTGGTTTTGTATTATTGGGTAAAAAACCTTCCTTTATTTTTTCCATTTTTCAATCACTTAAGGAGTCCTTTTTAAATCACCTGGTCATCCCTTACTAACCCTCTTCAGTTTTGTTGAAATTGAACTGCTTTGTTCACTGGTAAGACGCTCTCATTGGTGGGCCATAATTGCATGCTGACCCTAAAATATCTCAGCGAAGTTATAAATCTTTCATGCTATACCTTATCGTACTATGATCTCACCAAAGGCAAGCCCATTTTCTTTAGAAGGTATTGGAAACGAGGCTCGTCACGCAAAAATGCAAAAAGTGGATCTACACTTATATAAGGCATATTACTGTCATGTTCTGTATAGGCTTTTTCCAGCCATTCCAAGGAAGCTTCTTTCTTCTTTGCCCGGCAATAAAGAGTTGCTATTTGCCAGGAGGGGAAGTAGATCGAATCGCGTTGGGAGATCATCATCTCGGCAGTACGTTGCATGGCCATGTTGTAGCCACCTTCTTCGAAGCCTTCTTTAAGAGCTTTGAGTGCCAATTCATTTTCCTTCAAGCTGTATATTTTTTTAGCCAGGTCATACGATTTTTGTGTGTCGCCCAATTCTTGGTAGACTGCCCACAACGCCGGCAATCCAATCCCTTGGTCAGGTTCTATTTCGTAGAGCTTTTGCAATAATTTAAGGGCCTCCTTGTACTTACCGGCATTTTTGAGTGCCTGTCCATGAATTGACATATATAAGGTATTGAATGGATCTAATTCCATAGCAAGTTCACTATGCGGGAGTCCTTTTTCGGGATCGCCCATAATTGCCAGAAAATGTGAGTAATAGGCCTGTGAAAATGCGTAATTAGGATTGATTTCAATGGCTTTCAAGAACTCTTTTTCTGCTTTTTTCCAATTCCAGTCACCCCAGGTATATTTAGTGGCCATACCGGCACGTATTTCAACCAGAGAACTATCTAGTAAGAGTGCCTTATTCCGTACTTCTTCAACTTTTTCTGCGACTTCCTGATAGGGTAAAAATCCATGTTGCACGTAAGCACCCCATGTTCTTGATATTCCTAAATAAGCAAGGGCATAACTCGAATCAATGTCTCTGGATAATTGAAAATAACGCATGGCCTGTTCTAGGTCTGGTTTGGTGCCTAACTCCCAGTACCCCATCCCTCTTAGATACGCTTCGTAGGCATCCGGGTCTATAGGCTTTGATTCTGCTAGTAACTTTTCTTCCTGAGATGTAAGATTTATATGAATTTGCTGAGAGATCTCTTTGGCAATTTTCTTGGATAAATTGGATATCTGCGCTTTTTCAATATAGAAATCGTGCACCCATAACTGCTTTTCCTCGGGAAAAACACTTACTAATTTAACTTGAATACAGATCTCCTCCCCATAGCAAGACACGGACGTTTCAATGGCTGCATCAATATTAAGTTCATCAGCTATTTGGGGGATAGATTTTCCTACATTACGGTAGGCATCAGCGGTGCGCTTCGAAGGGACCCTTAATGCACTTATCTTTCCCACATCACCGATCAATGCGTCATGCATTCCCGCGAAAATATAGTTAATAGAGTCATCCCCGGTGTAATTGTCAAATGGCAGAATAAGCAACGATGCTATTTCAGTAGACTCTGTTTTGAAATAGTTTCGAAACAACGGCAAATTTGCAAGGATCAATAACAACAGAATAATATAGGTGTAAACCGATCTGCTCAGTCTATGAAACAAACTTTTTCCTTTGAGATCCTTTATTTTACTAGCTGTTGGCACTGGCAATCCTTCTTCAACAATGGCATAGGTATTTACCAGATAATCAACATTTTTTAATTTTATTTTGCCTAAGTAGTTTGTTTTAACCGCGGTTTCTGCACGAATAGATTTTTGAATGGATTCAGATATATAAATTCCGCCAGGGTCTGCAACAGACTGTAATCGTGAAGCGATATTCACCCCATCTCCAAAAATATCGTTGTGATCAAACGTAATGTCACCAAGATGTAATCCGATCCGGATTTTCTCTTTGATTAGCTGTTGTGCCTGTTTTTGGATCTCAACAGCACATAAGACCGAATCTATAGCTGTATCAAATTGGGCAAGCATACCGTCGCCCATCTCTTTGATAAGATGGCCCTTGAATTGATGGATGCATTTAATATGAATATCCCGGCTTATACGCAATACTTCCAGTGCCTTGCTCTCGTCTGACCCCATCAAGGCAGTATACCCGACAATATCGGTAAACATAATGGCGGCTAGTTTTTTTGTAGCTGGCATTGGTAACTTGTGGTTACAGAAGTAGTGATGTTCCTTTACATTAGCTTCTGATTAAAAAAATCAATGGTCCTGTTCCATGCTAATTCCGCCGCTTCACGGTCATACCGAGGTGTAGTATCGTTGTGAAAGCCATGGTTTGCATTTTTATAGATAAAAGCCTCATACTCTTTTCCATTGGCTTTTAAGGCAGCTTCAAAGGCTGGCCAGCCTTCATTGACACGCTTGTCCAATTCACCAAAATGGAGAAGGAGTGGGGCATTTATTTTTTCTATTCCCTCCGTTGGTTGACCCCCATAAAAAGGTACAGAGGCACCCAATTCCGGCACTTCTACGGCCATCATATTTGAGATCCAGCCACCAAAACAAAAGCCAACGACCCCTATCTTTCCAGTGCATTCCGGGTGTGATTTTAGATGTTCATAGGCGGCGATAAAATCCTGCAACATTTCATTCCTATCGCGTTTGCGTTGTAATTCGCGTCCGGCATCATCGTTTCCAGGATAACCTCCCAATGGAGTTAGGGCGTCTGGTGCCAGGGAAATAAATCCAGCAAGGCCTGCACGCCTACCTACATCTTCAATGTGAGGGTTTAAGCCTCGATTCTCATGAACCACAATAACGCCGGGAAGTTTTGCTTTGGCATCAACAGGTCTCGATAGCAGACCTCTAATGGTCCCGCCACCTTTTGGAGATTCATATTCGATATATTCCGATTTTAATTTTGGATCATCTTTTTGTATCTGAATTTTCTTCACATAATCCGGAGAAATAAAGCTGGCCAAAGACGCTACTGTAAGCCCACCTACTGCATAGGTAGAAAGTTTATCCATAAACAGCCTCCTGCTAACCCTGTTATGCGCATAATCGTCATAAAGGTCGAATACCTCCTGCTTAATGTCTTCTTTTTTCAATTTTTTCATGGTGTAATCAATTTATTATCAGGTTAGTTCATTCTTGCTTTGTCAAAGAAGATAAGCAACTTCTTTATTAAGGTTATAAGGTACCAAAAAAAGACGAATTAAAAATGAGTAAGACGATACTATTTAGAGGGAAAATAGCCCAGCCCAATACTTACTCTTATGTGACATAAGTCACATTCTGTGGAGCACCTTCTTCGTAAATTTATCCTGGAATTTAAGCTGAGATATGAGCTGTCATAAGTAGGGCGTTAAAATAACATTATGATCTCGTAAACAGGTTAGATAAAATCAATTCAACCCTATCAAAAAAACAATAAAATGAAAAATTTAGTAATACTTGGTGCAGGAACAGCCGGGACCATGATGGCTAATCATTTAACGAGCAAATTGCGCAAAGAAGATTGGCAGGTAACCATAGTGGATCAATATGCCACACATTACTATCAACCGGGGTATTTATTTCTTCCTTTTGACATTTACAAACCCAAACAAATCAGGAAGAAGGGATCAAAACTTCTTCCTAAAAAAGCCAAATATATTCAGGAAAAAATAGATGTGATCATCCCGGAAAATAATATAGTTAAACTGGGGAATGGCAAGGACTTGCCCTATGATGTGCTAATTGTGGCCACAGGCACCAAAACCGCCCCGGGTGAAGTAGAGGGGATGCTGGGACCAAAGTGGTACGAGAATATATTCGATTTCTACACTTTTGAAGGTGCCAAAGCCTTGCGAGATAAATTAAGGAAATGGGAAGGTGGCAAACTCGTCATTCATATTACAGAAATGCCTATCAAATGCCCGGTGGCCCCATTGGAGTTTGCCTTTCTGGCCGATGCCTTTTTTAAGGACAAGCAAATGCGCGATAAAGTGGATATTACCTATGTAACCCCTTTAAGTGGGGCCTTTACTACCACGGAAGCTACCAAAGTATTGCAATATTTATTGGACGAGAAAGAGATCAAAGTAGTCAGCGATTTTAACATTGAACGTGTGGATCAGGAAAACAATAAGATCATTGATTATGGTGAGACAGAAGTGCCTTATGACCTGTTGGTGACCGTACCTACGAATATGGGCGATGAGGTAATTGCCCGTTCAGGAATGGGTGATGACCTAAATTACGTCCCTACCAATAAAGGTACGCTGCAGACCCTTGAACATGAGAATATTTTTGCCATAGGAGACGCGACGAATGTTCCTGCTTCCAAGGCAGGATCTGTGGCGCATTTTGAAGCTGAGATCTTAACTGAGAATATTTTGAGATATATCCATGGCGAACCGTTGAAAGATGAGTTCGACGGACACTCCAACTGTTTTATAGAAACAGGTGGCGGGAAAGCCCTTTTGATCGACTTTAATTATACGCACGAACCAGTGGAAGGAACATTTCCTTTTGCCGGCGTAGGACCATTGCGATTGCTGAAAGAAAGCAGGATGAACCATATGGGGAAACTCGCTTTTAGATGGGTCTACTGGAACATGTTACTTAAAGGAGTGCCAATTCCGTTTGTCCCTTCAAAAATGTCAGAAAAAGGAAAACAATTTGCAAACGCAGAATAAACAATAACAATTCAACATAAAAATCAAAAAAAATGGAAACAACAATTGCAGGTAGAGGAATTCATGTAAATGAAGAAGGATATTTAACAGATTTTAGTCAATGGGATAAGGAAGTTGGCGAACAATTAGCCCAAAAGGAAGGAATTAGCCTTACACCAAGACATTGGGAAGTTATAACCTATTTACAAGATAAATTTAAGAAAGAAGAACCATTGTCCATTAGGGGTATCAAAAAAAGTGGTGTAATCGATATCAAGGAATTTTACAGTTTGTTCCCAGGAGGACCTTTAAAAAAATCGACTCTTATTGCGGGTATTCCTAAACCAAAAAGCTGTATTTAATTAAAAACCAAGATCATGAGCAAAACAACAGCAAAAAAAATGCTTTTTATTCTCTCCAAGGCTACACTGGAAAACGTATATGCGGCCTTTGTAATGGCAAATGGGGCAAGAATGGAAGGGATTGAGTCCGAAATATTTTTCACCTTCTTTGGATTGGAAGCGGTCCAAAAGAAGAAGCTGGAGCACTTGCATGTCGCAACTGTAGGAAATCCTGCCATGCATATGCCGACCATGCTTGGTGGATTACCTGGGGTGGAAGCACTTGCAAGTAAAATGATGAAAAAGGAGATGGAAAAACTCGATATGCCTCCCGTTGGAGAATTTTTGGAGATCCTTTCCGATTCAGGATGCAGGCTTTGGGCCTGTAAACTGGCCATGGATATGTTCCATCTTGAAAAAGACGACCTTATAGACGAAATAGAAGACGTTATTACTATAGGTCAGTTCTATGACAGGGCTAACACAGAAAATACACATATTGTCTTTGTCTGATTATATTCCCAATTTATAGACAGGGACGTAGTAAAAAGAAAACCCAACGTAGAAAAACGTTGGGTTTTTTATCAAAGCTAACTTAACCAGGATTTTTGGCTAATTCTTTTAGCCCTTTTTAGTAAAAAATCGAAAATCCAATATTAGCTGACTTGTATGAACAATAAGCTATATCTTTTTTAATATAATACTTCAACAATAAATAAGAAAGGTCAAATTTTTCAAAATAGTTAATTTTTAAATGGTGCGATTAACAAGGCATTCAGACATTTAAAGCCCTGTAGAAAGGCTCAAATTGAGAGAGCATAATATAAGGCTTTAATACTTGATGACTGAAGAGTGAATAAAGATTATCATTGAATACTCGAAATTTATTCTTCTTATCGAAAGTTGAGGTCAGTACAACTAATGTTAGAAATATTATTAGATTAAACAACAAAAGTTAAATAGTTTTATAACATTAAAGAAACATATTCCGTAAAAATAAAGGTTAGAGATGGAGAAATCTATATTAGAAAAATCACTATTACTAAAAATCAAGGAATTCATTGATGAAAATGAAATAATTGTAGAAAAAGAAATTGATTTAAATACAAGGCTGATTGGGAGTTCTTCAATATTTGATTCTATTGAATTGGTGACTTTTATTGTTGATGTGGAACAATACTTAGATGAAAAATTTGATAAGCAAATTCAGCTTGCATCAGAAAGAGCAATGTCAAGAAGAACTAGTCCTTTTATATCAATAAGAACTTTAACGGATTATATATGTGAGATTGTAAATGAATAAAAGAACAATTTTAATTACAGGAAATCGTAAAGGAATTGGTAGACAATTGACAGCCCATTATTTAGAAATAGGATTTAATGTTGTTGGTTGTTCACGTTCCTCATCTGATTTGATCCATGACAATTATCAACATTTTATATGCGATGTCAGCGTTGAGAGTGATGTTATACAAACTGTGAAAAAGGCGAATAAGCATTTTGGTAAAATTGATATTTTAATAAATAATGCAGGGATCGCATCTCTAAATCATGCTTTACTAACTCCTGGTAAGACCGTTAATAGTTTATTTGAAACAAATTTTAACGGAAGTTTTTATTTCTCCAGGGAGTGTGCGAAATATATGATCAAAAAGAGATATGGCAGGATAATTAATTTTTCCACGGTTGCGGTTCCCCTTAATTTGGAAGGTGAACTGATTTACGCATCTAGCAAAGCCGCTGTGGAACAAATGACTAAAATATTATCTAAGGAGCTATCAAAGTTCAATATCACAGTAAATACCATTGGGCCAACTCCAATTGAAACTGACTTAACAAGAGTTGTTCCTAAAGACAAGTTAGATACAATTATTAATGATCAAACAATAAAACGTTTTGGCAATATTGATGATATTATAAATGTTTTGGACTTTTTCAAAAGTGATAAAAGTAGTTTTATAACTGGTCAAACAATATATTTAGGTGGGTTATGATGATAGATAGAATAAAACAATATGACGGAGTGTCTATTGTGGATGGAACAAAAACCTTCACTTATAAAGATCTGAGTTCTCAAATTGAAAATTATCAACTTTTTTTAAAGGATAAAATTGTTGATAATGATGTAATCGTTATTGATTCTGATTATACCTTTTATTCAATATCCTTATTTCTTACTCTTTCTAATAATCCAGTAATTGTAATTCCAATCGTTCTAACTACTCAAGAGGAATTCGAAAAAAAACTATCTGTTTGTCTTCCAACAAAAATATTGTCAATTGATCTTCAGGGTAATATTACTATAGTGAAAACAGAATTCTCAGAAGATTATTCTACTGATTATAAGGAAATAACTTCTAAAGGGCAAACAGGGTTAGTTTTATTTTCGAGCGGCACTACTGGAAAGCCAAAAGTAATGGTACAGAACTTGTCTACTATTATGAATATTTTGGTGGAACCCAGAAAACAGCGGCGCCTTGTTTTTTTACTGTTTTTATTATTTGATCATATTGGAGGACTTAATACATTACTTAGTTGCTTGAATAATGGATCTACAATTGTCATTCCTAAAAGTCGGAAACCCGATGAGATTATTAAACTTATTAAAACAAATGAAGTGAATGTTCTTCCTACCTCACCTACATTTTTGAATTTAATGATGATGGAAGATACATTTCATACGGAAAATTTAAACTCTCTGAGAATGATAACTTATGGTACCGAAAGAATGCCAGAAGATCTTTTGAAGAGGTTAAACTTAAAGCTACCTAAGGTTAAATTTCTCCAGACATTTGGAACAAGTGAAACGGGAATATTAAGGACTGCAAGTAAATCTTCCGATAGTCTTTTTTTTAAAATAGATGATCCGGATAGAGAACATAAGGTTATTAATGGGGAGTTATTTATAAGATCTAAAACCTCTATCAAGGGATACAAAAATTTTGACAATTCTAATTTTCAAAAGGATGGATGGTTTGCAACAGGGGATTTGGTAGAGGTTGATTCCGAGGGCTTTATTAAAGTAATAGGGAGAAAGAATGACGTGATTAATGTTGGTGGAATGAAAGTACTACCTTCAGAAATTGAAGAAATAATAAATAAGATTAAAGGTGTTCTGGATTCTACAGTTTTTGGAGAAAGCAATGTAATTACGGGAAATATTGTTTGTGCCAAAATTGTTACCGAGAAGGGTTATGATAAATTTGAAATGAAAAGAGAAATTAAGAAGGTTTGTCGTGAGAAATTGGATAAATTTAAAATTCCAAGCAAAATTCTTTTTTCTCAAAAAATTCTATTTACTGAAAGATTTAAAAAAACATGAAAGTAAGGTTTAATAACATAAATGTTTTGGGTATTACATCTACAGTTCCTAAAAACATATTCAACATAGAAGATTTATCAACTAAATTTGGTGCTCAGGAGATTTCCAAGATTATTTCCAGTACAGGAGTATCTCAAATCAGGTATGCGAGCAAAGAAGTCACCTCTTCTGATTTATGTCTGAATTCAGCAAATAGATTAATAAAGAATTTGGGTATTGATAAAAGTTCTATAGATGGACTGATTTTTGTTTCACAAACACCAGATTTCATAATGCCTCAGACCAGTTTTATCTTGCAAGAAAAATTGGGACTCCATGAAGATACTATTTGTTTTGATATCCCATTGGGATGTACAGGTTACATACAGGGATTATATCAAGCAAGCTTATTGATTAATTCGGGAAGTTGTAAAAGGGTACTATTATTATGCGGGGACACAACTACTAAGTATATTGACGATGATGACAAATCCTTAAGATGTTTGTTTGGAGATGGCGGGTCTGCAACGATCTTGGAGGAAGGTTCTGATCAGATTTATTTTAATATAAAATCAGACGGTAGCGGCAGTGAACAGCTAATTATGAATAATATTCATGGTGAGAAACTAATGAATTCCGGTAATATCAAAATGGATGGATTTGAAGTATTTAGTTTTGTATTAAAAAAAATTCCTTCACTAATTAAAGAAACTTTAAGTGATATAGGCAAGAATGTTGATCAAGTGGATAATTTTTATTTTCATCAGGCAAATTCATTTATTAATAAATATTTAAATAAAACATTGAAACTAACAGAATTGCAATCTCCTATAGTTATTGATGGTTTTGGAAATACTGGACCATCATCAATACCTATTCTTATATCTGAATCTTATCATGACCAATTACCTAAGAAGAATGTTATTCTATGTGGTTTTGGTGTCGGCCTTTCATGGGGCTCTTGTTATTGTTCCTTGAGTAATACCACAGTATATAAAACCGAATATTATTAAAGGGTTGATGAAAAAAGAGATGGAGAAATTAGATCAGACACTGGTTGCAGGCTTTGGGCCTGTAAACTGGCCATGGATATGTTCCATCTTGAAAAAGACGACCTTATAGACGAAATAGAAGACGTTATTACTATAGGTCAGTTCTATGACAGGGCCAACACAGAAAATACACATATTGTCTTTGTCTGATTATATTCCCAATTTATAGACAGGGACGTAGTGAAAAAGAAAACCCAACGTAGAAAAACGTTGGGTTTTTTATTACGCAATCTATTTAACATAAGCTAGCTTATTTTTTTTACAGCTTAAAACCAGTTTTTTTGGTCAGAATTTCTTTCAGTTCCGGGGTAGTTTTGGCATCAATCAAGTTAAGTGCCTTCACCTTACAAAGTTTTTCTACCATACTGATACCGGCGAGGGTGTTGGTTGCGATCCCGGTAACGATGTCTGGTGAATAATCAAAGGCTTTCATAAGGCCATAAACTGCATAAGGATCAGAGGCACTTAGAATGGTACATTTGATCTGGTCGCGGATCGCATTAATGGCCACATCCCCGTTATAGGGTTCCAGAGGTGA
This sequence comes from uncultured Flavobacteriaceae bacterium, assembly GCA_963744855.1. Lineage (GTDB taxonomy): Bacteria > Bacteroidota > Bacteroidia > Flavobacteriales > Flavobacteriaceae > Muriicola. The sequence continues at coordinate 45,662 of CAVUUZ010000001.1, forward strand.
CGCCCCAATTTCTATGATGGCTATATCTGCCTTTTCTTGCTCAATTCTACTGGTTAACTGAGCTAATTTTGATTTGAATAATGCCTTCTCACATATAGATGAAGGTAGCCCCACATCAACAAAGTCATAAATCGCCGTTGCACCTACATCTTTAATTGCCAGAATATCCTTATAAGCGCCCGGCTCCTGTTAGTTTCGCTCCTACAACTTTATGGCCTGCAGTGTTAAATAGATTCGCGACAATTCTGGCGGATGTTGTTTTACCAGCAGACATGGAAGTACCAATAAAGAGTACGACCGGAGTCGTAAATGGTATGATTTCTACAGGTTTTACAAAACTATCCATGGTAATTTTCTCACCGTTTCGCACGACATGACCAACATATTCAAGTTCCATCATTTGGGGTAAGAAGAAAGATTTTGACGTTAATTTACCAAAGAGTCCGGCCCCGGTTAGCAAGTGAAATTTCAGGTCCTCTGTAATTTTTTTCCAGGTCCCCGTTAATTCCAAAGTGGCAAACCTTTCCCCGAAGGCTCCAACGACATATTCACCTCCAATGACGCCTCTCATTCTTCCACTGGGAAGTTCAAGCAGTAAAGTAGAACTACCGGGTTCCAGGATCTTACCAATCACATAATCGCCTGTTGCCCAATGGGATCTGTCTAATTTGAGTACATCAAATTGGCGAATCTCTTCAGGTCCGATATCCGAGTCAGTGAGGCAAATATAGGCGCACGTTTCATTTTGCCGTTCTTATTTCATTATCTACGGTATCAGAAATGAGCAGTTGTGTTAACAAGGCGGTTCTTTCCGACAATTTTTCAAGAAAAATAAATTCATGTGACGCATGAGCTCCATCCCCGGTTGTCCCGAGACCATCCAGGGTTGCGGTAAATTCACTTGTCGTGTTACCATCAGAACCACCGCCTGCTATGGCCTCCTCTAGCTCTAATCCCATAAGCGAGGCTTTATCCTTTGCAAAATGCCAGAGTTTTTGGTTCCGAGGGGTGCGTTCCATTGGTGGCCTGCCTATACCACCTTCAATACGAAGTTGTATATTGGGCATAGAAGGCGTTAAGGCATAGATTTTTTTTGTAATAGTGTCCCCATCAATATTGTTCAGCACCCTTACATCTACAATGGCTTTACTTTCAGGAGCTACCACGTTAGCGGAGATACCTCCTTCGATCATTCCCACATTTACGGTTATTCCTTTTTCAAAATCGTTCATCGCATACAATTGTTGAATTTGATAGGAAAGTTCAACAATTGCATTCACTCCTTTCCCGGGATCAAGACCTGCATGAGCGGCCTTACCAATGGCAGTAATCGTAAATCTGCCTAAACCTTTCCTTGCAGTTTTTAGTTTGCCCTCTAATCCCAATGGAGGCTCTAATACAAAGGCCCTGTCCGAAATTTTAGCCAATCTTTTGATCATACGGGTAGATTCTCTGCTCCCAATTTCTTCATCCGAATTAATTAGGATAATTGGGGTAACGGGCAAGGGTATGGACAATGCATTTATGGTTCTTAATAGCGAAAATAATTTGTGTTAGGCCGGCTTTCATATCATAGACCCCGGGACCTGTCATAGTGCCTTCCTTTAAGGTAACAGGCATTTTTTTAAGGGTATTTATCTCCCAAACAGTATCGCAATGCCCTACCAATAACTGCAAAGGAGAATTTTTCTGTCTTTTCTGAGGTCTGGCATATAGATAACCACCCGTTTTTTCTCCTGGAATGTAATTAGTAAAATAACCCGAGCTCCTGAGCTCATCGCTGATCACACCCAGTATGGATGCCTGGGCTTCCTGATCTTTGGAGGGAGATTCATGGAGCACAAGGGTCTTTAGGAATCGTTGCATTGAATCCTCATTTGATTTGATATAGTTTCCTATGTCAGTAGCTATGGTCATATCATCTTTTAAAATCCTTTGGAAAAGGGAAATTATAGGTTTCACTAATTTCGGCAAACCTCCCGTTTGCGATATACGCTAGCAGAGGATACTTTTTTAGTTGCTCCTGTTCATCATTTTCCGAAATCCTCAGATATTCCTTATGTACATGAGCCGCTTTTATTTTACCTGCGATTAAACTATTTTCATCAAATCCGTCTATGATCTTAAAAAGTTCACATTCCAGGTATAGATAGGCACCTTTTATTATAGGGGCATCCATAGTTTTAGCGGTAATGGTTGCCAAAGCGCCTACAATTCCATCCGATTTTGTAATTCCTTTTTTCCGTGGTGTTGCGCTTAAAGAAGTTGTCACGATTTGTTCGGGCCTTGGAAAACTTACCGTGAATTCACCGGTTTTTTTCACGTTGTGATAGGTATGGTGCTTAGGAGTACAAACAAAACCAAAGTAATTGCCGAAACTCAATGGCGTAGCCATATGTTTTGGAGCAAGATCAAAACCCGACTCTTCTTTAGTCCCTATGATCACCAAAGGAGCTACTGTAAAAACCCTGTCCCAAATAGGGTTAAGAGGGCTTAAAGACACATAATTCTCTTGTAGTTGTGTGCCCATGGTTCTGAATTTATTGGTTTTACCTTATGATTTGAAATTTTCTTTCACCAACGCAATTATCTGGTTGTTAGTCATGCTGTCTACCGTTTGAACAGTTTTGATTTTTGCTGCCAATTGTGGATATTTCTCATTCATTTCTTTTCTAAACTTATCTTTGGCTTCTCCGGGACCAAATACTGAGATGACGTCTGCATCTTTAAGAATCTCAGCTAAATTCTTAAAGTATTCCCTGAATTGATGCTTTTCACGTTCTAAATACTTACTGTCTTGTACAACGTCTTGAGGTCCCCACCTTGTTTTTGAGCGTGCCCCACCTTGTATATTAAAGAATTCCAATTTAGACTCTATTGTTCTAAAATGTTCTTTTTCCTCAGCTAGTGTAACAATATGTGCTTTCTCCTTATCGATCCAAATACCAACTTTTTTCATGAGCTTGAATTTTATAGTTTATTTTAAATAATTATTGAATTCACTACTTCAATTCAATTTACAATTATGAAAGGATGAGCACAATGATAATTATCAGCATATTGAATTATGCGGATTCAATTATTTAGGGATTGAGGGAACTAATTGATCCCATTAAGAGCAGAGCACAAATATTGGATACAATTAATTTTATACTAAACAATACATTAGTATATTTGCCCCGCTAAATAAATGAGAGATCATTAGGTCGCGTAGCTCAGCTGGATAGAGCATCCCGCCGTTGGCGGGACGGTCACAGGAACTGAAATTGAATATTGATTTAAAAATAATGGTCGCGTAGCTCAGCTGGATAGAGCATCCCGCCGTTGGCGGGACGGTCACAGGAACTGAAATTGAATATTGATTTAAAAATAATGGTCGCGTAGCTCAGCTGGATAGAGCATCTGCCTTCTAAGCAGACGGTCACAGGTTCGAATCCTGTCGCGATCACTACAAGCACAAACCCTGCAACATTGTTGCAGGGTTTTTCATTTCAGTAGGCCATTCAAAATTATTTGTTATGGCGGAAAGAAATGAAAAACGATAAAGCGCGAAGCGCTTTGCCGGTTTGTATTTGCAAAGGGGATTTCAAAGGATCAACGCAGTTAACCATGCCGAAGTATGATTTGCGACTTTTCATTTAGATTACGGATCTCTAAGGATCAATGGAATTAATCCCAAAAAGCGTCTTTAAAAAGCAAGCCGCACGGGTTAAACGGAAATATTACTTTTCTTTTCCTTTACGAAGTACATTTTTAAACTACCCCTGTTCTTTGCTTCAATTTCTCCCCGGTACTCGCAGTTAAATTCGTCCTTAATTAAGGCGAATGTATCTTCACTGATATTGATCTTTCCGGGTTCAGACATCGATTCCATGCGGGAGGCCACATTCACAGCATCGCCCCAAATGTCATAGGCAAATTTATGGGTACCCACCACCCCCGCCACTACCGGACCAGAATTGAGGCCGATGCGAATATCAAAGGTTAATTCACTGGCAACCACGTCATTTTTGGTCTCCTCTACAAAGGAAGCAATTTCCATCGCGGCCATTACCATTCTGCTGGCGTGGTCCGTTTCCTCATCATGCAACCCTCCGGCGCACATATAGGCATCACCTATGGTCTTGATTTTTTCTAGTCCATATTTTTCAATGATCGCATCGAACTTTGAGAAGTAAAAATCAATGGTCTCTACCAACGCCTCAGGGGAAAGCTTTTCAGAATAACTGGTAAACCCTTTAAAATCAGTAAATAAAACGGTTACGGAATCGTATTTTTTGGCTTTTACCTTCCCTTTCTCCTTCAGTTCCAGAGCTGTTTCTTCGGGCAGAATATTTAGCAAAAGGGCATCAGATCGTTCTTTTTCTTCCTCAATAATCTGTTTTGTTTTTCTAATAAAGGTATTGCGCCGGTACAAGCCAATGGCCATCAGCAGAATTAACATCAAAGCAATGGCCGTGGCAATAGAAATATTGAGTTGGTTTTTTCGCCTCTGTTCCGCTATCTCCTTTTGGGAAATTTCGTAGTTCGTTCGCAGATCTGCTATTTGCTGTACTTTTTCTATGTTGATAACACTGTCCCTGTATGTGATATAATCCTTATAATATTTATAGGATGTTACCTGATCACCAGTTTGTTCATATAGTTCCGATAGTTTCAGGTTAGCGTCGCTTATTTGCTCTTTTAAACCATAAAGTGTTGCCAATTGAAGGCTTCTGTTGGCATAATTTATGGCTGTTATAACATCGTTTTTTCTCAGATAGATATCCGACATATAAGTGAGGTAGACGGTAACAGGGTAATAGTCCTCCAGTTCCTCCAAAATGGCGATGGCTTTATTGATATTGTATTCTGCCAGTTCGTCTTTTTCCTGTTCTGCGTAGATCATGCCAACATTACCCAGGCTATAAGCCTGGCCTATTGGATACTTGATTTTTTCAAAAATAATTTCCGATTCTTTAGTATAAATAAGCGCCGAGTCTAATTTACCGGAATTAAAAAAATCATCGCCTGCATTAAGTAAAGCAGTAGCTATCTTAATAGAATCGTTAACTACTCTTAATTGCTGTATTCCTTTGTTGTAATAGCTTTGTGCACTAGTTGAATTTTCCATCATAGAATACACATCTGCGATCGAAACCATCAAAGATCCAATTCCTTTTTCATCGTTCGTGCGTTCGGCATATTCCAGACTTTTTAAATAGGCTTTCAGGGCCTCTGCATTGTTACCCTTAAATTGAAGTGCATTTCCCTTTTGTAAATATCCTTGGTAGAGGTAGTTGTAAGATGGGGCCATAGACGCTTTACTTATAAGCAAGTCCGAAAATTCCATTTTTTTATCGAGATTCGTTTCCTCAATGGCAATATTCGCCAGAATGACCAATTCATCCTCCTCGTATGATCCGGAATTATATAAGACAACAAGACTATCGGCTAATTTTTGATCCTGCCCGAAGGTGACATTTATAACAAAATAAAAAAAGCCTAACATCAAGAAGGCTTTCTCATTAATTCTCATAATAATTAATTGATGGTTTTTATCTCATTATAAGTTTAGGATCATCCCAATGTTCAGTGGTACTACTCTCAGAATCTTTGCGCCATCCAATTTGGTAATTCTGAAATGCTTTTGCCCCAGGGCCCTGTCCTGGTTTAGGGGAAGGAGGATTCGCTTTTACAGCACCAGTAATTACCCCGCTTGTCAAAGTGGTATAATCAGCATTATATACTGCATCTACCAACAATTGTTGCGAATTGGCGTAATTTGGAAGTGTATTATCAGCCGCTTTTACATTCATGAGAATAATATCATTATTACGCCCCGGATCAGGATTTTGATCTACTTTCCAAACGATAGGTTGATTGGCATCAACATTAGTTGTCAGTAAGTCAGTTCCGGGATCACCGGGTTGTCCCGGTTGACTATCCCCTTGTTTTAAACTCAGATTGTTTGATTGCCCAATCCTGCTTACATAAATTGTGATCGTAGCCGGTGTAGTTGTTCTTGGGGGTGAAGGTGGTGGCGTATTATTTCCTCCGCACATAAGTTTTTGGTTTCTAAGGTTAGTGATTTAAAGTTTTAACTTGTGTTAAGATAAGGTATTTTCCAGTATTCCAAAATTTAAATTAAAGGTAAGTAGTCCAATTTCTACTCCATTGTCGTCATTTCAGAGTACAAGTCGCCATTTACCATAGGTTAGTACCATATAATGCCAAATTATTTCGGAGCTTTATATTCAAAATAACGGGTAGTACCATAATCACCTTTGGGCTTGTATTTGAACCCGAGAAAACGAAACCAGGATAATTGATCTTTATTGTGTAAGTCGGCATATTGCCCGCAAGTGCATCCTTTATACCTTATGGAAAGTTCCTTCAGGATCTTGCGCATGTCAAAGCTCAGTTTCAGGGAATGGTCTTCCATATGCCGGCTGCAAATTAAGAAGGTCTCATACCTTTTATCCCCGGCTTTGAAGGCCCCGAGAATAGCTATCGGTTTATTATCTGGGGTTTTCCAAATTTTGGAGTACCCATCCGTTTGAGTCAGCAGAATACGGCCCTTAATATACTGCAGTGTTTCTTGCCGTTGCTCTGGCGTAGCAAGGAGCCACTCTCCCTTCGATTTTTCCCATGGATTTTCCAAGATATATGCAATATCGGTTGATTTAATTTCCTGCTGTAGTCCAGACATACGAGTAACTATATTTAATAAAATTCACAGTCAATGTAATAATAGTTTTTTGATATTCATCACGCCTGCATGCCTCTGGAAGGGAGTGCTGTCCGGATCACGAGTGAAACGAGTAATCATATATGTTTTAAAAGCGGCGCTTTGCGGGATCAACGCTGTTAATCCTCATCCCTTAAAAGTGGCTTTTTATTTTCCATTCATTCATACTGATAACTGCTGTCAATTGGTCAATCCCATGTACATTTCCTTAATTTTCAACAACAATTAAAGTAAACATATGGTTCATTGCGCCACTATTCTTATTTTGCAGGGATATACAAATTGCCATCTTTAAAAATGAAAAATAAATCCATTTCCATAACCTTTTTTTACTTTGAACTCATCCTTTTATCAATAGTACCTCAATGTGTACTTTCCCAGGACAAGCGAGGATATGAGGATTTAGTAGACCTTTTTAAAGAATGGAGATCTTTTGAAATGCGTACCTTTTTTGATAAACTAAACTCGGTTGGAAATATTCCTATTTCTTTGGGACGATGGGAAATGACCGGGGTTACCTCCTTTCTTGGTCAAGAATAGTTTTTTCAATTGAAACAAACCTTTAAATGACCCAGATAAAACCAAAAAAACTGGCACGGCAAATGGGGCTTATTACCCTTATAGCCACAGGTGTCTGTTCCATGTTAGGTGCTTCTATAAATGTAGTGCCGTTCATGATACAACGCAATGTTCCTGGGATTGGACCCTACGTATTGCCAGCTTTTGCGTTTGCAGCCATACCCGCCATCTTTTCGGCTTTGGCCTATGGTATTTTAGCATCGGCTATGCCCCGCGCCGGAGGTAGTTACATCTATGCCAGTCGTGGTCTAAATCCGTATTTGGGCTTTGTTGCGAGTTTTTCCCAATGGTTTGGACTTTCAATAGTAATTGGCGTTATATCGTATGTTACAATTCCTTTTATCCGTGATATAACCTTGAATTTGGGATGGGAAACTGTTTCCAAAAGTCTTGAAATAGGATGGATTAGAGTTGTGCTTTCATTGGCACTTATTTGGTTCTTTATTGGAATCAATATCCATGGTATAAAATCGTATGAACGTATTATACTACCTATGATGTTTTTAATGTTTGCCCTTGGCGGTATTGTTATCGTATCGGGGGTTATTTTTGATTCAACCGATTTTTTGACTGGACTTCAGGAAAAAGAAGGGCGTATTTTTATCCCTACTAATGAAATTGATTTTGATTGGCGCATATTTCTATCGGCAGCTGCTTTACTATTTTCCAGTTTTATTGGGTTTGACTCTATTGCTCAAGCTGGGGGCGAAGCTAAGAATCCAACGAAATCTCTTCCTAAGGCCATTCTATTGGCCATACTTGGGGTAGGCGTATTTTACTTTTTATTTGCCGCTGCCGTTTACCATATTGTTCCGTGGAGCTTTGTGGCAGAAGAGGCAATGGCTAAGGATATCTCCGCTCCCGGGTTACTAAGTTATGTATTGCCTCCAGGTTTGGGAATTGCTATATTGGCTGGTGCGGCCATAGCACTGATCAATGATTTGCCGGCCATGCTTTTATCCGTATCCAGATTAATGTTTGCCTGGGCTAGAGATGGAATTTTCCCATCATCTATTGCTCGAATACACTCAAAAAATAATACGCCACATATAGCTCTTTTAGTCGCTGGAAGCATGGCCAGCATAGGAGTTTTAGGGTCCCATTTTGCAGGCGACTTTTTTTTGGGCATTGATATCATGGTTACCTCTATGATGGTCAACTTTCTCTTGATGTGCGTAACCTTAGTGTCGATTAGGAAAGTAAACCCAATATTGGCAAAGCGTATTTCTGTGCTTAAGAACAGGACTCTGCAGTTATGTATAGGATGGCTTGGAATCATAACTCTAATCGCATTTTTGGGCATCCATACCTATAAGGACCTGACCGCCCAAACAACTGCGTGGTATTTTCATTCCACCCCTATTTGGCTTATTGTAATGGGGTTCGCCAGTTTTATATTTATGTATAACTGGAGACTATTAAGGAAAAAGAATGACCACTTATCAGAATTATTTTTAAACCTTCCTGAAGAATAAATTATGCAAACAAAAATTCAATTGGCCAAGGGATTGGAGATATCACGAGTTGTTACAGGTTTGTGGCAAATTGCGGATATGGAACGAAATGGTACAGACCTTGATCCCATAACTACTGCAAAATATATGGCTCCCTATGTGAATGCAGGTCTTACGTCTTTTGATATGGCAGATCATTACGGATCAAGTGAAATCATTGCGGGCACCTTTAAAAATGGTTTGGAAGACAAAAACAAGGTGCAACTGTTTACCAAATGGGTGCCCAAAGCTGGTGAAATAAGCAGGGAGGACGTGCGCCAGGCCATTAAAACAGCATTGGATAGAATGCAACAACCTACCATAGACCTAATGCAATTTCACGCCTGGCATTATCCAGATCCAAGTTGGCTCGATGGGCTATTTTATTTGAAGGAATTAAAGGAAGAAGGGTTAATAAAACACTTGGGCGTCACCAATTTTGATGCAGCACATTTACGAATAGCCCTCGCCAGTGGCATCCCAATTGTAAGCAATCAGGTATGCCATTCTTTAATAGACCAGCGTGCAAATGAACAGATGGCAGTTGTTTGTAAGGAATACAGTGTACAATTACTGGCTTTTGGCACTTTGGCGGGTGGCTTCTTAACCGACAAATGGTTAGGTAAACCGGAACCAGCATATGAAGAATTGACGACCTGGTCACAAATGAAGTACAAACGTTTTATTGATGCTGCCGGTGGATGGGCACCTTATCAAAATTTATTGTGGACAGTAAAGGAAATTGCTACTAAACATAATGCTTCAATTGCCAATATTGCAAGTAGGTTTATTTTGGAGAACCCGGCTGTTGCCGCTGTTATTGTGGGTGCCCGTTTGGGTGAAAGTGAGCACATACAAGATAACAATAGAATGTTGGAAATTATATTAGACTCAAATGATATTGAAGCAATTAAAGAAGCCCAGGGCAAATTAATTGCCATCCCCGGAGATTGTGGTGATGAATACAGGAAGCCACCTTTTTTAACTGCATCCGGGGACCTAAGTGATCATTTGGATACCATCCCCAAAGCGTTCACTCCCGTAAAGACAGGTAAATACAGGGAACAGATTTTTAGCGGTACAGAGTGGGAGGCATATGCGGGTTATTGCAGGGCGATAAAAACAGGTAATAGCATACATGTTTCCGGTACTACAGCCACACACGGAAGCAAAATGATTGGCGGGAATGATCCGGCTGCACAGACGCACTTTATTATTGACAAGATTGAAGGTGTAATCACCTCTTTTGGTGGCTCTTTGGCCGATGTGGTGCGAACACGCATTTTTGTTAATCAACTTGATCATTGGGAACCCATAGCCCGCGCCCATGGAGAAAGATTCAAGGGCATCAATCCGGCAAATACCCTGGTTGAAGCCAGATTGGTAGGTGACGGATATATGGTTGAAATTGAGGCAGAGGCTATTTTGCAGTAACCCTGTTTACAATTTTCGCTCTTATTCTTCCCCCCATTTTAGATTGCTGTTTTTAATGGTAGTCTCAAAAGATGACCATTCAGTTTCCATAAAAGCCTGTACCGCTTTGGAAAAATCGGCAATAAGAAAAGTAGCTTGTTCAAGTACTTCCTTATTTTGTTTGGAAGGGACTTTAGTTTGTGCGGCCGCAATACTTAAGACTTCCTGAATTTTTGAGTAAGGCGAAGTCTCAAAAGACCGCCACGCTCCAACTTGTCTTTCCGGTTTCGGGGTTCGTCCCTTAGCACGAAGTTCACGTAATTCCCTCTTCATTTTTTTGACTTGTTCAACCAGGGTGTCATCGGGCAGAGGCTGATCTTCATTCAGTTGTTTGGATAGTTTTTCAAGGATTTCCTTTTTCGAATCAATTTCTTTTAAGTGCTTTGTCAATAGCCCAAGCTGAATATGCACTTCTTTCCTGAATGCATAAAGCTCTTGGTCTACTATGGGATCCAATTCAAATCTGGGATCTGGAATTACCTTTACCCTGGTCGTATCCTTAAAGGCCCCGTATTGCAAAATAATAGTGTAAGTACCAGGTAGGACAGGGATATCCCTGGAAGAATTCCCTTTCCTTGCGCTATTCAAAGAAGTAGATGATTCATCCAATTTCCAAATCATATAATTTAAACCCTTATTCAATTCCTTGGTTTCTATAGAATTTATCAGTCTGTTTTGATCGTCAAAAATCGATGCTTTAACTGTTGCGCCATCACTGGGTTGTTCTGAAACATAAAAGGGGATCTTTGTTTTTTGAAAGACTTTGTTCTCGCCCTCAAAGGTGGTATTAAAGCCAGTCCAAATATTTCCTGGTGGATTAATGAATAATCCTTTTACCTGCACGGCATCGTTCATGGGCAAGGTCGTAATCCCTGATTTCAGTCGGTTTCCAGCAATTTCCCTTAGGGACAATAAATCATCTAACACCCAAATGGCCCTGCCAAAGGTTCCCACGATCAAAGCAGATTCAGGTTCTTGTATTTTTAAATCCATTGTTGAAACAGAAGGAAAACCATTCTTAAACTGAGCCCAAGTGGTTCCCTCATCTGTGCTAATCCATAAACCGTTCTCCGTTCCTAAAAAGACCAAATTAGGTTCCACGGGATCCTGGATGACGCTTAATGCATATCCCTTTACGTTAGCTTCATTGACCATACGTTGCCAGGTTTCGCCAAAGTCCTCAGTTTTAAAAAGATAGGGTTCATAATCACCCTTTCTATAATTGTTGACCACCATCCATGCTGTGCCCGCATCATACCGCGATGCTTCAATTTCAGCTATCCAAGCCTCCTTGGGAATCCCTTTAACTTTCGTTGTAACATTTTTCCAGGTCGATCCCCCATCTGTAGTTAATTGCACCAGCCCATCATCTGTACCCACCCAAATCACATCCGTATCAAGTGAACTAGGAGCTATGGTGAGGATGGCATTATAGCGTTCCGCACCGGAAACATCTAAGGTGAGTCCGCCGTAATCTGCCTAGTTGATGTTCCGGGTTATTGGTTGTTAAATCGGGCGAGATAATTCTCCAGGTAGCCCCTTTATCATTGGTCAAATGCACGAATTGCGATCCGTAATAAGCGGCATTTGAATCGAATGGGTTTCTGGCAAAACCCGCGTTCCAGTTAAAGCGCAGGGAAGTTTTTAAATCTGGTGCAGGCGGCTGAATACTGACATAATATCCCGTTAGTTTATCATATCGATACAAATTTCCATTTTGGGAAGATCCATATCCAAAGCGGGAATTGTCCAAATCTGGTGAAATATCAAATCCGTCACCGCCCACCAAATACTGCCAATACAAGGTGCGTATTCCTCCTCTTTTCCAAGTATAGGCAGGGCCAGACCAGTTACCATTATCCTGCATGCCTCCATACACGTTGTAAGGCCTGTCATTATCAACACCAATATGGTAAAACTGTGCCACTGGTATTGTCTCAGGAAAATACCAACTTTTACCATGATCATAGGTAATGCCCAATCCGCCATCACCACCTATTATAAAATGTTCCGCATCAGTTGGATTTACCCAAAAAGCGTGGAAATCTGCATGTATTCCTTTGGTTTCATCGGCAGGAATCATGGGGATAGTATCGAAGGTAGTACCCCTATCATAACTTACCGATAAGGGCTGATAAATATTATAAACCCGATCAGCATTTTCTGAATCTACTGCCAAATCCTGAAAATAAAACGGTCTGTTGTTGGCAAACTTAGGGTTGTCATTGATCATTTTCCAGTGGGCACCACCATCATCACTGCGATATATTGCATTTCTTTTAGCCTCAATCTTGGCGTAGATTCTGGCAGGTTCAGAGGGGGCTATTGCAATACCTATTCGTCCTAAATCACCAGATGGCAGACCTTCCTTTTCTCCTAATTTATTCCAATTCTTACCAGAATTATCGGAGACATACAATCCGGATCCTTCACCTCCCGACGTAAAATAATATGGGGTACGCTTGTGTTCATATAAAGCAGCCAAAAGCTTGTTTGGATTCGATGGGTCCATTACCAGATCGGCAATTCCTGATCTATTATTGAAAAATAATATTTTTTCCCAATGTAAACCCCCATCTGTAGTTTTGTAGAGTCCCCTATGTTCGTTTTCCGTAAACGGATCACCCATGGCCCCCACAAACACGGTATTGGGGTCATTTGGGTCAATGATGATTCTATGTATGGTTTTAGTGGCTGCCAACCCCATATGTTTCCATGTTAACCCACCATCATCACTTTTAAAAATCCCCATGCCCAAATTCATGGAATTCCTTGGATTTCCTTCCCCTGTACCTACCCAAATAACGTCTGGATTACTTTGCTGAATGGCAAGTGCACCTATATTTTGTGTTGGCTGTTCATCAAATACGGGTCTCCAGGCAGAACCTCCATTTTCAGACTTCCACACCCCACCAGATGCGGCACCCACATACATGATTTTTGGGTTGGATGTTACCACATCAATTGCTGTTATACGCCCACTCATATTAGCAGGACCAACATTTCGAATGTTTAGATTTTTTAGGGTAGAAAAATCGATTGGCTGAGCAGTGAGAATGCTGGTAATACTGCAAACAAAAAAGATGATACAGCTTCGGAGTTTCATGATAGTGTGGAATATTTTTCTCAAAAATATAACTCATGCCTCTAAAATCAGCCAAATTCTTATTTTTAAATTACACTCAACTTAGCTTCTATAATTAAAAGGCCCGCGCAACACTTTATTTCTCGTTTTGCAGATAAATGCTATTTACAAAAGATACCCTTATCTTACATCCAAATAGATTACAACCTTTTTGTGAAGAAATTTTACTTTTTTCTTTTGGTTTTATTTTTTGGTACATGCCTTCTTCAAGGTCAATCTACAGAAAGGCCAACCCTCGCTGCAGGAAGGCTAATAGGGGAAATTAGGATCGATGGTTATATGGACGAGCAGGTATGGAAAAATGCACCAGTTTTAAATACTTTCCAGACCACAGTTCCTGTTGAAAAAGGAACACCTTCGGCCGCAACCATTGTACGCGTACTAGTGAATGAAAAAGCCGTGTACATTGGGATCCGATGTGAGGATCCGGAGCCGGACAAGATCGTGCGTTTTTCTAAATTGCGGGATACGGACATCTCCAATGAAGACCATGTAAAAGTGGTCCTGGATCCCTTTTTGGATGGCCAGTCGGGGTATATCCTGGCGGTGAACGCAAATGCCGCCCGTTATGATGCCCTGGTCTCCAACAGGGGAGAGTCTGAGAATGAGGACTGGGACGCCATATGGGAAGCAAGGGTAAGTATCAATGACGATGGATGGGTTGCCGAAATACGTCTTCCTATCCAAAGCATCTATTTTAAAAAAGGCCTTACCGAATGGGGCTTTAATGTAGAAAGGCGTATTCAACGAAACCAGGAAACCATACGCTGGGCCAATGTGCAACGAGATCAGTTCTTCGGGCAGACCAGCAGGGCCGGATTATTGACAAATTTGCCAGAATTTAACTACGGTTTGGGTCTTAATGTGCGTCCGTCCCTTGTAAGCTCCATAAATAAAACAGGAGCCGATGCAGCTGCTATAGGCGACTTTGAAGCTAGTTTGGATGCAAGTCAGCGCCTGGGACCCAATGTTCTGGCTACCGTTACTGTCAATACAGATTTTGCAGAGACCGAGGTAGATACACGGCAAACCAACCTAACACGCTTTCCACTTTTCTTTCCTGAGAAACGCACATTTTTTCTGGAAGGCTCAGATATTTTTGAATTTGGTTTTGGGACCGGGAATAGTACTGTGCTTCCCTTTTTTAGCAGACGTATAGGTCTTTTTGACAATACCCAGGTTCCCATTGTGGCCGGTGCCAAGATCAACGGGCGAGCGGGGAGCACCGCTTTTGGCGGCCTGGGGATCCGTACGAATTCTTTTGAAACTGATGCCGCTACCTATGACGCCACCTCTATGGGGGTAATGCGAATACGACAAAATGTTTTTAAAGAAAGTACCGTAGGACTGATTACCTCTGTTGGTGATCCTTTGGGAAGGGATGGCAGTTTTATGTCTGGAATAGATTTTACCTACCAGACCACCCGTTTCAACGGCAATAAGAATTTTATTGCCGGGGCCTGGGCGCTCTATACGGACAGATCAGACCTGACAGAAGACAGATCTGCCTTTGGTTTTAAAGTCGATTATCCCAATGATAAATGGGATCTTTCCCTAACCTATGCCAGAATAGGCGAGTCTTTTGATCCCTCCCTTGGCTTTGTGCCGCGAAAGGGAATTATATCCTGGCGCCTTGGATCGGTATACGCACCAAGGCCTGAATGGCCTTTGGTACGGCAAATGTTCCATCAGTTTTTCCTTACCTATATAAAAGGGATCGGGGAAGAATGGCAATCATATAGCATTTTTACAGCCCCGGTCAACTGGCAATTGGAAAGTGGTGACCGCATTGAAATGAATGTGAGACCCGCAGGAGAAAATATTCTGACGCCCTTCGAAATTGCCGATAATGTGATCATTCCTGAAGGAAAATATAACTTTATGCGGTACAGACTTGAGGCCGAATTTGCTCCCAAGCGGCGATTGAACGGACAAGCTACCTGGTGGTTTGGTTCTTTTTATGACGGAACCCTGGATGAATTTGAGCTGGAACTGAATTGGAATCCGAGCTCTCTAATAGGATTCGAATTCAACGGGCTAAGGAATATCGGGAGATTACCTTTTGGGGATTTTGATCAGACTCTGATAGGGACTCGCGTACGTTTTAATGTAACCTCAGACCTCCAACTGAATAGCTATATTCAATACGACACAGAAAGCAGAATATTAGGTGTAAATGCCCGTATACATTGGATATTTTCGCCCCTGGGAGATGTTTTCCTTGTCTTTAACCACAATACATTCAATGACATAACAGACCGCTGGACCCTACAAAATGAACAGATATTATTGAAAGTACGGTACAATTTCAGGCTCTGATCGCTGAATTTTAATAGAATTATTTCGCTTCAAACAAGAAGAATAATACCTTTAGCTCCTGATGAATTACACCTCGGTTTTTTTATGGATGTTTCTGTGTATAGCACTATGTGCATTTACCTCATGCAATGCCCAAAAACAGCTTATTGAAGGGGAGGAGCAGACGCTGGTCTCAGAGAAGCTTCAATATTATCTCTATTATCCAAAAGATTATGAAGAGAAAAGTGATACGTCTTTTCCACTATTACTTTTTCTGCATGGCGGCGGCGAATCTGGGGATAGCCTCCCTGCTTTGACCAAGAACGGTCCGCCAAAAATGCTGGTAGAAGGAAAGCAATTTCCCTTCCTGGTGCTGGCCCCGCAAAATCCGCATAAAAGACAATGGTGGAACGTACGGGCCGTAATGCAATTGCTAGATACCATCGTATCTCATAATAGGGTAGATCCGAAACGGATCTACTTAACCGGACTTAGCAGAGGGGGTAGTGCCGCCTGGGAAATTGCCGTACAATACCCGGATAAGTTTGCGGCTATGGCTGTTGTCTGTGGAATGACACCGCTGCCATATGCCTCCTGGATCAATAAGCAGATGCCAATATGGGCCTTTCACGGCACAGAGGACAGATCTATTCCTTTTTCCGAATCTGAGGATATGGTAAAAGCGCTTCAGGGAATGGGGTACGATGTTACTTTTACCGTCTACGAAGGAGTGGGTCACGATTCCTGGGTTCAAGCCTATCAAACGGAGGCCCTGTACGATTGGTTTATGAAGCAACAACTGGAATAAAGATTGCTGTATGTCGTATTTTCGTTATTCCAACATTTTCAACATGAGTATAACCTCCCTATTTTCTTCAGTTCGTTTGCTCCTATTTTTAATTGTGATCCTCTTTATAGGGTGTAAGCCTAAGTCGGACAAAACAGACGATCACACTTATACAAATGCGCTAATCAATGAAACAAGTCCATATCTCTTGCAGCATGCTCATAATCCGGTGAATTGGGTGCCATGGAGTGAAAATGCTCTGGAGGAGGCCAAAGAACAAGACAAGCTGATTGTTGTCAGCATAGGCTATTCATCCTGTCACTGGTGCCATGTGATGGAAGACGAAAGCTTTGAAGATGCGGAAGTGGCGGCCCTCATGAATGATAACTTCATCAATATAAAAGTAGACAGGGAAGAACGGCCCGATGTGGACCAGGTTTATATGACGGCAGTTCAACTTATGACAGGGAGTGGGGGATGGCCCTTGAATGTAATCTTATTACCCAATGGAAAACCATTGTATGGAGGGACCTATCATACAAAAAGTCAGTGGATGAAGGTGCTGTCTGAGATCAATAAGAAATACAAGGAGGACAAAAACGGGGCTGAAGAGTACGCTAACAAGGTAGCTCAGGGCATTACAGAGGTTAACTTCATCCCTCAGTTGACCACAGTAACCGAACTTACCCCGGAGTTGACAAAAGAAGCAGTAAATAACTGGAAGCCACAATGGGACATGGAATTGGGTGGCAACCTTGGACAACAAAAATTCATTATCCCTGTAAATCTCAATTTTTTGCTGGATTATGCAGCCTTGTCCGGGGACCTGGAAGCCGATGTTTTTGTTGAAAATACTCTGGATAAAGTACTTCATGGAGGCATCTATGATCATATTGGGGGTGGATTTTTCCGCTATAGCACGGATCCAACCTGGAAAGTTCCGCATTTTGAAAAGATGCTCTATGACAACGCACAATTACTGAGCCTATACGCTAAGGCCTTTACTATTTACAAAGACCCGGAATACAAAAGGATCGTACTGGAGACTATAGAATTTCTGGATCGGGAAATGAAAAATCCGGATGGAGGCTATTACGCAGCCATAGATGCCGATAGTGATGGGGAAGAAGGTATCTATTATATCTGGGAAGAAAATGAATTGCGCTCCTTACTGGGGGACGAGTATGCTCTTTTTGCATCCTATTATTCAATAAACAAGGCATCGGTATGGGAGAAGGATAGGTATGTTTTGCACAAAAAGGGAACGGACAAAGAATTTACAGCACAGCATGGAATTAGCAGTAATGAACTAGAGATTTATACGAAAAAGTGGCATTCTCTTTTGCTAAAACAAAGGGAGCAGCGTATTCATCCTCGCGTAGATGATAAGATCATCACTTCCTGGAACGCGCTGCTCATTGAAGGCTTTCTCGATGCCTATAAAGCATTTGGCAACAAAGAGTTTCTTTCTCATGCGAGGGCTACTTTCGATTTTCTTTTAAAACATACATATACAGATTCTAAACTTGTTCACACTTATAAGAAGGGAAGTACCCGGCAAGAAGGATTTTTAGAGGATTATACCTTTTTGGCAAGTGCCGCTCTGGGACTCTATGAGGTTACCTTAGACACGACCTATCTGGAGTTTGCTAAAACACTAACGGATTATGTAATAGATCATTTTGAGGAACCCAACTCAGAAATGTACAGATATAACGAACAGGAATCCCTAATTGCTACGATCGTAAAGACCGATGATGGCGTGATTCCCTCTCCCAATGCTGTAATGGCACATAATTTATTTATACTGGGTCATTTATATTACGATACAGAAGTTCTGAATAAATCTGAGCGTATGGTCTCCGTAATGGTCAACCCAATAAAGGAAGCAGCGAGTAATTATGCCATGTGGAGCTCATTATTGTTAGAACATGCGTATCCTTTTTACGAGATCGTGGGGGTTGGCGCCAATGCCGAGGAACTGTTGAACGCCATGCACACAGAATATATCCCTAATGCTCTTTGGGCCGGCAGTTCTGATAAAAGTGATCTACCCTTATTCGAAGACAGATACGTTGAGGGAGAAACCTATCTTTATGTCTGCTACAACAACACCTGCAAATTGCCTGTAAAGACCGTTACGGAAGCCTTACAGCAACTACAGGATTTTCAGGTGTATTGACCCTGATCAGCTGTAGTGATTCACTGTTTTTTGCTACCAGAACGTAAGGGTGTCCATTGATTTCAATGGGCACCATATCTTTTACATCTCCCGGAGTGAACCATCCACTTTTATTGCTGGTAACCGGTGTAAAGTCGCCTTTTCCATTCCCCATTAAATACAAGCCATTACTGGCATCATTTCTGGGTGTTTCTACCTCAGAGCTATAAAGATTCCCTGCGATCACTATATCGAGATAGGTATCGGCATTGTAATCTTTCACCAGGATCTGGTTTATGCTGGAGATCTGCGCCAAATTGGGAAGGGCATGGCTCGTGAACCCTTTCCCGGTATTTTCGAGATACACACTGGCAAAAGAAGTTACCTGATAGTGAAGGGCCTCTTCGAGGTACTCTTCCGTATACACGTCTTCCAAAGTGGCCGTAGAAAAGGAGGCGTAATCCTCAAATTTCTTTTTGATACCCGGCATTTGCTGGGATGAACATTCTCTCCCGCGCAGGGGATATTTTTTACCTCCGTTAAAATAACTTAAAACAATATCCGAGGTGCCACTTTTATCAAAATCACTGTAGTAGATGTCAAAAGTTTCCTTATCATTGGCTTTGTATTTGTAATTAAGCCCCAGGTTCCCGGCTACATAATCCATATCACCATCTGCATCAAAATCGCCTTGCTGAATACTGTACCACCAACCCGTGGAAGATGCCAGCCCATTCTCTTCAGTGGTATTCTCAAAAACACCGTTCTTATTCTTTAAGACCGTAACAGGCATCCATTCTCCGGTTACAAGAAGATCTTCCCAACCATCTCCATCGTAATCTGTCCAGATGGCATCGGTAACCATACCCAGGTCCTCCAGGAATGGAGCCACATTTTGGGTGACATCCCTGAATTCAGCACCCCCTTTGGCCGTACTCACGTTTTCCAGGATATAACTTTTGGCGGGGGAAGGGTATTGGCCGGGAACTAATCTTCCTCCTACAAAGAGATCGAGGTCACCATCCTTATCAAAATCGGCTGCTTTTACACGTGATCCGCTGGTGTACATCGCAGGAAGTGATTTCGCTGCTCTTACCAACACTCCGTTACCATCATTAAGATATAGACGATCTTGTAATAGTTCAGTTTCTGCTTCAAATTCGTTTCCTCCACTCACCATATACAGATCATTGTCTCCATCCCCTTCTGCATCAAAGATCAGGATACCCAGGTCTTCATAAACGCTATCACGGGCCACTGAAGGCATCTTCATTTTTTGAAATCCCTTGGAGGTTTGGTAGTAGATCCCGGCCTGGTGGTTGGCAGCTCCACCAATCACGAAATCGTCTTGCCCGTCACCATTCAGATCGCCAACAGCTATGCCAGGTCCAAACATGGAGGTTCGATGAGGCAGGAGGATCTCTTTAATAAAATCGTCGTAATAGTTCTCCTCGTGTTTAAAATCTATTGCCAGTGTTTCCGCATTTACATTTTCAAAACGTTTAATTTCTTTAGTGGTAACTGCAGGTGCAACATGGGTTGCGTTAATGTATTTCAGCGTATATTTTTTATTTAAGGCCAGGTTAGTAATCAGTTCTTCCTTTCCATCCGGCCAATGGATCAACAGGCTGTCTACGGTGGTAAGATTACCAAATCCAAAATGTAGTTGAGGTGCCGTGGAAGATTGAAAACCTCTGCTTAGGGTCATTTCCTGAAATTGTCTGTTACCATTTCCGATTGCCGTGACCTGTACCCCGATTCCAAATGGATTTTTCTCAGGGCCTTTAAATTCCAGCGTGGCAAAACTACTTTTCGAGGCACTTAGATTTTCAAAGACTGAAGCGGTATCATCTATGTTGTTGGTAATGATCTCCAGATCCCCATCATTGTCGAGATCTGCATATACCGAACCGTTAGAGAAACCTTCGAAAGATATCCCCCATTCCTTATTCATTTGGGTAAAGGTGAGGTCCTTGTTATTTCTAAAGGCGAAATTATCAATTGGTTCTGAAGGTAGTTCCATAGTTCTTTGCAGCAGGTTATCTGCTGGCCTTCCTTCTTTTTCCCAATTCAGGAAAAAATCTCGGTTATTGATCTCCCTTCGTGTGCCATTAGAAATAAAAATGTCTTTCCATCCATCATTGTCAAGATCGGCCATCAGTGGCCCCCAGCTCCAGTCTGTGGACGAAACACCAGCGAGTCTGGAAATATTACTAAAGTCTGGTAAGGTATCGTTGAGCAGGCCATTATTGAGTTGCAGGGCATTTTGCATGTATTGATAATGGAAGCCCGAATTTACCGTGCTCCAGAAAAGCTCCGGGTTCATACTGGCCATGTTGGCCTTAGAGCGTCTGTTTACATTGGCCGTCATGTCTACCTGCAAAATATCGAGCAGGTCATCGTTGTTAAAATCTGCAATATCAACGCCCATACCATAGAACGCGGTGTTTTTTGTAACAGTTCTGACTTCCTCGGAAAAGGTTCCATCCTGATTATTGATAAACAGGTAATCCGGAGTTGAAAAATCATTGGAGACGTAGAGATCGGGCCAGCCATCTTTGTTAAGGTCACCTACTGTGGCGCTCAATGAGAGCCCGAAGGTGCTTAGTCCAGCCGCTTCCGTTACATCTACAAAACTACCATCGTCATTCCGATAAAGTTTGTCGGTTTCGAGGGGTTTTGGGTATTGCTGTTTGAAACTGTAAAAGCTATTTGGTGCATCGAAACGGGTAGGGGGGTAGTTGGCGACGTAGGCATCCAGATCCCCATCTAGGTCATAATCAAAAAAGGTAGCCTGAACGCTATTGCCCGGATCAGCCAGGCCGTACTCTTTGGCTTTTTCGGAGAATGTCATATCCCCATTATTGATAAATAACTGGTTTTCCTTTACTCCGTATTTACCCCCAACAGAGCAATAAATATCCAGTAGTCCATCGTGGTTGATATCTACCATGGTGGTGCCTGTATACCATCTGTCATCGCCGGAGATCCCGGCACTATCTGAGATATCCTCAAAGCGCAAATCACCTTTGTTCAGGTAGAGTTTATTCGGGACCATGTTCCCGGTAAAGAAGAGGTCTGTAAGACCGTCATTGTTGATGTCTCCGGCAGAGACACCACCTCCCATATATATATAGGCATAGGTAAAATAGTTTATGGAATCATTTTCTGTCAGTTGATTTTTAAAGGCAATTCCGGTGTCATCTTTTTCCAGTTTGTTAAAGATCCGTGTTGTAGTAGTTTCGGAATTCTTACAAGAAGCTAGAAATATGAGGGAAATGGCAGAAACAATAAAAAGGGTCTTCATAGGGTTCAAATCTCAAGACTTAAATATAGGAATTCACAGTAGTATTAGAAACAAAAAACAGGGCATTTAACATGCCCTGTCTTAATTTTTAGATTGGTGTAATTCTTAGAATCCAGGATTCTGTTGCAATACCCCTCCACTTAAATCGATCGCATTGATCGGGATAGGTAACAAATCCATATTGGACATATAAGTACCTGCTTTTTGACCAAAATTAGGGATGGTACGTGCTTCATTTGTTACATAGGCATTAATGACATTTTCAGCAACACCCCATCTTCTGAGGTCAAATAATCGATGTCCTTCCATGGCTAGTTCCAATCGTCTTTCAAAGCGAACAGCTTTTCTAGCTGCTGCCTGGTCGGCAAAAGCAGCATAAGGCTCTACCTGGTAATTTGCAGCATCTGCTGTACCTGCTTCATTTTGAACATAGCTCATGTTTTTAGCACGGTTTCGAACTAAATTTACATAAGTTAAAGCCGTGGGAAGGTCATTCAGCTCCACCGCTACTTCTGCTGCCATGAGCAACACATCAGCGTAGCGCATAATATGGTAATTGACACCAGAGAATTGTTGTCCCCAGGGACCTGTTCCAAAGTTTCCTGAATCATCGGCCTGATATACATTTTTCTTGGGCAAATATGGTCCGGAGATATCAGCATCTGTTGCCCGTACCCAGTCTTGCCCGGGATTGATACCGTAGCCATTATAGTCGATTCCCCTTCTTCCGGCCGTATAATCCACGCGTGGATCCAACGGGCCCGTATGCGGTGTAAAAGGATCTGCACTAGTTAGCTCCTGATCATTGGTTACATCCGTTTGGTTAAAGGTATCCAACAAAGGTAAACCTGTGCCATCTGTCTGATAGGCATTGACCAAATCTTGCGTAGGTTGGTAAAATCCACAACAGAAACCTAAGGCATTAGGAAAATTTAAAGTACCCCCTTGATTTCCATTCCAGGCGACACTACCGGCTGTAGCGAACTGTACCGTAAAAACTGCTTCCGTACCGGTTTCACCAGCCAAAGAAAAATTGGCGACGAATTCCGGGTTAAGCGAATATGGTCCATTGTTGATCACATCTGTAAATAATGGAGACGCTGCAGCATAATCTTGCTGAAACAGATGAGCTTTCGCCAGAAATGCCTTGGCAGCCCATGACGAAGCACGCCCCAACTCTGCTTGAGTAGGAGGTAAATTATCAATTGCAAATTGGAAATCAGCTTCTATCTGTTCCCAGATAGGGCCGGTATTGGGTTGGTTAAACTCCGTATTAGCGAAGTTTTCTTCTGAGATATACGATACATTGCCAAACATCTTTTGAAGCTCAAAATTAAAATGGCCTCTTAGGAAACGTGCTTCTGCCAGTTGAGCAGTAAAGTCACCCTCTTCAATCTTACTGATCAGGTCAATAACAGCATTGGCCCTGTTAACTCCGGCATATCTGCTGTTCCACATGTTCAGGTAGGGGTTAGCAGAGGTCCAGTCGTATATTTCCAACAGGTAAAGGTCAGCCTGGTCCCCGTCTGTACTCCCTTTATGGGCGTCATCGGAAATGACATCAAGCCACCAGTTGTCTCCGGTTCCTTGCCAGGCGTCGCCCGGCGCATTGTTAATCACTCCATCCAGGGTAGAATAGGCGCCTACCAGGAGCAAGTCAACACCCGTCTCATTTTGAAGTGTCTGATCACTCAATGCCCCTATGGCGGGTACATTGGTAAAGTCATCGCTACAAGCAAATATCACAGCGAATAGGGTTACATAATAAAAGATTCTCTTTTTCATTTTTTTAGAATTTTGTGTTAATACCAATCGTTAGTATCTGTGCTAATGGGAAAACGGGATTCGGTCCGTCAACAGCCAAAGATAAGTTATCATTAGAAACTACTTCTGGATCTAATCCTTGGTAATCAGTAATCGTGAACAAATTTGTTCCCTGCACATACAAACGTAACATATCCAGACCAATAGTACTGGCAATGTTATCATTAAATGTATATCCTATCTGTAGATTCTTTAATCTCAAAAAGGATGCGTCTTCTACAAAATATGAATTTGGATTTGTTTCAGCATTTGTAATGGTCTGACTTAGAGCCGGTAACGTTGCATTAGTGTTAGATGGCGTCCATGCATCCAGTACCCTTGTACTTTGGTTTGACCCAAAGAATGTAGGGAAGTCAGTAAAGATCTTCTGATAGTTGTAGGCATCATTCCCTTGTGATCCGGAGAAAAATAACGACATATCAAATCCTTTATAGCCAGCATTTAAGTTTATACCATAGGTGAAATCCGGATGAGGTGACCCAATGTAAGTTCGGTCATCATCATCAATAGTACCGTTGTTATCTATATCCGCATAGGTAAATCTACCAGTACTGTCAAAGCCAGTTACCTGTCGCCCGAAGAATTCGGAAATAGCACGGCCCACTTCGGTTCGGGTTACCGCTCCGCCACGCAGGTCAGTTCTACCTGCCTGGAAATCACTGATCAGGGTTTTAACTTCATTTCTGTAGTGCGAAATATTGGCATTTATACCATAATTGAGGCCATAACTGGTTTCATGGTTGTAGCCAATGGCTAAATCAAAACCGGTATTCTGAATGTCTCCCAGGTTTACCAGGGGTGCTGAAGCATCAATTGCCGTTGTGCTGATAAGACCATTATCTCTTGTGATCAGATCCTTGGTATCAATATCAAAATACTCGAAGGATATCGTGAGGTCATTATTGAAAAGCCCCATTTCAAATCCAATATTGGTCGTAACACTGGTTTCCCATTTAAGATCAGGATTCCCTACCTGACTCAGAATAGCACCTGTCGAAAGGGCATTTCCACTCAATGCATAGTTTGCCAGGGTTTCACTAAGGTTAGAAATGTTGATTGTTGGATTACTGGCCGGTAAGGTTTGGTTCCCTAACTGACCATAAGAAGCCTTGATTCTAAGACGACTAACAACTCCATTGGAAGGGAAGAAATCCTCATCACTGATCAACCAGCCTGCACTGAAAGATGGAAAGGTCTGGCTCTGATTGTCTCCAAGGAAACGGGATGATTTATCGTTCCTTAGTGTGACCGTTGCAAAATATTTCCCTTGATAAGAGTAATTTGCAGTACCAAAAATGGAGAATAGTGTATTTCCTCCTTGATACGCATCATCTACATTAGGAAGGCTACTACCATTGCTTAACAGATAGAAATCGGGAGTTTCAAATAAATACCCGTTCCTGCTGATGTTTTTTCCTTTACTGTTTTCTTCCACAGCTTCAATTCCAACCAGGGCATTGATGTTGTGCTCGCCGATTACAGTATTATAGTTAAGAATATTGTTCCAGGTCCAAGTGTAGTTATTGATGTCTTGCTCACGCAATGTGTTTGTTGCTAATGGCTCACTGAATTCAGGATCAAGCTTTGTAAACGTCCGCTGCGTGAAATTTTCTATATTACCACTAATGGTTGTCTTAAATTTGAGACCTTCATAAAGTTGAGCCTGCAAATAGAGGTCACCAAATACTCGGAATATTTTGTTATAGTTATCCTCACCTCTTGAGAGTAAGGCTACAGGATTTCTGGAATTACTTAAGCCTGTAGATGCGGGACCCGTACCTGCGAAATCTCCCTCGTCGTCAAAAACAGGAATCAGAGGTGAGGTTCTGTATGCCATATTGATCGCCTCCAGCGTACCTTCCTGCTGACGAGAAAAAGACGCATTAAGGTGCTCTCCTATAGTGACATACTTCCCAATCTTGAATTCAGAATTTAATCGGGTAACACCTTGCTTAAATCCGGTATCATTCAGGATACCCTGCCGATTGAGGTAGTTGGCAGACAAGAAATACTTTCCGGTTTCGTTACCATTGGAGACAGAAATATCAAAATTCTGTGTAGGGGCATTTTGGGTAATTTCATTAAACCAGTTGGTACCATTAGGCTGTCTTACCGTGGCTGTTCGTGGTTCCCTAACGATAGGATCATAGGAAGCCACCCGCGTATATCCTTGTATGGTAGTAGGCACCACAGCGGTAGGGCCACTTCCGTACTGAGGGTGGGATACCGTTACACCATCATTACTCAGAGCCTGGAAGATATAATTTCCGTGTTGTTGTGTATTTAACATCTTTGGAAGATTAGTAGCCCGTGATATACCAGTATACACATTGAAAGTCACCGTTGGCTCGGCCTGGTTATAGCTACCACTTTTTGTTGTAATGATCACTACCCCGTTGGAGGCCCTTGCCCCATAAATGGCTGCAGCACCATCCTTCAGGACGTTCATTTGCTCTATATCTCCCGGGTTAATACTGTTCAGAATGGAAGGATTGTCTGTCTGAACCCCGTCAATAATATAAAGAGGATTGGTATTATTACTGGTACCAAAACCACGTATCACTACTTTTGGAGAGCTCCCCGGAGTACCAGAGTTGGTGACCGTGACCCCGGTCACACGTCCTTCCAGTGCTTCTGCGGCATTCACCAGTGGCACTTTGGTGGCTTCACTGATATCTACCGAGGCAACAGATCCTGTGATATCACCCCTAGTCTGGGTCGAATATCCTGTTACAACGACTTCTGCCAGTTGGCTGGCATCTTCCGCCATTTGCACGTTAATCGTACTCTGTCCATTTACCGGGACTTCTTGTCTTGCAAAACCGATATAGCTGAAAACCAGTATGGCGTCAGCACTTGCTGTAATGGTGTAGTTTCCATCAAAATCGGTTTGAGTACCATTGGTGGTACCTTTTACCAAAACGTTCGCTCCCGGCAGTGGTCCACCCAGGTCATCTGTTACTGTACCCGTAATGGTCGATTGAACATTTTCTTTGTCGATCTTGTCCGGATCAACATTGACATTGGCAAAAGCCAGGGACCCCGATAGCATAAGAAGCAAAGAAAAAACTCCGATGGCAACGGAATTGGCAAGTGCTAACCTCTTTCTGAGATGTGGCACAAGCTGTGTAATTTTTCGAATCATAATAATGTCTCGTTAAGTTAGTTAATGATGGTTTCCCAATAATTTTTAGAGCTATATAGTCGCAAACGTTTGCGACAAGTGTTAAAAAAATTAAGAAATAAGAGATAATATTACTAAAAATTTGTGATAATCAAATTAGGATCATTCTTTTTTTTTAAGAAATTATTAAGAAGCGAAGCCTGTTCACGAGTATTATCAAGAATTCTTTTTAAATGGCCATTTGGCATGGTATAAAATTCTTCCTGCCGCATGCGGTAAATTAATTTCAATTTTTCATTATAATTTCTACCTTGTAGACCAATCCAAAAAAATTCCTATGCAGATAAAAGAATCCGCTGTTCAATACGATGCCATTATTGTAGGCTCCGGAGCCGGAGGTGGAATGTCGGCGAAAGTGTTGGCAGACGCCGGACTTAAAATTGCCATCGTGGAAGCTGGTCCATATTTCGATCCGGCAGATCCCAAACAAATGACGCAATTAAAATGGCCCTATGAATCCCCGCGCAGAGGAGCAGGAACATCCCGTGTCTTTGGGGAGTTCGATATGGCGTATGGAGGATGGGAAATTGAAGGAGAACCCTATACTCAAAAAAATGGCACTAATTTCTATTGGTTTCGCTCCCATATGTTAGGAGGGCGCACCAACCATTGGGGAAGAATTTCCCTTCGTTTCGGACCAAAGGATTTCAAGCATAAGGATGTTGACGGACTCGGAGACAACTGGCCCATAGGCTATGAAGATGTTAAACCGTATTACGATAAGGTAGACAAGCTCATTGGTGTCTTCGGAACTAATGAGGGTCTGCCCAATGATCCGGACGGATTTTTCCTTCCTCCCCCGAAACCAAGACTTCATGAACTCTTCTATATTAAGGGTGCCAGGGATTTAAATATTCCGGTGATCCCTTCCCGGATGTCCATGCTCACCAAAAAAATCAATAATGAGAGAGGGGTTTGCTTTTATTGCGGGCAGTGTTCCAGAGCTTGCCAGGTGTATGCCGACTTTTCATCCGGGTCTTGTCTTATCTTTCCGGCCCAGAAAAGTGGCGGACAAATAGATCTCTATGTGAATTCTGTAGTTCGCGAAATAACCACCAATGAAGAAGGGAAGGCAACAGGAGTATCCTATATTAATAAGGACGACAGAAAGGAATACAAATTAAAAGGGAAGGTAGTGGTCCTGGCAGCCTCTGCCTGTAGTTCGGCTCGAATACTGCTTAATTCAAAAAGTACACAACATCCCAATGGCCTGGGCAACAGTAGCAATCTTGTTGGGAAATACCTGCATGATTCTACAGGGAGCAGCAGGGCAGGTTTTATCCCCGGACTTATGAATCGCAAGATGTACAATGAAGATGGGGTAGGAGGAATGCATGTGTATACGCCCTGGTGGTTAGACAATAAGAACCTCGATTTTCCTCGCGGATACCATATAGAAGTATGGGGTGGAATCGGAATGCCTAACTACGGTTTCGGTTTTAACCCGAATGATTTCAATAAATTTTTTGGTCTACCAACCGGAGGTTATGGTGCCGGTTTACGGGAGGATGTGAAAAAATATTACGGTTCCGTCATTGGCTTTGGAGGCAGGGGGGAGTCTATCGCCAGAGAAGATAACTATTGTGAGATAGATCCTACCACAGTGGATGAATTTGGGATCCCTGTGTTGCGATTTAATTATAAATGGTCCGATTTTGAACGCAACCAGGCAAGGCATATGCAAAGCACCTTTGAGGAACTTATCCATAGTATGGGAGGAGAGCCTCTGGGAGATACCCCTACCAAGGAACAAGACTATGGCTTGCTAAATCCAGGACAGATCATTCATGAAGTTGGGACAACCCGAATGGGAGATGATAAAACCAAATCAGTGGTGAACCGATTTCAGCAATTGCACGATGTCAAAAATGTTTTTATTACGGATGCAGGACCTTTTGTTTCTCAGGCCGATAAAAATTGTACCTGGACCATCCTGGCACTTTCCTGGAGGGCTTCAGACTATATCGTGGAACAATTAAAACAACAAAATATCTAAGTCATGGATAGAAGAAATAGTATAAAATCGATCCTTCTAGGATCTGTGGCCGGTGGACTTGCCTTACACGGATGCAAACCCGGGGAAGAAAATGGGGAAGTATTAGAAAGCTTGGTTGCAGACTCAAAATATTTTGGCCGCACACCCAAGGAACTTGCTGAGATTGAAAAACTCAATGCTGAACAGTTCCTAAATGAGCACGAACTGGAAACTATCGACGTTCTCAGTAACCTTATATTACCTCCCAATGAACATGGGGGTCCAACGGAGGCAGGTGTTCCCGAATTTGTGGAGTTTATGGCCAAGGATATTCCTGAATTACAAACAACACTTCCGCGGCGGACTTATGTGGTTAGATCACAAGAGCAACACGGAATACAATACTGAATTTAAGAGCACCCCTGAGGCATCACAAAAAGTGATTTTAGATGCTATTGCATTTTACGATACCAAGATCCCTATGGATGATCACCCTTTGGAGGTTCAATTCTTTAATTTGATGCGAAACTTAACCTTAACAGGCTACTACACCTCAAAGGTGGGTATAGAAGATCTTGGATACCAGGGCAATATGCCTAATGTTTGGGACGGAGTGCCCAGGAAGTTCTCGATCAGCATGGCATGGCCTATGATGAGGAATGGCTGGCAAAATGCGTGGACCAGAGTAAACGCGGCGAAATTGCTGTTTGGGATGAGAAAGGAAATTTGCTTACCTAGGAATATAAACGATTTAAACAATATTATTGTAATAGGACCACACATGAAAGATATAAGAAGATTCGTTATTTTGATAGCCTTTTCATTTTTAGCATTGCCTGCTGTAAATGCACAGGAAGTGGGGATTCAACTCTACAGTCTCAGAAATCAGTTTAAAACAGATGTGGAGGGTACGCTGAAAATGATCCATGATTGGGGTATCACCAAAGTGGAAGGGGGAGATACCTATGGGTTGCCAATGGATGAATTTTTAGGCTTGTTAAAAAAGTATGAATTGGAAGTAGTCAGTGTTGGTGCCTCTTTTGAAGAGTTGGCCAATGATCCGGAAGCTGTTGCTGAAAAAGCAAAAGCCTATGGAGCCAGCTATGTAATGTGTGCCTGGATTCCTCATGAGGGGGATAATTTTACCATTGAGGACACTAAAAATGCCGTTGATGTCTTTAATAAGGCCGGGGAGATACTGGACAGAGATAATATCATTTTAGCATATCATGCGCATGGATATGAATTCAGGCCCTATGGTTCCGGCACTTTATTCGATTATATGTCCGAAAATGCAGAAGACTTCTATTTTGAAATGGATGTGTATTGGTTTCAACATGGCGGAGCGGATCCTTTGGCCTATTTGAATAAATATACAGATCAGTTTGTTTTGATGCACCTGAAGGATATGGAAAAGGGAATAAAAGGCGACAATACCGGACACGGCGATGTAGAGACCAATGTGGTACTGGGTAGTGGGCAAATTGCTATGGCCGAACTGGTAGCCAAATCTAATGAATTGGGGATCGAATACATGTTTATAGAAGATGAATCGTCCCGGGTGGTGGAACAGGTTCCTCAAAGTTTAGCATTTTTAAAAAGTTTAGAGAGACAATAAAGCTGAGCCTCAGTCTGGATTACTTTTTGATGGCCACGCCTACCATGGAATCGGCCGTTCCGTAATACAGGATCCATTGATCCTTAAAATATACCAGGCCCTCAATAAACGTTGTTCCTGCGGCATATTGTCCGCTGGTCTCATGAGGGAGACTTGGGCATATGAAAGGTTCGGGTAATCGCTTTAAAAATTTTGCAGGATTTTCTTTATTAAATAACACCTGTCCGCCACAATAGGTGTTTTCCGGAACCATCTTGCCGGCATCGGGGCCACTTAGGTTTTTTCCATTATAAAGTAATAGGATTCCATTTTCTGTGTATAAAGCAGGAGGTCCGGGTTCTACCAAATGGCTATCGAAATCACCCAGTTTCGGTTCAAAAACGTGAAGCAACTCCCCATTCTTATCTAACAATGGTTCCCAATGTATTCCATCCTCAGAACTTGCCAGATTTACAAATAATTCTCCCCAATACATCCAGTATTGGTCCATGATCTTTTTTGCGATTAGTCGGTCGTTGACTAATTCCGTAACCATGGAACCGGATTTACTCCAGGTATCCAGAAATTTACCATTGTAAGCCTTTTCAAACACAGGTCCTTTTTTGGTCCAGGTTTTAAGATCATCAGAGGTGGCCACCGAAAGTCTGGCCACATCTTTATTCCAGCTGGTATACATCATTACATACGAGCCATCTGGTAACTCCACAACACGAGGGTCTTCTACGCCTCCGGGGTGATCCCACTTTGCAAATGCATCATGATCAGGAAAGAGTATGGGATCCGGGAATTTATCAAAGGAAATACCATCGGTACTATACGCAAGACCAATTCTTGAGGTCCTTCCCCCTAAAATGGCTGCAGGATTGTCTTCTGCTCTGAACAAAAGGAAAACCGTATCGTTCCGAACGATGGCACCTGGATTAAAAACATCTGCTTTTTGCCATTGTACCTCTTGCTTATCTAATGGATTTAAGAAAATAGCCGTGCTGTCTGCTTGCAGAATAGGGTTGGTGGCGGGTTTTTCAAAGCCCAGTAACCAGGGTTCTTGTGCGTTTGAAATATAACCAAAAAGGAAACTGAGGATCAGGAAGAATGCCGGGACGTTTTTCATAGGTATTTTATATATTCAGGAAATGGCTAAAGTAGCGTCCCGGACGTTTTTTTGCCTCAGGACTCCCACACAATTAGAAAGGTACGGCTTTTTGATATTATCCTTACTTTTATTACCGTTTTAGATCGCATCCTTAAATTTAACCTAATCTTGAAAAAAACTTATATTTTACTGGTCTTTGTTTTTATCCTCTGGAACTGCAGAGAGCAAGTGAAGGAGCAACCTGCCATCGAAGTTTTACAGTCGGTGAAAAAAATGAAGGATTCCGTGCTTCCAATCATCTCAAAACCGTTTTCTACATTTGATGGCATCTCGGATACCACCTTTATTAGACTTGCCGATTTCAGTGGAGACTTTGCCTATGATCTGAGATACGCTACGGAAAATAATTTTTTAAAGACTAAGGTGTATGATTGTGCCGAGTGTTACACACGAAGTAAAACCGCCAAAGCATTAATAGCTGCTAATAAGGTGTTGGCACAAAAAGGGTATCGAATTAAATTCTTTGATTGTTACAGGCCAAACGCTGTTCAATATAAGATGTGGGAGATTTTTCCAAATCCTCAGTATGTAGCGGATCCTGCCAAAGGATCTATTCATAACAGGGGAGGGGCGGTAGATATTACCCTGGAGACCCTTGACGGCTCAGAATTAAACATGGGGACCGATTTTGATTTTTTCGGGAAAGAGGCGCATCATGATTATTTACAACACCCGGAAGAAGTGCTTCAGAATAGAAGGTTGCTGAAAGAAGTTATGGAGGCCCATGGTTTTTGGTCTATACGAACAGAATGGTGGCATTATAACCTCGGTAGCGCCTCCAATGATCCGGTGGCTAACTTTCGTTGGGATTGTCCCTGAACTTATGTTAGTTTTTGGCATTGGATCAAGATCCGTTCTCCTGAAGACGTCGTTGTAAAGAATAAAAATACTTCCCCGCCATCCAAAATTTTATGTTGCTTTCGCAGTTGTGCCACCGTTTCAGGAAAATTCCTGGTGGTGATATTGGCCTTGGTACCCTTTAAAGTCTTTAAGTTCTTTTTATTGTAAGGAATAACCTCTAAGATCTCAAAAGTACGTCCAGGAAATTTTTTTAGGGTATCGGAGGTGTACAGATGTGTGTGTTCATGAAATTTATTTAAACCAAGGGCCGCCCCCAGGATCTTAAAGCCTCCGGATTTTAGCAGGGCGGCATTAGGTTCATACAAATAGCGTAAAGGCGATGAAAATTCGCTGATGGCCCGCTTTTCTTCCTGCCATTTAAAAACGAATACCTCGTCGCCCTTCTTGGTGAGGTTTATCGTTTTGATAGGAATATTATTTGGAGGTATGGTATTCTTAAGGATCCAAAGTAATTCTTTTACTTCATTGTTGACGGCTATCACCTGTATCTCATGCACCTGTTTTAGTTCCCGGAGTCCGGCAGTGATATCCAGCAGGGGAGATGTTTTAAGAAGGAATTGATTTGTACGGGAAAAAATCAGATCGAGATGCCTGGTGATATTTGGCGTGCAGTCTTCCAGTTTAAAGACCTTGTTTTTTAAGTCATCTCGTCTACTGGGATCCGCATAGATCCAGTCGAATCTAAGATCCGTTTTCTTGAGAAATTCAATTCCATCAATACAGTGAGTTTCAATATTGTTTACATTCAATATTGAATTGTTATGAGAAACAATTTGACATAAATCCTGATCCCATTCACAATGATAAACTCTGGTCATTTTACGGCTGAAGTAATAGGCATCAACCCCAAAGCCACCAGTGAGGTCCATCAGGTTTTTTCCATGCACCAAACCTGACTTATAAGAGGCTGTGATTTCTGAAGAGGTTTGTTCAATATGTAGCTTATTAGGGTAGTAAATTCCAGATGTATCATGCCAGGTCGGCAGCTTGGCAGAGGCCTTTTTCTTACTCTCGATCTGCTGAACAAGTTCTTTTTGTGAAACATCGTTAAATTTAGGTCCGGAAAGCAATACTGACAGGATGTCAGTATCTAAATTATTTTTTATAAATACTTGTACACCAGTATTTAATACATTTTTATTCAAACTAATACTATAAGTTTTGAGTAAGTTGCTTTACGATCTTGTTATCGGCTAAAAATTCCTTTAAAATCACTTTTATGGCGGTATAACCGGGCACAGCCACGATCATTCCCAGCACTCCAAAGAGCAATCCTGCTATAATGATCACCAGGAAAATTTCGAGGGGATGTGACTTTACACTGTTAGAAAAAATTATGGGTTGGGAGAAGAAATTATCAACCAATTGACCTATTATAAAACCGATGATAACATAGCCGGTATTTGGTAAAATTACCGAGGTAAAATCGGCTCCAAGATTAGAGGTCATAGAGAGGATAATCATAATGACGGCACCTATGATCGGACCTAAATATGGTATAATATTGAACAGGGCGCAGAGGAAGGCGATCACTATAGCATTTGGGATTCCTGCCAGCAGCAAAACAATGGTATAAATCACAAAAAGGATCAGGATCTGAAATAGTAATCCAACGAAATAACGGGATAGTAACCCATTGATCTTTTCAAGGGATTTACTCATTCCTGTTTCTTTGTTATCGGGAACAAATGTGAGCAGGCCTCTTTGAAAGAGCGATGAATCCTTAAGAAAGAAAAAAGAGATGAACAAAACAGAGAAAAGGCCAATGCCTGCGGCACTCAGAGTATTTACAAAGGAGTTGAGAAAATTTGGGATAAAGCCGATATCGAATCCCTGGAGAATATTCTTTTCAAATGCCGTGCCTTTGATAATATCATTAAATTGTTCTGGTGAGGCACCAAAGTAGAGGGTTATTTCCTGATAGAGAGTAATGAATTTATTTCTAAGATCTTCTATATTCAATAAGGATAAATTGGCAGCTTGTTCGGTAATTAAAGGGAAGAAAAGAGCAATGATCCCCGCAAGAACACCGATCATTAGTACCATGGTAGCCACCACAGCCAGTGTATTTGGAAATTTAAGTCGGCGCCTCAAAAACAGTACTACCGGCCGGCCAATAAGGGCTACCACAGCAGCCAGGGACAGATAGGCCAGGACAGACCTTATTTCATATAGGAAATACAGAAGAATGAGGATCCCCGAAAGGATCCCTACGGCCCTTAAAATTCCATTTGATAGTGTTTGTGCATTCATAGCTTAATTTTTGAAGGCGTATTGAATAATGTTCGCCCCCATTTGCAGTGCTTTTTGTCTTACTTCTTCGGCATCATTGTGAACTTCCGGATCTTCCCAACCATCTCCAAGATCGCTCTCAAACGTAAACAGAAGGATCAAGCGGTCTTGATTAAAGATGCCAAAGGCCTGAGGTCTTTTACCATCGTGTTCATGAATTTTAGGCAGCCCATCGGGAAACTGAAATTTTTGGGAGAAAATGGGATGTTCAGGGCCCAACTCTTCTAAGTCTTTCTCTGGAAAAACCTTCTTTAGTTCTTTTCTGAGATAAGGCTCCATTCCAAAATTATCATCGATATGAAGAAAACCGCCTGCCAGTAGGTAGGTTCTGAGATTAAGCGCCTCATCCTCTGAGAAAAAGACGTTCCCATGCCCCGTCATATGAATAAAAGGATATTGAAAAAGGGCGCTACTGCCGGCTTCAACGGTCTTTGGTTTAGGATCAATTTCGGTGCGAATTGTTTGATTGCAGAAACGTATTAGATTTGGAAGGGCCGTAGGATTGGAATACCAATCGCCGCCCCCCTTATATTTAAGAACGGCTATTTCTTGTGCCTGAAGGGACAACGATGCCATCAAGGGTAACAGAAGCAGTAATAGAGTACGTCGCAACATAATAAATCAACTTAATTAATCTTTCAAATGTAAGGAATATCACGGTTAAATAGATGTTGAGCCAGGGCCGGCACAAACACTTTACTATAAGTATTTTAACGACTGTTAAAAACTGCGACGGTGGTACAAGCGTAAATAGCGGCTGTCTCCGTCCGTAATCTGCTTTCCCCTAAAGAAACTGATAAGAAGCCATGCTCATAGGCAAGATCTACCTCTGCCTCCGTAAAGTCGCCTTCCGGGCCTATTAAAATAGTAATGGGTTTATCTGGAGCAATACGGCGCTTTAATTCCATTTTTTCTTCGTCATGGCAATGTGCAATGAATAAGATGCCGCTGTGCTTTTTTTTCATATACTCCGTAAAAGAAATGGGTTCATGGAGTACCGGAAGGTAAGTTCTTAGTGATTGTTTCATAGCTCCCTGTAAAACTTTCTGGAGTCGAGCCATTTTCAGTGTTTTGCGTTCAGATCTGTTGCAAAAAATTGGCGTGATCTCATTGACGCCTATTTCAGTAGCTTTTTCGAGGAACCATTCAAACCGATCATTGCTTTTGGTCGGGGCCACAACCATATGCAAAGAATGCATTTTTCGATGTCTTTTCTGTGAGGAAACCACCATTGCGGTCGTATTCTTAGGATCAACATTGACCAATGATGCCACAAACAACCACCCTTTTCCATTGGTTATTTGAAATTCATCTCCTTTCTTTTTGCGCAACACTTTTAGAAGATGCTTGCTCTCATCAGCATTTATCTTAAATTCTTTGGTTGTTTCTGAGATATCAGGATTATAAAATAATTGCATAGTCTATTTTTTTTAAAGTTTTAGTTTGCGCTGGGCATGTTCTATTCCCAGTTTAATCCAGTGGTGAAGCATTTCCTCTGTTTCCAGGCCAGTGGGTTTCACATAGATGAATTCCTTCATTGGTCTATTCGTAAAATCCATTACTTGTGTAAATGGGTTTAAAAGTGCCTCCTCCATTTTCTCTGAAACCACTCTAACCATAAGCTTTTCCTTCATCACCCCAATGGTCATTTTGCCCTTGAGTAAGAAGGCCAGACCACCAAACATTTTTTTCTCGGTTATATTAGTGTGGATGGAAGTTGGATATAACTTCAGGGAAAGTCGGATTCGCTGTGCGAGAAATTCATCGAACGCCATGATCAGATATTTTTTAGTGCTGACAAATTAAAGATAGAGGAATTTTATAAATTTTGAGGAATGATATAGCGCGCCTTGGCAGTAACGTTCTGATCGGAAAAATTCCCTTCGAGATACTTCAAATACCCTACGATCCCTATCATGGCAGCATTGTCCGTGCAATATTCAAATTTGGGTATATAAGTTTTCCAGCCAAGCGATGTTTCAGCTTCTTTCAGCGCGGACCTAATACCGGAATTGGCCGACACCCCGCCACCTATAGCCACTTGTGTAATCCCGGTTTGCTTAACCGCCTTCTTCAATTTGTCCATTAGAATACCTACTATGGTATACTGTATGGAGGCACAAATATCTTCTTTGTGCTGTTCTACAAAGTT
Source organism: uncultured Flavobacteriaceae bacterium (assembly GCA_963744855.1). Taxonomy (GTDB): domain Bacteria; phylum Bacteroidota; class Bacteroidia; order Flavobacteriales; family Flavobacteriaceae; genus Muriicola. Next base: position 82,694 of record CAVUUZ010000001.1, read on the forward strand.
TGGATCTTTGGCGATTTCCTTCTGAATGAAATATAAAATACTGGTCTTTAGCCCACTAAAACTAAAATCGAGGCCCTTTACCTTTGGTCTGGGAAACTTATAGGCTTTGGGGTTTCCAATCTGAGCTAATTTGTCAACTAAAGGTCCACCAGGATAAGGTAGTCCCAGGATCTTTGCTGATTTATCAAAAGCTTCTCCAACGGCATCGTCAAGGGTTTCTCCCAGGATCTCCATATCAAAGTAATTATTCACCTTTACAATTTGAGTATGACCACCACTTATGGTCATGGCCAGAAAAGGAAAGCTAGGTTTATCATATCCTTTTTCTGTGATAAAATGGGCCAGGATATGAGCTTGCATATGGTTTACTTCTAATCAGTGGAATACTGAGGCCAAGGGCCATGGATTTGGCAAAGGACGTGCCAACGAGTAAGGACCCCATAAGACCCGGACCTCTGGTAAAAGCTATGGCTGATAGCTGTTTTTTGTCGATATTTGCCTTGGCCAAAGCCTGATGAATTACTGGAACAATATTTTGCTGGTGAGCCCTGGAAGCCAATTCTGGTACTACGCCGCCAAATTCCTCGTGTATTTTTTGGGTGGCAACCACATTGCTGAGGGTGGTATCATTGCATAAAACAGCAGCTGATGTGTCATCGCAAGAAGATTCAATGGCCAGTAGGTATATATTTTGTTTTTTCACCTAGCTTTGGAATAATTATTGGTCGTACAAAGGTAAATCATAAAGCCCTATCAAAAAACTTAGAAAAATACTGATCCGAGTCCTACTGGCAGTATTGCTTGTATTGGTTCTAACCTCTATTGTCCTCTCCTTACCGATTGTTCAAACAAAATTGGCAAACTATGCTACCAATACAATCAACAAAGAATATGGAACCAATATCAACATAGATAAACTTCGGGTTTCCTTGATCTCATGGGATACTTCCCTAAAGGGTGTTTTTATACAGGATTATCAAAAAGACACGCTTTTTTATATTAATGAAATCACTACATCGATCTTAAGTATACGCAATTTGATTGGAGGAAGTCTTGAATTTGGAGATATTGAAGTAGATCAATTAAACTTTAAATTAAAAACCTACAAAGGGGAAACAGATACCAATCTGGACATATTCGTTGAAAAATTAGACGATAATAAACCGAGAGATCCTGAAACACCGCCATTTTATTTGTCATCTTCAGACATTTCTATTGAGAATAGTAAATTCAGATTGATTGATGAAAATTTAGAAACTGCTGAAACCCTCGATTTTCGTGAATTAAATTTAAATGCAACCGATTTTGAAATTTTAGGGCCTGAGGTAACCACCAAGATAGAGGCATTGTCTCTCAGGAGCGGAAGCGGAGTAGAATTAAGTAAACTGGCCACTTCCTTTAAATATACAAAGCAACAAATGCGATTTGATTCGCTCGATGTCCAAACCCCGAAATCGCATCTCATTGGTAATCTCGTATTCGATTATAACAGGGAGGACTTTGGAGACTTTCTGAATAAGGTGAATATCACGGCGGTCTTTCAGGATTCAAAAGTATCCCTGGACGATGTTAATATTTTAAGCAAACAGTTTGGTGAAGAAAAGGAAGTTTTATTTTCTGCCTCCATGAACGGGGTTCTGAATGATCTCAATGTAAACGAAGTCTTTTTAAATACAGAAAATACGGGCATCAGGGGTGACTTCAATTTCAAAAACCTTTTTGCCAAGGATGATCCCTTTGTGTTGCAGGCAGGCATTAAAAATATTACCACTAGTTATTATGAATTGAGATCCTTGATGCCGGAAGTTTTGGGCAACTCCATACCTATTACATTTGCAAAGTTAGGCCAATTTACTGTGCGTGGAGACGCCACCATCACCGAATCTTCTGTGGATGCCAGGGTGAATATTAACAGCAGCATTGGGAGCAGCTACGTAGATCTTACCCTTACGGAAGTGAATGACATAAACAATGCCAAGTACAAGGGCTTTGTATCGCTTATAGATTTTAATCTTGGAAAGTTCGTTAATGAAGATAATCTCGGAATTACTTCTCTGGATGTAAATGTGGAGGGACAGGGTTTTGCCAAGAATAATTTGAATACCGAAGTTATAGGACAGGTCTATACGTTGCAATTCAATAATTATGAATACAGGGATATCAGCGTTTCAGGTATCCTTAAGGACCAGCTTTTCGATGGGTCCCTGGTGAGTAAAGATGCTAACTTCAATTTGAATTTTAAGGGATTGGCCGACTTTGGGGGTACGGTCAATAATTTTAATTTCAACGCCTCTGTCGCTTATGCCGATCTGAAGAAACTAAACTTTTTAAAAGACAGCGTCTCTATTTTTAAAGGAGATGTAGTAATGGATGTCTCAGGTAGTTCCCTGGACGATGTGGTTGGGAACATCACATTTACAAATACAAACTACCAGAACATCAATAACACCTATTTTTTTGAAGACTTTAATGTGGTTTCATCTTTTGGTCAGGACTCCACCAGGAGTATAGAGATCAACTCCCCCGATATTATCACTGGCTTTATGAGGGGTAAGTTTAAAGTAAATGAATTAGACAAACTTATTCGAAACTCTATTGGTAGTATTTATACGAACTACAAACCATTCGATATATCCGAAGGGCAGACGCTCGATTTTAATTTTAAGATTTATAACAAGATCGTTGAGGTCTTCTTTCCTGAAGTGGTCTTTGATCCCAATACATTTATCCGGGGTAATATTGTGGCAGATGAAGGCGATTTTAAACTAAACTTCAAATCGCCCAGGATTGCGGCCTTTGAGAATGTATTTGACAGTATAGATGTTAAGATCGACAATAAAAACCCGCTTTTTAATACCTATGTTTCTATCAAGGATGTGTCTACTGTGTATTACGATGTACAAGATTTCAGCCTTATCAATAGGACGTTGACGGATACCCTCTTTTTCAGGACAGAATTTAAGGGAGGGAGTGAGTTTAATGACAGTTATAACCTCAACTTCTATCATACGTTTAACGCACAGAACAGATCTGTCATCGGCTTAAAAAGATCCGATGTTAGCTTTAAAGGAAATACGTGGGTCCTCAATAAGGATGGGGACCAAAAGAACAAGGTGATCGTTAACAGATCTCTGGATAGTATTCAGATCGAGGAGATCGTCATGAACAATGACAACAGGGAACAGATCAGGTTAAGAGGTGAGTTGGCAGATTCTACCTACAAGGATCTTCAACTCGATTTTAAGATCGTTTCCCTGAGTAAAATAGCGCCCACCATTGATAGCTTAAAACTTAAAGGAGAGATTACAGGAACCTTAAATATCCTACAAAAGGATGATATTTATCTCCCATCGTGTAATCTGGAGATCACAGACTTTGGGGTGAACGACATTACGCTGGGCGAATTAACAGTAGGGATCGTAGGTAACCGCGATTTAACGGAATACGTGGTAAATACGCAGATAGATGATAATGGTATCGAAAAGTTCAGTCTCCTCGGGAACTTTGACAATAGGGATGATGTACCCATTGCAGACCTGATGGCCAATTTTAATGATTTTAATCTGGAACCTTTTAGCCCGCTTGGCGAAGGGGTAATTACAAATATCCGAGGGCTGTTAAACGGTACAGCACAAATTAAAGGAGACCTCAGGAATCCGGACATAAGTGGATTGCTCACGCTCAATCAGGGAGGGATTGCCATTCCTTATTTAAATGTGGATTATGCATTTTGGGCCCAATTCTGCGATCAGGCTTTATAATCAAACCTTCGATTTTCAAAATTTTCAGTTAACCGATATTACCATGAACACCAATGCTTCCCTGGATGGCACCATCAAGCATCAGTTTTGGGATGACTGGAGCCTGGACCTGAATGTTAATACCAATAACAATCGCTTTTTAATATTAAATACACCTTTCGAAGAAGAGATCTTGTACTACGGTACGGGGTATCTGAATGGTAAGGGAAGGATCTTTGGACCCACCAGGGCGCTGACCATCAAGGTAGAAGGGGAGACCGCGCCCGGTACTACCTTAAAGATACCCCTTAGTGATGTAGCCGTGGTTGGGGATTACTCTTTTATCAAGTTTATTGAGAGAAAAGACCAGCAAACCTTTGAGGTAGAAAGAACGCTGAAAGATTATGAGGGATTAGAGCTCAACTTCGATCTGGATGTTACTCCGGATGCAGAAGTAGAGATCGTTGTGGATCAAAAGACAGGAAGTTCTCTTAAAGGTACAGGAGCGGGAATCCTTCTTATTGAGATCAATACGAATGGTAAGTTTAATATGTTTGGTGATTTTGTGGTGGTCACCGGCACCTATAACTACCGATTTGGAGGGGTGATCGACAAATCATTTTCCGTAAAACCCGGAGGTAGCATTGTCTGGGATGATGGCGATCCACTAGCGGCCCAACTCAATATGGAAGCAGTCTACTCCCTCAATGCAAATCCGGCGCCTTTATTGGATAACTCAGGGGTCACGCGAAGAATTCCAACGGATGTAATTGTGCAGCTTACAGGAGAGTTAGAACGACCTGACGATCGATTTTAATATTGAATTCCCGGGCACAAGTTCCATAGTGAAGTCAGAATTAGAATATAAACTTCAGGATCCAACGGTAGAGGAGCGAAACGCATTCTTCCTCCTGGCTCAGGGGACTTTTGTAGATGAGAGCAGTGGGTTGAATCAACAAGCAGTAACAGGAAATTTAATTCAGACAGCGTCTGGCCTGGTTAATTCATTATTGAGTGGAAGTAATGATAATTTTGATTTTGGTTTTTCACTGGAACAGGGAACCCGGGATCCCAGTCAGGTCCAAACTGAAAACCGATTAGGGGTAACAGTTTCCACCAGAATCAGTGACAGGGTCTTGTTTAATGGCCGGTTTGGAGTTCCGGTTGGAGGAGTAAGTGAAACGGTTGTGGCGGGGGATGTTGAGGTTCAGGTACTACTCAATGAGGAAGGCACCCTACGGGCCAAGATCTTTAATCGGGAAAATGAGATCCAGCAATTCCTGGCTGATCAAACCGGGTATACTCAGGGGATCGGACTTTCTTACGAAGTGGATTTCAGTACCTTCAACGAGTTACTAAAAAAAGTATTCAATCCAGAGAATGAGGAAGATTCCACATCTTCAAGGCCCAGGAATGTGCGAGCAACCATGGGGAAAGACAGTCTAGTTAAATTTTATCAAAAACCAAAGACCTTACCTATCAAAGAGTGACTTCTCAATTAGGAAATTCGCAATTTTACCCCAGATTTTCTAAACTTACCAAAACTATATCGTTGTAGATGATATTAAGCTGGAATTAAGGACCCAGGATCACCCCGATTTCATAATTGTTTCCTATTTTTGATCTTCGAAATTTTTTAATGGAGACAAAAATTCAGAAAATAGCTGTTTTTACTTCCGGAGGAGATGCCCCCGGAATGAACGCTGCAATTCGTGCCGTTGTTCGTACCTGCGCCTTTATGAAAATAGATTGCGTAGGGATATACCGGGGCTATGAAGGAATGATCGAAGGAGACTTTCTTCCCATGAATGCCAGAAGTGTAAATAATATTATCAACAAGGGAGGTACCATTTTGAAATCCGCCCGTTGTGATGCCTTTAGAACAAAAGAAGGCAGACAAAAAGCCTATGATCAACTAAAGTCTGAAGGAGTAGATGCCTTGGTGGTTATTGGCGGGGATGGAAGTTTTACAGGAGCCCTATTATTCAATGAAGAATTCAACATTCCATTAATTGGAATTCCCGGCACCATAGACAATGATATCTTTGGAACACGTTATACTTTAGGATTTGATACGGCCATTAATACGGCCATGGAAGTCATCGATAAGATCAGAGATACCGCAAGCTCTCACCACCGCCTTTTCTTTGTTGAGGTGATGGGAAGAGATGTGGGACACATTGCGCTTAATGCAGGAGTAGGAGCAGGTGCAGAAGAGATCCTGATCCCTGAGGAAAATCTTGGGTTGGAACGCTTGCTCGATTCCCTTAAGAAAAGTAAACTTACCGGGAAATCTTCCAGTATAGTGGTTGTGGCAGAAGGGGATAATACCTCTGGAAAAAATGTATTCCAGTTAAAGGAATATGTTGAGGAGCATCTTCCGATCTATGATGTGCGCGTATGCGTATTGGGACATATGCAAAGAGGAGGGTCGCCAAGTTGTTTTGACCGTGTTCTGGCCAGCAGAATGGGCGTGAAGGCCGTAGAAGCCTTATTGGAAGGCAAAACAAACCTCATGGCAGGAATCCTGGACGATCAAATAGCCTTTACTCCAATCAATGAGGCAATCAAAGGAAAAACAAAAATCGATAAGGAACTCATAAGAGTGTCCGATATCATGAGTACTTAATATAAATAAAAGAATATGGCAACATTAAAAATTGGAATTAACGGATTTGGAAGAATTGGAAGGCTTGTATTTAGGGTCATAGCTAATAAAGAGAACGTTGAGGTAGTAGCGATCAATGACCTGCTAGATGTGGAACACCTGGCCTATCTTTTAAAATATGACTCTGTTCATGGACGTTTCGATGGCAGTGTTAGCGTGAAAGATGGCAATTTGGTAGTGAACGGCAAGACGGTCAGAATTACTGCGGAAAGAGATCCGAAAAATATTAAATGGAATGAAGTAGGAGCAGATATCGTAGCAGAATGCACAGGTATCTTTACCACTTTGGAGACAGCGCAATATCATATAGACGGAGGGGCCAAGAAAGTTGTTATTTCTGCACCATCTAAGGATGCTCCTATGTTTGTTATGGGAGTTAACCATAATGAGGTAAAAGCCAGTGATAAGATCGTTTCTAATGCCTCTTGTACCACTAACTGTTTAGCTCCGCTTGCCAAAGTATTGAATGACTCATTTGGTATTGAAGAAGCACTCATGACCACTGTGCACGCCACCACTGCAACCCAATTAACAGTAGACGGACCTTCTAAAAAAGACTGGAGAGGCGGCAGAAGTGCTATGTTGAATATTATTCCGGCCTCCACTGGTGCTGCCAAGGCAGTAACCAAAGTAATTCCTGCATTGGAAGGAAAGCTTACCGGAATGGCATTCAGGGTACCAACTGCGGATGTATCAGTAGTTGACCTTACCGTTAAACTTAAAAAGGACACCTCCTACGAAGAGATTAAAAAAGCGTTTAAAACTGCTTCCGAAGGAGACCTGAAAGGGATCTTGGGATATACAGAAGAAGCTGTGGTTTCCCAGGATTTTATTGGCGATCCACGAACCAGTATTTTTGATGCCGGCGCCGGAATAGAGTTAAATTCCAAGTTTTTCAAGGTCGTTTCATGGTACGATAATGAGGCTGGATATTCTAATAAATTAGTAGACCTGGCGCAATACATTCACGCTCTTTAGTGAAATTTAGGACTAACAACTAAATCCTTGAGATAAGTAAAATTTGCTTATTTTAAGGATTTCTTTTTTAAGCGTATTCATATGATTTTAATAGTAGATAGTGGAGCTACCAAGGCCGATTGGATCGCTCTTGACGAAAAAGGCGAAGAGGTCTTTATGACCCAAACCCTGGGATTGAGCCCTGAAGTGCTCACCAGAGAGGTAATAGAAGACCGTCTCGCTAACAATTTTGAACTCTCCAAGAATAGAGATAAGGTAAAACGCCTCTATTTCTATGGTGCCGGTTGTGGAACGAACCGAATGAAAAAGTTCTTAAAAAATATTTTTAAATCCTTTTTTAAAAATGCAAAGACCGAGGTAAAAGAAGACACCTATGCTGCCATTTACTCTACTACCAAAATTGGGCATCACGGAATCGTTTGTATTTTGGGCACAGGATCTAATTGCAGCTATTACGACGGGCACCAGCTTTTTCAAAAAGTGATCTCCTTAGGGTATATCCCTATGGATGACGGAAGTGGAAATTTCTTTGGGCGGAAATTAATACGGGATTATTATTTTCATAAAATGCCACAGGCACTTGGGCATAAGTTTGCCGGTGAATACAATTTAGATCCTGATGTAATTAAGGAGAATCTTTATAAACAACCTAATCCGAATACATATTTGGCAACTTTTGCCCGGTTTTTAATTGAGAACAAGGATCATCCCTATTGTAAAGGTGTAATAGATAAGGGATTACAACAATTCGTGAATAATTATATCATGCAATTTGAATTGGCCACAAAGGTCCCGGTTCATTTTGTAGGGAGTATTGCTTATTTCTTACGCGAGGAATTAAAAGCGGTGCTTGAGCGTAATGATCTGGTAGCCGGGGTTATCAGACAGCGACCCATAGATGGCCTGGTAGAATTTCATAAGCAAACTATCTAACAGCGATCATTGAGATCTCTACATTGACGAACTTAGGGAGATTAGCCACCTCTACGGTTTCTCTTGCCGGTGCCGTTGCCGGATCAAAATAGGCACCGTACACTTCATTAATGCTGGCAAACTGATTCATGTCCTTCACGAAAATAGAGGCTTTCACTACCTGGTCAAATCCCATACTCGCTTTCAATAAAATGGCCTTCAGATTTTCCATACACTGTTTAGTTTCGGCCTTGATATCTCCTGAAATAAGATCGCCAGTGGCAGGATCCATGGGAATCTGCCCGGAAATAAACAGGGTGTTTCCGGCCATAACCGCCTGATTGTAAGGGCCTATAGGGGCCGGTGCTTTTGAGGTGTGAATGATCTTTCTGCTGCTCATAATACTAAAATTTATAAAAAGTGTTATTACCTAGGAGGGCGCTGACTTCTGTTCTCCCATTTAAGGTCCTGAAGGATGGAGCTTTTGATACCAATAAAAAAGTACCAGCGCTCAAAATCACCAAAAGGGGTCCAGTTAAATCGCATATTAAAACTTTTAAGATCGCGTTCAAAGCGAAATTGGGTAACCGTAAACCCCTTGTTCTTTAAATCGTACCCTGATGAAACCCCTACCTTCCAGCGGGGAGACAATTCAATATTCCCTGAAAACATCAGAGAGTGGCTTGAGAATTCGTTCTGTCGGTTACTATTGCTATAGTTTGCGGCATATTGCAAGTTAAGGTCCCAGGGTATCTTGGTTCCATACCTTGGGTTTTCAATATCGTCCGGATCCCTGTCCTTAAAACTACTTTCATTAAAGTTATCGGCGGCACCAAAGAGATCATCAGTTCGCCCACCACTTGCTGCTACGTAGTTTTGACCTTTGTAAGGGTCATCGATGTCCTCTTCCCCTTTACCATCGCTCTCAAAGTCTTTGCTGCTTATCTTATAACTAATATTGGCACGCGCATTCGTTAATCTGAATAAACTTCCGCCATTTTTCCTGTTAAACGTATTGATCCGTCTTCCATTATTGTCAATGGCATAGGGATCCAGGCTGGCACCAAAGTTGACAGCCATCTTATTTTTAAAAATATTGGTGCCACCACTTATACTTACCGGACTTATTTTTAGGGAGTCGGCTTCTAAATTGTACCCGGATGACAGATTAAAGCTATTGAGCAGCTGAATTTTCTTTGGTTCTGTAGCTGTAGAATCCTTATCTCTCACCTTGGCCTCCAGTGTATTTTGCAATGAAAAGGTCATGGCATTAGATTTTACAAGGCTTGGAGCTCCGTAAATAGTGTTTTGGAAGCGGGTATATTGTACAACGGCTCCGGTGGTCTCATTCAGATATTCATCATAATACTGCTCAAAAGAAGGGGCGTACCCATAGCTTACCGAAGGACGCATTACGTGCCTGATGGCCTGAAATTTTTTATCCTCCCCAAAATTAAATGTGCCATACAAGGTTGTTCCTACACTCGCACTAAAGTTGTACTGGTTATAGCGATCGAATCCGCTAATAGTGTCTCTCACCACGGTCTGAGAATCGGGGTCAAAGCGCTGGCCATAAGTTTCCAGGGTCCAGACATCTTCATAGTTTCCTCCCATGGTCACACTAAAATGCTTGGCTACCTTAAAATTGGTACTTATGGGAATACGGTGCCTGACGCCCACTTTGGCATCATCGAACATTTTAGACGTCAAAAAGTCTTCGTCATTGGTGCGAATACTGTTGCGACCATTAAGATCATATTGAAAATTGATATTCTGTATGGCACCTTTTTTAATTCCTTCTTTTGATGCAAATGGAAATACCCGTTCCATACTTGCCTGTAAGGTAGGAAGTGTCACATCTACCACATTGGTATTCGTATTTTGGTTATGTGTAGCCGTAAGACTCATATTTACCGACGGATAGGCAGGAAATGTTTTAGAATACGAGATAGAGGAAGATAAATTATTTGTCTGCGTAAGAGCGAGGTTCTGTTGTAACAAAGAATTCCTGAAGTATTGGCTGCTTCCCAGGTTTACGGAGGCTGATAATCTTGAATTTGGATTCGATTTGGGATCCTGCGAATGGGAGATCTGAATATTATAGATGGTCCCGCGACTGTAGTCATCAAATCCTTTCTGACTGACTATCTGATTTTCATATCTGAAATTGACGTTTCCTCTGTAGCGATAGCGTTTTGAGTAGACAGATTGACCCCTAAGTCCGTAACTCCCGTTGGTATAAAGGTCCCCGGTTAAAGTGAGATCAACATAATCATTGAAAGGTATATAATACCCTGCATTTTGTAAAAAGTACCCTCTATCCGGATCATTGCCAAATGTAGGCATCATAATTCCGGCACTTCTGCCCACCGTTAAGGGAAAGTAGGCAAAAGGCAATGCAATGGGCGTTGGTACATCGGCGATGTATAAATTGCTGAATCCTGCAATCACTTTTTTCTTTGGAACAAACTTTGCCTTTCGTACGCGGATATAGTAGTCGGGATCAATAGTGTCCTTGGAAGTGGTCAGTTTCCCTTCGCTTAGGAAATAAACAGAATCGTTCTCTTTCTTTGTTTTTTCGGCATATACTTTCATCGCGTCGCTTCCCAACTGGCCCAAACCTGCCTGTTGTTCTGTCCTTGAATTCCAAATAACCGCTTTTTGAGTGTCAAAATTAAAGCGAATAGAATCAGGGATTACAACATTCTCCCCCTGTTTAAAATAAGGAAGCTGGGAATAATTCCCCAGGGAATCCTTAATACGCCCGGCATAAACTTCATTTTTAATGTAGTCCATGATGATGACCCCGGCCTTTAATTCGGTATCCTGATAATAGATCTCCGCCTCATTATACAGATATATCTTCTGATCTTTCTGACTTAATTTTACATAGTCCTTGGCCTTGTACTGTATATTATCGAGGAGCAAAGCAGTTTTTTTTGGAACAGAATCGGGCGTCACAGAATCTGTCCTAACTGTATCTTTCATAAGGGTTGCAGGAAGTGCCGGAGCTTTGATAGAATCTTGTATAGCAGTAATGGGTAAGGGTATTATTTTATTCTCCTGAGCATACACCAAACAGGCCCCTAAGAAAAACAAACCAATGAAAAGAAAAAGCTGTTTATTTGATTGCAAAGCTATATATCCTATTTTTGTAATGATATGGCTTGATTTTTGAAATCAAACTTACATATATTTTTTTTCTGCCCGTTGCAGATTAGAATAATTTTAATCCGAGTACAGGAAGTAAAATTCCTCACAAACCATGAACAAAAACATTCTTTTCATATACTTCGTCATTTTTTTATTTATTGGACATCTCTCCATGGCCAACCCGGCTCCGGAAGATCGTGGAAATGATGGTTTTGTAGTAGTCTTGGATGCTGGTCATGGCGGACATGATCCCGGCAATTTGGGCAATGGGTATATGGAAAAGAATATTGCCCTTAACATCGTTCTGAAAGTTGGAGAAATCTTAAAAAAAACGCCGGGTGTCAAAGTTATCTATACCCGGGATGATGATTCATTTGTGGACCTTTTTGTGAGAGGGGAAATTGCAAATAAGGCAGGTGCCGATCTTTTTGTCTCTGTCCATTGCGATTCTCACACCTCCAATGCACATGGGGCCGGGACGTTTGTCCTCGGTTTACACGCTAATAAGCAGAATTTTGAGATCGCTAAAAAAGAAAACTCGGTGATCTATCTGGAGGATAACTATGAGGCGCGGTATGCTAATTATGACATTAATTCTCCTGAATCCGTTATAGGACTCACCATTATGCAGGAGGAGTTCTTAGATCAGAGCATACTGTTGGCAAAGCTTATTCAGGAAAATTTCACTTCGAGTTTAAAACGAAACGATCGCAAGGTAAAACAAGCTGGTTTTATAGTTTTACATCAAACTTTTATGCCAAGTGTTTTAATTGAAACAGGATTCCTTACAAATAAAGACGAAGGCAGGTATTTGAATTCGGGTAAAGGTCAGCTTGAAATCGGTAGTGCCATTGCAAAAGCGATCATCAATTACAAGAATAGCATCCCTGATGCGGATACAGTGATCTCGAATGAAACGGCAAACAAAGCGGCAGAAGAAGTAAAACAAGCAGAAGAAGTAAAAAAAGAAGTAAAAAATCCGGATCCGGACATTCAAAAGGAAGTAAAGCTCCCGATTGCGAAGGAGATGGTTGAAAGTACGGAGTCTGTTTCTTCTGTTCCAAAAGAAAAAGCGGTAGAAGCAAAGATTGAGAAGGACGAAAAAACTAAAGAGCAGGTCGCTAAGGCCGGAATTATATTCAAAGTGCAGCTTATGGCGACTACCAAGGATCTTACTTCTAATTCGTCAGAATTCAAGGGATTGAATAAGATCTCAAAAGAACCAATAAAAAATTTATTCCGCTATCTCTATGGGGAGACAGACACCTATAAAGGTGCAAAACTTTTAAAATCTAATGCAGATAAGAAAGGATTTACGACCTCCTATATTGTGGCTTATAAGGAGGGTATGCGCATACCTTTGCAAGATGCTTTAAAATACGAAGATGATTAATGAACGGCCTTCCGATTTTATTTCTAATTTTGTTTGTAACCAAAAAACTAGATATTGAAACTATCACGGGAAATTAAGACTGGTATCATTGTGATTGGGGGCATCCTCCTTTTTATTTTAGGGTTCAGTTACTTAAAATCCACGCCCCTTTTTGATGACAGTAAAACTTTTTATGCCGTCTATCAGCATGTTGGGGGCTTACAGACTGGCACCCAGGTGTCTATTAATGGTTTTAGTGTAGGGAAAGTAAACGATGTTCAGTTCAAGGATGATAGCGGCTATCTCATAGTTACATTTTCAGTTTCCAGCAGTTTTGAATTTTCAAGGAACAGCAAGGCCGAATTATACGATACGGGGATCATTGGGGGCAAAGGAATTCAGATAAAGCCGGTTTTTGATGGGGCACCAAAAGCGCAGTCGGGGGATACGCTACAAAGTAATACCCGTCCGGGATTAACGGAATTGGTACAGCAAAAGCTTACACCGCTGCAACTGAAGGTGGAGGGGGCAGTTTCCAACGCGGATTCTCTATTTATGAATGTCAATGATGTATTGGATGATCAAACAAAAAGTAGCCTTCGCCAAAGCATACAGGGCCTAACTTCGGTAGTTGAGAGTTTTCAAAAAAGCTCAGCCACCCTCAATGAGCTGTTAGACACCAATAAAATGCATATTGACAGTTCTTTGAGTAATATCAATACGCTTACCAGCAATTTTGCCAGGTTCTCAGATTCCATCGCAGCAACCAATTTAAGCGCTACCATAAAGAATTTAGAATCTACCATCAAGAACCTGGACGCACTTCTTGGGAAGATGGAGAAAGGAGAAGGTACGCTCGGAAAACTGATGAATAATGAAGAATTGTACGACAACCTCACTGAAGCGTCTAAAGAATTAGATCTTTTGCTTCAGGATTTCCGACTAAATCCAAAAAGGTATGTGAATGTCTCCGTTTTCGGCAAGAAGCAGATAGAGTATTCGTTACCTCAAAACGATCCGGCACTTAATAATCAGCAGTAATTAATGGAATACCTTCCAAACATCATTTTTGCTTTACTTCTGGCCCTTGGGATAGGCTTTTTCGCCAGAAATGTAAGAAAACTTCGAAGAAATATACTCCTGGGTAAGGATACAGATCGCTCTGATAATAAGTCTCAGCGATGGACCAATATGGCGAAAATTGCCATGGGGCAGTCCAAAATGGTTGTTCGGCCCATTGCGGGCATGATGCATGTTATTGTATATGTTGGCTTTATAATCATCAATATTGAGGTATTGGAGATCATTATTGATGGCTTACTCGGAACACATCGAATTTTTGCCCCTCTCGGGATATTTTATGATTTTTTGATCGCCTCTTTTGAGATTCTGGCTTTTCTGGTGATCCTGGCGGTAGTAGTATTTTGGATACGAAGGAATGTATTAAAGTTGTCAAGATTTTTAAAACCTGAAATGAAAGGATGGCCAAAAAGTGACGCCAACTGGATCCTTTATATTGAGGTGATCCTTATGGGCCTGTTTCTGACCATGAATGCGGCAGACTATCAGTTACAGCAATTAGGGGATGCCCATTACCAAATGGCGGGATCTTTTCCGGTGAGTCAGTTTATTACTCCATTATTCGAGAGGAATGTCTGCCAGCACCGTTATTTTGATCGAAAGAACAGCCTGGTGGTTGCATATTGGAGGGATCTTATTTTTCCTTAACTATCTGTATTATTCCAAGCATCTTCATATTTTATTGGCATTTCCCAATACCTATTATGGAAATTTAAAGCCTCAGGGACAATTTGCGAACCTGCAAGCCGTAACCAATGAGGTGAAACTAATGATGGATCCGAGTGCAGATCCTTATGCGGCTCCTGCAGAAGATGCCGCACCACCCGATAAATTTGGTGCTTCGGATGTACAAGACCTTCAATGGGTACAATTATTAAATGCCTATACCTGTACTGAATGTGGTCGGTGTACGAGCGAGTGTCCGGCAAACCAGACGGGCAAGAAATTATCGCCGAGGAAGATCATGATGGATACCCGGGATCGACTGGAAGAAGTTGGTCGGAATATTGATCAGAATGGCGGAAAATTCATTGATGACGGGAAGCAATTGCTCGATGATTATATTAGTCAGGGAAGAACTATGGGCATGTACTTCCTGCAATGCATGTGTTGAGGCCTGTCCGGTGAGTATAGATCCATTGTCCATTATTATGGATATGCGGCAATACCTTGTTATGGAACAGTCGGCCGCGCCAGCAGAACTAAATGCCATGATGGGGAATATAGAAAATAACGGCGCGCCCTGGCCTTTTAATCAAATGGACCGACTCAACTGGGCGAAAGAATCGTCCTAAAGACTAACGAATAAGAGAAAGTAAGATGAATGTACCGACAATGGCATCGCTTTTTGCGGAAGGAAAACAACCTGAGATATTGTTTTGGGTGGGATGTGCCGGTAGTTTTGATGATAGAGCAAAAAAGATCACCAAGGCCTTTGTGAAACTACTGAACAATGCCGGAGTATCTTTTGCCGTATTGGGAACGGAAGAAAGTTGTTCGGGTGATCCCGCAAAAAGGGCCGGAAACGAATTTTTATTTCAAATGCAGGCAATGACCAACATAGAGGTTATGAATGGTTATGGCATTAAAAAGGTGGTCACTGCCTGTCCACATTGTTTCAATACCTTAAAAAATGAATATCCGGGATTGGGTGGAAGCTATGATGTTGTGCACCATACCCAGTTCTTAATGGAGTTGGTGGAGGAAGGGAAGATCAGCTTAGAGGGCGGCACCTACAAAGGCAAGCGCATTACCTATCATGACCCCTGTTATTTGGGAAGGGCCAATAATGTTTATGAAGCACCCAGGGAACTCATTAAAAAGCTAGATGCCGAATTGGTAGAGATGAAAAATTGCAAGTCGAGAGGCTTGTGTTGTGGTGCCGGTGGTGCCCAGATGTTTAAGGATGCCGAAAAAGGCGACAAGGAGGTAAATATTGAACGCACCGAACAAGCCATGGAAACCAGGCCGGAGATCATTGCTGCTGCCTGTCCTTTCTGTAATACTATGATGACAGACGGAGTGAAGAATAAAGAAAAAGAAGCTACCGTAGCGGTGATGGATATCGCTGAACTTCTGGCAAATACACAAGATCTTTGATATTTATTTTGGAATGATTTTAGTGAAGAAAGAAGGTGAAAGAATGTTTAAAATGAATCTAAGAAAAAGAAATGATAGCAACGTTTAGTGAATTACCCGAATCGGCCAGAATATGGATCTATCAATCCAATAGAAATTTTACCGAGGATGAATTAAAGGAGATCAAAGAGGCGCTTACGCAGTTCCTTACACAGTGGACGGCTCATGGGGCGGCGCTACAGGCGGCATTTGAGCTTCGCTATAACCGTTTTATTGTCATAGGATTAGATCAATCAAATGCCTCGGCTTCGGGTTGTTCTATAGACGCCTCTGTGCACTTCATCCAGGGCCTTGAAAAGAAATATGGGGTAACGCTTATGGATAGAATGAATGTTTCATTTAAGCAAGGGGACTATATTACGTATAAGTCCATGGCCGATTTTAAGAAAATGGCGAAGGCGAAGGCAATTTCGAAGAACACCATCGTTTTTAATAATCTTGTGGCCAATAAGCAGGAATATTTGGAACATTGGGAGGTACCTGCTTCCGAGAGTTGGCATGGGAGGTTTATGTAGACTAGTTACCATAAGAACAGCATGTTATCTACCTATTTGCGCAATATTTCTACGGTAATTCAGTTACAATCAATGATTAAAATGTCTATGCTTAAAAAAGCTACCCTTTTTTTATTACCACTTTTCTTTTCTTTTAGTGCCTTCGCTCAACTACATCCCTTACAAACCACGGACAGTCTTGAGCAGCAAGAATGGATCGATGCTGCTTACCGGAATATGAGTCTGGAGGAAAAAATAGGGCAGCTGTTTATGGTCCTTGTCGCTTCAGATCAAAATAAGTCGGCCACGGATGAGATCAAAACACTGATTGAGGAGGAGCATTTAGGTGGGATAATCTTTTCTACCGGAGGTCCGTTAAGACAAGCAAAACTTACGAATGAATATCAGGCAGTATCAAAAATTCCTCTGCTTATAGGGATGGATGCGGAATGGGGACTCGCGATGCGGTTAGATTCCACCTTTGCCTATCCATGGAACATGACCCTGGGTGCCATTCAGGATTCTAGCATTATTGAAAAAGTAGGCTATAGAATTGGGATGCATGCAAAAAGATTGGGAGTTCACATTAATTTTGCTCCGGATGTTGACATCAATATCAATCCTAGGAATCCAATCATAGGCAACAGATCCTTTGGAGAGGACAGGGTGAATGTAGCGCAAAAAGGAGTGGCTTTTGTGCGTGGTATGAACAGGGCCGGAATTTTGAGCAGTAGCAAACATTTTCCGGGTCATGGAGATACTGCTTCAGATTCGCACAAGGAACTTCCTGTAATTCCTTTTGAAAGAGACAGGTTAGATAGTATTGAATTGTACCCCTATAAGCGTTTAATAAAGGAGGGGGTTTCAAGTGTAATGGTTGCGCATCTGAATGTTCCGGCTATGGAACCGGATTCAACAAGGCCATCCTCCCTTTCAAAAAATATCATCACCGGCGTACTAAAAAAAGAATTGGGTTTTAAAGGACTGGTTTTTACCGATGCCTTGAATATGAGTGGAGTAGCCAATTTTGCCGGGAATGGCGGCAGTGAGTTAGAAGCTTTCCTTGCAGGGAATGATATACTATTGATGCCTAAAGATCTGAAAGCTGCCAGAACCGCTGTGCGGACAGCGTATGACAAAGGAATCATCTCAGAAGGGCGCTTGTCTGCCTCGGTGAAGAAGATCCTTATGGCCAAGTATAAAGCCGGGCTAAATAAGTATCAACCAATTGAGGTGGCGGGTCTTTATGAAGATCTAAATGCCACTGAAGATGCCCTGTTAAACGAAGAGGCCATTGAGAATGCCATTACGGTAGTGCGAAATGAGGTAGATCTGTTACCTGTCAAGAATCTGGAAAATAAAAAAATTGCCTACGTAGCCATGGGGGATGTTTCCGGGGAACCCTTTTACAAGGCTCTGAAAAATTATACAGAAGTGGTGCAGGTAGAAGGCAAGGATATTAGCAGCCTGAAAAAGAACCTATCCGATTTTAACGTAGTCATTGTGGGCTACCATAAAAGTAATGACAGTCCCTGGAAAGCCTATAAGTTTTCGGAAAAGGAAATGTATTGGTTGAACGAACTAGCCAGAGAGAGAACTTCTAATTTGATCTTAGCCGTTTTTGCCAAGCCCTATGCGCTGTTAGATCTTGTTAATTTTGAGGGGTTAGACGGACTGGTTGTTGGATATCAGAATAGTGAGATCGCTCAGGAGAAAACGGCAGAAGTGATTTTTGGCGCCATTGAGGCCAAAGGCAAATTGCCCGTGTCGCTGGGGAACCAGTATCCTGCAGGCTATGGGGTCTTAGAAAAATCGATTGGCCGGTTGGGCTATAGCATTCCGGAAAGAGTAGGGATCGACGGTCAAAGATTGGCACTGGTAGATACGCTGGTTCAAAACGGACTCGATTCATTGATGTTTCCCGGGGCTCAGGTGCTGGTGGCCAGAAAAGGGAAGGTGATCTACCAGAAGAATTTTGGAAAGCCTACCTATGATTCAAAAGATTCTATTTCCTCGGATCATTTATACGACCTGGCTTCTCTTACCAAAATACTGGCTACGCTGCCCGTGATCATGACCATGGAAGAGGAGGGAAAGCTTTCATTGAATAATACTTTTGGAGAATTGATTCCGGCATACGATACAACGGATTTAAAAAATGTAACGGTTTTAAAGGCTTTAAGCCATTATGGACGTTTGCCATCATGGATTGCGTTCTATTTGGCAACGCTGGATAAAAACAGAAAACCGTCCAAAGAATTTTATCGCTCCAGACCAGATGATGGGTTCAGTATTCGGGTCACTAATAATCTGTATCTCACGGACGCTTATCAGGATTCTATTTACAATCGGATCGGAAGGCAGTCGTTAAAGTCGAATCGCTACCGGTACAGCGATGTGGCGTATTACGTAATGAAGAAATACATTGAAGACACCTATGATCAACCACTGGACATCCTGGCTAATGGCAGGCTCTACGGTCCTTTAGGAGTAAATAACACTCGTTTTAAGCCGTTGGAATTTTTTAAAAAAGAGCGTATTGTACCATCGGAAATTGACAATTATTATCGGTATCAGACGGTTCAGGGTTATGTTCATGATATGGGGGCGGCCATGCAGGGTGGCGTAGGGGGGCATGCAGGATTGTTTAGCAATGCGAATGACGTGGCCAAAATCATGCAGATGTATTTACAGGGTGGGTATTATGGAGGCGATCGTTTTTTGGAATCACGAACCATAGAAAAATTCAATAAATGCTACTTCTGTAACAATGATGTA
This sequence comes from uncultured Flavobacteriaceae bacterium, assembly GCA_963744855.1. Classification (GTDB taxonomy): domain Bacteria; phylum Bacteroidota; class Bacteroidia; order Flavobacteriales; family Flavobacteriaceae; genus Muriicola. Next base: position 102,008 of record CAVUUZ010000001.1, read on the forward strand.
AGAAGGGGAGTAGGTTTTGACAAGCCTCAGTTGGAAGAGCACGGACCAACCTGTGGATGTGTCTCCAGAAAAAGCTTTGGTCACAGTGGTTTTACGGGAACCTATACCTGGGCAGATCCTGAAAAGGAGTTGGTATATGTCTTTTTGTCGAATCGCACATATCCAACTGCGTCTAATAATCTATTGATCAAATCAGAATTGAGAACTCGTATACAGCAGGCGATTTATGATTCTATTATCAATTAGAAAAAGAATTAAACCGTAATTTTAGCGCTATGAAGATCGCTATTGTATGTTATCCTACTTTTGGTGGGAGCGGGGTAGTGGCTACCGAGCTGGGGATTGCGCTGGCAAATCGGGGTCACGAGATCCATTTTGTTACGTATAGACAACCGGTTCGTTTAGAATTACTGGGGAACAACATACATTTCCATGAGGTGCATGTACCTGAGTATCCCTTGTTCCATTATCAGCCTTATGAACTTGCTTTAAGCAGTAAGTTGGTGGATACTATAAAACTTTATGGAATAGAACTCTTACATGTACACTATGCCATCCCTCACGCCTATGCCGGGTATATGGCAAAAAAGATATTGGAAGAAGACGGGATCTATATTCCCATGATCACCACCTTGCACGGCACGGATATTACCCTGGTTGGGAACCATCCATTTTACAAGCCCGCAGTTACCTTCAGTATCAATAAATCAGAGGTGGTTACCAGTGTATCGGCCGACCTTAGGGAAAAGACACTCGATTTTTTTGAAATTGAGAAAGAAATCGAAGTGATCCCGAATTTCATTGATAAAAGGAAATATAATTCAGAATTCACGGATTGTCAACGAACGTTGATGGCCGGAGAAAATGAAAAGATCATCACTCATATCAGTAATTTCAGGGCTGTAAAGCACATTCCCGATGTTATTAAGGTATTTTATGGCATTCAGAAGGAGGTCCCTGCAAAATTGATCATGGTAGGAGAGGGGCCCGAAAAGGAAAAAGCTGAGTTGTTATGTGAAGAATTGGGCATCATGAACAAGGTAATGTTCCTGGGCCAGAGTTCAGAAATAGACCGCATACTGTGCTTTTCTGACTTGTTCTTATTGCCTTCAAAATCGGAGAGTTTTGGGTTGGCGGCATTGGAAGCGATGATCAATAAGGTGCCTGTGATCTCGAGTAATACAGGAGGTATCCCGGAGGTAAACATTCAGGGCGTCACCGGATTTTTAAGCGATGTGGGAGACGTAGATGACATGATCAAGAACGCTTTGTACATTTTAAAAGATCCTAAAACCCTTGAGACCTTTAAAAAGAATGCCTATAAAGAGGCCCTGAAGTTCGACCTTCAGAATATCATGCCCTTGTATGAAAGCCTTTATGAGCATGCGTATAGGGATCACTATAAGAGTGTTTTAAGGTAGGCGAATAATATTCTTTAAAAAACGTTTTCACCGTTTTCCTATTTTTTAATTGGACTTAAGTACGAATATTCATTACTATACAGGCACTTCATCGTTTATATAAATCCACTTATCGACCATACTTTTGGTTGATCATTTGTGTCTCCAACAACTTTCAGGAGAAATTGCTTCATATCGATTTTTCAGGTAGATAGATGTCATATTTTATCATTTCCTTTTACCCGGTTGTAACTTTACACCTACGAGAACCCAAATTCTTACTAGTATGAAACTATCTAACCTGGCTTTTATAGCAATACTCCTGATTGGCTGTTTCGGCCTTTATTCTCAGGATACTATCGTACTCACTTCCAAAGATAGTTTGGTCCAAAGCTCATGGATGGTAGGTGTTGGATGGAACTTTATTGATGATTCCGGGGACGCATTCAACGACTTTACGACCATCAGAGATCAATGGAATGGGGTAGCTTTTCCTTCCAGAATAAGTTTGGGAAGGTATTTTAAGAGTGGATTAGGCTTGGAAGCCATTGCCTCCTATAACCGTTACAAACGAGGAAATATTATTGACGGTGTAATCCTTCCTGAATTCAAGAATTACTTTTCTATTGATTCCAGGCTAAGCTATGATTTGAACAAACTTGTTGGTCAAACCGCATGGTTCGATCCCTATGTAGGTGTGGGAATAGGATACGCAGATGCTAATGACGTTCCAAGAGGCACCTACAATGCTATTATTGGCTTCAGAACATGGTTCTCTGATCGCTGGGGGCTCGACTTCAGTTCCAGCGGAAAATGGTCCTTTGGCAATGAGGCCAGTAATCATATACAACATGCAGTTGGGGTAGTGTATCAATTCAATATTAAGAAAGGTCTTACCAAAAAAGGGGAGGAGAAGGTTGCTTTGATAAAGGAAATGGAAAAGGAAGCACAGCGTATTCAGGATTCCTTGTCGTATGTGAAATTAATGGAAGAAGAAGCGGCAGCCGCTCTGGCTGAAAGACTCGCAAAGGAAAAGGAAGAGGCGCTATTGGCTGGGCAACAGAGAAAAAAGGATCAATCAGATATGCTGGAAATGCTTCAAAGTCAATTAGACAGCCTTGGAGCCGTGTATTTTGATTTTGACTCCTCCTACCTCAATGCACCTTCAAAGAGAACTTTAGACGCCGTTGCTGTCCTGATGGAGGGACATCCGGAGCAAACATTTGAGATCCACGCCCATACGGATTCAAGAGGTCCAAAAACCTATAACCAATGGTTGTCTGATCAACGGGCACAGCGCACCTTAGACTATCTTTTGGAAAAAGGGATAGACGCAAGTCGGTTGGAGGCCTTTGGGCATGGGGAATCACAATTAATAAATGATTGTGAGGACGGTATAAAATGCGCAGAAGAGCAACATCAACTTAATAGGCGTTCGGAAGCCACTGTCATCAGAATAAAGACGAATGTAGCTAAATAAGGTTTTTACGTTTTAATCCCGGGATACAAATTCTTAGATAATCATCCCTGCGGCAACCGTTTCATTGGTCTGATCATCAATAAGGATTATGCTCCCTGTAAATCGATTGTCCCTGTAAGAATCTATCATTAACGGTTTTGTCGTTCTAATTTTCACCTTACTGATATCATTCATCTTTAACTCCTTATCCTCTTTAATACGATCCATCGTATTGATATCGTATTTGTACATCACTTCTTTGATCATGGCCTTTTGCTCGTTGGAGGTATGCATAAGAGTATATTTGGCTCTGGGTTGTGACGGATTGTTGTGTAACCAGCATAACATCACTTCAATGTCCTGAGATGTATCAGGAGTATTATTGGATCTAACGATCATATCCCCTCTGCTTACATCAATATCATTCTCCAGTTCCAAAGCCACAGACATGGGGGCGAAGGCCTCATCGATTTCCCCATTGGGACCCGTGATCGATTTAATGTTAGAGGAGAATCCCGAAGGCATCACAGTAACCTTATCTCCTTTTCTATAGAATCCACTGGCAATACGGCCTGCATAGCCCCTGTAGTCAATAAATCCTTCTCGTTGGGGACGCAATACTGTTTGCACCGGGAAACGAGCATCTACCTTGTTAAGATCGCTGCTGATGTGCATCGTTTCCAGGGTATGGAGTAGGGGAGCGTCCTGGTACCATGGCATTTTCTCTGACCTGTTAACAACGTTATCACCTAGTAAAGCACTTATGGGAATAAACCGAATATCTTTGATTAATAGTTTTGAGGCAAATTCAGTGAACTGCTCAGCAATATCCTCAAATACCTCTTCTTTAAAATCTACAAGATCCATTTTATTTATACAAACTATGACATGAGGAATATGTAACAAGGAAGCAATAAATGCATGTCTTTTGGTTTGTTCAATAACACCGTGCCTCGCATCCACAAGAATAATAGTGGCATTAGCGGTAGAAGCACCGGTGACCATGTTACGAGTATATTGCACATGCCCGGGAGTATCGGCAATGATAAACTTGCGTTTTGGGGTGGTAAAATACCTGTAGGCAACATCAATAGTGATCCCTTGTTCTCGCTCATCCCTTAGGCCATCTGTAAAAAGGGCCAGGTCCACTCCGTTATGTCCTTTTTTTCGACTTGTATTTTCAATGGCTTCCAGTTGATCTTCAAATATTGATTTGGAGTCATATAATAGCCTTCCGATAAGGGTGCTTTTTCCGTCATCAACGCTTCCGGCGGTGGAAAAGCGAAGTAATTCGTTCTTTTCTATTTTCATTTGGTTAGAATATTACTATTAGAAATAGCCCATTTTTTTCCTGTCTTCCATGGCGTTTTCTGAGCGTTTATCATCTGTTCTGTTGCCCCGTTCTGTTTGTCGCATGGCTGATACTTCCTGAACTATTTTTTCCAGCGTATCTGCATCAGATTCAATTCCGCCCGTGATGGTAATATCACCCAGAGTTCTGAATCTTATTTTCCTGGTAACGACTTCTTCCCGTTCGTCCAGGATTAAATATTCTGAATTGGGGATCCAGGAATTGTTTCTCCAGACCACTTCCCGTTCATGGGCCAGATACAGGGAAGGAATTTCTATTTGTTCGCGCTGAATGTAATTCCAAACGTCCATTTCTGTCCAGTTACTGATAGGAAAGACCCTGAAATGCTCTCCTTCAAAATGTTTACCATTAAATAAGTTCCACAATTCGGGACGTTGGTTTTTGGGGTCCCATTGTCCAAAGTCGTCTCTATGTGAGAAGAAGCGTTCTTTGGCCCTGGCTTTTTCCTCGTCGCGTCTTCCACCGCCAATGGCGCAGTCCACTTTATTCGTCTCGATGGCATCTAGTAATGTAGTTATTTGAAGGGCGTTACGGGTGGCGCTCTTTCCTTTTTCTTCGGCAACCCGACCCTGATCGATTGATTCCTGAACGGAACCAACGATAAGTTGTACGCCAAGATCATTAATAAGCTGATCCCTGAAGGCAATGGTCTCCGGGAAGTTATGGCCTGTGTCCACGTGCATTAGGGAAAAGGGAATTTTACTGGGATAAAATGCTTTTTTCGCCAAATGAGTGACCAAAATTGAATCTTTTCCTCCCGAAAATAAGATCACAGGGTTTTGAAACTGGGCCCACACTTCTCTTAATACAAATATGGCCTCGGACTCTAATTCATCCAGGTAGCTTAAATAATATTTACTCATTGGTTTTGAGTTTTAGTTTTGGTTGGATCTTCTGAAAGATCATTTCTACTGCTTCAGCCACCGTGTTTTTCTCTGTAACTACTACATCTGGCTTGGAAGGGATTTCATAGGGTGCTGAGATCCCGGTCATATTTTTTATTTCTCCTTTTCGGGCTTTTTTATAAAGCCCTTTCACATCGCGCGCTTCGCAAACCTCCAGGGAGGTATTTACAAATACTTCTATAAAGGTATCAACTCCAACGATATTTCGAATATGGTTTCTGTCTTTTTCATAGGGAGACACAAAGGCAGCCAGAACCACCATCCCTGCATCTACAAAGAGTTTACCAATTTCCCCTATGCGTCGGATGTTTTCTGATCGGTCTTCCGGACTAAAACTCAGGTCCTGATTAATACCACTTCTCATATTATCACCATCGAGGGTATAGGTCTGAATATTCAAGATATGTAATTTTTGTTCCAGGGCATTGGCGATGGTCGATTTTCCTGAGCCGGATAGGCCCGTAAAGAGGATCATGAAGGACAGGTGACCATTTTTTTTGTTGCGATCAGCCTGGCGATTTTATAGGCGTGTTTTACAATGTTCTTTCCCATTATCTTCAGTTCTCTTAATTGTTCCACCCCAAAGTTTAAACGATACCAAATCCTTTCATGAAAATAGTATAAAATCATTTTAGTAAATACTTCAGCAACTCCTATTTTAAGTCCAATCAAAGGATCTCCGGATATAAACCAGGAGAGTAACACTGTATCTAAGGTGCCAATTATTCTCCAGGTTAGTGTTTTAAACAAATGCCTTTTTTTACTTTCCTTGATCCCTATATTAAACCAAACTCGCTCATGAAAATAATATAATACCATTTTTGTAATCACTTCGGCCCCACCAATTTTAAGTCCGGTGAGCGGATTCCCGGTAATGATCCAGGATAGTACAATGGTATCTAAGGTACCTACAATACGCCAGGTGATGGTCTTGGCCAAGTGTCTTTTATAGGAGGAGGTAGCCATTAAGGACTAACTAGGAAATAAGGATTTAATAGATTCTCTTTATTGTATCGTAATTCTTGTTGCGTATCCTGAGCAATTACCTTTAGTCCTACGGCATTGCATATGGCGTGGCCAGCAGCCGTATCCCATTCCATGGTGGGCGCAAAGCGGGGGTATACATCGGCCTTACCTTCTGCTACCAGACAGAATTTTAGTGAACTTCCTTTGGAGACGATATCTACTTCTTTGTTTTCTTTCTCCAGATTAGAAATATAGTCTAATGTATCCTGATTCATATGAGACCTGCTTCCTACTACTCTTGCCGTGGTATCTGAAAGAGAGGCAGGGAATATCCTGTCCTTTTCCAAAAACAGGTCGCCTTTTAAAGAATGGTCTTCACCAACCAGTGTTTTAAAGGCTGCCCCTTGCTCAACATCCGCATAATAAAGTTCTCGAGAAACTGGGACATAGATAACACCTAAAACGGGAGCCCCATTTTTTATAAGGGCAATATTAACGGTAAATTCCCCATTTCGTTTGATAAATTCCTTGGTACCATCCAGGGGGTCTACCATCCAGCAGGTGTCCCACTTTTTTCGAGCGGAATAATCGAGTTGTTTGTTCTCTTCACTGATGATTGGGTAGTCTGTTTCTTCCAGAAAGGAATTTATGACTGAGTTGGAGGCCAGATCTGCTTCAGTTAGGGGGGATTTATCGCTTTTCAGCCGGCTTCCAATATTATCGGAATCATAAATCTTTAAAATGGCTATTCCGGCTTCGCAGGCAATATTAGATATACGGATTAGGGTATCTTGAAAATTTTGCATGACCAATAAAAATTATTGTGAAACCTTAAAAATAGAATGTAAATTACTATTACTAAGAAAGTAAACTAAGTTATGGAAACCTAATTTAATGCGATATTATATCCCCAGGAGCATGCAGCACACGGCTATACCCTAACCGATGAAGTAGTAACTTTTGGAATTGCCAAAACTCGCTCTTTATAGCGATAATAAATAGTATTATCGTTTTGTATATTCTGGTCAACGATCATTCCAGCTTGAATAATATTATTGTCTCCAATTTTGATTCCAGGTATAACTGAAGAACGTATCCCAAAAAAATTATTATTTCCTACGGTTACATTACCAGCTATCCCTGCTATTGAGAAGAAATTATTGTTACCTACCTTGCAGTCATGACTTATATAGCTATAAGCGGTTAGTAAATTAAAATTCCCGACAAATGAATACTCTTCTATGATACAAAATGGATATACAATATTGCCTATGCCAACATGTGAATTTTTTGGAATTATTGAACTATGGTGAATAAAACTTCCAATTTTAGAATTCTTATCTAGTAGCTTTTGGATTACCTTTTTTCTAAATTGGATATTAGAGACAGCAATTAGGATCTCCTCATTGGGTTGAGGGATATATGAATCTACATCACCAAGGACTGGGGATTTGAAATTGTATTTATTATAGTGTTCTTTTAGATGACTTTCATAATCTAAATAGCCCAATATATTTATTTGCTCTTCAATTCCTGATTTCGTATTATGGTCATTTATGTAGAATGTAACTTCTGATGCACAGCCTCCGGTCCCTAAAATAATAACGTTTCTCATTCAATTAATTTCATCATCCTTAAGTTGTCATTTTGCAATGACGTACTAACTTCAATTATTATACTTCAACTTTAGTTAACAACAGTGCTTTAAGATCTCCTATTGTTGAGCAAGAATTAATTTGGTCTGCAGATAAAACAACATTAAAATTTTCATCAGAATAGGCAATTATAGATAAAACAGTTAATGAACTCCAGGAATCAAAGGAATTTAGTTGATCCGCATAAGTAACTGAATCCACCTCTAAAATTTCAGATATTGATTCTATAAAATTATTCATAAAAATGGATTTTGAGATAAATAATTAATGTGTAAGTTAAATATATAACTTGATATTCACCTAACGATGTTTTTGATTACTATTTAGATAAAAGACTAAAAATATAGTTAAAAGGTAAAAGAAGAAATTACTTCTTTGAACAATTTTATTGTTTTGTTTTCATTACAATTCCCACTTGATTGACTTAACAGTATTTTAATCAAAAGAACCAGGACTCATTAGAAGTCAATATGTGGGCTTTTAAGGGATTTATTTTTAAGCGAACAGAGTAACTAACTCTTTTTTTTTTAATGCAATTAGTTATATGGAAAAAAATCAATTGTTATAAGAGCGAGTAAGAACTTAAGCCAAATAAAAAATTAACAATCAGCTAACGGAATTAGACATACTACTGGGCATACTAAAAAACGAAAAAATCAACCGTTAATGGAATTCTTAGCGAAGGCTGTAAATTAAGCATTAAATTAGTTCTTTTTATACATCTTTTTCTTTCTCCTTCGAGAATTAGCATATTAGAATGAATAGATTTTACGAATTACAAAAGGATGCCTTAAGCTATTTTTCTAAGCCAAATCGCCTAATTAAATTAATAGAAGATCATTATGGTCTAAATTAGCGGATTAGTAATCAATTCCAATTCACTCCAGCAATTTTATAATTTTTAAATTCAATGTTATTTAATTCTTTCGAATATTTAATTTTCTTACCTATTGTATTCGTTTTATACTGGATTTTTCTAAGGAATAAATTAAGGCCTCAAAACATATTAATTTTAATCGCAAGTTATTTTTTTTATGGTTTATGGGACTGGCGTTTCCTATCTCTTATCATTGCAAGTACATTGGTAGATTATTATGTTGGCCTTCAAATTTCTAAATATGGTAAGGATCGAGTTAAGCAAAAATTCTGGTTGTGGATTAGTTTACTATTCAATGTTTCTTTATTAGGATTTTTTAAGTACTATAATTTCTTTGCGGCTTCCTTTATGGATTTATTCGAAATTTTTGGATATACCATTAAGAGTACATGGACCTTAAATATAATTCTACCGGTAGGTATTTCATTCTACACCTTCCAAACAATGTCTTACTCTTTGGATATTTATTATAAGAAAATCCAACCTACGAAAGATCTATTATCTTTTGCTACATACGTTGCTTTTTTTCCACAACTTGTAGCTGGCCCAATTGAAAGAGCTTCCAATCTATTGTCTCAAATTGCTAAAAAAAGAGAATTCAATTATGGACAATGCTCTGAAGGAATTAAACTGATTCTATGGGGACTTTTTAAAAAAATAGTTATTGCAGATGGGCTTGCACCTATCGTAGACGATATTTTTGCAAATTATCATACTTATCCTGCATCCACGCTAATTTTAGGAGTTACACTGTTTAGTTTTCAGGTATACGGGGACTTTAGTGGATATTCTGATATTGCCATTGGTACAGCAAAACTATTTGGGATTGAATTAATGTCGAATTTTAAGTTTCCTCAATTTTCACGAAATGTGGCGGAATACTGGCAACGATGGCATGTATCTTTATCTACCTGGTTTCGGCATTATGTCTATATTCCCTTAGGAGGGTCTAAAGTAAGTACACTTAAATCCGTTCGTAACATTTGTATAATCTTCTTGGTAAGTGGATTTTGGCACGGCGCGAACTGGACATTTATTTTTTGGGGAGGGTTTCATGCTTTGGCTTATATTCCTGTATTCTTAATGGGAAGAAATACCATTTATAAGAATTCTGTAGTCGCGGAAAAAACTAATATCCCCACAATTACAGAAATAGGTCAGTTGTTTTTAACTTTTTCCATTGTTACCTTTTCTAGAATATTCTTCCGATCAGAATCTATAACCGATAGTTTTAATTTTATAAAAAGAATTTTTGAAAATTTTGAATATGTCATTTATACACATCCCATGGGATACCGAATGATTGATTATTATATTTTGCTAGGAATCTTTATATTATATGAATATGCCATAAGAAGGGATGAAAGGAATCCATTTAAATTCAAATCTAAGGTTATCCGATTTTTATTATACAGCCTGGTAGTCTTTGCAATACTGTTGTTTTATGATAGTGGCTTTGATCGGTCATTTATATATTTTCAATTTTAATCATGATAAAGTTATTTACAAAAATTGCAATCTATGGTTTATTAATACTGCTGATACTGGAAGTTTTGGTAAGAATCTTTCATTTATATAACGATATGCCAACCAGACAAGTAGGGACTAGTGGTATTTATGAGTGGGTTCCGGGACAAAACGGATATACTGTTTATGGGAATAGAAGACAGAATTTTTCTCAGTATCGTATTAATTCAAAAGGATATAATTCCTATAGAGAGTTTACTCCAACAAAGGACAAAATTGAAATAGCCATTATCGGAGATTCGTATATCGAAGGTTTTCATCAGGATTATTTTCGCTCTATTGGAAATAAAATTGAACAAAAGCTAGGTAATTCTCTGGAGGTTTATGAATATGGCCATTCTTCAAATGATTTAGCCGATCAGTTGTACTTAATATATAAGAACAAAAACACATTTGACTTAATCGACTATACCATTATAGGGTTAAAATATGAAAACGATCTTCGACGAGCAAAATATGAGTTTATTGAAAGGAAACCTTTTTTTCCTTTATTACGTAAATCTAAATTACTGGTTTATTTACTCGGTATTGGAATTTTGGATCCGTTAAAGGATTTAAATAAGAAGTTAAGGACATCTACAAAGAAATTGCCTATATCGAAAGCAAAAGCGATGGTTCAAGATAAAGATAGCTTATATTTAGAAAATTTTAAAAGCATTATTGCAGCATATGGTTTTGATAGGCGTAAAACGGCCCTTTTATTGGATAGTAGAGTTACCAATGCAAAATTCCTAGAGTATTTGAAGAACGAAAACATAAGGTATATAGACTTTGCTAATTCCTTTGAGAAAGCGACTAATAAGCCCACCACTTTAATTTATGATCAGCATTGGAATAACTTTGGAAGAGAGTTAATTGCGAACGAAATTGTGGAATATATCAATGAGATCTCGCTAATTAAGTAGTAATCGAAATTGATATCGAACTCTTTTCCTTAATTATACTGAATTTTTCTATTGTAACTAATTTCGAAGCAAAATTATATTTTTTCTAATATTACACGTATGTCTTTAGCAAATAAATTAAGAAGTAATTTTTTCTGGACTCTAGATGCAATCAAAGGTCATCGTATTAAGTCACATTTGAAGGATATTGAACATACCTTTGGGTTGTCGTCATTTGAATTAGTACAAAGAAAAAATTCTAAGCAATTAAATAATTTGCTTTCAACTGCGACAACGCAATCTGAATTTTATAAGAAGTATGCTAATTTTAACTCTTTGGAAGACTTTCCAGTTATCAACAAAATGGTGATAAAAAACAATTTTGATAAAATCAACATTTTGCAAAATAATACCCCTGATTTAATAAAAGTGAGTACTAGCGGATCTACAGGCACCCCTTTTAAAATAAATCAAACCCAAGAAAAGAAGGTACGCAATACAGCAGATACGCTATTTTTTGCTAAGTCATCTGGTTTCAAGATTGGATATAAATTACTTTACTTAAGACTATGGGCTGCCTATTATAAAAAACCATATTTATTGGCTTATGCCCAAAATATTAATCAAATTGACGTAGAGGAATTAACCGATGACTATCTGGATAAACTTTTTAATAAGCTCCAAAAAGATAAGTCTCCTAAGGGATGGTTAGGGTATCCTTCAGGTTTTGAAAAGATCTGCAATTATCTTGAAAAAATAAATTCCAGTCCGATTGAGGCTAATATTCAATCCATTATAGCAATGTCTGAACCCCTAAGCAAAGAAATTAGAGATAAAATGGCCTATTATTTCAAAAACCCCGTAGTATCTCGCTATTCTAATGTAGAGAATGGTATTATTGCACAACAACTTCCAAATGAGGATAATTTTACCATCAACTGGGCAAGTTATCATGTGGAGTTATTAGATCTTAAAAAGGATGTACCCGCTAAACTTGGCCAATTAGGCAGAATAGTTGTAACAGATCTCTATAATAAGGCAACCCCTATGATTCGTTATGATACAGGAGATGTTGGGAGCTTCATTATTAGTGAAAAAGGCTTCCCGGTTTTCAACATAATTCAGGGTCGCATAACTGACATATTAAGAAACCCAAAGGGAGAAATCGTAAATCCATTTATAATTTATAATAACCTATATCGATTTCCTGAATTAAACCAGGTGCAATTAATACAGAAGGCAATAAACAATTATCTTTTTAAAATAAATATTGATGGAGAATTTAAGCGTGAGAAAGAGTTCATAGCTTTTTTTAAAACATATTTAGGAGAAGAGGCCAATATAAATACTGAATATGTTCATGACATACCTCTGTTGAAATCCGGAAAAAGGAAGATAATCGTTAGCTTACTCAAATAGGCAATGGTTATATCCGGCTTATCTAGGGCACAATAATTACTAGCTCTTAAGAGATTTTAAATATTTTTTAATTACCGGATGTTTTAAATAGCCACCATATTGTAATTCGGTCATGGTTATGTTTGAGTCATGATTTCCTTCAATTATTAAGGGCCCCTTATCAGTAATTGCGATATCCCAACCAACTATTTTGTTTGGTAGTAAGGTGCTCATTTCTATAGCCATTTTTCTCGCATCAGTGTAATATGGGATGTGGAAACCTTCAAACGTAAAATAAGTATCTGGGTGTTTGAATAACTCCGTTCCCCCATATCCCATTTGTTTCTGACCTTTTTTCATTAACGTACCGGTTTTATCATCAATAGATACAAAAAAACCTCCTTTGGACCTATTGTCAATTACGCTTCCTCCGGCACCAAACCTCATGACGGCGCCAAGAACCGTTATCTCATCCTCATCCGCACAAATGTCAAAACGAATTGTATTTAAACTTTCCGCATATATATCATTGATCAATTGATGTTGTACTACCTTACGTTGATGGATAAAGGAATTTGCTAAGATTTGATTTCCATATGTTTCAATCAGAACTTCTAAATGATCTTTTTCGGAGAAACATGATTCCTGTTCCCCCTTTATTAGATAGGCTCTTTATAAAGATAGAGTCGCAATTATTTTCGGCAAACACTTTTCTGAAATAGGTTTTTAAATCGAGAAGAGAATTAACACTGTATTTCTGATTTGCTAAATAAAAGTGATTTTTACAGTTATAACTTGTTAATAGGGGGATTGGGATATTGTGATTGGTGCAAAAAAAGAAAAGAGTAATTTGTTATTTAAAATTGATACAAAAAAGTCGCTTTGGATCTTTTTTGAGTAAATTAATTCATAATATTTTTTCGTGGGGATAAAATCTCGATAATTAGTGAATTCTTTTCTATATAGAAATCTGGTAATATAGTGTGCAGGAAATTCTTTATGAAGAATCCATAAATCCATAAATTCATAAAGAATTTTAAAATAGTTTTTTTTATTCCTGTCATTTACAAAACACCAAAGGGTAAATTGAATCTTTTTTCTATTCACAATAAATAAATTTCCTTTTATAGCCTCCAAATAGAGGCAGGCATATTTCCTGAATTTTCAAAAAAGTCCTTATTGTCTTAATTATTTCAATTATGGATTATTTCATTAACAACTTGTTTTCTTTTTCCTGATGAGAGTAAGGGTACCTCATTTACATACTCTATTTTTATAATGGCATCTTCACCTAAGAATTTTTTACTATCATTAATAAGGCTCTTTTCACTCTTAAATTCTGACCATGGATTTATTCTAAATACATATTCAATATCACTAATCTGGGCGAATTGAAACTGTTTCAGTTCTATATACTCCATCATTTTTTGAACAATTATATAGGGAGATATAATTACACCTTTGGTATTGTAAATTAAATCAACCAATCGCCCATCAATTCTTTTAAATATGGGGCCGGTGGTGTTATTTTCAATTTCTTCTAGTATAGTCAGGTCTCCCGTGTCATAGCGAATTAGGGGCATACAGTAGTTAAAAAGATCTGTTACAACTATTCTGCCTAATTCACCCTTATCTGCCGGAATATCTTCTTTCAATTTCAAAACTTCAAAGTGATAACTTGCCCAATTCAAGGAGTAACTTAATCCCCCCTTTATGCTTTGTTGTCCCATAATACCACATTCCATGTTTCCGTATCTGGCGACCGTAGGGGTTTGAAAGTAATACTCCATTTTTCATTTAGTGTTTTCGCTTAAAAGTCTCCATCTGTGATAATAGACTCAATGTTAAGATCTTTTCCAGTGGAAGTGCCTTTATGGAATCTAAATAATTTACCAGTATTTCGCACATAGAGGCAAAACACACAATGTGCTTTTTTGACTTATCTCGCTTTAAATGGGAAAGGAAGTTGTCCATATCTTTATCCCCCCATACTCTAAAATTGCATAAGGAATTATATTCTTCTTCCAATAAAAAGCTCTTGTTTTAGTGTTCTTTTACCTATGCAGGCACGTATTAAATAAAGTCTACCTCCTAATTTATAACCACCCTGGTTAGCGAAAAATAGATTATCTGCAATATGTCTTACTCGTTTATTATAGTTGTGGAAAAGTTTTAGTGGTGCACCTGTTGATCCCCCCGTGAAGACTGCAGTATTATTTTGATCATGAAATAACGAAGATTTAAATTCTTCATAATTTGATCGCACAATATTTTTATTAATTACAGGAAATTTTTGCAAGCTACTATTTACAGGAATATTTTTATAAAAAGAAGTTGTTTGAATTGCATGCTTAACTAAACTATCTATATTTTCTGCTATTTTTTCTTTGCGCTTTTTCACTGTAATAATTATTATTTATAAATGATATTTCATTTTTATTGGTTTTTAATTTTATGTCCTTTAAGAGCATCAATAGTCCAAAAATACATTTCTCTAAATGAAGCTAATAAATTCATGCTTTGCGTTATGGATTTTTAATATTAAAGGCACGATTTAGGAATAGGCATTAAATTATCATATTAAGAAAAAGCTAGATCCTCTTTTATAGTTATTATGCCTTGAAACGTCACTTTTTTGTCTTAACCAATCGATATAAATACCAGGAATATTAATTCCAGCTTCATGAGAGAAAGGATATCCGCCGCCGAATCTCGGATTCATTTCTAAAAGTAAATTTTATTTTTAGTTACAAAAAAATCACAATCCATATTACCAATATGCTTGGTGTGAATACTGATCTTTTTGGCAATCTCAGAATATGTTGTATTTATAACCGAAATTGCCTTATCTGTTTCCCCGCCGCGCATACTTAGTTTCTTTCGAACGAACGAATCGTAATAGGTGCCATTAAAATCATTTAAGATATTGCTACACCATACTCCTCTCCATTAATTTTTTCCTGAATAATAATGCACTGTTCCTGCGTAGAAGAGCTTATTTCTTTTAAAATAGATCTCATAATTTTGATATACTGTAATTTGTAAACCAATCGTAATTCTTCTTCAGATTCCACAATATCTACTGCTATAGAAGCGCTACCCCATCTTGGTTTAACAATTAAAGGGAATGAAATTTCCTTTTTATTGATAGCTTCTAAAGCACAGTTTATATCTAAAAAAGTCTTTGGGGTATGAACTCCTATTCTATTAAAAAATTTAAATGTTTCCCATTTATCGAAACAGGTGTTAATTAAATGGGTATCCGAAATAATAATTTTTGTACCAAGATTTTCTAATCGCGTTTTTTTCGCGGCTAAAATAGGAAGTTCAAGGTCGTTCAGGGAAATAAGGGCATTTACGGAATACTTCTTTATGATTTTTTCTAATGTTGAAATATAATTTTTAGAATGAATGGATGGGACTTTTAATGCAATATCAGCATCTGCCAAAGCAGGAGCAGATAGGTCACTGTCAACGGCAATTACTTTCCCTGAAGTGCCTAGTACCTTCCTAAAATAGTTTATTAGATAATTCCTGCGACCGGCACATGTAAATAATATATTCAATTTATTTATAGCCATAATTAAAAAGTTTAAACTCTGTACTTTGGGAAATATCCATTGTCTGTTAAATCTTGTTCAGGGGAAATTAGTCCCGCATAAATATTTTCATTTACAACGTATTTCCAAACTTTAAAGTATTTTATGCTTTTAGTAAATGACAGTTTGAATTTCATAAGCGACCCCTCAATACCACCACTACCACCACCAAGATTTAAATATTTTAATTGTTCATTTTTATAATACTTTCTGGTATAATCAAAAATAATTCTAAGAGGACTTTTTTGATAATAATTATGATTCGTAAAAGCCAATTCTATATGAACAATATTTTGACTTTTAATGCAAAGGGCACCCGCCATTATTTCTTTTGTCTCGTTATGAACAGCTAAAAAAATTTTTGATTCAAACAAATTGGAGATAAATAATGCTTTAAAATAATCATCTGTAAAGTAAAATAGTTCTTTTGCCTTTATTCTATCTAAACTTTCATAATAACTCATTTTGAATTTTGATATGTCAATATCAGAATTCACTAACTTAACAGTACAAATCTTCTTTAATTGATTAATTTTTTGCCGCGTATTTCTATTGTAATATTCCGTTTGACTTGTATCAGTCATAGACTGATCAAAATAAGCCAAAGGCCCACTCACTTCTGAAATACCTAAATTTTTAATAATTAATTCCTGATCAGGTATAAACGGGTTTAATTTTGAAAAGACGGAAACTACATTTTCTGATTTCAATAGCTTATTTAATTCTAGTATAAATATTTTGTTATCAAATGAAACGTCAATATTATTAGAGACCGGACCTAAATATCCATGGACAGATGTTAGATCATAGTATTTAGAATTAATTGTACGTTTTAAAAATGGAATACCAATTTTACAATGACCATCATCATAGGCAATCATGATAGGGGTATCATTATTTTTTGTCAGACTTTGATGATATTCATATGTGTGATAGAAATCAAAATTATTCATTGAATTAAGCCATGAACTCCATTCGGGATTATTGCGTATGATCTTTATCATTTCGATAAAAAATTATACATTCCACCGGTATTCCAAAATAAGATCTTACCAGATAGTTTATTTTCAACAACTATTTTCTGCATCCCGTAATATGCCTTTGCAGTATAGGTTTTATCCATTGCAAATCCATAATTCATTAATGAATCTTTGGCAATTTTATCGATAGCTGAATTGTATTTTTCATATCCACCACATAAGAAGGAATCATTTACAATAATGTCTGGCGCATCGCAAATAATGTTATATTTTTCACAAAGTTTATTGTAAAATGATTGTACTTTTTTTTCTGCTTTTGCTCTTAGACGGCCTACAGAAATACCGTAGACTTTAGTGTTCAGATTAAATTTAGTTATCCCGGCCAGAATTCCAGCTTGGGTGGTGCCAGAACCAGAGGCTACAAAAATATAATCGGGAATAAAGTCCGTATTAATTATCTCTTCAACGGCGTCTATATAGATTCCTCCACCCTGAAGAGTATGGCCGCCACCTTCTAAATAAAAGGGTTTACATCCTAAATTGGAGTATTCATTCATGGCATTCTCCATGGTATCAGAGATCATATTAACTTCGGAAAAAATTACTTTTGCATTTGTCTCCCTAATTATTTTTGCGTTACCTGATTCATCATAATAGCGTTTTTTATCTCCATGGACTACTAAGGTACATTTAAGGTTGTATTTCTTGCAATAAAGTGCAACAGCTCTGCAGTGATTTGACTGAACTCCGCCAGTTGTCACTATTGCATTAACATCGTTAGAATTCAAATATTTATATAGAGCCATCATTTTACGTGCTTTATTTCCACCTCCAAGAAAAGGAAATACATCATCTCTATATATTGCGAAATTTGAAGTTATATTTTGTACCAAAGATTTAGGTGCTGAAGTAATTGATTTCCCTTCCAATTTTAGGTTTTATTTTTTTGTTCTATATGTATCCAGGGCATCCATTTCAACGTCTATAACGATTTCCTTTGAAGAAGGCCCAATTACTTTGTAAAAGGTCTTCAATAATATTTTTAAATCCAACATAAATGAGATATTCTCAACGTATTCAACATCGTATGCTAATTTCCTATCCCAAGATAGGCTATTTCTACCCGAAACCTGGGCAAGTCCCGTTACGCCGGGTAATACAGTGTGTCTTATTTTCTCTTTTTCGCTGTAAAATGGTAAATATCGCACCCGTAATGGTCTGGGACCAACTAAACTCATATCACCTTTAATAACATTTAATAGCTGCGGAATTTCATCTAATGATGACTTTCTAAGAAAATTTCCAAACTTAGTTAATCTATTTTCATCAGGGAGTAATTCACCATTTAAGTCTTTGGCATCACTCATGGTTTTAAACTTCATGATATAAAATATTTTTCATCTTTACCAGGTCTTGGCTGAAAAAATAGTGGTTTGCAATTATTGTATAAGCAAAGAATAGTAAATATTACAATAAAAAATGGAAAGAGAACAATAAATCCACATATGGAAAGTAATAAGTCTAGCGTCCTTTTAAATATTAGTTTATACATAAAATTTATTCTATTGAGACTATTTTTTTACTGATCGAAGATAGAACAAGTGATGTGGAAATTGAAAAAAAAATGTTATGACCAACTATATCTCGATAAAATACCGTTTTATCATTTTTTAATCAACAACATATCGAAAAAGCCATCATTCTATAGATGTGCATATTTGAACGTCTTCTTCAATTTATATAATTTATATATGAATAGCCTAAATTCAACTTAATTCAGTCCCTTCTAGATCAATAGCCGTCAATCTTCATATTCCAGAAGATAATTAGAGAATTTCATTCATATTTACTGAAGTTATAATGGCATGATCTCCTGAAAATAGGACTAGGATTTGTGACAATCCTTTTTAGGTATGAAAATTGCCTTGCAATTTAAGTGCTAAAGTAAAATTAAATCAATTCTCCTGAATTAATTGAACTTGCTTTTATTCTGGAAATACCGCTAGTTGAAAAATCATTAAGTGTGATAGGGGATTTCCCGGATTAAATCTAGCTTGTTCTCTAAAGTGAAGCGTATCAACAATATCATTAATTTAGTTTTTTATAGCTCTTGGATAATGAATCATTATATTTTTTAACCAAAAAAAGTTTATTAACTATTAGGACATCTTTTAAGGAAGAATAATTATTAAGGTTTACAAAAAATTATGGTTGTCTTTGCATGTTTAAACCCCCACCAAATTGAGCACCCCTTTTTTATCTGGAAGCATCTGAGGTATATTGCACCTCTATGAATTGAACATCGCTATTATGACGTTTTATGTTACCAACATTTATAAAATCAATATACCAAAATAGTTTGCCCCTTAATTTATCAAGTGTATATATTATGAATATTCCTATATTTCTTGCCTGGATTAGGATGGCCATCAAATGGTAATTTCTTGTTATAACAGTTGGATACCTTAGTTCTTGATTAGTATAACATGGTATAAATTCAATAAGGACGTATTACCAAATTATCCCCGTATAGGACTGATTATGAAATAGAATGCTCAAGAAATCAATTTTCTTTGATCTATTCATTTTATTTCATAATGAATCGGTTTAAATGATCCATTATTACTATCCTCGGCTGAACATGCTGTAAGCCCTATAATAACATCCATCATAGCCTCGAAGATAACATAATCATTGGGTTGACTTGTTGGCGGATTTACGGATATTTTACCCATCGCATCAAACTGAACGTTCATAAAAATATTGAAGGCAGTAGGAATATCGTCTGGTTTAATACCATATGGCTGTAAATTAGTGTATAGATTTTCAAAACAGCTAGGATGATACCCAGTGTAATCGTACATAATTTCGAAGGTTTCCGGACTACATGGCGCTAGCAAAAAATCATTCCGGCCGTTGGTATCCTCTAAAATCTTCATCATTTTTATACTACGGTTGCTCCATAAAAAATTTCCTTGGGAAAGAAGGATGGATTCTTCAAAATCGAAAGTTTTGCCAGAAGAGATTTTTTCCTTTATGTCATTTGCATTAAATACAACCATATCACTCACTTGTTGACCTTCAGGATCAATGACTTTAAGAGTTTGTCCTTTTAGCAATTTAAACGCAACCCCTTTCTGTTTTGAAATTACTTTAATCATTTATCCATTATGTGTTTGAATGGACACTCCCAACTATCATCAACAAGTCTGCCACTGTATTGAGGGGCTTCACTTTTACTCCCAAAATCAACCAACATAGGATTTATTGAACCGTTTTTTTGCATATCACGTTTTCGAATAGTATCTCGAACACGTGTGTAAACTCCCATTTCCCGAAGCTTTTCAAATTGCCAATGCATATTAAATACAAGAGTTGGCCGAGGACTTTTTCTCGCATTCCGTGAACTATTTGGGTGCAAACCCACAATATAAAAGGCCGTACCTAGAATACTAAAACTAAATGATTTATTTTTTGGGTTACTACTTGTCGTCTTATCCCAATTTTTTTCATCTAGTTCGTGGATATTTTGTAACTGCTTCCAAAGCAAATTTTCAAATTCTATTTCAGAATAATTTAAATTGTCATTAAAAATGGCAATGAAGGAAAAGAAATCATTGCTCGAAAAATCATAACTTTCTAAATAAATTTTTAAATCTTCCAATATTTTTCTTGCAGCAGTGCTGCTTCCAAGGCCTGTATATGTATTCAATGCATAATTTTCCGAACTAAAAACTGATTGCGACATAACACATGGGTGGTCATCGTCAAGTATGAATTTTTTGAAATCATCTTTATTTGATATTGAAGCTTTCATTTTTTTATGAGTTTTATGGCTTAAAAACCAAAGAAATAACTATCCGAACCAATAATAAAGTATCTGCAAATAAAGACATGGGGGAAGTTAAAAATCTAAAATAAAATTCATACAATCTTGCTCAAAACTAATACATATGAACACTATTTATCTTAAAACGATTTTAAAGTTGATCTTTTCAAATATTTAAGATGTTAATTGACTTTTACAAAAATTAACAGTATTTATTATCAAACAGAACTAATTTCTATGAATAGTATAAATATTCGTTTAAAGTATTAATATGCATTTTTCATTAACTGTCTAAATGATATTAGGTTGCCTATAATTAATTGTAAAATATCCTATCATACTTTTAAGTAAATCAATAATTCTCGTTCAAGTTGAATGGTATAGTCTATCCATGGGTAGTAAACAAAATCTATGGATCTCAATATTAGAAGTCTCATATTAGCTTAAAGTCAACAATATTATTAAGTACAACGGTCAATACTAAAAATGTATTTTCATTGATGCCTATCGATAAACCTATATCTTAGGTAATGGATCTTAAAATTTGCAAACGGTTTTAAAGCATTCCTTTATTTAATTTTTGGACCAAATCTTTTATTAATTCATTTTTTAATAATCCTCCACTAACAACATCACAAAAATCTAAGGCTGGGTTGGTGTTTGCTTCAATTAAAACTGGTCCTTCAGGCGTAATAGCCACATCCCATCCAATCACCCGATCCGGTATATACTTTAATGCATCAATGACGATTTCGCAGGCTTCTTTATAATACGGTATTTTATATCCTCCAAATCTAAATTTGCTTTGTGGGTGTTGATATAATTGCCCTCCTCCATATTCCATGGAGCGATGCCCAATGTTGTGCAATTTTCCATTTTCTGGATCAATACCAACCCAGAATCCACCCGAACTGGCATTATCCACCACACTTTCGCCAAGCCCAAAGCGCATCAATGGCGCAATGATCTCAACCTTGCCGGTATTGTCCATGAAGGTGGTTAATCGTATTGTATTTATACATTTGCTATGGATTTCATCAATTGCTGGATGTTGCTCTACTACTTTTGAATAAATATGCCCCTCCGAAAGTAGGGACTTAGCATGAAGATTTATCTGCTCCTTTAAATTTTTTAAATCTAATTTGAAACAACCTTCCCCCCCAAACCGGATAAGGGTTTTACGAAGACATTATTGACACCACTAGAAATAAGCATTAAATTAAAAAATTTCTCCAATCCTTCTTCATCTTGGATGGATTGCATTTTGCCATCGTAGAAAAACTGATTTCTAAGGTTATGTCCATATAATTTAGGAGTTTTAAGAGCAAACTTTTCGGCATAAATATAAAATAAAAGTTTGTTGTCCATTATACAGGCATGTTCTGCCTTATGAAGTTCGGGATGTATTTGTATACGGCGACCTTCCTTGGTTCCAAGGTAATCCATAATGTTTGTAATATCCTTTTTATAAAGATGTTTAAAATAATAAAATGGGACTTCTTTTTTTCTTACTAAAAGTGTTAATACTTCCTTGAATATTATAAAAACATTTTTTTTGTTCTTGTCCTTTAAGAACACAAAAATTCTTTGCGGGTTTTTAATCGTCATAATTTCATTTAGTTAATAAACAATAATAAAAATGCGAGATAGCAAAAGGAATCCTGAAAGGATAAAAATAAATCGAAAGGTCGCTTAATATGTTTTATTTAAATCATCTATAAATATGAAATGGAGCAAGTATAATAATTAAAATATTACATAATGATTATAAAAAAATGACCACTTTTTAAATAATTAATGAATCTGCTCGCATCCTTGTAAAATAAATAAAACAGAAATACAATTCTATTTCAATTCGCTTAATAGTATGGTTCTTCTATTAAAGTTATAAAACAAATAAGGAGAAAGGAATTTCCAAGAAAGAAGGAACAAATAGGAGTTAATAATTGTAACCTTCATTTAACTACTTTAAAAATCTCCTAAAGAATAATTGATTAATTTTTTTAAACTTGAATCTTGCTTATGAGTGTACGATACGCATGATTGGCCGTTAAATTGTTTTTCATATACTCATACCCCTTTTGTCCCATTCTAATTCTACGTTCATCATCATCCATAAGATATAACAAAGCTTCTTTCAGTTGTTCGGTCTTTCCAGCTTCACGCCAAATACCTGCACCACTCTCCTCAAGGATAGTTCCGTAGTCTGTATTAACGTCAATTGAAGCTAAAATTGGTTTTTTAGCATTGAAATATGACAAGGTTTTTGAAGGGATATTTGGAATTGTAAAATCTTCGCTCAAGGATATAAGCCCTACATCAGCTGCTTGTAAAATTCTGTGATAGTCCTCACTTGTTACTTTACCGTGAATTTGAACATTTTCTAATTGCTCAGCTTGTACCAGATCTCTTAATTTCTGACCTTCGTTTCCATCACCTACAATGAAAAAACATAGGTTTTCTATACTTGCACAAGACTTTGCAAGTGCCACAATATTTTCTATTTTTTGAGGTCTTCCAATATTTCCTCCAAAAAATACTATAAACTTATCCATTAAATTATATTTCTTTTTAATGGAGTTTATTTCCTTATCCCTCAACAATTCCTTAAGGTTTCTGGAATTAGGAAGAATATGTAACTTTTTCTTTTCAATCCATGGATTATGCTGTAATACATAATCTATATTTCCCTGAGACATACATCCTATGGCATCAGCAATGCGGTACATTTTTTTCTCCTTCCTCCGAAAATATGAATAGATGATACTGCTTTTCGACATCATTTTAAGATCTACGGCGTTTTGCGGAAAAATATCTCGCAACATAACATAGATTTGTGAGTTGTATTTTCTTTTAAACCAGGCAGTAAGGACCACCAGCGTAATTGGTGGAGTAGGCATTATTACCAAATCGTAAGCAAGGTCTAAGCCACTTCTTTTCAGTGCCTTTTTAAACTGATAGGGTAGTAGTAAGTTGGCTAGACCCTTCTGAATAAGACCAACATTAAATAATTTCATTGTAGGAACCCTAATTACGTTTATGCCAGCTTCTAATTGCCTTCCGCTGCCGGTACCTTCTAGTTCTGGTGCTACAACATCTATATGATGCCCATTATTGTGAAACTCTGTTACAAGTTCTGTAAACAGATTTGTTGATTTATTCATATTGGCAAAACCCAGCCCTAAAAAGAGAATTTTCATAAACTTAGTGTTTAGACCAAACCACCCTATTTATATAGTCGGTGTAGGATAAAATAATTCGAACTACTTTTTCGCTCACATTCGGCATTGAATAATCTGCAACGAATCTGAAATTTCTTTCAGGATTTCTTTTTTGTTTTTCCAGAACAGATAATGCTTGTAGAATACGCTCCGGATTAAGCCCTACCATCATTACGGAAGCTTCTTCCATGGCTTCAGGCCTCTCATGCGCTTCCCGAATGTTTAGCGCCCTAAAATTTAAAATAGAAGATTCCTCAGAAATGGTGCCGCTATCAGAAAGTACGGCAAAGGAATGGTATTGCAGTGCGTTGTAGTCAGAAAACCCCAAGGGTTTTAAAAATCTGACCAGGGCATGCGTTTGGACGTTCTTTTCGTTTAGCATATTACGCGTTCTGGGATGCGTTGACACAATGACCGGGTATTGATATTTTTCGGCTATTTTATTTAGAGACCTTATGAGTCCATCAAAATTCTTAGGGTTGTTGATGTTTTCTTCCCTGTGAGAAGAGACAACAAAATATTTATGTTTTTCCAACTGCTGGGTCTCCAAAACTTTAGAGACTTCTATTTTGTGCAAGGAACTTATGTCAATACTTCAAACATAGGGCTGCCGGTTTTTATTACCCTTTCTGGTGACAAGCCTTCTCTTAAAAGGTATTCCCTTGCAATATCGCTGTATGTTAGGTTAATATCAGCAACATGGTCTACTATTTTGCGATTCGTTTCTTCGGGCACACGCTGGTCAAAACAGCGGTTTCCTGCTTCCATATGAAAAATAGGAATTTTCCGTTTTTTTGCAGGTATAGCACACAGGCAAGAATTGGTGTCGCCCAGAACTAAAAAGGCATCGGGATTTATTTTTTCCAGTACCGGATCAATTGTAATTAAAATATTCCCTATAGTTTCTGAAGCTGACGAACCGGCGGCATTTAAAAAAAAATCGGGCTTTTTGATACCCAGGTCTTCAAAAAAAATCTCATTTAATTCATAATCATAGTTCTGGCCGGTATGTACCAGGATATGATCTATAGCTTCATGGGCTTCAAGTGCTTGTAATACACAAGAGAGGCGTATAATCTCGGGTCTTGTACCCACAACGGTAAGCACTTTTAACTTTTTCAACTTTTTATTTTTAGAGTTTAATAATTCTTAAACATCTTCAAAATAGGTATCTGCATCTTGTTGGATCATATGGTTCGTTGATCCAAAATAGCGTGATGAGTTCTTCATCTCCTATATTTTTTATATTATGTGTATACCATATGGGCATATCTACATAGGCAGGTTCTTCCCCATCCAGTTTATAATTGATAACCTTATCCGTGCCTATTTTACGCAATTGGATCAAAGCTTTTCCTTTTATAACTGCAAACCGCTCCGCTTTCCGGGTATGAAAATGATTTCCTCTGGTAATTCCGGGAACGGTCGTTGAAAATGAAAATTGCCCACTTGTTTGTGTACGGGCTATCTCCACAAAACTACCTCGATTATCTGTATGTTTAGTGTATTTAACAGGATAATGATTCTCCGGCACATAACAGCGAAACGTATTGAAAAGTGATTTTTCAAAGGTGTCTTCAAGATTTGGAAATATGCCTTGCTCCATATAATCGTGTTTATAACGCAATAATAAATTCAATATTTCTGATACCTTCTTTCTATGGGTAGGAGCTATATGCAACTTCATAGCTGTTAAGCCCTATCTTTGTTGTTTCTGCGGTGTTATTTAATACATCTATAA
Source organism: uncultured Flavobacteriaceae bacterium (assembly GCA_963744855.1). Classification (GTDB taxonomy): domain Bacteria; phylum Bacteroidota; class Bacteroidia; order Flavobacteriales; family Flavobacteriaceae; genus Muriicola. Next base: position 127,821 of record CAVUUZ010000001.1, read on the forward strand.
AGATCTGTACTAATTCATTAATATAAATGAGACCCACTTCACTATCATTGAGTATGGCCGGTTCCTCATTATGAGCAACTTTATGACAAAATGTTGCCACGACCGAATTATAATTTGGTTTTCCGAACGGACCAAAAACATTGGGAATGGTTAAGGAAGTAAATCTCCCTCCCTTTTTGTTTGCCCATTCTGCTAATAACTGTTTTCCTTCCTTTTTCGACTTCCCGTATAGATTGTCTTTATTTTCCTGAGAGGATGACGAGAATAGTATATGTGGAGTAACTTTTTGCCCCGTGCAGGCATTCACAAGCTTTGTAACCAGTTCTAAGTTGGTATTGTAAATAACTTCCGGATCTTCATGTCTGTTCATTGCAGCAAGATGTACAATAACATCGCATTGGGTTACAAATTTTTCCAGTAGCTTATTATCTGAGAAGAAAGATCTTTCAAAAGGGACCAGAGTTACTGATTCGTCTAATGAAAGGGTAGTATAGAGATGGTTGCCCACAAAACCTGCTTGTCCGGTAATTCCAATATTTTTCTTCATTTAATGCTGAATTTATTTCAGTATTTATTTACCATTTGGCATTCCATTTATCTATTGGGTACCGAAAATCGTCGTTTTTTGATTTATTCAGGCTTAAATTTGAAAACACCTGTAATCGGGAATTTTCTTCAGTGGCCCTGAAGCCGGTAGCATACCCCCCTGAAATTTCAAGGATCACAGTATTTTTTGCATCTAATAAAACCCTTTCAGGAATCAATAAGGAGGAGGGTTTTTCAAAATTATCTATTTTTATTAAGTTCATCACAAATCCTCCGGAACTACAGTAGAACCATTTTTTTTCTTTTTTATGGCCCTGCCAGGCTCTGATGGTATTCATATTGTTAGGTACTATTTCATAGAATCTAACAATTTTGCCCATATCAAAGGCATTGAAAAAATTTAATACGCCTCTGTCATCAGTAAAACTATCTCCCTGGATAAGGTTAATAGTGAACCATCTAAAGATTTTCTTTGATATAATCCAAATTCAATAAGGTCTGTTTTAATTCTTCATTGGTAAGCTGGGTAGTGTTATGAGAATGGTAGTCCTCAATAGCACTAATATCTGTTTCACCTTCGGAGAAATAACGACTATAGTTCAGATCTCTGTTGTCTGCAGGAATTCTATAAAATTCACCCATATCTTCTGCTTTTTGCATTTCCTCACGGGTACATAGAGTTTCATACAATTTTTCGCCATGACGTGTACCTATAACTTTTATCTCATTGTCTGCATTGAAAATGCTTTTAATCACATTTGCCAGATCACCAATAGTACTGGCGGGGGCTTTATTTACGAATAGGTCACCCTGGTTTCCATGTTCAAAGGCGAAAAGCACTAAATCTACTGCATCCTCCAGGGACATTAGAAAACGTGTCATATTTGGATCCGTGACTGTCAATGGTGTCTTCTCTTCAATTTGCCTTACAAATAATGGTATGACAGATCCCCTGGAAGCCATTACATTGCCATAGCGGGTTAAACAAACAATAGTATTGTCATCCTGAATATTCCGTGAAGCGGCTACCGCCACTTTTTCCATCAGAGCTTTACTGATGCCCATGGCATTGATTGGGTAAGCAGCCTTATCCGTGCTCAGACAAATAATGCGTTTAACATTGTTAGCCACTGCAGCATCTATTGTGTTTTGTGTTCCAAAAACATTGGTCTTTGCAGCCTCTATAGGGAAAAACTCACAGGAAGGAACTTGTTTTAAGGCAGCTGCATGAAATACGTAATCTACACCACGCATGGCTTTTGCTATGCTATTGTAATCTCTCACATCCCCAATGTAGAACTTTACTTTTTCGTTTTTTAGTTGGTTCCGCATATCATCCTGCTTTTTTTCATCCCTGCTAAAGATGCGAATTTCTTTAATATCAGTAGTTAAAAAGCGGTTGAGGACGGCATTGCCAAAGGAACCTGTACCCCCTGTGATCAGAAGTGTTTTGTTTTTAAACATTTTAATTAATTTGTGCTATCAGAAGAATTATTCTTTCAATTAAATACTACCGAAATAGAATTATAAAATTAGTTAGGGAATAAATTTTCTATTAGGGATAATTGGAAATTGGGATTATAAAAATCATCCATTATTTTGTAGCAATCCTGTTTCATCTGGTTTGCGCCTTTTTTTGTTTTAGAATTAAGAACTTTTTTAATTTTTTCTTTTAAATCAACTGCAGAATCATATTCAAAAAATTCTCCATTAATATTCGGTAAAATCGCTTCATATTCAGGCATTTGTTTATTGGCATCATTGTGGGATATTACAGGGACTCCAAACATTAAAGCGTGCATCGCCGTAAGCCCAATTTCCCCGGGAGCAACACAACAATCGCTAGAAGCGATTAATTCATAATTGGTAACTTCGTCGTAAGATGCCCCATAAAAACAGATTTGATTGTTTATCCCAAATTCATCTATTTGGTATTGTAATTTTTTTCTTTCAGATCCTTCACCTACGAATAGTAAATTGACTATTATGTTTTCTTCTTTTAAAAGTTTAATAGCCTCGATCAACAGGTGTAATTTTTTTTGAGGAGTAAGACGGCCTATAAATAATAGTTGTTCATTCTGGGGTTCTACAAATAGATCATTTCTTATTTTCTTTCGTTTTGAATCAGATAACGTATCTCTCAATTTCATCTGTTTCTTATAATTGAGTGAATTATAAATAACTTTTGCTTTCTCATTTGAATATCCAAAACGGACAATATTATTTTTTGCATTATTTCCATAAAGTAACAGGCCATCAAAAAAAAATTTATAAAACAAATAGTAAAATTTATTTTTTAAATTATTCCTATTGCTCAAAATACCATGTGTCCAGTTATAGACCTTATTTCCCTTAAGCCGTAATATTATAGTAGCTAGGATAATCGATATCCAATAAGGTGAAGAATGTACTATGGCTCCATCAAATTTATTTTTAACTACAAATGTAATTAATCCCCTATTAAAATAGAATGGTCCGATGCTGTAAGCCGGAAAATCAAATAAACATTCTCTACAATCAAATTTATAAGGTTTAATATTATTGTAACCCTTTTTGTCCCCTGCAAATATATAGCTATGATTCTTTGACTCAATTAGAGTTTCTATAATGCCATCTCGATAATGGGGAAATCCTGGGTAAATAATTATAATTTTTAACATTTATTAAAAAAAGAATAAAGCTTTTCGATTAAATAGGGTATTACTTTAAATGAACGTTACTTCCCAAAAAGTCATTGCATAGATAAAGACATAGCATTCAATATTATTCTTGTAAATATGAATCAAAGTTATCTTGCTTATTTGAATATTCATTAAAGAAGCGTTTAAATATTCAATTATTCGATTAAAACCAGTTTTTTGTCTAATAAGTTGGTGCTCTTACTTATTATTATATTTAATTTACCTTCAGATTTATAGTTCCCTTAAATAAATTATGATAAAGCTTTTAAATAATATAAACGATTACTGTTTATATTTACTTGTATTCTCCATAACTTTTGAGAGTTGGGACCCTTTTCAATTAGTCGGAACTGTTTCGGTCACCTATATGACAACTATATTATATATAGGAACCTGGGTTCCATTGATTGGTAGTAATTTTCATTTTGCACCTTTTAAGAAATTCGTAATTCCCCTATTATTATTACTAGTAGTTGGGTTTATTTGTTCTGCAATAAACTCTGAATATGTAACTGCATTAAAACATGCAATTGCCTACAGAACACTTCTATTATTGGTCCTTAATGACCTTTATTGCAGCCCACCTTTATTGTAAGCCCAAAATTTTGCCTGTAGTCTTGAACAGCTATGTGGCCAGTATGCTTTTGGTTTTTTTATTGGTAACACTTGGTGAAGGTGTCACAATTGCGCATGGCAGAATATTGTTGTTTGGAGAGAATCCTAATATTATGGGAGCAAAAGCTTCTTTAGCTTTCCTAATTGCTATTTCACGGCTAATTAATAAGTTCTCCATTAAAAGATTAATACTCAATAGTGCCGTTTGTATCCCTCTTACTGCCTTAGTTGCCACCTCTGGTTCAAGAGGTGCTTTTATTTCTATGTTTTTGGGACTTGCTGTTCTACTCTGGTTTCGAAAGACAGGAATTCTTCAGAAATGGGTATTAATCATTTTTGGAGCACTTGCCTCTGGTATGTTGATAATTTATTTATTGGAATCAAATCCAATTATGGCAGAACGCATGTTAGAAACTGTGGAAAAGGGTGACACAGGAAGAAATGTATTATGGGATGCTGCTTTTAATATAATTGGGGATAATATTATCATTGGGGTTGGATTCGAAGGCGTAATACCTATGATGTATAAGTATTCGGGAATTTATTTGGTACCGCATAATATTTTTCTCTATGTGTTCATTGCAGCTGGCCTTCCCGGAATAATTTTATTTATGAGTTTTCTGGTCCGGTTGACTAAATTACTATTGCTTCATTTTAAAAAGTTTGGAGATTCTTTAAATCTTGTATTATTCGTCATTGTTATCTTTAATATGTCGAAACAAGGTGGTAGTATAGGCAAAACATTATTTTGGTTCTTTTTTGGAGTTTTAATTGGATCAACTGCTCATATAATGTCCAGAAATAAACTTGAAAAAATAGCGTGAATGAATATATTAGTAGTGTCCAATATTTATCCATCCTTTAAATATCCGGCAAGCGGTGTGTTTGTCTATAATTTGATACAACAATTTCCTAAGTTAGGACATGAAGTAACTGTAATATCCCCAGAAAACATTTTATCCATAGGAGTCAAAAAAGTTGAATCCTATGGAGTAGAGAACTGCACAGTTTATCGCCCGTTATCTTTTTCGGCATCTAATAAGCAGATAGGTTCCTTTAATACATATAGAATTACCGAATTAGCTCAAATTAAAGGCGTTCAGAGAACCGTTAGAAAGCATAATCTGGAATTTGATTTTGTTTATGCGCATTTCATAATGAATGGCTTTATCGCAGTAAATGCACTTAAAAAATACAAAAAACCTGTTTTTGTTGCCATAGGCGAAAGTGATCTTCCACTTTTAACTAAAATGTATCCAAAGGACTACTTTGAACAAAGTATTAAGCAGATACGAGGTTTTATTGCTGTTTCAAGTAAGTTGAAAAAACAATTAATCGGTTATGGTATTCCTGAAAATAAAATTTTTTTGAAACCTAATGCTGTTGACTTCACTAAATTCTACCAAAGAGATAAAGCAGAAATGAGGAAGAAATATAAGCTGCCCATGGATCTTAAACTAGTTGCTTTTGTAGGCAGGTTTTTGCCCCATAAAGGACCTCTGCGAGTATTGGAAGCCGTTCAAAATTTAGATAATGTCGGAGCACTTTTTATGGGTAAAGGACCTCAGGAACCTATGGGTTCTTCAGTTGTCTTTAATGAAAGTGTATCTTCTTATAAAATCCCTGAGTTACTTTCAGCAGCGGATATCTTTGTTCTCCCTACTCAAAGAGAAGGATCTTGCAATGCCATTGCTGAGGCCATTGCCTGCGGATTACCTATTGTATCTTCAAATATTCCGGAAGTAATGGATCAATGTAATCCCTCTTTTTCCATTTTGGTAGATCCCTTGAATGTAAAAGCCATAGAAAGCGCTATAGAATCGATTCTCGGTGATGATGAAAGAAGTGCAGAAATGTCCAAGAACGCCTTGGAACACTCAAAGAATTTTGAAATTGGTGAAAGGGCATTTAGTATACTGAATTTTATTCGGGGTAAGTTAAAAGAATAAAGGAGTCGGACATTTGTTGTAAGAATGCATATGACTATCGATTAATCGCACAAAACAATATTTCATAACAATATGATTATAAGAAGTTTATATTCTTAAAAAAATCGGATGAGTCTTAGCGACAAAATTAAGCGTGCAGGTAAATGGCAGTCATTTTCTGTCCTCTCACTAAATGTTTTAAAGATCCTTTACTTTGCCATAATGACCAGGCTTTTACTTAAAGAAGACTATGGTCTTATGGCTATTGTCAATGCATTCATAGCCGTTGGGAATATTTTTATACAGGGTGGTATGGGTTCTGCATTAATACAACGAAAGGAAATAAATGACAAACATGTTAATGGCGCCTTGCAAACCACTCTTCTTTTAGGACTCATACTGTATGCCGTTTTTTATATTTTGGCCCCATTTATTGCTTCGACATATAATGACCTTAGGTTAGATAATCTCATTAAAGTAGCTTCCTTGAACCTCATTTTACTTGCACTGAGTAATATTTCAGTCAATTTGCTTTTTAAATATTACTCCTTTAAAAATGTCGCGATAGTCAATATTGTCTCAAATATAATTGGTTATGGTACTGGTGTTTATTTAGCTATGAATGATCATGGAGTATGGTCTCTTGTTATTGCAACCCTTATTGCCTCTTTGTTAAGTTCAATAGCTTTGGTTTATTTGGCTCCTATAAAAATCAGTTTGAAGTTTCATTTTAAAGAAGCCCGTCAGTTGTTTGGTTTTGGTTTTGGTATAGTGTTGTTGACGTTTGGCAGTTTTTTATCGAAAAATGGGCTGAATCTGATATTTGGAAAAATCTTTACACAAGATATGCTGGGTGTCTATGAGAGAACCTCCAGGGTAAAGGAAATACCCAGTGAATTTCTTGCACAGATAATAAATCAAGTTATGTTTCCTGTGATGTCCGAAATCCAGGATGAGAAGGAAAGATTGATTAAAATTTACAAATTTGGGTTGGGGTTTAGCAACTCGATTATGATTCCCGCTACGGTTTTTCTGGTTTTTTTTTCCCCTGAAATTGTACAAATTCTGATGGGCGCAAATTGGCCAGAAGCTGTCTTACCCCTGCAAATTATGTTTCTTATTCTAACCTTCAGTAATTCCGGAAAAATGACAGATGAAGTTATTAAGGCTAAAGGACTTATTTATAAAAATGTCACTCGCAAGTACATTTTTACTGTAATCATTTTAGTACTTTCAAGTGCTTTGGGTTATTTATACGGAATCAATGGTGCGGCCGTTGGAATTGTTATAAGCCATATTATAAACTATATAATGATGATCGTTTTAGTAAAAAAGGTTTTTGAAGGATCCATTAAGGAATATTTATATCAGCCATTGGTGGCAGGTTTAAGACTGGGACTGTATCTAGGTATTTTGATTTTTACATTTAAATATGTATTCAATTTATGGGGGAAAACTGATGTAACTATGTTTATTATATTTACGGTAGGATTGATAATATTATGTGCTGGTTTGCTAAAGTTTAAACCTTCTGTATTTGGGCAATATTTAGATTTTGCAATTAGGAATACGTTGAAAAAAGGGTAAAACTCTTATTTTAAGAATAAAAAGATTATAAATATTTTGATTTTTAATTAAGAAGAAACAACAAGAATAAAATTATTGGTTAGAAGTTCAATAATCAGGGATCATCATAGACCGACTAAAGAACATTTTCTGATAAGATCACCCACGCCACAGAAGTCCAAAATACTTCTTCTAAACAAAATAACAATGTTTACCCCACCTTGTATATCGCACTCATGGTATTTTTATAAATAGTATTTTGAAGCATAAGCAAATCTTCCGAAAATAACGATGTTAGATAATTCCCTACAATTCTTCTTTCATATCAGTTAGTCAAAATCTACTATTTGACAAGGCATCCATTATGTAAAATTTGGGCTTCCTAATGGTAATTAGGCCAATTAAGGACTTGAGAATAATTTTCATCTATAACCAAGGTTGAAAATTAACAATAACTCGAATTATCAACCTACTCCCTCGAGAATTTGGGCGAATATTATCTTATCCTACCTGTGGACACTCCATGCATAAATACTGAACGCCCCAAATTTCCAATAGGTTTTGATAATTGAGAAAGCCCATAAGATTTTAGAACTCTATGAACTATTATTCTTCAGGATTGATTTTTCGCATACGATTCATCAGATTTGGTTAACTCTTCCAAAAACCTAAACTTTTTGTTAAAAAATAATGTAGTTCATCGATTTAAACGATCGGTGAGATCCAAACGTCCATTTGTTACGTTAAAGATTTAGCAACAAAGAGGTAATTCATCGAAAAATTGATGGATTTTACCGATGATTATTGAAAATTAAATAGTTTTACTAAACCCGAATTAGTTATCATAGAAACTTAACTTAATATCATATGAAATCTTATACCCAAAATTCCCAAGGATTGTTATGCTTAATTTGTAGTATACTATTCTTTACTTCTTGCAGTAAAGATTCAGATTTATTTGTCGATGCCGTCCTCTTAGATCCTGAAATAGACCGTATAGAAAACGCCGGTATTGGTGGTTCTGATGGAAGTGGCGAAGAAGGCGGAAGTGAGCCAACGGAACCATCTTCTAATCGTCCTGGTGTTAATTTATTACTAAATGGAACTTTTGAAAATTCCGATGAATGGGAGTTATTAAACGGCAGTACTGCAACAGGAGGTGTTTTAACAGTGATAGCCAATGGTAATATTGCTTCTGATTTTCCAAACTGGTCGGCTCAATATACTAATATATACCCGCAATCTCTTTACCAAACAAGACGCTATAGATTAACGTTTACTGCTAGACAAGTTTCTGGAAGCAATGTTTTACAAGTCGGCCAAAGGTTTGCAAGTGTTTTTGAAGAACAAATTACAGGCGACTTCGATACTTACACCCTTGAATTTGATGGTGATGGAAATCCGGGGGGTAATGACTTGGTTTTTGGAGGGATGGGCGTTGGAGATGTTTTTGAAATCCAAAATGCAATCCTAGAAGATATAGGTGCAGGTGACGCAGGAGGAACAGGTTTACCTGCTCAACTAGCCTTTTTTACTGATTTTGAAAGTGATCAATGGGGAGCAAATGGGGTAAATCCAGGACCAGGAGATTGGGAAGTTGACCATGGATTACCCAGAACTACAGACCATCCCGATTCACCACTAAAGGCTGGGCGTAGTGGTACTGGAAGGGCTTTGTGGCTAGGGGCTTATAATAATGACCCGACAAGAAACGAAGTAGGAAGAGATGAATTATTCAGTCTCAGGGAACATTGGGTAGGGGTTTCTATTTATGTTCAAAATAAATTAGATGGAAGTAGGATAATGCTTCAAAATAGACTAATAGCCAACGGGAGTAGTAATACGGTAAATGCTATTTCATTAAGGCAAGCAAACGTCCCCGGACAACTTTATTTCAGCCTACCTACTGATGTTAATTCCGTAGATACGCTGCCCACAAATGGGGCTGGTTCTAACACTGAATCGGTATTTTTCGATTATAACGATGGAGAGTGGATTGATATCGTCTTGCACTACAAAGGGGCATTCGGGGCAGCTTATACAGGTCCAGATACTTCTGTGCTTACGGAAAATTTAGCTTTTGATCCTCGAAGTGATGGGTATATAGAGATATGGGTAAATGGGCAAAAGATAGTTGACCATGTGGGAACTACAGTATATAGGTATGCAAGACAAGGGCAAGAAATATCAGGAACAATATCCCCTAAGATAGGCCCTTATTGGTCAAGTGCATACTCACCAAACGGAGATGTTTATTACGATAATTACAAAGTGTGGGTAGGCCCTGACGGAACTTTTCAAGATGTTGATCCAAGTAAATAAGTAAGATTATTATTTTAGAAAGAAGAAAAAAATAGCGTACCGGTTTTTTCTAGCATTGGGAATTGCCGAGTTGAGTTTTCAGATGTACGAGATATTCACGGGGCATATTGAGTTTATCCTACCAGCTTAATCAGTGGCATGACGTTGTAATCTATTGGAAGCCAAACAGTGAAAGGAAAAATAAGGACGGGGCATTGAAGATTTGGCTAAATGGCGATGTTGTTCTTGATGAAATAAATACAACTACATTTTTCAGGAGTACAAAGGATAATATATTGGCATACGGTACATATACACCTTAGATTGGCCCTTACGTTTCTGAATTAGAAAAATTGGTGGAGATACATTATGACCTTTATCTCATGGAAAGGTTCAGGAGGTGCTTATTAAGATGTAAACCCTTTGGAATTGAGTCCTAAGGGGAATTAACCTGAATGGATCTTCACTTTCATGCAAGACAAAAAAATCCCAACAAATTTGTTGGGATTTTTTTAGTTCCTTATTTTATGGATTATTATAGTCTGGCATCCACACGCTCCTTTAGCACGCCTTTTACATCATATAGTACTCCGTTCTCAGAAAGCATGGCCCTAAGACCCATTTTAAGAAACTCCTTGTGGGCAACAGTCAAAACAACTGCATCAAATTTTTCATTAGGCTTTTCTTTGGTAGTGTCCAGATCATATTCATGTTTAACCTCAGTGGGGGAGGCCCAAGGATCAAATATGGTTACTTCGGTGCTGTAACTTATTAAATTAGTAATGACATCAACCACCCTGGTATTCCGAACATCCGGACAGTTTTCCTTAAAGGTAATACCCAGTACCAGAATTTTTGAGCCTTTCACGCGGATATCCTTTTGCAGCATCAGTTTAATGACTTCTGAAGCGACGTAACTACCCATACCATCATTGATACGCCTTCCGGTCAATATTATTTCCGGGTGATACCCATACTCCTGAGCTTTGTGCGCCAGGTAATAGGGATCTACCCCAATGCAGTGACCCCCTACCAGACCCGGTTTGAAAGGCAAAAAATTCCATTTGGTCCCTGCGGCTTCCAATACGGCATAGGTATCGATTCCCATGAGGTTAAAGATCTTTGCCAGTTCGTTCACGAAAGCAATGTTGATATCACGCTGCGCATTTTCAATGACCTTGGCAGCCTCCGCTACCCGGATGGAGGGCGCCAAATAGGTGCCGGCTGTGATGACGGAGGCATAGAGGTGGTCTACTTTTCTACCAACCTCAGGGGTGGAACCGGAAGTGACCTTCAGAATCTTTTCTACAGTATGCGCTTTGTCACCCGGGTTGATTCGCTCTGGGGAGTAGCCTGCAAAAAAATCTTTATTATACCTAAGGCCGCTCCTTTTTTCAAGAATAGGGACACAATCTTCCTCTGTGGCCCCAGGATAAACTGTAGATTCATAAATGACGATACTACCTTTTTTTAGATATTGGCCAACAGTATGGCTTGCCCGAAAAAGAAAGGTGAGGTCGGGTTTATTCGATTCGTCAACCGGCGTTGGTACCGTAATTATGTAGTAGCTGCATTCTTTGAGTGATGCTTCATCGGACGTACAATATAAACCCAATCCGGTGTTGTGGTATGGCACCTGTACTTTATTAAGGGCTTCTTTGGAGAATTCCAGAGTACGATCAATTCCCTGTTGCAATTCCCGGATCCTTTGGGGGTCCGAATCGAATCCGATAACCAGGTATTTGTGGGCAAACAGATGGGCCAAAGGGAGTCCTACATACCCTAGTCCAATGATGGCAATTCTAAAAGCATCCATGGATGTCAATTCTTAAGAAGCCAAGATACTATTATTTTTTACCTATCTGGAAGTATTCAAACCCTAGTTTATGCAATTCGTTGTCATTATATTGGTTGCGACCGTCAAATATAACAGCTTGTTTCAACTGTGTTTTTAATTCTTCAAAATCTGGTGATCTAAACTCTTTCCACTCGGTCAGCATGATCATTGCATCGGCATTTATAAGTGCTTCATATTTTGAATTACAGTACGAAATACCTGAGAGGTCCTTCAGATAAAAATGCCTGGCCTCTTCCATGGCTTTAGGGTCATAGGCCTGAATTTTGCCCCCTCTTTTTATCAATTCTTTGATGATATAGATAGAAGGTGCCTCCCGCATGTCATCTGTTTGTGGTTTAAATGCAAGTCCCCATACAGCGAAAGTTTTCCCGCTCAGGTCCTCTCCAAATCGATTGATTACCTTTGTAGCGATGACCAGTTTTTGCCGATCATTTACAGCTTCCACCGCCCCGATCAGGTCTGCCTTGTAGCCATATTCAGCAGCCGTCCTATGCAAAGCTTTTACGTCTTTGGGAAAACAGGAACCTCCATACCCGCTTCCCGGATAAATAAAGCTATACCCAATGCGACTGTCAGAACCAATCCCTACACGAACCTTGTTTACATCGGCCCCTACCAGTTCGCAGATATTGGCGACTTCATTCATAAAGGAGATCTTGGTAGCCAGCATGGCATTGGCAACGTATTTAGTCATCTCAGCAGAGCGCACGTCCATGGTAATAAGCCGGTCCATGCTGCTTCTGAAAAAGGGTGAGTACAGCGCGCGCATGGTTGCTGTGGTCTCTTCATCATCCGAACCCACCACCACACGGTCTGGTTTCATGAAATCATTGATTGCATCTCCTTCCTTTAAAAATTCTGGGTTGGAGACCACATGAAAATCGAGGGTTATATTTCTTGCCTCTAATGCCCTTTTAATTTCGGCCCGAACTTTGTCAGCTGTGCCCACTGGTACGGTGGACTTGTCAACAATGATCAGCGGACGCTGCATATACTGCCCGATTTCTTTCGCTACTTGCAAAACATATTGTAAGTCCGCCGATCCATCTTCTCCCATCGGGGTACCGACAGCAATAAATGCGATCCGTGCTTTTTCCAGGGATTTTTTCAGGTCGGTGCTAAAGTGCAGGGTGTTGTTTTCAACATTACGCTGCACCATGGCTTCGAGCCCGGGTTCATAAATGGGGATGATGCCCTTTTGAAGTTTTTCAATCTTATCAGTATCCACATCAACACAGGTAACCGTATTTCCCATTTCAGCGAAGCAAGTGCCACTGACCAATCCAACATAACCTGTTCCAATAACCGTTAAATTCATCCTTAAGTAGTTTATTAAATATTTAAAAGTTTATTTCAGAATGCAAAAATGCAAAATCTAATCTAGACAGGACACAATACCCGACTATTTCGCCATTTTTCCGATAAGGTGATTATTAGTAAGAATTCTTTCACTTATTTAAGAAAAAGCAAAAGTCAACAAGGTTTTTATTTCTTTAAACCACGACTAAGCATCAAAGTTAAAAAATATTGAGAACGGCTCATTATTCTTATATTTTAGAATGGTAGGCTAAGGACAAGAATCACTTTTAGATGTTTGGCATAATTCTTTTAGTTTGTGACAAAGAACCTTGATTTAAAAATAGAGGTAAAATAGAAATTAAGTAGCCAAAATATTGAACCTAAAATGGATTGAAATTTAGTATAAGTTGTTCACGGAGAATCAAGGTTTAAATACACAAGGTCTTTAACTACTAATTGTGAAAATAGTCCAATAGTAATAAGATTTATCATGAAATCATTGGATAAAGCCATAATGATAGAGATGCAGGTGATTTTCCGTACAACTAGCCAAATCCAAAGAGACTATTTCATTAATTTCTCTGCTGTCTTGCTTATTGACAGGTACCGAAAAAGTGAATATTCTTTCTGTCTGAGAGTAGGAAAGGCAACCCGATATGAACTTATATAGGGGTGATAGCGGGTAATAATCTGGTAGGTTTCATAGAGGGGGCTAGTACTAAAAAGAATTAAAATGGCTGTTACAAAAGGTATCTGGGGACTATCATATTGAGTGGTATTACTGCCGGGGTTAACATAGACCTTCTTTCCTACAAGAGAAGAAAAAGAAAAAATAACTCCTATGAAGAAACCTGGAATGCTATTGAGAAACTGTCCGGATACTTTTATGTAAAGTCACCATAAAGCAGATTTTTTAAGTAACCAGATGAGTAGTTAGTTCAATTTTTCGGACAGCATGAAACCTTGGCTTTTGACTTTTGTAATTTGCTTTTTCAAACCTATACCTTATAATAATCCCTGTACCATGCAATGAATTGCTGTATTCCTTCTTTTATCGGGGTGTCGGGTTTATAATTATAATCCTCAATCAGATCGTCCACATTGGCCCATGTTGCGGGCACGTCTCCTGGTTGCAAGGGCAGCATTTTTTTGGTGGCTGTAATTCCAAGGGCTTGTTCTATGGCCTTAATAAAGACCATCAGTTTCTCCGACCTGGAATTTCCAATATTATAGACCTTGTATAATTGGCTTGATACTTTTCTTTTCTCAACGGAGCCTTCTATGACTTTCACAACCCCTTCGCAGATATCATCAATGTAGGTAAAGTCGCGCGCCATTTCCCCATGATTATACACTTCTATGGGTTTTCCTTTCAGAATTGCTTCGGTAAAGAGAAATAGGGCCATATCAGGGCGTCCCCAGGGGCCATAAACGGTAAAAAAGCGTAAACCAGTGGTGGGTATACCAAATAAATGGCTGTAGGTATGAGACATCAGTTCGTTGCTCTTTTTGGTGGCTGCATAGAGACTGGCAGGCCTGTCTGTACGGTCTGAGGTTTCAAAGGGGATCTTCTCATTAAGCCCGTAGACACTGGAACTACTGGCGTATACCAGATGTCTGATATCATAATGCCTGCAGCATTCCAGGATGTTTAGAAACCCCACAATATTACTGTTGATATAGGTCTCGGGATTTTTCAGGCTGTAGCGAACCCCTGCCTGGGCAGCCAGGTTGCATACCACTTCAAATTGTTCCTTTTCAAAGAGTATTTCCAAAGCGCTGCGATCCTCAAGGGAAAGTCTTATAAAGGAGAATCCAGTAAGTGTGCTGCCTTCGACTTTTTTCCCAAATTGTATAGCTTTTGACTGTTCAATGCCCAATTGGGAAAGTCGACCGTACTTTAAGGAGACATCATAGTAGTCGTTGATATTATCCAAGCCAACCACCTGATGTCCATGGTCCAGTAGTTTTTTGGCTACATAGAAACCTATAAAACCGGCTGCTCCCGTGACTAGAATTTTCATAAAAAATAAGGTTAACTTTTTTGCAGTTTAATGAACTATGCTTTTTTGAACCATATATAAATACAAGGATACTACAAAAAACAGCCAATACTAAGTGCTTTTTAAATATAATGTAAAATGAGGACTTAAATAATCGACAAACGACATGCTACCGATTTTTTTCAAGACTTTGGCGAATTATTGAAAAAAGATGAAACATAGCTAATTTTTAGCCCTAAATTTATTAGATGAAAGTTAATTAATGTGTCTTTTTTTTGTGAATAATGAAGTAGATAAAAGTGACTAGCGTCATTTCATCCTAAAGTGTATAAGACTATTTTTGCAATCTAAATAACGTATAAAAACCAAATCTCATTGAACACCACTTTACGAAATAAAATTTGGCTCTCTTCGCCTCATATGAGTGATTTAGAGCAACAATATGTGCAACAAGCCTTTGATACGAATTGGATAGCTCCTTTAGGTCCAAACGTGACCGGCTTTGAAGGGGATATAGCATGTTATTTAGGTAAAAATGTTGCTGTCACTGCGCTGAGTTCAGGGACAGCGGCCATTCATTTAGGATTAGAGCTCTTAGGAGTAGGGAAAGGAGACGAAGTATTATGTCAGAGTTTTACATTTTCAGCTTCGGCAAATCCCATTCTTTATTTGGGAGCCGCACCTGTTTTTGTGGATAGTGAAAAAGATACCTGGAATATATCGCCTGAACTACTAGAACAGGCCATTGTTGAGCGATTAAAGGCAGGAAAGAAGCCAAAGGCTATTATTGCTGTGCATTTATATGGCATGCCCTACAAAGTGGAGGATATTCAGGAAATAGCACAAAAATATGAAATTCCAATATTAGAGGATAGTGCGGAAGCTTTAGGGAGTAGTTATCATGGAGTGAAATGTGGCAACTTCGGGGATATTGCTGTATTGTCCTTTAATGGAAATAAGATTATTACTACCTCTGGTGGAGGTGCCTTGCTTGCTAAAGATAAGAAGATCACAGATAAGGCCTTGTATCTGGCTACCCAGGCGAGGGATAATGCCGTCCATTATCAACATTCGGAAATCGGCTATAATTATCGTTTAAGTAATGTGCTTGCAGGTATTGGCCGGGGTCAAATGGAAGTTTTGGAAGACAGGGTATCGGCGAGAAGAAAGAATTATAAGTTCTATCGTAAAGGACTGCATTGTCAATTTTGAAATATTTCTTTTTGAAGAACCCGATGGATTGTATAGTAATCGATGGTTAAGTTGTATTTTAACACATAATTTTGAAATTAGGGAAAAGATCCGTCTGGAATTAGAAAAGAAAATATAGAATCCAGACCTTTATGGAAACCGATGCATCTGCAGCCTGTTTTTAAGGATAACCTTGCCTATTTAAATGGAATAACTGAAGATCTTATTTGAAAGAGGACTATGTCTGCCCAGCGGCTCCAATTTAAGCCGAGAGGATTTAAAAAGAATCACTGAAATAATTAAAGAATCTATCTATGATTACAAAGTTACTTCAGCAACAATGCAAAGATACGCCTCAAATGGGTGGTGTTGCCTATAGATCTTATCACTGTTTGAGTTTCATTTATTTTGTCATATTTGATACGATTTAATTTCACCTTTAATTTTGATGTATCAAAAGTTACCGTTACAGTTGCCTTTAATGATGTTTATTGCATTGATCTCATTTTTGATAACCGGTTCATATAAAGGATGATACGGCATACAGGGGTACGGGATATTTATAATATTTTTAATGCCATTTGTTTATTAGTATCTATAGCCATATTCATGGTTATTTTAAATCGGCAATTTGATATTTATGATGAATTTACTATTCCTCTTTGATTATAATTATCAATAGTTTATTGGCTTTTATTGCTTACTGCCTCCAGGTTTGTATTTAAAATTTATACTACAATATTATACAAAATGAATTCGATATAATAAAAATGTTTTAATTTATGGTGCTGGGGAATCAGGTATATTGACATATAATACGATTTCCAATCATTCGAGGAATAGGGCAAACGTAGTAGGATATATAGATAAGGATCGAAAAAAATTGGTAAATTGATTAATGGTGTACGGTCTATGGACCTAAAGTTAAACGAGGAATTTCTTAGCAAAAAGGATATATCCGAGGTTATTTTTTCGGTACACAACATAGAACAGAAAAAATTAGAGGAAATTGTAGAGGGGTTGGTCGAGTTTCCCGTAAAGGTAAAGATAGTGCCCCCTGTGGAGGACTGGATCAACGGGGAATTAAAGCTTCCCAGATCAAACAGGTTCAGATAGAGGATTTGTTGAACAGGGCTCCAATTTCCATACAAATAATCGTATCCAGGAAGAACTTAATGTATAAAGTTATTCTGGTTACCGGTGGGGCGGGATCTATTGGCAGTGAATTAGTACGCCAAATATGTAAATATAAATATAAAACATTGGTAATCCTCGATCAGGCAGAATCGGCCCTATATGATTTACAACAGGAATTAAAGCAAAATGGTAATACATAATTTTATCCCTTTCGTTGCGGATGTTCGGGATAAAAACAGATGAATACAATTTTTCAGGAATTTAAACCGGATCTTGTTTTTCATGCCGCTGCCTATAAACATGTGCCCTTAATGGAGTATAACCCGTACCAGGCCATTAAAATAAATATTGCAGGCACCAAGGTCATTGCAGACCTGTCGTCCAATATAAGATGCAGAAATTTGTCTTTGTTTCAACGGATAAGGCGGTAAACCCGACCAATGTCATGGGGGCCACTAAGCGAATTGCGGAGATGTACATCAGCTGTAATCAGCAGGAAGCGATACCGAGTTCATCACTACGCGGTTTGGAAATGTCCTTGGTTCCAATGGCTCAGTAATCCCCTTATTTAAAAAGCAAATTGATAAAGGAGGACCCTTGACCGTAACCCATAAGGAGGTAACCCGTTTTTTTATGACGATCCCGGAAGCTTCCCAATTGGTTCTGGAGGCAGGTGCTATGGGTGATGGGAGGAGAATTCTTTATATTTGATATGGGGGAGTCCGTAAAGATTTTGGACCTGGCAAAAAATATGATAAAACTTTCAGGATTGCGTTATCCTGAGGATATAGACATAAAAATAACCGGTCTACGACCCGGGGAAAAACTGTATGAAGAATTGTTGGCAAATGGTGAAAATACACTGCCTACCTACCATAAGAAAATCATGATCAGTAAGGCACGTGATTTTGATTTTACAAACATAAGAACCAAGATAGACGAATTGTGTGTTACTAATATGTTTTTCACGGGCAATACCGTAAAACTGATGAAGGATATCGTCCCTGAGTATATTTCTCAAAACTCTTCCTTTTCTGAACTTGATAAAGAAACAACTGAAAGTAAGAATGAAGAAAAATCTGCAGCCTCTGAGATATTGCATTCTTAAATATGTAGTATACTTGTAAAAATCATTTTATTATGAAGCTGAATTCGTATCGAGTATTTGTAGGTCTATTTGTAATCTTATTAATTTCATCCTACATCAAGAAAAGAGGTCGTTTATTTTCAGGACACAGGAAAATACGAGATCCTGATCAATGAGAATATGTCGATCACGAAATTTAAGGTAGACGACCTTGTTTCCATTTATGTTCTTCCCTGAACCCTGAAGCCAGTACACCCTTTAATCTTTTTCGGGGGGCTTCGAAGGAGGACTGAGAGCAGAACAGGTTGATTACCTTGTAGACGGAGGAATGATCGATTTTCCGGTCATAGGTAAGCTGAAAATAGAAGGGTTGTCTCCCGACGAATTGAGAATCTTATTGCGCAGCAGGCTATCTGAATATTTAAAGGATCCTATTATTAACATACGTCTGCGAAATTTTACGGTGACGATTTTAGGGCAGGTATCCGTCCTGGGACCTATCCTGTCAATGGGGAACAGATCACCATTCTGGAAGCATTGGGACTTGCAGGTGATCTTACCCTGCGCGGTGTGCGGGATAACGTATTGGTGATCCGTGACTTTAACGGAACGAAGGTGTATACCCGGATAGACCTGACTTCAAAAAATATA
>CAVUUZ010000002.1:0-353490 GCA_963744855.1 uncultured Flavobacteriaceae bacterium
CAACTGAAAATTATTTGCCGTACTCCCCATACGCTCACGCCAGCCTTCTCCAGAAAACATAGCTGCGCCAATCACCGTGCTTGCAGCTCCCCAAGGATATGCCCCTACGGTGATATTGATATCTTGTGCTAAAGCATCATCTACCAAAGGAATAATGGCTTCAATGTCTTTTAAAGAGGTACTATTAATATGGCATAAATGCATATGCGCACCTGTTAAGGCTGCATTTGAAATAAGTTCCTTAACAGCTTCGTAAGAACTTTTAGGCTCCATATTGCTTGCATAACGTACATGCGTATAGGTTGCTACATCATGTTTTACAGCCATTTTCGCCAAAGCATAGTATTCTTTTTGCCCGTAACCTGGGGCATAACCCGCATTAATACCTATACCTAGTGCTCCTTCATTTAACCCTTCTTCTACATAGCCCAAAATTTTCTCCTCTTGATCAGGAGTAGCGATATTCATCTTCCAATCCAAATCTTTTTGAGCATTCTGAAAATAGGCAACCGTGGCTTCGGGCTCGGTATCTGAAAAAGTGGCTATTCTCGCATAGGTCCACCCTGATGCCGTACCGTAGTTTAACGGTAATTTTTTAGCTGCTTGACTCTCGTACCAAGGGCCTACAGGTAAAACCCCAGATTCTAACTCCAGCATGGTAGTCACACCTTGCATGGCCTGCATACGGTAATCTCCAATGTTTTGACCGTGGGCATGAATATCAATAAATCCTGGTGAAACTACTTGATTAGAAGCGTCAATGGTTTCTTTACCATTAATGTCATCTGTAGTAATGATGGCTATTTCTCCATCTTTAATACCAACATTTTGCACGGCATCAAAGTTAGTTTCGGGATCTATGACACGGCCGTTAAGAATGACCAGGTCAAATTCTTGACTAGGGTCTGTTGCTTTTGTTTCTGCAGATTGCTCACAACTATTTAAAGTCAGTGCTACAATACATAGGGATAAAATTATTTTTTTCATTTTCATTTGTATTAGTAATTAATCATTTTTTAATGCTTGGTTACGTGTTTAAAAGTTATTGTTTATTGATTAGTATGATCGTGTCCCTTACAATCATCAATATAAAGATGTGCAGCTGAATGTGTTGCAAACCAATTTTCGGCAGTCAGTTCTTCGTACTTTGACTCAGTACTAATAGGATAACGTATAGGTTGACCCGCCCAAACTTTCTTAAACTCAGAATTCTCAACTACTAGCTGCCCATTGACAATTACATAAGGGATCCCTGACGATGGTAATCCTTGTTCTCCTTGTTTGTAGGTAGCATTATCTGCTACTGTTTTAGGATCAAAAATGGTGATATCAGCCACCATGCCTTCTTGCATTCTTCCTCTTACCTGCATAGCTTCCAGACCGCAGTCACCAAGGTGCTTGGCCGGCCAGTATGAAGCTTGTTTAAGGGTGAACATAAGCGGCACCCCATTTTCTCTACCAAGCTTTAACACTTTGGCTCTGGTACCTGCTGTTCTGGGGTGTCCCTGATAGTCTTCAAAAGGTCGATCCCATGAGTCAACACCTAAACCGGAGTATATAGCATCAGCTGCAACCAACATATGAGGCATTTTTAGCCATTGCGGAATCCATTCTTTTCTATTCAGGTTGTAGACCACTACTAACCTTCCTGGATCTTTCTTTTTTGTTGCCTGAAATTCCTCTTCTGTAAGGAATTTGTCAGCAATGGGATCATACATATTCTTTTCATAAGTCATACCATAAACATTTTTAAAGAAATCCGGCTCAAAAAAAGCAGCAGAAATAGAAGTAGAAGCAGCTGAATATGGATAGTATTCTGACCATACATTATGTCCATTGGCTCTGGCTTTTTGTAGTTTGTCCTCATTCTCCTGCCAACCAAAATCGTTATCGTGCAATATTGTTAGAGGTGCATTTAAGACTAGAGCATTCGCAAGAATTTCCGAAGTTCCCAAAGGAGCTTGAGGGTTAATAGGGTTGGCATGAAATCTTACGTGAGCCGTTGAAACTCGGCCCCACTTGCCTGCTACCTCTTGTAATTTATACATTTCAAGAGTACTTACCCCTTTAACCATGTAGCCAACTGTGGAATTAAAACCAATAGCACCTTGCTGCTGACCTTCATCTAACAACTTCATAAGTTGGTTAAGCTGTTCTAAATTGCTTTCTGTATCCTGCCATCCGCAGATACCATCAGCACAACCATCGGCTCTTAATTTACCTAACAATATAGGAGCATCTGCCCATTTGGGAAGCTCTACTTCGGGATCGTGCACCATCATGCGAATACCTTCATGACTAACGCCCGTACCATAGTTTAAAGGCCAGGCACCTTCTTTTGCTTTATACCATTCATCTACGAAAATGGAACCTATCTCAAGATCCATACCTGTAGTTACACCATCCAGGGCAGCCATTTTTACGGAAAGGCCATCCAATGCATGAAAGTGATTATCTATAAAACCGGGTGACACCACATGATTGGTGGCATCAATGGTTTTTTTACCTTTTATTTCTTTATTAGTAATTATCGCTATCTTGCCATCTAAGACACCAACATTCGAAATGGCGTCATATTCGGTTTCAGGATCCATTACCCGACCATTAAGAATGACCAGGTCAAATTCTTGACTAGGGTCTGTTGCTTTTGTTTCTACAGATTGCTCACAACTATTTAAAGTCAGTGCCACAATAAATAGGAATAAAATTATTTTTTTCATTTTCATCTGTATTAGTAACTAATCATTTTTTAATGCTTGGTTACCTGTTTAAAAGTTATTGTTTCTTTTCTTCGTGCTTAAAGACGGGGTTGTCTTCTTCGGCATGGATAACGGGTGGTACATTTATGGTGTGCTTACCTGTCCAACCGTTAACGTCAACTGGTTCAAAGCGTCCCTGTGCCTCTACGGGGAAGCGAATGGGTTGTCCTGGAAAAACTTCCTCCACCTTAGAATTGCGGACAACAATAGTCCCATTTACAATAACATAGGGAATACCTACAGGTGGCAAACCATTTTCACCCACTTTGTAGGTAGAACGTGGTTCTACATTTTCTGGGTCAAAAATGGTTACATCTGCGACCATGCCTACCTGCATACGGCCCCGTTCATCCATTGCTTTAAGTCCGGTAGCACCTAGATATTTCGCTGAAAGATAGGTAAGCTGACGTAGAGTAAACATCAATGGCACGCCTGCCTCTCGAGCTAACGATAGCGTGGTAGAATACGTAGATGCTACGCGCGGATGTCCAGCAAATTTCGTAACATCAGTATCCCATGGCCAAACTTTTCCGTCTTTATCAAAAGAAGGAAATGCATCAGAAGCTACAGTCATACCAGGTACTTTTGTCCAATAAGGTAGCCACTCTTTACGTGCAGGAAAGAAAACGACAACAGACCTGCCTGGTTCTTTTTTAGAAAAATCGAGAAATTCGTCCTTGGATAGATACTTATCTAATATTGGATCATAGATGGTTTCTTCGTATTTATATCCATAGTTGTCTTCCCAAATTTCCGGACGAAGGTAGTCAGCGGAAATCCCGGTCTGACCCGCAGTAAAGGGATAGTACTCTCCCCACATATTGTGCCCTTGTGCTCTCGCCATTTGTAGTTTTTCTTGATGCTCCCACCATCCATAGTCGTTATCATGACACAACAAAAGTGGGGCATTAAGTATGAGCGCATTGGCGAAAACCTCATCAAAACCTATCTGTGCTTCAGAAGGTGTCTCGGAACTCAGGTGAAAGCGGTTGTGTACAGAGGTAAGACGTCCGTAACGAGAGGCAACTCGTTGTGCTTCAAACTGCTCATAAGTTGTTAAACCACGTGCCATATAAGCGGCACCTACACCAATACCAATCGCCCCTTCTCTTAAACCATCATCTAGAAGTTTCATTATCTCGTTCATCTGATCCACATTACTGCGGGTAACAGACCAGCCCTGCGTACCGTCTTTTGCGGTCTTATTAATGTAGCCAAGAAGATTTGTCAGATCTAAGGGTTCGTTATATTCGACCTCAGAATCGTGAACTAACATGCGGGCGCCAACCATGATCATACATGAGCCGTAGTTCACTTGCGCACCCCGTTTTGCCATGTTATCATACCACTCACCAATCCGCGTGGCACCGTGTTCCAAATCCATGGCCGTAGTGATGCCATCAGCAACGCCTAACTTTGCACCGAATAAATCTGTAGTGTGATAATGCGTGTCAATAAAGCCTGGCGATACAACATGCCCTTTGGCATTGATGGTTTCTTTTCCTTTAATTTGCTGCTTTGTAATGGTGGCGATTCTACCGTCTTTAATACCAACATTGGCGATATCGTCAAACAAGGTCTCCGGGTCCATGACACGGCCGTTTAATATAACAATGTCAAATTCCTGATTAGAATTCCCTGATTTGTCTATCTTTTCTTGAGCAAACACACTGATGAGACCAGATGTGAGCAGTAATAACGTAAGTAATTTTTTCATAATTAATTTTTTTAATGAGTTTATAACGTTTTGACAATATATATAATTTGTTTAACTAAAACAATAATTTGTTAAACAAAATGTATTATTGTTTTTAATTATTATTGATTCGTGATGTGTTTTTTGTCTTACGTATGTTGATTATTCATCTTTAATTTTCATATTCCACATACACCTTACCCAAATCGCCAAAATCAGCAATTACTTTGACGCTTGGGCTTTTGGGCAATGGTCCTATTGCAGCACCTGTGGTTATCCAGTCTCCAGCTTTTACGTGATGACCACGATTGATTAAGTGATTGACTAACCAGGTAAGCGAGTTGAGTGGTGTCCCCAAAACATTTGCTCCTGTATTTCGATCAATTTCTCGGTTGTCAAATAGTGCTACGACTTCACAGTCAGCTAAGTTGAGTTTTTCCCATTCTGGCACCGCTTTACCATAGACAAAACTGTAATTGTTGCAATGGTCGGCTATGATATCTTGGACTCCTAGCCCTTTAGGAAAATCGTTATACCGTGCACCTATAATTTCGATGGCGGGGTGCAATGTAGCAACGGCATTTTTAACCTCCTCCGGGGTGTAATCCACCCCTTTGTCGCATAAGTCTTTTCCCATGGTAAAGGCAAACTCAAATTCAAATCCGACTAGCGAAGGCAGACCATGCTTTATGATATTAGGTGTAGGGCTAATCCATTTTTCGAATAAAGGGCCTGAAATCGGTTCATCGACATGTGCTTTTAGCATCAATTCATCATTGGTAATAGCAACTTTCCAACCGCACTGCTGAACGCCAATTTCCTCAATGATTGCATCCTGTATTTGGTACCCTTCTTCTATACTAATTGGACGTAGTTCATTCGGTAAGGATATCAACTTATTTTCAAAGCGAGCCTTTATCAATAGATCGGCCGCTTTTTTTATACTGTCTTGAGTTTTCATTGATAATTTAAACTTTGACTTTTGTGTAATTCAAACAATACCGAAAGGATGCTTTGGATATTTCTGGTTGTGGCTCATTTGCTGACTCTATGAATCCTGTAATAAGAACAGAACTCAAAACCACAAGGAATAGTCTTTTCATACTTCTTAGCTATTTGTTCTAGGTAAAAATACTTCAAATTTTATATTAATAAGAATTCAATTTTTATTGCTGCTAACAATTGAATATAGTGCATTATGCACTATATATCACTTATAGCTAAGATAGCAAATCATCTATATCCTTGAAGGAATTTTCTGCAACATGTGTATAAATCTCGGTTGTTTTACTTGAGTTATGACCTAAAAGAACCTGGATCTTTCGCAAATCTGTTCCTTTATCTAACAAATGAGTTGCAAAGCTATGACGTAGCATATGGGGAGTCACTCTCCTAGTAATTCCTGCCCTTAAAGCCGCACGACTTACAATGTTGACCACACTTGTAGGAGAATACGCTTTTCCATTAGGGCTTTCAAAAAGAAAGGTCTTCGGTTGATATCTTTTGTAATAGATACGTAATTCTTTTAATAATGTAGCACTTAAAATGGTGTACCGATCTTTTTTACCCTTTCCTTGGTTGACCCTAACAAGCATGCGCTTACTATCTATGTCCTCTGGTCTTAAAGCCAGTACTTCCGATCGTCGTAAACCTGAACTATAGAGTAAACCAACTATACATCGGTGTTTTACATTACTGATTTCAGCCAGTAAACTTTGAACTTCCATAATGGAAAGTACCTCCGGAAGTTTTTTGGATTTTCTCGGGCGCTCAATAGAATAAAACCGATTCGGCATACCACAAACAATCTCATAGTAAAATTTGATACTGTTTATGGCTTGATTGACATAGGAATCTGAGCAACCTTTTCGAATTAAAAATAGCAGGTATTTACGAATATCGTTTTCGTCTATGTTATCCAATGGGGCATCTGGATAAAAGCGCATGAATGCCTCAAAACAAGAGATATAAATTCTTGCCGTATTAGGGGCATATTTCTTAAGCTCTAACTTTTCCAGATAATCATCAGGGCAAAGTCGAGCTTGGCTGCTAAATTTTGAATGGTCTTCTCGATTAAAATTGGTGTTGCCTGTTTTGTTAGCAAGTGGTTTATTATGAAAAAAGTAGTTCCCATTGATCCAAGCTACACCTTTGAACACTTTATATATCAATTGGATATTCTCTTTTGTGTTGGGCACAAAATACATTTGATAATTCTCAGACCATTTAACGTTGGGCAATAGATTGACCTTTTCATGCAAATCACGATTCGCACAAATTGAAGACCAATGCAAGGTTGATTATCAATAGATAAGTGTTTGAGGGTAATACTCTTTCCAAACATTTTTGTGCAGAATTGCAGAAAGTTAAGTTTCAAGATGCTGCAATTTCATTGCAGCTAAAATGACCTATTGAGTTTTCCGATGCCTTGAACAAAGCAAATTTTCAAAACGAAGAGGGAATAGCAAGAGGGCAACACGCTTGCGCGGTGTTGCAGTATTTCATTTACGTATAAAACGTTGTTTACCAGTATTTTAAAGGGTAGGTTGTTGAAATATTTACTTTTAGGGAAACTAATTTTTGCGGCAAATGGCTTCGAAACCCCTAGAAACAGGCAAAAATTTGCGGCAAATTTGTTTTTCCCCTCACAGAGTACTTTTCGAATTCAATGAGCAAAACAAACAAAACTTAAAAAGTATAATTTTCCCCATCAAAACACCCCATCCTTTTATGGGGGGTGATTTTGAGGGAAAAATAATGGTGAGTTGTGGGGGTCAAAAAATTTAACAGATCAAATATTGTAATCGCCCTACCTAATTCATCTTTGGAATCCTTACGTGCCAATTTATATTATCCCAACAATTGTGGCGTACCTAAATCACTTTTATGTTCCAATTTCTCTCGCAACATTTGCATATCGTCATATACTTTTCTTTCCACCACCTTAGCGTAAATTTGTGTGGTGGCCAACCTTGTATGCCCTAGCATCTTGGAAATGGTTTCAATGGGCACGCCATTCGTCAGGGTAACCGTGGTTGCAAACGTATGTCTTGCCATATGAAAGGTAAGGTTCTTTTGAATCCCTGCCAGTGGTGCTATTTCTTTTAAATAGGCATTCATTTTTTGGTTGGAAATCCTGGGAAACAAGGTATTGTTGACCAGAGATCGTTTATCGGTCATGTAGCGTTTGATCAAATCCAGTGCTTTTTTTAGCAACGGAATTTTGACCGGATTTCCGTTCTTTTGCCTTTTGGTAACGATCCAATACGTATCCATACCCAATACCAAACTCTCCTTGGTCAATAACATTATATCAGTATAGCTGATTCCTGTGTAGCAGCTAAATACGAACAAATCCCTCACTGTATTTAATCGCCTTGAATTAATAGCCAATTCTTCTAGTCTTTCCAGTTCTTTGGCCGTCAGATACCCTCTATGGGTTGGGATTAATTTTTGTTTGAATTTACGGAAAGGGATCGTTGTCTAATCCATTCCATATGGTAAGCAAGGGTGATCATCTTGCGCAATCGCTGTATATGTTTCATTACGGCATTGTTACCTATTTGCTTCTGATAGTGCCTGGGTTTATGGCTCCGAAGAAAATTTTCAAAACTCAGGATAAAACGGTAGTCGAGTTCCACAAGTTCCATGTCCTCTCTCTTGTATTCTTTTTTTACAAATAGCAGGATATAGTTTTGACTGGTCAGGTACAGTCGGGATGTATTCCGGTGCAGTTTTTGGAATATTTTGGCGTTGTGGTACGCTATGATATCCCGTAAGGTGTAAATTCTCACATTGTCGTCCCCAAGGAATTTTGATTTTATGGCTTGTGGGGTAATACGTCTATCATCGGCCCTTAATTCATGGTAACATTGAAATAATTCGGAATGTACTTCATTCGAGGTACTGATTAAGATCCCTGGCCGTTTGGCTGTTACCTTTTATTCTTTGCTTGTTGGCGTTCCAAAGTCTCGTATCGATTCTTCGCTTAAGGCTAATATTGAGTTTTTTTCCATCTACGGTTATCCTTGCGTAAAGGGGAGCTTGGTTGTTCTTAATTCTTTTGAGGTATACCCAAAAAAGGATAGAAAATGTGGAAGTAGTGCGCATGACATTCATCTTTAAGTTGAACTTAGTTAAGGACGAAAGTCAAATCACTGGTAAATCGTTTATCCTAAAGCTTGAAATAAACAGCATTAAGATACAAAACATTAATAAAAAAAATGTTGACGATTTGTGAACTCTTATAAACGATATTATATGAGTTCATTTTAAATCAAAAAAATATAAATCGCTGTAAATCAATTAGTTTTGTACTAATTTGATTTCATTTGAACTTGAAAAAGTAGCCTCACCAGGAATCGAACCTGGATCTAAAGTTTAGGAAACTTCTATTCTATCCGTTGAACTATGAGGCCAATTAGCGGGACGCAAATTTAGGAATACTTTTCAAGAAGCTTTTTACCTATTTCAGGATATTTTCTCAAATTCTCAATATATCGCCTATTTTTTATGCACTTGATTTTATTTTGAAAAATGAGCATCATAGAAGTCTGTAAACAAGCATTACTCCTCCTCTGTAGGGGATCCATTCCCCACTTTTATTAAAATTTCGATCCTCATCTAATGGAATATCTACGCGCATTCTGGTCTCCTGACTATACGCCCTGTATGTAGCCTGAGAAGTTCCGCCACCCACAAAGAGTTCCAGGGCCCATCTGTCAGATAGCCTTTTCTTATAGCCAATACTGGCCCCTATATAATAATTGCGACCAGATTGGTAGGTGTCTTCATCATAACCATATTTAGTAAGGTTGAACATTCCAAAGCCCACATTTCCCCCAAAAAAAAAGCCCTCTATGTTATCTTTCCCATAATAACGAACCTCACCAAAAACCTGAGTAAATTGCAATGGCTTGCCGTTAAAAGAATCCCAGAAGGACCCTGATACATCTAATTGAAAACTAAACTTATTTGAAATAGGAACCTCTATCCCAACATTGGGCATCAGCAGTAAGGCAGAGGCCGCATTGAATTTAAGCTCCGTTTGTGCAAATACGCTTTGCTGGATTACACAACAGGAGCAATAACAGCATACAGCTCCCCTTTTTAAAGCCTTTTTCCATATCTGCTAACTTTTATAGCATTAAATGTATGCAATATTCCCGGCATCCTTTGAGACCTATCGATATAAGGAACTCAAAGTCTGATAAGGTTCGCCTGCACTTTTTGTTTCAATTCAGGAAGTTCATAAAATTTATTAGAAATATCGTATTTTCGGGAGTCCAGTTATTTTTTGGAATCCACTGTTAACTTTAAAAACACCTATATGAGAAAATTTTATTTACTAGCACTCCTATGTATTCTAACTTCTTTAGGATATTCACAGCGAAACAGAAATAGTAGCACAACCGATAACGCTAAAGAAGACAAACTTTCTTTAGCCGGACTTCAATTACGAAATGTAGGGCCTGCCTTTCTCTCGGGACGTATTGCAGATATTGTGATCCATCCGGATGATCCTAGCGTATGGTACGTAGCCGTAGGCTCCGGCGGGGTATGGAAAACAGAAAATTCAGGTACCACCTGGACCCCATTATTTGACAAGGAAGTATCCTATTCAATAGGCTGCCTTACCATAGATCCCAACAATCCTTCAACTATTTGGGTAGGGACCGGTGAAAATGTAGGTGGCAGACATGTGGCTTATGGTGATGGAGTCTATAAAAGCAAGGATGGTGGTAATAGTTGGGAAAATATGGGCTTGAAAACTTCTGAGCATATCTCAGAGATAATAGTGCATCCTACAAATCCCGATGTTATCTGGGTTGCCTCTCAGGGACCACTTTGGAGCAAAGGGGGAGAACGAGGATTATTCAAATCGATTGATGGAGGAAAAAGTTGGAAGAATGTTTTAAAAGGTAATGAATGGACCGGTGTTACGGATATAATGATGGATCCAAGGAACCCGGATAGGCTGTATGCTGCCACTTGGCAAAGACACCGCACGGTAGCTGCCCTGATGGGTGGTGGACCAGATTCTGGTTTGCACCGCTCAGAAGACGGAGGTGAAACCTGGGAAAAACTAAGTGCCGGCTTACCAAAATCTAATTTGGGGAAAATTGGAATTGCGATTTCGCCTCAGCAACCCGATGTGTTGTATGCCGCTATTGAATTAGACAGAACCAAAGGTGCGGTCTACCGCTCTGAGGACAGGGGTTCTTCCTGGAAAAAAATGTCGAATACGGTATCCGGGGGTACGGGTCCGCATTACTATCAGGAATTGTACGCAAGCCCACATGCGTTTGACCGTTTATATTTGATGAATGTTCGCATACTAACTTCCAATGACGGAGGCAAAACATTTGAGCAATTAGAGGAAGAAGACAAGCACTCAGACAATCATGCCATCGCTTTCAGGGCAGATGATCCTGATTATCTTTTAGTCGGTACCGATGCAGGCATTTACGAAAGCTTTGACCTGGCACAAACATGGCGATATATCAAAAATTTACCGCTTACCCAATTCTACAAAGTAGCAGTGAATAATCAAAAACCTTTTTACCACATCTTCGGTGGTACCCAGGACAACGGATCTGCGGGAGGCCCTTCGCGAACCGATGAACAGGAAGGAATACGCAATGCACATTGGTATAAGACTTTGGGAGCAGACGGACATCAATCGGCCACGGACCCAGAGTACAATCACATCATTTACGCGGAAACCCAACAGGGTGGCTTACACCGTGTAGACCTTATCACCGGGGATCGTGTGTTTATTCAGCCTCAACCAAGAGCCGGGGAACCATTTGAACGTTTCAATTGGGATGCCCCTATTTTAGTGAGTCCACATAAAGCTTCCAGGCTCTATTTTGCTTCTTACCGGGTATGGAAATCGGAAGACAGAGGCAATAGCTGGACACCCATTTCGGGTGATCTTACCCGGAATGAAGAACGTATTACCCTCCCAATCATGGGAAAACAACAAAGCTGGGATAATGCCTGGGACGTGGGTGCCATGTCTAATTATAATACTATTACCTCCCTCTCAGAATCGCCTGTAAAGGCAGGTGTTTTATATGCCGGTACGGATGATGGATATATACAGGTTAGTACAGATGATGGCAGCAATTGGCGCAGGATCGCTGTTTCCAGTATGGGCTTGCCATCTCGCTCTTTTGTCAATGATATAAAAGCCGATCTATTTGATGAAAATACGGTCTATGTAGCGTTAGATAACCATAAAGAAGGGGATTTTTCTACCTACTTATTTAAAAGTTCTGACAAAGGGTCCAGCTGGCGTTCCATAAAAGGAGATCTTCCGGCTAATACCATTATTTGGCGCCTTGTTCAGGATCATGTAAATAAGGATTTATTATTTGCAGGTACGGAAAAAGGAATTTTTACTTCCATGAATGGAGGCGTAAACTGGCATAAGGTACCGGGAGCACCAACCATTTCATTTCGGGATCTGGTAATCCAAAAAGAGGAGAATGACCTCGTTGGGGCCTCCTTCGGGCGTGGCTTTTTTGTCCTGGATGACTATAGTGCCCTGCGTGAAATAACCGAGTCCACTTTAAATAAAGAAGGTAGTTTGTATTCAACCAGGGAGGCCGACTGGTATGTACCTAAAAGCGTGGTAGGCAACACAGGGGCTGATTATTACTTTGCAAAGAATCCAGATTTTGGGGCCCTATTCACTTATTCACTGGCCAATGAAATGAGCACTAAAACAAAGGATAGAAAAGAAAATGAGAAAGCATTGGAAAAACGAAATGCCTCCATTCCCTTTGCGGGGTGGGATGCCCTTGAAGAGGAACGCAGACAGGAAGATCCAAAGATCTGGATCACCATACGGGACGCAAACAATAATGTGATCCGCAATGTTGAGGGTAGCACTAAAAAAGGTCTGAACAGGGTTGCCTGGGATCTGAGACATCCAAGCACAAGGGCCATTAGACCAGGTCAATCTGGTGGTGGCGGAAACTCATGGTGGAATTCTGGTCCTATGGCTATGCCGGGGACCTATACGGCTTCGCTTTCCAAAGAAGTAGATGGTGTGGTAACTCAGCTAGATGGCCCTATCAGTTTTAAGGTAACACCTTTATTTGAAAGCACTTTAAAAGGAGTTTCGTATGAGGAGTACAATACCTATATAAGTGCATATAACGAAGTAGCAACACAGGAAAGTAAAATCTCCGATGTCCTGAATGATAGTATGGACAAAGTAAAGGCCATGCAAGCTGGCTTTGAGCAGGACCCTGCAGCACCAGGGAACATGGTAACCAGGCTACACGACCTAAAGCAGCAATTCTTTTCTTTTGAAGAAAAGCTTGAAGGGAATAAATCTCGGGATGAGATTGGGGAACGCAACCCTCCTACTGTTGGAGATCCATTTAAGTGTTGCACGACGTGGGATGTCTACTACTTACGGTCCAACACCTTTGCATATGCAGAATCTGGAGATAGCCAGGACCATGATGGCTTCTTTATATACGGAGATCAGAACCATGGCGAATACCACCATCCCTCAATTAGAGAATGAGCTAAAGGCTATGGGAGCGCCCTATATTATTGGACAGGGAATAGATTAGATCTGAATTTTTTTATAAAAGAGCTGCATTGAGAATGTAGCTCTTTTTTTTTACGAACTATTCTTAAATAAAAAAATCGCCCTCCGGGCGATTTTTAGCACTATCCTGTATCTGCGATGTACGTTTGTCTTTAAAAAACCGACCCTGTATGAAAGGTGCACATCCACCCTATCCATGCGATCCCTAAGCAAATACCGAATCGCGCCATCTCAATTAAATTGATCTTAAAATTCATAGCTTCCATAAATTTTGAATGGCTAAAGTAGTGGTAGAGAGTATTGGGATTTTGAAAAATGGATAAACAAGGGTTTATTTCCGTCAGGTGAAATTCCAAATCCCTTTTATCGAAGAATAAAGAACTTTAAGGACAGATACATAGTGGCTAAGGGAATTTGATGAACAATCAGTCGAGCGCCTCAAATTCCTTTCGTTTGGTATTGAACCAAGCTTCCATAGCTCCCGGGGAAATCATTAATGCCTGCATCTTCTGCATGGCCTTAAGATGGGGCTTATCCCCTTTTTGAAACATTTCCATCGCATGTTTCTTACTCATTTCGGCGATTTCTTCAAATGTGTTGGCACTAAATTGTAGGTCACATGCACCTCCCAGGTCTTTACAGGTCATAGTTTTCATACGCTGTCCAATTTGTTAGAAAGTATTTTATATGAGACTAAATACATACTCCTCAAAATTACAAACCCCAATTCCTAAAGTACAAAACTAATCTTGCAGTAGCCAAATGTTATGTATACATGTCAGAATTGCTAACCCTGAGGCTCCTTATGATCATAACTCAATGCCTCTCTTAGTCTAAAAATACCTTCCTCCAGGATCCATACGTGTGTAAATTTTGCGGTACTCGTCCATCTGTCTTCTTTCCCTTCTTCCCTGATATAGAAATCGTGCACCCCATGTTGAATTGCTCCATAGAGTTGGCCATTATCATATAGTGGAAAAACCACTAAACTTTCTTCTTTTAGTCTCCTGATTGGTTTTTGTTGAGGATTCGAACAAATATATTTTTCAACGTTTTCAAAAAAAACCTTCCTATTCTGGATGCCGCTTTGGTCGTGATAAAATCTCAACTCCTCGGAGATCATTTTATCAAGGGAAATAAGATCACATTGATTAAATCCCTTTTCGAATAAAATGCTATCCTGCTTTTGTAAGCTTATAAAAAGCTCAGAGGATGGAGCTACCTGAGACCAGGAATTTCCTGCTACTAATGTCACAAGGAGGATAAGAGTTAGTTTCATTTTATGATCTATTTTTTGTGAGGTTTAAATTTTTTTTAAACGGAAATAAGCACCCTTCCAAGAACAGGAAACAAACATAGAGGATGAAAAAAAGCCATCAACTTTCGTGGATGGCTTTGGGGTTATGATTCACTGTATGTTCTATATTTAATAGAAATGTAGATCCATTGAAAACTTAGTCTTAAAAATCAGCATCCGTAGGTCCTTCGCCAATAGGTTCCTTCCCTGTTCGCACATAGCCAATTTTCAAATTTTCAGAATAGCTGAAGTAAATCGGTTTTTCATTTCTCAAAAGGTCAATTACATTCGGATACATAGACAAGGGATAACGCAGGTATACTAATTTATTCCTTTTGTCGTACGAATTAACCGGAACACTTTTTCCATCAGGATAGAAGTTTATCTGTACAACAAAATCCTCATCGTGATAGCATTTAACAAGGGTACGCGGGTATACTTTACTCTGATCGGCTCCTCCTGATTGAAAGTGAACCCAATAATGGTTTATTTCGCTGGTTATTAACTTCATTGTGAATAGTTTTTAAATTAGTTAAGTAAGATACCAAGTTAAAGATTAATTCCCAAGATATTTTAAGGATTTGGAAAAAAAGGATCGTATTTTACTCTGAAATGTCTAAGTAGGAATAAAACCGGATCCTTCAGCTATCTAAACCTATAATTACCCTGTAACAAAATTGCTTATACAAAGTTTCTGTTTCCTTTAATTACTTTATACCAGTTATAAAGGATGCCTCTAAATGGTATTTTTTTAATATTTTTGATTGGATTTGATTGTTAAAAATCAATCTTAGTTCTTATACAGAAATCCTATTTTATTGTGATACCACCTTAGGTTATACCATGAACGGGGTATTTTTATAATACCCCTGATAAATGAAACTTCCGAATATCTACATGAATCCAGGCACTGAATATAGTGGTTATACATCACTACTACTTCCCTTTGTATTAATTTTTGTTACTTCTTTTACAAAGGCTCAGGATATTGAGCCCAGGCGGTGGACCAATTTGCCCATGGGTATTAATGCGGTAGGTTTTGGATATGGATATACCTTTGGAGATGTCTTCTTTGACCCCCTCTTGCAAGCAGAGGATGCAAGTGTAACAGCACATACGCTTGTTGCCACTTATGTAAAGCCATTTCGCTTAGGTAAAAAATTTGCCAGGATTGATGTATTTATACCTTTTAGCAATGCCCGCTGGGAAGGACTTTTACAAGGGGTCCCCACAAGTGTTGTGCGGACAGGACTTGCAGACCCCAAGCTACGTTTTTCCTACCATTTAATAGGTCCTCCGGCTTTGGCGCCTAAAGAATTGCTGGAATATCTGAAAGACCATACCACCTATACCACGCTTGGAGTATCCTTAGCAGTAAATGTACCTTTGGGCCAATATTCTGAAGACAAACTCATCAACCTGGGCCTTAATCAATTTATTTTCAGGCCGCAGATTGGTGTCGCCCATAATTGGGGTCTATGGTCAGTTGAACTGGATGCGTCCGTGTATTTTTTTACCAAGAACGATAATTTTTTTAATGATGGTTCGAAAAGACAAAATCCGCTTGTTGCAGCACAGGCGCATCTAATAAAACGCTTTAGGAAGGGCGTATGGGCGTCCATTAGCAGTGGATATGGAATAGGGGGCACTTCGCGCGTAAATAGGCTTTCGAACGATGATGAAAGGTCTAACCTCCTAGGCTCCGCATCCCTGGGCCTAACTCTGGGCAAAAAGCAAAGTGCCAAAATAGTCTATCTCCGTTCTCAAACCTTAAAAGATATAGGCTCCAACACTTCCAGTTTTTTACTGGCTTGGTCATTACTTTTTCAGTAAACACCCTTACGATGACTTCTTTTTCTTTTTTCAACCCCATCCGGACTATTCGATCGAGCAGACTTATAAAATCCGCTAAACAGGTTTCCGTTTGTGAATCACAAATGCCCCATTCAACCTGCTTTAAAACATTGTCTCGGTTACCACCTATCCATGGTTTGTTTCACTGAGATGATACCCTTAATCAGAATTGTAGGATTGAGTATGGTTTAAACTGTTGCTGGACAAAAACAAGATTGGCCAACATGCAAGAAACGAGGGTGAAGCAGGGATATTTCATGTTTATTTGTTTATAATTTTGGTAGAAACTCCCTTAAATTGCCCGCCCCATACTTTTACCTCAAAGTTGTATCTTAAAAAAAGATCCGTTTTCCACATCCGGGGTCAGTGGGACCATTTGAACTACCTTTCGCTGTGCTGGCAACCCGAAGTCATAAAACACGATGCATTTTAAATACACGGGGTCCAGGTGCGCATATTGCCGCAAGTCGTTCACTTTGATATACCAATCACCTTTTTCGGCTCCAATGAGTTGAAACTCCTCGGTATTCGTATCATTCTTAACATCCGTCAAATAGCGTTGAGGATCGCCCAATTCCGAATGTTCCCAGGTAAAAAACCGCTTGTCGGGATTGATAATCTGCAATTCGAATTCGGCATTGCCCTTGCTCCACATAATCAGGATGCGAGCATCGAAATGCACCGGATTGGCATATGGTTTGTCCCTATCGGTGATACTGATATTGGCCCCTTTGGTATTCAAGAGTTTGCGCAATTCATTAGTTACCGGTTTCTTCATAGCACTATAATCAATCCCCAAAGCATCATTATTTTGAACCAGCTCAGTAAGTTGCGCATAGGCCAGGCCATATTTTTTGGTGTCCTCGGCACTAATGGCCATATCGAACTTGGCCTGTACACTGCGTTCGTCGAGTTCCAAGATCTTCTCGTTGATTTTAAAGGCGTCCGCAAACTCGCCTTCGACCTCATATTTATAGGCCAAGATCCGCAAGAGCGGAACATTATTTGCATTGAGCTCAACAATGTTCGATAAGATCCTATTAGCCTTGTCGACATCTATCCCTTTAAAATAGTCATAGGCATCAATAAAATAGCCGGGTGAGGACAAATAATCCATCCGCTGGCCAAGGTACTTCGTATAGGCAAGGCTTATATTCGCACTCGACTGCAGTTCCTTTATATAGGAAGGTATTGGTTGGTTTTCTTTCGGGGGCAGATCACCCTCATAGATGTTGTTGGTCAAGCGGGCACGATCCACGGGTCGGTTTGGGGCCTTCCCCCCTTTGGCCGTTTTGGTGGTGATAAGTATGACCCCATTGGCGCCCAGGGTGCCATACCGCGTGGTCGCCGCCATACCTTTTAGGACGGTGATGTCGGCGATGTTTTCGGGATCTATAAATCCAAAACCGGGTTGTGGTGTGGAATTTAAAAGTGCCTTCTTTGAGGAGTCGGCCTGTTGCTGCGGCACTCCGTCGATTACAATGAGCCCATAATTATTGAGTATCATTGAATTGTTGGTACGCATGGTCACCTTGCTGATATCTGCTTCGGCACCCCAGTTGCTCGCCCTCGTTCCTATTTGGACCCCCGAAAATTTGCCCTGTACGGCATTAGACACATCCGTAGTTATGGGCGAAATCTGCTCGTCGCCGATACTTTGAACGGCTACCCCTAAGCGATTCTTGTCTACTTCCCCATTCCCTATATTCACTGATTCGACCGGGTTCTCGACCCGTCTGTTTTCGCTCACCACGACCTCATCGAGCTGTACTCCCGTTCCGATGGGTACCGAATCCTGGCTTTGTGCAACCGCTTTGGGAGCAACCCCATGGTCCTTAGAATCGGCGAACTGTGCTGCCTTCTCCGAAAAGATGGGGCGGCCATAATCGAATAAACGGCCCTTGTTCACGACCAGCAGGGCATTCAGGTCGTTTTGTTCTTTATAGGGGTTGCTATTGATGATAAAGGTCTTTATGCCGAAATCAGGTATCCCCGTACCCAAGGTCTGTGCTCCGTCGGTGAAGAGCAGCAATTCATCGTGAACCAGCGATATTTGGTTTTCAACCGCTTTATAATTGGTGGCGCCGTCGTAGGCTACGTTTTCGAGTTTCTTCCTTATGGCCCGCCAGTCGCCCCCAACTATTTTGAACTCCCTGTTTTCAAATAATTTGTTCGCGAACAGCACCAGGCTTACAGTGAGGTCGGGGTTCCGACCGAAATAATTGTCCAAAAACTTAAAGTCGCTTTCGACCTCCCGATTTTCCATCGAGAATGAGCAGTCCCAGGCCAATATCATTCGTTTTGAATCCGTGATTTGTGCCGAGATGCTAGTCACTATACACAACACAATAATTAATAAATAAAACTTCTGTTTCATTGCTGGACGTTTTAATTAGATCGGATACTCAAAATCATTAATCACACATCTCAGTTCGGATTACGTATATCGGCGGTTTAAGAGGTAAACAAACAATTTAGTTCTTATTCAATAGTAGTATTTGGCTTAGGACACATATAAAATATCGCTAAGTTATTAAGTTCGAATGGAATTGATAATACAAGCTGATCCAAACTAGTAGGAAAATTACGGATAAACTTGGAATTTGATAAAAATTTGGAAAAACAGAAAGGACATTATGTCAAAAAAGCAAGTCATCATATAAAGAAGTTATTTTAGAAACCACCTGATTTCAAAGCTCCGCTTCTTGGGCTTACCAGTTTACCTTTGGTAAGTAAACCAGCAAGCAGGATTTCTTCGTCTTCGCTCAGGACAAGCTTCCCGCCAATTCCCCAATATAAAAACGCCACCTAAATGGTGGCGTTTAAGGCTCCCCCTATTATTTAAAGTTGCAGCACAAGTAAATCTATTTGTGACCTTAGTTAATTAAGATTAAACAAAATAGTCTTCAGGTTTCTAATTATCAGTTAATAGCAGCGCCACTTCATCATAAGCCTCCCGAGTCAGAACATTAGTCCATTCGGTTTCACCCTTATAAATCGCTAAATAAGTTACGTCTTGATCCTTTGAAGAAGAGTGCCAATGTTCTGTATTGGCAGTGCATTTTAAAATATCACCTTCTTTAATTACAATGGGTTGCTTGCCTTTTTCTTGATAATATCCTTGCCCTGAAACAATTATCAATACTTGTTGATCAGTATGCTTATGCCAATTCAATGTAGAGTTGGCTTTGAAGGTTGCTTTGGTAAGATTATAAGGCAGCATTTCATCTGCTCGAATCAGCGCGTTAAGCCATGCTTCTCCCATATAATTTGTGTTGGGAGCTTTGAATCCTTCATCCAAATAAGAGTTCAAATTGTAGTCTGTATTCTGAGCAAAGTTGTTAATAGAAACAAATAAAAATAGGGCAAATAGTATGTATTTCATAAGAGTTATATTTTTATAAAAATAAAAAAAACGGCTATACTATAATGGTATAACTGTTTTATCATTATAAGTTGCTCCTTCTCTTGGACTTCCCGCCTGTGGCGGGATAGACTTCTCACCCAAATATTTTCACGAAAAAAGCCACTCACTTGCGTGAATGGCTTGGCATCGCTTTCGCTCCTCCTCTTGGGCTTCCCGCCTGTGGCGGGATAGACTTCTCACCCAAATATTTTCACGAAAAAAGCCACTCACTTGCGTGAATGGCTTGGCATCGCTTTCGCTCCTCCTCTTGGGCTTCCCGCCTGTAGCGGGATAGACTTCTCACCCAAGTATTTTCACAAAAAAGCCACTCACTTGCGTGAATGGCTTGGCATCGCTTTCGCTCCTCCTCTTGGGCTTCCCGCCTGTGGCGGGATAGACTTCTCACCCAAGTATTTTCACAAAAAAGCCACTCACTTGCGTGAATGGCTTGGCATCGCTTTCGCTCCTCCTCTTGGGCTCGAACCAAGGACCCTCTGATTAACAGTCAGATGCTCTAACCAACTGAGCTAAGGAGGAAAATTTCTCTAATTTTGAGGTGGCAAATATAGCGGTTTCTTTCAAATCCCCCAACAGTTACCCACTATTTTCTATTTAAAAATCATTTTATAAATGTCGTTCCCATTAGCAAACAATAGGAGCGCTATTAAAAGGAAGAAACCTGTCATTTGAGCGTATTCCAGAAATTTGTCACTGGGCTTTCTCCCGGTAACCATCTCATATAGCAGGAACATGACATGTCCGCCATCTAAAGCCGGGATAGGCAGGATGTTCATAAAGGCCAGAATAATTGAGATTAGTGCCGTGGTAGACCAGAAAGCTGCCCAGTTCCAGGTATCCGGAAACATATTCCCGATAGCAGCAAAACCACCAACACCTTTATAGGCCCCCGTTTCAGGATTAAATATTTTCTTTAATTGCTTTACATAGCTGGTAAGCGTGGTCACCCCTTTATCAATACCCGCTGGAATGGATTCCAAAAAGGAATATTTTCTTGTCTCAACCTTTAGAAAATCCCTGTTTTCCAGGTCCTCCCAACTCATGCCTCCCAATCCTACACCTATGGTGGCCGAATCTGTAATCACAACAGGTATCTGAAGTAAGCCACTACCTTCTCGCTCAACCGTCAATTCTACATTTTGGTTCTTATATTGTTCCAATAATGGTTTGGCCTCATCAAAGTAAGTAATTTCAGAGCCGCCGATCCCCACAACTTCATCCTTAACCTGTAACCCGGAATCCTTATTTTTTGAGTCATCCGGAATCGC
The DNA here is from genome assembly GCA_963744855.1 of uncultured Flavobacteriaceae bacterium. Lineage (GTDB taxonomy): Bacteria > Bacteroidota > Bacteroidia > Flavobacteriales > Flavobacteriaceae > Muriicola. The sequence goes on from CAVUUZ010000002.1 coordinate 20,871, forward strand.
ACCTATTACAAATGGGACACGGGGACTTAAAAACCTAATATTCTCCTCATCCTCAAGCAGTACTGAAATAAAGTCGACCGGAATCTCCTGAGTAATTTCCCGTCCATCCCTTTCAACAGTAAATTGATTCCCGTTTACCAATTCTAAAAAGATCTTATCAAAATCTTCGATCTTGTTTCCATCAACTGAAATGATCTTATCGCCCGTTTGTATTCCAATCTTATCTCCAATGGTCTGCTCGTTCACATGAACACCATTCTTTAAGCTAGCATTCGAAATAAACTGATCTCCATAGCTCCAAGCAAGCCCTATATAAATGATCACCGCTAAAATAAAGTTCACCGTAACGCCTCCCAACATAATGATAAGTCGTTGCCATGAAGGTTTGCTCCTGAATTCCCATGGCTTTGGTTCTTCGGACATCTGATCCGTATCCATACTCTCATCGATCATCCCCGATATCTTTACATAGCCCCCCAAAGGCAACCAGCCAATACCATAGACCGTCTCCCCGATTTTCTTTTTAAATAGGGAATACTTGATATCAAAAAACAGATAGAATTTTTCTACCCGTGTCTTAAATATTTTAGCAGGAATAAAATGGCCCAACTCATGTAAAACAATCAGCAGGGAAAGGCTCATAAAGAATTGTATGACCTGAATAAGTATCGGACTCATTGACGCGTTCTAAAATTAATCGCACAAAAGTACACTTTTAAGGGGTCTTAAAAAAAGAAACTCCTGATGGCATCGGATTTTTAAGAAAGATTTAGCAGGGATCTCCGCCTGCATTTTTTGATTGCAAGAGGCGGCTGGTGTACCTTTGTAAAAAATACGGATGCGAGACTTCTTTAAAAAGTTTAGGTTGCTTGGGCTAGTGCTACTTGGGCTATCTATGGTCATTGTCTTTCTCTTTTACCGGGCGCTTCAACCAAAAAAGATGCTGCCTGTATATCAACCGGCTGATTTTAATCCGGAACTAGTGGATTCCTCCCTTCAATATGTAAAGAAATACCATACTGTGGCCGATTTTACCCTTGTAAATCAGAATGGACGGACCATTACACAGAAAGATTACGAGGATAAGATCTATATAGCCGATTTCTTCTTTACCACCTGCCCTACTATTTGTCCGATCATGACGGAGAATATGGCCCTTATCCAGAATAAGATACTGAACGATGACGAGGTGTTGTTATTAAGTCATTCAGTAACTCCGGAAATAGATTCAGTACCCCAATTAAAAAAATATGCCCTTGAAAAAGGAGTGATCGATCTAAAATGGAACCTGGTCACCGGCGATAAGAAACAGATCTATGAGCTTGCCAGAAAATCATATCTGGCCGTAAAGACAGATGGTGACGGGGGACCATACGATATGATACACACTGAGAATTTTATGCTGATCGATAAGGAAAAAAGGATTCGCGGCACCTATGACGGTACCAATCCTGAGGAAATAGAAGAACTTCTAAAAGACCTAGCCATCCTTAAGGCTTCTTACCAAAGGTAGTTCAGAACCCATATGACCGCAGATAGTTCTCTCCTGTATCCCGTTTAAACCAGGTGCTATTTTAATCCAAATATCCACCCTTATTCTATTTTTTTTCTGTTATTTTTGTCCTTACTTAAAATCAATCTAAATAAAAATTGAGCGTTACCGTCATAGATCTTAAAATTGGACAAAGAGGGATCATCCGTGAATTTGCGGATGGCGTATTGCCCATTAAACTCCTGGAATTAGGTTGCTTGCCTGGAAATGAAATAGAAATAGTACAAATCGCCCCATTTAAAGATCCTGTGTATATCAATGTTAACGGCTCCCATATCGCCATTCGGAGATCTACCGCCCGGTTGATCGCCTTAGATATTATAGAAGACGTGTAATTACCATGAGTAAGAGTATCAACGTAGCACTGATAGGAAATCCAAATACCGGAAAGACCTCCGTATTCAATGAACTTACCGGCCTCAAGCAAAAAGTAGGAAACTATCCTGGCATTACTGTGGAGAAAAAAGAGGGCATATGTAAACTGCCGAGAGGCGTAAAAGCACATATTCTTGATCTTCCCGGCACCTACAGCCTAAATACGACCTCCCTTGACGAAAGTGTCGTCGTAGAATTACTCCTTAACAGAAATGACAAAGACTTCCCCGATGTTGCCGTTGTTATTAGTGATGTAGAAAATTTAAAACGAAATTTACTCCTCTTCACCCAGATCAAAGATCTGAAGATCCCAACCATCCTTGTGATCAATATGGCAGACCGCATGCCGCGTAAAGGTATTACACTCGATATCCCCTTAATGGAACAGAAGTTAAATACCAGGATCGCATTGGTCAGTACGCGGAAGAATACGGGAATCGAAAAGATCAAGGAGCTGATTGCCGACTATAAGAACCTCTCTGTAAAACCCAATGTAGATACGACGGTCATTGCTCCGGATTATTTTGATCGCTTAAAACGTACCTTCCCAAATGAAGACATGTACAAACTATGGTTGGTGATCACCCAGGATGTGAACTTTATGCCGATTGAAAAAAAGCAGATACAGGACGCAAGCTCGTTCAGTACGAAGTCAAAATCTGAATTAAAAAGACTTCAACAGAAAGAAACTATACTGAGATACCAGTTTATCAATGGGATCCTGAAAGAAAGTTACAAAGTAGACCTAAAGGTGGCCAAGGGTTTCAGAGCCAGATTAGACAAAGTGCTTACACATAAGATATTTGGCTACCTAATTTTCTTTATAATCCTGTTAACCATTTTTCAGGCTATTTATGACTGGAGCAGTTACCCTATGGACTTTATTGACGAGTTTTTTGCCTCAGCAAGTGAATGGGTTAAAAATACATTACCCCCTGGTGTTTTTACAAATTTAATTGCCGAAGGTATCCTGGCCGGGATAGGCGGAATTGTGATCTTTATTCCTCAGATCGCTTTTCTGTTTCTCTTTATTGCCTTACTGGAAGAATCTGGCTATATGAGCAGGGTGGTTTTCCTGATGGACAGAGTAATGAGACCCTTTGGGCTAAGCGGTAAAAGTGTCGTGCCGCTAATCTCAGGCACAGCCTGTGCCATCCCCGCAGTAATGGCAACCAGAAATATTGAAAACTGGAAAGAACGACTCATCACAATTTTGGTAACCCCATTTACAACTTGTTCTGCGCGACTTCCGGTGTATCTTATTATCATTTCATTGGTTATTCCTGAAGGTCGAATCATGGGGCTGGGCTATCAGGCACTGACCCTCATGCTGCTGTATCTCATAGGATTTCTGGCGGCCATTTTCTCGGCTATGATACTTCACAAAATACTAAAGATAAAAAGTCATAGCTTCTTTGTAATTGAAATGCCCAATTATAAATTGCCATTGCTAAAAAATGTTGGCTATACGGTCATCGAAAAAACAAAAAGCTTTGTCTATGGTGCAGGTAAAATTATCCTTGCTATCTCCATCGTTTTGTGGTTTTTGGGATCGAATGGATTTTCAGATCGATTTGATAAAGCAGATACGATTGTAAAACAAAGGATATCAGAGGAAGGGTTTACCGAATTTAATAAGGACGATATTGCACAAAAATTAATGATATATGAAGATGAATTAAAAGATTCTCCTTCTTTAAAACCAAATCAAATACAAGATTCTCTGCAACAACATCGTATTTCCCTGGAAGAACGCGCGGTAAAACAGGAGGTCGCAGGATACAAGCTGGAGAATTCATATATCGGATTTCTTGGGAAAGCCATTGAACCAATTGTAAAGCCCCTTGGATACGATTGGAAAATCGGCATTGCCGTTCTAACTTCGTTTGCAGCCAGAGAGGTCTTTGTTGGAACACTGGCTACCATTTACAGCGTAGGAAATGATGAAGAAGAAACAATTAAAAATCGGATGGCCGCTGAAGTTAATGCTGATACGGATGAACCCTTATTTAATTTAGCTTCCGGGATCTCCTTATTATTGTTCTATGCCTTTGCCATGCAATGCATGAGTACGCTGGCCGTAGTAAAAAGAGAAACAAACAGCTGGAAATGGCCGCTAGCTCAATTGATAATTATGAGCACTTTTGCGTATCTTGTAGCATTGATTGCATATCAATTATTAAAATAAAACAATGAGTTTTCAACTGCTTTTAGTGTACCTCACCCTCGCTATTGCCCTCGGGTATTTGGTAAAGAAATTTCTTTTGCCAAAAAGACTGTCGTCTGGTAAGAAATCATCATCAGCTGCCTGCGGCCAGGACGACTGTGGATGTCATTAAGATCAAATTATATGGTCTATAAAAGAATATAATAACAAGGTCCATCCTGCGGCCAGTAACAATCCCCCTAAAGGTGTAACGGGGCCCAACCACTTCCATTTTGCTCCTTTTGAAGCACTAATACTAAGCCCGTAAATACTAAAGGAAAACAGGAATACACCCAGCATAAAGCAATAGGCTATATAACTTTCCAGCGGAGATGAAAAGCCAAGATTAAACCCAAGGACTATCAATAGAATAGCGTGGTACATCTGATATTTTACGCCAATCTCAAAACTCCTTAGTTGATCTTCTGTAAGGGTCTTTTTTAACGCATGCGCGCCAAATGCCCCAAATATTACTGCCAGTAAGCCAAATAAAGCTCCTACTGCCTGAACCAATAAAATCATTTCTTCCTTTTTGTTAAAGATAGTTATATGCCTCGTATTCGCTATCATCTTAAATTTCGCAACTGTTAAAATTGTATCTTTACCGTAAATATAATTCCCCCACTTATGAAAATTTATCTGCTTCTTTGCCTTTGTATGGTGCTTTCTGCATGTGGGCCTTCGAAAAACACCTCGACTCCAGATAACGTTTCCTTAGATCAATCTTTACAATCAAAGAACAGGGTAACCATTTCCTTGTTGAACCGCATTCGTCAAATGCCAGGGGTCATAGTCAGCAATGGGGTTCCTGTAATCAATAAAACAAGTAATTCGCTCTATAACGAGTCCACTCAGCCCGGTGCCAGTATCGGGTCTTCAGAACCTCTTTATGTACTGAATGGCTATATCGTAGGAAGCTCCTTTCGCGATATCGATCAGCTTGTCGATAATACCAATGTGAAAGAGATCATTGTTCTTACAGGATCTGATGCTTCTGAATACGGTTCCCGGGGGGCAAAAGGAGTGATAAAGATCATTACGTATTAATTGTTTTCATCCCTTCTAAACTAATATCCAAAAGGAAATTTACCCTCCTACTTCTTCCATTATCGGGGTTGGCCACTTAATCATTTTTTTCTACTTTCAGCAGATAAAATATATCTGATGAAAAGACTACATTCACTTTTTCTGTTATTACTGACATGCCTGGTTTCCGGACAAGGAACACAACTCCTGAGACAGCCTACCGTCTCGTCTACAGATATTGTCTTTGTTTACGCCGATGATTTGTGGAAAGTACCTATCTCGGGGGGAAGTGCTGAACGACTTACCAGTAATGAAGGCTATGAATTTGCACCCCATTTTTCGAACGATGGAAAGTGGATCGCTTTTACGGCGGAATATGACGGCAATAGCGATGTATATGTGATTGCATCTGAAGGTAGTGAACCCAAAAGACTCACCTGGCACCCAGGATCAGACGTAGTGCAAGGTTGGACACAAGATGGAAAGGTCCTTTTCAGATCAGGAAGGGAAGCCAGACCTACTCAAACAAATAAATTATTTACGGTATCTCCTGAAGGAGGTCTTCCTGAGACTATCGGCATACCACGTGCCGCTTATGGTGAGATCTCACCTGATGGAAAATTTGTGGCCTATACGCCTATTACCTTTTGGGACCCTGAATGGAGAAATTACAGGGGTGGCCAGGCCATGCCTATTTGGATCGTTGAACTGGCCACCGGAGAACTTACAAGGACCCCTCAACCAACAAAAGAACGGCATTTGGATCCGGTATGGTACGGGGACAAGGTCTTTTACCTTTCAGAACGCGATCTGGCCAGCAATATTTGGTCTTATGACCCGGTAAGCGGAGAAGAAAAGCAACATACATTTCACAAAAAATTTGATGTAAAGAGTCTTGATTCGGGGCCCGGGAGTATAGTGTACGAACAAGGCGGATATCTCCACCTACTAAATCCGGCAGATAACACAACCCAACAGATAATGATCGAGGTAAAAGGTGACATGAATTTTGCCAGACCTCGGTGGGAATCTGTTTCGGGCAGTCAACTCACCAATGCCACCATTTCTCCTACGGGAAAAAGAGCCTTGTTTGAATATAGGGGCGATATTTTTAGTGTACCAAAGGAACATGGCACTTATCGCAATCTGACAAACTCACCCGGGGCCGCAGACAGGTCGCCCGTATGGTCTCCAAAAGGTGATAAAATAGCATGGTTCTCAGACACTAGCGGAGAATATCAATTGATGGTATCAGATCAGGAGGGTCGGAAAATCAAAAGTTATCCGCTTCCAAATCCGACATTTTACTTTCAGCCAGACTGGTCCCCGGACGGAAACTATATCGCATATTCTGATACAGACTACAACGTATGGATCCTGGCACTATCTACAGGAGATGCGCAGAAGGTAGCCACAGACAGGTATGCGCATCCCAACAGAACGATGAATCCTGTTTGGTCACCGGACAGTCAATGGATCGCTTACCCAAAACAATTAAATAGTCATTTTAAAGCCATTTTTACATATAACGTAAAAACGAAACAGGAACTTCAACTCACAGATGGAATGGCAGATGCTATTAGTCCGGTATGGGATGAAGATGGAGCATATTTATATTTACTTGCCTCCACAAATTATGGCCTGCAGTCTGGCTGGTTGGATATGAGTTCCTATGATCCGGAGGTGACCCGAAGCTTGTACGCCATAGTATTGGCGGCAAATGGTAAAGCACCCAATTTACCGACTTCCGATGAAGAGGAAGTGAAAGCCGCTACCGCTCCGGCCAAGAAGAGGAAAGACAAGAAAGAGGCCACCGAAGAAGAGTCGGATAAAAAAGTGGTTGTTAAAATAGATGCTGAGGATATTTACAATCGTATCATCCCTTTAAAACTAGAAGCGCGCAATTATATAGGTCTGGCGAAGGGGCCGAAGCACAAACTGTTTGTTGCTGAAAGCATCCCTAATCAACCCAACCTTACTATACATTCATATGATGTAGAAAAAATGAAGGCAGAGGAATTTGGCGATAAAATTGCCCAGTTCATTCCATCGGCAGACAGGAAAAATATACTTATTCAACAAAATGGGGCATGGTTTATTTCTGAGGCCGAGGGAAGTTTTAAAAATAGCGATGGGAAATTAGATACAAACCTAAAAATGCTCGTTGATCCTCAGGCAGAATACCACCAGATTTTTAAAGAAGGATGGCGCTTTATGCGCGATTTTCTTTATGTAGATAATGTACACGGCGCGCCCTGGGATCTTATTTATGAATGGTATGCACCCTGGATAGATCATGTTCGTCACAGGACCGATCTTAACTATGTAGTGGATATTATGAGTGGCGAAGTATCTATTGGTCATTCTTATGTTTCTGGTGGCGACTTTCCTGATATAGAAAATGTTCCTGTTGGCTTGCTAGGATGTGATTTGCAAAAAAGCAATGGGTATTATCAGATACGTAAGATATATTCCGGTGAAATATGGAATTCGGATTTGGAGGCACCACTGCACCTTCCGGGGATCAATGTAAAAGAAGGAGATTACCTTCTTGCCATTAATGGCAACCCCCTACAGGCAGATATGAACCCTTTCAGCCTGCTCGAACAAACTGCCAATAGAGAAACCAAATTATCCATAGGCACTACCACCGATATCAGTAAGGCAAGGGAAATTCTCATTAAACCCGTGCAAAATGAATACCAACTGCGGACCATGGATTGGATTGAAGGTAACAGAAAAAAAGTAGATGAATTATCGAAAGGAAAATTGGCGTATGTATATGTTCCTAATACAAGTGGCAGAGGCTTTGAATACTTTAACCGCTATTATTTCTCACAACAGGACAAAAAAGGGGTGATCATTGATGAGCGGAATAATGGAGGAGGTTCTGCAGCAGATTACATGATCGATATTATGGATAGGGAATTGTTGGGGTATTTTAATAGTAAAACCAATGATAACAGACCGTGGACAACTCCTATCGCAGGAATCTGGGGGCCCAAGGTAATGATCATCAATGAACGCGCGGGCTCGGGCGGTGATCTCTTACCCTATATGTTTAAAGCAAAGAAAATAGGTCCACTGGTTGGGACACGAACATGGGGCGGCTTAGTGGGAACCTGGGATACCCCTCGATTTATAGATGGCGGCCGGATGGTAGCGCCCAGAGGTGGATTTTATGATGTGGATGGACAATGGGCCGTAGAAGGGGAAGGAATTGCTCCGGATATTGAAGTGATCCAGGATCCTAAAAAAGTGCTCGAAGGTCATGATCCGCAATTGGAAAAAAGTGTGGAAGAAGCACTTCGATTATTGAAGACCCAGGAATTTATCATGAAAAAAGAGCCCGCGCCACCGGTACGATGGATGCGACCAGAAGGTTATAAGGATAGTAAAGATTAAATAATCTACAATTCTACCAAAAACAGCTTTATCGGAGATCATCTCAAAGGAACATTCCTTAAAACTTGGAGGCCTAAACGTCTTTAACCGTGCATTAGAAAACCCTACGGGTTTCTTGGGAATACCTAACCAGTTAGTATCAAGTTCATGGTTGCTATTCTCATCGTGAAATACGGCAAGGGCATATTCTCCGTTGGGAAGATCATCTATTAGTACTTCAGTAAGCCCTTCATTGGTACTAGCACTATTTGAACGAAATACACTTTTTACTTTTAAAAACCGGTCTTCCCGGTTATACACTGCTATTTTGACAGTTCCTTTGAAGAGCGAACACCCTTCACTTCTACAGTAAGTTTGTTCTGTGCCAACCCGATGAATGGTAGGAAGAATAGAATAAGAAATATATTTTTCATAAACAATAATCAAAAAGTGTTCTCCTAAAACTCAGTTTTACTTACAAACGTATATGAATCCTGGTAAAATATTTACATAAAGTTTGAACAGTAATTTTGTCAGACCTTTTATCTCTCTTTCATTTTCTAATCTGGCATATTCTCCTTTATTTTCTCCCGAAATAGCTCCAAATATTCTTTGCTTTTTAAAGAATCTTTAAAATTAAAATAGATCGGTGATTTTTCCTTGCGATCTAATTTTATTTTTGGTTGATTGAGATCATCCACATATACACGTATTCCTTCCAAACCCTCAAGTGTATCCCGAAATATTCCTTTTTCAATTGCCCACACTGAAAAGCCACTTATTCTTTCCATTTCAGGGATCTTGGGCACCATCCCCACTTTTTCAATGTCTGAGTAAAGGATCTCCGTGGAATAAAACCCTGAGATCAAATAGACCCTATCTGTTTCCTGACGGGTCCAGGTCTGGAAATGCAGGATAAAAGCAGACAGACAGAGCAATACAGTTAGTACGATCACTGAATTCCATAGCCAATGTCTTTTCTTTCGATTCACCTATTCTGCCTTTGTAGTGCGATATTTGTTGAGCCATGCCAAGGTATGCGCCACTTTGGTGATCAGGTTACTGGGTTTGTTGGCTATTCCATGACTGGCGCCGGGGATCTCAACAAGAACCGTTTCTATTTTGCGCAATTTTAACGCGTGATACAATTGTTTAGCTTCGCTGGGAGGTGTTCTTAGATCGTCCATTCCCACCATGACCATCGCGGGTGTTTCAATATTTCCAACAAGGGATAAAGGGGAAAATTTCCAATAGCCCTCAAAATTTTCCCAGGGTTGCCCAGGGTAACGAGAATTGGCGTACCCAAAATAATTATCTGCCACCAAAGTTTTACTTATCCAGTTCATCACTGGTTTCGCCACCACTGCCGCTTCAAATCTATTGTTCTTTCCAATGATCCAGGCGGTCATAATACCTCCTGCACTACCTCCGGTTACAAATAACTGATCTTCATGTGCGATTCCTTTGGCAATGCAATAATCTACCCCATCCATTACATCATCATAGTCCTGACCCGGATAGTTGTTATACAACAAGTTACCAAACTCCTCTCCATAACTTGTGCTTCCTCTCGCATTCGGATAAAAAACGATATATCCGTCGGAGGCATAAAGCTGGATCTCTGCCGTAAATCGGTCCCCATAATTGGAAATAGGGCCGCCATGATTCTCTACTAAGAAAGGATATTTTTTAGTTGCATCATATCCCGGAGGATATACAACCCATCCTTGCAGGTCCCTCTGGTCGTAGGATGAGGTATACCAGATCTCCTCCACTTTCCCCAGATCTCTATAATCCATAAGAGCCTTGTTCAGGCTGGTGATCTTTGTGGTAGTCCCTTTCTTTGGATCATAGACTGCCAGTTCTGCAGGATATTCCGGTCTGGTTTGGGTAAACGCAATGGTGCCATTGTTTGCAACACTAAAAGAGCCGCCTCCGTATGGTCTTCCTATTGAAGTACCCCCTACATCTCTCGCAAGGTCCTTTACCACCCCGTTTAAGCCAATATGCGCAATCTTTGTATTGCCCTTGTCATCATACATAAAATAAAGGCCGTTTCCTTTTGCATCCCATTGAAAATCATCTACATCCCTGTCTAAGGATACACTAAGGCGCTTCTTATTCCCGCCAGTATGGTCCATAATCTCTAACTGTCTGACCTGGTAGGCCTGAACTTTGTCTTCATAGCCTGTATAGGCCAGGGTCTTCCCATCAGGAGATATGGCCGGACCTCTGTCTGGTCCCTGCCGTGTAGTGAGTTGTTTGATATCTCCATTTAGAATATTGACAACATAGATCTCGCTATTTCTAAAATCATACTCCCAATCTTCGTTCCTGTTGGCAGAAAAATAGAGTGCTGTTCCGGATGGCGACCATGAAATTGCCCCACCGTGCTGAAAGTCGCCCTGAGTAACTTGTCTGGGTGCCCCGCCATTTGCCGGTATCACAAATAAATGTCTAAAGCCCGGTGCTATATAGCCCCGCCCATCGGCTTCATGATATAAACGATCAGTGATCCTGGGCGAATCGGCCCATTGAGCTCCCTTAGGTTTCTCCGGCATTTTTGCAAGGACCGGCGGTTTTTCCGGAACCTGCATTGAAAATGCCAGTTGATCCCCTTTTGGGGACCATGTTAAGGAGGACGGACTGGCAGGCAGCTGTGAGATCCTGGCAAACTTACCTGTACTTACCCAATACATATAGATCTCTGATCCCTCTTCGGTGCTACTTACAAAGGCCAATCTGTCTCCTGAGGGTGACCATCTCGGGGTAGATTCCGACATTTCTCTCGAAGTGAGCTTCTGATGTTGGCTTCCATCTTTTCTGATCATCCAGAGATTTCCTTCCGCACGATCTGTCATTATATTAAATCCCATTCTGCGGTATACGATCCAAGAGCCATCAGGCGAGATCTGTGGATCAAGAACATAAGAGAGTTCAAAAACATCCAAATAATTAAAATTCTTTTTCTGAGCTTCAGTGGTCAAAAAGGTAAAAAGTATCAGTAAGGAGAGGATGAGATGAAGGCGTTTCATATTCAGGTTTTTTATCATTGGACTAAACATAATCAATAGGTAGGATTAATACAAGAATGTTTCTCAAATATAGGTGGGGCAGGCATCTAAAGACAAAACAATTGTTTCCAATGCCAAGAATCCTTTGCGAAAAGTCGTATCTTTATATCAAACGAAATTTCATCGTTTTTAATAGGATTTAAAAGCCAAATTGGCTTCTGTTTTTTTTAAAGACCGGACTGCCCATGTATACCCTCGAAGATTTAAGACGTGCGAAAAAAAGAAAAGATCTCATCGATATTGCTGAAAAGAAGCATATTAAAATAGATAAAGCGCTTAGAATGCTGCGCTATGAAGAGGAGTTGAGACTATTGCAAATAGAAATGGTGAATTTCCAGCGATGGGTAAGTAAAAAAGGGTTACGAGTAGCTATCATTTTTGAAGGACGGGATGCTGCGGGGAAAGGAGGTGCCATAAAACGGTTCAAAGAGCATCTAAACCCACGTTCAACCCGTGTTGTGGCACTTTCCAAACCAACAGATGTAGAACGCGGGCAATGGTATTTTAGAAGATATATTAAGGAACTTCCAAATCCGGGTGAGATCGTTCTTTTTGACAGAAGCTGGTATAACAGGGCCGTGGTAGAACCAGTGATGGGATTTTGTACTCCACAGGAATATAATCAGTTCATGGTTCAGGTTCCTGGCTTTGAACACATGCTGTACGAAGATGGTGTCCATATCATCAAGTTTTGGTTTTCCATCTCCAAGAAAGAACAAAAAAAACGGATTGAATCCAGATTATTGAATCCCCTGAAGAAATGGAAATTCAGTCCGGTAGATGAGAGGGGGCAGGAACTCTGGGACAAGTATACCTACTACAAAGAACATATGTTCTCAAAGACCCATTCTACTTTTAGTCCATGGATCATTGTTAGAGCCAATGACAAAAAAACGGCCCGACTTGAAAGTATGCGCTTTGTGCTCTCAAAATTCGACTATACCACCAGTCATAAATCAAAAATTACCATATTACCCGATCCCAACATCGTCTTACGTTATTTCAGGCAAATTGAACAAATAGATATTTAGGCTATGAATAAGACAGCTATATCAAAACTAGATCTAAGCACAGAGGACCTTGAGCTTCTCAATTCTCCCTTGGGTAGGAAATTGCTTCTGACCGACAAAAAAACGAACGTTGAAAAAGCGTTACGCCTAATTAAAAATGAAGAGGAATTCCATGCTTTGCAGGCCCAGATCATAAAGCTGCAGAATTGGGTAATCACTAAGAACAAAAAGGTGGTCATCATTTTTGAAGGAAGGGATGCCGCCGGGAAAGGAGGGGCAATCCGCCGGATCACAGAACACATCAACCCCCGGCATTTCCGTATCGTGGCTCTATCTAAACCAACCGTTGAAGAACAGGGGCAGTGGTACTTTCAACGTTATGTAAACCAATTACCCAAGCCAGGGGAAATGGTGTTTTTTGACAGAAGTTGGTACAATCGGGCGGTGGTAGAACCCGTTAATGGCTTTTGTACCAAAGCACAGTACCGAAGTTTCATGGGACAAGTAAATAATTTCGAAAGTATGATTATGGATTCCGGGATCTATTTGATAAAATTTTACTTTTCCATTTCAAAAGAGCAGCAGGCGATGCGTTTCAAGGATATTCAATCTGATCCCCTGAAACGATGGAAAATGACAGATGTGGACCGCAAGGCACAAGAACTATGGGATCTGTATACCGAGTTTAAGGTCAAGATGTTTGAGCACACCAATTTGAAAACTTCTCCCTGGGTGATCATTGAAGCGGACCGCAAGACGGAAGCACGTATCAGGGCATTACAGTATATTATCGAAACCATTCCATATGAAGTAGAGGAAGAAGACGAGGATGAAGGCAATAGCCAAAATGCTTGATTATTTCTAAAAATGGTATATTTGATATACCTAGATTATGATAAAACTGTTATCCATACCAGCTGCTTTGCTCATATTGATCCAAAGTTTTAATATAAGCTTTGGGGATATTGTGCAGTTGGATGATTTGTTGGAACATGCTACATTCCACAAAGAACAATATGGTGACAACCTCTTTGTCTTCATTTCAAAACACTACGGGGAACTTAAGGAAGACCATCATAAGAAGCACGAAGAAGAGCACGAAGAACATGAAAATTTACCTTTTCAGCATAACTCCTGTACACATCAGGTAGTGAATGCGTTTGTGCTGTTTCCCAATACTATTTCCAGAGAAAAAATTGAAGTTTACTCTAAAGAAGGGGATTGTTTCTTTTATCTGCAAAGCGATTCCTCAGGACATCAATCGAGTGTCTTTCAACCTCCCAGATACGCATAATTCTAGGTGTTGCGAAGGCAGCACTAATCCCGACGATCCAGCTATTTAATGGAATTCGAATCAGATGACCAATCCGTAACAACGGACCAGTTTTCGTTTTAATACGTCTTTGAATTATGCTTTCACATATTATTCGTTTTAGTATTCGGAATAAATTTCTAATACTTGTTTTTGTGGTATTTATCATTGGTTATGGTTCATTCTCCCTAACCCAAATCCCCATTGGAGCGGTTCCGGATGTCACTAATAATCAGGTTCAGGTGATCACCACTTCTACGAGCTTGTCTACCCAGGAAATGGAAAAGTTTATAACTTATCCGGTGGAGTTGGAAATGGTAAACCTACCTGGGGTGCAGGAGATCCGATCTGTTTCTAAATTTGGTTTGTCTGTGGTTACCATTGTCTTCGATGATGCTATGGGCACTTACTTACCGCGGCAACTGATCGCGGAAAAGATCAAATCGGCATCAGAGAAAATTCCTCAGGGATTTGGGAGCCCTGAAATGGGGCCCATAACCACAGGCTTGGGGGAGATCTATCAATATACCCTGGAAGTAAAACCCGCATTCAGGGACCGTTATTCCCCAACGGATCTGCGCACCATACAAGATTGGGTTGTTAAACGTCAACTTTCTGGGATTCCCGGAGTTGTAGAAGTAAATACCTGGGGTGGTAAGTTGAAACAATATGAAATTGCCATTAATACCCAGCAGTTGAACGCCATGGATATCACAGCAGCTGATGTTTTCACCGCTCTGGAAAAGAACAACAGTGTAACCGGAGGCGGTTATATCGAAAAAGAGAGCCAGGTTTATTTCATTCGGGGTGAAGGTCTGGTAGGTTCCATAAAAGACATCGAGCAAATTGTAGTCAAAAACAAAGATGGTATTCCGGTTTTAATAAAGGACCTTGCAAAGGTAGGCTTTGGAAATGCCCTGCGCTTTGGCGCAATTACCGGTAACGGAGAAGGTGAAAAAGTGCTTGGGCAGGTGATGATGCTCAAGAATGCCAATTCCAAAAAAGTGATTGAAGCGGTGAAAGAAAGAGTAGCTTCAATTTCAGGCTCTTTACCGGAAGGCGTTTATATCAATGCCTTTCTTGACAGAAGCGAATTAATATCAAGAACTACCGCCACAGTTACGGAAAATCTGCTTCTGGGATGTCTTATTGTAATTTTTGTAGTGGTTTTACTCCTTGGGAATTTAAGATCCGGACTGGTCGTTGCCTCGGTGATTCCTTTAAGTTTGTTATTCGCATTATCCCTGATGTACATATTTGGCGTAGATGCAAATCTAATGAGTTTGGGAGCCATTGATTTTGGAATCATAATTGATGGTGCAGTTATCATTGTTGAGTTTATTGCCTTTGAGATCACCACAAGAGCCAGCCAATTTAAAAGCCTTAAAAATAAAGCTCAAAAGGAATTGAAAGATACCATAGTTCGGAACGGGGCTACAAAAATGATGAATTCCGCCATTTTTGGACAACTCATCATCCTGATCGTATTTATTCCTATCCTTTCTCTGAGTGGTGTAGAAGGGAAAATGTTCAGACCCATGGGTCTAACATTTAGTTTTGCGCTCATCGGGGCCATGATTCTATGCCTGACGTATGTCCCTGTTGTTTCAGCTATTTTTTTAAAACCATTTCAACAATCGGATAAAAACATTGCTGTCAGAATTATTAATTGGCTTTATGCCCGATATACTCCTGTACTTCATTGGGCCCTTCAAAAGAGAAAAATAGTTCTAGGGACCGCTCTGGCACTACTGGTATCTGCCGTGCTCCTATTTATCAATTTAGGTAGTGAATTTGTGCCGACACTGGACGAGGGCGATTTTGTCATACAACCAGTATTAAAAACAGGAACGTCTCTCAGCGAGACCATTGAGATCACCACTAAAATTGAGAGTATTCTATTGGATGAGTTTCCTGAAGTAAAACAAGTAGTTACCCGAATTGGTGCTGCCGAAGTTCCAACGGATCCCATGTCCATGGAAGAAAGTGATGTGATCATTATTCTGAATCCAATACACACCTGGACCTCTGCAAGCACCAAAGATGAATTGGCAGAAAAATTTAAAAAGGCATTGGATAAATTGCCGGGAATGGATATTGAATTCACCCAACCTATTGAAATGCGTTTCAATGAATTGATCACCGGAGTACGGGCAGATGTTGCCATTAAGATCTTTGGGGAAGACTTGAATATCCTGACAAAAAAAGGTGAGGAAATAAAATCCCTTATTTCAGGGGTTGAGGGTGCAGAAGATATTACGGTTGAAAAGATCGCAGGCCTGCCACAAATGAACGTTTCCTACGATCGCTCTAAATTGGCGCGCTATGGCCTTAATATTGAGGATCTCAACAAAATGATTTCCATGGGATTTTCCGGGAATATTGTGGGCAGTGTCTTTGAGGGAGAACGAAAGTTTGATATGGTGGTAAGACTAAACAAGGAGCAGCGCAAAGGGATAGAAGACCTCAAGAATTTGTATGTAGATCTCCCTTCTGGAGGAAAAATTGCACTCGCTCAGTTAGCTAACATTACCTACAAGAAGGAAGCAGCCAAAATTGCCCGTGATAATTCACAGAGAAGAATTGTAGTGGGCATCAATGTTCGGAATCGTGACCTGCAGTCGGTCGTAGACGACGTACAATTGCTTATAAATGAAAATATATCACTTCCGGTAGGATATACGATCAGTTACGGGGGGCAATTTGAAAATTTAAAAAGTGCCGAAGCCCGACTCAAAATAGCGGTTCCCATAGCCCTCATTTTAATATTTATCATGCTCTTTTTTACTTTTAATTCCGTTAAAGAGGCCCTTTTGATCTATTCTGCTATCCCGCTTGCAGCTATTGGAGGGGTCCTTTTGCTATGGATAAGAGGTCTGCCTTTCAGTATTTCAGCGGGGGTAGGATTTATTGCTCTTTTTGGAATCGCGGTACTCAATGGCATAGTACTTATTGAACATTTTAAGGAACTAAAAAAACAAGGATTTGCAGACATGGAAACGCTTATAAAACAAGGAACTAAAGACCGACTCAGACCTGTCCTATTAACCGCAGCGGCAGCGGCCCTGGGATTTTTACCCATGGCTGTTTCTACCAATGCCGGAGCAGAAGTACAAAGGCCACTTGCAACCGTGGTCATTGGCGGTTTGGTTTCTGCGACCCTTTTAACCTTGGTGGTCTTGCCAGTTTTGTATGCTAGGTTCAATAGTTCCTATTCTCATAGAAGAGTACCGGGCAGAATCTCTAAAAAGAAGACACTTGGAATTCTTTTCATATTAATGTCTTTAGGAATTTCCGGCCAAACTCCTCCCATGAGTTTGGAAGAAATGATGCCTCTTGCACTTAAAAACAATGCTGGTTTACAGGCATATAAATTAAGACTCGAAAGATCGGAAGCGCTCAAAGGGACCGCCTTCAATTTTGATAAAACAGAGGTTTATTATACCTATGATCAGAATAATTTAGCCACTAACGGCATACCCGTAGACGTATTTGGAGTAAGGCAGGATCTGCTATTCCCAACCGTTTATGGGGCACAAAGCAAAGTGCAAAAATTGCAAATACAGCTTGATAGTGCTTCTTATGAAATCCAAAAAAAGGGAGTTATAAAAAAATTGGCCAAAGCCTATTATGACTACCAGGTAAAAAAAGAAAAGGAGTTTATCTACGCTCGATTAGATAGCCTGTACAAACGATTCGACTATGCTGCCGGACGGAGATATGAATTGGGTGAAACCAATTACCTGGAAAAGGTAACAGCTACCGCTAAGCAGCGGCAGATCGAGATACAAAAGAATAAAGCTAATAAGGAAGTGGATCAATCCTACAGTATGCTTCTTCAGATCCTGCAAATAACTGATACAATGCATGTTTTGAGAGAACCAATGAAAAAAGTGTCCCTTCAACAGCAAGAGATCGATGCTTCGCCGGAATTAGCTTTTAACAGGAACAGGAATATGCTGGTTCAGGCTGAAAATCAATTAGAAAAACAACGACTCCTCCCGGATATAGCCCTGGAATATTTTCAGGGAACCAATGCCCAACTTAATGGCAATGTAAACGGATACCTAATTGGACTAAAAATACCACTTCTATTTAGCGGGCATGCTTCAAAAATAAAGGCCTCTACTATTGAAAAAGAGGCTGTAGCCAAGGAAGGTATTGAATATGAAAGCCAGCTTAAAACAAAATGGTCCATCCTATATGCTTCTTATCTGCAAAATAAAAAGGCGTTGGATTATTATGAAACACAAGGGGAAACACTTTCAGATGAAATTCTGAAAACGGCCTCAAGTAGTTTCAGAAATGGAGAAATAGACTTCTTCCAATATATTCAAAGTATTGAGAATGCTTATGAAATTATGCTGAATTACCTCGATAGCCTTAATGAGTATAACCAGTCTATCATTGAGATCAATTATTTAACACTTTAACAAAAAGACTATGAATCACTTCCTATATTTTATATACACTCTACTTATTTTGACTTTAGTACTTGGTTGCAAGAACAAAGAAGCTGAAGCTACGAACGAAGGTGAAAAAGGTAACCTTCAAATAACTGTATCCAAAGAACAATTTGAGTCCGGGGACATGATGTTAGGCCGAATTGAAGAAAGGGATTTCCCTGAAACCGTTAAGGCGACAGGTATTATAGAAGTTCCGCCGCAGAACAAAGCAGTTGTGAGCGCGTTCATTGGGGGGTACATAAAAGATACCCCATTACTTATAGGTGATGAGGTTAAAAAGGGGCAGTCGTTACTTACCATTGAGAACCCGGAGTTTGTGACTCTTCAGCAAAACTATCTTGAGACCGGTCAGCAGCTAGCATTCCTAAAGGCCGAATATGAACGTCAAAAACAACTCATTGCCGAAAATATCTCATCACAAAAGAACTTCCTAAAAGCCGAAAGTGACTACAAGGGTAAATTGGCGCTGTATAACGGTCTGAAACAAAAGCTTAAAATGTTGAATTTCTCCATCGAAAAAGTGGAAGAAGGTGACATACGGTCTGTGGCGACTATATATGCCCCTATTTTCGGAAGTATAACAAAAATAAACGTATCCAAAGGCACGTATGTTTCCCCTTCAGATGACATCCTCGAGATCACGGACAATGACCATATTCACCTGGAATTGAGTGTCTTTGAAAAGGATATTATGAAATTGCAAAAGGGACACGCTATATTGTTTACTATCCCTGAAGTCTCAGAGGAGGTATTTGAGGCTAGTGTATATTTGATCGGAACTAATATTGAAAAGAACAGGACCATAAAAGTGCATGGTCATTTAATTGATGAAGACAAGCATACTTTCTTAACCGGTATGTTCGTTGATGCACGCATCCTGACCTCATCATCAATTAAAAAAGCATTGCCCTCCGTGGCCCTCGCGGAAATAAGCAACACATACTTTGCTCTAAAATTAATTTCAGAAAATGAGACAAACTATGTCTTTGAAAAAGTAACCTTTAAGCCGGGCGAGGAGTTCGATGGGTTTACGGCACTGGAATCATTTGAAAGCGCAGATAGCGAAGCGCGTTTTCTGATCAAAGGAGCTTTTCCTCTCTTGACTGAATAAGCAATGGTCATTATCCAAGGCCAACATCGAGGGCCATCATAATGATAAAACCGCCAATAAATCCCATGGTGGCAATATCGGTGTATTTATCTTGCTGGGTTTCCGGGATCACCTCTTCCACCACAACAAAGATCATGGCCCCGGCGGCAAAAGAAAGTGCGTAAGGTAAAATAGGCTGAAAAGTAAGAACTGCCCATGCGCCCAAAACAGCTGCAATAGGTTCTACAATGGCTGATGCCTGCCCGTATAAGAAACTCCTCGACCTGGTTAAGCCTTGTCTTCTTAAAGGCATGGCCACCGCAAATCCTTCCGGAAAATTTTGAAGTCCAATACCCAATGCCAGGGCTACAGCACCTCCAATATTAGCCCCTTCAAAGCCTGCCGCCACTCCGCCAAAAAGTACTCCCACAGCTAATCCTTCGGGGATATTGTGCAGCGTAATTGCTAATGTCAATAAAGTAGTACGATGCCAGGGGGTTTTTATTCCTTCCGTTTCTTTAAAATTGATATGAACGTGTGGAAGTATTTTATCTAGTCCGTAGATAAAGGCAGCCCCTAATAGAAATCCAATCGCAGCCGGGATCACTTTTACAAATCCATCACCAGGACTCATTTCTATCCCTGGCGCAAGTAGACTCCAAAAGCTCGCCGCAACCATGACGCCTCCGGTAAATCCAAGCATTCCGTCTAAAACGGCACGGTTCATAGTTCTAAACAGAAATACCAGTGATGCCCCAAGTGCCGTAAGTCCCCATGTAAACAAAGTGGCATACAAAGCTGCAAGGATAGGGTTGATAGATTCGAAGTATGTAATGACTTGATCCATAGTGGTATCGACTATTTCATATAGAGATTAGAAGCGATTCTATTAGATAAATGGTGTCTCCTGTCTCCGATTTGTATATGTATGGAGTCGTCAAAATCCTCTTTTTCCAAAACATGGATCTTGTCCCCCAAAGCAATATTGTTCTTATCCAGGTAATTGAGAAAGGACACCGAAGTATCCCGAACTCCTACACAGATCGAAGTTGAATTTACAGGTAATAAACTTAATAAACGAGTTTTTTGTTCCTCCAATTCCCCGTTCCTGTCAGGAATAGGATCTCCGTGTGGATCGGCCTTTGGAAAACCAAGAAAACTATCTATTTGATCAATGAGTTTCTCACTTTTTATGTGTTCCAACTGTTCGGCAACCTCATGCACCTCATCCCAGGAAAAATTGAGTTTTTCAACCAGAAACGTCTCCCATAACCTATGCTTTCGAATTATGGACAGGGCCTTTTTTGTGCCGGGCATTGTAAGGGAAACTCCCTGATACTTCTTGTAGTTCAGCAGGCCCTTTTCCGATAGTTTTTTTACCATGTCCGTTACGGAGGAAGGTTTTGTATGCATGTACGCAGCTATGGCATTGGTGTTTACTTTACCAGGCTGGGAACCTTCCAGGTGATAAACAGCTTTTAAGTAGTTTTCTTCGGATTGAGTCATCTCTTTTTACTTACCTACAAAAATACATTTTTATTTGTAAAAACATATTTTTAGATTTGTCTAAATTTATTTATCTTTAATAAATGTCCTGTTGTAAAGATTATGCTTTATTGCTACTTGTCTTCACAGTTATGCTAACCAGCTTAAACTTACGGGCACAGGAAGCCACCATCATGGGTAAAATTACGGATGATGACCAGGCGGTTCCTTATGTCAATATAAGCCTAAAAAATACTTCCAAAGGAACTTCGAGCAAGGAGGACGGCCGTTATCTACTCGAAAATATTGCCCCGGGGCGCTACACATTGCTCATCACTGCGATCGGTTATAGGAACTATCAAACCAGCATCTCACTTTCAGCAAATGAAATACTTGCCCTCGATATCGCATTAACTCCCACAGTTGAAAGTCTTGAAGATATTGTGGTCACCGGAACCCTAAAACCTGTAAGCAGGTTGGAAAGTCCGGTTCCTGTAGAAGTCTATTCTCCGGCTTTTTTACAACAAAACCCGACAGCCAATATATTTGAGGCCCTTTCGAACGTAAATGGTGTTCGCCCTCAAATTAACTGTAATGTGTGTAATACAGGTGATATCCATATTAACGGTCTCGAAGGTCCTTATACACTGGTACTTATAGATGGTATGCCCATTGTCAGTGGATTGGGAACGGTATATGGACTTTCCGGAATACCCAATTCACTCATTGCCCAGATAGAAATTGTAAAAGGCCCTGCTTCTTCATTATATGGCAGTGAAGCTGTGGGCGGGTTAATCAATGTGATTACCAAACATCCGCCTGCGGCCCCAGAACTTGTAGTGGATGGTTTCTTAACAGGATGGGGCGAATACAATTTGGATATCGGATCTAAAATTGAACTGGGAGAGAAAACATCATTGCTTTTGGGCTTGAATTATTTTAACTATGACAATCCCGTAGACAACAACAACGATAATTTTACAGATGTAACCCTGCAGAAGAGGATCTCTGTTTTTCAGAAATTGAATTTTCAACGCTCCTCCCAACGCGAATTCTCCCTTGCCGCCAGATTTTTGTACGAAGACCGTTGGGGAGGTGAAATGCAGTGGACCCCAGAATTTCGTGGTACGGATCTGCTCTACGGGGAAAGCATCTATACTACCCGTTGGGAATTGCTCGGAAAATATCAACTGCCCACAGACCTTCCTTTGATGTTCTCCTTTTCCTATACGGACCATGATCAAAACTCGGTCTATGGTATGCTTCCATATCTCGCCCAACAAAGAATAGGTTTTGGGCAACTTACTTGGGGCCCGAAAACGGAAAAGCACGATCTGCTTTTTGGTACCGCTTTACGCTATAATTACTACGACGACAATACCCCCGCCACCTCAGGCATTACAGGTAATATACCAGACAATGTATGGATCCCCAGTCTATTTGCCCAAGATGAGATCACCTTAGGGGAAAAGCATTCGCTTTTATTGGGATCAAGATTAGACTACGATAACAGACATGGCACCATCTTAACCCCGAGAGTAGCGTATAAATGGAAATTAAATGATTTCGATGTCCTAAGAATAAATGCGGGTACCGGATTTAGGGTTGTTAATCTCTTTACTGAAGATCATGCGGCGCTTACAGGCGCGAGGGATGTAGTAATTACAGAATCTCTGGATCCGGAACGTTCCTACAACATCAATGTCAACTACCTTAAAAAGGTCTTTAGCTCCGAGGGGGTATATCTGAATTTTGAAACCTCTCTTTTTTATACCTATTTCAGTAACCGCATTCTTCCCGATTATGAAACGGATCCGAATCAGATCATCTATGGCAACCTTGAAGGAAATTCTGTTTCCAAAGGTATCAGCGGAAATCTGGATCTTTCTTTACCAACCGGACTTAAAATACTTTTGGGAGCCACGGTAATGGATGTTAGCACCGAGGAAAACGGGGTGAAGACAAGGCAAATTCTTACGGAGCGGTTTACAGCTACCTGGAATGTATCTTATACCGTGGATCCATGGAAACTGACCCTGGACTATACCGGAAATATTTACGGTCCCATGCGTTTGCCCTTGCTGGGGGAATTGGATCCAAGAGATGAATTTTCACCCACCTGGAGCATACAGAACATCCAGTTTACCTATAAAGGTTGGAATGGTTTTGAAGTGTATGGCGGGGTCAAAAATTTGCTGAACTGGACCCCAAATAAAAACGCAGCTTTTATTATTGCAAGAGCCAATGACCCGTTCGATAAGAATGTAACCTATAATGCCAATGGGCAAGTGGTGGCTACCCCAGATAACCCTTATGCCCTTACCTTTGACCCAACTTATGTCTATGGACCCAACCAGGGTATCAGGGCATTTTTTGGCCTGAGGTATCGATTGTGATCAAAGTGATATTACTTTTGTTATAGCTTAATGCGTACCTTTATGACCTCGCGAAGGCCTATGAAAGAATACGATTTCATAATTATTGGTGCAGGTGCAGCCGGACTCATGATGGCCGATGGAATGGGAAAAGACCCTGCCTTTCGAGACAAATCAATCCTCCTTTTAGATAAAGACGACAAAACCATCAACGATCGTACCTGGTGTTTCTGGGAAGAAGGATCGGGTCCTTTTGACCGCATCCTCTATAAGAAATGGGATAAGATATATTTCGCAGGGAAAAAACATAAAAAGACCTACCCGATAGCTCCCTATAGCTACAAAATGATAAGGGGAATAGAATTCTATCAATACTATTTGGAAAGAATTTCTTTATATCCCAATGTAACCTTCAGGCAGGAAGGTGTTAATGAGACTCTTTCTACAGAAAATAAAGGGGTAAAAATAAGTACTGAAAAAAACAGCTATCATGCCAAACAGGTTTTTGACAGCAGATGGTCATTGAACATGCTAAGTCGCCTAAAAACCCCTCCAAAGTATCCGATCCTACAACAACATTTCATAGGTTGGTTCGTCAGAACCAAAGAGCCCGTTTTCGATCCCGGTAAGGCCACATTTATGGATTTTTCAGTGGCACAAAAAGGGAATACAAGATTCATGTATGTGCTGCCCTTCTCACAGACCTATGCCCTTGTGGAATATACCCTCTTTTCAGTCTCCTTATTACCTAAGGAGGAATATGAGGCCGCCATAGAGAAGTATATGGACACTCATTTTAAAGATGTAGTGTTTGATATTGAGGAAAAAGAACGGGGCAGTATCCCCATGACCTGCCTTGATTTTACGGAACTGAATTTCCAAAATAGCTATAACATTGGTACCGCCGGTGGATGGAGCAAACCCAGCACAGGGTATACCTTTAGAAATACCGCTATAAAAAGTAAGGCCCTGATCCGACATCTTAAGGAAGACAAACCGCTTGCTACCTTTCAAAAACGGAATCGATTCTGGATGTATGATGTATTGTTATTAAACATTCTTTACAGAAATAATGCCTTGGGGAGTTCCATATTTGAATCGCTTTTTTCAAAGCGAAGACCTCAGCTGATCTTTAAGTTCTTAGATGAAGAAACGCGTTGGTATGAGGATATCTATATCATGATGGCTCCCAATCCAATCCCGTTTATAAAGTCACTTTTCCGTCATGTGATCTGGATACTTACCGGTACAAAGAAGCGTTGGTAATCTGTCATACCTTCCTGCCCATGAGGGCTTCACCAAAATTACGCAATACCTCTTTCTTCTTATCTGAAACGGTAAGCTCATCGAGATGAGTAAATGCATTTTCAGTATACAGCGCTATAGCCTTTTTAGTTTCTCTGGATGCACCACTCTGATTATAAATCTCTTTCACCCTCTTAATCTTCCTATCAGTTTTCACGGGTTGTATCGAAAACAAATCCATGAGCTCTCTGCTTTGCGTCTTGTCTGACAATTCGATCGACTTCAAGTATAAATAGGTCTTTTTATTTTCGATGATATCACCTCCCACCTGCTTCCCGAAGGTCTTTGGATCACCAAAGGCATCCAGGTAATCATCCTGCAACTGAAAAGCTATCCCCAGATTAAGTCCAAAATCATAAATGTGCTTCTGAGACACTTCAGGTGCCCCGGCAATGATGGCACCCATTTTCATAGATGCTCCAACAAGAACAGCGGTTTTGTATTCGATCATTTTAAGATACTCCTCTACTTCAACATCTTCTCTAGATTCGAAGTCTACATCGTATTGTTGTCCTTCACATACTTCTATGGCTGTTTTACTAAAAAGCATAGTCAACTCCTTGAAGACAGTTGCCGAATACGGCTCTAAATAGCGGTAGGCTTCAATCAGCATGGCATCTCCAGATAGGATGCCTGTATTAACATCCCATTTTTGGTGTACTGTTGTTTTACCGCGTCTTATTGGAGCCTCGTCCATAATATCATCGTGAATCAGGGAAAAATTATGAAAGAATTCAACAGCCATTGCTGCATCATAGGCGTCCTCATATTTTCCTCCAAAAAGTTCAGCGGCCAATAAGGTAAGTACCGGTCGCAGGCGCTTACCCCCCAGCCCTAGTATATAGGACATAGGTTCATACAAACTAGCTGGTTCCTTTAAAGTTACCCTTGAAGATAGGTGGTCATTAAATTTCTCCTGGTAGTAATTAATTGAATGCATGCCAAATTTTTTTCAAAAATAGGGGAATTCACTTCAAGCTGCCTAATGATCTTAAAAATCTCAGCTCAACATCAACGTAAAGAATATGTTAAATAATTGTGAAACGTAGGAAACTTTAATTGTTTTTAAAGTTTCCTGTTTTATATTTGCCCACTCGTGAAAGAAAAAATTCTAAATAAAGCTACTGATTTATTCCTGACGCTTGGTTTCAAAAGCGTTACTATGGATGATATTGCCCATGAAATGGGTATTTCCAAAAAGACGATCTACGCACATTTTGAAAACAAAACTAAACTGGTAGAGGCCTCTACTTTAGAGCTTTTTGAAGTCATCTCAGATGGAATTGACACTATTTGTAGTCTTCAAAAAAATCCAATTGAAGAATTGTATGAGATCAAAAAGTTTGCCATGCGGCATTTGAAAGATGAGAAAGCCTCTCCTCAGTTTCAATTACAAAAATATTATCCACGCATATCCAAAACAATGCGAAAGAAACAATTTGACCTGATGCAAAATTGTGTAGTAGACAATGTTAAGCGTGGAATGGAACTGGGTATTTATCGTCCTTCCTTAAATATTAATTTTATCGCCCGGATCTACTTTAGCGGGGTTACCAGTATAAAAGATCAAACAATTTTTCCGGAGGATGAATTTCCACAAACCCAACTTATGGATGATTACCTGGAATATCATCTCCGAGGGATCGTAACTCCGGAAGGACGGAAAATATTAAATGAAATTATTCACTCAAATCACGAATAAATGAACACTTATCGTTTATTTCTACTCCTATGTATTGCGTCATTTGATGGTTTTTCTCAGGAAACACCCGCATCGTACACGCTTAATGAAGCAATCACCTATGCCTTGGAGAATAATTATAGCGCCATAAATGCTGAACGAGATATCATTGATGCCCAAAAACAGAAATGGGAGACTATAGCGTCTGGTTTGCCTCAAATTAATGCAGATATCAGTTATCAAAATCAATTGAAGCAACCCGTTTCATTAATTCCCGCAGAATTCTTCGGAGGACAACCTGGGGAATTCGAACCTGTCATTTTTTCTCAACCCCAAACGGCAATAGCAACAGCAACCTTAAGACAGCAAATATTCGATGGTTCCTATATTGTAGGGGTACAAGCTACTAAGGCATTTCTTAGCTATAGTCAGAATAATAAAGAAAAAACAGAGCAAGAGGTCCGTATAGCGGTGGTTGAAGCCTATGGCAATGTTTTATTAGCAAGAGAATCGGTGGCCATATTGGAAAGCAATTTACTGGCCTTAAGCAAGAATCTTTCCGAAACTCAGCGATATTTCGAGAATGGTTTGGCTGAAGAGGAAAGTGTAGAACAATTGCAAATAACCTATTCTGTGGTTGAGAATCAGCTTAGGAACGCAACCAGGTTTCTAAAAATAACACTGCAGATGCTCAACCTTTCTATGGGCCTTCCTATTGATATGCAAACGCAATTATCTGAAAATCTAGATGATCTAACCCGTGCCAATGTAGATCCTGAAATTACAGAGTCCCCTTTTAACATAGAAAACAATGTTGATTTCAAGTTGATCACCAATCTAAACGAACAGCGTTATTTTGAATTAAAGCTGGCTAAGAGCAGGGCTTTACCTTCCTTAAATGCTTTTGTTAATTACGGCACCACGGCCTTTAGCGATTCGTTTACTTTTTTTAGAAGTGAACAAGAATGGTTCAACTCTTCCATTCTTGGTTTTGATCTCAATATTCCGATCTTCAGCTCGCTTAAACGGAGTGCCAGTACTCAACGTGCCAAAATAGCTCTTGACAAAGCAAAAACTCAATTAACTGAAACTCAGGAACGCATTCGATTACAACTGGAAAAAGCAAAAAGCGATTACCTGCTGGCAATTGAACAATATGTTACCAGTCAACAAAATTTAAATCTTGCTGAACGAATTGAACAGAAAAATGAGATAAAATACAGGGAGGGCATTGCCTCCAGTTTTGACCTCAGACAGGCACAAACTCAATTATATTCTGCCCAACAAGAATATTTACAGTCAATGGTCAACGTCATCAATGCCAAAACCGAATTAGAAGTAATTGTCAATAATTAGAATAGTTTAAACAAGCGTCCAAAATGAAAAATAGTATACAACTCTTCACTTTATTTCTTCTCTTGCTATCCTGTGGTGGTGATAAGAATATATCCATAGATACCCTTGTTGCCAATGGGGACCTCACTGAACTTAGGTCTAAAAAGGCTGCCATCACCGCCCAACTTAAGGAGTTGAATGAACAAGTCAAAACTCTCGACTCTGTAATTGCAGAGTTAGATGCAGAAACCAAATTACCCCTAGTAAGCACCTTTGAGGTAAGCTCTCAAAACTTTCAGCATTTTCTTGAATTACAAGGGGATGTAGCTACTAAGCAAAATGTTTTGATCTATCCTGAAATGGCAGGGACCTTACAACGAGTGTACGTTACTGAAGGCGATAGGGTTACAAAGGGACAAATTCTGGGTGTTATAGATGATGGAGGTATGGCCAGTCAACTCGCACAATTAAAAGCTCAAGCCACGCTTGCTGAAACTACCTATGAAAGACAAAAGAGGCTCTGGGAACAAAAAATTGGTTCAGAAATACAATACCTGCAGGCAAAAACAAATTATGAAGCCACTATGAGTAGCGTGCAACAAACAGAACGCCAATTAGGTAAATCGAATTTAAGAGCTCCATTTACAGGCATCATTGATGATGTAATAAAAGATCAGGGTACTGTAGTATCCCCGGGGCCTGGTTCTGAGGTTTTTCGGATAGTAAATCTATCTAATATGTATATTAATGTTGATGTACCTGAATCGTATCTCGGTAGCATTACCAATGGAAGCGTGGCCAAGGTTTATTTTCCTGTACTAGGCGATTCAATAAGAACCACCGTTCGCCAAACCGGAAATTTTATCAACCCTAACAACCGCTCGTTTAGCGTTGAAATACCTGTTCCTAATGAAAAAGGCATTATAAAGCCAAATCTAAGCGCCCGTGTTACTATCAATGATTACTCTAATCCCAACGCGCTTCTTGTGCCCCAAAGTGTGATCTCGGAAAATGCAGAGGGTGAACAGTACGTGTACATAGTCGAAAACCCAACCACAGAAATGAAAGGGACAGCCAAGAAAAGGATCGTTACTACCGGTAAAACACAAGAGCGGTTTGTA
Organism: uncultured Flavobacteriaceae bacterium; assembly: GCA_963744855.1. GTDB lineage: Bacteria > Bacteroidota > Bacteroidia > Flavobacteriales > Flavobacteriaceae > Muriicola. The sequence goes on from CAVUUZ010000002.1 coordinate 49,668, forward strand.
GAGATTCTCACCGGACTCACTGATGGTGAATTGATCATTCAGGAAGGAGCCAGAAGTGTAAAAGACAATCAGGACGTTCAAATTATTAAGTAAGAACCAGTATGAGCCGACAGCAAAAAAACGCCAATAAGGAATTCAGATTATCGTCCTGGGCCATAGATAATCCATCCGTTATCTATGTATTGATAGCTATTTTCCTGTATATGGGATATACCTACTATATGGCGCTTCCCAGGGAAGATTTCCCGGAAGTGGTAGAGACCAAAGTATATATCAGTACACCCTATCCAGGAAACACAGCGGAAGATGTGGAAAGACTTATTACCGATCCATTGGAAGATCGGATAAAAAATGTGAGTAACCTCGTAGAACTCACCTCTACATCACAGGAAGATTACAGCATTATTACTGCCGAGTTCGATGAAGAAATTACCGTTGAAGCAGCAAAGCAAAAAATAAAGGATGAAGTGGACGGAGAAAAGGCAAGTGAGGACTGGCCCCTGTTCAACGGTGCCAAAGTAGAACCCAATATCTTCGATCTGAACCTGGCCGAACAGATCCCGATCATCAATATCAATTTTACGGGCGATTATCCGGTGGAAAGTCTAAAAGATTTTGCCGAGTATCTCCAGGACGAAATTGAGGACCTGCCACAGGTCAAAGAAGTAAATATCCGGGGAGCCCAGGAAAAAGAAGTTGAAATAGCGGTGGATGTATATAAAATGATGGCCTCCAAAGTAAGCTTCCAGGATGTGATTCAAACCATTGCAAATGGAAACATGACCATGTCTGCAGGGAATCTTAAAACGATCAATCAACGAAGGAACATACGAATTCTGGGTGAAATCAAAGATCCTGAAGAACTCAATAAATTTGTGGTGAAGTCGGAGAACGGTGCCGTTTATTTAAAAGACATCGCAACCATTACGTTCGATGAAAAGGATAAAACTACCTACGCCCGCGAATTTGGAGACAATGTGGTGATGCTCGACGTAAAGAAACGTTCTGGTCAAAACACTATTGAAGCCACCAACGAGATTAAGCGATTGGTAGAGGAAGCAAGAGAAAATTACTATCCTAAAGAACTAACCTTAACCATTGCAAATGATTCATCGAGCCGAACTCTTGGCCAGGTAGACGATCTCGTAAATAATATCATTTTTGGAATCATCCTGGTTGTAACGGTGCTGATGTTCTTTCTTGGTTTCCGGAACGCTCTCTTTGTAGGGTTTGCAATTCCCATGTCCATGTTTATGTCTTTTATGATCCTTTCTATTCTGGGATATACACTGAATACAATGATCCTTTTTGGCCTTATCATGGGGCTGGGAATGTTGGTAGATAATGGTGTTGTGGTGGTAGAGAATGTATATCGCCTAATGGAACAGGAAGGAATGTCCAGGATTGAAGCGGCCAAAAAAGGTATAGGGGAGATCGCTTTTCCAATTATTATCTCAACACTTACAACGGTTGCTGCTTTTGTTCCCCTCGGCCTGTGGCCCGGGATCTTTGGGCAATTCATGATCTATTTCCCCATCACTCTATCCGTCGTTTTGGGATCTTCTCTTTTTGTAGCCATTTTTATGAATTCCATGTTGGTCTCCAGGTATATGGAACTTGGGGATAAAGAATTAACCCGCCGTCAATTGATCCGGGTAAGTACCATCCTTGGTAGTATCGGAATTTTGATTTTGATATTTGGAGGTGCCATGCGGGGCCTTGGAAGTGTAATGATACTTACGGCTGTACTGTTCTGGTTCTACAAATATGGGCTGAAAAAATGGGCCAAAAAATTTCAAAGTACCTCTCTGGTCCGCTTTGAAAATTTCTATGAGCGAATGATCAAATATTCCTTGCGAGGTAAAAATGTATATTGGTTTTCCGGAATCACATTTCTGCTCTTAATAAGTACGTTTATGCTCTTTGGCCTTTCATTGGGCAGTGGCAGAACCAAGGTGGAATTTTTTCCGGACAATACCCCCAATGAGATTTACGTCTATATTGAGTATCCTCAAGGTACTGCTATTGAAAAAACTAATCTATTAACCAAAACCATAGAAGATAAAGTATATGCTATTACGGAAAAACCTGAGTACACAAGCAAAGGTTATAATTACCTAATCTCATCTGCCGTATCACAAGTTGGGGAAGGGGCAGGAAATCCAAATACGGATGGGGGGTCTTCGGCTGAAATGCCTCATAGAGGAAAGATCACTCTATCAATGCGCGAATTCAAATACAGGAATGGCATAAGTACGGAAGATCTGCGGAGTGATATTCAGAATAGCCTGACAGGGATCTATCCGGGTGTCTCCATCTCAGTGGAAAAAGATGCTGCAGGCCCTCCTTCAGGCTACCCTATCAACATTGAACTCGAAGGAAAAGACTACGATGAATTGATCAACACCGCAGAGAATGTTCGGAATTTTATCAATAAAAAGAACATCGCCGGGATAGAGGAGCTGAAGATAGATGTTAATAAAGGTAAACCTTCTATGAATGTTATTGTAGATAGGGAAAAAGCAGGTGAATTAGGGGTCAGTGTTGGGCAGGTAGGCCAGCAGTTACGCAGATCCCTCTTTGGGGAAAAGGCAGGTATCTATAAGCTTGACGGAGAAGATTATGATATCAATGTTCGTTTTAGAGAAGACATGAGGTATGATAAAAGTGCCCTGTTCAATCAAAATATCATTTTCAGGGACCAGGCTACCGGTCGGATAAAGGAAATCCCTGTTTCGGCTGTAGCCTCTCAAAAGAACACCTCATCCTTTAGCGCCATCAAGCACCGTGATGGTAAGCGTGTTGTTACCGTATATTCCGGTTTAAAACCAGGCTTTTCTGATGCTGGAGCGGTCGTTGCCGATATCCAGAAGGAAATGGAGAGTTTTGAAGAACTCCCGGCCACTGTGAAACTAGATTTTACAGGGCAGATTGAAGAACAGAACAAACAAATGCAGTTCCTGGTTGGGGCGTTCTTCTCCGGACTTGGTTTGATTATGCTAATCCTGATCTTCCAGTTTGGAGGTATTTCCAAACCTGCAATCATCATGACGGCCATATTTCTAAGCTTTATTGGTGTTTTTGGAGGATTGATGATAACGGGCTGGTCTTTTGTGATCATGATGACCATGATGGGCATCATAGCACTGGCAGGAATTGTGGTAAATAACGGCGTGGTCCTGCTAGACTATACGCAGATACTTATAGACCGCAGAAAGGTTGTGCTTGGCTTAGACGACTATGATCTGATACCCCTTGAACAGGTTACGGAAGTAATTGTTAAAGGAGGTAAGGCCAGACTTCGCCCGGTGATCCTTACAGCGGTCACCACGGTTCTTGGACTTATTCCGCTGGCTATTGGCCTGAATATAGATTTCTTTTCACTCTTCTCTTCAGGAGACCCTAAGATTTATATTGGCGGAGATAACGTAATTTTTTGGGGACCACTGGCATGGACAGTGATCTTTGGTCTTATTGTCGCCACCTTTTTAACCCTGATCATAGTTCCGGTATTATTTAATATCACCTATCGGATAAAACTCTATTTCCGACCAAGTAAAATTTCTAATGACACCGAGGTAAAAGCAGAAATTGCTGCCTAGGTTTTTGATCCTATACATAAAAAGCCGCCCGGTTGGGCGGCTTTTCTTTTAAAGAAACTACTCCCTAGTTATTCGTTCTCCGAAAGTGGTATGGGCAATGTGTTAAAGATCTGATCTCCTGCCCGGTCTATAGACAAGGTGTTGGATAAATTATATCGTCTCAGATCGAACATCCGATGGTTCTCACACCATAAAGAGTACCTTCTTTGATTTAACATTTCCGTCGTTAGATCATCTACGGTTGACGCGCCGGCATAGTTCCCCAAAGAAGCTGAATTCCTGATGACGTTGATAGCGTTTTCCGCTTCCGTAAGGTCATTGGCTAAAATATTTGCTTCGGCATATACCAAAACGAGCTCTTCATTGCGCAACATATCTATGGGTGAAATATTGGAAGCGTATAAACCTGTCTGATACGCTCCTGCCAACCCGTCCTGTTCGGTTGGATTTGCTCTTATGAGCGTCTTGGATGATACCCGGGTATCGCCTGCTTCGGCATCGGCAATAAAAGAATCGTGTACTATGATCTGATCTCCATTATTATCCGGGATCTTAAACAAGTCATTTGTGAAATCGCCACTATCCAAACTATAGACATGCTTGGGACCTACTGTAAGATCTCCATTGAGATCAAAATAGGAGGCGCTTAAAGCATTTAAAGTTCCTGTACCATCCCCGGCATATAAAGCCGCCACTGCTGCGGTGGCCCTGTTAAATTCAGCAAAAGTAGCAGGGTCGTCAAATCCTGAAAATCCGGCGAGCGGGAAAGCAAATTCTGCTCCTGCAGCATTGAGATCAGACAATGCCTCATCTAGTAAGGATCTTACTTCTGTAAGGGCCGCATTGAATTCTAAAATCGGACCTAAATTATCGGGGTCAGCCACATCAACCCTTGCTCTGTTGTACGATTTTAATACTTCGATCAACTCAAAAGCTATAATGGTTTTTGCGAATCCACGATACCCGGCCTTCTGCGTATCAGTAACGGAAGTGGTGTTATCCAGAGACTGCAATAAAATATTTGCATTCTTAATGGACACATACCTCCCTCCCCAGGGAGCTGTTGAATAAAAGGAGTTATTATCTAATGAAATGCCATTGGCTCCCAATAGATCTTGTGTGTTTCTAGGATCGGCATCAAAGAGGTATAATTCCCTTGCCATGGTTCCAGATCCTGTGGTCTGTATCCCTAAGGAATTTCTCATGGCTGATTCAACTCCAACGACTAAGTTGTTTAGTTGGTTCTGAGAAGCATCTGTTAATACCCCTGCCAGACTTGGTCTGTTTGGATCTACCTGTTCATCAAAGGAACAGGAAGTTATAAAGGCCCCGAAGAACACCAAGAGTGCCATTAAACCTGTTATTTTATATGTATGTATGATTTTCATTGCTATTTTTTTAGAAGTTAACATTTAAATGAAAATAAAACTGCTTGGTACTTGGGAAGGGAGTTACCTCTATCCCTGAAGACAAGCCTGCTCCTCCGTTGGTGGAAGTCTCCGGATCATAGCTACTGTAGTCCGTGATGGTGAAAATATTTCTTCCAGACAGACCAATTTTTAAACCTGTAACGGTATCACCAAAAAATTCAAGAGCAGTTGAAGGTAATCTGTAGTACACAGCAGCTTCTCTTAATCTTAGGTATCCGGCCGGTTCTATAAATCGCACTGCGGCGATCGGAGAATTGTTCCGCTCTATTCCTTCCGGAGTATCCAGGTCTGGGGTAGTACCCCCTAAATCTGTCAACAACCTTGAAAGGTTAAGGTTTTCACCTCCTTTTTTCCACTGAAGTAAAAAGGAAACATCGAACTGTTTGGCAATCGTAAAGTTGTTATTGAAACCCATTTGAAAATCTGGTTCCACGTTCCCGATCTGTGTTGGAACCCCATTTATATTCCCCACTAGTTGGGTAACGGGTTGTCCTTCTTCAATGTAAAAGGTTCCCAGACCAAGACCAAATCCGGCACCTGGTTGTGGAAACGCAGGAACGTCTAATCTGGTGACCTCCGATCTGTTGAACCAGAAATTCAAATTAGACGACCATATAAAGTTCTCATCCTGAACAGGATTCACGGTAACACCTACTTCCAGACCGTAGTTTTTAAGATCGGCAAGGTTCGTGGTCTCAGATCCAAATCCGGAAGAAGCCGGTAAGGCCCTGCTCAACAGCAGGTCGCTCACTGTCCTGTTGTAATAAGACACTTCCAGGTTTACTTTATCTGCAAGTAAGGCATCAAAACCAACCTCAAATTCTGCAGAAGTTTCTGGCTCAATGTTTGGATCACCTTTTAAGGCACTGATAGAAGAGCCTCCAATTCCTCCAACTGAAACCTGGTTTAAGCCGGTAAAGGCGGAACCAAAGGCTCCTGAAGAACCAGTTTCTCCATAGGCAGCTCTTAGTTTTAATCTTCTGACAAACCCATCACCGTTACCCCAAAAATCGAAGTTATGCAAGTTTGCTGCCAGGGAAGCTTTGGGAAATCCATAGTACTTATTGGGATCCCCATTTAGCGTCGACTTGTCGAAGCGATACCCAACAGTACCGATCAATTTGTCCATATAATTCCCTTCTACCTGAGCAAAGTATCCAAATTCCTTAACCGTAGAGGTGTTCTGTGTGATAGACTGAGCAGAGCCCTGAGTTAAATTGGTCTGATCCGGAATAAGTTGTGTTGCCTGGTTGAAAATCAGATCTGCTTGTTGTTCCAGATAGGAGATACCTGCCTGTGCGGTAAGCGCAAGATCACCTCCCATGGCATTATGGTTCCATACGGCGATTCCCTGATAGTTGAAATTAGTGAAATTGTTTTTCCCTACTCCAATAAAACCATTCTGGTTACCTCTTTGCGCCTGATGTGTTTCAGGCACATACACAAACGTTTCATTGGCGAGGAAATCTGCTCCACCGTTAAAAATTAGCTTCACAGCATCATCTCCTGTATTTAAAATATTGGTAGTTATTTTTATCCCTTGGATAAAACGGTTATTTCTATCCTCGTTCTTGGCGAGGTCTCTCACAAATATCGGGTTACCAGAATAATTAGGGTTGTCTGGATAGGCGCCTGTTTCATCCGGAAACAAATTGATCCAGGGTCTTGTAAAAGCCAGTGTATACCCGTAACTCAATCCACCTTCGTTCTCATTACCTGTAAAACTTCTGCTCGAACTACTGCGAACAAAATTAGAAGATGCAGAAAAACTAAAGGTGTTAGAAATGGTATGGTCTATATTGGTTCTAAGAGAAAAACGATTAAAGCCGGTATTCTTTATAATACCTTCCTCATCCCGGTAAGATGCACCTACATAGAATTTTGTTTTATCGCCTCCCCCACTTGCACTTATGCGCGTATCGGTGATAAAACCAGTTTCTCCATAAATTTCATCCTCATAGTCTATAAGACCACCATTAGCAATAGCTTGATTGTAAAGAGTTACCTCAGCAGCGCCAAAGGTGTCTTCCACACTTTGGGCCGTCCATGGACGCAAGCCCAATTTATTAATAATGGTGTTAAATCCGGTATCCTGACTGAATTTGATCTCCGTCTTTCCCTGACTTCCTCTTTTGGTGGTGATGATCACAACCCCGGCATTTGCACGGGTACCGTAAATGGCGGCCGCAGAGGCTCCCTTTAGCACCTCAATATTCTGGATGTCATTGGGATCAAGATCTGCTATACGGTTAGAGGAGTTTTCTTCATTTCCCCTGTTGGCTCCGGATGCAAAACGTAAGCCTGATGGTATCTCTGCGTTGTTCACATACACCCCATCTACGATGTAGAGCGGTTGGTTATTTCCATTGATGGAGGAAATACCACGTAAGCGAAGTGCAAATCCACCTCCCGGTGCTCCGGAAGAAGACGTAATGTTCACCCCGGTTAATTTCCCGTAAAGGGCACCGTCTAAGGTTGTTTGCGCCGTTGTCCCTACCAGCTGTTCATTTGAAACGGTAGCCACTGCATTGGCCAGGTTACTCCGTTTAATGGAAGTACCTAAACCGGTAACCACCACCTCATCAAGGCCGGTAGCCGATTCTCCAATCGCCACATTCAGGGTTGTGGGACCCTCTACTGTCATTTCCTTGGTTTCATAACCGAGCGATGAGAATACCAAGGTTGCCGGAAATCTGTCAACAGTGATCGAATAATTTCCGTCAAAGTCGGATATAGCCCCCCTGGAGGTGCCTTTGACCACAACGTTTACCCCGGCAAGGGGGCCTCCATAACTGGAATCCGTAATATTCCCGCTGACTGTCCCTTGCGAAAATGCCCATAAAGGCAAGGCCAGGAACAACCACAAGAATGTTTTTCCGAGTAATTTTTGTTTCATGTTAGTAAGTTTAAATTAGTGATTGTGCAATTCAAGGTAATGAAGAATTCATGAAATCCAGGTTAAATTGACTATTTTCTTTGAACTATCCTATTAAAATATTCTTTAAAATAGCCCTATTTATTATGGCCTCAGCGCATTACTTCTTACATTTGCCGCAGCTAAAATTCAGATTGTCAATGTATAGAAGTCATACCTGCGGAGAATTGCGGAAAACGCATATTGGAACCCAAGTGATCTTAAGCGGATGGGTACAAAAAGTACGCGATAAGGGCTTTGTGGTCTGGGTAGATCTAAGAGACCGTTATGGGATCACACAATTGGTCTTTGACGAGCAAAGAACAACCGCTACCCTGCTCTCTGAGGCCAGGAAACTGGGTAGAGAATTCGTAATACAGATCCATGGGGAGGTGATAGAAAGAACTTCTAAAAACCCTCAACTCAGTACAGGTGATATTGAGATCCTTGTTTCAGAGTTGAAGATTTTAAACCAGTCCCTGCTCCCTCCGTTTACCATAGAAGATGAAACAGATGGCGGAACAGATCTGCGTATGAAATATCGCTATTTGGATATCAGAAGAAATCCTGTAAAGAATAATCTTATTTTTCGCAGCAAAGTGGCTATGGAAGTACGTAAGTACTTGTCCGGACATGGTTTTATAGAAGTAGAAACCCCCTATCTGATCAAATCTACTCCCGAGGGGGCGCGTGATTTTGTGGTGCCAAGCCGTATGAACCAGGGGCAATTCTATGCCTTGCCACAATCGCCACAGACCTTTAAGCAGTTGTTGATGGTAGGCGGACTAGATAAATATTTCCAAATAGTAAAATGCTTCAGGGATGAGGACCTAAGAGCAGACAGACAGCCAGAGTTTACGCAGATAGACTGCGAAATGGCCTTTGTGGAGCAGGAAGACGTGCTCAATGCCTTTGAAGGGCTTACCAAGCATCTGCTAAAAGAGATCCGTGGCATTGAGGTGGAAAAATTTCCGCGTATGACGTATGATGAGGCTATGAAGACCTATGGGAATGACAAGCCGGATATTCGTTTCGAAATGCGGTTTGGTGAATTAAATGAGGTTGCTCAGCACAAAGATTTTCAAGTTTTTAATGCGGCAGAGCTCGTAGTAGGTATTGCCGTACCCGGGAGGTGCATCTTTAACAAGAAAAGAAATAGACAGACCTAACAGACTGGTTAAGAAGACCCCAAATTGGCGCTAAAGGCATGGTCTACGTGCGCTGTAATGAGGACGGTAGTTTTAAATCTTCCGTAGATAAATTTTATGACCAGGAAGATCTTAAAAAATGGGCTGATACAACTAACGCACAAGCAGGAGACCTTATTTGTGTCCTCTCTGGCGACACCATGAGCACAAGGACGCAATTGAGTGCTCTGAGAATGGAAATGGCAGAACGCCTAGGATTGCGAAACCCTTCAGAATTCGCCCCGCTTTGGGTTATAGACTTCCCATTATTGGAAAAAGATGAAGAAACCGGGGACTATCATGCGATGCACCACCCGTTCACGTCACCAAAACCAGGACAATTAGCCCTGCTTGATACGGATCCGGACGCTGTGCGAGCCAATGCATATGACCTCGTCCTTAATGGCAATGAAATTGGCGGAGGTTCTATTCGTATTCACGACAAAAAAGTTCAGAGCAGTATGTTTCGCCACCTTGGGTTCACAGAAGAAGAGGCACGTGCACAATTTGGATTTTTAATGGATGCCTTTCAATATGGCGCTCCTCCTCATGGGGGTATAGCTTTTGGCATGGACAGACTCGTGGCCATCTTAGGTGGACAGGAGACCATTAGGGACTTTATTGCCTTTCCAAAGAACAATAGCGGCCGTGACGTGATGATTGATGCACCCGCGCCGATAGATAAAGCACAGTTGAAAGAGCTGAATCTTCGTCTGGAAGACAAAGAAGAATAGATTCTGCAGGTTTTGATCTTCAAATAGAAGGATACATGCTTTTATAATTTGCATCTACTATGTCATATCTTTATGTTATAAGACCATAATGCTAAAACAGATCAACATTCTGTTCGCGCGATTTTTCCGCTGGCGATATAAGCATATCTCCAACAAGACCTTTATCCATATTATGAGCGTTGCCGTTGGATTTTTGGCCGGCGCAGCTGCCGTGACCTTAAAAAATATCACCTATTATATTGAATCCCTGGTAGATAAAGGAATTTCATTTTCAGGAACACAGCTATATTTTATCAGTCCTATTCTTGGCTTAACCCTGGTCTACCTCTATGTAAAATACGTGCACAGGGAAAAGCTGGAACACGCAATCTCATCCATTCTATTTTCCATGTCAAAAAAGAAGGGAATTATTAGCGTTAAGAAGATTTATACCCCACTGATCACCGCTCCGCTCACCGTTGGATTCGGAGGTTCGGTGGGGCTGTTGGGACCCGCAATTGCGTCTGGGTCTGCCCTTAGTTCCAATTTGTCAAGATTTCTTCATATAAACGCCAAAACGAGATCCTTACTCATCGCTTGCGCCTCTGCAGGTGCTATTTCTTCAGTCTTTCAATCGCCCATAGCGGCCATTATTTTCGCGGTAGAGGTATTTAGTCTGGATCTCACCATGCTCTCATTGTTACCATTACTATTTGCATCCATTTCAGGAGTATTGACCTCGTATTTTTTTCTGGGTGATGAAACGCTTTTTAGTTTTCAGGTTATTGAGAAATTCGAAATCAGGGACACGCTATTTTACATTGTTCTTGGAGTTGGCACGGCCTTTTCTTCCATCTATTTTACAAAAATGTATTTTGGGATACTTAATTTCTTCAAACGATTTAAAAGCCCGAAATACAAACTGCTGGTAGGTGGATTGGCTATTGGAACCATGTTGTATTTTATACCCCCTTTATACGGTGAAGGTTTTGGGTATATCAACGAACTCCTGGATGGAAACTCATTAGGTGCCTTGGGCAAAACGCCTTTTGATGCCTATACTTCAAATATTTGGGTGGTCATTACCCTCCTGTTTGGTATTACCATTTTTAAAGCTGTTGCCATGACCACCACCTTTGCGGCAGGTGGTGCCGGGGGTATATTTATCCCTACCATGGTGATGGGCAGTACATTGGGGAATGTTGTTGCTAAAGTGATCAACAATATTGGGATGGGTTTTTCAGTAAATGAGAGTCATTTTACCCTTATTGGTATGGCAGGTCTTATCGCCGGGGTATTGCATGCCCCTTTGACCGCTATCTTTCTGATTGCAGAGATCACAGGCGGTTATGAGCTTTTTGTACCCCTGATGATTACCTCAGCCATTTCATTTCTTATAACCAAAAACACCCTGGATCATTCCATTTACACCCGGGAACTGGCAAAAGAAGGAGCTCTCATCACTCATGACAAGGATAAGACCGTCCTGACACTAATGCAATTGGATGATGTTATAGAAAAAGATTTCAAAACAGTGAATCAGAATATGACGCTTGGAGAAATGTTACATGAATCAGTTGCCAAATCTGCCAGGAATATTTTTCCCGTTGTAAACGAAAAAGGCATTTTAGTAGGTATCGTGCTGCTGGATGACGTGCGCGACTTTATGTTCGACACAAGTCTCTATGATAAACTACTAGTTGAGACCATCATGCATAAAGCACCGGAACACATTTTTTATGAAACCGATACCATGGAAGCGGTGATGCAGAAATTTCAGGACAGCAGTGCCTGGAATTTACCGGTAATTAAAGAGGGCAAATATTATGGTTTTGTTTCCAAATCAAAACTACTCACCGCATACAGACGCAAATTGATCAATTTTACAAAATAGTATGATTTTTAAGAGTAAATACATTGTAATACTTATTGTAATCTCGTCTCTAGTTGCCATAGTATATGGTTTTACGGTTATTGATGAAAATACTGCATTAGGCAATAAATGCATTGGTTTTGGAACTGTAGGATTGTTCCTGATAGCCATGCCATTATTCCTTTTTAAGGAAAGTAAAGGGAAAAAAGTGAAAGACTATATGCTTAGTGAAGAGAACATTAAAAAAATGCGTGACAATCAGGAAAAAAAATCAAAAAAACGCTAAGACCCTTCCAAAAAAATGGATGATCCTTTACGGCTTCTGCTCAAAAATCCATATTTTAGTACTACACCTAATATTTAATAATTTTAATTGAATGACTGGAACAGTAAAATTTTTTAATGAGTCCAAGGGCTATGGGTTCATTACTAACGACGAAACCGGAAAAGACATCTTTGTTCACGCCACTGCCCTAAACGGGGTAGAATTGAACGAGGGAGACAAAGTAGAATACGAAGAAGAAGAGGGTAGAAAGGGAGTGGTTGCCGCTAAAGTGCAGGTAACCAGCTAATATATTTTATTTTGATTGAAGTTAGAACGCCTGTGAAACCACAGGCGTTTTTTTATGGATTCTCACTCTTAATTCAAATTGCGCCTTTGGATAAAAAATCGTTTTAACAGGGCATTGGCTTCCTTTTCCAGAACCCCGCTAATGATCTTAGTTTTAGGATGTAAATTGCCCCCAATCGCAGTAAATCCTCTTTGTGGATCTGCTGCGCCATACACTATTTTTGGGATCTGACTCCAATACAAGGCTCCGGCACACATTTGGCAGGGCTCTAAAGTAACATACAAGGTGCAATCATAGAGGTACTTTCCTCCTAAGAAATTGGAAGCAGCGGTAATGGCCAGCATTTCTGCATGAGCCGTTACATCATGCAGTTTTTCCGTTTGATTATGTGCCCTGGCGATAATCCTCCCTTGCACCACCACAACAGCACCAATAGGCACCTCGCCAATATCATAAGCAACTTCTGCCTCCTGCAGGGCTTTTTTCATAAAATACGAATCATCCAAGATCAAATCCATGGCTCCAAAAATACAATTTTCACAGAAGTATCTTCACACATCAAAAATGAAATAATGTACCTTTGTTCCTTTCCATGAAGCTCTTAAATAACATACAACACCCCAAAGATCTGCGAAGTCTTTCTCGTGATCAATTACAGCTCTTATCTAAGGAATTAAGAGAATTCATTATTGAAATAGTCTCGGCAAAAGAAGGTCATCTCGGGGCTAGCTTGGGCGTGGTTGAACTTACCATTGCCTTGCATTTTGTTTTTAATACCCCTCATGATAAGCTCATATGGGACGTTGGCCATCAGGCGTATGGGCATAAGATTCTTACCGGCCGAAGGCAGTTATTTGATACAAACAGGCAACTCGGGGGTCTCAGTGGTTTTCCAAAAAGAGAAGAAAGTGAGTTCGATTCCTTTGGCACAGGGCATAGTTCAACCTCCATTTCAGCCATTATGGGGATGGCCATTGCGGCAAAACTTAAAGGGGATACTAAAAGAGAGCATATTGCGGTTATTGGAGACGCTTCCATAGCCAGTGGCATGGCCTTTGAAGGCCTAAACCATGCCGGTGTATCAGATGCGAATGTACTGATCATCCTAAATGATAATGCCATTGGCATAGATCCCAGTGTAGGCGCATTAAAGAAATACCTTACCAATGTAAAAAAGGGAACAGCTAAAGAGGAAAATATTTTTGAGTGTTTGAATTTCCAATATTCCGGTCCTGTAGATGGGCACGACATAAATGCGGTGATCGATGCGCTGCGCAAAATGAAGGAAATGACCGGCCCTCGCTTACTTCATCTAATAACAACCAAAGGTAAAGGACTTCAAAAAGCTGAAGAAAATCAAATCACATATCACGCTCCTGGTAAATTTGATAAGGCAACTGGGGAATTAGTCGACACTAAAACTGAAGGTCAGGCACCAAAATATCAGGATGTTTTTGGGCATACATTGGTTGAATTGGCTAAAAAAAATAAGAAGATCATTGGTATAACACCGGCTATGCCCACCGGCAGCTCCTTAAAATTTATGATGGAGACTTTTCCCGAAAGAGCTTTTGATGTAGGGATTGCGGAACAGCATGCCGTTACTATGGCCGCAGGTTTAGCAGCTGAAGGAATGATCCCATTTTGCAACATATATTCCACTTTCTTACAACGTGCCTATGATCAAGTGATTCATGATGTGGCGCTACAAAATTTACCGGTCATCTTTTGTCTTGATCGTGCAGGTCTTGTGGGGCAAGATGGCGCAACGCATCATGGGGTTTACGACCTCGCATTTTTGCGTTGTATCCCAAATATGATCATTTTTGCACCTATGAATGAAGGTGAGCTGCGAAATATCATGTATACCGCACAAGACGGATTAGGCGTTCCTATAGCTATTCGTTATCCCAGAGGTAGGGGGGTTATGAATTCCTGGCGTACACCTTTCAAAAAGATATCCATTGGCACTTCAAGAAGTCTGGTACAAGGTTCCAAAATTGCTGTTTTATCTCTTGGTCATATTGGAAATAACGTCACGCATATTTTAAACAATCTTCAAAACCCAAAGGAAATTGGTCATTTTGATATGCGCTTCGTTAAGCCTTTGGATATAACCCAACTCCATCATATTTTCAAAACCTACCAGATTGTGGTTACCCTTGAAGATGGTTGTAAAATGGGCGGCTTTGGCAGTGCAATTCTTGAGTTTGCAAACACTTATGGCTATAAGAACAAAATAAAATGTCTGGGGCTCCCAGATACTTTTATTGAACATGGTACTGTGGAGGAACTCCAGGCTTTAGGGCACATAGACGAAACAGCTATTACCAATTGTTTAACCAAATTCCTTGATGAGGTTTCTTAGGCTTACTATTTTTATACTGATCTGCCTGGGCCCGTATTTTCAACTAACTGCCCAAGACACTATCATTCCTCCCCAGGAACCAGATACCACAATTATTGACACTGTGGTTATCCGGGCCCCACAAGATAAGATTCGATATATCCCCAGAAGTGTTAACCTAACTAACCCGGTGATCTCATTTAAAAAAACACAGGCACGTACAAAAAGGTTTAACCGCTTTAAAATTCCTTCTTTTTGGGATGTAGAGAACACCATAGGATTAAACTTAAGCGAAGTAGCCTTTGTAAACTGGAATGCCGGGGGAGACAATGCAGTTTCTGCCCTGGTAAATGCCAAATTTATACGCAACTATAAATTCAGGTATGTACAATGGAATAATGATCTCAATGTTCGCTACGGCATCAATGTTCAGGAAGGACAAAAACTTCGCAAAACCGAAGATGTTATCCGATTCTCTTCAAGTTTTGGATATCGAAAAGACACCTTAACAAGTTGGTATTATTCTGCAAAAGTAAAATTCAATACACAGTTTTCCAATGGGTATAAATACCCGGATCGTTCCAATCCCATTTCATCATTTATGGCCCCGGGCTATCTTTTTGTGGGTGGGGGTATATCATATATCCCGGAGGGGAAGAATTTTAATTTATATATCTCACCTCTTACACAGAAGGCAACGTTTGTTTTAAATCAGAACCTGGCTAACAATGGGGCATTTGGGGTTCAGAGAGCAATAAGGGATTCAACGGGGACCATTCTCAAAGAAGGAGAGAAGAAATTTATAGAATTAGGGATCTCCGTGACCAATGAATTGGAAACCCCCATTTGGGAAAATGTAACTTTAGATCATAGAATAAGCTTATATACGGACTACCTGCGTTCTTTTGGAAATATTGATATAGACTGGGAACTCAATTTTGAATTTACAGTAAATGATTTTATTAAAGCCAATTTTGGCACCCAGATCATCTATGATGATGATATACGCTTCAATGTCATTACTGATGATACTACAGGCGCTATTATTGATCCGGGTGTTCCGAGGATACAATTTAGACAATTACTGGCCATTGGTCTGAGTTATAGTTTTTAGAGTTGTTTCCCTGAGATCTTATTGTGGATATGAACGGCAGCACCGTCTGAAAGACTAGCCACATAACAGCAACAATTCAACAAAACGGAATAAAGAGACCCGGAAATATCCTGAAATCGGGCTGGCAAGGTGGTCATTAATAGTCGGTCATAATTGCTGGCAGTTCCCCTTTTACTTTTAACCAAGGCATCTGAATAGGCCTCCAGTATGTCGGCTATTATCCGATATCCGGCAATCTCCTTTTCAATCACTTCCTGTGAACGGTAGACCTTTTCTGCGCTCAAACTAAGTATATCTTTTATTTGTGCCTGATAATTGCTTTTATCAAGCAGGGAAGTGCTGAAACTCCCATTTAGTATCTCCGATTCATTCCTGATAAAAGTCTCTGTGGCATCGCTTATCAACGTACTTATGGCCAGGGCGCGCAGATAACTTAACCTATCCTCCATATATGCCAATCGGTGATATTTTTTAGAGTCTATCCTATCTTTTACCAGCTTGATCAGATATTCCAGGGCAAAATCTTCGGAGATCAATCCCAGATTTATTCCGTCTTCAAAATCAATGATGGTATAGCAAATATCATCGGCTGCTTCCACTAAATAAGTCAATGGATGCCTGGCATAGCTACCCTCTTGTGAACGTTCCTTCAGACCCAGCTCTTCTGCCACCTCCTTGAAGAAATGGACATTAGACTGGAAACAGGCATATTTTTTATCTGCAATATGTTGGGTTGGCTTCTTCGGAAGTGATTCTTTAGGGTATTTCAAAAAGGCTCCAAGGGTGGCATAACTGAGCCTGAGGCCCCCTTCTACGCCTTCACGAGATTCTGTAAGAATTTTAAAGCCGTTTGCATTACCTTCAAAATCAATGAGATCCTGATATTCCTTGGCAGATAGTTCCTCCCTGTACACCCCTCCCTTGCCACTTTTAAAAAACTCTCCTATGGCCTTTTCCCCACTGTGGCCGAAGGGCGGATTTCCAATATCGTGTGCCAGGGATGCAGCGGCTACGATGGCTCCAAAATCATTGAATTGAAAGCCAAGTGTTTCTTTTAAATGAGGATATAAAGTTAGTAATTGTTTCCCCGCAATACGGCCTAAACTCCTTCCTACTACAGACACTTCCAAACTATGGGTAAGTCGGGTATGTACAAAATCGGTTTTAGAGAGCGGAATTACCTGGGTTTTGTCTTGCAAACTTCTAAAGGCTGCCGAAAAAATAACCCGATCGTAATCTACCTCAAAACCCAATCGGGTTTCGTCCTGTTCTTTCCTTAATCTTTTATTCGTGTCCCCAAAACGCCGCAAAGACAGCAGTTCTTCCCAGTTCATGTGATTTGATTTGCCGCAAGATACTATTTTTTGAAGAGGCTTTTTGAAATAGAATAAAGATGAGTTTACACTAGTTTAATCTGGTAACCTTATGCTAACCTTTAGACAATAAATGCTTAACGCTAGACTAACACACGCTTTACACCATATGTCGTTCTTTGCATCGTGAATTTGAAAAAAACGTTGATGAAACTATTATATATAGCCTTATTTCTACTTTTGAGTTGTGCCACATACTCTCAAAGCCCTGGCAGTGTCATAGGAAAACTCACCGATAAGGAAATGAATAATGAGCCTCTGGCGTTTGCAAATGTTATTCTGAAAGGCACTCTGAAAGGCACTACATCCGACTTTGATGGTCTTTATGAGATCACAAATGTTACTCCGGGAACTTATACAGTTGTTTTTACATTTCTGGGGTATGAAACACTTGAAATTCCTGATGTGGTGGTGGAAGCCGGAAAGGTAACTGAAATTAACGCTGCTCTGGGGGCAGGGAGTGTTTCGCTCGATGAAGTTGTCATCACTACTTCTGTAGCTAAAGATTCGGAGGTCGCCTTATTGCTAGATCAGAAAAAAGCTATTCAAATTAAAGAATCTATTAGTGCAGAAGCCCTTACCCGAAAAGGCATTGATGATGCGGCAGCTGCAGTTGCCCAAATATCCGGCATTTCAAAACAACAGGGATCCAGCGACGTCTACGTTCGTGGTTTGGGAGATAGGTATCAAAACACCACCATGAATGGTCTTTCGTTACCATCTAACGATGTGAACAAAAAGAATATTAACCTGGATATTTTCTCTTCGAGTATTATAGAAAATATTGCCGTGAGTAAAGCTTATACTCCTTTATTCTATGGGGATTTTTCTGCAGGTAATGTGAATATTGATTCAAAAGAGTATACCGGGAACGGATATCTTGATATTTCCTTAGGTAGCGGTTTTAATTCCAATGCCGCTGGAACGGACTTCGTAACAAGCGAAGGAACCAGTTTTTTTGGGTTCTACAACCGTTATGATAATGACCCTTTTGCCATTATCCTATCTCATGGGGTCGACCCGGAATCTGCCTCTAGTCCAACTAATTTATCGGGTGTAATTGAAGGAGGTTACTCTTTCAACCTCAACGAGGAATCTCGCTTAAGTTTCTTTGGAATGGCCAGCTTTAAGAATGGTTATGAATTTTTAGAAGGACCTGCGCTCGATTTTACCAACGACATAAAAGTGCGCTTTCCCCTGGTGAATGAATATGCCTATAGCACTACCACCACAGCTATGGGGAACATCACGTATAGAATTAACCCCGAACACAAGCTAAAATTTAGTTCGCTATTTATAAATAGTGCAAGAGACGCGGTGGGGTATTACGGCCTTGGAGGAAATGGGTTTAACCGGGATGGATTCAGTAATAACGGTGATGGCGGATATTTTCAATTAAACGTGCAGTTTAATCAGGATATGATCTTTGTAAACCAATTAAATGGGACACATACATTTGAAGACGATTGGGGGTTAGATTGGGGAATTGGTTTTAACAAAGTGTTTTCAGATGAGCCGGATAGAAAAAGGATCTCTCTGGAAGACTATCAATTCGCACTAGACAATGATCCGAACACGAATCCCATTTTCTATGACAACATTGCCTTTGACAATCAGCGGTTTTTTCAAAGTATTGAAGATGATGAATTGAGCAGTTATGTTAACCTCAATAAAAAAGTATCAGAAAAGGTTACCCTCAACTTTGGGTATAATGGGAGACGTAAGGAACGAAGGTTTAACAACTGGCGATATGGGTATCTCATAGCAGATAAAAATGCGAATCCTATCACAGACGTTAACAATTTTAATGATTTCTTCGATGTTTCGAATATAAATATCCCGGAAGGGACAGGTCTTTGGGATCTTTTCATAGTTCGAAATCCACAAGGCGTGGATATAGGCCTACAGAACCGCCCTCAAATTTATGAAAACAATTATAAAGGAAACTTAGATATCCACGCTGCTTATGCCACAGCAGAATTAAACCTTAGTGACAAGTGGCTTTTGATCCCCGGCTTCCGCGTAGAATCCTACCAACAAAAAATTGCGTACGATGTTATAAATCCGGTACCCACAGATCCTGGATTTAGAAACGCTTACAAGAACATTTATCTTCCGAGTTTAAATGTGCGTTATGCCCTTAATGACGATACCAATTTGCGTTTCTCATTTAGCAAGACCGCCTCTTTTCCTGAATTTAAAGAAGCTGCCAACTTCGTTTATGAAGGGGTGGTTCAACGTGTAGGTGGTAACCCGGACCTGCTTGGGAAGCCAGATGGCACAGGGCCAATATTCTCTGAGATATTCAATTATGACCTAAAATATGAATGGTTTCCGAACCGGGGAGAGTTGATCTCTATGGCAGCCTTTGCTAAAATCATCAATGATCCGGTGAACAGGGTTGTGGCCACTGATGCCACGGGAAATCAACGATACTTCAGAACCGGGGAACAAGCTAAAGTCTATGGTGTGGAAGTTGAACTTAGAAAAAATATAATCACCGATTCCAATGATAATGCCGTATTGTCCTTTGGAGCAAACGCAGCATATACCTATACCGAGCAGGACCTCAAGACAGTCTCAACCTCAGATGGTTTTACATTCGGGACATCATTCTCCGACAGAACATCTGAAGAACTGGAGGGTGCCTCCCCAATAATTGTGAACGCAGATATCAATTACAGTCCCGAGTTTGGAAATTACAAACCTGCCGCATCACTGGCTTTCTCATACTTCTCAGATCGTATTTATGCCATTGGTAGTGGAAACCTTGGAAATATGGTAGAAAAAGCGGTCCCAACCTTAAATTTTGTTTGGAGAAACGCATTTGGGGAACACTTTGAAGCCAATTTGAGCGCGCAAAACTTATTAGATCCAGATATTTCACTCATTCGTGAAAATACCGGGGTTGAAGATACCAATCCTCTGCTTGAGGGCTTCGTAAAAGATGGAAACGTTACGTTACGGGAGTTCAAAAGAGGGATTAATGTTGGTCTAACTCTTAAATATAAATTCTAATTCTTTTTTAAACTTAAAACAATGAAAAACAATTTTTTAGTATTAAGTATAGCTTTTTCAATGCTGGCGGCATGTGAAAGTGATGATACCGCCGATATTGTTATCAACGATAATAGTGTCACAAACAATACCACTATCAATGGAGGTGGTGGTTCTGAAATCACCACAGTAAATTTAAGTGGGGTGTACACAGAAGATCTCACACTAGATTCGGCATTTGACTATGTTATTACCGGACCGGTGTTAATGGCTTCGGGAACTACGCTGACCATTCCTGCGGGAATGACCGTTAGAGCGCAGCCAGTAGGAGTAAATGCCTATATTGCTATTCAGCAAGGGGCGCAGATCAATGCCGTTGGTACGGCTTCAAATCCTATTGTACTTACATCCAATGCCAGCAGCCCTTCTTCCGGAGACTGGGGAGGATTGGTTGTATGTGGTTCTGCACCGATCAATTCTACAGCAGATGGATCCACAGACACCTCTACTTCAGAAGTAGGCGGACTTTCCTATGGGGGCAATACGCCCGCCGATAATTCTGGAACTATGCAATACCTACGAATAGAATATGCAGGTGGCGCTATTGATGGTAATGCTGAATTAAATGGCCTTTCAATGTATGCCGTTGGAAGTGGAACCGTGGTAGATTACGTTCAGATCTTTGAAGGGTCTGATGACGGGGTAGAATTCTTCGGAGGAACAGTAAATGCCAGTCATATTGTAGTTGTGAATGCTGAAGACGATTCTATTGACTGGACAGAAGGATTTACAGGAACACTTACTGATATCTACGTGCAACACGGTGCTTCTCATGACAAGGCATTTGAATGTGATGGCTACAACACAGACTTTAGCAATGAAGCAGGATATTTCTCTGCTCCTAACGTTACTAATGTTACGATCATAGGGGCAAATGATGGCAGTGAAGCAGTGCGTTTGCGTGCTGGCACTCAAGGATTGTTCACCAATGTAGTGTTAACCGACTTTGATGAAGCCTTCGACCTAGATGGAGATATAGAGGGATAATCCTACAGGACAAGGTGTCCTTGATGGCCTGCTCAGTGTTACCGATGTCACTTTTAACAATGTCGTCACAAAACTGAAAAACGACACCAGTTTTACTTTTACCGAGTCCGATTTTATAAGCGGAGATGGTAACGGTACAGGTACCGATGTGGCCAGTTGGGGAGCCGGATGGACGGTAGGAGTCAACTAAAAATCAACACAATACATAAAGTCCTGCTGAGAAGTGGGACTTTATTATTTTTTCACCTTACTAAATGTTAATCTGCACCTAACCTTATGTTTACATAGACCCAGTTTCTTTGCACTAAGAATTCATGGAATATGAAAAATTTATTAGTACTGCTCTTACTTCTATGTACGGCAAGTATGTATTCTCAAGCCGCCGGTTCTTTGGCAGGCACCATTACGGACCAGGAAGTATTTAATGAAGGTGTCGTTTTTGCTGAGGTACGCCTTAAAAATACAGACGTAAAGGTACAAACCAATTTTAGAGGCAATTTTGAAATAAAGGATGTTGAACCTGGCGCCTATACCTTAGAAGTTAGTTATGCAGGATATGAAACATTGGAAATACCTGTAATTGTTAAAGGTAAGGAAGTGACCCACATAGCGCGTAGTATGGCTGCTAAACAATTGAGTATTGAAGACATGTCCCTCTTAGATACTGCGAAAGAAAATAGTGACATTTTGGTCCCGGTATATCCCGGCAATTTAAAGAAGTAATGTTTATTTAAGATTTTTAAGAAAGCTATAAAGGAAAAATCCCGCCAATCAGGCGGGATTTTTTATAAATATCTATTGTAATTATTGATTGTTTTTAACCAAGCGATCAGCACTTTTCACCCCATTGATACTGGCTACCACGTTATTATTGTATTCGACCTTTTTCATGGTCTCGTCTTGCCAGAACATCCAGGTTCCTGTTCTAAGTCCATTTTCATAGGATCCCTGCGCAATTTTCTCACCTTGCTCATTATAGCTGATCCATTCTCCGTGCAATTTGCGGTCCAGATTAAACGTACCCTTCTGACTAATTACCCCGTTATCATGAAAATATACTGCTTCAATAAGACCGGTATCTTCGTTTAGTGTTAATTCCTTTTCTTGCTGACCATAGGTGCAAACCGCTATCAGGAGCAATGCTATTGTATAAATAATCTTTTTCATGGAGTAGTCTTTTGATCTATATACTGCAGTAAAGTTACTACTAATTAACTATTACACAACATATTGTTTACATTATATTTACATAGAAAACGTAAATAAGTGAATAATAGTATCTTCTTAACTAAGGTCCACATATCTCTTTTAATGATTATTTAATATTTGAATTACCTTTATATTACATTAAAAATTCATCTTTGTTTAGCGATTAATTGCTCAATTTAGGACTTCATAATAGTTTATTAGTTTTTGTCGACTAAATTTTATGAATACTAGGAACTGCCTTTGGCCAAGGCAGTTTTTTTATTAATATTAACATAACATTTAAGTAACATATAGGTCCGTAATTTGTCTTCGACAAAAACTAATACTGACATGAAGTTACATCAGCTATTCCTTGGCTTTTTTACCTTAATTTGTTTTTCATTACACGCTCAGGAAACCAATGCACCTTTGTTTGGCAAGGGTCTTTTTAATCTTGTTGGAAAAGACAGTTCTTTTACCATGAAGATCGCCGCTCGTATGCAAATCCTCGCTATTTCAAAAGGGCAGGATGCCTCTGACGGATTTTTTACGGAAAACGAATCAAATTTCTTGGTGCGCCGGGCTCGGTTAAAATTTGACGGATATGCCTTTTCCCCTAAACTTAAATATAAATTAGAGCTAGGCCTTTCTAACCGGGATATATCAGGAGGGTCAGATTTTACACGTAATACCCCTCGCTATATTCTGGATGCGGTGGTTATGTGGAATTTTTACGAAAACTTTGAACTGTGGTTTGGACAAACCAAACTCCCTGGCAACATTGAAAGGGTAATCTCTTCGGGAAATCTTCAACTGGTAGACCGTTCATTGGTCAACAGCGTATTTAATATAGATCGCGACGTAGGTTTTCAGCTAAGACATCATTTCGATCTTACAGATTCATTTGTAGTAAGAGAAAAAATAGCATTTTCTCAAGGCGAAGGGAGAAATGTTACTGACGGCAATCTAGGTGGTTATCAGTATACCGGGCGCATAGAATTACTCCCCTTTGGCGAGTTCGATGGAGGTGGCGATTACAGTGGCGCTGACCTTAAAAGAGAAGAAACACCAAAACTAATGCTGGCCCTTACATATGACTCCAATCAAAATGCCGTTAGGACCAGAAGTAATCTAGGGTCCTATATGCTCAATGATGTAGGTGTTTATGAAACAAATATCAACACATTGTTTGTTGACTTTATGTTTAAATATAACGGATTTTCATTGATGGGAGAATACGCAGACAGGGATGCAAAAGATGCTATCGCCAAAAATTCTGACGGTACTGCTACAGGCGATGTGGTCTGGGTAGGTAAGGGAATAAACCTGCAAAGCGGTTATGTATTTCCAAGTAACTGGGAAGTTTCAGGACGATATACGAATATAAAATTAGATGAAGGTATTACCGGTAGAAGTCCGGAAACCCAATACACTTTAGGATTGTCTAGGTATATTGTTGGACACAAATTAAAAGTACAAACAGATTTAAGTTATCTTTCGATAGATAATGGAACAAATGAGGTGATGTTTAGATTGCAGCTCGATGTTCATTTTTAATCCTATAAATAACTATTACATAACACAGCTAACCGGAATACTTTAGATATTTATAGCCTTATTTTAAAGAACTTATGGAAAATATATACTTTGTAATGATCATTGCGCTGGCGGTGCTGGCGGTTGCAGATTTAGTGGTAGGAGTCAGTAATGATGCCGTGAACTTCCTCAATTCGGCCATTGGATCTAAGGCCATCTCATTCAGGACCATCATGATCGTTGCCAGTTTGGGAATCGCTTTTGGGGCCATTTTTTCCAGTGGTATGATGGAGGTGGCACGAAAAGGAATTTTTAATCCCGGCGAGTTTTACTTTAGTGAGATCATGTTCATTTTTATGGCCGTAATGATTACTGATATATTGCTCCTGGACTTCTTTAACACCCTGGGGATGCCCACTTCAACAACGGTTTCAATTGTATTTGAGTTATTAGGAGCGGCAGTAGCCATGTCCATAATAAAGATTGGTGTTGATGGAGGTACTTTCGGTGATATTATCAATTATATAAACACTTCCAAAGCATTTGAGATTATCTTGGGAATACTCTTGTCTGTGGTTGTTGCGTTTTCCGTAGGCGCTTTTGTACAATGGATATCACGTGTGCTGTTGTCCTATGACTTTGAGCGAAAAACCAAATGGGTAGGAGCTATATTTGGAGGTGTTGCACTATCGGCGATTACCTATTTTATTTTTATGAAAGGCATTAAAGGTACTCCTTTCGCCGGTGAATCTTATGACCTCATTGGAGGTGTTACAATCAGTAAATTCCTGAAGCACAGGTATACGCTATAATTGCGGTAAGTCTCGTTTTTTGGTCGTTCTTCGTATATCCTGTAGCTTATTTAAAGTTAATATTTACAAACTAATCATAGGTGTAGGCACTTTTGCCTTGGCCTTAGCATTTGCAGGGAATGATCTGGTAAACTTCATTGGTGTTCCTATTGCCGCCTATCAATCTTACGAGGCTTGGGTGGTTTCTGGAGTACCGGCTACGGAATTTAGTATGGGTGTGTTAGCTACTGAAGTTCCAACACCAACCATTTTATTGTTTATTTCCGGAATGGTTATGGTAGTTACCTTATGGTTTTCTAAAAAGGCACGATATGTTGCCGATACTGAAGTAAATTTATCGAGACAAACTGATACCAAAGAGCGTTTTGAGCCTAATTTTTTATCGCGAAATCTAGTGCGATTTACCATGATGGTGTCCGAATACACAGCAACTGTGCTACCCAATTCCTGGACGAATAAGGTTGATCCCGCTTTAAAAAACCTGTAATTGCATTACCAGAAGGAAAAGTACACGAGTTACCCGCATTCGATATGGTGCGGGCTGCTGTAAACCTTATGGTAGCCGGAATTCTTATTTCAATTGCTACCTCCTATAAACTGCCTTTGTCCACAACCTATGTAACTTTTATGGTGGCCATGGGTACTTCTCTTGCAGATAGGGCTTGGGGAAGTGAAAGTGCCGTATACAGGGTTGCCGGAGTTCTTAATGTAATTGGCGGCTGGTTCTTAACAGCCATTATTGCCTTTGTTGCCTCGGGAATTATTTTAGCGATCATTAGCTTTGGGAAAGGAGCTGCAATAGCCATTTTATTATTTGCCGCCATTTTGTTACTTGCCCGTAACTATATTTCTTACAATAAGAAATCTAAGGCCATAATTGCTGAGGATAGGCTCGTAAAAACAGAAAGCCGCTCTATACAAGGAGTAATTTCGGAAAGTTCTTCGAAATATCTCCCATGCAATGAAACGCAGTAGCAAATTATACAGGAATAGTATAGAAGGATTGGCAAAACAAGATCTTGACAAGCTTAAAAAAGAATAAAAGTAATGTGGTTAAATTATCTGACGAAATTGATGAGCTCCGTGACAATTTGTTCTATTTCATTAAAAATCTGGACGATACCAGTTTAGAGGCCAGTAATTTTTATATAAGCATTCTGAGCTATCTAACGGATATAACGCAATCTCTTGAATATATCACAAAGATTAGTCATAAGCACGTCAACAACAATCACAAGAAATTAAAATTCAATCAGGTTAAAGAACTAACGGAAATAAATGAAGAACTTGAGTCCTTATTTGGCAAAACCAAGCAAGCTTTCGATAATGGTTCCTTTGAGGAAATTGGAGTAATTCTTACTCAAAAGCAACGATTGTTTGATCTGGTTACCGAAAAAATTGAGAAACAAATTACACGTACCCGTTCAGAAGAATCGAGTCCTAAAAATACAGTCTTATATTTCTCTTTATTATTGGAAACAAAAGATCTTATGGAAGCAACCATGAAACTTTTGGAACTTTATTATGCAAAACACGATAAGTCTATTGAGCCTCCTACAATCCAGGAATAGGTCCCTAATAGATTTTCATCTCTGAGAGTATAGACATAGGAAATAATGCTGGGGTTTGTTATTGGCTTAAGAAACTACCGCTTCCAAGGAAAGGTTCTGATCGGTTTTAGGAATCAGTAGGGTATCCATTCTGCAATAAAGCAATTCGGCCACGGTAATTAAGTTATTGAGCATCCCCCGCACATTATCATTATCATTGACCAAGGAGGAGGCCATGTCTGTAGTGATTGATTTTTCACGGATCAAGTGATCAATTTCTACATTGTGTTCCTTAAGTTTTTTATTGGTCCTTTTTCTCAGATCCATCAGGCTTTGTTGATACTGCTCTATGTTCCCATTTAAAGGAAGATTATAGATTTCCCGAAGTACTTTAACAGTTAGCTTTCTATAACTATCGTATTCACTTTTAATTTTCTCATTGGAAGAAGATGAATACATGGTAACGTTCCTGTTTATTTCCTTTACGTCCCTGATGACTTCAACCATCTTTCTGTTGGCCACTTTAATTTCCAGGATCCGGTTGTTTTGAGTTTCTGACAGTTTTAGGGTGCTTTGCGCATTGGTGGCATATCGTATGATTTCGCCATAAATGTTCTTTACCTTACTCAAATACAAGCCGCGTACATCGATTTTCATATCCACCACAGACTTTTTTATCACCCTTTTAGCTTTTAGGTCCGATTTAATATCCTCCCTGTGAATATTCAGGGCATGCGTTACGATTTCAAAAATGGCATTTTGAAATAGGTATTTAGATTCACTTACCAATGAGGCAATCACTGTTTCCGGGAATTGCGCTATTTTTTCATTCAAATATTTTGGCTCATCTATTTCTCTTTCCGGTTCTACTTTTTCCGGAACTACCCTTTCCACAATTTTGGCGATCGGATTTATAAACCAAACCAGCAGAAAGGTATTCATCACATTGAATACCGTATGGAATAGGGAAATAGCCACCGGAATGGCGGCAGCACTCAAATAAGGTGATTCGCTACCTAAACGCTGAGTTAGCCAGCTGATCATGCTTAAAAAAGGATAAAATAGGATGAGCATCCATAGCTACTCCTATAAGATTAAATATTAAATGGGCCCGCGCCGTTCTCTTTGCCTGAAAATTGGCAACAATAGCAGCCAAATTAGCAGTGATAGTGGTTCCTATGTTTTCTCCCAAAACCATGGCTGCCGCCAACTCAAACGGGATCCATCCTTCTGCGGTCATGATAAGAGTTAAGGCCATGGTAGCACTGGAAGATTGTATGATTACTGTAAGAACGGTACCCAATAAACAAAAACAACAGAATGGACCCATACCCCATATCCGTATACCTGTTAAGAAACTGAAGGATCCCAGGATTCTCATTGATATTGGGCATGGCTTCCTTTAGAAATTGCAACCCAATAAAGAGAATGGCAAAGCCTATGATAAAACCCACCCCAATTTTTTAAATTTTCTTTTTTAGAAAACATAAATAGGAATCCAAACCCTACCAAAGGCAGCGCAATGGCACTCATACTTACCTTAAATCCAAGGATCGTTATGAGCCAAGCCGTGATGGTGGTGCCAATATTGGCTCCCATAATAACACTTATAGATTCTGTAAGGGTTAATAAGGAAGCATTAGAGAAACTCACTACCATGAGAGTAGTGGCAGAGGATGATTGAATAACAGAGGTAATTAAAAAGCCCGTAGAGATCCCCAAAAACCGGTTAGAGGTCATGGTGGCCAGATATGCCCCGCATTTTATTCCCGGCTAAAAGTAATAAAGCATCACTCATCACTTTCATACCAAAAAGAAAGAGCCCAAGGGCCCCTAACAATTGTAATATATCTCCAAATCCGAACTCCATAGGGTAGCTTTGTTAAAAGTAGTTGTCGACTGTTAGTCAATCAATTTAAAATAAATATTCGAAATTGCACTACAACTAATGATGATAAAATTTTATTCCCATGAGCAAATACAGCTTACTTATTCTGGTTTCAATTTTTTCCTTTGCAGGAATTGCTCAGGAAATTACTCCAAATGCACTCCTGGCAAAATCAATCGAATATCACGACCCAAAAGGGGTGTGGAAAACGTTTCAGGGAACTTTGTACATTACCATGGAAACGCCTGATAAAGGCATCCGTAAAAGTGAGGTCACTTTCAATTTTCCGGCAAATTATTTTAAGTTGTTCGTAACACAAAATGGGTCAACTTATGAAGAAGTATTAGATCGTGGAGAATGCCGACTTGCCGTACAAGGCAGACCCCTGACAAAAGATGCAAATAATGCCCAGGTGAATTGTGAATCGACCATAATGATGAAAAACTATTACACCTACCTCTACGGCCTCCCTATGAAATTACAAGATAAGGGCACCATACTGCACCCGGTGGTTCTTAAGAAAACCTTTCAAGGGAAGGAATATCTGGTTCTTAAAATTACCTATGAAGAAGAGGTTGGAAAGGATATCTGGTATTTCTATTTCGATCCTTTTACCTATGCCATGGAAGTGTATCAGTTCTTCCATGACGAATCCCAAAATGATGGAGAGTATATTTTATTAGATGGATTAGAAGAGGTGAATGGAATGAAGATCCCAAAAAAAAGGAGCTGGTATACCAACAAAGAGAATCGATTATTAGGAACCGATCTACTTACCTCCAACAAGAATTCCAACTAGAATATTAAATATCCTGCTAAATATAGTTGAACTGATAATAATCATTGCTTGCTTTCTTGTTACCCCTTAACTTTATGGTCCTTGAGTGCTAAATAGGGCATTATTAACTATAAATTAAATGCCATGAAAAAAGTAATCCTCGGTTTACTTGCTCTTGGATTTGCCATCCCAGCCTTTGCCCAGGATGTAAAGGTTGTTGAGCTCCCTGAAGTGGTCGTAAGACCTATGAACTTCAAATATTTGAACAATACCAACGCCAAGGAAGCGGCTCTACCGGTCAGGACCCTGGAACGTGCGGTTGCGAACTATGATCTAACGGAAGCTGATTTCTATCAGGATGATTTTGAATTCTACAAAGTATCTTTCTTTATCCCTGAAGGAAAAATTGTTGCCGAATATGACAGTGAAGGTAAGATCATCAGGACCATTGAAAAATTTAAAAACATTGCACTCCCTGATGATGTTAAAACTGCCTTATTGGAGAGGTTCCCCAATTGGACCGTAACCAAAGATGTTTATCGTGTTACATATACCGAAGATAAAGGCGCGACAAAGATCTATAAACTTATGCTTGAGAATGGTGATAAAAAAATGAGGGTAAAAGTAAATGATATAGGTACATTCCTATAGTTTACATAGTAATCCCCGGCTTTATTTAGTAAAAATAAAACCAAGGAACATCGGGTTCTGCCAAAAAAAGGCAGAACCCTTTTTGTTATACGAAACACCAAATGAATCTACCGATAAAAATTCATTTCATCCATATACTTCCAGACCGCCTCTGGCAACATGGGTCTCACATTCTTACCCGACTTATGGCTTTTCCTAATAAATGTTGAAGAGATCTCCATGATAGGCGCCTCTACCTTATGTACCTTAGGATGCTCCTGAAATTGCGCAGGAAGACTTCCTCCTGATATCCTGGGATACACATATAAATGGTGGTTTTCCAGGATCTCCTTGTAGTTCTTCCACTTGTGAAAACTCTTAAGGTTGTCTTCCCCTAACAGAAGCGAGAATGAGTACTCCTCTCCGTATTTTTCATCAAGGTGAACAAGCGTATGTATGGTATAGTTTGGTTGTGGTAAATCAAATTCAATGGTACTTGCCCTTAATTTAGGATATTCCTGTATGGCCTCAAAAACCATTTGATACCGATGATTGTTGTCCAATAAGGACTGTTTGGTCTTAAACGGACTCTGAGGTGTTATGACGAACCAAACCTCATCAAGCGAGGAGTACTCCACCATGTGATTGGCGATTACTAAATGACCAATGTGGATAGGATTAAAGGTGCCAAAATAAAGTCCGACCTGCTTCATAAGCGTCCTAAAGATAGGAATGTATATTGAAATATTCGCAGGTAAATACTGCTAGCTTTTACGATCAGCCTTTTTTATGGAAGGTACGACCCCTATATAATCAGCCACCATTTGATGGGCCTCTTTTAAGGCTTTATCCAGGTCATAATTTTTTATCACCCTGTCAAATTGCGGGGCTGTAGCCAACTCTACGGATGCCTTGGCGATCCGCATATTGATCTTCTCATCGGACTCCGTGCTGCGCTTCTTCAACCGTATTTTCAGCTCATCCACACTGGGTGGTTTCACAAAGACCGCTAGTGTCTCTTTGGGAAATTTCTTCTTTATCCGCAATCCTCCCGCCACATCAATATCAAAGATCACATTTTTCCCTTCGCTCCAGAGGCGTTCCACTTCACTCTTCAGCGTTCCGTAAAAATTGTCTCTGTACACCTCTTCCCACTCAAGAAAATCATCGTTCTTGATGTGTTGCTTAAATTCAGAAAGCTTCATAAAGTAATAGTGCTCGCCATCTTTCTCCTTCCCCCTCCTGCTCCTTGATGTGGCGGAGACCGAAAATGCCAGATTTAATTCGGGCTGCTCTAACAGATAGCGAACAATAGTGGTTTTTCCACTGCCGGACGGTGCAGAGAAAATAATAAGTTTCCCGCCGGTATTCATAAGACATTGAGCATTTGTTCCTTAATCTTTTCCAACTCATCTTTCATTTGTACCACCAGCTTTTGCATGGGCGCATAATTGGCCTTAGAGCCAATGGTATTGATCTCTCTCCCAATTTCCTGACTGATAAATGCCAGTTTTTTTCCATTAGAATCGGCAGAGCTCATGGTCTCCCTGAAGTAATTAAGGTGATTCTCCAAACGTACCTTCTCTTCTGTGATATCGTATTTCTCAAGATAATACATCAGTTCTTGTTCAAAACGATTGGCGTCTACCTCCTCCTTCAGATCAGACACCGCTTTATCGAGTCTTTCACGAATCGCTCCCAGTCGGTCCGGATCCATATTCACCACTTCCTGCAGCAAGGATTTCAAGGAGTCTAAGCGTGTAGCAAAGTCATTTTCCAGGATCCTGCCTTCTTCAGACCTGAAAGCCTGTATCTCTTTTAAAGCTTCATTCAGTGCTTGCAGGATACCCTGGTATTCATCTTTGTCAATATCATCCCTGTCTGTTTTCAGCGTATCTGGTAATCGAAGGGCCATTTCCATTAATCGCAGATCATCTCCATCTGCAATGGCTCTTAATTGATTCATATACTGTTTTACAACGGCCTGATTTACCTCTGAAGAGGTTTCATCTCCGGTAATTTCAATATATAAAGCAAAATCTATCTTTCCTCGCAGCAGGGCGCTAGCAATGATCTTCCGTAATTCCAATTCCTTTTCCCGGTATGCAGGAGGCATCCTGGCATTAAGATCGAGAGATTTGCTGTTAAGCGATTTAAGCTCAACGGTAATCTTCTTTGTTGGAAGCTGTACAACATGCTTCCCAAATCCTGTCATGGATTGGATCATACTTACGGTTTATTTTGGCCAAAGGTACTTATTTTCTCTTGCCTAAGTCTCACTATATTTCCATCTGTTATTGTAAATCCCTCACCCAGATGTTCCTAAAACTCACCCTACTATTGTCCCCGTGATCCTGAAGGCGAATAGGTCCCTTGCCATGAGGTGGATTTTTTGGCCAGCCGATATAAGGCGTAGTCCCTTTGATCTCAACATGGTCCTGAACAAGCACACCGTTGTGCAAAACCGTTATGGTAGCAGATTTGATCTTATCTCCATGCTCATTGAATTCGGGTGCGCGGTAGATGATGTCATAGCTGTTCCATTCTCCGCTGGGAACAGAGGCCATTGCCAAGGGTATATGTTGTTTGTAGATGGAGGCAACTTGTCCGTTCACATAGGTATCATTATCATTATTATCCAGCACCTGTACCTCATATAAACCTTGTAAGAACACACCGCTGTTGGCCCTGTTCTGGCCTTCACGTAGTACCTCTGCCGGTGATCTCCATTCTAGATGCAACTGTACATCACTAAAGTGTTGTTTGGTCATTATATCCCCTGTTTTATCCTTCACACTCATGCTCCCATCCGGATTTAATATCCAGGTCACCTCAGAACTGTCATTCACCATCATCCACTCCTCAAAAGAACTCCCATCGAATAGAATAATGGCGTCACTGGGAACACCCTTATTTCCGTAGGGGCTTACTATGGGTGGAACCGGCTCATACACCTCAGTTTCTTCGGGTTTTGTTGGTTCTACACCAGTGTATTCCTCATACACAATTCCCTGTTCTTCTGTTTCCTGCTCTTCCACAGGATCTTTAGGATCCATCTCTTTGCATGAAAAAACAGACAAAACCAAAAGACTGCTTAGGATTATTCCTCTCATTCTATAGTTCTTTAATTTTAATGTTTCGAAACGCAACTACATCCCCATGATCCTGTAATCCAATTTTACCGGTATGGAATTTTCCGAAACCCTTCCAGGTCGCAAATTTTGATTTGGATACCATGGCATCCCATTCCGCATTATCTAAAGGAAAGGAAACGATCTCCGTGCCGTTTAATACCACACTCCCCTGGTGTTGATCATAATTAACGGTAAGAACACATGTATTCCACTCCCCGGCAGGTTTTACAACTTTTACAGAAGGGGCAACCATATCATACAGGGCTCCTGCCTGGTGGGTAGTTCCATTTTTAGCATCCGGATGCCGCTCATCATCCAGCACCTGTATTTCAGGCCCTGTCTCATAAGGCTGTCCGTACATAGCGTCTTCCTTGATTCCCCAAAAGATCCCGCTATTACCGCCCTCTGAAACTTTCCATTCTAAAGAAAGCACAAAATTGGTGAACTCCTTTTCTGAAATAATGTTGTAACTCTCCCCCTTAGGTCGGTCCGCAGGTGGATAAAAAACCATAGCCCCATCTTCAATTTTCCAGTTCGCAGCCATCCTGTCTTTCATATAACTTTTCCACCCATCAAAAGAAGTTCCATCAAATAACACCATCCAGTCATTCTTATTCTCAGCACTCGTATCTTCCATAGGGATTAATTTATTGGTCAGCAATTCCTCTTTTTTATTGTTTTCCTTACAATTTGTCAAAATCAGAAAACCTATTGCAATCAACACATAATATTTGTTCATAGTACCCGTCTTAAATTCCTAAAATTTTCCTAAGCATTTTCTTATCTGTTTCCCCTCCGGCAAAATCATCAAAAGTTTTTTGAGTGGCCTCTATGATATGGTCCTGGATAAAGATGGCTCCTTCCCGGGCCCCTTGTTCCGGACTCTTAATACAGCACTCCCATTCCATCACTGCCCAAACATCGCAGCCGTATTGGGTTAGCTTAGAAAAGATGGTCTTAAAGTCGATCTGACCATCCCCCAGAGAACGGTATCTTCCTGCCCGGTCTCCCCAATCGTTATAGCCACCAAAAGCCCCTTTTTTCCCGGTGGGATTAAACTCAGAATCCTTTACATGAAACGATTTTATAAACTGGTGGTAGTGATCTATATAGGTTATATAATCTAATTGCTGCAGCACAAAATGGCTGGGGTCATACAAAATATTTACGCGTTTATGATTTCCGGTGGCCTCTAAAAATCGCTCAAAAGTGTCGCCATCGTGCAAATCTTCTCCGGGATGGATCTCATAGCATACATCTACCCCTTCCTTATCAAAATGATCAAGTATCGGGAGCCATCTTTTGGCCAATTCCTGAAAGCCCATCTCTACCAATCCCGGGGGGCGTTGGGGCCATGGATGCCAGGTATGCCACAAAAGGGCACCTGAAAAGGTAGCATGAGCCTTAATACCGAGGCGCCTGCTGGCTGTCGCCGCTTTCTTCACCACATCAACAGCCCATTCTGTGCGTGCTTTAGGATTGTTCTTTACAGCGTCGGGAGCAAAATTATCGAACATAAGATCATATGCCGGATGCACAGCCACTAACTGCCCTTGCAAATGCGTAGATAGCTCCGTGATCTCCAGGCCATACGAATTGATCTTCCCTTTTAATTCATCGCAATAGGCTTGGCTCTCGGCTGCTTTGTTCAGATCTATCAAAAAATGTTCCCAGGTTGGGATCTGAATACCTTTGTATCCCAGATCGGATGCCCATTTGCACATCCCATCCAGAGAGTTGAACGGCGCCTTGTTATCTACAAACTGTGCGAGGAAAACCGCAGGTCCTTTTATTGTTTTCATGTAGAAAATATTATGGATTTATTGAAATCGTCAATTTAGTCCCTTTCAGAATTTAGTCCTATATTTATTAGATAGAATGAATACGGACAACCTCTTTGGGGAATGTCATAAATATAGGAAATACCAAAGAATTAAATGAAGAATACCCAGGACATTGTGGAAAAGCAATTCGATGCCATCGTGGTTGGAACCGGGATCACCGGAGGATGGGCGGCAAAGGAGTTATGTGAGGGTGGATTAAAAACCCTGGTCCTGGAAAGAGGCAGGATGGTCACTCATCTCGATGACTATCCTACAATGAATATGGATCCCTGGGACCTGCCCAATAACAATGAACTTACCAGGAAGGAAAAAAAGAACTACCCGAAACAGTCTCGTGTTGGTTGGGCACCAAAAGAAGATGTTAAGCATTTCTTTGTAAACGATCTGGAGCATCCCTATCAGGAAACCAAACGATTCGATTGGATACGGGGATACCAGGTTGGTGGCCGATCGCTTACATGGGGAAGGCAGAGCTACCGCTGGAGTGATCTGGATTTTGAGGCCAACCTCAAGGAAGGAATAGCCGTAGATTGGCCGGTACGCTATACAGACATTGCCCCCTGGTATGACAAAGTGGAGTCCTATATTGGGGTAAGTGGGGAAAAATTGGGTCTTAAGCAGTTGCCAGACGGTCAGTTTCAGCCCCCAATGGACCTCACATGTCCGGAAGAGGACCTTAAGACAGCCATGGCTGAAAAGTTCGATGATGATCGGGTTCTAACGATAGGCCGGGTGGCTCACATAACAGATCCTAAGGCAGAAATTGAAGGGAGAACGCCTTGTCAGTACAGAAATCGGTGTTGGCGAGGCTGTCCTTTTGGAGGGTATTTCAGCAGCAATTCGTCCACACTCCCTGCGGCAGAACGTACGGGAAACTTAACCTTGAGACCAAACTCCATAGTGCATGAAGTGATCTATGACGATGCTACCAAAAAAGCAACCGGCGTACGTGTCATTGATACTGAGTCGCATGAAAAATTTGAGTTCTATGCCAAGGTGATCTTCTTATGTGC
Source organism: uncultured Flavobacteriaceae bacterium (assembly GCA_963744855.1). Classification (GTDB taxonomy): domain Bacteria; phylum Bacteroidota; class Bacteroidia; order Flavobacteriales; family Flavobacteriaceae; genus Muriicola. Next base: position 85,210 of record CAVUUZ010000002.1, read on the forward strand.
CTCGGCCATGGCCAGTGTGGGTATTTTACTTCAATCGAAATCTGAACGCTATCCGAATGGGATAGGGAATGAGTACGATCAGTTGGGACGAAATATCATGGACCACCACTACCAATTAGGAGCAACAGCTTCTGTAGATGGCTATCTCGATAAGTATTACAAGGGAAGAAGACCCAATGGCTTTTATATTCCCAGGTTTGTAAACCTGGACAATTCCACCAGAAAAAGAGAATACCTGCGAGGCTTTGGCTACCAGGGAGGGGCCAGCCGGGAGGATTGGAAAGTGTCTGTGGGTGAAATGCAGTATGGCAAAGAACTAAAGGAGAATATCCTTAAACCGGGTCCCTGGCAAATAGGGGTCACTGGTTTTGGGGAAATGCTCCCTTATGATGACAACAGGGTAACTTTAAGTAAAACTGAAACAGATCAATGGGGCCTTCCCCAACTAGATTTTGACGTTGAGTTTAAAGACAATGAATATAAAATGCGCGAAGATATCCTCCGTCAAATTGTCTTGATGTTCGAAGCTGCCGGCTTCAGGAACATTGCAACTTATGAAAATGAAACGGGACCGGGATTAGGCATTCATGAAATGGGCGGTGCACGAATGGGTTGGAATCCCCGTACCTCAGTGGTCAATAAAAATAATCAGATACATTCAGTGCCCAATATCTATGTCACAGATGGTGCATTTATGACCTCAGCCAGTTGTGTAAATCCATCACTTACTTATATGGCCTTTACCGCCAGGGCCGCAAACCATGCCGTGTCTCAGTTTAAAAAAGGAAATTTCTCTTAACCTACAAGATTATGAAAAATGCATCTGCAAGAAACTTATGGGGCGATTTTTTAGACCAGCACCTGGAATATGCCTTTGCTAAAGACCCTGTTGTCACTCATTTTTGTGATAATGAAAAGGATGCCAACACTTGTTTAAAATTGGTATTAAAAGGAATAAAAAAAGCGACTTCACACTCCTTGCTGGGCCTGCAATACAGAAAGGAACCTCTGCCCAAAATTGGTGATTTTACCATAGTCACAGATTGGAGTGGCAATGCCAAATGCATTCTAAGGACGGTTGCCGTAGAACTAAAACCATATTTCAGCATTCGCGAATCCTATGCAAAATTAGAAGGGGAAGGTGACAAATCCCTTGACTATTGGAAAAAGGTTCATTGGGATTATTATACCAGAGAATTGGAACCATTCGGCAGGGTCCCCCGTGAAAGCATGATCATCGTTTGCGAGATTTTTGAAAAAGTTTTTGAACGCAAGTAAGGTAGTACAACTAATCCAGGTTTATCCAAATATTTCCTCCCTTATGTGAGGCAACCGTAGCTTCAATAAAATTCAGGCCGCGAACACCATCTGTCATGGTTGGAAATTCTCCGTCATTATAGTCCTCTCCGCGGATCGCCTTAGCAACACCCAAGTAAATATTGGCCATAGAGTCAAAGATGCCCTCAGGATGCCCGGGTGGAAGTTTGGTGCCTTCCAATGACAATTCGGAATTGTATTCGTGGCCTGGTTTATACACCTGCATGGCCTGTGTATCACTAATTTTATAGAGGTAATTAGGATTTTCCTGCTCCCATAACAGCCCAAATTTTTCCCCGTAAATACGAATAGCAAGACCGTTCTCCTCCCCAGTCGCAACCTGACTGGCTCTGATAACACCTTTTACATGGTCTCCCATCCGGATCAATGCCGTGCCGTCTACATCCATCTGGTTGTCTGAATAGAGGTAATTAAAATCACATAGTAAAGATTTTATCTTTAAACCTGTAGTGTATTCAATAAGGTTAAAAGCATGCACCCCAATATCGCCCATACAAGAACTTATCCCCGCTTTCTTTGGGTCTAAACGCCAAACCGTAGATCGTTTTGCTTTATCGTGAATGATTTGGTTTATCCACCCTTGATAGTACCGGGCATCTACTTTATGGATCCTTCCTAATTCACCCGACTTGATCATTTCACGCATTTGCCGTACCATGGGATAGCCAGTGTACGTATGTGTAACGGCAAACACTGTCCCTGCTTTCTTATGGGCTTCCCTGAGTATTTTTGCTTCCTCATAGGTAGTAGTCATGGGTTTTTCACAAATAACATGAAACCCATTGTCTAACAATTTCTTTGCCATCGGAAAGTGAAGAAAATTAGGCGTTAGAATGGCGCAAACCTGAATGCGTTTGTCCTTTGGAAGCTTTAATTCTTCTTCCACCAACGCATCAAAATCCTTGTAAATTCTATCTGTAGGAACGTCAATCTTTTTTGCAAACTCAAGGTTTTCATTATAGTCGGCGTTAAAGACGGCCCCGGTGATGGCATAGTTATCGTTGATAAAAGAGGCGACCCTGTGAAGCACTCCAATGAGCGAGTCCCCACCACCACCTAATATTCCTAATCTTATTTTTTTTGGCATTCTAATCTTATTTATTTTTTGTATTCAATAATTTCATTCTTGAAAAAGATAGCAAAAAGCAGCATTACTACAAAAGCGAAAATGGCTGGAAAGGTCCATATATTGACCCAGTCGTGTACATTTTCTGAAACGAGGTACATATCTGAGATCTTTCCGGCTACCCAGAAACCAATGAGCATCCCAAAACCATAGGTGGCCAGCGTAATTAGGCCCTGTGCTGCACTCTTAAATTTTTCACCTGCTTTAGAATCTGTATAGATCTGTCCTGATACAAAGAAGAAATCATAACAAATACCGTGAAGCGCTATTCCAAGGATCAGCATAAAAGCGAGATCGCCTGCATTCCCATATGCAAAAAGCAGGTACCTCACCGTCCACGCCAGCATCCCTGCAATGATGGTCAGTTTAAAACCAAATCGTTTAAAAAAGAAAGGGAGTAACAACATAAACAAGACCTCTGAAGCCTGCCCTATGGTCATTTTCCCGGTAGGATTGTCCATCCCTATTTCCGCCAGGAACGGGTTGGCATTTTGATAGTAAAAGGCAAGTGGAATACAAATGAGTATTGATGAAATAAAGAATATCAAGAAGTTTCTATCCTTAAGTAATTTTAGGGCGTCTAATCCTAAAATGGTGGAGATACTTACTTTTTCTTCCTTTACCGCTGTGGGTGGCGTTTTTGGCAAGGTAAAACTAAACAGGCCTAATACTGCTGAAGCAATTGCCACCATTAAAAAGGTATTTTTCAACATCCCTTCTCCTCTGGCCTCGGGAGAATCCCATAAAAAGACATAGCTAATAATAAGTCCGGCAACGATCCATCCGATGGTCCCAAAAACCCTGACAAAAGAAAACTCCTTAGCAGGATCTTTCATTTGATTAAAAGAGATTGAATTTACCAGGGCCAGTGTTGGCATGTAAATGATCATATAACCAAGTACGTATGGGTAAAAGCCCGTAAAGTCAGCAGAATTATACATTTGATACATAAGTACGGCACCGAGTAGATGTAAAACTCCAAGAATTCTTTCGGCATTAAAATACCGGTCAGCAATAAGGCCTATGACAAAGGGCGCAATAATAGCTCCCCAGGATTGCGTTGAAAACGCCATGGCAATTTCCCCACCGCTCGCTTTCAGGTTATCTCCTAAAAATGTACCGAGGGTAACAAACCATCCTCCCCAAATAAAGAATTCGAGGAACATCATAAAGGACAACTGTATTTTAATTTTTAAGTTCATGCTGTCTTGTTTAGTTAGTTAGCGTTTGTAAAAGACATAGTCCAGAGCAATCGGTTCTATTCCCTGTTCTCTGAAATCTGCCAGGATCTGTGCCCTGTGATGTGTTGAATGATTGATAATATGAAATAATAAATCTTGCTTGGTGTTGATGAAGAGTCGCCCTTCAGTATTTTCATAGTCAATTCTTTCTTCATAGTCATCAGTGCCTGTTATGATCTCGAAGGTAGTTCGCTGGTTCTCATAATGAATATCCTCCCAACTCTTAACAGGATGTTTCTGCCAAACCTTTAGAGATGCAGGAACACCGGCGATCCTTGCGTTCCAGATATGATGCGCATTCAGAATGTGACTAAAAAGTCGGATACTTTTCTCAGGCACTTTGTCTAATTGAGCACAAGCTTCTATAAGTTGCTTGTTGCAGAAAAAGTTATAATCAAAGAGCTCATTAAAGAATTCTTCCATGGGTACGTTTAAACTTTATGCAATTTCGGACGCAGTCTTGAGCATCAACTCTTTTGTTGCCATAATTCCTTCTGCTTCTCCAAGCACATCACCCTCGTATTCAACCCCTATATAGCCAGTATAGCCCGGCATCTTTTACAATTTGCATCATCCGTGTGTAATCAATGTCGGTTTCGTTCCCCGCCTCATCAAAATTATGGGTCTTGGCACTAACTGCTTTTGCAAAGGGCATCAATTCCTCAACGCCCTGATAAAGATCATACGTCTCGGCACAGCCACTGGAATAGTCTGCAGGATCATTTCGTCGAATACAGAAGTTTCCGAAATCAGGTAAGGTACCGCAATTATCCATCCCCACTTTGGTCATGACTTCTGCCAGCATCGCCGCATTTGAGGATAAGCCACCATGATTTTCCACCAGAATATTTATATTTTTCTCCTTGGCATAGCTAGCCAATTGTGTTAGGCCGTCCACCGAATTTGGAACCCAGGCCTCAGGCGCTGTACTTCCTGCCAGGTTCACACGAATGGCATGACAACCCATGGCGTTTGCAGCATCTACCCATTTAAAATGATTCTGAGCAGCTTTTTTCCGCTCTGTTGCATCCGAAGTAGCAAGATCTCCTTGCCCGTCTATCATGATCAATACGTTTTGCATTCCGTGCTTTTCTGCCTCGGCATTAGATTTGTCCACAAAGGCCGCCATCGCTTCCGCGCTGTAATTATCTGCCTTTAATTCTTTATCGTACAACTGACTTACATATTCCAGACCTGTAAACCCCCATTCCTTTGCCTTGGAAGCAAACGCATAAGGATCCATTTTTCCATTCAAGATCATTCTGTGAACGGACCATTGAGCAAGTGATAACTTAAAAAAGGGCTCTAAATCCTCTTCCTTACCCTCCATTTCTGCTTCTTCTGTTCCATCTTTTTTTGCTTCTTTACAACTGTATATCCCCATTACGGAGAGGCCTATTCCGGCTACGGCTGAATTCTTAACAAAGTTTCTTCTTTTCATATGAGTGTTTCTTAAAGGGTATATCTGCGCTTATTTCTTTGAATAGGGAAAATAGTATATGCGTATTAATAATTTGTTGTTTATTTCTATAATCCAAAAAAAGCTAAAGTTTAACAGGGATTTAGTAAGATTTAGGCCGTTTAAATGTAGAAAATTAATTTTATAATTAATACTTTTAGCCAACAAACAATATACTTACATGAGTAAATTTTATTATAATGAAGTGCAGGATTCTTACGATGCCATTGTTGTTGGGACGGGGATAAGTGGAGGCTGGGCCGCCAAGGAACTGTGCGAAAATGGGCTTAAAACACTGGTCTTAGAGCGGGGAAGAATGGTAAAACACCGAGAAGATTATCCCACCGCAAATATGGATACTTGGGACTTTCCCAATAATGGTGAATTACCCAAAGAAGAAGTAGCAAAGCAATTTAAACAGGCTAGGACCGGATATACCGTAAAAGCACCTCATAACTTTTGGTTCGTCAACGATCTTGAACATCCATATAATGAAACAAAAAGATTCGACTGGATGCGAGGGTACCATGTAGGTGGAAGATCCTTATTATGGGGTCGTCACAGCTATCGCTGGAGTGATCTCGACTTTGAAGCCAACAAAAAGGAGGGGATCGCCGTAGACTGGCCCGTTAGATATAAAGATATTGCTCCCTGGTATACCAAGGTTGAAACCTATGTAGGTATTTCGGGTGAAACATTAGGATTGCCGCAGTTACCGGATAGCGTCTTCGAGCCCATGATGGAGCTTAATTGTGTAGAACAACATGTAAGAGAAAAGGTCGCTGAAAATTTTGACGGTCGAGTAATCACCGCCGGGCGCGTTGCCCATATTAACAGTTCCAAACAATTTGAAGGAGACGGAAGATCAAAATGTCAGTTTAGAAACAGGTGTATCAGAGGTTGTCCTTTTGGTGCCTATTTCAGCAGTAATTCCTCAACCCTTCCTGCCGCAGAAGCTACTGGAAATATGACCCTTAGACCAGATTCCATTGTACATGAGGTCATGTATGACCCGGATACCAAAAAGGCAACCGGGGTAAAGGTAATTGACAGGATCACTAAAGAGACCTTAGAGTTTAAGGCTAAGGTAATATTCCTATGTGCCTCTTCCATAGCCTCTACCTCTATCCTTATGCAATCCAAATCGGACCGTTTCCCAGATGGTATGGGTAATGACTCGGATCAGTTGGGGAGGAATATTATGGATCACCACCTGGGTGTTGGTGCCGCCGGAAAATACGATGGTTTTGATGATAAGATATACAAGGGTCGAAAACCCAATGGAATCTACGTTCCGCGCTTCCGCAATTTAGGTGGCAGCTCTAATATGAAAGCATTTAAGCGAGGTTATGGCTATCAGGGAAGTGGTAGCAGAGGCGACTGGGAGGATGTGGTTCAGGAACTGTCTCATGGGAAGGATCTGAAAGAGGCCATACTAAAACCAGGAGGCTGGACCTTCGGAATGGGAGGATTTGGGGAAGTATTACCCTATGAAGATAACAGGATGACCCTGGATTACGATAAACTAGACGGTTGGGGTCTACCTACGATTACCTTCGACGCCGAGTTTAAGGAGAACGAATGGAAGATGAGGGAAGACATGAAGGAACAAGCATATGAGATGTTGACCAAAGCAGGTTTAAAAGATGTGGAGACCTTTGACAGGCCAGGAGCTCTGGGCTTGGGAATCCATGAAATGGGAACCGCCAGAATGGGTCGCGATCCTAAAACATCCGTCCTCAATGAATATAATCAGGTACATGCAGTAAAGAATGTATACGTTACAGATGGGGCATTTATGACCTCTGCCGCTTGTGTGAACCCATCATTAACCTATATGGCATTTACGGCCCGCGCCGCCAACCATGCCGCAGAACAACTTAAAAAAGGACTACTGTAATGGATAGAAGAATCGCATTAAAAAATATGGGGTTGGCTCTGGGGTATACAATAGCTACGCCTACCTTATTATCGCTCGTACAATCTTGTAATGAAGTAAAAACAGTTGACTGGACACCTGAGTTTTTTACCAAGGACGAAGGAAATATCCTGATTAAACTGGTAGACATCATCTTACCTAAAACAGATACGCCTTCTGCCTCTGAAGTCAATGTCCATGTATTTATAGATAAGTTCACAAATGAAATTGAAGAAGAGGTAATGCAGGATATGACAAAATTGTCCCTTAACAGTTTTATTAATAAGGCACTAAAAGCCTCGGGGAAAGAAAAAATTGAGGACCTGACTTCTGAAGACCTGGAACCTGTTTTGGCAGCAGCACTGCAGGTAACAGAAGAGGAGGAGATCGAAAACATGGAACTAATGATCAAAAATACATCGGCTGCATCCAAGGGAGAAAATGATGCGGTTGCCGAAGAGGTCATTAAGTATTCCTTTGCTAAGAATTTGCGCGATAAGACCATCTGGGGTTATAAAACCTCCGAATATGTAGGCGAAAATGTGTTGGCATACCTACCTGTACCCGGGGAATATATAGGGTGTGGAGATCTTAACGAACTTACGGGGGGAAAGATTGGTCTCTTTAAACTACGTCATTGAAAAGAAGAAATTTTATTTATAAATCGGCTTTGGCCACAAGTACCCTGTCCATGACAGGGTTCTCTGTCTTTGGTCAAACACCAAAGGAGATGGTCAATCACTATTTTCATTTAAAATACGCTCCACACCTTGGTATGTTCAAAGAAAGTGCAGGTAACGATCCACTTGCGCAATTAAACTTTATGGCGGACCAAGGCTTTACGGCCTTTGAGGATAACGATATGATGAATCGGCCTTTAGAAATGCAAATGGCAATGGCCGAGGTTATGAAAGAAAGGGATCTGGAAATGGGTGTTTTTGTCGCTCATAAGATCTATTGGGAGGCACCAAATCTGGCTTCCGGGGATCAGGAAAAAAGGACGGAATTTCTGGAGTATATTCGGAAGGCCGTTCAGGTAGCCAAAAGAGTCGGGGCAAAATGGATGACCGTAGTTCCGGGCCATAAGGATCTAAGGCTTGGAATGGGGTATCAAACAGCTAATGTAGTTGAATCTTTAAAGCAAGCGGCAGCCATATTGGAGCCTCATGGGCTGGTCATGGTTCTGGAACCGCTTAATTTTCGCAATCATCCCGGCTTGTTTTTAACCGAAAGTCCACAAGCGTATGAGATCTGCAAAGCAGTGAATTCTCCTTCCTGTAAAATTTTATTCGACATCTACCATCAACAAATTCAGGAAGGCAATTTAATTCCCAACATTGAAGCCTGTTGGGATGAGATCGCGTATTTTCAATTAGGCGATAACCCCGGTAGAAATGAACCTACAACCGGAGAAATAAACTATCGTAATGTCCTGAAATTTATACATTCTAAAGGCTTTACAGGAATCCTTGGGATGGAACACGGTAATTCTATTACCGGAAAAGCAGGAGAGCAAGCTGTAATAAATGCCTATAAAGAAGTTGATCCCAAACCCGAATAGGATTTAAAATATTATTGATCAATTCAACAATTTATTCTTAAAGTAAAACTTCCACTATGTTCCTATCAATATGCCCAAAATTACCAATGCGTTCTAAAAAAGTTACCCTTGATTACTATACCGGCAAATTGGGATTTGAGATTTTAGGGACAGCCGATTATGATGATTATCTGATGCTGCAAAAAGAACAAATTGAAATTCACTTTTTTAGGTTCAAAGAACTTAACCCAACTGAGAACTACGGACAAGTGTATATAAGAACTGAGGATATTGAGGAGGTTTATAACGTCTTTTTGGCAAATGCCGTTGACATACACCCCAACGGACCTTTAAGGGTAAAACCCTGGGGGCAAAAAGAATTTTCAGTTCTTGATCCGGATAACAACCTTCTAACTTTCGGGCAAAGCATTTAAATTGGGGCCGCCCCCATATGTTAACTCCTGTTGCTTATTATTGAAGAAATTGGTGAGAAGCACTTCCGGAAATGCCAAATTTCTGACTGTTCCGTCATCCTGAACCCACTTTAAATACGTATATAAAAAAGAAGGTATTCAGCTGGTGGCCATGGATTATTATATTTTACTTCTTCTACTCTATATTGCTCTATTGGTGATTTCTCATCTCGCCATAAAGCCACTTTTTGATAAATAACGACACATTTTCAATTTAATTCAAAACAAAATACCCCGGATATGCTATTATTGGGGATAAGCTTTTCCGAGGTATCTTTTAATAAACACTAGTCTTTTACCTAAGACATAAGTTGGCTTCGTTCATTCATCATTCTATTAACAACCTCCTAAGAACCACACATCAAACAATCATCATCCGCTTCCCCGGCTTTAGCCTGGGCTATCAATGCTTTCATTTCCTCAGGTGACAGGGGTGCTACCTCCGTTTCCTCCTGCGCAACAGGGGAAGTTTTCACTTGCAGGGCTTCCGCAGCCTTTGAATCTGGTGTTGCTGCGAGAACTTCAGCTTCAGCAGCAATGCTTACAGGCACCTCTTTTTTCTTAGTATTATCTAAGGTAAATTTAATGGCGTCCACAGCTGCTTTCGTCCTCAGATAGTACATTCCTGTTTTCAAGCCACTTTTCCAGGCGTAGAAATGCATAGAGGTAAGTTTAGAGTAATTGGCGTTCTCCATAAATAAGTTCAGAGACTGACTCTGATCTATGAAATAGCCACGCTGTCTGGACATATCAATAATGTCTTTCATGCTTAACTCCCACACGGTTTTATACAACTCCTTAATATCTTCCGGAATTCCCTTGATATTTTGTACGGAACCATTGGCGCGCATTAATTCCTGCTTTAAATTCTCATTCCATAGTCCCAGGTCTACCAGGTCCTCCAGGAGGTGTTTGTTTACGACTATAAATTCGCCGGAAAGCACTCTTCTTGTATAAATATTGGAGGTATACGGTTCAAAACATTCATTATTTCCCAGAATCTGTGAAGTGGACGCAGTGGGCATAGGTGCCACCAACAGTGAATTACGTACTCCGTGTTTTTTGACACTTTTACGCAATTTGTCCCAGTCCCAGCGACCAGATAATTCTTCATCCTTAACTCCCCAAAGGTTATGTTGAAACTTACCTTCAGATATTGGTGACCCTTTGTAGGTAGAATAGGGTCCTTCTTCTTTAGAAGCTTCCATAGAAGCCGTTACGGCTGCAAAATAGAGAGTTTCAAAGATCTCCTGGTTAAGCTTTCTTGCTTCATCACTTGTAAAAGGAAGTCTGAGCAGGATAAAGGCATCTGCCAGGCCCTGAACACCTAAACCTATAGGCCTGTGACGCATGTTGGAATTTTCTGCCTCCTTCACCGGATAATAGTTACGATCTATGACCCTGTTCAGATTTTTTGTTACCCTTTTTGTAACACGGAACAATTCCTTGTGATCAAAACTTCCATTTTTAATAAACATGGGCAGGGCAATTGACGCCAGGTTACAAACAGCTACCTCATCAGGGGAAGTGTATTCCATGATCTCCGTACATAAATTAGAAGATCTAATAGTTCCCAGATTTTTCTGATTACTTTTACGGTTAGCCGCGTCTTTATAAAGCATATAAGGTGTCCCAGTCTCAATCTGTGACTCCAGGATTTTTTCCCAAAGTTCTCTTGCTCTGATCGTTTTCCGACCTTTACCTTCCGACTCATAACGGGTATATAATTCTTCAAATTCTTCACTGTGAGAAGTGAATAATCCCGGGCATTCATTTGGACACATCAGGGTCCAGTCACCATCGGCCTCCACTCTTTTCATAAACAAGTCTGGGATCCACATGGCATAAAAAAGATCGCGTGCGCGCATTTCTTCTTTTCCATGGTTCTTTTTTAATTCCAGGAATTCGAAGATGTCTGCATGCCATGGCTCTACATAGATAGCAAAACTTCCTTTTCTTTTGCCGCCCCCCTGATCCACATACCTTGCTGTATCATTGAAAACACGTAGCATTGGAACAATTCCGTTAGACGTTCCATTGGTTCCGGCAATGTAGGAACCGGTTGCTCTAATATTGTGAATAGACAATCCTATTCCTCCGGCGGATTGGGATATTTTGGCTGTATTTTTAAGTGTATCATAGATCCCATCAATACTGTCATCCTTCATGGCAAGTAAGAAACACGAGGACATTTGAGGTTTTGGCGTACCTGAATTAAACAAGGTTGGCGTAGCATGGGTAAAGAATTTCTTGGACATAAGCTCATAGGTCTCTATGGCTGCTTCCAGATCATTCAAATGGATACCAATAGAAACCCGCATTAGCATATGTTGAGGTCTCTCAACGATCTTCCCATTCAACTTTAAAAGGTAGGATCTCTCCAGAGTTTTAAAACCGAAATAATCGTAGCCAAAATCGCGGTTATAAATGATAGTTGAATCGAGAACATCTGCATTTTCCGAAATTACTTTGAATACCTCATCAGACAGCAAAGGGGCCTTTTTCCCCGTCCTTGGATTGACATATTCGTGTAGGTCTTTCATGGTTTCGGAGAAAGACTTTTTTGTATTCTTATGCAGGTTGGAAACAGAAATGCGCGCTGCCAGCTTGGCATAGTCCGGATGTGCAGTAGTTAAGGTAGCCGAGATCTCAGCAGCTAAATTATCCAGCTCTGAAGTGGTCACCCCGTCATAAAGGCCCTCAATAACCCTCATGGCCACTTTAACCGGATCTACCAGGTCATTTAGGCCATAACACAATTTACGGACTCGGGCCGTAATCTTGTCAAACATCATTGGCTCTTTTCTGCCGTCTCTTTTTACTACAAACATATTGCTACAATTATTTAATTAATACAGGGTCGGTTATCTCTATGAAAAAATTTAACATTTTAAAAATTAGGCACAAAAATCCCCGCGGAATTCAGGGCTTCATGAACGGATCATTTAAAAGTCAGCGTCGAAACTGATCTTTTGTGAATCTGTATCTTGTTCTTTATTCAGAACCCCTGCTTTTTGATATTCAGAGACGCGTTTTTCAAAGAAATTGGTCTTTCCTTGAAGTGAGATCATATCCATAAAATCAAATGGATTGGTAGAATTATATACCTTTTCGCACTCTAGTTCTACGAGAAGCCTGTCCGTTACAAACTCCAGATATTGTGTCATCAACTTTGCGTTCATCCCAATCAGACTTGCAGGTAAGGATTCTGTGATAAATTCACGCTCAATGTTTAAGGCATCTACCAGGATCTCTGTAATGCGTTCTTTAGGTACTTTATTGACCAAATGTTTGTTGTGTAGATGCACAGCATAATCACAATGCATGCCTTCATCTCTGGAAATTAATTCGTTAGAAAAGGTCAGTCCGGGCATAAGGCCTCTTTTCTTCAACCAGAATATTGAACAGAATGCTCCTGAGAAAAAGATCCCTTCAACGGCGGCAAAAGCAATAAGACGTTCAGCAAAACTGGGAGAATCTATCCATTTAAGTGCCCAATCGGCTTTTTTCTTAATGGCCGGAAAATTCTCTATGGCTTTAAAAAGCAAATTCTTTTCCTTTTCATCTTTAACGTAGGTATCGATCAAAAGAGAATAGGTCTCCGAATGGATGTTTTCCATCATGATCTGGAATCCATAGAAGAATTTAGCCTCTGAATATTGTACTTCATTGACAAAATTCTCGGCAAGATTTTCATTAACTATACCGTCTGAAGCTGCAAAAAATGCCAATATGTGCTTTATGAAATATTTTTCATCATCATTTAGCTTGTTATTCCAATCAGCAAGGTCCTGATGAAGATCAATTTCTTCAGCGGTCCAGAAACAAGCTTCGCATTTCTTATACCATTCCCAAAGATCATGATGTTTAATTGGAAAGATTACAAATCTATCTTCATTTTCTTCTAAGATCGGTTCTAAGAGTTTTGACATTTTCTGTTCTTTTTAGAGTTAATTATTAAGTAAAAAAGTGGATCGGGCCGGGACTAACAAAGATTGGAAAATGTTATTAAATTGTAAAGTCTGTTTCAGGAGAACAGGCTCAAAGTTTTTAACACAGCATGTTGAAATCTAAGCTCGACTGCTATGTTTGTTACTCTGATGTGACACTGCAGTCCTGTATAAAAAATTTGCACATCTTAAACAAGGGAAAAATAGACCAAAAAGTATATTGAATTATACCAGCTGGTGCAACCGGGGGAATCCGTGCTTGTATCCTAATGATTATAGGGATCAGTAAGGATTAAGCGCCTTATTCCTTGAATACATCGTACACCTGATTCATTTAATACCAGTTCACACGAGATCATTGAAAAAGCGCAGAATTCTCTTTAGAAAACGAAATTGAAGAATGAAGTGACTATGGTTATAGAATGAAAATGGATAAAATAAAAACAAAGTGTGGCCTAAATGAATGCCGTTGTAGAAGTTAAATAAATACTGAGGCTATTCTAAATTACTTAGGCAGATCATTGTTAAGCGCGGTACTTTCAGAAAGGTAGGACTCCGGTGCACTAGCTTCCATTGCAACCTTTTCTTTAGTTTCGGCGCGCTCACTGTTCTCTGTAATGGACGCAATGATAAGTACGAACACTAATAAAAGAAATAATAGAACACATTTTCTCATGGTGGGCGTAATTGGTTGTGTTATTTGACCTTTAAACCATCTTTTTACCCTTGAAAATTGAATAAGACGGATTTTAGGGACCGTAAAGCTAGGAAATGTAAGAAGGGGGATTAAAAATATTCCGTTAACGGTATAAAATACTCTATGAACTACCATTTATTGATGAGAAGACTGGTGTTTCTGCGCTACTTCTTCTAATTCTTTATACCATTTCTTTCCAAATTTACGGATAAGCGCCTCTCTTACAAACCGGAATACCGGGATTTTAAGACTTTCTCCTAATTCACATGCAGGATCGCACAGTTGCCATTTATGATAATTAACTGCTGTTAATTCTGTATACTCCTTAACTCGTATAGGATATAGATGGCATGATACCGGTTTTTTCCAATTTGTTACCCCTTTTTCGTAGGCCTGTTCTAAACCACATTTAGCAACACCCTGATCGTTGAATATCACATAGGCACATTCACTATTATTAACTAGTGGCGTTTCCCATTCCCCATCTTCTCCTTTTACAAATGCCCCTTGCGCTTCAATGGCTTCAATTCCTTCCGGGCGAAGAAAAGGCTTAACTCTGGCATAAATATCTACCAGGATCTCTGTCTCTTTTTCTTCGAGTGGGGCCCCGGCATCACCGTCTACACAACAAGCTCCCTTACAGGCAGCTAAATTACAGACAAAGTCTTTCTCAATGATCTCCTCAGAAACCAGTGTTTTTCCTAGTTGGAACATCTTCTTTAAATAAGGCGCAAAGATACTTTTTTAAACAGTATTTCCACTGATAATATTTGTTTTGAGGATCTGTTTTGAACTTAAAATATATACTACTTTTGCACAACTTTAAAAGCCTTTCAAAATGCATTTAAACCTAAGGGAAATAGCTACGGCTAGTATTGTTCTCTTTGCCGTTATCGATATCATTGGCAGCATTCCTATTATCATAAATCTCCGCAAGAAAGTCGGACATATTCACTCTGAGAAAGCGTCCATTGTCGCCGGGTGCATTATGGTAGCCTTCCTTTTTGTAGGAGAGGAGATCCTTAATTTGATCCGAATAGACGTTTATTCCTTTGCGGTAGCCGGAGCTTTTATTATCTTCTTTTTGGCGATAGAGATGATCCTCGGGATCACCTTGTACCGAGATGATGAACCAGAATCGGCCTCCATCGTTCCAATTGCCTTTCCACTTATTGCCGGCGCAGGAACAATGACAGCCCTCTTATCTTTGCGTGCTGAATTTTATGTGGAAAATATTATTGCCGCTATTATCGTCAATATTATCTTTGTTTATCTGGTTCTAAAGTCGTCTGCTAAAATTGAACGTGTCATGGGAAAAGGCGGATTAGTGTTATAAGAAAAGTATTTGGGGTCATCTTATTGGCCATCGCAGTGAAATTATTTGCAACCAACATAAATCAGTTATTTCCGTAACCAGATGTTTTACGGAGAAACATTACACCATAAAGCTAAAGAATGAATAAAAAAGTTACACTTGTTCTTATCATACTGGCCCTTGCCCTGATCGCCTATAACGTCACTATTATTGATTTTTCGGATCCATTTGGGGAGGATAGTATCATTGCGGTTATAGGGGTGGTCGCTTCCTTATGCGCCATCGTTCTTCTTCTAATTCTCCTTACTTCCAGGAACATCCAGAAAAAGATCGAGAAGGAATAGTTTTCTCAATCGTTCAAAAACAGACACCATTTTTATCAATCTGTTTAAAGGTAATTGATAAACGTTTAGTCTTTGACCATTTCCTTCAACATAGGCTGATCTAATTCCAATACTTTTTGAAGCATCGGATCTATAATACCTTTTATCTTGGCACTGATGTTGGGCGAGAATAGTTGTTCTGCCAAGGCGGCTTTTATATACAGCTTAATCTGTTGATCATGGGCGTAATAGTCTATTCGAATGTTATTTCCAACCGCATAGTCCACAAATTGTTCGAATAAAATATCGTCAACCTTAAAGTTATTGATAAAATCTTGCTGCTGATACGTAGCATAACGATCCCGGTCCTCTTCAAGATGTTCAAATACAAAACGTGAGATAAGGCCCAGACTTTCCATACTTTTGATAGTTTCTTCCTCAATGTTTCCGATAGGCACAAATACATCAGGGATAATACCCCCGCCACCGTAGACTACCTTGCCTTTTGGAGTGGTGAATTTTAAAGAATCCGCCACTTTAATGCTATCTGCAGACACAAGTTCCCCATTGTCGTACCTGGCTTCAAATCGTTCATAATAATCTTGATTTCCATTTTCATAGGTTCTTTGAATGGATCGACCCGTTGGGGTATAATATCTTGAAACCGTTAAACGTACCGCGGACCCATCTCCCAGATCCATTTCCCGCTGTACAAGCCCTTTCCCAAAAGATCTTCGACCCACGATGGTCCCTATGTCATTGTCCTGCAGAGCCCCTGCGACGATCTCACTGGCGGAGGCAGATCGTTCATTAATCAGAACATAAACCGGTTTATCCTCAAAAGATCCGGCTTTCGGAAGCAAATATCTTTTCAATTTTGCCTTTTTTATTTTTTGTAAAAAGAATGAGCTTACCGTCCTCCAGAAATTCATCTGCCATTTGTTCGGCAATGCCTAAATAACCCCCGGGGTTATCCCTGAGATCCAAGGTAATTTTCTTTGCCCCATTTTTCTGTAACGATAGAAGCGCTTTTTTGAATTCTTTATACGTAGACTCTGCAAATCTGTTGATTTTTATGTACCCCATGTCTCGAGTAAGCATGTAATAGGCCTCCACGCTTTTTATGGGTACTCTATCTCTTTTGAGGGTCACTGTAAAATAGTTATTCTCTGTTTTTCGATAGACTTTTAGATCAACCGTAGATCCAATTTCTCCTTTCAAAGTACTGACAATTCTGCTACTGGGTAAATTCTTCCCGTATAAGGTGTCATTGTCTGCCACCAATATCCTGTCTCCCGGTTCAATCCCTTTCAGAAAACTCGGGCCATTCTCTATGGTTCGGATCACCGAAATGGTATCCTTGTACATATAAAAATTGATGCCAATGCCAACAAAATCGCCTTTCATATTCTCAGAAACCTGAGTTAATTCCTCTTTAGGAATATACACGGAATGCGGATCTAATTTTTCCAGAATATTATTTACGGTAACATCTACAATACTATCCGTATTGATCTCATCTACATATTCATAATCTATATAATCAATGAGTCGGTTGAGCTTGTCTTTCTTCGAATTAGTGGTAAAGAGCTTTTCGGGAGAGTCATTAAAATGAAGTTTGCCACCAATCAGAACACCTAATGCCAGCGCTAAGGCAATGATCATTGGCCATATGTAAGTGATATTTCTTCATGAAATCTTATTCATTTTCTTCCATCAATTTGAGAAGATGATCCAATACAATCCCCGCTTTCTCCAAAAACTGCAATCCCGAGTCATCTTTATATGCTATTTGGTATACTACACGTTTTATGCCAGATTGATGGATCAACTTGCTGCATTCCCTGCAAGGGGATAAGGTAATGTACAAGGTAGCTCCTTCGCATGACTGCGTGGAAGATGCTACTTTAGAAAGAGCATTGGCCTCGGCATGTAACACATACCATTTGGTATACCCTTCATCGTCCTCGCAAATATTCTCAAACCCCGTTGGCGTACCATTATAGCCATCAGAAATGATCATACGATCTTTTACCACTATGGCTCCTACTTGTCTGCGGACACAATACGATAATTTTCCCCATTCATGGGCCATCCTAAGGTAGGCCCTGTCATACTTTAATTGTTTCTTTTTTGTCACTGGCGCCTATTACATTTAATTCCTTAGAATGATTGAGGGCACTAAGATACCTGCTTTGAAATAGTTCAACAACCATAAATGGTTAATATTTAATTAAAACCGATAAGAAGTATAACATTACACTTTTTGACTTTTCTTGAGGCACAACTTGAACAATATCAAAAGGTATTAAGCGGGCTAAGGATGCATAAATCATAGGGAGGTAATTAGGATGACGATTAAAGAAGTTCCCAGCACAAAATACTTTTTTAAGGTAAATTTTTCAACCAGTAAAAATGCCAGGAGCAAGACGCCAATACAATAATGATCTGTGATAATTCAATTCCCGTGGCAAAACCAAACAACGGGTTTAGCTTGTTCTCCTCCCCTGCCATAAGCATCTTAAAATAATTGGAGAACCCAAAACCATGGATAAGTCCAAAAAAGGCTGTGGCCGCACTTGTAATTTAAAATGTTAGTTTCGGTATTCTTTTTTATAACCTCTTTTACATTAAAAAGTGCTGTTATTAAAATGGTGATCGGAATTAGAAATTCTATCCATGCCACATTGATCTCAACCAATCTCATAGACAGAGAACCCAAGCGAAAGACAATGTGCTACATGTGAAAATTGTAACCAGCGTAATAGCTGTCTTCCATAAACGGAAAGTAAATGGCATACCCAAGGCGACAGGAACAGGATATGGTCATAGGCATTGAAATGATCCAAGATACATGATCTCAATCCCAATTCCACGTAAAATAAAAAATCTTCCAAACCCTATAAAGATATTATAGCTCCCCTTTGCTGTTGTATCTGTTCGTAGGCCTTTTGAACCTCCTTGAACTTTTCTTCAGCCCCTTTTTTTATGGCTTCATTCTCTGTATTTACCCTATCGGGATGATATTTTTTTGCCATGGTTCTATAGGCCTTCTTAACCTCATCATCGGTTGCCGTTTTATCGATTTCCAAAATTTTATAGGCATTGTCTGCAGCCTTCACGAACATGGCCTTAATACTTTCAAAATCACTAGCGCCAATACGTAAATACCCCGCTATCTCCCGGATCTTATTGATCTCCGGAGGGCTTATCGACCCGTCGGCCTGGGCAATCCAAATAAGAAATGAAATAATTGCAACCGCACTTCATAACGGGTTCGTTGATTTAGATACGTACAAATACGTTCTGCGGAGATCTCACGTTTTTTATTGACCTCATTAAAGGTTCTAAAAATGGCATTGGCCTTCTCCTTGCCATAGGTAGCTTAACAAAGTATTGCCTACATAATCCAATTCCCGTTGACTCACCTGACCATCGGCTTTAATCACAATGGAACAGAGCGAGAGTAGGTTCAATTCAAAGTCGGCCGGAGAAACTTTTTGCCGGGTCATATCCTCAAAAATGGATCGTGCACTAGGGCCACGAGCCCTAAGATTATCCATAAAACTACCTACCAAAAACCCAATGATCGCTCCTGGAAAACGAAACAAAAAATATCCCAAAATGGCGGCGATCCAACGAATCATGAGCTGTAAAAAATTTTGGCAAAGATATGGTTAAACCACTAATAAGCCCAGAGTACCTTAAGAAAGCTTTAGGCTATTAGTACTACAAATTGGTTATCTTTGTACATATTAAAATAAAAAAACATACTATGTATCCTGCAGAATTAGTAAAACCTATGAGAGAAGACCTGGCTTCGGCTGGTTTCGAAGAATTATATACGGCAGAGGCGGTTGAAAAAGCCTTAAAAAAGGAAGGAACTACCTTGGTGGTGGTAAATTCTGTGTGTGGTTGTGCGGCGGCAAACGCAAGACCAGCCGCCAAAATAAGTTTACGAAACAACAAGAAGCCAGATCATTTGTCACGGTATTTGCCGGAGTGGATACGGAGGCTGTGGATGCGGCCAGAAATCTGATGGTTCCCTTTCCTCCTTCATCGCCAAGTATGGCCTTTTTAAAAATGGAGAGTTGGTGCATATGATCGAGAGACATCATATTGAGGGAAGACCTGCAGAAATGATAGCTGAAAATTTAACCGAAGCTTATAACGAGTTCTGCTAAAGTAGAGTAAGTTTTATCTTCTAAACCGCACTTTGCAAAGTGCGGTTTTTTATTTTTGTACCATGCGGAAATTTTTGGCATATCCTTTAACCTGTATTTATTTCCTTTTTTTTGGAATGGCCCTTCTAGTGTTTCATCCAATTCAATGGATCTGCTTTAACTTTTTTGGATATGATGCGCATCAGAACAGTGTTGCTACCTCAACTTAACACTTATGTGATGTACCTACTCTCTTCTGTACGCGTTACACTTTTAAAAATAAACACAACATCCCAAAAGGGATACCGCTGATCATTGTTTCGAACCATCAAAGTATGAACGATATTCCTCCTATTATATGGTACATGCGTAAATACCATCCGAAGTTCGTAAGCAAGATAGAATTGGGGAAAGGAATTCCCAGTGTATCCTATAATCTAAGGCATGGAGGATCTGCCTTAATCGATCGAAAAGATAGCAAACAAGCATTGGTGGCCATCGCCAAATTAGGCAAATATATAGAAGCACATAAACGAAGTGCCGTGATATTTCCTGAAGGAACCCGCAGCAGGACGGGGCACCCGAAGAAATTTCAACCCACCGGATTAAAAGTGTTGATGAAACATGCCCCCTCGGCCCTTATAGTGCCTATCAGCATCAACAATTCATGGAAAATGTTGCGCTATGGAAAATTCCCCTATGGCATTGGGTCGCATTTGTATTTTAAGGTACACCAACCCATTGAGAATACTGGTGATTTTGATGGCATACTCGCCAAAGTAGAAGAGGTTATTTCCAATGATATACGCGTTACCCCATGAATCCCACTGCCCTAGTTGAAGAAACCATTACCTTCGTTAAGGAAACCCTGAGTGGCGCCGAAGCAGGACACGATTGGTTCCATACACAACGTGTTTTTCGCAACGCCCTTTTAATTGCAAAAGACGAAAAAACAGATGTATTGGTAGTGAGTCTGGGAGCTCTATTGCACGATATTGCCGATGCTAAATTTCATAGCGGGGACGAAACTGTAGGGCCCGAATTGGCCAGGACTTTTCTTACTTCCCTGAAGGTGGATAAGGAGGTTATTGAAAAAGTGTGCTACATCATTACCCATATTTCCTATAAAAATAATATCGGGGAAAATAGCGTTAAAACGCATCCGCCGGAACTACTGGTGGTTCAGGACGCGGACAGATTAGATGCTATTGGCGCAATTGGCATCGCCCGGGCCTTTCATTACGGAGGTTTTAAGAACAGAGCGCTCTACGATCCAGAGATAGCCCCCGATCTGGCCATGACCAAAGAAAAATACAAGAAGTCTAATAGTCCTACCATCAACCATTTCTACGAGAAACTCCTGCTTCTTAAGGACAAGATGAATACCAAAACAGGTTCAAAAATTGCCGCGGAAAGACACGATTTTCTATTGGAATATCTGGAACAGTTCTACGCAGAGTGGAACGGAAACAGATAAGTATCTTTTAGATCCTCAAAAAACTGTCTTGCTATAAAATTGATCGTCAGGGATGTCAATTCAAGGACAACTTTTTTTGTATCTTCCGTCTTCATTCAAATCCATCCCCGTATGCAAAGGCGTAAATTTATCAAGAATGTATCGGCTTCAACTGCTGTTTTTTCCATTGTTCCAAGTTATGTTCTTGGCAAAAATCACGTGCCTCCGAGTGATACCCTTTACATAGGGGCATTTGGGGTTGGAGGCCGCGGCGCAGGTGTTATCAGAGACCTGCAGGAAACAGGGAAGGTTAAATTTGTTTCCTTTTGTGATGTAGATGACAGAAGGGCTGCGCAGACCTATGAACTCTTTCCGGATGTGAAGCGCTACAAAGACTTTAGAAAGGTATACGATAAACAATTAAAAGATATGGATGCCATTATGGTGGCTACTCCAGACCATACACATGCCACCATAGCCTTACCATTTATGCGTGCCAAGAAACACGCTTATGTTGAAAAACCATTAACCCATAATATCGCGGAAGCAAGATTGATGACCAGTGTAGCCAAGGAGCATGGTATCGTAACCCAAATGGGCAACCAGGGGGCCTCCAGCGATGGTAGCAGACTTGCCAAAGAATGGATCAATTCTGGCATTATTGGCAAGATAGAACGTGTAGATTGCTGGACCAACAGACCTGTTTGGCCACAGGGAATACCCTTACCCCTTGGGAAAGATGAGATCCCTGAAGGACTAGATTGGGATCTGTGGTTAGGACCGGCAGCAGATAGGGATTACAACAACTCATACCTGCCTTTTAAATGGCGTGGATGGTGGGATTTTGGCACCGGAGCTTTAGGGGATATGGGATGCCATATTATGGAAACACCATTTGGCGTACTAGATTTGGGGTATCCTACAGAAGCAGAAGCCAGTTGTACAACGAATTGGGTGGGCGATTTTGTCGAAGCTGATTATAGTGCTTCCTGCCCTGCCTCGTCTATAGTACGTCTGAAATTCAATACCCCACAACACGGAGATATCGCCCTGAATTGGTATGACGGTGGCATTATGCCGGATCTCCCTGATGAATTAAAAGATGGTGAAACTATTGGCGATTCTGGTGGAGGTTCTGTTTTTTATGGAACAAAAGGAATACTTGTGTGTGATGTTTATTCGCGTAATGCCCGACTTCTGCCTTCGGAAATGATGGGTATGTACAATCCTCCAACGCCCACCCTGAATCGCATTGAAGGGAGTACCGGCGGACACCAGCGCAATTGGGTGGAAGGCTGCCTGCAGGGAAGCCCAACCTCTTCCAGTTTTGACAGATCAGGTCCGTTAACCGAAGCCGTTCTCATGGGGAATTTGGCCATAAAAGCTTTTCAATACAAAGAATTTGTAGAAGCAGATGAACCCGGCAGAAGACCCTCCATCATAAGACCCGGAAGAAAGAAATTACTTTGGGAAGGTGAATCGATGCGCGTAACAAATTTTGACAAAGCCAATGAATGGGTAAAAGGGAGCTATCGCAAAGGCTGGGAACTAAAATAATTTCCACTGGCCCTTTTTATGTACCTCGTAGAGTTCTTTATTCAATTTGGGAAATGTACGTCCTGAAAAATACCTTCGCTTTGCGATTTTGGACAGATCATGAATTTGTTTAGCGAGTACCCCTTCTCCCTTATTCCGTATCCCGAACCTGTTGTCTTGTAAGCTTCCTCCATGGCAACTTTCTATTTGATTCAGCACCTTTTTTGCTTTATGAGGCATGGTCCGATTGATCCAATCTGTGAAAAGCACTCCAAGAGCACCGTTTAGCCTGACAACCGTGAAAGCAAAGGAAAGTGCACCTTTTTCAGAAACCGCCTGAGCCAGTTGTAAAAGTTCATGACTGTTTATTCCCGGAATTATAGGGGCCAGCATAGCATTTACCGGAATCCTGTTCTCGGTGAGTACTCTAATGGTTTCCAAGCGTTTAGCAATGGTCGCTGTGCGGGGCTCCAGGAGGCGCCTTGTTTTTTCTGATAAGGAGGTGACTGAAATATTTACTCCTATGAGTCCGTCTTTGGTTAGTGCTTTTAGAAGATCCAAATCCCTCAGAATCAGGGTGTTTTTTGTAATGATCCCAACAGGATGCTTATATTTCAGAAACACCTCCAAACAAGCTCTGGTAATGGCAAACTTTTTTTCGGCCGGTTGATAACAATCGGTATTCCCGGAAAGAACGATAGTTTCGGCTTTCCATCGATTACTTTTTAGCTTCTCTTCTAGCAATTGCGGGGCGTTCTCCTTGATTAATATCTTTCTTTCAAAATCGAGTCCGGCACTATATCCCCAATATTCATGAGTGTTACGGGCGTAGCAATAAATGCAACCGTGTTCACATCCCTGATATGGGTTCATGGAATATGACATGCCTACATCCGGACTAGTGACCTTATTTACAATCGTCTTTGGAAAAATGGGTAAATATGCTGTTTTATTCTTATCCGCATGTTCCCCTTCCTTCCAGCAATACTCGAGAAAATCGTCCCGCAGTTCTGAATGAAGTTCCTGAAACTTATTTCGGGAATTATGCTGGGCACCACGTCCGTTTAGAAATTCGGCATTCATAAATAAGGAATATTTCCAAATATATGGATATATTCCTTATAATATAAAAAATTTACGGTGTTAGATTATTGAATAGCGACGTTCACCAATTGCTTTTTGTTGCCTCGTTTTGCATAAAAAAGCATTTTGCCATTGGACTGGTCCTTAAGGGGATTGGAGACTTTTAAGGGAAGTCTGGCGTCTTTTGAGTCTATGATCTTCTCATAGCTCATCTTTCCTTCGTCGTTCAATTGAATTACGAAGACATTTCTATTCCTGGAAAGTCCTTGTTTAAAGATGATCCGTTCCTTATTTAATACTTGCGGATTTTCGGCAGCCGTGCTAATAAAAAAGTACGTATTACCATCTTTGGTAAAAGCGCTGTAAGATGCATAATCCCCATCGCCTTGGGTTACTTCAGATTTATTGATGTTACGAGCCCAAACCGTATTTCCTTCAGCATCTATTTTTGCACTTACGATATCATTATGATGAAACCGCTCCACCCGCAGTCTACCTCCGCTTGAGTTTGCCTGAATACTATTGGTTACAAAGTACTCTTCGGCATTGAACAAAATTGAGTTCTCCGGGGTTACAGTTACACTTTTAAAGACTAGATTTTTTACTTCCTTGTCGTATTCTTGTCCAAACTTATCGAACATAAATTGCGCAGAAAAAGGATTGTATTTTTTGCTTTTTACAGTAAGGGAAGCCGGATCTAGTTTAAAATATGCCAGACCATTGTATCTGTTATCTTTACGATCTGCATAAAAACCAACACAGATCAGGTTCCCCTGATTGAGAATTGGCGTTAAAGATTCTGAATATTTCCCTGGAATATCAAAGGTTTGTGATTTTATCCCCTGGGCGCTTAGTTGTATTAGTTCATATTGAAACTTACGCTCGAGCGCTGTAAACCGTTTCTTTTTAAAATACGCTTTCCCTATAATGTATACTTGTGCCAGATCACCGGAGACGA
The DNA here is from genome assembly GCA_963744855.1 of uncultured Flavobacteriaceae bacterium. Taxonomy (GTDB): domain Bacteria; phylum Bacteroidota; class Bacteroidia; order Flavobacteriales; family Flavobacteriaceae; genus Muriicola. Next base: position 109,786 of record CAVUUZ010000002.1, read on the forward strand.
CCATTTTTTCAAAAGCATAATTCTTTTCCTCTACCTCTGTTGAAAAGTCCTGATATAAGATTTGTTTTAAGTTGTTACTAAAAAGATATATATCGTGATGATTGTTTTTTCCTTTTTTATAGTGGGTACTGATCACAAATCCGTTCTTATCTTCAGAAAAGAGTACGGTGGTTGTAAATCCGGAGTTAAAATTTCGATTGTAATAGTTTTTATCCAAGGGGTTGTTTACAGGAGCAGAGGCAAAAGACAAGAGTTTCTCCTTTGTAAAAGAAAAAGGATCTAACGGACTTCTGTGTACCCAGTATTCATAGGTTCCCCCTTCTATATTATACTCTAAGAATAACAAATAGAGCTGGCCATTTTTAAAGTAGCCGTCCACAAATTCAGGACCTTTTACTTTGTAATTGAATTCGGATACCAATTTCATATCCTTGTCATACTGCTCTATAACATAGCCCTTTGGTTGTAGGATAAGGCCCGAGAAATAGGCCCTTACAAGGATAGTGCCTCCATAACCATCATCCGAAATGGTCAATAAATTTGAATATTTAAATCTATCGTTATATTTATCACCAAAGGTATAGTTCACAGGGAACTCCTGTGCTCTGACAAGAAAACAAATAAACAGAAGCCCGATTAAAATGGGATTTTTTAGCATATCCAAAATTTTAAAATAAGGATGTTCCTAAGAACCGGGGAAAGAGGCTTTTCTCTTCTCAAGGAAAGCAGTGGTACCTTCTTTAAAATCATCTGTACCAAAACATTCGCCAAAAGCCTTAACCTCTATTTCAAACCCCTGAACACCATTGTTAAAACCCGCATTTATCGCTTTTATTGCCTGTCTAATGGCGACAGGAGAATTATTTGATATTTTTTTTGCGATCGCCTTACAGAAATCAAGAAGTTCTTCAATGGAAGTAACGTGGTTCACCAGGCCAAATTCAATGGCTCTTTCCACATCTATCATATTCCCGGTCATGATCATCTCCATAGCCCTTCCCTTCCCAATTAACTGGGGTAAACGTTGCGTTCCGCCATATCCGGGAATTACGCCTAAGGAAACTTCAGGAAGGCCCATTCTCGCATTATGGCTTGCTACTCTGAAATGACATGCCATGGCAAGCTCCAGTCCACCCCCCAGCGCATACCCATTAATGGCAGCAATTACAGGTTTCTTTAAGTTCTCTATAAAACTAAAAAGTAATTCTTGCCCCTGGGCAGCTAATTGACGGCCCTGTTTGGTATTAAAATGAGCGAATTCTGAAATGTCGGCCCCTGCAACAAAAGCTTTCTCTTCGCTTCCGGTGAGTATAATGACACGTACCTTTGTATCTGTTTCAAGGGATTTAAAAGCTAAATGTAACTCTTTGATGGTCGCCGTATTTAGTGCATTTAATTTCTTTGGTCTAGTAATGGTAACAACGGCCAGGTTATCTTCTAATGTAACGTTGATGTTATTGTATTCCATAATTCTTGTTTATCTACTTTCTTTTGGAAACCTGACTGTGAATACAGACCCTTTTCCCGGTTGCGAAGTTAATGTTATAGTTCCATTGTATGTTTCCACGATGTTCTTTACCATCCCCAAACCTAAGCCCATTCCACTCGATTTAGTGGTGAATTTTGGTTCAAATACCTTCGCTTTTACTTCATCTGCTATACCGACACCATTGTCTGCCACGGAGATCTTCACATCGTCCCCATCAGAGACCACAGAAACCAGGATTCTGGGCGATTCCACCTCCGGTACGGCCTGGATGGCATTTTTTACAAGGTTGGTTACTACCCGGATCAATTGCGTTCTGTCTAATTTCGCAATTATTTCTTTTTCTTCAGAAATAAAATGGATGTAATTCTCATTAAAAATATCAAGCGCAAGTTTTACCGTTTTCACAACATCAAGGGTTTCATTCTGTTGTGCAGGCATTTGGGCAAAACTGGAGAAAGCTGAGGCAATACTGCTCATCATATCTATTTGTTGAATCAGCGTTTTTGAAAACTCCTCAATTTTAACTTTCGCATCCGGATCTGAAGGTTTGAACTTTCGTTGAAAGCTCTGAACTGTGAGTCGCATTGGCGTTAACGGATTCTTGATCTCATGGGCGACTTGTTTAGCCATTTCCCGCCATGCCTGTTCCCTTTCACTTCGCGCTAATTTTACCGCACTCAGCTCAAGTTCATCGATCATTGCGTTATAAGAATCTATTAACTTTCCGATTTCCTCACTCGGATCTTTTACAAATATCTTTTCATTCCGTTTGGTAAGGTCTGTTTGATGAAGTTTATCTGAAATGTTTTGTAGGGAACGGGTAATGTATTTGGAAATAAAATATGCCAGGATTATCGCAATGACAAACATAATAAGATACACCCCGCCGAGTCTAAAAAGGAACTCTCTTAATTCCATACTATTAAAAGAATTGTCTTCATAATATGGCAAATTCAGAATGCCTATGGGCTTGAATTTCAAGTCGTTAATAAATGTATACGAAGCCTGGTATTTATTCCCGGCTACCAGGTTATCCTCTACATATCTTTTATTAGGACTTTCTTTAAGGTTGTTCAACAAGTATGCCTCAAGACATCGTGAGATAGAATCATTGTTAAATTTAGGCCGGGAACTTTTAATAAGCTGTCCTTCCAGATCATAAATATTAAAATTCACATTCTGTACATCCGCAATACGATAGATCTCATCTTTAAAGATAAGTCCAAGATTTTCTGTGATCACAGGATACGTAGTAGCCTGCAGGGTATAGCTAATGCTTTGTTTGAGTTGCTCTTCTTTGCGTTCCAGACGGTCTTGGTGATAGTCCTTAGATTGTTCCCTGTATTGATAGATGGTCACACCTGCAATCAGCACAGAAGCAATCAGTACTAAAAATATCATGGTAACAAAAATCCTGGATCGGAGGGAGAACTTCTTGAACAAGGCTCTTTAATTTTGTTTTTAAAGATAGCAATAATCAGTCCAAAAAGTGCGGCTAAAGATCAACTAGAACGTTTATGACCCAGAGAAAAGTAAGATCTCAGAGTCTCCTGCGCATAAATTTGTCGGCAGGAATTCTATGCTTCCGGGTTTTTGCTTCTGATCCTTTTGTAAAGTTTAATCCCTAGCATTAGCAAAAGACCTAAAATAATAATCCCTGCCACACCAAACACCCAATTAAAGGCACTTTTTAGTATTGCCAAAAAAGTAACCGCAAAAAGTACCAGAGTAGCACCTTCATTCCAGATACGCATAAAATTTGAGGTGTATTTTATCTTTTGCTGCTGTAATTGCAGGAACATTTGATGGGTCTTCAGATGATAGGCAATCAAAAGTACCACAAACAGTAATTTTACATGCATCCATGGCTGTTCTAACCAGCCGGGCATGAGCACAAGCAACCAAATGGCAAATACAGTTGCCAAAATCGCTGAAGGCCAGGTTATGATGTACCAAAGTCTTTTGGTCATCAGTTTAAACTGAGCTGAAAGGATGTCTTTCGCCGGGTTTGGTTTATCATGTGCTTCAATATGATAAATAAAAAGCCTGGGGATATAGAACAGGCCCGCGAACCAGGTGATCACAAAAATAAGGTGTAAAGATTTTATATAATTGTAGTACTCTCCCATTATTGGCCGCTTTGGATGGCTCCTATTCCCGCATTCCAGAGGATACTGTTGTAGTTTGGTATGGCCCCATCCACAAAGCTTTGGGCTCGTGATCTCAACCCTTTCCACTGTTCATCCAAGGTTTTTCTGCGATCCCTTGATCCCTTACTTATCCTTGGAATAACACTGTTCGTCTGATTGATCAGAAAAAGATATTCTGCTGTGAACTTATTGGGGAAATTTTCAACATCATCATATGCCTTAGATTTCCGTTGTATCATGTCCTCATCCCAGCTTATCAATTCTTTCAGCAACACTTGCCCCGCCTGTTTTGTCTCCCCGGCTTCCATGGTCGACAAAAGTGATCTTAATTGATTCTGCACCTTGTACAATTGATTTACCAAACTATGCATTTCTGTAAGATTAGCTTCCATTTCTGACATAAAAACATCGTATTCCTCATACTGCGACGCAGATACCCCAAACCCCGGAGTTGGTAGTATTTTACCTTCGGTGATTACAGTTTCTCCGCCAAGTTTTAAGCGTATGGTATAATTCCCCGGGGGTGCCTTATGGCCTTCAAAACCAGCCTCTATATAAACTCCCGGTATGCCTTCCATAATGGGATACTTAAGATCCCAAACCATTCTATTCAGTCCCTTTTCTTTGGATAAAACCGGTGCCGGAGGAGGGCCACCCCCATTGTGTTTTTGATAGGTACTATCTTTTTCTGAACTAAAGGTCCTGATCAACTTGCCCTTGGAATTCAAAATCTCCATGGTCAAAGGCAGGGAGTCCTCTATTTGTGGCAATTCATAGTAAAGGACCATCCCATTGGCAGGGTTTACCCCATGGAATGGATGTGTCCCTTTAAAATCCTTTGAATTATTGTCCAAGGGACTCGCCCAGAAAGCGTTGAGAGCCTCCTCCGGTTTCATGATCTTTAAGCCCGCATTTCCCAATTTGTATTGAGAGAGGGCGGCAAGATCATCCAGAATCCAGAAGGAACGTCCTGAAGTAGCAACCACAAGATCCCCCTGATGCACCTTAAGATCGGTAATAGGTGCCCTGGGCAGATTCAATTGCAGAGATTCCCAGCTTGAACCATCATTCCAGGAAATGTAGATTCCTTTTTCGGTGCCGGCGTACAGCATTCCTTTCCTTGCTTCATCCTCACGAATCACTCTGGTAAAAGATCCATAGGGAATACCATTGCTAATATTGGTCCAGGTTTTCCCATAATTATTGGTTTTATATATCCCCGGGGTATAGTCATTAAATTTATATCTGGTAGTTGCCAAATAAGCAGTACCTGCATCGTGTGGAGAGACCTCAATGGCATTGATAAGACATTCCTGAAGACCTTTTGGAGTGACATTTTCCCAATTTTGTCCTCCGTCTCTGGTGACATGCACAAATCCGTCATCGCTCCCGGTCCAATAGACCCCTTTCTCATGCGGTGATTCTGTCATATAGGCAATGGTCCCGTAATTTTCCGCTCCAACTGCTTCAATCGTATAAGGGCCTCCTCCATGTCCTTGTTTTTCATCCATATTGCGAGTAAGGTCGGGTGAGATCTCTTCCCAGCTAGTTCCCATATCAGTCGTTTTAAGTACCAATTGAGCGCAGTGGAAATAGGTATTGGGCTCATGCTGTGATTTTATAATGGGCGCATTCCAGTTATAGAGGTATTTCATGTCTCTGGCCGCCCTGCCAAGATATTGTATAGGGGCTGCCATGATCTTGGTCTCCGACTTTGTTTGAGTGTCTAAAACGTCTATGGTACCCAGATAACTTCCACCCAAAACGTAGCGCGGGTCATCAGGATCGAAGGCAAGGAAGGCACTTTCTCCCCCCGCGGAATACGTCCAATCCTGTTCCGTAATACCCCATCTGCCTAAGGAAAGGCTTGCGATCTTTACGGAAGTATTATCCTGTTGACCTCCATATAAATTGTATGGTAATAAATTGTCCGTGCTAACGCGATAGAATTGTGCCGTTGGCATAATATCCTGAGATGACCAGGTCTTACCATAATCAAAGCTAACGGCTGCTCCACCATCATTTGCAATGACCATATTCTTGGAATTAGCCGGATTGATCCAAAGATCGTGATAGTCCCCATGGGTCCCTGTGATCTCTTCCCAGCTAACTCCTCCGTCAAAGGACCTTAGCGCCTGTGCACTCATGACATATACCGTGTTTTCGTCATTCGGATCCGGGAACACTTCAATATAATACCATGCCCTTTGCACCAGTCGATTGTCCCCGCTGATCATTTCCCAGGAATTCCCTGCATCGTTTGAAACAAATAAGCCGCCCTTGTCTTTATCCGAATCACTTTCCACCAATGCATATACCTTGTCAGAATTGGCCTGACTCACCGCAATGGCCATTTTGCCTTTTTCTTCGGGCAGCCCATTGTGTATCTGTTGCCAGGTCTCGCCACTATCTGTAGATTTATATAAGCCACTTCCTGGGCCGCCACTAATCACAATATTTGGTTTTCGCTGATGATGCCACATACTGGCATACAACACTTCTGGCGTAGAAAGATCAATGGATATTTCATTGCAGCCCGTAAGCTCATTCACAAATAAAACCTGTTTCCAGCTAGTTCCTCCATCCGTACTTTTGTAAATACCACGTTCTTTATTAGGGCCATACAAAGCGCCCTGAGCAGCGACGTAAACAATATCAGGATTTGTAGGATGAATAATGATTCTCGCTATATGCTGAGTCTTTTCTAATCCTATTTTCTTCCAGGTCTTACCTGCATCTGTAGATTTATACATTCCGTCTCCGTAAGAGGTCATCACGCCTCGTACAGCATGCTCTCCCATCCCGCAATACACGATATTGGGATTGGAAATTGAAACTGCAACGGCACCAACTGATCCCATCTCAAAGAAACCGTCTGATATATTATCCCATTGCCGCCCTGCATCACTGGTCTTCCAAAGACCGCCGCCGGTCGTTCCCATATAATAGGTCATGGGATCACCAATGACCCCGGTAGCAGTTACAGACCTCCCTCCTCTGAAAGGACCAATATTTCTATATTTAAGTGGTTTAAAATACTCTTCTGCCGTTTGCGCCATAACGGTCACTGCCAAGAAAAAGGCAAGCAGCCCAAATATTTGTTGTTTCATAATGTATAAAGGGATTACATTGTTGGTTAGCATTTTTGTTGAGACCTTTTTAGGATTTAAAATTCCCGGCCTTTTGTAGCCAGAGTTTATCCCTGATCAAAGTCTGTTTCTACTCGATAAAGAGATAATTTAATTGTAAGGTATTAAAGGCCTCATTAAAAGCTTTAATCTCCTGGGAGACCAAAGCATCAAATTGATCTAACTGCGCTTTAATTTTAGTAGTTAGCTCATTCTTTACCAAAATATCCTGCTCCGTTGGATGAAAATCATCAATAGATACCAAACTGTTTAAATGCGCTAATTTATTGGTCAGTCTGATAGGAAAATTCAACGGATCCTGTCCACTTCTATTCTGTGTCTGATAAAGGGCTTTCTCAACCTCCCCAAAATCATTCTTCATTTTTTTTGCTTTCTCTACCAAATCCTTGGTAGCGTCATTGCCTTTGTACTGTGTCATAAAAGCATCGAGCTGTTCTGTGATCTTTCTGATCTTTTTGATGGAAGAATGCGCTTTGTCTACCGTCGTATTGATGTCTGAAATAAAATCGAATTGCGTTTGCATTTCTGCTACACTAACCTCAGCCCTGGGATCTGGAAGAATGCTGAATGGTTTCGATTGTGTATCCCCATTTACATTGAGATGTACCATATAGGATCCCGGAACGGCTTTGGCTCCATTTAAATTGGCCCACCATAAGATCATTCCTTTGAATTCCTGAGCTCCTTTCCCACGTGTATCCCAAACATGGGTATTGCCACCTTTTTTTGGTGTAAGCTTTTCGTCTGCTTCTTTTGCATAGGTGCTAAAATTTGCAAGGGTATCTCCAGCCACTGAAGTATAGGTCAGGGCAACACTATCTTTTTCTGACAGCTCTTTTAAATAGAAATGAGTGATTACGCCATTGGGATGGTTTTGTCCTTCAGTTTTTGACGGATTCCTGCTGGTTCCACCTTTGGTTCTGTAGGAATCTTTTGGCTCAAAGAGGATGGAATTCGCTTTTAATATTCCTTCATTTAACTGATGAAGTACCGTAAGGTCGTCAATGATCCATAGGCTTCTACCCTGAGTGGCTACTATAAGATTATTATCTTTCAAAGCCAGATCGGTGATAGGCACAATAGGCAGGTTAAGCTGAAAAGGTTTCCAGTTGCGTCCATCATCAAAAGAGATATACATTCCAGTTTCCGTACCTGCATATAACAAGCCTTTCCTTTTTGGATCTTCCCGCACTACTCTTGTAAAATGTTCATTATCTATTCCATTAGTGATCTTTTGCCAGGTCTTACCATAGTCTGTTGTTTTGTATAAATAAGGTTGAAAATCTCCCAATTTATACCGTGTGGCCGCCACGTAGCAAGTGCCTTCATCAAATGCAGAAGGTTCTATGCTATTTACCATCGACCACTCAGGCATATTAGCCGGGGTAACGTTGTCCCAACTTGCGCCACCATCTTTGGATACATGAATCAATCCGTCATCGCTTCCTACCCATAGCAGCCCTTCTTTCAGAGGGCTTTCATTCGCTGCAAAAATGGTACAGTAATATTCTACGCCTGTATTGTCCTGCGTTATTGGGCCTCCGCTTGAAACTAATTTATCCGGATCATTTCTGGTAAGATCACCGCTTAATAGCTTCCAGCTCTGACCTTCATTGGTGCTCAAATGCACATGGTTCGAAAAGGTGTATAGTTTTTTGGGGTCGTGTTTGCTGAAAATGATTGGAAAGTTCCACTGAAAACGATATTTCATTCCTTCAGCGCCATAACCCATAGGGTTGTCTGGCCAAACATTGATCCCTCGAACGGTGTTTGCATCATGATTCACCCTGGTAAGGAAACCACCATAACTTCCGCCATATACGATGTCATTATTGGTAGGATCAACAGCAATATGAGCTGATTCTCCACCTGCAGTAGATTCCCAGTCGTCATCACCAATACTTCGCCCATCACTTCGGTGTTTTATCCGGATCGTGGAATTATCCTGCTGAGCGGCATAAATGCGATATGGGAAAGAATTATCTGTCGTAACCCTGTAAAATTGTGCGGTAGGTTGGTTGTAATACGTGCTCCAGGTATCTCCACCGTCATAGGACACCTGCGCACCACCATCATCCCCAATGATCATTCTTTTTGGGTCCTCAGGTGCTATCCAAAGATCGTGATGATCCCCATGCGGGGCATTAAACGTATTAAAACTTTTCCCTCCGTCCGTTGATTTATGATAACGTACATTCAGTACATATACTACATCTTCATTTTCTGTATCTGCATATACTCTGGTATAGTACCAGGCCCGCTGGCGCAGTTTTCTTTCAGCATTCACCATGCTCCATTTCTTTCCTCCATCATCTGAACGGTATAAACCACCTTTTTCCTTGTTCTCAACTATGGCCCATACACGTTGTGCATTTTTTGGAGATACAGCTACCCCAATGATCCCGAGTGTGTCTTTAGGAAATCCTTCGTTCTTTGAGATCTCTGTCCAGGACTCACCACTGTCTGTACTTTTCCACAAGGCCGATCCATCACCTCCACTACTAAGACTATAAGGTGTTCTTTTTGCTCGCCAGGTAGATGCGTACATAATTCTGGGATTTGTAGGATCTAATACCAGGTCTACTGCCCCAGCCTGGTCATTAACAAAAAGCGTCTTTCTCCAGGTAGTTCCTCCGTCTTCACTCTTATAGATCCCGCGTTCCTTTGAAGGCTTATAAATGTCTCCAAGAACTGCCGCATATACGATATTGTGATCATTTGGGTGAATCCTAATACGAGGGATATGCCTGCTATTTTTTAGTCCTATAGATTGCCAGGTCTTACCTGCATCTACCGTTTTCCAGATGCCATATCCTGAAGAAACATTTCCTCTGAGGGTTTTTTCACCTCCCCCAACATAAATCACGTTTGGGTCACTTTTGGCTACCTCAACGGCACCAATACTTCCGCCAAAAAAGCCATCAGAAATATTCTCCCAGCTACGACCGCCGTCCATGGTCTTCCAAACCCCACCTCCGGTGGCCCCAAAATAAAACAGATTGGGTTCTCCAGGTACTCCGGTAACTGCTGCAGATCTGCCCCCTCTAAAGGGTCCTACCTGCCGATATTCTAAACTAGAATACAATGTTTCAGGATAAGTGTCTATTACCGTTGTGTTCTTTTTACTTCGTTGAGCGTTGCTTGTTAGTGTAACAGCAAAACAAGCCAGGAACAGGCTAAAAAAATACGTCTTTACTTTCATCTTTTTATGCATCTTAAAGTTTGTCGGCCTTAAATGTACCAAAAAAGACTAGAACGAAAAACGGTTATTTTTAAAGGGAGTACTATAGATGTAGTATGGGGGGTTTTGATGTCTTTAGAGTAATTGTCATTTCCTAAATATAGAATCAATGGTTCTATACTTATTTGTATCTTCTTGGCTGTAATCTAAATACTGTTTCATGAATTTTTCCACCACTTATGCACTAAGATTTGGTGTAGTTATTTGTATTACGGTCTTGGTATTAGTTTTAGGATGTAGCACAAAAGACCAGGCGGCAGAACTTCAGGAATCTATCACTTCAAATCCAGATTACAAGACCTGGTCTCATTATCTGGGTGATCCACAACGCACACATTATTCTGTACTTCAGGAAATAGACACCAACAACGTTCACCTCCTTAAGCCCGTTTGGCAGTATGAAAGCGGCCAGCTGCAAGTAGGGAGAAATAGCCAGATACAAACCAATCCGCTGATCATAGAAAATACATTGTATGGTATTAATCCACACAATGAACTTTTTGCTCTTAAGGCTGATACCGGGGAACTACTTTGGGAGTTTACACCGGCAAATCAGGATAAAACTGGCTTAGGGTTGAGCAGAGGATTAACAGCCTGGATATCGGATTCCAATGAACGCAGTAGAATTTTTTATGCATCAGGACATAGACTTAATGCAGTGGATCTGCTCACAGGAACCCTGGTTGCGTCCTTTGGAGTGCAGGGGAGTATAGATCTCAGGCAAGACCTGGGAAGAGAGATAACTAAAGTCCCCATTGTGCTTACTACCCCAGGTGTAATTTATAAAAACTACCTTATATTAGGTGGCAGAACTTCGGAATCTCCCGGTGCAGCACCCGGACATATAAGGGCTTATAATGTATTGACTGGTGCAATGGAATGGATCTTCCATACCATCCCACAACCGGGTGAATACGGGTATGAGACCTGGCCAAAAGAAGCCTACAAAACTACCGGGGGAGCCAATAATTGGGCCGGCATGGCCCTGGATGAACCACGAGGCATTGTCTATGTGCCAACCGGTTCCGCAGCTTTTGACTGGTATGGCGGAGATCGCTTAGGAGACAATCTTTTTGCCAATTCACTTTTGGCGTTGGATGCCGAAACGGGCGAGCGTCTCTGGCATTTTCAAATGGTAAAGCACGACCTTTGGGATCGGGATCTTCCTGCGCCACCAAATCTTTTTGAAATAGAACTAAATGGCGAAATGGTTCCGGCTGTGGCACAGATCACTAAAAGTGGGCATGTTTTTGTTTTCAATAGACTCACTGGAGAACCTTTGTTCCCATTGGAAGAAAAGGAATATCCCAACACCACCTTAGAGGGTGATATGGCGGCCAGTACCCAGGTACTCCCATTAAAACCTGCTCCTTTTGCCAGACAAACTTTAGAGGAAGATGATCTTTACGCCCCGGATCAGCTGGCCTTTGTGGATGATTTTATTGATAAGGCGCAGAATTTAAGTCCGCCCACCGTACGCCAAAAATTAGCATCCGTAACCTCCAAAGGACAATTTATCCCAATAGATACCAGAGGGGTTATTTTATATCCCGGAGCCGATGGAGGCGGTGAATGGGGGGGTGCGGCCCTGGATCCCAGAACGGGGATCATGTATGTAAATGGGAACGAAATGGCCTGGATAGTACGGATGGCCAAGGTTGGTGAAAAAGACGGAAAGCCATTAAGTCCGGGTGCTACCCTGGCACAGATCCATTGTGTGCGATGTCATGGTGGCGAATTTCAGGGTATGGGAGAGGTCCCTGAATTACAACAAGTTAAAATGCGAATGGCGGCGATAGATATCCAAAAAATGATCTCTAAAGGAAAAGGGGCCATGCCAGCCATGCCTAATTTAACAGAAGATGAAACCGCCTTGATCGCAGCTTTCTTAACCGATATGGAAGAGAAAAATACGGGAGCCAAAGATCACCGTGCAGAAATTAAAATTACGAGTAGATACGCCATGGTAGGCTTTGGAAGATTTAAGGATGACAGAGGCTATCCTGTGATGAAACCCCCATGGGGAACTCTCAATGCCATAGATCTTAATACCGGCGAATATATCTGGAAAATACCCCTGGGACATGAAGAAGGTCTGGAGGATGCTGAGGTTCCTGTTTCCGGTCTGGAAAATTACGGCGGCCCGGTTATTACTGCCGGTGGGGTGTTGTTTATTGCGGCTACGAAAGATGAAAAATTCAGGGCCTTTCATATGAGAACCGGGAAGTTATTATGGGAAACCAGGCTGCCTGCCGGCGGCTATGCCACTCCCGCCACCTATGAGGTAGATGGCAAACAATATCTGGTGATAGCTTGTGGTGGGGGTAAAATGGGGACCAAAGCGGGTGCCTCTTACATTGCTTTTGCCATTCCTGACTAAAACTAGAAATACAATGAAAAAGTATGACTGGAAAAAAGTGGCTTACATCTTAGGGATAGTACTATTCATAGTTGGCACTATAGACCCTTTAGAAGGAAGTGTGCTGATAGTATTTGGAAGTATTATACTGACATTTATTACCAAAAGGAACAATGATCGACACAGGAAATGGTTTAGGATAAATGCGATCCTGATCACTATAGGGGTGATCTTTTTATTTTATTTGTCATCGTTGGGAGGTTTTGGGGGCACTTCACAATTATCCTGGTGGTGGGGTTTACTGATTCTTCCTTATCCTATTGGTTGGCTAAGCCAGGTAGTCCTTTTGCTAATTAGGGCATTTGGAAAAAAGTGATATTTATTTAAACAAAAAAAGGGGGTATTACCCCCTTTAGTATTGTATACTGTCTATTTTTTAAAATCGGTATCCCACGCCTAGTTGAAATCCCTTGGTCTTCAAGGTAAAATCACCAAATCCAGGCTCTTCTTCAGCAATATTTGAAAGCCCCAAATTGTAGCGGGCATCTACAAAAAACCCTTTCTACCCTTTGCAGCTTGCCGTTTTTAGAATTATACGAACATTACTCTTTGCACAAATCAAAAAAAGCTCCGGGAATGCTCCCGAAGCTTTTTATTAGTACCCTGTCATAGATCTGTCATTTACTTCTTTTTATAGTCTCCACTATTTTCAGTCCAATTAAACCCAAAAGAGCAAACATCAATACCATAGACAAAACGATCTCGTGGGTTACCATAGTGTCAAATCCATTTTTAGCAAAGTAGTAGATCCCACCTCCCAATAAAACGGCAAACAATACGGTTCTCGGCCAAGTTAATTTATAATTCTTCATACCTGTGAATTTAATACCACCCCATGCAACTTCCAAATTCGTATACGGCAATGGCCGCACCAACAAATCCCAAAGCACGGGAAGCGATCTTCCTAATAGCCTTTTTTGCAAAAGTTTTGGTAACATTGCCTTTAAAAAATTCTACCGCTACGTCTATCCCCACTGCTATAATGAGGCAGTCTACCCAGTCTGATTGAGCCGCCGAAGGTAGCGTATTATACGCGTACCCAACCGTTCCAAAGGCCTGAGCAAAGTTAAGGGCTACCTCCTGATTCTCACTACTTTCTGCAGCCAGAAGTAAAAGACCGATTAAGGCTATTCTTGGATCGTTAGGATTTATAAATTCCTGGTTGAGATACTCCTCTTCTACTTCGTACCATTTTAGGAGCTTTTTAGTGCTGAGAACCATAGGTTGTAATAACGTATTTACCTCTTTCTCAAGCCTTAGAACGCGTTTCTGATCCATCAGATCCGGATTCTTAACAACGTCCGGGTATTCATCCATCAAGTTTTTGATCTTTGGCGTTGTGCTCATAACAAGGGATTCAAAAGAACTAAGTGCCTCTTCTTTTTGCAATGTCTTGTAATCCTCTTCATTAGACTGGCAGCTTCCCAGGGTCATTGCGGCGCCAATCAGGCAAACCTTACATACAAATATTGTGACCAGGCCCCTGCCAAGTTTTCTTGCCCATAAAGGCAGCGTTTTTAGTTGTAACATCATTCATCATTTTTAATTCAACATTTTGTTTACAGTGTCGTACGTTGCGCTTCGTAACAATGGCAAGGTAAGTTTGCAATCCGCAATGCCCTTGCAGCCGTTGTATTAACAATAATAAAGTGTTTTGGTGTCTTGCTCAGGTAGTTTCCTTGCCTACCAGGGAGGTTTTTATTTCGTTTCTGAGATAATACCCTGTTACCATAGTAGACAGGGTGTCTGCAATCGGAAATGATAACCATACACCCAATTCCCCCAGATAATTAGGAAGAATCAGGATCAAAGGAATAAAGAAGAATCCCTGTCTTGTTAGGGTAAGTAAGAGTGCGGGAATAGCTTTCCCAACAGCCTGAAAGTAGGCCGCTCCTATAAGTTGGATAGCGATTATAGGAGTTGCGGCAAAAACCCAGCGCATGGCTGAGGGCGTATTTTCCAAGACAAAAATATTGCTTGCAATTTCTGCGGCCGACATGTCTGTTCTGTCGCTGAGGAACCAACCGGTGATCTCCGCAGGGAAGATCATTAGCCCTATAAAAACAACAGTAGCTACAATAGCTGCGTAGGCAATTGCAGTGTTAATACTTTCCCTGACTCTTTCATATTTACGGGCCCCATAGTTGTAGCCGGCAATCGGTAAAAAGCCCTGAGTAACCCCAAATACGGGAAAAAGTGCAAACATCAGTGTTCTTCCAATAATCGCATAGACAGCAACCATAGATTCTCCCCCCAGGTCAAATAAAATATTATTCATCAGCAAATAGGTAACACTTGTTACCGCTTGCCTTGAGAGTGTTACAAAGCCAAGAGAGCCGATCTCCTTCAGAATGGGCAAATGAAGGCCAAAATCTGAAAGTTTTATTTTTAATTCAGAATTCTTTGACAGGAAAAAATACAAGATGTACCCAAAACACAGGAGGTATCCTCCGGTAGTAGCCCAGGCGGCCCCTTCCATACCCCAATCGAATACATAGATAAATACATAATCCATTACCAGGTTCCCTACTGAGGGAATGATCATAGCGATCATGGCAAATTTCGGTTTTCCTTCTGCCCTGATCACGGTATTTCCCATCATACAAAGAGCCAGGAAAGGCACTCCATAAAGCACAATGGTATAGTAAATTTTGGCTGGCTCAAAGATGGCTCCTTTGCCTCCAAAGGCAGGGATCAAGCCATCGGCAAAATACAAGCCCAGGGCCACCATGCCAATGGTCACCAAAAGAGTTAAAGTGATCTGATTTCCAAATGTTTTCAGGGCTTTCTCCGGATGATCTGCCCCCAGCGCCCTCGAAATGATGCTGCTCCCGCCTATTCCGATTGCCATCCCCAGCGCTGCAATAAAGAAGGATACCGGCAACACCACATTGATGGCCGCAATGGCGATAGAGCCAATCCAGTTACCGACAAAAATAGTGTCCACTAATATATTTAGCGACATCACAAGAATACCGATAGACGCCGGTACGGCTTGTCTTACCAGGAGTCTCCCAATAGATTCTGTGCCTAGCTGATCTGAGGAGACCTTAGCCATTAGACGGGAAGCAGCTGTTTAGTTTCCCAATCACGGATCCATGAGGCCATTAAGTTGGCCCAGGCATCATTGTCATTAAGACACGGAACATGTTTGTAATCTTTCCCACCAGCTTCTTCAAATTGTTCTTTCCCTTCCATCGCAATTTCCTCCAGCGTTTCCAAACAATCACTAACGAAGGCCGGGGTGATTACCGCAAGTTTCTTTTTCCCTTCTTTTGCAAGGCGTTCAAATTCATAGTCGGTATATGGCTTTAACCAAGGATCACCAGCTAATCTGGATTGGAAAGAAGTGCTTACTTTGTTTTCAGGCAGCCGCAGCGCAGCTTTGACAAGTTCGGTGGTGTCATAGCACTGATGTCTGTAACAGGTGTTGTGTGCTACCGAATTGATCTTGCAACAACTCCCATCTATTTTGCAATGGAATCGGGTAGGGTCCGATTTACGGATATGGCGTTCCGGGATACCGTGGTATGAGAACAGGACATGATCATACTCAAAGTTTTTAAGCCCCTCGGCAATACTGTTTGCCAATACTTTGATGTATTCCGGACTCTTGTAAAAAGCAGGCATGGTGGTCACCTGCATCTCCGGGAAATATTGCTGTTGCTCTTCTAATACTTTAACTACCACTGTTTCATAGGAAGACATGGCATAATGCGGGTATAAGGGGACCAAAAGCACCTCATCTACGCCTTGTTCTTTAAGTTCCTGTAACGCATTTTTAATGGTTATACTGCCATAGCGCATCCCAAGGGCAATAGGAATGTCTGATTGTAAGCGCACTTTTTTCGCAAATCTCTCCGAGATTACAATAAGGGGTGAACCCTCTTCCCACCAAATCTTTTGGTAGGCTTTTGCCGATTTTTTTGGGCGGGTTTGTAAAATGATGCCTCTTACCAGTATGTTTCGTAATATTTTAGGGACGTCTATAACCCTTTCATCCATTAAGAACTCATCCAGATATGGCTTTACGTCCTTGGCGGTAGGACTATCAGGGGAACCAAGATTAACTAATAAAACTCCTTTCAAAACTCATTTTTTTTAGATTTCAAAAATACTATATGTCTGCCAACATATGGCTACGCCTTTTAATTACTTTATTTATGGGCATATAGAGAATGCTAATTTTATATGGAAATACCACGAATCTTCCGTAATTTCCTGCAAAGTCAGCAAAACCAAAGTCAATTCAATGAGAGAAGAGCTCCTTAAGATCCCATCCAATCAATCTCTGGTATATGTCTTTGCAGGGTTGTTAGTCCTTGTCTTTATCTATGTTTTGGCGATTAGAATCCTCCGCAGATTGGGCAAAGATCCCAAATATATGATCCCTACAGACACCGTAAAAAAGATCTACCTTCCCCTGTTCTTTATCTTGTTCTCATTTTTGTTACGCCTGAATTCCCTTACCGATCTATTAGGGATGGAGAACCATACCTACTGGTTTAAAAAAATCAGCACCCTGCTCTTTATATTTTCTTTCACCTGGTTACTCATAAAGATTATCAAATTGATCAAACAATTTGTGATCATGAAGTACGATGTGAGTTCTGAAGATAATCTTAAGGCGCGCAAAATGTATACTCAGTTTACGATTTTAGAACGCATTTTTATTTTTATTGTGACCATCATGGCCCTGGGTATTGCGCTTATGAGCTTTGAGGAGATTCGCGAAATTGGGATCAGCATCTTTGCTTCTGCCGGGGTGGCGGGGATTATTATAGGATTTTCGGCTCAGCGAATGATTGGAGCCATATTGGCCGGGATTCAGATCGCCATTGCACAACCTATAAAAATAGATGATGTGGTAGTGGTTGAAGGCGAATGGGGAAGGATAGAGCAGATAACTCTTACCTACGTGGTGATAGCTATCTGGGATAAAAGGCGACTGGTGGTCCCTACCACTTATTTTATTGAAAAACCCTTCCAGAATTGGACAAAGACCAGTGCCAATATTCTTGGCTCAGTTTTTTTATACACTGATTATAAAGTTCCATTCGACGCACTGCGGGAAGAATTAAGAAAGATTCTTGAAAGCACGGACCATTGGGATGGTGAAACACAGGTTTTACAGGTAACAAATGCCACCGCAACCAATGTAGAGATCCGCGCTTTGATGAGTGCCAAGGACTCACCTACAGCCTGGGATCTTAGGGTATATGTGCGCGAGAAATTGATAACGTTCTTACAGGAAAATTATCCTGATAGCCTTCCTCATACCAGGGTCTTCTTAAAAAATAAAGCAGAAGAGACCTCCTTATCAAAAGAGCAAAAATAACACCATATAGAAAAGCCTGGTAAAAACCTGATACAATGTCCAAGGAGACCCGTTTAGAATATGCCTTAATGCATTCGCATAAAAATGAGATGATCACTTTTATAAAAACGCATCCGGAATATTTTGAAGAGGCCATTATGTTAGCTACCCTTAATAAACAGCCTTATTCATGGAGGGCTGCATGGGTGTTATGGAGTTGTATTGAAATGAATGACCCGAGAGTAAAAAAGCATATTCCGAAACTAATAGAGAGCATCAAACAAAAGGAAGACGGCCATCAACGCGAATTGCTTAAGATCCTTCTCGCCATGAACCTAACTGAAGAACAGCTGGGATATTTATTTGATGTTTGTGTCTCCTTATGGGAAGAAGTGGAGAAAAAACCTTCCGTTAGGTATACCGCTTTTAAATTTATTCTAAAAGTAGCTGAAAAACATCCGGATCTCCGGAACGAAATATTGTTGCTCGCTCAGGAAAAGTACATGCATTCATTATCTCCGGGAGTGCACAAATCCATCATGAAGATGATCGAAAAAATAAAGCATCCTTAGGCCGCCAAAACATATAACAACCCATAACAATCCCATGTGTTCTACGCCAAATATGTTTGGGCTATAGGGTTGAGCGACAGCAAAATTTTTCCTTTTTCGGGACTAGCTTTAAAGTGGTATAATATGGGGCGCCACGCGCCAAAAAAACTTAAAATACGGTCTCGTAACGAAAGAAAAATTACTTTTAACTATGGAAGTATTTAATTCAA
This sequence comes from uncultured Flavobacteriaceae bacterium, assembly GCA_963744855.1. Taxonomy (GTDB): domain Bacteria; phylum Bacteroidota; class Bacteroidia; order Flavobacteriales; family Flavobacteriaceae; genus Muriicola. Next base: position 128,332 of record CAVUUZ010000002.1, read on the forward strand.
AAAAACTGATAACCACTTTACAGGAGCGTTTTGAAAACAATACACATCGTCATAAAGGGCTTGCGTGGACTGCAATTCAGAAAAAGCTGGAAACTGCCCCTGATAAACTTCGCTCCCTCTATGAAATGGAAAGGACCGGGGGTGCGCCAGATGTGGTATATTTTGATGCTGAGACCAGACATTTCGTTTTCTTCGATTGTTCAATTGAATGTCCGGCTGGCAGAAGAAGCCTTTGCTACGATAGAGAAGCACAGGAAGCCAGGAAAGCAAATAAACCTAAAAATAGTGCCATGGAGTTAGCAGCTGCCATGGGGGTTGAACTCTTAACAGAAAAACAGTATAGGTCATTACAGCAACTTGGTGATTTTGACAACAAAACATCCAGCTGGTTGAAAACGCCCGCTGAAATCAGGGAATTGGGAGGTGCTATTTTCGGTGATTTCCGATTTAATCATGTCTTCATATATCACAACGGTGCCCAATCTTATTATGCCACCAGAGGCTTCCGCGCCTCACTGCGATTGTGATTCTCATTTAGTATTTACCATCTAGATCAAATAAAACTTACCAGGACCTTATGCAGTTAATTAGTGATCCAAGAGTGAAAGCAGTTTTTGACAGCTACCCTGCATCCGTAAATACAAAAATGTTACGGCTCCGGGAATTGGTTTTAAAAACGGCTTCCGAATTAGAAGGCGTGGAAACGCTCGAAGAAACCTTGAAATGGGGGGAGCCAAGTTATCTCACCAAATACGGAAGTACAGTGCGAATGGATTGGAAAGCGAAAAATCCTGGACAGATTGCGCTTTATTTTAAGTGTACCTCCCTTCTGGTCCCGACATTTAAAAAGCTTTATAATAATATACTCACTTTTGAAGGAAATAGGGCCATTATATTTGATCTGGACGGTTACCTGCCCCTAAAGGAAACTATGCATTGCATATCTCTGGCACTAACCTATCACAGAGTAAAGCACCTTCCTTTATTAGGCTGCTAACATATTTATTTACAAGAGGAATCTTCAGATTTTCATTGTACTTTTAAATCAAGATTTTTAAGATGAAAACACTTTTTATTGTTCTTTTCCTTCTTGGAATTTCCTATTCAGGAGGGGCTCAGAAAATTACATGCTCCCCGGAAAACAAGGTGGCTGTGATGCAGAAAATTCAGGAAGTTTACGGGATAGAAAAAACAGGGTTTTCCGATAAACTGGTGGCCATAGGCAAAACGTTTATAGGCACCCCATATGTGGCTAAAACTCTGGAAATAGGGGACGAGGAATCATTGGTGATAACCCTCGAAGGTTTGGATTGCACCACCTATGTAGAAAATGTCCTTGCGTTTGGCCTGGTCAAGAAAGAAAACAATCCGAGCTTTGATTCTTATGTAAAAGCACTTGAAAAAATACGCTACAGGGCCGGGAAACTCAACGGGTATGGCTCACGTCTCCATTACTTCACGGAATGGATATCAGACAACGAGGCAAAGGGCCTGGTACACAATATAACAGCTTCTTTAGGGGGGGACGAAATATACAAAAAACTCAATTTTATGAGTACCCACCGCGACTTTTATCCTGCTTTGAAGGATGAGGCGTCATTTCAAAAGATTCAGGAAACAGAGGAAAAATTACAGCAGTTTCCATTGTGCATCTTATCTCAGGAAATGCTTGCCAATAATGAGTCGCAGATTCAGTCAGGAGATATCATTGCCCTTGCCACTGCTATTGAAGGGCTGGATGTTACCCACACCGGCTTTGCGATCAGGGCAGATGATGGCCGTATACACCTCCTTCACGCCTCTTCTTCTGGTGCGGTAGAGATCTCGGAGCTCCCGCTGGTAGACTACCTTAAGAAAATAAAGAAAAATACAGGGGTCATAGTTGCCAGACCTCTATAGGCCGAGGCGCTTCAGAAATAGTTATTCTTCTTGCCGAATTACACTATCCTCCAGGGCGGATTCTTTCTGTTCTTGCCGGCGTAGTAGAGTATTAACTGGTTTTGGTCGGGATCTTTTAACCGTGCCTCCCGCCAGATCCATCTCTTGTCATTTGGCATCTCTTCAAAGTTGATCCCTTTCCCTACCAATTCGGACACGTAACTATCGAGGTTCTGACACTCAAAATAGACCATGATACCGTTTCCGTTTGGCAATTCATCTACCTGGTGAATAGAAAAAGTAGCTTCCCCCTGGGGGCACTCAAACCTGGCATAGGTTGGGACGGCTTTAATGATCAGCTTTAATCCTAATTTTTCATAGAAACCAATAGACCTGTTCAGGTCGATTGTAGGGATGGTCACTTGGTTTAGGTTCATACCTGTATGTTCATATTGGCGGTTCTTTAAATATCGGTATTTTGAGTCAAAATCAAAAACATCAGGCCCTTAAAAAATCTTCTTTCCGCCTGCTATTGAATGTGAGACATCAGGTATTTCTTGGGCGTGGTCCCGTATTTCTTTTTAAAGGCAGCTATAAAATGACTGCTTGTACTATAGCCAACTTTAAGGCCAACTTCATTGACATTATACTGGTTAGACTCCAGCATTTTCCTCGCGTATTCCATTTTATAATCGAACAAAAAGCTATAGACCGAGTCGCCATATATTTGCTTAAACCCTTCCTTTAATTTTTTTAAACTCAACCCTATTTCCTCCGCCAATTCTGATAAGGTAGGAGGTTCTGTCATCCGCTGTAAAATGATATCCTTTGCTTTTCTTATACGCTTTACGTTTTCTTCATCTACTAAAAATGGACATTGCTCCAAATCCAGATTATCGGTTTTGTTGAAATACAATGCTATGAGTTCATAGACCTTCCCTTTAATATAGAGATCCATAATAGTGGGATGTACGTTATAATTCATAAGCTGACTTAACACTACCGCAATAGGTGGGGTGATAAGCTCCTGAGTATAATATTTCTTGTCCTCAAAATCTTTACTGAGAAAAGGAATATGCTCCGCTTGCTGAGAGAATAAGGAATGAAATTTCTGAATACTCATTATCAGGGATAACATCCACGTATTGGGATACACTTCCGTATGCAGCGGAAGGTCTATCTGGGTGTTATATAGCAACAGGGACTGCTCCTCAGAAACATCTAAGGCATAGGTTCCCTGATTAAAAACAAACTTGGTCCTCCCCTTTATGCAAAAATGAAATTGTAAAAAAGACCTGTCTATCTTTCGGTTAAACTGTTTTATTCCAGAGGTTTCATTTTGAAATTTCAACACTATAAATCCGGGCTCTACAAAGATCTCCTGTAAAGAACCTTCAGCGATGTTTTTTCCATTCATACAAGACTTTTTATTAGATTATTATTTAGATTGGTTCTAAATAATTTTACTTTAAACAGGACATATTCCATGTAAAAATAGATGTTTTCATAGGTTTTACCCCAAATGAAGCATCAAAAAAACTTATACCGATACTAAAAATTCCGCAAGCGTTATTTTTTTGTGGTGGTAGCCACTATTTTTGCCGTTCATTTCTGCTTTGATGAAGAACTATCACATATCCAGACATAATTCGTTTTATACGGTTGGCCTGAGCTATGTGAAAGCTGATGCTGTTCTTAGGGGAAAATTTAGTTTAGACGAACAAGCCCAAGTGACCATCCTTAACCAGGCAAAGAAAATTGGGATAGATGGACTCCTTATTACTTCTACCTGTAACCGTACCGAACTTCATGGCTTTGCGCAGCACCCTTTTCAATTGATAAAACTCCTCTGCGACCACTCTAAGGGAAGTGTCGAAGAATTTCAGGATGTGGGATATGTGTACAAAAATTATGAGGCCATTGATCACCTATTTCGGGTAGGCACCGGGCTCGACAGTCAGATACTTGGTGATTTTGAGATCATCAGTCAAATAAAAAAAAGCTTTGCCCAGTCTAAAAAAATTGGCCTGGCCAATCCATTTTTAGAACGTCTTTGCAATACCATTCTGCAGGCCAGCAAACGAATAAAAAACGAGACCGAACTATCTAGCGGTGCTACATCCGTAGCCTTTGCCTCTGTACAGTACATTCTGCAACAAGTGCCCGATATCTCAGAAAAGAATATTTTACTTTTTGGTACAGGAAAAATAGGAAGAAATACGTGTGAGAATCTATTGAAACACACTGAAAATACGCATATCACCTTAATAAACCGAACAAAAGATAAGGCCCAGAAGATAGCGGGTAAATTCAATCTGCTGGTTAAAGACTATGGAGATCTTCAAACTGAGATCAGACAGACCGATGTGCTTGTTGTAGCCACCGGCGCTCAATCTCCTACCATATCAAAAGCGCTACTGCACCTTAAACAACCGCTCCTTATTCTCGATCTGTCCATCCCCAAAAATGTATCGGATAATGTAAAGGAGGTGTCCGGAGTTACCCTGGTACATTTAGATCAACTTTCGCGACGCACCGATGAAACCCTGGAACGAAGAAAACAGGATATCCCGCAGGCAGAAAGAATCATTGATGATGTGCGAAACGAATTTATTAAATGGCTGGAAACAAGAAAATTTGCCCCGGTGATCAAAGCCTTGAAAAAGAAGCTCAAAACCATGAAAGAAGAGGAGATCAACTTTCAATCCAAAAAACTACGCGATTTTAACTCGCATCAGGCAGATATTATTTCAGATAGGATCATCCAGAAGATCACCAAACAGTTCGCCAATCATTTAAAAGATACAGAGGTAGATGCAGAAGATAGTCTGGCGCTTATTCAAAGGGTTTTTCAATTAGAAGTTGACAAATCATGAGCAAGCCTATCCGGATAGGGACACGCGATAGCGAATTGGCCTTATGGCAGGCTACAACCGTAAAAAATAAGCTGGAAGAAATAGGGCACAGTTGTCAACTCCTACCTGTAAAAGCCACAGGGGACCTGCTCCTTGATCAACCTTTATACGAATTAGGGATCACCGGTATTTTTACTAAAACCCTTGATGTTGCCCTCCTTAAAGGAGAGATAGACCTGGCCGTACATTCGATGAAAGATGTCCCCACACTTTTACCAAAGGGGATCGTACAGGCGGCCGTATTAAAAAGAGGAAATCCAAGAGATATTCTGGTTCATAAGGGCCTCGATTTTCTAAATGATAATGGCCTTGTTGCGACAGGAAGTCTGCGCAGGAAAGCACAGTGGCTGCACAGATACCCCCTTCATGAGACCACTGATCTGCGTGGCAATGTAAATACGCGATTAGAAAAGTTAAGAACCAATCCATGGAACGCCGCAATTTTTGCTGCCGCAGGATTAGAACGAATTGGCATACTTCCCGAGACATCTACCACTTTAGAATGGATGATTCCGGCACCCGCACAGGGCGCCATGATGGTAGTAACTCTAGATGACAATGAAGCCTGTAAGAAATCACTCTTAGCTTTGAATGATGTAACTACTGAAAAATGTACGAGGGTAGAACGCGACTTTCTCCGCACCCTGGAAGGTGGCTGTACCGCTCCCATAGGGGCCCTGGCTTCTATAAAAGGAGATATTCTTCATTTCAGTGGGATCCTTCTTTCATTAGATGGACAGGAAAAATTTGAGATCCAAAGGGAAGTAAGTGCAGATGCCTCCGACGGTTTTGGCGCGGCTTGTGCACACGAAATATTACGACAGGGCGGAAAAGAACTTATGACGACCATAAAAGTTCAGCTACAAAAATGAGTGCCGTTCTTTCCACAAAAATATTAAACGAGGATCAGAAAAGAATACTGCAAGATGCACATATAGAAGTGGTAGAATACAATGCCATTAAAATTGATCTTATAGATTTTACACTTCCGGAAGGATTTGATTTTTTCATTTTTACTTCCAAAAATGGGGTAAAAAGCTTTCTGCGCCATTTGTTTAAAATGCATAAATTCAACTTATCAGACATCAGCTGTTTGTGTGTAGGTGAAAAAACAAAATACTTTTTAGAAGAAAATGGTCTAAAATTGGTCAAAATGGCCAAAAATGCTGTAGAATTGGCCAATTTTATTACAAATTATTACAAAAAAGAACATTTTTTGATCTTTACAGGAAATAGGAACAGGCCCGATCTTAAAAGGATTCTTTCCACAGAAAATATCCATTTTGAGGAAGTAAAGGTCTACCAAACCAGCCTTGTTCTTCAACAATTTAAAGACGAATTTAAGAGCGTTTTGTTTTTTAGCCCCAGCGGGGTTGAAAGTTATACCCGAAAAAACGACCTGGGACATACCCCCGTTTTTTGCATCGGCGATACTACCGCCAAAGAAGCAAGAAAATACAGTACACAGGTACTAATTGCTGAAAAACCCACTGTGGAAAGTGTCATCGAGTTACTTATTAAAACCTACCCTACTCTAACAAAACAATAACTATGTCAATAAAGAACGACCTATTCTTAAAAGCATTAAAAGGCGAGACCGTAGAAAGGCCTCCTGTGTGGATGATGCGGCAAGCCGGCAGGTATCTTCCGGAGTTTATGGAACTTAAAAAGAAGTACGATTTCTTTACCCGCTGCCAGACCCCGGAACTGGCGTCTGAGATCACAGTTCAACCTATCAGAAGATATGGGATGGATGCCGCTATTTTATTTAGTGATATTCTGGTAATTCCTCAGGCTATGGATATCGAGGTAGAGATGAAACCTAATTTTGGACCTTATTTACCCCACCCAATCCGATCTCAATCGGATCTGGACAGGGTGATAGTCCCCGATGTTCACGAAAGTCTGGGTTATGTGATGGAGGCAATTAAAATGACAAAGGAAAAATTACAAGATGAGGTGCCCCTTATTGGTTTTGCAGGATCTCCATGGACCATCCTTTGTTATTGCGTACAGGGACAAGGCAGTAAAACCTTTGACAGGGCCAAGGAGTTCTGTTTTACCCAGCCCCTGGTAGCACATGGCCTGCTTCAAAAAATAACGGATACCACCATTGCCTATCTGAAAGCCAAAGTAGCCGCTGGAGTGAACGCAGTTCAGGTATTCGATTCCTGGGGAGGCATGTTGTCCCCGGAAGATTATAATGAATTCTCCTGGCCCTATATTCAGCAGATCGTAGATGCACTAAAAGAAGATGCCCCGGTAATTGTATTTGGGAAAGGATGCTGGTTTGCACTAAAAACCATGTCGCAATCTGGTGCAGCAGCTCTGGGCGTAGATTGGACCTGCTCTGCACAAAATGCGCGTTACCTCAGTGGAGGAAACATAACATTACAGGGCAATTTTGATCCTACACGCCTGTTCTCCCCGCCCGCAGATATTAAGACTATGGTTACAAAAATGATACGCGATTTTGGGAAGGACAGATACATTGTAAATTTGGGCCATGGTATTTTGCCAAACGTCCCCGTTGAAAATGCCAAAGCATTTATTGATGCGGTTAAGTCCTATTCTGAATAGTGGATCTGTGGCATTTCATAAAAAGAGCGAATGCTTCACAGATTTGGCAAGTGATATGGTTGAGTTTAAGAAATATTCGACTGCTTTGGCCCACGTATCGGGCAACAAAAAAAGCTGTGCAGTATTCCAATACGTATTTTGGGACAAAACATAATATGAATACTCCGGCCAACGCATTCAGGCATGCAGTTTGGAATTATTTGATAGCCTCAGAATGTGCTCATTGGTCAAAAAATGACACCAAGGTTATGGCCTGGACCAATAAAATAACCCATCTCCATGAACTGATATTGCCTAAAAACGAACTGGCGGATGCAATGGATCTTCACAACAATGCTGTTGGGCTGCTTATATACACTACGAAGAAAGCGCTCCTTGAAGAAGATACAATAAAACTTCTTCTTGCCATGGTAAAACGCTCAGTGAAAATTAACTCAATGGGAGAATTGACCAACATCCCGAAAGATCAATTTGTACATATCACAGAGATAAAAACCTCATGAAAGAACAACAGATAACAATGAGTCAAATTGCATTGAAAGATGCTGTTGATCTCTGTACATTCATGAGCTCAAATGCCTCCAGGTTTCTACGTTTTTTTCCTAAAACCTTAAAACAAAATTCTACTGTTGAAGATTCAAAAAAATTCATTCTGATAAAAAGGAAGGAACAACAAGCAAAAGAAGAGTATACATTCTTACTTAAAAAGCTGCCTACGAATAAACTAATGGGTCTTTTGATCTTAAAAGAGATCAATTGGATGACAAAGCAAGGTGAGCTGGCCTATTGTATAGATCATAACTTTGAAGGAAAAGGATTTATGACCCAGGCTGTGCAATCTATTTCGGAGTATGCGTTTCGAAAATTAGAACTTAGAACGCTTCAAATAATTGTACATAAGAGTAATATTGGGAGCATCCGTGTAGCAGAAAAATGTAGCTATATTTGGCGAAGTACCCTTAAAGATGCCTTTGCTCCTCCAAATGAAAAAGCGTTAGATATGGAACTTTATGAATTAAAAAAATGAAAGAGAAGTTTTATAAATATATTCTTGGTTTGCAGAATACGATCACCTCTGAACTGGAAAAAATTGACGGGAAGGCTACCTTCCGGGAAGATCTTTGGGAGCGGCCCGAAGGTGGCGGTGGTAAAACCCGTGTTATTGAAAATGGTGATGTTTTTGAAAAAGGAGGTGTAAATATTTCGGCTGTACACGGTGCACTCCCAAAAAGCATGCAGAACTATTTCCAGGTAGAGGAAGCCGATTTCTTTGCATGTGGCCTCAGCCTTGTACTGCACCCCCTCAACCCCATGGTGCCAACGGTCCACGCCAACTGGCGGTATTTTGAGCTCTACGACAAGAAGGGAAAGGTGATAGACCAGTGGTTCGGAGGGGGACAAGACCTCACCCCTTACTACCTCTTCGAGGAGGATGCCCGGCATTTTCATTCGGTTTGCAAAAAAGCCTGTGACCAGCACCATCCGGAATTTTATGATCGCTTCAAGGAAAAATGCGACACCTACTTCTGGAATGCCCACCGCGATGAGGCCCGGGGGGTGGGCGGCCTCTTCTTTGATTATTGCCGGCCAGGAGAAGAGCTTTCCCTGGAACAATGGTATGATTTTGTCACCGAGGTAGGAAATTCTTTCCTGAACTCTTATGTGCCCATTGTTGAAAAAAGAAAAATACTGTCTTATTCACAGGAAGAAAGAAACTGGCAGGAAATTAGACGTGGCCGCTATGTAGAATTTAATCTGGTACATGACAAAGGCACTTTGTTTGGCCTAAAAACAAATGGTCGTATTGAGAGCATTTTAATGAGTTTACCCCCTAAAGTACAATGGAAATATGATCACCATCCGGAATCAGGTAGTTCGGAGGCAGCACTATTAGAAATACTTAAAAATCCAAGATCGTGGACCTGAAAAGAAACCTCATTCTGTGGTTACAAATAGTGACTTTAACGGTCTCGGCTCAACAGGAATTAGATAGCCTGGATCCTTCGGACGCTTACATTCGGAGATTTCCGGAAAAAATCACCCTTCGTTCCAGTTTGGTCAATACGGGGAACATTTTTAGAGTATCCGACCGCGAGTCTAACACTTCATTGCTTCTCACCCCGGGTATATCGAACTATTTCGGCATGTCCGTATTGTTCCGATCCCTTGAAATCGGTTTTGGGTTCTCTCCCGCCTTCCTGAACCCAAAGGACCAGGAAGCAGATCCAACACTTTTCAATCTGAATTTCAGGATGTTCCTGGGACCCTGGATGCAAACCCTCGATCTGTATGTCGAAGATGGATTTTATGCGGAAATCAATGGAGTGAAGGACTTTTTGCCCGATCTTTCAACCTTCAAGGCAGGCGGGAGGACTTCGTACATCTTCAACAGGAATTTCTCCTTCCGGGCGGTGGGATACCAGAATGAATGGCAAAAAAGGAGTGCCGGTAGCTTTATCCCCAGTGCCCAAATCTACTATACCCGATATGTTTTTCAATCCGGTGGGGAAAAAACCCGGGAGAATTCCTGGGATTTTACCGCAGGTCCGGGATATTATTACAACTGGGTGCTTGGGCAAAACGTCATCCTGGGGGCAGGGAATTCGACCGGGGTAGGAATACGACTTGTGGAAAGCGAAGGGTCCCAATACGGGTCATTGGCACTGAATACAAGCTTTCAGGCCGCTTTGGGGTATAATTCGGAACGCTTTTTTGCTGGAGTCAACCTGCGATACAATCTGTTGGAGCAGTGGGACAAAGAAAACATCCTCCTGGATGATAGTATTCACTTTTTTGAGTTCTATGTAGGATATCGATTGAATGCTCCTAAAGGATGGATTCGCACAGCTGATCAATTTAACCGTAAATTTGGATTTGACTAAAGTCCTGTGAAAATTCAAAAGATATACCAGATAGACGCCTTTGCAGATGCCTTATTCCAGGGGAATCCTGCCGCCGTTTGTGTATTGGACAGCTGGCCGGAGGATGACCTCATGCAGAAGATTGCGATGGAAAATAACCTTGCAGAAACTGCCTTTTTAGTAAAAAATGGGAATCAGTACCATATTCGATGGTTTACCCCGGAACTGGAAGTGGACCTTTGCGGTCATGCCACGCTGGCTAGTGCCTATGTGCTCTTCCACTATTACCAGTATACTTCAGATATCATAAACTTTTATTCTCATCGGAGTGGAGCATTATCTGTACGTAGGGAAGCAGATGAATATTTGACCCTAAATTTTCCTTCGGATGATCTAACAGAGGTAAATGATGTGCCACATTTACTGGAAGCTATACAAAGTGACCCTAGTAAGATATTAAAAGGTAAAACGGACTATATGCTTATTTATGATAGCCAGCAGGATATTGAAAAGATGTGTCCCAATTTTTTCCTGCTAGACAAGGTGCCCGCCCGTGGCATTATTGTTACTGCTCCTGGAAAGGATGTCGATTTTGTCTCGCGCTTTTTTGCCCCTCAATGCGGTATCAGCGAAGATCCCGTAACCGGTTCGGCACATACCAGCCTAACCCCCTACTGGGCTGAAAGGCTAGGGAAAAAGGATTTGGTAGCCAAACAATTATCTTCCAGAGGAGGTACCATTCGTTGTACATATTTAGGAGATCGAGTCCTTATTTCGGGTAAGGCAGTTCCATATTTAAGTGGCGAAATAATCCTGTAGAAACCGATCAAATCGCTTAACTTTAATACTAAATAGAACTCCATGTATCCACTTAGAAGAAATCGAATCCTCAGAAATAGTAATGCCATAAGACATCTGGTCCGTGAAACCATTATAACGCCAAGTGATTTTTTGGTGCCTCTTTTTGTGGTAGAAGGAAATGGTGTGAAAGATGAGATCCCCTCCATGCCCAATTATTATCGATTAAGTCTTGATAATTTGGGAAAAGAAGTAAAAGAACTATGGCATATGGGCCTTTGTGCGGTCCTCTTATTTGTAAAGGTTCCTGATAATTTAAAAGACAATGCAGGGTCTGAAGCGTTAAATGAACATGGTTTAATGCAACGCGCCATTAAAACCGTAAAGGATGCCTGCCCCGGAATGCTGGTAATGACCGATGTTGCTCTCGATCCATATTCCACGTATGGGCACGATGGAATTGTTTCCAATGGTATCATCTTAAATGATGCTACTAACGAAATATTGGCAGAAATGAGCATTTCTCATGCCAAGGCAGGAGCAGATTTTGTGGCTCCCAGTGATATGATGGATGGAAGAATACAGATCATTCGGGAAGCGCTGGAAGATGAAGAACTTACAAGTACCGGCATCATGAGTTATGGCGCAAAATATGCCAGTGCATTTTATGGACCTTTCAGGGATGCATTAGATTCTGCCCCGTCCAAAAGTGGTGATGCACCAAAAGACAAACAAACTTATCAGATGGATCCTGCCAACAGATTTGAAGCCGTAAAAGAGGCTGAAATGGATGTGGAGGAAGGAGCCGATATTATTATGGTTAAACCCGGTATTTGCTATCTGGACATAGTTCGGGAAGTTAAAAATGCAATAGACGTGCCAGTCGCAGTATATCAGGTCTCCGGGGAATACGCTATGTTAAAGGCGGCGGCAGAAAGAGGATGGTTGGATCACGATGCCGTCATGATGGAACAACTGATCGCTATAAAAAGAGCGGGCGCCAATATTATTGCCTCTTATTTTGCGAAAGAAGCAGTGGCCTTAATGGGATAAACCTCGCCTAAATAAGTAGGTCATGACGCTTAAAAATGGTATTTTAATCATAATTATACTTATCGGTATTACAATATCCATGTATGGCCAAAGCACGAAAATCCACTCTGAAAATAAGCTTCATTTTAAGGTAGATTCCATTATAACAAACGGTATAATAAATGAAGCGTTCCCGGGTGCCCAGGTTCTGGTAGCAAAAGAAGGAAGCATTGTTTTTCACAAAGCCTACGGGCATCATACCTATGACAGTCTGCAAATTGTTAAGACGAACGATCTTTACGATCTGGCCTCTGTCACGAAGATCCTGGGGCCCCTGCCCCTGTTAATGAAATTATATGAAGATGGTACAATTGACCTGGATGCTCCTTTTAGTCGCTATTGGAAATCATGGCGTAGTGTAAAAGACAAAAAGGATCTTACCCTGCGGGAGATTTTATCACATCAGGCCGGGTTGACCCCTTATATTGTGTTTCTGAATGAGATCATGCGAAAAGATGCATTGAAATCCGGATTTGTCAGTCGAAGATCAAAAAGAAATTTTCAAAAACAAGCCTATAAGGACCTTTTTATTGCCCAAAGGTTTCAGCGTAAAATACATAGAATGATCCGGAGTTCCGAAGTAGAGGAGCTGAAAGAATACAAATATTCCGGACTAGCCTTTCTGCTTTTTCCATCGCTCATTGAACAACTCACGGGCCATTCCTACTATTATGAATTGACCAAGGAATTTATTTTCCCCCTTGAGATCCCAAGCCTAGGCTATCTTCCTGTATTAAAAGACTTTCCGAATGCCATTGTCCCCACCGAATATGACGATCGGTATAGAAAAGCACTGGTACGGGGTTGGGTTCACGATGAGAATGCTTCCTTATTGGGAGGTATTTCCGGGAACGCTGGATTATTTGGTACCGCACATGATCTTTTCAGGTTTATGCAGTTCTATCAAAATTATGGGATCCATGAAGGACAACGCTTGTTAAAGGAAGAAACGGTGAGGGAATTTACCAAGGTCCAGTACCCCGAAAATGAAAATAGAAGAGGGCTTGGTTTTGACAAACCTTTATTGGATAATGCCAGCAGAGGTTTAAAAGATGCATATCCTGCGCCCTCCGCCAGTCCGGAAAGCTTTGGGCATAGTGGTTTTACCGGCACTTTTGTATGGGCCGATCCAAAAAACCAATTGGTATTTATATTTTTATCGAATCGGGTATATCCATCCAGATCACATCGCAAATTATATGATTTGAATATTCGAACGTCGCTTCAGGAGTTATTTTACTCCTATTACAAGTAAGAGCACACACTTTATTTGTTTTTTATAATCCTTACCTTCGCTTTTGAAATATACACCATGGGGTTACTATTTTTTTACGTTTTTATCGCCATCTTTTTCTCTTTTTTGTGTTCCATTTGGGAGGCAGTCTTACTTAGTATTACTCCTACTTTTATCAACCTTAAAAAGAAAGAGAAGAAGGATTATGCCCTGAAGCTGGAGGAAATGAAAAAGGATATCGACCAGCCTTTGATAGCGATATTAACATTAAATACCATTGCGCATACCGTTGGAGCCATATTGGTAGGGGTTCAGGCGAAAGTGACCTATACCGAGAATTATGGCAATGGCACGTCTACCCTTCTGGGAATCCAATTCACGGAAGAGCTTATGGTTGGAGTTGTTTCGGCTATTATGACGGCCCTTATTCTTGTTGCTTCAGAGATCATCCCCAAGACCTTAGGAGCTACTTATTGGAAACAATTGGCAAATTTTACGGCGAAGTCATTAAATATATTGGTTTTAGGACTTAAATGGACGGGCTTATTATGGGTGCTCCGGCTTTTTACCCGACTCATAAACAAGAAAGCGGTGCACGGCAGTGTGCTTAGTCGGGAAGATTTTACTGTAATGGCAGATATTGCTCAGGAAGAAGGTGTTTTTGAAGCATCAGAATCAACAGTTATAAAAAATCTATTACGCTTTAATGAGGTTTTGGTCAAAGATGTAATGACGCCTCGGGCGGTCATGAAGATAGCTCCGGAAAGCATGACCATAAAAGAATTCTTCACCGAGAATCCTGAACTTCGATTCTCCCGTATTCCCCTGTATGGTGAGCGGGTAGATATTATTACCGGTTTTGTATTGAAGGACAAGGTGTTAGAGGAAATTATCAATGAAAATGGAGATTCTCCCTTGTCCTCCATTAGAAGAGATATCCTGATGACCACAAGAAATACGCCCATTCCTCAATTGTTTGAAACATTTATTGCGGAAAAGGAGCATGTTGCCCTGGTGGCGGATGAGTATGGATCAATCAGCGGTTTGGTAAGTATGGAAGACATCATTGAAACACTTTTGGGTCTTGAAATAATGGATGAAAGTGATCATGATGAAGACTTACAGTTATTGGCGCGCAAAAAATGGGAGGCAAGGGCCAAAAAATCCGGTATTATCGAATAACAATGGAGGAAACAATACTAGAAACACCTCTGGGATGGGCGCAAATAGAAGGTGATCTTGAAGGGTTACGATCCGTTTCAATTCTTGATCACAAGCCCGATAGATCATTCGAGATACCCGAATTACTCGAAGATGCTGTCTATCAATTAAAAGAGTATTTCGATGGCACAAGAAAAAAGTTTGAACTGGACCTGAATCCTCAGGGTACCGATTTCCAGCGCCGTGTATGGAAAGAATTAAGTAGCATTCCTTATGGAAAGCAGTGCTCCTACCTGGAACTATCTAAAAAATTGGGTGATGTAAAAGCCATTCGAGCAGTGGCAGCGGCAAATGGAAAGAATCCATTGTGGATCATTATTCCCTGTCACAGAGTGATTGGAAGAAATGGAGATCTGGTAGGCTATGCAGGGGGCATAGATCGTAAAAAATGGTTGTTAAACCATGAGAGCCCGGTAAAACAGGGTTCCTTATTCCCAATGTAACAGACCCAATGGTTTGTTACCCCTAAAAATCTGAGATTTATTGTAGATGTATCTCCCTTGGTCGATCTTTTCCCTTGTTTCTCCTGATCATCATCGCATCAGATCAGAAAGATCGAATCAGATTTCCAACCAAGTGGTCTGTTTATTCCATTTTTGTTATTTGATGAAATAAGTAGGGACAAAAGGCACTTCTATACGTTCAAGAAGGGCCCCTTTTTTAGAGATGACAAGTACCCCACCCTCGATCCCTGAAGAAAGATTCGCATTCGCATATCCGATCAGAAAGACCTTGGCCTCCTTGCTGAATCGCATGGCCGTCAGGGTGATGTTATACTGTGTCTCTGATTCTACTTGTTGTACTATGCCAAGAATGTCAATAACGAAATCAGTATTATTCTCAAAATCGAAATATGCCGGGCCAAAAGATACCGCGGAAGGTTGAGCCAGGGAGTTAAGGTAAAAGAGCGTACTGTCGTAAACAGCTCCTTGTAAAGGTCCGGGAGGCAGAAACTCTTCAAGACTAAACGTAGATTCGTTCTGTAGTACGAGGGTCTCAAAATCGTATACCTGATAAACAAAATTTGAATTTCCTGTCCCGATGACCACGCCTAAATTGCCTTCATCATCAATGAGCACATTAGGGATGCCATCTCCATAATCCAGCGTGAGCATGATACTTCGGGTTTCTGTGTTGAAAATGGCAATTTTATAGCCCCCTGCCACATCTTTATAGGTCATCAGGATCCTTTCTCGGAAATACAGGGGATCATAAGCGGTTTGAATATTAACCTCAATAGAAAGATCCGTAAAGCTGCCATCATTGGGGTCTAGCGTCCTTATTCCATAATTACGACTCCCTTTAGGGCTGTAATACCCCAGGAACAACAGGTCCTCTGAGTTGGTCCCCCAGGTAATGGATCGCTCTTCTGTAGCAGTATAAAAGTCGGGGAAAACATTAGATTGCCCGTTTTCAGTGTTTTGCTGAAGTATTGAAAAACTTCCTGAACCAAAACTATAAAAGGAAACCACTTCATTTACCTGCCTTAATGTTAGGTATTGTGGATCCAGGCCAAGGGACTGCGTAAGGTTTATCTGGGACCCGCTTTCCAGGGTGGCATTGTAGTTAAACTGAAATATGCTCTCGGTATCTTCTCCAATCATTTTAAAATCAGGAGTGCTGACTGTTTCAATAACGGTACCCGGCCCATTATCCTTAGAACAGGAAATAAAAAGTGAAAAACTAAAGCAAAGGCCAAGTAATTGGTAATATCTCATGCAAGTTTTTCTTTAAAAATACGCAATCTCAAATAAAAGATGGGAAACCGAAGGCTGCTTTCATTCTTATTCCTTCTCTTTGTTTTGGGCCTAAATCAAAAATGAATAGAATACATTTCTTAGTATCTTTAATAAAACGATAGCACTGTTGTACATTTTTGTCTTTTCAACCTGTCATTATGCTACAAAAAACAGACTTGGAACACATTCTTTTCCTGGACATTGAAACAGTTCCTGAGGAACGGGAATACGCTCAACTTGATGAAATAAAAAAGGGTTTATGGGATCATAAGTCCCAATATCGAAGAGCTGAAAACGAATCGGCAGAGGAATACTATAACAATGCAGGAATATGGGCAGAGTTTGGGAAGATCATTTGTATATCGGTAGGGTATTTTCATTTTAAAGGTAGTCAGCGACAGTTCAGGGTTACTTCTTTTCATGGGGAAGAAAAAAAACTACTGCAAGAATTCAACAAGCTGTTAGAAGCTCATTTCAGACATCCAAAATACCTTTTATGTGCCCATAATGGGAAAGAATTTGACTTTCCATACATCGCCCGGCGAATGATCATCCATGGAATACCTGTCCCCAGCAAGTTGAACCTCTTCGGTAAAAAACCCTGGGAAGTACCCCATCTGGATACTATGGAACTTTGGAAGTTCGGAGATTACAAACATTATACCTCCCTTAAACTTATGGCAAATATATTAGGCATCCCTTCTCCCAAGGAAGATATTGACGGGAGCATGGTCCGCAAAGTATACTACGAAGAAAAGGATCTGGAGCGTATCATTCAGTATTGCGAACGAGATGTGATTACGGTAGCACAGGTGTTTCTCCGGCTTCGTAATGATGACTTATTGACTGAGGACCAAATCTTTCAGGTTTTGCCATAAGCTGATAGCCAGCCTTTAAGTTATAAATAGAAGTGATACTTTTTCTTGTTTCCTTATCTTAGTCCGTCTATACGAGATATAATGAATGATTATTCTCAAATGTTGGCAATAATTTAATGCAGAATGCAATCAAAGCATCGATGAATCTTAAAGCCCTAAGAGAACGAAAACATCTTACTCAGGAAGAACTTTCTAAAGCGTCAGGGATTTCAATAAGAACAATCCAACGAATAGAAGCAGGGCAAGAGCCTAAAGGACATACGGCAAAAGTACTTGCGAAGGCACTTGATCTGGATCTAACTGCTATAAGCAACGAAGAGATACCTGTTGAAGACATCAACTATTCATTAATCAAGATCATAAACCTTTCTTCGGCCTTTGTGACTTTTATCCCTTTATTGAATGTTATCCTGCCCCTTGCTATTACGCATTTCGGCAAGCAATACAATAGTATAACCAAACAAATTTTATCTCTTCAAATTCTATGGACTATTGTCTCAGCCTTGATTTTCTTTCTAATTGCGTTTCTCAAAATTGGTTTATCACTTTCTCGTCGTATTACGCTTTGGACAATGATTGCCCTCATATTAGTAAATGTTATCCTAATACTTGTAAACGCTGTGAGTATAGACAGAAATAAAAAACTATACTTTAAGCTTAAATTCAAGTTTTTTTAAAAATTGTCATTACTGTCGGCTTAATGGCATGTCATTGGCACTTTATTGTCGTGCTAATTATTATTATCCTGCTTTCGTCTTTTAGACTTTTGTAAAAAGCAAAAAGATGAACAAAAGACAATTCTGTATTATTCTGTCGCTAATTATAGCAAACTCTTTTTTACGTTCCCAAGAACAACCCCAGTCAGGAACGCTAAACTCCAGAATAAACACTTACCTTTCAGCTAGTTCCCATAAAGGATTTTCTGGGGCTATCTCTGTCGTGAAAAATGGAAAGATAATAATTAATAAAGGTTACGGAATGGCCAATAAAAATACCAAAACGCTAAATAACCCAAATACCATTTTTGACATTGGATCGAATACAAAACAATTCACAAGCACAGCTATTTTAAAACTGGTTGAATTAGGGAAGCTAAAACTAAAAGATCCTTTAAGTAAATTTTTTAAACAAATTCCCGAAGACAAACAAAATATCACAATACATCAATTATTATCTCATTCTGCAGGTTTTGTAGATGCAATTGGAAAAGATTTTACAGAAATTTCACAAGAACAATTTTTTCAACAACTATTTGCAACCAAATTATTATTTAAACCTGGAGAAAAATATTCGTACTCTAATACAGGATACAGTATTCTGGGAAGAATTATAGAGTTAGTTTCTAAACCAATCATATGAAGCATTCTTAAACGAGATACCTTTTCGCACCTGCAGGGATGAAGCAAACTGGCTATTGATTACCAAACTGGGATCCAAAAAGCTTAGCTTGGAGTTATAACCGTGGGATTCTAGAAAGTGAATCACCTATTATTAAATATCAAAAAGACAATAATATCAGTTGGCATTTAAAAGCGAATGGAGGAATTAACTCTTCTCAAAATGATATGCTGCTTTGGTATAAAGCTCTAAAAACAAATAAAATTTTATCGAAGAATCATTAAAAAAGTTAACGACTTCTCATATGCATATTACAAGCGGAAACTATGAGTATGGATATGCCTATGGATGGACCGTTAGGATATTAGAAAACAACATAAAAAGACTAACTCATAATGGTTCTAATGGAGCGTATTCACATTCATTAATTTGGTTTCCTGAACAGGACATTTTTATAGCATACGTAACAAATGCAAACAGCTCTCAAGTGGAATTTATTGCTTATGAAATAGCCAAAATTATACTAGATAAAAATTATAGTCCGGAATCCTATAAAGAATAATTTTTACTCCTACGCAGTTAATTTTATAGAGAACATTCAACGGATAAATCGACAGAACTGAGTCGCCTTACTTAAAGAAAATTATCCTGAAGATTTTACAAATTCAAGACCTTTAAATTCCATTGGAAATATACTGTTAATGATAAATGAAAATAAAGAATGGGCCTTAGAATTATTTAAAAAAAACATAGCAGCAATACCCGAATGATGGTAACCTTTGGGATTCTTTAGGCGATGGATATAAAGCAAATAATCAAAAAGAAGAAGCTATTAAGGAGTTATAAAAAAGCAATTGAATTAGGTTTCATCCGTTCACAGGAAAAGCTAGATGAATTAATTAAAAACTAGAAACAATTGCTAACACTGGCAATGACCCTTGGCTGAAATAGTACTTCTAAAAATAATTATATTCATGAATCCTAGCATGCCATTCATCTCTGTTAAAAACATTATTAAAGCTGCCTGCCAAAGCTTATATGCTAACCGTTGCACTTGCTTGTAGCAATAACTCCACCCATTAGCACACACGTATATGGAAATTTGGCGATTACAAGCATTATACCTCCCTGAAACTTATGGCTCATATCCTGGGAATTCCTTCTCCTAAGGAGGATATTGATGGAAGTATGGTTCTGCAAGTGTATTATGAAGAAAAGGATCTAGAGCGCATAGTGGCTTATTGTGAAAGGGATGTGATCACTGTAGCACAGGTCTTTCTAAGGCTTCGTAATGATGATTTATTGACTGAAGACCAAATTCTTCATATTTAGAATAATCCTTCCGGATAATCCTGCTTATTAATGAGGTGTAACAATTATGCATAAATGCTATCTATTTAATATAACCTTCCTATGGAACCCTAACTAATTGACACCGAATTTATCCAGCTAGGCATTGTCAAAAATAGAGGTTCGAAAATTGATTTATTGAAGGTTATTATCCTTGCAAAAAAAGTGTCTAATAGTCTAAGTATCAAAAATGAAAAATATAATCCTTCTGATCATTTTTCTCACACTATACTCCTGTGATTTCCGATTGTCCGACAAAAAGGAAGATAAAATCGATGGGGATTTTACAGTATTGGCAGACAGTATATCATTTCTGATGTCTGCATACCATTACAACCCTGCAGAGCTAGCTACAGATGAATATCTGGTACTGGAAAAAAAGGTCCGAGTTCTTGCAAATAAGGTTGAAACAAAGCAAGAATTTATCAATGGATTTAATGAGCTTTGGAAAGATGGCCCATTTTCTCATGTAACACTTGGCATTTCAGAAAGGCGCGCAGAGGAAATGGCGGAATTTGTAGATACATTACGCGTAGGCAATAATAGTGTTTCACTGGAATGGGTTGAGGAAACTGCAATACTGACAGTGACAACAATGACCGGTCTTGACACAAAAGAACAGGTATTTAGGGCATACAGCGAGATAGCCGACAATAAAACCAAAGCACTTATCATAGATGTTCGCAACAATGGTGGGGGTACGTTTGCAGGTGTTCCACTCATTGGTCATCTTTTAACTGATTCTATTGATGCTGGTATATTCGTTTCCCGGAAATGGTGGGAAAATAATACGAAAGCCCCGAATCTAGAAGACATTCAAATGTTAACTCCCTGGCAAGGATGGTCGCTGAAATCCTTTTGGTATGATGTACAGGAAAAGCCGCTTACTCGAGTAAAGATTGGACCAATGCAACCACACTTTGACGGTCCGGTATACGTATTGACAAGTAATACCTCAGCCAGTGCTACAGAGTTTACCGTGGATGCTATGTCCCATAAAGAAAACGTAACAATTATAGGTGAGACCACGGCAGGCAAAATGCTATCACAAAAAATGTATGATTTACCACTTGGCTTTCAATTATCCCTGCCCATAGCAGAGTATTATTCAAACCGAATTGGAAGAATTGAAGGAAAAGGCGTAGAGCCCGATATAGCTGTTGATCAGCGTTTGGCAATGGATTTAGCGATTTCATTGATCAACGGAAAGAGCAGAGAGGAAGCTTTAGCCATCTTGCAATTGGAGCTAGATAAAATGAATGAGCAACCCTTAGGCGGAGAAAAGATTTATCTATTCGGCAATATGAATGATTGGGGTAAAAAGCGTAATATCACTCCCCAGTTTGAGTATAAAGGGAACGGGGTTTTCGCACTGTCCTCTACTTTGGAGGCTGGTAGTTATGAGTTTAAAATAGCTCCTATGAACTGGTCCTTTGATTATGGTGCATATCCCAATCAGGAAAAAACGATTATCGGCAAGAAAAAAGATTTAGCAAGAGTGCCCGGAAGCAATAATTTGATTATTAAAATCGAAAATAAAGCCAAGATCACATTTGAACTGAATGTAGCTGATGAGATGGCTGGTAAACTATACGTTTATAAGGACTGAGGTACAGTCATAAATGGTGGACAGTTAACCATTTATGTTTTCAAGTAATAAAAGGCTGTTCTTTTGAATTTTAAGATTTTAAACATCATAGCTCGCTTAATCTCATGACCAGCCTCCTTGGCACACCTTTCCTTAAGGAGGATATAGATAGAGCATGGTTCGGCAAGTGTATTATAAAGAAAAGGACCTGAAACGCATCATCCATTATTTTTAAAATAGATGTGATCAGTGTAACAAAAGTCTTTCTCAGTCTTCGTAATTATAAGTTATAGACTAAAGAATAACTCTTTGTTATTTAGAATTATGTTTCCGCCAAATGTGATATATAGGCCTCATAAAAATTTATAGCTATTAACTATATCCCATAGTTACCAGCAATTGATAAAATGTAAACCGTTACAGAAATGATCATAGTTCAAATATTTTTTGCAATCCTTCTGTTAGGGCCAATATTATGGGGGGGGCGAAATTGGGCCAAGTATAAAGGAACTTCTGTCCCTAAGGGTATAGCCAATTATACTACCATGATTAATTCGTCAGTACTATATGCCTTAGCATTCAATTTAGTATTCTTTCTGCAAGAACTATTTCTTGTTCTGGGAAAAAAGGCACTTGGCTTAAAGGCATTTCTATATCATAACAATCATACCTGGGAAGGCGAACATCCGATGGCTATGTTGATGCAAGGTTCTGGAGCCTTGGCAATATTCCTGATTGGATTGATCTGTTTGGCAATTTTCCATTTCCTTATAAACTCCAAAAGTATTTGGAAATTATTCGTCTTATGGCTAGCTTTTCACGGGCTAGTACAATCACTTCCCCAAGTAACAATTGCATACCTGGATCCAAGCACTGATGTTGGTGAAGCACTTGTGGGATATTTAAATTGGAGTCAACCCCTTCTCATAATTTTAGCGCTATTGAGTATTATCGCTATCGCCATGGTTAATGTTTGGTTTAGCAGGCAACTATTGGAATTTGTTTCTGGCGATGTCGGTTTAAACAATCCTAAGGCAAAATTTATATATATTAGGTTTATAGCTGTAGGAGCAGCTATTATAGGTAGCTTACTTGTTGTTCCGTTCAGGATACCTCCAATTGCACAGGCTTTTACTCCATTTATTGTTCTCGTTTTTTCAATTCCCTGGATATGGGCTTCAGCAACAGTGAGCAAACATATCAGACATACTTCTAACAGAATAAATGAAAAAATATATTGGAGTCCTATAGTATTCCTTGTAGTTCTCTTGATTTTCTTTCAATTGGTTTTAGCTCCCGGAGTGGAGTTTTAATAAATACTAAGGGCAACCTTCTGGGCATCCCTTCGCCTATAAAGGATGTGGATGGGAGTCTGGTTCGGCAAATGTATTATAAGGAAAATGACCCTCTAATATAGGATCATGAAATAAAAAAGGTATGAGCTCCCTTTGTATTATGTGATAGCGGATGCTAATTCTAATTGGATATAGACCGGAAAATGATCACTGTAACCTCCTAAGTATTTCCTGCCTACGTAGGTCCTGAAAGGGTTCCCCTTATACCGGCCGTTCCACTCTTTTAAGAAGCGATCGTCAAAGATGTTGGCATGGATAAACCTATGCGTTCCGGCTTCCTTGTTAAAAAAGGTTTTTGAAAGGATGATTTGATCAAAAAGAGACCAGCGTTGTTTGTAGTTCGCACTACCTCTTCGCATAGTGATCAATACTTCCATAGGATTATAGAGTTGTTTTCCCTCCAACAGGGCTTGAATACTCTTATCCGAGGGGCCATCATTAAAGTCGCCCATAATCATAAAATTCAGATCAGATCCTTTCTTCTCGATCTTTTCCATAAAGGTATGGATGGTCTCTGCCGCTTTAATTCTTTTATATGCTGTCTCTGTATCCCCATCTCTGCGCGAGGGCCAATGATTCACAAAGAGATGCATTTCTTCCCCATTGAGATGTCCGTGAACATAGAGTATATCTCTTGTAGTATCCCGAACACCATTTAAATTTTTAACCATAAGTGGAATCCTCTCCGAAGCAAGAACATTAAAATTTGTTGGATCATACAGGAGTGCTGTATCTATTCCCCGCTCATCAGGAGAATCGTAATGAATGCATTGATATCTGGTTTCCTTTAGTGACGTGGCGGCGATCAGGTCCTTGATTACACTTTTATTCTCGACCTCTGCCAAACCTATTAATACGGGTGGCCTCTGGCTTTCCCTTGCCCCAAGATGCGAAATGGTTCTCGATAGCTTCCTTATTTTCCTGCGATATCGTTTTGGGGTCCATTTTTTAAATCCCTTTGGTGTAAAATCATCATCGAGTTTTGTGGGATCGTTCTTTGTATCAAATAAATTCTCCAGATTATAAAAAGCTATGGTGAAAATGTTCGTTTTGCGTTTCTTCCGAAAAAAAGGAAATGACATAGGAGGTAAAATATGATGCCTAAAATACAAAATCACTTAGCAGGTATTGCGTAGCTTTGCACTATATTAAACAGTATGCTGGAGAAAAAGACAATAGATCATGAAAAAGCGGTTCTCATTGGCGTTATCAACAGGGAACAAAATGAAGAAAAGGTAACAGAATATCTGGATGAACTCGAATTCCTTACCTATACCGCAGGCGGGGACGTAGCCAAACGTTTTGTCCAACGGATAGAACTGCCTAATCCCAAGACCTATATCGGAAGCGGAAAGATGGAGGAGGTAGAGGCCTTTGTAAAGGAACATGAGATAGGTTCTGTGATCTTCGATGATGAACTTACTCCTGTGCAACAACGCAACATTGAAAAACAACTTCGATGTAAGATCCTCGATAGAACCGGACTTATCCTCGACATTTTTGCCCAGAGGGCGCAGACAAGTTATGCCAGAACTCAGGTGGAACTGGCCCAATACGAGTATCTCCTGCCAAGGCTAACGGGCCTGTGGACACACCTGGAAAGACAACGTGGTGGGATCGGGATGCGGGGACCCGGAGAAACCGAAATTGAAACTGATAGACGAATTGTAAGGGACAGGATTGCGCTTCTGAAAAAGAAACTTAAGAAGATTGACCGGCAAATGGAAACCCAGCGCGGAAATCGGGGATCTTTGGTAAGGGTGGCCCTGGTAGGATATACCAATGTCGGCAAGTCTACATTGATGAATGTCATAAGCAAGAGCAATGTCTTTGCAGAGAACAAGCTTTTTGCGACACTCGATACTACGGTACGTAAAGTCGTCATTGGCAACCTTCCCTTCTTATTGAGCGATACGGTGGGGTTCATCCGAAAACTGCCAACACAACTGGTTGAAAGTTTTAAGGGCACTTTAGATGAGGTGCGGGAAGCAGATTTGCTTCTGCATGTGGTAGACATCTCCCATCCTAACTTTGAAGAACACATAGCTTCCGTAAATAAAGTGCTAAGTGAGATAGGTTCTGCAAATAAGGAGACCATCATGGTATTCAACAAAATAGATCTGTATAAAGCCGAGGTCATTGATGAAGACGACCTAACGACTGAAAAGACCAACAGGCATATGAGTCTGGAAGAATGGGAAAATACCTGGATGCACCGTATGGGCGGCAATGCGCTCTTTATTTCCGCCCTGAATAAAGAGAATTTGGAGGCATTTAAAAAACAAGTCTATAGGACAGTACGAAATATTCATGTCACAAGATTCCCATATAACAACTTTTTATACCCCGAAAATCTGGATGAATACTAAAAAATGACAAGAAAAATTAAGCAGTTCATCGAAGAAATAAACCCTTCATATTTTTCACAACAAGAACACGCTAGTTGACAACATAGTTTTGGCTTCCGGAACTTCCTGAGATACATTTACAGTGTAGTTAAGTGTACGTGTTTATCCCCAAATCTTACCTGGACTTACTACTTTAGTGTTCATTTCCCCAAATCAACACTAAGAATTTAGATCTTGTTAAAAGACCTACTAACAAAAAACCCTGATCGATTGATCAGGGTTTTTTTGTTTCTAATGACTGATTAAAACTTATAAGACAACCCTAAGGTCCAGTATGTCTGCAGATCGTTATTTACGTTATCAAAGGTGGCGCCAGTATCGCCTAAGGTGTTAATGGCATAATTGAGTGCCTCCTGTTTGTTGTTTCTCAAACCAACTTCAAAACCAACACCGATCATTTTCCATAAGGTATATGAAAAAGAGTTGGTCCACGTCCAGTTGCTCAGGTCACCGCTTTCATAACTTTGAAAGAGGGATAAATTACTTTTAAAATTGATATCACCTATATTCTTGGTGTAATCTACCAGGATCTTTGCCCCCAGAGAGGAACTAAAAATAGTATCCTCACTGCTAAAAACAAAGTTGTAGTTCAAAGGGTGGATCACTACCAAGAGATTTTCGATGGGTGTCCAGGTGCCTCCAACCCCAAGATCGAGATATCCCGGATCATTGAAATTATTCAGAATAGTTGTTCTGTATTCTCCAAGGGCAGATATAGCGAACTTCTTACTTATATTTCTTCCATAGAGGGAGGAGAGATTAAATATATCTGTAGATTCTCTGAATCCTTCTTCGTCTGCCGGGTCGTCTTTATCATCTAACTTAACCCAACTTAGATTGATGTTTGCTGCGTTTCGCCAAAAGAATTTTTCCTGTTTTAAATTGGCAAAAGCGTTCACGGTGATCCCTATATTACCTGAGGAGTTATTTGGCAGTCCCTGTGCATACCAATTATTAAAATTAGAAAGGTTAGTGCCGATGACTCCAAACGCCCCTTTCTTCCAACCCGGAAGGGCATTTATCTGAGCCTCAATGGCATCTACCCTGCCCTGTATGGCAGCGATGGAATCTTTTTTTACCTTTTTAGTCGCCTTTAGTTCCGACTCTGTCTGAGAAAATAACATCGTACTGGTTAACAGTAGGCTGGCAAAAAACAGTATTTTTTTCATTTTGTTATTTATTAAAATTGGGCGGCAAGATACAAAAATTAACAAATTTGACAGAAGTTGTCACTTTTTCTTATAGAGTGGCACCGAAGAACAGGCCTCCCCATACATCACACTTTTGGCCACCGCTTGTAGTTTTTGAGTTGCCCATATATAAGCGTTTTCAGGGACCGGCTTCTTGGAACATCCTTTGATGATCAGCAACTTATCCTTAAATGAGGATACATCCAAAGATTCTATGACCGATTTGTATAACACAGTTTCCAGTAATTCGAGATCTCCAAGCACTATTTGTTTTGCATAGGGCTGCAACCTGGTAGTGACAAGCATAAATGCCCAGCCCGGAACAATGGCGTCTGAGGAACAATGCAAGGCCACAAAGGTGTCCTGATATTTCTCCCATTCATGGTCCTGAACGCTGGCTCTGAAATCTTTTTCCTTTAGAATGACACCCTCGTGAAGCCAATCCTTGATATCCAAAACAACACGGTCTCCTTCCGGATAGTAATCTTCAAGATCAAAGGTGATTAAGGAACTGGCGCTTACCCGATTTACAATTTCTTCCTTCATACCTGGCAAAATGATAGATTTTAGAGCATCCCCAATTCTAATTTGGCTTCTTCACTCATCAGATCCTGATTCCATGGAGGATCAAAGGTAATCTCTACCTCAGCATCTTTTACCACGTTCAGCGATTTTACTTTTTCTTCTACTTCCACAGGTAGTGTTTCCGCTACCGGACAATTAGGAGAGGTTAAGGTCATTAGTATCTTAACCTCATTAGCCTCATTGACAAAGACGTCATATATCAGTCCTAATTCATAAATATCAACAGGGATCTCCGGATCGTAAATGGTCTTTAGCACTTTTACGATCTTTTCCCCTAATTCTTGTGTATCTATTGCCGTTTCACTCATGGTATGTCTTAATTTAATTGTGTTTGATATGCCACGGCATATAGTTTTAATTGTTTTATCATACTTACCAGACCATTGGCCCTGGTAGGTGATAAATGCTCCTTTAAGTCCAATTTCGTCAATAAAGGCAGTATCGGCATCTATAATATCCTGAGGCTTCTGATGACTAAATGACCTGATAAGGATGGCGATGATCCCTTTGGTAATAATTGCATCACTATCTGCCGTGAAAACCAGATTGATCCCCTTCCAACTCAGCATGTACCCAAACCTTACTTTGACATCCTTTAATAATGTTATCGTCTGTTTTGTATTGCTCTTTGATTAATGGAAGGGACTTACCAAGCTCTATCATATATTCATAGCGCTGCATCCAATCATCAAACATTGAGAATTCTTCTACAATCTCATCTTGTATTTCCTGTATGCTCATTCTCTTTCTTTTATTATAAAAATACGATAAGTATTCTTGTTTTCAAAAGTGTACCAATACAAGTGGCTATTGCAACATTTCCTTGGCCCTATTTACTGCTTTGATAAAGATATCTATCTCCTCCCTAGTATTATAAAAACTAAAACTGGCCCGATGGTACCGGGAATCTTATAATAGTCCATTACAGGTTGGGCACAATGATGGCCGGTACGTACCGCAATACCCATCTTATCTAACAAGGTTCCCATATCATAGGGATGAATTCCCTGAATATTAAATGATATAACTGCTGTCTTATTTTTTGAAGTGCCATAGATCTTTACTCCCTCTATTTCTGTTAGTTGCTTGGTAGCGTAGGTCAACAAGTTCGTGCTCATAGTCTTCTATGGCTTCTAACCCAATGGTATTCAGATAATCCAGGGCAGCTCCAAAGGCAATTCCACCGCAAATATTAGGCGTGCCGGCCTCAAATTTATGAGGCAGATCTGCATAGGTGGTCTTTTGAAAAGTAACCTCAGCGATCATCTCTCCTCCACCTTGATAGGGGGGTAACTGTGACAGCCAATCTTCTTTTCCATATAACATCCCGATACCGGTAGGGCCACATAATTTATGAGCAGATGCGGTATAAAAATCAACATCCAGTTTTTGAACATCCACTTTAATATGAGGGGAAGATTGTGCCCCATCAATAAGTACCGCTGCACCTGACTTCATGTGCCAGGGATCATAATCTCCTCAATCGGGTTAATGGTTCCCAGGGCATTGGACACATGGTTGCAAACCACCAACTTGGTTTGTCCGATAACAAGTTGACGGTATGCTATCCATCAGAAGATTCCCCCTCCTTATTCATGGGAATCACTTTTAAGAGTGCCCCGGTTCGTTCACACAAGCATTTGCCAGGGTACAATATTTGAATGATGCTCCATGGCAGAAACCAATACCTCATCTCCTTTTTTTAAGAATC
Source organism: uncultured Flavobacteriaceae bacterium (assembly GCA_963744855.1). GTDB lineage: Bacteria > Bacteroidota > Bacteroidia > Flavobacteriales > Flavobacteriaceae > Muriicola. The sequence continues at coordinate 157,053 of CAVUUZ010000002.1, forward strand.
CTGTAAATCCATTGGCTACCAGGTTTATGCTATGCGTGGTCCCGGATGTAAAAATGATCTCACGGGCCTTAGAGGCATTAAAGAAATGCTGAATCTTTGTTCTGCCTCTTCATAGGCTTCTGTGGCTTCCTGTGCCAGGGAATGCACTCCTCTGTGGATATTGGCATTGTACCTACTGTAATAATCTACAATAGTGTCTATGACCTGTTTAGGAGTTTGGGAGGTAGCAGCATTATCAAAATAAACAAGCCGATTCCCATTGACTTTCCTATTCAGAATTGGAAAGTCTTTCCTTATTCGGGTGATATCCAATGTGTTCTCAGTCATGGGGAAGGAGCTATTTTTATGTGGGCAATCCCAACTTACAGATCAAAGCCTACCCGAACACCCAGCTTTTTGGCGATAAGTTTGTTGATCCGTTTTTTCAATTCGGGAATACGCACACTTTCCAGTACATTATTCGCAAACGCATACATCAGCAGGCCTGTAGCTTCTTTTCTCGGAATACCTCTTGATTGCAGATAAAACAATGGCATCTTCATCTAATTGACCAATGGTACAGCCATGGGAACACCTCACATCATCTGCAAAAATCTCTAGCTGAGGCTTGGTATTGATCGTTGCCTTATCACTGATAAGGACATTGTTGTTCTGCTGAAAGGCATTGGTCTTTTGCGCGATCTTATCTACAATGATCTTTCCATTGAAAACTCCGGTAGAACGTTCTCCATAAATTCCTTTATAATCCTGATGGCTTTCGCAATTTGGTTGCTGATGATGCACCAGGGTATGATGGTCTACATGTTGTTTTTCCCCAAGAATGGTCACCCCTTTAAGGTAGAATCTATATACTCCCCGTTTTGATAGAAGTTCAAGGTTATTCCGGGTTAGTTTTCCTCCAAAGGAAAAGGTATGCACTTTTACAACACTTTTGTCTTTCTGATGCGATATAGGTATTGTCGATAAGACGAGGCGTCTTCGGTATCATTCTGTACCTTATAATAATCCACAATAGCATCTTTGGCAGCAAATATCTCTGTTACACTATTGGTCAGTACTTCATTCTTGGTCAGACTTTGATGCCTTTCGATGACCTGTAATTCCGCATTTTCTTCTGCAATGATCAGATTTCTGGGTTGAACATTAGGGATGCTTCGTTCCCCGTGGAAAAGTGAAGGATCTCTACCGGCTTTTTAGGGGCCTTATTTTTTGGAATATAGATATAGGCCCCTTCTCTGCTAAAGGCCGTATTCAACGTAGTGAGGGATTCCTCCTTAGAGGCTATCTTGTTAAAATACACATCGATCACCTGTTTATACATCAGCTTTGTGAGTGCAGAACTCATCAAACAAATATCTACCCCGTCATGGGTAGTTTCTGATAAGTATGAGCTGTAGATCCCATCGATAAAAACGATCTTATACGTATCTATCTCGTGCAGGAAATACTTTTTTACCTGATGATACTCCAATGCATTTTCCTCTTTTGGAAAAATACTGAAATCAACTTTCTGTAGACTATTTAAGGAGGTATATTTCCAGGCTTCCTCTTTTTTAGAGGGAAATCCTTTTGTCTCAAAATTCTTAATGGCCTCAGATCTGATATCGTGAATGGGATTTTCCAAATCCACGTTATTTTCAAATGCCATAAAAGAAGATACCAATTTTTCCTTTAGATCCATAGTACTTAAAATTCACTCAATTCTGGCGATCTCAAAGTAGAACGCCTAATTCCTTTTCTCGTTACGCTACCGGTTCTTTTTTTAACCAGTCGTATCCTTTTTCCTCTAATTCCAGCGCCAATTCTTTAGTGCCGGATTTCACGATCTTTCCATCGTGGATCACATGCACAAAATCTGGAATAATATATTCCAGAACCGCTGATAGTGTGTGATGAGAATCACAGCATTATCCTTACTTTTAATTTATTCACCCCGTTGGCCACGATTCGCAAGTGCATCGATATCCAGTCCGGAATCTGTTTCATCCAGTATGGCCAAGGTTAGGTTCTAACATGGCCATTTGAAAGATCTCATTTCGTTTCTTCTCCCCTCCTGAAAAACCTTCATTTAGGATCTGGAAAGAAACTTCCTGTCGATATCAAGAGTTCAGATTTTTCTCTGATCAGTTTTAACATCTGATTGGCAGGCATGTCTTCCTGCCCACGAGCCTTTCGAGATTCATTGATGGCCGTTTTCATAAAGTTGGTTACAGAAACACCCGGAATCTCCACAGGGTATTGAAACGATAGAAATATTCCTTTATGGGCCCTTTCTTCAGGAGCAACATCCTCCAGATCCTCTCCTTCAAAAACGATGGTTCCTTTGGTGATCTCAAATTCCTCTTTCCCTGCAATCACAGAAGCCAGGGTACTTTTCCCGGAACCATTTGGCCCCATGATGGCATGAACCTCGCCTGGTTTAACCTCCAGATTGATCCCTTTCAGGATTTCCTTGTCCTCTACTCTGGCATGCAGATCTTTAATTTTTAACATGATTTACTATTTTACTCTTGTTTTTTTTATTTGATATTTATCCAACAGACCCTTCCAGGCTTATTTCCAGCAGTTTCTGTGCTTCCACGGCAAATTCCATGGGTAATTTGTTGAGTACTTCCTTACTAAATCCATTAACGATAAGAGCAATGGCTTTTCCGTATCAATACCACGCTGGTTACAATAAAAGATCTGATCTTCCCCAATCTTACTGGTGGTGGCCTCATGCTCTATCTGAGCCGACTTGTTCTTTACTTCAATGTAGGGAAAAGTGTGCGCCCCGCATTCGTTCCCCATTAAGAGCGAATCGCATTGAGAAAAATTTCGTGCATTATCGGCACGACTGCCTACCTGCACCAATCCTCTGTAACTGTTCTGGGATTTTCCTGCAGAGATCCCTTTGGAAATAATGGTACTCTTGGTATTCTTTCCTAGATGGATCATTTTGGTACCGGTGTCCGCCTGTTGAAAGTTATTGGTGACGGCAATGGAATAGAATTCTCCTATTGAATTATCCCCTTTAAGAATACAGGAAGGATATTTCCATGTTATGGCTGAACCGGTTTCCACTTGCGTCCAGGAGATCTTTGCATTGCGCTCACAAATCCCCCTTTTAGTTACAAAATTATATACTCCGCCTTTTCCTTCTTTATTCCCCGGGATACCAGTTTTGTACCGTAGAATATTTGATTTCAGCATCATCAAGGGCAATCAACTCTACTACAGCCGCATGCAATTGATTTTCATCTCTGGAAGGCGCCGTACAACCTTCCAGGTAACTTACATAGCTGCCCTCATCCGCAATGACCAAAGTTCTTTCGAACTGCCCCGTTCCGGCTTGATTGATCCTGAAATAGGTTGAAAGTTCCATCGGACATCGTCACCCCTTTCGGGATATAACAGAAAGAACCATCAGAGAATACTGCCGAGTTTAAGGCGGCATAAAAATTATCTTTTTGTGGAACAACAGAACCAATATACTTCTTCACCAATTCCGGATGTTCTTTTATAGCTTCAGAAATGGAACAGAATATGATTCCTTTTTCCGCCAGGGTCTTTTTAAAAGTGGTTGCCACAGAAACGGAATCCATCACAATATCTACTGCTACTCCGGCTAATTTCTTTTGTTCGTCTAAGGAAATACCCAACTTTTTAAAAGTGTCCAACAATTCCGGATCTACTTCATCAAGGCTTTCGTATTTTGGTTTTTTATTAGGTGCGGAGTAATAACTAATATCCTGAAAATCAGGTTTTTTATAGTGGATGTTGGCCCATTCCGGCTCTATCATTTCCTTCCAACCCTTGAAGGCTTCCAGACTCCATAGCGTCATCCATTCGGGTTCTTCCTTCTTTTTGGACAGCGCAATAACGATTTCTTCACTCAATCCCTTAGGAAAGGTTTCCGACTCAATATCTGTATAGAAACCATATTCGTATTCTTTGGTTTCCAGTTCTTTTTTTAATTCTTCCTCTGTATATGCCATGTTCTATATTTTCTAAGTTGATTATAAAGAGAAACTTTCTCCACACCCGCAGGTACGTTGAGCATTGGGATTATTGAAAACAAATCCTTTGCCATTTAGACCTCCGGAATATTCCAGAGTAGTTCCCACCAAATAAAGAAAACTCTTTTTATCAACTAATAATTCGGACTTGTTGTCTTCAAATATCTTATCAGTATCGTTGATGAGCTTGTCGAATTTCAGTTCATAAGACAAGTCCGCTGCAGCCGCCGCTTTTAACGCCTACCCGCACATAATCTTTGGTAACGTCATAGCCTTCTTCAGACATCAGACTAGATACCCTCTTTTTAGCTGTTTCTGAAACTTTGATCATCTTAATTGGATTTATTCTAAATAGTTTACAAATATACATTAAAACTGGGGTATTCAAATAAATCCTAACATTATAATAACATATGTGAGGATCAGTTATTTCTATGTTCCAGATCAAGAATTACTAGAAGGAAAGTAAAAATTATAAGAGCTCAGAAACTGATTACTTCATTTTTATCACGACAAGGTCTGTGAGGCCTTTATTTTGAAGCGTATTAAAATCGGGGCTTTTACTTTCCCCCACCAGCAACAAACCATTATCGATAGTTTCCAGGGCATCGAATCCAAATTCTAGATCTGAACCTCCAAAGGTTTGTTGCCAAACAATGGTCCCCTGAGCATCTATTTTTAAAAGCCACAAGTCATTTTCTCCGGCATTCATACTGAGGTCCTGTTCGGTGCTTTTAGAATTTCCTGAAATAATATAGCCCCCATCTTGTGTGGGGCGAATACTTTCTGCCGCATCAAATCCTGCCCCGCCATAGGTCTGCTCCCAAAGCAACGTCCCCTGAGCATCTATTTTTATGACCCAAACATCCGATTCTCCGTTAGACTCACTAATATCTCCGTCTGAACTGATGGTACTACCTGTAATGATATATCCTCCGTCTTCGGTTTTGGCAATATCCTGAGCGATATCGATCCCACTGCCACCATAGGAATGTTCCCATTCCAAATCACCTTCCTCCCCGATCTTCACCACCCAAAAATCATAGGAGCCTCTAGGGTTGGAAATATCGAAATCATCACTTTCTGAAAATCCGGCCATCACAAAACCCTGGTCGTGGGCCGTGACCACCGCATGTGCACGGTCATTGTTGGTACCCCCAAAATACTTGCGCCATTCTAACACCCCCTGCGCATTGAGCTTGGTCCCCCAGAACTCACCCACTCCATGCCTGGTGAGGGAATAGGCCTTGTCAGTATATCCGTCGGCCTTGGCCGAAGTAATGTCCAAAAATCCGGTAAAGAAAAGTCCTCCATCCTTAGTTTCAACAATATCATACGAATGATCGTGCCCCGAAAAACCAAAGCTTTGTTCCCATTCAATAGTTCCCTGACCATCTAATTTTAATACCCAATTATCATGGAAACCCTCATTATTACTTCCATCACCGTCATCGCTCATCGCATAGCCCGTTATTGCAAAACCTCCATCTGAGGTTTGGATCACAGCCTGCCCTCTATCATCCTTACTGCCTCCATAGGTTTTAGACCAGAGTAGAACACCATCAGCATCTGTTTTGATCAACCAGTAATCATTGACATTCGTGGTCTTGGGTAAAAGGTCTCCATCAGTACTGTTGGAAAAGCCGAAGATGGCAAAGCCGCCGTCTGTAGTTTCAATAACCGAACGTGGGGTATCTTCCCCGGAACCACCAAAGGAATACATCCATGCAACTTCTCCCTTAAATATAGGGGTAGCTTCTTCCGTTCCTGGCAAAGTTCCCTGATCATAGGTGCAGGAAACGAATAGTGTTATAAAAAGTATGAAAATGCTGCGTTTCACGATCCTGTTTAATTAGATTTCTGAACAATAAAAAGCCCCGAATTAATATCACTGATAATGATCTTTCCACTTTCAAAATAGGGATAGACACTCCAGACACCGTTGAAAGCCGCACTGTTACTGGAGGGATAACTGTCAAAAAATCCTGTTTCTGTTATATTTCCGATATCTGAAATATCCATCACACGGACACCTGCGGTATAATTCGCCAGAAAAAAATCATTCCCCTTCACATATCCATTATGATCAATAGCAGTGGTAGGTCCCAGATAAGTGGCATGTAAAACCGGATTGTCAAGGTCTAGCACATCGAAGACCAGGGTCCTTGAATTAAACCCAAAATTGATCTCATCCAACTCATCCCCCAGTATAAAATAACGCTGGTCCTCAGTGAACCATCCCTGATGGGTATACCCTAAATTTCCGTATTGTATTCCGCTAATATTTGCAGGGTTTTGTTTGTCCGAGATGTCTACGAGCACCATCTGATTTTCATTGGCCCCAATAAAGATCTCGGCACCGGCATAGTCTGCATCGGGCCCGTTATACGAAACCACCTGTGCATCATGCGTATAGCCCGAAGCTCCGTAACCACCAGCTGCCTGCGGGTTTAAGGGGTCCTGAAGATCCAAGAAATGAGCTCCGCCATTGTACATATCATTTCTGGCTGTTCCTACAGCATAGGCAAAGCCCGTTGTTTCGTTGATCACGATATTATGTGAATTGCCAAAGCCCGTGTAGCGGTTATCTGCCGAAAATGTGATTGGAGCACCACTGACATTGAGCAATTTTGTAAGATCAAAGACCTGCATCCCATGGCCGGCGGCCTCAGATCCTATATAGGCATAGTCCTGATAGACCTTGATATCTCTCCAGGCGCTGGAGGAAGTGGCAGTTGGTAGTTTTCCCAGATATTTCAAATCTTCCGTGTCCGTGATCTCGATAAAAGCAGTGCCGTTATTTAAGCCTATCAGGGCAAACTCACGGTTGGAAGCGATATCCGTCCATCCCCAAATATCATTTGCGGCAGATGCATTAAGAGTATTTAGTGAGATTCTGCCTAAGAGGTCATAGCCGTCACACGGGTATACGCCGGCAAGTCCGTTTTCACATGGCACAAAATTACTTTCAAGGTCGCCAGGATTTCCTATTGGTGGATTAATCCCTCCTGTATCCATGTTGCCTGAATCATTTTTGGAACAACCGGAAAACAGCACAATTAAAAAGAGAAAATACAGGGGGTTTTTCATAGCAGTAAAGGTTTGGGACCTTATAGTTTTCATTGTAAAGATACGATTTATTCAATATCCTCCGTATTTTTGCGGGATGTTCGAAGAGAAAGATCCCAATAAAACAAGTCTGGAAAAGATGGGTGAATTTGGTCTTATAGACCATTTAACGAGTCAATTCAAGAGTACGCAACCATCTACCGTCAAAGGTATAGGGGATGATGCCGCCGTACTCCAATTCAAAGATAACAAGGTTTTGATCTCTACAGATCAGCTTATAGAAGGTATCCATTTCGACCTCAGCTATATGCCTCTGAAACACCTTGGCTACAAGGCTGTTGTGGTGAATCTCAGCGATATCTATGCCATGAACGGGACCGCTACGCAAGTGCTTGTCTCAATCGCTGTATCTAACAGGTTTCCGCTGGAGGCCCTGGAAGAATTATACGCCGGAATACAACTGGCATGTGACCTTTACAAAGTAGATCTGGTTGGGGGCGATACTACCTCCTCGGAAAAAGGCCTGTATTTGTCCATTACTGCCATTGGAGAAGTTCAAAAAGGCAAAGAAATATACAGAAGCGGTGGAAAACCTAATGATTTGTTGGTGGTAAGCGGAGATCTTGGAGGAGCCTATATGGGATTGCAAGTTTTACAGCGAGAGAAAGAGGTCTTTAAGGTAAACCCTAACAACCAACCCGATCTTACCCCGTACAGCTATATCGTTGAACGGCAATTAAAACCGGAAGCGAGAAAAGATATCGTCAAGCTGCTGAAAGATCTCGGAGTAACACCCACTTCAATGATAGATATCAGCGACGGACTTTCATCTGAAATTTTGCATCTCTGTTCTAAAAGTAAGGTAGGCTGTATGCTTTATGAGGAAAAGATCCCTTTGGACCCTACCGTGATCTCGGTTTGTGAAGAATTTAATCTGGATAGCACCACAGTTGCCCTAAGTGGAGGAGAAGATTATGAATTGCTGTTTACTATTGATCAAAAAGAATTCCCAAAAATAAAGGGCAACCCCAATCTTACTGTCGTGGGGCATTTGACAGAAGCAGATCAGGGCGCACACTTAATTTCCAGGAATAATACCAGTATACCATTAACAGCCCAGGGATGGAATTCCTTCGGCTAGATGTATTTATGCTACTTGCTGTTCTCCAGCATGTCTTTTTTGATAAATGATCTCCAGGGTATGATTAATGTCTTGTAACTCAGGTGTTAAAGCTGATAGATTTCCACTAACGTCTGTGGTAACTTCTTTACCGCAGTGAACGCATTTGTATTCTTTAATGTGCTGGGTTACTTTTTTTGAGACGGAAAAGTGGTGGCCAAAAATATTACAAAATATTTTTTTCATGAAAGTAGGTCATTAGGGCTGCAAAAAAAAGATTGGGGAATCTTAGTATTGCATAGGTTATAATTTGTGTTGAGCTTTCAAAAAAGGGTTCAAGGAACACTTTAACAATTCAACGTACGCTCATAAGGTTTTATTGAGTAAGCTTCGGTATTTTTATCGTTTTTTCGATGAACGTCTCAATTTCATAAAAAAAGGACCTTTATTTCCATTTTTCAGCGTATTCGTTTTCTTCTATTTCTTCTATCTTTCGCCATTAAAGGAATAGCATGTATAAAACCAAAGAACTTTGGGTAACCTCTTTTGCGCTGTTCTCCCTTTTTTTTGGAGCGGGGAACCTCATCCTGCCTCCTCAACTTGGGTTTAGAGCAGGACCGGAATGGTGGTTAGTAGCTCTGGGCTTTGCTATTTCTGCCGTGCTGATCCCCATCCTGGGTATCAGGGCCCATGCAAGTCTGCAGGGTACCATCTTTGATTTTGCCAAAAAGGTATCTCCAAGGTTTAGTTTGGTGTATTGTATTTTGGTCTATACAATATCTATAAGCTTGCCTTCTCCGAGAACGGCTTCAGTAACACATGAAATGGCCATCGCTCCCTTATTTAATAGCGCCCCTTTACTAAGCAGTTTTATATACTTCCTGCTGGTCCTTGTTTTCGCACTCAACAGATCTAAAATATTAGACATTATCGGAAAGATCATGACCCCTGCTATTTTGATGATCCTCGTTGCCATTATAGGGATCATCATTTATGCAGAACCCTTCACCTTTGGGACAGCAACGATCCTAAACCCTGTAAGCTATGCCATTATAGAAGGTTATCAGACCTTTGATGCCATAGGTGCCGTTGTAGTAGGCGGGGTGATCATAGTTTCCATCAATTTGAAAAATACCGGAAAGGACTATACGCATAAAAAGAAGCTAATCACCAATGCAGGTTGGATGGCAGGGATCGCACTATTCCTGGTTTACGCAGGCCTTATGCTTTCGGCTTCCCTGATGCATACAGAGATAAATTCGGATATCTCCAGGACCGATCTCCTACAAGAGATGAGCCTTATCACCTTGGGAAATACAGGAAAATTTATCTTTAGTATCCTCGTAAGCCTTGCTTGTTTTACAACTGCCGTTGGAATCGTAGCCGGAACAGGGGATTTTATAAAAAGCAGATTTGCCGACTCACAGAAAGCCTATATTATTACCGTCATCACAGGCTGTGTTTTAGGGGTTATCATGGGGCAGCTAGAGGTTGGCTATATCATCACTGTAGCCCTTCCTGCATTAATGTTTATTTATCCGATCACGATCGTGCTTATTTTACTGAATGTACTGCCCGGTAAATGGACAACTGTAAAAGTCTTTAAAGCCGTAGTAATGGCAACAATTCTTTTTAGTGTCCCCGACTTTCTTTCTAGTTTGGGTCTTTCTGATCATATGAAAGCTATTAACGAATATATTCCCTTTAGCGCTGTACAAATGGGGTGGATGCTACCTGCAATACTAACTTTCCTCGTTGCAAACCTTATGAAACATTCTAGAGAAAAGGCAAAACGAAAGAATACCTAAACCTCCTATTGGGTCTCTAGACCAGTATACACTTCCTTTTCAAAAAGTCGGTAAAAATCATGAGATTCCTTGTCGTTGAATGGAAGAAATTGTGTGAAATATACAACTGCAATATCTTTATCGGTGTCGAGGGTATAATATGAATTCGCTATTCCAGCCCAATAGACTGACCCCTTGGTTCGAACCAATTCATCTTCATTATTTTCAATCGCCCAGGCAAGGCCGAAAGTATCTGACTCATCTGGAAAACTACCCAGTGTAATCGGTAACCCCTCTTCAGGTAAATCAAAATTTAGCGAAAGCCCATCAGGAAGCTGGTTTTTGAACATCATTCCTACTGTTTCGGGTTTTAGAATTTGACCACCTTCGTATTTTCCGTCATTCATCATACATACGAGAAATGTCAGGTAATCTTTAGGGGATCCAAATAAACCACCTCCTGCGTTAAATTCAGCAACGGGTTCTGATGGAATACGAGGGTATTCTTGAAATCCTGTAGAATCCCTTACGCCCCAGGAAACAATATTTTTTTGCAACTGCTCAGGAACATTAAACCAGGTGCTATTCATCATAAGGGGCCCGGTAACATTTTTTCTCAAATATGTCTCCAGATCCTCCCCACTTATTTTTTCAATAATTTTACCAACCCAGTCTAAATTAGTGCCATATTGCCATCGTTCTCCAGCCTCGAATAACCTGGGGAGATCTTCATATTCCCAACCAGATTTGTCGAATGTTTGAAGTCGCTCATCCAAAAAATCATACCCAAATCCCGCAGTATGCGTTAATAAATGCCTCAATGTTATCGTTTTTTCTGCTTTAAAAAGTTCTCCTTCTTCAGTTAGAATGGGAATCTCTGACATTTCAGGCATTAGATCATTTAATGGATCATCCAGTCCGATAAGGCCCTGCTCAACAAGTTGCAAAGCAGCAACAGAGGCGATCGCCTTTGTCATTGAGAAAATTCTGAAAATATTGTTTTCGTTTATAGTGTCTTTCTCGCTCCAAACGGAGGGGCCAAAAGCATACCATCTCATTTCCCCTTCTTTGTTGGCAACCCCCATAATGGATGCCGGAAGGGTGCTATTTTCAAAATAGGTTTTTAATAGCAAGGCATCTATTGCCTTTTCACTTTCCTGGTTATTCGTTTTGCAACCGACTAATATTGCAACTAGTACAATGGATAAGAGTAGTTTATTCATAAGTATTTATAACAGGTTATTAGTTGATTATAGACTAGCTAATATTCATCAGTTCCTCAATCTCATCTACTTCAATCGGAATGTTCTTCATCAGGTTAAAGGGCATGCCCTTTTCCTGTACCACTACATCGTCTTCCAAACGCACCCCAAACATTTCCTCTGGAATATAGATTCCCGGCTCTACGGTATAAACCATATTTGCCTTCATAGGGGTTTTTAGCGGTCCGTAATCATGGGTGTCAAGGCCTATATGGTGGCTGGTACCGTGCATAAAGTACTTCTTATACGCCGGCCAATCCTTTTTCTCATTTTTTACATCTTCTTTGTCTAACAAGCCTAAACCAAGTAATTCGGAGGTCATGATCTTACCAACCTCTTTGTGATATTCTGCCCATAGAGTGCCTGGCACCAACATCTTTGTAGCTTCATTTTTTACTCTTAACACCGCATTGTATACCTCTTTTTGTCTTCTGGTAAAGGTCCCGCTTACGGGGATAGTTCTTGTCATATCGCTCGAATAATTGGCGTATTCTGCCCCTACATCTAAGAGGATTAGATCGCCCGCCTTGCATTGTTGATTGTTTACAACATAATGCAAAACATTCGCATTGTTCCCTGAGGCTACAATGGGCGTATAAGCAAACCCTTTAGATCGATTTCGAATAAATTCGTGCAGAAACTCTGCTTCTATTTCGTATTCCCAAACGCCTGGCTTTGTAAATTGCAGGATCCTTCTAAACCCCTTTTCTGTAATCTTACAGGCCTGTTGCATCAGGGCTATTTCTTGGGGTTCTTTTACGCCGCGTAATTGCTGTAGAATTGGATTGCTCTTTGCCCAGTTATGCGCCGGGAATTGCTTCTTGCATTTCAGAATAAACCGGTCTTCCCTGGTTTGGGTTTCCACAGATTGCCTGTAATGTTCGTTGGTATTAAAATAGATGGTCTCTGCTTCAGTCATCAGATCAAAAAATATCTTGTCAAAGTTGCCGAGCCATTGTACGTTCTTTATCCCGGAAACTTTCGTACCCTGTTCTTTGGATAGTTTTTCGCCTTCCCAAACCGCAATATGATCATTGGTCTCCCTTACGAACAAGACTTCGCGCTGTGTTTTGTTAATTGCCTCAGGAAAAAGCAATAGAATAGATTCTTCCTGGTCCACCCCACTCAGGTAGAAAATATCCCTGTGTTGCTCAAAGGGCATGGTACTGTCTGCGCTAATGGGATAAATGTCATTGGAATTAAAAACGGCAATGCTCTTTGGCTTCATCTGAGCCATAAACTTTTTTCGATTCTTTATAAAAAGGGATGCATCAATAGGATCGTATTTCATTTGGATATGATGTTTTCCCAAAAGTAACTATTTACTCGCATATCTTTTAAAAGGTATTTGCCATAAGTCGGCCAAATTCATACCTTCCAAAAAAATAAATATCCAATCATGAAAATTAAGATCTCCCTGTTTTTCTTCCTGAGCGTATTTTTTCTCAAAGCACAACCAACGGCCTCGTCCGCAACTGCGGTTATGGACGGAATTGAAAAAAAGGAGGAGATGAGTACTTCTTCCATGGTAAAGAACATTCCCTTTAAAAATATAGGTCCAACCGTAATGAGTGGTCGGGTGGTCAATATTGCCGTAAACCCCAATGATCCGACCGAATTTTATGTTGGATATGCCTCCGGAGGGGTATGGCATACCAACAACAACGGTACCTCGTTTACGCCTGTCTTAGATGCAACGGCCACCCAAAATGTGGGCGACATTGCTGTGCATTGGAAAACGGGAACCATCTGGGTGGGTACCGGGGAAAACAACAGTTCGCGCTCTTCATATGCCGGTATCGGCATGTTAAAGTCCAAAGACAAAGGTGCCACATGGCAACATATGGGTCTCACAGATTCGCATCATATAGGGAGAATCGTCATCAATCCTGATAATGTAAATGAAGTAGTGGTTGGGGTTACAGGGCATTTGTATTCGACTAATGATGAACGCGGTGTTTATAAAACTACCGATGGAGGACAGACCTGGAAAAAAACGCTGTTTGTCAATGAGGAGACAGGCATTATAGACCTTGCAGTTTCTCCAAATGATTTTAACATTCAATATGCAGCAGCCTGGGAAAAGGACAGAAAGGCTTGGAATTTTGAAGGCAATGGTTCAGGTTCGGGGATCTATAAAAGCTCAGATGCGGGGAATACCTGGAAACTTATCTCGGGGCCAAACAGTGGTTTTCCAACAGGAGAAGGTGTTGGCCGTATTGGTCTTGCAGTATATGACAATGATATTGTGTACGTAGTGCACGACAATCAGTTCAGAAGAACAAAATCTGAAAAAGAGGAATCTGAAAAAGAGGGGCTGACCAAAGAAGATTTTAAAACCATGTCTGTGTCGACCTTCCTTGAGCTGAAGGATGTTCAATTAGATAAATTTTTGAAGGATAATAATTTTCAGGAGAAATACAAGGCTCAGAATGTAAAGGAAATGGTGCGCAGTGGCGCAGTAAAGCCGATGGACCTGGCGGCCTATCTGGAAGATGCCAATTCGCTTTTGTTCGATACGCCCGTTATTGGTGCCGAAGTATACCGAAGTAAGGATGCAGGAAAAACATGGAAGAAACAGAATGAAAATTATATAGATGACCTTTTCTATAGCTATGGGTATTACTTCGCCCAGATAAGGGTAGACCGCAATAATCCAGAGAAGATTTACCTCGCCGGAGTTCCACTCATCGCATCAGCTGATGGGGGAAAGACCTACAAGGCCATTGATGGGGATAATGTTCATGCCGATCATCATGCTCTTTGGGTAAATCCTGTAAAACCGGGACACCTGATCAATGGAAATGATGGGGGCGTAAACATCTCCTATGATGATGGAGCACACTGGATTAAAAATAATTCTCCTGAGGTAGGCCAGTTCTATGCTATCAACGTAGACCACGAAAAACCATATAATGTGTATGGCGGATTGCAGGACAACGGCGTATGGATGGGGCCACATAATGCCCAGGAGAATAGCCGCTGGCACGCATCGGGGCAGTATCCTTGGAAAGCTATCATGGGAGGCGATGGTATGCAGGTACAAATAGACAACAGGAATTCTAAGATCGTATATACTGGTTTTCAATTCGGGAATTACTTCAGGATAGATCTTGCCAATGAAAAAAGGGCCTACATTCAACCCAAACATGAATTAGGAGAAAAACCGTATCGTTTCAATTGGCAAACACCCATTTTGCTATCACCTCATAATCAAGACATCCTCTATTTTGGCAGCAATAAATTGCATCGATCCCTGAATCAGGGAGATGATTGGGAGGCTATTTCAGAAGACCTGACCCAGGGAGGGAAAGAAGGGAATGTGGCTTATGGCACCCTAACTTCCATTTCAGAATCAACTTTCAAATTTGGCCTCCTTTATACAGGAAGTGATGATGGCCTTATTCACATAAGCACCAATGGAGGAGGCAACTGGGAAAAAATTTCAGATGATCTGCCACAGAATATGTGGGTAAGCAGAGTGACTGCCTCAACACATAAAAAAGAGCGCGTATATGCCAGTTTAAATGGATATCGCTGGGATGATTTTACCCCATATGTCTATAAAAGTGAAGATATGGGGAAGACCTGGACCAACATAGGGGCCAATCTTCCCGCTTCACCGGTAAACGTTATTCTGGAAGATCCTGCGAATGACCAATTGCTATTTGTAGGTACAGACAACGGACTTTATGCCAGCTTTGACCAGGGAGCTTCCTGGGAGCTATTTCAAAATGGGATCCCCAATGTGGCCATTCATGATCTGGTAATACAACCCGAAGCCAAACACCTTATCGTAGGGACACACGGAAGGAGCATTTATAAGGCAGATATTGCACATTTACAGCAACTAAGTCAGGAAAAATTATCCATGGACCTATTGGTCTTTGACATTCCTGCTATCAAACATTCCAGTCGTTGGGGAAATGCCAGAAGTTCGTGGTCCGAGGCCAGTACCCCTGGGATAGACATTGCATTTTACGCTAAGGATAAAGGAAGCTTTAATGCCAGGATAATGACCTTAGATGGTGTGGAAGTAAGTGCCTTTGAATTGGAGGCCGATAAAGGGTATAATGTTCTGTCTTATGATGTGGCTTTTTCCAAAGAGGGAAAATCGGCCTTCCTGAAAAAGAACAAAATGGCCCTGAAAACCGCTGATAATGGTAAAACCTATCTCCCAAAGGGGTCCTACGAATTGGTGATCAAGGGTAATGGCAAGGAAGAAAAAAAATCCATTGTGCTGGAATAAGGATGATTTTATTACCCTCTATGCGAAGCTGGCTAATTAGTACCCAATGATAAAATTCTTTAGGCGAATAAGACAACAATTGCTTACCGATAATAATTCTAGCAACCCTGCCTCGCCGGCAGGCAGGTACCTGCTCTATGCCATAGGTGAAATCATTCTGGTCGTAATCGGAATATTGATCGCCCTATCGATAAATAACTGGAACAACAATGAAATTAATAAAAGTGAATCAAACGAATTTAATCGCAGACTGTTACGAGAAATAGATCTCAATCTGGAGTTAGCTGATACTAAAATTGCTGAAATAAAAAACATGATCAGCAGCAGCAAGGGAATTCTTGACCTATTCAACAAAGATCTGAACAATAAAGATTTAAGATCGTTAGACAGTTTAATTTACCTGGCCATTGAGGGAGTAAAAACCGAATTTATAATTGGCACCTTAACTGAAGGGCTGAATACTGGGAAAGTCGCGCTAATAAAATCTGATGAACTAAAAAGTAAATTGTACGGTCTCCCGTCAAATATTGCCTATGTGGGAGAATATGATAATACTTATTCCGTCTACATCGGACAAATTTTGCAACCTTTCCTTTATGAGAATTATAATTACAGAAAAATGGATAACTCCTTTTCTAAATTTAATGTCGGCCCATCGAAGTTCAATTCACAGCACAACAAAGCACTCCTTGAGAATGAAAAATTTGAAAACCTCATTGACAACCATTTCTTTCAATCTAACTCCCAACTGGAATTCCATATAAATTTGAGAAATGAGTTTGCCCTAGTAAAGAATTTGATCGAAGAGGAATTTAATACGACAAACTGAGCTAAGCACCTCAATTAATAGCATCCGACTTACAATTAATCCGATTTTATTTCCCATTTTGTTTAAGAGAATCTTTCAAA
The DNA here is from genome assembly GCA_963744855.1 of uncultured Flavobacteriaceae bacterium. Taxonomy (GTDB): domain Bacteria; phylum Bacteroidota; class Bacteroidia; order Flavobacteriales; family Flavobacteriaceae; genus Muriicola. Next base: position 173,447 of record CAVUUZ010000002.1, read on the forward strand.
ATCGATTCGTTTTTATCCTCTTTGTTCAACATCCGTTAAAGAAACTCGAAATTAGATGTCCATAGAGTAAGTATTGCCCGGGAAGTTTGTTATTACGGGGCTGCTGCCGTAAATTTGCTACTTTAAAATTGTATAATAATGAGTAAACTCATACAGTCTTCAATAGCCAGAAAAGTGGTCATGGCCCTTTCTGGTATTTTTTTGGTCCTATTTCTGGCGTTGCACTTTACAATCAATTTTACTTCTGTGATCTCCCCGGAGACCTTTAATGAATTTTCCCATTTTATGGGGTATAATCCTGTAGTGCAGTTTCTTATGCAACCTATCCTTATCGCTGGTGTGGTCATTCATTTTGTGATGGGGATTATTCTGGAGATCCAGAACAACCGGGCGCGCGGAGTTAAGTATGTACAATTCAAAGGTAGTGCCAATGCGCCATGGGTTTCGAGGAATATGATCTATTCAGGTGCGGTGGTCCTTGCCTTTTTAGGCTTGCACTTTTACGATTTCTGGTTGCATGAAATGGCCTATAAATATGTTGAGGTAAATCCTGAAGATCCTACACGCTACTTTGCCGAGACCGTTGAGAAGTTTGCTCCTATGTGGAGAACAGCACTTTATGTGGTCTCCTTTGGGCTGCTATCTCTTCACCTTTGGCATGGTTTCGCCTCCTCTTTTCAAACCATGGGGCTCAATAATAAATATACCCCGGCTATTGTAAATTTTACGAAGATATATGCAGTGGCAATTCCTTTAGGTTTTGTTTTTATTGCACTTTACCATCATTTCAACCCAATAATACATTAAGATATGGGCATTTTAGAATCTAAAGTTCCAAAAGGGCCTCTGGCCGATAAGTGGACACAACATAAGAACGATATTGACCTGGTAAACCCGGCGAACAAACGTAACATAGACATCATAGTTGTAGGTACCGGACTTGCCGGAGGTTCTGCAGCTGCAACCTTAGCCGAATTGGGATATAATGTAAAAACTTTCTGCTATCAGGATTCGCCGCGAAGAGCACATTCCATTGCCGCCCAGGGAGGAGTAAACGCCTCAAAGAACTACCAGGGCGACGGAGATAGTGACTACCGACTTTTCTATGACACCATCAAAGGTGGAGATTACAGATCCAGAGAAGCGAATGTATATCGGCTTGCCGAAGTTTCCGGAAACATTATTGATCAATGTGTGGCACAAGGAGTTCCTTTTGCCAGAGAGTATGGTGGTCTTTTAGATAACAGATCCTTCGGAGGCGTATTGGTGTCGAGAACCTTTTATGCAAAAGGACAAACCGGACAACAATTATTATTGGGGGCCTATTCGGCCATGAATAGACAAATTCAACGAGGGAAAATACAGTCTTATACCCGTCATGAAATGCTGGATCTTGTTAAGATTGATGGCAAGGCCAGGGGTATTATTGCACGGAACCTGGTTACAGGAGAAATTGAAAGACATTCTGCTCATGCCGTGGTGATCGCTTCAGGAGGATATGGAAATCTCTTTTTCCTTTCCACCTATTGCATGGGGGCCAATGTAATGGCAGCCTGGCGTACACACCGAAGAGGTGCCTTTTTTGCAAATCCCTGTTTTACACAGATCCATCCCACCTGTATCCCGGTATCGGGAGAGCACCAGTCTAAGCTTACCCTGATGTCTGAATCCCTGCGTAATGATGGGCGTATCTGGGTGCCTAAAAAATTAGAAGATGCAAAAGCAATTCGTGAAGGGAAACTAAAACCTACAGAACTCAAGGAAGAGGACAGGGATTACTATTTGGAAAGACGATATCCTGCCTTTGGGAATCTGGTCCCAAGGGATGTGGCTTCGCGTGCAGCGAAAGAGCGTTGCGATGCCGGATATGGCGTAAACAAAACAGGCGAAGCGGTATATCTAGATTTTGCTGCGGCCATCACAAGATATGGTACTGAAAAAGCCTATACCTCCGGTATCAAAGATCCGGATGCAGATACAGTCCGACAATTAGGAGAAGAAATCATCGAGGCAAAATACGGAAACTTGTTCCAGATGTATGAAAAGATCGTAGATCAGAATCCATATAAGACCCCTATGATGATCTACCCTGCCGTGCATTATACCATGGGCGGCTTGTGGGTCGATTACAACTTACAGACTACAGTTCAGGGTTGCTATTCTATCGGAGAATCAAACTTCAGTGATCACGGAGCCAACAGACTGGGTGCTTCAGCTTTAATGCAAGGCTTGGCAGATGGGTACTTTGTACTCCCTTATACTATTGGGGACTACCTGGCCGATGATATCAGAACAGGAAAGATCCCTACCGATAGTCCGGAATTTGACGAAGCAGAGAAGCATGTAAAGGATAGGATCAACAAATTAATGTCAGGAAAAGGCCTTCATTCCGTAGATCATTACCACAAAAAACTCGGTAAGATCATGTGGGACAAATGTGGTATGAGTAGAAATGAAAAGGATCTTAAAGAGGCTATTAAAGAGATCGCAGCATTGCGTGCGGATTTCTGGGAGAATGTAAAAGTAACCGGAGAGCCCAATTCCAAAAATCAGGAATTGGAAAAAGCTGGTCGGGTAGCAGATTTCCTTGAAATAGGAGAGCTATTTGCCAAGGATGCCCTGGAACGCAATGAATCTTGTGGAGGACATTTCCGTGAAGAATATCAAACCCCGGAGGGTGAAGCCCTAAGGGATGATAAGAATTATCAAATATGTGGCAGCCTGGGAATACAAAGGTGAGCCTAAAGATGCCAAGCTTCACAAGGAAGATCTGGCTTATGAATATCATTGAATTAAAGACACGTTCTTACAAATAAATAGCTATGAAAATATATTTGAAGATATGGCGTCAGAAAGATGCCACCTCTAAAGGAAAAATGGTAGACTATACCATGGAGGGGATAGAAGGAGATATGTCATTTTTAGAGATGTTAGACATTTTGAATGAAGAACTCATCACCAAAGGTGAAGAGCCAATAGAGTTCGATCATGATTGTAGAGAAGGGATCTGCGGAACCTGCTCGCTTCAGATCAACGGTCGTCCTCATGGTCCGGATAGATTTATCACTGCCTGTCAATTGCACATGCGCAGCTTTAAGGATGGAGATACCATTACCATAGAACCTTTCCGTGCAAAAGCATTCCCGGTGATCAAGGATTTGATAGTAGACCGAACTGCTTTCGACAGGATTCAACAGGCAGGAGGATATATTTCGGTGAATACCTCCGGACATACCATAGATGCCAATACTATTCCGATCGAAAAAGAAAATGCAGATGATTCCTTTTATGCAGCTGCTTGTATTGGTTGCGGGGCATGTGTGGCAGCTTGTAAAAATGCAAGCGCCATGTTATTTACTTCTGCCAAGGTGTCTCAGTTTGCTCTGCTTCCTCAGGGCAGGGTAGAAGCAACAGACAGGGTTCTGAATATGGTAAGGCAGATGGACATTGAAGGTTTTGGAAACTGCACCAACACAGGAGCATGTGAAATAGAGTGTCCTAAAGGAATCTCTCTGGAGAATATTGCCAGGATGAATAGGGAGTATTTAAGTGCCTCTTTAAAAGGATAGTGGTCCCAATTACTATATGTAACAACCCCTATCAAAATAAGATAGGGGTTTTTTAATGGCTTATCCGTTTCCAATTTTATTACATTTAAGGGATCACAAAACAGTCTCTTTTGATATCTACTTTGAACTCGAAATTACCGAATAGCCAATCGTCCATCTTTACCATTATTGGAAAAATGGCCAGGGAACATAAGGCTTTGAATCTCTCACAGGGGTTTCCAAATTTTGATACAGATCCGCAGCTTATTCAGTTGGTTTATGAAGCTATGCAGCAGGGTGCCAATCAATATGCCCCAATGGAAGGAATCTATTCGCTACGGGAGGTTATAAGCAATAAAATCGAACGACTTTATGGGAAGTACTATGCTCCGGAAAAGGAGATCATAATGGTAGCCGGGGCTACTCAGGGAATATTTACGGCTATTACTGCCGTTGTACACAAAGGAGATGAAGTCATCTTATTTAAGCCAGCATATGATTGCTATGAACCAGCCATTGAGATCAATGGGGGTATTCCTGTTTTTATGCAAATGGAGGGGAAGGATTTTAAAATAGATTGGGATGCATTCAGGGCCCGAATAACTGATAAAACCCGGCTCGTGATCATCAATACACCCCACAATCCCAGTGGGAGCATTCTCTCTGCCGAGGATATGAAAGAACTCGCCAAGAGTTTACATGGAACTAATATTTTGGTCCTCAGCGATGAGGTTTATGAACATATGATCTACGACGGTCAAAGTCATCAAAGTGTTTCCAAGTATCCGGAACTGGCAGAACGCAGTTTTGTGATGGCCTCCTTTGGAAAGACCTTCCACGTAACGGGTTGGAAAATGGGCTATTGTGCGGCCCCCGCTAGATTGATGAAAGAATTCAGGAAGGTTCATGAATTCAATGTATATGCTGTAAATCATCCTATTCAAAAAGCACTTGTCCCTTATTTGCAAAATGAATCCAATTATCTGGAATTATCCCCGTTCTTTCAGCGCAAACGCGATCTGTTTTTGGATGCGATTGCTCCCTCGCGATTTACCTTTACGCCTACCCGTGGTACCTATTTTCAACTGCTCAATTATTCTGAAATAACCAATGAAGGGGATGTGGACTTTGCCATACGTTTGATCAAAGAGAAGGGATTGGCGAGTATTCCAATATCGGTATTCTGTGTGGATCAGTTAGACCAGAAGCACTTGCGATTCTGTTTTGCCAAAACAGATGATACCTTATTACAGGCCGCAGCGATCATTAATAGGATATGATCAAAAGGCTGCTGACAACAGTGTCATAAACTCCTCTATTTTGTTCGGTTCTAACCATCTGGTTACCACTACAAGATCATGCTCCTTATCAATGACAATAAAATTACCTCCAAAACCAGCAGCATAGTACAGATTTTCAGACCATCCTTCCCAATGGCGGTCTCCTTCTGTATTAAGCCACCAGAGATAGCCGTAGTTGGGATTAGGAATGGAAGGCGTGGTGGCTTTCATGATCCATTGCTGACTGATCAGTTGATCATCATTCCATTTGCCGTTATTCAGGAAAAGTAATCCGAATCGTGCCATATCCTCTGTGTTAATAAAAATACCCCCTCCGGAATGGCCTCCCCCGGTAACCGATTTAGCTTTAACCCCGTCCACTTCCGTCCAGGCATTTTCATAGCCAAACCATCGCCAGGTACTGCTTGCCCCTATCTTGTCCATTAGGTGTTCCTTCAGCACCGCAGGCACCGGTTTACGCCAGACATGGGTAAGGCTATAAGCGAGCAGGTTTACACGTACATCATTGTATTCCATCACGGTTCCTGGCTCGTTTAATTTCCTGTATTTCCAGTCGTCCAGACCTCCTTCTCTGGGAGGTCTGTCTGCCCAATCCTTTCCTCCCCATAATTCACCAGACCAGTCTGAATTTTGTTGCAGCAAATGTTCCCAGCTGATCTTTGAATTATGTGCCCCATCAAAAGTACCATCCCAAATATATTGGCCTACTTTGTCTGATGTGTCTTCTATTATCCCCCTGTCTTCAGCGAGACCAGCCACAGTTGAAAGGAAACTCTTGGTAACGCTAAAGGTCATATCTACCCGTTTAGTGTCGCCCCAGGAGGCAATCACATATCCGTTTTTTAGGATGAGGCCCGCAGGACCTCCTCTTTTTTTAGTGGGCCCCAGGATCTCATGGAAAGGCTCCCGTTCAAATCCCTTTAAGATTGCTATCCGCAGATCACGGGATCCGGAATATTCATTGTTCATTGCAAAGGTCACAGCCTTTTGTAAGGCTGTTTCATTGATAGTATATTCTGAGGGGCTTTTAAAGGCCCAATCCGTATTTCTTTCAGGAAAATAACGGGTGTCTTGTGAAAATGTATTTAGAAGAGTGCCAAAGGCGATAAGGAATAATAGTCCATTTTTCATAGGGAGTGATTGAGTATTACAAGGTAGTTAAATCTAGTTTCATGAGCCAATCCATTTGTTTGTCTTTCCCAATATAATAGGGATGCTTCCCAAATTTAACAAACCCCATTTTCTCATAAAACCTGATGGCTCTGATGTTTTCTTCCCAGACCCCAAGCCAGATAAAATCTTTCCTATCGTCTTGAGCCAATTGAATGATCTCTTCTAACATCCATTCTCCTATTCCGAGGTTTTGATAGCCGGAAAGCAAATAAATACGCTCCAATTCGTAAGAGGTCTCGTCAAATATATCTGTCTGTGCTTTTGCAGCATTTATTTTCAAAAATCCTATTGTCTGATCCTCTTTCATAACAAAATAAAACAAACTATCAGGATGGTCTAATTCGCTGGCTATAGTTTCCTTAGATAATGCAGTATTCAGGTAATGTTCAAAATCATCCTGATTATTCTGTTTTGCAAAGGCCTCTATAAAGGTCTTCTGTGAGATCTTTACCAGTTGATCCAGGTCCTTTATGGTGCATTGTCGAAGTAAAAGCTTCATGTGTTAAATATGACTTCAGAGGGAAGCTAAAATAAAAAAAGGAGCAAAACCAATGGCTTTGCTCCTTTAATTTTAATTTTTGTTGGTACTAAAACATAAATAGCTTTTTTGCTAACTGTAAAATACCGTTGTAAAAATCATTTCGGTAGACTTGGACCTTCTCTTCAGAAGAAGCCTGATTTGTTTGGGTGTCCATTGCTATTAGGTTTAAGATTAGACTTGGGGACTTCCATTTTCGTTTGTGCTCTAAAGTAAGACTACAACGCTAATTTCTTATAATAATTGTTGTTAAACTTTACAAAAAAGTTGTGTGCCTTCAGATATGAGATGATTAGAGGGTCATTTCAGGTATGTCTCCTGAAATGAGAAGCCTGCCTTCTGTGGCTTTTTGTATGGTCTCAACCGAAATTCCCGGTGCTCTTTCCAATAATTTAAACCCTTCAGGGACCACCTCAAGCACTGCGAGATTCGTAACAATTTTTTTTACACACCCAACACCTGTGAGCGGAAGCGTGCATCTTTTTAGTAGCTTGGATTCACCAGCCTTGTTGGTATGCATCATAGCCACAATGATATTTTCAGCTGAAGCTACAAGGTCCATGGCTCCCCCCATTCCTTTTACCATTTTCCCGGGGATCTTCCAGTTGGCTATATCCCCATTTTCTGCCACCTCCATGGCTCCTAATATGGTAAGGTCTACATGCTTACCTCTGATCATGGAAAAACTCAGGGCAGAATCGAAAAAAGAGGCACCAGGTAAGGTAGTAATGGTTTGTTTTCCCGCATTAATTATATCGGCATCTTCTTCCCCTTCTAAAGGAAAAGGGCCCATTCCAAGAACACCGTTCTCACTTTGAAACTCAACATTAATATCACTACGCACAAAATTGGCTACCAACGTTGGTATCCCTATTCCCAGGTTTACATAGTAACCATCCTTCACCTCTTTGGCAATTCTTTTTGCTATACCGGTTTTATCGAGCATTAGTTTCGGGTGTCTTACTGTTCGTTGTTCAATCCGTTTTTCGTAATGATTTCCTTGAAATATTCGTTGTACAAAGATTCCGGGTATATGAATCTCATTGGGGTCTAATTGGCCTGCGGGAACCAACTCTTCTACCTCTGCTACTGTTATTTTTGCAGCACCACACATACAAGGATTAAAATTACGGGCGGTACCTTTAAAGATAAGGTTCCCTGCCTCATCCCCTTTCCATGCCTTAACAAAGGAATAATCGGCCTTGGTAGGCATATTCCAATACGTACATCTTTCCGTTGAATTCTCTGGTTTCTTTCCCTTCTGCTACTTCGGTTCCATAGCCGGCCGGGGTATAAAAAGCAGGAAAACCAGCCTGTGCTGCTCTGCACTTTTCAGCCAGGGTTCCTTGTGGCGTTAATTCAACATCCAGCTCACCACTGAGCATTTGTCGTTCAAACTCGTCGTTCTCTCCTACATAGGAAGAGATCATTTTCTTGATCTGATGTTTTTGTAAGAGTAGTCCCAGGCCAAAATCATCTACGCCTGCATTATTACTAATACAGGTGATGTCCTTGATACCTCGTTTCACCAGTTCGGCAATGGCATTTTCGGGGATGCCACATAATCCAAATCCACCGAGCATAAAGGTCATTCCGTCATTAACACCCTTTAATGCTTCTTCTGCGTCCTTGACTCTTTTTATGATCATATGATTATTGCATTTTCGATTTAAAAATCCAGATCGTCCAGATCATTATCGAGGTCATTTACCTCTTCAACAACTTTTACCAAGGTGGAACAATCCAAATTAATACTCATATTTTCCGGGGCTATAAATTCTTCCTTGGATACTCCCAAATCCGGATCTTCATAATTCTTTTTCATATACAGCGCCCATATAGGTAATGCCATGGATGCGCCTTGTCCATAAGTGATAGTTTTAAAATGTGTGGCCCGGTCTTCACCCCCCACCCAAACACCGGTTACCAGATTGGGCACCATGCCCATAAACCAGCCATCACTTTGATTTTGGGTCGTTCCCGTTTTACCGGCAATAGGATTCGTAAATCCATATGGATATCCGGTAATTATCTCCTTATATACTCCTGGTCCTTTGCTAACTATGTCTTAAGCGCGTTCCTGAGCCTCCTTCTGTGACACCTTCCATAAGATTGACCATGGCATAGGATACTTCCTTGCTCAACACATCTTTGGTTTCCGGCACATATTCATATAAAACAGTTCCATTCTTATCTTCGATACGGGTTACCATTACAGGCTTTACATATACCCCTGGTTGACAAAAGCGCCATAGGCCCCTACCATTTCATAAACGTTAAAATCAGGGTTCCCAAGGCAATAGAAGGCACTTCTAGAATTTCTCCCGTAATTCCCAGATTCTTAACTATAGAAACCACTGATTTTGGTCCGACCATATCAATCAATTGGGCCGTTACAGTATTCATCGAATTTGCCAAGGCATTTTTCAGGGTATACATATTCCCGGAATATTTTCCATCTGAATTTTTTGGACACCAAGGTTCTGGATTTCCGTGTTTTTCGGCCTCAATACAATATTGAGTATCTGGCAATTGATCACATGGTGACAATCGTAACTGGTCAATGGCAGCAGCATAGACAAAAGGCTTAAAGGTAGATCCCGCCTGCCGTGCTCCTTGAATAACATTGTCGTATTGAAAATGTTGTAATCAACACCGCCTACCCAAGCTTTTACATGCCCGTTTGGGGTTCCATCGACATCATGGCCGTTCTTAGAAACATCTTATAATACCGGATGGAATCTATTGGGGTCATCACGGTATCTTTCTCATGGGCATCGCTTTTCCAGTCAAAAACGGTCATTTCGGTCTTTATCTTAAAGGAAGCTCGAATGTCTTTTTCCGATTTGTCCTCGGCTTTTCATTTCCTCCAACGATCTGAATTTTTCATGGCGCGTTCCATGATGCTGTCTAATTTCACTTTTTTCCAAATCAGAAATGGGGTTGTTGGATTACTTTCTGGGGTGTTTTGATGAAAAAATTCGGCCTGAAGCCGTTTCATATGTGCTCCTACAGCGTCCTTCGGCATTGTCCTGCATTCTGGAATCGATAGTGGTGTAGATCTTTAAGTCCATCAAGATAAAGATTCCAGGTATCACGTATCCCTCTTCCATCGCCGGTTTTGGATTTTCTTTTATCCAATCATTCAGAAAACCCTGAAGGTACATCCTAAAATAGGTGGCAAGTCCTTCCCGATGTGACTCGGGATTAAAATTGATATCCATTTTGGTCTTTTGAAGAGAGTCTTTCTGTTGCTCACTTATATAATCGTACTTCTCCATTTGAGAGAGAACCAGTATTTCTGCTGTTCGAGCATTAATTTTTCACGCCTTATAGGATTGTAGAGGGAGGAGTTTTTCAACATACCCACCAACACAGCAGACTCTTCGATCTTCAGATTAATTGGTTCCTTCCCAAAATAAATACGGGAGGCGGAACGAATACCATCGGCATTATAGCCAAAATCATAGATATTCAGGTACATGGCTATGATCTCTTCCTTGGTGTAGCTGCTTTCCAATTGGGTAGCGATCACCCATTCCTTGATCTTTTGTTTAACGGCCTCGAAAAAAATTCTTGGAACGAACTCCTACGAAAAGTTGACTTGCCAGTTGTTGTGAAATGGTACTTGCACCTCCTCTTTTCCCTAAAAAGACAACAGCTCTTAAAAATCCTATGGCATCAATACCGGAATGCTCATAAAAGCGAACATCTTCACTGGCAACCAAAGCATCTACCAAATTTTGTGGCAGATCCTTATAATCTACCGGGGTACGATTGTCATCCAGGTAAAATTTTCCCAAGGTTGCTCCATCGGATGAAATGATTTCAGAAGCCAAATTGGTCTGAGGATTTTCTAAATGTTCAAAGGTGGGCATTTCCCCCAAAGAACCCCAAGATGCCAAAAGAAAAACCAACAGCAACAGAAAGACCCCCGTCAGAAAAAGGATCCAAAACCATTTAATAAATGGGTAAAAGAACTTATTCGGTGATTTTCTTTTTGACCTTTGCCATACTTTTTACTCATTACTTTTTCAATTTCAAATCCGACATCTGTAATGCCCTCTAAGTTCTACCACCCCTTCAACATTGCCATTTTTTCGCATTGCATGTTACAAGCGTAAAGTATATACGCCAGAAGACGGAAAAATGATGTTTTCCTTATACCATAATTTATTTTCCTTAATACTTCCATATCCTTTGCCCAGCCATGTCCCATCCGCGTTGGGCCATCATATATTCCAAGGTATCAACTGGTAGTCTCCATCGGGATACTCCAGGTCCGCTATCAGAAAAAGGTTGCTATACGGAAACGTGTTGTCATTACGGACATTGATAGAACATTTGGTAGTGTTTGATGCGTCTCCAGATCCAGAGAAATTGAATTCTTTAATATTCATCCCTTTCCCAGCTACCGTTGGTTCAATGGCTTAAATTCCGAATATACATGGCACTTTTCACAGGAAACCAAAAAAACCAGGCTACAGACCACAATCTATCAAATAAATCCTAGGCATTTTTTAAGTGTTTTATTGTTATTTCTCCTTTTTTTATTTTTCTTTCTTCTCTTATTGACTTCTTTGGTCTATCGAAACGGGTAAGACTATCCTGACCAACCGTATTTTCAAAAAGCTAGCTTATCTTCAACTAAATTGTCTACGGCATATTCCTCAAACTGGCAACTTTCTCTTTCTTTTGTTCTTGGCCATAATCTCAATCACCTGGTCCTTGGTTAATATATGCCAATTGGCTGGCTCGTCTTTGTAAGAGAACCATAATAGCCCTTTAAAAATATCTGTTTTCTGGCAAAAAGCCATTCCCTTCTCCGTAAATAGTTTGCTGTCTTGGGGAGGAAAGTCTTTTAAAGCATCCAGATACATATCCAATTCATAATTGAGACAGCATTTGAGTTTTCCACATTGTCCGGCCAATTTTTGAGGATTCAAAGATAATTGCTGATAACTGGCTGCCGACGTACTTACGGACCGAAAATCTGTGAGCCAGGTGGAACAGCATAATTCTCTTCCACAAGATCCAATTCCTCCCAGTCGTTGTGCTTCTTGACGGTATCCAATTTGTCGCATTTCAATACGAATGCCAAAGGCTTTGGCCATATCTTTGATCAATTGCCTGAAAATCTACTCGTTCTTCCGCCGTATAATAAAAAGTAGCCTTTAGAACCGTCTCCTTGAAATTCAACATCGGAGATTTTCATTTGGAGTCGTAAGAAGATGGCAATTTCCCTGGCTCGTCTTTTTGATTTCGTCTTCTCTATCCCTGCATCTTCTGCCATTTGTCAATATCTTTTTGAGTGGCTTTTCGGTATATTTTTGGCATTTCTTCGGTCATCAAAAGCTACCTTTTTCTTTTTCATTTGAACCCGCACTAGTTCTCCTGTCAGGGTAACCATGCCAATATCGTGGCCAGATTGTGCCTGGGTAGCAACCATATCCCCAATTGAAAGGGAAAGGTCTTCTGCTATTTCTGAAAAATTCCTTTCTGCTATTTTTAAATCGAACTTCCACACAAGTCAAACGGTTTTTCACCATTTGGAAGCGACATATTGGAAAGCCAATCAAATACCGTTAATTTATTACAACCATCTGTGCCGCAAGTACCATTGTTCTTGCATCCTCTTGGTTGTCCGTCCTTTCCGGTTGAACAACTGTTACAACCCATATTTTTTATCTTGATTTGGAAAAATCCTTCATTTTTGTCCAAAAAAGGTTCATATAAATTCTTAAAGGTAAAGATAGTATACTTTGTTTAGACGTGAACTAAAAATGCACTGTTTCTTTGCCGGAAGATGGCTTTTTAAATTTAAGGACCTCGGAGATCTGCCCTTTTTGAAAATCTTATTGCTGTCTGCCTTTCCTTTTCGAAGTTCTTTTTGTACTTCTTAGGGCAGAGAATGAATTTCTTGCATTGCTCTGAACAACAATGGTTCATCTTCTCTGCACATGCATCACATTGAATAAACAACAAATGACATGCTTCGTTGGCACAGTTCACATGGGTGTCACATGGTTTACCACATTGATGGCATTGGGCAATCACATCTTCGGTAATTCGTTCCCCCCGTCGGTGGTCAAAAACAAAGTTTTTCCCAAGAAATTTATTCTCAAGTCCTTTTGATCTTTACTTGTCTGGCATACTCAATGATCCCTCCTTCCAGTTGGTATACTTGCTTAAATCCTTTATGTTTATAATAGGCACTTGCCTTTTCACAACGGATTCCTCCGGTGCAATACATAACCAGTTTTTTATCTTCCTTAAAGTCAGAAAGATCTTTTTCAATAATATCCAATGAATCCCTAAAGGTGTCAACATCTGGAGTGATGGCATTTTTAAAATGTCCTATCTCACTTTCATAATGGTTCCGCATATCGACCAAAATAGTGTCAGGATCTTCGATGAGTTCATTGAAAATTTCGGCGCCTACGTGAATGCCTTTATTGGTCACATCAAAGGTTTTATCATTCAGTCCATCAGCAACGATTTTATTACGGACTTTTACCTTGAGTTTCAGAAAAGATTTATTGTCTTGTTCAATGGCAATATTCAATCGTACATCTTTCAGAAATGAAATACTGTCTAAATGTGCCTTAAAAGGCTTCAAAATTTTCTGCAGGAACCGAAAGTTGTGCATTGATTCCCTCATGGGCCACATAGATCCTCCCAAGGACGTCCAACATCATTCCATTCCAGAAAAAGATGGTTCCTGAAAATCTGATGTATTTCCAATGTGTGCATATTTATAAAAGGAGATAGTCAGGCGTTCCTTTCCGGCCTCCTCAATAAGAGCTTCCCTTTCTTTCGCACTTAATGTATTGTACAGTTGCATGCTATACCTTGATTAAGTTGAATGAAGTTTAGAGTACAAAAATACATTTTTTCAGGCGTTTACAAATAAAAAGAGCCCCGAAATACAGGGCTCTTAAGGATCACTTTAAGGAAATTTTCTTCTTCATAAAGGTATTAACAGTAAAGTGAACAACAATCAAAAATGTTTTCAAGTATGATGAGACAATTATAAAAAGGTTGCTTTTGCCGTTGTGTTATGCAAAAAGAAGTAGTAATTTAGTCACCCTTAAAATAAAGATACGAAGACATGAGTAATGAGAAAGAAGCGAAGTTAAAGGCCCTTAAATTAACCCTTGATAAATTAGATAAGACTTATGGGAAAGGGGCCGTGATGAAGATGGGAGATTCAGTAGTAGCCGATGTTGAGGTAATTCCTTCGGGATCTTTGGGACTAGATATAGCTTTGGGGGTAGGAGGATATCCAAGAGGAAGGGTCGTTGAAATTTACGGACCTGAATCTTCTGGAAAGACCACACTTACCTTACACGCGATTGCTGAAGCCCAAAAAAATGGTGGAATTGCTGCCTTTATTGATGCAGAACACGCCTTTGATAGATTCTATGCCCAAAAATTGGGAGTAGATATCGACAATCTTATTATTTCACAGCCAGATCACGGAGAACAGGCCTTAGAAATTGCCGACAACCTCATCCGTTCTGGTGCGATAGATATTGTTATTATTGATTCTGTTGCTGCGTTAACTCCAAAAAGCGAGATCGAAGGGGAAATGGGAGATTCTAAAATGGGTTTACATGCCCGTTTAATGTCTCAGGCCCTAAGGAAGCTTACCGCTTCAATAAGTAAGACCCATTGTACCGTAATTTTTATCAATCAACTACGGGAAAAGATCGGGATCATGTTTGGAAACCCGGAAACCACTACGGGTGGAAATGCACTAAAATTTTATGCCTCTGTTCGCTTAGATATCAGGAGGTCTACTCAGATAAAAGATACCGATGGTGCCGTACAGGGAAATAAGACACGTGTAAAAGTGGTAAAGAATAAGGTGGCTCCTCCTTTTAAAATGGCCGAATTTGATATCATGTACGGGGAAGGAATCTCAAAAATTGGTGAGATCCTCGATCTTGGCGTGGAGTTCGAGATAATTAAAAAGAGTGGTTCCTGGTTTAGCTATGGCGACACCAAATTAGGGCAGGGAAGAGATGCCGTAAAAATACTACTAAAGGATAATCCTGAATTGTCTGATGAGCTGGAAGGCAAAATCAAAGAAGCTATTACGGCTCTAAAAGGCTAGACCGCTCTTTATTTAACAAAAAGCAACCCTTCCTTTTTATTTTCATCTTAAGAGAAACAATATTGAGATGAGCGTTAAGAGATCCATACCCGTTTTGCTTTTTTTTCTAGTCTTGATCTTCCAATCTTGTAAGCTTGAAGATGACAGGGTTAATTTTCGATTTGTTCCCTTACAGATCGTTAGTGCAGAACTTCCGGAATCATTCGACCTTAATGAGACCTACGAGATTCGGGTCACTTACGTGCGCCCCAGCGGGTGTATCTTTTTTGAAGGCTTCGATATCACAGACGAAGCAACGACCACCAGGAACGTTGTGGCGATAGGCTCAGATTTCTATGAAGAAACTTGCTCCCTGGGGATGGAAGAACTGGAAACTTCTTTCAATTTTATCGTTCTTTATGAAGGCACCTATCTTTTTAGGTTTTGGAATGGAGAGGATGAAAACGGAGTAGATCAGTACATTGAAATTGAAGTGCCCGTAAATTCATGATCTTTATAGGAATGAAGAACAAAATCTGATCAACATTTTGAGTCTAGAAAAGCTCATTCAACATTGTAAAAAGGGAGATAGAAAGGCACAAGAGCAACTTTATCGAAAATATGCCAGTGTTCTTTTTGGGCTATGCCTAAAGTATTCCCGAAACAAGACGGAAGCAGAAGATAATCTGCATGACAGCTTTTTGACCATTTTTGACAAAATTGGACAATTCAAATTCAAAGGGTCTTTTGAAGGCTGGATAAAAAGAATCACCGTAAACACCGTACTTCAAAAATATCGCAAGGATCAGTATTTAAACCTTGTTACAGATAATTTGGAAGAAGAGCAAGATGCAGACTATGAATACCCAGACATTCAACTCTCAACACTACTCCAATACGTACAGGAACTTCCCACTAAATACCGTCTTACTTTCAATTTATACGTTTTGGATGGGTATACACATAAAGAGATCAGTGAGCTGTTAGGCACCTCACAAGGAACATCAAAATCTAACTTGTTCAGAGCAAAAAAGATCTTGAAAGAGAAATTAAAAAACGAAAACATCAACATTGCTTAATTCACTAGGCATGAAAAAAAAGAACATAGAAAAAATATTTCAGGAGAAACTCAGGAATTATAGCCAATTGCCGGAGGAACAGGTATGGGATAATATTGCTGCCTCATTAGATCAAAAACGCAAAAAACGTCGAATTTTACCTATTTGGTGGCAAATTGGTGGAGTGGCCGCGATCCTTCTTATCGGTTTGTTTCTCTTTCTGCCTCAAGAAGATCTGACCCCTACAAATGAGATCATTACGGACATCCGGAAAGCTGATGATGAGGATGATTCTGTAGATATAAACAAGGTGATTGACGGCCAGGCTGAGACAAAAGTCTTTAAAAGTAAAGAAGCGGATAAGGCTGTTATCGACGAATCTGATAATGATTCCGACGAGAGTTTAGTTAGTGAGAAAACGGCTGTAGACAAAAACAAAATAACCTCTGGTTCAAAGGAATTTATACAGCAGGATAAAAGTACTGTTATAGCCAATAGATCGTCATTGAACAAAAAGAAGCAAAAAACAGTTGGCGTCAAAGAAAATGGAAATATGGATCTGCCAGAAAGCTCGGATAACCTTGCTCAAAACGAGGCTATCTCAATTGAAAAAGACGATGAGAAATTAATGGGAGATCCTGAAAAAATACCCAGTGGCCTAAATAATAAATCTCTTGCCGGTACTACTCTTACCGAGCCGCAGACAGAAGAGACTATCGAAACTAAACAAAAGGATGAAAATAAGACCAGTATTTTTGATGCCATTGCCGCTCAGGAAGACACCTCTGAAAAAGACAATTCCACAAGCAAATGGGCCGTTGGGCCAAGGGTGGCCCCCGTTTTCTTTAGTTCTTTGTCGCAGGGATCCCCTATTCATTCCAGCTTTCAGAACAATGCGAAATCCGGGAATGTTAATCTGAGTTATGGTCTTGCCGTTACTTATAACATTAATAAGAAACTAAGATTGCGATCTGGCGTTCATAAGGTAGATTTTGGTTATGACACAAAAGACGTTTCCTTTTCCTCGTCCTTAAATGGAGCCACCAATGGAATTATCGATAATATAGATTATTCCTTAAGTTCCAGAAATCTTGTTGTACGTAGTAACACGAGAAGTGGAAAGATCGCATCAGAAAACGCACAAGATGTCTCCGGACCTGATCCTTCACTTAACGGGAAGATGATACAGGAATTTGGTTATTTAGAAGTGCCTTTGGAACTAACCTATCAAATTTTTGATAAAAGGTTTGGGGTAAATGTAATAGGTGGCATAAGTTCATTATTCCTGGTCAACAATTCTGTAACGCTCCAATCTACCGGGATCGCTACTGAAATGGGGGAGGCTAATAATCTAAATGATCTAAATATGAGTACTAACTTTGGCATAGGTGTTTCGTATCAACTAAATAATTCACTTCAACTTAGTTTGGAGCCCATGTTTAAATATCAATTAAACACCTTCTCAGAGGCAGCCGGTAATTTTCAGCCGTTTTCAATGGGGGTCTACTCAGGTATAAATTTTAAGTTCTAAAGAAATTGGTTGGGATGTTTCCTGTATCCAAAGAAACTCCTAAAACGCCCTGCTACCGGGCAGGGCGTTTTTTATATACTTTTCGGTATATTTAAATAGTTCTGTCCATCTCTCTGTAATTCGTTCAATATCAACGTCCTAATACTATCTCGTAGTTGACCTTTTTGATTTAGTGATATATTTTCAGTTCTAACAAATGAGCTCACCTTTACTCTTAATTTACCCGGCCCTCCACTAAAAAGTGTGTAGGAAAATCGCTTTTTGTTATCAAAAAATATCATTGGAACGATCGGTATTTTATGAGCAATCGCCATTTTAAAAGCTCCATCTTTAAAAGTATCCAGCACAACCTCTTCTGGTGGCACACCAGCTTCCGGAAAGATACAGATACTCAGGCCCTGCTTAAGTCTTCGTTCTGCCCTGCGATACACGGCCATCCTGCTTTTACTATCTCCCCTGTCCACCAAAATACAGACCCTTTTATAGAAAAAGCCAAAGACCGGGATTTTCATCAATTCCTTCTTCCCAACGAAAACAAAAGGATTTTTACTGACCCATAGCATGAGCATGATATCGATCATACTCGTATGATTTGCGATCAGCATATAACTCTTTCCTCTTTCCAAGTCTTCCTCCCAAGTAATTTTGGGAATACACCCCATTCCGTATAAAATCAATCGGGCCCAAACATTTCTAGCCAACCAAAAAAATTGTGGATAGGTTTTCTCTGAAATAGAGAGAAGTACCAATAGGGGAGAAAATAAAAAAATAGGGATCGCGACCAAAATATAGAACCAAACACGATAAAGCAATTGCCCGGCCCTTAGGATAAAAGTTAGCATAAAATCAAAAATAACAATTTTAGCAGGGTTTTAGTATTTCTTTTACTTTTGTCATTCTTTAAAGCATGGCCCATGGCAAGAATTTTGACAGGTATTCAAAGTACAGGGATCCCACATCTCGGGAATATTCTGGGAGCCATTATTCCCGCCATAAAAATGGCTGATAATCCAAAAAATGAATCCTTTCTGTTTATTGCGGATATGCATTCTCTTACCCAAATAAAAAATGGGGAAGAATTGCGAAACAATACCTATGCAACAGCCGCCACATGGTTGGCTTTTGGCCTCGATGTAAATAAAACGGTCTTTTACAGGCAAAGCGATGTGCCTCAGGTCACTGAGTTGGCCTGGTATCTAAGTTGCTTTTTTCCTTATCAACGCCTAACACTGGCTCATTCCTTTAAAGACAAGGCAGACCGATTGGAAGACGTTAATGCCGGTCTATTCTCATATCCTATGTTAATGGCCGCAGACATCCTTTTATACGATGCCAATATTGTCCCTGTTGGAAAGGACCAGTTACAACATTTGGAGATGACACGGGATGTAGCCTCGAGATTTCATGCACAATTGGGCGAAACCTTCGTGTTACCGGAAGCTCAGGTACAGGAACAAACCATGTACATACCAGGTACCGATGGTGAAAAAATGAGTAAAAGTAAGGGCAACCTTATCAATATCTTTCAATCGGATAAGGCCTTGAGAAAGCAGGTCATGGGCATATTGACGGATAGCACTCCTATGGAAGAACCCAAAGATCCTGATTCTGATACTGTGTTTGCCCTATATTCTATTCTGGCATCAAAAGCGAGTTCTGATGCCATGAGGCAAAAGTATCTCGAGGGAAACTATGGATATGGTCATGCTAAACAAGAACTTTATGAATGTATGGAATCTACTTTTGGTGAAGCCCGTGAAAAGTTTGACTACTATATGAATAATCTATCTGAAATTGATGAATTATTGCATTTAGGTGCCCAAAAAGCACATGCGGTAGCAGATGATGTGCTGCAAAGGGTACGCAGCAAACTTGGCTATTAGAAAATTTCTATAACCAACCTTTGGGTCGGTATTTAAAAGTTTTTTCCTCTATTGTCACTTGACTATTCCGCCTAGCGTATAGGTTAAATCGTTCAATGACATCCTTTTTTCATTAAAATAAGTGGAATCTGATATCATCAAACCCATCAGTTGGTTCTCTCTTAGATCGCTTCAAACCGTTTCCCGGGTAAGGGCCTTATTAACCCTTTTAATTCCATCGATAAAAGGGTGGAGGCCGTCTTAAAAATAGGAAGGTGGCTTCCCATTGCAATATCATCTAACATTTGTTTGCCCTCTTGTTGTAAGAACGAATAAATAGAGGCTTCGGTCTCGTCCATTTCCACAAATAATTGTTTCTGAATAGGGGCATTTAACTTTTCTTCGAGATCCCAATTAAGATGGTATACAAGATCTGCAACTGAGGTTATCAAATGCGCCTTTTGTTGCTTGATTAAGGCATTGGTGCCCTCACTATAGATATCATCGGGCCTGCCGGGGACCGCAAAAACATCCCTATTATAGCTATTTGCGATATCTGCAGTTACCAAACTGCCTCCCCTCTCAGCAGATTCAATAACAATAGTAGCTTCACTCATACCCGCAATAATCCGATTTCTTCTGAGAAAATTTTCACGGTCTGGTTTACTGCTGCTCCAGAACTCGGTTAAAAAGCCACCGTTTTTCTCAATGGTTTCGCAATACTTCTTATGAGCCCTGGGGTAGATCTGATTTAGTCCATGCGCCAGGCATCCTATGGTTTGCAGGCCAAGGGCATTTGCTGCATTTTGAATGCAAATATCAACTCCATAGGCAAATCCACTTATTATTACGGGCTCTAAAGGAGCAAGTTCTTCCATAAACTTCTCACAAAATTTCCGGCCGGTGGGAGTTATATTGCGGGTGCCCACAATACTGATGATCTTCTTGTCTGTTAGATCAATTTGCCCTTTTTGAAATAGGATCAATGGCGCGTCTGCGCAGTGTCGAAGATATTTTGGATAATCTTTATCTTCGAAATACAGACACTTAATACGATGTTCCGTTAAATAGGAATATTCATTTTCCGCGGCTTTGAGATATGCAGAGTCATAAAGACCTTCTATGACCTTGGTGCCTATTCCGGCAATTCTCAGTAGTGTGTTTTTCTTTTCTTTAAAAACAGCGGCAGGACTGCCGCAGTAGGCGATTAATTTCCTGGACGAAATATCCCCAATGTTTGGGATACATTGTAATCTCAGTGCTGATATTATCTCCTCCATCATCTTCCGTTCATCTTATGCACAAAATACAGAAAAACTAATGTTAATAAAAAGTAATTTGTCATTTTGAAGCGGCTCTATTTTTTTCCATCTTTGCCTTAATGAGCACTGCTGCTTACATAGAAGAATTATTATACCGATATAATTGCGTGGTTGTACCCGAATTTGGGGCCTTCCTTACCCATGTAAAATCGGCTTTTATTGACAAAACCGGTCATACTTTTAATCCTCCATCCAAAGTACTGTCCTTTAACCGTCAGTTGCAGTCCAACGACGGACTTCTTATTTCCTACATAGCAGAAGCTGAAAAGATTTCTTTTGAGGAGGCGCAGCAAGAGATGGCTAAAACAGTAAAGGAATGGGGGAAAGAATTGGAAAAAGGTGAAACCCTCATCCTTCAGAATATTGGACGCTTTAAGCCTACAAAAGAAGGGAAGTTGATCTTCCTACCATCAAAGCAGACCAATTTTTTGACCTCTTCATTCGGAATGAGTTCCTTTGTTTCCACACCCATTCTGCGTGAGGTACTAAAAGAAGAAGTGGAGGCCCTCGAAGAAAAAGTGCCTTTTATTATTACTCCTGAGGAAAGGAAAAAGAATGAAATACGGCCGCTTTTGAAATATGCAGCTATTGTTCTTCTAGCTCTGTCTGCCGGATTTACGGGATATCGCACCTACAATCAGGCCATCACAAATGAGTTGGTATCTCAGGAAAAAGCACAGGAGATCATCTCAAATAGTATTCAGGAAGCAACTTTTTTCGATAGCAAACCTATGGAATTACCCGTCTTTAGGGTTGATGTGACCAAAAAAGTAACCAAACGGCATCATATCATTGCCGGGGCTTTCCGTGAGAAGAACAATGCTGACAAAAAAATTAAACAACTTCGCAACAAAGGTTTTGATGCTTTTTTAGTTGGTCAAAACAAATTTGGTTTGTTTCAGGTGGCGTTTGATAGTTTTGAAAATCCGAAGCAAGCTCTGGAAGCTCTTAAACAAATTAGGTCGACAGAGACTCGAGATGCCTGGCTACTTTCTGTAAAATAATACACTTTCCATTTACCCGCCTTTTTATACCGCGTATCTTTGCGAAAACTTGTTACTATGAATGCCAAAACTCCCAACGATTCCAGAACCATTATGACCGATCTGGTCCTTCCTAGTGAAACCAATCCACTAAATAATCTATTTGGTGGTGAGTTACTTGCGAGGATGGACAGGGCGGCCAGTATTGCTGCCAGAAGACACAGCCGGCGTATTACGGTAACAGCTTCGGTAAATCATGTCGCGTTTAACAGATCTGTTCCTTTGGGCAGTGTTGTAACCCTGGAAGCAGCCATTTCCAGGACTTTCAAAACGTCTATGGAGGTGTACATTGATGTTTGGATGGAAGACAGGTTAAGCGGCGAGCGAACAAAGGCAAATGAGGCTATTTATACCTTTGTGGCAGTTGATGAAACAGGAAAACCAACGGCGATACCTCCTGTTGTTCCTGAAACGGCCTTAGAAAAAACGCGTTTTGAAGGTGCTTTAAGAAGAAAACAGCTTAGTTTGGTACTGGCCGGGAAAATGAAACCTGACGATGCTACTGAATTAAAGGCTCTTTTTACCTCAAAGAAATAGTAGCCTATATAAACATTTGCGAATGTTAGAAATCAAAGGTGTCCGGATCAGGTCCAAAACGTTTCCTTTTATCTAACCCTTCCAGAACAACCATATCTTCTTTGGAAATCGAAAAATCGAATATTGCTGCATTGTCTATAATGCGTTGTTTTTTAGATGATTTTGGAATCGTTACCACCCCTTTCTGAAGGTCCCATCGCAATACAATTTGCGCAATGGTCTTCTTGTATTTCTCTGCCATTTCTTTAAAAACATCCATTTTAAATACATTACCCTGCATTAGCGGGGACCAGGCCTCGTATTGAATATTCTTAGAACGGCAAAAGTCGAGCAGCTCTTGCTGTACCAGATAGGGATGGAATTCCATTTGATTTACCATCGGGACTATAGACACTTCTTTTAAGAGATCTTCCAAATGATGCTGAAGAAAATTACTGACTCCTATCGCCCTGATTCGTTTTTGTCTATACAGATCCTCTAATGCCCTCCAGGTTTCCTTGTACTTCCCATTTACCGGCCAATGAATCAGATATAGATCCAGGTATTCCGTATTTAATTTTTGTAAGCTTGTCTCAAAGGCTTTTATTGTTGAGTCGTAGCCCTGCTCTGAATTCCAAACCTTACTAACCAGAAATATATCTTCTCTAGGAATTCCACTTGCTTTCATCCCTTCACCTACACCCTCTTCATTGTTATAAATAGCTGCTGTATCAATATGCCTGTACCCGGATTGGAGTGCCCATTTAACCGCATTTATTACTTCACTACCATCTTTTGACAGGTAGACCCCCAATCCAAAATAGGGCATTTTTACTCCGTTATGAAGGGTAAAACTTCCCTTGATATCCGTAATAGTATCCATTTAGTTCTTAGTTTATAGTTGGTAGATCCATTCCTCGGGATTTAAACGTGTGGCATCCCTGTACAGATAGAATTTCAATTGCGTAAGGCCATTCAACCTGTTGGTATAAATCTCACCTAATTCCTCTTTGGCGATAACTTTGTCTCCTTTTTTTACGTAGAGGTTTGCAAGGTTGTAATACGTGCTGATATAGTTCCCATGTTTTACCTGTACGCCTTTTCCACCACCAGGTACTGCCAAAATTGCGATCACTTCCCCTTCAAAAACGGCCCTTGCCCTGGCCCCTTTGTCAGTTGCAATGATCACACCGTTATTCTGATGTTTAATTCCCGGATAAACGGCATCGCTATAAATGCCAAAACCTTGTCTTTTGATCCCTTTTTCTACCGGCCAAATTAGTCGGCCTTTATTGGCTGAAAAATTGGTTGCAACAAGTGCTGCCTCCGGTGTCAGGACAAAAGTACTGCTGTTGGTAGTATTGCCTGCTTTCTTATTAGATGCTGCAATGGCGCTTCTGATTAGTCGCTCTATTTGTTCATCTATTTTCTTTGCTTCCGCCTTTTTTTTATTGATGGCTATCGCATAGTTGCTTTCATTTTTCCTGATTGTGCTGAGAAGGCCTTTCTGATCATTGATCTCCTCAAATAGTTCCTTCCTGGCTGCTTTGTTCTCTGCTATTAGGGCTTCCTTTTCCTTTCGTTGCAAGGTAAGATCATTGTTCAATGTGATAAGGTCTTCTGTTTTAGAGGCAATTTGGACACCCTGTTGCTTTCTGTATTGTGTATACTGCTTTAAATACTGAAGTCTTTTAAAAGCCTGATAAAAATTTTGGGAAGACATGAGGAACATAAGCCTGCTCTGTTGAGATCTATTCTGATAAGACTTACGGATCATATTGGCATATTCTTCTTTTAATATTTCCAGATCTTCTCTAAGCTTGGCAATATTCCGAATATTTGCGTTGATCTGTCTGCTCAACAGATTTGATTGCTGATTCGTAACCCGAATCAATTGTTGTCTTACATTTATTTTCTGATCTAAAAGCTCCATCTGATCCAAAACGGTCCCTTTTTGTTTCCGTTCTGCAAATAACAAGCGATTCATTTCTGAAATTTCCTTCTGGAGCTGCTCCCTTTTCGCCTCAAGGGCCTTTTGTTCATTTGTTTGCGCTTGAGATGACGCACCGGCAAGGGTTATAAAAATACCCAGTAGTAAAATCCGATATACCACGAATCCTTTCATATCAATTCAACACAATCTTTTCATATCCATTTGGGATCTTAAAGGGAAAACTAATCTTTCCGTTGAATTCAACATTTCGAAATTCAATATCAATAACATTTCTCTGGTCGTTGTCTATAGCCACTATCCCAACATTATTTGGCATCAGCTTATTATTCTTTTGTTGATAGTCTTTATACCTGATCTCTAATAATCTTTTTTTTTGAGGTTGTGAAATCTGTTGTGAAGCCAGCTTAAAAGTTCCAGGTTCTATTTGAAAAAGTGTTTTAAAAAGTTCATACGAAGTACGTGGTTTTAATTCGTAAGAAGTGGTATTGAGGGTAACATCATACCGATCGTCCCTAAGATCAAACAGAGCCTCTCCCAGCAAAAGATTTTGCACCTTGGTAAAATCAAGCTCTGTTCCCAACAATTGACTCAGATATTCAAAACTACCATCAAAGTAATTGTTCTCTAATTTATTGTAAAATGTAACCCTATTTGGGGTGATCAATGCCTTTACAACCCCTAAGGGTGCACTTAACCAAATGGTCTTATCTTTTTCCATTCTCAAGCTCACTCCCAGACTTTGACTTGAGTACCCGTCAGAATACTCTATTCTGAGTTTGCTACTAAGTGTTTTGAAATTGACTGAATTCCTGTAATGATTCTTAATGATGGTTTTAGCCGACAGGTTAGCATCTAACTTCTGATCTGATATGATCTTGGCTGATTTACACGAACTCCCAAGGAAAAAGAGGAGTCCGATAAATACCCATCCAATTCTTAATGTACTCTTCATCTCCTTCATTCTATGAGCCATTTTTTATTTTGCTAAGATACGTATTTGCCTTAGTTGTCTCTCCAAGTGCAGTATGCGCCTTGGCTAATTCCCTATAGATTTTATTTAATAATTCATCATTGTCAAAGACAAAATCGAGGCCCATCATAAAAAAATCTATGGCTTCCCTGTATTGGGCTTTTCTATTTAGGGCCACTCCTTTAAAAAAGTAAAAAAAAGGTTGGGCAGGATACGATTCAATAGCCTCTTCCGCTTTTTCTGATAAACCCTCAATTTCCCCATTCTCAAGAAGAAGATTAAGTTCTGCCGTTAATGCCTTAACGGGGTTTTCCCCCTCATTATTTTCAATGTCCTGTACTTCTTGTGTATAGAAATTATGTCGCTTTATTGAATCCTGTATCTTCCCTGCTAATTCACGAGTAAATTTACTGGATCGAAGATCATTAAGAACTTCTCTGGCAATGTCATATTTTTTGTTTTCAAAATAGATCTGTGCCAGATTTTCTTTAAGTTGCAAATTATCATACGGGATCTGCTCTTTAATGCTTTTCAGATCGGAGCCCTGGAGCTCCCGGATCGCTACCAGCGTATGAAGATACCAAAGATTAGCAGGCTTACTTATTATTGCCTCAAGAGCGTATTCATCTGCTAGCATCAATTGATTGTTTAATTGGTACGTTTTGGCCAATTCATGATCGATCACATCATTGTCAGGCGCTAATTGTTTGCACTTTAAAAGTGCATTAATAGCCTTCCCATAATTTTCAATCCCTTTTTGCTTTAACGCCTCAAAGAACAATTCCTGAAAGACATCTGTATTTTCTTCCATTGAAATGGCTGCACTTTCTTCTTCCTGAGCATACAAACTTCCCTGCAGCATAGCTGTCACAAAGAAAATAATCGCTAAGTAGTGCAACGATCTCATAAATTAAACCTGTAATAGTACTTTAAAGAAAAGCTTACCACAAGAGACTACCGGGTACCGGTACTTCCAAAGCCACCCTCTCCTCTTGATGTTTGGGATAATTCCTTTACCTCATCCCAAACTGCTCGTTCATGGGAAGCGATCACCATTTGGGCAATCCGTTCTCCATCATTTACAACAAAGGGGTCTTGTGATAGATTAACAAGAATCACGCCAATTTCACCGCGGTAATCCGCATCTATGGTACCGGGAGTATTGAGCACGGTAATACCTTTCTTGGCAGCCAGACCACTCCTTGGGCGTATTTGGGCCTCATAGCCAACAGGTAATTCCAAAAACAAGCCTGTTTTAATGATCACCCGCTCAAGCGGTTTGAGTGTGACCGGTGCAGACAAATGAGCACGCAGATCCATACCAGCCGAGGCATTAGATTCATAATGGGGCAAGGCATGTCTTGAGTTGTTGATTATCTTAATCTTCATTCTTAACAAATATTCGTTTTAAAAGGTCGAATTCCAATTTATAAACCAAAAGTAAAAATACTAAAAGAAGGAATGATCCAATATAGATGTTCCCTTTAAAAACATAAAAAGATAGGGCTGAGAACAAGATAGAAATTCCCATATAAAAAGCAATTTTTCGAAGATTATACGGTATAGGATAATATTTCCTTCCAAAATAATACGATAGAATCATCATACTGGCATAGGCAGCGAGCGTAGCATAGGCCGAAGCATAGTATCCAATACTGGGTATAAAGAAGTAATTTATAGCAATCGTTATTAATGCCCCCACAATTGATATATAGGCCCCAAACCGGGTTCTGTCCGTTACTTTATACCAAACGGATAGATTGTGATAGATCCCCAGGCAGAAACTAGCTAGTATAATAATGGGTACAACGGGCATGGCTTCCCAATAATCTGAATTTAGTACAATCAATTTTTTTAAAAGATCTGCAAAAACTACTACGGCAAGTAAAATTACACTTCCCAACACCACAAAATAGTTGGTGATCTGTGCATAGGCCTTCTGAGGATTTTCAGATTTCGAATGACTGAAGAAAAAAGGTTCAATTCCCAGTCGAAATGCAGTGGCAAAAAGTGTCATAAACAAGGCTATCTTGTAACAGGCAGAGTACTTTCCGATCTCACTCTTGGCAATAGCAGCGGGCAGGAGTTCTGAGAGCATAATACGGTCGAACACTTCATTAATGGTGAACGCAATACCCGCTATCATCACCGGAAGACCGTATTTCACCATTTGTTTCCACAAGGCCTTATCGAAAGAATAAGAAGGTAGAATATAGCATTTCCCTATCAAGAAAAGGGTAAGGCCACTGGCTATTAAGTTGGAAATAAAAATATATGAAATCTGGAAATCCTCTATATAAAATGCTTGAAAGAAGCTATCAGGATTTTCCCTAATGATCTCCGGAAGTAGCAATAAAAAGAAAATGTTCAATCCTAAATTGACCGCAACATTTACAATCTTTATTACGGCATATCGGGTAGGTTTCTGCCGGGCCCTTAACCATGCAAAAGGGATTATTGCCAGAGCATCCAGCGCCAAAATATAGATAACATACTGAATAAATTGCTGATCAATGTTCAGTAGTAAGGCCGCCTTATCTTGAAATAGCAAGGCTGCGATCGTGAAAAATATTGTAGTGGTACCAATTGAAAGCAAGGAGGTAGATACAACTTTAGTTTTGTTGGATTCACTATTGTAATATCTGAAAAATGCCGTTTCCATCCCATAGGCCAGAATGACATTAAAGATCGCGAACCACGCAAAAATAAGAGTCACTTCACCATAAGATCCTGTAGGCATCACTTTGGTGTAGAGGGGCACTAGTATAAAAGAGAGCATTCTGGGCAAGACAGTGGCCAGCCCGTAAATAAATGTTTGCTTAAATAATTTTTGAAAGAGACTCAACCGTGCTATGTTAGGGTAGGCTTAAAATTAGGTATTTAAAGCCTGCTAACAAAGTTAGTTTTTAGGACGAGAGGGATATACCAAAGGAAGTTTTTCTTTCACTCCCTTCATTTTGAAGTATAAGGTACGATCCTCCCCTTTTTCCCGGTAACTGATCACTACTTCGTCCTTATCAAGTTCAAAAGGGAATTCTTTTTGATTACTTTTCGGTATAGCAGGAGGTTGATTCCCTATTTCCTCTTTGGGATCTGCATGCATAACCATATCTGTTTTCATCTCTGTATTCTCATTCTTATGGTTACATTCTAATACATATCCATTGTCACTTTGAACTATTGTCGGTTTCATAATATGCCCCCTGAAATAGACCTCTTCAAAAGTTACATCCCCTGCATTATCCGCTATTGGAAGGCTTAGTGTAAAACCGGTTCCTCCTTCCTCCCTACCGGCAGCATAGTCCTGACAACTTGGATCTTTAATCGTAAAAGGAGCTTCTTCAACCAATTTCTTTTGGGAAGAACAACCAAAAAGCGCAAATAAAATTACGAAAGTAAACACTGGTATATTTCTCATCTTGCAGATCTCTTTTTAAAGTATATCCAATAGTAATGCCAAAAATAGACATTCCAACACTTAAATTAAAAAACCCTGAGCAGTGCCAGGGTTTTCTTACTGTTTTTATTGCTAAATCACTTAATTATTTAGGGCTTCGGCACCACCAACAATTTCGAGGATTTCGTTGGTAATAGCCGCCTGTCGTGCTTTATTGTATGTCAATTTTAATTGATCCTTTAGTTCGGATGCATTGTCTGTTGCTTTATGCATGGCAGTCATACGAGCGCCGTGTTCACTTGCAAAAGAATCGCGTATAGCCTTGTATAACTGAGTCTTTAAAGATTTAGGGATCAGTTCCATAACGATCTTCTCCTTCTCTGGTTCAAAGATATAATCCGTGGTAGAAGACGATTCTGATTTAGACGCTACAATGGGTAGAAATTGTTCAGTCATCAAGATCTGTGTAGCCGCATTTTTAAATTTATTGTACACCAAAACGATATGATCGTAAGTTCCTTCTGCAAATAAACTCATCAATTCTTCAGCGATGTCAGCTACACTATCAAAAGAAAGGTCGTCATAAACCTTGCTGTGATTGGCACTTACGGTATTCTTCTTTCTCAATAAATCATTTCCCTTTTTTCCAATGGCCATAAAATGAACCTCCTTGTCCTTGTATTCGTTCTCTTTTAAGGAGATAGATTGTTTTATCACATTAGAATTAAAAGCGCCGCATAATCCCCGATTTGAGGTAATGGTGACCACCAAAACCTTTTGAACCGGACGTTCAACTGCATATACACTTCCTGCTTCCACATCCATGCTGCCGCTCAGGTTCTGCAGCAGCTCGGTAAGCTTATTGGCATAAGGGCGCATGGCCGTAATAGCATCCTGCGCTTTTTTCAATTTTGCAGCCGATACCATCTTCATGGCACTGGTGATCTGCATGGTTGATGAAACCGAAGCTATTCTATTTCTTATTTCCTTAAGATTTGCCATGTTTTATCTGGTATACTCTAACTTTTATATTTCTTAACCATGTCCTGGCATACCGAAGTAAGCGTATCGATCACCTCATCAGTTAATTTTCCTGCTTTAAGGCTGTCTAAAACGTCCCTGTGTTTTGCATTTAAAAACTCAAGATAATCCGTTTCAAACTCTTTTATCCTATCTACAGACACATCACGTAAAAGGTTCTTGGAACCGGCATAAATGATAGCAACCTGATCTTCGACGGTAAAAGGATCATTTTGTGCCTGCTTTAATATCTCTACGTTCCTTCGTCCTTTTTCGATGACGTTAAGCGTGGCGGCATCAAGATCTGAACCAAACTTAGCAAAGGCTTCTAATTCCCTGAATTGTGCCTGATCTAATTTTAGGGTACCTGCCACTTTCTTCATGGACTTGATCTGAGCATTTCCCCCAACCCTGGAAACCGATATCCCTACGTTGATCGCAGGTCTTACCCCCTGGTTAAAAAGATCCTGCTCAAGGAAGATCTGCCCGTCCGTAATAGAAATTACGTTCGTTGGGATATAGGCAGAAACATCTCCGGCCTGTGTCTCAATAATTGGTAAGGCTGTTAATGAGCCTCCTCCTTTTACCATTGGTTTAAGAACATCCGGAAGATCGTTCATGTTTTTAGCGATGGCATCATCATCGATCACTTTCGCAGCTCGCTCTAAGAGTCTGGAGTGAAGATAAAATACGTCTCCGGGATAAGCCTCCCGACCTGGTGGCCTTCTAAGCAGTAAAGAAACCTCTCTATAGGCAACGGCTTGTTTTGATAAATCATCATAGATAATCAAAGCAGGACGGCCTGAATCTCTAAAATATTCTCCAACAGCTGCTCCCGCGAAAGGTGCATATACCTGCATTGGAGCAGGATCTGATGCATTTGCTGCAACGATGGTCGTATAGGCCAAAGCGCCTTTATCTTCTAATGTTTTTGCTATGTTCGCTACAGTAGAGGCTTTCTGACCAATGGCCACATAGATACAATACACAGGTTCCCCGGCATCATAGAATTCTTTCTGATTGATAATGGTATCTATACACACCGTAGTCTTCCCGGTCTGACGGTCACCGATCACCAACTCTCTTTGACCTCTTCCTACCGGGATCATGGCATCAATGGCCTTAATTCCTGTTTGAAGCGGCTCGTTTACCGGCTGACGAAAGATCACCCCCGGGGCCTTCCTTTCCAAAGGCATTTCATAAGTTTTTCCGGTAATAGGACCTTTCCCATCTATTGGAGTTCCTAAAGTGTCTACCACCCGTCCAACGATCCCTTCTCCTACATTGATAGAAGCAATTCGCTGTGTTCTTTTAACCGTAGTTCCTTCTTTGATCCCCCTTGAAGGACCGAGAAGTACCACCCCTACATTATCTTCTTCCAGGTTCAGAACGATTCCCTCAAGGCCTCCTTCGAACTCTACCAGCTCCCCGTATTGTGCGTTGGAAAGACCATAAACACGGGCAATACCATCACCTACCTGAAGAACGGTGCCTATTTCATCCAAGGTTGCTTTGGCTTCAAAGCCAGATAACTGTTTCTTTAAGATTGCCGATACTTCAGCGGCTTTAACTCCTGCCATATGATTAAATATATGTTGAAGCGAAAAAGGACAATTCCTTTTTTACTTCGTAATTAAATTTATATGCTTTTAGTAAATTCCCTTTTAATCGTATTCAATTTATTAACGATGCTCGCGTCATATTGAAGATCGCCTACCCTAAGGATAAACCCTCCAACAATGCTTTCATCTATATTGTTTTTTATGATAATCTTGTTTCCCGTGATCGCAGAAACCTGCTTTAGCACTTTTTTCTCTAATTCCCCGGATAGTGGAACCGCCGTGGTAACAAATGCAATGCCTTCCCCTTTAAGATCCTCATTTAGGATTATGTACTTTAGGGCCACTTCATTTAATAAAGAGATCCTTCTATTCTGAATCAAAAGATCAATAAGTCCTTCCGTGATCGCATGACTCCCCTTAAAGATTGCCAAGAGGGCCTTTTTCTTCATTTCCCCCTTTAAAACCGGACTCCCCAGCATTTCGCGCAGTTCTTTGCTCGCACTCATAGTAGCTACAATGGAACGCATATCCTCCTCTAAGACATCTGTCTTTTTCTTCTCAACCGCAAAATCTAAGATCGCTTTTGCGTAACGTGCTGCTGCTCTGGATTCGTTCATAGGGCGTTAGTTCAATTTAAGATCACCTAACATATCATTGACCAATTTTAACTGCTTCTCTTTATTGGTCAATTGTTCTTTTAATACTTTTTCAGCAATTTGTACCGAAAGATCGGCCACCTGATTCTTGATCTCTGCTACGGCTGCTTTCTTTTCGCTCTCTATGGTTGCTTTTGCCTGAGTGATCATCTTGTCGCCCTCAACTTTTGCCTGAGCCTTGGCATCTGCCATCATTTTTTCGCGTAATTCACGAGCCTCTTTCATCATCGCTTCGCGTTCTCCACGGGCCTCCTTTAATAGCTTCTCGCTATCTGCGGTCACATTCTGCATTTCTTTTTTGGCATCTTCTGCCGCTGCCAACGCATTCTTGATCCCCTTCTCCCGGTCATCTACCGCATTGAGAATAGGCTTCCATGCGTATTTATAGAGTAACAGTAGCAATAGAACAAACAACAGGGTTTGCCAGACAAATAACCCGAACGAAAAGTCATTTAATAATTTATCCATAAATAAAATCTTTGTGCATTAATTTTAAACAAAGGAGGGCCATAACCAACCGTTATGGCCATATCCTATTGTGTGGGTTTAGCTTACGGCAAAAAGGGCCGCAAAACCAATACCTTCAATAAGCGCCGCTACAATAAGCATCGCTGTTTGAATCTTTCCGTAGGCCTCTGGCTGACGGGCAATAGCATCCATAGCAGAACCACCGATCCTACCGATACCGATACCAACACCAATTACTACCAAACCTGCACCTACCATTACTGGAATTTCCATACTCTATCTAGTTTAAAATTAAAATTCAAAATTAAATCTCCTCCTTTCGGAAAAAGACTATTACAAATGAGCCAATTCAGGGTCTTCCTCATGATCATGTTCTTCAGAGGCAAAGCCAAAATAAAGAGAAGATAACATGGTGAAGATATACGCCTGTAAAAGGGCTACTAATATTTCAATCAATGTGATGGCAAACGCCAGGAAAAATGACAAAGGACTTCCGATCCAACTTTTAAAAATGAACATTAACCCAATGAGGCTCATCAAAACAATGTGGCCCGCCTGCATGTTTGCATATAAACGAATCAAAAGGGCAAATGGCTTAATGATCAGTCCCAATAATTCAATAGGGACCAGAATAATATAAATGGGCAATTTCCCGTACCACGGCATGGCATCGCCCAGAGGATCTACCAAGTGTTTCCAATAGTCCTTTGTTCCCGTAAAATTAGTAATTAGAAAGGTTAACAAGGCAAGGCCAAAAGTGATCGCAATATTTCCTGTTACATTGATCCCGAGTGGGGTAAGACCAAACATATTCAGGAACCAGATGAAAAAGAAAATAGTCAGAAGAAATGGCATGTATTTTCTGTAGCGCTTTTCTCCAATAGTCGGCTTTGCGATATCATCCCTTATATAGAGCACTATAGGTTCAAAGAACCTGCCGGCTCCCGTGGGAACACCATTATTCTTAGCATACGACCTTGCAAGGCTGGAAAATAACCAAAGCATTAAAAGTCCGGTGATAATCATCATCACCACATTCTTGGTAATGGAAAAGTCGAGTGGCCTTACATTGGTTGCATGTCCTTCTTCATCATAGGTCAGTGTTCCTTCGGCATCCGTTCTATAGATCTTCCCATGGTCCATAGCATAAAAATTGCCTCCCGACTTCGCCAGTGTTTCGCCATGATGGAATTGAGATGAAGAAAATACCTGGAGCCCGTTGTCCCAAAGTATAATTGGCAGTGGAAGGCCGATATAAACATGCTCGCCACTATCCTCGGTATACGAAAAAATGGAAAAATCGTGTGAATCCTGAAGGTGATGATCAATATACTCTTTGATCTCTGTTTTCAAGTCCTTTTTAGTCCCATCTGCGGAATCTTCTTTGGCAGTTGCTGCAAAACTGTATCCCAGGAATATCGAACAAAACAATAGAACTTTTACGGTAAAAAGGCTTCTCATATTCTTTTATATGCGGGTCTCTAAAAATCCGTGCAAATGTAAGGCATTCTTATAAAAAGAAAAAAGCAATTAGAAGTTTATTTTAAAGGCCTTTGAGTGGTTTAAACAGGTCTTTAAATTTATTTTAAACTATTGAGCATTTTGGCGGTGTAAACGGTCTCAAAAATCAGACATAGAAGATAAGGAACAAAAAAAGCGGCAAACTCGGATTTTGATACTAAACCGTCTGCCTTGTAACCCGGATAAAAAACAAGAAAAAAGATCAGAAATTTTAACATGCTCCCCCCCATATACAGAAAACCGATTTGGTTCTTGAGTCTGTTGCGCAAGGTGAACAACCCTATAAAAATAACCAAGGCGAGGATAAAATTCAGAACATAGGACAAGAGAAGCATATCTGATCCTGAAGGGATATTCAGATATAATTGTGCCTGAAGATGAATCAAAAACAGGATCCCCAGGGACCCCAAAAGAAGCAAAACATATGAGGTGACCAGTTTAGGAATTGCCATCAATACTTTACTCTTTTTAGCTGAAGTAACACCACATAAATAGCGATGGCAACCCCAACTATTGTAGCAATGGCCGTAAATATGCGTTTCTCTGTTTGATAATGTTGATCTAACCAGATCCCTCCTTTCGCCGCTAAAAAAATAATAAACCCCATTTCAATTCCAATACCAGATAAAATGGCAATATTCTTTAGCGGATTTCTTCCTTTAGGAGGCTTTTGCTGGTTCATTTTTATTGCCTACCACAGAAGATTTATAGGATGAGGATGAAGAGGATACTTCAGATCCTCCGGCACTTCCAGTGGAAGCACTTAAGGAGCCTTTCCCTTTCATATTACAAGAGGCGTTAAAAGTTGCTCCGGGCTCTACCGCTAGTTTGGCAACGGAGACCGTACCTTCAATTACTGCGGACGACTTTAGCGTTAAAAGTTCGGATACCAATAATTCTCCATTGAAATTTCCTTCAATATCGGCATTCTGACATTCTACTTTCCCATGGATATAGCCATCTTTGCCAATGACTACCTTCCCTGAGGTCTTTAAGTTGCCATTAAGTTTTCCGTCAATTCTGAAGTCTGCTTCAGAGACAATGTCTCCTTTGATCTTTGTGTTCTTTTCAATTCTGTTAGGTTGTCCTCCAATTTCTGTCATAGCTCTGGGTTTTTTGTTATCTGAAAACATGGATTTAGGGTTTTGGGGTTAAATTATGTCGTCTGTAGTCTTCTATATTCTTGTGGATCTGTATTGTTTTGTAGTTATCAGATAAAATTACAAAATTCTCATTAGCGATCCTGTAATCTTTGTTGTTTTTTAGCAGTTCAACGTATCCCAGGGCAAAATCCCGGGAGGGAAATCCATGAACCACCACAAATTCATCTTCCAGATTGTAGATATCCTTTGATACCTTGTTGCGATATTTAAGATCCTTGATAGACGATTCCAGTCTGGTTTTTAATCGCAACGCAGCCGCATCGTTGCTCCTTTTAAAAGGAAAAACAACTTTCCAATTACCCCCAGATACCGAATTGTTTTCTGTTGAAAATTCATTGGATTCCAGTTTTGGAAGTTGTTCGGCAACCATTTCCTGTGCTTTTTTCCCTTCCGGCTTATTTGGATAGTTTAAGGCCACATAATTCAATGCTTCCTTAAATTCTTTATATCCCTGCAGTCTGCCAATGGCGGTGGCTTTCAACATTTCAAATTTTGGCACTACAGGGTCTCCGGGGAACATGTTGATGCTTTCTTCAGAGCCTGTTATCACTCTCAGGAACTCCTGAGCTTCAAAAAGCTGGTACAAGCGGGCATAGCGTGCCTCAGGGCTATCTTCTGAGGCCTCTAATACGGCCTGTGGGTTAAGCAGGATCTCTGCATAGCGCGAGCTCGGATGATTTCGAATGATATTTTCTTTCATGTCCATCGCCAGAGGACTCCCTTCCTCTTCATAGATCTTTAATAAATTGTATTTGGATGGAAGTACTAGCCGCTCTTCGGGGGAAGATTCCAGCACCCGTTCCAATTTTCCTGCAGCCAGCAGGTTCTCCTTAAATTTTTCTTTGTAGATAAGCCCGAGCTGATAATTCGCGAAATTTCGTTCCTTTTCAAGACTGTCAATGACAGCAACCTCTGTAGGGATCTGGTTTAAATAATAATCGAGAGAATATTTTAGGTCTTCGGGGATCTCGCCTTGTGCATCTATCTCAATATCGGTTCCTAAAGTGGTTAAATCGAGTCCCTGAGCAGAATTCTTGGTACTCCACCGCCAGTTATCTTCCAAGACTCTGTTGCCCCATTTATTTTTAAAGTCGGATTTCCCATAGCCAAGACTTGTAATATTATAGAAATAGAACTTGCCTTGATTCTCTTTCCCTCCTTTAGATTCGCCAAAGGCTGCAAAGCCAGCATTAAGTCGCGACTCCTCTTTTGCCGCTAGTTCATCGGCCTTTGCTTTAAGTTGATCAATATAGGCCTGGAAATAGACTTTTCTACCTTCCAGAGGCATTTTATACACTGTGATCACACTATCTGCATACTGCACAGTACTTTCGTAGGTAATGACGTCTTCGAGGTTATCAAGTTTCTTTTTTATGGTGCGATATTTCTTGGTGTTCTCCGGAAGATTTGGGAGTACACTGTCATAGTATGCCCCGGCGAATTTATATTCATTGTCATCAAAATAATGCTCCGCCAGATCTTCATAGTTAAGGGCGAATAATTGAGGTGATTGATTGGCCGCTCTCAGCGACCTGTTGTAATACGCCAGAGAAAGGCTATCCTGTTCGAGGCTATTGTGGTATATGGCAATTTGCCTGTAGATCTTATCCAAAAATGGCCGATTCTCCCTGTTTAGTTCGAGCCAGGTGAGGTATTCAAGCAACTCTTCCTTATTCTCATTGGTGATCTCAATATTTTGAATCTTTTGTAGATGTGCATTTACCCAATATACCCTGGGTGTTTTACGTTGCAGGTCAATGATCTTATCAAATGCATAGTTAGCACTATCTTTGAACCCCAGTTGGTTGTACAACTGCCCTATAATAAAATAATACCGCCCTTTTTCAGAGTTTTTCCTGGTGTAGGCTGAGGCAATCTTCAATTGCTGAATAGCAGTATCAGGGGCCTTCAGGTTGATAAAGGCCTGCGCCATCATAGCCCTTGCATCGGCATATTCCTGATCCTTTAATTTTTCATATTTTAATAGTCGTCTTAAATTCCTGAGGGCCAGTTCCTCATTTTCTAAGCGGATATTGGTCTTCTCACGCCATATTGTTGCTTCGTTCAATTTATCGCTTTCGGTGTATTTCTGCAGGATGTAATTAAAGGCTTCTATAGCAGGCACATAACGCTGGTCAAAATACCGCGCTTTTCCAAGGAGTAAAAAGGCTTCGTCGGTCTGAGGGTTACGCTCCTCGTTCCCAATCTCCATGCTGTGCTTTTGGATGGCCTTGGTGGCTTTGTCCTCTGCTCTTATAAAGTTGGGATTGTTATCCTCAGAATCTAATTTAATTTCGTCTGTAACTGCCAGGCGTTCAACGGGCAACAATTCCCAATAATTATCCCGATACGAGTCATTTAATTGCTCCCGACCTTCCTCAAAAGCGATGTTGCCATTATACAGTACATTGTATTTGGTGTTGAGAGCGTGCCAATTCCTGTTAACAAAGGCATCTTTTTTAGTGGAGCAGGCACTTAGAAGTAGTGCCCCACAAAGCCAAATGATGTATAATATGTTTTGAAGCTTCAAAATTAGGTGTATTCGTACGATATGTAAACTCTAAAACCGCCCGTTTAGTATATGGCTACTCGATAAAATACATCCTTCTTTTGGAACAGCTCTTTTTCAATAAAACAGAGCGTGTTTCCAGCGTGATTTTTATCCTCCGAAAAAGGTTTCCAGTTCTTTTAAGGTTTGTGGGGAGGTTTGGATGTCTTTAACGATCTCTCCTTTATTTAGCACAACAATACGTTCACATACTTCAGTTACATGGATAAGATCGTGGCTGGAGACCAATACAGTTACATCTTTGTTCTCTGCCAGGTCCTTAATGATCTGCTTTAAGTCGGATCTGTGTGGTGGGATCGAGATTGGCAAAAGGTTCATCGAGAATCACAACCTCAGGATTGCCTATAAAGGAGGCAACGATCCCAACTTTTTTCTGGTTTCCTTTGGAAAGGTCGCGGAGGTATTTTTTTTGCCCCAGGATCTCCCCGTGAAAGAAATTCTCAAAGGTGCCAATTAACGCATCCACATCGGCTTTGTTCTGTCCACGTAGTTCCCCGATAAAATAGAAGTATTCTTCAGGGGTAAGGTATCCTATAAGAAAAGTCTCATCAATAAAAGCAGAAGTAAAGGGTTTCCAGGCCTCGCTGATATCTACCTGGACCTCATTGTTTATGATCTTCCCCGTGGTGGGTTGAATAAGATCGAGTAAAAGGCTGAAAAATGTGGTTTTACCTGCCCCATTGTTTCCTACCAGGCCAAAACTTTGTCCTTTTGGAATCTCGAGCGCTGGAATATTTAGAACAGTTTGGGTTCCGTAAGTTTTTGTGATGTCGTGAACTGTGATCATATATAAAAAATGTAGTTAGTCTGTTTGTTTGTAAGCCAAAATCGTTTTGTATTTCTCCTTTTTGTAGATCTTTTCGATCATTTTGAACACCTGATCTTTAAAAACAAAACCAAGTACCCCGGATAGGGCCACGGCTATATAGCCTGAAATCGGATTTATCAGATAATAGCCCGCTGCAAAAATGAGCAATGGAAGCACCAATTTTGGAATTGTAAGTAGGAGTGTTTTTACATTAAAGGCCTGTTTATCACCAAAGGCTTTTTTATTGGAGGTTAGATCTATAGGGGTTTTAATATAGGCCCCTCCCCAAAGTACTAAATACGAATTTACCCCAATGTTATAAATGGCTCCCACCACAATGGCGAGGTAAAATTCCCATCCAAAATACAGGTAAAAGGCGGATAAGATGGTGCTGATGACCGTTGCAATCACAATTAAATACCATTTTGAGGATAAATACTCCCTATACTGTATATTCTGACTCATCATCAGCGGGTAATAGGAACTATCCCAACTGGGAACAAACTGCCCAAAACTAAATAAAAATCCACCTGAGACAAAGATGCCCGCAAAGATCGACCAAACAGGTCCTTCGTATACCTCTACTGCGCCAGAACCAAATAGCATCCCGTAAAAAATAAACAGCAAACTCATAATCACGGTGGTCTTGGATCGTTTATTACGTCTAATGAGTTTAATATCGTTCTTTAAAAAGGTCCCCAAGTTTCCAAAGCGTTGAGCCAGGTATAATCTTCAGATTTAGCCTCAGTATGTTTGGTTGCAAGGCCTCCATCCAGATACATATGTTTCTTAAAATAATTGAATGAAGCATAAACCAACCAGGTCAACAAGAGAATTGGGATCAAAAAGGCCCAGGGCATATCAAAAAAAGCATCAAAAATAGGAGCTGTATATACGGTAATATCGAACCAACCATTGTACTGTGATAAACCAAGAACTGCCAGGATGGCAACCAAGGGGTAAAATATCTTATCCTGATTATTCATCATGATATTCAGAAAGTTATTGGCATAAAAAAGCGCCATAATGGCCAAATGCCAGAGCTACTACATCAAAGGATTATAGCCCTCAGTAATTAACACAATGGAAAAGGGTATAAAGAAAAAAGCATGCATCCAGTTAAAAAATGAAAACACGGTTTTGCCTAGAGAATATTTGACCACTGCGCTCTTTTTAAATGGCATATACAACAAAGGCTTTATATTCAGGATCGGCATCTTCTGGAACATATACCGCAGATAGAGATCCATGACCAGGTAATAGATCATAAATCGGTTCACTACTCGCAGGGGATCACCTAAACCGGCTTTCTTAATTATAAAAAAGGACCCGACACCCATAGCCAGGAACACCACAATAAAATATAAGGCTCCAAAGATCATCAGGATCTTAAAGGCAAGGTTGGTTTTAAAGGATGCGGCGCGGAAAAAGGACTTCCATTGGAGGTTAAAAAAGTGCTTTAAACATACAAGCTGGTCAAATTAATATCGAAAATTAGTAGGGCAAATATAGCTATTGTTACAAGAACTTTACCCATTTTGTATTCCGGGTACGTTTTGCATTAAAAGCTCTTCCATTTTTGGGGGAATGATAAAAACCATGATATAGAAAAGCAATAGTAACGCCACTAACAATACCGAAACAGTCAGGGCCCCTAAAGGATACTGTACCACAGATTTCATAATAATGGGATTTATACAAATCTGCAATGCAAAATTTAATAAAAGCCAAGGAATTACTGTGGTTCAAGATCATATCTTCCAGAAGCCATTTTGTATTTTTCTTTTTTAAACGCTTTCTATTTCGAAATGCTTTAACCGAGATAATTCCCATGAAGCTAAGGAAAGCTACAGCAATAAAGTAGCCTTTTATCTCTTCAGGTAAAAGAGTGATTAAAATATGGACCATAGCCACAAAGGTCATCAACATCAGGATCTTTGGCAGTTTAAAATAATCCTTAAGGAAGTGAAATAATATTTTCCAATATCGTTTTTCCATGACCTTGGTCTTGTCTCTTACAACATCATGAAAACCAAATACCCCGAATTTTTTAAACTCTCTGTCAAGCGCCTCCTGAAAAGAAATTTGAGGATGTGATCTTATCTGATCTTCAATGCCGTTTGCCAAATGGTCTACCAGTTCTGTTTGTAGGTCGTAATGCTCCACAAAGTGGGCCTTTGTGAATTTATATAGTTGTTGGATTTGTTCCTGACTCAGTTTCAAGGGCTATGCAAATTTTAATTTATAGGAATGGCGGACCTTAAAAAATACTATTAAAAAGGTGGTAAGAAAACAGGTATAGAATGCAGTAAAGCCGTTGATCAGATAAGGAACGACCTCGTAAAAAAGTGGATTGCCCCTGCCAAAATTAAATGCGATGTGCAACATATACATGGACACCAATAAGGGCCAAACCAGGGCCTCTAAACTAGAAAAGCGATATTTTCTCTTTGGAAATGTGCTAATGAAATAGACTAAAGCTACCAATGTTAATGAGATCCACACAAATGGAACATATGGAAAGGTCTTGGCAAAAATACCTTCATAATTTTCAAGGAAAAAGAAAACACAAAGAAACAAAAGCACCATCCAGGGTTTCTTTAAAGTGGGCCAAAGGCTCCAAAATGACCTCAATTGTAATTTTTTCCGCAGGCGTTCGTAATCTTTTGTGAGATGTCGCTTATGCGCCACCATAAAGTCTTTAAAAGCATCATAAAAAGACTGGCCATGTTCTTCCATGCGCTTTTCTACTGCACTGGCAACATGGTCTACCATTTCCATCCGCACATCAATAAACCCAATGTCTGAATTTTTTAGATATGTGTCTATAAACTTTATTTGATCTTGTGTTAGGCTCATTTATCTATCCTCTTAAAAGTCTGTCATACTGTTCCAAAACTTCTTCCCTTTTTTCCAGAAATACCAGAATTGCGGCAAGGTATAAGGTTGTGCCGATCATTACATAAAGAAATAAAAAGGGCACTTCAAAAAATAATTTCTTATTGAGTTGTAATACAAGATTCAAAAGGGATATCATCAAAATAGGGAGTGCAAAAATATTCCCCAGGTATTTTGCAGAGACGGCGTTTTTAAAGGTTTCTTTTCCAATACTATTCTTTAGAACAATATATATGTGGGCACAAACCATTACAAATAATGGCATAAGTAGTAGTAACTTGTATTTCCAATCTAATAAAGGTTTCACTGTGAGAATCAAGACTAAAAAAAGAGTCCAGAAAATCACTATCAGAGGTTTTTTGAGTAGTTGAAAAAACTTGGCCCATAGCATTTTTTGGTAACCCCAGTGAGTAGTCTTTTCTTTCTTTTTCATGACAATTTTACACCATGAGAGTCTTTTGTCTAAAAAACTTTCAAGATCGGGATACTGATCTATAGCTTCATACTCCGTCACCAAATGGTCTAAGAGCTCCACGCGAACATCCAGGTATTTGATTCCCTTTTTTTGTAGCCAGGTATCAATATTATTGATGTCTTTTTTAATCAGTTTCATCAGCTAAAATTTCTTTGAATTTGAATACTATGATTGGGAATTAATCCCAGGACAAGTATTTCAATTAATACTCCATTTTGGGTTTACCAATTGTTGCATGCTTCTTATAAACTCTTCTAACTCCACAAGTCGATTAACGGTTTCCTTCTGGCCTTGTTCCGTCAACTTATAATATTTGCGTATTCTGTTATCTACTCTGGCAACTTCTACATCCAGCAACCCTTCCGCTTCCAACTTGTGCAGTGCAGGATACAAAGCCCCCTCTGTGATTTTAAGTTCCCCTTGGGTTAAAGTTTTTACCTTTTGTGTGATCTCATATCCATACATCTTTCCCTCCTCATCCAATAGTTTTAAGATAATGGTGTTTAAACTTCCTTTGTATAATTTAGAATTACTCATACGCATAGAACGAAGCCAAATATATACATAATATTCTTATGCATAAATTAATTAGGTATGATTTTTCTTGATTTCAGTTTTTTATAGAGTCGCCTTTCCTTAATTTCGCAAAAAAATTGCCGAATGAGTACCTTTTATTCCCTTAAAGTATCTGCTGTCAGCGCCTTAACGCCCAGTTCAGTTGCCATAACATTTGACATTCCGGAAGATCTGAAGGATGATTTTACCTTCAATGCCGGGCAACATCTTACCATAAAACAATACATTGAGGGCAAAGAGGTTCGCAGGGCCTATTCTATTTCCAGTGCCCCTTCTGATGCAAAAATGACCGTAGGTATCAAAAAAGTAGAGGGCGGAGTCTTTTCTACATGGGCAAATGAAGCCCTGAAAACGGGTGATAGTATCGAAGTAATGCCCCCTAAAGGACATTTTGAATTTAAACCGGCTGAAAAAACACAGCATATTGCAGCCTTTGCGGCGGGTAGTGGCATTACGCCTATATTAAGCATCGCTTTTAGCGTTTTAGAAAGCAATCCGGAAAATACGTTTGTACTCGTTTATGGGAACCAAACTCCCGAGGAGACTATGTATCATGAGGAAATAATGGACTTAAGCAAGAAATATACTGATCGGTTTTCTGTACAATTCATATATAGCCGAACGCGCGAAGAAGATACCCTTTTTGGACGCATTGATGGGTCTACCGTAAATCTTATTCTCAAAAATAAAT
Source organism: uncultured Flavobacteriaceae bacterium (assembly GCA_963744855.1). Taxonomy (GTDB): domain Bacteria; phylum Bacteroidota; class Bacteroidia; order Flavobacteriales; family Flavobacteriaceae; genus Muriicola. Next base: position 216,165 of record CAVUUZ010000002.1, read on the forward strand.
TCAAGGATCGTTCCTTTGATCATTTTTATCTCTGCGGCCCGGAAGATATGATCAATACTGTAAAAGCGACCTTAAATAAAAATGGTGTTGATAAAGAAAAAGTTCATTTTGAACTCTTTACCACCTTACAGGAAGAAGATGTATCCCTATTGGAAGGGCAAACCAGTATGGAAGTAACCTTAGATGACGAAGTATTTACCTTTGTGATGGACAAGAAGAAACTGGTCCTCGATGCTGTATTAAAGGAAGATATTGATGCTCCTTACTCTTGCCAGGGAGGGGTTTGCAGTACATGTATTGCCAGGGTAACAGAAGGAAAGGCTGAAATGGTAAAAAATCAGATCCTGACAGATAGTGAGATTGAGGAAGGTTTTATACTCACCTGCCAATCGCACCCACTAACCCCCATCCTTAAGATAGACTACGACGACGTTTAAATTATTGCTAAACAAGTCTTTATCCCTGTTTTAGTAGTGCTTCCAATACCCTACAGGCATTGTCATACCCTATGTTGAAAGCCTTTTCTATGCCACTTTTCTCAAAGACCCCTATGTCTTTGATCTCCATAGGCTCAAAAATGATGTCACAACTCTTGATCTTTTGCCTGTTAATGGCATATACCATTAGACTAGTGGTGCGCGATGCCAATTGAAAGGATGATTGAATTTCCTTTTTTGATAATGCCTTGATAACAGAAACATTGCTACCAATGATAAAATCGGCTTTACCTTGTAATGGTTCGGAAGGGAAATTATTCATGATGCCGCCATCCGCATATAGATCATTGTTGATCTCAACTGGACTAAAAACAGGGGGTAGGGCTGCCGAAGCTAAGAGGGGTGTTATCAAATCACCTTTTGAAAAGACCTCTTCAACTCCCTTTTGAAGATTGGTGGCTGTCACAAATAATTGTTTATGTAAGGACTCAAAGGTGTGAAAGGGTATGTATTGGTTAAAAATATCGAAATATCGGTCCGTATTTACAAGTCCGGGTTTATTGATTGTAAAAAAATTGTATTTGAACAGGGGTGTCTCTTTAAAAAAAGCGAGCATCTCCTCAAAACTGCTATTCCCGGCATACAATGCTCCTACCAGAGCGCCCGCACTGCTTCCTGAGATCACAGAAGCTTCTATGCCATGTTCTTTTAATGCTTTAAGCATCCCAATATGCCCTATTCCGCGGACACCTCCACCGGAAAGGACCAATCCGATAGATTTAGATGTTAATTCCTCTAGTTTCATCGTAATTTTCTATTCAAAATTAGTCAATCGGACCTTCTCGTTCTCAAATCTGAGCTCTATTTTACAAACCAGCTGGTCTGCTGTGCAGTGATCATTTCTTAATACGGGTGTAAAAAGGGAGATAAACCTGGTATTGTGTTCGTTAAACTGCGTTACCGAAGGATTATTCCTATATGAATGAATCTAAAACAAACTCCCTGGTTTGTTTTAATAATATCCTCTATTTAAAATTAGCTATTAAAAATTGTAATGAAAAAAAATAGCTTCGACCAAAACTAAGAGTAGATTTCGTCGTAATTTTATCGGATGATCCCTCAAAAAAGAATGGTTTACGCCTATACATTTTTTTCTGGATAGCATTTTCTGCATACCAGAATTTAGTACAACTTGGAGGTCTTTCCCGCAGAAGAGGATATGAATTAATAAGATCCAATTACCATAGAGAATATTAGAACTACTTTTTAAATAAAAGATCATGACGAATAATTATTACGATCCGGCCGATTTAAGAAAATTTGGAAAGATCACCGAATGGAGTGAAGAATTAGGTACTAAGTTTTTCGACTATTACAATGCAGTTTTTCAGGAAGGGGCTTTATCTGCCAGAGAGAAATCCCTCATCGCTTTGGCTGTTGCCCATGTAGTGAAATGTCCCTATTGTATTGACGCCTATACGAAAGATGGGCTTCAAAGAGGCATTACCAAAGAGGAAATGATGGAAGCGGTACACGCTGGTGCCGCCATAGAAAGTGGTGCTACCCTGGTTCATGGTGTGCAAATGATGAACAAGTACAACAAATTAAGTATGTAAGCAGGGGGCGTTTAGCGCGACCTACTATAAAATTGATGAAAAAGGAATGGCTACGAAATCGCTGAAGGCAAGACATGTAGAACTGGCAGACAATCACAGACAACTGGAAATACTTAGTAATGGGATTTTTAAAGAGGGAGAACTTCCTTATTTTAAGGATAAAATAGCAGAAATAGACAAATATCCGCTCAAACCCAGGAAACTGGAGATCCTTCAGATCAATGTTGGATATATGTGCAATCAGGTTTGTGAACACTGCCATGTAGATGCGGGTCCGGACAGGAAAGAAATCATGACCAGAGAAACCATGGAACTGTGTCTTGAAGTAATCAGGAATACAGGGGCGCATACTTTGGACCTTACCGGGGGGGCGCCGGAAATGAACCCGAATTTTCGTTGGTTTGTTGAAGAGGCCTCTAAGGCAGGAATTCAAGATTTTATCGTCCGTTCTAATCTAACCATCATCAGATCCAATAGAAAATACAACGATCTCCCTGAATTCTTTAAAAAACACAATATTCATGTGGTCTCATCTATGCCTCACTATACCAGAGGTAAAACCGATAAACAACGAGGTGATGGAGTTTTTGATAAATCCATTAAAGCATTGCAAGAACTTAATGCAGTGGGTTATGGTTTGCCCAACAGTGCTTTGAGGCTCGATCTTGTTTATAATCCTTCCGGAGCGTATTTGCCTGGAGATCAGGCAGCATTGGAACACGACTTTAAGCAAGCGCTAAAAGAGGATTTTGATATTGAGTTTCACAATCTTTTCGCCATTACCAATTTGCCAATCGCGCGTTTCCTGGATTACCTAATCGCTTCAGAAAACTACGAAGATTATATGTATTCCCTGGTGGATGCCTATAATCCTTCGGCTGTAGAGAACGTTATGTGTACCAATACCATCTCCGTAAGTTGGGATGGTTGGCTATACGATTGTGATTTTAACCAAATGCTGGGGCTTAAAGTGGCAAGTAAGGTGCAACATATCAGCGATTACAATGAAGCTTTACTCAATGACCGGGATATTGTCATTTCCCAACATTGTTATGGATGTACTGCCGGTGCCGGAAGTAGTTGCCAGGGCGTTGTTACCTGAAAAAGGCTTTTTTTGGATTATTTTTATTCTTATAATAGCTGCAAAATTCCATGAATTTACCTTTAGTCGAGGAATAAAACCGACCAAGTGGTCGGTTGGAAAAGGTGAAATGGGTGCCATTCATCGGAAATTCTACCACTTAACGATTTTTTAATGGGCTTTATCTTCTAATATTCAGCAACCATAGGGTTCGGGGGTTCTTTGTTATAGACCACATGGTCTTTTAACCATAACCCAAATCTTATGGACAAGAACTTAAAACGCATGGCTACCATGCACCGGATGCAGGTCACAGGCCTCGAATTATTCTACAAGAAAGGATATTACAACACCAGTGTTGATGATATCTTAAAGGAACTTTCACTTTCCAAGGGAGCCTTCTATTATCATTTCCAATCTAAAGAAGATTTCTTTATTAGTATCATTCAGAACCTGATCGTCAAAAGGGTCTATAGTTTACTCATCGAGCCTATTGAAGCAAAAGAGGATCCATTTAACTCCATTGAAGTATGTTTTGAAAATGCTATGAGCATTGCTGAGCACAATGAGCTGGATTATGGTTTTGTGCTTAGTAACTTTATGACTGAATTTAATGGAAGGAATGAATTGATCTCCAAATACCTCAGGGATATCTATAAAATATGGGAAGTAAATATTATCACTGTCCTTCAAAAAGGAAAGACCGATGGTTATATTGCCAGACATGTAGATAGTGAGGCGGTCGCTACATTCCTGATCTCCTCATATATGGGCGTTCGTATGTTGATGGTGGAAGGAAACAGTAAATTATTGCGCTATCAGTTCATGCAACAGCTAAGACATTATATGAAATCCCTGGAGCAGCGACAATTAGTATAGGAATAGTTAGTTTAACATGGCCTCAATTTTGCGAACTATCTCTTGAGGGTCTATGGTATGCATGGCTTTTTCATACCCTTTTGGATATTTATTTCCATAGACAGAGGTTGGGATCCATGGGAATTGTCTTCTGTCCGCCATAATTGAGTTTTCAGGAGCTTGTCCAAAAGGGGCAAAACCGGCAAAAGGATGTGTAATTCCCCATATAGTTACAGTAGGCACGCCAAACATAGCAGATAAATGCCCGTTTCCACTGTCCATGGAAAGCATTAGATCCAGGTTGGAGATAAGGCTTAGCTCCTCTTCAAATGTAAGTACCCCTGCTACGTTATAGCAATGAGAGTAGGTGTTTTCTAGCTTCTTCAAGATCTTTATTTCCTTCTCGCCTCCTCCAAATAAAATTATTTTATACTTATTGGTATTATTCAGGGATTTCATGACCTGCTCCATAAGTTCTGCAGGATACATCTTACCGCTAAAGGCCGCAAATGGGGCAATTCCAATTGTTTTATACTTTTTATTGTCTCCAAATTCCCTTACAGATATCCTTGGTTCTATTCTTGAAGCACATCTTCAGGGCTCAATTCAAGCGGGAATCCCAATTGTCTGAAGACATCTGCATATCGCTCATGGGTTGTTTTAAGAGGTATTAATTTTTTGTCTTTCCAGGCTGTCAGGCGTTTTTTTTCAATTCTTCCCTTATCTACTTGAATAAAAGGTCTGCTTCCCCCGGATAAAAAGACTTTTAGAATCTTTGTACGTAAAACATTATGGAGGTCTGCAACGGCTGTAAATGGGATCTTCCTTAATTCCTTTGACAAGCGATAGAGTCCCAAAATACCTTTGTGCCTATTTTTTACATCGATGGTATAAACCGTAAGATTGGGGATATTTATTAAATATTGGAGTAAAAAAGGGTCGGGATAATACGGTAATAATGAGATGGGGATTCTTTTTGGTAAGGGCCAGTAATACCGGGACGCACATGGCTACATCTCCCATGGCTGATAGTCGGATCACTAAAAGATGTTCATCCTTCCTTTTGACCACGTAGTATGGGGTTTAGCTCCTCATCGTTATACATTTTCATCTGTTTATAGACCTTCATGTATTTTTTGCCCTCACTTATATCCGCAAGTAATTGATCTATAGCTGTTGAGAGGTCCTTCTGTTGTTCCAAGAGCACGGATAATTTTTGTTGACATGCTTGTCTGTGTGCCATAGAAGCGTCTGTTCTTTCAACTTCTTCGCGCATATGATAGATCTTCAGGGCCAAAATTGAAAGTCGGTCTATGGCCCAAGCCGGCGATTCTGTATTGATGGTAGCGCTTTGCTGGACCTTCACCCCGGCGTATTTCTGAAGAAAATAACTATCGATATACTCAACAAGATCTGTCCTTTCCTGGTTGCTGGCATCTATTTTACGTTTCAGCTTCAGGGCCGCCTTTGGTTCGATCTCAGGATCGCGAATAATGTCTTCGAAATGCCACTGCACCGTATCTATCCAGTTTTTCTTGTAGAGAAGATGGGTGATGTCATTTTTTGGATAAGGATTTACGAATTTTTGATCTACCCTATTCACAACATGATATTTTTCAATGCTTTCTTCAAAAATATCGAAGGCTTGTTTACTGAACATATCTACCCTGTTTTTCACAAAGGTATCTTTTATTTGGTAAGAATGTCTGCCGCAAAAACGAAAAGTGCAAAGAAAACAGAGGCATACAAGGTCATCTCTTTAATATTTTTCCGTTTGATCATTTCCACGTACTTCCCTAAAAAGACAGCCCCCGGGAAAAAAGAAATTAAGACCGGTAAGTCTCCTGTCATCAGACTCAGAATGATCACTATGACACTCAGGGCAAAATAGAGTGTAATCAGTCGTAAATTAATGATCCTTCCGAGGCCTAATTTGCCTGATTTTAAAAAAACAGCAAGGTTGGAAATGGCTATGAAAGTAGCATAGATAATGAGTTTTGTGTTCAATTTCCAATCCGGGAGTACATTGTTGAAATTATCAAGCTGAAATTGATAATGTGCCAGTAAATAGTCCTCATTATCTGCCAAAATAAGCGCTGCATAACTCAATAATACAAATACAAAAATACTTACGAAGGGAATTAGCCAGTTCCTTAGGTTTTTAGGTTCATATATATAGATAGCGATATATACAAGTAGCAGGAATAGTATGGCCCAATCATAGAAGAGGCTTGAAACAAGGACCCATAGGCTAGCATCCATGATCTTTAATTTGATATTTTTTAGGGATCGAAGGCTTAGGAGTCTTCGGCAAGCCAACAGTAAGAAAAAGCTACAAAAGATCGCATTATCATCAGCAACCGATCTTGAGAAGATGAGAATTAAAAGAATAAAATAAAGCGCCACATAGGAATTTGCAGTAGTAATTTGATTCCGGTTAACCACAAAATTGATGACCATGACGGAAAATAAAAGAATAAGTAATACCAGTGATTGCCAAATTAATACAGCTGGTTCACTAGTATTATTATTGGCATAGAAGTATACAACCCAATAGAGGACAAATAAAAATCCAAGGAGTAAAACGTAATTTATTGGTTTTGTTTTGCCAAAAATGCCTGAAATCATCTCCGGATTTTATATTTTTGTGTTCGTAAATATAACCAAGATGAACGCATTTTTTTACGGCATAGAAGATTTATTCGTGAATGGCCTTTTCTGGCCTTATGATTTTTTCCGCTTTATGGAAAACTGGTGGACGGCCAATATCGTGAATTGGTTGTTTATGATCATAGGTGCAGTCGCGATGGTTTATTGGCTGATGCAGCTTAAAAAATTCAATGATAATAATGAAGAGGATAAAACTATTACCTCTCATTCTTATTTATAGATCAAAGCCAATATCTTTCCGGTAGTATTTCCCCTTAAAGCTTATTTTGTCCACATTTCGATACGATTTGTGCAGGGCTTCCACATGGTCCTTCCCCAAGGAGGTTAACGCGATCACACGACCTCCGTTCGTAACAATTTTATCATCCTTATTGGCAGTACCTGCGTGAAAAACAAGCGAATCTTTGATCGTTTCCAATCCGTTGATCTCAAATCCCTTTTGATAGGTTTCTGGATATCCCCCTGAAACTGTCATAACGGTTACCGCACTTTGTTCATCAATTTCTAGGTCAATCGTATTCAAAGTTTGATTCGCAACCGCTTCAAAGATTGATATCAAATCATTTTTAATTCTAGGCAGGACCACCTCCGTTTCAGGATCGCCTAATCGCACATTGTATTCTATTACATAAGGGTCTTCTCCTACTTTGATCAATCCGATAAATATGAAACCCTTTATAAGGGATATTGTCTTTTTGTAAGCCCTGTATCGTTGGGATTATGATCCGTTGACTTACTTTTTCCATAAAAATGGAATCGGCAAAGGGAACTGGTGAAATTGCCCCCATTCCCCCTGTGTTTAGTCCGGTGTCGCCCTCTCCTATTCGTTTGTAGTCTTTTGCGGTAGGGAGTACTTTATAATGTTTTCCGTCAGTTAGGACAAAACAGCTTAATTCAATCCCGGAAAGGAACTCTTCAATTACGACGGTGGTGCTGGCTTTTCCAAATTTAGATTCCAGTAGCATTCGGGCAAGTTCTGCTTTGGCATCGTTAATGTTTTGCAGGATCACCACCCCTTTTCCTGCCGCCAGGCCATCTGCTTTAAGCACGTAAGGAGGCGTAAGGGTGCTTAGGAAGTCAAACCCTTCTTTCACCGTATCGGCAGTAAAGCTTTGGTATGCCGCTGTTGGAATACCATGGCGCATCATAAATTTTTTTGCAAAATCCTTGCTGCCTTCAAGGGTTGCCGCTTTCTTTTCTGGTCCTATAACAGGAATTTTACGGAGTACTGCATCTTGAAGGAAAAAATCGTGAATTCCATTGACCAAAGGGTCTTCCGGCCCTACTATAACCATTTGAATATCATTGTCCAGAACCGACACCTTAATTGCTTCAAAGTCATTAATGTTCAGATTAAGATTGGTAGCAATAGAGGAAGTACCTGCATTCCCGGGTGCCACAAAGAGTTTTGTTAGCTTAGGACTCTGTGCTAATTTCCAGGCAATGGTATGTTCACGACCGCCAGAGCCAAGTAATAGGATATTCATGGTATAGAATTTTGACAAAAATACTGTTTGAGAAATAATCCCTTAGGATATTCCGGAAAAATCGCGGTGTTCTTTTGCTTTTAATTCCTCTGGTGAAAGAGAGAGGAAATACTCATAGACTTTTCGCAATCCTTCTTTCCTGTCTACTTTAGGCTCCCACCCAAGGATCTCTTTAGCCCTGGTGATATCTGGCTGTCTTTGCAGGGGATCGTCCTGTGGCAAGGGTTTATGGACTATTTTTTGATCCTTCCCGGTAAGTTCAAGGATCTCCTGGGCAAATTCATTGATGGTTGTTTCGTGTGGGTTTCCAATATTGATAGGATCTGTATAATCACTCATCAGTAATCTGTATATCCCTTCCACCTGGTCATCAATATAGCAAAAGGAGCGGGTCTGGTTTCCGTCTCCAAAAACAGTTAGATTTTCACCGCGCAGTGCCTGACCCATAAATGCGGGCACAACTCTACCATCATTGAGTCGCATTCTGGAACCATAGGTATTAAAGATCCTTACGATTCTGGTATCTACTCCATGAAAACGATGGTAGGCCATGGTAATGGATTCCATAAAGCGTTTTGCCTCATCGTATACTCCACGAGGACCAACCGGACTTACATTCCCATAATAATCTTCATTTTGAGGATGAACCAGGGGGTCACCATAGACCTCAGAGGTAGAAGCCACCAGGATGGTCGCATTTTTTTCTTTAGCAAGGCCAAGGCAATTCAGAGTTCCGAGAGAGCCAACTTTCAGGGTCTCAATAGGAATTTTTAAATAGTCTATAGGGCTGGCCGGTGAGGCAAAATGAAGGATATAGTCTAGTTTTCCCGGGATATGAACAAATTTGGTAACATCGTGATGGTAAAATTCAAACTGTTCTAATGGAAATAGGTGTTCAATGTTTTTAAGGTCGCCTGTGATAAGATTATCCATGGCGATGACATAATACCCTTCTTTTATAAAACGATCGCATAGATGTGATCCTAGAAAGCCTGCAGCACCTGTTATTAGTATTTTTTTCATTTAGTTCTTTTACTTCAGCTTTCTTTATTCATATTACCATCTCCAAGTTTATTCTTCTTACTTCCTTTTTTGGTAATACTTTTTACTTTTCGTTTTAGAATAATCTTCTGTTTTAAGGTGGTAAAGTTGTAATTATATTTAAAAAAGACGTACCCTAAAATAATTACAGAAGCAACCAGGAAAATAACCACCCACAGATTTTTAGCTGTACTTCCTAATACTATAAACAACAATACAAACAATAAATTAAAACAACCTATAATAAAACTTGCCTGTTTATGACTTAATCCCCAAAAATCGATTAGTACATGATGCACATGATTTCGGTCCGGGGAAAAAGGACCTCTTTTGTTAGCAATTCGAATGGTAAAAACACGTGCGGTATCAAACAAGGGGACAATTAAAATCGCAATAGCAATTAGGGGTGCGTTTTCCAGCAAAAAAGGAAGTTCCGTATATGCATATGGTTTTAAGGCCAGAAATTTGATCGTAAGAATGCTGATTATAAAACCCACTATCAATGAGCCTGTGTCTCCCATAAATATTTTTCGATCGGAGGAAATATTAAACCCAAAAAATGCCATTAAACAGGCATTCATAGTTATTGCTATTAATGCGAAAAAATATTCCCCGGTTAGATAAAAAATGGTTGTATAGATTATCATTATAACAATTCCAACAATAGAAGCTAAACCATCAATTCCATCAATCAAATTGTATGAGTTTATAATCGTAATCATCATAAATGCCCCTATCACCAGATATAAATAATAAGGGATTTCATTTATATTGAGAAAACCATTCAAGGAATAAATAGTAAAACTTTCGTTAACCAAGATAAAAGCCACCGCTAAAACTTGGGCAATGAGTTTAGAGCCAGGGGAAAGCACTACCAAATCGTCTTTTAGCCCAACAATAAAAAGGATAGTTAATCCGGGAATAACATACATGGCCTCATCAAAACTATCCCGCCCTTATAAAAAACAGGGCGAAAATAAGAGTGTAAAAAAAAGAAACACCCCCTAAGGTTGGTGTTTTTGATTTATGTGAGACTTCGATTGATTAGGGTTATCCATGAGTCGTTTATACTCAACTACTCCAATAATTTTTGGAATAGTTAAATACGTCATTAAAAATGATCCAATGAAAATTAATATGGCGGTTTCTAGAAAATTCAAATTTTCATGTTTTATTTAAATCTACATTTATAAAATCAAGCATGTTCCTGGCTAAGATTTTACGGTTAAAGTTACGAAGCATCTGAATAAAAGATTCTTCGGGTGGTGTACAATTTAAAATTAAATGCAATTTCTCAATAAAGTCTACTTCGTTTTCAGGCTCAAAACTATATCCTATCTTATAGTTATTTATAATTTCCTTGGATTCTCCTTCTACACCAAGTAAAACTGGTATGTTCATAGCTGCCAATTCGAATATTTTTGAAGGAATAACCGACTTAAATGTTGGGGATTTCTTTAGATTCACCAATCCCACATCAAGAATTGTTATGTATTCCTTAACTAATAACTTAGTCACCGGCGACAACATAGTCACATTGTCTAACCCCAGTTCCTCTTTCAAACTAAGTAGTTTTTCCTTTTCTGCTCCAGCGCCAATAAATAAAAAATGAATTTGTTCATTTTTTAATTTTTCAGCACATTTCAATATGAAGATCAGTTTATGGGCCATACCATGTGTGCCTATAACTCACTATTTTTTTCCTTCTAAACTATGTTTTTTGATTAGCTCAAGGTTTTTGGCTGAAGGTTGGAAGAGTTCTAAATTAGCGCCATTTTTGACTACTCCTATTTTATCTGCTTTAATCCCATTTTTTTGAACGAGCCTATCCTTAAATGAGTCTGTTACGGTCACGATCTTCCATGCACTCCTATACATTTTTCGCATTTTTCAAGTAACTCGAAAAAAGCCAATATCCAATTTTGATTCATTGCACTGACAGCTTTAATAGATTCCGGCCAAAGATCCCGTACTTCCATTATCCATTTCTTTCTTTTCAAAATGATAGCCAATAAGCAGACAAAGATGTAAAAAATTGTGGGGATGTCGCTATAATAACATCCGTTTTGATAAACAAACCAGCTATAAATGAAGAAAACATAAAACTTAAATAATCTAAGACTCGTTTAAGGAATCCCTTATTCTCTGCCATAAAGCTCCAAACTCTGACTATCTTTATACCTTCTATTATCTCTTTCTGATAAAGACGGTTCTTATATCCTTTATATAGTCTGCCATATGGAAAATTTGGAGCACAGGTAATTACGGTTACTGACACGCCAGATCTAACCCATTCTCTACAATGTTCAAAAGTTCTAGTTGCAGGGGCATTTACCTCAGGAGGAAAGTTGTCCGTAATAAATAGTATCTTCATAAAGATATCTTAGTTCGCAATTGCTCAACAAATTTTATAGTAATTTTCTGAGCAGGAAATGTTTTATTAAATCCTGATGCGAATTGATAAGTATTCTGTTCAATTATAATTATTGCTCCCTCAAATGATATTTCAACACCGTAATCTTCTATTATTAGCGTACTATTTAACCTTTTAATGTTCTTTACATCAGGGTGAAAATGGAAATGGGCTATAGCATTAAGTTTATTTCCTGGGCAAATAGAATCTTCAATAATAATCTGTTGGTCCTTCCAACAAAATTTTCTACTATGCCTTACATTATATGTTCTATATCCATCATGAGTGGCCGAAATTTCTTTATGATTTTCTTCAAAGTTAATAACCCTAGCTCTTTTACCTACCCGAAATGATGCCCAAACCTGAGATTGATTCTTATCTTTAATTGTCACCGTGTTATGTGACGAGGTTCCACGCTCATCAATTCTGAGTGAATTAGTCTCATAAGTTGAGATTCCCCTGTCTACAAGAAACGGTTTGTCTCTTACATGTAATATAAAGCTTAATATACCTGCATGTGCATGTCCTGGTTGATATTTTGGAGTTATCTCTCCAAGATCCATATACATTTCAAAAGCAAATCCCTCAGCTTTGCGAAAGCCACTTTCAGATAAATTTAAGTGATCAGGTATTACCCTTAACTTTGTGGCATACTTGTTTATGTCATTAGAAGAAAGTGCTATCCCAGCAACACTGTCATTAAACATTGGAATTGTTCCATCATAAAAAGTCATATTATTCAACCATGAAAGCATCCCTGAGGCTTTTTCACAAGAACTCTAATTCATCAACTCCTGTCCAATTATTATTCTGAATTAGGTGAATAATATCCAATAATCGAAATAAAAGAATCTTATGATACATTGGTGATCTTTCATAATGACCGCCATCTTTTAAGATTTGTTCATTTAGTTCTGCCCTTATAATTTTAACCCCTTTGGCGATAAAATGTTGATTCTGAAAATAATATCCAGCAAAAAATAATGCAAATCCATTTTCCAAAAGGTGATTTCCAAGAAGGTGATATTCAGGTCTTTGGTATAATAAATAACAATGTTGATACAATACTTGGTTAGTGTGTTTGTCTTCTATCTTATTTCCAGAGAGGAACTTTATCCAGTTAATTGCGCGAAGTGAAATGGTATATGATTCCTTTCCATCCTGTAAACTGGATTCATGTTCAACATAATCTTGTATTATTTTAAAGGCCTCATTTACATTGATCCCATCTTGATTCAGAAAATCAAAATAATTTAAATTGTAGGTCCATAATTTTCCATTTCCCTTAAAATTCCAGTCTATTAAAGAGTTAAAACAGTGTTTTTGATTTAAGAAAATGAAAGTATGGTTTCCCAAATACGATTGGGGGTTCGGGAAACTATTATCCCAATGCAATTGGGGGTGCCAATTCACGTCAAGTTTTGGATAATTAAAAAAACCTACTGGCCCAATAAAATATACAAGTCTAAAAAAAACTTGCTTAAGCTTTAGGTGTTTTAAAGTATGATAATATAGTAGTAGTTGTCTTAATAATTGAAACATATGTTTATCTAAAGTTCTTCAAGAGAATATTCCTCTTCAAAACAATACGATCGGTCAAGAATTGACATATTTCTAGTACAATTTTGTATTTCAGCCTCTTCAAAACTAAGAAGATCTTCAGAGAATTTATCATATTGTTCCGTTCTGATCGTTTTGCCGATGCCCAATTTCTGAACTTCTTTTCCAAACTCTGTTTTATTCGCACACACTACGTCGGTCTATTAAATAAAATGCTCTCATAAAGTTTGTTCGGAATTGCCATCCTTACATTTTCGTATCGATTATCATAAACCACAAAATTGATATTTATTTTATTATAAATCATCTCCAATTGATCTGGATAGTTATAGCTTCCCATCCAATGAATATTTGGTTTGCGTCCTAGCTCTTCTAATCTCTGGTAAAATATATCGCCCGAAGGCTTCCCATAAATGATTAATTCGTAATACTTCCATTCGAATTTGATTCTATAAATTTTAGTAAAAATTCAATAATCCTCTTATATCTGAGTATTCCGAAGAGGCCAATACAGATTTTATCTGAAATTCTTTGAGTATGGGAATTAAACTTGACAAGCTTCATATTTCTAGGCAACTTATTCCTCATTATCCTTACCCTCGACTTTGGAACATATTTTTTATAGTATTTTTCGAAATGGTGTTCGCTTGTGAGAATTAAGCGATGTACTTTAGGTAAACACCATCGATCTAAAACATGGAATAAAAGTCTTAAAATAGGGGACATATCAACCGACCTCAAATCAGCCACTTCAAGAAAAATCCGCCCCTTACAGAAAGGCACTAAAAAGGTCAAATCTTACCCGAATATATAGAATTCAGCGGCGTTTCTTTTGAAACAATGATGAGCCAACTTTAAATATAGCCAAAATCTTCTAGGTAAATTCCCATCTTCAATATTCCCGATTGAAGAGGAAGCATCAGACATACCAATTACATCCTTTTTTAATGATTCTATTTGGCCTAATCGATTCAGATAAATTAAGGTTACATACCGCTCAATCCGGATGGAATCAATCTTTTTTTAATTCGAGCTGAATTAAAGCTCGATGTGATTATCACAAGTTGTTTTTTCATCTAGCTCAATTAATTTGGCACTTTCTGAAGTCGGATAAGCGTTAAAGAAAAGATTACAAAGATAGATATTCCCGCTTGTCTACTAAGAAAAGACTCCGTTAGGAACTACAAACAGTGATCCAGCAAATACCCAACAAAACATAGTCTTTACTTCGTACTGACAATATACCTAGTACCAATATAAGTCCTAATAGGGAAGAAAACAATAGTATTCCCGAACTTAAAAAGGTTTTAAGATACTCATTGTGTGGTTCATAAACTCCACGTTCCATTAAACTGGAGTATCCTAACTCTTGAATTTTATTGGCCATGACATCATTTACATCTCCAATTCCATAGCCTAACCATATTGCATTTTCGATAAGATCTGAAGCAGCTTTGAAGTATTGAACACCCTCCACTGTACTACCTTCGTCTACTTTTTCAGTGGCTGTAAGCTCATCCACCATCGTATCGAAACGCTTTTGTTGTGAAAAATAGGCGAGTATCACAACAAGTGAAAGTACTAGAAGTAAGAGTAAACGACTAGTCCATTTTGATCTTGAAAATAGATTACCGGCTATTACGAGTAAGATCATCAAAAATATTACAACGCCCTTTTGATTGATAAAGAAATATCGATATTGAAGTAAGAAGTAAGATACTGAATCTTAAATTTTTGGAAAAATTACATTTGTTAGAGAAAGCAAGCAGAAAATTAATTAGCAGAGCAACAGTAAAATAGGTTCTATGTAAATCAAAATCTTCAAGAACACGACTAAATACATATAAAAAAGCATAAAAGGGATACTTGATTTCAGAGGAATAGATGGCTACATATTCCAACACTCCATAGATGTTTATAAAAAGAATTGCCATTGTAACAAGCGACCTGTAAAGCGAAAAACCCTGTATGATAGTTTTTCTAGTCTATATCTAGAGAGGTAAAAGATAGACGGGCCCACAAAAAATAATAAGCGAGTTTCCAAATTTTTCCAACCACTAACCAAATCTGTAGACCATGTCATTGAGATCAGACATATCAAAAAGAAAAATACAAGAGTTATGTGAAAATAATATTTTGACAAGTTGCGAAAACTAGCACGTGGTAGGTGTAGGTATAGGGTTGAAGCACCAAATATAAATATAGCAGTTGCCAGGGATTTCGAGTCAAACGGTAATAACACTAATAAAATACAAAATGAGATTTTTTCTGTCTCTTGAATTATCGATACAAGCTTCTGAACCATTTGTATTAATGTACTATTGTGATTGCCTTCAAATGACCTTTAAAATAATAATTCCTAGCATTCATGCTTGGATTCTCCTGTTGCTTCGTATTGAGTCTTTAATTAAATACAAATAAACAATTAAATAAACATAAAAAAGATAATCACGAGTAAGTTCATTTAGGTTATTTGATATGAGCACAAAAGCGAGCAGGTATACAAAAAGTAATTTTGTTATGCGAATTTCTTGTTCGAGTCCTGGCCTAATTCTCTTATATGTGAAAAATATCCAAATTACGAATAGCAGGTAAGTGATGAGAGGAAATAAACCCAGTTCACATCCTAACCAGAGATACCCATTATGAGTAGTGATATCATATTTTTTTTGGAAGTTCCCAAATCCTAAACCAATATATGGGTGTCTACCTATCTCCTCCAGGGAAAGTATATAGGTTCGAGTGCGTTCACTACCCTCGTCTAATTGTTTCGTTGTACGCTCAACATACCTTTCTTGTAAAACGGTTATCGCATCCGTTGTCTGATCTAATATCACAAATAAAAGCCCTAGAATTAATACAATTCGTGATGTAAACTTTAGTATTTGAAGCAATTTATACCCAAGAAGTCTTGGAAATACACAAGGCTAATAGAAACAGCAGATTTTGGCGAGATGCGGACAGTAAGAATAATAGGACGAGCATTACAATTGCAATAATTGAAATTATCCGAACTTGTCTGGGTGCTTTTAAATAATTCATAGCATATGCGCCTGCTATAATATTAATGGAGACTAAACCATAAAAAAACGACTTGAGCCACCTACCAAACTATCGTTAAAAAAAGTCTTGAGTGTATAGATACGGACGGATGCTGAAAAAAAATTAAAATCTGATATCCCAAACAAATACAGAACAGTAATTCCCAAACTAATCAGGCCAAACATCCATATAATCCGAATAAAAAGTAACAGATTTAATTTGATATTCTCTAGTATGAAAATCAATAACAATATGCTTCCCAGTATTAGGGCTAATGATATGATTTGTTTAAAATCAAAAGAATTACCCAAAGAGATATGAATGGCTCCTGTCCCGATTGACCAACATATAAGAATTACAAGTATAAAAATTGCCGGTAAATAAATTCGATTAAACTTGATAAATCCCTCTTGTATAAATACCTGTATAAATCCAAGTAATAGTAAAACCAAGGCCAGTCGAGCTGTTGTTATAAATGAAAATATAAGCTGTGCTTCAAAAGTCAAGATCAAACAGCAAAAAGCTATGAAATATGTAAAATAGTTATCCTTTGAAATCCTAATCATAAGTGCTTACTAATCTTAAATGCCGCTGCATCCCAACTTTTTCATCAAGAAATTTTTTATAACTAAATTGTTCAGTAGGTAACAAATACAAAACCTCATCGAGATTACTAAGATCATTATATAAAATTCTCCCGATATTGTAATGATCTACAAATTCCGCAGAAAATGTTTGTTCTATTGCCAGGATAGGGATTTGTGACTGAGCTGCGCTATAATAACTGAGGGGAACTGATAGGTCCGTGTTGGATTTAAAAATGAAGCCTACATTTTCAATATCCGAAGGCTCGAAGTGAATATATTGATCAACGAAATACACGTCTTCCGATTTTTGTAAATATTCTAACAGACTAGGATTATATCGTTCCAGCCATGCACCGATGGGGCCACCGACTACAAGTTTTATACGCTTACGCGTGTAGGAATTCTGAGCCAAAAGCTCCGGAATCTTTTCGAAATGAAGTGTTTTATAATTAATGGACCCTATTACTAAGCCAAAAACCACATTTTCTTTGGTATTATTTGACACAAATTTGTTTATTGATCGAATAATGTGTTTATCCTTTTTTTTACTAAGAATAATACCAAAGCTAAGGAAGTCTACTTTTTCTGGGGGAAATCGATGCCGAGCTTCGGATACCAACAGTTTATCCATTACGAAAATTTTAGTTGCTTTAGACACGATGTATTTCCGCCTTAAATCAGATATAATTGGAAAATGAACATCTGTTTCCCGATTGATATTATGACAAAGCCATATTATTTTTGTGCCAAAAAGCGGCGCTAGTAAGAGAACTATGCCCTCCGAAAGAAATCTTAGCAGGGTTTTGATAAATGAAGGATAATCATTTAAATATCTGAATATAATGGCCTTTGGTTTTTTTAAAATTAATTGTTTACAATAAAATGTCGCCCATTTAATTGGTGATCCTTTCAGTGGAATTAACACAACATTGTACTTCTTGAGCGCTGCTGCCCAATAATTTGTTTTCTGATCTTGCTTTTGAATAAGCACATATTTCAATCTTGATACTGCCATTAAATATTCTTAATCTTTCTGGCTGGAATTCCAGCCCATATCTCATTTGATGGGATATTTTTATTTACCACACTTCCGGCCCCACAACTACGTTATCACCGATTGTTACCCCTGATAAAATAATTACCCGGGCACCTAGATAAACATTATTGCCGATGTTAACGCGGGCCGTGTTACCTTCTTGTTTAATAAATGGAATACCATCATTTTGTATCCCATGTTCCGCGGTATAAATAATCAATTCTGGACCAGAAAGAAAATAATTCCCAATTTTAATTTCCGCAGTAGCATTTATTATGGATCCCGGTCCAATAATAGAATCTTTCCCCATTGAAATATTATGGTACCCTAAAATTTGAACTTTACTTCTGATGAAAGTATTAGGGCCTATTTTTTTAAAAAGTTTTCTCCAAAAAAATTGTCTTATGTTTTCAAAGATTTTATATGAATACCTGTGATCAGGAAAATTCGGTAATAGAACCGCGATGCGATTATAAACTAACATTTTTAGGATTTGTGCTTTTTTCATATAGTTCAAATCAAATTATAATTGACCAATGTCAAGGCAATACAAATGCCTGCATAAACATAAAGATGCCACCTTCTCCTATGTGAAACCTCAAGAAGATTATAAATCATAGTCGCATTAATTGAAAGAACGGCTATAGACAAAATTGCATATATCATGAGAGAAAGATAAATGGAAAGGTCTAAAATAAAAATTGAAAACAATAAACTGCCGAGCTTTGCTATGGTTAGGATAACATGCTGTAGAAGAGAAAGGTCCTGCCTATTTAATATTTTGAGGATATATCCCAATGGATTTAAAAGCATGGAAAAAAAGATATAAGGGCACAGAATATAAATGTACTTATAAAGCACAGTCCATTCATTTCCGAACACCCATGGAACATAAAATATTGATAAATACAAAACACCGGCAAAAGGCAGAGAAAGTAATTGGCCTAATCGATTTACATTTTTTATTACAAATCTCCGGATATCTTCACCTTGGTTATATTTTTCTGTTATTCGTTGGTTATAAACCTGCGTATAAGAGCCTACAAAGACTTGAGATGGTGTGATTAAAACTCGCTCCGTTAGAGAAAAGTATCCTGTAATTGCACTGGCAAATCCCTTACTTATCAACAGAACAATTCCGTTTTTTGAAAGGGTATACATAAATGATGAAGGAACATCATAAATTGGAAATTTACTATACTTCCTTGCCAACAAACACATCCTTCTCTTGGAATACTGGAAGTCTTTAAAATACATGCTGGGACCTAAACTAACAACCGCGATCAGTGAACTAAATATATTTCCAAGGAATAAGCCAATAAGTCCAAAGAAATACCCGATGCCAATGTTAAAAAATACGCCGGAAATGCTTTTAATAACCATGTTCAAGGATATTTTTCGATATTTCTTAATCCTTGTATACCATGCTGTAAAAACCCTGTAGGTCGCAAAACCAAAAACACTAACGGGTAAAAAATAAATATATGGAAATAATTCCTCCGTTTCGAGAATTCCCGTAATACTCTTGGCAAACAATATGATTATTAAAAAGCAAATTAAACAGAATACCAGGCTGATCTTTAGTGAAATTCTAACGAGCTCAAAAGCACGTTCATGCGTTTTAGGAAGTAAAATAGACATCTCATATCTACCTGTAGATATTGCTCCAAGGATATTCACAAGAGAAAGGTAAACTGCAAAAACACCAAATTCATCAGGACTAAAAATCCGGGTTAGGATGAAGGTTGATAAAAATGGGATGACTTGCCCGATGACTGTGCCCCCCATCAAAGTAGCTACATTTCGACCAAATTCCGATTTAAAGGATTTTTTAAACGAATTCATAAATTCTGTTCCAAATGTAACCCTCTACCAAACAACAAGTACTTAAGTACTTTTATATACTCCACAAAAATCCAGGACTACTTTGTCTGTCCTTTTATCCAGAGTTTTAAACTCGTCATGTGCAACCAGAAAAACTAAAATATCCGCTAGTCTGAATGCTTTTTTGAAATCGGTTAATTTGAAGACATTATGTTCTGAGATATTGGGTTCCACAATAAAATATTCTTCATTATTGGCATTCTGAAGCACTTTTTGTGCAATATATTTTGCTGGAGATTCCCTTAGGTCATCAATATTTGGTTTAAAAGCCAGACCCATAAGAGCAATTTTGGGTTTTCTTCCATTCTCCAATTCGAAGTTTCAGTTTGGCCGATTTGGATTTTCTCTGCACACCAAAAGGATTTATAATTGTTTATCTCCCTTGCCGTACCAATTATTTTCGATTCCAAGGGATAATCCGACACAATAAAATATGGGTCTACTGCAATGCAATGACCTCCCACTCCGCATCCTGGTTTTAGAATATTAACTCTGGGATGCTTATTTGCCAGTGCTATTAACTCCCATACATTAATATCTGCTTTATCACAGATAAGAGACAATTCGTTGGCAAAGGCAATTTGCACATCTCTGGATGAATTCTCTACCAATTTGCACATTTCTGCTGTTCTTGCATTGGTCTTGTGCAAGGCTCCTTTTACATATTTCTTGCATAAAATGCAACTGCTTTTTCTGTAGATGCATCATTAATACCTCCAATAACCCGGTCATTATGAACCAATTCATACATCACATTTCCTGGCAATACCCGTTCCGGACAATAAGCTATATATAGTTGTATCCATTTAATTCTGGCCTTTGATCATATATCAATTGCTTCATTTTTTCGGTAGTGCCAATAGGAGATGTAGATTCGATGATATACAAATCTCCCTTTTTTAGCAAGAGGAATCACTGCCTTGCGTGGCTGCTTCTACAAAAGAGATGTCTGGTTCATTTTTTCCTTTAAAAGGAGTGGGAACTACAATAAGGTATACATCTGCTTCTACGGGGCGTTAAAGAGGCTTTTAATAAGCCTGTTTTTACCGCGCTTGCCACATCTTTATCCAATGAAGGTTCAACAATATGGATTTGTCCTTTATTAATGGTGTCTACAACGGCTTGGTTAACATCAACTCCATGTACATTGCTACCGCTTTTGGCAATCAATGCTGCAGTTGGCAGGCCTATATACCCTAACCCCATCATTACTACGTCCTGATTCTTCATGTTACGCTAATGTTTCTATGAATTCAACAATTTTGGAACAGGCAGCTCCATCCCCATAAGGATTATGTCGTGCACTCATTTCCTGATAATGATCTTTATTCTTTAATAAGTTTTTCGGTTTCTGAGATGATTTTATCAACATCGGTCCCTACTAAAATAACTGTTCCAGCTGTTACGGCTTCAGGTCTTTCTGTAATATCACGCATCACCAAGTACTGGTTTTCCTAAACTAGGAGCTTCTTCCTGAACCCCACCACTATCCGTAATAATAATATACGCCTGGGACATCAGCCAAACAAAGGCAGGATATGATAATGGATCGATCAGGTGGATATTCGAAATATCCTCTAGTACTTTATATACGGGTTTTTGTACATTGGGATTTAAATGTACCGGATAAACGATCTCCACTTCAGGATTTTTTTTTGCAATATTTGTCAAGCCTGACAAATATTAATAAATCCTTGCCCATGGTTCTCCCTTCTATGCCCCGTAACTAGTATGATTCTTTTCGAAAGATCCAAATTCTCATTGAGCATTGGAGACTTCATCATCATGAAAATCGGTTCATTTTTACCTTTTGGCACGCTATATTTCAATGCATCAATGACCGTATTGCCCGTAACCAGAATAGCTGCTTGTCCAATATTTTCTTTTAGAAGATTTAGACTGGAAGTGGTGGTTGGAGGGAAATGATAATCACTTACAACCCCGGCAATTCTTCGGTTTATTTCTTCAGGAAAAGGTGAAAGTTTGTTAAAGGTTCTTAGTCCTGCTTCCACATGACACACTTTGGCCCCGGAATAAAAAGCCGCAATGGATGATGCCATGGTTGTGGAGGTATCTCCATGTACATAAACATAATCAGGTTTGAACTCCTCCAATACTTCCTTTAAATTTGTACTATATCTGCTGTTAGGGAGTACAGATTTTGATTAGGGCGCATTAGATTCAGGTCATAGTCTGGCGATATTTCAAAAAAAGAGAGTACCTGGTCTAGCATTTCCCTATGTTGGGCGGTCACACAAACTTTGGTTTCAAATGTTTCAGGATGTCGTTAAAATTCCTTTACCAAGGGGGCCATCTTTATGGCTTCCGGTCTTGTTCCGAAAACGATCAGATTCTTTTTAATCATTGAATATCTAAGACTAATGCCTTAAAAGAATACTATATGGCCGGCCTTTCCGCAAAACTACGATAATTCTTATCCCTAACAATCTTACGTCTTGTTCAAGATTATGTTTTTTTAGAATTGAAACTGCAAAATCATACCAGGTCATTGCCTTTTTATCTGTAAAATGCTCTATCCCCGAAAACAAGATTCTCCTTTTGGAGGAATTCCAAAATATAAGATGCCAAGTTGTTTGCATCCGTAGGGCAGCCAACCTGGTCATCTGTAACATATAAGGTTTCTCCTTTTTGTGCCTTTTTTAGAATAGATTTATAGAAATTATGGCCATACTCTGAATATAACCAGGAGGTCCTGATGATCATATACTCATTTAAAATTTCCTGAATATACTGTTCTCCTTTTAGTTTGGACTTTCCGTATTCATTGATTGGATTAGGAATATCTTCTGGGTAGTAGCCTTCTTTTTTTTCTCCATCGAAGACATAATCTGTTGAAATATGAATGAGCTTCACCCCGTTCACCTTGCATGCCATAGCCAGATTCTTGACCCCCTCAGCATTTACTGAATAGGCTATTTCAGGTGTTTTTTCAGCCTGTTCTACATTGGTATAGGCAGCACAGTTGATACAGAAATCATAGGGGTTTTTGGAAAACAAACCATACACATTTTCTCTCACAACTATATCGAGTTCGTTTTTATCGAAGAAGTCGAATTTAAATTGAGAATACGAAGATGCTATTTCCTGAATGCATCTTCCCCAATTGTCCTCCGGCTCCGGTGACCAATACCCTGATCATATCTTAAGCTGCCTTAATAGCGGTAGTTTTTTATCCTTATCAGATAAAATGATCTGATCTGCAGGAAACTCCCAATCAATATTAAGCTTGGGGTCATTGTACAAAATTCCTGATTCCGCCTCCGTATCATAATACGAGTCACATTTATATAGGAACATAGTATCATCTTTCAATGCAAGAAATCCATGGGCCATTCCTTTTGGGATAAATAACATACGCCTACTTTCCGCTGTGAGTTTTATTTTATAGTGTTTTAAGTATGTTAGGCTGTTTTTGCGCAGGTCTACCACAACATCTATGACTTCTCCTTGTACAACCCTTACTAGCTTGGCTTGCGCTTTGCTTCCAATCTGAAAATGCAGTCCTCTCAGTACTCCTTTTTTAGATACTGAGTGGTTGTCCTGTACAAAGTTTAAAGGAGTGTTCAATACTGCTTCCAGTTCTTTTTTATTAAAGGACTCGAAAAAAACACCTCGTTGATCTTTGAAGATCTTCGGCTCAATCACAAAACAGTCCGCAAGGTTGGTAGGTATTAGTTTCACGTAAAGGCTATTTTAATTGTAACAAATAATCGCCATATCCACTTTTTAAAAGAGGCTTAGCTAATTTATTTAGCTCTTCTTTGGAGATATACCCCATTTTATAGGCAATTTCTTCAATGGCCCCTATTTTTAAGCCCTGTCTTTCTTCAATTACTTCCACAAATTGGGCAGCCTGCATAAGTGATGAAAAAGTGCCTGTATCCAGCCAGGCAGTTCCTCTATCCAAAATGCTCACCTTTAGCCTTCCATTTATTAAATAGGCCTTGTTTATGTCCGTTATTTCCAATTCCCCCCGTTTACTTGGTTTAATAGCCTTGGCAATTTTAATGACCTCATTGTCATAAAAATAGATGCCGGGGATGGCATAATTCGATTTTGGCTTAGCTGGCTTTTCTTCTATTGAAATAGCATTTCCCTGATCATCAAACTCAACAACCCCATATCGTTGAGGATCCTGTACGTGATACCCATATATAATTCCCCCTTTGGGATCTTTATTCTTTTGTAACAAGCTTGCTAAACCTGCGCCATAAAAAATATTGTCCCCTAAAATAAGTGCCACTTTTTCATTTCCGATGAAATCGGCGCCAATGATGAAGGCCTCGGCAATACCTTTCGGTTCTTCCTGTACTGCATACTGAAAAGAACATCCCAGATGAGAGCCATCTCCAAATAGCTGCTTAAAATTTGGACGGTCCTGAGGTGTAGTTATAAACAATATATCCCTGATACCAGCCTCCATTAAAGTGGCCAAGGGGTAATATATCATGGGTTTGTCATAGATAGGCATCAGTTGTTTACTGATCACCTTGGTTATGGGATATAACCGAGTGCCTGAGCCTCCTGCGAGAATTATTCCCTTCATTTTATACTTATTGGTATTTTTTAATGTACCAGCCAACCGTCTTTCTCAGCCCTTCCATAAAATTTTCTTTTGGAGCCCACTTCAATTCTTTCCTGATCTTCGAAGCATCGATAGCATAGCGATAATCATGTCCGAGACGATCCTTAACAAACGATATTTGATCTTTATAACTTCCTTGAGATTTAGGAATTAATCTATCCAGTAAGTTACATACCTCATTAGCAAGATACAAATTAGTACATTCATTATCTGCTCCTACCACGTATGTTTCTCCTGCTTTTCCTTTATGAAATAGAAGGTCTATGGCACGACAATGATCCTCCACATATAACCAATCACGAATATTGGTCCCTTTCCCATAAATAGGTATAGGTTCATTTGCAAGTGCTTTTCGAATGATCGTCGGGATTAACTTTTCATCATGCTGTTTTGGACCAAAGTTGTTAGAACAGTTGCTGATTACTGTGTTTAAGGCGTAGGTCTTGTGATAGCTCCTGACCAAAAAATCTGCCGACGCTTTGGATGCACTATAGGGACTGTTGGGAGCATAAGGCGATTTTTCTGTGAAATATCCTTGCTCTGAAAGACTTCCATATACTTCATCTGTTGAAATATGGAAAAATCTATGTGTGTTATTATCCTTATTTCCCATAAGCCAATGCTTTCTTGCTGCCTCCAGTAAAATAAAGGTTCCTTCTATATTTGTCTTAATAAAACTATTGGGGGAATTTATAGAATTGTCAACATGAGATTCTGCAGCAAAATGTATTACAGCATCAATTTTATATTTAATGAAAATATCATTGACGAGATCTTCATCACAAATATCCCCGAGAATAAACTGGTACTGTTTGTTCTTCTCTAGTCCATTTAAATTAGAAATATCTCCTGCATAGGTCAGTTTATCCAGATTGATGATCCTATATAAGGGATGCGACTCTAAAAAAAATGGAATAAAATTACTGGCAATAAACCCCGCTCCGCCGGTAACTAAAATGTTTTTGGCACTACTCATACCTCCAATTCCATTGCCTTTTTATTCAAATATTTTATAAAAGAGATAAGGAAAAATATTCCTATGTATACCAGCGGGAAGAGAAAAATATTCTTTTTATAAAGTGGTTTGATTAATTTCTGAGGTTTCCCAAAATTTATAATGGTGATCGCATCTTTTCTCTCTTTCTAATTCTAATTTCTTTGTTTCTGTGTCTCTGATCAATTGGTTCTTTAATGTAAATAATTCGGGGACGTTTAATTGCTGCTCATTATCCAGGACGATCCGACCTTCTGTGGCAGTATTCTCAGAGAGCATTTTACGGGAATAATTAGCAATAAGTACATCAATTTGTTGTACCAGGGAGTCATTTTGCTTTATTCTATCTTGTGCATTTTCCGTATAGGTCTTTACGATCTCCTTGTAATATGAATTAGAATTAATATAGTCCATAAGAATTCTGGCATAGGTATCTCCGAGAGAGGCGTCCTTGTAGAAAAAGGTGATACGCTGATCCAGAGAACTCTTGTCTAATATCTCTGCCCTAACGATGTCGGAAATGGATCCTGAATTTTCAAAAGCTCTGAAGTAATTCCAAATACTTCATTTCCGTTTCCAGATTCTTTTTATTTGATCCACTTACCGGGGTTACTTCAATTTCAAAATCCTTTAATTTCTCAACATCTATTCCTAAACTTTTAAAGAATACTGTGTCCTTTGCTTTAATATTAGCCTGTAGTTCGGCAACAACATCATAGAGGTAATTTTTACTTTCAAGATTAGGAGATACAATTACCTCCGACTTCATTTTCTTCGAAACGATTTGATTTAGCCCAAATCCGGTTAAAGCACCAAGGATGGCCAGAACCACCAAAATAATCGCATTTCTTTTAAAATACAGAAATACAGAAAGTAGCCCCCTGAAAATTCTATTGAAGCCCCTTCCTATCATCTGAAACAATTGCCCAAGATCTATCTCATCATTGGATGAAGTACTGTTTGTTTTTGGTTCTTTGGCCATGACTATGAATTAAAAATTTGTTGTAATATTTTGTCGGTTATCAAATAGGTGGGTTTAACTCCTGTGGTGCCTAAACCTCCGGATGCCAGCGTACTCCCTGTCTCTAAAGGATTATCGGAGGCATAATACGCATACCGCACTTTCACGTCCTCCCTTATGCTTCTTCTGATCTTCGATGCCGATTGAATTGCCTTTTGATAATGTACCCCTTCCATTTCCAGCCCAATAACCTCCCATGTAGATTCATGGAAGAATTTTAGGATATCCTTGTTCTGAAGTGAGGTTCCTAACACCGTTACCATGGTGCCTTCCATAACTTTTAACCCATTCCCCCTAAAATCATCTCCACTAAGCTCATTTTGAAATGGGTAATTATCGGCTGTTCCTTCAAAGATATGGGCCGTTGGGATCATCAGATCTCCTTTTCCACCTTCCAGAATCCCCGCCTTCCCCATAATAGAAATAGACGCAATGTCTAAATATACAGGTTTTTGTTGCTTACGCTTAAAGGGCTTTAATAATTCATCTATAGATTCAAAGGCCTGCTCGCCAAAAGCGTAATCCATTACAAAGATTACCGGCTTTTTATCATTTTCAAGATTAATTGGAAACTCATAACAACAGGCGTCTTTCCCTAATTTAGACATGTCAAAAATCTGTACATCAATGTTGGTTCCTGAAACGTCCTTAATTTCGATCATCCCATTTTTGCGGGCTACAGCTAGCACCTTATCCCTTAATTTCGCATTCTTTTCAAGACTTAATTGCTGATAAAGTTCAAGAACACTTCCCTCTGCCGATTCTTTTTCCAGTGCTTTCTTTGCATACAAGGAATTAACCACACTATGCATATTAGCACTGATGATATGAATAGGACGTTTTAGCAGCCCTTTCGCATGTAAAGTGTCCTTAATGTTATTTGCCCATTGTTCTCCGTGAATATGATGCCCCAGACGTTCTCTTAAAAGTGCGCTAAAGGTGATTGTCCTTTTCTCTCCCCCCGTTTCCTCTTCTATAGCTAATTTCCCCAACCAGTAGATGATCTTTAAAAATCGTTCAGGATCTTTTTGGGTGGCTAGTTTATTGTAAACTTCCATGGTCTCCACAAAGGATCTGCCTAAGATATTCGCCGTGTGGATCAATGCAACTTCTTTTTCTGCCTGGTTAAGTTTGGTCTTTTTCACCGCTACCACTAATTTCTGCCAATCACGAATGGTCTTGTCCGTATCTTCAATAAGGACCCGCTTTCCAATTTTGCCGGATTCAATAAAAAGAAATGTAAGATGGGTCAAAATATCATAAATATCTGACCTCCCGCGGGTGATCTCAATGTTCATCTGTTCCTCATCGATCCTATAACAATTACGCCGTCTTTTGGGTGGAATAATAGGCGAGAAATGTGTTTTGGAATACCCTTCATCGGAAGTGAGATTGATAAAACTACATTGTTCTATCCCTTGCGGAAGCCTTTCTAAAACATACATGAGTCCATTGAGTTCTGCTTTTTCTTCTGCTATGGACCCATAAATTTCCGGCTGTAACAATAAAAGTGCATTTCGAAGGGTCTCTCCGGAAACCCCCATTGGTTTATAAAACCCCCTATTAAAAAGATGGCGCATGGTGATGTACAAACGTTCAATCGCGTTTGTTGACTCCTGAGCCCTTGTGGTATCTTTTACTTTACTCATAAATTCCCACAAAAATACACTTATTATTCATGATTTCATCGCACTTCAGCGGCCTGGGATATCTATTTCTCCTTTTGCGCCTCCAGGCCGGTAGCGACTTTCCTATCGTTAGATAACCGTTGTACTTTGTTCTGGCCACCCAGTTTTCCAACCGACTTCATATACATCTGAAAGCCTCCGGGTTTTATTAAGGTGATCTTTAATGGTTGAAGAATGCTTCCCTTTATCAGATCATCATAATAGCTATTCTGATTCTGGAGTGCCTTATCCAAACTTTGAGCAAAGGTTTTCATGCTTTTGGGTTTCTTTCCGAACTCAATGAACCATTCGTGATACGGAAGTTCTTTATTCTGAGATGTAATTTGAGGGGCGACAGTAAATTCATTGACCTGTGCACCTGAAGCCTGAATTGCCTCATGCATAGCATATTCTACTTCTTTGGCAATCACATGTTCGCCGAAAGCCGAAATAAAATGTTTAATTCTTCCTGAAACTATGATTCGATATGGATCTATAGAAATAAACTGAACGGTATCTCCCAGGTCATACCCCCATAGACCGGCATTTGTAGAGATGATCATCGCATAATTCACTCCAATTTCAACGTCATTAAGCGAAAGCCTCTGGCGATTTTCTTCGAAAAATTCCTCGGCTTTAACAAACTCATAAAAAATTCCGGAATTTAACAAAAGAAGCATTCCCCTTTCGTCCTGTTTATCCTGGTAGGCAAAAAACCCTTCACTGGCCGGGAAAAGCTCAATACTGGCCACTTTTCTTCCAATCAGGCCTTCAAAAGTTGCCCTGTAAGGTTCATAATTAACCCCTCCATAAATAAAAAGCTCCAAATTTTTAAAGAGATCCCCAATATTTTTCCCTGAAACTGACCTTAATCTTTCAAAATACATTTGTACCCAGGAAGGTATGCCCGCTATGACGGTCATATTTTGATCTATAGTTTCTTCTATGATCTTATCTACCTTGGTCTCCCAGTCTTCTATGCAATTGGTCTCCCAGCTGGGCAATCTGTTTTTCTGGAGATAATTTGGCACATAATGCGCCGAAATCCCTGAAAGTCGACCGAGTTTAATCCCATTCTTTTCTGTAAGTTCCGGACTTCCCTGTAAAAAGATCATTTTGCCATTTACAAAAGAGGTTCTTGCCGGTTTCATGAATATAATTGAGGATGGCATTTCTTGACGCTTCCACCTGATGTTTAATGGATTCTTTGTAATAGGGATATATTTGGCCCCGGAAGTGGTGCCACTTGTTTTTGCAAAATAAATGGGTTTTCCTGGCCATAAAATATCCGTTTTCCCCAAAACTACCTCATTTATATAGGGTTTAAGTGCTTCATAATCCCGTAATAGGTACCCGATTTATGAAATCCTCATGGGAATTTATATTGTTGAATTGATGATCTATACCAAATTGGGTGCTTCTTTGCGCATGAAATAAGTTCTTGAAAAGTAATTGCTGGGTGACGATCGGATTATTGACCCACTTCATAGTTTTTTTATGGATTATACCAGCAAAAATTTTAGCGGCAGAATGATTTTAAGGACATATTGCTTAATTAAAATCAATATAATCTGATGGATTTACCGGATTTCCATTACTCCATAACTCAAAGTGCAAATGGGGTCCGGTGGTGAATTCACCCGTATTTCCCACAGAAGCAATGACCTCACCTGCTCGTACAAGATCTCCCTGCCCCTTGCTTATTGAGCCGTTGTGCTTATATACGGACAACAAACCCTCTTCATGTTCCATGATTATAACATAACCGGTTTCTGCCGTCCATTCAGCAAAAATAACAGTGCCATTAGCCACAGCTTTTACAGGAGCGTCCTTTTCGGCCACAATATCTACCGCGAAATGCTTCTTCTCCGCATTATATTCATGAGAAATGACCCCGGTAACCGGTGAAAACAAAACAAGACTACCCTGGGTGGTATTCCGTTGAAATAGATTGTACTTATCTTCCAAAGCCACTTGAGCCCTTAAAACGGAATCTTCCCTTATTGGCGACAGATCAACAGTAGATGGATCTATTTTAAACTGTTCAAACAAAGAATCTCTGTTAATTTCATTGTTTTCTACATCCCCGCGCAAAACCATTCGAATATTTTCTAAATACCGATTAGTATAATTTAGTACAGTAACAAGAGAGTCTGTTTTATAGGTAAGTTCGGTAGCTGTTTTCTTTAATCGGGTGGAAGAATAGCCCGGAATATATTCCCGAAGCGGTGTAAAGGCTATTAATAGCGTAGTAAGGCCTATCAGGACAATTATAAAGAGGGTTCCTGTGATAAACACATTTAAACGGCTTAATTTAAAAGAGATCTTTTCTTCAAAGGTGCTCTCATTAAGAATCACCAATCGATACTTATGTAAGAGCTTTCGCTTTATCTCCTTTCTTTTTTTTCCTTTTTTCTCCATCCAGCACAAAGATACATTTCGAATTGAATTTGAACATACTACTCCATTAAAAATGATTATAAGGCGCAATTGTTCAGTATAATCTAAAATAAATCCCTGTGTTGCTGATATACTTGCTGCAATTAAAGTACAATCTTAACGTTTGGAATAAAGAATATCTATTCAGTTTTTTATTACCTTTGTTTACCTTTTAAATAGATGCACATGATCTTACTAGTACCTTTTCTGGCCATAGGCCCCTGGCAAATAGCTGTTGTAGTCGTTTTAGTACTATTGCTATTTGGCGGTAAAAAAATTCCTGAATTAATGCGGGGATTGGGTAGCGGAATTAAAGAATTTAAAGACGCCTCTAAAGAAGATGATAAATTAGAGGAGAAAAAAGAATAACACAGCATTCGAATTCAATAAAAAAAGCAAGCTTTCTAAAGCTTGCTTTTTTTATGTCTTGTTCTTTCTTTTTAACAATAGCACCCCAGTTCTTCATTCTGCAGGGAAAAAGCCATTTAAAATTGCTTTGAAATTATATATACTTTTCGGTATTTTAATACTCAGGAAGTCAATCCTTAAGTAATTTTGTTCCTTAGTCACCTTGCCTGGCATAAAATGCAACTCAAATGATTAAGAAACTCCTTCTTAACTCCCCTTTATTGTCAGGGGCACATATTATTGGGATACACGACAAAAAACATCCATTTCACAACAAAAAGTAATCCTATAGCATGAATACTTATAAATTCGGCGTTATGAAAGGGATTCTCTATGTACTAGTCGCATTAATCAGCGCAAAGTATTTAGCAGATTACAATTTACCGGCTATCAGCCAGGGTCGATTAACACATGAACATACAACAACTCAGCATTTTATTTCTTTTGCTATTTGTCAGCTCTATTAGTGGGCATGCGATGGTATTGGAGCATTCTAACTCAGAAATTGCTGCTACGTCCCCAAAAGAGCTATTCAAATCAAAAGCAAAGGCATCAATATTGCCACGAAAACCGTAGCTGGTTATTCCGATGTTTATAATGGCTACTATTTGATCACCGGCGTTTTTGGGGTGTCTCAAAATGCCAATAAATTTGCCAATTCTCTGCGAAATCATGGTGCTGCTCCCGGATATTTTAAGAGTCCGGAAAATGGCATGCATTATGTCTACTTAGATCATTTCTCTATGGTGAAGAGGCCATAACCTCCTACCTGGATGGCAACTACAAGAAAAAAATGTGGATCTTACATGTAGAAAAAAGTAAAAATAACCCTTCGGAAATTAAAAAAGTATCTCCAAAAGTTAATCTCTCCGCCACTTTACAATCACACAAACAATTTCTGAATACTGCCAAAAAACTATAAGATCGCCACCCGAACTGTGGAGGGAATTACGACCATAGGAAGTGGATATTATGCCGTTGCAGGGGTATTTGGTGATAAAAATAATGTTTCCAAATTCGTTAAAAAACTTCGTGCGCAGGGGTTGTATGCACTGTCTGCAGCAAATCCGGAATCAAAACTAACCTATGTTTACCTGGCCCACTCAAAGGATTGGAATGCAGTGCTTAAAGCAGCCGATACTAGGTTGAATGGAGATTATGAAGGTAAAATATGGGTCATGCATATTGAAAATGAAACTAATACTCCAGGCGAAGTTTCCATTCCAGAAATTAAAAGGCAACTTCAAGAAAGTGCCTCATTACCCTTGCCAAAGAAAATCACCAATAGAAATTCTATAAAGGATCCGCCAAATAAACTGCTGCAAAAAGCAGATCAATATTTTAGCAAAATGTGGTATGCCGAGGCCGCTGAATTATATGAGCAATTCCTCACCAATAATGAAGATAATTATACCTATGAGGTCATCCAAAAGGCAGGTGATTCTCATTATTTTAACACGAATATGGAGCGCGCCTTTCACTGGTATGATATTCTCTACAATCGTTATAAAAATGAAATAAGCGCCGAAAACATATTTAAATACGCACATAGTCTTAAGGGTACCGGGAAATACGCCAGGGCAAAACGTTTGATGCGACTGTACGACCGCCAGGTAAAGAAGGAAGGGATGCGCTATACAGTAGATGATCCCAGGACAACACCTAAGGAAAAAGTCCTCGATAATATCCTAAACACTGAACAAGAATATACCATTCGGAATATAGGTACAAATTCAAAATATTCTGATTTTTCTCCCATGTTCTACAATGAGGATCAGCTTGTTTTTGCCTCAGCAATGGATTCTTCCTTTTTCAGTACACGTCGGTATAAGTGGAACGATCAACCTTATTTAGATCTTTATGTAGCCAAGGTAAATAATGAATCTAATGAAGTAAAAGACGCTATAAAATTTTCTAAAAAGATCAATACCAAATATCATGAAGCCTCGGTTACGTTCTCTCCAGACAATACAACCATGTATTTTACAAGAAATAATTATGGAAAGAAACTTAAACGCGATAAAAACGGCGTGAATAACCTGAAAATATACAGGTCGCGAAAAGTAGATGGTGCATGGACGGAAGCGACTGAACTTCCCTTTAACAGTGATGAATACTCAACGGGCCATCCTGCTTTAAGTCCGGACGGAAAACAGCTTTACTTCGTATCTGACATGCCTGGAAGCTTAGGTGAGACAGATATTTTTGTAGTTGATGTATTAGAAGACGGAGGATATTCTGAGCCACGCAATCTTGGACCAGAAATCAATACTGAACGAAAAGAAATGTTTCCTTTTATCAGTGATAAGAAACTCTATTTTTCATCAAATGGCCATATTGGCCTGGGTGGATTAGATATTTATGAAGTTGCCTTTGACGATGAAAATGGTTTCCAGCAGGTAAAAAACATGGGGAAGCCAGTTAATAGCAAAAATGATGATTTTTCCTATATCGTAAACGAAGGAACTCAAAAAGGGTTTTTTGCATCCAACAGACGTGGAGGGAAAGGAGACGATGATATCTATTCCTTCTCCCGATTATTACCTGAAGAATTGAATCTAAATGCGATTGAAGGGGTTGTGACCGAGCAAGTGACAGGAGAAGTCATGCCCGAAGCCCTCGTTACTTTGCTGGATGAGAACAATATTAAATTAAAAGAAGTTATTTCGGATAAGGATGGAAGCTTTGTCTTTGAAGATCTGGACAGCGATACAAAATATACCGTTAAAACTACCAAAGAAGGGTATTCTGAAGTAGTTCTCAATACGCCTACCAAAGACAATGAATTAATCAGCGTTGAGGTTTCCTTGGAAAAACTCGAAGATCTTATTGTCCTTGAGGAAGGGATCAAAAAGATCAAATTAAATATGATCTTCTTCAATTTTGATAAATCGAATATCCGCGACGATGCAGCCACTGAACTCAACAGATTGGTAGCGGTTATGCAGGAAAATCCGAATATGGTCATCAAAATCGAATCTCATACAGATTCAAGAGGTAATGCAGATTACAACAAATACCTATCGGACAGACGTGCTAAATCTACAAGGGCATATATCATCTCTAAAGGAATTGATCCAAAACGTATTGAAAGCGCCATTGGTTACGGCGAAGAAAAGCTTTTAAATGGCTGTAACGGAAGTATTAAATGCAGCAGTGCGCAACACCAGCTCAACAGACGTTCAGAATTTATTATAGTGAATATGTAAACCAAATATCAACCAACCAACCCAAAAAGCCATCTTCCCAATTGAGAAGATGGCTTTTTAATTTAATGAAGGCTATAAAGAATTGTTAGCCTGTTTCACAAGATGATTTTGCGATTGTCTCTGGCTTCGCCACAAGAATCAGCTTCTATACAACAAATATGAAATAGGCAGATACGCAACAATGAAAAATGAAGTTAATACCATAAAAACAGTTATTACATACTGCCTAAATCCTTACTTTATGAAACACATTCTACTCCTAAAAGAAATTTACCTGGAAGCCTTTAAAAACTTAGGCTCCTATTTTATCCGTAACATGTTTAAAATTTTTACATGGTTCTGCCTTGGGTGTCTTGTTATAGTGCTCTATGCATTCATATTTAGAGTTGCCACAGGTTTTGCGTTCGATTGATTCACAACAAGTAGTTACAAACAATTATATGGACCGAAACGGATCGATTTTATTTGGTGATTTTCTTTACATCGGATAAAGTGACCCTTTGGTAGGATCTACCAAGCTTCTGCATTTTTATAAACCGATTTATCTGTTATTCATCTAGTTATTATACTATTTGTATATCAGAAAATGATCTTTGCCTTGGGATAAACATTAAAAGGCAGGAATATGCAGAGATTTTTACACATTAAATCAATTTATTTAGAAGCATTTAGAAACTGGAGTAATATCTTCCTTAAAAAGTATTTTAAGGTATTCTCCTGGTTCTGTTTTGGCCTTTGGCTGATAACTTTATACGCTTTCGTATTCAGGTTGTCTACAGGCTTTGCTTTTGATTAAAGGAAATTAAAAAGCTCCGTACCTCAAAGTACGGAGCTTTTATTTTTCTTAAGGTCTTATTTGAATTTTATGGTTCTAATGATGGCCTCTAATTCAAACATATAATCTCTTTTATTGGTAGCAGGAGCAAAGGTAAATCCTTCCACTACTAATTTACGGTTGTTCTTTTCGTCATCCATAATAAAGGTAACGAATGGACCTGCCATTGGGTAGTTCTCAATATCCCAAATACTTCTCGCTTCAACCGTTCTTTTTCCATCGATCTCCGTTCTAAAAAAATATGGTGCGAAAGCATCTTCTGTGGTCATATAGGTCTTCTTTGTGGGATGATCCGGACCGGGAATATACTTTTCCCCAATAGAATCCCGCATTCGAATAAAATCTGTCACAAAAGTGGAATCATTGGATAGGCTGTTCCAGGGTATATCATAGGCAATGATGTTCATGCTCCCTTTTTGGATCTCCCTGTCTATCCAAACGAAATTATCTTCCTGCTTTCCTAATTTATAGATGGAGGGAAGGCTTAAGGTTACCCCAAATTTTTCTTCCAGGATCTTTTCTTTATTCAGGGACCTAAGGAATCTTTTCTGAGTTTCCTTTAATTCCATGGCAGAAATGGCCTGTATCATCTCCTCCGCATGCGTTTCAATGTTCTCTATGATCTCCTCCTGAGTTCGTCCTTTTATGACTCCTATCTCTTGTGGTGTGGCGTAAAGATCGGTTTTTACATGGGCTACATTCACTGTATCGAGATCCACAAAAAGGACGGCTCTGCGATGCCTTGTAGTACCGGTAAATACCTTTTGTGGCATTTGCTCTAAACTGAATATGGGCTCATCCCAGGTAAGACCCACGACAGGAGCGGCAAAATACTCGCGCAATTTGTCGCCCACAGGACCTTCCCACAAATCGTTGCTAATAACAACGCCTACCGTATTAATACCGCCAATAGAAGCGGGTTTATAGGATTTTTTTGGTCCGTCGTTACATGAAGAAAATAATAATAAAGCAAGCAGTAGTGTAAATAGGTGTTTCATCGATTTTTGAGTCAGAATTAGTGAAATCCGAGGTCCAAATTGTTCGTTAGCTCTAAAATATTAAGAGGAACATGCACATAATTTTAATTTGGTACCAGGCAACAAATTATTACCACTAATACCGTTCCATTCTCGTAAATTTTCAATAGTAATTCCCGGATATTTTTTTGAGATGGTCCATAAGGAGTCTCCTTCCTTTACAGTATGAATTTTTAAATTGCTGTTATTCAACGAAGTATCCGATTTAACGGGTGTCGTTGAAGCTACATAGGGCTTTCTTGGAAAGATCGTAAGACGTTGCCCAATCCGAAGATTATTACTTCGCAATCCATTCCAATCCTTTATCTGACTAACCCGCACACCATAACGTTCCGCTATCTTTCCAAGATAGTCTCCACTTTTTACCCTGTAGCGGATCCGCTCTTCTGCTTTTACCATTTGCGGCAGTGGGGTTTCCCTTACCTTTAATTCCTCTTCCACATAAGCATATATGGCTTCTTCATTTGCTACAAACTTCCCTATCTCGCCTACAGGTAAGCGCAGGGAATACTCTTTTCCTGGAATGTTCGGAATAATATTAAGCTTATAAGACGGATTTAATACTGTAAGTTCTTCCACGCTAACATCAACCATATTTGAAATCTGGTCGAATGTGATCAACCTTTTAACATGAACGGTATCTGTTTCAAAATAGGCCCGTGGCACTTTAGTAGATTTCAAGCCGTGCTCTTCTGCATATTCAAACAAGTACATGGTTGCTAAAAATGCGGGAACATACCCGGCAGTTTCCCGAGGTAAATTCCGACGGATGTTCCAATAGTTTGTATATCCTCCAGATCTTCTTATCGCCTTATTGACATTACCGGGTCCGGAATTATAGGCAGCAAGAGCCAGGTCCCAATCCCCGAAAATATCGTATAATTTAGACAGGTACTGACAAGCTGCCTTGGTCGACTTTATAGGGTCGCTTCGTTCATCCACATAACTGCTAACATCCAGGTCGTACATCTTTCCTGTGCTATACATGAATTGCCATAACCCCGTGGCTCCTACACGCGATTTTGCCCTTGGGTTCAAAGCGGATTCAACAATTGCGAGATATTTGAGCTCTAACGGTATGTTGTAATTATCTAGTTCCTGTTCAAATAAAGGGAAGTAAAACTGACTGGCTACCAGCATCCGCTCCATTAAGTCCCTTTTTCTGATCAAAAATGATTTGATCACAGATTCTAGGGAAGGATTATAAGATATATTAAATGGGGTTTTCTGATCCAGGACATGCAAGCGTTGTTTCAAAAGCTCGGTATCTATGGAAAGACTGTCAACCACCATGGAATCTCCGCTTGTTATTTCATCGTACATGCTTTGAAAAGACTGTGCGCTTCCGTACAATTCATTCATCCACAGGCTGTCGTATTTTGAGGCCATTTCGTGGTCCTTTAGAGAAATGGTCTTGTCTGGGTTGAACAAAAAAGTGGTACTGCCTTCTGAGGAGTTATTGATAGAATCTTTTAGTAAGATTTGTGTTATTTCCGGCTGTGCCTTTTCCCCCTCCTTGGGTGCCAAAGTGTCCGTAACCTGAGCCATAAGCAGGTCCGTGCATCCCATTAAGAGCCCGAGAAGCAGCCATTTTTTTAATGAATACATAGTCTTTCTTTAAACCGTGGGGGTCAACGAAAATGCAATTTTTTTCTGAAAGAATAAAATAATCCTTTCAATAGCCCTCATTGCAGGCAATGATCTGTTCTTAAATAACGATTTCAGGCGTCCAATATTGCTGCAATTCCGGGGAGTGTCTTTCCTTCCAGACTTTCTAGCATTGCACCACCACCCGTGGAAACATAACTAACTTTATCCTCAAAACCGAATTGCTTAACTGCGGCAACAGAATCACCTCCGCCAACAAGAGAAAATGCGCCATTTTTTGTGGCTTCCTCTATATAGTTGCCTATGGCAACAGTGCCTTTTGAAAATTTTTCCATTTCAAAGACACCCACGGGGCCGTTCCATAGTATAGTTTTAGAGGCAAGGATCACCTTTTTGAACATTTTCAGGGTCTTCGGACCGGCATCAAGGCCCTGCCATCCTTTTGGAATATGATTAACAGAAACTATTTGGGTTTGGGCATCCTTACTAAAACTGTCAGCTGCCAAAACATCCACAGGGAGGTGAATGGATACGCCCTTTTTCCTGGCTTGTTCCATGATTTCAAGCGCCAGTTCCATTTTATCATCCTCACATATGGAATCGCCAACCTCTCCGCCCATGGCTTTTATAAAGGTATAGGTCATTCCACCTCCTATGATCAGGTGATCCACTTTATCGAGAATATTTTCAATGATGGTGATCTTTGAAGAGACCTTTGCTCCTCCGAGAATAGCTGTCACTGGTTTTTCTCCTGTGCGCATCACTTTTTCGATCGCCTCTATTTCTTTCGCAAGTAAATAGCCAAAACATTTATGCGCAGGAAAGAATTGAGCCACAATCGTTGTTGAAGCATGCGCTCTATGAGCTGTTCCAAAGGCGTCATTGACATATATATCTCCCAATTTTGACAGGGCTTCCGCAAAGTCTTTATCCCCCTGTTCTTCTTCCGCATGAAAACGCAAATTCTCCAGGAGTAACACTTCTCCTCCCTTTAGTTGGTGTACGGCACTGATCGCTTTTTCCCCTATACAGGCTTCCGAAAATTTTACCTTAACACCAAGGATCTGGCTAACCGCGTTCCGAATGTGATTTAAGGACATGTCCGGATTTATCTGTCCTTTGGGTCTGCCCAAATGACTCATAAGTACCGCACTTCCGCCGTCGTTCAATATCTTTAAGATCGTGGGCTTTGCCGCCTCTATTCTGTTCGTATCCGTTACCTTAAATTCAGCATTAAGAGGTACATTGAAATCGACCCGAACCAGCGCCTTTTTATCTTTGAAATTGAAATCTTCTATGGTTTTCATCTTTTTGTTTATTTTGAGAGTGTCAAATGTAACCAATAAAAGAACGTAGGTAAAGCCAGTACTTTATTTAATTTGGTCTTCCAGACCAACAAAAACTGTATCTTTGAAATCATGCTTTTTAAGGAAATTATAGGGCTTCCACACATAAAAAAACACCTGACGCATAGCGCCGATTCCGGACGTGTGCCACATGCTCAGTTGTTTGTAGGGCCTGAAGGTTCCGGAACCTTACCGGCTGCTATCGCCTATGCCCAATATATCCTCTGTAATAATTCCCAGGGAGATAACACTACCGGCAACGAAACATGCAATCTAAAATGCAATTCGCTTACACATCCTGATCTTCATTTTGCCTTTCCAGTATCAAATTCAGATACGGTTAAAAGTCATGCCGTTAGCAGTCATTACCTCGCGGAGTGGCGCCAATTTTTAAAGGAGGATCCGTATGGAAGTTTGTTCGATTGGTATCGCAGTATTGGTATAGAGAAAAAACAGGGCCAAATAGGCGTGGATGAATCCAATGAGATCGTAAAGAAATTAGCATTAAAATCCTATGAGGGTGGGTATAAGGTTATGATCATTTGGATGGCGGAAAAAGTGAATACCGCAGCCTCTAATAAATTGTTGAAGTTGTTGGAAGAGCCCCCGGAAAAAACCGTTTTCTTATTGATCACGGAAGATGAGGAACAAATACTTCAGACAATCAGGTCCAGATGTCAGATCCTGCATTTCCCACCCCTGCCAGAAGATGCCATTACAGTAGCACTGGTGGATATGGGAGTGCAACGGGAGGAAGCCCAGCGTTTGGCTCATGAATCGAACGGAAACTTTAATAAGGCTCTCGAGCTTATGAATAAGGATTCTGAAGAATTGATCTTTGAGAAATGGTTTGTTCAATGGGTGCGAAGCGCTTTTAAGGCCAAAGGAAAAAAAGCGGCGATCCATGAACTTATTTTATGGAGTGAGGAAGTCGCCAAAACCGGTCGAGAGACCCAAAAGAACTTTTTAAAATACTGCATAGCTGTTTTCAGACAGGCCATGCTCATCAATTATAAGGTGGAAGAACTCGCCTATATGAAGGTGCATGTAGATGGGTTTCAATTCGATAAATTTGCCGCATTTATACATGAGAATAATATATTGGGAATTATTGAAGAATTGGAACAAGCCATTTATCACGTCGAGAGAAATGGGAATTCTAAAATAATATTGACCGATCTTTCTATTAAACTCACCAGATTATTGCACAGATCAGCCGCATGATCGCTGCGCCTCCTAATTAAAAAAGTATCCTATGGAATTTATTACTCAACACATTACCGTCTTAATACTACTCCTTTTCGTCATCATTACCTTTCTTCAAAGTGGCATTGATAAAATAATAGATTGGAAAGGGAACCTCGGTTGGTTAAAGGGCCATTTTTCTGAAACACCTTTTAAGAATATGGTCCCCATAATGCTTTTTGTTGTATTGTTAATGGAGGTATTGGCGGGCTTGTTTAGTTTGATAGGCTTTGTTCAGATCCTTGTTTACGGGGAAAGTATTTTTGCTTTTTTTGGAAGTATATTAGCCTGTATTTCTTTATTGATGTTACTATTGGGTCAAAGAGTTGCCAAGGATTATGAAGGGGCAAAAACGATCGTTATCTATCTGATTCCGGCCGTATTTCTCGTATTTCTATTGCAATATTAACCTTGCAAATCTCCGAGTGATTTTACTTGTTTAACGGCTGAGATTCTTTGTTTAATACTGCCAGGATCTCATCGGTAACGTCCTTGGATTCTGATCCATATAAAACGCTTCCACCTTCGCCGCCACCAAGGATATATGTATAGCCCTTTGCTTTACCAAATGCCTTAATCTCTTTCTTTACTTTCTGGATTATGCTATCCATTTCTGCCTGACCCTGAATTTGCAACAACTGCTCTTCCTGCTGAAGTTCCTGACCTATCCGCTGCCCTTTTTGCTGAAGCATGGCATAGGTTTCCTGGGCTTTTTCCTGAGACATCCCCTTTACCTGAATTTCCATCTGCTGTGCCTCAATTTGGAAAACCTGTGAAATACTATCCCGCTTTCTATTAAACGCATCTTTCTGCGCCGTGAATTGCGCTTCAACAGTTATTTTTTCTTTGTACCCATCCATTAGTCGGATATTGTCCACATAAGCAATCTTATCTTGTTGGCAGGCCATAGCGAATAAGATCGCTGTTGCTATAAAGAACTTTTTCATTTGATCATTGTTTTAGGTCGGCAAAAGTAAGAAAGGATTCCCTCCAAAACGTAAAATATTTAAAAAAGATGGCGTACGTACTAATATCGAAAAGAAAGCTATTATAAGTATAATTTATGAGATATAATACTTATCATTGTAAATATCTATTTTATAGCGCTCTCCTTAGAGGCGTTTAGAGCCACATCTGTTCCTTTGCCTTTGCTCTTTATAGCAAATGCCTAAACCCGTCTTAGAGCGCACCAAAACGGTTATTTAGCCTTTTTTAATACATAAAGAAGCGATGAATACTCGCCTGTCCTCCGGGCCTGAAGATTTGAACGCATCCCCTGCCAAAAAGCAGAAAAAAATCGATGTTTCCCGTGTTTGTACTTTTCTGAGAGTTGTGCGATATAAAAGGCATCAAAGATCATTGGTTTTACCCCCACCAAGGAAAATCCATTTCTTGAAAAAATCTCTTTAATTGAATTCTGTGAGAAATGCCATATGTGCCTGGGTACGTCATAAGCGGCCCAATAAGACCCATAAATTTTTGCATCGTAGGATCGGAAATTGGGAACAGCCACAAATAACAACCCATTTTCAGAAAGTCTGTTTTTGAATTCCAGAATGCTTTTATCCAGATCCGGGACATGTTCCAGCACATGCCATAGGGTTATGAGGTCAAATCTTTGAGCCCCAAGATCTTTTAGACTCGCACTTAATTTTACTCCTTTTCCAGTAGCCATGGATCTTGCTTTTAAATTTGGCTCTACGCCTTCTGAGAACCAGCCATTATCTTTTAAAAACTTAACGAACGAACCAGTTCCTGCTCCAACATCCAGGATCTTAGCATTCCGATCAGCGTATTCCCTGATCCAGGTTTCTTTCTTTTTTAGTTGATATTTTTTAACCAGTTGGTATATTTTTTCAAGCATAGTTCTATTCCCATCGGTATGGGAAACATAGTCTTCATCCTGATAA
Source organism: uncultured Flavobacteriaceae bacterium (assembly GCA_963744855.1). Lineage (GTDB taxonomy): Bacteria > Bacteroidota > Bacteroidia > Flavobacteriales > Flavobacteriaceae > Muriicola. The sequence goes on from CAVUUZ010000002.1 coordinate 258,202, forward strand.
TACTTTTCTAAGTTTTCTGGTTTTGGTATCGTTTGCAGCAAGTCTAACTTAGCATCATGGTGCAATTCAAATGACTCCTTTGTTACTGCGTGATCCCTGGTAGATAAAAAGAATTTCATTTTATGCTTTCCTTTTGGCGATAGTGAACCCGACATAGCTATATTGTTCCACGTGGAACAATATGCTTTTAGCGCCCCATAAATACAAGCAATACGCTGATATCGCTTGGAGAAACCCCACTTATTCTTGAAGCCTGTGAGATTGTAACCGGTTTAATTGCTTGTAGTTTCTCACGCGCTTCATAGGACAAGGACTTTAATTTTGTATAATCAAAACCTTCCGGTATTTTAATATTCTCCAGCCGCTGTAGTTTGTCGGCATTGTTCTTTTCTTTTGCGATATAGCCAGAATATTTCACCTGAATTTCTGCTTGTTCCATAACTTCTCTTCCCAAGGAATGCATTTGCACATAGCTTGCCACTTCCTCCAGCTGCATCATATGATCCATGGTTACATTAGGCCTGGAAAAAACTTTGTACATCTTATCTGCTTGTTTTACAGGCGCAGACGACACTTCCTCAAGAATAGGGTTTATGGCTTCAGGAGTGAAGCTAGTAGCCCTGAAGAAATCTATAAATGCTTCTGATTTTTTTTCCTTTTCCTGCATTTTTCTAAGACGTTCTTCCGTTGCTAAACCAAGGGCGTACCCTTTTGGTGTTAAACGCAGATCTGCATTGTCTTGTCGTAATAAGGTCCTGTATTCTGCCCGGGATGTAAACATACGATACGGCTCTTCAGTCCCTTTGGTAATCAAATCATCGATCAGAACTCCTATATAAGCCTCATCTCTTTGCAGCGTAAAGGGAGGAAGATCATTGATCTTTAAATGGGCATTGATCCCTGCCATCAATCCCTGAGAAGCTGCTTCCTCATATCCCGTTGTGCCATTTATCTGACCCGCGAAATATAAATTATCAAGTAGTTTGGTCTCCAATGTATGCCGGAGTTGCGTGGGAGGAAAATAATCGTATTCTATCGCATAGCCCGGCCTGAAAAATTTTACAGCCTCAAATCCCTTTACAGATCTTAGCGCCTTAAACTGTATATCTTCAGGTAAGGAGGTCGAAAAGCCATTTACGTAGACCTCCACAGTATCCCAGCCTTCAGGCTCCACGAAAATCTGATGACTTTCTTTATCGGCAAACCGATTAATCTTATCTTCTATGGATGGGCAATAGCGCGGGCCGATGCTCTTTATCCTTCCGTTGAACATAGGCGATCTGTCAAAGCCTTCTTTTAATAATTCATGTACCTCTTTCGAGGTATGCGTCATATGACAATCCCGTTGCCTCGTAAGCAATGGGGTGTCCAAATAGGAGAATTTCTCAGGTAAAGAATCCCCGGGCTGGACTATCATTTTAGAATAATCCAGAGATCTGCCATCCACCCTGGGCGGTGTACCAGTCTTCATTCTCCCGGAATCAAAACCAAAAGTACCCAGCTGCTCTGTAATACCCGTAGATCCCTTTTCTCCAGCCCTGCCACCACCAAACTGCTTCTCTCCTATATGTATTAGGCCATTTAAAAATGTCCCATTCGTTAAGATCACGGATCTGGCATTGATATCTATTCCTAAAGAAGTCCTTACACCGATAACACGTTCCCCTTTTACCAACAATCCCATCACCATTTCCTGATAGAAATCAACATTTGGTGTCCTCTCTAAAGCCAGGCGCCATTCTTCAGCAAAGCGCATTCGATCATTCTGAGTTCGCGGACTCCACATAGCGGGCCCCTTGCTTTTATTCAACATCTTAAATTGAATAGCAGATTTATCAGAAACAATCCCACTATAACCGCCAAGTGCATCAATTTCTCTAACAATCTGCCCTTTTGCAATACCACCCATTGCCGGGTTACAAGACATTTGTCCTATTGTTTGAAGGTTCATTGTTACCAGCAGTGTTTTTGAACCCATATTAGCTGAAGCCGCAGCAGCTTCTGCGCCTGCATGACCACCTCCCACAACTATAACATCATACTGTTTTTCGAACATTATACCCTTCTATTGTTCCACGTGGAACATTTGTAATTTTTCTTCTTCTTTCTTCCGCATTGCCGATTTCTCCTTTTCCGTCTTATCGGTATATCCAACTAAGTGCAACAAACCATGTACCATGACCCGCCTTAATTCTTCATCTGCATCGACTTTATATTTGGTGGCATTTTCACGAATACGATCCAAAGACACATAAATATCCCCGCTTATAGTTTTTCCGTTGCTGTAATCGAACGTAATAACATCAGTGAAATCTGTATGGCCTAAATACTTTTCATTAATTTCAAGCACTTTAGTATCCGTACTAACAATAAAACATAAATCCCCTGCTATATTTCCCTCCGACTCTATAACATTTATAAACCATTCAGTATATTTATCCTCTTCAAGGATCCTAAACTCTGATTCATAACATATCTCAATCATCCTTCTTAAAATATGTCTTTGCCTTGTCCTTATAAAATTCCTGCAAAGGTAATGCTTGTCTTTGTAATAACTCTAATTCACTTTCTTTTGATATTCTATCGTTTTTACTTCTGATTAAGGGTCTCCCGAAAATATTCTTACCCTCTTCCGCTTCTCTTTCCTCCTTTTCGCCTTGCTCCATTTCTGCATTCTCCAGTTTAAGCAATTGTTGCCGGATATTATTGGCCCTGTCAATAGTTCTCTGTGTAACCCCATTCTCCAAAAGCTCCTTTTCAAAATCTTCCATTTGCTGCGCCAATCTTTTAGCGAGTTGTTTATCTGCCTCTTTTATGAAAGTATTCAACTGTTCTTCCAGCCTAGCCCTTATTAATTGCTGCTCCTTATAAATTTCAAATAACTCATTTAATTGCTCTTCATTGCCATCCAAACTGCCACCGCTATCCTCCCCTTGTCCGTCTTTTTCATCATTCTCTCCATCCTTTGACTCCTTTCCTTCCTTTCCATTCTTTCCTTGATCCCCTTCTATACCATCTCTTCCATCCTGACCTTCCTGTCCCATTTCACCTTTTTCCTTCATCCCCTCCATACGTTCCTGAACGCCACTTTGTCCTTTGATAATATCAGGTAACTGGAAACCATCATTAGGTTGTCCTTTTCCTTTTCCTTTACTCAGGTTCTCCTGCATATTTCCTAATACATTTGCAAGAAAATCTGCTAAATTATTGGCCGCTGTCAATACGTATTGTTGATAAGACACTCCCTGATAGGTCTGTCCTTCGGCCAGACTAGAAAGTGACCTGTCAATATTATAATATACCTCTGTGATCTGCTCGTTTACAAACTCAGTGAGCTCTACTTGTCTTAAAGACAATGCAAAAAGACTATCATCTACATGTTCAAACAAACTTTTTAATTGTTGCTCTTCCTTTACTATGCCCGTATAATAACCCCTATCCATGCCCTGTTCCTGCAATTGATCGTATAGGGATTCCTGCTTAAATGAAAAAATCAGAAGATTATCCAGAATTTGTCGTAGCATTTCTGCATCCTCTGCCATGGATGTTTCGCCTCCTGACATTGCAGACTGTTGTAAAGCCTCTGACATTTGCTTCATTTTAGAAGCAGCCGACTGTTGCTTTTTTTTCGCTTTTTCTCCGGCCTTTTGCCGTTCTGCACTTTCCGATGCCTCTTCCAATCCCTGTTGCTTGTTCAATTCATCCCTGGCCTCTTCAAGTTCTTCCTTTACTGCTTTTTCTTTGTCCTCCGAAGTGTCCATGTCCATGGGTTTCTTTAGATCAGCATTTGCCTTTCTAAGATCCTCCATTCCCTTTGAAATAGTATCGAACTGTTCATTGATCCTTTGCTGTTCATTAACATTAAAATCCTGTTCCAGCTTGAGCTTAGACAGGGTCTCCTGTTTTTCACTTAATTTCTCCAGATCTTTGGCCAGCTGGCTGGCTTTTTCAGTTACATAATAACGCTTGGTAAGCTCCAGTAGTTGTTCCAGGTTTCGTTTGCTGTTCTGTTGCTTTTTACCTATATCTTCCAATCGCTTCGACATCTCTTCCTTGTCCAACTTTTCCGATATCTTTTTCAATTCTTCAAGCAGGCGCTCATTCTTTTGCGCTTCCTGTTCCTGGCGTTGTAACCGTTCCTTTAACAGTGGATCTGTATTATCTTCCTTAGCCATTGACTTATTCAACTGCTTACTGAATTTTTCCATCAGTGCTTCCTGCTGTTGTTGCTGTTTTAGGAAATCTTTAATAGCCTTCTGATCATTAAAACCCAGTACGTTCTTTTCTTTTTGATCGCGCTCTAACTGTCTCAGAACCTTTTCCTGCTCTTGAAAATTATCCAGGGCACCGTCCCATTCTTTTAAGAGTCTCTTCTGATCATCTAATTGGCGCTCCTTTTCCTGTCTCTCACTTAGAATCTCCATGCTAAAAATCTGACTTTTACTAATTTTGCCTCCATGTAGCCCATCATTATCCGTTGCCAAAAAATAATAAGAATAATTCCTACCTCTTTCTAAGTCCATCCCAGAAGGAAAATCATAAGAAAAACTATATTCTCTATCCCAGGGTTGTGCCAATTCTAAATATACTGCCCTATCTTCCTCATTTTCAATATAATAGGCCAGTTCCACCTTAGATACTTTATAGTCATCCGTTGTAATCCCTTCATAAACCAATGTTCCGCTAACAGAGTCGCGCACTTCGTTCACAGAAATAGAAGGACTCGCATCTTTATTAACTTTTATTTGATATTTGAGTCGTTCGTAATTTTCTATATTCTCATTTGAAGTAGTTACTTCGTACGCCAATTCACTGTTTACAATTCTTTCGTAGGTATACATTCCTTCATTATACTCAAATGAAACTACCGTATCCATGGAAACGAATTGTACCTTGCTGGTATGTGCGCTTGAAATAAACCATTTGATATCTGTCCCCTCCGGTACAACGGCATTCCCGGTTCCCTGAAGGGTATCCGACTCCTTTTGTGTGTATGCCGGGTACGTCAACAACGTCTTGAATTCCTGAATGGATGGAGTTGACAAGGCATTTAAATGATATGTTCTTGATCTTGTTTCGTTCCCCTTTATGTAAAAGTCCAGCGATTGAATAGGGGCCCTGAACGTAAATGAAAACTGACCATTATCCTTCTGTAATAATCGTTCATTCCCCTCTATTACTATATAGGCCACTTCTGGTTGTAGCTCACCCTCAGTTGCTATATTCAGGGTAAATGATTCAGATTCGAGAACGTTAAGATTTCCATTCAATAACACGAAACTGAAGGGGGCAGGCTTTTCATAAGCCATATCATAGTTTATCACACGATCATACGAGTTAAAGAAGGCCCCCAATTGGCCCGCGATGGCAATGCCCGCGATAATCAATAAAGGAATCACCATATATCTGGCATATGACAAACTCTTAGTAAAATTTATTGCCTTGTTAAAAGGTATTGGGGATAGTCTCTTTGAGCGTTGCTCGATACTTGCCAATAACAACTCTGACTTTTGCTTATCCTCTGCTAAATCAAGAAGATTAATGAGATGATCTCCTACTTCAGGAAAATGATTGCCAATAATCCTGGAAGCTACTTTTAAATCGAGTCCCTTTTTTAATCTAAATAGATAAGCGATAGGGACTATGAGGTACTTGACCAGCAAAAAAAGGGTTCCCCCAAAAAAGGTAATTAGTAAAACAAGTCGCGCCGTTGTTCCTAACCATAGAAAATACTCCAGGGCAAGCAACCCCAGTAAAAACAACAATGCCAGCGCGACAAATACAAAAGCCCCTTTGATCATTTGGGTGGTGTAGTACTTGGTAACAAACGCCGACAGTTTGTGTAGAATGTTCTTATAACTCTCCAAAATCCGCTATATTTAATACCAAGATACCGGATATGGTATAATTGAATCTCAAAAATTTGTTAAAAAGCTTACAATGAAGGATTTAAAATACCTTGCTGCCTTAAGCATTCCTCTTTCTGCCCTATTTAGCATACAAGCAGCCGGTATCTGGTGTTATTTTACACCGGTCTATGCCTTTGTCTTAATTCCCATTCTGGAAACGCTCTTGCCGTTAGATAATAGAAACTTTGCGCCAGAAATCAAAGAGAAAAGAGCTCTCAATAAAGTATTTGACTGGATGCTTTATGCCAATCTTCCCATAGTCTACGGGCTACTTATTTATTTTCTTTGGACGTTCTCACAAACTCCCTTTGCTACCTATGAAATTATCGGGCTGATGCTTTCTCTGGGGATCGTTCTTGGAACCAATGGAATAAATGTGGGACATGAACTAGGCCATAGATACAATTCGAAGGATCGGTATTTTGGAAAATTATTGTTGCTTCCTTCATTGTATATGCATTTCTACATTGAACATAATTTCGGACATCATGTAAATGCAGCTACTGAGGAAGATCCGGCAACTGCTCGTTATAATCAATCGGTATATTCCTTCTGGATAACTTCCGTAGGCAGGCAATTTATAAAAGCCTGGAAGATCCAATCAAAATTATTACGAGGCGAGAATTTATCATTCTTTTCCCTTAAAAATGACATGTTTTGGTATGTGATTTTACAGCTCGGATATTTGATTATGATCTTTCTCCTTTTTGGATTGCCTACCCTTTGGTTTGCCATCGGGGCGGCGATTGCAGGGTTTTTGCTTCTGGAAACTGTAAATTATATCGAACATTATGGGCTGTTGCGCAAGAAGCTGTCTTCCGGGCGTTATGAGCGTGTGAAGGAGGTACATTCCTGGAATAGCAACCATATGTTGGGCCGGATTATCCTGTATGAACTAACAAGACATAGCGATCATCATTATATATCGTCTAAAAAATATCAGGTACTTGATTGTCATGAGGATTCCCCACAAATGCCATTTGGTTACCCCACTTCCATGGTTCTTTCTTAATCCCGCCCCTTTGGTTCAGGATTATGAACAAACGCATCCCCAAGACTATGAAACCTGCCTAGCTGCCATTGTATTTCCGGAAGAATAATTCCACCTATGGAATTGATTCGGGATACCTTTGGCATTCGATAGCTTCAGCCTATCTTTGTTTCTATAAATTTTTCTATGAACAACGATGTCCGAGTGCGCTTTGCGCCAAGTCCTACTGGGCCCTTACACATTGGGGGAGTTCGTACTGCGCTTTTTAATTATTTATTTGCAAAAAAACATGGAGGTACTTTTGTCCTGAGAATAGAGGATACGGATCAGCATACGGTATGTGGAAGGGGCGGAGCAATATATCATTGATGCCTTGAACTGGTGTGGGATCCCTTTTGATGAAGGTCCGGGTAAAGAATGGCAAATACGGTCCCTATCGTCAAAGTGAACGAAAGGATCTTTACAAAAAATTCGCTGAAGAACTGGTGGAAAAAGGGAAGGCATATTACGCTTTCGATACTCCAGAAACTCTAGAGCTTCACCGTAAAGATCATGAGGAAAAAGGAAAGACGTTTATCTATAATTGGCATAATAGAGAAAAACTTTCCAATTCACTTACTCTCACCCAAAAAGAAACCTTGGCCAAGATAGAAGCAGGAGACCCGCATGTTATTCGTTTTAAAACTCCGCATGCGGAAAATATCAGACTTCATGACCAGATACGGGGAGACATAAGCATTGATGCCTCCTTATTAGATGACAAAGTATTATTTAAAAGTGACGGAATGCCTACCTACCATTTGGCAAATATTGTGGATGATCATTTGATGGAGATCAGCCATGTGATCAGGGGCGAGGAATGGTTACCTTCCTTGGCATTGCATTATCAGCTTTATGAGGCCTTTGGATGGAAACCGCCTGTGTTTGCGCATTTACCCCTTATTATGAAGCCAACGGGAAAAGGAAAACTAAGCAAGCGCGATGGTGAAAAAATGGGCTTTCCTGTCTTTCCGCTTTCCTGGGGATCCTCTGCAGGCTATAAAGAAGCCGGCTATTTCCCGGAAGCAGTCGTTAATTTTCTGGCGATGCTCGGATGGAATTCAGGAGATGAAAAAGAACTATATACCCTACATGAACTTATTGAAGCTTTTACTCTGGAGCGGGTGCACAATTCCGGTGCACGATTTGATCCGGATAAAACCAAATGGTACAACCATCAATATCTTCAGCAAAAATCTGATGAGGGGCTGGCGGAACTTTTTTTTCCCATTGTTCAGGAAAGGAATACCACTTTGGCAAGATCCCTAAATATAGCATATATAACCAAGTAGTTTCTTTGGTAAAGGAACGCGCCAATTTTGTAAACGACCTATGGGATCTGAGCTCCTATTTCTTTGAAGCACCCGGAGAGTATGATGAAAAAGCCGTAAAAAAACAATGGAAGGAGCAAACACCTTCAATTCTCACGAAACTGCAAAAGATTCTGGAGACAACCCCCTCCTTTGAGTCGGACGAATTAGAGTCGGTTGTCAAAGCATGGATCACGGCAGAAGAACTTTCCTTTGGGATGATCATGGCGCCTTTGCGCCTGGTGATTGTTGGAGCTTTAAAAGGACCCCATATATTCGATATTCTCTCTCTTATTGGAAAAGAAGAAAGTATAAAGAGAATTCAAATTGCCTTAGAGCGACTTCCTTAGATTTCGGACATCGATTATCGAGGGAATTTTCGCAGACATTCGGCATGGTCTTGTAACAATTTAGTATTATTACCGACCTATTAGGTACACTTAATTTTTAATCATTAACTAAATCAATTCTATGGGAAGTTATATTTTAATACCGATCTTCTTTTTCGCATTCATTGTCCTTTTACTGTCTTTCTTTGTTGTAAAGCAGCAATCGGCAGCCATCATTGAGCGTTTTGGCCGTTTTCAAAGCATTCGCAATTCAGGATTACAAATGAAGATCCCTTTTGTGGACAGGATCGCCGGACGCGTAAGTCTGAAGATCCAACAATTAGATGTGATCGTGGAAACAAAAACATTAGACGATGTGTTTGTAAAACTAAAAGTATCCGTTCAATATGTAATTATTAGAAGTAAGGTCTATGAAGCCTTTTATATTTTAGATTTTCCCCACGAACAGATTACTTCCTATGTTTTTGATGTGGTTCGGGCGGAGGTTCCTAAAATGAAATTGGATGATGTCTTTGTGAAAAAAGACGACATTGCCAATGCCGTAAAAAGCGAACTACAAGACGCCATGCTCGATTATGGATATGACATTATAAAAACCCTGGTTACTGATATTGATCCGGATTCTCAGGTCAAGGCAGCTATGAACCGAATTAATGCTTCTGAAAGAGAAAAGATAGCGGCACAATTTGAAGGGGATGCAGCTCGGATTCTGATCGTTGAAAAAGCCAAAGCCGAGGCTGAAAGTAAACGCTTGCAGGGAATGGGGATCGCCGATCAAAGGCGCGAAATTGCGCGTGGACTGGAAGAGTCTGTTGAGGTGCTGAACAAAGTAGGCATCAATTCTCAGGAGGCGTCTGCATTGATTGTGGTAACTCAACACTACGATACACTGCAGGCCATTGGAGAAGAAACCAATACAAATCTTATTCTCTTGCCTAACTCACCTCAGGCAGGTAGTGATATGCTGAACAATATGGTTGCTTCTTTTACTGCAAGCAATATGATTGGAGAGGCGATGAAAAAAGATAATCCAACTCCGAAAGGAAAGAAATAAACAAATATCAGCGACCTAAAAAAACCTGAAGTTTAAAAACTTCAGGTTTTTTATTTTGTCCTTCATAAATTCGTGAAAAACGATTTTAAACACTTCTAATGCCAGTTTGCTTTGGTCAACAAGGAAAGTTACCTTCTATATTAAAATAATAGTGCTGCAATGCCCTATTTAAGCATAGTTTAATCTAATATACTTATTGTTATAATCAAATTAATAGATATTATCTATTTTATGATTTCTCCTCTATTTTTGCCCAGGTATCCCTTAGGGGGACGGTTCTGTTAAAAACCAACTTATCTTGTTTTGAATCAACGTCTATATTAAAATACCCCAAGCGTTGAAATTGAAAGTGATCTCCTATCTGTGCGTCTTTTAGGCTTGGCTCTACAAAAGCGGTAATTACCTTTAGTGAGTCCGGATTCACAAATTCCATAAAATCCTTGTCTTTGTGCGAATCCGGAGCTTCATCCGTAAATAATCGGTCATACAATCTAACTTCAGCCGGTATAGCATGAGGAATAGATACCCAGTGTAGCGTTCCTTTTACCTTTCGCAAACTTTCTTCTGTGCCACTTCCGCTCCTGCTTTTAGGGTCATAGGTACATTGTATCTCCACCACCTTTCCCTCTGTATCTTTGGTACAACTTTCCGCCTTTATAATATACCCATTTTTAAGTCGCACCTCACCCCCGAGTTTTAACCGGAAAAACTTTCGATTGGCCTCCTCCCTGAAATCTTCTTTCTCAATATAGATCTCCCTGGAAAACGGTACTTCTCTTTCTCCTGCTGTTTCATCCTCCGGATTATTTTCCGCTTTCAACCATTCGGTATTTTCCATCGGGATAGTTAGTAATTACCACTTTAACCGGATCCAGGACCGCCATGACCCTGGGCGCAATTTTATTTAAGTGTTCTCTAACGTGAAACTCCAATAGCGAAACATCGACCAGGTTTTCTCTTTTGGCTATGCCAATGGTGTCTGCAAAATTTCTTATGGATTCAGCCGTGTATCCTCTTCTTCGCAGCCCCGATATGGTCGGCATTCTAGGATCATCCCATCCCTTTACAGCCTTCTGTTCTACCAACTGAAGAAGCTTTCGTTTACTTACTACGGTGTGACTCAGATTTCTTCTGGCAAATTCGCGCTGTTTCGGACTTAGTTTATTTTCAACAACGACCTGATCTAAGAACCAATCATACAATTCCCGGTGTGGTGCAAATTCAAGGGTACATAAGGAATGGGAAACTTGTTCAATATAGTCGCTTTCCCCATGTGTCCAGTCGTACATCGGATAAATACACCAATCGGTATTTGTACGATGATGCGGCCTGTGCAGGATGCGATACATAATAGGATCACGCATCAGCATATTAGGGGACGCCATATCTATCTTAGCTCTTAGAACATGACTTCCCTCCTCGAATTTGCCATCTTTCATCCCCTCGAAAAGCTGTAAATTTTCTTCGATACTACGGTCTCTAAATGGGCTATTGACTCCCGGTTCCGTTGGTGTTCCCTTTTGTAAGGCCATATTCTCAGAGGTCTGGCTATCCACATAGGCTTTACCTTTTTTGATAAGTTCTACCGCCCAATCGTACAATTGTTGAAAATAGTCAGAAGCGTAGCACTCGTCCTCCCAAACATACCCCAGCCATTCCACATCACTTTTAATCGCATCTACAAACTCCTTTTCTTCTTTGATGGGATTGGTATCATCAAACCTCAGGTTCACAGGCGAATCATACCTCAATCCCAGTCCAAAATTGAGACAAATGGAGCTTGCGTGCCCAATGTGTAAATATCCGTTTGGTTCTGGCGGAAAACGAAAACGCAATTGATCTTTTGGAAATCCGTTTGAAAGATCTTCCTCAACAATGTGTTCTATAAAATTCAGCGCTTTTTTTTCTTCGCTCATTACCCGCGTTTTGAAGCCGCAAAGTTACGAAAAATGGGAGTATAAGACCTATTAAAAAGCCTATCCATACAAATAGTACCGTTTCACAACATATTTAATTGTGCCTACAACATTAAATTCTTGTGGCGGCAATTATATGACATATTTGTTATTGAATACTATATGGGATGAGAAAAAATGGTGGATATAGAATGAGATGCCACCACTGTAGTCCCCCAAAACTACACTCGCTTATGAAAACAAAATTATTCTACATCGTACAATTTTTTGTGCTCCCGATCTTCCTACTAGGTCTGGGTAGTATACATGCCCAAGTGCTCAATGCGCCTGTGGCATCTCCTAATCAAACACCACCAGCTGGTGCCACTGCCTGGAACAGGGCGTGTGCCTCTGCTTCTTTTAACGATTATTGGGTTCGTTTTACATGGAACCCGCCTTTAGTAAATACCGATAACGAATTTATTCTTGAATTATCTGATGCTGATGGAGATTTCAGTAGCCCTGTGGAACTTGCAAGAGATGCAACTAAAAATGTCGTATTTGATTTTTACATACAATTTACCGTTCCTGCTGATACCAGAGGTGAAAATTACAGATTACGTGTTCGTAGTACGAGTCCGGCCGTAACCGGACCAGCTTCCGTTCCATACCCTATGTATTACATTGGGGTGAATAGCGGGCTTACCATAAGGCCACAGGGACAAACTGACTTTGGAGATGGAACCGCAGAAGTGTGTGATGGAAATTCCATCACTTTAGAAGTTTACGGATTAACCGATGCAAATACCTTTCAGTATAATTGGTATAGATCAGGAACCCCACTCTCTGAGAAATCAGAATCCATTACAGTCACTGCTTCTGGAATGTATAATGTAGAAATCGATTATGGAGCCTGTTCCGGTTCCGGAAATACACTCTCGAATATTATTGATGTCACCACAGGAACAAGTCTTGGTGTAGCAATTAATCCCCCTGCCAAAACCGCACTTTGTAGTGGGGAAACCATGGCACTGGAAGCGAATATAAACAATGCCAGTCTTACCTATACCTGGTACCGGAACGGCACCGTTATACCATCATCTAATAATTATATATATACGGTAGATGCTTCAAGTCCCGGATTTGAAGGTGATTATGAAGTAGAGATCTTCGGCCCGGGTGCCTGTATAGAGCGTTCTGCCCCAGTGACCATTACCAATGCGGGCGATTTTACGGTTACAAGAGACAACCCTGCCAATATAGTACTGCTCCCTGGGCAGGATACGACGCTAAGTGTAAGTACAGATGCGACTTCCCCTACCTATCAATGGTATAAAGATGGTAGTCCGGTTGCCGGCGCTACCGCTTCAAGCCTTTTGGTAAACGACACAGAAACAGGAACCTATTTTGCAAGAGTTACTTTAAGCGGCGGCGCTTGTGCTACGACCTCCTTAGATTCAGAAAGTACCGCGGTTGTCACTCCTGCCTCTTTTGAGATACTGATAGATTACGCAACTTCCTATGCGGCCTGTGAAAATACTTCAATAGTTCTTGAAGTGACGACCATAAATGCGGTCGATACCGGGGGAAACAGGACCGATGTTACCGCCTCTATTCTCACTGATTTTTCATATCAATGGAAGCTTAACGGCGCCATTATTGCCGGTGCCACAGGCAGCTCCATCAGTTTAACCGATCCGGCAGAAAATGGAACCTATGTGTTAGACGGGACTATCAGTACGTATTCAAGCACCTCCAACAATGTATCTGTTCAACTTTTAGTCAATGAGACATTGACGATCAGCAGTACAGGTCTTGTAAGTTGCGGGCCTTCTGAACCTATTACCATTAGTACTGCCACGGATCTAAACGGAGAGACATTTACCTGGAACAGAAACGGAACAGATCTAGGGGTAACCAGCACTGATCTTACAGTAACTGAAAACGGTATGTACCAATTGGTATTAATGAGAAATGGATGCCCGTTGTTTTCCAATGAAATCAATATAAATCCACTGGATGAAGATCTTATAACCCTGGATCCTTCTGCCGATGTTGTCATCCCGGAAGGAGGCTCAAGAACAGTCTCCGCATCAGGAGGTGCAAGCTACCAATGGTTAGACAGCAATAATATTGAAATGAGCACAGCTTCCTCCATGACATTTACTGAAGAAGGAAATTATGTTCTGATCGCTACGATAGGAAATTGCCAGGTTGTCAGAAACCTAAGTGTGACCTATCTGGACACTTTCAAAGTGCCTAATGTGATCACGGTAAATGGCGATGGGATCAATGATCAATGGATCATTCCAAATTCCTATTCGTATAAGCCCGATGTAAACGTGATCATATACAATGAAAAAGGTGAAGAGATCATAAACGAATTTAATTATCAGAATACCTGGCCTTCATCATCAGTTGCTTTTCCAAAACAGAACATGGTGTTCTTTTATAAAATTAGAAATTCATCGGAGGTCCTTAAACAAGGTACTATTACCGTTATACGTTAACCAAACCAATGAAACCAAGAGTACTCTTTTTATTGTTATTATGTATTATGGGATTCTTTAGCGTTCATGCTCAGGATGAGAACCCTTTTATCACATATGACGTACCCTCGCAAAACCTGTTAAAGTTTAACCGGTTCCTGATCAATCCTACATTCTCTACAGTGAGGGAAAATAAGTCGTATATCAACCTGCTACACCGAAATCAATCAGTAACATTCGATGATAACAATCAAACCTATTTTCTGAGCTATAGCGGTAGAATGGATGATCGCACGGGTCTGGGTCTGAGTCTATATACCCAACGGGAAGGGATCGTGAGTAATTACGGAGTACTGGCCAATTATGCATACGGAATTAAACTAAGCGATAAGAGTAATTTTACTTTTGGCGCCAACCTGTCTTACTACAACAGTGGTTTTGATCAGAACAGGGCCAATCCTGTAGAGATTGATCCATTACTAAACGGATTTCAGGATGTATCACTATTGTCCTTTCAACCCGGATTTAACATCTCCTACGGGAAATTTGATTTCGGACTCTTTGCTGAAAATCTATTTGATTACAACCTAAAAACAAATGAATCTGTTTCAGATTTTCAGGACAAAACATACTCTGGACATTTACAATATACCCATCAGTTTGAAAATGCCTCCGGGATCATGGAAAATGCCCGACTCATGCCGCTTGCAAGAGCAAGAAAGGTAGGGCAAGACGACTTTGTTCTTGGTGGTAATCTAATTTTTGACCTTCCTAAACTAGGATGGGTACAAGGTGGGTACGATAGTTTTTACGGTGCTTCAGCCGGTGTTGGTTTTAACCTGAACAAACGTGTTTCCATAGGGTATACCATGGAAAAAGGATTGTCTAATACCTTCGATAATTTTGGGTTGACACATGAGATCTCTTTTGCTTATTCCTTTACTCCAAACCTTACCGAAGACAGGGTAATGCTGGAAGACAGTGAAGAGGCCCTTGCTCAAAATGAGGAAGAGAAAGAACCGCTTACAGAAGAAAATTTAAGTGATAAAGATGAAGAAATAGCAGAGTTGAAACGTCGTCTTACGGAAAACGATGCTATTCTGGCTGAGTTAATGTACAGACAAGATTCTCTGGAAAACAACCGCCAAAAAGATCTTGAAGACAGGTTTGAACGCGTGATGAGAATGGTTCGAAATGAGACCAATGGAAAACGCCCTGATCTTGAAGAAAGAGCAAAAGTGGAGTATTTTCTGAACAATGATAAATCGGCCCTGGCCCAACAATCTATTGATCCGAAAGAATTTAACAAACAACCCGTAGAGGAGAAAGATCCCGAGCCGGTTATTCGTAAAGAACAAACCAGAGATGCTGTTGCACAAATTTCTACAAAGCAAGAGAAGACTCAGCAAACTCAGGCCTCGTCTGGAGTAAAAAGTAGAAAATTCAGAGACCTTCAGGGTGTTGAAGACGGGTATTATGTGGTAGCTAATGTTTATCAAGATGAGCATTACCTGAACAAGTTCGTAGATGCGATGAAAGATGAAGGCTTTCCTGCCAATTATATTGACAACCCAAGCAACGGATTAAAATATGTCTATCTGAAAAGATACAATAGCTGGAAAGAAGCTGAAAATGCATATCGATCCAAGCTTGGTGGGAACTACTCTGGTGATCTATGGATCATGAATGTGGATAATCGATATAGGAATGATGCCTATGTGGCCAATACCAATAAGATCAAAGAGAAATCTTCAAAATTTGGAACCGATGTGCTCCAGAAGAATGTGGTAGCGCAAGATAATATTGCCAGCAATGCCACTGAAGAACAAGAATTTGAACGCTCTCAGGGAATCACAGATTATTATATTATTGCCAATGTTTTTGCAAATCCAAAGAACGCCACACGATTTGTAAAACTTTTGAATTCCAGAGGATTAAGTGCCGGATTTTTTATAAATCCTATCAATAAATACCGCTACGTATATTTAAAAAAGCACAATACCTGGAACAACGCTTTGGTTTCTTACTACTCAAAAATAAACGACGCATATACCGACAAGATGTGGATCATGCGTGTCACCCCAAATCTAATAGCATAAATGAGACCTAACTTTACCCAAAAAATACTTGCGGCCTGTTTAGTCCTTTTTTCATATCTGGGCTTTTCACAAGAGTTTAACTCCTTTGAGATTCGATATCAGAATAACATCAAGGGTGATCTTACTTTTGTTGCCAACAATATCGTTAACCGAGATGGAGGGACAGGTAATACCGAGCCTGAGGACCCTTATAATGCGACGGGCAACTCATCTACCTATAACGACTGGCTAAATCAGCAATATATTGATGTAGATAGCGACCCAACAACTTTTAGTTCAAGCACTGCCACTTTTACGTTTCCAAATGCCAATTGTAACCTTATCCGGTACGCCGGACTCTATTGGTCCGCGACTTATCCCAGTGAACAGGCCGGACAGGCACTTGGAACCAACCGTCAAAACGATTTTAACCAGGTAAAATTAATGGTGCCTGGTGGTGCCTATGTAGACGTAGTGGCTGATGAGGTCTTATTCGATGGTTTCACCAGTGGAGACCCTTCCGTAACACAAAACAGTCCATATGCCTGCTATGCAGATGTAACAGCATTATTGACTCCAATGGCAGACCCCACGGGGGATTATACCATTGCCAATGTGCGGTCTGTAGTGGGGTCTTTATCCCCCGGCGGAGGTGCCGCAGCTGGTTGGACGCTTATTATTGTGTATGAAAATCCAACCCTTACAGGGAAATTAATCACCACTTTTGACGGATTTGCAAGGGTACGTAGTGCTAACCCCACCGTAGATATCAACTATACCGGATTTAATACCATCCCCGCAGGGCCTGTACGTGCCAATATAGGGGCGGCGGCCTTAGAAGGAGATAACAGAATCACGGGAGACAGAATGCGCATAAGTTCTGCTACCGTTCCAGGATTCACGAATATCAGTAATGGCGTAAATCCCGCTAACAACTTTTTTAACAGTAATATCACATTAGATGGTGCCATAACAACTAATAGAAACCCAAATAGCGTTAATACGCTGGGGTATGATACAGACATGTTCTTATTGAACAACCCCGGAAACTCAATAATTCCTAATTCAGAAACTGCTGCTACGCTGCGGTTTACCTCTAGTGGTGATCAGTATTACCCCTTCTTTAACTCCTTTAATATTGAGATCATTGAACCCAATATTGTGGTAGAGAAAAAGGTGGAAGATATTGCCGGAAATGATATTACCGGGTTGGGTGTTAATCTGGGTCAATTGTTAGATTACGTATTGTCCTTTCAAAACATAGGGAATGATGACGCTACTAACTATGTCTTACGAGACATCTTACCTGTTAATGTTATTATAGATGAATCTAATCTCGTGTTGCCAGGCGGGGTTACCTATGTATACGATCCTGTAAGTCACGAAATAGCCTTTAATATCCCGGATAATATTGTAGAAGAAGGCGACCCTTTAAGAGAAATTAGGCTAAGGGTGCGTGTTGCAGAAAATTGTTTTGATTTTGTGGATGCGTGTACGGACCAGATAGCCAATCAGGCATTTTCTACATATCAGGGAGTAATTAATAATAATGTGATTACAGATGACCCCAGTGTGTCAGATTTTGATGCTTGTGGATTTGTAACGCCGGGTGCTACCAATTTCTTATTAGATGACCTTGAAAGCTGTGATTATAGCAGAACCGTACAACTCTGTGGAGACAATTTATTGTTAGACGCCGGGGATAATTTTGATTCCTATGTCTGGTATAAGGATGAAAATGAGGATGGCCTAATTGATGCGGGGGATACCCTTATTGATGATGGAGATCCTGATAATGACCCAAGCACCCAATTGGTTACAGATCTTGGAATATATATCGTTGATAAGATAATAGCTGATCCCTGTAAAGGATTCCAGGAGATCATTACTGTAGAGCCTTTTGGGGCTACCCAGACGAATCCTATCATAGACCTGATCAATGATACCACTAATACAGTGGAGGGAGAGATCGTTACATGTCCCAATGATGGAGAATTATTGCCAAAAATATTCCTGTGTGGATTAAATGATACCGAACTTATTTCAATTAATATCCCGGATGCCGATAGCATTGAATGGGAGCAACTAGATCCCGCCAGTTGTGCCACAGCAGGTGCGGATTGTGCCAACAAGAATTCAGGATGTACTTGGAGCAATGTAGGAGCCGGAACTGACTTTTTAGCTTCAGATCCAGGTGAATATCGCCTGATCATCAATTACCAAAACGGATGTTTTACAAGGTTCTATTTCAACATCTTTAAGAACCCATTAGATCCTCAGTACAATACAAGAGACCTTATCTGTGCTACCCCGGGTAACATTACTGTTACCAACATGCCGGCTGACTATGAGTATCAATTATTGGATGCAACCAACGGTAACATTCTTGTGCCTTACAGCGCTAATAACGGGCCAAGTTTTACAATAGGAAGCAATGGCGCCTATTCAGTTGAAATGCGTCAACAAGGGGTTGTCGATGGTTGTATTTTTAGATTAGAAGACATAGGGGTCTTAACCCGAGATTTTCAGGTAGATGTTACAACAAGAGATACTGACTGTAATGGTTTGGGGGAAATCTCGATTTCTGTTCTCGATGTTGAGCCACAATACTATTACGAAATCTCTCAAGCCGGCGTAACGGTTGATACATTCGGCCCGAGTACTGACAATAATTATACTTTCCAGAACTTAAATGATGGTATTTATGATGTAAGAGTAACAACGGACGATGGTTGTGACCTTACAGAGCAGGTTACTATCAATGACGTAACAGATCTTGCTGCAACTGCTGTAACTACCAAACCAATCGATTGTTTGGATGGTACAATTACCGTAACTGGTTCCGGTGGTTTCCCAAATCCAGATTATGTGTATGCCATTTGGAGTTATAATGGTGTAACCACATATTCGGACATATCGGATATTCCGGGTTCGGAATTTCAAGTTGAGAACGATTTTTCGTTTACCAATGGCGAAGAAGGCGATTATGTCTTTATTGTAGTGGATGCCAACAACTGTTGGGAGCTTTCCAATGTTGCAACAATCACTATTGAACCAGCGGTTGACTATACCATTAATCAAGTAGATGAATTATGTTTTGGTGCGGCAGACGGTTCCGTTTCTGTAAATATTATCAATAGTAACGGCTATACACTTTCTTACACCCTGACCTATCCAGACAGCTCTACTGCATCTAATGGTTCAGGTAATTTTACAAATCTAGGACAAGGCAATTACTCGCTTACTCTGACCCAAACAAATGGCTCAGATACCTGTGATTTTATTGAGACCTTCACTATAAGTGGCCCGGTAGATAGTGTTACGGCTACAGCCGCTATAATACAGCCCTATACTTGTCTTCAAGATGCAACCATTGAGGCGCAAGGCACCACTGGTGGAAATGCCCCCTATGAGTACAGTATTGATGGTGTGAATTTCTTTGCGGGAGCGGGAGCAGAAACTTTTACCGGACTTGCCGATGGGACTTATAGTATCACTGTAAGAGATGCTAATGGTTGTCTTTTTGTAACCAACACTGTTGTAGTAGCTCCGCTTAATCCACCTACTGATATCTCTTTTGCTGCAACCTCGCCCAACTGTCCTACCCAAACATCAGATGTTACCCTAACCGTTACAGGCGGCACAGGTGCTTTAACATATGAAATTATTGCACCAGCGCTGGTAAACAACGGCGGAAGTAACCTTTTTACAGGCCTAAGTCCTGATACTTACACCTTTAGGGTGACCGATGCCAATGGTTGTATATATGAAGAAAATTATACCATAACCCCTGTGGTTCCTGTTCAGGTTACGGGTACCCTGGTAAGTAATGTTTCTTGTGTTGGAAGTGCCGATGGTGAGGTGTCCTATAATGTTTCCGGTTTCAGTACCACCTATTCCTACACCATTAATGGAGGCACTGCTGTTACCGGCCAATCAACAAATACTATCAATCTTACCGGGCTTGTTGCGGCCAACTACACCATAGTTGTCACGGATGAAACCACCAATTGTACAGCTACAGCTACTATTACTGTATCAGAACCTGCAGCACCACTTAGTTTTACTTTTACCACTACACCTCTAACGTGTGCCTCTGATGCATCAGTTACGATTACTGCGGCCGATGGATGGGGAGGGTACTCTTATGAATTAGAACAACCAGACACTACTGTTTTAGGGCCTCAGGGGAGCAACTTTTTCTCCGGTCTAACTCAAACAGGAAGCTATACCATAACCACCACAGATTCTGGTGGATGTGCTGTGACAGATACTTTTAGCATTACTGCGCCCTCTAATCCAACAATAACACTTGATCCGGCAACTGATCTGTGTTATAATCCTGGGACCGGAGTAACCCTCAATGCGAATGTTGCCGGTGGAGTAGCTCCATATTCCTATAGTCTTAACGGAGGGGCAAACCAAAGTTCGAATGTTTTCGCAAGCCTAACGCCTGGCGCATATACCGTTGTAGTAACTGATTCTTATGGGTGTACAGCAACTTCAAATACCATTACTATAGAGCCTCAGCTTACGGTCTCAGGTGTGTTGACCAAAGAATTGGATTGTACTGCGTCTCCAGATGCAATTATAGACATTACTATCAATAACGGATACGCACCTTATTCATACCAGGTAAATGGTGGTATCAGTACAGCTGTTGTTGGAAATACATTTTCGTATACTGCTGCCGTAGATGGTTCTTATACCTTCCTTATTACAGATAATGAAGGCTGTACGGCTCAAACAACCATTGATGTAGCTCCTATTACCAATCCGGTTGCCACGCACAATGCGATAGATCCAAGTTGTGATAGTAGTACAGATGGATCCGTTGAGATCCTGATCAATCCTGCCTTTGGAACGGCTCCTTACCAGGTAGATTTTGATGGTGCTGGATTGTCCAATCAAACAGTCTATACCAACCTTGCTGCCGGTACTTATAATTATATCGTTCAGGATAGCAAAGAATGTACCTATGCGGGTAGCGTAACCCTTACATCACCAAATCCTATTAATGCGGATGCTGTAGTTACTCAGATTTATACCTGTTTACAGACAGCTACTATTGAGGCGCAAAATGTGACAGGTGGTACTCCGGGATACACCTATAGTATTGATGGCGTTAATTTTGGGGCTTCCAATATTTTTAACGGATTGACAGATGGTTCATATACCATTACTGTGATGGATAGTAACGGTTGTACTTTTGTAACGGCCAATGCCGTAGTCCCGCCGCTGGATCCGCCAACCGACATCTCTTTTGCAGCCACACCTGCAAATTGCCCGACTGAAACCTCCGACGTTACACTTACCGTAACCGATGGAATAGGAGCCATTACGTATGAAATTATTGCCCCTGCTGCTTTGAATAACGGGGCTAGCAATGTTTTTACAGGCCTTGCGCCAGATACCTATACGTTCCGGGTAACTGACAGCTATGGATGTACCTACGATGAGAATTATACAGTAAACCCTGTTGTAAAAGTACAAGTAGCCGGGGTATTGGTAAATAACGCCTCCTGTGTTGGCGCTGCAGACGGAGCTATTGATTTTACTGTAACTGACTTTTCCGGTACCTACGCTTATTCTGTAAATGGAGGAGCTTCTGTTGTAGGACAGTCTGCTGCCACGATCAACCTAACAGGCCTGATAGCAGGAAATTATACCATTGTTGTAACAGATGAGACCACAAATTGTACGGCTACAGATACAATAACGGTAACTGAACCCGCACTTCCTTTAGACTTTACCTTTGTAGTGTCTCCGTTAACCTGTAATACAGATGCTAGTGTTACAATAACTGCCACAGATGGATGGGGCGGTTACTCCTACGAATTAGAACAACCCGATACGACAGTATTGGGACCACAAGCGGGGAATTCATTCTTTGGACTCAGCCAATTGGGAACCTATTCCATCAGTGTCACTGACTCTGGCGGATGTACCGTTACAGATACTTTTGATATTGTTGCTCCGGCCAATCCGGTTGCGAGTATAGATCCGACTTCTGATCTTTGCTATTCATCCACCAGCCTCGCCACCATAGTAGTAGGTGCTGCCGGCGGACAAGCCCCTTATTTTTACAGTATTAATGGCGGGCCCACACAAACATCGAATACGTTTACAGATCTGATCCCGGGGAATTACACCTTTACGGTGACGGATTCTTACGGATGTACCGATGATGTATTGTTCACTATTGCCCCTGAATTAACGTCCAATGCTGTCCTGAACAAGGATCTGGATTGTACTGGTTCCCCAGATGCCGTAATTGATCTGAATGTAGGTCCGGGTTATGCTCCTTTTACCTATGAAATAGACATAAATAGTGCCGGATACGTTGCTTATGGTGCAGGATTCCCATATACCACCTCAGTGGCAGGCACCTATCAGTTCAGGGTGACGGATAATCAGGGATGTGTATCGGAATCGAATATTATAACCGTAACCCCGGCAGTTAACCCGGTGGCAACGGCTACTGCCATTGACCCAACATGTAATGGAGATACCAATGGGATCGTAGAAATCAATGTGGATCCGAATTTTGGGATCTCCCCTTATCAGATTAGTTTCGATGGATCGCCCTTTACTGCTCAAACAGTATATACCGGACTTGCAGCCGGCCCGTATAACTATACGGTTCAGGATGCAAAGGGTTGTACTTTTATGGATACGGTTACCCTAACGGATCCTGCTTTATTCGACGCAAATGTAGTGCCCGTTGATGTTTCCTGTGGTGGCGTGGGTGTAGGAGATATTCTAGGTAGAATAGATATTAACATCACCAGCGGTGGTGTGGCTAATTTTACCTACACTTTATATGATAATTTAAATAATATTGTTCCTGTAACAGGGGCAAACCCGATTGTAAATACAGCCGCCACTTCAGTAACCTTTGATGGCCTGGATTTTGGTGATTACTACGTTAGGATCATTGATGCCAATGGCTGCGAATATTACGAAAACCCGGTTCGTGTGCGTGCCAATCCTTTCCTTACTCTGGATGCCGCCCCGGCTATTGTAGACTGTCCTACCGGAGGAACAGTACAACTCTCTGCCGATGGAGGCTCTGGTAGTTATACCTTTAGCATCTACGGAACAGCGATAGGACCGGATACAGTGGTTCCGGGTGGTCCACTGGAAGAAATAGCCACTTTTAATGGTCTTAATGCTGGCCAAACCTATATTTTCCAGGCAGTAGATGACGGTACTATGTGCTCCAGTTATGTGGAGGTAACCATTCCGACCCTATCTGCCATAGATGTAGTTGCAACGCCTACCGTAACGGACGTCACTTGTTCCGGAGACACCAATGGAAGTATCACCTTCCAGGTAGAAGGGTACGACCCCTCTGTGAATAGAATCAATTATAGCGTATTAGAGTCGCTTACGAACAATCCGCTTGGAGCGCCTTACTCCGGTTTTGTGATTGGCGCTGCAGGACCTGGTCCAACCCCGGTAATAAATATCAACAATATACCTCCTGGAGATTATGTATTGCTTTTTGAAGAGGATACTGCTCCTTTCTGTTCCAATACCTATGCTTTCAGAATTCTTGAGCCACTTCCTGTTAACCTTTCTTTGGTAGATAATAACAATGGCAATTGTAACGAAGATGCCCAGGTAACCGTTTTGGCAAGTGGAGGTACTGGTCCTTATACTTATGCTTTTGTTCAGGATGGTGCTGCCCCGGTTGCTGGTGATTATACTGCCAGCAATTATGCAGAGCTAGACCCTGCGGTGAATACAGACTGGGATGTATACGCCCGGGATGCCAGTGGTTGTATTGATCAAATAGATATAGTAATCGCCACTGATCCAGAACCGGTTATATCTGCAGTCATAATGAATCAATGTGCCGCGCCGGAAGGTGGGTTCGTTATCCGTGTCACTCTTGATGTAGCGGGAGTTGGGCCATATAATATCAGCCTGAATGGAGGAGCTTATCAAAGTACTACCTTAACTAACGCTGCGGATTTTGTTGATTTTACTGGACTTAATTCCGGGAACTATACTTTTGAAGTAAAAGATTCTAACAATTGCGGAAATTCTGTTTCCGTAGATATTTACCCGCCTGCCTCTCTTACTGCAGAAGCACAGGTGCAACCTAATTGCTTTGCAAATGACGGCCAGATAGCACTTACGCCCTATGGTGGTTCTGGAGTTTATACCTATGAATTATTTCTTGGGGCAGTTAGTCAGGGACCCCCACAAGCAGCACCTTTATTCACAAATCTTGGACCGGGAGTATATACCGCCTATGTGTATGATAGCCTTGTTGCAGGATGTGGTGCTTTTGTAAATATTGAACTAGAGGTACCTGCCTTGGTCTCGTTCACAACTACTCAAACCAATGTCAACTGTTCCGGTGGCAGCGATGGCGCCGTTACGGCCATTTTGGATCCTGGAATGAATAATCCACCGTATGTCTATGAACTATATGACAGCACCGGACTTATCTTATTAGACGGGCCACAAGCCAACAATACATTTACCGGTCTTGCCGCCGGAGATTATGAAGTGTTAACAAGGTCTTCCCGTTTATGTGAGGCCCGTATACCCATAACCATCACTGAGCCACTTCCTGTTGATGTGGTTGCTACGGCAACTGACTTTGCCTGTGATGCGAGTAATTCTCCAACACAAGCCGTAATAACTGCTACCGGAATTGACGGAACTGCACCTTATTCTTATAGTATTGATGGGGTAAATTTCTTTAGTACAAATACTTTTAATATCAATGATACAGGTGTTGCGCAGAATATCACCGTAACTGTCAGAGATTCTTACGGATGTACCGATACGGTAATAGTTCCTATTAATCCTCTGCCAACGATAACCGATGCTTCTGTAGCCCAAATAACCGCTATTACCTGTGTCAATGATGAAACAGCACGAGTAACGGTTACCGGAGGATCTGGAGATTTTGATTTTGATCTGCTGCCTTTAGGATCAGCACCTACGGTCTCTCCTGGTGCAGGTATATTTACAGCCGATTTTGACCTCACCGCCCCGGGCGACTATACTTTTAGGGTTACAGATAATGTAACAGGGTGTTACTTTACCTCCCTTCCATATACGATTGCGCCCTATGATCTGATTGAGGCTGTAGCTACAGCAGTAACTCCTGTTACTTGTTATGGCGATACAGACGGGGAACTATCTATTCAGGTGAACAATTACCTTGGTAACTACACCTATCAGGTGTTCGATGATACTGCTACCCCTGTTACCGGAGTAATCGGTACTGACACCTCAGTAAATCCGAGAATTATCTCAGGACTGCCTGCAGGCAATCTATACGTTGAGGTAATCGCTACGGATACTCCATTCTGTGATGATCTTACCAATACGGTCACCGTTGGATCCCCTCCTGCGCCTGTCGCCCTGGTCGTTACAAGTAATATAAATGCCAATTGTACTATTGGTGCACAAGTAAGCGTACAGGGAAGTGGCGGTACTCCTGGGTATACCTATGCCTTTATGCCCACAGGCAATGTTCCTGTGCCGGCAGATTATACAGCCAGCGCAAGTGCTGTGCTGACACCGGGGGTTTATCCTGCCGACTACGATATCTATATTCAGGATGCGAATGGGTGTTTTACTTTCATTACTGAAACAGTAGATGAAGATCCCTTGCCAACGGTAACAGCGCCTGCATACGCAACAGATCAATGTACTTCTACTGGTAATTCCTTTACTTTCACAGTGGTTGGAGCGGGTGTTGCACCTTTACAATACAGCGTTGGAGCCGGGTTCCAGTCGAGCCCAACAATCACCGTTTCTGCTGCCGGAACTTATACAGTTACCGTTAGGGATGCCAACGGGTGTACAGACACAGACACTATAACTATTCTACCTCCTTTAAGCCTTACGCCGGAAGTAGATGTACAACCTTCGTGTGCGCTAAATGATGGTGAAATTAGCATCACAGCTACTGGTGGATCTGGTAGTTACGAATACGATCTTTTAGATGGTAGTGCTGTTAGCGTAATAGGTGGGGTGCCTCAGGCTTCAAATACATTTACTGGTTTGGCTCCGGACACCTATACCGCTATAGTATATGATATATCAGGATCTGGTTGTGATGCCCAGGCGCCAATCACCCTTGAGGTCCCAACGCCCGTATTGTTTAATTACAGCAAGGAAGATGTATCCTGTTTTGGAGGAAGTGATGGTTCCATCAATGTGGTTTTAGACCCATCGAATGACAACCCACCATATACTTATACATTGGATGATGGCGTGAATCCACCGCTTGTGCAAACCAGCCCGATCTTTAGTGGTTTAATTGCAGGATCTTATGATATTACGGTTACTTCAGACCGAAATTGCACCCATACAGAAACCGTGGTTATCAATGAACCACTCGCATTGACCGTTACAGCTTCAACTACCAGCTTTGCCTGTAATCCTGACAATTCTGTTGCCCAGGCAGTGATCACTGCCGTAGCTTTAGATGGAACTGCACCATATGTTTATAGTATAGATGG
Organism: uncultured Flavobacteriaceae bacterium; assembly: GCA_963744855.1. Classification (GTDB taxonomy): domain Bacteria; phylum Bacteroidota; class Bacteroidia; order Flavobacteriales; family Flavobacteriaceae; genus Muriicola. The sequence goes on from CAVUUZ010000002.1 coordinate 284,813, forward strand.
GGTTAACTTTTTCTCATCCAATACGTTTAACATCAACGATACAGGTATTGTTCAGAATATTACAGTTACCGTTAGAGATACTAATGGTTGTACGGATACCGCCATGGTAAACATTGATCCTCTGAATGTATTTACCGCCGCTGTTTCGCAGCTTACTGCTATATCTTGTGCTAATCCCGAACAGGTTCTTATTACGATCACTGATGACATGAATCCGGCGAATACGTATACCGTTGAAGCCTTACCGATCGGCAATCCAAATGCCACTCTTACAAGCACGCCAACTAATACCACAGCAGAATTTAACCTCAGTACCGTTGGTTCCTATGTGTTCCGAATTACCGATAACGCAACAGGTTGTTATTCAGATACGGCACCTTACGAAATATTGCCATATGACATGATTGATGTGGTGGCGACCGCAACAACCCCTGTTGTTTGTTATGGCGACTCTAATGGAGTTTTAGAAATAGATGTTACAGGTTATACCGGGACGTATTCCTATGAGGTATTTACCAGTGCTGCAGTTTCTACCGGGATCACAGGCGCCGGAGACACCGCGGTGAATCCTTTGACCATCAATGGTCTGCCCGCCGGGAACTACTTTGTGCGTATTACAGAGACAGCATTGCCATTGTGTATAGAAGACAGCAATATAATTACGATAGTGTCGCCTAGCTCGCCGCTTGTAGCCACAGTCAATGAAATTGCCAATGTAACCTGTACCAATGATCAGGGAGAGATCTTGGTAGATCCTTCCGGAGGATATGCCCCTTATGATATTGTCTTGACAAACACTACTACCGGCCAGGTTTACTCTGTGTCAGGGGTGAATAGTCAGACATTTACAGGGCTTTCTGCAGGGAATTTCACAATAGATATTACAGATGCAGGAGGATGTGTTCTAAATGATACGGAAACTCTGGTACAACCAGCTCCAATTACTGCAGATATTACGGCAACCCCAACCACTCTTGTTTGTTATGGGGATACCAATGCCACGATAACAGCTATCAATGTAATTGGTGGACAAGGAGTATATCAATACCAATTGAACTACTATGACCCAACAGGTACGGTGATAGATTTCACGAGTGGTGGGCAGACCAGTCCGATCTTTAACAATCTTGGTGCTGGTATCTACAGTATAACCGTTTCTGACGGTTGGAATTGTGATGTGGAGACCATTCAGGTTACTATCAGTGAGCCTTCTGATGTTGAAAGTGCCCTTATTCAGACCTCTCAGCTTACCTGTACCAATGATGCCCAGATTACCCTTTCTGCCACCGGTGGAACCGCACCCTATGAATACAGTGTAGACAATGTGGTTTTCTCGCCAATGTCTGGAGGAAACACCCATACATTTACAGTAGTTGCTGGCGTTTACCAGTACTATGTGCGCGATTCTTTTGGATGTGAGGCAAGTATTTCCAACCAGGTATCTATAGATCCGATTCCACCGCTTACTATTGACCTTGACCTTAGTGCGGCCATGATAAACTGTACGGGAGAAGCTACAGCAACTATCATGTCTACAGCGACAGGTGGATTAGGAAATTATTCTTATGAATTATTCTCAGATGCCGCCTTGACAAACCTATTAGCAGGTCCACAGCCAAATGGAGATTTTAGCGGCCTAATGATAGGAAGCTATTACGTACGTGTTGTGAGTGGAGATTGTGTTGAGGTTACCAATGAGATCCTGATCACAGAGCCGTTGCCACTTCAGATAGACCGGGAAGAATTTACCAATGTTACCTGTGCAGGTGAAGCGGATGGTACCATTACGGTTGAGGTATCTGGTGGAACCGGTAATATCTTATACGCTATTACACCTAACCTCAACCAGTTCGATACGGAAAACACGTTTGATAGATTGGCTCCTGGCATCTATGACGTTATTGCCCAGGATGAAAATGGGTGTTTTATTACATTCCAATTTACAATAACTGAGCCAGCACCGGTGACCGCTACCTTTATAGCAGAACCTGAGATCTGTGCAGGCAGTGAGGATGGTACCATTTCTATTACCATCACCGGAGGAACGGCACCTTACAGAACGGCATTAAACACTACTGTAGATTCGGCTTTTGTTCAAGACCAATTCTTCTATTCAGATCTTGCGGCAGGCACCTATGTGATATTTATCAGGGATGCTCAGGATTGTGAAACTAATATAATTGTTGAGATTGAGCCTGGCGTCAACCTCAATGGAATTGTTGAACCAGTCTATGAATGTACTGGTGCTGTTCCGGATAATTACCTCAACATCACTATGGAGGACCCAAGTGTTCTTGGATCTATCATGTATGCTTTAGATTCAACTGATCCTGCAGATATGCAGCTTAATCCGGACTTTACCAATTCAGCACCCGGGCCTCATTATATAGCCATCTCCCATGCTAATGGATGTGTTCAGACCATAGATTTTGAGATCGAAAACTTTGATCCGTTGACGCTGGTTCTGGAACAAAACAATATAAATGAGATTACTGCAGTAGTCACTGGTGGTTTAGAGGATTATACCTTCTATTTTGATGGTGAGAATAATGGTACAGACAACACTTATTACATTAATCGTACAGATACTTATACCGTACAGGTGATTGATGCAAACGGGTGTATGGTGGAAGCTCAGATAGCTATGGAGTTTATAGACATTGAATTGCCAAACTTCTTTACCCCTGACGGAGACGGAATGAATGACACCTGGATCCCCAGAAATATGGAGGGTTTCCCGGAAATACTAACCGTGGTTTTTGACCGTTATGGTAGAGAACTCTATAGAATTACCTTGAATTCCCCAGGATGGAATGGAATGTACCAAGGTAGCATGCTCCCCACAGGCGACTACTGGTACGTAGTGAAACTTAATGGAGAGAGAGATGAAAGAGAATTTGTAGGACATTTTACACTCTACAGATAAGAGAATTTAACCGAAACATAACTATGCGTAAGTCGATCATATTAGGAATTTTATTACTGGGCACAGTATTTGCCAGGGGGCAGGAGCTTACCTTGCCACAGCTTTCCCAGTATTTAGCAGACAACCCCTTTGTGATGTCTCCTACCTATGCGGGAATTGGCGACCATATCAAAATCCGTATCAATGGTCTTACCCAGTGGGTAGGCATTAAAGATGCTCCGGATACTCAATCTCTGGCCGCAGATGCAAGGATAGGAAACAGATCTGGCCTTGGCATGCTGTTGTATAATGATAGCAATGGAGAGACCAAGCAACGTGGTGCAAGATTGTCATTTGCACATCATTTAACTTTAGATAGATATGATGATGAGTTTGTTTCTTTTGGGATCTCCTATAACTTCAACCAATTTCGTATAGATATTGAAAATTTCGACGGGCCAGATCCAAATGTTACGGATGATAGAGCCACTACCAACCACAATTTTGATGTAGGGGTACTTTACAGGAAAGACAAATTCTACTTTAGTGTCAATGCTTCCAACCTCCTGGACAAGGACCTTACTAAATTTAACCCGGTATTTGAGCCAAATCGCCTGCGCAACTATTATATCTATACGGGATACAGGTATACCAAGAACAAGAATAGTCGTTTGGAGATAGAACCCTCAGTCTTTTTTCAATGGTTCGAAAGTGATGGGCGTTCTGTGACCGACCTGAATGTGAAATTTCGTTGGTATGATTTTGAGGATTATTACTATGCCGGTGTAACCTATAGGTTCTTAAATGACCAAATCGGAAGTCCTCTCTATATAGCCCCCATAATGGGATTGAAAAAGAGTAATTTTTACTTCGGGTATTCGTATCAGATCATCTTAAATGAGATTCTTGGTTTTAGTACAGGAACGCATGTGGTTACGCTGGGGGTAGATCTTTTCCAGGGACTCAGCAATTGCCGTTGTACCTACTAGCTTTCTAGTCGTTTTCATTTACCTTTGTACTACAATAAACCGACTTGGATACCATTGCTTTAAATAATATAAAATTATATGCATACCACGGATGTCTGGAGGAAGAAACGCGTATTGGCAGTGAATACCGCGTAGACGTGATAGTAAAGGCTGATCTAAAGAAGCCGGCCTCTACGGATGCCCTGAAGGACACCGCAGATTATGTGCTGATCAATCATATAGTAAAGGAAGAGATGAAAATACCTTCAAAACTTCTGGAACACGTAGCTCGTCGTATAGCTGAACGAATCTTACTCGAAATAGCAATAATAAAGAAGGGGAGGGTTAGGGTAGCCAAAATAAATCCTCCGATTAGGGGGGATGTAGCCTCGGTTTCGGTAAGTTTTTCATTTACTCGATAAACAGCTTTCATCGCCTTTTATCTTTCTTTGTTCTATCAGTATCTTTGCAATATCCGGCATTGTGGTCGAATTGGATAGACAAGGCTGCGCAACAGCTTTTATGGTGGTTCGAGTCCACCCGATGCCTCAACTCATACATACGAATAGAATAGGCCCCTGCTAATTTAGGGGTTCTTTTTTGCGTGATGTTTCCATCTTATTTTTGTAAATTTGCTGCTTTGTAATGGCATCGTGGCCGAGTGGCTAGGCGCAGCTCTGCAAAAGCTTGTACAGCGGTTCGAATCCGCTCGATGCCTCCAATCATTGCCCCGACCTATGAGGTTGGGGTTTTTTATTAGGGTCTTAGTTAATTCCTTCAGCCTCCCGTATAAGCTCTATCCCTTTTTCAATGTTCAGTTTGTCTTTGGGAAGAAATCCTTTCACGATCAATACGACCCCGCAAATGGCCAAAATGATTCCCAGCGCTTTTTTTACTAAATAAATTCGTCTTAAAGTAAGTTTACGCCTTAATTGCTTAGCTAATAATATTTTAAAGATATCTGTGATCAAATAAGCAGAGAGCATCGCAGAGAAAAAGACCACTATTCTGTCTGGGTCATTGTTTAGGCTGGGGCCAACCACTATGATGACGCCCAGCCAAAATACCAGAACACCAATGTTGATAAAATTGAGTAAGAATCCTTTTACAAAGAGCCCTAAATAACCTGTTTTGCTAGTTTGTACATGGGTTTTATCATCGATCGGAAGCTTTGCTAAAAAGGATGGTAATGGCGTACACCAATAAAATTGCGCCTCCAAATACATAGAGACCTGGTTGGTTACTCAAATTCTCAAGCAGTTGAAAACTACTGAAGTAGGCAATTGTAAGAAAAATAATATCGGCAATGATCACTCCGGCGTCAAATACAAGTCCGGCCCTAAACCCTTTAGTAGCACTAGTTTCTAAGAGCACAAAGAATACAGGACCAATCATAAAGCTCAGGAAAAATCCAAGAGGAATAGCCGCTTGTATATCATCGATCATCTGTATTACTTTTACATTCGCTCTATTTTTCCACCAAAGACGGTTTTCTCTTCCATTTTCTCAGGATCGCCATATACGTAGACAGTACCTCCGGCTTTCACGCTTACTTTAACATAAGAGATGGCATAAATTTCTGCGCTGGACCCGGCATTTACATTTACAGTAGTAAATTTTGTTCTCAGGTCCTTTCCTTTGTAAACTCCTCCCGTGTTAATTTGAACATCCTGATTATCTGAGGTGCCTGTAGCATTAATAACTCCTCCTGTTACTGATTTCACAAGTAATTGTTCAACTTGCGCCTGTATGTTGATCTCTCCACCTTCTTGTGCTTTGAGTTCTACAATGTCCTGTTTTAAGGTTTCTTTTATATTTATTCTCGCATCCTCATTGACATCAATAACAACAAGGTCCTGGGTGTAATATAGATCAATAAAGGTCCTGTACCCACTGAAAAGTTTGCTAATCTCCATTCGTATCTTCAATACCCCATCTGTGTTAACGATCGCCACCTTGGCGGTATTAGCCCCTGTGATCACTGCCTGGTTCTTATCAGAACGTATTAAATTTACCGACAGGCCATCAAAAACTTTAAGCTCCTTAAAACTACTAAGGTTTTGGGTTACTTTTCCCTCCTGGGATTGCAAAGACCACGTCCCGGACCATATAAAAAGTAATAAAACCAGCCTTTTCATACTTAATTCTTTAAGGTGTCTTATATAAAACGGTTAATTGTTTTAAAACTTACATCACCTTTCCAAGAAGACTAAAATCGAGGTGTCTTTTAATCAGATCTGTGTTCTTAACCATCACCCTAACTTCGTCTCCTAATTGATATACTTTTTTCCTTCTTTCCCCTACAAGTGCATATTGTCGTTCATCAAAGGTATAATAATCATCTTTTATATCACGGATCCGAACCATTCCCTCACATTTATTCTCAATGATCTCCACATAGATACCCCATTCAGTAACCCCGGAAATCACCCCTACAAACTCTTTGTCCTGATGATCTTGCATAAATTTAATCTGCATGTACTTTATAGAATCACGCTCTGCGCTCGAGGCTAAATACTCCATATCGGAGGAGTGTTTACATTTTTCTTCAACAGTCTCTGCTTTAGGTGATTTACCGCCGTCTAAGTAATGTTGAAGTAGTCTGTGCACCATCACATCAGGATATCTCCTGATTGGAGATGTAAAATGGGTATAATAATCAAACGCCAGACCATAATGGCCTATATTATCGGTCGTATAAATTGCTTTACTCATACTTCTGATAGCCAGAGTATCTACCAGGTTTTGTTCTTTGTTTCCTTTTACATCCTCCAATAGTTTATTTAAAGATTCACTGATCGACTTCTTATTTTGGAAATTCAGTTTGTGTCCAAATTTAGATATGATGCCATTTAATGCCATTAATTTCTCTTCATTTGGTTCATCGTGAACACGATATACAAATGTTTTTTCAGGACGTTGTTTTCCAATAAAAGCAGCTACTTTTTTATTCGCCAGCAACATAAACTCCTCAATTAGCTTATTGGCATCCTTTGCTTCTTTAAAATAGACACTTACCGGAATATTCTCTTCATTTAAATTAAATTTTACTTCTAACTTATCAAAAGAGATAGCGCCGGCATTCATCCGCTTCTTACGCATAGTCTTTGCGAGTCTATTTAAAGTAAGGACCGCCTCTTTTATATCGTCAGTTACATTATATCCTTCACCCCTGATAGACACAGACGCTTCAATAGAATTAGTTTCATTCTCAATGATGTGCTGGGCCTCTTCATATGCAAATCGTTCATTAGAATGGATTGCAGTGCGTCCAAACCATTCATTCTTGACTTGTGTGTGTTCATCTATTTCAAATACGGCAGAAAAAGTATATTTATCCTCATTAGGTCTTAATGAGCACGCATTATTAGATAAAATCTCTGGCAACATAGGAACCACTCTATCTACCAAATATACCGAAGTGGCCCTCTCATAAGCCTCCTCATCCAACAAAGTATCCGGGGTTACGTAGTAAGATACATCCGCAATATGTATCCCAATCTCATAATTTCCATTTGGCAGCTTTCTAAAAGATAAGGCGTCATCAAAATCTTTTGCATCTTTAGGGTCGATCGTAAATGTAAGTACATCACGCATATCCCTTCTTTTTGAAACTTCCGATTCCTTAATAGAGGTATCCAAAGTATTGGCATCGTGTTCCACCTCTTTTGGAAATGTGTAGGGAAGTCCATATTCTGCTAGGATGGCGTGTATTTCTGTATTGTGCAGACCTGGTAAACCAAGCACTTCTATAACCTTTCCGGTGGGAGAATCAGCATCATTTTCCCATGACAGTATTTCTACTATTACTTTCTCACCATCTTTTGCTTTTCCTATAAGATCTATTGGAACAAAAATATCTGTATACATCTTATGATCCGTGGGCCTTACAAAAGCAAAGGATTTCTTTAATTCAAGAATCCCAACAAAATTATTTTTCTTCCTTTCAAGGACCGAAACAACTTCTCCTTCTAATTTATTTGACTTTCTGGAAGGTTTTACAAGAACTTGTACCCTGTCTCCGTCAAAAGCTCTATTTACTTTATTTGAAGAAATAAAAATATCATCGTCTAAACCTTCAACAACAACATAAGCATTTCCTCTTGCTGTAATTTCAATTTTCCCTTCGTGTATAGATTTATTCTGAAGTGCCTTATACTTGCCTTTTTCAATTTCTTTGATCCTTTCTTTAGCCTGTAATTGACCTAATCTTTTTATCAATATATTTCGCCCCTCAGTATCATTTATATTGAGTTTAGAGGCAATTTGTTTGTAATTAAAACTTTTACCGGACTCTTTTTCCAATATTTCAAAAATACCTTTTGTAATCTCATTCTTCCTGTGATTATTCGTCCTTTTCTTCTTCTTAGACATTCATTTATAATTTGGTTGGCAAATTACGAATTATAATTCACGGCTTCCTCTACTATATCCACTTTAAAAAGTCTTTAGGTATTTGTTAACATATATACATAATGTAATTTTTATTATTTATTTATTTAAAAGAAAATGATGATTATAATAGGTTGTTAATTTATGGTATAAGATTCAGAGCTATTTATTGCAATGAACAGGTTTAATAATTTATTAGAAGTTATATAAAACTGATTTTTATATAAATCAGTCAGTTACACTAGTTGTTAAAAGTTGTTGATAAGTAGAGTGAACAATAAATAGTTTAAAAGTTTTTCTGTGAACTATGTTAACGCTCTCCTTATTAAAGTGAATAAAATGATATCAACTTTTAATGATATTTTTTGTGTATCAAATATAAAATCACCAATAAATCTTTTTATGAGATTTATTCGAAATAGAAATAAACTCTTATATAGAGGCTATAAACAATTGGACTAAAATTATATACCTTGATTATCAATATTTTAACGCAATAACAAATTCACCTTTGTTAATAAGTATTAAAAGGGTGTATAATAACAAGATTTGTACCTTAGTATAATCAAAAAGGTATATTATATGAAAATTGCAATTGGTAATGATCACGCTGGTACAGACTATAAACTTGCTATTGTTGGTTTATTAAAATCGATGGATATAGAGATAATTAACCATGGAACAAATAGTTCCGATAGTGTTGATTATCCTGATTTTGTACATCCTGTAGCAAATGATGTAGCAAATAGTATAGCAGATTTTGGTATTATTATTTGCGGTAGTGGTAATGGAGCCTCTATGACCGCTAATAAACATCAAAAAATAAGGGCTGCATTATGTTGGAACAAAGAAATAACTGAATTAGCCAGAGCACATAATGATGCCAATATTCTTAGCCTTCCCGCAAGGTTTATCTCCCTTCATCAGGCTTTGGATATGGTTAAATCTTTTTTAAACACACCTTTTGAAGGTGGACGTCATGAAAGACGAATAGAAAAAATAGCTTGTTCATAGCACTTAATAACGCAGATATAAACCATTGTTGTATTGAATGGCGCATTCTCACTCTCATCATCATCATGATCTAAAAGGAAAGAACCTCCTTATATCTATACTATTAAACATAGTTATTACAATTGCCCAGGTTATAGGGGGTATAATATCCGGAAGCCTGGCCCTGCTTTCTGATGCTCTTCACAATTTCACTGACGTCTTATCACTGATAATAAGTTATGCAGCCACACGATTCACCAGGAAGAAAGCTTCTGTAAAAATGACTTTCGGATATAAGAGAGCAGAAATTATGGCGGCCTTTGTAAATTCTGCTACCTTAATGGTTATAGCAGTGGTTTTAATTAAAGAAGCTGTTGAGCGCTTCATACAACCAGAGATCATAGAATCTACTATCGTTATTTGGCTCTCGACTTTAGGAATCTTAGCAAACGGACTCAGTGTTTTACTCTTAAAAAAAGATGCAGATCAAAATATGAATATGAAATCTGCATATCTACACTTATTAACAGATATGATGGCCTCAGTGGCGGTACTTATCGGCGGTCTTCTAATGAAATTCTATCAATTATATTGGATAGATCCAATGTTAACGATTGCCATAGGTCTCTATCTTATTTATATGGGGTATGCTCTCTTAAAAGCCTCCACCAAAGTACTTATGTTGTTTACACCCGAAGCTATTAAAGTGGAAGAAATTGTAAGTGTTCTGGGCACTATACCCCCTATTAAGAATATTCATCACGTTCACATATGGCAATTGAATGAACACGAAATACATTTAGAAGCTCATGTAGATTTTAATGAGAATATAAGCCTGAATGCTTTTGATAAAGTGCTTTCAGAAATTGAAGAAAAGGCATACCATCATTTCGGAATCAATCATGTAAACATTCAACCGGAATACGGGAAATGCGATTCAGATCAGGTCATTGTTCAGGATTAGATCTATGAAAATTAAAATAAAAACATACCGCGAACTCACAAAAGATGACCTCTATGCTCTTTTGCAATTACGGAGTGAGGTATTTGTGGTAGAACAGCAGTGTGTGTATCAGGATATCGATGGATTGGACATAAAGGCTTTGCACGTCCTGGGTTTAGAAAAAGGAAAGCTTTGTGCCTATACCCGTTTATTTAAATCAGGGGATTATTTTGAATTTCCAAGTATTGGCAGGGTAGTTGTCTCAAAAGAACAAAGAAAACACGGCTATGGAAAGCAGATTATGCTTTCTTCAATATCGTTTATTGAATCGAAATGGAGGGAAGAAAAAATAGTTTTGTCCGCACAGACGTATCTGAAAAAATTCTATCGTGAATTAGGATTTATTGAACAAGGGGAGGAATATCTGGAGGATGATATACCGCACATAAAAATGATAAGAAAGATCAATCTTTAAGAGAATGTCGTTCTATTATTAAAAAATGCTGACTTAAGATTCTAAAGCTTAATGGGAGTTTTATTTGTGAGGTTTATATCCTCTAACACACTATCTGTGAACTTGTAATGTCCTTTAGTGGTTATAATTCTAAAGGCGTCCGATTTCATTCTGCTTAGGGCATCCAGAAAGACCCATTTTGTTTTTAATAACTGAGGCTCATCTGTTTTTAAGCTTATCTCGAAAAAGTAACGTTTTCCGTCTTTGTTCGCTACAATATCCGGAGTAACATTGGTGCCATCGCGCTTTCTGAGGAAAGATTTTGGCTTGTCATATCCATCAAGATCCACTCTGATTTTATCGAAGCCCCTTGCTTCCAGATGATGTACGGATTTTTCAATAAACGCTACGTGCTCTTTTTTTTCTGACTTGACCATAGGACAAGGTACAAAAAATTTCTTTGACAAGCAATTTCAGAAAGCTGATTAACAGTATGTTAAGAGTTTCTTAAATTATAAAATCTCACGATCTCTACTTATTTCAATAATACAGTTTTACCGGTCTTAACGGAAGTGTCTGCGGCCAGCACCACTCGCAAACTATTGATTGCATCTTGTAGATGTGCGCTGAGATCCAAATCTTCTAAGATGGCTTTTAAGAAATATTGCTGCTCTAAAAAACATAATCCGTCATGATCAGGCTCGTCTTCTGTGGAGATAAGCTGGTCGACTTTTTTAAAACTGCCCTGTTTGTCGAGCGCACTAAAATGAATTTTTAAGCCTCCGGTTTTTGTGTGTCCTTCAACATCATCGGAGGCTCCTTTGCTTTCATCAATAATTGATACACAGCCTTCCGGACCTATCACATCCTTAACAAAGAAGGCTGTTTCACTCATCATAGGCCCCCAGCCGGCTTCGTACCAACCTACAGAACCATCTTTAAAACGCACCTGTAATTGACCATAATTGTACATTTTAGTGTCAATCTCATTGCTTAATCTGGCGCCAATAGCTGAAACACTTATAGGTTGAGATTTGGTCATCAGACACATTACGTCTACATAATGTACTCCACAGTCAACAATGGGCGACATAGATTTCATTAATTGCTGATGTGTGTACCATTGTGGCCCGGAACTTTGTTGATTGAGATTCATCCGCATAACCAAAGGCTTACCCAGGCTTTGTGCAATATCTATAAATTTGGTCCATGCGGGATGTACCCTTAGTATATAGCCCACTACAAGCTTTTTGTTGAGTTTGCTGGCTAAGGTTACCAAATCTTCAGCCTCTTTTACAGTGAGTGCCAGAGGTTTTTCTACAAAAACATGGGCTCCTTCATTCAGGGCCATTTTAACATACTCAAAATGAGTATCCGGATATGTGTTAATAGAGACTGCATCCGGTTGTGTTTTTTTCAGGGCCGAAGCATACGATTCAAAAGTCGGGAGGCCACCCAGTAATTTCGATAAAGTCTCTCTGCTTTTTGGAGATCTGCTAACCAGGCCAACGATTTCAAATTCCAACAACTGTTTATAAGCTTTTGCATGACTCGTACCCATATGACCGCAGCCCACAACCAGCACTTTAATCGGTTTTTTATTTGTCATGGTATTCTGGCTTTTTTAGAGTTGCCTTTTTAAAGTTAAGAAAAAAGAGATAATCGTTTTTTGCGTTCAAGTGAATTCCTGAAAATAGGATTTTAACGTCCTTCTGACAGCAGGAGCATATGAATCTCCAAATAGATTGAGGTGTACCAATAAATAGTATAATTGATATAGATCTATCACAGCCTTAGAAGGCATAGGTGTAGGTGAATTTTCTGAGTACGCCTTATAAAAAGTAGCCGAGAACCCTCCGAATAAAGCGCTCATTGCCAGGTCTATTCCCGGGTCAGCATAACATACGCTTGGGTCAATGAGAACAGGAACACCAAGTTTGTCTATCAAATAATTTCCTCCCCAGAGATCCCCATGGATCAGGGATGGCCTGACAGGAATACAGTGCTTTTTAATACTTATCAACAGCACAGACTTTCCGGGGACATCTTCCTTTCTAAGCAGGCCCTTATGAACTGCTAAAGCCAGCTGCGGAAGCAGTCTGTTTTCCACATAGAAAGCTGGCCAACTGGAGTTCAGACCATTCTTTTGATCAAGACTTCCGATAAAGTTTTCTGCATGCCATCCAAATGCATGAGAACTCAACTTGTGAAGGTCTGCCAAGCCCCTTCCCAAATGCTCCATATCTCTATCGGTGGGTGCTTTGGCTTCGATATATTCCAATATGAGTACCCCCTCTTTGTTTATTGATCCGAGATAATAGATCTGAGGTGTTCTTATAGTTTCTGATTCGGCAATGGCTTCTAAACCTTCCTTTTCGGCCTTTAATATTTGAAAGCCTCGAACACCGGAATGATATTTACAAAAAAAATGGCCTGATTTTGTAGTAATTTTATATGCCTGTGAACTATCTCCTCCGGAAACTTCGGAGGTGTTAAGGATGGCTGCACCGAGCGTATTTTCAATCTGTTCTTTTAAAGCAGGCCGCATGCTTACAATTCAAATTCCTGAAGGAAGGTAGCTACATGATATCCTTTTGAAACGACTATCTTGTAGGCTTCACTTTCTATATTGAGAAGGGGGTTGGTGTGGTTGAGATGCGTAAAGTATATTTTTCCGCGCTCTTCCTCGCTTAGATCATCGAATAACGCCATGCTCTCAATGACAAAGGGGTGTGGAATTTCTGAAATATCCCGGGTATTTATTTCTTTCGCATCGTAAAAGGTGGCATCTATAAAGACGTAGTCCGCTTCGGCGATCACTTGTACTATACTCTTGTCCCACAGCGACCATTTATCGATATCCGGAATAAAAAGAGCTTTTTTATCAGGACCCGAAATAAGAAACCCTACGGTTTCAGAATACTCATCCCTGTGTGGTACCAGAAATGGGGTAACAGATAGCGACGGTGTCAACTCTGTTGGTATTTCTGCCTCCATACCTTCCAAGGCAATATTTTCGTTTGAAATCAATTGTTCCCAGGGCCCGTTTTGAGTCAGGAATTCACTCATTTTAGGCATTGCAAATACGGGTAATTTTTGTGAATTCACCGATTCCTTCCCAAGGTACATTAATCCGGTGTAGTGGCCTATATGGGCATGTGTCAAAAAAATACCATCAGGAAGTCGATTAGAAGAAAAAGGTGTAACATCGGAAAGAGCATTTATTTGCTGTCTAATATCGGGTGTTGCTTCGATGAGATAACTCCTTTTATGCAAACCATCCACCAACCCAAGGGCTATCACATTTCTGGTTTGGTCAGGATCTTTTTGTAGTTCTTTACAACAAGCTTTGTCGCATGCTATTTGTGGGGAGCCGGCATCCTGAACAGTTCCTAAAATGACCAGTTTAACACCTGCTTCTAAAGGGGTTACCTCATTTTGCTTTGTAACATCTGGCAAGGTTTTAGGGGTGTTAGTACACGAAAAGAGCATACATACAGATAAAATCCAATGCAGACAACTCCCTTTTTTCAAAATATCATACATAAGCACCTGATTTCTTCGCCTTAAAGTTAAAGGATAAACAGGAAATGTACGGAGTTTGAAGAGTGTTCTTTAGTGTTGGCTATTTTTTGTACAAGGTATCATAGTATTCTTTTGCCATACGCTTGCTTGCAAAAGTTGGTATTACATCATCAATTCCATTAAAGACTATTTCCTGCCATTTTTTTGGATCCTCGTAATACGTTGGTAAAACTTTGCTTTCTAATATTTCATAGAGATTGTTGCTGTCAAAGGCATCCTGATCCCAAACGGGAGATTTATAATCTGCTTCCGGCAATACAAACGAATTTTTACCATTTTTAGCAAACTCAGGAATCCACCCATCATTAATAGAAAGGTTTACGGAGCCATTCATGGCTGCTGTCATACCGCTGGTGCCAGATGCTTCTCTGGTAATTCTTGGTGTATTTAACCAAACATCAGAACCTGTTTTAAGCATTTTGGAAAGTGCCATTTCGTAGCCGGTCAAAACAGCAACGTTTGATCTGAATTTGGTAAAATGAACTAATTTATTGAACACGTCAATGGCACTAAAATCTCGAGGATAGGGTTTCCCGGCCCATATGATCTGAATGGGGTGTTTGGAATTATTCAATAACTTCTCAAGCCGCTGCATGTCGTGTAAGAGTAAATCTGCTCTTTTGTATTCTGCAAATCTGCGGGCCCAAACTACTGTAAGAACCTTAGGATCAAAGATCTTACCGGTTTGGTTAAGAACCTCATCAAAGAGCTCCATTTTGAGCGTGTTCTTTCTTTTTTTATAGGCACTACTATTTTTGGAAAGCCAGGATTTTTTAATCACTTCGTCTTGCCAGAACTTTTGATTTTGAGCATTCGTAATGGGGTAAATAGACGTCCCGCCTTCATGATCCTTCCACATATCTTGCGCTACTTTTGCATGAAGTTTGGAGACTGCATTTGTCTTATTTGCCATCCTCAGTGCTGCAACAGTATAGTTCAATTTGTCGCTATTTCCGGTTTCTTTGCGAAGCTCTTCATCAGACAAGGTACGTCCGAAAAATCCACTATTATTTAAGGCTACGGCATCACGTTCAACATTTCCTGCCTTTTCCGGAGTATGTGTAGTAAAAGCCATCGATTCTTTTGTAAATCCGTTGTTTCTCAAATGATAGAAGGCAGGAAGCGCATGCCCTTCGTTTAGGTGGTAAATATCTGCACCCCCCAGGGCCTGTACCAATTTAGCGCCGCCTATACCCAACACGATGCTCTGGCAAATACGGGTTAATTCCGTAGCATCATACAAGTTGTTGGAAATGGACCTTGACAAATCATCGTTGCCATCCACATCTGTGGTGAGAAAATACATAGGTACTGTGCCAAAAATTTCCGGTTTTAGCACCATTGCCCTCACTTTTACGTAGGCATTATCAAAGATCTTCACATCAATTTCATGACCAGAATCTACCAGGAAACTGTAGTGCTTTTCAATAAATTGGGTCTGTAAACTTTGATCTTTGTTTCTTCCCTGATCATAGTACCCATACTTCCATAGCATCCCGATCCCGATCATATTCTGTTTGAGCTCATAAGCTGATCGCATATGTGATCCTGCCAGGAAACCTAATCCTCCTGAGTAAATTTTAAGGGCCTGATGGATTCCAAACTCCATGCTGAAATAAGCAATTCTCTTCTTATACTTGACGGCTGGGGTATAAGGATGATACCAAGTATTGTATTTATGGGTCATATAGGTTTTATTTTAAAGCCGCAAATGTATGATAATAGGGGGTATAAATCCACTGCAATGTTCTAAAAAGTACATCCTATGCTACCGTCTGTAGGAAAAAGATGTACTAATATTGTTTAGTACAATTAAAGATGAACCTTTGTTATTTTAGCAGGGAATCATACTTTGACTGGTCCTTGAGTAAGGTACTGGCTGTTACAATGGCGGTATCGTTTTTTAAGTAGTAATCATAGAGCCCCTCTCTGTAAAAATAGCGCTTTATGATCTCGTCTTCCAGTTGTTTTTGGATTTCGGTCTTAAAAGTTTCTAGCGCCAGTTCCTTTCCTTTGCTGATGGTTCCCAAGAGCTTTTTAGAATCTTCAATTACCTGAGGGCCTAAAAGTTCGTCGCCCTGCATTAATAGCACTTCTTTCAGGGCCTTCTCGGTTTTGGTCTCAAAACTAAATTCACTTTTTGAGACGAAGCTCTTAAAGGCGTCAAAATCATTTTGAGTAAACGCAAATTGGTCCATCACTGGTATGGGGTGCGTATAGTGATAGGTAGTTGCGAAATCGAAGATCACACTATTGTTCAGCAAGGCCGAAACCAGGTCGTTACTTTTGAGTGACTTGATCTCAACATCAGGCATAACGCCCCCTCCATCTTGTACTTTGCGCCCATTTTTAGTCGTAAAATCATTGAATTCGGTCGTTCGTACAGCATTTCCGGACTCATCCCGGTTCCAGTAATCCAGGGACTGTATACATCGCCCTGAAGGCGTATAATATCTGGATATTGTTACTTTTAATTGAGTGCCATAGGTCAGTTTTAGTGGACGCTGCACCAGGCCTTTCCCAAAACTACGGGCACCCACAATGACCGCCCTGTCGAGATCCTGTAACCCTCCGGAAACGATCTCGCTGGCCGAGGCACTTCTGCCATCGACCAATACAACCAAAGGAATTTCTTCATCTACCGCCTTATTTCTCGTCTTATATTCCTGATTGAATTTTTTTACTTTTGATTTTGTAGTAACAACTAAAGTGCCTTTTGGAATAAATAAGTTGGTTACATTGATAGCTTCTGAAAGTAAGCCTCCGGGATTTCCCCTTAAGTCGAGTATTAATTTTTGAGCTCCCTGAGCTTTGAGCTCAAGCATCGCATCCTTTGTTTGGGAAGAAGCCTTCTTATTGAATCTTGAAAGAACAATATAGCCTGTTTCATCATCAACCATCTTGTAATAAGGAACGGCATCTACTTCAATGGCCTCCCTTTCAATCTTCGCCTCGTATGTTTTACCCTGGCGTTCATAGGTAACACTTACTTGAGTATTGTTAGCACCCTTTAAAAGTTCGCTTGCATCGTCCTTAAAATCCTTTATAGCAATATCCCCTATGGTTAGAAGCACATCGCCTGCTTTAAGTCCGGCCTTATCAGCAGGGTAATCTTTATAGGGTTCAATGATCACTAATTTGTCCTCGTACGATCTTACAAGGGCGCCAATACCAGAATATTCCCCGGTATTATTGATCCGATAGGATTCAACATCCTGTTCATTTAAAAACTTGGTATAGGGATCCAGATCATCCAACATGTTCTTAATGGCAGTATCCATAAGCTCCGCCGGATTAGTCTCATCCACATAATTCATATTCAACTCTTTGAAGAGGGTAGTAAAAATCTCTATCTGTTTGGCTATTTCAAAGAAATCTGTTTTAAAACTACTGGCAGAAACAAAGACAACCATTGCCAGGGCAATAAAAAACACTCTTTTATGTATCAACTTCTTCATCATTCACACGTTTTAGTAATTTTTTTAATATTTTGATCATCACCCCCTCTATCACATCATAAGAAGGTATTTCCTTCCCAAGGTATAAAAACATCAAGGCATAGCTTCCTTCAATTTTGTTAAAAATAAGATGTTTGTTCAGTCTGTAGCTTTCGCGCAAGAGTCGTTTTATTCTATTTCTATGAACTGCTCTTTTAAAATTCTTTTTTGGAGCCGTAACGCCTACCTGAATCTTAGCACCGGGAATTGTAGTCTCCAGAAAGAGTAACTTTAATGGGTAGACAGTAATGGACGAACCTTTGTCAAAGATCGCCTGAATTTGCTTTTCGCTTTTTAATTTTTCTTCTTTGGAGAACTTAAAGCTCATAAGACCATAAAAGTAACAAGAATTAGCTTGCCGTAGAGTAATGATAATTATCATATTTTAGAGGAACACAAGAGAGTATATTGTGCCTCACAATCTCGTAAAGTATAGACGCAACACCATGGGAGAAAAAGTAGTACGAAAGATTAACAGTATTGAAGAAAAAACTATTTACATCGATCATTTATTAAAAGATATTGAGGCTCTCGATACGATGTTAGAAAAGGGTCTTTTTCAGAAAACGCCCATTCATATAGGTGCAGAACAGGAGTTTTGTCTTGTAAATGAGTTTTGGGATCCATCTGGTCTTGGAGTTGAAATACTAGAAGAGCTCAATGATGATCACTTTACTTCTGAGCTCAATAAATATAATTTAGAGCTAAACCTGGATCCATTAAAACTAGAAGACCGGTGCTTTTCTGAACTTCATAAAGAGCTGAATACTTTAATGCTAAAAGTAAAAAAGGCGGCAGAAAAATATAAGGCTAAAGTGATCCTTACAGGTATTTTGCCAACAATTTCCCACAAGTATTTAGACTTTAGCTATATGACCCCTGTGGATAGGTATAGAGTGCTTAATGAGGCTATCAAATCTATTCGGAAAGATGATATTGAATTACATATCAAAGGTGTAGATGAAGTGAATCTACATCACGATACCATTCTTTACGAGGGATGTAACACGAGTTTTCAGGCACATTTGCAGATAGATCCGGACAATTTTGCCAACACCTATAATTGGGCCCAGGCTATTGCCGGTCCTGTCCTTTCTATTTGTACCAATTCCCCTTTGCTATTAGGCAAAGAACTCTGGGAGGAAACCAGGATCGCTTTGTTTACTCAAAGTGTGGACACCCGCAGCAGCACATTCTTATTGAATGAAAAAGAATCACGGGTGAGTTTTGGCGATCATTGGGTAAGCGGCACTATAGCCGATTTTTACAAGGAAGCCATCATCAGTTTCAGAAGCCTGGTCACCACTTCTTTTGAAACCGATAGTATGTCCCAGCTCAAAGAAGGAAAAGTTCCAAAATTAAAGGCCTTATCGCTTCATAATGGTACCACCTATAGATGGAACAGACTTTGTTATGGCATCACAGACAATGAACCCCATGTGCGTATTGAGAACAGGTATATGCCTTCTGGACCAACGACAGACGATGAGATCGCCAATATGATGTTCTGGGTGGGTATTATGCATGGCAGGCCCAAGGCGTATGATGACATCCATACTAAAATGGATTTTAAGGATGTAAAAAGTAATTTTTTCAATGCGGCCAGATATGGGATGGGGGCTCAATTTTATTGGGATGGAAAACTGATCAGCAGCCAGGAATTGTTGTTGGACCATTTCCTTCCAATGGCATTCAGAGGTCTGTATAGCATGAATATAGAACCTCAGGACGCAGAGCGTTATCTCTCTATAATCGAGAAACGAATTCGTTCTCATACCGGCTCGAGATGGATGATCAATTCGTATAGAAAACTTTTAAAGACCAATAAGGTGCCCGAAGCATTGAGGATTATGGTGGCCACCATGTATGAAAGACAAGAAAAAAGATATACCATCGACGCCTGGCAGCTATCGAGAGGCGATGAGTATAAAATTCCAAAGAAGCACGTTACCGTAGGGGATAGGATGAATAGCAAAACGATCACTGCACAAGACATAGATAGTGCGGCACTGGTTCTTAAAATGATGCGCTGGAAAAAAATTCATCACACCCCTATTCTAGACGATGATCTAAATCTTGTTGGCCTGCTTAGTTGGGCAGATGTAGAGCATTATATTGACAATCCGGATCTTAAGTTGCAAAACATCGGAGATATAATGAAAACAGAACTCATTACAGCAGAACAGGATATGTTGCTTGATGAAGCCAAAAAGGTAATGGATAAGCATAAAATTCACTGTCTTCCGGTAGTAAAGGATAAAAAGTTGATAGGTATCATTACCAACAATGATCTTTAATTGATGAATGATCTCTTAGTAGCCCCCGATAAAATCCAAAACAGAATCATCGGACATATTCAAGGTTCTGAACCCGGCCCTATTTTGATATTTTTTGGAGGCATACACGGAAACGAACCATCTGGAGTTCAGGCACTGGAACATGTGTTTAAAACCTTTCATTCTACCCCATTGACCTTAAAGGGCAGTGTATATGGGCTATTGGGCAATATACCGGCCATTATACAGAAGCGTCGGTTCGTACAAAAAGACTTAAATCGACTTTGGCTCAAAGAGGAAATTGAACGAATAGAAAATGCCAGTGAAACAGAAAGAACATTTGAAGAACAGGAACTGCATGAGTTATTAGGCATCATTAATAAACTTTTTGATACACATCATCAACCGTTTTATTTTATTGATTTCCATACCACCTCCAGCAAAACCCTCCCTTTTATTACGATCAATGATGCGATGATCAACAGGAAATTTGCCCGTCAATTCCCGGTTCCCATAATTCTGGGGATAGAGGAATACCTGGATGGCCCCCTCCTTAGTTATATCAATTCCCTGGGCTATGTTTCCCTGGGTTTCGAATCCGGGCAGCACTCAAGTGAAGAGGCGAGGATCAATAGTATTGCCTTTTTTTGGCTTTCAATGGTATATTCCGGTGCTTTACAAAAGGAGGAAGTGAGTTCTTTTGAGACCTATAAAATGGAGTTGAGTACTTCTGCTGCTCATAATATGAATTTCTACGAGATTACAGAACGATACGCCATTGCAGAGGAAGATTCTTTTACTATGGCCCCCGCTTTTCATAGTTTTGAGGCGGTTTCCAAAGGCACTCTGTTGGCACACCACAATGAAAAGCCGGTTTACTCCGAAAAAAAAGGAATTCTATTTATGCCGCTTTATCAGCCTCAGGGAGGCGAAGGATTCTTTATGATAAAGCGCATTCCAAATTGGATTCTCGGCATGTCTGCTATGCTGAGAAAGGGGAAAGCAGATCATCTTTTGACCATTTTGCCCGGAGTATCCTGGAGAGATTCTTCTAAAAAACAGCTGGTAGTAAACCTCAAAGTAGCCCGCTTCTACAGCAAGGCTCTTTTTCACTTGTTGGGATTCCGCAGCCGGGAACTAGACAAGAATCATTTTTTGATCAATAACCGGGAGAAAACGGCCAGGAATACCTTGTATAAAGACAGTCCCTGGTTTTGAATAACTTAAGCCCGGAGTGCCCTAGTTTTGACCCGGCAACCAGACGTTATTCTCTACATAGACATCCGCCATCAATTGAGAAGGGTCTAGCACAATAGCCTTAATAGCAGATACAGGCTGGGCTATCTTAAAGCTGTAGGTTGGATATGCCCAGGCCCAGTCTGGCAAAACGGTCCGTGTTATTCCTCCATAAGGATTTTCTTTTTCTCCCCGCATTATTTGTAATGGGGCATAAAAGGTTTCCTGAGTGCCATCATTATAGACCACCAATACATCGAGTGGCATGGGCATTAGTCCAATACGTTCTAATTCTATTTCTGTGTTACCTTCATTTTCAGAGACTTTTTTGATCCCGTAATCTATGGTATTTGTGGTTTGAGACCAGTCTGTAAGATACCAGTCTAATTCAATTCCCGATACTTTTTCAGCGGTTCGCTTAATATCATTGGGAGTCGGGTGTTTAAACTTAAAATCTTGGTAGTATTTCTTCAGGGTGGCCATTAATTTATCCTGCCCGATAACATAGCCTAGTTGGGCCAGAAAAACAGCACCCTTACTATAAGCAGAACTGCCATACGCGGAGTTGAATTCATACCGGTCCGCATGTGTTGTTTGTGGCTGTTCCTTACCAGATCGCACAAGCGAATAATATCCGTTGTAGGAACCTTCAAAGGGATTGGACTTTTGCTGGTTCATCACAGCATTCATACACAGACTTGAGATAAATGATGTAAAACCTTCGTCCATCCATTCATGCTTAGCCTCATTGGTTGCCAAAATATGCTGAAACCAGGAATGTGCCAATTCATGGACCATAACACCCACAAGGCTTTCAAATTTTCGCTCTCCGGTAATAAGCGTGCTCATGGCATATTCCATACCACCATCTCCCCCTTGAACTACGGAGTATTGTTTGTAAGGATACGGACCTATATTTTCACTAAAAAATCGCATCGCTTGGGCGGTCTTAGGCTGTAAGTTCTTCCAATTCTCAAGGATCTCCGGTTTGTTTTTGTAAAAAAAATGCAGGGTAGGACCGTTCTCCATAGGCAGGGTGTCATGGATATAATCAGGATCAGCTGCCCACATAAAATCGTGCACCATAGGTGCTTTAAAATGCCAGGTGAGTGTTTTGCCTTTCACCTTTTTTACTTTGGTGCCCGGAGATTCATATCCATGACCTATTTCATCCGGGTTTTGCAAATAACCTGTACCCCCAACGGTATACTTTTTATCAAGCGTAATAGAGACGTCAAAATTACCCCAGACACCGTGGAATTCTCTGGCGATATAAGGATCTGCGTGCCAGCCTTCAAAATCATATTCAGCCATTTTGGGATACCATTGACTCATAGAAAGTGCTACCCCTTCTTTGTTATTGCGCCCTGATCGCCTGATCTGCAATGGCACTTGCCCTTCAAAGGACATGGTAAATGTAGAGGAGGCACCCGGCTCAATAGGATGATCTAAGGAAACCACCAAAATAGTTCCCTCCATAGTATAGGAAACATTTTTCCCGTCTTGGGTGAGTGAGGTTGCTTTTAAGTATCCTATTTCGGCAGGACTCAGATCGGCAATTCTGCTTTTTCCATCTGCGATCATCCTTTTATCAGGATCTGTAATGCTTTGTAGGCGAATGTCCATTTCACTACCTGGCTGAAAAGCATTGAAATACATATGATAGTAAACCCGTGTTAAGGCCTCAGGCGCATTGTTGGTATACACCAGGGTTTGATCTCCTGAATACCTGTACGTCTTCACATCCATATTCACCTTCATGGTATAATCCACTTCTTGTTGCCAATACGCAATATTTCCCTGAGAATAACCAAGGATGCCTGTTACTACAGCAAAGAAAAATACTGGTAAAACTTTTATACACTTGCTCATATTAAGGTAATTTACTTTTGTTCTCTGAAATGTTTTTGGCCATGATAAGGGCGTTATAGGCATTGACTATTTTCCCGGAACGCGAAAGCTGATCGAATGGTTTCGACATCGATGGATCTCCTGCTACCACCATCTTCATTTTAGTGCTTAAACCAGAGTCCATCAGGATCTTTTTTACCTCCGAAGCACTCAAGTTCGGGTAATAGGATCTGATAAGTGCCGCTACCCCACTAACTGCCGGTGCTGCCATTGAAGTCCCTCCCTGAAATTCATAGACACTCCCGGGCATCGTAGAATAGATTTCGCCTCCGGGAGCAAATATATCTACATTGGCAGCTCCATAATTTGAAAAAGAGGAAACCATTTCTGAGCCATATGATTGATCGATGGCACCTACGGTAAGTACATTATCTGAAATTTCAGACCCTTCGTATCTATGATCGTTTGGAAAATTAGGATTTTCATCACTGTCCAGATCATCGCCATCATTTCCTGCCGCATGTACAATAAGCACATCATTATCTGCCGCGTATTTAATGGCATCATATACCCATTCAGGATTTGGAGAAAAAGATTTCCCAAAACTGGCATTGATGATTCTGGCACCGTTGTCTACCGCATATCGGATACCCAGGGCCACATCCTTGTCATATTCATCTCCATTGGGTACTGCCCTGATACTCATTATAGCCACATTGTTAGCCACACCATTTATCCCGAGGTCATTGTCTCGCTCTGCAGCGATAATTCCTGCAACATGGGTACCGTGACTTTCTTCTTTATTCCGGTACATTGGATTCCCATCCCCGTAGCTAACATCCTTAAAGGTATAGGGATCATCGCCTACCACTTCTCTTCCATTGAAGGCAACGTTCAGATGGTAGTCCAGTTTTTCAGAATAATAAGATAGCGCCTTTTCAAATTGAGCGATATCTGCCTCAATAAGTCTTATGACCTCAGGAATACTATCTTCATAATTAAACATCTGTTGAATGACATTTACACTGCGTTGCAGACTCAGATCGGTGGTAGAAATAGCCGCAACTTCTTCCTTGGTATAGACGTCTTTTCCTAAGTGCTTTGCAATGGCCAGATCAGATTCCTTTACAATATTGAGGATCTGTGTAGTTTGCTGCTTATTGTTCAGGAAAGTCTGCTTTGCGTCTGTAGCCAGCTTTAATTCCTTATCTAATTTTTTTTGTGCCTTGTCACGGAGTGCTACATCGCCAAGTTTTAACCTTAATATCCTGGCAAATTCTTGCTGTTCATTATAGGATTCCCCTAAAAAATTATAGCCGTGAACATCATCTATATAACCATTGCTGTCATCATCAATGCCATTGCCTGCTTTTTCGCCGGGATTTGTCCAGATCACATCATCCAGGTCTTTATGAGAGAGATCTATTCCGGCATCCAGAACCGCCACGATCACTCTCTCACCTTTTTTATTCCGAATGATCTCTTCATAGGCTTTGTCCAGACTCATTCCTGGGATAGTGTCCGAAATCAGGTCGGCATGGCCCCAATTTCGTTTCTGTACTTCCGTCAATGGAGATACCTTTAAAGAAATGGCATCTATATTCTCAATGGGTGTGGATACAATATTTGTACTTCCGCATCCTATTAGCAATAAACCAGCACTTGCAAGGCCGGCAATTGATCTTATTTTAATAATCATACTTTTACCGAATTAATGAACTTTAGCGTAATAACTTCCCGGATGGGGTATCCGGATAACCTCTATACAACCCCTATCGGCCATGGTGACATAACCATCCCGGCCATCTTTTCCTCCAAAGGCAATGTTGGATGGTTTTTTCCCTTGTAACAAGATCTCTTTTATAAGAGTCCCTTCAGGGGAGATCATTACTACAGTGCCTTTATCATACCGTGTGATATAAAGATTTCCCTTAGTATCACATCGCATTCCGTCCATTCCGAAATCTTTAAAAGAGAAGAAAAGTCTTTTATTCGCAAGGGCACCATCCTTTAGAATATCGTATTTCCATACCTTCCTTTGAACGGATTCATTTACGTAAAGCAACTTCCCATCCGGACTTACCTCTATCCCGTTTGTGGTTCCCATATTCGCTTCCAGAAGCTGAATGTTTCCCGAAGGAGTTACCATCCAGATATTTCCTGTGTTTGCTGCCCAATTTGGGTCGCTCAGATAGATATATCCGGTATCGCTGATGGCCAAATCATTGGGTTGATTCATTGATAAATCTTCTGCCCAAATCTCTAACGTCTTTGATCCATTTTTTAGTCTATAAACCTTATGACCTGCGTAATCTGCTACAAACATGTTCTGATCTTTATCAAATCGTATGCCATTTCCTATACTTCCTTCCGGCAATGTAATAAAGACTTCACCCTGTCCTTTTTGATCTACCCTTCCTATAGTGCCCTGTTCTTTAAAATTTACTGCAAATATGTCGCCGTCTTTATTGACGGCCGGTCCTTCAATCCCCTCTGTAAAGCTGTGTTCAGCGATAAGATCAGTACTTTGAAATGCATGCATAGACGAAAAATCAAGGATAATCGCCGTGATCGACAAAAAATATAGATTACGAAAACAGCTCATCAAATGTGTAGGTTTTATTAAGTCGGACCCCCTTCTCGGTCTGTTGAAGGGTACAGATCTCATTATGGGCATCGTGCTCCAGAAACAAATAATAAGAATTGTCTACGGCATTTTTCAAAAAAGTGTCTTTTTCAGAAAGGGTGAGCAGCGGACGTGTATCGTAACCCATTACATAAGGTAAGGGTATATGGCCAACGGTGGGAAGCAGATCGGCCATAAAGACCAGTGTTTTTCCCTTGTACTGAATATGTGGGATCATTTGTTTGTCTGTATGCCCATCCACAAATAGTATATCGAATCCAAGATCGGAACTTTTCAAAAAGGGCACTCCGGGATGTTCAATAAAAGTAAGTTGCCCACTTTCTTCCATAGGAAGGAGGTTTTCTTTAAGGAAGGATGCCTTTTCTCTGGCATTCGGATCGATGGCCCATTTCCAATGAGGGGTATTGGTCCAGAATGCAGCATTCTTAAAGGCTGGTTCATACCCTGTATGAGGATCATTCCATTGTACGCTACCTCCACAATGATCAAAGTGAAGATGTGTCATAAACACATCGGTGATATCATCTCGATGAAACCCTGCTTTTTTTAGCGAAGCATCAAGGGAATGGTTGCCCCAACGGAAGTAGTAGCTAAAAAATTTGTCGGATTGTTTGTTCCCCATTCCTGTATCGATCAGGATGAGTCGGTTGCCATCTTCAATTAAGAGGCATCTTGCCGCAATATCGATCATGTTGTTTCCATCTGCAGGGTTGGTCCTGTTCCACAAGGATTTTGGCACCACCCCGAACATAGCCCCTCCGTCTAACTTAAAATTCCCCGATTCTATTGGATATAGCTTCATGAAGATGATAAACAGCGCGCAAATTAATAAAAGACCTGCCGATAACGTCTTTTACACCTGTATTTTAACAAATCATTGAGCATTTTGCCCCGTTTGAAGCAACTTTTGGAACTGTTTTCCAAAGTAGATCATTCCTTTAATTTCTTTAACACTGAGCAAACGCTCCTTTTTTAGGATCAGCAGTGCATCGCTATTAGACTCTACATGGTAATACGGATTGCTTTCCAGAAAAAGCACGAGTTCGTCAGAAAACAAGCGGGCAATAGCAGGCTGATCTTCCCCGCTTAAACGAAAACGCTTATTAAAGTCGGGGTGGTTGGAAATCTCTATCTCCTCAAAACCTGAGAGGTTGTACAGTAGGCCCAGCAATCCCTCTTTATCGAGCGTAAAGACCGGCAAGGGAAGTGAAAGTGGAATATACATCACAGTTGCTTTAATAACCTCTTTGGCAATAAATTCTCCTTCGGTAAATTCCACATCAAATACAGCGATCTTACTTTTTTCGTCTTTAAGCTGGTTGTAGCAAAATGGGATCACGCGGGTATTAAAGAAAACAAAGTTCCTCAGAAAATGGGTGTCTTTCTTTTTTTTGGGAGTGTATTTCCATTTAAAATCTTTGGCTGCTTCCTTTAGATCTTCTTGTCTTCTTGTGAAGTATCGCTCAATGGGTTTCAGGGCCCTAAGCGGAATTATTTTACGAATGGCGAAGGGATGCACCGAATCCGTTTCGTGCTTATCTAGTCCTATAAGTTCAATGTGGCCCCCTTTTTTATCAAAGATCTCACGGTAGTTTTCCAGGCCCTCCAGCACTGTGTGATCTACAAAACTACACATGGAAAAATCGACCACTACTTCCTCATTTTCTGAAATGACATCCAACTTATTTTTAAGTTTATAATAATTCAGAAAGCTACAAAAGTGCTTAATACTCACAAAATAATTACCTCCGTCTGCCTCCCTGAACATCAGGATATTGGGTTTAAAGAGATGGGTAATAAAAAGCAGAACACTTTTATTTATAAGGATATGAATAATAAAAGTGACAAGAATTCCTACGGCAATACCGGTAATTAAATTCGTGGTAAGAGTAGCAAGTACCGTGGCAAAGAAAATAAAGATTTGTTCCTTCCCAATACTGGCTATTTTTTTGATGGCAGCGGGGGTGGCCAATTTATAGCCGGTATACACCAGGATTGCGGCAAGGGCGGACAGCGGGATCTTCCTTAGTTGCTCCTGAAAGATCAACACAAAGGCCACCAGGAAAACAGCATGAAAAAAGTTCGAAGATCGGTTGGTAGCTTTTGAGTTAACGTTTACTGAACTTCTGGCAATGACAGTTACTACATTGAGGCCGCCAATAAACCCACTGATAGTGGTGGCCAGGCCAAGGGCCTTCAGGTCTTTATTGACATTGGAGTGCCTGTTCCCCGGGTCTAAATTATCAACAGCCTTTATGCTAAGCAGGGATTCAATACTCGCTATAAGGGTGATCGAAAAAACGGCAACCAGAAATTGGGTTTCCAGCACTTTACCGAAATCAGGGAAAACCAGGGAGGAAATAACATTCTCCGGAATGGGGATCAGTAATGAATCATCGATAGGATAGGGAATACCCGACCAGGAGCACATGTAATTGAAGGCAACGGAAAGGATAAGGATCCACATAGGTGCCGGGATAAGTTGTACCGCAGCATTCCTGAT
Source organism: uncultured Flavobacteriaceae bacterium (assembly GCA_963744855.1). GTDB lineage: Bacteria > Bacteroidota > Bacteroidia > Flavobacteriales > Flavobacteriaceae > Muriicola. The sequence continues at coordinate 313,063 of CAVUUZ010000002.1, forward strand.
CCTGGAATAGAACGCCATGATAATTAAACTTAGAAAACCAACGATGGCGGCTGCAACCACGCTTGTGCTATCCGATTCCCATAGGGAGTATAATCCTTCCGGGATCTGCAGCAGCAAACTCAGTATGGTACCGACCTCATTGTTATGCCCGATCATGATGTGAAATTGTTTAGCAAGTATACCTATGCCAATGGCCGCCAGCATCCCCTGAATGGCAGAGGCCGGAAAAAAATCGGCCAGTCTTCCCATTCTCAGAAACCCCAGAAGCATCATAAAAAATCCGGAAAGAACAACAGCTGCCAGAGTAAATAGATAGCCCTGGTAAAGATCACCTCCTCCTAGCGTTGTTATGGCCCCTAAGAGCACGATGACCAGACCATTTCCGGGACCCGTAATAGTGACATGTGAACCACCGAAAACTGCAACGATTACCCCGCCAACAACAGCCGGAATGATGCCGGCAATAGGAGGGGCTTCACTGGCAAGTGCCAATCCCAATCCCAGAGGAAGTGCAATTAAGGACACTACAAAACCGGCAAAGATATTTTTGGGCAGGTCTTTTATAAAGCTGGAGGTATGGCTTTTTTTTGCGATCACTTTTTGTCTCTAACAATTAGCACATCCGTGGGTAGATCGGATAGAATATATTCAAGATCGTGCGGAAAAATACGGTCCAAAACACCCAATTTCTCAGGAGCATTCATTACCAGTAAATCGGCCCTGACAACCTCTGCATAGTGCCCAATAGAATAGCCTCTTCTTCCAAAGATACTTTGGATCTTTACGTCAATAGACTGAGTCAGGGTATCTGGAAAACCTGAGATGAGATTTCGTACACGCGATTCTTCTTTTCGTTTTAAGCGTTCTTTTTTCAAGGAAGCTCTCTTTAAGGAACGATCGTCTTCCACCGTAACATGAACTTCTTTTTGAGTGATCTCCTCTACTATTGTAATTTGTTGTACCCCAAGCGCTTTGGATACCTGGAAGGCTTTTAAAATAGCCACAGGGGTACTTGGAGCGTCAAAACCATTTACTACCACATGTTGAGAAGCCACTCTGACAGCCGAGGGCTTGATCAACAACAAGACAGAACATTTTACCTTCCTGGTTAGATCCCTGGCAATGGTACCCATATAGAATTGATACATATTTTCATGTTGAAGAGCACCGAGCACCAATAGATCGATTGAAAATTTTTCGCAGGCTTTCAGGATGGCATTAACTGGCTTTCCTTCCATCCAATGTACTTCCGGATGATTTTCCGGATATTCAATGGATTTGAGAAGCGTTTCAATACTCTCTGTCTTTTCGGCTGTTTTGACCCCTACGTGTAATAATATTAGTTTGGCACGGAAGTAATAGGCGATTCTGGTTATCTCCATAAAATTCACCTCCAGAGAAGGCGAAAATGCGAACCCGAATAAGACGGTCTTAAATGGCCTGTGTTTTAAATCCATGGGCTCCATTGTGGTAATATACCATAAATTGGGGGAACCGAAAGACACCAAGCACCTTCTAAAACAAAATAGAATTAACGCCTATATTTATCCTGCGTTTGTTCATTATTGTTTTTATTTGCGATACGAAGTATGTGGGAAAGGCATCTCACAATGATAAAGTATTGAGTATGGTAGAGTTAGCAGGAATAATTATTCTGGGGATCATAGCACAGTGGGTGGCCTGGCGATTAAAGCTTCCTGCTATTTTGCCTTTGATCCTGATAGGTTTGTTGGTTGGACCCATTTCAACACTTTTTACCGAAAATGGGGAGAAACTTATTCAACCGATCTGGAATGGGGAAAAAGGACTTTTTCCCGGGGATGGACTCTACTATTTTGTCTCCCTGGCTATTAGTATTATTCTTTTTGAAGGAGGCCTTACCCTCAAAAGATCTGAAATTTCTAATGTAGGTCCGGTTATTTCCAAATTGATCACCGTTGGAACACTGGTCACTTTTTTTGGGGCAGGCATTGCGGCGCATTTTATTTTTGGCCTCAGCTGGCAGATCTCATTTCTGTTCTCAGCTTTAATTATTGTAACAGGCCCTACGGTAATTACGCCTATTTTAAGAAACATTCCTCTAAAAAAAGACATTTCAGCCATTTTAAAATGGGAGGGGATCCTCATTGATCCAATAGGCGCACTGGCCGCAGTACTTGTCTTTGAATTTATCAGCGTTGGGGAAGGACAGGCCTATACCAAGACCGCCCTGATCGAATTTGGGAAGATATTGCTTTTCGGAAGTACTTTTGGGTTCACTTTTGCGCATGCGCTGGCCTTTGCCATCAAAAAGAACTTTATTCCCCATTACCTGCTCAATGTAGTCTCTCTTTCTGTGGTACTTCTGGTTTTTGTAGAATCGGACATTTTTGCACACGAATCTGGTCTTTTGGCCGTGGTGGTAATGGGAATGGTGATGGGCAACATGAACCTGCCCAATCTAAAGGAATTGCTATATTTTAAGGAGTCTCTTAGTGTCCTTCTTATTTCCATTCTATTTATTCTGCTCGCTGCCAATATCAATATTAGTGATATGGAGCTCATTTATACATGGAATACGGGCATCTTGTTTTTAGTAATTGTCTTTTTAATAAGGCCCATCGGGGTTTTCTTAAGTACAAGGGGCTCCGGCCTAAAATTGAATGAGAAACTATTTATTGGCTGGGTGGGACCTCGCGGGATCGTAGCAGCCGGTATTGCCTCTTTGTTTGGCTCCAAACTACTCGCAAAAGGTGAGGCAGGGGCAGAATACATTACCCCGCTGGTCTTTATGATTGTTCTTGGCACGGTTTTGTTAAATGCCACCACAGCCAGGCTGGTTGCTAAATGGGTAGGGGTATTTCTGGAACGCTCTGAGGGCATACTTATCATTGGAGCAAGTAAGGCCTCCCGACTTATTGCCAGCTATCTGAATAACAATAACCGACATGTAGTGGTCATTGATAATAATGAAACAAATATTGCAAAATGCAAAAATATGGGCCTGGAAGCTATTGCGGCTAATATTTATTCGGATACACTGACAGACAATATAGAATTAAACGATGTTGGATATTTAATGGCATTAACGGGAAACTCAGACATCAATAAATACGCCATCGATAAGTTTAGGAAACAGTTTGGAGAGAACGGGGCTTTTCGGTTGGTAAACTCTGATGAGATGAGCGATCCGGAGAACAGTCCGAAGGAAGGTCTTTTCTCACATACGGACGACTTTATTAAAATAACGGAAGCAGTCAGGAAGTTTCCGGCTATTCATGAAATAGAGTTAAAGGATCAGGAACACTATGAGGGCCTTATTGAAATTACCAAGGCAGATGACCAAATCATCCCGATCTTTTTGAAGGCTCCGGATGAGAAACTGTTCATCATCAGCTCATTTTCAAAAGAGTTTAAAGATATTGTGGAAGGCTATAAGCTGGTCTATCTTGGAAAAATGTTCGAAGCTGCGGAAGGAACGTCTGCCAAAAACAACAAGGAAACCTAATCATTCAATTTTAAAACGGCCATAAATGCTTGTTGGGGGATCTCAACATTTCCAACCTGTCTCATTCTTTTTTTCCCTTTTTTCTGTTTCTCCAATAGCTTTCTTTTCCTTGAAATATCACCTCCGTAACACTTGGCGGTAACATCTTTTCGAAGGGCCTTTATGGTCTCCCTTGAGATGATCTTCGCTCCAATAGCTGCCTGAATTGGAATGTCGAATTGTTGCCTGGGGATGAGCTCTTTGAGTTTTTCGCACATCTTTTTCCCAATATTCGCAGCATTATCTGCATGAATAAGAGCAGAAAGGGCATCTACTGACTGGGCATTTAATAAGATGTCAACTCTTACTAATTTGGAGACCCTCATGCCAATAGGAGCATAATCAAAGGAGGCGTATCCTTTGGATACGGTTTTTAGCCGGTCGTAGAAATCAAATACAATTTCTGCCAAAGGCATATCAAAGTTTAGTTCTACCCGTTCTGTGGTGAGGTAGGTCTGATTAGTGATCAGTCCTCTTTTTTCGATACACAAAGACATTACGTTCCCCACAAAATCAGATTTTGTGATAATGGTAGCCTTTATATAAGGTTCTTCCACCCGGTCTATGGTAGAGGGATCCGGAAGGTCTGACGGATTGTTCACGATCACCGGAACTTCCGGATCTTTTCGTGTAAAGGCATGATAACTTACGTTGGGAACGGTGGTGATGACGGTCATGTCGAATTCCCGTTCCAGTCGCTCCTGAATGATCTCCATATGGAGCATTCCAAGGAAACCACAACGGAACCCAAAACCCAGAGCGGCGCTACTTTCCGGTGTAAAAACCAAGGAAGCATCGTTCAATTGCAACTTTTCCATGGAAGACCTCAGTTCCTCAAAGTCTTCTGTATCTACCGGATAGATTCCGGCAAAGACCATGGGTTTTACATCCTCAAAGCCGGCAATGGGATTCTTGGTGGGATTGGTTGCGTCGGTAATGGTGTCGCCTACTTTGACCTCACGGGCGTCCTTGATCCCTGTAATGAGGTATCCAACGTCTCCAGCTTTTATACTGGGGCGCACAACTTGTGTAAGTTTAAGCGTCCCAACCTCATCTGCGTAATATGATTTATCCGTGGCAACAAATTTTATTTTTTGCCCTTTTTTAATTTCTCCGTTGATCACCCGAAAATAGGTTTCAACACCACGAAATGGATTGTAAACCGAATCGAAAACAAGTGCCTGCAGCGGCTCATCCACGTTTCCTTTGGGAGCAGGGATGCGTTCGATTATAGCCTTCAGTATAGCTTCAATCCCTATCCCTGTCTTGGCACTCGCGGGGATCACATCTTCTATTTCGCAACCCAAAAGGTCCACGATATCATCGGTCACTTCTTCCGGACTTGCACTGGGCAGGTCCACTTTGTTAAGGACCGGAATGATCTCCAGATCGTTCTCCAGCGCCAGATAAAGGTTTGAGATGGTCTGTGCCTGTATACTTTGGGCAGCATCTACCACCAATAGGGCCCCTTCACATGCTGCAATGGAACGCGATACTTCGTATGAGAAGTCGACGTGCCCCGGGGTGTCTATCAGGTTCAGGACGTAGTTCTGTCCTTCGTACGTATACTCCATTTGTATGGCATGGCTCTTAATGGTAATGCCCCGCTCGCGCTCAAGGTCCATGTTATCTAACAACTGTTCTTTCTTTTCCCGCTCGGTTACGGACCCGGTAAAATCGAGCAGCCTATCGGCCAGGGTACTTTTCCCATGATCAATATGGGCTATGATACAGAAGTTTCTGATGTGTTTCATTTTCCTTTTCTTGCGCTGCTGATAAGAGCGGCAAAGATACTGCTAAAATTACTTATTCCTGCCACTCCACAATAAACAAGTTGGTGTCTCTTGTCCCCCCGTTATTGCGATTGCTGGAGAAAGCCAGATATTTCCCATCATTGGAAAAGACAGGAAAGGCATCAAAGGTCTCACTATGGGTCACCCTTTCTAAATTCTTCCCATCGATATCAATAAAATACAAGTTAAAGGGGAAGCCTTTTTCTGCTTCAAAATTGCTGGAGAATAATATTTTTTTTCCGGATGGGTGAAAGAACGGACTCCAATTGGCATTGCCTAAAAAGGTGATTTGTTTAAGGTTGCCGCCGTCGGCATCACAAATAAACAGCTCCATTTCTGTTGGCTGTACAAGCCCCTGAGCCAGTAGCTCCTTATATTCTGTGATCGCAGCTTCTGTCTTGGGTCTGCTGGCCCTGAAGATGATCTTGGTGCCGTCTGGTGAAAAGAAAGCGCCTCCATCATACCCCAGTTCGTCCGTAATCTGAACCACATCGGTTCCATCCAGGTTCATGGTGTACAATTCCAGATCCCCGCTACGCATGGAGGTAAAAACAATTTTATCTCCTTTAGGGGAAACCGTCGCCTCCGCGTCATAACCGGGTAAATCTGTAAGTTGATCTACAATATTGCCATTGAGATCGGCCACGAAAATGTCGAAGGAATCATATACCGGCCATACGTATTTCCCATTAGATCTCAGGGGAACATCAGGGCACTCCTTATCAGACAGATGCGTGGACCCGTACACAAAATGTTTATTATCTGGCAGGAAATAAGAACAGGTGGTCCGTCCCATTCCTGTGCTGATCATAGGAGGGATGGTATCCTTAAAGTTCTCATCTATATTCATCAGGAATATCTGATCGCATTCCATGCCCCATTCCTTGTTATCCGATTGGAAGATCATCATACTGTCATCAAAGCTCCAGTATGCTTCTGCGTTATTCCCGCCGAAGGTAATCTGCCGAATCGACTTAAAATATTTCTCCTCCGGATAGATCAATGTATCCGAGCCCGCCATTAGGGAAGTGGTTTCTGCAGCTGGTTCTGCCGTTTTTTTTGGCTCCGATTTACAGCTAAAGAAAGCTATTAAGAGGAATAAAAAGACTATTTTTCTCATGAGTTGTTTAATTTTGCTCAAAATTAATGGCAATTATGATGAAACAAAGCATATGGCTTATTTTTCTTGCAATTTTTATTTCCTGCAAGCAAGCGCCTCCAAAAACGTATACCCTGCAAGATGACGTGGCCTTTTTGGCCAGCGATTCCCTGATGGGGCGCGAAACGGGAACTGATAACGAATTGATGGCCGCAGAGTATCTGGTCAAACGCTTTAAAGGGATTGGGTTGGCTCCTGCCGGAAATGCCGACACCTATTTCCAGACCTTTACTTTTAAACCAAAAAAGGATCCCCATCAGGAAGTACAGTATACCCTTGCCAGTGATAGCACCATTACAGGTACCAATGTCGTGGGCTTTATAGACAATAAAGCACCAAATACCGTAATCCTTGGTGCGCATTATGATCACCTGGGCATGGGAGGCGAAGGATCTCTTTACCGGGGAGAGGCCGCCATCCATAATGGGGCAGATGACAATGCAAGCGGGGTTGCTATTTTACTTCAATTGGCAAAAAAACTGCAAGAGGGGGACCTGAAGGGAAACAATTACCTGATCATGGCATTTTCCGGAGAGGAAATTGGCCTTCTGGGATCTAACTATTTTGCAAAGAATCCCACCATTGATCTGGAAAATGTTAATTATATGATCAACATGGACATGGTAGGCAGGCTTCGCGAAAGTAATGTTCTTTCAGTAAGCGGCACCGGCACCTCTATACTTTGGCCGCAGGTCCTCAATGCCTATAATGAGGATTTTCAATTGGTTCTGAAAGAATCAGGAGTGGGGCCTTCGGATCACACCTCTTTTTATCTTCAGGATATTCCTGTCCTTCACTTTTTTACAGGTCAGCATGAGGATTACCACAAGCCATCCGATGATGCTGAGAAGCTCAATTACGAGGGTATGGAACGAATTACAACTTATATCATGGGGGTCATTTCCGAATTGAATGATGATAAAAAACTTACCTTCAGGAAGACCAGGAACGAAAGTGAGGAAGTACCCAGATTTAAGGTGGCCATGGGCGTTATACCCGATTATCTGTATGCCGGGGAAGGAATGCGGATAGATGGGGTCAGTGAGGACAAACCCGCTCAAAAAGCCGGTCTTCAAAAGGGAGACGTGGTAGTGCAGATGGGAGATAGTGTAGTCGTAGATATGATGAGCTACATGCGGGCACTTTCAGCCTTTGAGACAGGGAATACTACGGAGGTTGTCGTAGACAGAGATGGCAAAAGATTGGTCGTTAAGATCACTTTTTAAACGAATTTACTGTAGTAGATGAAGAAAAGCATGGGGCGGAAAGTAGGAAGTCTGACATTTTTTTGTCAGTCATCTCATAATATTTCATAGATTTATACTCAACCTACGGCATTGTGAAATACCCCTTTTTTATTTTTTTGGGACTTGCCCCTTTACTATTGCTGGGTCAAACTTATACGGTTACTGGCGCTGTTAAAGATGCCGATGGTAAACCTTTGCCCTTCTCAAATGTAATTCTACTTCAGGTCGCAGATAGTTCACAAGTTAAAGGGATCTCGGCAGACGAATTGGGCCGGTTCGCTATTTCGGATATTAGTCCGGACATCTATTACCTTCAAGCCGCCTATTTTGGGTATAAATCTGTTTTAGTGGGGCTAGATATCAAACAAGATATTTCCATCGGAGCCATTATTCTGGAGCCGGAGGGCGAATTGTTGAATGAGGTGATGGTTATTGGAAAACAACCCACCATAGAGCGAAAGGCAGATCGTATTATTTTTACTGTTGAGAATACGGTGGTAAGCGAAGGGAATGCATATGATATACTCAGGAAATCACCCGGGGTCATTGTGGCTCAGGAAAACCTGGAGATACGTGGAAAAATTGCTACGGTGTATCTGAATAACCGTAAAGTTCAGTTGTCTCAGGAAGAGATCCAGGATTTCCTGCAGGGCCTTTCCGGGAACTTGATCGCTGCCATAGAGGTGATCCCCAACCCCCCAGCCAGCTACGATGCGGAAGATGGGCCAATCCTCAACATACAGACCACTACCAATGTAGCGCCAGGGTATAAAGGGAGTATTCGGGGACAGCTGGAGCAGGCAGTTTATCCTAAATACAGTCTGGGGACCGGGCATTATTTTAAGAGTGAGACCTTCAGCTTCTTTGCTAATTACACTATTAACCCCAGAAAGGAATTCTGGAGGTCCGAAAGCCAGATCAATTTTATTGACACCTTAAATACAAATTTCGCTAACTGGGATACTAATTATGACAGAACTGCCAGATCCTGGGCACAACAGGGTACTATGATCCTTGATTTCAATCCTACCGAACGTGATCTTTTTAACTTCACTTCGAATCTAAGTGTATCACCCAATAAAAGAATCCTGAACGAGGTCGATACTGAGATGCGAAATGGTTCAGGGCAGCTTGATTCGACGCTGCAAAATATAAGCAATCTGGACGAAGACCTGTTGAATCTCTCGTTCGACCTGAGCTATGAGCACCGACTAAAAAAGGAAGGAGCCTTTCTAAAAGGGAATGCTCATTATACCTATTACGAGTTATCGCGTCAGCAGGAAGGGTCCAGTGATTATTTTGATGCAAGCGGGGATTTCCTCCGCAATTTCAGCTTTGCTACGGATGCTCTGCAAGATATAAATATCTACACCGGACAATTGGACTATTACACCCCATTAAAATCGGGAAGTTTTGAAAGCGGTCTGAAAGGATCTTTTATAGCATCACAGAGTGGTATTGATTATTTTGATTTGAACGATGCGCAACCTCCTTTTGATATTGCCCTGTCTGACCGGTTTGCTTATGATGAAAAAGTATTTGCGGTCTATAGCAGCTTTTCACAGCAGTGGAGTTCCTGGTCACTAAAACTCGGTCTGCGTGCCGAACAGACCAATGCAGAAGCACGCTCAGAAACGCTCGATGTGATCAATTCTCAGGACTATTTTGAACTGTTCCCATCGCTGTTCCTAACCAAACAATTAGGAAAAGAGAACAGCCTTAGCCTGGACTACAGTCGGAAACTGGATCGACCAAAATATTCGGACCTGAATCCTTTCCGGTATTTCCTGAATGAGAATGATTACGATGAAGGAAACCCAAATTTAGTACCCAACTTCAGTCATAATTTTAATCTTAATTTTACTATTAAAGACACCTATTTCTTTGATGTTTATTACCGGGATAACGGGCGCTACATCAGCCGGATCACCTTTCAGGATAATGAAAACCAAACGCTCAGGGAAATCAAGCAGAATGTGCTGGAGAGCACTTCCTATGGTGTAGACTTTACCATCGCCACCTCCCTTACCCCCAGTTGGTACGTCTACTTCTACAATTCTGTATTTTACGAAGACGAAACTTTTTTGGCCATAGAAAGCGCCATTGATAGTTACACCAATAAGGTGTCCGGGTATTACGGCTATCTCAGTAATAGTTTCACACTTTCCGAGGATAGCAGCTGGAAGGCCGATGCCTCCCTCACCTATATGAGTGGATTTATATTTGGTTCTTTTCAGGTATCCGAAGCCATAACGCTGAATGCCGGGGTGCGTAAATCTCTTTGGAACAACAGGGCCGTTCTTTCTCTTACTGCAGAAGATCTGCTTGGAAAAGCCAATGCCACCTTTGTTTCCCGGTATGCGAACCAGGACAATACTTTTTTCGGTCGGCCCGAAACACAGTTCGTACGGCTGAGCTTTACCTACAACCTCGGTAATTTTAAACTCGATAATTCCGATGGCGAGATACAGAAAACTGAATTACAACGTCTTGATAACGAGTAAATTCCTGATATTCCCTTCTTTATTTATAATTTTGCGCCGCTAACGCTTGTCTTATGCCAAGAATAGGAAATATAGAACTACCCGATTTTCCATTGCTGCTTGCTCCCATGGAGGATGTAAGCGACCCGCCTTTCCGTGCCTTGTGCAAAGAACAGGGAGCCGATGTGGTTTATACCGAATTTATCTCCTCCGAAGGACTGATCCGCGATGCTGCTAAAAGTGTGATGAAGCTAGACATCTATGAAAAAGAACGCCCGGTTGGGATTCAGATATTTGGAGCTAATCTCGATTCGATGCTGCAATCCGTAGAGATCGTAGAAAAATCGAATCCGGATATTATTGACATCAATTTTGGGTGTCCTGTAAAAAAGGTGGTGAGCAAGGGCGCCGGAGCGGGAATCCTGAAAGACATCGATCTTATGGTCTCCCTAACCAGGGCCATGGTAGAGCACACCAAATTACCCATTACTGTAAAAACGAGACTGGGATGGGATCACGATTCTATCCGAATCGTTGAAGTGGCTGAAAGGCTTCAGGATGTGGGCTGTAAGGCTATCGCTATCCACGGTCGGACAAGGGCACAGATGTACAAAGGGGAGGCAGACTGGGCGCCTATTGCGGAGGTAAAGAATAATCCCAGAATGCATATCCCTGTTTTTGGGAACGGGGACGTAGACAGTCCGGAAGCGGCCAAAAGAATGCGGGATGAATACGGGCTCGATGGTGCCATGATAGGGAGGGCCAGTATTGGTTACCCCTGGTTCTTTAAAGAGGTAAAGCACTATTTTAAAACGGGAACACACATGGAGCCACCAACCATGGTGGAACGGGTAGATGCGGCGCGCCGGCATCTGGAAATGGCGATCGACTGGAAGGGAGAAAAGCTAGGCGTTTTTGAGACCCGCAGACACTACACCAACTATTTTAAAGGCATTCCGAATTTTAAGGAACTTCGAATGAAAATGGTGACCAGCGATGAGTCGGCCGATGTTTTTGCCGCTTTTGACGAAGCTTTAGAAGCCTTTGGGGATTATCAGTTTGCCTAGGCAGATAGCAGCTTCTTATTTACCCTGCTGCTGGCGATCTTAGAGGCCAGTACTCCCAGGATCAGAATAGTTCCCAGAACGATCAGTACATTGATCCATTGGTATTCTACAGGGTAGGAGAGGGAGGGGGTTATTTTTAGCCACCCAAAAAACATTTGGGACCAGATAAGTAAAGAAGCGAGAAAGATCCCCAGGAGCCCCCCCATACCGGTCACCAAAAGGCCCTGTATAAAATAAATGCGCCGAATTTCTTTTACGGTGGTGCCCAGGTTATACAGCGTTTTGGAATTCTGTTGTTTATCTAAGATCATCATAATAATGGCCCCCACTACATTAAATAAAGCTATGATAAGGACCAGCGTAAAAATTAGGTAGGTGGCCAGGTTTTCTGTATTTAGCATCTTGTAGAGGGTGCTGTTCTGTTGCTGCCGGTCCTTCAGAATAACCGTATTTCCGAGCACTGCCTCTATCCTGGCTCGCAGCTCAGTGATATCCGCCTCGGTGGTTAGTTCAAAATTAATAGCGGAGATTTCATTTTGCTCTCTTTCCAACAGGGCCTGCACCAGGGGCAAATTAGCAAAGACATATTTCTTATCCAGGTTCTCTTCTACGGCATAGACCCCGCTCATCACTAAGGATAGTTCATTGTAGGGTTTTGATTGTAGGGAAGGAGATCCTTTTCCCGGTTTTGGGGCCAGCACGATGAGGGGATTGCGATAATCATTGATGGTTAGCCCAAGCATGCTTGCTATTCCAAGTCCAATGACTCCCTGCTGGTCACCTACCTCCCATGTGCCCCAATAAATGGCGCTGTCTATATGGGTAGCCATGGCGTAGGAGGTATCCACACCTTTTATAAAGGCTACATGACTCTTTTGCTTATGGGTAAGGTAAACGCGTTCTTCCAGCTCTTTTGAATAGGCGGCAATGCCTGCGATATCCTGCAATGTACGTTCAGTTTCGGCCGTAAGGCTAAAGTATTTTCCTGTTGCTGGTTCTGCTTTCAGGCTGGGGTCAAAGGTCTCGCTAAAGGAAAGGCTGAAAGTTTTGAGTCCGGCGAAGCCACTCAGGACAATAAACAAGGCTGCGGCACCAATAACGATGACCAGAAAGGTGATAAAATTGATAATATTTACCGCATTCTGGCTACTTTTAGAGCGCACATACCTTTTGGCAATATAGAATGGGAAATTCAAATCGATTCGTTTTCTTTACTAGGTTTTTTTTCTTTTCGGCAGTAGCTCCGGATTTTCAATAGGGTTATCTCCTTTTTTTAAGGATTGTTCTATTCCGTCTATATATTCCAAAGAATCATCAAGGTAAAAGGCCAGTTCGGGAACGCGGCGCAGCTGATGACGTGTACGCTGGGCGAGGGCATGCTTAATTTGGGGTTGTTGCGCCTTCATCCCTTCTATTAATTCGGCGCCTTTGGTATTTGGAAATACACTGACATACACCTTGGCAATAGAAAGGTCTGTGGTGACCGTTACCTTGGAAATAGAAATAAGGGTGCCTTGCATGCCTCCGTCTGTGGCTGCCCGCTGCAGGATGTCTGCCAGATCTTTTTGTATGACCCCTCCTATTTTTTTCTGTCGTTGTGTTTCCATACCGCAAAAATACGTAGAAATATATGTAATTTAGAGTTCTTAGGAGTCACAATAGTGCGTATACGAAAGTAGTGGCACGATAATACATTGAAATGAATAAGATTGAACATTTAGGCATCGCCGTAAAAGATCTGAAGGAATCTAACTTGTTATTTGAAAAATTATTGGGGGCTGCTCATTACAAAACGGAAGAAGTGGCCTCGGAAGGGGTAAACACTTCTTTCTTCAAAGTGGGCCCCAATAAGATAGAATTGCTGGAAGCCACCCGGCCAGACAGCCCAATTGCCAGGTATATTGAGAAAAAGGGAGAAGGGATCCATCATATTGCCTTTGAAGTGACAGACATCAAAGCAGAGATCGACCGATTAAAAAAAGAAGGTTTTACCATTTTAAATGAAGAACCTAAAAAAGGTGCTGATAATAAGTGGGTGGCCTTTTTGCATCCTAAAACCACCAATGGGGTGCTTATAGAACTGTGTCAGGAGCGGGAATGATTCAATACGATAAAGGAATAATACGTGGTCGCCTATTCTGAGATTTTTTTATAGCGATATTCGGGTCCGTCGCAGGGGATACCATCATTTTGTATAAGCAATCCATCCCGGAGAAAGAAAAATTCCTGCAGCGCATTGGTGCAATTAAAGTACAGAGGGCTAGACTGTGTATAGGTGACCAAAAATCCTGGCTTATCATTGACTGTGGCTTCTTTCCATTGTCCCTTGATGATCGTAGTGTCGCTATCGCTTACCCGGGATTTTAAAAACAGGCCATCAGCCACAAATTCCAATTGCTGAGAATATTCCAATTCGGAGGCAGGCCCACCAGTGTTCGTCATATAACTGAATGTACTATCCAATTGCCACCTATCAACTATCAAAGGATCCGTGGACGAGGAACAGGAACCGCAGAGAATTAAAAAAACAACTATAATAAAGGGTGTAAAGCGCATAGAGTTTTTTAGGTAGATTCATTTCCTGCAGAAAGGTTGCATAAGTTACGTCAATTTTATTCCAAATCACCTTGTGGCAGTTAAATTGCTACTTAGATCTTGGGTAGTCCGCTAAGGTCATGAACCGGAGAAGACCTGTTGCTCTAAATGCAAAACACTTGTCCTGCAAACAGGTTGTTTAACGCTTGACAGGGTTCCTTCGGGGATGCCTTATTTATTTATATTTTTATAAACGATATTAAACCGCACAGGAACATGCCTACCCAACCTAAGAATAATTTTTGGCTGGATCTCTTAAATCAGCTTGTCGATGTATTTTATAAAAGTTCCCGCCAAAGCAAAAGGGGCAGATCTAGGCACCAACATGTGGTGCCTTACAAAGACGGGTGGGCCGTACGTCGTGAGGGCAATACACGTATTACTTCCAAACACCGCAAACAAAGCACGGCTATTCGCAAAGCGAAAACCATCGCTAAAAAGCACAAAGCCGATGTTGTTGTACATAGGGAGGATGGTACTATACGCGATCGAATTAACCATGATTAACGGGGAATTGCCCATTCCCAATTCTGTTAAAATGAATACCTGGGTTAGTCCCGTCTGGGGCTGGATGGACCAGAGAAGGTCCTCTTCTGAACAATTTTCCCATAGTATTCCTGGGTGATTTTGATGCTGGAACACCCTAACATTTCCCTATAAATCAATAATTTAAGTAAATTAGTAGGAACAACCACTAACTCATGCTGCGCTTCTTCCGCCAAATCCGTCAAAGACTTTTAACTGACAACAAGTTTAGCAAATACCTTCTGTATGCCGTTGGAGAGATACTGTTAGTGGTGATTGGGATCCTGATTGCGCTACAAGTTAATAATTGGAATGAAAGGCGTATTCAATTAAATCGCTATGAATTTGGAATTGAAAAAATTCATAAACGCCTTCTCGCAAGCTCTCTTTATTGGAAAACATACAAGGACAGAGCTCAGTATCAAATTGCTATAATAGACAGTCTGCTTGATGTGCCCGATTCTATTCCTCCAAATAGAATAGTGGGTAATTTATTGGTTTTGGATAAATTAATTAGAGAATGGTATGTTGATGCTGACTTGTACCTTGATTATCTAAATTTCTTTCCAACAGATTCAGTTCAATTTGAAATTTACGAAAGCCTGAACAGATATTTTAAAGGATCCTATCGGGAACTTGAAGCATTATACACATTTAAGGAGGAGGAAAGTTATATGCACTTATTGACAAATCTCAAAATGCCAATCTGCGACCTTGAAGCGGGTCAATCATTTAAAAATTTCATTCATAAGTGTAGTAATACAAAATTCAGTATAGAACAAATTCGAGATCTTAAAGAACTTATTTCCACGAAAGATTTGCGTGCCAAACTTCAAATGCAAAGAACACGATGTAGAAACCTGATATCTATGGAATCGACACCTGAAAGCCCAGTTCTAGAGACTATTGAAGACTCTTTTGGTAATTTGAACAGGCATTTTTATTTTATAGAAATAGTCGGATCAGGGACCTTATCAGGCAGTTGGGATAATGGGATTAAAATAACTCCGTCAAATGAAGAATACTCCATATGGCAGGATACCCTCATTTTAAGGGATGGCTTAATAAAATTTCGGGTGGATAAAAACTGGAATTTTAACTGGGGTATCGGTGAAATAGATCAGGATAAATTAGTGTTTGGCGGACCTAACATACCAGTTAAAGCAGGCACTTTTCTGGTAACTATAAATTTGGATGAACAGAACTATGAGTTAAAACCAATCCCGTAAGCCGATGCTGCGCTTCTTCCGCCAAATCCGTCAAAGACTTTTAACTGACAACAAGTTTAGCAAATACCTTCTGTATGCCGTTGGGGAGATCGTGCTGGTAGTCATTGGGATCCTGATCGCCTTACAGATCAACAATTACAATGAAGAGCTCAAGGACCGAGGCATCTATTTATCCTATTTGATTCGCCTTAAAGATGATTTTGTGGAATTGCAGGAAACGGTAAGGCAAAAAATGGAATGGGAAGAAGAACTGATCGAGCTTGCGGAATACCAGTTGCAGATCTTGACAGGAGATGAAACCGATCCGGATGTGCTCAAACTGGCGATGTCGATAGAATATTCGGCCTCAATTAACCGGTATGAGATCATGAGCCCTACCTATCAGGAACTAAACGCTACCGGAAGGCTGGTCCTTATTGAGAGTGATAGTCTAAAACTCTACTTATCCCGCTATCACAAATACCTGCTCACCCGGGACGACCAGAAAGCAGAATGGGCTCCCTGGACACACCAATACAGGGCAATGGTCCGCAACATTCTGGAGCCCGAAGACAGAGGATTCATAGACTTTCAGTTTGGCAACGAAAATGCAGATGTGCAAAACCCCATATGGCAGGATTATACACTGAAATCAGACAGGGATAAAATTGTTGAAGACTTGCTGAGTATCCCTGAGTTAAGAGGACTTCTGCAGGATGTCCTCACTGCCCGCAGGATTACATATTCTTACCTCGACTATGAGTTTAACATTACCCACGAATTCCTCAGTATCATTCAAAGTGAAATTGATCGATTACATGGGCAGGAGTGATTTTCGGGGACAATCTTTGAAATAAAGGGAATGAAAAAGCCCCGTCAAATAGTGACGGGGCTTTTTTTTATGCGGTGTTTCATTCAATGTGCTAGAAGTGGAATCCCAGACCAATACCCCCAGCGGTAATGGTTCCCCCTCCAAATTCTGCAATAATTCCTATTAAATCAGAAATCTTGTATTCTACTCCAAGATGTGCATTTAAACCAAAATCATCTCCGTCTCCGCTGATAAAAGCGGCATCGACACCTGCCCAAATATCCCATGGTTCGTTAAGGCCGAAAAGGCTGTCGAAGTAGTAGTCTGCCCTACCGCCCAGCGCCAGGTCATTGTCGCCGCTAAACCATATTCGGGCCTCAGGGGAAACGGTAAGGCTGGGGGCTACCTGAAATTCATAGTTAGCAGAGATACTGAAATTATCCCCAAATTTTACAAAGGCATTCAACACGCCGCCATAATTTTCCTGCGCAAAGGTATTGGCAGAAATCGCGAGAAAAAGGACAACTGCACTTATAAGAGTACTACGTTTTTTCATTTTATCTGAAATTTTATTGATTAGTATATTTTAACTGCTAAATATAAAGAAATTTTTAGTTCTCAAATTGCCATGGTCGGTTGACTCATATTGGCAGCTTAGGCTATCTTTCAAACTCCACCTCAACGCAAACTTGCTTGCAGGCTGTGCTCTGGGTGAAATTGAATCTCGATATTCAAATTAAATACCTAAATTACTTACTGTTTTGAAACCCTCAACTATGCTCCGCTTCTTCAGACAGATACGCCAAAACCTTATTTCCGAGAATAATTTCAGAAAGTATTTTCTGTATGTAACCGGAGAAATAATAATAGTGATCGCAGGGATTTTGATAGCCCTTCAGTTGGATAACTGGAATACTGAAAGACAGGACCGTAACGAAGCCCGTGTTTTTATGATCCGATTAAAAAATGAATTCCAGGATAACAGGGATCAAATGGTTCAAAAGATACAGATGAGACAGCGTGCCCTGGAATCTAGCAGAGAACTTCTCCGCATTGTCGACAACCGGGCCGAAAACACCACCCGCGAACAGGTTGACAGTCTTCTAGCCAATGCCCTCCCGGTCTATACCTTTGACCCTTCCCAAGGTGTATTAAATCAGTTAACCTCAACGGATAAACTTACGTTGTTCCGGAATGAAGCTCTCAATAACAAACTCTCAGCGTGGACTTCCATGATTGAAGACTTCAAAGAAGACGAAAATATGTACAACAGTTATAATCACAATCACTTCAGACCTTATCTATATGAAAATTACAATGGCCGAAACGTCATAAACAGCCGTATCCGTAACAAAGTCATAAGTCCTATTTTACTATCCTCTCCAGAAAGTGTAAATACAGAAATTGGCTTCTCTGATAAACCTGTGGAGCTCGCCGTTCTACTCAAATCGATAGCATTTGAAAATTATCTTGCATTTTGTGTTAGCTGGCTGTCCCTCATAAACACCCAATCAGAAGGGGTTCTTAATTATATAGATGAGGTCCTTATGATAATTGATGAGGAATTAGAATCTGCTGAAAAGAAATAAGATCTTATGACACGCCTCTTGGGCTCCAACAAAAGGCAGTAATATATTGTTATCCAGCTATTTGTCAACTTTTTTGGTATCCGAATTGTACGCCTTGTTTAAATTACAAAATACTCATTTCTTTAAATATATCTCCTTTGGAATATTACTATATCTATCTAAGGCATCATATTACCAGATAGACTATTTCCCCCGTTTAAAATTGAAGACCACAAAACCTACCTTCTGGCTGGGTGCCTTAGGATCTAAGTTCCAATTGTGGATAAATGCCTTCTGTTGAACAAATTTTCTAACTGCTTGCTCAACGCTGGGCAGAGCATCAAAAACTTAAAAGTATCTCTGGATGTATGCATACAAACATCAATGGAAAAATCTCTTTGATGATTCCGGACTATGTCAAACAATTAGTTAACTTCAATCCGGGGAAAGATTTTTTCGTCCCCTCATTAATTAAACTTCATCATAAAAAAGCACTGCATGCAAAAACAAATTAACTTCATTCTCATATTATTGCTGGCCTACTTCCTACCCCATCAATTGGCCGCCCAAGAACTCCCCTTAAAGCATTTTACTACTGAAAATGAAATAAATCCACTTCCAGGACCTGCTGTTACAGCAGTCTTTCAAGACAGTGACGAATTTATTTGGTTTGCAATTTATGGAACGGGCTTAGTTCGTTACGATGGCCACAAAATGGAGGTATTTACACACGAAGATGGCCTCTCTCCCTATATTTTCAGTATTACTCAGGATATAACGGGTAGACTTTGGCTAGGGGAACAACAGGGAATTAGTGTCTCCAGTTTACCCCTAAAAGACTACAAGGCAGGAGAAAGAATTTCATTTGTTACTGAACTGGATGGCATGTCACTAACTGGCACCAATATTGCCGGTCGCAATCAACTACTTGCAGACAGTAAAGGCAATATCTGGAGCAGTGATAAGAAACATATACTGAGATATAACTATGGTGAAAACGGATCTTTAGCAGTCGATTCTTTGGCAGTTCCAGATCATCCTGAGAACAGTAATTACTTGTATAGTTTTGTGGAAAAAAGCAATGGAGACCTTGCAGCTATTTCACTTAGTGAATACCTGGTAACTATTTCGGCAATTGATTTCTCTATCAACACAACCCATATTCCATTCCAGAGCGATATGGTTGCTAATCATAAGGATGCCATACATCTAATGGAGGCATCAGACAGGTCTCTTTGGGGTGTTTCTAATAACGGGCTGGTCTGGTCATATGGAGAAGATGGGACAAGAACGCTGCACAAGGAAGTCTCTACAGCCGGTATGAGGCAACT
The DNA here is from genome assembly GCA_963744855.1 of uncultured Flavobacteriaceae bacterium. Taxonomy (GTDB): domain Bacteria; phylum Bacteroidota; class Bacteroidia; order Flavobacteriales; family Flavobacteriaceae; genus Muriicola. The sequence goes on from CAVUUZ010000002.1 coordinate 332,376, forward strand.
AATGCAGACCAAAGAAGGTTCAATGCTGGCCGGTACACTGGGCAATGGTCTTTTGGAATGGAAGAATGAGGTGCCTCTAAAACCAAAGCGTTATACCTTGCAGCATGGCATGCTAAGTACCGCCATTTGGGATTTTATTCAAGATAAAGAGGGGAGTATATGGCTGGCCACTAACGCCGGATTGTCTCGCATGCTCAATGATTACAATGCTTTTGGTCATTACACGGCTAATTCTGTGGAAGGTGCGCCAAATATGCTTGCAGAATCTGCCGTCAATGGCGTTTGTTCAGACCTACGGTTAAATATTCCTGGGGGAGAAGAGGGAGAGCGGTTTATCGCTGCAGCTACTTCCAGCGGATTATCTATCATACGGAATGACGGTACTCGGGTGATCTTGCAACAAAAAGATGGTTTACTAAATGCAATCTTAAATGTTTATCAGGATTCAAAGAATCGTATATGGGTAACCTCAAGAAATGGTATTAATTGTATCAGTGAAGTAAAGGCTCTAGCCACCATGCCCGGCTTTGAAACTCCTCGCCAAATTGATCTCTGGGGCAAACCACACTTCATAACTTCTATTCCCCTGGGGCATTTTTCCTCTTTAACGAGTTTATACCTCCCCACGAGCGATACTGACCCTACACTTTTAGAGACCAATTGGTTTATGGGCGGAGGAATGGTCCTCGTCTTACTTGGTGATCAATGGATGCTATTTTACAAGGGGGCGGGCCTAAGTGCAAATGGCCTTCGCGCTATCACCGTTGATGATCAAAACATAATTTATCTGGGTGATGGCGGTACGGGCTTATGGAAAAGCAATTCGTCCTTCAATGTTTCCAGGCTATTAAATTTAGGATCAGAGGAAGGTAGAAATAAGAGATATAAGGAGTATCTAAATGTCACCGAGGAGGTTTTTAGCAGGCAGCCCATTACTATTGAAGGTGATACTATTGGGGAAGTCACCGGATTGATCTACCTCGACTCCATTCTTTGGGCCAGCACCAACTATGGCGTTAATGGTATAAATATGAATGATTGGACCACTAAGCATTTAATAAATGAAGAGGATGGACTTCTTAGCAATGCCTCTGCAGGTATTATTTTGAACCGGGACTCTACGCTGATCTGGGCTTCAACCCGTGATGGGTATCATGCCATTGATCCCAGGACGGGTACACTGACCCGGTCCGTAAAACAAGAAGATGGATTGGTAAGCAGCAGGGCTTGGGGTCATCCTGGTGCTCATATGAATAGTAAAGGGGTTATGCATATGGCCACTGTAAAGGGCCTGTCTATCTATGACCCTGGCTTAGACCAGATAGATACTTTACCCCCTACTGTACAATGGAGAAACTTTGATTTTGTTGAAGACAATAGTGGAAACAATGAACTTCTGATTGAATATGCCGCTCTGAGTTTCACCCATGAACCAGGTATACTTTACAAAACGAAATTGGTTGGTTATGACGATGATTGGTCTGAAGAAAAGAGTGAAACTAGCCTGAGGTATACAAACTTACCAGCTGTCCTCAGCTCAAAAAAATACTCCTTCGAAGTCCTTGCTGGTGATGAAAAGGGGAATTGGGTGCAAAATCCGAAAAAATATGCTTTCACAGTTAGCCCTGCCTGGTATTTGCATTGGTTGGCCCTGCTCGGATATGTACTTGTTCTTTTTGCTCTTGTCTATGCATACACCAGATGGAGAGAGCGGGCACTAAAAGCACGTCAAAAACTGTTGGAAAAAACAGTAGAAGAAAGGACCGTTGAAATCGTGAAACAAAAAGATGTCATACTAAAAGAGAAAGAGCGATCGGAAGAATTACTGTTAAATATTCTCCCCGCTGAGGTAGCCGAAGAACTAAAATTAAATGGAGAATCTCCTGCCCGTGCCTTTGATCAGGTCACCGTTCTCTTTACGGACATTAAGGAATTTACCATGATCTCCGAACAACTCAGCGCAACTGAGCTGGTTGCAGAGATAAATGTTTGTTTTCAAGCTTTTGATGAAATTACCAGTCAATTTAAAATTGAAAAAATAAAAACCATAGGTGATGCCTATTTAGCAGCAGGTGGCTTACACTTACCGCGAAAAACAGAACCAAAAAATGTAGTGCTCGCCGCACTGGCCATGCAAAAATTTGTACAAGAGCGTCGTATAGTAAATAAACAGCGCGGAGTCATAGGTTTTGAAATGCGATGTGGAATCCACACTGGTCCTGTAGTTGCAGGTATTGTAGGTATAAAGAAGTTTCAATATGACATCTGGGGAGATACCGTTAATACCGCATCCAGAATAGAAAGCAATGGGGAAGTGGGCAAAGTGAACATTTCTCAGCTTACATATGAGTTAATTAAAGATGACGAGGAATTTAGCTTTGAAAAAAGAGGTAAGTTTCAAGTTAAAGGCAAAGGAGAAATAGAAATGTATTTTGTGAGCCTAAGCAATAAAACCAGCGGCTAACAAGGTGTATAAAACATGGCTGAAAACAACATAGCCCATTCGGGCTGAGGTTCTATTTTCGTGACTATCCTGGAATGGGTTAGGTAGAATTTAGTAGTACAGTTACACAAAGTAGTGCCTGGGTTCATCCCACCTTTAGCGGGATGGACCAGAGATTCACCACTCCTGCAAAACGCTCCGCAGTAGTTGCACTGCTGCGAATAGTATCAGTCCAAAACCTTTTGAAATCTAAAGTAGTATATGATAAAAGCAGTTTCCCCATTGCAGGCGCGAGCATCATGCTCGAGTCAGCCCTAAATTTGTTTAAACGAATGCCTAGGTTCATTCCCTACGGAAATGGACCAGAGAAGCACCGCTCCTGCAAATGCAAAACTTCGCCTTGCTCTCGCAGGTCGTTTTTTTCATTCCTCCACGAAAACCCGAGCGAACTCGGTTTCCCTGTCAGAATGAAAAAACCCACGCCTTCTGGCGTGGGTTTCGCATTTGATGTGGTCCCACCTGGGCTCGAACCAGGGACCACCTGATTATGAGTCAGGTGCTCTAACCAACTGAGCTATAGGACCAATTCTAAAAACTTTAGTATTTAGATCTCAAATTCCAAAGATGATGGGTATCAATTATGGAACAGGAGCGTGCAAAATTACTATTTATTTTAAGATACTGCAAGCAATGTAAAGAATGAAAACACTTGGCAAACCTATGTAGGTTGTTTTTTACCAATGCTGGTATTATCTGAACGCTGCTGATCACAAATTCCCGGGTTCAGGACTTTTGAAGAAAAAGCAAACATTTTTTGAGTAACCTGATAAATATCATATCCTCTTTTTGTCGGCCAGTCTAAATTTGGTCCCTGTAATTTAACATACTCGTATGAATAAACTCGCAGCACTACCCCTGGTGGCCTGGGAAAACGGAATCCTAATCATTGGTGTCTTTGTCCTGGTAGTCATCCTTATCGTTGTGGTGGTCATGAATATGATGAATAGTGATAAAAAGTAGCCCCTTGTTCCATTGATCAGAAGCACTCGAAAAATTGATGACATAGTAGACGCGGTTACATAGAATAAAGGCTTTATCACATCCATAGATAATACCAGTATCCGGTCTGCCCTTGTTGGATATATTATAATTTTAAGATCTTTTGTATTTCTTGTAAATATTTGTCAACTTTTTAATGTTGATAAATTTATAATACACTCATAATCAGTATATATAACTATATAATTTGTACACTTTATGATTTTTGTCATAAAATAGTTCTATTCTTTTTGTCTAATTTTAGGGCCTTATTACACGCTGATAAATCATACTCCTTTTTAAATGCAAACAACAACATTCTCAAACTACACGACCACCTACACTCAGGAAGAAGCATTTGAGGCTTCTCTTATCTATTTTAAAGGTGATGACCTTGCCGCGCGCGTATGGGTAAATAAGTACGCCCTGAAAGATTCTGATGGCAACATCTATGAGCGTACTCCGGATGATATGCACAGGAGGATCGCCCGCGAAATTGCCCGTATAGAAGCCAAGTATCCCAATCCATTGAAGGAAGAGGAAATCTTCGATCTTATAAAAAACTTTAAATACATTGTCCCTCAGGGGAGTCCGATGGCGGGGATCGGAAATCCGTTTCAGATCGCTTCACTTTCAAATTGCTTTGTCATAGGAACCGACGGTAAATCGGATTCTTACGGCGGTATCCTAAAGATAGATCAGGAACAGGTACAATTGATGAAACGCAGGGGCGGCGTAGGTCACGACCTCTCCCATATACGCCCCAAAGGTTCTCCTGTAAAGAATTCGGCCCTCACTTCTACCGGCCTGGTGCCTTTTATGGAGCGGTATTCAAATTCTACCCGGGAAGTGGCACAAGATGGCCGTAGAGGCGCTTTAATGCTATCCGTATCTGTGAACCATCCCGATGCAGAGGATTTTATCGATGCCAAGATGGAGCAGGGTAAAGTAACCGGCGCCAATGTTTCCGTGCGTATGGATGATGCTTTTATGACGGCCGTTGAAAACAAGGGTACCTATACCCAAAAATTCCCGACCCATAGTGCGGATCCCAGGTTTACAAAGGAAATAAAGGCATCGCAGCTATGGAACAAAATTGTTCACAATGCCTGGAAATCGGCTGAACCCGGAATTTTATTCTGGGATACCATTATCAAAGAATCGGTACCCGATTGCTATGCGGATCTGGGGTATAAAACGGTCTCTACCAATCCCTGCGGAGAGATCCCGCTTTGCCCGTATGATTCATGCCGATTACTGGCCATCAATTTGTTGTCTTATGTAAATGAACCATTTACGGATAAAGCGGCCTTTAACTTTCCGCTCTTTAGAAAGCATGTGGCGGTAGCACAGCGCATCATGGATGACATCATAGACCTGGAACTGGAAAAAGTAGACGGTATCCTGAAGAAAATTGCAGACGATCCGGAATTGGAAGAAACCAAAATGGTGGAGTATAAACTCTGGCAAAACATCAGAAAAAAAGCCCGGGAAGGCCGCCGCACCGGTATAGGAATAACAGCCGAAGGCGATATGCTGGCTGCATTAGGATTGCGATATGGGAGTGAGAAGGCTAACAAGTTCTCTATTGAAGTACACAAGACCCTGGCCATCGAAGCCTACAGAGCCTCGGTGCATACGGCACGAGACAGAGGTGCATTTGAGTTGTTTGACGCAGAACGGGAGAAGGAAAACCCGTTTATTCTCCGCTTAAAAGAAGCCGATGAAAAACTGTATTATGAAATGCTGGAGTACGGCAGGAGGAACATCGCCCTGCTGACCATCGCCCCCACTGGCACCACGAGTTTAATGACCCAGACCACTTCCGGCATTGAACCCGTATTTCTTCCGGTGTATAAACGCCGACGAAAAGTAAACCCCAATGACAAAGAAGCACGCGTCGATTTTGTGGATGAGGTGGGAGACTCCTGGGAAGAATACCTGGTGTTCCATCATCAGTTTAAGGCCTGGATGCAAGCAAAAGGATACGACACCGAACAGAAGTACACCCAGGAAGAGATCAACACCATCGTAAAAAAATCTCCCTATTTCAAGGCCACTTCCAATGATGTAGATTGGCTGAGTAAGGTACGTTTACAAGGTGCTGTACAAAAATGGGTAGACCATTCAATCAGTGTAACCATAAACCTCCCCAACGATGCTACCGAAGAATTGGTGGGGAAATTATATCTGGAGGCCTGGAAGGTGGGTTGTAAAGGCGTCACCGTGTACAGGGATGGTTCCCGTTCCGGAGTGCTCATTTCAAATGAGGATAAAAAGGAAGAAAAACAGGATACCCTAACGTCTTTCCCAACCAAAAGGCCACAGATTCTGGAGGCAGATGTGGTGCGGTTTCAGAACAACAAAGAAAAGTGGATCGCCTTTATTGGGCGGATCGATGATAAACCCTACGAGATCTTCACCGGTCTGGCCGATGACGACGACGGAATCTTAATTCCCCGTTGGGTAGAAGCGGGGTTGATCATTAAGAACAGGGATACTGACGGCAACTCGCGCTATGATTTTCAATACAAGAATACCCGGGGGTACAAGACCACCATTGAAGGACTTTCTCATAAGTTCGATCCTGAGTATTGGAACTACGCCAAGCTAATATCGAGTACGTTGCGCCATGGCATGCCTATTGAAAAGATCGTGGACCTGATCAACAGCCTGCAGCTCGATAGCGAACAGATCAACACCTGGAAAAATGGGGTGGCACGTGCTTTAAAAAGGTATGTGGCCGATGGGGTCGCTGCCAAAGGACAGCAATGCAGTAACTGCAAATCTACCAATCTGATCTATCAGGAAGGATGCCTCACCTGTACAGATTGCGGGTCGTCTAAATGTGGGTAAGGAGGTCTTTTCGTCCTCTGGCGTTAATCCGGGCAGTTCCCATTTATACAAAGCTATTGTATTCTTTTAAGGTATTTATACCCGAACGCTTTTGGATAGATCCGGTCCTGACTGCTCTCGCGAAGGGAAGCGAACCGGCAAAAATGATAGAAGGGCTTCCTATGAAAATAAAGCCTCCCTATCCCCCGAAAATCCCATCCAGGAGAATGATCTTGTGAGGCACTCCGCCTTGATTCCGTGGGCATAATAGTACATAGAAATTATTATTGGTAACCACTTGTTTTTAAGACATCCCAAAGGAAGAAAGATTATAACTTAAAAAGTACAGGCCATTTGTATTATATAGTTTAATGCACTAACTTTTCAAATTATAAGTGTTTGTAAAGTGACCAATTACTCTTTAACCACACTTAATGAATTGTAACTAATCAAACCATTCGTACTATGGACATGAACCAACAAACCATTAAAAATGTTCCCGAACGCCATGCTTTCTGTCTGGTGGGCGAAAAAACCCTCTTCCTTTGTCATCAGATCATGACGCATATGGAGCCTCATTGTTATGAGTTTATCCTGGAAGTCAGCATTCCTGAATCACTTAAGAAGAAGATACTCAAGTATCGAAAAAAGACCGGAAAGACCATATATTTTGGAAATCAGGAAGGCGGAGAATTTACCTTGCCCAGTATCGTATCCGGGAATAGAAAAGAATTTACTGCGGACCTGTGGACCCATGTTCCCAATAGCGCTCCGCCAAATCCTAAAAAATTGCCTATGCCTCCATGGGGAGGCCTTTGGGATAAACCCGTAATTGATCCATGGATATCTGATGTACCGGTTGATATCCTCAGAATTGTACATTTCAGACACCTCAACCGCAATGAAAGCTCTCGTAGATTTGAGGAGTATATCTTATTTGGACGCGGCAAAGAAGCTCATATCCTGCACTCAGTGATCTGGCAACCGGAGTACGACCATGTGGCCTCTTTAAAGTCGGCCCCAGACTGGATAGACGAGGAACAACTCATCTCTTCCGTTGTTATATCTTTTCCTGACCACCCATACGACCCCTGGAGCACCCCATGTGCCTGTCCGCTTAAGAATAATACAAAACACAGGGTATTGTACAATGGCTTTACAGAATTTCGGGACCCTGATGGAATGTTACAAAATAAGATACCGAAACTTTATATCCATGTTGAACATACCTGGTGGTATTCCTCGAAGATCATCAACTATTGGAACTATCAATCCTGTCCTAAGAGTAAACAAATCAGTTAAAAGCATACCGCTGTGGATATAGATAAAAAAATTAAGGCCCTTAGAAAAAGTCTGTCCTTATCAAAGGGCCAGGGTACGCAATCTTTGGGAAGTTGGTTTTTGGGTCCAAAAGGGGAAAGTCATGCCCTGCTTCAGTCCCTTATTACCGAAGCTTTGCACCACAACGTGGATGGGCGTAAATCAACATTTCCGGGGGACCCCTCTTGGGCCAACCCAGAGTCTGAGAGTTACAAGGCAGAGAGCTCCTTAATACAGGATAACTACAAACAACTGGTGCGTAACCTGGAGATGTATAGTGTGCCTTTCAGCAGTTACCGCTACCAGGGGCATATGTTATGGGATCAGACGCTACCTTCGGTGGCAGGATATTTTGCCGCCATGCTATATAACCAGAACAATGTGGCCGCAGAAGCAAGTCCGCTTACAACGGCTCTGGAAATAGAGGTGGCCCATGATCTTTGTCAAATGACAGGATATGGGGAGGAAGAAGGAATTGAACCCTGGGGACATATAACCTGTGATGGGAGTATGGCCAACATTGAAGCCTTATGGGCAGGCAGGAATACCAGGTTCTATCCCTTAGCCGTCTCTGCTGCACTAAAACACGAGAAACACCTAAAGCCTCTGAGCCACATGGAAGTGCAGCCAACCGGGTCTTCAAAAACAAAGAAACTTGTTGAGCTGGATTGGTGGGAACTTGTAAACCTCCGAAGTGAAGTGATCCTGGAGTTGCCTACCCGATTGAGGTGTGAGGCTAAAAAGAAAAAACTAGATAACGCCTATCGGGATCTGATACAGAACTATACAGTACAATACCTTGGCATTCTGGCCTTTGCCAATCTAATGGACAGGGTACACGGGGCCAAGGGCGCTGTGATCAATGGGCTGGCGGCCCTGAAAGTATTGGGCCCTGCAACGGTACACTACTCCCTGCCCAAGGCAACTACACTGTTGGGATTGGGCACTAATGCCTTTACGAAGATCAAGATTTTGAGCAATGCCAGGATGGATATTAAGCACTTGCGGGATATGCTCAACACTCATTTTAAAAATCAAATCCCGGTGATGACAGTAGTGGCCGTAATGGGCTCAACAGAAGAAAGTGCTGTTGATAATCTTACTGAAGTTTTAAAGATGCGGGAAGATTTCCGAAAAAAGGGGATGGACTTTTTTATTCATGCCGATGGGGCCTGGGGAGGGTATTTTGCCTCTCTGCTCAATAAACCTTCGGACCATACCCCGGCACGCCAACACTGGGAGAAATACCACCTGAAAGCCCAGAGTTCCAAGAATAAAAAAGATGCGCTGCATTTGCATGCGAGGATCGCTTACGAGCAATTGAAAAAGGAAGATGGAAAAGACAAAGGGTCGTACGATCAATTTATGTTTACGGACCAAACAGGTTTAAATGCGCATACGGCCATTCAATTGAGCAGGTTAAAAGACGCAGATTCTATTACGATTGATCCACATAAATCTGGCTTTACCCTCTATCCGGCCGGCAGCCTTTTATATCGAGACCGCAGAATGCCGGAAATGATCCAGATCACTGCCCCGGTAGTTTATCACAATGGCGATTCGCCTACAGTGGGTGTTTTTGGCGTAGAAGGTTCTAAACCCGGTGCAGCCGCAGCAGGTGTTTATTTTAGTCACAAGATCATCAGACCAGACCAAAGTGGTTACGGCAGGATACTCGGGCGATGTACCTTTAATGCCAAACGTGTCTTTGCACAATTAATGGCCATCGATTCACCCGATTTTAAAGTGGCAGCCCTTACGGATCTGTCATCAAAGGAGCTTACTATTGTGAAGAAATGGGCTCCATTATCGAATGAGGAGCTTTGGAAGCGCCTTAGCAAAAAACAGAGTGAGTTTGAGCTATTCCGCCGCACGGGTCCTGATCTGAATATTATTTCCTATGTGCTGAATCCCATTATTGACGGGAAACCCAACAAGGATCTAAAAATAACCAATGACTTCAACAATGAGCTTTTCAAGAAATTGAGCAGTCAGAATATTAAAGAGCCAATCCCTGAAGTAGTATTAACCAGTTCTACGCTTGATGCAGAAAATTCTAACGCAGCGATCAAGAGTCTATGCCATCAACTCGGGCTAAAAGATCATGATAAGACAGACATGAATTTCTTAATTACTACTGTGATGAATCCATGGCTCTCGGATGCAGATAATGGCAATCGAAATATGATTCCTGAGGTGATAGGTTATCTACAAAATGAAGCGGAAGCGCTTGTACATCAATTATATGATCCAATAAAACCGGATTGCTAACCAAGTAAAATTTATTATGGAAATAATAACAGGATTTGCGACACAACTTCATAAACTGGAACCAGTATTAAAGAAGGAGGTAATAGATTACAATCACGCCTGGCAGGTACTTTTTGCTTATGAAGGGCCTTCAATGGCTTTAAAAGAAGTGGGCCTCGGTCCTTTACCAGGGAAATTTCCAAGCTTGGCTGTTCGCCAGGTGGTTATTGACAAGCATTTACATAGCGATAAATCTGTGGAGGAAATGGCAAAAAAGCAAACAAGCCCGGTGAGCACCTGTGTATTGTGTAAACTTGCCTTTGGATCTGAATACAACGATCCCAACTTTGGTCCTATCACAGTGACGCGAAATAAAAGGAATAAGTTCTTTTGCAACACCTGTGATATGTTTTTACGTATCTGCCCGGGGCATGCCACCTTACAGCTTCCGGTATTGGTAGTAGATGTAAAGCACTCCAGGAAAATAAGGAACGATCCAAATGTGAGTCTCCAGCAATACACCCAGTTATTATCGGACTTTCAATGTCTTACCGCGGCCATTATTCAACGAAATTTAGGAATGGTCCTCAATACGGTGGGCGATGCGGTGATTGGGATCTGGCCCTCAGGCTTTATCCCTGAGGAATTGAGAGAAAAATATAAGTATGACCCCAAACATCCGGCGAAACTGGCGGCTACCTTTGCCAGGAAAGCTGCCCAGGAATTAGCTAATTTCAGCACCTCTCATTTTTCAGGAAATTCCCTGCCTTTTAAAGGAGCGCTGGATTGTACGGAGATGTCTATCTTTTCTGTTCAGACGCAAAAGAGAGTAGCGCGTTTTGAATACTCCGATCTCGATGAGGTACTTGGGGGAGCCCCCCTTGTGGATGATCATGGAAATTTAATGCTGGGGATGAATCTTGAATCGGAAGTTGAGGAGGAATTACAAAAAGGACCAACAAGTATTGATGTGGCGGGAGAGGCAATCGAATTAAGTTCGGAACTCTCTGGTCATGACATACTCGAAATTGGAGACTTTGCCATTACGAAGCGTCTAGATCAAATTGCCGGAGATGAGGATCATCAGTATATGGAGATCCCTGATTTTGATATACCATTTCGTATCATAAAGCCGATCTAAAGAGGCCTTAGAAATAAAACTTGGTTTCTTACATAGGTTGAGAAATGGCATCAGTTTTCCGGTCTCGCTTCTCGACTCCCGTGCCTAAGTCGGGCAGGCGCTCGAAGTGACATCTCGGCCTGACATCCCTCGACTCCCGTGCCTGCAATAGGCAGGCCAGGCGAAACGCACTTCTGTGGACCACACCAATCCCGATAGCTATCGGGACTGAATACCTTCGGCAAGAAAAGCATTAAACTTTTCATTCCTGTTCAGAACTTCACTCTTCTATCATCATAGCCCATATCTCCAACTTTTCATCTTACTGCGGTGCTGATTCGTCATTTTCTATTTGTGATCTGAACTTATTATACAAGAACGAGATCAGCAACAACAGGATGCCCAGAGAGACAAAGACGATGGTTTTAGAAAGCGTAGAGAGATCGGCCAGATCGTAGAAGAACAGTTTTAGCAGCGTGACCCCAAACAGGACGATGGCCGCTATTCTCAGGTGTTTTTTTCCTTTCCAAATGCCTATGCCGCTTAACCCCAGGGCATAGATACCCCAGAAAATAGTGAGCCAGAGTTTGTAAGAATCCTGTGCATTCCCCAGATCGAGCCAGTGTAGGAGTTCACTACTGGCGGTCCAGATGATTACTACGCTTAAGGTCAGCTCAAAGGGCCTGCTGAACTGTTGTTTTTCAAAAAGTTGATTCAGCTGTCGATAGGCAAGAAAAAGCATCGCAGCTACAAAGCCAAACCCCACATACCGAAGCCCTAACGGATACCAGTCCGGGATCTTCTCCCCTGCAAAATCGGCTAGCAAATAGCTTTCCCGTAGCTCGCTGAGGTCGTACAGCCCTGCGGTGAGAAAGAATAACAGTCCGGCAGCACTCAGGCAAAGAGCTAGTATACCCAGCAGTTTTCGTTGAAACTTGCGTGTATTTAGACCCAGCAACAGGCTTGTAAAACCAATGAAGTACAAGAATTGCCAAAAGTATTTCAGGATCTTAAAATCATAATTGAAGTCTCCGCCGTAATTCTCAGCTGTGGCAGCTTGGGCGGAAGCCAGGAACTTACCTTCCCAGTAATAGTCAATTTCCATAGAAAAGGTATAGTAAAGCACTATGAGCAGCATGGCAGAAAGACCTGCAGAAACCGCTGTATCCAGACTGTTGTCATGAGCAAAAGCCGGACTATATTTTTTGGAATAGTGCAGATAATTGAGATACCCCAGTACCCCGCAAAAGATAAGGGAACTTAAAAAGGTAACATTAAGGATCGATGGGAAGCGGGTGACCTCTTCTTCAAAAAAGAGTCCGCCGTAATACGCCTCATTCCAATCTTGTACAATGCTGATAAAAGCAAGTACCAGCAAGGGATAGGCTAATTTTTCATAAATGGCTACCTTTTTGGTTCTCCCAATCCAGAATAAGAGGGCGGCTTCGGCCAGCCATAACAGCGTTACCCAATTTCCGTCTAATTGCACGGGGATAGCCAGGGTCACAAAGACCAATACCATGCCGGAAATCAGATAAAATATGGGCTTGTCTACCCCTTTTTGTTTGTAGATCACATACCCCACCACGGCATGAATCAGGGCATGGAAGAGGGTGTACGCCCCAAGGGAGGACTCCCATTCCGTCATGTCTTTTAAGAGACTATAACCCAGTCCGTAGAAAACAAAGGAATTGGCGAGGACCAGCACTATATCAAGGGTCTCAAAGGCTTCTTTATGCAGCAGTTTATAGCCGAGAAATGTGAGATAAAAAAGGGCAAAAAAGATAAAACCAAAGCCAAACAGCAGCATGAAATGTTCGGAGGCTTCATAGCTGCTTCCATACCAGCTTAGCACAATGAGCCAGGTTACAAAGAAGGCCAGCAGAAACAATGGCTTCCAGTATTTTTTAAAGGCCACCACCAAAATACCGGCATTGATAATGGCCATATAGCTAAAAAGCACAAGCGCCTGTCCTTTTCCTTCACTGAGTAAAAATGGGACACAATAGGCGCCTACGAGCCCAATATGGGCAATAAACTGCTTGTTGTAATTCAGGGCTGCCCCAACAGCGGCAATAGTTACGAGTACCATCAGTGCAAAGGCAGTGATGGTTGAGATCATATCATAAAAAGAATAGGCTGCAAAGGTCATAAAATAGAAGATGGCCATGGCCCCACTGACCAGGACCGCACTAAAATTCTGGTACTTGGTTTTCAGTCGCTGGCTTAGTACCAACAGCGCGGCACCGATGGAATAGCCGAGGATGATGCGTACTACCGGACTAATAAGATCGTTGTCAATTGAATATTTGGCACCGATGCCCACACCAATGACGAGTACCGCGATGCCGATCTTGCTGATCAGGTTCTCTCCTATGTATTTCTCAAGATCCACTGCCGGTTTTTTAGGTGCTGTGGGTTGAGGTGCCTTGGCATGCAACGGTTCTGCTAGCGTTTCCCGCGATTTTTTAGGTTGTTCTTGATAAGAGTATTCTCCCTGGGGCAGGGCGGCCCATAGGATCAGATAAATCAGGATACCAACACAAAAAAGCAGGGCAAAGAGCACCCAAAGCAGTCGCATCAGGAAGAGGTTCATCCCATAATGCTGTGCCATCCCGGCACAGACCCCGCCCAGGATCTTAAATTCCCTGTTGCGTACTAATTTGGATCTGGTAGCAGCGGGTTGTGCAGCGATTCTTTCTTGTTGTTTTTCGACGTGAACAGTCGCAGTTTTTTGTTGTTCTACCCTTGGTGCCGGAGCTTCTTCGGCTACGAGCCCTGCTGGGGGTATCTCAGGGATGGTTTCTTTCGCTGCCTGTTGTAGTTTGGCGATCTCTTCGCGAAGTTCCTGTATCTCCTTGGCAAAATGGGAGTGAACCCCCTGGAGGAGTTCTATTTTTTCCTGGAGCTGGGCTATTTTTTTGGCATGGTCTTCCATAGACGAGGGTGGCCCCTCCCTGTAATGGATTGGAGGAGTAGTTTTTTTAAAGATAGTGTTTAAGCAGCTACTTTATACCTGTATGCAGGAATCGTTCTTCTGCTGCAAATTCAGTACTAGATCACTACTTTTTAGTAAGGGATAGATTGATCACAATGGCCATAAGAAGCCAAATGATAAAGGTTTCTCCATGTGTCATTTCATAGGTAGATCCTGCAGCTTTTGCAGTCATCAATACCAGATAGACAACAATTGGGGACAATAGCAAGCTAATGGCCAGGTAGAGCACAGATTTTTTGTAATCCATAAGTCAAATTGTTTGTGGTTAGTAGTTTGTGTTATATTCCAATGTAGTATTTATTATCCACTTTTAAAACCAGGGATAGCATATTTCATTGTTTTATGGTTGTTTTTTCAAGATGCGCAGGAGTTGTACTCCTGCGTCATTATCCTCCTGCGCCATAGTCATTTGTAAGAGGTATGGCTAATTCCCGCAGCAGTTCATTTACTGTGTAGCATAGCTCTCTATATATTAATAATCAGCTAGTTAGGAGCCTGTTTTATAGGCTGATACTTTGTATCGCAAGAATATTAGCACGAGAATTGTCATATTTTAGAAAGAATTTCGTTTTACATATGTGGGCTGCTTTTGAATAGAACAATTATGAAAAAAATCGCATTGTTTATTTTTCTTTTGATCCTTAGTTGCGGGAAAGAAGATGAGGTGGGGAGGTACAACATTACCTGGGAGGTAAATGGCCAGGGAATATCTAATAGAATACAAGGCGGGGGTTATGGCAATGAATATCAGGTAAATTTGCCATGGTCATCTAGTTTTAAAACACAGGAAACGGACAATTTAGGATTATTCGTCTTGTTAAATGATTCTACCTTGGAAAATGATGGCTTGGAAAGTATCACTTTAATTATCGATGGGGAGGTGATCATTGAAAAAACGAAATGGATTGAAGCCGGATCTATTACACCGGGCATGATATTACCAGAGGACACAGGTTTATGGTCTTATATAGAAGGATCGGAGGGGAAAAGCTATTCCGCACTTCTTTCTACTTCAGACCCTGCAGATTAGATAAGATTTGTCCTCGTAACTACGCTATCTATTTGCCAACCAAATTATTCAGTACATTAGTTGGCAAGACCTCCAACCCATGTTCAAATTCTTTAGAAAAATCCGACGCGCATTGTTAAACAACAGCCAAACCTCAAAATATGTCCTCTATGCCGTTGGGGAAATTGTATTGGTCGTGATCGGTATCTTGTTGGCCCTGCAGATCAATAGCTGGAATGAACAGCGCATAGAAAACAAGCAGGAGGTGGAATTACTCAGGGGGTTGAAGGAGGAGTTTCAATACAATTTAGGCCAGCTGAATCTATCCATAGAAACAAACCAAAAAGCGACACAATCCTGTATGGACCTTACCCGGATGATTCGGACAGATTCTGTTAGGGCAGCACCCGAGAAATTTTATGAATTATTGATGGTCATGCTCGATTTTAATTCCTTTGATGCAAGAACAGGTATCTCAGGTGAGATGGTCAATTCCGGGAAGTTGAACCTGTTAAAAAATGATGCGTTGCGGGCGCAAGTGGTGAACTGGCTTACCCTGCTTACCGATTGCGAAGAAGACATTCTTTTCAGGTCCGACAATTACACCATAAACCTGATGCCCTTTCTGATGAAACATTTTCCTCTGGCGAACGGGGAATTGACAAAAAAACTGGATTTTGACAAGAAGAATTATTTGGAAGCCTATACCAAAAAGTCCCCATTTGAAATGGAATTTTCCCCAAAGGATTTCATGGAATTTGAGAACCAAATATGGCACCATAAACACAATCATGATTACGTGGTGATCAATGAACTTAATGTGAGGGATTTTATTAATGAAACCCTCAAAATGATTGAGGGAGAACTAAGGGGAAAAGAGTGAAATAACCCACACTAATGCTACGCAGTAGTTGTGCTGCCGTGTAAATTATTATGCTTAACTGAAATGAAATCCTTTTTTGTTTTTAAGTCCATTTTTTCTTGATTAAAAATGAACCTAAAAAATCAAGAAGGTTTGGCAGGAAATTTTTTGTCCAAATATTTCCGTAATACATTGTTTGTCCTATTAAGGACAAAAACTGCGGACGCGGCTTATTGCTCCATGCTCTTTTTCATAACGCCTCATTTTAATCGGCGTGCGAAACGCACTTCCGCTTCCCCCGCCGCTATTTCTTCAAACCTTCACTTCCCCATAATAAGTCTCCCTTGTTGGCGCGAGTCTGCCTTGTCGGCAGATTTACATGCCGTAAGGATGCAGGTATCGCACTCGTGCCCTAGGGTATTTATGAATTAATACCCCGGATCGGCAGGATTTGTACTCCTGTGCCCTTGTCATTTCGCAATGATGCCAACAGATCATATTTTATTCGTAACTTTCTGATTATCAAATAACCAATTAAAACCAGAAAAAATGAAAACTAACATGAGTTTTGTGTTGTGTATGATCCTTGTGATCGTATTGACGGCCTGTAAGCAAAAAGAGCCAGAGGTTGCAGAAGTAAAAATCGACCTTCTGAACGACGAATTTCCTGAAGCGCAGCAAGCCGTTAAAATGACTATGGATAGTATTGCACAAAGTATCAAGGACGGCGATATAGACAGGCTGATCTCATGGCACGCCTACAATCCCAAGTTTACAGAATTTAAAAACGGAGAATTGAGAAACGATGGGGCAGCAAATGAAGAATTTGAAAGAAGTATATTTGGTGGTGTTACGGAGGTGGTTAAGTTTGACTTTAATGATATGAAAATTGCGGTTTTCGGGGATGTGGCCAACGTTACCTTTCATTCCGATTTCCAATTGCAATTTGGAGAAGACCTAGCCGTGGTAAATGATCAGATCACCCTGCTGTTTTTAAAAACAAAAAAAGGCTGGCGCATCGTCCACGAACATCATTCCCCAATAGTGATGACTGAAGAGTAGTTAAGGAGTGTTCTCTTCAAGTGGGGTCTATTATGAAAATCCAGCTCAGAATTTCCTGATTTTCTATTTCGGTAATTTAAAACAGAATGAATGAAGGAGGCCTATTTTTAGTGTCTCCTAACATTCGTGTCAAAAGGCATTATCTTCTGAATGCCTTTCCCTATATTTAGGGAAAGAATTTATCCAACCAACATATGACACAAAAACTACTTTTTTCTGCCCTCTTCCTATGCACTTTATCATTCTATGCCCAGGAAACAAAAAAAGATTCCACAGCTTGGGATGTGGCCGATCCGGGCACCTCTTTTCAGTATACAAACCATGAATTCAGCACTGACGAAGGTACCTGGATGAATCTGGATGTAAGTCCGGATGGAAAAACCCTGGTTTTTGATATGATGGGAGATATTTATTCCATGCCCATTTCCGGTGGGAAAGCTACCATTGTTCGCAGTGGAATTCCTTTTGAGATCCAACCCCGTTTTAGCCCGGACGGAAAGAAAATAGCCTTTACCAGCGATGCCGGAGGAGGCGATAATATTTGGGTGATGAATGCAGACGGTACCGGGGCCAAAGCCGTTACCAAAGAAAAATTTCGTTTGTTGAACAATCCCTACTGGACACCTGATGGGAACTATCTGGTGGCCAGAAAACACTTTACATCTCAACGCTCTTTGGGCGCCGGAGAGATCTGGCAGTATCACCTTACCGGTGGTTCGGGGGTGCAGTTGACCAAACGAAAGAACGACCAGCAGGATGTGAATGAACCTTGCATTTCTCCTGATGGCAGGTATCTGTATTACAGTGAAGATGTGTACCCCGGAGGGTCTTTTCAATACAACAAGGATCCCAACAGCCAGATCTATGCCATTAAGCGCTATGAATTTGATACCGGGGAAACCACCACTATAACCGGGGGCCCGGGAGGTGCCGCCAGACCACAGGTTTCCAGAGACGGCACCAAACTGGCCTTTATTAAAAGGGTGCGAACCAAAACCGTGCTCTATCTCCACGATCTGAATACGGGGGAAGAATGGCCGCTGACAGACGACCTGAACAAGGACCAGCAAGAGGCCTGGGCCATTTTTGGCACCTACCCTAATTTTAGCTGGATGCCCGATGACTCGGCCATCGTATTCTGGAACAAAGGCAAGCTCCATAAAATAGACATCAGCACCCTGCAGGTGACCAATATTCCCTTTACAATCGATGCCAGTATTTCCATAGCGGAAACGGTTCATTTTAACAATCCAATAGCAGAAAATGAGTTTCCTGCCCTGGTCATCAGACAGGCAGTAACCTCGCCCGATGGAAAGATGATGGCCTTTAACGCCCTGGGGCATCTATGGACCAAAAAATTACCAAATGGCAGCCCTAAACGACTCACCGGCAGTACCGATCTTGAATTTGAACCTTCCTTTTCCCCGGACGGGAAGGAACTGGTCTATGTAAGCTGGAACGACGAAAATTTGGGCGCCATACAAAAGATCCCTTCAAGCGGAGGGAAGTCGGTACAACTCACCAAAGAAAAAGGAATCTACAGAACCCCGGCTTTTAGTCCTTCCGGGCAACAGATCACTTTCAGGAAGGAAGCCGGCAATATGGACCAGGGCTTTACCTTCGATAAAAAACCAGGGATCTATACCATGAATGCCAATGGGAGCAACCTGAAACACCTTATCCCTGAGGGGGAATACCCGCTATTCTCGGCAGACGGCATCCGCATCTTTTACCAGACAGGAGGCACTTATTTTGGAAATCTAACTAAGACATTAAAATCGGTCAACCTAAATGGGAAGGACGAAAGAACTCATATAAAATCTAAGTATGCAAACCGACTGGTGCCGAGTCCTGATAACAAATGGATCGCCTTCACCACGCTCCACAAAGCTTATATTGCTCCTTTGTTGCTCAATGGCAAGGAAATTGATCTGGATAACAAAACTACCCTGGTGCCTGTTTCCCAGATCGCTAAAGATGCCGGGATCAACCTGCATTGGTCCGCAGACAGTAAAACCATTCATTGGACGCTCGGGGACGCCTATTTTTCCAACGCTGTAAAAGATCGGTATACCTTCTTACCGGGTTCCCCTGAAAAAGTGGAAAAAATGGATACGGTGGGGATAAAAATAGGTGTGATCGCCAAAGTGGATACACCAACAGGCAAAATTGCCTTTACAAATGCGAGGATTATTACCATGGAAGACGGAAATGTGATCGAGAACGGTACCCTTGTGGTCAACGGCAACCGCATCGAAAGTTTGGGGAATGCCGCGGATATTTCCATCCCCGGCAATACGAAAGTATACGACATGGCTGGGAAGACCATCATGCCCGGTATTGTAGATGCCCATGCCCATGTAGGCGGGTTTCGTTATGGATTAAGCACTCAAAAACACTGGCAATTGTATGCAAATTTGGCGTATGGGGTCACCACGGCCCATGACCCTTCGGCGAATACGGAGACTATTTTTGCCATGTCAGAAATGATAAAAAGCGGAGAAATGACAGGGCCGCGTTTATATTCTACCGGCATCATTTTATATGGGGCAGATGGAGATTTTAAGGCCACCATTAACAGCCTGGAAGATGCCCGTTCTGCGATCAGGCGCACGAAGGCTTTTGGTGCCCAGTCCGTTAAAAGTTACAACCAGCCACGGCGCGAGCAACGGCAACAGGTGATGCAGGCAGCCCGGGAAATGGGAATCAATGTGGTTCCGGAAGGGGGTTCTACCTTTTATACCAATATGACCATGATCATGGACGGGCATACCGGTGTGGAGCATAATATTCCGGTGGCGCCTGTTTATAAAGATGTTTTGGAGCTTTGGAAAACGAGCAATACGGGCTATACCCCAACGCTGATCGTGAATTATGGCGGAATTAATGGAGAATTTTACTTTTATGAAAAGGACAAGGTCTGGGAGAATGAAAAACTCCTGAAATACACCCCAAGGGGAATTATAGATGCAAGATCGCGGTACAGAATAATGATCCCGGAGGAGGAGTATAAGAACGGGCATATTTTGGTTTCCGAAACGGCCAAGGCCCTTACCGATAGCGGAGTAAAAGTAAATTTAGGTGCTCATGGGCAGCTACAGGGCATGGGGGCACATTGGGAACTTTGGATGCTTCAGCAGGGTGGGATGACCAATATGGAGGCCCTCGAAGCTGCCACTATCAACGGCGCGACCTATATTGGTGCCGGTACCGACATAGGGTCCTTAAAGGTTGGAAAAATGGCAGATCTTATTGTGTTGGAAAAGAACCCGCTGGAGGATATCAGGAACACAGATTCTGTGAGTTTTACTATGGTCAATGGCCGACTCTATGATACGGCCACCATGAATGAGATTGGCAATACAGAAAAGGTAAGGACAAAATTCTGGTGGGAAAATAATAAATACAATGGAGCATTTCCCTGGCATGAAGAGGCACAGAGTTTTTCCCGCCCTGGCTGTGGGTGCCATATGGGGCATCAGTAAAATTGCTGCGGAGCAATTGTAACTGCGATATCAAAGTATAGTAGTACGAAGGTTTTAGAAATGGAATAGAGAAGTGAGCCTTTTATTTGCTTAGAGATTACTAGGGAACAAGGTCTTGTCTCCCGTGCCTACGGAACGCTTTCCGAAGTCTCTTACGAAGGACAGGCAGGCAGGCCCTCGACCTGAAATTCTCGACAACGAAACCAATAGACTAAGAATGATTGCTAAAGTTTAATGCTGAGCCCCCGAAGATCGGTAGAAATAGCGGTGTGGCCAGCGGAAGTGCGTTTCGAGAATCTAAAAAGAGCATGCAGCTATAGCCGCATCCATGGTTTTGTGCCGATAGCTACCGATAAGTATCGGGACGGGACCAAAATTTCCTTAAATCTTCTTGATTTTTTTAAGTTCTTTTTTTATCAAGGAAAAGCCTAACATTCATGAATACCTGTAAAAAGAAATAGATATCACATGAATAAAAAGAACAAAAGAATACCCGGATACACAGGAGTTGTACTCTTGTGCTATTGTCATTTGTAAGTATTAAAATTGATTCCCGCAGCAGTTGTACTATTGATGAGCAGGTGACTAATCATAAGGAAAATCATAGCTCTTTACGATTCTTCCATTTAGGGGTTGTTCCCCCCGGTAGTTGTTCAGGGGCATAAGGCGTTGCAACTCTTTTACCTGTTGCAG
>CAVUUZ010000003.1:0-157233 GCA_963744855.1 uncultured Flavobacteriaceae bacterium
TCCCTCTGAATGGGACTGCTATTAACAATGCCATACATGCTTTGTCAAAAAAGAAACTACAGGCAGCCTATATCTATCATCCCAATCATGAGGAAATCCTTAAAAAGTTCACCAAGAAAATTCCGCTGGAAGTGGCTGCCGGAGGTGTAGTTACTAATAAACAAGGGAAGGTACTGTTTATTTACAGAAATGATAAGTGGGACCTTCCCAAGGGTCGGTTAGATAAGGGAGAGACGCTGGAAGAGTGTGCGCTTCGCGAAGTGGAGGAAGAAACCGGCGTGCAAGGGTTGAAGATCGAAAACTTTTTGAAAACAACCTATCATGTTTTTAAGAAAGGGGGCGTTTACAAATTAAAAGAAGTTCATTGGTACGCCATGAAAACATCATACAAAGGTAAATTAGTAGGCCAAAAAAGTGAAAAGATAGAAAAAGTAAAATGGAAGGGGCCGCTGAAGATCCAAAAGGCGCTGGAGAACTCATATACCAATATTAGAACGCTTTTCGAAGCGGATAATTTTCACTAGGCGGCCTTAGTGATCTCCAATATATCATTCTTGCGGATGGGTTTGTTTTTAAATTCTATAAGATGATCAGAAATAGATTTGAAGTGTTCCCACTGTTTCAGATCATAAGGATCTATGGAGGAAGTTACAATGTTGATCCTTATTTTCGACCCTACCTCTAAAGCCAGAAATTTTTCAAGAAATTGCCATCCATCCATAATCGGCATGTTTATATCCAAAAAGATAACCTGAGGGACCGGGATATTTTGTTCCAGCATAGCTGTAATTTCATCGATCGCCTCTTTTCCATTCACGTAGGTTTTGATCTCCTCCGCCAGGTCAAATGAATTCAGCATTTTTTTGATACCAAAAACAGTGATGGGGTCATCATCGATGATGCAAATACTCTTAATTTTTTTCATTAAAATAAATTTTAAATGTGGTCCCTTTACCAACCTTACTATCTACGGTAACTTTGCCATTCATGGCTTCAATTTGATTCTTTGTAATATAAAGACCAATTCCCCTGGCATCCGGGTTTTCATGAAACGTCTTGTACATCCCAAAAAGTTTATCGCCATGCTCTTCCAAATCAATACCCAGGCCATTATCCTTGATGGATAAAACCGTATAGTCATCCTTGATTTCGGCGCTCAGATGTATCACCGGCTTACGCATCGGATCTTTGTATTTTATACCATTGGTAATAAAGTTCATAAGGATGCTATCTACATACGATGGCACTGCATTTACCTCAATATCGTTGTCTACATCATTAATGATCAGCGCATTACTGTTCTTTAAAAAGGCAATAAGATTTTGTTCTACCGTAGTTATTTTATCACTGAGATTGATAGGTTTCTTATCAAGATTTATCTTGGTACTAATAGCCACCACATCATTCAGGTTTTCCAGGGTCTCCAGTAGATTATCTGAAGCTTCCATTAACATTTTTATGATTCTGTTCTTCTCTTCCGCATCTGTTTCACTAACAAGGAAGTCTAACAACATAGAAAAGTTAGCAGTATGCGACCTTAAGTTATGAGATACGATATGCGCAAAGTTGATGAGTTTTTTGTTCTGATGGGAGGTAACATTGATCAGGTCTTGCAACTCCTGTTCCTTGCGCTTAAGATCGGATATATCCAGGCTGATTCCTATGAGTCCTTTTACTTTACCTTTATTACCCCTGAGAGGAATCTTGGAAGTGAGGAACGTGGTCATAGTTCCATCTTTTTTAACATTGATGGTCTCAACACCTAACATGGGTATTCCCGATCTCATGACCTTAAGATCTTCTGCACGGGAAATTTCTGCAACATCTTTATCAAACAGATCAAAATCTGTCTTACCAAGGACCTCAGATTGATTTTTGAAGCCCATATACTCTAATTCTGATTTATTTACCAAGAGTTTGCGAGATTCAAGGTCCTTGATAAAAACATTGAGGGGCAAATTATCTATTAAGGTCCTTAACAATTCTTGTTCGTCCTTGAGTTGAATCTCTTTCGATTTACTTTCAGAAATATCCTGAGCAGTTGACCATAAAAGTTTTCTTCCTTTTTTATTGCCGACCAGAGATCCACTGACTAAAACAGGAAACTTTGTTCCATCCTTTTTTATGTATTGTTGTTCTTCCGGGCCGAAAATATTGGTACTTTCCAGCTCTTTTTTTATCCTAAGTAATTGCGTTTTGGAAATGGTAACCAGAATATCCTGAACCTTTAAAGTACCGATATGATCTTTGGAATAGTCTGTGGACTTTTCAAAAGCTGTGTTGAAATCTAGTATCTCCCCGGTATCAAAATCACTGAGTATATAACTGGTAGGAGAGAGTTCATAGAGGGCCCTGAATTTCTGTTCACTAATCTTCAGTTTTTTACGGGCTGCAACCATTTCCTTGATCATCCTGCCTTCTGCCAGTAAGGAGACCACCTGGTTGTGGTCATCATAAACGGGGATTAAACTAAAGTCTACCGGGATCGGATTCTTGTCTTTATCCAGTACAACGATCTCACTTCGCATGGTTTCTCCTTGTGCCGCTGCTTTAATTATCTCCTTGAGCCCTTCTTTGACCATGTCCGGGATTGGCCACCAGTAGGCATCCCAGAATTTTTTATTTACAACATCACACTCTTTAAGGCCGGAAAATTGGAGGGCTGTTTTATTTACTTCCATAAAAGTGCCCTGTGTATCCAGGATACCTGTAAACTGGTAAGATGAATTAAAGATGGTGCGGAAGTGACGTTCTTGTTGCTTGGTCCGAATTTCGGATTCAAGTGTAGGGGTAATATCCCGAAATATCCCTACGAGACCAATAAATTTATCACCTTTATAAATAGGTTTACCTTTGGCAATAACCGTAATTTCCCTGCCTTTTGCAGTTATGAGCTGGCATTTTTCTTCCCAGGGTTCTCGTAACTGTATGGCCCTGTCGACGGCCATGGCAATGGTGTTCCTACTATATCCTTCCTTGTAAAAATTGATTGCTGTATCTAAGGTAGGTTCGTAGGTTGGCACTACATCGTGCAACTTTTTGGTGATATCGCACCATTTTAAACTATTGCGCACCACATCATATTCCCAGCTGCCTATTCCAGTAACCTCAGATTGGGTTTCCAGGAGCGCCACCAATTTCTCAGCCTTGAGTTCAATGGTAAATCTGTTGGTGACATCCTCTGTTTGTAGGATAACACCTATAATATTTTCTTTTTCATCAAACCAGGGTATGTTTTGCCACTCGAACCAACGTTCCTTATTGTCATTGTCAATATGGCGCTGAATGCCTTTCTCACTGATTTCTCCTTTGAGACATTTTTTTAAAACGAGCTTCCAATCTTCACTGATCTCGCCAAAAAGGGCTTGAATAGATTGGCCTATGACCTTAGATTTGTCAAAATCAAAATCATTGATCCACTTGTCAGAAACAAATACTACTTCAAATTTTTTGTTTATAAAGGCAGTTGCCGATGGCAACTGTCTAATGAGGTAGTCAAAGGTTACTGTAGGGGTTCCACGCAACATTCTGTCGTAATTTCTTACTAAAGTATCTTGATTATTCCACATTTGTTAATGATTGTTGTGAACCGTACAATTCTCGTTGTGTGCGTACAATATTTCATTAAAAGTAGGTTAACACAACACTAAAGTAAGAATATACTTACAAATATTTGAAATTTTGAAGAATTTTATCAGAAACCATGTAAACGATGGAGCTATTGTTCTGAAGCGTTGGTGATTAGTGAAGAAAAAACACCATCAGATCTTAACAGTTTCAGGAACAAGCGATGTATAATCACCGCCATTTCGAATCACATCCCGAACAATTGAGGAACTGATATAAGATTTTCCGGACGAGGTAAGTAAAAACACGGTTTCTATACCCGAAAGTTTTCTGTTAGTATGTGCAATCGCCTTTTCGAATTCAAAATCAGCCGGATTTCGAAGGCCTCTTAAAATGAATTGTGCATTCACTTTTTTGCAGTAATCAATGGTAAGTCCGGTGTAAGTATCCACCTTTATTTTCTTCTCGCCTTTAAAGGCTGTTTCTATAAAAGACATACGTTGCTTTTCCGAAAACATATACTTTTTATCGGCATTACCGCCAATAGCAATAATGATCTCATCAAAGAGTTGAATTCCACGCTCTATAATATCATAATGTCCTAGGGTGATAGGATCAAAAGAACCCGGGAAGATGGCGCGTTTCATTGGCAATGGTTACTTTAAAGAAATAAAGGTACTTATTTTTCGTCTAATGCTTCTTCAATGGCACTTTCAAAAAGTGCAGCCAGGGATATTCCTGCAGCCAGGGCCTGTTGAGGTAAAATACTCTTTTCTGTTAAGCCGGGCGTAGTATTCATTTCCAGCATATAAGGTATTTCATCAATCAAAATAAACTCACTCCTTGTATACCCTTTCATTTTTAAAACATCGTAAGCCAGACGGGCGTAGTGTTCTACGTTCTTCTTTTCTGTTTCCGTAATTCTTGCTGGGGTGATCTCTTGTGACTTACCCTCATATTTTGCTTCGTAATCAAAGAAATCATTCTCAGAGACTATTTCGGTGATAGGCAATACTGTGGTAGTTCCTTTATAGGTGATTACGCCTACAGAGACCTCTGTTCCCTGCAAAAAGGATTCTATTAGGATCTCATTGTCTTCTGTATAGGCTTTATCAATGGCAGGACGAATTTGATCCTTGGTGAAGACCTTGGAAATGCCGTAGCTACTTCCAGCCTTATTTGCCTTTACAAAACATGGAAGGCCCACTTTCTCTATTATAGCATCTTCATTTATCTTATCTCCTTTGTTGAGATAGTAAGATCTTGCCGCTTTTATTCCGTAAGGTTTTAGGACACTGAGAAGGTCTCGTTTATTAAAGGTCAAAGCTGCCTGGTAATAATCACAGGAGGTCTGTGGTTGCCCCAGGAGTTTAAAGTACGATTGCATGAGGCCGTCTTCTCCCGGAGTTCCATGTATGGCATTAAAAATACAGTGAAAAGAGATCTTTTCTGAGCCCATCGGCACTGTAAAATCTGCCTTGTCAACAAGATATTCCACATCATCATCATCTAAACAGACCCATTTTTCCGTAGATATTAGGACGCGGTAGGGCTTGTATTTATTCCTGTTGAGGTGCTTGTATACGTTTCTTCCGCTTAGTAAAGATATCTGGTGCTCACTGGAATAGCCTCCCATAATGATGGCAATATTCAGTTTCATATGTGAGATAGCGAGGTTTGATTCATGATCAATTGACTGGTGATAACGAAATCAAAGTAAAGAAAAAAGCAATCGGTTTCCTATCTTTGCCAGGTTATTAAGTAAACTTATGAGGAATTTTTTAAATTTTCTTCGCAGCAGAACATTGCTGATCAACCTTGGCCTGGCATTGGTAGCTGTCCTTCTAATTTCATGGATGGCGCTACAGTGGCTCAAAGGGTCAACTCACCATGGAGAACTTGTTGAGGTCCCTAACTTGTCCAAATTGTCCGTTATGGATATGAGGGAGGTTATTGAAAATGCCAACTTGCGTTATGAGGTTCTCGATTCTGCGAATTATGACCCCGACTATCCAAGATTCTCAATTATTGAACAAAATCCTCCTGCCGGTAATATGGTAAAGGAGAACCGTAAGATCTATATTACCATTAATCCTTCCGGATATAAAAAGGTGACCGTTCCAAATATTGTACAGGTAACGCAGCGCAATGCTGCTTCTATGCTAAAAGCAGTTGGGCTAGATGTTGAGCGGGTAACCTATATTGATGAATTAGGGAAGGATATGGTGTATTACGCAAGATTTAAGGGCAAGAATGTAAGCCCTGGAGATAAATTGCCTAAGACATCTAAGATCGAACTTATCTGTGGAAATGGCACCATTCCGGGCCGCGCCATTATCAAAGCCGATTCAGAATAGCCCTATGGATGAGAACCAAGCTTCTGATCCGGGGGAAGATGATCTTTTTGAACATCACCGCTTTACAGCTTCCAAAGGGCAGGACCCTTTACGGGTTGATAAGTTTTTAATGAACTTTATCGAAAATGCCACCCGAAACAAAATTCAACAAGCAGCCAAAGGGGGTAATATCTGGGTAAATAATAAGGTTGTAAAACAGAATTATAAGGTAAAGGCAGGGGATGAGGTGAGAGTTCTGTTCGAACATCCGCCTTATGAATATCTTTTGACGCCAGAAAATATTCCCTTAGATATAGTGTATGAGGATGAGATTGTACTGGTAGTAAATAAGCCTGCCGGTATGGTGGTGCATCCCGGTCATGGAAATTATTCCGGCACCCTCCTAAATGCGCTCGCCTACCACAATAAGGAGCTTCCGGAGAATTCCAGTGGCAGACCCGGACTTGTACATAGAATAGATAAAGATACCTCAGGATTGCTTGTGATCGCAAAAACCAATGAGGCCATGACTCACTTGGCCAAACAGTTTTTTGAAAAGACCAGTGAGCGGCAGTATGTGGCCCTTGTATGGGGAAATATTGAGGAGGATGAAGGTACCATTGAAGGTCATATTGCCCGAAACCCCAAGAACAGACTTCAAATGCAGGTTTTTCCTGAAGGGGATCAGGGGAAAGAAGCGGTAACTCATTATAAGGTTATTGAACGACTTGGCTATGTTACCTTGGTCTCCTGCGTTCTTGAAACCGGAAGAACCCATCAGATCAGAGTACATATGAAGCATATTGGGCATACGCTTTTTAATGATGAACGCTATGGAGGCGATAAGATCTTAAAAGGGACCACTTTTACCAAATACAAACAATTTGTTGACAATTGCTTTAAAATTTTACCAAGACAGGCCCTGCACGCAAAGACCTTAGGTTTTATTCACCCTGTAAGCGGCAAAAAAGTTCAATTTAATTCAGATCTTCCGGAAGATATGACCTTATGCATCGAGAAGTGGAGGCATTATTCCAAGCATAGCCAGTAGTATAGGGACTTTCAATAGGCCTATCAAAAACAATTAGAATAAGGCTATTTAAATTACCAATATTCCTTCTTATTTTCGTTTAAAATAGTAGTAATGAAAATTGTAATTTCTCCTGCAAAGTCGCTCGACTTTGAATCCAGCTTGCCCACCACCAATAGTACAATGCCTGCTTTCCTTCAGGAAGCGGAAAGGATCAACAAGATACTTGCAAAAAAGAGCCCAAGGTCCCTGATGCGTTTAATGAATATCTCACCTCAATTAGCCGAACTAAACTGGGAACGCAATCAGCGATTTAAATTGCCCTTTTCTCCGGAGAATGCCAGGCCAGCCATTTACGCCTTTAATGGTGATGTATACACCGGGATAGATGCGTATACAATGCCAGAAGATCAAATAGAAAAAATGCAGCACAACCTGAGAATTTTGTCCGGGCTCTATGGAATTCTAAAACCTCTTGATCTTATACAACCATATAGGTTAGAAATGGGTACGTCGATCAACATAGGGAGAAAGAAAAATTTATATGAATTCTGGAGGACAACGCTTACGAATGCCTTAAATGAGGAGCTGGAAGAGGGAGAGATGTTGGTGAATCTGGCAAGCAATGAATACTTCTCAGCCCTGGAATCAAAAAAACTAAAAGGAACATTAATTACTCCAATTTTCAAGGATTGGAAGAATGACAAACTGAAAGTGCTCAGTTTTTTTGCCAAAAAAGCGAGAGGTTCAATGGTACGGTACCTTATCGATATCAATGCTAAATCACTCGATGATATTCGAGGATTTTCCGAAAATGAGTATCAGTTCAGCAAAGAGCATACCCTAAAGGAACATCAGCCTGTTTTTATCCGATAGAATATTTTTGATTTGTGATCGTTTTAGGTCTAGATAACATTGTTAAAACGCACCTATGAAACGTTTGTTCATTTTATGCATGGTTTTTGGAATTATGACAACGGCCTGTTCTGACAGGGATGATGACCTTGTTTCCATAAATATCCGGGTAAAGAACTCGAGTACATTAATCTTTGATGAGGTGGTCGTTGGCAGTGAGGAACATATCTATGAAGCCCTGGAACCGGACACCTATTCGGAATATCAGGAATACGAAACGGCCTATGCTTATTCTTATATTCAGATTACATCTGGCGAAGAGGTTTTTGTCTTACAACCCATAGACTTCGTTGGGGAAGAAGTTTTACCTGTGGGACTTTACACCTATGACCTTAATGTGGATGAAGAAGGACAGGTTACTTTAGAATTCGTTATTGATTAAGTCTTCCCTTTTATATTGATCTTCTCCTCCAGGGTAGGCCTTTTTTTAATCTTTCTGGGCCTGCGGGCCCCATACGACTTGTTGGCGATCTTTCCACGCTTACTACTTTTATCTCCTTTTCCCATATTTTTAATTTATCTTAAGATATAAAAAGTATAAACTAAGGAGCAACAAACATCTTAATATTGGGCAATAATGTTAAAAAGGGTACATTTCTTTTAGTGACACCATCTTAATGTTCCACCATACGCATCCATACCAACCTTTTCTATTCCCGGAAGCAACCAAAATGATTGTTGGGACCTTGCCACCTCCCAGATTTACCCAGGGAGTGTTAAAGCCGGGGGATGTTAATTTCTGCTATGGCAGCAGAGATGGACAACTCTGGCCCATTTTAGATCGAATATTTGATCTTTCTTTCAGCTATGAGACCACAGAGAAAGCGATCGAAGAAAGGAAACAATTCTTACGAGATAGAAAGATCGCAATTTGTGATATTGTGGCTAGCGCCACAGCGTACCAGAATAGACGCCTCAGACATCGGCATGAAAGCTATACAATTGCGGAATGTCATAGGCTATTTAAAGGAGTATCCTAACATAGAAACGCTTTTGTTCACCGGTGGAAACAGCCTTAATGGTCCCGAATATCTTTTCAGGAAACACCTGAAGGAACAGAGGGACATTTTGCGATGCATCTCTGATAAGGTACCAAGGATACATGAATTTGAATTAAAATCTTCTGAGCGTGTAGTAAGAACAGTTTCATTAACGGCGCCATCGGGTGCTGCAAACAGAGCTGTAGGAAGTATGAGAAGTTATAAGAACGCAAAGAAAGAAAATCCAAGGTTCAATACGCTCGATTTTCGGGTGATGCAGTATAGGTCTTTCTTTTAGTATGAATTGAAAAGGGCCTTGTCGCAGAACAAGACCCTTTTACGAGAACACTATATGAAAATGAAAAACGGTAATTTATTATTACAGAAGCAATATAGGCAGGAACCTCTATAAAACAGAAAGTATGTTGTAAAGTGTGTTAGTTTTGTTGTCAGGATAGATTATTTTGTTATTTCGGTCACTTCAGGACGAGCCTACAGGAATAATATAGATATTTATAGCCTGAAATAGGCGAGAAAAATTCCTGTTTCTATAGCCCATACAGAAGAGAACATATATATGCCACAAACCAAACGATTAGAAGAATTCAAAAAACTCGTTACCAATAAGTTCTATATCTACAATAGCTTGTTTTTAAACCTTCCTTACCAGAATATTGAGAATGTTGGGATGCTCATCCCACTGCTTCATCATCAATGTGAAAAGGGCCTGCAGTCCGGGCAGAAATCCGCAGCAGATCCTGGATCATTTTTTCAAAAATTATGCCGGGATAGCTACGGAACAGGATAAGATTGATTTTATGTTCCGTATTATTCAGTACGTGGAACGGCAAGTTGTATTGTATGACAGTGTAGAGGATGCTGCTTTTCCAAAATTACACGAGTTGAGTACGTCGCGAACTATTAAGGATTATTTTCAATTAGTAAATAAAACAAAAAAATGGAACGCTATTTCCAGGCAACTCGAAACCTTTAGTGCGAGAATTGTCCTTACGGCACATCCTACTCAATTCTATACTCCTGCGGTTTTAGATATTATTGAGGAATTAAGACACCTTATTCTCGATGATAAGATTAATGATATAGATGTGGTCTTACAACAACTAGGACTTACCTCGCTGATCAATTCCAAAAAACCTACCCCGCTGGAAGAGGCGAAGAACATTATTTACATCCTGAGAAATATTTATTACGATGCGGTTGGAGAGTTGTACAGCTATATAAGGGCCAATATGCGGAAAGAAAAATTTGAGAACTACAACATTTTAAAACTCGGCTTCTGGCCCGGGGGTGATAGAGATGGAAATCCGTTTGTGACGGCGGCCATTACTAAAGACGTGGCCGATGAACTCAGGATAACCCTAATGAAGTGTTATTACAATGACCTTAAAAAATTACGTAAGAAACTAACTTTTAAGGGGCTGCAGGAGCCTTTAAACCATCTGCAAGAGAAACTCTATGCTGCCATGTTCAACGTAGATAAAGTATTGGGCTACGAAGAGATCATCGGATTATTAACGGGTATAAAGACAACACTCGATGATCATTATCAAGGGTTGTACAGTCAGGATCTGGAACAATTAATGGATAAGGTTCATATCTTTAAAACCCATTTCGCTACCCTGGATATCCGTCAGGATCACAGCAAACACTTTCAACTGATCGAAGAGATCCTTAAAAA
Source organism: uncultured Flavobacteriaceae bacterium (assembly GCA_963744855.1). Lineage (GTDB taxonomy): Bacteria > Bacteroidota > Bacteroidia > Flavobacteriales > Flavobacteriaceae > Muriicola. The sequence goes on from CAVUUZ010000003.1 coordinate 10,528, forward strand.
GAATGGGTATATCAAGAAATCAATTTCTGAACTGGACGAAAAAGAGCTTACAAAAATTTTACTTCATGATAATATAACATTGAGGGCAGATGATTTTGAGGAAGAGATCTTAAAAGACACCATTAAAAATATTAAACAATTAAAGGCAATTAAAGCGAGAAATGGAGAGGATGGCTGTAACAGGTACATCATTAGTAACTCGGAGGATGTATTCTCAGTTCTTTTTGTGTACGCCCTTTTTAGATGGTGTGGGTATGAATCGAAGGATATAGCGTTCGATATTGTTCCGCTCTTTGAGACAATGATCGGGATGGAACGTTCTGAAGAGATCATGAATACCTTGTTTTCACTTCCGGAGTATCAAAGTCATCTTCAACTAAGAGATCAAAAACAAACCATGATGCTCGGATTTTCCGATGGCACAAAAGATGGGGGTTATCTCAAGGCAAACTGGTCCATTTTTAAAACCAAAGAAACACTTTCCAAGGTATGCTCCAAACACGGAATTAAGGCCTTATTTTTTGATGGAAGGGGTGGGCCACCGGCACGAGGGGGCGGCAAGACACACAGGTTCTATGCTTCCCAGACAAAAGACATTGCCAATAATGAGATTCAACTTACGATTCAGGGCCAAACAATTACCAGTACCTACGGAACTAAGGAGCATTTTATACATAATTCAGAACAATTGCTCACGGCCGGACTTTCGAACAACCTGTTTGGGAAAGAGAATGTGATCAGTGCCGAATCGCGTAAATTGATCGAGGAATTATCCCTCTTAAGTTTTACCAAATACGATGCACTAAAACAACACCCTATGTTTATTCCATATCTGGAAAACAGGAGCACCTTAAAGTATTATACCAAGGCGAATATAGGAAGCAGACCAGGGAAGAGGGGACAGAAAGCAAAACTGGAATTGTCTGATCTGAGAGCCATCTCTTTCGTTGGTTCCTGGAGCCAGCTCAAACAAAATGTTCCGGGGTATTACGGAATTGGTACTGCTATCCAGACCCTGGCGCAACAAGGCAGGCTAAAGGAAGTAAAGAAATTATTCAGAGAGGTACCCTTCTTTGAGGCCTTGATGCTCAATAGTATGATGGCGCTCTCCAAATGCTATTTTGAGTTAACAGCCTATATGAAGGAAGATCCGGATTATGGCGCTTTTTGGGAGATGCTACATGAAGAATTTCTTTTGTCTAAGCAAATGTTGCTGAAGATCAGTAATTTTAAGATCCTGATGGAAAATGAATCCGTTTCCAGGGAGTCAATAAAGATCAGGGAAAACATAGTACTGCCCTTGTTGGTAATTCAGCAATATGCACTGCAAAAGTTAGGGCATAAAAGCACGCATAAGGAAGCGTATGAGAAAATTGTGACGCGTTCTCTCTATGGAAATATCAATGCCAGTAGAAACTCGGCTTAACTGTATTTCAACTATTTAACCCTGGGTTATGAATTCAAAAGTATATCAACTCATCTACCGATCGAAGGCTCAACCCGACATAACGATTGAGCAAATCAAAGAGATTATAGATAAAGCAATTTCATTTAACAACGAAGCGGGTATCAGCGGATGTCTCGTCCATGACAGGGGGTATTTTCTTCAACTTTTGGAAGGCGAAAAAGAATCGGTAGATCAATTGTACAAGAAGATAAAAAAAGATGTACGTCATACAAAAGCTGAAATACTTTCTACAGGGCACACTAAAAACAGGCTCTTCGGATCCTGGGAAATGGGCTTTGTTGAACAGTTTCCTAAAGCTTCCGGAATAAAAAAAGACTTCGCTGTAAAGGCAAAGAAAGAATTAGGAAATGTCACTACAAAGAATGATTTTACCTCCAAAGTTTTTTGGTACAATGTTCATTCGCTTTTAACAGAATCCTTGTTCTATAAATAATTCAGATCCCATTAATAAGCTGATCCATACCGTTGAATGCCGGCAGATACCTAATTATTTTGCTACAAAGGACTACTTAAGAGCTGATAGAATGTCTTAATTCCATATGCGATCTGTCCTATTCGCAGATTTTCATTAGGACTGTGTTGATTGTTGTCTGGGTTTACCATAGGGACAATAAAGGCCGGGATCTGTAATTCATTTATAAAGGGGGCTATGGGCACGGTGCCTCCCATTATTCTTATTTGTACTACTGGTTCCTGAAATGCATCACCCAGAGTTCGAACCAAAAATGCTCCGTATGGATTGTTCAGATCTGTTCGGAACGCATCGGTGACGGACCCCTCCTGTAAGGTGAGAATTTTTGGATGCGTCATTCGCTCTTCCCTGGTGGGAACGGTATCAGTTATAAAAAATCCTGCTTTTTCAATATAATCCCTTACCAGCTTTTTTAGCCTGCCTCCTTTTGTTTCCGGTACCAGCCTGATATCTATTTCTGCCGTCGCGGTTGCCGGTACAATGGTCCTGGCTTTCTCTCCAATCCAGGCCGATCCCAAACCTCTTATATTCAGCGAAGGATATTGTAAAGATTCCTGATAAAAGGCACCTACTTTATCCGGGGTATTGATGGCCAGATTTGCATTGATATCCCTGGCATCATCAGGGACACTTTTCAGGACCTCCATGGTGGCGTCATCTATGGTGATTCCGTCATAGTATCCGGGGATGGTAACCCTGCCGGAAGCATCTTTCATGCCCGACAGAAGTTGTGCGAGTTGAAATCCCGGATTAGGGGCATAATTTCCATAATGTCCGCTGTGTTGAGGATATTCAGGGCCATAGGTAGTTAGGCTTACTGAAGTGATCCCCCTGCATCCATACACTATGGTTGGTTTTCCTGAAGTATGCACCGGGCCGTCATTGATCACCAAAAAGTTAGCCTCCAATAGGTCTTTATAAGCCTTAACAGCTTTTGGCAAGGGTTTGCTGCTTTTTTCTTCCTCCCCATCCAGAATTACTTTAACGTTAAAGGTGATCTGCTTATTTTCCTTTTTCAACAGATCGATGGCGTTCAGAAACATGACGATGGGACCCTTGTCATCTGAGGTGGATCTTCCAAAAAGTCGCCAGTCATAATCAATATCATCTTTTAAATCTTCAAAGGATCTGGTTGTAAAACCATCTCCTTCAGGAGCCTTGAGCACTACTTTATAAGGATTGGGTTGATTCCATTTAGAAGGATCCACAGACTGCCCGTCAAAATGCATATAAATAAGGATGGTAGGTTTTTCATCTACAATGGGCAGTGCAGCAAAGAATAAGGACTGTCCTTCCGTGGGCAATACTGAAGTATTAAAACCGCGTTTGTTGAATTCTTGGGTTAGCCAACTCAGATTGCGATTTATATCAGCTGTTTCAAGCGCATCGTTTGGGATGGCCACAAATTGCACCAATTCATCTATGGCATGTCTAACCTGTGATTTTAAAGCAATATCGGCCTGTGCATGGGCCATTATCCCAACATAATAAATGGAAATAAATGTAAAAAGCTTCTTCATGGTATCAAGGATCTAAGTTGGGAATAAAAGTAAACAATTCTCAATTCCTAGAGCTAAGGGTTCTTACTTTAATAAGGATTAATCGTAAGCAATAAAAAAAATGGCGTGCCGTGCAGAAAGAGATCGAACCAGTCCATAAAAGCCATTCCAGGAGGCACCACCTGCCACCCATTTAAGTTTGCCCCATAGATGAGGTTCAGGAAAATAAGGTGCAAGGCCCAGAGTAAGACATAGCAAGAGGACTAATTTCCAGTTATTAAGAAGTTTCATAGTGCTGTTTTAATCGATGTGATAAAGGAGTTCGATTCCTTACTACCCTTTTTCGGTTAGCATTTTAATAAAGGCCGAACCAATAATTGCTCCCTTGGCATGTTAAGTAGCTTGTTTAAATGTCTCAGCATTGCTGATCCCAAAACCAACAATCTGTGGATTTTTCAATGTCATATCTGCGATTCGCTTAAAGTAGGCGTGTTGTTCTTCCCCAAAACCTGTTTTAGCTCCGGTGGTACTGGCAGAACTTACCATATAAATAAATCCGTTGGAACCGCGGTCGATTTGCTGAATACGCTTATCACTGGTCTGTGGTGTTATCAGAAATATATTGAGTAGACCATGTTCCTTAAATATATTTTCGTATTCTTCCTGATACACATCCAGAGGAAAATCTGGCAAAATGATTCCATCAATCCCTATTTCTTCGCATTTCTTGCAAAAAGCTTCTACGCCATATTGTAACACCGGATTAAAATAACCCATGATGATCAATGGGATAGAAACCTTTTTCCTGAATGTCTTTTAATTGTTCAACAAGTACATCTGTTCGCATCCCATTCTTTAAAGCAGCCGTTGAGCTTGCCTGAATGGTCGGCCCATCTGCGAGAGGGTCACTAAATGGCAGTCCAATTTCAATCATATCTACTCCTGCTTTTTCTAAGACCCTCAATAATGGTAACGGTATCATCCAAGTTGAGGATAATCCTGCTGTAAAATAAATGGAAAGAAGTTTTTTGTTTTCCTTAAGTTTTTGTTGGATTCTGTTCATTCGTTATGTGCTTCATACAATTATAATTTAAAATAATCGATATAGGTTTGAAGATCTTTATCTCCTCTTCCTGAAAGATTGATAACAACAATATCATCCGGATTAAAACTTCTATGATCAAAAATAGCAAAGGCATGAGAGGTTTCAATGGCAGGAATAATACCTTCCAACTGAGAAACCATCAATCCGGCTGTCATGGCCTCATCATCTGTAATAGAAATAAATTCTCCTCTGCCAGATGCTATACAGATGGGCATGCATAGGACCAACACCAGGATAATCCAATCCGGCCGAAATGGAATAAGGTTCCGTAATTTGTCCGTCATGTAGTTTGCATCAATAAGGTTTTACTTCCATGGATAATGCCTACTTTCCCAAGGCAGAAGTCGCTGCACTTTCTCCTGAATGGATTCCTTTTCCTGCAGCTTCTACGGCGATGATTCCTACTTTCTCATTATCCAGAATAATGATAATAGGCACCAGCGGCATTACTTCCGCCTCCAACACATGCAACAACATAGTCAGGATTTTCACCTGCCTTCTTTTTCTTTTAGTTGCCATTTTATTTCTTCGGAAATCACAGACTGAAACCGTGCTACCATATCGGGGTAGGGATGTGGCCCAACCACAGATCCAATAATATAATGTGTGTCTACAGGATTATTGATCCAATCGCGTATGGCTTCATTGGTAGCATCTTTTAAAGTTCTGCTTCCGGATAAGGCCGGTCGGACTTCTGCTCCCAACATTTTCATTCTGGCCACATTGGGTGCTTGTCTCGCAATATCAATTTCACCCATATACACAACACATTCTATGCCCATTAGGGCACAAACAGTAGCTGTGGCAACGCCATGTTGACCTGCACCTGTTTCTGCAATGATCCTGGTTTTTCCTAAGTCTCTTTGCCATAAGTATCTGTCCAATGGTATTGTTTACTTTATGGGCTCCAGTATGACAAAGATCTTCTCTTTTCAGATAGATTTTTGTGTTGTATTTTTCTGAAAGACGTTTCGCAAAATACAAAGGTGTTGGCCTTCCAACATAATCTTTTAAGAGATGGTTCAAATTCTTTTTTAAAAAAAGGTTCTTCCATAATCTTGAACATAGTTCTGTCGTAAGTTCTTCCGTATTCGGATAAAGCATTTCAGGGATAAAGGCACCTCCAAACTCCCCGTAATATCCTTTTTCGTCTGCATGATATATTCATAGTTTTTTTTTAATTTTGTAAATTTTTTTAAAAATTCTTTTAATTTCGGTATTCTTTCAATCCGGGTGTATTTCAAATTTACTGTTCACATCTATGGCATGACAGTATTTTGATTCAGGGCGATGTCATAAATTCCATGAGTCTTATCGAAGTCTTCAAGACCAATTCCCCCACTTAGAAAAAAGGACTTTTGAGATGGATAAGTTCTTAAAACATTCCCAGTTAAACTGATATCCATTACCACCCGGTAAGCTTTCCTTTGGTATCGAATAAAAAGTAATCGCAAAGCGATTCATAATGGCTGAAGTTCATCAAAATCAAAACGATTTCTTACACTGAACGCTTTAATTATTTGACAATTCGAGTTGATCTTCGTTTCAACTTCGCTTTTACGAGCTGCGCACAGAATCTGGGAGTTTCTTTGCCATGCAGTTGTATTAGCTTCTAAGTTATATGCTATTGACCTTTGTCTATTATTTCCTCAATGATATGCATCCACAAAAACCCCTACCCTTTTTAATTCGATGAGGCAAGTCAGGTATACTACCCTTAAAATAATCGTTTGGAGGTTCCCAGAATATAAAGCCCATATAATCTGGTTTTAAAGCTCGGCGACAACTTCTCCATATTTTCCTAATATTCTCATTCCGCAGACCTTTACCTTCATTCGCTCTAATTCTTTTATAAAGCTAGTGGCACTTTTTCCCGGATCTGATCTGTTTCCATAAAATTTTCTCCGATCAGAAAACCTTCAAAACCATCCTTGCTGTAGATTCTTTAATAGCATCGATATTACTAATACCACTTTCCGAAACTTTTACAAATTCGGTCGGGAATCTTGGAGGCAAGATCTTGCTGGTTTCCAGAGAAACTTCAAAAGTTCTTTAGATTTCGATTGTTAACCCCAATCATACTAAGTCCGGGCATTATTGCATTTTTTAATTCCTCCTCATTGTGGACTTCCAGCAATACTTCTAATTGTAGCTTTTTGCCAATTCTGAGAACGTTTTTAATTTCATCTCTGGTCAGAATGGCAGCAATTAGTAAAATAACATCTGCACCATAGGCTTTGGCTTCAATCATTTGAAATTCATCAATTATAAATTCCTTTCGTAACAAGGGAATAGTCTACTGAAGCTCTCGCCAATAAGCAGATCTTCCAAGGCAACCTCCAAAATATTGTCCATCTGTAAGCACAGACATCCCACAAACCCCTGCATTTTCATATACCCTTGGCTACATCTTGCAACATGTGACTTGTTGAATTGATCACTGATTTGGAAGGAGATCGCCTTTTAAGTTCTGCAATAATACCCGAATTGCTATTTCTTAAGCGCCTTGGACAAGTGGATATTGTTTTTCGATTGAACAGTACGGAATGCTTCAAGTTGAGTTGATTGGAACAACGACTTTTTTAAGGCAACTTCCTTTTTTTTCTGTAGTACTATTTTTTCTAGGATATTCATTAGTCTGCTAAGTTCTTGTAAGGTTCGAAATGCTTTTAAAGCCCTTTTCGCTTTATAAGTGATTCTTTGGCGATTTCGAAACCTTCTTTTGGGAGCATTCCTTTGCTGTGGCAATGGCGATTCCCGCATTAGCACAGACTACATTATTTTGTGCCTCTGTGCCTTTTCCTTGCAATATATTCATAAAGATCTGGGCAGATGCTTCAATGGTATTGCCTCCCGCAATGGATCTTTCTGAATATGGCATTTACCCCAAAGTCTTCCGGGATCTAAAATGCTCTCAGTATTGTTCGAAATGGTTTTTGTCCGCCCGGTCAATGAAATTTCATCATAGCCATCCAGAGCATGTAGAATGGTATACTTTTTATCGGTATTCTGATAGAGATAGCCATACATTCTTGCCAGTTCCAGATTAAAAACTCCCACCATTTGATTTTTTGGAAAGGCCGGGTTTACCATGGGCCCTAACATATTGAAAAAGGTTTTTACGGCCAATTCCCTTCGTATAGGGGCCACATTTTTCATGGCCGGATGAAACAAAGGTGCATGTAATACACAAATCCCTGCTGTCTCGATACATTTTTTAAGAAAATCCTGCATCATTGCTGAATTTTATTCCTAAAAATTCCATCACATTGCTACTGCCACATGTTGAGGAAACCCCGTAATTTCCGTGTTTGGTTACTTTGATTCCTGCTCCTGCAGTAACAAACGAAGCCAGGGTGGAGATATTAAAAGTATCTTTCCCGTCCCCACCGGTGCCACATAAATCAATGGGATTATAAGTCTGAAGATCTACAGCCAGACAGAGTTCCAATAAGGCATCTCTGAAACCCTTCCAGTTCTTCAATGGTAATACTACGCATCATATAAACTGTAAGAAAGGCGGCTGTCTGACTTGGATTATAATCCCCTTTGGCCATATTGATCAAAATATGCTTGGCATCTTCCTTTCAAGGATCTCCTGATTGATGAGTCGGTTTAATATTTCTTTCATGTTCAATTAGAATTATACCCAGTTCTTTAAAATTTTCTTCCCATGTGGCGTCAGTACAGATTCGGGATGAAATTGTACCCCGCACACATCGTATTCCTGATGTCTAATTGACATCAATTGTCCATTCGTCATCAAAGGAAGTCGCGATCAAAACTTGTGGAAGATCCGGATCAACTACCCAAGAATGATATCTGCCAACTTCAATAGTTTTTGGCAGACCTTTAAAAATAGGATCGTTATTTACGATCTCTATTGTGGTGGCTATCCCGTGATATACTTTATCCAGATTAATCAATGCTCGCCTCCAAATACTTCACCTATGGCCTGTTGTCCCAAACAAACCCCAAAAATACTTTTGGTTGGGGCATATTTTGCGATGATCTCCTTTAAAATCCTGCCTCTTCCGGAATACCTGGCCCTGGAGATAAGCACTATCTTGTCGAAATCTTCTACCTCCTCAAGGGATAATTTATCGTTTCTTTTCACCACAACTTCACAATGCAATTCTTCCAAATAATGCACCAGATTGTATGTAAAACTATCGTAATTATCAATCATCAATACCTTCTGTCATCGCTACAGTTCTTCAGCTATTTCCAGGGCTTTGGTTAAAGCACCTAGTTTAATATACGTTTCCTGCAATTCATTTTCCGGTTCGGATGCCGCAACCAGACCGGCACCGGCCTGATAGTAAAGCGAATGATCTTTGCTCAGAAAGGTTCGGATCATTATGGCATGGTTAAAATTTCCCTGAAAGTCCATAAATCCAATGGCTCCCCCGTAATATCCCCGGTTAGTAGGTTCATAGGCCTCAATGAGTTGCATGGCCCTGTGTTTGGGAGCGCCACTTAATGTCCCCGCGGGAAAAGTGTCTGCCACTACCTTCAATGTGGGGATATTTTTTTTCTTCTGTGCCGCTTACCTTGGATACCAGGTGTATAACATGGGAGAAATATTGTACCTCGCGGTAGTTTTCTACTTTAACCGTATTGCCATTCCGACTTAGATCGTTTCTTGCCAGATCCACCAGCATTACATGCTCACTGTTCTCTTTGGCGTCTTCCGAAAGTTTTTTGGCGAGAATAGCATCTTCTTCATCATTTCCTGTTCTTTTAAAGGTGCCAGCTATGGGATGTATTTCGGCTTTTCCATCTTTTACAATTAGTTGTGCCTCAGGTGAACTGCCGAAGATCTTAAAATTTCCATAGTCGAAATAGAACAGATACGGGGAAGGATTGATCGAACGAAGGGCCCTGTAGACATTAAAATCATCGCCCTTAAAAGCTTGTGAGAACCTTCTGGATAATACAAGTTGAAAGACATCGCCTCTATGGCAATGCTCTTTTGCAAGATTTACCTGTTCCTTGTATTCGTCATCCTCTAAGTTGGATGAAGGATCCCCTTGTTTTTTAAAGTTGTAGGATGCAAAATTACGCGCATTCAACAATTGTTCTATGAAGTCAATATTGCTGTCCTTGTCATAACAATGTGCAAAGAGGTATGCCTCATTTTTAAAATGATTAATAGCAATAATGTTTTGATATACGGCATAATAAACATCAGGTATTGAGATGGAATCTTCTTTTTTGTGAATCTCAATTTCTTCAAAATACCTGACAGCATCGTATGCGATATACCCAAATAACCCATTGTTGATAAATTTGAAATCTTTCTGTATCACTTCAAATTTCTGAGCAAATTTGTGAATTACACTTGCTACGTCCGTATTCTTTGTAATTGGCAGGGTGCTTTTTTCTCCGTCAGGGAACTGTTCAATGATCTGTTCATTTTCAATAGTAATAGAGGCCATAGGGTTACAGCAGATATAGGAAAAGGTATTGTCATTGGCTCTGTAGTCACTACTTTCCAAAAGGATACTATTGGGAAATTTATCCCTGATCTTCAGATATACACTTACAGGAGTAATGGTATCTGCAAGGATCTTTTTATAATGGGTCTTTAACTTATAACGCATTTCAAGGTTCTTGTTAATATTTCTTGGATTAGGCCCTTTAAAGCAAAAAGGCTTGTCGTGATAGACAAGCCTTTTTGTACAGTAGTACTTCAATGTGCTTCGCTCACGACATAGGACGTAAGGGACTCCACCACCAAGTATTTACTGAATTTCTTTTCATAGCCTCAAATATAGAAAGGAATTCTCTAAATACAAATCAATTTATAGGAATCTTAAGACATAAGATGTTTATGCTAATTCACCGGACCAATCTAATAATTGTATTTCGGCTATTTAGGTTCAGAGTATTAAAGAATTTCTGTTTGTCCCCGGGAACCGGTTTTATTACTACTTCTAAGCGGGTGACACTGGTCTCAAGGTTATGTTCCAGAGGAATATTTTCTATTATGGTTATGCAGGCCCTCACAGTTTGTTCAGTTTCAATACTTAAATCTGGTTGAAAGTGCTGATATTTCTGAGGACAATTATTTTTAGAAAAAAGCAGTTCAGAAAGCACTTCTCCAAAATGTTCATTCAGGGACAAAAAAAATCCTGAATAGTTTTAACCATCCAGGATTGAAAAGATTTTAAAATCTATTAGAACTGAAGGTCAACGACCAGATCAAATTCGTCATAGATAGTCTTGTCTCCCAGGTTGTCAAAGAAACTCCCTGATCCATAGCGTACGTTATACTCGGCTCTGTCTACTTTTACTGTAGCAGTTGCCTTGCTTCCGTAAATAGAAACATCAAAAGTAATTGGTTTTGTTATTCCTTTGATCGTTAGGTCCCCTGTTACTTCATAAGAATTCTTGCCGGTCAATTTTACATCGGTAAAGACAAGGGTAGAGCTAGGGTGATTCTCAATACCAAAGAAATCTTCTGATTTCAGGTGACCTTCCAATTTAGCTTTGGAATCTCCTTTTAAATCAGTCGCTATAAGACTGGTCATGTCTACTGTAAAGCTACCCCCGGTTAAGGCATCGCCATCAAACATTAATGCGCCGTCTGTAAGTTGTACCAAACCGGAGTGTGATCCTGTTACCTTATAGGCTTTCCACATCACAGAACTTTCTTCTGTTTTTACCTCTTTCTTGATAGGTTCTGTGGTGTTAGCAATTGCAGTTGCTCCGAAAACAATGGCCAGGGCCAAACTAAAAACATTTTTTTTCATACTACTTTTTTTAAGTGTTGTTTTATTTGTTTGAATTAAATATGTGTGAATAAACTTTCTTTAGATTGTCTTACTTTTTTATAGTGTTGGGTTTCATCTTCTTCAGACCTGTAACCCAGGGCCACTACCACGGCGGTGGTAAGCCCTTTTTCCTGTAAACCTAGGATTGAATCGTATTCTTCAACTTCGAAGCCTTCCATAGGACATGCATCGATTTCCATGGCTCCGGCTGCAGACAATAAATTTCCAAGAGCTATATAGGTTTGTTTGGCCGTCCAGGTTTCTTTCACCTCCGCAGGAAGGTCAACCAATTTGGTCTTCATAAAGTCGCCGTAGCCTTTTAATCCTTCCAACGAAACTTCCCGTATGATGCTAACATCATTTAAATAATTGTCAATAAGTTCCGGGCCGAAATTCTTCTTATTCGCAAAAACAATAAGATGAGAGGCGTCTGTTATTTGGGATTGGCCCCAGGATACTTTTTTTAAGGTTTTTTTCACGGCTGCATCACTTATTACAAAAACATGATACGGCTGTAATCCGAACGAAGATGCGCTTAAACGTGTAGCTTCAAGAAGCAGGTTCAGGTCGTCGTCAGTGATCGTCCGATCAGCATCAAATTTTTTTGTGGCGTATCGCCATTCAAGACTTTTTAAATAGCTATTCATATATTAAAATTTATCTAGGAGTGAATTAAGTTCTATTAAGTCTGCGTCTGTAAGTTTTTCTACCAGGGAAGCTTCGGTATTAGCCATCACAGAATCCATAGCATTCAGGATCTCCAATCCCTGGACCGTAATGGTGATCTCGACCTTTCTTCTATTCTCCTCACAAATTGACCGATGAACAAAGCCTTTTAGGAGCAGTTTATCTACCAGCCTGGTTGTATTGCTCATTCTGGTCACCATACGCTCATTAAGAGTAGTAAGGTTAGCCGGGGTATTTCCCTGGCCTCTTAAGATCCGTAGAACATTAAACTGTTGTAAAGACACACCAAAAGGCTTTAAGGAAGCACTAATGGTCTCATTCACCTTGTTGGTAACCAACATCATATGAATCAGGGTCCGGCTTTTTAGCGGAATTTTCTTAGTCGTCCTTATGATCTCCTCTACATTCATGTTATTACAACAATTGTATATACAAATATATGATGAAATTACTTCCCTTTTGCAGGGACAACGCTAAAAATGTGTTAATATTTCTACCAGGCGGTAGGATACGCCCGCTATAAAAGGCCAGCATAGTATTTTATTGGGAAGTATTTTTATTTTTGCATAAAATACATGTTTATGGCAGATCTTACTCAGGAAGAATGGGCAAATAAGTTAAAAGAAGACGCCGACGCAATCGTCCTTGACGTTCGAACTTCTGAAGAAGTTGAGAATGGTGTTATCGGTAATGCATTACATCACGATATTTATAATCCTCAGGCTTTTATGGAAGCTTTGCAGGGCTTGGATAGGTCAAAAAATTATTATGTGTATTGTCGCTCTGGCAATAGAAGCGGTCAGGCTTGCGCAATTATGAACAGTCTGGGGTTTGCAAAGGCGTATAATCTAAAAGGGGGTATCCTGGAATGGAAAGGAGAACTCTCCTGAACGCAAAAATTGCACTTCTGATTCCCGCTTGCAGCGGGAATTTTTATTTTGGAGGATGCGTGAAGCGGTTTTACATTTTATATGGCATGGCCAAAAGTTTCCTCTGGCGAATTTGACAAGTACGGCGGGCCTGTCTATTAAGGTAATTAATACTGGTACCCCAAATAAATTGTCAGGTCCCGATTTTCTAAATGCCAGGCTGCGTCTGGACGATCAGGAATGGGTTGGGCATGTTGAGGTACATAAGAAGGCGTCTGATTGGTACATTCATCAGCATCATAAAGATGTGGCCTATGATAATGTTATACTGCATGTGGTATGGGAAGCAGATGCAGAGGTCAGTCGTAAAGATGGATCTATGATCCCAACCCTGGCACTTAGTCAATTGATCTCACAAAGAGAATTAAGTAACTTGAAGAATATATTTTATGCCAAAAAAGATAGAATTCTGAATTGTGAGGGGGCTATAGGCAGTATTGGTCCTGAAATCCTAAATCCCTGGAAAGATCAATTGTTTCAAAACCGGTTAAGGCAAAAAGGGAGGTCCATTCAAAAATGGCTTCAAAACACATCCCAGGATTGGGAACAGGTATTTTTTATGTTGCTGTTAAAAAGTTTTGGCTTACATACTAATGGTGCTGCCTTTTTTAATTTAGGAAAGACAATACCTTTTAAGATAATTAGAAAGAATGCCGGGGATCCTTTTCTACTGGAAAGTATTTTCTATGGAATGTCTGGTTTGCTAAATAGAGTTGACGTGTCTGACCTTTATTACTATGAACTCAGGGAGTCATATAAGTTTCTTAGATTAAAATACCATTTAAGGGTCGAGGTCTATGACAAACCAGAGTTCTTTTCATTAAGGCCTACCAACTTCCCAACGATTCGGCTTTCTCAGGTGGCGAATCTCTATCACAGACATCCTGCCTTGTTTGCTCATATTGTTGAGGCTTCCTCACTTAATTCCATCAGATCATTGCTTCAGACACAGGCAGGGGCCTATTGGGACAACCATTTCAACTTCGGAAAAACCACACCGGGTACACCAAAAAAAATGAGCAGTCAATTTACAGATCTTATAATTCTTAATTCAGTTTTACCTATAAAGTATTCGTATGATCTTCATAAAGGAAGATCAGATCTTAATGGCCTTACTTCTTGGGCGCGAGCGATGAAAGCGGAGAACAACAAGATTCTACGACACTTTCAAACAAATGGGGTGGCTGTATCCGATGCGCACTGCAGTCAGGCTCTCCTGCAACTGTATCGCAGGTATTGTGAAAAAAATAAGTGTCTACAATGTGCGGTTGGTAAGTATTTATTGTACGGAAAACAGTAATTTTAAGGCATGAACATGTTTTATCAACTTTTGTACTTTTTTCAAAAGCGTGGTTTTGAGGTATCGCGAAGAATTGCTGAACGGTTGGGGATTAGGGCCAGAGTTGTACGAACCACTTTTATTTATCTGACCTTTGTAACTTTGGGATTTGGATTTGCTCTGTATCTCTTTTTAGCCTTTTGGTTAAGGATCAAAGATCTGATTTATACGAAACGAACCTCTGTTTTTGACCTTTGATTATGATGCGACTTTTTCGTTCTAAGTTCTATCTGGCCATAGCCCTTATGATTTCCATATTGCTGGTCGGGGTACTTGGTTTTAGGTATATTTCAAGTTATAGTTGGCTGGATGCGTTCTATATGACCATCATAACGGTGGCTACAGTTGGTTTTGGGGAGGTGCGACCCCTGGATGCCAATGCCAAAATATTTACAGCCTTACTAATTATTAGCAGTGTCATTATTTTTTCGTTTGCAATATCCGTGATCACAGAGTACATTCTAAGTAGAAATTCCTTACAACTCTTAAAAAAGAAAAAAGTGAAAAACCAGATCAACAGTTTAACAAATCATGTGATTGTATGTGGGTATGGTCGCAATGGCATGCAGGCAGCTGAAAGGTTGACGGCATATAAACGCCCATTTATTGTCATTGAAAGAAATAAAGAAGTCATCGAAAAATATGAAGATGAGGTCCTATTCATAGAGGGTGATGCCAATGAAGACGCTATATTACTGGATGCGGGAATAGATCGTGCCAGTTATTTGATAGCCGCCTTGCCAGATGATGCAGATAATTTATTTGTGGTTTTATCGGCCAGGCAATTGAATAAGGATCTCTTTATCATCTCACGGGCCTCTAAAGTTACTTCCCAGAAAAAACTTTTACTTGGTGGTGCCAACAAGGTGATTATGCCCGATAAGATTGGGGGAGATCATATGGCATCTCTGGTAGTGATCCCAGACCTTATTACCTTTATGGACAAATTATCTATGGAAGGGGAACACACTACGAATCTAGAGGAAGTAGCCATAGAAGACTTTTCAGATCAGGTTGACTGCAATTCCTTAAGGGACCTGGATCTGCGAAGGAAGACCGGTTGCACCATTATTGGATATATTGAGCCCAACGGAAATTATATCATCAATCCCGAAGCTGATCTACCGCTTAAACCAAACAGTAAGGTCATTGTATTAGGTAGACCGGAACAGATCCGTAAACTTAATGAGATGTTCCATATTCAAGCATGACATTTGGGAAAGAATATTTGATTGGGTTGATATTTTTTAAGATATTGCCCGCCATGACAACCTTCCTGCACTAATTTAACTCCTATTGTAAACATGAAGACATTTATTTACTGCATTACATTACTTTTCACTATCTCCTTGTGTTCACAAGGCTTCTCAGTTAAAGGTAAAACAGTAAATCCCTCAGACAATATTAATGATGGGGTAATAAATTTACAAGTTGAAGGAGGCAGCCCTCCATACACCTATAAATGGAGCAATCAACAAACACCACTTAGTTCTCCAACCTCCAGTGGGTTGGTAGAAGGAATACCATATACGGTGACCGTTACCGATGCTTCAGGGCAAGAAGTAACTCAGGAATACAAAATAGATTCCCAATCTATAACCGAAATATTTAATGGCACGATGACACCTGCCGTAAGTGCCCTCGGAAGTGTGCTTTTCTGGGACCCTTTTGAAGCAACCGGAATTTACGATCCTGTGGTTTATGCTGACATGAAGCTTATCGCTACGCCCGGGTGGTCCGCTGGTATCGAAGATCGATTTGTGCTGAAGCAGTGGTTGGAAGATGAAGGAGCTGAAGTGATGGAAGGTGACAAGATTGCTTTAGTAACAAGTAAAGATGGTTCGGTAGATACAGTGTTGGCCACCGCCAATGGAAAATTAAAATATCTTGTAGACCAAGGTAATGTTATTTTCAATTCTGACAATAAGGAACATATCATTGAGCAGGGAGCTCATTATTTAGCTGAAATTCAGTATGATACACCTGTGATCATTCGTCATCCCAATGGAGACCCAATCACTAAGAATATTCCGTTTATTGTCATATGGCTCGTTCTTGGAGCTACTTTTTTTACGCTTCGGATGGGCTTTATAAATATCCGTGGGTTCAGGCATTCTATAGATCTTGCCAAGGGAAAATATGACGATCCGGATGCTCCGGGGCAGGTAACCCATTTTCAGGCGCTGGCAACCGCAGTGTCTGGTACGGTAGGATTAGGAAATATAGCAGGAGTAGCGGTCGCTGTTTCCTTAGGGGGAGCAGGCGCTACTTTCTGGATGATCGTGTGTGGATTATTGGGGATGTCTTCCAAATTTGTGGAATGTACATTGGGCGTAAAATACAGAGATATATTGCCAGACGGCCGCGTATTTGGAGGACCCATGAATTATTTGAGATATGGGCTTGAAAAACGAAACCTGAAAGGTGTTGGAAAAGTCCTGGCCGGTGTATTTGCCGTTCTTGCTGTAGGAGCTTCCTTCGGCGGAGGAAATATGTTCCAGGCGAATCAATCTTTTGAACAGCTAGCAGGTCAATTCTCCATGCTGGAAGGGAATGGTTTCTGGTTCGGAATCATTACGGCTATCCTGGTGGGTGTTGTTATCATTGGGGGTATTCAAAGCATTGCCAAGGTTACAGGACGTGTTGTTCCCGTTATGGCCTCCATTTATATACTTGCTGCCTTAACAGTTATTATTATTAATATTCAGAATATCGGACCGGCCTTTACGGCTATTTTTGACGGTGCCTTTAGTCCTAGTGCCCTAAAAGGCGGTATTATAGGAGTGCTGGTGGTTGGATTTCAGCGGGCGGCATTTTCAAATGAAGCAGGCGTTGGTTCTGCAGCCATTGCACATAGTACTGCGAAAACCAATAATCCACCGTCGGAAGGTTTTGTTGCCTTGCTCGAGCCCTTTATTGATACCGTAGTAGTATGTACCCTAACCGCTCTGGTCCTGATTTTTACCGGAATGCATGAGGTGGAAGGGATGGCTGGTGCACAGCTTACCTCGGATGCCTTTGGGAGCGTCATATCATGGTTCCCGTATGTACTGGGGATCGCAGTCTTTCTTTTCGCTTTTTCAACCATGATCTCATGGTCCTATTATGGGATGAGGGCATGGACCTATCTTTTTGGGAAAAGTAAGCGTTCTGAAATGGTCTATAAATTGTTATTCCTTGTATTTGTGGTCGTTGGGGCCTCTGTTAGTTTAGGGGCTGTACTCGACTTTTCAGATATGATGATTCTCGCAATGTCATTTCCGAATATTATAGGGCTCTATATAATGTCTGGTGAAGTTAAGGGCGATCTAAAAACCTACTGGAAAAAATTAAAGGCCAATCAACTTTACAAAAAACAACAAGCATGAAAATAAAACCACTTGCATTATTGGCATTTCTGATGCCATTGCTGAGTTTTTCACAGGAAGCAGCAGAAATGGGTCTGGATGAACGAATTAATGCATGGTTTGAGCCGATCACTGCAGTTTGGGAAGGTATTGTCTTTTGGCAAGTACCGGGCACGGGAATACCTTTGGTAGTGATCATCCTTGTATTGGGCGCTGTATTTTTCACCCTGTATTTTGGGTTTGTCAATATTCGCAGATTTCCGTTGGCAATCAATGTGGTTCGTGGGAAATATGAGGACGTAGAATCTCCGGAGGGGCATGGCGTAGAGAAAGCAGAAGTTAATATTATAGATGGTGACCTGCCAGATACAATTCGCGATGAAAGCAAACACGGGGAGGTAAGTCACTTTCAGGCGCTTGCCACTGCGGTTTCCGGGACCGTGGGATTGGGAAACATAGCAGGTGTTGCCCTTGCCATTGCAATTGGGGGTCCGGGTGCGACCTTTTGGATGATCGTCTGTGGCCTTTTGAGTATGAGTACCAAATTTGTGGAATGTACTCTTGGCGTGAAATACAGGGATGTTGATGAAAATGGAACTGTATATGGGGGTCCTATGTACTATTTATCCAGAGGATTAAAAGAACGTGGCTTTACAGGATTTGGAAAAGTACTCGCCGTAGTCTTTTCCATTTTATGCGTTGGCGCATCCTTTGGAGGAGGTAATGCAGTTCAATCGAACCAGGCGGCTGAACAACTGGCTGCTATGATGGGTTTACAAGGAGGTTCTACCGGCTTCATTATTGGAGTGATCCTAGCCATTATTGTTGGTATAGTGATCATCGGCGGCATTAAAAGAATTGCCTCGGTCACTGAGAAGATCGTCCCTTTTATGGCGGTGATCTACGCCCTTGCATGTTTGGCAGTGATCTTTGCTAACTTTTCTTATATCGATGATGCCTTTGTATTGATATTTAAAGGAGCGTTTACACCAGAAGCAGGATTGGGGGGACTTTTTGGTGTTTTAATTGTAGGCTTCAGGCGTGCAGTATTTTCTAATGAGGCAGGTGCCGGGTCAGCTGCCATTGCACATTCGGCTGTAAAAACAAAATATCCGGCAAGTGAAGGGATCGTTGCTTTGTTAGAACCTTTTATTGATACGGTGGTCATTTGCACCATGACGGCTCTGGTCATTATTTTTTACAATAGCGCAGGTATTTTTGAATACGGAGGAGATGGCGCTGGTAACGTACTTGTTAATGGGGCCACACTAGGAGGTGTAACGCTTACCTCTCTTGCCTTCGAATCGGTTCTACCCTGGTTTCCATATGTTCTTACACTGGCCGTCGTTCTTTTTGCCGTTTCTACCATGATCTCTTGGTCGTACTACGGCTTGCAGTCCTGGAAATATTTGTTTGGCCGCAGTAAAACTGCAGATATAACGTATAAATTGCTCTTTGTAATCTTCGTAGTGATAGGTGCATCGGCATCAATGGGTGCTGTATTTGCCTTTTCAGATGCGATGATTCTGGCACTTGTCTTTCCTAATATGCTTGGACTTCTATTTTTATTTCCAAAAGTCAGGGAAGAGATGACAAAATATTTGGATGCCATCAAGGCTTTGAAAAAATAACTAATGGAATAAAATGAGATCCCACCTCCGGTTTACAAAGCAGGAAAAACGCGGGATCTTTTTTTTACTTTTTCTTATCGGCGGACTACAGACCGGGTACTACTTTTTTACAACGTACCACAAGCCGGTAGATGCACTACAATTCTCCGTAGATAGCGTTGCCATAGATTATATGGATAGCGTAAAAAGATCTCAGCGCCTTAATAAGGTTTCCCATAGAGGGACTTTTAATCCAAATTTTATCGATGATTATAGAGGATATCAACTTGGATTAAGTCCGGATGAATTGGACCGTCTTTATGCTTTTCGAAAAACAGGCAGGTATCTGCGTTCTGCTAGTGAGTTTCAGGAGATCACCCATATTTCAGATTCTCTATTAAAAACAATGACCCCATATTTTAAATTTCCTCAGTTTACCAATAGACGGGCCAAAGCAACAAATGTTAATGCCTCCAGTGAAGGATTGAAAGATCTCAATTCAGCAAATGAGGCATCGCTTCAACGTGTTTCAGGAATTGGTCCGGTACTGTCTAAAAGGATTGTAGCATTCAGAAATAGTTTGGGTGGGTTTCTAGTGACAGAGCAACTTTTGGATGTATATGGACTATCACCGGAAGTCGCCCAAAGGGCTATGAGGGCTTTCAAGGTTTTAAGCAAGCCTGAGATCAGGAAGATACCGTTGAATAATGCTTCAACGGAAGAGTTGGCTAGTCTTGTGTATATCAACTATGGGCTCGCAAAACAAATTGTGGCATACAGGAACAGCATTGGACGTTACGATTCTATAGAACAATTAACAAAAATTGAAGATTTCCCGGCAGATCGGATAAATAGAATTAAGCTATATTTGTCCCTGTAAAAAATTGCTATTATGATTACTGAAACAATGTCTGAACTAGGTTTTGACTATTCGGAAACCCAAATAATGGTTGCAGCGTCAGCCAAGAAATTTGCTGAACAATATGTACGTCCGTTTGTAATGAAATGGGATGAATCTCAGGAATTTCCAGTTGAGGTATTTAAGAAAGCGGGAAAAATGGGATTTATGGGGGTTCTGGTGCCTCAATCATTAGGAGGTTCAGGTCTGGGCTACCACGAGTACATTGCTATTATTGAAGAAATCTCTAAGGTAGATCCTTCCATAGGTCTTTCTGTGGCAGCACACAACTCACTTTGTACCAACCATATTCTATCATTTGGGAATGAAGAACAAAAGGAGCGATGGATCCCTAAGTTGGCCAGTGCAGAATGGATAGGTGCCTGGGGTCTAACTGAGCACAACACCGGGTCTGATGCAGGGGGAATGAGCACCACAGCAGTAAAGGACGGTGATCATTGGGTCCTAAACGGCGCAAAGAATTTTATAACCCACGGAATAAGTGGGGATGTGGCTGTTGTCATTGTTCGTACCGGAGAAAAGGGGGATAGTCATGGGATGACAGCCTTTCGTCGTTGAAAAAGGGACAAAAGGGTTTTCCAGTGGAAAGAAAGAAGATAAATTAGGGATGCGGGCCAGTGAAACGGCAGAATTGGTTTTTAACAATTGCAGGATCCCGGATGAGAACAGACTGGGAGAAGTCGGGGAAGGTTTTATTCAATCCATGAAGATACTGGATGGAGGTAGAATATCTATAGGAGCGCTTTCTTTGGGAATTGCCAAAGGGGCCTATGAGGCAGCCCTTAAATATTCTAAAGAGCGTATTCAGTTTGGCAAGCCAATAAGCTCATTTCAGGGAATTTCCTTTAAACTGGCTGATATGGCTACGGAAATAGAAGCTTCAGAATTATTGTTGCACAAGGCGGCATTTCTGAAAAATCAGGGAAGAAAAATGACCAAATGGAGCGCTATGTCTAAAATGTACGCTTCCGAAGTCTGTGTAAAAGTAGCCAACGAAGCAGTACAAATTCACGGAGGGTATGGATATACAAAGGACTTTCCTGTGGAAAAGTTTTATAGAGATTCCAAACTTTGTACCATTGGGGAAGGGACCACGGAGATACAAAAAGTGGTCATCGCCAAGAATATTTTAAAATAAGTTTGTTTCAATCCATTTATTACTTTTATATTTGCAGTCCCTAATCACTAAAGAAAGGAGGTTGTAGCCAATGTTAATTATACCAGTAAAAGAAGGAGAAAACATTGATAGAGCGTTAAAACGCTTTAAACGGAAGTTCGACAGAACAGGTACTATGAGGCAGTTGAGGAAACGTCAGCAGTTTACCAAACCTTCGATAGAACGCAGACAACAGATCCAGAAAGCCCAATATATTCAGGGCCTTCGCGATCAGGAAGAAATATAATACTCGAAAATCACTCAATAGAAAAATCTTGCTTTGGCAAGATTTTTTTTTGACCAGATCTCAGGCTTGCTTTTGTACCTTTGTTGTATGTCTATTACAGCTTTTATATCGTACCTCTCGCACGAAAAGAAATACTCGGCACATACTGTAAAAGCCTATGAAAAAGATCTGAACGACTTTGACGCTTTCTGTAAAAAGGAATATGATTTTAAGGAGATTGAAAAAATCACCTATCCTATCATCAGGAATTGGATCGTAGCATCTGGTAGATCATCAAATCAGCAATAGAAGTGTGAACCGTAAGGTGACCTCCCTGAGATCCTATTACAAGTTCCTTATGAAAACCGGTAGCATCCAGGAGAATCCTCTGGCGAGGCATAAGGCTTTAAAAACTGCCAAAAAAGTTGAGATCCCCTTTTCCGAAGCCGAAATGTCTGAATTGCTAAATGAGCTTCCTTTTGAAAATAGTTTTAAAGGAGTTCGGGACCGATTGATCATAGAACTTTTTTATGCTACCGGTATACGAAGATCTGAGTTGATTGAACTGAGCATCCAGAATCTCGACCTCTCTAATCAAGCATTAAAGGTTTTAGGGAAACGAAATAAAGAGCGAATAATTCCATTGCTGGAAAGTACGATTAGCCTTTTTCATGACTATTTTAAAATGCGGCAGGAGATACCTAATGCCTTGGATTCTAAAGCTGTATTTCTAACTTCTAAGGGCAATAAAATCTATGAAACACTTGTTTATAGAATTATAAATGGATATTTTAGTAAGGTCTCTTCCAAGGTGAAAAAGAGTCCACATATCCTGCGGCATACCTTTGCAACCCATATGCTGAATCAGGGCGCAGATCTGAATTCGGTGAAAGAGTTGTTAGGACATTCAAGTTTGGCATCTACTCAGGTCTATACGCACAATAGCATTGCCGAATTGAAAAAAGTGCATTTCAAGGCGCATCCAAGGAATAGAGAATAAAAAGTTTTTTTAATTCATAAGTAAAACCTAAAACATATAGTCTATGAAGGTAAATACTCAGTCCGTTAATTTTAACGCCGATATAAAGTTGATCGAGTTTATTCAGAAACGCTTAGATAAGTTGGAAGTATTTTATGATAAGATCATTAGTTCGGATGTGTATTTAAAAGTAGAAAATACCAGTACGAAGGAAAATAAGATTGTTGAGATTAAAGTACATGTTCCCAAAGACACTTTTGTAGTAAAAAAGCAATGTAAATCCTTTGAAGAAGCAATCGATTCTGCCTGTAATTCACTGGAGCGAAAATTGGTCAGAAAGAAACAAAAACCAAGGGTTTCACCATCTTTAAAATTTTTGTAAAATAGTTTTGTTTAAAATAAAAATTATCTACATTTGCAGTCCGTTAGAAATAGCGGACTTTTTTATGCTTTAAAAAGGCGGTTAAGCCGATGTAGCTCAGCTGGCTAGAGCAGCTGATTTGTAATCAGCAGGTCGTGGGTTCGAGTCCCTCTATCGGCTCCAAAGTTCATTAAAAAAGCATGGAGGGGGAGATACTCAAGCGGCCAACGAGGGCAGACTGTAAATCTGCTGACTACGTCTTCGCAGGTTCGAATCCTGCTCTCCCCACAAAAAGTTGCTGAGAGCAGTGCGGAAGGAATTCGACAGCGCTTTTAAGGCAACGAATACGATCGGGATTAGTCCCTGACATAGTGAGAATACAAAAAAATGCGGGAGTAGCTCAGTTGGTAGAGCGTCAGCCTTCCAAGCTGAATGTCGCCGGTTCGAACCCGGTCTCCCGCTCAGAAGAGTGGAATGTCGTCACGCCGAAAGCGTGATCTCCCGCTCAGAAGAGTGGAATGTCGTCACGCCGAAAGCGTGATCTCCCGCTCAGAAGAGTGGAATGTCGTCACGCCGAAAGCGTGGTCTCCCGCTCAGAAGAGTGGAATGTCGTCACGCCGAAAGCGTGATCTCCCGCTCAGAAGAGTGGAATGTCGTCACGCGTCTGTAAAGCGTGATCTCCCGCTCAAGAAGAGTGGAATGTCGTCAGCATGGCGTGTCTAATTCGGTGAGTCGATTTCTTGTGACATCTTGAAGAACAATGAGTGAGCGTTTGCTGTTTAGGGGGTAGGGTTGTGAGGGTATTGACCAGGATCCCTGAACAAGAACAAGAACCCAAAAATTGCCGACGTAGCTCAGGGGTAGAGCGTTTCCTTGGTAAGGAAGAGGTCACGGGTTCAATTCCCGTCGTTGGCTCAAGCGATATAAATATTTGTACACTAATATTAACTAAGATTAAAAATTCATTAAAATGGCAAAGGAAACTTTTGATCGTTCCAAACCGCACTTAAATATAGGTACTATTGGACACGTAGATCACGGTAAAACTACATTGACAGCAGCTATTACAACTGTATTAGCGAACGCGGGCTTATCTGAAATAAGAAGCTTCGATTCAATTGACAATGCTCCCGAAGAAAAAGAAAGGGGTATTACCATCAACACGTCACACGTTGAGTACCAAACAGCAAATCGTCACTATGCACACGTAGATTGTCCTGGTCACGCGGATTACGTAAAAAACATGGTTACAGGTGCTGCGCAGATGGACGGTGCAATCTTGGTTGTTGCGGCTACAGACGGACCAATGCCACAAACACGTGAGCACATCCTTTTAGGACGTCAGGTTGGAATTCCACGAATCGTTGTTTTCTTGAACAAAGTAGACATGGTGGATGACGAAGAATTATTAGAGCTAGTTGAAATGGAAGTAAGAGAATTACTTTCTTTCTATGAGTATGATGGTGATAATGGACCTGTAATTTCCGGATCTGCTCTTGGGGCACTTAACGGGGAGCAAAAATGGGTAGATACGGTTATGGAATTGATGGATGCTGTTGATACCTGGATTGAATTGCCAAAGCGTGATGTTGAAAAAGATTTCCTAATGCCGGTTGAAGATGTATTTACAATCACTGGTCGTGGAACTGTTGCAACTGGCCGAATAGAAACAGGGGTAGCCAACACCGGAGATTCAGTTGATATCATCGGAATGGGCGCTGAGAAATTAACATCTACTGTTACCGGAGTTGAGATGTTCCGTAAGATATTAGACAGAGGTGAAGCAGGAGATAACGTTGGTATCCTTTTAAGAGGTATTGAAAAGTCTGACATCAAAAGAGGAATGGTTATTTGTAAGCCAGGCTCTGTAAAGCCACACGCTAAGTTTGAAGCTGAGGTCTATATTCTTAAAAAAGAAGAAGGTGGTAGACACACTCCATTCCACAATAACTATCGTCCACAGTTCTATGTAAGAACCACAGATGTGACAGGAACTATTAACCTTCCTAGTGGAGTTGAAATGGTAATGCCAGGAGATAACCTTACCATTACTGTTGATTTGCTTTCGCCTATAGCCTTGAGCTTAGGGCTTCGTTTTGCTATTCGTGAAGGAGGTAGAACCGTAGGAGCTGGTCAGGTTACTAAGATTTTAGATTAATCACTATAGAGTAAATTACATAAGGGTGTCCCGCCTCGGCGGGATACCTTTCAATGTAACTACGCATACGGGTGTAGCTCAGTTGGTAGAGCACTGGTCTCCAAAACCAGGTGTCGGGAGTTCGAGCCTCTCCTCCCGTGCACATTAAAAACATAACGGTAAGATAAGACACAAAAAAAGTCCATTCCTATCATTTAAAATATACGGCATGTTTACCTACATAAAAGAATCTATAGAAGAACTAAGACATAATGTTACTTTGCCTTCGAGGGCGGAGTCTTCTAATTTAATGGTGATCGTTGCTGTATTCTCCATCCTTTTTGCGTTGGCAACCTGGGGAGTGGATACCGTGTTTAGCAAGCTAATTCAATTGTATTTTAACACCCTAAATTAAGCCTGTTCTATGTCTGAAGTATTGGAGAAAAAGTGGTATGTGGTCAGAGCGGTCAGTGGTCAGGAGAACAAGATCAAGGGCTATATAGAGTCTGAGGTTGAAAGAAATGGGTATGGGGATTATCTGGAAGAAGTCTTAGTGCCTACAGAAAAGGTTGTGCAAATAAGAAACGGAAAGAAAATAAATAAGGAGCGAGTTTATTTTCCGGGATATATCATGATCAAAGCCAATTTAGGTGGAGAAATGGTTCATACAATTAGGTCTATCACCAATGTGATTGGATTCTTGGGAGAAACCAAAGGAGGAGACCCGGTGCCGCTGAGGAAATCAGAGGTAAACAGGATGTTAGGGAAGGTTGATGAACTAGCAGTCAATACTGACAACATTGCTATTCCTTTTGTTCTTGGTGAAACCGTAAAAGTTATAGACGGCCCATTCAACGGTTTTAATGGTACAGTTGAAAGGATCAATGAAGAAAAGAGAAAACTAGAGGTAATGGTAAAGATTTTCGGAAGAAAAACGCCTCTGGAATTGAGTTATATGCAGGTAGAAAAAGTTTAATACAAGTGTTACATATATAAAAGGCTGTGTTGCTTCCAAATTTAAACACGGTTTGAAATTTAATTTTAAACAATGGCAAAAGAAATAAGTAAAGTAGTTAAACTACAAGTTAGGGGAGGTGTCGCGAATCCATCGCCACCGGTTGGACCCGCTTTAGGTGCTGCCGGCGTTAACATAATGGAGTTCTGTAAGCAATTCAATGCTAGGACACAGGACAAGCAGGGGAAGATCCTGCCCGTAGTTATCACCGTGTATAAAGACAAGTCATTCGACTTTGTCGTAAAAACACCACCAGCGGCAATACAACTTATGGAAGCAGCTAAGATTAAAAAAGGATCTGGCGAACCTAACAGAGTTAAATCAGGGAACGTTACATGGGACCAGGTAAAAACAATTGCGGAAGACAAAATGGTAGATTTAAATGCATTTACCGTAGAATCTGCAATGAGCATGGTAGCAGGAACTGCGAGATCTATGGGTCTCAAGGTTGCCGGTAAAAGACCTTTTTAATCTTATAACGCATTTTAATATGGCAAAAGCAACAAAAAAGCAAAAAGAAGCCAGAGCGAAAATAGAGAAAGACAAATTATACTCTATTGAAGAAGCTTCTACGCTTATAAAGGAAATCACCAGTACAAAATTTGATTCATCTGTTGAAATTGCGGTTCGTTTAGGGGTAGACCCGCGAAAAGCAAATCAAATGGTTCGTGGGGTAGTTACACTTCCTCATGGTACCGGTAAAGATGTAAAGGTTTTGGCCTTGGTGACCCCAGACAAAGAAGCAGAAGCTATAGAAGCTGGTGCAGATTATGCTGGTTTGGACGAGTATTTGGATAAGATAAAAGGCGGTTGGACAGATGTTGATGTCATCATCACTATGCCAAGCGTTATGGGCAAATTAGGTCCTTTAGGTAGGATCCTGGGCCCTCGGGGGTTAATGCCAAATCCAAAGACAGGAACAGTTACTATGGATATCGCAAAAGCGGTTTCGGAAGTAAAAGCTGGTAAAATAGACTTCAAGGTAGATAAAACAGGTATCGTGCATGCGGCAATTGGGAAAGCATCTTTTTCAGCCGATAAGATTGCAGGGAACGCCAAAGAACTTTTAGATACCCTGAACAAGCTAAAGCCCACGGCCTCAAAAGGGATATACATGAAAAGTATTTACATGTCTAGCACCATGAGTCCTAGTGTTCAATTAGATCCAAAAGCAGTTTAATTCTGAAAATGTAAAGTAATGACAAGAGAAGAAAAAGCGACCGTTATACAAGATCTAACTGCACAGCTTGCCGAGAATACGACAATTTATTTGGCGGATATTTCGGGCTTGGATGCATCAACTACTTCAGACCTGAGAAGAGCCTGCTTTAAGGCAAATATCAAATTGTCTGTAGTAAAGAACACCTTATTGTCGAAAGCTATGGAAGCTTCTGACAAAGAATTTGGAGAACTTCCAGATGTGTTGATTGGCAACACTTCCCTAATGTTCTCTGAAACCGGAAATGCTCCGGCAAAACTTATTAAGACCTTTCGCAAGAAAGCTAATAAACCTCTGCTTAAAGGTGCTTTTATAGAAGAAGCCATCTTTGTTGGGGATGATAAGTTGGATACCCTGGTAAGTATTAAGTCAAAAGAAGAAATGATCGGAGAAATCATTGGATTACTCCAGTCACCTGCTAAAAATGTGATCTCCGGATTGAAATCTGGTGGCGGAAAACTGGCAGGCATTCTAAAGACCTTATCAGAGAAATAATAAGTACGCACTAAAAACAAGCATAATTTAAAATTTTATTAAACGATAGAAAAATGGCAGATTTAAAAGATTTCGCAGAAAAATTAGTTAATCTTACGGTTAAAGAAGTAAATGAATTAGCTGATATATTAAAAGATGAGTATGGCATAGAGCCCGCTGCTGCAGCGGTTGCTGTTGCTGCCGGAGGTGGAGCCGCTGGAGGTGAAGCTGAAGCCGCTGAAGAAAAAACAGAATTTGATGTTATTTTGACAGCCGCTGGGGGTTCTAAACTAGCTGTAGTTAAATTGGTGAAAGAATTAACCGGACTTGGCTTGAAAGATGCCAAGGATATTGTTGATAGCGCACCAAAAGCCGTTAAAGAAGCTGTGTCTAAAGACGAAGCTGAAGGCATCAAAAAATCATTGGAAGAAGCTGGAGCAGAAGTTGAGCTTAAATAATAGCGACAACCATACGGTTTTGGTTTAGGTCTTTCCGCCTTTTGGTGGCTAGACCTAAACCCTTTTATAGATAGTATATAAAGTAGTATACGACCCATTCTAGTATTCACGTTCAAAATTTTGTCCATAGATGTTCACAAAACAGACTGAAAGAATAAGTTTCGCATCCGCTAAGAACATACCGGACTACCCGGATTTCTTGGACATTCAGATTAAATCATTTCAAGATTTTTTTCAACTTGAGACAAAATCTGACGAAAGGGGCAATGAAGGATTGTACAACACCTTCATGGAAAACTTTCCCATTACAGACACAAGGAACCAATTTGTATTGGAATTTCTTGATTATTTCATAGATCCACCACGCTATTCAATTCAAGAATGTATAGAAAGGGGTCTTACCTATAGTGTGCCGCTTAAGGCGCGTTTAAAATTGTATTGTACAGATCCGGAGCACGAGGATTTTGAGACAATCGTGCAGGATGTGTACCTGGGGACCATCCCTTATATGACTCCCAGTGGAACCTTTGTGATCAATGGGGCAGAGAGAGTCGTTGTTTCACAACTACACAGATCGCCGGGAGTGTTCTTTGGCCAGTCCTTCCATGCGAATGGAACGAAATTATACTCGGCCAGAGTAATTCCATTTAAAGGATCCTGGATCGAATTCGCTACAGACATCAACAGTGTGATGTATGCGTATATCGACAGAAAGAAAAAATTACCTGTAACTACCTTGTTCAGGGCCATTGGATTTGAAAGAGATAAAGATATCCTTGAGATCTTCGATCTGTCTGAGGAAATTAAAGTTTCTAAAGCAGGTTTAACCAAAGTTCTGGGCCGCAAGTTGGCAGCAAGAGTGCTGAACACCTGGCATGAGGACTTTGTGGACGAAGATACGGGCGAAGTGGTTTCTATTGAAAGAAATGAGATCGTCCTTGATCGTGATACTGTCCTGGAAAAAGATCATATTCAGCAGATCATGGACGCTGATGTGAAGACCATTCTATTGCACAAGGAGAATAATGCCCAAAGTGATTACGCCATTATTCACAATACCTTGCAAAAAGATCCTACGAACTCTGAGAAAGAAGCCGTAGAACATATTTACCGTCAATTGCGGAATGCCGAACCACCAGATGAGGAGACGGCAAGAGGTATTATTGATAAATTGTTCTTTTCGGACCAACGATACAATCTGGGAGAAGTAGGTCGCTACAGAATGAACAAAAAATTAGGTCTCGATATCGGGATGGACAAACAGGTCCTTACCAAGGAAGATATCATTACCATCATCAAGTATTTGATTGAACTTATCAACTCAAAAGCAGAGATTGATGATATTGACCACCTTTCAAACCGTAGGGTAAGAACGGTAGGAGAACAACTGTCTTCTCAGTTTGGTGTCGGATTGGCACGTATGGCCAGAACCATCCGTGAGCGAATGAATGTTAGAGATAATGAGGTGTTTACACCCATTGACCTGATCAACGCCAAGACCTTGTCTTCCGTGATCAATTCATTCTTTGGAACCAACCAGTTGTCTCAGTTTATGGATCAGACCAATCCACTGGCCGAGATCACCCATAAAAGAAGACTTTCGGCCTTAGGACCAGGCGGGCTATCAAGGGAACGCGCCGGGTTTGAGGTACGAGATGTGCACTATACGCACTACGGACGTTTATGTCCTATAGAAACTCCTGAAGGTCCTAATATTGGACTTATTTCCTCCTTGTCTGTTTTTGCCAAGGTTAATCCAATGGGCTTCCTGGAAACTCCGTATAGAAAAGTAGCAAATGGAAAAGTAGATACCAAGGAATTTGTCTACCTCAGTGCTGAGGAAGAGGAAGGAATGAAGATCAGTCAGGCAAATATTCCGTTGAAAAAAGATGGAACTATTGACAGTGAAAAGGTAATTGCCCGTGAAGAAGGCGATTTCCCGGTTGTAGATCCTTCAGAAGTGAATTATACGGATGTAGCACCCAATCAGATAGCCTCTATTTCAGCTTCCCTTATTCCATTCCTCGAGCATGATGATGCCAACAGGGCTCTGATGGGATCTAACATGATGAGACAGGCGGTACCATTATTAAAACCACAATCCCCGATTGTAGGTACTGGTCTGGAAAGACAAGTAGCCTCGGATTCCAGGGTCTTGATCAATGCAGAAGGAGACGGTGTTATTGAATATGTGGACGCTCATAGGATCACTATAAAGTACAGCAGATCTGAAGAAGCACGGATGGTAAGTTTTGATGAAGATTCTAAGACCTACGAGTTGGTGAAATTCAGAAAGACAAACCAGGGAACCAGTATTAACCTGAAGCCAATCGTTAAGAAAGGTGACAAGGTTAAAAAAGGACAGGTACTGTGCGAAGGCTATGCCACAGAAAGTGGAGAACTTGCCTTGGGTAGGAACCTAAAAGTGGCATTTATGCCATGGAAGGGTTACAACTTTGAGGATGCTATCGTAATCTCAGAAAAAGTAGTTCGCGAAGATATCTTTACCTCAATACATATTGATGAGTATTCTCTGGAAGTACGAGACACCAAATTAGGTGCGGAAGAACTGACAAATGATATCCCGAATGTATCAGAGGAAGCTACCAAGGATCTTGACGAATACGGAATGATCCGAATTGGTGCCGAAGTTAAACCCGGGGATATTTTGATCGGGAAGATCACTCCAAAAGGAGAATCGGATCCAACACCTGAAGAAAAATTGCTTCGTGCCATATTTGGTGATAAAGCAGGGGATGTTAAAGATGCCTCTCTTAAAGCTTCACCATCCTTGAGGGGAGTTGTGATCGATAAGAAGTTATTCTCGAGATCCATCAAGGATAAGCGCAAGCGTTCTGAAGATAAAGAGGCCATCACATCTCTTGAACTCGAATACGAGATTAAATTTCAGGAACTGAAAGATGTCTTGGTCGATAAATTGTTCAAAATGATCAATGGTAAAACCTCACAAGGGGTAGCCAATGATCTTGGTGAAGAAGTATTGCCAAAAGGTAAGAAATACACCATGAAAATGCTGAATGCCGTAGATGATTTTGCCCACCTGGTTAGCGGAAGCTGGACAACAGACAAAGCAACTAATTTAATGGTAGCAGATCTACTGCACAATTACAAGATCAAATTGAACGACCTGCAAGGGAACTTGCGAAGAGATAAGTTCACGATTTCTGTTGGAGATGAACTTCCTGCTGGGATCATGAAACTCGCCAAGGTATATATTGCCAAGAAACGGAAGTTAAAGGTAGGGGATAAAATGGCCGGACGCCACGGAAATAAGGGTATTGTTGCCCGTATCGTACGTCAGGAAGATATGCCTTTCCTTGAAGATGGTACGCCTGTAGATATTGTATTGAATCCGTTAGGGGTACCTTCCAGGATGAACATAGGACAGATCTATGAGACCGTACTTGGATGGGCAGGTCAGAAATTGGATAAAAAGTATGCTACGCCAATTTTCGATGGAGCTACCTTAGATCAGATCAACAGCTATACAGACGAGGCAGGAATTCCGAGATTTGGACATACCTATTTGTATGACGGTGGAACCGGGAAACGATTCGATCAGCCCGCAACTGTAGGGGTCATTTACATGCTGAAATTAGGGCATATGGTAGATGATAAGATGCACGCCAGATCCATTGGTCCTTATTCTCTTATTACGCAACAGCCATTGGGTGGTAAAGCTCAATTCGGTGGACAGCGTTTTGGAGAGATGGAGGTCTGGGCATTACAGGCTTATGGTGCCTCCGCCACACTAAGGGAGATCCTTACTGTTAAATCGGATGATGTGGTAGGTAGAGCAAAGACATACGAGTCGATCGTCAAAGGAGAGACCATGCCAGAACCTGGGTTACCAGAATCTTTCAACGTATTGATGCATGAACTAAAAGGTTTAGGCCTGGATATCAGATTGGAAGAATAAATTTAGAGTCGGTTACACATTTAATAAAGTATCACCATTAGCATTATGGCTAGACAACACGATAATACAGCAGTAAAAAGGTTTAATAAGATTTCCATAGGCTTGGCTTCACCAGAATCTATTTTGGCAGAGTCGAGAGGGGAAGTACTGAAACCAGAAACCATTAACTACAGAACCCACAAACCAGAACGCGACGGATTATTTTGTGAGCGTATTTTTGGGCCTGTAAAAGACTACGAATGTGCTTGTGGTAAGTACAAACGTATTCGTTATCGCGGCATCGTATGTGATCGTTGCGGCGTTGAGGTTACTGAGAAAAAGGTACGTAGAGACCGCGTAGGACACATTAATTTAGTGGTTCCTGTGGCGCATATCTGGTATTTCCGTTCGCTCCCTAATAAAATTGGCTATCTCCTTGGATTACCTTCCAAGAAATTAGACATGATCATTTATTATGAGCGCTATGTAGTTATTCAAGCCGGGGTCGCCAAAGGTCCGGAAGGAGAGGAATTGTCAAAACTCGATTTTCTTACGGAAGAGGAGTATTTGAACATTCTAGAAACCATTCCGCCAGAAAACCAATACCTGGAAGATTCGGATCCAAACAAATTTATAGCCAAGATGGGCGCTGAATGTTTGATCGACCTATTGTCCAGGATAGATCTGAAAGAACTTTCATACGATCTTCGTCATAAGGCGAATACAGAAACATCGAAGCAACGTAAAACCGAAGCTTTAAAAAGATTACAAGTTGTAGAAGCCCTGAGAGAGTCTCAGGATAACCGTGAGAACAGACCGGAATGGATGATCATGAAGGTTGTGCCGGTTATTCCACCAGAATTGCGCCCCTTGGTGCCATTGGATGGGGGTCGTTTTGCAACTTCGGATCTCAATGACTTATACCGAAGGGTGATCATACGTAACAATCGTCTTAAGCGATTGATGGAGATCAAAGCGCCTGAAGTGATCCTGAGGAACGAAAAAAGGATGTTGCAGGAAGCAGTAGACTCCTTATTCGACAATACAAGAAAAGCGTCTGCCGTTAAAACTGAATCTAACAGGCCCTTAAAATCCTTATCCGATTCCTTAAAAGGGAAACAAGGTAGGTTCCGTCAGAATTTATTAGGGAAACGTGTAGATTATTCGGCGCGTTCCGTGATCGTTGTAGGTCCGGAAATGAGCCTGTACGAATGTGGTCTGCCAAAAGATATGGCCGCGGAATTGTACAAACCGTTTGTGATCAGGAAACTGATTGAACGCGGTATCGTTAAAACAGTAAAGTCTGCTAAAAAGATCATAGATAAGAAAGAACCTGTAGTTTGGGATATTTTGGAAAATGTCTTAAAAGGACATCCAGTATTACTGAACCGTGCCCCCACATTGCACCGTTTAGGAATACAAGCTTTCCAGCCTAAACTTATTGAAGGTAAGGCAATTCGCCTGCATCCCCTTGTATGTACTGCTTTTAACGCGGATTTCGATGGGGATCAGATGGCGGTCCATTTACCTTTGGGACCTGAAGCTATATTGGAATCTCAATTACTAATGCTGGCTTCTCATAACATCCTGAATCCGGCTAATGGATCACCAATTACGGTGCCATCACAGGATATGGTACTTGGTCTTTACTATATGACCAAAGAGCGTAAGTCTACCAAGGAAACACCGGTCATTGGGGAAGGACTAACTTTTTATTCCTATGAAGAAGTTGTCATAGCCTTTAACGAAGGCAAAGTAGAGCTTAATGCGGGTATCAAGGTACGTGCTAAGGATTTCAACGAAGAAGGAGCCCTGGTTAATCAGATCATTCCAACAACAGTAGGAAGGGTACTCTTCAATATGGTTGTTCCAGAACAAGCAGGGTATGTCAATGACGTCTTGAACAAGAAATCACTCCGGGATATTATCGGACAGATCCTTGCTGTAACTGATGTGCCTACAACGGCCGATTTCCTGGATAAAATAAAGACCATGGGATACGAGTTTGCCTTTAAAGGTGGCTTATCCTTTAGTTTGGGTGATATTATCATACCACAGGAAAAACACGAAATGATTGCCGATGCCAACGAACAAGTAGATGGCATTATGGCTAACTATAACATGGGTCTTATTACCAACAACGAACGCTACAATCAGGTGATCGATGTCTGGACCTCTACCAACGCCATGCTTACGGAGCTTGCCATGAAAAGGATCCGGGAGGATCAGCAAGGATTTAACTCGGTATATATGATGTTAGATTCAGGGGCGAGGGGTTCTAAGGAACAGATCCGACAACTTACCGGAATGCGCGGATTGATGGCGAAGCCA
The DNA here is from genome assembly GCA_963744855.1 of uncultured Flavobacteriaceae bacterium. Classification (GTDB taxonomy): domain Bacteria; phylum Bacteroidota; class Bacteroidia; order Flavobacteriales; family Flavobacteriaceae; genus Muriicola. Next base: position 44,957 of record CAVUUZ010000003.1, read on the forward strand.
AAGAAATCTACAGCAGGCGGAGGTGAGATCATCGAAAACCCGATTCTTTCGAACTTTAAGGAAGGACTATCCATTTTGGAATACTTTATCTCTACCCACGGGGCCAGAAAAGGACTTGCGGATACAGCCTTGAAAACTGCAGATGCGGGGTACTTAACCCGTAGGTTAGTGGATGTATCTCAGGATGTGATCGTAAACACTGAAGATTGCGGTACGTTACGAGGTATTGAAGTAGAAGCTCTGAAGAAGAATGAAGAGGTAGTAGAAACCTTAGGAGAAAGAATTCTGGGCCGTGTTTCTTTACACGATGTCTTCGATCCAATAACAGAAGAGTTGCTTATTGGAGCCGGGGAACAGATCATGGAGTCTGATGTACGGAAAATTGAGGCATCTCCGATCGAAAGAGTGGAGGTTCGTTCTGCCCTTACCTGTGAAGCCCAAAAAGGAATTTGCGGTAAATGTTATGGACGAAACCTGGCTACGAATAAAATGGTACAAAGAGGTGAAGCCGTTGGGGTAGTTGCAGCGCAGTCTATTGGAGAACCAGGAACACAGTTAACGTTACGTACGTTCCATGTTGGAGGTATCGCCGGTAACATTTCTGAGGATAACAAATTAGAAGCCAAATTTGGCGGAAAAGCTGAAATTGAAGATTTGCGTACCGTAAAAGGAGAGAACAGCGAAGGGAAACCTGTAGATATTGTTATATCAAGAACTTCTGAGATCAAGGTAGTAGATAAGAAAACGGGAATCACGCTAAGTACAAATAATATTCCTTATGGATCACAGCTGTTTGTTAAGAACGGCGGAACGGTTGAAAAAGGACAGATTGTTTGTCAATGGGATCCTTATAATGGTGTAATTGTTTCAGAATTCCCAGGGAAGATTGCTTACGAGAATATTGAGCAGGGAATTACCTACCAGGTAGAGATTGATGAACAAACCGGATTCCAGGAGAAAGTGATCTCTGAATCCCGAAACAAAAAGCTCATCCCTACCTTATTGATCATGAATACCAAGGATGAAGTATTGCGTTCGTATAATTTACCTGTTGGCTCTCATATTATGGTAGATGATGGGGATAAGATCAAGGAAGGTAAGATTCTTGTAAAAATCCCACGTAAGTCAGCTAAAACCGGAGATATTACAGGAGGATTACCAAGGGTAACCGAGTTGTTTGAGGCTCGTAACCCATCAAATCCTGCGGTAGTTTCAGAGATAGACGGGGTAGTATCTTTTGGGAAGATCAAAAGAGGGAACCGCGAGATCATCATAGAATCTAAATTAGGCGAACAAAAGAAATATCTTGTAAAATTATCGAATCAGATCCTGGTACAGGAAAATGACTACGTTCGTGCGGGAATGCCATTATCGGATGGCTCCGTAACACCGGAGGATATCCTGGCTATAAAAGGACCTTCTGCTGTACAACAATATCTGGTGAACGAAGTTCAGGAGGTATATCGTTTACAGGGGGTTAAGATCAATGACAAGCACTTTGAGGTAGTAGTACGTCAAATGATGCGTAAAGTGCGAATTCAGGATCCGGGAGATACCATCTTCCTTGAAAATCAATTGATCCACAAGGATGATTTTATTGAAGAGAATGATGAGATCTTTGGAAAGAAAGTCGTGGAAGATGCAGGTGAATCTGAAAATCTTAAGGCAGGACAGATCATTACAGCACGTGAACTAAGGGATGAGAATTCCATCTTAAAACGTGCAGATAAGTCACTCGTTACGGCAAGAGATGCTGTAGCGGCAACGGCCACTCCTGTTCTTCAGGGAATCACCAGAGCATCCTTACAGACCAAATCGTTTATTTCGGCAGCGTCCTTCCAGGAAACTACCAAAGTATTGAACGAAGCGGCAGTGAGCGGTAAGATCGATGACCTTGAAGGTTTAAAGGAGAACGTTATCGTAGGGCATAAGATCCCTGCAGGTACAGGTATGCGCGACTATGAGTCCATTATTGTTGGTTCCAAACAGGAATACGACGAGATCATGGCCCGTAAGGAAGAATTGAAATTCTAAAACACGAACCCTCAACCTTCCGGTTGGGGGTTTTTTATTAAGTATCCATTTAAATCAAAAGCAAATGGCAGAAAAGGAAAACAAACAAAAACAGATCAATATAGAGTTGGATGAAAAGATGGCAGAGGGGATTTATTCAAACCTTGCCATCATCAACCATTCTGTATCCGAATTTGTGATCGATTTTATCAGTATGATGCCCGGTGCGCCAAAGGCGAAGGTGAAAAGCAGAATTGTACTCACCCCGCAGCATGCAAAGAAATTCTTAAAGGCACTTAATGATAATGTACATAGATTTGAGAAGGCCCACGGGAATATCAAGGACTATGAACAGCCCCCTATCCCCTTAAATTTCGGACCAACCGGAGAGGCATAAATCAGGGACCCGAAACTAGTTTCGGGTTTTTTTATATCCGATTACGAGAACTCGGAGGTAAAATGCAGGATTACGTTAGGATATTTTTGCTGAGTCATTTGCAGGGAAAACTGAGAATCCGCCAGAAAGACCAATTGCTCTCTTTTGTCTTTGGCCAGGAATTTTTGTTTTACCCTTTTAAATTCTTGAAATTCAACACTTTTAGGGTCTTTAGGCTGCACCCAGCACGCCTTGTAAACAGGGAAGTTTTCATAAGTACATTTCGCTCCGTACTCATGCTCCAATCGGTATTGTATCACCTCGTACTGTAAGGCACCAACGGTTCCAATTACTTTTCTGCCATTGAGTTCAAGTGTAAATAATTGTGCAACTCCTTCGTCCATAAGCTGATCTATCCCTTTGTAAAGTTGTTTCGACTTCATAGGGTCGGCATTGTTGATATATCTGAAGTGTTCAGGGGAAAAACTGGGAATGCCTTTATAATGAAGGGTTTCACCTTCCGTGAGGGTGTCTCCTATCTTAAAATTACCGGTATCGTGTAAGCCAACAATATCTCCCGGAAAAGAGATGTCCACGATCTCTTTCTTTTCAGCAAAAAATGCATTAGGACTCGAGAATTTCAGATTTTTTCCATTTCGTACATGCAGGTAGGGTTTGTTTCTTTCAAAAGTTCCGGAAACGATCTTCACAAAAGCGAGTCGGTCCCTGTGCTTAGGATCCATATTGGCATGGATCTTAAAGACAAATCCGGTCATTTCTTTTTCATCGGCTTTCACCAATCGTTCTTCGGCCATCTTATCTCTTGGTGTTGGCGCGATCTCAATAAAACAATCCAATAATTCTCGTACCCCGAAATTATTGAGGGCAGATCCAAAAAAGACCGGTTGCTGAGATCCGTCCAGGTACGCTTGTTTATTAAAAGCCGGGTAGACACCGGTTATTAATTCAAGATTCTCTCTTAAGGTCTCCGCAGCTTTATTTCCAATGAACTTTTCCAGGTCCGGGTTGCTTAGATCATTAAAGGCGATGGTCTCTTCAATGTTTTTCTTGCTATCCCCGCTAAAGAGGTTGATGTTCTTCTCGAAGATGTTATAGATCCCTTTAAAGTCGTATCCCATTCCTATAGGAAAGCTTAAAGGTGTAACGCTGAGGCCCAATTTCTGTTCCACTTCATCCAGAAGGTCAAAAGCATCTTTTCCTTCCCTATCCATTTTGTTGATAAAGACGATCATCGGGATCTTCCGCATCCTGCAGACTTCTACAAGTTTTTCAGTTTGTTCCTCCACCCCCTTTGCTACATCTATGACCACAATAACGCTATCTACTGCAGTAAGTGTGCGAAATGTATCTTCCGCAAAATCCTTGTGCCCGGGAGTATCCAGGATATTGATTTTTTTGTCCTTATAAATGAAGGCAAGTACAGAGGTGGCTACAGAGATCCCCCTTTGCCGTTCTATCTCCATAAAATCGCTGGTAGCAGATTTTTTGATCTTGTTATTTTTTACGGCACCGGCTTCCTGAATGGCACCACCAAAAAGGAGTAATTTTTCGGTCAGGGTGGTCTTCCCTGCATCCGGGTGAGAAATGATCCCAAAGGTTCTTCTCCTGGCAATTTCTTTCTTAAAATTCACGTAAAAAATTTTTGCAAAAGTAAGAGAATTATTCGTGACCAAAATGATCTGTTCGGGAGTTGAACGACAGAATACTTCGGTGAATTGCCAAATACCTTACTTAAAAGCGATTTTGATATCCACGTCACTTACACTAAATATCTTGCAATTTATCGTTTTATCGAATATTCTGGTTGATTAAGGAGTCTGGTCAAAGAAAGGTAATAAACAATTTGTGAGAATTTTTTATTACCATATATTGCATCTTACTTTAAAGATTCCCAAAGTCTTACCAGAAGTACTTTCTACTCCCTGTGGTGCTTAGTTTAAAATAACTAACCTATATGGAGAACTTTACTTTTTTTAAAATACCAAAGGCATTATTTAGCTCATTTTTGATTCCCCTGTGCCTCGTATTATCTTCTCAGATTTCTTATGGCAATACAGATCCGATTTCAGCAACTTTGGAATTCTACAAAAAGAATGACTCGGATGGAGACGGTGTCAAAGACAATGTTGATGTGGATGATGACAATGACGGTATTCTGGATGTAAATGAAGACAACAATGCCGATGGAGATAATGATCATACAACCAATCCGACCGATACGGATGGGGATGGGATTCCCGATTACCTTGATATTGATTCAGATGACGACGGTATTCTGGATAATATTGAGGCTCAAACTACAGCAGGTTACGTGGCCCCTTCAGGAATAGATAATGATGGGGATGGCCTCGATGACATCTATTCTTGTATCTCTGATTGGGAATCGAATGGGGGAGAGGGTGTTTGTAACTACAATAGTAAAGCTGCTCGTTATAAGGGTAAGGATAAAGTGACCCTTTGTCACAAAGAAGATAAAAGTCCCAACAATCCAAGAAATGGATATCACGAAATCACTGTGGCTCCTGAAGCCGTTCAGGCACATCTCGATCATGGAGACACCCTGGGACCATGCCCGGAAATACCGGATGATCCATGTGGTCTGACACCGGTGGACACAGATGGCGATCAGGTTCCTGATTATAAGGATATCGATGCCGATAATGATGGTATTTTGGATAACGTAGAGGCACAAACCACCGCCGATTTTATTGCTGTGTGTACCAACGATAGCGATGGAAATGGGCTGGATGATCACTATGAGAACTATCCGGGATCCGGCGAAGGCCTCACCCCCGTTGATACGGACCAGGATGGAAAACCTGATTTCAGGGACATCGATTCTGATGATGACGGTATTCCGGATAATGTAGAAGCCCAGTCAACGGATGGATATGTTCCACCAAGCGGAATGGACAGTGACAATGATGGTCTGGATAATGCCTATGAAGGATCTGGAGATAAAGGACTTACACCGCAAAATACAGATGGGACGGATGAGCCTGATTTCAGAGATTTAGATTCGGACAATGATTCAGAACAAGACAATATTGAAGGGAATGACTTTAATTTTGATGGCACTCCCAATCAGGAATATACTAATACGGACACAGATGGCGATGGCCTGGATGATGGTTATGAAGGCTCTAATGTGAATGATGGTTTTGATGTAAATGATGAGATCAATGAGCCGGCCACTGACCTTCCAGATGAAGACGGCACTGAGGATGTAGATTACCGAGATGCCGTTAACAATAATGGAACAGACATTATTTGTGATGTTCTTGATGCCGATAGGTGCACTCCCAATGACAATATGAGTGCCAATTTCTGGTGGGCAAAATCAAATCCAAATAACGGTTCCAAATTCTTTTCTTCGACAGCTGATCATCAGTTAACCTTTACTAAGAAAAGCAATGGAGAGGCCCTAATAACGGGAACTACAAAGAATGGTGATTGCGTTGTAGAGATTTATGTAGTTTTGATTCATAAAAAAAACTGGACGGAATGGCAAAATGTGGGTGGCGAATTTAAGGATGAAGGCTGCTCGGATGCACATGCCGAGGATTTGGAATATTATTTAATAGATAATGAGAGAAGTTTTATAGTTTCTAATGGTTCTAGTTGCTTTGGTCAGGGTACCTTCAAGGTATCCCACAGACCAGATCCCCTAAATCCGAGTACACCAAAATATGGAGTTCAGGTTGGACCTGGAGGTGCACTGCACGATTCTAATGTTGGTGCAGAAGGATTATCTGGATGGGGCTGGATAGGACCCGAAGGTAACGAGCACAAATGGATAATGGATTTCAATTTCTTGATAGAATGTGATAATGATGTAATTGATACCGATGGAGATGGAGTTACCGATGATGATGAGGAAGACGATGAAACAGATCCGCTTGATCCATGCGACTTTATTTTGGCAAGTCAGACCCAAACACCTTCAGACGAATGGAATGCAACCGATTGTGATGGCGATGGGGTAACCAATGGGGATGAACTCTCAGACAATACAGATCCGTTAGACCCATGTAGTTTTGTGCAGGGAAGTCAGACCCAAACACCTTCAGACGAATGGAATGCAACCGACTGTGATGGCGACGGGGTAACCAATGAGGATGAAGTAACCGATCAGACAGATCCTTTAGATCCTTGTTCTTATAATCCCGATAGTGTAACCCTGGACCAAAGTGGAGACTACCTTATTGTAGACTGCGATGGCGATGGGGTGACCAACGGAGACGAACTTACAGACAATACAGATCCACTGGATGCATGCGACTTTGTGCTGGCAAGTCAGACCGAAGACCCTTCACCCGACTGGAATACCACAGATTGCGATGGTGACGGCGTTACCAATGAGGACGAAGTGACCGATGGAACAGATCCGCTGGATCCATGTTCCTTTAACCCGGATAGTATTACACTGTCTCAAAGCGATGATTTCCTTGCGGCCGACTGTGATGGCGACGGGGTAACCAATGGAGATGAAAATACCGATGGAACAGATCCTCAGGATCCTTGTTCCTATAACCCGGATAGTGTAACCCTGGACCAAAGTGGAGACTACCTTATTGTAGACTGCGATGGCGATGGGGTAACCAATGGGGATGAACTCTCAGACAATACAGATCCGTTAGACCCATGTAGTTTTGTGCTGGGAAGTCAGACCCAAACACCTTCAGACGAATGGAATGCAACCGACTGTGATGGCGATGGGGTAACCAATGAGGATGAAGTAACCGATCAGACAGATCCTTTAGATCCTTGTTCTTATAACCCGATAGTGTAACCCTGGACCAAAGTGGAGACTACCTTATTGTAGACTGCGATGGCGATGGGGTGACCAACGGAGACGAACTTACAGACAATACAGATCCACTGGATGCATGCGACTTTGTGCTGGCAAGTCAGACCGAAGACCCTTCACCCGACTGGAATACCACAGATTGCGATGGTGACGGCGTTACCAATGAGGACGAAGTGACCGATGGAACAGATCCGCTGGATCCATGTTCCTTGGTTTTAGCAAGTCAGACCGTGACCCCTTCTGATTCTTGGGATATCCTGGACTGCGATGATGATGGGAACCCTAACGGTACCGATCCTAATCCACTTATTGCCACTGCAATGGATGATGAAGGATCTACCCCGGCCCTCACAGAAATTGTGATCAATATCCTGGCTAATGATGATTATTTACCAAATAATGATCCGAATAATGCAGGCACAACAAGCATAACAAGAATTGGCGGTAATGCCACAGGAACGGTAAGTTTTGATCCTGAAACAGGTGAATTATCCTATACCCCCGATGCTTCAGAATCTAATACTACGATTACGATCATTTATCAGGTATGTAATACAGATCCTGAACCTGATGTTTGTGCCTCGGCCACCGTCACAATCGTTGTTGGCCCGGATACGATCGATGCAGTGGATGACGACTTTAGTGGAGCGCCTGTAGATGGTGTAACCGGCGGGGTTGTTGCCAATAGCAATGTCCTGGATAACGATACCTTAAACGGAGTAGCGGTAGATCCAGCGGATGTAACGCTTACTTCCACTCCTACAGGACCTTTAACAGTGAATGCAGATGGTACGGTCAGTGTGGCTCCGAATACCGGGGCAGGCACCTATACGATAGAATATACGATCTGTGAGGTAGCTAATCCTACGAACTGTGATACCGGAACGGTAACGGTGGTGGTAGATCCTGGAGCGAATGTGATCGATGCAGTGGATGACGACTTTAGTGGAGCGCCTGTAGATGGTGTAACCGGCGGGGTTGTTGCCAATAGCAATGTCCTGGATAACGATACCTTAAACGGAGTAGCGGTAGATCCAGCGGATGTAACGCTTACTTCCACTCCTACAGGACCTTTAACAGTGAATGCAGATGGTACGGTCAGTGTGGCTCCGAATACCGGGGCAGGCACCTATACGATAGAATATACGATCTGTGAGGTAGCTAATCCTACGAACTGTGATACCGGAACGGTAACGGTGGTGGTAGATCCTGGAGCGAATGTGATCGATGCAGTGGATGACGACTTTAGTGGAGCGCCTGTAGATGGTGTAACCGGCGGGGTTGTTGCCAATAGCAATGTCCTGGATAACGATACCTTAAACGGAGTAGCGGTAGATCCAGCGGATGTAACGCTTACTTCCACTCCTACAGGACCTTTAACAGTGAATGCAGATGGTACGGTCAGTGTGGCTCCGAATACCGGGGCAGGCACCTATACGATAGAATATACGATCTGTGAGGTAGCTAATCCTACGAACTGTGACACCGGAACGGTAACGGTGGTGGTAGATCCTGGAGCGAATGTGATCGATGCAGTGGATGACGACTTTAGTGGAGCGCCTGTAGATGGTGTAACCGGCGGGGTTGTTGCCAATAGCAATGTCCTGGATAACGATACCTTAAACGGAGTAGCGGTAGATCCAGCGGATGTAACGCTTACTTCCACTCCTACAGGACCTTTAACAGTGAATGCAGATGGTACGGTCAGTGTGGCTCCGAATACCGGGGCAGGCACCTATACGATAGAATATACGATCTGTGAGGTAGCTAATCCTACGAACTGTGATACCGGAACGGTAACGGTGGTGGTAGATCCTGGAGCGAATGTGATCGATGCAGTGGATGACGACTTTAGTGGAGCGCCTGTAGATGGTGTAACCGGCGGGGTTGTTGCCAATAGCAATGTCCTGGATAACGATACCTTAAACGGAGTAGCGGTAGATCCAGCGGATGTAACGCTTACTTCCACTCCTACAGGACCTTTAACAGTGAATGCAGATGGTACGGTCAGTGTGGCTCCGAATACCGGGGCAGGCACCTATACGATAGAATATACGATCTGTGAGGTAGCTAATCCTACGAACTGTGATACCGGAACGGTAACGGTGGTGGTAGATCCTGGAGCGAATGTGATCGATGCAGTGGATGACGACTTTAGTGGAGCGCCTGTAGATGGTGTAACCGGCGGGGTTGTTGCCAATAGCAATGTCCTGGATAACGATACCTTAAACGGAGTAGCGGTAGATCCAGCGGATGTAACGCTTACTTCCACTCCTACAGGACCTTTAACAGTGAATGCAGATGGTACGGTCAGTGTGGCTCCGAATACCGGGGCAGGCACCTATACGATAGAATATACGATCTGTGAGGTAGCTAATCCTACGAACTGTGATACCGGAACGGTAACGGTGGTGGTAGATCCTGGAGCGAATGTGATCGATGCAGTGGATGACGACTTTAGTGGAGCGCCTGTAGATGGTGTAACCGGCGGGGTTGTTGCCAATAGCAATGTCCTGGATAACGATACCTTAAACGGAGTAGCGGTAGATCCAGCGGATGTAACGCTTACTTCCACTCCTACAGGACCTTTAACAGTGAATGCAGATGGTACGGTCAGTGTGGCTCCGAATACCGGGGCAGGCACCTATACGATAGAATATACGATCTGTGAGGTAGCTAATCCTACGAATTGTGATACGGCTACAGTAACAGTCGTGGTCTCAGGAGGTCCGAATATCATTGTCTTAAAGGTAGATACATTTGACGATCAGAATGGAGATGGGTTCGCACAGGTAGGAGAGACGATCAGTTATGTCTTTACCGTTACGAATACCGGAAATATTCCTCTTGGGAGTATTACCATTACCGATCCATTAGTTATGGTATCCGGAGGGCCATTGGAAATATTAGAGCCCGGCGAGAGCGATATAACCACTTTTACGGCTGTCTATACGATAACTCAGGCAGATATTGATGCCGGTAGTTTTGAAAACACTGCGATAGTTGAAGGATTTATCCCTGATAATGGTCCAATAAGTACGCTTTCTGATGATCCGGATGATCCTACAGATATCGATAGGGACGGTGATGGAAATCCGGATGACCCAACTGTGACTGTGTTGACCGGAGCACCCGGAATAAATGCGGTAGATGATGATTTCAGGAGCAATCCGGTAGATGGAAGTACAGGTGGTATTGTGGCCAACAGTAATGTGCTTAATAATGACACCCTGGACGGCGTCCTGGTAGATCCTGCAGATGTAACAATTACTTCTACCCCAACCGGGCCATTGACTGTAAATGCCGATGGATCGGTAAGTGTAGCAGTAAATACAGCACCGGGAGATTATACCATTGACTATACGATCTGTGAAGTTGCCAATCCTTCAAACTGTGATACGGCAACAGTAATCGTAACAGTAGGGCCCGGATCCAATATAATAGATGCGGTAGATGATGACTTTAGCTCGAATCCGGTGAATGGAAATACAGGAGGAATTGTAGTAGATAGTAACGTGTTGACTAACGATACCTTAAACGGAATGTCGGTAGATCCTGCAGACGTAACCATTACTTCTACCCCAACAGGGCCATTGACCGTGAATGCCGATGGAACGGTAAGTGTAGCACCGGATACGGCACAAGGTACCTATACCATTGACTATACGATCTGTGAAGTGGCAGAGCCTGCCAATTGTGATACGGCGACGGTAACGGTGGAAGTGATCCCCGGGCCTAATATGATAGATGCCGTAGATGATGATTTCACAGGAGTTTTGGTGGATGGAGACCTTGGTGGACTGGTAGCAGATAGTAATGTGTTGACTAATGATATCTTAAATGGAGAACAGGTAAATCCTTTGGATGTCACCATTACCTCCACACCAACGGGTCCTCTTGCAGTCAATTCAGATGGCACGGTAACGGTACTGCCCGGAACAGCGCCTGGAATCTATACCATTGAGTACACCATTTGTGAAAATGCGGATCCAACAAATTGTGATACCGCAACGGTAACCGTATTGGTTTCTGAGATCATTACCACCTTCAAAATTGAGGTAAACCAGATGGTTACTCCAAATAATGACGGAAGAAATGACTTCTTGTTTATTCGCGATGTAGAATTTGCCAGAAACAATACATTGAGGATCTACAACCGATGGGGAGTAGCAGTATACGAAGGGGCTAATTACAATAACCAGACCAATGTGTTTGATGGTCGTTCCAGAGGTAGGTCAACCATGAGTGTTAACGATTATTTACCGGCAGGTGTTTATTTCTATATCTTTGAATACGATTTAGAACAGGAGAGAATTACAGATAGCGGATACCTGTATGTGAGTAAATAACAGATGATAAAAAATATGATACATAAAAAGTACCATGTAGTTGCCCTTTTCTTGGTGACTATGCTGACCAGCACCTTACAGGCCCAACAAGATGCTCAGTATACACAATATATGTACAATACCATGAGCGTGAACCCCGCATATGCGGGTTCCCGGGGAGAACTCAGTATTGCGGCCCTTTACCGGTCACAGTGGGTTGGTTTAGACGGGGCTCCAAAAACTCAGACCCTCAATTTACATTCCCCTATAAGGAACAGCAGGTTGGGGTACGGAATATCTATTGTCAATGACAATATTGGGAATGGTGTAGTTCAGGAAACCTATTTTGATGCGGTTCTCTCCTATACGATTGAATTATCGCGTGAAAACAAATTATCCTTTGGCCTAAAAGCGGGGGGAAATCTGTTGAATCTCGATTTTGAACAACTACGAAATTTTGATCAGGAGCCCATAACGGATGGGGCAGACATCACCAATAATTTTTCCCCTAACTTTGGTTTTGGGGTCTATTATCATACGGATCGGTTCTATTTGGGGCTCTCGGCTCCCAATATGCTGGAAACAGATTACTTTGATAATTCCCAACGCGCTGCGAATTCAGTGCAATTTCAGTCGACAGAACGACTTAATTTTTATTTGATAACAGGATATGTTTTCGATCTGAATTATAATTTCAAGTTTAAACCTGCATTTTTAATGAAAGCCGTTGGGGGAGCTCCATTGCAACTCGATTTTTCCGGCACCTTCTTATTGAATGATAAGTTTTCCTTTGGGGCTGCATATCGCTGGGATGCTGCTGCAAGTGCAATGTTTGGGTTCCAAATTTCGGAAAAACTTATGCTTGGTTTGGCATATGACAAGGAAATCACTGAATTGGGAGGTACCCGATTTAACGATGGCTCTTTTGAAGTGTTTTTAAGATTTGAACTGGTTCGTTCTTTCCGGGGACTGGTATCACCTAGATTCTTTTAATAATGTATTACATGACAAAGCGCATAGTTGCAGTAGGTTTTATTTTGTTCGCTTTTCTTGGGACCACTTTTGGCCAGGTAAATAAGGAAAAAAACAAAGATAAGTATACTTATACGTTATACACCAAAGTGTATCAAAAGCGCTTAACAGAAAAACCTAAAAAGGTTAAGGATACGGTTTTAATGAAATTGGCCGATTCTTATTATGTGATAGCCGACTATGAGAATGCCGTCAAGGTGTATGAGATACTGTATAAAAGAGCAGCCGTAAAGAGTGGCTTTACAGTGCCGCAAGAGTATAACTTCAGATATGGGCAAAGTTTAAGGGCTATCGGACAAGAAGAACTGGCAAAAGAGAAACTAGCCGCTTACATAAGTGAATCGGGAGCAAATATACCGGTACAAACCAAAAGGGTCTACAAGTTAAAGGACCTGAGGGATTATTTTTCAAATCTAAAGGATAGTATCAATCTCAATGAGTTTTCTGATTTCGCACCGTCTTTTTATAAAGATGGATTAATTTTTTCTTCAGATCGCGATACTGGATACCTTCACAGATACAGACATAGCGGAACCAATAAGGACTTTTTGGACCTTTATCAAATCAAGAAGGGCGATGATTCCCTCAAAATTATATCAAAAATTAATTTTCAAGGAAATGATTTTACCGCCCGTCAAGCTGAATCAACGTCCATTAAGGTGGATGAAACTACCGCAACATTTACCAAGGACGGCAAGACAATGTATTTTACGGCTACTAATTTTAAGGATGGAAAACATATAAAAGACGGAAATAATATTGTTCGCTTAAAGATTTATAAAGCTGTTTTGGAGGGGGATGAATGGTGGATCGCAGATGATTCCTGGTTCAAAAATGAAAGTGCCGACCGGGCATTTAATATAGATAGTCACTCTTTTTCCAATCCTGCTTTGAATGCGGATAACTCAAAACTCTATTTTTCCTCAGACATGCCTGGTTCAAGGGGCCTGTCAGACATCTTTGTGATTGATATCAATGAAAATGGGGTATATGGGGAAGTCAAGAATTTAGGAGACAGGATAAATACACAATTTAGGGAGAGTTTTCCTTTTGTAAGCGGGGAAAATCATCTTTATTTTTCTTCTGACAGATTTAATGGGAAAGGTAGATTGGATGTGTATTCTGTAAACTTGGATGCAGACGGCATGGTAGCCTCTGTTCCGGAAAATTTAGGAGCACCCATTAACAGCGAAGCAGATGACTTTACATTTGTTTATGATAGTGAGAAGGAATATGGTTTTTTTGCTTCCAACAGGAAAAGATCTAACGATTCGGGCCGTCGTAATGCAACAGATTATATCGATGATAATATTTATGCCTTTACGGCAGAATGTATCAACCCTAAGACCTTAACAGGGATCGTTTATGATAAAACCACACTATTGCCTTTATCAGGGGCAACCATTGGAATTATCAATGATGATAACGAAGTAATTGCCTCTACCTTCACGAATGAGGAAGGTGCGTACAGCATTGATATTGACCGGACCAAAAATAATTTTGTAAGGGCCTCCAGAGAGGGGTATACGCCGGTGGAGGAATACTTAGAAATTAATCCATGTGAACTTCGAATGGTGGATATCTATTTAGAAACCGACTGTGTGGAATACGGTACGGACCTGGCCAGACTTCTTGGATTAGATCCTACAATCTTCTTCGATTTCGACAAATCGGATGTTAAAGATGACTACAAAGACGAACTCGATATCGTAGTGGCCGCCATGGAACTGTATCCAAGCCTCAAAATACAGGTCAATTCACATACAGATTCAAGAGGTCCGAATACCTATAATCAGCCATTATCCGAACGTCGTGCAAAAGCTACCGTAGAATACATTGCTTCCAAGGGAATTGACATAGGTCGATTGAAATACAAAGGCTTTGGAGAATTGCAACCTGTTAATGAGTGTGTGGATGGAGTGAGATGTTCTTCTGCCAAACATCAACTAAACAGACGCTCTGAGTTTTTGATCCTCTGTGAGGACGGGGAGAATTGCTGCTATTAGAGTTCCAATTTTAAGACCTTGAAAGCTTCATTCGGGATTGTTTCTTATTTGTCTCAAAATGTTCATTATTAGGGATTTGAGATCGATAAATTTGCTCTAAGTCAGACTTTACCAAGTGTTTTAGACATTTCACAACATTTATTTATCCTTTTTTCCTAATTGCGGTATTTTTGATTTCAAGCGAATTGAAATGGCCTTATATGCTTTGTATTTTCGCTCAAAATAGTGTAATTAACAAGCACCGTGAAGTTTCTAAAACCTTTAAGGTCTATTCTTTTTTTATGTGCACTTTCCCTAGTAATTCATTCATTCGGGCAAGACACTGTGTGGTCTGAAGATTTTTCAAGCTATTCGAATGGTACCATTACCGGGACAGGTTCAGGTGCTTCTCCTTCGGTGTGGAATTCTCAAAATGGGGCCGCTGTCAATGCAGGTTTGATTTTGGCAAGCAATACTAGGGGAGTGGCCTCTTCAACCCTTGCGAATCCTTTGGTTTGGGTAACCAATTCTATTGATATATCGGGGTATACCAATGTGGCATTCAGTGTGGATACCGGTGCTTTTGATACTAATCAATTTGAGAATTCAGGGGGAAGTCAGGATAATTTTGCCTTAGAATATAGAATAAATGGTACCGGCGGCTGGATTCAGGTTTTTAGCAGATCTGGTTCGGCGGCTCAGCCTGTCAATCCTTCTTATTCGGTAGGGAGCCTTTCAGGAAACACCATCGAAATAAGGGCCACTTTCCATAATACAGCCGCAAATGAAAATTATACTATAGACAACGTGCTGGTAACCGGATTTCCTACAACCCCCAACGAACCCCCTGTTCTTGTAGTGACAGGAGATCAGGTATATTGTCCGGGAACATCAATGCCGGTAGTAGAGACCATAAGTATTACGGATCCAGATGATACTACGGCATTTGCAGTCGCGATCCAGATCTCAACCGGGTACATCAACGGAGAAGACTTATTGACACTTACAGGTATACATCCTACCATTACGCCATCCTGGAGTGCAGTAGAAGGTAAACTTACCTTAACAGGTCCAGCTACCTTAACCGAATTTGAAGCTGCCATCAGTGCAGTTGAATATTCAAGTAGTGCTTTGCTGCCAACAGGCAGCAGAGGATTTTCAATAATAGTGGGTGATGCCAATTACTTGCCTCCAACAGGTCATTTTTATGAATTTGTGGCTGTTCCGGGAATTACATGGACGGCAGCCCGCACTGCCGCTTCCCTGCGCACATATTATGGGCTGCAAGGATATCTGGCAACACTTACGTCTCAGCAGGAGGCCGATTTTTCAGGTTCTCAGGCACTCGGAGTAGGTTGGATAGGGGCAAACGATAATACAACTGAAGGCGACTGGCAATGGGTTACAGGGCCTGAAGCAGGTACCTCCTTTTGGAGTGGGGGAGTTGGGGGAACCGAATTGACCTATGCATTCTGGAATGCAAACGAACCCAATGACTATCCTGATGGGCCCGTAACCCCTGGTCAAGAGAATTTTGCTCATATTACTGATCCATCCGTAACAACACAGCCCGGTTCATGGAATGACCTTCCAAATGCAGGTGGTGGTGGGGCCTATGCGCCTCAAGGATATGTTGTTGAGTATGGTGGGATGCCCGGGGACCCGATTTTGAGTATTTCTGGTAATACGTTAATTACTATGGACAATGTTCCCCCGACCGCCAGTGATCCGGCCTCGGTAAACATCTTTTGTTTGGCGGAGCTGCCCATCCCGGATATATCGATTGTAACAGATGAAGCAGACAATTGTACAACAACACCTACCGTGGCCTTTGTTGGCGATGTTACAGACGGTGGGAGTAATCCGGAGATCATTACAAGAACCTATAGAATTACGGACACTTCCGGGAATAGTACTGATGTTACACAAACCATTACTATCAATAATTTTAATATCAATACGCAGCCAATAGACCAATTGGCTTTTGCAGGAACCGATACGGTGTTTACTGTAATTGCTGCCAATGTGGATTCTTACCAATGGCAGGTGAGTACCAATGGAGGTGGAAGCTTTAGTAATCTTACAGACGGACCACAATACAGTGGTACTTCAACAGCCACCTTAACGTTGTTGAGTCCGGATCTTGATAAAAATGGATATATTTATCGAGTACAAATGTTGAATTCTTCCTCACTTTGTCCCAGGATCACATCCTCCAATGCTCTTTTAAATATCCGAATCGGATCCATAATTACCAATAAAAGGATCACTAAAAGGGTGATAAAATTTTAAGCTTTTTCTTCTGCTACTTCTGAAATCTGCTCTATATTTTTTTGCTCGTCAAAACACCTTGATTATTGGGATGATCGATTAATGAACACCCCTGATTTCGACTCTGAAAAGGGGGTAATACTTCAAGTATTGGGGTCTATACCCTGCTATAAGACCTATTCACAACATTATTTTATGGGAGCTGAAAGGGATCGCTACTTTTATACCTTATGACAGATTACCAGAATTCATGATTCCTACTCATCTACGCAGGATATTGATGCTTTGTTTTCTTTTAGGCCAGGGAGTCTTCCTGTATGGCCAGGATACTTTTTTGGATAATTTCAATACCGTTTCCTACTCCAACAATAATGGTTCTATGGATTTTGCAGAAGATTGGCAGGATTCTGATGATAATGACCCTACTGGGGGGCGCTTCTATATCAGATCAGCGACGAACAGGTTAAGGATCGAGAATATGGATTACGAAGTCTTAAGTCGTAGATTAAATTTGCAAGGTGCTAGCGGAGTAACTCTGTCATTTACATATACTGAAATGTCGGGTAATGAACGTATAGATGTTCAGTTATGGAATGGAACAGGTTGGAATACCGTGGCAAATCTTAATGGCTCAGGAACAGTAAATTATAATCTTGCAGCGAATGAAATGTCTGCCGCCTCAGAAATACGTTTTGTAACTGATTCGGATGGTTGGGGAAGTACTGAAGCCTATGAAATAGATAATTTGCAATTCAATGGAAACGTTCCCCCGGGAATCGCCATAGATGATATAACCGTGAATGAAGATGATGGGACGGCTACCTTCACTGTGACACTTTCAAAAGCCTTTGCCGGAGGGTTTACAGTAGATTGGGCCACCAGTGATGGCACTGCCCTTAATGGATCGGATTATGTCGCTGATAATGGAACCTTAAGCTTCGCTGGGACTGCCGGGGAAACCCAGACGATCGTGATCAATTTGATCAATGATGCCATTCCTGAGTTCAACAATGAGACTTTCACGTTGATCTTAGTAATATTTCAGCAACCAGCAGTTCTAATCGCTGATATCAGGGAATAGGAACCATCGTCGATGATGAATATTTATTTAATGCACCGTTGGTCCTTACCCATGAGTTTGATGGGTATATGGATTACACATGTACAGCCGGTACCTTACGAACTCAACCCAATACAGGAAATACTTGTGCCATTACAACACATCAAGTAATACGCTAAGCGCACAATTCCAGCAACAGCAACAATTGACCAGGCAATATTGTACTGGGCTCATTCCGGGGCTACACCGGATACCCAGGTAACATTTGACGGGACCACCGTAAATGCCGAATTTGTGTATGGGACTTCCCTAACAAACAGGACCTTTTTATGGAGGAAGAGCAGATGTAACGGCTATCGTAACAGCCGTCCCTAATCCATCTACTTATACCTGGACGTTTTCCGGGTTAACGATAGATAATACAAACCCCTATTGTAATACGGCAACAACCTTAGGGGGATGGAGTTTGATGGTCTTTTATACGGATAATAGCTTGCCGGCATCCACCATCAATGTGTATGAAGGATTTAGTGGGGAAAGTAATTCCTCCTCCTCCTATACACTTAGTGGATTTTTTGCGATTGGGGCCACAGGATCCAAGACTACTGTACAATCCTGGGAAGGGGATCAGACCTTGAGTAATAATGAACATTTAACTGTAACCACAGGGTTAGGAACGTTTAATTTGGTTGGTGATGGTGACAATACAGGCACCCCGACTATCAATCCTTTTAACTCCACGCATTTTGACAATACTGTGGCACCGGTTTTAAACAATACCAATTCCCATGGGGTGGATCTGGATACCTACGATGTATCTCCTTTTGTGACTCCCGGAGAAACCTCAGTAACTACCGCAGTACAATCTGGACAGGATTTTGTGATCCTCAATACGGTGACCTTAAAAGTACCTTCCAACCTGACAACAGGAATTGTGTTTGAAGATGTTAATTACGGGGGAGGAGCCGGACGTAACAGGGCAACCGCTGCAGGAGTTCCTATTCCCAATGCACGGTCGAATTGTATGATGGAGGAGGGAGTTTTGTGACCAATACAACCACCAATGCCGCAGGCCGTTATGTCTTTGCAGGGATGGCCAATGGATCCTATACTATCCGGGTGGTCAACAATTCTGTACGATCGACACGCCCCGGAGGGGTAGCATGTACTACCTGTATCCCGGTACAAACCTTTAAAACTGATTATATTGCCAGTGTAGTGGTGGAAGATACCAATTCCGTTGGAGGGGAAGACCCATCAGGCGAAGATCCGGGTCCGGGTACGCTGAACAACGCCCAATCGGTTTCTACTTTTACCATTCTAAATGAAGGGATCGCAGGAATGGATTTTGGCTTTAATTTTAATGCCATTGTCAATACCAATGATGAGGGGCAGGGGTCATTAGATCAGTTCATTATTAATTCAAATAATTTAGGAGAAACAGGTCTGGATATTGAAGCGAATACAATTTTTGATCCCGGCGCAGGGGAAGATACATCTATCTTTATGATCCCACCAACAGGTGACGCGCTGGGTAGACCCGCCGATGGAAATTTTGCCAGTGGAATTTTTAATATTGAAACTGACCCTCTTACAACCATAACAGGCGATAATACCTATATAGACGGAAGAACACAGACCGCTTATTCCGGTAATACCAATACTGGAACGGTTGGGGCCGGTGGGTCCACGGTAGGGATTTCAGCTACGACTTTGCCCAATTACGACCTTCCGGAGATCCAGGTACATGACAAGAATGGAGATACCTTCGTGGTAGACGCTTCAGGGACTGTAATCAGGAATTTAGCCATTTTTGGCAAAGATGATGCCGGGGTGTTATTAAATAGCGGTTCAGTTACCGTACAAAATAATCTTATAGGAGTAGATGCTTCCGGTGCCAATGACGGGAACATATTGTATGGCGTTGAAATTACAGGGGGCACTGCACAGGTGAATGGTAACTATATTTCCACGAACAGGGACTCAGGAATCCTGGTAAATGGTGGTACATCGACCCTGATGGAAAACAATCATATCACAGCCAATGGTAATGGCGCATGTGACGACAATATTACCTTACTAAGCGGATCCGGAATAATTATCAGGCAGAACTTAATAGAGGATGCAGCATCCCTGGGTATTGATGGAGATGGTATTTCCGGAAACGTTGATATAACTGAGAATACGATTACGGGATCCGGTCAGAGTGGAGGATCTTGTACAGGAACACAGTCTAAAGCCGGGATAAAATTAGATGGGAATAATTCTTCTATTACTCAAAACATTATTTATTCTAACGGAGGGGGAGGCATAGTGTTGGCTGGTGGCAATACCAGTGGAAATTTGATATCCCAAAACTCTATTTATGCCAACGGAACTGCTTCCGATGCACTTGGAATAGATCTGGACCTGACAGATGGTATGGGTGATGGCGTAACCTTAAACGATACCGGTGATGCCGATGCAGGGCCAAACGGAGCTGCTAATTTTCCAATTATTACTACAGCATATATTGAAGGCCCAAATCTGATTCTAAAAGGATGGTCGCGTCCAGGAGCAAACATAGAGGTGTTTTTAACCGACATTAACGAAGGTACGGCTACAGAAGGGGACAATCAGCTTGGAATGAGTACGGATTATGGAGAAGGCCAGCTATATGTAGGATCTGCTGTGGAAGGAAGTGGCAGTGATCTGGATGCAGGATCATCTGTTTATACAGATGCAGATGGCAACACAGACAATACCAATCAATTTCATCTTCAGATTCCATATACACCTAGTTTAAGTGTTGGATTTAAGGTAACTGCAACGGCTACTTTGGCTAATACTACTTCTGAGTTTTCTCCTGTTTCTATCATTAAGATAAAGTCTGTGATTACCAACAGAAGGATTACCTATAGGGTTAATCAGAATTAATATCACATACTTTTTTATCAAAATTAAGCTATAAATGGCCTCACATTCCTGTGTTAAATATCTACCTGATTACACCAAAATTGATTCAAAAAACCACCAGAAAAGAGGTTGAATTAATTATAGAAATCAGATCTTTTTTTGATCCATAAAAATCCTGAAAAATGGAGAAAATTCCTACGTATCTACATTCGGTAAGCAGCGCTATTATTGGGATGATCGACCAACGAAACCCTACTATTTTTAAGGTTTTTATGGTGCAAAACCTCAAGTATCGGGTCCTAGACCATGCATTTCATCGAGTACACAACAATTATTTTCCCAGGGATAGCTTCGGGTTAAATTTGTTAGTTGATAATAATATATCAGGTGTAAACCGTTGAGCAAACTATTGAAAAACGAGAAGAACATATTTAAGTTATTAGCCATGGATAAGAAGATCCTACTCCTTCTGTTTCTGGTATCGGGATTTGCTTTTTCACAAACCACTGTGACATTGCAGGACCAGTGTAACTGTGAAGTACTTAGCGGTACCGCAGTAACCTCCCCCGGAACCACCACCCCAAGCGGTGCAGATACAGGAGATATTTATGTCAATACGAATACCGGAGTTATCTACTTCTGGGATGGTGACAGCTGGGAACTGACCTCCTCAGACGATCAGCTTTTACAAAACTTTAGCTTTAATTCCGCAACAAATATACTTTCATTAGACATTGAGGATGGAAACACAGTAAATGTGGACCTTTCTTCCCTTAGCGGAACAGGTACGGACGACCAAATTCTTAGTCTGGCCGGAAACATACTTACTTTAGAAGATGGAGGTACTGTAGACCTTACCCCTTACTTAGATAATACAGACGATCAGATTATTACAGCCTTTAGTATTGACGCTGGTAATATACTTACCCTAACCTTAGAAAATGGAAATACCCAGACAGTAGATCTTTCGGGACTAGTAGGTACCGATGATCAGACAGCTGCGGAAGTTACCTATGATAGCACAGCCTCAGGCTTAACCGCTACCGATGTTCAGGCAGCGATTGATGAGATCAATGCATTGGCCGGAACGGTATCCCTGGTAGACAACTTAGATGGCACCTATGATTTTACAGATGCCGCCGGAAATACTACGACCATTAGTGATACTTCCATCTCTACTTTGGTAGATAATGCCGATGGTACCTATACCTATACCGATGAGACTGGCGCTACCCAACTTATCGATACCAATGCGAGCAGCAATCCTTATGACAATACCACTTCTGGTTTAACCGCTACCGATGTTCAGGCAGCGATTGATGAGATCAATGCATTGGCCGGAACGGTATCCCTGGTAGACAACTTAGATGGCACCTATGATTTTACAGATGCCGCCGGAAATACCACCACCATTAGTGATACTTCCATCTCTACTTTGGTAGACAATGCCGATGGTACCTATACCTATACCGATGAGACTGGCGCTACTCAACTTATTGATACCAATGCGAGCAGTAACCCTTATGACAATACTACTTCAGGTTTAACCGCTACCGATGTTCAGGCAGCTATTGATGAGATCAACGGGTTGGCCGGAACAGTGGCTTTGGTAGATAATGGTGATGGCACCTATGATTTTACAGATGCCGCCGGAAATACCACCACCATTAGTGATACTTCCATCTCTACTTTGGTAGACAATGCCGATGGTACCTATACCTATACCGATGAGACTGGGGCTACCCAACTTATTGATACCAATGCGAGCAGCAATCCTTATGACAATACTACTTCAGGTTTAACCGCTACCGATGTTCAGGCAGCTATTGATGAGATCAACGCCCTGGCGGGAACCGTGTCTTTGGTAGACAACTTAGATGGCACCTATGATTTTACAGATGCCGCCGGAAATACCACTACTATCAGTGATACCTCCATCTCTACTTTGGTAGACAATGCCGATGGTACCTATACCTATACCGATGAGACTGGCGCTACTCAACTTATCGATACCAATGCGAGCAGTAACCCTTATGACAATACCACTTCTGGTTTAACCGCTACCGATGTTCAGGCAGCGATTGATGAGATCAAGCCTTGGCGGGAACCGTGTCTTTGGTAGACAACTTAGATGGCACTTATGATTTTACAGATGCCGCCGGAAATACCACGACCATTAGTGATACTTCCATCTCTACTTTGGTAGACAATGCCGATGGTACCTATACCTATACCGATGAGACTGGGGCTACCCAACTTATTGATACCAATGCGAGCAGCAACCCTTATGACAATACTACTTCAGGTTTAACCGCTACCGATGTTCAGGCAGCGATTGATGAGATCAATGCATTGGCCGGAACCGTGTCTTTGGTAGACAACTTAGATGGCACCTATGATTTTACAGATGCCGCCGGAAATACCACCACCATTAGTGATACTTCCATCTCTACTTTGGTAGACAATGCCGATGGTACCTATACCTATACCGATGAGACTGGGGCTACCCAACTTATCGATACCAATGCGAGCAGCAATCCTTATGACAATACTACTTCAGGTTTAACCGCTACCGATGTTCAGGCAGCGATTGATGAGATCAACGCCCTGGCCGGAACCGTGTCTTTGGTAGACAATTAGATGGCACCTATGATTTTACAGATGCCGCCGGAAATACTACGACCATTAGTGATACTTCCATCTCTACTTTGGTAGACAATGCCGATGGTACCTATACCTATACCGATGAGACTGGCGCTACCCAACTTATTGATACCAATGCGAGCAGCAACCCTTATGACAATACTACTTCAGGTTTAACCGCCACCGATGTTCAGGCAGCTATTGATGAGATCAACGCCCTGGCGGGAACCGTGTCTTTGGTAGACAACTTAGATGGCACCTATGATTTTACAGATGCCGCCGGAAATACCACTACTATTAGTGATACTTCCATCTCTACTTTGGTAGATAATGGTGACGGGAGCTTTACTTATACAGACGAAACCGGTACGACGACTATTTTCACCGAAACGTTAACCACACTGGTAGATAATTTTAACGGAACTTTTACCTATACCAATGAAGATGGGGTAGCTCAAATTGTCAGTAAGTCAGATGTCATAGACAATTTTGATGGTACGTACGTCTTTAATAATAATGATGGGTCACCTGAGACTATTGATACAAGGGCCATTTCGAACCCTTATGATAATACAACATCCGGCTTAACAGCTGCGGATGTTCAGGCTGCTTTAGATGAATTAGCCGCAGGAAGTACAGATGATCAGAATATAAGCGGGTCCGGCCTTGCAGGTACAGACCTTACCATTGGTATTGAGAATGGAACGAGTGAAGTCGTGGACCTCTCCAGTCTAGTTGAATCGGTAATTGCAGGCACAGGAGCCATATCTGTTACCGATGATGGCAATGGTAATTATACTGTTAATTCTACGGATCCTGATGAGGACCTAACCAATGAGCTTACTTTAATAGGGCTGGAGCACCAGTTGTAGTACCCAGTAATGCTGGTGTCACTTATGTAGATACGGTTGCAGGGCAATTATATGTTTGGGATGGTGCAGTATGGAATGTGGTTGGTGGAAGTGCCGCCCCAGATCTAGATGGTGACCCTGCGAACGAATTGAATACCTCTTTTGCTGTAAATGCAGGCAATCTGGAGATCACGGATAATGGTGGTACTTTAGCAGTACCTCTAACCTCTTTAGGTACAGATGATCAGACAGCTGTAGAAGTTATTTATGACAATACGCTATCTGGCCTAACAGCTCTAGATGTACAAGCTGCGCTAGATGAATTGGCTGCCGGTAGTACAGATGATCAAACCATTTCTACGGATGGAACTGCGGGGAATATCAGCATTGAAGATGGAAATACCATTGCAATCAATGTAAATGATGCTGATGCCGATGCTACTAACGAATATAACACAGGAATAAGTTTTGATGGTACAAATCTAACCGTTACCGATACCGGTGGAAATCAGGTAGTGGATATCAGCGGAGTAAGCACAGATGATCAGAATTTAACTGGAGCCTCCTTAAGTGGCGCTAACATCCTTCAGATTGATATTGAGAATGGAGCGTCTACTACCGTAGATCTTAGTGCCCTGGATGATCCGGGCACGGATGATCAGATAGCAAATGAGGTGAACATCACCGATGCCGGCGGTAATTTCGTTGCGACAGAAGTGGAAGGAGCTTTAGCTGAATTGGCAGCAGGAAGTACGGATGATCAGAACATTTCAGGATCAGGTTTAGCCGGAAACATACTTACCATCGGTATTGAAAATGGCACCAACGAAACGGTGGATCTCTCTGCCTTGGTTGGAACTGATGATCAAACCGCTGCCGAAGTAACCTACGACAATACTACCTCTGGCTTAACGGCTACCGAGGTACAGGCTGCTCTGGATGAGGTTGCTGCGGGAAGTACCGATGATCAGAACTTAACAGGCGCAACCTTAAGCGGCGCTAATGTACTTCAGATCGATATAGAGAATGGTGGTTCAACTACTGTGGATCTTTCTTCTTTAGACGATTCAGGTACGGATGATCAGAACATCAGTGGCTCTGGTTTGGCCGGAAATATCTTAACGATCGGTATAGAGAATGGTACGAATGAAACAGTTGATCTATCTGCCTTAGTTGGAACAGACGATCAGAATATTGAAAGTTTAGCAGTAGATTCAGGTACAAATATATTAACGGTTGGAATCGAGAATGGTAGCAGTCAGACCGTGGACCTATCTCATTTAGATAATGCCGGTACGGATGATCAAACCATATCAACGGATGGATCAGCTGGAAATATCAGTATTGAAGATGGAAATACCATTGCTATCAATGTAAATGATGCTGATGCCGACGCTACCAATGAATATAACACAGGCTTAGGAACAAATGCTGGTTCCATTGAAGTAACTGATGCTGGAGGAACGCTATCTACCACTTTAATAAGTACAGACGCTAATAATGATATAGCAGCAGGTTCTGATGGGGCTTTGTATTTGAATGTGGCTTCTGTCACTATTTCAGAAACAATTACGAACCTGGTGGATAATGCTGATGGCACAATTACCTATACCAATGAGAATGGCGTCCCGCAAACTGTAAGTAAAGCAGCCATTACAGATAATACCGATGGCACCTATACTTTTAACAATAATGACGGTACCCCTGTGACGATTGATACCAATGCAGGAAGCAATCCCTATGACAATACAATTTCTGGTTTAACAGCTACCGATGTGAAGGCTGCCCTGGATGAGCTTGCTACAGGCAGTACCGATGATCAGAACATTTCCGGATCAGGTTTAGCCGGAAACATCCTTACCATCGGTATTGAGAACGGCACCAACGAAACAGTCGATCTATCGGCCTTAGTAGGGACAGATGATCAGATAGCCAATGAGGTGAACATCACCGATGCCGGCGGTAATTTCGTTGCCACAGAAGTGGAAGGCGCTTTAGCTGAATTGGCTGCAGGTAGTACTGACGATCAGAATATCAGTGGCTCTGGTTTGGCCGGAAACATCCTAACTATTGGGATTGAGAACGGAACGAACGAAACAGTAGACCTGTCAGCCCTTGTTGGCACGGACGATCAAACAGCTGCGGAGGTAACCTATGACAATACAATTTCTGGTTTAACAGCTACCGATGTAAAAGCTGCCTTAGATGAGGTTGCTGCGGGAAGCACCGATGATCAGAACTTAACAGGCGCTACCTTAAGCGGTGCGAATGTGCTTCAGATCGATATTGAGAATGGAGGATCAACTACCGTGGATCTGTCTTCTTTAGACGATTCAGGTACGGATGATCAGAACATTTGTGGCTCTGGTTTAGCCGGAAACATCTTAACCATTGGTATTGAGAACGGCACCAACGAAACAGTCGATCTATCGGCCTTAGTAGGGACAGATGATCAGATAGCCAATGAGGTGAACATCACCGATGCCGGTGGTAATTTCGTTGCCACAGAAGTGGAAGGCGCTTTAGCTGAATTGGCTGCAGGTAGTACTGACGATCAGAACATCAGTGGCTCTGGTTTGGCCGGAAACATCCTTACCATCGGAATTGAAAATGGCACGAACGAAACAGTAGACCTGTCAGCCCTTGTGGGCACAGACGATCAGAAGCTTAACAGGCGCGTAACCTTAAGCGGTGCGAATGTGCTTCAGATCGATATTGAGAATGGTGGATAAACTACCGTAGATGCTGTCTTCTTTAGACGATTCAGGTACGGATGATCAGAACATTTCCGGATCAGGTTTAGCCGGAAACATCCTAACTATTGGGATCGAAAATGGAACCAACGAAACAGTAGATCTCTCTGCCCTGGTGGGTACAGACGATCAGAACTTAACAGGAGCTTCCTTAAGTGGGGCCAACATCCTGCAGATCGATATAGAGAATGGTGGTTCTACTACGGTAGACTTGTCATCTTTAGACGATTCAGGGACGGATGATCAGACAGCTGCTGAAGTAACTTATGACAATACTACTTCTGGTTTAACGGCTGCGGATGTACAAGCTGCCTTAGATGAGGTTGCCGCAGGAAGTACCGATGATCAGAACATCAGCGGATCTGGCCTGGCCGGGAATATCCTGACCATTGGCATTGAGAATGGTACCAATGAGACCGTTGATCTTTCTGCCCTTGTGGGTACAGACGATCAGAACTTAACCCTGGCCGCTAATTCATTATCGATTGAAGATGGAAATAGTGTGGACCTTAGTCCATATCTGGATAATACAGACGAACAGGATTTAACCGGAGCAAGTTTAAGTGGAGCCAACATCCTGCAGATCGATATTGAGAACGGGGCATCTACCACGGTAGATCTGTCTTCCTTGGATGATTCAGGCACCGATGATCAAACTATTTCTACGGATGGCTCGGCAGGAAACATCAGCATTGAAGATGGTAATACCGTTGTTCTTAATGTAGATGATGCGGATGCGGATGCCACTAATGAATACAATACGGGAGTAGGGATGAATACCGGCGCCTTGGAGGTAACAGATGGCGGTGGAACCTTGTCTACCAGTTTAATAAGTACGGATGCCAATAACGATATTGCTTCTGGTTCAGACGGAGCCTTATATTTAAATGTATCTTCTGTAACCATCTCTGAGACCATCACCAATCTAGTGGATAATGCCAATGGTACCATAACCTATACCAACGAAAATGGAGTGCCTCAAACTGTAAGCAAGGCCAACATTACCGATAATGCCGATGGTACCTATACGTTTACTAACAATGATGGGTCTGACGTAATTCTGGATACCAATGCCAATTCTAACCCTTACGACAATACCACCTCAGGCTTAACGGCTACTGATGTGCAGGCTGCCTTAGATGAGGTTGCTACAGGAAGTACTGATGATCAGAACATTAGCGGATCTGGCCTGGCCGGAAACATCCTTACCATTGGCATTGAGAACGGAACCAACGAAACAGTAGATCTTTCTGCCCTGGTAGGTACGGACGATCAGAACTTAACAGGGGCTTCCTTAAGTGGAGCCAACATCCTGCAAATTGATATTGAGAATGGAGGTTCTACTACGGTAGACTTATCATCTTTAGACGATTCAGGGACGGACGATCAAACAGCTGCGGAGGTAACCTATGACAATACGGTATCTGGTTTAACAGCGACCGATGTAAAAGCTGCCTTAGATGAGGTTGCTGCAGGAAGTACTGATGATCAGAACATTAGCGGATCTGGCCTGGCCGGAAACATCCTTACCATCGGCATTGAGAACGGAACCAACGAAACAGTAGATCTTTCTGCCCTGGTAGGTACGGACGATCAGAACTTAACAGGCGCTTCCTTAAGCGGAGCCAACATCCTGCAGATCGATATAGAGAATGGAGGTTCTACTACGGTAGACTTATCTTCTTTAGACGATTCAGGTACGGATGATCAGAACATCAGTGGCTCTGGTTTAGCCGGGAACATCTTAACGATCGGTATTGAGAACGGAACGAACGAAACGGTCGATCTATCGGCCTTAGTAGGGACAGATGATCAGATAGCCAATGAGGTGAACATCACCGATGCCGGCGGTAATTTCGTTGCCACAGAAGTGGAAGGCGCTTTAGCTGAATTGGCTGCGGGTAGTACTGACGATCAGAATATCAGTGGCTCTGGTTTAGCCGGAAACATCCTTACCATAGGTATTGAGAACGGCACCAACGAAACAGTCGATCTATCGGCCTTAGTAGGGACAGATGATCAGATAGCCAATGAGGTGAACATCACCGATGCCGGAGGAAATTTCGTTGCCACAGAAGTGGAAGGTGCTTTAGCTGAATTGGCTGCAGGTAGTACTGACGATCAGAACATCAGTGGCTCTGGTTTGGCCGGAAACATCCTTACCATCGGAATTGAAAATGGCACGAACGAAACAGTTGATCTGTCAGCCCTTGTTGGCACGGACGATCAAACAGCTGCGGAGGTAACCTATGACAATACGGTTTCTGGTTTAACAGCTACCGATGTAAAAGCTGCCTTAGATGAGGTTGCTGCGGGAAGCACCGATGATCAGAACTTAACAGGCGCGACCTTAAGCGGTGCGAATGTGCTTCAGATCGATATTGAGAATGGAGGATCAACTACCGTGGATCTGTCTTCTTTAGACGATTCAGGTACGGATGATCAGAACATCAGTGGCTCTGGTTTAGCCGGAAACATCCTTACCATTGGTATTGAGAATGGCACCAACGAAACAGTCGATCTATCGGCCTTAGTAGGGACAGATGATCAGATAGCCAATGAGGTGAACATCACCGATGCCGGCGGAAATTTCGTTGCCACAGAAGTGGAAGGCGCTTTAGCTGAATTGGCTGCAGGAAGTACTGACGATCAGAACATCAGTGGCTCTGGTTTGGCCGGAAACATCCTTACTATCGGAATTGAAAATGGCACGAACGAAACAGTAGATCTGTCAGCCCTTGTTGGTACAGACGATCAGAACTTAACTGCGGAGCGTAACTTAAGTGGAGCAAATATGCTCAGATCGATATAGAGAATGGAGGATCTACTACGGTGTGAACTAGTCTGCCTTAGATGATTCAGGAAGTACGGATGATCAGAACATCAGTGGATCTGGTTTAGCCGGAAACATCTTAACCATTGGAATTGAGAATGGCACCAACGAAACAGTCGATCTATCGGCCTTAGTAGGGACAGATGATCAGATAGCCAATGAGGTGAACATCACCGATGCCGGCGGAAATTTCGTTGCCACAGAAGTGGAAGGCGCTTTAGCTGAATTGGCTGCAGGTAGTACTGACGATCAGAACATCAGTGGCTCTGGTTTGGCCGGAAACATCCTTACCATCGGAATTGAGAACGGAACGAACGAAACAGTTGATCTGTCAGCCCTTGTTGGCACGGACGATCAAACAGCTGCGGAGGTAACCTATGACAATACAATTCTGGTTTAACAGCTACCGATGTAAAAGCTGCCTTAGATGAGTTTGCGGCAGGCAGTACCGATGATCAGAACTTAACAGGCAGCTGACCTTAAGCGGTGCGAATGTACTTCAGATCGATATTGAGAATGGAGGATCAACTACCGTGGATCTGTCTGTCTTTAGGATTCAGGTACTGATGATCAGAACATCAGTGGCTCTGGTTTGGCCGGAAACATCTTACCATCGGTATTGAGAACGGAACGAACGAAACAGTAGATCTGTCTGCCCTTGTTGGCACGGACGATCAAACAGCTGCGGAGGTAACCTATGACAATACAATTTCTGGTTTAACAGCTACCGATGTAAAAGCTGCCTTAGATGAGGTTGCTGCAGGAAGCACCGACGATCAGAACTTAACAGGCGCGACCTTAAGCGGTGCGAATGTGCTTCAGATCGATATTGAGAATGGAGGATCAACTACCGTGGATCTGTCTTCTTTAGACGATTCAGGTACGGATGATCAGAACATAGAAAATTTAGCTATAGATGCTGGGACAAACATCCTTACAGTGGGTATCGAAGACGGAACAAGTCAGACCGTTGATCTATCTCATTTAGATGATGCCGGTACGGATGATCAGACAGCAGTTGAAGTAACCTATGACAATACAGTATCTGGTTTAACAGCTACTGATGTGAAGGCTGCCTTAGATGAGGTTGCTGCAGGCAGTACCGATGATCAGTACGATGATGAAGTCCTTTTAAGAACCCCTATTGACGTAGATGAGGGTGGCCTTGGTTCCCCTACAAATGAGACTACGGTTGAAGAAGTAATTCAAGCTATAGCACCAATTACTTCAAAGGCAGCCAGGATCTTCTATCCACCATCTATAGCGGTAGATGCATCAACCAACGGAAGTTTCTCTATTGATCTATATGCCCAATATACGGCTCAATTTGGGACACCTACGGTAGCTAGTGCAGGTGCGCCTGCAGCAGTTCCAACCTATGGTGCTACCGAACTATATTACTATGTAACATATGCAGATCCCACGGTATTCAATACAGCTACCATGGCCATTGATGGAAATGGGGTGTTGAGCTATGACATCATAGGACAGCCTTCAGATTACAACTCCTTGATCAATGTAGTGTTTGTAGTAAAATAATAACATAACCCGACCCCAAATAGGCTTGAAAACTGCTCGCATATATAAACTTTTCATCCTCAGCTTTGTTTTTACATTGCTGGGGATTGTTGCATCAAATGCACAGTTTCTATTACAGGCACCTAATAGCGGTGATGAGAGTAATTATCGCTGGTATGAAGCATCCGATACAAGTACGGTATTGGGGACGAATTTCTTTTATGAGACCTCTACCCCAGGGATCTATTTTGCAACCTATGACGGTACATTATGCGGATCTAATGCCACTGGTTATTTTATTTTGACTGACTGTGAAAATCCAGATAATCAGGTAACTTTAGATATCACAGCAAATGTAACCGGTAGTGCAACAGTTTCCTGGACCCCGGCTGTAAGTGGGGATCAGTTACGACCTGTCGTGACGGCAACGACTACCGTTACCAACTACACCGCTACAATAACAAAAGTGGGTAATTCAATGGACCTGCCAATTTTTACAGTGGTTTGTTTACAACAGGCAGCCACGCTGCTTGATGATTTTGTAACTCTCGATGAGGACACCTCCATTTTGATCCCTATCTATGACAATGATAGCGGTATTCCAGGAACAGGAACCCTGACAACTACCGATCCAGCCAATGGAACTGTGGTAGTGGATACTAATGGCACCCCCAATGATCCTTCGGATGATATTGTACAGTATACACCCTTTGCAGACTACAATGGCCCGGATTCATTTACATATACAGTATGTAATACCTTAGGCGATTGTAGCACGGCTACTGTAACGATCGACGTTTTACCGGTCATAGATACTGAAGATGATGCTGTGGCGACTACCATAGATATTCCTGTCGATATTGATTTTTGGGCAAATAATGACAATGATCTGCCTACAAGTGGAACAATAACAAATACAAACCCAACAAATGGTAGCGTAACCAGGGATGATAATGGTACTCCTAATGATCCTACTGATGATGTATTTACCTACGTTCCAAACCCCGGATTTTTAGGTGCCGATGACTTCATATATACCGTTTGTGACCTCTTTGGAGTTTGCAGTTCCGCAACTATCTATGTTTATATAAATGAACCGGATGTAGATCTGGATACAGATGATGATGGCATTGTTGATGCCTTTGAGGACCTGAATATGGATGGAGATAATGATCCGTTAACCAATCCCACCGATACAGATGGCGATGGTATCCCGGATTATCATGGATATAGACAGTGATGATGATGGAATACCGGATAATGTGGAAGCGCAAACCACGGATGGATATATCCCTCCTAGTGGAGATGATCTTAATGACAATGGCCTGGATGATGCCTATGAGGATGGAGGCAGCCTGGGAATAATTCCTGTGGACACGGATGGGGATGGTCTTCCGGATTATGTAGATCGATGATAGTGATAATGATAATGTGCCAGATTCAATTGAAGGGCATGATCATAGATCATGATGGTATTGCCTGATGTTGACCTTTATCGGTTCGGATAAGGATAATGATGGTCTGGATGATGGTTATGAAGGAGTGCAACCATCGATGATGATATAAATGATGAAATAGATGATCCGTTACAATGACTTGCCTAATACCGATGGGGATAATGAATCTGATTATCGTGATACCGATGATGACGATGACAGAATTCCAGACGATGGATGAAGATTATAATGGAGATGGTAATTATGCTAATGATGATATCAGACGAATGATGGTACGCCAGATTATCTGGAACCAAATGTTCCATAGAGGCGGACATAGAAGTATTTAATGTAGTCACACCTAACGGAGATGGTATTCATGATGTACTTGGCGATTAGATGGCTTAGAGAATTATCCAAATAATACCATACGAATTTATAATCGTTGGGGTGTACTGGTCTATACGTTACCAAGGCATATGATACTCAGGGGAATGTGTTTGATGGCACTTCAGAAGGCAGGGTGACCATAGATCAGGACAACAAACTACCCGTAGGACATACTTTTACATATTAGATTATGAGGACAATACCGGCGCTATGAAGATTACATGACAGGCTATATTTATATTAACAGATAAATCAATGATGACAGAAATCAATTTCATCGAATAGTTTCACAGCTCCTGCAGGTATATAGTGATACTATTGCTATCTGTTCTCTGTAAAGGGTCTTTTTGCACAACAAGATGCTCAATACACCCAGTACATGTACAATACGGTAAGTGTGAATCCCGGATATGCCGGTTCCAGAGGGCCATTTGAGTGTTGCTGCCTTACACAGGGCTCAATGGGTTGGACTCGAAGGTGCTCCTAAAACTCAAACCTTTAATTTTCATACACCTGTTGGATATCGTGGCGTGGGTATTGGACTGTCTATCGTAAATGATCAGATAGGTCCTACCTCTGAAACCTATTTCGATATGGATTTTTCATATACAATCCAGAAGCTGCAGAAAAAAGATTGAGTTTTGGTTTAAAAGGAAGTGTACATTTACTAGATATACGATTTTCAGAACTCAATCAGGATTACACAAATCCCGGTGGCCCGGATCATACTTTACAACAAGATATACAGAACAAACTTTCACCCAATATTGGTGCAGGTATATATTACCATACCAATAACTATTACCTCGGGTTTATCAGTTCCCCGTTTTCTGGAAACTTCCCATTTTGACGAATCCTCCCTCTCTACAGCCTCGGAACAAATGAATTTTTATTTTATTACCGGATATGTATTTGATATGAATCCAATGTGGAAGTTTAAACCAACCCTGCTGGCCAAAGTAGTTCAAGGGGCACCATTACAGGTAGATGGATCCGCTAAACTTCCTGTATAATGAAAAATTTATATTAGGAGCGGCATATCGCTGGGATGCTGCCGTGAGTGGGATGGCCGGATTTCAGCTTTCCCCGGAATTTATGATAGGGATCGCCTATGACCGGGAAATTACGGAACTGGGCACAGCCAGATTTAACGACGGTTCCTTCGAAGTAATCATTCGGTACGATTTCATTAAAGTAAAGGACAACTTAAAATCGCCCCGATTCTTCTAATCGATCCCGTTTTTAGGATCATATTCTTTTAAGATTTAAGATAGACTTAACCCTTATAATTAGGGAAACGTATTATTTTTACAATGTGAAAGAAGAAAATGTAATCCTTGTCAACCAGAATGATGAGGAAATTGGGACCATGCCAAAAATGGAGGCCCATGAAAAAGCGGTCCTGCACAGGGCTTTTTCTGTTTTTATTATGAATTCCAAAGGAGAAACCATGCTGCAGCAAAGAGCAGCGGACAAATATCATTCTCCCCTCTTATGGACGAATACCTGTTGCAGTCATCAACGAATTGGAGAATCTAATATTGAGGCAGGCAGGCGCAGGCTTCAGGAGGAGATGGGTTTTAAAACCGACCTTAAAGAACTCTTTAGTTTTATTTACAAAGCACCCTTCGACAACGGACTTACGGAACATGAGCTAGACCATGTAATGATAGGGTCATTTTGAAGGTGCTCCGAAGATCAACCAGGATGAAGTTGCCGGATGGAAATGGATGAGTCCGGAGGATATTAAGCAAGATATCCAACAATCTCCACAAGAGTATACAGCATGGTTTAAGATCATTTTTGAAAAATTTTACGATCACTTAATTCAAAATAAATGAATATGAGGGTCAAAGTAAGTCGCCGTGCGCATTTTAATGCGGCGCATAGATTGTACAGACCAGATTGGAGCAATGAAAAAAACGATGTGGTCTTTGGAAAATGTAACAATCCAAATTTTCATGGTCATAATTATGAATTGATTGTCAGTGTTATTGGCGAGATAGATCCTGTCACTGGTTTTGTCATGGATATGAAAATATTGAAGGATATTATCAAATCTGAAATTGAAGAAGCCCTGGATCACAAAAATCTCAATAAGGAAGTTCCGGAATTTAAGGAGCTAAATCCGACTGCAGAAAATATCGCCGTCGTGATTTGGAACAAATTAAGATCACATATTGAAGAAAATAAGGACCTGGAAGTTGTTTTGTACGAAACCCCCAGGAATTTTGTAACCTATTCAGGATAATCTATGGGCCTTGAAATCGGAGATGCTGCTCCACATTTTACCTTGAATGATCAACACGGCAATGTGTTTGATAGCAAAGACCATATAGGGAAGAAACCTCTGGTCCTATTTTTTTATCCAAAGGATTATACCCCGGGATGTACTAAGGAAGCTTGTTCATTCAGAGACAGTTATGAGGAATTCACCGAACGAGGAGCGGAAGTGATCGGTATCAGCGCAGATTCTGAATCTTCACATCGTAAATTTGCCTCCACATATAAACTGCCTTTTATATTATTGGCTGATACCAGAAACAAGGTTAGAAAATTATTTAAGGTTGAAAAGGCCTTATTTAATCTGCTTCCGGGAAGAGAAACCTATGTGATAGACAAGGAAGGAAAGGTGGTCATGGTTTTTAACAGCATGAGTGCATCGCAACATATAGCCAAGGCGTTGAAGGCCCTAAAGAAAAACAAATGACGGATTTTTACCCGCTTAAATTCCATCCTATCCTAAAAGAACGCCTTTGGGGAGGTACTAAATTAGGAACGCAGCTCAATAAACCCATACACAGTGATATCACCGGAGAAAGCTGGGAATTATCGGGTGTTGCGGGTGATGTATCCGTGGTTTCCAATGGGGCCTTAAAAGGAACTTCGTTGAGCAGTCTTATAGAAGGAAAAGCCGAGGAATTGTTGGGAACCTCAGTGGTCGAAAGGTTTGGAAAGGAATTCCCCATCCTCATTAAATTCATTGATGCAAAACAAGACCTTTCTATTCAACTCCACCCTAACGATGCATTGGCAAAAGAGCGTCACAATTCCCATGGCAAGACCGAAATGTGGTACGTCATGGATGCTGAAAAGGATGCAAATCTCATAGTGGGATTTAATCGTCCTATGACGAGGGAACAGTACGTACAAAGTCTGGAGAACAACACCCTTTTAGACTATATGAACTACGAAAAGGTAAGGTCTGGGGACACTTTTTTTATAAATACCGGTAAGATCCATGCCATAGGGGCAGGCGTCTTGCTTGCGGAAATCCAACAGACCTCAGATGTGACATATCGTGTCTTCGATTTTAACAGGCGTGATAAAGAAGGGAACCTGAGAGAATTGCACACGGATCTCGCCCTGGAAGCCATAGACTTCGATCAGAAAGATGATTTTAAGGTATCCTATGAAATAACAAAAGACAGGGTAAATCCCATGGTGCGCTGTCCTTATTTTAACACCAACTTTCTTCACTTGCAAGGGGATTTTGTTCAGGATACTTCCCAAAGGGATTCTTTCACCATCTATATGTGTGTGGAAGGAAAAGCACAGATTGGCAATATACACGGGCGGTGTACGGTCCGAAAAGGAGAGACCGTTTTACTGGCCGCAAATTCAGATACGATATCGTTTAAAACATCTGGATGTAAGCTTTTAGAGATCACCCTGTAAAAGAAAAACCTCTTTTTTCTTCAGGGAGGCGAACTAAAGGTTATTTTTGCAAAAAAATAAGTGAGATGGCAAATATACGCGACTTAAAAAAAGATATCAATTACGTCCTTGGAGACATTATTGAAGCGGTCTATATTATTGAAGAATCGAACAAAACTACAGGATCTAAAGAGGGAAATGCGATCATTGATCAGGCCATTGTTACTTTTGATGATCTGATTACAAAAGTGAACAAGAGAGATGTTGAGAATAGAAAAGCACATCTTAAAGCAGTTCGCCAGGAATTGGAAAAAGAAGCGACTGCCTTAGTTGGAAAGCTTAATAAACTGGGCTAAAAAGCGCTTAGTTCCCTCTTACTTCTTTCAGGTGTTTTTGTAATGCAAGTCCGTAGGTGCCGTTGGCGACCTCTGGTGTAAGGGAATTATAGATAGAATCCAGGTATTTAATGTTGGCATCTGACACCTCCGTTAAAGCAATATAAGGTGCAATATGCGACTCCGTATTGCTGAGGGCAAAATTCAGGGCATATATATAACTTCGTCGTATATTCTTCTCATAGGCCTGTTGCAGTGAATCCAAAGCCTGTGGATCATTTCTAAGAGTAGGGTCCGTGGAGGCCTGGAACTGTTCCAGGTTTTGGGTGTTAAACCGACTCATTATCTTCTGATATTCTTCTAATTTCTTTTGAGTAACAGAGCCTTCAATCACAGCTTTGTTCTCAAAAGCATTCCAGGTTGTTTGTATCGTTATGGTGCCGGGTTCCCCAAAAAAAGTGATCCGATCATTTATGTCATTATTATCCTCTTTTTTCAGATATAAATAAAAGATCTGCGGACTATCCATGGAGGCCATAAATTCAAAATTACCATCCCCTTTCACTTCCAAAGAGTCCAACGTAACTAAGGTAGTATCCGTTACTTTTTGAAGATAGAGAACGCCTTTTTTCAGTCCTTTTACCCTGCCATTTACAAACATGGTGTTTTCCGGGACCTCTGCACAGGCAGTGAGCAAGATTAAAAAAAGAAGGGAGATAGAAAACTGCTTCATTTTATTTTTATTTTCGGGCAAATATCTGCATTCTCGGGCGTTATTCTAAACTTTAGAGGCAATTTCCATTAACAGGCCGCAGATATAAGCACCCGCCGTTCCCACCACATAACCTAAAACAGCCAATAAGATTCCTACGGAGGTAAGGGAAGGATGAAATTCAGCTGCTACAATAGGTGCGGAAGCGGCCCCGCCTACATTAGCCTGACTCCCAACGGCCAGAAAGAAAAAAGGAGCCTTAATAAGCTTGGCCACGAGGATGAGTAAACCGGCATGGATGGAGATCCAAATTAGGCCAATTAGGATAAGTCCGGGATTCTCAAGTACTTTCCCGAGGTCCATTTTCATGCCTATGGTTGCCACGAGGATATAGATAAACAAACCTCCAATCTTACTTGCTCCTGCACCTTCGTAAAGTTTTGCTTTGGTAAACGACAACAAAATTCCTACTGTGGTAGCAAAAACAACCATCCACAAAAACTCCGATCCCAGGGAAGACAAGGCTTTCTCTTTATTACGGACTACCTCAAAATTAGACTGTAGAAAGTCGGTGAAATGAAAGCCGAGAAAATGCGCAATTCCAACTCCGGCAAATGCTAGGCAAGTAAGGATAATATAGTCTTTTAAGGTAGGTATTCTCGCTATTTTGGCAGAATAGGCCGTAACCTTTGCTCTGAGGTTATCTATTGAACTAGTATCGGCCTTAAGCCATCGATCAATTTTTTCTGTTTTACCAATTCCGAGTAGGATAATGGCCATCCAGATATTGGCCACGACAATATCTATAAGGATCATCCCACCAAAATTGGCAGGATTGTATTCAAAAACCTCCAGCATCGCTGCCTGATTGGCACCTCCGCCGATCCAGCTTCCCGCAATCGTTGCCAGGCCCCTCCAAACGGCATCAAAACCTGCACCGCCAACGGTTTCGGGGGAGAAAATGGACACGATCAGAATTGCAATAGGTCCGCCAATGACAATACCAACAGTCCCCGTAAAAAACATGATCAGGGCCTTTGATCCAAGGTTGAGAATCGCCTTAAGATCTATACTCAGGGTCATAAGAATAAGGGCCGCCGGTAGCAAATAGCGGCTGGCAATAAAATACAGATTGGACGTTTCTTCAGAAATTAGGCCAATACTGGTAAACACTGCCGGCAGCATATAACACATCAGCAGGGTAGGGACTATTTTGTAAAATTTATTCCAAAATCCTGACTTAAAGGAAGAGGTGTAAAAAACGAATCCCAGGCAAAGGCATAGTAGGCCAAGGATGACAGTATCATCCGTAAGAGGTAAATGATCCATTAATCTTTGGTTAGTTTGCTAAAAACCCAAATATAGAAATAAAAAAACGGGACTCTGATTCAAAACCTAAATATTGAGCCAATAGGTAAGCTTAAGATTAATCGACCTTAGTTTTGGCATAAAAGAATTGACAAAATAATTGTCATTGTATACCAGGAAAAGGTCAGAAAGTGGGGCAAAACGCCATTGTAGGCGCGAATTAATTCCCAGGTTATCCCTCTGGTTACTGTACTGAACTAAGGTCGACCAGAAGATCGATTTGCTGAAGGTCAGATCAAACCTTGGGCTTATCAGCCAGATATTTGCACTACCGT
The DNA here is from genome assembly GCA_963744855.1 of uncultured Flavobacteriaceae bacterium. Taxonomy (GTDB): domain Bacteria; phylum Bacteroidota; class Bacteroidia; order Flavobacteriales; family Flavobacteriaceae; genus Muriicola. The sequence continues at coordinate 84,519 of CAVUUZ010000003.1, forward strand.
AAGGTTCCGGTAATTGTATCTGGTCATACCTAAAGTTCATGGAGACGATCGCTTTGGGTTGCAACCGAAGGTTTATCCCTCCTTCCAACGAAAAACGATCCCCATTAAAAAACCTTCCGACGGTAGGCTCTATTGAATATGACAAAATACGTCGCCTGTCTGATCGGTACCGAAAATTGACATTATTGTAATAGTAGCCCTGCTCACCGGGTAGCGGTAAGGCATCATCACTTCGGGTTGGGTCAAATTCGTCCAATAAAAAGGTATACTCATGCGAAAATGATGCTTGTGCCTCAGATAAATCATTAAACCGTACGTCCCAGTCCAGACGGGTGGAATAATCTGTGTTCTGGAAATTACGGGTTGGGCTCCAAATAAAATTCGGTACGAATCGTATACTGTGGTTCTGAATAATACCTCTCTCAGGCCAAAAGATCCTTCTCATGCTTAAAATACTCTTGAAAATATCGGTTCGACGAATAAAGCCGAGATCAGACTGGTAATCTTCGCCAACAAATACAGCTTTGCTAAAAAAGTTCCAGTAACGGGAGTTATACTCTAACTGCATTCCCGTAGAAAGATCTTCATCCCTTCCTTCCGGTTCAAAGGATTTATGCAGGAATAATCGTCCGCTCCATAAATTATCTTCTGATATCAGGTTGTAATCAACTCCAGCAACCCTGTTATACCGTTCTTCTTCAGCCAGAAAGTCGTAGTCTTGTGTGGCCTGTCGGTTAATAAAGAAGAAGCCAATGTTGGAACGGGAAAATACCTGCTGCTGAACGGCTAGCATCATATTGTTGTTGGAAGCAATTTCGTTGACCTCATCGGCCTCGGTTTGAAGGTTAAGGAAACCAATTCGAAGTCGGTTGTTCAGTTTACCGCTGAGCCGAATCCCTCCTATGATACTATTTTCAATGGTGTTATCAGCCGTATCCCGGGCAATACCAATACGTCTGGAAAAAAAGGGGTTACTGTCCCGGGAATCACCAAAGTCAGCAAAGAGGTCAATATTGTCAATAAAAAATTGCCGCCTTTCGGGAAGGCCAATTTCAAAACGCGTCAAGTTGGTTATCTGATTATCTACTTCTACCTGTGAAAAATCGGGATTTATTGTGATATCGAGGTTCAGGCTATTCCCGATAGACACCTTGGCATCACCACCCACTTTGAAATTATTAGTTGAAGACTCATTTTCAAAATCCTGGGCATTCAGATAATTGATATACGGGATAACGGCAAGCGGTGTTCTGGATTTTCCAAGGGGTTTTTCAAAAACCATATCCCCCATAAAGGTAAGCCCGAAGATGTTCTGATTCTGTGGAATACGCACCCAGGTACTATTTTCATTACTCTGGGTATCAAAGCGATAGCTGTTAAAACGCCATTTCGTTTCCCCTTCGCGGAATTTAAATGAGGTTAGGGGAATAATCATTTCTGAGGTGTAGTAATCATCGTATATCTTAGACTCTCCCCTCCACTTTACATCCCAGGAAATGGTAAATCCCCTTAGGTCTAATCCACCACCAGATACAAGGCCTTCTCTTCTTACACCGTAAGGATTTGTACCAAAAAGGAAGGCGTTGTTGCCGTCGTTAAAAGTGTCAAAAAGGAGGGTAATATTATCGCTGTTCCCCGCCCTGAAGTCGCGTTTCAAGGACTCAATAGCATAGTCAGTACCTTTCGTATAGACCGTTATCCCTATATACAAATTGTTGTCATCATAGAACATTTTTATGTCTGTTTGCTCCATGGCCTGGATAGAATCTACAGGAAAGTATTCCCAAAAATTATTGGCACTCTCGGCTTCTTCCCATATGGCTTCATCCAGGATCCCATCTAGTAAGATAAAATCCTGAATGTATTTTACTGTAAAGGATTTTTGTTTGGTAGAAAAGTTATTCTGGCTAGAGACTACCTGCATACACAGTATAAATAGAATGGCCGGGAGGCCCCACTTTTTAGTTATGGTATATGTGTTTAGCATTCGGGCAAATTTAACAGAATTAATCGTTAAAGTAATCCTAAAATTCAGTTAGAAGGTAACTTACCTTATTTACTAGCAATATTTAACTTTGGCTTTACGTCCGATTCTCTATTTTTGACAAAAAGTAAAAGAGATGAAGAGAGGTTTATTCCTATTGTTTTTAGTTTCACAAATAACGCTGGCAAACCCACCCGTATGGGGTAAAACAGGGCACAGGGTAGTAGGAGAGGTAGCCGAAATGCACCTGAACAGGAGAGCAAAAAAAATGATCAAGCGCATTCTTGATGGAAAAAGTTTGGCCTCTGTGGCAAATTTTGCGGACGACATAAAATCGGATACCTTGTTTAATAAATACTATCCTTGGCATTATGTGAATTACGGGGCTGAGGAGAAATATGGAGATGCACAACCAAGTCAGGATGGGGATATAGTGGTAGCGATACGGACCTGTATGGAAAAAGTAAAAAATCCTTTAACCTCTGCGTCAGAAAAGGAATTTTTTCTAAAGATGTTGGTTCATTTTATTGGTGATCTCCATCAACCCTTACATGCTGGTTGGGAAGAAAACAGAGGTGGGAATGATATTCAAATTCAATGGTTCGGGCAGGGGAGTAACCTGCATAGATTATGGGATACAAATCTTATTGATCACAATGGAATGAGCTATACCGAGCTGGCAGATAACATGCCATGTCTTAGCAGAAAAGAGCGCCTTGAATTACAAAAAGGAAATGTCTTAGATTGGGTGGAAGAATCTCATGTACTGGCAAATCAACTCTATGCTTCTGTGGAAAATGGAGAAAAACTGGGATATAAGTACAGTTATAAGTTTTGGTACACTGTGGAGGATCAATTGCTAAAAGGAGGGGTTAGATTAGCCGCAGTCCTAAATACACTTTTCGATTAGCGTTTAGAAATTTTGTTTCCGGAAATGGAACGCTGAAGACTACTTTTAAAACGCCCGACGGATCCCGACCTTAATTTCGCATGTTTTGTAGCCCTGCCCTGTACCCGTTTACGCCACATTTTAAAACTACTTGGTTTCATCTCCTTTCGCATAATCTCTATGGTCTCTTGTTCCGTGATCCCAAATTGGAAGCTGATAGCTTCAAAAGGAGTGCGGTCTTCCCAGGCCATTTCAATGATACGATCTAATTCTCTTTCTGTAAATTCTGATTTCATAGCCGGGCAAAGATATTAAAATGCCATGATATTATTTAATTACCCGAAAAGTGAGGTTTATACGCTCGCCAATTTTTCGGCTGGTCTTGGGAATCTGATGCAGCCAGTGATGTTGGGTACTCCCTTTCATGATCAGCAAACTGCCGTGATTTAATAGCATTTTATGCTTCAGGGTCTTATTTTGTTTGTGTTTAAAATGAAAAAATCGATCCTGACCCAGAGAAACGGAAGCGATCACCGGATCTCGCCCCAGCGATTTTTCGTCATCTGCATGCCATCCGTTACTATCCTTCCCATCTCTGTAAAGATTCAGCAGACAACTTGTGAAAACGGTGGAAGAAAGATAAGGACTCTATGTTTAATTTTACTTCCTCCAATTCCTTTGTAAAGGGATGAGGGTACATGGTAATATTAGAGTACGTATAAGGTTGCAGGTTATTCGCCATAAAGTGCCGTAAGTCGCGGTTGGGGGTATGTTTTGCCAAAAACGGTAATATCATCTTGTTGCCAGGCAATGGTTTCCCTTAGGCTGCTCATAAGTTCTGTGGCATACTCAGGGGAAAGAAAGTGAGGTATATAGTATATATCACTCTGTGGCAGGCCAATTTTATAGGAATCAAGCGCCATTTTTATATCAGATCATTACTTTTTTAAGCTCGTTTCTATATTCTGAGGGGTTGCGGCCTGTGAAGGCTTTGAAGGACTTGTTGAAGTGTGAAAAATTATTAAATCCACTTTCAAAACAAACTTCGGTAATACTTATTGGTTGTTCCGCTAACAGTTTTGAGGCGTGGACCAGGCGGCATTCGTTTACGAATTGTACAAAGGTCTTATTGGTGATCTTTTTAAAGTATCGGCAGAAGGAAGGCACGGTCATACTTACCATATCTGCCATTTCATCCAGAGAGATATCTTCCTTAAAATGCTGTTTTACATGATTAAAGACAACATTAATGCGATCGTTGTCCTTTACTTCTGTTTTTAAAGAGAATCCGGCAGCATTCAAGATTTTGTACTCTTCAGAGGATGCTAGTTCATTAAGAATATTGAGGATAGACAACAACCGTTGAAAATCGGTTTGATATTCCAACACTTCCATCTTTTCACCAATATTTCTTTTGGTTTTACCCGAGAAGGCTATGCCGCCGGCCGCTAAGGTAAATAGGGACTGAATATGTTTCATTTCAGGAATATTAAAGAAGTCGTTACCCAAAAAGTCTTGTTTCATTTGGATCACCGTTTCTTTTTTATTTCCGGTTAATTTATCTGTAAGGCCACAATGCGGCAGATTGCTCCCAATAAGAATAAGATCACCTTTGGTATAATAGGAAACATGACTACCGATTTGGCGCTTTCCTGCGCCTCCATTTACGTAGACGAGTTCTATTTCGGGGTGATAATGCCAAACATTATTCTTATTAAGCCTGTCCTCATCAAATTTCTGGTAGGTGAATGAATTACCAAAATCTGGGGCAATGGCTTCGAAAGTAGGTTTTTGTTGCATCATAGTTACTCTTATACAATGTAAAATTACTACTCCTCTATAAGGAAGTAACTTTGCAAAATTACCCAAATTATATGGTATTTTACCAATTAACTAATTATTAACACGTATTTTGGTTAAAATAGAACAGAAATTAGGAAAAATATGCAGTAGTACACCTTCTATTCCCGGACTAAGTTTGTCCTGAGTTTAATTAGTAACTAAAAAACAAGAAACATGAAAACATTAAAAAGTATTACTGCCATTGCTTTATTATTCGCAACTGCCTTAAGTTTTGCACATACAACCCCTTCTGTTTCAAGTATTCAAAACAATGGAGCTAGTGTGAGTGTAAAAGGTGATCACAAGCCATATTTCAGGAAGTCATCCGGCAAACTTTTTATGAACTTCTTCAACCAGGAAATGGGAGATGTTCGTATTCAGGTGATTGATAGTGACAACCGGATAGTATTTAAGGAAACGCTTAAAGAAAAATTGGTAGTAGAGAAAGTATTTAATTTTAGCAGTGCCGTAAAGGACAGTTACAAAGTAGTTGTAAAGGACGGAAACGAGACGTATTCTGAGTATTACGTAGTTAAGTAAGTTTAGTTTTTTTAGCGAAAAGGGCCCTCAGGGCCCTTTTTTTAGATACCTGCTCAATTTGTTTTTGGTCTTTTCCGGGATGGCATCATTTCTAAGCGCTTGTTTCAATAGATTTTGATTTTTTTCTCTGGCGTAGAGCATCTTATAAAAATCCGAGATGTTTAGTTCGTGATCTGCCTTCTCTTGTAATAAAAAAGCATCTCCTTTTTTTACAGTCCCTTCTTTTAATACCCTTACATAGGTGCCCGGATGGCCGTGGTCCACAAAGGCTTTTATGACCTCCTGATCCTTAAATCGGATTCCTAGTTTATAACATGGCTCTCGTGGGATCGTTATTTGCACTATGGCACTGCCTAGGGTATACACAGACCCTATGATAAGATCTTTTTCAGGCATAGAATCTATGGTAATATTTTCCCCGAACATGCCCCAATCCCAAGAAAGAGAGGGATAGTGTTCCTGCCAAAACGGGTATTGGGTGGCAGAGAAAAGATAGCATGCCTTAAAAATTCCTCCGTGATGCTTGCGATCGGTGACAGTGTCTTTATCTACTTTTGAAGATCCCAGAAAAATGGAATGTTCTGTAGGGTATTTAAAGATTCCTGTTTCTTCGATCTTTCCTTTCCAGGAAAAGGAGGTAGGTTGTCCTATGTTAGTAGAAAGTACCTTCATAGGATAAAGATAAAAAACCACTCCTCAATTGAGCAGTGGTTTTTTAAAATTGTCGACTTTTTTTCAGCCTTCCTTTTCCAGCTTTTTGGTAAGAGTAAAACCCAGATATAAACCAACGCCGGCCATCAGAAAAATTGTTCCCGGGTAAGCTACCTCTTCATCTAATCCTAAGGCGTTTGCCAAAAAAGAAGCAATGAAAATGGCGACCCCTATACCCATCAGTAATAATGCTAAATTTACAATAAGCACTTTCCAGAATGGGGCGGTCGCTTCGCGTTTCCCTTTTACGAAAATACTGGCCTCAGCGCCTTTCTCTATCAATGCCAGCCGTTCTTTGTTACGTGTTGTAAAATAAAGATAACAGATGCCAAAAACTACCAGAAATAAACTAATAAAAACTAAAACTTCTCCTCCCATGTTAATGTGTGTTAATTAAACCTTGTTTTAGAGGTATGACGGCAGAAATATAGGATAGGTTACAGGAATACCGTATTTTATTTAAAATTTCCTGTAACCTATTTGGGAAGTTAACCGTCTTATAGAACAAATGAGGCAATTAGAGGACTCGGATTTAGTGGGCAAGACCCTCCAGGGCGATATGAAGGCCTTTGGAGTACTTATAGACAGATATAAGCATATGGTATTCACGCTGGCTTGCCGACTCCTGAGAAATAAGGAAGATGCAGAGGAAGTGGCGCAGGATACCTTTGTAAAGGCTTTCAAAGCGTTAGATGCCTATGCAGGCGATGCTAAATTCTCTACCTGGTTGTATAAAATAGCATATAACCACAGTTTGGATCATCTTAAGAAAAAGAAACGCACTGTAGATACTGTTTCTATTAACTTAAGCAAACCTGAAGGGTTGCAGGTGATGAACAAGGTGCTCATAGAGTTGGAGCAGCAAGATCGGTCCCGTCTGGTTAAAGCGGCCATAGATCGTTTATCAGAGGAAGATGCGGCCATCATAACCTTGTTTTATTTTGAGGACCTCTCTCTCCGAGAAATCTCGGAGATTATTCCATTGAGTCTGCAAACCATAAAAGTAAGATTGTACAGAGGGAGAAAACAATTAGCTAATCTGTTGAACACTTCCCTGTTAAAAGAAAAAATGATGTACTATGAGCACAGATAACGATAAAGAACTGGATGACTTCCTAAGACAACTTGCCAAAGATATTCCCCTGGAAGAGCCAAATGATCAATTTACAGCTAGTGTACTTAAGACGATCAAGGCAACCGCTAGTGTTAGGAGCCGTATTGTGCATACACCAGTATTTTCAAGGGCATCATGGATCCTTATTGTATTGCTTGCGTCTATCTTATTAGTCCTTGGGTATGATTATGGGGATCAGGGGACTCTTCTCCCTGGATATTTATCATTTCTAAGAGCAGCTTCAATCTCAGAAATAATAGGACATTTACCGGTTATTGGAAGAAGTAATATTTTAGTTTTTTCATTTCTGACCTTTGTTAGTGCTGTAGCTATTCAAATTGTATGGCTAAAGAAAAGTTGGGCAAAAAAACAGGTATTATTTTAATCCAGAAAGGGAGACTAATATTATAAATACCAATAGGCCCAATACATCAAGCCGAATTGTAGCGGTATTCTGAATATCAGTATCCATCTGGGAATACCTGCTCCTTCTTTTTCGCCTTTCAGCATGTAGAAGTGGACCAGTAAAAAGACCAGCAACATTAAAATGATGCCTGTAATGGCAATATTTTTGAGTTGAGGTATGCACAAACCGATCCCAAGGGCTATTTCAGCCAACCCACTTGCATATACCAATTCCTTGTGATAAGGAAGGTACTTAGGCATGATCCTCATATAGGCTTTGGGTTTTACAAAATGAAGTATACCTGCAACGATATACATAATAGCCATTGCGTAAAGATGCCAGGGTTCATTCATTTCGTAAAAATAAAAAGGCCGCTCGATAAAGCGGCCTTTTAGAAAAATAATTTAAAATTATTTCACCATTTCGTAACTGCGTTTGATAAAGTTAGTAAGTGCTTCACCTTTTAAGAGACCTTTAGAAAGTCTGGCAAGGTCGAGCGATTGATTAATAAGTCGTTCCCGTTTCTTGGCCGTTTTTGTATTTAAAATCTCTCCTACCAACTCATGATTGGTATTGACCACCAGATTGAACATATCTGGCATATTTCCCATGCCAAACATACCTCCTCCGGTTTGCTGCATTTCTTTCATTCTGCGCATAAATTCCGGTTCTGTGATGATAAAAGGAGCAGCCTGGCTGTCCATGGCTTCTAGTTGTACTGTATACCCTTTTTCGCCGACGGCTTCTTCAATTTGAGTTTTTAAGTTGCTCTTTTTCTTCGTCTGAAAGTTTACTGATCTGAGTTTCCTCTTTTTTGATCAGGTTATCAAGATGATCCGCATCTACCCGTGCAAAAGAGACCTTTTCCTTGGAGGTTTCCAATTTTTGAAGAAGATGTCCAACGATGGGAGAATCCATTAATAAGTACTTCATATCCTTTGGCTTTGGCGGCTTCTATATAACTGTGCTGCGCTTCTTTGTCAGAGGCGTACAATACTACCAGTTTATCATCTTTATCCGTTTGTAAAGCTGCTTTTTTTCCTTGAGTTCCTCAAAAGTGAAGATAATTCCCATCAACGGTTGGGTAGAGGGCAAAGTCATCGGCTTTTTCAAAGAATTTTTCTTCAGAAAGCATGCCGTATTCAATAACGATCTTAATGTCGTTCCATTTGGCTTCAAAATCCTTCCCGATTGTCTTTAAAGAGGGAGGTCAGTTTATCGGCCACTTTTCTTGTGATATAGGATGAGATCTTTTTTACAGCCCCATCGGCCTGCAAATACGAACGGGAAACATTCAATGGAATATCAGGTGAGTCTATGACACCCTCTCAGCATTGTGAGGAATTCCGGAACGATGCCTTCGACATTATCAGTAACAAACACCTGGTTCTGATAGAGTTGTATTCTGTCTTTTTGAATATTCAGATCATTGGTCAGTTTTGGAAAGTAAAGGATTCCGGTGAGGTTAAAAGGATAATCTACATTCAGGTGTATATTAAACAGCGGTTCTTCGAACTGCATAGGATACAGCTCCCTGTAAAAGGACTTGTAATCTTCTTCTTTTAAGTCAGCCGGTTTTTTTGTCCAGGCAGGATTGGGATTATTGATGATATCATCTACTTCTTTGGTTGGAGCCTGCATCTTCTTCTTTCGCTCCTTCAGGTTTGGGAAGGGTTTCGGTGCGTGTTCCGAATTTAATAGGAATCGGCATAAATTTGTTGTACTTGGTAAGCAACTCACGAATCCGTTGTTCTTCCAGGAATTCCGTGGAATCATCTGCAATGTGTAAGATAATCTCGGTCCCCCGATCCTCTTTTTTCCTTTTTTCAGGGTAAATTCAGGAGAGCCGTCACAACTCCAGTGTGCTGCATGCTTCCTCCTTATAACTCTTGGTAAGGATCTCAACTTTTTTGGCCACCATAAAAGAGGAATAGAATCCAAGACCAAAGTGTCCTATGATACCGGTATCTTTTCCTGCCTCTTTGTATTTATCCAAAAATTCTTCGGCCCCTGAAAAGGCGACCTCGTTAATATATTTTTTAACCTCTTCCTGGCGTCATCCCGATTCCCTGGTCAATGATATGAAGTTTTTTGCCCTTCTTATCTACCTTAATTTCGATCAACGGATTGCCATATTCCACCTTAGCTTCGCCAATAGAACTCAGGTGCTTAAGTTTTAAGGTTGCATCTGTCGCATTCGAAATCAATTCTCTTAGGAATATTTCATGGTCACTGTACAAGAATTTTTTAATAAGCGGAAAAATATTTTCTACAGAAACATTGATCTTACCTGTTGCCATTTTTTAATTTTTATAGATTAATCTCCCTACCTAGGTCAAAAAAAGTACCATAGGGGACAAGTGTGACAAACTGACACATATTTTATTTCTATGATTAACATAAGCAAAACTTTAACAATTATTTTTGTTTAATGAATAGTAATAATAATTAAACATTAGTTATATTTGTCTTGTGATTGCGAATTAATCATTGCTATGAAAAAGTAAAATTGATTTTAGTGATCAGTTTGTTTATTAATTGGTTAGGTTGTTAGAAAGCGTGTTTTCACTTGAAAGCACGCTTTTTTACTTCAGACGCATTATTCGCATATTCTTAACACTTAAATGTTTATAAAATAGTAATTTTGATTAGACAAAAATAATTGAAATGGCAGTTAAAAAATCCAAAGCTACCGCTGTAAAAGATCAAATCATTTCAGGATATATGACATATGTGCTGGAACACGAAAAGGTGCCTGTCTCTGTATATAAGTTATGTAAGTCCATAGACCTTACGGAAGATCAATTTTATACTCATTTTGGCTCCATCGAAAATCTGCAGAAAGGAATCTGGGAAACTTTCTTTACAAATACCATAACCCTAATTGAAAAGAATAAAGAGTTTGTTGGTTTTTCCAATAAGGATAAGATGCTTACGTTCTTTTTTACTTTCTTCGAAATGCTTACTCTTAACAGAAGCTATGTCTTGTTTACTTTAAATCAACAGGGCTTTATGTTAAAGAAAATGGAGCAATTGAAGAGTTTGAGAAAGCACATCAAAGGATTCGCTGCAGAACTTATTGAGGAAGGGAACGAAACAAAAGCATATAAGATCTCCAAACATAATCCTGCCTTATTCTCAGAGGGTGCCTGGTTCCAATTTTTGTTTCTTTTAAAATTTTGGAGTGATGATTCATCACCTTCATTTGAAAAAACAGATATCGCCATCGAAAAGTCAGTTCAAACAATTTTTGATGTCTTCGACAATACCCCGCTTGACAGTATTCTCGATTTTGGGAAGTTTCTGTACAAAGAAAACATGGGCTAAAATTTTATTTTATAAGCACCAATAAATATGAAAACACTGGATAAGATCCCAACGGGAAAAATTGAGCGGGCGGGCAAATTAGTTAAAACTGGTGTGAAAGTTGGCGGGAATTATGTAAAATATTACAGCAAGAAGTTTGTTAATTCCGAGTTAACCCGGGATGAGCTGAACGAGGATAATGCCTCCGATATCTACGATGGCTTAAAAAGCTTGAAAGGAAGTGCCTTAAAAGTAGCGCAGATGCTCAGCATGGAGAAAAACCTGCTGCCAAGAGCCTATGTAGAGCGCTTTTCGTTGGCACAGTTTTCGGTACCTCCCTTGTCAGCCCCCTTGGTAAGAAAGACCTTTAAGAAATATCTAGGGCTCTTTTCCCGAAGACGTATTCGATACTTTCGAAAAGAATTCGATCAATGCCGCGAGTATAGGACAGGTTCATAACGCCGAGAAGGACGGAAATAAACTTGCCGTAAAGATTCAATATCCCGGTGTTGCGCAGAGCATTTCTTCAGACCTTGCCCTGGTAAAGCCCATCGCCACCCGGATGTTCAATCTAAAGGGAAAGATTCGGAAAAATATTTCCAGGAAGTGGAAAATAAATTGCTTGAAGAGACCGACTATATTCTTGAATTGCAACAAAGCGAAGAAATATCAGAGGCTTGCCGTCACCTGCCAAACCTCCAATTTCCAAAATATTATAAGGACCTTTCCAGTGAACGGATCATTACGATGGACTGGATGCAGGCACACATTTAAGTGAATTCACCCAAAGACCATTTTCCGAGGAAGTTGGAGATCAGCTTGGACAGACCCTATGGGATTTTTATATGTATCAAATGCATGGTCTACGCAAAGTACATGCAGATCCTCATCCGGGAAATTTTCTGGTGAGCGAATCCAATTCGCTTATTGCGATCGACTTTGGGTGTATAAAAGAGGTGCCAGATGAGTTTTATATTCCCTATTTTGAATTAGCCAGAACAGAGATCATTGAGAACGAACCTTATTTGAAAATAAACTGAACGAATTGGAAATTCTTACCCCAGGGGATACCGAGGAAGAACGACTATTTTTTAAGGCCTTGTTTAAGGAATTACTGACACTTGTTTACCATGCCCTTTAACCAGGAAAATTTCGATTTTGGCTCAGATACCTTTTGGGAACGTATTGCGGATCTTAGTCAGCGGTATTCCAAAGATGAACAAATCCGAAAGATGAACGGAAATAGGGGATCTCGTCACTTTCTCTATATCAACCGAACGTTTTTTGGTCTGTATAACCTGCTTCACGACTTAAAAGCGAAGGTGGTGGTTAATTCTTATAAAAAATATCTGTAACGCTCGTCTTACCGCGTCCCTTCCTCGGTATTGGCTACCTTTGTTCTTAACATATTTTTCTAGCCATTGATCTTGTTCCCATAAGAGGTGTAAGAATACTTTCTTTGGCACGTACCCATGGCTTTCTTTCGGAAGCATCACCAAACGTACGGTGGCGCCAAGGCCTTTTAAAGCATTAAAATAGCGTTCGCTTTGCATAGGATAGGTCCCTGAATTATTATCCGCCACCCCATGCACCATTAAAAGCGGGGTCTTCATCTTATCGGCATGCATAAAAGGAGACATGGTGTAATAGATCTCTGGTGCTTCCCAATAATTCCGTTCTTCACTTTGAAAACCAAATGGAGTAAGTGTTCTGTTATAAGCCCCACTGCGCGCTATCCCGGCGGCAAAAAGGTCGGAATGGGACAATAAATTGGCTACCATAAAAGCCCCATAACTGTGACCTCCAACCGCCAACACGATCGCGGTCGATATATCCCATTGCGTCTACAGCATCGATAGCAGCCTTTGCATTGGCAACCAATTGTGATTCTAAAGGTATCATTGGGTTGTTCTTCCCCTTCCCCAATAATAGGAAAGGCAGCATCATCCAATACTACATAACCTTTGGTAACCCAATATACCGGAGAACCCCAGTATGGATATGTAAATTCATTCGGATTTTGTGGTATTCTGTGACGCACTATTTTTGTCCTTGTATTCTCTCGGATATGCCCATAAGAATCATAGGCATTTTTTCTCCTGAATTCTTATCATAACCAACCGGTAGATACAAAGTGCCATTTAATTCAAGTCCGTCTTCCCTGGTATAGGTGATCACTTCTTTGTGAACATCTTCAATACTTTTAAATGGATTTTCAAAAAAAGTTAATTGCGTAGGCTCTTTTCTTTTCTTCAGATGTTTGTAATAATAATTTGGATATGCGCTTTTAGACTCAATGCTCACCAGCAATTCATCCTTTGTCAGACGTTGTAGTCCCTAAGATCTTCTTTTTTGTCTGTCAGTTTTGACTCGTAGAGTCGTTTCAGTTTTAAGTGTCTCAGATTTAACTGATCTACAAATGGGAACTGCCCATTTTCCGTGTAGCCATCACCCAGAAGAAATGCATTGTTCTTATCGTCAATCAGAGAGTACCCTGCTGCCATTTTTATTTCGTTTCATCACAAAATATCCCGGATCGCTATAAGCGTCCTGATAATTGCGATCATAAATTATTTTGGGCTTTCGGTTTCAGCATCGGAGGGATCAAAGATATAGGTCTTAGTATTTCTGGTATTCCACCAATAATCATGTGGCTATGGCCACATTATCGGTCTCCCCAGTTTATATAGCTGAAATCTGTTGATTGTTTTAAGGATGAGGTCTCCTTTCCCGGTGAATGGAGCATCCAGCACGTACACGGCATCCCGGTAATGTACTTCAATATCAGGATCACCCTCATCCAAGGCCTCTACATACATCAAGGTGGCATTGTGATCTGCACGCCAGCTAATGTCTCTCATTCCCTTTCGTTCTGCCATAAATCCCTTTGGAGATCTTCGATCAACGGAACTTCTAAAAGAGTGGTGACCAAATCTCCATCTTGGGTATAAATGGTGGTCGTTGATGGAAATCGGTAGTAAGGCACCAGGTAGGAGAATGGCCTTTCAACGGTTAGGACCATGACATATGATCCGTCCGGAGAAAAACTGATGTTTCTGTACATGGCTGCTGGTTTCCATAAGGAAATGGTACCATCAAGCGATACTTTGTACAATTCAGATAAGGCGAGTTGTTGAAAGTTGAATTCGTCTGAGGGGTTGGTCAGCAAATCCTGGTAGGTTCTGTTTTGTGCTTTCTTCCCATCGTTGGTGGAAATCGTTGGGCCCTCCGGTACTGCTGATGCCTGATCTATGAGTTGCTTGCCTGGAATCTGGTAACATTTTAACCAAAAGTGCGTCTCCATTTTTGAACCAGTTAATGACATCCCCGAGATTGGCGTTCACTTTTGCCTCCGTGATCTTTTTCACTTTGGCGGAAGCAATGTCTAGGACCCAAACTTCGACACCTTCAGGCGTGGTATTGGTCACAGCAACCTTGGATTCATCCGGGGAGAAACTAAAATTAGCGAGTCGGGGGTTTTCGGGTAGACCTGTTACTTGAATTACATCCTTTCCGGAAGTCGATTTTATTTTGATATTGTTGTAATAATTTGTCCGGCTACCAATATTGGTCACGGGATTGATCCGCAACCCGGCCAGCCGCATCTCAGCTTCAGACAATTCCTGAATACTTTTATAGGGATCTCTGTAAAGTAAGAGCATATATTCGCCATTATCTGTAACACTGACAGATGGAGCCAATGGTGCATTCACCAATTCCAGGATCTCCTGCGAAGGTTTTTGATAGGTCAGTTTTTCCTGAGCCGACACGATTGTAAGGGCAAAGGGGATCAATAAAAGAAAGAATGGATTTCGATAGGATGCTAACTAGTTTCATATGTGTGAATTTGATGGAAGAGGAAGGTACTAAAATTCCCCTTAAAAATAAAAGTGGCCAAAGGGGAATTGACTACTTATAAATAGAAAGCACTTAATCTTTTATGCATTTACTAGGAAGGCTTCCTGAGAATGGGTATTTTAGAATTACAAAACTAAACAAAGGTCAAAGCCACTCTCTTTGGTCTTAAAAGAAAATCTACCATTTATGTACAACTCAAGAATATCGGGTCTTGGCTTTTATGTGCCGGAAAATGTAGTGACCAACGACGATCTTTCCAAGCTGATGGATACCAACGATGCCTGGATACAAGAGCGCACCGGTATTAAGGAACGGAGGCACGTAATAAAGGGGAAGATACCACAACTATCATGGGTGTAAAAGCGGCCAAAATTGCTATTAAAAGAGCGGGGATTGACAAGGACGACATCGATTTTATAGTCTTTGCAACCCTAAGTCCGGATTATTATTTTCCAGGGGGCGGGGTTTTGGTGCAACGAGATCTGGATATTAAAACAGTAGGAGCTCTGGATGTAAGAAATCAATGTTCCGGTTTTGTATATGCTATTTCCGTGGCCGACCAATATATTAAAAGTGGGATGTACAAGAATATTTTGGTGATAGGGTCAGAATTGCATTCCGGCGGACTCGACTTTACAACACGAGGCAGGGGAGTGTCAGTAATTTTTGGTGATGGAGCAGGGGCAGCAATACTTACGCGCGAAGAGGATCCTAAAAAGGGAATCCTGTCTACACATTTACATTCAGAAGGGCAGTTTGCAGAAGAACTCTCACTTTTGGCACCTGGAATAGGCCATCGTTGGGTAACAGACATATTGAAGGACAACGATCCTGAGGATGTTTCTTATTACCCGTATATGAATGGACAATTGGTATTTAAAAATGCAGTGGTTCGTTTTTCGCGAGGTCATTATGGAAGGGCTTAAAAAGAATAAATTAGAAGTAACTGATATTGATATGCTGATCCCTCATCAGGCCAATCTGCGAATCTCACAATTCATACAGAAGAAATTTGGGCTGACAGATGACCAGGTCCATAACAATATCATGAAATACGGTAATACCACGGCGGCCTCCATTCCCATTGCCTTAACAGAGGCCTGGGAGCAAGATAAGATAAAAGAAGGCGACCTGGTGGTTCTGGCGGCCTTTGGAAGTGGATTTACCTGGGGAAGTGTAATCATACGATGGTAATTTCTATTTAAAAATTTTGAACCATGGGAAAACAGCTCAGCAAGTTAACACCATCGCTTCAAGAATTTATTTCAGCTCAAAAGTTATTTTTTGTGGCCACGGCCATGAAAGAAGGGCGAATTAATTTGTCTCCAAAGGGAATGGACACTTTTAGGGTAAAAGATGAGCAAACGATCTTGTGGTTGAATCTGACCGGTAGTGGTAATGAAACTGCCACGCACCTGTTACACGACCATAGAATCACCCTGATGTTTTGTGCTTTTGAGGGAGCTCCGAAAATTGTTCGAATTTATGGAAAGGCCAGAGTATTTCACCCCAGAGACCCTGAATTTACTAAAATGGCATTAGAATTTCCCGAGACTCCCCGGTACCCGCCAGGTCTTTGAGGTGAAGATTGAGTTGGTCCAGATATCATGTGGAATGGGGGTGCCCCTGATGGCTTATGAAAGGGAACGGGATGAACTTCTTCAATGGGCCAGGGCAAAGGTGAGGAGGGTCTGAGGGAATATAGGGCCAAAAAGAATACAACAAGCCTAGACGGGCTGACTACTAATATCTGATATCATAAATCATAAAACCCCGGCTTATATGCCGGGGTGTTATTGGAACCTACTTCAAGGAGTCACCAACCCAAGACTCAATTTAATAGGACCAAATCTATTTTAAAGGATACCTCCGCTTCCTTTTTTTGTATTATCATCCCGATTTTTTCGTCTGGAAGCTCTGTTTTTTCCACTTCCAAAACGGTATGAGATCCCTATATATACATTCTGGCTTTCCCAATTAAAAGTGCCTGTTTGCAAAAAGGGTTTTTCTCCATCAAATGCGAACCGCATGGTATTGAATACATCGTTAAAATTGAGGCTAAAGGTTCCTTTTCCATCAGCAAAACTATACCGGGCTCCAAGGTTTACGAAATACATGGGTTCTACGGTGAACTGAATATTCTGATTTTGCCCGCGATAAAATCCAAATACCTGAAATGTAAGTTGCTTTGTGGCTGTAAAACTATTGTTTATTCTAAAGTTATAGGCGGTGTTTTGCACTTCCACTTCATCAATTACAATATCATTTGTTGTGGCACCCGAATTGCTTCCTTCTAATCGCTCAGTAACTCCACGTTGAGTTTGTGAATACAGATCAAAACTCCCATTGACATTCCACCATTTCGCAGGTTTGTAATTAGATGAGACTTCAATTCCATAGGCCGAGGTATTATCGAAGTTATCATAAGTTAGGATCAGTTTGTTGAGATCTATCCTATCTACGTATACAGCCCTATTGATCTCATCTTCAATAGTTCTGTAAAAGATCCCTGCTGTAATACTACCTTTTTCAAGTCGCTTTGTATAATTGCCCTCAAATGATGTGGTAAATTGGGGCACCAGGTTTGGGTTGCCAAAGGAAGAAATTAAAGGGGTAGACCATTCCCTAATAGGGTTCACTTGTGTTAATCCGGGTCTGTCAACTCTTCTGCTGGTACTTATCTGAAATTGGTCTTTTTCATTGGGGGAATATGTTACAAAAGCAGAGGGATAAAATTGTGTGTATTTATCTTCGAAAGATCTAACTTTATTTGTATCTGCCTTTACGGTAACATCTTCTAACCGTAATCCTACCTGATAAGACCATTTCTTATAGTTTTGTCCAAAAGTGGCATAGGCAGAATAGATGTCCATTCCATAAACAAAGGCTGTCGGAGTAGTAGGTCTCAAATTGCCGCTCGCATCCAATGAAAGTCCGGTAGAACTGTAATCTACCTTTGTTTCGAAAACTCTACTTTCAAGTCCGGCCTCAATTTTAGAGATGGAGTCTAGTGGATTCACATAATCCAAATTGGCTATGGTTTGAGTTCTTCGTGTATCCACAAAGTCTTTGTAATCAGGAAATAAGGAATTGCCTGTAATTCGAAATGTAGATTCTTCATCGTCTTCAAAAGTATTATGATCTATTTCGAGTTCAAGATTATGTCCTTCTTTTTTGAAGTCTAATTTGTAGTCAAAATTGTATTGTTCACTATGATTGTCATTAATAGGGATAAAAGTTTGAGTGTTGTTCAGAATGGGGTCATCGTAATACAGAACTTCTGTGAAACCCTGTGCCCTGCCATTAAATATATTCTGGTTGGTAAAAAAGGACAAGGTATTTTTGTCATTCAGATAAAAATCGAATCCAACCTTAAATAAATAGGATTTGTTATTGTTCAGGAATTCAAAGAATTGTTGAGAATTCTCGACGACTCTGTAGATATTCCCATCATTAACATACTTTCCAATATTGGTGCCGGCATTACCATAGAGATTGAATTTGCCATTGCGGTAATTCAAATCCATAGAGGCGTTGTATTTGGCTTCTATTCCTACGGTTAACCCGGTATTTATATTGCCATTAAATCCTATATTGGCGTTCTTATGTAATATGATATTTATGATACCGCTCATACCCTCAGGATTATATTTGGCAGAAGGATTCGTGATCAATTCTATGGATTTGATAGAGGAAGATGGAATTTGGCGTAAAAGTTGGGCAACAGGAACATTTGAAAGTTTTCCATCTACCATTACCCTAACATTAGAGTTCCCACGTAAAGACAGTTCTCCTGTTTGCTGATCAATATTCACGGAGGGTATATTATTCATGATATCGGACGCTGTGGCGCCTGCTGTGGTCAGATCTTTCCCTACATTAACCACTTTCCTGTCTATGCGTTGTTCAATGGTGGTTCTTTCTGCTACTAGTTCTACTTCCGAAAGTGCTTCTGCCTCTTCCGAAATGCTGATAGTACCCAATTCGAGTTTGCGATGGCCCTTGTCTAAAGTAATTTCCTGACTATGGGTTTTGTATCCTATATACTGAATTTCTACTATGAAATCTCCGTCTGGCAATTTGTCAATAATAAAGGTCCCGTTTTCAGAGGTAATGCCTCCTGTTATCGTGCTGCTGTCTATACGAGATTTAACAACAATAGAGGCATAAGGGACCGGCTCCTGGAGTGATTCGTCTATAACCTTCCCGGAAATACTTCCCTCTTTCAATTCAGGAGTCTCGGGGATGGTCTTGGCATTGATGGAAGCAAATACCATCATCGCCAATAGCAATGATACTTTTCTCATGATTGATTCGTTTTTTGATTGATTGATTGATTGATGATACTTAAATGACGTCTGGAAGCGTGGTTTGTTACGAAGAAATGGTGATTTAACACTTATTCCAGTAAATATTCCATAGTTTTAAATGGTGATAGTTACTTCTGACAAAAGATATGTAATGAACAAAACCCCGATACTATCGCACCGGGGTTCCTACCATTGTTAAGCTGCACTAAACACTAACCATTAACTAAAAATACAGCGTCTCAATGAATTCTTTGTACATTAATAGAGACGAGAATTACGTGCATACGTTACAGTACTTAACACAATTTAACACCATAATTTGCTTATGAAAAAGACTTTGGTATTCGGAGCATCTTTAAAGCCCTCCAGATATAGCTATATAGCCATCAAAAGACTTGTTGATGCCTCACAGAAAACGGTAGCCTACGGAGCTAAAGAAGGTAGTGTGGCTGGTGTTAAGATTATGACGGGATTCGATACTTTTAATGATATAGACACCATTACCCTGTATTTAAACCCGGTGAGGCAAAAAGCCTATTATAAAATAATCATTGCCCTTAAACCCAGGAGGGTCATCTTTAATCCGGGGACTGAAAACCCTGAATTTTACGAACTACTCAAGAAAGAAGGTATTGAGGTAGAAGTTGCCTGCACCCTGGTATTGCTCGCTACCGGGCAGTATAACTGATGTTTTGGTGGTAAACACAATCTGGACAATACGTAAAATTATCCACCTATTATTTGAAGATGTATATAATTAGCTGCCGTATTATTGGTTAAAGAATTTCCTTATTTCCTCTTAGCCCCAACTACTATTACTCATCATTAAACCTATTACTGCTATTACAGAAAAGAGCTGAATTACAAACAAAAACAAACTAGTGAATGATAATAAAAATGAATCGGACCTACTTGAACCTTTTTTAAAAATCCTGTATACAAGCAAGAACATAACAATATAAAATACAGGGTTAGCTATTAACTTAAAATTAAGTAACAGGAAAGGAATAATACTAGCCAAAGTAGCCAGACCAACCACAAACGAACTTATCGCCAGATGCTCCAGGTAGTTATATTTTTCGAACAGTATTTTGGTTGAATTCGCTAGTAAGAATATCGTGAATATCAAAAAGTACTTGTAATAAGAGTTTATAAACACACCTGCAGCCTTGCCAATTTGAACTCCCTTATTGTAGTAGATACTATTTACTATTGGTTCTGTTATTTCTCTTGGTACTTTAAAAATAGACTCTATGACCAGGTATAGGGAAATGGAGATGATCAGGAATGAAATTGGGTTCAGTATTCCTTTTCGTTTCCCCATTAAATAAACAGTAATTAATTTTTGAGGGTTGATTGTAAGCGCTTTTATATTAAAAAGAAACCCCTTATCCATATCGGTAAGGGAAGCAAATGCATCTTCCATGATAGAACGGAAGCCTATTTTTTTAACCCCGGCTCTCTCGCCGCAATTTGGACAAAAATTCTCATTGTGTTCTGTATGGCAGCTAATGCAAATCATTCCTTGTTCTTTTTGATTATAAACTGTTAAGTTCATTATCTAATACTTCCAACAAGGACTCTATCCTGTCCTGACAATTACGCATAGAATTTTTGGTGGTAACAGACAGAAAGTAGATCTCGCGACATTCTTTAGTGAGGGTACTATAATTTTCACGAAACAGATCAATATTCATTTCTTGACTCTCTATGTACATAGATGACATGTTGCCAAAATAGTTAGGGATCAGACTAAATTGGGCCTTTTGTTCAAGATTCAGGTCCAGATCATTGTATTCTTTATAGTGCTGTTCATACAACTCCATTATTTCCATTTGCGTCCTTTTGGATTGGATGAGGTCTATCTGCTTGTTGTTAGAGATTTTGTTGTACAAAGAGTAATTTGGGAAAAAGGAATAGCTGGTATAGGCAACTTTCCATATAAGATCGGATAATTCCGCTGTTGTGTATTTGGTCTCTACTTCATTAAGTGACTTAGTAATGAATATCTCCTGAGCGATTATAGCACTGTCTATAATGATTATCTTATCCTGCACATCTTCCAAATCACTTTCTAGACTTTCTATTAGAGTAAGGTACAATTCCTTCTCTGATATTCGGTCTTTCCGGTATTCATTCCAGTTGTTTACTTGTAAGGCGATTAAAATCCCAATCACAACAAGAATGATTTCACCTATGGCATATAGCAGGTACTTACTAACCTTACTCTCTTTGATCATGTTTTGTCTAATTTTCTGAAAGAATTTGATCATGAGTTTAAATAGTCTTCTATATCTCTTTGCATATTTTCGATTCTGAGTTCCATTCTTTTCATTAAATCTAAATTAACGCTACTTGTTCTTCCTCTTTGACCGATATGGTTTAATACCATAAACAAAAAGTCTCTATTTTTTAATTTATCTTCCTGTAACTTTTTGGCCCAAAGAATAGGTGTAGTTTTTAGGGAAAAATCAATACCGCCAGCTACTGTAAGGCTATCTGTATAGTTCATATCTACTACATTCTCTTTTACTAATAAATCTCTGAACTCTGCAATTGTTTTTTCGTTGCTTATTTGTATAACTAAAGCACTATAATCCAAATATTGGTAGAATGTCAGAATCTTTTTTCTCAGATCGCCGTTTTTTATAAGTAGTATATTTCCAGAGCTTTTTAAATCCTGAAAAGTAGGATCGCTAACCACAAATGTTTTACGAGTTATATTAGTTAGATATAGGTTAATGCTATCGGCATTTATGTTATTTGAATTAAGATGTCTTATAGCTTTTTCGCATTTTAAACGCATTAAAATATTATGAGCAACTTGGTCCTTTACAAGTTGCTGCTGTGTCTTAATATCTTCAAGTATATTGATTAAATATTCTTTCTCTTTGTTATTGTCTAACCTTGCTGTATTCCATGTGTTTATTTGTAGCGCAATAAGAATACCAATGACAACAAGTAAAATCTCGCCAATAGCGTATTTAAGGTAGTTGCCTGTTTGATTTTTCATAATTAAAGATTGACGTATGTGACGGAAGAATTTGATCATTTATAGTTATGTTCAGAATTAATGCTTAACAATAGAATCAATATGCTGTATATTCTCTCCTATGCGCTGGTATATAGGCAATAACGTGCTGGTATGGGCGACCAATTCTGCCAATAGGTTTAATATAGTTCGATCTTGTAACAGTTTTGTATAGTCATTGGCATTTACAGACAACGGTTTATAATCAAAATCTTCAACCTCATTGATACCATCATAGTTTACCGCACGGTTGGTTATTGAAATATAGTCTACTTTACTATTTAAAGCCGGACTTAAATGGTTATCCACAAAATTGTTTTGCTGGTTCTCATAAGCAGCCAATAACTGTAAATTTGCCTTTAATTGCGTCAACTCCTGACGTAAATATTCTGATCTGAGAAGATTGAGCTTTCCGGAAGCAATTAACTCATCATAGACACTGATTTGATTAGATTTTCCCATCAGAAATCGATTCTTTATATCGAAAAGGCTTTGTTCTATGTCGATTTTCGAACTATCGTGAATTGGGTTTCCGCTTAATTTTATGAGTTTTCTTGCTCCGTTAACTACTTCAGAATATCGTTTTAATCCGCGTTGATGCTGAAACCTGTTATGATCCATTTTTTTTGCAATTGCTTCAAGTAAAAGTGCTTCTTCATTTCTATCCAGCCGGTTTTGGTTCCATGTATTCAGTCTGCAAGGCTATTAAAATCCCGATTACCACAAGAATAATTTCGCCAATAGCGTATTTAAGGTATTTTCCTGTTTTTCCACTTACCAAAAGGTTTTGACGAATATGACGGAAGAATTTAATCATTGGTGTTGCATTTTTGTAATAGCAGATTCTGCATATCGTCTACTTCACTTTCAATTAAGTTTAATAACTCTAATCGTCGTCTATTGTTTAAACCAATACTAAGAGCAGTGCTGTAAAGTCTGGGTTTAATATCTATAGAGATAAATTGAGGAATGTCTTCACTAAGTTTCTGCCTAATATCTTCTGTGAATATTTGATCGTTATAAAATTCATCATTAGCATTAAATATGCCTATGTCGAGCCAATTTTTAAAACTAGTGATTTGGTTAAAATCAAGTTCCATATTCATAAGAATCGTTTTGCTGTAGCCGTCCGTAGTCTTAAAATATTTGTTTATGGCTTTAAGAATCGTTTTGTCTTTTATAATACTGAGATTTCCGCTAGATTTTATGTCTTGATATGTTGCATCATTGGGTTGAAATGTTTTTGTGCCTAAGCGTATAGCATATCTTAAATTCTTACCAAATTCAGTGGCATTGGCTTGTTCTTGCTGAATGACTGAAATCATTTGATTTGAATAATCTATACGTTCTTGAACTAAGGTTTTAAGTACCTCGACCTGTAGTTTATCTTGTTTAAGATCATCTAGTAATAAGCAATAGTAGTTTTTCTCTAAAATGTCGGCTTTTCTATTTTCATTCCAATTGTTAATTTGTAACGCAATAAGAATCCCAATCACAACGAGAATTATTTCCCCAAGGGCGTATAAAAGATAACTGCTCACTTTATTTTCCTTGATCATGTTTTGTCTGATTTTTCTAAAGAATTTGATCATTGATCATTGATCATTGGTTATTGGTTGGTCATAAACTAGTGAAGAGTCTGTGGATCATTTGCAGGCGTCAAGATAATAATTCAACGTCCATACACAGTGGTCATGCCTTATTTTATTTGAACAGCTGAACTTATCAGCCATAGTAGCAATCAATTGTAAGGCTTCACTTTTTGCGTTTGCGGATCAGCCATAGCCCTAAAAATGTTAATAAGCCATTGACAGGTAATAATTCATAACCTACCTCATAGCCGCCGAGCATTTCCGCCGGCAGGTTGGCCAATAGCATGATGAGCAGCACACAGCCTACGGCCACCACCCAGCTTAGTTTGTCCTTTATCTTGTATTTGGTACAGATCCCAAAGGCAAACAGCCCCAGCAAAGGCCCATAGGTATAGGTTGCTACAGTAAGCAGGCCGTCTATGACGTTGCGGTCCAGAATGTATTTAAAGCTGATCACCACCAGCACCAGTAACACACTCATGCCAATATGCACCCTTTTCCTCAGCTGTTTTTGCGCCAGTTCCTCTTTTTTCTCTATCCCCACAAAGTCGACGCAAAATGAGGTGGTTAGCGATGTAAGTGCGCTATCTGCACTGCTATAGGCTGCCGCGATCAATCCGAGGATAAACGTACTGGCCACAATACTACCTAAGCCGCTATTTAAGGCAATCTCCGGGAACAGCAGGTCAGATTTTGGGGCACCGTCCATAAGCGGTAAGGCCACTTCAAAGCGCTGCGCATAAATAAACAACAAGGCACCCAGCAAGAGAAACACAAAGTTTACGGCAATAAGGATGATACTAAACGAAACCATATTCTTTTGGGCATCGACCAGGTTGCGGCAGGTAAGATTCTTTTGCATCATATCCTGGTCCAGACCGGTCATACAAATGGTGATAAACATCCCGCCCAGAAAGGATTTAATAAAATGATTCTTTTCATAAAAATCATCCGTGAAAAAAATAGTACTGTACTCTTTAAGTTCACTGGAACTGAGGAATTCGGTAAATGTCCATCCTAACTTCTGATTTATAAAATAGATAGACAAACCTACGGAGACCAGCATAAATAGGGTTTGTAGGGTGTCTGTCCAGACAATGGTCTTTATTCCTCCTCTGAAAGTGTAGATCCAGATCAACAAAATAGACAGTACCACAGTGAGTTCAAAGGGCACATTCCAGGCGTCAAAGACAAACTGTTGCAAGACAATGGCCACAAGGAATAACCTGAAAGAGGCCCCAAGCACCCTGGAAATAAAGAAAGAAAGTGCCCCTATCTTGTAGCTGACAGGACCAAATCTGTCCTGCAGGTATTCATATATAGAAGTGACATTGAGGCGGTAATAAATAGGTAACAACACAAAAGCAATGACGAAATATCCAAACAGATAGCCGAAAACCACCTGCATATAGCTGAATTCTGAAGTCTCCACCCATCCCGGGACCGAAATAAAAGTTACCCCAGATAAGGAAGCTCCAATCATCCCAAAGGCGACAACAAACCAGGGCGATTGCTTTCCTGCTTTGAAAAAGTCGATATTAGAATCGTTTCGTCCTGTGAAATAGGAAATAAGCACAAGAACCAGGAAATAGGCGCCTATTAGCAGCAGGATATGGGTAGCTGTCATTCAAATTAATTTCCGGTGCAAAGTACAAAAAGTAAAAATAGTACGTAATTTTGCAGGTATGGAATTTTCATCAAAGCTTCTTGAAAACGCGGTATACGAAATGTCTCAATTACCCGGCATTGGGAAAAGGACAGCCTTGAGATTGGTGCTTCATTTATTAAAACAACCGGCCTCCCAGACAGATAGGTTGGCACGTTCCTTAGAATCTTTGCGCAGTCAAATAAAGTTTTGCAGCAATTG
Organism: uncultured Flavobacteriaceae bacterium; assembly: GCA_963744855.1. GTDB lineage: Bacteria > Bacteroidota > Bacteroidia > Flavobacteriales > Flavobacteriaceae > Muriicola. The sequence goes on from CAVUUZ010000003.1 coordinate 109,969, forward strand.
TCATAATATTTCAGATGTCGCCCTCTGCGAGATATGTGCGAATCATAAAAGAGATAAAAGTTTAGTCTGTGTGGTGGAGGATATCCGCGATGTGATGGCCATAGAAAATACAAGTCAATACAATGGATTGTACCATGTGCTGGGAGGGAAGATATCTCCTATGGAAGGCATTGGTCCGCAGGATTTAAGCATTCACTCCCTTGTAGAAAAAGTTAAAAATGGTTCTATCAAGGAACTTATTTTTGCCATGAGCTCTACCATGGAAGGCGATACCACAAATTTTTATATTTATAAACAAATTCAGGATCTGGATGTAAATACTTCAACCATAGCCAGAGGAATTTCTGTAGGTGATGAGCTTGAATATGCCGACGAGATTACCCTTGGCAGAAGTATCATCAATAGAATTCCATTTGAGAATTCCCTGAAGGCACATTGATAGAACTGTGTGAAAAATTTAAAGAATAGACTATTAATTTAGTATTTTTGCAAAAATATAGTACGTAACAAGGCAGTTAGTAAGAATATGGCAAAGTTTGAATTGAAATTACCTCAGATGGGTGAAAGCGTTGCGGAAGCAACCTTAACTTCATGGTTAAAGGAAGTAGGCGATACCATTGAATTAGACGAAGCCGTATTTGAAATCGCGACCGATAAGGTAGATTCTGAGGTACCAAGTGAGGTGGAAGGTGTTTTGCTGGAAAGGCTTTTTGAAGTAGACGATGTCATTAAGGTGGGTCAAACAGTTGCCGTTATAGAGGTTGAGGGTACTGAATCTTCTTCACCGGAACCTAAACAGGAGGTGAAACAGGAAGAAGAGGTTGTTCCCGCAGTCGCTTCGACCACTATTGAAAAGGAAATGACAATTGCTAAAGAGGCTGTAACAGCACCCGTTGCGGATTATGGAGCCTCAGAGCGTTTTTATTCCCCCCTGGTAAAGAACATTGCAAAACAGGAGCAAATACCCTTTGAGGAGCTGGAGACCATACCGGGTACCGGACTTGAAGGCAGGGTGACCAAAAATGATATTTTGGCATATTTGGAAAATAGAAGTAATGGAGGCATGGCAAAAGAACCGGCGACCACTCCGGCCAAGGAAGAGAAAGAAACTGTTTTATCTACCGGTCCGAAAACTGCAGATATCCCACATAAAGTAACTACAGCCCAGTCAAATTCGGGTAATGAGATCATTCCAATGACGCGCATGGGCAAACTTGTTGCCCAGCATATGATCAATAGTGTTGCCACTTCTGCTCATGTGCAAAGCTTTATTGAAGTAGACGTAACCAAAGTAGTTAACTGGCGAAACAAGGCGAAGGATATTTTTGAGAAAAGGGAAGGGGAGAAGCTCACCTTTACACCTATTTTTATAGAAGCAGTTGCAAAAGCTTTAAAGAAATTTCCTATGGTGAATATTTCTGTAGAAGGGGATACGGTTATAAAAAAGAAGAACATCAATATTGGCATGGCAGCCGCCCTTCCTGATGGAAACCTGATTGTTCCTGTCATTAAGAATGCCGACCAGTTGAATTTGGTAGGCATGGCCAAGGTTGTGAACGATCTTGCCAGCAGATCTCGAAACAATGCCTTAAAACCTGATGAAATAAAAGATGGAACCTATACGGTGACCAATGTAGGTACTTTTGGCAGTGTTTTTGGAACGCCAATCATCAATCAGCCACAGGTTGGGATCCTGGCGTTGGGTGCCATTCGTAAAGTACCCGCTGTCATTGAGACTGCTGAAGGCGATTTCATAGGTATTCGCAGTAAAATGTTTCTTTCGCATAGCTATGATCATCGTGTAGTAAACGGAGCTTTGGGAGGGATGTTTGTAAAAGCAGTAGCCGATTATCTTGAGAACTGGGACATCAATCGGGAAATTTAGTCCTGAATAAGAAAGGCTACATAAATACCTCAGCTGCCTTAATTAAAATAATAGAATGAAACTAAACCTTAGCAAACCTATTTGCTTTTTCGATCTGGAAACTACAGGCACCAATGTTGCTAAAGACAGGATCGTTGAAATATCTATCCTTAAAATATCGCCTAATGGAGAAAAGGTACATCACACTTGGCTCGTAAATCCAGAATGTGAGATCCCTGCGGAGGTAGTGGCCATACACGGAATTTCCAATGAAAAGGTGGCCAATGAACCCACCTTTAAGGCCTTGTCTAAAGAGATCTATCAATTTATAAAGGACAGTGATCTGGCAGGTTTTAATTCTGATCGTTTTGATATTCCCCTACTCGCCGAAGAAATGCTTAGGGCCGATATAGATTTCGATATGAAGAGCATGGTATCTGTTGATGTTCAGACCATTTTCCATAAAATGGAACAGCGAACCCTGTCTGCTGCATACAAATTCTATTGTGATAAAGAACTCACAGATGCTCATAGCGCCAAGGCAGATACCGAAGCTACTTATGAGGTGTTGTTATCACAGTTAGAACGTTATCCGGAACTGGAAAACAATATAAAAAAGCTTGCCGCATTTTCAACCTATAAGCAAAGCGTAGATTTTGCGGGCTTTATTGGTCTCGATGAAGATGAGGAGGAGATATTCACTTTTGGGAAACACAAAGGCAAAAAAGTGAGATTTGTTTTGGAAGAGGAGCCCGGTTATTTTGGATGGATATTGAATGCCGATTTTCCCCTTTACACCAAAAAGGTCCTCACACAAATAAAATTGAGTAAGCTCAACAATAAACTCTAATAGCAAATAAGGGTATAGACAATGAAAATAATCTGTATTGGCCGCAATTATGCAGAGCACATAAAAGAATTGTCTAATGAACGACCAACTGATCCGGTGGTATTTATAAAACCAGATTCAGCAGTCCTTCCAAAGGAACAAGATTTTTATATACCGGAATTTTCTGGGGATATCCACTATGAGGTTGAAGTGTTGGTCAAGATCAAAAAAGTGGGAAAACACATTGACCCAAAGTTTGCCCACAAATATTACGATGAAATAGGACTTGGGATCGATTTTACTGCCAGGGATCTTCAGGCTCAATTAAAGGAGAAAGGTCTGCCCTGGGAGAAAGCTAAAGGATTTGACGGCGCAGCGGTCATAGGGAACTGGGTTTCTAAAACAGCCTTCAGGGATTTAAAAAATCTTTCTTTTACATTGACAAAAAATGAACAGCTGGTTCAGAAAGGTAATACGGCACAAATGCTTTGGTCCATTGATGAACTTATAAGCTATGTGTCCAAATTTTTCACATTAAAAAAAGGGGATATTCTCTTTACCGGCACCCCTGCGGGTGTTGGCAAAGTAAGTCCAAATGACTACCTTTCGGGAAGTTTGGAAGGGAAAGAGTTATTTCGTTTAAACATTAAATAGATGATCTATAATTTAGATAAATTAAAGGAGATGGCCGATGGTGATGAGGACTTCGTTCTATCGGTTATTACCGTATTCCTGGAAGAAGTTCCGCAAGATCTCGAAGATCTTGAACACGCTATTGCGGAAGGAAATTACGAAAATGTGTATCAGCTTGCACATAAAATAAAGCCCAATGTGGATCTTTTGGGGATGGAACAAACCAGGGCAATCGCATTAGAAATAGAAACACTTGGTAAAAATGCCGAGAATAAAGAGCAGATAGAAACTAAATTTCCCATTTTAAAAAAGGATGTCCTACAAGTCATTTCAGAACTTGGAAAAGATTTTGATGTCTGATGTTTGCTGAAATCATTACAATAGGCGATGAGATCCTGATAGGTCAGATCATTGATACCAATTCCGCTTTTATTGCGAGTGAACTCAATAAAATTGGCATTTCTGTATACCAGATTACTTCTGTACAAGATGAAAAAGTTCATATTCTGGAGGCGTTGAAAGAAGCGCGTTCAAGGGCCCAGATTGTTATAATGACAGGGGGCCTTGGCCCTACCAAAGACGATATTACCAAGCATACCCTTTGCGAATTCTTTGATGACACTCTCATTCGTAATGCTGAGGTATTAACTCACGTAGAAAAGCTTTTTGAAAAATACATTTCAACGCCAATTTCTGATGTAAACAGGGATCAGGCTTTGGTGCCTTCAAAAGCACTGGTTTTACATAATAAATTTGGAACCGCACCCGGAATGTGGATGGAAGAAGATGACATGGTTTTTGTTTCCATGCCCGGCGTACCTTATGAAATGAAAGACCTGATGGTAAATCAGGTGCTTCCAAAACTTATAAAGAAATATAAGAGACCCTATATTATTCATAAGACCATTATGACCTATGGGGTAGGGGAAAGTGCCATTGCGGAGCGCATTGCCAGTGTAGAAGATAGCTTACCAGATTATATTAAACTAGCTTATTTGCCAAATCTTGGGAAGGTGCGGTTACGGCTAACGGCCAAGGGACAGGAGAAACAAGTGCTGGAAAATGGAATCAAAGCCGTTTCTTCTGAACTCCATCAGCTTATAGGAGATATTATCTCAGGGGAAGAGGAAGAAGGTACTATAGAAGCTGTTGTTGGAAAATTGCTTGCTTCTAAACATCTAACTATGGCCTCGGCTGAAAGCTTTACTGGTGGCAAGATCGCTGAACAGATCACTTCCGTGCCCGGAGCCTCTGCATATTTTATTGGTAGTATGATCTGCTATGCCACCCGGACCAAAGTTGAGCTGCTGAAGGTCCCTGAATCATTAATCAGGAAACATTCTGTGGTAAGTGCTGAAGTGGCGTCTGCCATGGCCAAAAATATTCGGGAGATCATAAAGACCGATTTTGGCGTGGCCACCACAGGAAATGCCGGCCCAACCAAAGGCGATTCTAAGGCACCCATTGGCACAGTTTACATTGCTGTAGCTTCAGAAAAGGGGGTGCAGGTACAAGAGTTTTCTATGGGAAATCACCGAGTCAGGATCGTTCAAAAAGGGGTTCATAAGGCCTTGGAAATGTTGCAGAAAGAAATTTTAAAATTCTAAAAAAGATTTTTGTGCTTCCGTTAAAATGACGTAAATTTGCATCCTGTTTAAAACAAAGTAAATAAGAGCACCATGTCTAAAGTTTGCGAAATTACTGGAAAGAGGGCGATGTTCGGAAATAATGTTTCCTTTTCGATCAACAAAACGAGAAGGAGATTTGATGTAAATCTTTCTAAAAAAAGATTTTATATTCCGGAAGAAGATCGTTGGATCACTTTAAAAGTATCTGCAAGGGCTCTTAAAAGCATCCATAAAAAAGGAATTTCTGCCGTTTTGAAAGAAGCGCGTCAGAAGGGAATATTGAAGTAAGCCACATAAATAATAGATCATGGCAAAAAAAGGAAATAGGGTTCAGGTAATTTTGGAGTGCACAGAGCACAAAGAATCTGGTATGCCAGGTACCTCAAGGTATATTACAACCAAGAATAAAAAGAATACGCCCGATAGATTGGAGATTAAAAAATTTAATCCCATTCTTAAAAGAATGACTGTTCATAAAGAGATAAAGTAATAAATCATGGCAAAGAAGACCGTAGCAACCCTTCAGGGAAGTTCAAAAAGATTGACAAAAGCTATCAAAATGGTAAAGTCGCCTAAAAGTGGTGCCTATACCTTTGTTGAATCGGTAATGTCACCGGAAATGGTAAATGAATGGCTAGCTAAAAAATAGCAGCCTTCCTGCATATTAAATAAGCCGCTCTCCCAGGATTGCGGCTTTTTTTATTTCTTATATTTGAGCCTCCTAGTATATACCACGCATGAGTATCTTTAAAAAAATATTTTCTTCAGAAAAAAAAGAAAGCCTGGATAAGGGTCTTGAGAAATCGAAAACCAGTTTTTTTTCAAAACTTGGCAAGGCAGTTGCAGGAAAATCTAAAGTCGATGACGATGTACTGGATAATTTGGAGGAGATCCTGGTTACTTCCGATGTTGGGGTAGATACTACCCTCAAGATCATCGAACGTATAGAAAAAAGGGTCTCAGCAGACAAATATCTCGGAACAGATGAACTCAACCTTATTCTCAGGGAGGAAATTGCAGGGCTCTTGTCTGAGACGCATGTAGGGGAGGCCACAGATTTTGATATTCCTAAAGATAAAAAGCCATATGTCATCATGGTCGTTGGGGTGAATGGTGTTGGCAAGACCACCACCATCGGGAAGTTGGCCCATCAACTAAAAAATAATGGCTATTCTGTCATTTTAGGGGCTGCAGATACGTTCCGGGCTGCTGCTATCGATCAGTTGCAGGTATGGGCCGACCGTGTAGGTGTTCCTATCATTAAACAAAAAATGGGTAGTGACCCGGCATCTGTTGCATTCGATACCCTTAGTGCTGCCATGGCACAAAACTCGGATGTAGTGCTCATAGATACTGCCGGACGACTTCATAACAAAATTAATTTAATGAATGAATTGAGCAAAGTAAAAAGGGTAATGCAGAAGGTAGTACCTGATGCTCCACACGAAGTACTTCTTGTTCTCGATGGATCAACAGGCCAGAATGCCTTTGAGCAGGCCAAACAATTCACCAAGGCGACTGAAGTGTCTTCCCTTGCCGTAACAAAACTGGATGGAACCGCAAAAGGTGGCGTGGTCATTGGTATTTCAGATCAGTTCCAGATTCCGGTTAAATATATAGGAGTAGGGGAAAGAATTGAGGACCTTCAGGTGTTTAATAAATACGAATTTGTTGACTCCTTCTTCAGTTGAGAAAATTAAAGATCATACTATTCCTTTTTATTTTCCTGCTGTCTTTCACAGTTCAGAGTCAGCTTGTTTATCCGAGGGCAAGTCCGTTTGCAAAAATTCATCAAGATTTAGGATTAAGTACAATTTCCGTAGAGTACTCACGCCCGTCTGCCAGAGGCAGACAAATTTTCGGTGGTCTTGTTCCCTACGGTCGTATTTGGCGTGTAGGAGCCAATGAATCCACTAAATTTACAGTAAACAGTGAAATTGAGGTCATGGGAAATACCTTGCTCCCGGGAACCTATGCGCTCTACGCCTTTCCGGAGGAACTTGCCTGGGAAATTATCTTTCATAAAAATACATCTCATTGGGGTGATGGTCGCAACGCATACGATCCATCAGAAGATGCTTTCAGGATACATATTGAACCAAAGAAAAATTCAGAATGGCAGGAAACATTTTTAATTTCTTTCGATTCTATTTCTCATAATGGCGCCTTAATGCAATTGAAATGGGGCGATACTATGATCCCTATTCCCGTTTCAGTGGACACTCAAAAAGCCATGACAGCGGCCATAGAAAAGAACCTGGTGAATGATCCGAGTGCACAAACCTATTACGAAGCCGCCAGGTATTTTCAGGAAGAAGGAATTGAATCAGAAAAGGCCTTGCTGTATCTTGAAAATGCGATAGCCAAAGGAGGAGACACCTATTATTTTTACAGGGTTAAATCCCTGGTAGAGGCAGCAATGAAAAACTATGAACAAGCCATTGAATCGGCACAACGCTCTATGGTCCTGGCTCAAGCAGAGGAAAAGGATGAGTTTGTTCGAATGAATAAAGAGAATATAGCAAGATGGAAAAAATTAAAGTAAGACAAGGAGGTTTAAGTGTTTTAGTCAACTTGGCATTTATTCTGCTATTGGCGGGGAGTTGTAAAAATAATACTACCGTAAATGAAGAAGTGATCTTATGGACGCCTTATAATGATTCCTCAGAGATCGCAGCCAATAAGGAACATGAAATATCGCGGATGCGCTACAAATTGATCCAGTCCCGGGTATTGGATAAAAATGAAATTTTCAGACCACTTTATGATGAAGTCTCACAACTTTCGGAGGAGGAGTACGAACGCTTAAAACCAATGATCCTGGAGCAGGATATTCCCCAGATACAGGATTTTGTTGCACAGGGAAAAATGACTTATGAGGAACTCGTCCTGTTCTATTTATACAGGATCTATAAATATGAATTAGATAACGAGACCACTCTGAATACGGTGATAGCTTTGAATACGGAAGTAGTTGAGGAGGCTCGAAAAAAAGATAAGGAACCCAAAGAAGGAAACCATCCACTTTACGGGATGCCGATCCTATTAAAGGACAACATAGATACCGAAGGGATGAATACCACGGCAGGAGCGCTTGTTCTTGTGAATAATACCACTGATGATGCCTTTATTGTGGAGCAGCTTAAGGCAAAAGGTGCCCTCATTCTCGGAAAGGTAAATCTCAGCGAATGGGCGTATTACCTTTGCGGGGGATGCCCGGTCGGTTATAGTGCGTATGGCGGACAAACCTTGAATCCATATGGCAGAAAAATATTTGAAACCGGTGGTTCCAGCTCAGGAAGCGGTACTTCCATGGCCGCCAATTACGCAGTCGCAGCTATTGGAACAGAAACCTCAGGTTCTATATTATCACCATCTAGTCAAAATTCTGTTGTGGGACTTAAACCTACGATAGGTCTGCTGAGCAGAACAGGCATTGTACCTATTTCCAGTACCCTGGATACACCCGGGCCCATTACACGAAATGTAACTGATAATGCGATCGTTTTAGATGCTATGTTGGGGAAAGATTCAGAGGACAGGAGTTCAGTAGCTGTAGATTTTGGGAACAAATGGTATCAGGGCCTATCGTACTCGGATATAAAAGGGAAACGTTTTGGCGCTTTGTCCAACTTACTCGAACGGGATAGCATTTACAAAGTGACCCTGGATAAAATGAAGGCTGCCGGGGCCGAAATTATAGTGTTAGATCCACCTGATTTACCATTGGATGGTTTTAGCAGTATCCTGAACCTGGATATGAAAGTGGATCTTCCGGCATATATAGCAACGCATGTGAAGAACAAGGAAGAAATTTCTGTGAAAGAAGTGGCCGATATTATTGCTTATAATGATCAGGATAGCCTGCTCCGTATTCCTTATGGACAGGCAAGATTTAAAGGTATTGTTACGGATACCACCTCCATGGAGCAATTGGCGATTCTCAAAAAATCTTTAGAGGCACAGGCACGAAACTTTTTTGATCAGGCCATGGACGGCAATCAACTAGATGCCGTACTTTCTATCAATAATTATCATGCAGCCTATGCTGCCGTTGCCAAATATCCGGCTTTAACCGTTCCTATGGGATACAAATCAACCGGAGAACCTATTAGTCTTACTTTTATTGGAAAACAGTTTGAGGAGGCTTCGTTATTGCAGTTGGGTGCTGGGTATGAAAAGATCAATAAGGTTAGGCAGACTCCTGAGAAATATCAATAAAAGTAATTTTTAGTAGCCAATAAGATCTAGGAGTATACCCCAGAGTTCATTGTCAAAACTGGAAGGGCCCGCCTGGTCTTCTCCGGCATCTTCTCCCATTCTTACAACCACCAGCCCTTGGTCCGGGACAATGTATAATTTTTGGTCGTTCTTGCCCAATCCCGCATAGGTATTGGGAGGAGCATTCGGTATAAGATACCCATTGAACTTAACCTGCGAACCGGGTACCATATAGCTTTCTTTTCCATTTAACCACCACAAATACCCATAGGAGAGGTTAATTGCCTGGGAGGTGTTTCGCATGGAGGTCATATAGTTCATATCTTTCAGCACAATGGTATTTTCCCAACTTCCCCCATTTAGATTTAACAAGCCAAATCTCGCCATACTACGCGCATTGCTGAAATAGACATTGTTCTTGCCGTTAGTGCTCAGCCAAATACCATTCATGCCAATCTTATCTCTGAGTTCAGTGTTGAAATAGTCAGAAAAAGTAGTTCCTGCTGCTGCGCTCACTACACTTTCCAATAAGGTATACGGCCCATTGTGATAAGCCCATCGTGTTCCGGCATCTGCTGTGTACCTAAGGCAATCTGGCGTTACACAGTCAAAGAACAGCTCATTCAATCCGGTGGTCATCGTGAGTTGATCCCTGATGGTTATGGCATTTTCCTTTTCGGGCTCCGCAGAGGTCCAACCTTCTCCGAGGTATTGCGAACTGAGATCATCTATGTTGAGAAGGTTATTTTCCTGGGCTATTCCCACCGTAAAAGCGGTTAAAGTTTTTCCTGCCGAGGCCCAGTACCAAATACTGTCGCGGGTAAAGGTGCCGAAGTAAGTTTCCATGGCTATCTTCCCATTTTTAAGGATTATAAAGGCCTTGGTTCCCTTTTCTTCCAGTAGCGCATTAAGACCAGGTGTAGCATTGGTATTCCAGCCAAGTTCTTCCGGGGAAACAGTTTCCCAGGTAGAAGAAGAGAGCGGGGGGAAGTAAAGATCAGCGGATGGATCATCTACAATGGGGTCTTCGGTGTCTTCGTCATTATTTGAAGAACACCCCACCATTATTGACATGGCTAAAATAAGTATGATGAAATAGGATGGTTTTGTCATAGATAGCTAACATTTAGATTCTTATAGCTCCTGATGGGTTAACGAAAAAAAGAAAGAAATCGTGCAAAGCGGGAAAATATGGTACACCTTGCGTATTTTTGCACCTCAATAATAGTAAATGCGAACAAAAACACTAAAGAAGAATAGGATCAACGTAGTGACCCTGGGATGTTCGAAGAATGTGTACGACTCAGAAGTACTGATGGGTCAACTGCGTGCCAATGATAAAGAGGTGGTGCATGAAGAAGAGGGTAATATTGTAGTGATCAATACCTGTGGTTTTATTGCCAATGCCAAGGAAGAAAGTGTGAATACTATTCTGGAGTACGTACAGCAAAAAGAGGCAGGGGTCGTAGATAAGGTCTTTGTAACGGGGTGTCTCAGTGAGCGTTATAAACCAGATCTGGAAAAGGAGATCCCCAATGTAGATGCGTATTTTGGGACGAGCGATCTTCCAAACCTTCTAAAAGCGTTGGAAGCAGATTACAAGCATGAGCTACTCGGGGATCGTTTAACCACAACCCCTAAGAACTACGCCTACCTGAAGATAGCAGAAGGTTGTGACAGGCCCTGTTCCTTTTGTGCCATCCCGCTGATGAGAGGAAAACACCGAAGTAAACCCATTGAAGAATTGGTTGCCGAATCCCAAAAATTGGCAGCCAAGGGGGTGAAAGAATTGATTCTTATTGCGCAAGACCTCACCTATTACGGCTTGGATCTTTATAAAAAGCGAAATCTCGCTGAGTTACTCAAGGCCCTGGTGGCTGTGGAAGGGATTGAATGGATCCGACTACATTATGCATTTCCCACAGGGTTTCCGATGGATGTACTGGAGGTGATGCGCAATGAGCCCAAGGTCTGTAACTATATAGATATCCCTTTACAACATATCGCGGACCCCATCCTAAAAAGCATGCGAAGGGGGACCACTAAACAAAAAACAACGAAATTGCTTGAAGAATTCAGGAAGGCGGTTCCAAATATGACCATCCGCACAACCTTGATCGTTGGGTATCCGGGAGAAACCGAAGAGCATTTTCAAACTTTAAAGGAATGGGTAAGGGAGATGAGGTTCGAACGTCTGGGGTGTTTTACATACAGCCATGAGGAGAATACCCATGCCTATGCCCTGGTGGATGATGTACCGGAAGATGTAAAACAGCAAAGGGCGAATGAGATCATGGAGCTTCAGTCACAGATTTCCTGGGAATTAAATCAACAAAAGATAGGGAAGACGTTCCGATGTATCATTGATCGTAAGGAGGGTAATTATTTTGTGGGACGCACTGAGTTCGACTCACCCGACGTGGACAATGAAGTGCTTATCGATGCTTCTAAATATTACCTTAAACAGGGCGATTTCACGTCAATTACTATTACCGATGCAGCAGATTTTGATCTGTATGGAATACCGAAGAGTGCAGAGTAGTAATTAACTCACTTCGAGATTCGCTACGTTTTTAAAGTTAAAACATCAACGTAAAAAATAATGAAAAGCGCTGAAGGAATGATCCCTCAGCGCTTATTATTTGTTTACAGTATCCGGTTAATCTCCTTCACTCATGGAAAAACTGCCATCACCAGTGAAGTTTGTCACCTCAATGGTAACGGTCCATATACCGGATGCCCCGGTTGATGTAACCCCTCCAAAAGAATCTGGTTCCGTGCCACCTTGCAGTGATCTGTCGAGCACCACAACTCCTTCAGAATCCTCCACGATCATTCTGAAACTACCAGCTGTGGTAGCGGTAATATCAGCGTTGTAATCTGCTGTACTCAGGTTGTTATTCCAGCTGAATACACGGGTTGCCGTTCCACCGTTACCGGTAAAACTCGCATCGATATCTCCATTGAAATCCGAGCGATCCCCAATTATAAAATCTGATGGATGCGTTGTTAACTGATTGCCATTAACGGTGACTCTGACAAAGGCATCATCATCCTTGCTGCAGGAGTTGAGTAAGACTATAGCCGGCAGTGCCAAAAGCAAACTCATTTTTTTTAAATAATTCATTTTGGTTGAAATTGTAAAATTCATAGATATTTTTTTGGTATTTACATGATTATAACAACTTCAACGAGAGAATTCCCGTAATATTTTTAAGTATTTTGGAAATGGGTGCTGCTCAGAGTGTCTTTAGGTAATTGGAGTCAGGTGGGTTTACAGGTACACATTGGAGATCAGGCGCTCTACTGTAGGATGGTCATTCCCACCCTTGGGTTCTATCGTAATATTCAAAGATGCGGCCCTGTCAATATAAGTAAGGGCAATTAGCTCCTTGTCCGTAGGCAATAATCCCATGTTGATCATTTCCCCGTCTACATCGGCCCACATCTGATAGGTCTCTTCTTCAGAAAGTGGTGGAAGGCTCTGTGGATTTACCCACACAGACTTGTCCTTATGATTCACATAGGCCACCGCTTTTGCTTCCGGAGACTAAACTATTGCCTTTTAAAAGAACCGGGATAGCATCTTTACTGTTCAACGCAGCATACCAGAGCCTGTGTTTCTGTTATTTCATTAGAAAGTTTTGTAAGTTGTTCCTGCAATTCTTGCTGTGATTCCTGAGCTAAAATAAAATTCTCCTCCGTAGATTGCCAACGTGTGTAAAACAAGAAGGAGGATAAGCGCAAAAATGGTTGCCAGGCTAGCTGCAACAAGCAGGCGAATAGGGTTAAAGGCGTTTTATCCGGAACGTTCGCCAGATGCTATAGTAGTGTTTCCCGAACTCATTTTGCAATGCTTGTTCCAGAGAAGTGCGCAATACGTTTCCGGAGGCGAAATCGCATTTTCCATGGCCATTTGTTCAAAATCGGATTCTAATAGCCGTAACTTTTCCTGTAAGACTTTATCTTTTAGAATTTCGGATTCCAATAACAACACCTCCTCCCTGGCCAGTTCTCCCAGCAGGTATTGTGTTAATAATCCTTTTTCCAAAATGTTTTTCCTATCCATTTCCAATTACTTCAAAACATGTCCAGATGAATATGAGAGGAACCTGATAATTTGTTCTGAGTTGAACCAGCGCCTGCCGTACATACGATTTAAAAGTACCCAAAGGAACCCCCATTATTTTATGAGCTTCTCTATGGGTATACCCTTTGAAATACACTAACTCAATTACCTGTTGATGGTGCCCCTCTAATTTCGTAAGCACACCGTTCAATTCATCATACTCCTGGGGTAATTCTTCTTCCTTTATATTGGTATATACACTAATATCCTCATTTTGGATGAGGGTATCTGTTTTTCGCAGCGCATTCAGGGTTTTATTCCTGGCTATTCGATAGGCCCAGGTATAAAATTTGCCTTTAGAGGCATCGTATTGATCAATTTTCTTCCAGATGGTCAGGAATATTTCCTGCAGAAGGTCTTCAGATAATTCCTTATCCCTGCACATTCGAAGTACCACCCCATAAAGTGCACCGGAGTACTTGTCGTACAGTGCATAGAGCGCATTCTTATCTCCATTTTTAAGAAGATCAATATGGTGGGTATCATTCATAGCAAGTGTTAAAGATATGATAAAAATCTGCTTTTCTCATCCATACTGTCCATCCCTGTGTAATTAAGAGTGCATAGTGCAACCATCACACATTTAATAGTAAATCTAAAAAACAAATCATGAAAAAAGTAATCTTTATTATTTCCGCAGTTGCCTTAATGGTAATGACACCAAAGGTAAATGCCCAAAACAATTCTCAGGACATCGTAGACATCGCAGTTTCTGTAGACGATTTTTCAACCCTGGTTACTGCTTTAAAAGCAGCAGACCTGGTAGGAGCTTTACAAGGTGACGGACCTTTTACCGTATTTGCCCCAGTAAATGCCGGCTTTGCTAAAATTGACGCCGATGCATTAAATTCTCTCTTACAGCCCGAGAACAAAGAAAAGTTAGCTGCTATCTTAACTTACCATGTTGTAGCCGGAAGAATTACTGCAACAGACGTTGTCAATGCCTTGGAAAAAGGGAACGGAAAAGCCGCTCTAACAACTTTGAACGGAGGAACTTTAACAGCTGTGTCAAGAGACGGAGGAATCTATCTTATGGATGCTAACGGAAACTACAGCAAAATTGCTAAGACGGATGTGATGGCCTCAAATGGGGTTATTCATATCATCGAAGATGTGGTTATGCCACAATAGTTGGTTGGTTGTTAAAGGAAAGCACCGTGAGAACGGTGCTTTCCTTGTTTATACCTATTCTGTAATCTAAAGAGGCCACCAGGTAACTAGGGCCGCCTGAAAAATAAATAGAAGGAAAAATGGAATCACGAGATAGCCCATGATATCCCTTGCCTGTATTTTTATCCCTACCGCCATGATCGGGATTATCAAGAGTAAATAAAATGGTTGCATCAGATTGGTTAGACTTTCTCCGTATGCTACAGACATAGCGGCACGTGAGATAAGAGCAGATAATTCCTCGGGTGGAAGGCCTGCACCTATTTCCTGTACGGCCTTTATGATGGCAGGACCAATGACGGCAAATTCACCACCGGCTGAGGGGATGGCAAAGTTAACAACACCACCCGCCACATAAGAAAAAAAAGGTATACTTTCGAGGGTGGCTACCGACGCCATCCAATACGCCAGTTTTTCTCCCAATCCGGTATAGATCATAATGCCCATTATTCCGGCGTAGAATGGATACTGAAACAAAATTCCGGACACATTTCCACTGGCTCTTTTCATGGCTATCACGTAGCGCATGGGGGTTCTGTGGAGGAATAAACCTAACATCAAAAATAGAAATATCATGATGTTCAGATTAAGATCAAAACCTTTATTAATGAAGTGAGATCCTAAATAAACAACTCCAAGAGCGGCAATAAGATATTGCAAAAGGCTGCTGTTATTCATAAGATCTGAGATGGCCCTATAGGGAAGTGTCAGCAAGCGGGCTTCTTCAAATATGGAAACCGACTTTTGTTTTGCCTCTGTCGCCAACATATTCTCTAAAGTCTTAGTTTTCTCTGATTTTGGAAGGAGGAAACGCATTAACAGAGGTGCAATAAGTAAAAAACTAACCAAAATCGCGATGTTGAGTCCGGCACCTAGTGTCTCAGTAGTTGGGATGGTGGTAGTTAGAATACCAGCCTCTATAATAAAATTCCCTTCAGTGTTAAGAAGCAATGGGATAGAACTCGATAATCCGGTTACCCATCCTATATGGGAAAAGTAAACACAGGCAATTAGAAATGGATAATTGATCCCTTTTATTCTCAGGGCAAGTTCTCTGCCCAGGACTGCTGTAATGACAACCCATCCCCAGCTTATCAAACAAAACAAGGACCCAACAAAGACCACAAGGATATAGACTTGTTGAGGAGTTTTAATCTTTCTCGCCAGGAGGTCGATTCCTTTGTTAACAAGTGGCGACAAGGCAATGGAATAACCAGTGATCACTAATAAAACCATTTGCATACCGAACTCTAGTAAGATCCAGAAACCTTCGTACCACGACTCTATTACTTTAAAGGGTGTTGCATCTGCCCAAAGTAATGCCATGATACCAGTAATGAGGGTTAAGGTGAGCGCAAAGACAAATGCATCTGGCATGTTCCTTTGAAAAATATCCGTAAACTTCTTCCCTAATTTGTGGATCATCTGACTTCCTTTTGACGACTATAACTCAGCTAATAAATTTTTTGTATTCAAAATGGTGGCAAATTCATCTTTTAAATTTGCCAGGCAAATCTCGTGCACAAGAGATGCATCATAATGTTGCCCATCGGTTCCTAAGGTATCAAAAGTTGCCGTAGCATCTGAAATAATATAGGTGTCATATCCAATATTCCCGGCCATCCGGGCAGTGGACGAAACACAATGCGCCGTAGTTAAACCAACCAATACCAAATGCCTGATCCTTTCTTTTTTAAGGAACGTATCGAGTTCAGTTCCTATGAAAGCGCTATTTACCTCTTTTTCAAAAATAGTTTCACCCATAACGGGCTTTGTGATCTCCTTAAAATCATTGCCTGGAGTGCCTTTTGCCAGAGGAGATGGCGGACTTCCATTGTGTTTCACATGGATCACCGGGAGTTGATGCGCACGCCAATAGGCAAGTAGTTCTGCGGCCCGTTCTTCCGCCCGGGGATTATTCCGGTTGCCACCGTAATACGCTAATTCATTCAACCCTTTTTGAATGTCTATTAGTAAGAGTACCGGTTTATCACTGAGGGTCATTGTATTGTTTTATGTATTCACGATCCTTCTGAGATCTTATAGATTACGGGATTAAATGCCTTGGACGCTACTACCACACTATCCCCGCTGTGAAGATCCTCAATTTCTGAAGCATCGGCTACTACTTTAATGATTGTATTGTAGATAATGACAGTTACTACGTAAATTACATCTTGTTTTTCTATCGATAATACTGTTCCTGTAAATTGAAATTTACCACTTATTTGCCTGTTGATAAAAATTTCCTGAGGCATACCTGTCTTGGTTATCTTTCCTTGCTCCAGCACAACCACGGTATCTGAAAGTTTCATTATTTCTCCAAGATCATGACTCACAAGAATGGTAGTAAGACCGTAGTCCTTATGCGCTTTCAGGATATAATCCTGAAGTTTTGTGCTCATTTGAGTATCTAAAGCTGCCAGGGGTTCATCGAGCAAAAGTATATCGGGCTGCTGTACAAGTGCTCTGGCCAATGCGATCCTTTGTTTCTGACCCCCGGAAAGGGTATCCGGGCTGCGATTTTCTAACTGGGATAGTTCCATCACTTCTATTAGCTCAGGGATAAGATCCTTGGTTTGGCCTTTTCGCTGCGCGAATTTCAGATTCTCTTTTACAGTCATGTTGGGAAACAGGGCATAATCCTGAAAGACATATCCTATATTTCGTTTTTGAGGTGCCAGATGTATCTTTTTTTCTGAATCGTACCAGGGTATGTCATTTACCAGGATGCTTCCATTGTCCGGGACCAATAAGCCGGCCAGTATCCGTAGAAGAGAGGTTTTACCTGCGCCTGAGGGCCCGTATAAGGTAACAAAGGTACCTTTGGGGATCTTGAGGTCTATGTTGAGCTCAAAGGATCCCTCTGCGTTCTTAAGCTGTTTTTGAAAGCTGAGGTCTATCATTTCCAAAATCGTTTTAAAAAACCTCCATTAATAAGGTAAACAAGAAGCAACATCCCAAAAGTGATCGCAAATAAGGTAAGAGAATAGAAATTTGCAGCTTCATAGTTTAGGGCCTCCACTTCATCATAGATTGCGATGGAGGCCACCCTTGTTCTACCCGGAATATTTCCTCCTATCATCAGCACCACACCAAACTCACCAACAGTATGGGCAAAAGCCAAAACGATGCCTGTTAAAAGTGACTTTTTGATATTAGGAAGTAAAACTTTGAACAAGGTAGTTATTCTCGTCTTGCCCATAACGTCTGCGGCTTCTGATAATGATGAAGGCAAGGACGCCAATCCTGTCTGTATGGGTTGTACCATAAATGGAAGACTGTAGATCATGGAAGCAACTACCAGTCCGCCAAAGGAAAATACCAGTTGTATTCCCAACCAGGAATTTAACCATTCACCAAAGGCATTATTAGGGCTAAATGCTACCAGAAAATAGAAACCAAGGACGGTTGGAGGTAATACCAAAGGCATACTAACCAGTGTTTCTATGATCGGTTTAATTTTAGAGGTGGTTTTGGAAAGCCAATAGGCAAGCGGTATAGAAACTACCAACAAAGCAACGGTTGTGGTAAATGCCAGTTCAAACGTTAAAAGAAGTGGTTCCCAATTCATAATGGCGATAACATTACTTCATTTAATTTTACCATGGCCATGATTGGCATCCCAGGCTTTAATTTTAATGCTAAAACTGCTGCTGTACTAATAGTTGAACGAATATTTCCTGCAGCGCTTCTTATGGTCAGACTACTTAGCAATTGGCCTTGTTCTATGGATTCGAGCGTGCCTAACATCCTGTTTTGTATACTCACCTTATGGTCGCTGTGATCTCCGATCACAACTTCTGTTTCTTTGAATAGAACAGCTATTTCTTTCTTCAATTGGAGATAAGGCGCACTTTTTGGAGTGTCTATCACCACTGCTTTTATTGAAATATCCCCCGGCAATTGGACCGTTATCAGTGTTAGATCGCCTGAAACTTCGAGTTGTTCAATAAATCCCTTAAATCTATTCATGCGTCCAATATCCAAATTTTTGAAGGATGTCTTTTCCTTCTCCGGAAAAAAGATACTCATAAAAGGCCTGAGCTCCTCGCTTTTTGGGTTTTTTACCTTTAATTAATACAACACCTTGTGGCATTGGTGTATAAGATTTCTCATTGATCCGAATCCATCGACCTTTGGTGTTTAAAGTCTCACTCAATACAACAGATTCAGCAGTAAATCCGATATCAGCAGCACCCGATGAAATAAATTGGTTGGTCTGCCCAATACTTTCGCCAAATACCAATTTATCTTGCAAGGACGCTGATAATCCATAGAAATCTAACACTTCTATGGCTGCCTTGCCATACGGAGCTGTCATAGGATTGGCCAGGGCAATATGCTGAACGCTGTCTGTTTGCATTACTTCCAGGGAAGGCTTTAAAGTTGAGCTGTAGGTCCAAAGCACCAGGGTTCCATAGGCATAGATCTTAGAAGGCCCGTAAGTTAGATCAATAGCATTTAGTGCTTCAGGATAGGTTAGATCGGCCGAAAGAAACAGATCATAGGGAGCGCCTTCCTTTATCTGAGCAAATAACTTCCCGGAAGAACCTAAGATCACTTCGCAGGTATAGCCCGTATCTTTTTCAAATCGATCTGCCAATTCTTTTATTGCATACTGCATATTGGCGGCAACTGCCATCCGGACTATCTTCTCGTCTTCCTTTTTCTTATTACATCCTAATAAAAAAATTGCTGCAACTAAACAACAAATAAGGACCCTTCTGTTCCTGCTCATAGAACCCTTAGGGTTTGCATTGCATGAGGTGGTATTTTTATTATTGTGGCTTCTGTTCCAACATAATACTGATATAAGATTTCCTTATCACCCGGGTTCATCACTACAGTAATCAGGGAAGAATCCTCGTTGATAAATGAAGTGCTTAGCAAGACACTTCTGCTGCTAACGGTGCTTACCCGCAAGGCGTTTGGTCTAACAAATTTTGAAAAGTGCCCAATATAATAGTAGGAAGGCGTATAGATCAGAGAACCCGCAGATACATCTCCATGAATAGGGGCAAAGCAAAAATTCCCAACATGGTTGGGGCCGCCACCTTCATCTAACAAGATATTCCAATCTGTCCAGCCCACAGTACCCTGATTAAAATCATTGATCATAGAACGACCATAGCGCTCTGCATTGGCCCAAAACTGGTATTTTTCAGCCTTGAAACCTTCAACGCAACCCTCTGTAAAAAGCAGGTTCTTATCGGGGTAAGATTCTTTTATGGCACCCAAGTTATTAAACATAGGGTCACCTCCCGCCCAGGTTTCATACCAATGGAATCCGATCCCCCAGGCGTATTTTGCAACATCCGGATCATCAAAAATTGTATTTGCCCTGTGGGTAATAAGGTCTCTGTTATGATCCCAGACCACGATCTTCTTATCCCCCAATCCTTCTCTCTCCATAGCAGGTCCTAAATGATTCTTTAAAAAATCGCGTTCTGCCTCTGCAGTATAGATGCAGGATTCCCAGCGTTGTACGGCCATTGGTTCATTCTGTATGGTAATACCCCAAATAGGCATTCCCTCTGCCTCATAGGCCTTTATAAATTTTGTGTAATAAAGTGCCCAGACATCGTAATATTCCGGCAATAATGTACCACCCTGTAACATATTATTATTGTCTTTCATATAGGCAGGAGGACTCCATGGACTTGCATAAAGAAGTAGTTCTCCACCGGCTGCAGCGATTGCTTTTTTTATCATCGGGATCCTGAATTCCTGGTCGTGCTCAATTGAAAAGGAAGCAAGGGTTTTATCATTGTCTTCCACATAGGTGTAGCTCCCGTTACTAAAATCACAGCTGTGAATGGTTGTTCTGGCAAGGGAATATCCAATACCCTCATCTTTGCTGTAGTAAGCCTTCAAGAGTTCTTCTTGTTTTGATTCAGGCAATTTTGCAAAAACCTCGGCGGAAGCATCTGTAATAGCGCCACCAATTCCCAGGAATTTTTGAAAAGTGTTGTTCGGATTCACAAATATGGAAACTTCATTCTCCAGAGGCTGCCTGGCTGAGGCAAAAGACAGATTTTCTGTCTTGCTGAGGCGTAAATCTGTTTCACTCGCCGTAGTGTACACCTCCAGTTTTTTATCCTTTGCGGAATACGGATTGGAAATAGATTCTACTATTTCCGGCTCCGGGATTTTTGTTTCCTTCTTGTTTTCACAGCTATTTAGTAAAAAGACCAGGATGATAAGCGGGTATAAATGTTTCATGATTCTATTTTTTTCTATTCTTTTCTAATTTATAAAGTTCATCTCCGAGGGCATCAAGGAAGGGGATTCCTATCTCCTCGTACTCATAGTCGTTGTCATTAAAGATCCCATTAGAATTTACCAGGATGGTGGCCGTAACCATAAATTCTATGTTGTACTTTTCATCATGAATATAAGCGCAATCTGTTAGGGTCCCATATGCATACCCCACCTTATTGTAGATCTTAATATGTGAAGGTATGGCTTCTTTTGAATCGCCAAATAGTAGAAATTTACCATAACTATCATAGTAGTCCTCCTCTTTGTAGCCGGCCTCCTTTGGCAGTATCTTCATAGCATTCAGCAAAAACATTTTTTGTGCAGGACTAATATTAAATCGTTCTTTTTCCGGGAAACTAGCAGGGAAGATGACCCTTTTCAGGACCCCATGCTGGGTTTCGATAGGATAGTAATTCTTCAGACCAAAATCAAAGGGCCTTTTGATCAGTGAATCACCCTCAAAGAAACCGCTGCCCTTTTTAATACCTTCTAAACTAAGAGAGCGAGCAGGGGTGTTCGTGCTTCCTGCAAGGCTAGTGGTGGTGCTGTCATTGAGATAGATCACCAAGGGTTTGGTGGTGACATCATCTGCGTTTGGTACGGAAAGCCGATGTGCTATTCTGGCCTTTCCAATATTCTTGACGCGAAACTTCTCATTGATGGCATCTTGCCCAAGGAATTCTAATAAACGATTGTTGGCATCGTTATCACTAACTGCAAAGATTTTTGTTATTTCATTTCCGAAAGTGGTCTCCACGGTATCTCCTTCTACATAAAATTTAGTGTCGAGTGAAAGCCCCTCTGAGGCATTGAGTTTTTCCAGGGCCATCACGGCAATGGGAAATTTAACCGTGCTTGCAGGGTAAAAATACTTGTTGCGATCTACTTGAAAATCATAATCAGTAAAACGAATAGTATTCTTTTCCCTAAAGATCCTTGTAAACCGAATTTGTAGTTCGTAAGCTGCAGGATGATCCATTACCTTGCGAATTCTTGGATCTTTAGATGCCAAAGCAGTATCGAGTGGATCAAGCAAAGTGGTGGTACTGGCGCATCCCAAAAAAAGGAAGCAAAGTATCAGCACAGGTAAAAAAGAGATACTTCCTTTTTGCACTTTAATGTTGTTATTTAAAAAAGAGTTCATCGAATTATGATGTTTTATTTCCTTCATATACCTCTGCTCTGTGGGGCAATAAGGCGTCTCGTATTTGCATCATTATTTTTTCTTCTACCACCATGTAGGCCACAGCGTGTAAGTCTGTAAGATCACTGGTTCCTGTGATATTGAGTTCTAAGGATTCTTTTTTTATAAAGTCGGCTAGATGACGTGCATGATGCTTGGCAATCTCACTGGCGTCTGGTCCACGGAAATCCCACAACAATTTAATTTTTCGATTCAATATATCTGATTTAAGAATTTAACATCTCAGGACCTTCTTCAGCAAAGGCTTTGAAATCATTTAAGTACTTTAAAGATTGTTTCTTAAACGCACCGGGCATAAAGAAAGCCATTAACTTCATAAACGCTCCATTGAACCGGAATTCAGATTCTGAGATCCATTTGGTAGAACTCTCATCGATCGCTTTAAAATAATTTCGTTGAATGTTATGAACACCTTTTGCGTCATAGGTGGCGTGGAACTCGTGGGGCATATTTCGTTTTAAGATGGTTTCAATAAGGATCAATTGGCGTTTGCCCATTTTATAAGTAAGTTCCATTTGTGCTCCTTCCTTTCCGGGATTCCCCATAAGTTGCTTATAAGACACCAGATCCTTTTGCCAATGCTTCATATTGTCCGGGTTGTCTAATTTCTTAATAAATTCAGACAGGGGAATGTTCACAATAATTTCGGTGATATATTTCATAGCGCATCGCTTATGGCACCCTCTAAGGTACTAAAATAAGAGAAGTGCCTATAAAAAACTGTTAATCATTAGGCGTATTGCTTGTTCAGCAAATTCGAATTCTTAATTTTGCGACATGAAATTACATCTAAGGGATCTGTTTAGAGTTCCTGTTTTTCTTGGCACCTTACTTATAGCCGTTCTAATAGTTTCTTGTGATGGCTTTTTTACCAAGAAACCCGAATCGGTGCCGTTGGCAAGGGTAGGAGATGCCTATCTGTACAAAGATGATGTGGAATCTTTGCTAAGTACTTCTTATAATCAGCAAGACAGTACCTCCTTGGTAACTAACTATATAAATACCTGGGCGATCAAACAGCTACTCTTTTCAAAGGCCCAGATAAATTTGAGTGAAGAAGAGATCGCAGCTTTTGAACGGCTGGTAGCGAATTACAGAATAGATCTTTTCACCAGGGCCTATAAAGAAGCTTTGGTTCTCAGAGGGGAAGACACTACGATAACCGATTCCCAACTTCAACGCTTTTATGAGGAAGAAAAAGAGAATTTCATCTTAAAGGAAAAATTAGTGCAATTGCGTTTCGTTCAATTGCCCAAGCAATTTTTAAACAAGGATGAGGTCATTGAAAAACTAAAGCGCTTTGATGAAGATGATAAGATGTTTCTGGATTCTATCAGCGTACAATTCACAAAACTTAATTTTAATGATTCTCTATGGATCACTGTTTCTAGAATCACACAGGAAATTCCTGCTTTGACATTCGAAAATGAAGAACGATACTTAAAAAAATCACAATTTTTTGAATTGGAGGACTCTCTAGGGGTATATTTGGGGAAGATAGCTGAGGTGCGGAATATTAATGAAATAGCTCCTTTATCTTATATTAAACCCACCATCAGACAGGTGCTGCTAAACAGAAGAAAATTGGATTTTATGCGCCGACTGGAAACAGAGATCCTTGATGAGGCTGTAAAACGAAATGAATTTGAGATCTATGAAAAAGAAAAATAAAAACTTACTCGCCATCTTCCTCCTTGCGTTTATGACCATGGCTGTAAAGGCTCAGGAAGAAAACACTACAGACACCCCTGTTGAACCAATGCAGGCGGAAATAACTCCGAAGAAAGACACGGTAAACAATTTTAAGAAAATAAAGTTAGACGGTATCGCTGCCGTGGTGGGAGATTATGTGATCCTCGATTCTGATATCGAAAAAACCCTGATCGATCTTCGAAGTCAGGGTGCCGCTGTTGAGGATATCACTCATTGCAGTTTGCTTGGTAAGTTGATGGAGGATAGATTGTACGCACATCAGGCAGTACAGGATAGTATTCTTGTTTCCGATGATGAAGTAAATGCCACCAGTGATCGCCAGATTCAACAATTGGTGCAGCAAGTGGGCTCCATGGATAAGGTATTGGAATTCTACAAAAAGGAAACTGTTGAGGACTTCAGAGAAGAACTTTATACCATAAATAAACTTCGCATGTTGTCTGAGAAAATGCAACAGAATATAGTTAGTGAGATCGAGGTTACCCCTGAGGAGGTGCGCCAATTTTTTAGGAACATTCCTGTCGATCAAAAACCGGTCTTTGGGGCTGAATTAGAGATCTCACAAATTGTAAAGGCTCCCGAGATCCCGGAGGAAGAAAAGCAGAAAGTAATCAACAAGTTGAACGAGATTAAAGCGGACGTTGAGGACAATGACGCCAGTTTTAGTGTAAAGGCAATATTGTATTCCCAGGATCCCGGTTCTAAGTCTAAAGGAGGATTTTACAGTATGACAAGGCAGACCCCCTTTGTAAAGGAATTTAAGGATGTGGCTTTTAGTTTGCAGGAAGGAGAGATCTCAGAACCTTTTGAAACCACTTTTGGCTACCATATAATTTATATTGAAAAAATAAGAGGACAGGAGTTAGACCTCAGGCATATCCTCATACAGCCTGAAATACCAGAAGCGGCTGTTGATGCTGCTAAAGTGGAACTGGATTCAATTCGTAAGCAGGTGATAGAAGGGAAATATTCTTTTGCTGAGGCAGCTATGAATTTTTCGGATGAAAAGGAAACCAAGTTTGATGGAGGCTTATTGAGAAACCCAATTAATTTTGATTCGCGCTTCGAACTGACCAAAATGGATCCAACACTGTACAATCAGGTAAGGAACCTGAAAGATGAAGAGATATCTTATCCTTTGTTAGAAACGGATCCTAGAGGAGGACCTCCAAAATACAAAATCTTAAAAGTCACCAACCGATATGATGAACACGAAGCTGATTTTGCCAAGGATTATCTTAAGATACAGGAATTAGCGCTCCGGGAAAAGCAATACAACGCGATCAAGGAATGGATGGACGAGCATATTAAGGATACCTACGTAAGTGTCAATGTAGCAAATAGGGAATGCGACTTTGCGAATAACTGGGTCAAGGAATAAAATATGTCAGATGTAAAAGCCATTGAAGCGTTAGGACAAAAACACCTTGCCTTAAAGAAGGAAATAGCAAAGGTCATAATTGGCCAGCATGAAGTAGTAAATCAGATCCTTTTGTCTATTTACACCGGGGGTCATTCTTTGCTTATAGGAGTCCCGGGCCTGGCTAAAACCTTGATGGTTAATACGATTGCCGAGACCCTGGGCCTCGATTTTAAGAGAATTCAGTTCACGCCGGATTTAATGCCGAGCGATATTCTGGGTAGTGAGGTCTTAGATCAAAACCGAACATTTAAATTCATCAAAGGACCTGTCTTTGCAAATATTATTCTGGCGGATGAAATTAACCGTACTCCACCTAAAACGCAGGCAGCACTCTTGGAGGCAATGCAGGAAAAGGCTGTGACCATCGCCGGACAGCGGCATCAATTGGCAGCACCCTACTTTGTGTTAGCTACTCAAAATCCTATTGAGCAAGAAGGTACTTATCCTCTTCCTGAGGCTCAATTAGACCGTTTTATGTTTGCCATAGAGCTTAAATACCCTTCCCTGGAAGAAGAAGTTCGAATTGTAAAGGAGACCACTGATGATGAAGAGGCCACGATCAATGCTCTTTTTAGTGCAGAGGAAATTCTTGCGGTACAACATTTGATTCGAAGGATACCGGTACCCAATAATGTAGTAGAGTATGCTGTTAAACTGGTAAATAGTACCCGTCCGGGTACCCCAAACACATCCGATTATATCAACCAGTATCTGGATTGGGGCGCGGGCCCAAGAGCATCACAGAATCTTGTGATGGGTGCCAAGGCTCACGCTGCAGTTGCCGGTAAATTTTCTCCGGATATAGAAGATGTGCAAGCCGTTGCCATGGGAATTCTTCGTCATCGCATTATTAAGAATTACAAGGCGGAGGCTGAAGGAATTACTGAGGAAGATATTATCAATCATCTCCTCTGATTCTACCGTAAATTTCTAAAATTGATATTGGCCCTTGTTCCTGTTGGTCAATTAAAGTGTTACTTCAATTTCAATATTCCCAATAATAGCCTCTTATTATACCTTTTTGATAAATTTGAACCTCCTCTTTTACTGTGCTGATAATACTTTTGATGCCCTTCAAAAAGTTTTATTAACCCTTTTAATTTTCTATCTTTGGTAGATTGGTAATTAATAAACAAACATACGATGGCATTCGATATTGACATGATAAAAGACGTCTATTCCAAGATGACAGAACGGGTAGACAAAGCCCGTGCTTTAGTTGGAAAGCCGCTTACCCTTTCGGAAAAAATACTCTATTCACATCTTTGGGAAGGGATTCCCTCCACTGTTTTTACACGCGGGAAGGATTATGTCGATTTTGCTCCGGACCGGGTAGCCTGTCAGGATGCTACGGCTCAAATGGCCTTATTGCAATTTATGCATGCGGGTAAACCTAAAGTTGCGGTGCCAACAACGGTACATTGTGATCATTTGATACAGGCTAAAGTTGGCGCAGTTGCGGATCTTAAAAGGGCCAATCAAACCAGTAATGAAGTTTTCGATTTCCTTGAATCAGTATCCAATAAATATGGGATAGGATTTTGGAAGCCAGGTGCCGGGATTATTCACCAGGTTGTATTGGAGAATTATGCCTTTCCTGGTGGGATGATGATTGGAACCGATTCTCATACCGTAAATGCTGGTGGTTTGGGCATGGTTGCGATTGGTGTTGGTGGAGCAGATGCAGTAGATGTAATGGCAGGAATGGCTTGGGAATTAAAATTTCCAAAGCTTATTGGTATAAAACTTACAGGTAAATTATCTGGTTGGACAGCTCCTAAGGATGTGATCCTCAAAGTAGCAGACATCCTTACCGTAAAAGGAGGAACGGGTGCCATCATTGAATACTTTGGTGAAGGTGCTACCTCTATGTCTTGCACAGGAAAAGGAACGATTTGCAATATGGGCGCTGAGGTTGGCGCGACGACCTCAACCTTTGGTTACGATGCCTCCATGGATCGCTATTTAAGAGGTACGGATCGTGCAGATGTAGCAGATGAAGCAAATAAAGTGGCAAAATATTTAACTGCGGACCCTGAGGTTTATATGGAACCCTGAGAAATATTTTGACCAGGTGATCGAGATCAATCTTTCTGAATTGGAACCCCACCTGAACGGACCATTTACGCCAGATCTATCCACACCTATCTCAAAGATGGCTGAGGCAGCAAAGGCCAATGACTGGCCATTGAATGTAGAAGTAGGCTTAATAGGATCTTGTACAAATTCTTCGTATGAAGATATTTCCAGAGCGGCCTCGCTGGCTAAGCAGGTGTTCAGATAAAAATTTAAAAACCAAGTCCAAGTTTACCATTACTCCGGGTTCTGAATTGGTCCGCTTCACCATTGAACGGGATGGACTTGATCAAGACATTTAACAATATAGGAGCAACCGTTTTTGCGAATGCCTGTGGACCTTGTATTGGGTATGTGGGACCGGTATGGGGACAAAGGCGGCCAACGGACCAAGAAATACCATCGTGCATTCTTTCAACAGAAACTTTGCAAAACGGGCAGATGGGAACCCAATACACGCTGGCTTTCGTAGGATCTCCCGAGTTGGTTACTGCAATAGCCATAGCAGGCAGGTTCGATTTTAATCCCATCACAGATACACTAATCAATGAAGACGGACAGGAGGTAAAACTAGACGAACCTAGAGGGTATGAACTTCCACCGGAAGGATTTGCCGTTGAAGATGCAGGATATGTATGCACCAAACAGTGATGGAAGCAAGGTGGTAGGTGAAGGTGGCCACTGATTCAGAAAGGCTGCAGTTATTAAAACCTTTTTTACCTATCACCAATGAAAGCCTTCAGGGAATGAAATTACTGATCAAGGCTTTTGGGAAGTGTACGACAGATCATATCTCAATGGCGGGACCATGGCTACGCTACCGTGGCCATTTGGATAATATTGCCAATAATACCCTTATCGGGGCAGTAAATGCCTTTAATAAGAAAACAAACTTTGTAAAGAATCAATTGACCGGAGAATACGGTGGGGTGCCGGATACCCAAAGAGCTTATAAAGCCAAGGATATCAAAACTATTGTAGTAGGAGACCACAATTATGGTGAGGGGTCTTCTCGTGAACATGCAGCCATGCAGCCCAGGCATTTGGGGGTAGCAGCTGTCTTGGTAAAATCATTTGCCAGGATCCATGAGACGAACCTCAAGAAACAAGGGATGTTGGCGCTCACCTTTGCAAATGAAAATGACTATGATAAAATTCAGGAAGATGACACCTTTAATTTTATCGATATTCAGGATTTTGCGCCAGACACACCATTGACCATTGAATTGGTACATAAAGACGGTTCTAAAGAGGTTATTAAAGTGAACCATACTTATAATTTACAACAGATCGCCTGGTTCAGAGAAGGGTCGGCACTGAACGTTATAAAAAAGGAAAATGCGGCCTAGCAAAGGTTACAAAAGACGTTCGCTCCAAAAACCACCTAACTTTGTATTGTAAAAAAGATCCTTACTAGATGGCCATTAAAAAAAAGACGGTTCTCAATATCCTTCTTATCGCTTTTATACTTTCTTTTTTTGTCACTCCACTGGGGTACCATAGCAAGATCTTATTAAATCGTATTTTTTCCGGGACGCCCTCTGAAATTCCTGAAGGGAAAAGGAAACAAATCACGGACTACGACTGGCGTCTAAAAGATGAAGATTGGAATATTATCAATTTCAGTCCGTCTAAAGGGAAGGTGGTTTTTATTAATTTTTGGGCTTCCTGGAGCCTACCCTCAGATGCACAGTTAAATAGTATCCAAAACCTCTATGATACCTTTAAGGGTAAGGTGGATTTTTATATTATTACCAACGAGGAGCAAGCGCCAGTGAAGGAATATATGGAAGAAAATGAGTACGATTTTCCTGTGACCTACCTTATTATAGGGGATAAATCTGCGCTGCCTATATTACAACCACCGGGAAGCTATATCGTGGATAAAAAGGGATCGGTGGTGGCAGAAGAACGCGCTATAAAAGATTGGGACAACAAGACCGTATTCGAACTTCTCGATAAACTCATCAAAGAGTAAATTTGGCAACACAAATCACTACCCTTAGTTTTTTTCGGTATGCGACCGTTAAACATAAATTATGGGCCTTTGGGATGATGCAATTTGCCCATAAACATCTGCGTGATGTTGATGGCCTGAGTTTTTACAAGCTTTTGGGAAGTGGGAAAGCTGAATTTAACCCAAGACCCGACTGGTCAGTATATGCGTTATTACAGGTTTGGGATGATGAGACAAAGGCCGATCTATTCTTTGAAAGATCGCCTCTAATGGACAAGTACAAGCGGCATAGTTCGGAACATTGGATACTTTATTTAAAGAATATGATCGCCAGGGGAGCATGGGCCGGTCAGAATCCTTTTGTTACACACAACAAACCTTCAACGGACATTGCTTATGTTGCGGCAATTACAAGGGCCACCATTAAAACCAGGTTTTTAAGGAAATTCTGGAAAAGCGTTCCTGCTTCTCAAAAACCGCTGCACAAGAATAGCGGATTACTTTTTACGAAGGGCATTGGCGAGGTACCTGTTAGTCAAATGGCTACTTTCAGTTTATGGAAAAATCAACAGGCTTTAGATGAATTCGCTTACCGGAGCAAGGCTCATATAAAAGTAATAGGTGATACAAGACGGCTTAATTGGTATAAAGAAGAGTTGTTTTCAAGGTTTCAACCTTACCGGTCTATAGGGTCATGGAAAGGGGTTGAGCCCCTTTCTTTTTAATTTGAAGAGGTCTCAGAACCAAAAAAAGAAATACACGAAGAACAGTAATTGAGCGCCGTACAGATGGCTTGAGAAGCCAAGATCACCAGTGATTTTCATCCATTTTACCAAGGTATGGAATGCCACAGCAACCAAAAACCAGCTGATATAATTCTTTATTGGTGCTATGCCATCCTTAAACTCCCAGAAATCAAATCGCGGTGCATTTTGTTCCATGAAGTAGTCTAAGAGCAACATAAAAGCGGCACCTAGAAGGATCTGTAAAATGGTATTCTTACTAAAATATTGTGAAATGCTGGCCGTGATAAACGTAAGCAGGGCCCAGTTGATCCCTATCAGGACAGGAACACCATCTATTTTAACCCCTAGATTGGCACCGTAGCTATAGGTTCCAAAGAGAGTACCATAATGAATCCCTATCCATTCAGCAAACATCCCTCCAAACCAAAGAAGGACAAAAAGTGCCACCTTTCTTAGTGGTATTCACAGGGAATGCCAGGAAGAGCAGGAAGGAAGAAATAATCAGATTTAAGGGTGTTTTTGAAACGAACCACCCCTCAAAGCCCATGCTTATGCCGATCAGGGCGGCGATGTTAAATATCCATAGGACCCAAATCGTCCAATTACCATTGTTAATCTTCATTATTCCGTTGTGAATTCTTAAGATCAGGGATCATATCTGCCACAATTTTCGCCGAAAGCAGGCAAAGCGGGATACCTCCGCCCGGGTGCACAGATCCGCCGCAAAAGTAAACATTATCAATCTGACGCGAAAAATTGGGATGCCTTAAAAAAGCTGCAAACCTGGAGTTGCTTGCGGCCCCGTATAACGCCCCCCGGTACGAGCTGGTATTTGCTTCAATACCTACCGGATCTAAAATATATTCGGTTGCTATGAGGGGTTCAATAGGTTTTTTTAAGATGTCACTTAATTTTTTGAGAATAACAGCCCTCGCTTTTTCCTTGAGGGAAGCCCAATCCTGGCCATAATCCCCCGGCGCATTGATCATAACAAACCAGTTTTCATGACCCTTGGGAGCATCTGAAGGGATATCCTTGGAAGTGATGTTTATATAAATGGTAGGGTCGTCAGTGATCTGTCTTTCTTCAAAAATAGTTTTGAATTCTTGACGATAGTCATCGCTAAAAAAGATATTGTGCAGGTCGAGCTCCGGAAATGTTTCCCGAATTCCCCAGTAAAATATTAATGCCGAACTGGAACGTTCTTGTTGCAATGTTTTTTCGGGGTGTTTTAATTCAGGCAAGAGTTTTTTATAGGTGGGATATATATCCATATTGGAGACCACTATCTCCGACGTATAGGTACCATTTATTGGTCATTACCCCGGTTGCGGTCCTGCTCTTAACAATGATCTGTTGTACTTCTTCCTCAAAGTGAAAATGAATACCCTGATCCTTTGCCAATTCATAGAGGCTTTGACTTATTCGGTGCATGCCTCCCTCGGGGATAAAAGTGCCATAATGCATCTCCAAATGAGGAATGAGAGACATAATGCCCGGTGTTTCAAAGGGCGTTGAGCCATTATAAGTTGCATACCGGTTAAATAATTGAACAAGTTTTGGGTTCTTGAACGTCTTTTGATTAATTGTATTGAGGGAGTCAAAGAGATCCAGATCTCCTAATTGTACAAGGGCTTTAATGGTATTTCGGGAAATATAGGTGCGCAGTTTATGCAGGGATTTCTCCAAAAAAAGTCCGGCAGTAAGCTCGTATTTTTTGCGATTCTTATTGAGATACGCCCTGATGTCACTGTCACTTTCATTAAAAAAGTCGGTAGCGTCCTTTATAAAAGATTCCTGATCCGATTTTACCGTAAACTGACTACCATCTTGCCAGAAGTAATTACATACCGTAGATTTTTTTTGATAGGGGAAATAGTTGGCTTTGGATCCAGATCATATAAATGAAAATAGTTCTTCAACAAAATGGGGCATTGTAAAGAGTGAAGGGCCAAGATCGAATCGATAGCCGTCTTGCACCAAAGCGTGTAGTTTGCCTCCAGAGTAGGAATTCTTTTCAAAAACATGCACCTCATATCCCTTTTTATGAAGTCGTAAGGCTGTGGCCAAGCCTCCAATACCTGAGCCAATCACAAGGGCTTTTGGCATGAATCCTATTTCTTGAAATATTTAAAAGGAACAAATAGCATTCCGAAACACTCGCCTTCTTCCTTTCCCAGATGCTTATGGTGAATTTTATGCGCTCTGCCGAACCCCCCTTGCATACCAATTATTTGCATTCCGGAACATTTTGAATCGTTGATGAATAAATATATCGTGCACCATAAAATAGGCGGCACCATAGGCCATGATGCCGAAATCCTATAGGGTATCCAATCCAGAAATCACTGTTATTTGCAAGCATGATAAAGCTCATACTGACCACTGCATAAAAAATAAAAAAGGCATCATTCCTTTCAAACCAGGAGTCGTGATCTTTCTTGTGGTGATCCTTATGCAAGCTCCATAAAAAACCATGCATGATATATTTATGGGTAAACCAGGCCATAAATTCCATGATGCTGAATGTGATTAAAAAAATAAGGATCCAGAGTGCAATCTTCATCATTCTTAATTTATACCAAATTTAATTTATAGTTTACATACGAGCTAGCAAGCAGTCCGAATTTTTGATAATTGGGTACTCTTATCCTGGCATTTTTAATTTCCAGGGAGGGGGTTTTTTGAAGTTTTTTCAAGAGTTGATAATAGTATTTATAGGCAGTGTAAACCCCAAATTTTGCCTCATTCGGAAGTTTAACTATTCCTTCGTACCCCCGGAGGAAGTCATCTTTTATTTCCTCAACGATCCTATTTTTGGAAGCTTCATCTAATTGAAGCAGATTGGTATTGGGGAAATACGATCTATTCAAATATTCATAATCTGCTTTCAGATCCCTGAGGAAATTCACTTTTTGAAAAGCAGATCCTAGTGCCATAGCCGATTGTTTTAGAGTTTCGTACTGTTCATCATTACCATTCACAAAAACACGCAGACACA
This sequence comes from uncultured Flavobacteriaceae bacterium, assembly GCA_963744855.1. Taxonomy (GTDB): domain Bacteria; phylum Bacteroidota; class Bacteroidia; order Flavobacteriales; family Flavobacteriaceae; genus Muriicola. The sequence continues at coordinate 142,827 of CAVUUZ010000003.1, forward strand.
TGAGTCCAACTACATCAGCCGATCCATAGATATATGCTTCAAATTCCTCCTGGGTGGCATAAACCTGTTTTTCAAGATCCATACGCATACTCTTCATAAAGGAGTCTACCAGATGACGTGGAATGGCGTATTGATGAAAGGTATGCTGAAAAGAATTAAGAATAGGATTGAGGCTTATTTTGTTCTTTATACTATTACTTAGTTCCTTTTCAAAGTCGTTGAAAAGTTCTTCTTTATTGTAATCATGAAAGCTATCTACAATTTCATCTGCGAAACGGACAAAGCCATAGATGTTATAAATATCTTTTCGAATGGAAGGGGCAAGCATTTTAGTTGCCAGCGCAAATGATGTGCTATAGGATTGAGTGACGATCTTACTGCAGTCATATGAAACGTTGTCAAAAATAGATTTCATAAGATATTAATTACTTTTTTTTTCAATGAGTTCGGAAACTAATTTTCCCGAAATCAAGGATGGCGGCACCCCTGGCCCAGGAACAGTTAATTGTCCTGTAAAATACAAATCTTTTACTTTCTTGCTTTTCAGACCCGGTCTGAGAAAAGCTGTTTGTAATAAGGTGTTGGCCATTCCATACGCATTGCCTTTATATGAATTGTACTGTTCCTTAAAATCGTTGACACAGAAGGACTCTTTAAATATAATATTATTTTCAACTTTTTGATTGGTACGCGCCTCGAGACGTTTTATGATAATGTCAAAATATTGTTCTCGAAGGGCCGGTGTATCTTCCAGATCTGGTGCGATAGGTACCAGGAAAAAGCCGGTTTCATAACCTTTTGGTGCCATACTCTTATCAGTGACCGAGGGGAAATTTACATAGAATAAAGGCTTGGTGGGCCATTTAGGCTCATCATAGATTTCTTCGGCATGTCTTTCAAAATCAGTATCAAAGAAGAGATTGTGATGCTCAATGTTCTGCAGCTTCTTGTCAAAACCTACATAGAACAGTAGGGAGGATGGCGCAAAAGTTTTGGAATCCCAATAGGCTTCTGAATATTGACGATATTCCGGGTCCAATAAAGTTTCTGAATGATGATAGTCCGCCCCGGAGAGAATATAATCTGCTTTTATTATACTGTCATTAACCTTTATTCCCGTTGCCCGGCCCTTCTCAACAAAGATCTTTTCTACGGCATGTCCTGTATGGATATCTACGCCCAGTTCTTCGGCCAGACTTTTCATTCCTTCAATGATCTTATACATTCCACCCTGAGGATGCCAGGTTCCGAGGCCAAAATCTGCAAAATTCATAAAACTATAGAACGAGGGAGTTTTACTGGGCTTTGCCCCAAGGAACAACACAGGAAACTCCAGCGTAGCTATGAGCTTGGGGTTTTTGAATTGTTTCCGAACCTGCCCGCTTATAGTTTTAAAGAACTGATCCACTCTTAGTGCAGTTTCTTTTGTTACAAGTTCAAAAGGAGAGATTCCGGGTCTGTATACTATTTTATTTATTGCAATGTCATAATTCTCCTGAGCCTTTGCGATGAATTTTCGTAAATAGGTTGAGCTGCCAGCTTCAATACGTTCAAATTCATCACAGATCTTATCCATACTATCGCCAATCGTGATCACATCGTCTGAAAAAAAGATCTTATAGGCCGGACTAAGTTTATCCAAGGTATAGTAATCAGATGTACTTTTATTGAAGTCATTAAAAAATCGTTCAAAAATATCAGGCATCCAATACCAACTGGGTCCAATATCAAAGGTAAAGCCTTGTTTTATCAATTGTCTGGCTCTCCCACCCACCGTTTTGTTTTTTTCATATAGGGATACCTCAAATCCGGCCTTGGCCAGGTAGCACGCGGCAGAAAGTGATGAAAAACCAGATCCTATGACCACTACTTTTTTACTCATAATGAGAAGGAATTCCTTGTTATTTTAAACATTTATATAGCTGCAGAAAGATGTTCGACCGACTCAAAAGATCTTATATGTCCTGGCAAACTCATATTTTTTAAATATTCTGTTTGTCTACCCAATATCCAAAGTTTTGAAGCGCCCGATGGACTGAGAATTGAATTGAAATCTTGGATATACTGCTCCAGACCGTCTTTGGTAGGTATCACAGTGAAATAGGATAGAAAGTGTAAGTTTTTGTAATATTTTTCAAGATCTGTAAGGCTTTCTAATGGCATACTTTGTCCAAGATATATGGTCTTGTATCCTCGTAATAAAAGCTCATAGTTAATAAACAAAAGACCGATTTCGTGAATCTCGTTTTCGGGAAGAAAAAGTACAAAGACTTTATCCTTTTTTGTGGGCTCAACCGTCTGAATCTTTTCAGTGCTGGTGTATATCTTTTGTTTGATTAGATTTGTTATAAAGTGTTCATGCGAAGGACTTATGGTATCTGTCTGCCAAAGTAGTCCTAATTCAGTTAATAGCGGTATAAATACTTCCCAAAAAATCTCCCTAAAAGACCTTTCTGTAAGTAAACTTGTATATGTTTTTTGAAACAGGGAAAGGTCAAAATTGATCATGGACAGTTTGAAGGCGTTGATCGCATGACTCTTTGTACTATTCAGAGCCACCATCTCCCTAACAACGTCTGGTAATTCGGTTTCCGGGATCTTTGCGATTTTAGAGATCTTATACCCACTGTTGTATAGTAATGTTATGTTCAACAATTTTTGTAAACTCGCTAAACTATAGGTTCGAATATTCGTTGAAGTACGTTCGGGCTCCAAGAGATTGTATCTTTTTTCCCATATCCTTATGGTATGTGCCTTAATACCAGATAGATTCTCCAGATCGCGAATGCTAAAAAACTTCTTTACATTGTTCATTTATTTCCTCTAAAACTTAAACAAATTTACAATTTTTGAATTGCAACCTTCTAATAGGAACGTTAAAATTTTACCTAAATTGATGAGTTTGTAGTTAGTGTTTTACGGATATAATAAACCAACCTTAAAATCGCCTTTCCGGATGAAAGCCCTCAATAGGCATAGACAGCGGTTTTTCTGAAATAATTTCAGTCACTAATTTACCTGTGGCGGGTCCAAGGCTCCAGCCCATCATGGCATGACCCGTGGCAATAGTTAGGTTGTTTATTTTTGAGACTCGCCCAATATAAGGGAGCCCATCTGGTGATACGGGTCTTAATCCACACTGCGCCTCTTCTATTTCATCCGCATTGAACTCGATATTATCATAATAGCCCATGGCCGCATCCGCAATGGCATGAACTCTTTCCTTACGAATAATAGTATTGATTCCTGAAAGTTCCATGGTGCCGGCAAACCTTGTAAAATCTCGCATTGGCGTTACCGCTACTTTTGCTTCCATAAGGATCGCAGGAAGTCTAACCCCTAATGGTCTTTTAACATTAATCCTGTATCCTTTCCCCGGCTCCATAAGAAGATGCAACCCTAGAGATCTGGACAAAGCGGAGGTCCAGGATCCAGCGGCCAGTACAATTTCATCAGGAGAATAGTTTGCATCGCTGGTGATCACTTTTGTGATACTGAGATTATTAATTTCAAAGCTTTGTACCGCTTCTTTGGTTTGAATATTAACCCCTGTTTTTATCAAATATGCCTTAAGTTGCGCCATGATCTCATTGGGCGAGGTATGTGCGTCACATTTGTAATAAACAGCACCCTCAATATCCTTGTTTAAATTTGGTTGTAAAGCATCTAGTGCTTCACGGGTTAATTCCGTTACCTCAAGGCCTTCATCAGCAGCCCGTCTGGCTACCTCTTTTTCATGTTTAGCTTCCTTCTGTGTTTTGTATAACATGAGAAGCCCTTTTTTTTCCAGCTGAAAATCCCCTAATTCACCTGAATCGTGCATAGCCGTATAAAGATCCTTGCTTAATAGATTGATGTCTTTGATAAGAGGTATTGCTTTCTCCACATTCGCGATGGTAGACGATCGGTTAAAGGCCCATGCCCATTTGATAAAGTCGGGATCTAACCTCGGCTTCATGTAAAAAGGGCTACTGCTGTTGAACATCCATTTCAGACCCTTGGCCATCATACCGGGGGAAGCTAGTGGAATAATATGGCTGGGGGTTAAATATCCTGCGTTTACATAGGATGCACCACCGTCCATGGCCGACTTGTCAATGACTGTAACCTGGTTTCCTTCTTTTTGCAGAAAATAGGCACAGCTTAAGCCTACGATACCACCGCCAATAATTAAAATACTTTTTCCCATAATACAGCCCAGAATCTAAATGACGTTTTGTAAATACTAAAGTAGGGAATTGATGGCATCGTAAAAATAAAAAACCGCCAATCTTCGAAATGATCAAAGAAAAGCGGTTTAAGGTGCCCACGACTGGATTCGAACCAGCACGTCCTTGCGAACACTACCCCCTCAAGGTAGCATGTCTACCAATTTCACCACGTGGGCCTGTTTACCTGTTTTTTAGGGCCGTAAAGATAGAAACCTTAATCCTTTCCACCAATACAATAAGATTTATTTTGCTTGGTATGTGAAATCATCGTTATAAAGAAGCTCGCTGATTTCCAATTGGAGCCAATGAAAGTCCCCTTCGGCTAGTTTCCATCGCACTTCCGACTTATCCGGGATTCTAATTCCATTAAAAGTTCTGAAAGAAGTGTTTAGTACTTGCCAAACTTCTTGCCGGGCATTCTTTCCCTGTCCCATATATCGCCTTGTTTCAAACATTATTGGATCTCCTTTGGGAGAAAATGTAAATTGCCCGGTAACCGTTTTATCATCAAGGGTCATTGTCACTTTTGCAGTGTGCTCGTCCATGTATTTCCAATGGAGATAGGATTGCAACGCCGCTGTTGGAAACCAACACATTTCGGCCATAAATCGTTGCATGGTGGCTTCATCTGTTTTGAGATCGTTCTCAACATTAACTACAGGTAACAGCCCATTCAATTTGATCAGCATACTTCCTTTTCCATCAGACAATTTGTCTCGTCCCAAAAAATATAGAGGACCCCACATGGAAACATCCGACTTCCAAATAAAGGAAGGTGGTGTGATGTTGAACCATTGTGATGCCGTAAAAGGCATCCAATGGCCAGAAGAAGAGGTTTTAAGTAGCCCTTTTTGTTTCAAGAAAACCCGTTCAACAGGCGGTTTGTTAAGAGCCCCCGAATTCCTAAGCCAATTTTGTACAACAGGAGGTATTTTATCTAATGAAACACTTGCGGTATCAGGGCCTACTTTTTTGGATGGTTGGCTTAAAATATATGCCACCTCTTTTTCCACCATGATATCAAAATTGATGCTACCCACTTTACTTAGGGCTATTAAAAGAAAAAGAAGGTTTAGGATCGTCCCGTATTTGGCATCGTTCCAACTTCCTATAATGAGGATTTGTGAGATGAGGATAGCGGTTAGTAACACAAAGGGCCATAATGGCTGACCATAGTAGAACAGCATTACAGAAAGGATGAATAGCAGAAAAGATAGTAGCCAAAAAATACCTGCTATTCCACCAATATTTTGGGTCATAGCTGATGTTTTCATTAGCCCATACGCTTTCAAAAAACCCAGAAGATGGATAGCGCCATGTACTGTAATTAGGATTGAGATAAGGTGTTTCATCGCCCTAATATTTAGCTAGCCAATTCGTGTACTTAAGGCCTTTAGGAATCCAGGATATTCCTTAATTCTTCGCTATCCATAACGTACTCCGTTACCTTAAATACCTCTTTCCTGCTTTCCCTGAAAGTTTTGACAAAGGATGCAATTTCATTTTCTAGTTCCTCATGGTTTTTGAAAAACTTCTCTGCGGAAGTCCCGGTATGTTCCTTAGCTATAGTCGCGGCCATTTCAAGATGTGATGATACTTTTTCACGCAACGCTTCGCAGTGTAGTGAAAGATTGTGCTCCGCTTTACGAATATCAGCCACACTTTTTAGATTTTCTTTCTTTGTGATCCAAATAAGGTATTTTTCTATCAGATTATGCAGAAAACGCAGCTCATCTTTGTAAAATTCAAGGTCAGATTTCCAGTGTTTTGCAAGGAAATAAAGTTCTTCCCAATTAGATTTTCCGTCATCCCTGATGTCTGGTATTTTGCTCGATTTGCTCATGTCGAAATGGTATTAGTATGAGAAATAAAAGTACGGGGAGATTCAGACAATTCTTATGATTTAAGTCATATTTAGAATGCTAGTTCCCGTTAGAAACTATTCGCCCGTCTTCCATTTCTATGATGCGATCTGTCCTTTTGGCAAAATCGATATCGTGAGTTACGACAAGCAAGGATAACCCTTGCTCTTCTTTGAGTCTTTTAAAGATCTGAAATACATTCTCCGCATTAAAACTATCTAAATTGCCTGTTGGTTCATCTCCCATAAGAATGGTCGGATTATTGATAAGAGCACGGGCGATCGCAACGCGTTGTTTTTCGCCCCCTGAGATACGTGAAGCCCTTTTTGGACCTAAATGGCCAATATTGAGCATTTCTAGTTTGTCTTGAGCGTCTTTTTCAATTTGCTGATACGATTTTGCCCCTAACTTTTTGGCGGGCAACATTACATTCTCCAGGACGGTAAACTCTGACAATAGGTAATGAAATTGAAAAACAAAGCCGATGTGTTCATTTCTTATCTTTGAAAGGGCCTTATGTGAATTTCCAGTGATCAGTTCATTGTTCAGGAATAATTGTCCATCATAGTCCGTATCCATGGTAGACAGAATATATAGTAAGGTGGATTTACCCGAACCAGACTTCCCCATGATGGAAGCAAATTCTCCTTTTTTAATGGAAAAACTTATGTTTTTCAATACGTGAAAATCAACGGGTTTCCGAAAGTATTTATCAATGTTCTTTGTTTCTAAGACAGGATACATACGCTAATTTTAAGTGCCTCTGATGATTCGTACAGGATCTATTCGCTTTGCTTTGTTGGAAGGAAGATACCCTGCTATAAAAGTTGAGATGAGGGCAAATACTATCCCGATCACATAAAAATGAACTTGAAAATTCACGGGAAAAGTCTTAATGGTCGGCAAGGCTTCCGTATCAAAGGGAAGCCGGTCTATGAAGACTGAAAGGCCAAACCCTATAAGAAGTCCGAAGATTCCACCAACCAAACCAATGATCATGGCCTGGCTCATAAAAATAAGCTGCACATCCCTGCCGGAAAAGCCGGTTGCTTTTAATATGGCAATGTCATTCATTTTTTCATAGATGAGCATATTCAGAATATTGTAAATACCAAATCCGGCAACGATAAGCAGCGTTATAGAAACGGCATAGGTGATCAGGTTTCGGATGTCGGTTCCTGTTTCAAACTGTGCGTTGGCGGTGTTGATATCGGTAGCTTTTATATTAAATTGTTTTTCGAGAACCTGCGACATAGGAAGTGCCTGGGCAATGTTGTTTAGTTTGATATTGATATCTGTGATATAATTGGTAGCTTCCCCTAAGATCCTCTGTACCGTAGACAAGTTCGTATAACTCTGCAGGTTGTCTATTTCAGCGATTCCACTTTGATAGATCCCTACGATCTTCAATGGAAAAATATCCCCTTTAACGGTGCTTATCTGAACCCGTTCTCCCACAGACAGGGACATTTTTTTTGCCAGTCCGGCACCAAGTAGTATTCCGTTATCCAAATTCTGCAGATCCTCCGGACTGCCCTCAACGATGTAATCCCTAAAGTTTGACAAGCGAACCTCTTCCATAATATCAATGCCGATAAGGTTTCCACCTAATTCAATTGACCCGGACAGATAAAAAATTTGAGCTCTCACCTGTGGGGTGGCCCCTTTAACTTTTGGATCCTTTTTTAAGTAATCGAGGATAGGCAGGGCATTGTGAATTTTACGTTGACTTTGTTTAGGCTTTACAGATCGGACAACATTGAAGGCCCCTTCAAAGGTATCGTACAAGGCCACTGGTTGCTTATCCGAGGGTTGTATCTCGTTGTATAGATGAATATGAGGCGTCTGGTTCAAAATGAGGTCGTCTAGCATGGCATTCAGACCTGTCATAAAGCTAACCAGGGTTATATAGGCCCCTATCCCAAAAGTAACGCCAAGGGATGCAGTCACCGTAGACTTCATCTTTGTAAGAAGATGTGTCTTGGCAATGTTAAGTATGACTTTCCACTGGATCATTCTAGTGGTTTTAGGAGAAAGGTGGTGCTATCTATCCCTGATATCACTTCCACATACTGCAGATTTTGCAGCCCAATTGTGACTTCGACCATTCCGTTTTCGGTCTCTACCATATTAGTTCCAATGAGATATTCCTTTGGAATTACAAGTGCATTTTCTTTTTGATTAATAATGATATTGCCTTCCCCGGATAGGCCCGGATATAAGGTGGCCGGAGGGGTGACAAAAGTGGCCTCAATTTTAAAAGTTCGGGAACGATCATCTTTTTTTGGATAGATTTTGTTGATCCTGGTCTCAAAGACCTCCGCCGGATAGGCATCTAATGTGATAAGCGCTTTTTGTCCTCGTTGAATTTTTACAATATCTACTTCATCTACAAGCATTTCCACCACAAAGACCTTGGTACTTCCTACAGAAGCTACCGGTTCTAGGGTAGTTATGATTTCTCCCGGGTTCTTGTACAAGGCGTATACGGTACCATTGATTTTGCTTTCAATGGTAAAATCACCTGTGGTATTCGCAGAGTTCTTGTACGAATTCATTGCTTGTTTGTATTTGGTCTCCAATTCATTCTTTGTTTGTTGATAAGAAATACGAAGCGATTTTACGTTATTCCCAGAAAGTTCAAAGGCTAATTTTTTAGCATCAAATTGGTTTTGTGAGCCGATATTTTGTTCCCATAGGTTTCGTTGCCTATTAAAGTTTAAAGAGTCATTGTACAATTGCAGCTCAGCAGCCTCTATTTTTTCACGCAGACTTCTTAAAACGGCATCATTTCCCAAGAAGTTCTTTCTTGCCAATTCTAAATTTAGTCGCGCATTTTCAGTATTTAATGTTGGAACTGTACTGATTATCTGAGCAATGGCCATACCTTTTTGCACGGTATCACCTTCTTCCAATAGATTTTTGTCTAGAATACCACTCACTGAGGCATAGGCCATATATAAACTATCCGGCTGAATTGTAACGGAAGTATATACAGACTCTGTTATGTCTTTTTGCAAGGGCTTTATTTGCTCTCTTTTAGAACCACAGCTGACCAAAATCATTACCATTGTTCCATAAAGTAATATATCAGACAGATAAGCAGCTAGTCGTTGCATACAACAAATAAATTTTACCTAAATTAGATAATTAAGGAGGGTAGAACAATGACAATTATCATAAGGTTCGATCATGCTTAAAGCATGGCCCATTAATGGATATACATTATTTTTTAATTAAGGAGCGTCAAGGAGCCATAAAAAATACGAACTCATTTCTAATACTGTTAAATTCTAAGAAAAGAGACTGACAATTATCATTGAATTTTCATAAAGGAGATTCTATTTTTATCAAACATAAATCTATTTACTATGACCATAAATATTCAGTATCTGCACATGCCCACCAGTGAAGCGATGAACGAACTTCTCACTCATAAAATTGAAAAACTCGGAGCTAAATACGATTGGATCGTTAGTACCGATGTCTATTTTAAGTTGGAGAACGACCCTACAGGGAAGAATAAGGTGTGTGAGATGAAAATAGAAGCTCCAGGGCCTCGGATCTTTGCTAAGTCTAAAGAGGATAATTTTGAAAAAGCTGCCGCCGAGACCTTAAAGGACCTGGAAAAACAACTAAAAAAAAGAAAAGCGATTCAGTCTAAGTACTAGTCGGGTATTCTTTAAAGGTGAGATTGAATTATTTGCAGCAGTTCTTTTTTTTGAACAAGGCCGGATTGACGCCATAACTGCTGACCCTTTTTAAATAACAAGAGTGTAGGAACACCCCGTACCTGAAATTGGGCGGCCAGGGATTGATTCTTATCTACATCGATCTTGATGACCCTAACGGTATCCCCTAACGCATCTTTAACCTCCTTGAGAATCGGGGCGAGCATTTTACAAGGGCCACACCAGTCGGCGTGAAAATCGACCAGCACCGGAACTTCCGAAGAAATAACATCTTTAAAACTACGCTTCATGGGCTCTCTATTTTAGATTAAAAATATTAAATAATTTAATCAGTTAAACTGACGAATATCATACTTCTGTGCCTGGTATTAGGCTACCTTTAAGATAGTATACCAAAATCTATGATCATGAGAAAAATTGTTGTGCCAACAGATTTTTCAGAAAATGCATATAATGCCTTAAAATACGCCTGTGAAATCTTCAAATATGAACGAAGTGAGATCTGTATTATACATGCCTATGCGGATGAAGTATATCAACTGGGAAACATTAAGGAAAGGAGTATTCTTGATAAAAGAAAGGATGAAGTAGCGCAGAAAACGGCCAAGGCGCTGGAAGTATTAATAGAAAGGATTGAAGAGCACGCCCCAAACCCGAAGCATCGCTATACCTCCTTGGCGGCATTCGGATCCCTGATAGATGAGGTGAACGATCTGGTAGAGCGAGAAAATACAGATATAGTGGTGATGGGAACACGAGGTGCTGCCAATGATCGGAGCAGCACTTTTGGAAGCAATACACTTAATGTAATGAAGTACGTTCAATGTCCGGTACTGGCCATTCCTGAAGATTATGGGTACCACCCGCCAAAAGAACTTCTGTTCCCTTCTAATTACTTGATTCCTTACAAACGAAGGGAGTTAAAACTTTTATGTGAGTTAAGCGGCTCTTTCAGATCTGCCATTCATATGTTGTATATAGACCCGATGAAAACATTGTCATTAAGGCAGGAGGACAATCGAGCTTTTTTGAAAGCTGAATTGCGAAAAGCAAATTTGATTTTCGAAACCACCCCGGAAAAGGATAAAATAATGGCCATAACAAAATACATTGTTCATAACAACATAGATATGCTGGTCATGGTCAACACAAGACATTCTCATTTGGAGGATCTATTGATGCCCTCCACACTCAATAAGTTAGGTTTGCATCTTAAAATACCATTTTTGGTGCTGCAGAATTTAGCACGTTAATTTTAAAATAATTCAGCATGAAAAAGATAATTCTTCCCACCGATTTTTCAGATAATGCTTATAAGGCCATTTGTTACGCATTAAAACTTTACAGTAAGACGGAATGTACTTTCTACTTGCTAAATACGTATACTCCTGCCATTTATCAATCTGAATATATTCTGCATAGTCCAGGTCAAATTGGCCTCGGAGACATCTATCAGTCCTTTTCCTTGGAACAATTGGAAGATTTAAAAAAGGAGCTTGAGCAGAAATTTAAGAATCCAAAGCATACTATAATTATCCATTCGGTTTTTAATTTACTGGTGGATGAGATCGTTGATGTAGCCAATAAGGAAGGGGCAGACATGATCATCATGGGAACCCAGGGGGCCACTGGTGCCAAAGAGATTTTTATGGGATCACATACGGTTCATGTGATCAAGAAAGCCCCATGCCCTGTTTTAGCGGTACCTGCGGGATACAATTATGAAGATCCCAAAGAGATCCTATTTCCAACAGATTTTGAGATCAACTATCAACACGCCGAATTATCGGCCTTATTAGATATTGCCGGTCATTTTAATTCTAAAGTAGATATTATCCATATTTCAACAGGGAACGAGCTTACGGCCAAGCAGCTGAAAAACAAGGATACTTTACATAAGCTGATGGGGGAAAGGAAGCATCGTTTTCACGATCTTCCAAGCCAGGAGATCATAGAAGGTATCAATTCCTTTAAATCAAAATCAAAGGTGAACATATTAGTGATGATACAGAACAAGCATACTTTTATGGAGCGTTTGTTTATAGAACCTGTGATAAAAAAGATCGGATTTCATGTAACTATTCCCTTTATGGTCTTGCCGCATCCAAATGAATAGTTTTATACGATGACCTGAATTTTAATTTGAACCGCCTCATGGAGAAAAGTGTCATGAACATCAGGAAATCTTCCGGAGAAAGAGTTCCCTTTTCCTCTCTGAAATTAGCGGATTCACTCCGGCATAGCGGCGCAGACGAAAGCACCGTTGACATGGTTCTTCAAAAGGTAGAGGAGGAACTCTTTGAAGGGATCAGTACCAAAGAGATTTACAACAGAGCCTATGCTATCTTAAAACGCAAAAAATCCATATTTGCATCTAAATACAAATTGAAGAAGGCTATTTATGAATTGGGACCTACAGGTTTTCCATTCGAAAAATTTATAGGCACTTTACTCGATTTTTCAGGATACCAAACCGAAGTTGGGAAGGTTGTTAAGGGCAAATGTGTATCACATGAGATCGATGTCATTGCCAAAAAAAATGGAAAGACCTATCTTATTGAGTGTAAGTTTCACGGGGAAGAAGGGCGCAATTGTAATGTAAAGGTGCCCTTGTACATCCAATCCAGATTTAAAGATGTCTGTGAAACAGAAAATAATAGTTCCGGCTTTAAGATTCCAGATCTTGGTTGGGTAGTTACCAATACACGTTTTACGGAAGAAGCGAATATGTATGGTCAATGTTCCGGTTTATATCTTCTAAGCTGGGACCATCCGGAAGATGATAGCTTGCGGAACAGAATAGACCGGTTGGCTTTGTACCCAATAACCGTTTCTACGCTTTTATCGCAACGAGAAAAGCAATTTCTCCTGAGCAGGGATATCGTGCTTTGCCGGCAATTATACAGGGATACCTTTTATTTGGACCACCTGGGAATATCTGAAAATAGGAAAACACGGATCTTAAAGGAAATTGGTCAATTATGTCAATTTTAAAATGGTCAAAAGTATCATGGTAAAAGTGCAATTTTTAGGAGCTGCTAAAACCGTCACCGGATCTAAATTCTTTTTGGAAACCGAGGGGCTAAAACTGCTCATTGATTGCGGTATGTTTCAAGGCATTAAATCGCTCAGACAACAGAATTGGCAACCTCTACCTGTTGATGTATCAGGCATTGACATGGTATTGCTTACACACGGCCATTTGGATCACACTGGGTATCTACCCCGATTGCTAAAGCAGGGATTTAACGGCAAAGTATTGGGAACAGCACCAACTCTTGCCATTGCAGCGATTATCCTGCGAGACAGTGCAAAGATCCATGAAGAAGAAGCAGAAAAAGCAAACAAGGAAGGATATTCTAAACATAGTCCGGCATTGCCATTTTATACATTGGAGGAAGCCGAGCGGGCCATTGATCTGTTTCAGGCGGTAGCCCTGGATCAATGGATTCAATTGTCTGAGGAGATAGAACTTCGTTTTTCGTACAACGGGCATATTCTGGGGGCCACCTACATAAACCTGAGGATAGATGAAAAAGTGTATGTTTTTTCAGGGGATGTAGGCAGACCGGAAGATCTTTTATTGATGGATCCCAAAGGACCGGAGTGGGCAGATTACCTTTTTTTGGAAAGTACCTATGGGAACAAATTACATCCGGAGGAGGATGTAGAAGCCCTGTTAATTGAGTTGGTTCATAAAACCATTAATGAACAAGGGATCTTATTGATTCCCTCTTTTGCTGTAGAACGTCTTCAGCTTCTTATGGTGATCTTATGGCGGTTATATCAAAAAAACCGAATACCTAATATCCCAATATTTATCGATAGCCCTATGGGGACAGACGTTTTAGATCTTTTTAAGCAATTTCCGAAATGGCATAAAATGCCATTGTCCGATCTTAGCGCTATGTGCGATCATATGAAGTTAATAAGCTCTTATAGAGACACCTGGAAAACTATAGATGACACAAGACCTAAAATTGTCATCGCCGGTAGCGGTATGTTATCCGGAGGAAGAATTCTGACTTACTTAAAGCAAAAAGTAGACCTGCAAACCACTACCGTATTAATAGTGGGATATCAGGCTGAAGGCACCCGGGGAAGAAAACTTCTCGAAGGAGCAACAAGCTTGAGGATATTTGGAAAAGATCATGAGGTGAAGGCATCAATAATCCATTTAGAAAGCCTTTCCGCACATGCGGACCAGGCAGAACTGATGAATTGGTTGGGTGCTGTTAAGAATATTCCGGAAAATACCTTTTTGATCCACGGGGAGCCTGAAGCCGTGGAAGGTTTTAAATCCAAGATAGAAGAATCCTTTGGATGGCATGTGACCATACCAGCTCTGTATGATACGGCACTCCTTATCTAAGAAAAGAAGTATCCAAAGTGTAACATAAAAAAGTGAATATGTAAAATTTAAAATTAATCCCAATGGAAAAACATCTAGTACTGAGGAAAATGGGAATAGAAGAACTGCATCAGGAATCAAAAAAGTGGATCTCACATCTGTATTTTATGGCAGATGAGATCATTTTCTTTGATCATCTTCTAATTCCTATGTTTTTGAACCTGATACTCCCAGGTTATTTGAAGACCTTCAAGAATATGAAGGAGACTGGCGGAGTCAAAAAAGCATTGT
>CAVUUZ010000004.1:0-267208 GCA_963744855.1 uncultured Flavobacteriaceae bacterium
CAGACGCTAATGCGGAGCGCTTCCGGGACGGTTGGGTTTATACCGGAGATATGGTGTCGTGCGACACCGATGGTTGGTACACCTTTAGGGGGCGTGTCGACGACCAGATGAACGTGGGAGGCGAGAACGTATTCCCAGCCGAAGTCGAGAACATCCTCGCCACACATCCGGAAGTGAGGGACGTTAGTGTCGTTCCTGTCCCCCACAAGATGAAGGGCCAGGTTCCGGTGGCCTTCGTCGTGCGCAAGGTCGGGTCGAACATCAGCGAGAAGGAACTCATCGACTATTACATAGAGCGCGGACCTGCGTATTCCCATCCGCGCCATATCTACTTCATCGACGAGATGCCGCTCTCGGCGACCGGAAAAGCTGACCTGAAGGCTCTTGAAAAACAGGCTCTTGAAAGGCAGGCTCAGTCGATAGAACGGGGCCTTCCCAGCTGATTCCATAGGAGGCTTACGGACTGGAGCTCGGGACGGGGCTTGCATCGCCTACCCACGATGATAATCGATCAGGACATCGGCACCATCAAGAAGACCTTCTCGCTGACCCGGTTGGCTAGGTTGTCTTTATTGTCGATGCAGTGGTAAGGGTTGCTAAGGCGTGGGAAAATCTCTTCAAAAGAGGGGCTTTCCTTTTCGCATACAGAAGGGATTACTGATTGGAATTCGCTTTTTCAAGGCGTTCTTATCAGTGCGTCGGTCCTGGCGGGATTGAGGGGTACAACCGCATTTTGCAATAAAAATACCAACATTAGCAACTGATCTACTGATCCAATTTATTTTTCCTTCTTTATTTGTAAGCGGAAAATTTTCTCTGTTGTTAAATTTTATATATTGGTTGAATTTCCTTGTTCATCGACATGAACAAATATCATTTCAGTTGAACATACTTCTTTTTGTGACCTTGTATTAAATACTTGTACATAAATTGTTATTGAAGTTTTACCAATGCTTGTAATAGTACCGTCGATACTTATAATGTCCTTAACTTTTACAGGGGCTTCAAATAATACTTCACTCATTTTCAATGTCACAACTCGTCTATGACCAATTACCTGAGAGACGTGACCGGATGCAGCTTCATCAATCCATTGTAAAAGGAATCCACCAAATAAATTATCATTAAGGCCAATATCTTTAGTCATACAAACTTTCTTTTGTATGCGTTGACGTTCTAAGTACACTTGATCAATTCCGAGTCTTTTGCACTTAGCATTTATATCTTCATTTACCATTTTTTCTTATAAGTTGTTAACACTCAACTGCTGCTTGTAAGCAGCTTGCTTTATCATCTGATACTCTATTCACCAATCCCCACTGATAAGCTTTATCTCTATCTATAAAAGTGCCTGAATAGATAAGCTCTTTTGCTCGGTTGCGACCAATGTATTTTGGAAGTCTTTGGGTTCCACCAAAAGCAGGTCACACACCCCATTTAACCTCAGGCTGTCCAAAAACTGCTTGCTTCAAAGCAAAAATAAAATCCCTTGGGAGCATTTGGGCGCATCCGGGCCTCTGTTGGGATCAGAATGTCATTTGGCCTCGCAATCCGAACAAGGCGACAGCATTCTTGTCGGGGTTCAAAGCCGGATTCACAACGATTTGCAGGTTGGGCGACATCCTTAGGTTCTCGGTAATCTGGATCCTGAAGTAGACCTCGCTTATCCACTGGTCGTCGAGGTCGACCCCGAACGTAGCCGAATTAGGGCTGCCCCAGTTGAGGCCGACGCCAAGCTGGTGACTGCCGGGCTTGTTCTGGTATCCAAAACCGGCGCTCACCGACCTATCGTAAAGCCCCCCGCCTTCATGGGCCCAAGCGGCACGCAAGAACGGCAACCAGTGATTGCCCACAACATGGGAGAGAGACACATTGACGCCCCATCCGCTCTTCACGCCGCTAACGTCACTATCATCCTGCTGCCAGACCGCGATATGCGCATTGTTGAACAAAAATCGCTTGCCACCTTCGGTAATCCCGATCTCCACGCTCTTCCAGGTGTTGAAGTCACCGAAGAAAGTCTCGAAGCCGCTGAACATGGATGTCGGCTGGAAACCGGCGTCGATGATGCTGGCCGCTGCATAAATGTGGTCGGTCAGATAGCCGCCGATCATCACGCCAAGTGCGGCGTCCGGCAACGTGATCATCGTGTTTGAGCCGACCGTAAAGGCGAGATTGTGAAAGCCGGTCCAAGGACTGGCCAACGCGTAACCATCAAAATATTCCTTCATATCAAGAAAGCCGACACGGAAGACAGCGCGGTCGTCGGCGAAGACCTGCTTCCAATAGAGCGTGGTCGCGCGAAAGCGGTCGTTGTTAAAGACAGGTTCTGGCGTACCGACAAACCCGACTTCGACGCCGAAGGCAGACGGTGTGATATCGGTGTAGGCGTGCCGGTGTTCGATCTTGAATTCAATGCTACCGGTATTCGCTTTGCCGCGGTTCACCAAGGCCCAGCTCCCAAAGAAGCGGAAGACCCCAGAGGCCGAGGCGTTGTCGCCGAGGCTGTTGGTGGCGACGAAACCCACTGGAAGGTAATCGCCGCCGAAGGTGAGCCCTGTGCTATCGGCAACACGAGCCTTCCATTTTTCCCACGGTTCGAGGAGATTGAGGTTGAAAAGATCTTTCTTCTCCTTGCGATTATCGTTCAAGAGCGTTTTCACTGCGTCGGGTCCACTCAAAGGGTCGTGTTCAAGGTCCTGCGCGAAGGCAGGTTGCCAGCACATAGAGAATAAGAGCGCAGCCAGTGCCGCGACTCTCAGCCTTGGTGACAACAGGGCGTTTCGCTCGGCGTCGCTCAGATAAGAGCAACAGCCTACCTTGTCCTAGGCGGCTGCGCATCGTGATTACAGAAGATTGTAGTAAGCTCATCATTTTAAGATCTTGTAAAAATTGGGTGTCTTTTCTCTACAAATGCTTTGGTACCTTCCGCCTTATCATGAGAGTTAGCAACGACTCCAAAGACTGTGGCTTCCTGGTGGATACCATCTTTATCGTATGTATTAATTGTTTTATAAGTAGTACTCATTTTTTTCATTTAATATTTATCTAATTGTTTGTTTTTCTAATGGCTTAAGCCATTCTCAAATGACCTCCAGGCGCGTTTGCCTGGAGGTAATTGTTGGATAAATTTTTTATTATCGTTTGATGACATCGTTGCTCGTCGCAATGGTGCTGTAATTGTGCGGCGCACTCATGACTATCTACGCAACTAGCTGTTCTACCTTTATCATCAATTAGCAGGCCGCAGCCGCCATTGTATACCTTAGCTTAGTCCATGGCTGGAAGTTCTTGCAATTACCCCGAGATCGGTTAGACCCCAAATCATCAACTGAATCCCCAAAGCGACTAGCAATAATCCCACAATAACTGACACCACTTTAAGCGCTGCAGGGCCTATAGCGCCAAGAATCTTATTCGCCCCCAAAAGAAAGACAAAGTTAAATGCCATAACAGCGAGAACCGATGCAATCATATACACCATTTCACTCGTTCCAGGTGCGGCTGCACTTAAGGTAACAATCGCAACAAGGCCATGAGGGGTTGCCATCAATGGCATGGCTAGAGGAAAAACGGCAATATTAGGCGATAGTTCCACATCGGACTTCGCCCCTTCTTCTGACTTGCCTCCAAGCACCATTTCGAGTGCATAGAGCATCAAAATAATTCCCCCTCCAAACTTCAAAGCGGGAATTGATATGTGAAACACATCCAACAGGTATTCACCGGCAACCACAAAAAGGATTGATACGATAGTTGCTACTAGCACCGTTCTTATAGCGATGCGGCGCCTGAAGCCGGCATCGGCATTGGCTGTCATTGTAACATACACAATTGCCGATTTAAGCGGCCCTAGGGTAATTAAAAAAATTACAAAAAGTTCTGAAAATCCAAAATTCATCTTTTTACTTTATTTAGTTATGTTATTATTATTTTATCATTAGGTCAGCTCAACGGTGAAAACCAAAGACTATTTAGCCTTCCATTCTGATGCAATTTTTTCTGTAAAAGAACGGGTACCTTCTGTGCGTCGATACGTCCATTGGTATCTTATCAGGATGTTAATCCCAATTAAAGAAGGTCGAAAATCTCGACCTTCTTGCACCATTCGTTCGGCAACTCAGGCATCACAGCTCGAGTAACCCCTCGCTTTGTAAGTAGCAAGTTTATTTTGGAAACATGCAACCAACAAATTTTGAGGTGTCCAGCGGGTCTTGAAAATTCGCTTTGCGCTTATTAATGAAGGCGTCGGCTCCCTCGTGGAGGTCCGGCGTACGCTGTAGCACATCGAGCACGTTAAGCAACTTCGCAATCGCCTGCTCCTCTGGCAAGTAAATACCATATCGCAACGCCTGCTTAGCGGCACAGATGGCCTGCTTTGGAGCGCTTGCAAGCCTTGCAGCAATTTTTTGTGCATTTGCAACCACCTCTCCCTTAGGCTTAATATGATTCGCGTAGCCCCAAGCAAGTGCTTGCTCTGCATCAATCATATCGCCCAGCAAAAACAACTCACTGGCGCGACCAATACCGATACGCCTTGTTATACGCACTGAGCCTCCACTTCCTGGTATGGCACCAAGGTTTATTTCGGGAACACCGAATTTTGAATTTTCAGCAATAACAATGATGTCAGCGCCGGCTGCAAGTTCCATACCTCCGCCTAGCGCATAGCCTTCAATAGCCGCAACTGTGGGTTTCGGGAAATTGGCAAATTTGGTGAATGTTACGTTCTCAGGACCGAGCTTGGTAGACACGACGGTACCATCCGCCATAAGTCCTGGAAATTCATGTATGTCGGAGCCTGTTCCGAAAGCGCGTTCACCGTCGCCTGTGAGTACAACCGCCCCTATCGCTGGGTCAGCCTCCAGGCTAGTCAGTGCCTCATCCAACTCGCGTCTCATACCCAATGTCATGACGTTCATCGGCGGGTTGGTCAAGAAGATTGTTGCCACACCGCCATCAATCTCCACGCGTAATTTTTGGTATTTTTTTTGATCACTCATTTTTTTAATTTTTTTTGGTTAATATTATTTTTTTGTTTGGTAGCTATAATCTATTCTTTTTGACTACCATTCGTATGTGGGTTACACCCTAATCTTTTAAGATCTTGTAAAAACTGGGTGTCTTTTCTCAACAAATGCTTTAGTTCCTTCCGCCTTATCATGAGATCTTGCAACGATGCCAAAGACTGCGCCTTCCTGTTTTAGACCGTCTTTATTTGACATATCATTGCCCGCATTCATCACTTGTTTAGCACTTGCAACAGCAAGCGGACCATTTCTTCCTATCAGTTTTAAAGAATCAACGGCGGCTTGTAAACAGCTCGCTTTATCATCTGTGATTCTATTCACTAAGCCCCATTCATAGGCTTTATCAGCATCGATAAACGTACCTGAATAGATCAGCTCTTTTGCCCGGTTTCGACCAATGTATTTTGGAAGTCTTTGGGTTCCACCAAAAGCAGGTAATACCCCCCATTTAACTTCAGGCTGTCCGAAAACGGCTTGCTTTGAAGCAAAAATGAAATCACAAGACATGGCCATTTCACATCCACCGCCAAGTGCAAAGCCATGCACACAGGCAATCATAGGCAGCGCTAAGTCTTCCATTGCCAAAGTCACGTCTTGTCCTATTTCAGCAAAGGCTTGTGTTTCTTCCGGCGTCATTTTAGACATACCAGTGATATCTGCACCTGCGATAAAAGATTTTTCACCAGAGCCTGTTAGAATAACGCCAATATATTTTGTAACATCGATCTTTTTTATCGCATCTAACATTTCTTCTAAAACCGTTTGGCTCAATGCATTTAGTTCGTTGGGTCTGTTTACTTCTAAGTAAAAAATATTATCTTTTTCAAATGTATTAATTGTTTTATAAGTAGTACTCATATCTTTTTGCTTTAATTGTTTATCTAATTATTTGTTTTTCTACTGGCTTACGCCATTTTCAAATTACCTCCAGACTCGTTAGCCTGGAGGCATATTGTATTCATTCTCTTTGGACGATTAATCGTAAACCGAGTAAGCCGTCACTTAAGTCAAATAGGGCACTTATCCAGCGCTCTTAAATTATTTTCCAGACAAACCAAGCTCCTTAAGGATCTCTTCGGTGTGTTCACCTAACTTTGGCGCCATTATTCTCGTAGTAACAGGAGCGTCACTGATATGAACAGGGCAACCAACGGTCGTAATTTTGCCAAGAATTGGGTGATCAATATCCATTACCATATTGTTGATCTTCGTTTGTGGATCTTCCATTACTTCACTTAATTTGCGGACTTTTGAACAAAGTACATCCTGCCCTTCAAATAGTGCCAACGCTTCATCCATGGTATATTTGGCAATTTCCTTGCGGAGTGTATCCTGTATAAGCGCCTTGTTTTTGATCTGAGAAGCAAAAGTTGGGTAAGGTATGGTAAGATCATCTATTTTCATTGCAGCAGACATATCCTGTAATGGGTTAGGCCTAAACGCACCAATCACTACAATTGGTCCATCCTTGGCCTCGGCGTGAATAGCGAGTGGCATTGCCGCCCAGTTCAGCACTTGTTTGTATTTACTCCAGTAGGCCACTTCCTGCAGTTGCGTATGAATCATCGAATCATATAGACACACATCTACTTTTCGTACCAAGGCCGGTTTTATTTCGCCCAACCAACGCGGCCAAAACGCCTTGACAAAGGTGCATACCTCCAGTATAATCGCAGATCGCTGTTGGAACTATCGATTGTGGAACTGACGGGTCTGCGGTCTCATACATAAAGCCTGTTACAGCTTGGGCCACCATATCCTGCCCAGGTTTTTTGTTATTTGGTCCTTCAGGTCCATAACCTGTAGCGGACGCAAAAATAATACCTGGATTAATTTCTTTTAGCTTCTCGTAGCTAAAGCCTAGTTTATCCATCACGCCAGGGCGAAAATTGTTTACGACCACATCCGATACTTTGACGAGTGCATAAATAACATTCTTTCCTGCTTCAGTTCTCGTATCAAGTTCCATTGAACGTTTGTTGCGATTCATGGCTACATACGTTGGATTGTTCGTTGCCTCTAAAGAGGTCCCACCAAGGGTATGTCGACTCAGGTCACCTACGCCCGGGCGCTCAATCTTGATGACATCGGCACCAAAATCAGCGAGCTGTAGCGTGCCAACGGGACCCTGCTCTGCCTGCGTGAAATCAATAACGCGTATTCCGTCTAACGGAAGGTTTGAAGTTTTACTCATAATTTTTGTTTTTAATTGTTAATGAATTGTATTTAATATTTTTGTAATAGTCGGGTGAGCGAACTCATCCGGCTGTAATCTTAGGCTTCAGTTTCGTAATAAAGTATCCATTCGCAGTAAAGCGCTGGCCTTTCCTCACCTTCAATTTCAACGGTTAATGCAGTGATGAACTTGCAGTTGTGCTCATCCTTCCAAATAACATCCTTCACCTCTCCGTGTATGCGTACCCGCTTACCAGTGTGTACTGGGGCCAGGAAACGAACCTTATCATACCCATAATTAAAACCATGTGGCATATTCTCAGGCACTGGAAAGTTAGCCATTATATAAGGTGTCAACCCCAGGGTCAATAAGCCGTGAGCAATGGTTCCACCCATATCCGTTTTTGACGCTTTTTCGGGATTAACATGCATAAAGTAGTCATCCCCTGTACAGTGGGCAAATTCGTTAATTCGTTCCTGGGTAACTTCATACCATTCGGTTGATTCAACTTTTTTCCCAATGTAATTGACTAGTTCTTCTTTTTTTACGATTTTGTTCATAATGTTCTTTTTTTTAATTTAAAATTAATTGTAATTAATATTTCTTGTAATATCGAATGCAGGCAACATGTGTGCTATGGGCCTGCAAGGCAATGAGTTAATTCCTTGAAGGATGTCTAAAATATAAAATCTGTAGAAGTTTTTAAAGCAATTATTCAGATGTACTACTTTTATACTACTTTAGTAGTACAACCTTCCAAACCGAGGCCGGCCGAATTCTGTACCGACTTTCCGTATAAATAATTAATCCATTCGGCGTACAGTGCTGGCTTTTCCTCACCTTCAATTTCAACGGTCATACCACCCTTGAACACGCAGTGGTTCTCTTCCTTCCACCTGTCATCTAGAATATCGCCGTGCACGCGTACCCATTTACCTGAGTGTACCGGGGCCAGGAAACGAACCTTATCACATCCATAATTAAAACCATGTGGCATATTCTCAGGCACTGGAACGTTAGCCATTATATTAGGTGTCAACCCCAGCGTCAATGAGCCGGTCACCGGCAACCTACTGGAGGTGCTGGGCCAATAATCTGAGACTGTCATTCGGCGTGGAGCACTGAGCCATCAATGACCCCGTGATGCAATCCATCCGGCACCCGTAACAGTGCCGCGCCCGATCAGAACGTCGCACGCGCGCGCATTCCGAACACCCACAGAGCAGTTTCGCTGGGGTTCAGCACCGGATCCCGGATATACTGGATGTCCGGCGCGACCGCGAGGTTTGACGTGACCTGGAAGCGATAGAAGGCCTCAGCCGTATATTGGTCCCGAAGCGCGGCATTCGAAGGCTCGACCCAACCCACACCAAAGCCCACAAGGTCCGAGAAACGCTCGCTCGGACGGTACCCTAAGCCAGCGGTCTGGTTGAGCCGGTTGATTTAGTCCTGAGCGTAGCCGCCCCGGACAAACCACTTGAAGCGCTGCCCCGCCATGAAGTTCGCGCTGAAGGCCACGTCCTTTGCCTATGGCTGGGGGTACTATCAACGGTTTATCCTAGCTGTAGCTTAGTGCGTACCTTCTCAGCAATTGTGCAACAGTAGCCGACGCTAAAAAAGCAATCCTGACAACTCGTGTAATTCATTGTGCATTTATAGATGACAAGCAAGCGCAAGCTGCGACTAAAGAACGCACCATAATAAACACGAATTGTGATTTATCCAAACCTGAAATAACAGTTCGATTTTATGTAGGTGACGAAGGTAAAATTCCTGGAACAAACCATATAAAAACACGTAGAAGTGAACCTTTCACTTTTGGTTTTGAATAAAAAAGAACAATATAAATGAGAATAGACTATATTTGTCTAGTCTCATTTAATAGAAAACAAATGAAAGAATCAAAATTTTTCGGAGGCTCTAAAGTTTCATTTGATGACGCTTGGGAATTTATTTTAAAAGTGGGTGTTGCTGCGCATCAATACGGTTCAACATCCACAAGGGTAGAGTATTTTCTATCAGGCTTAGCCGATAAATTAGGCTATGAAGGCGTTTTTAAATCGACTCCTACAGAAATAACCTTTGCCTTACGTGAATCACCCAATTCAGTGCAACGCATTGAGATTATGGTTTTACCAGCTCCGAATACAGATTTGGATAAGTTGGCCAGACTTGGTGATCTATTGAAAGAAATTGAAGCCGGTACACTTTCCATTACGGATGCTTATAAACGTATTGATGCGATAGCTAAAGTGCCACCGCCATGGGGAAAATTTGCAAGTATGTTGGGCTATGCTTTAACAGGTCTTGGAATTGCACCCTTATTGGGAGCTGGTTGGACAGATACCATTTTAGCGACCCTATTTAGCATATTGGTTTATGGTATGGTGTTACTTTCAGCTCGCTTAGGAGCTACTGCCATGGCATGGATGCCATTAACTACGGCTTTTATTGTTGGTTTTTTGGCAACTCTTGTAAAACACTGGGTGCCCGACCTCAATCTGGTTCTAGTAATCCTGTCGTCAGTTGCTATTATTCTTCCCGGCTATTCTATTAGTTTGGGTGCAGGTGAATTGGTGGCACAAAAAGTATTATCAGGGCTAGCGAACCTCATGAGTGGGCTAATAACACTTTTCAAGCAAATTGCTGGTGCTGTACTTGGAGTTGGGTTTGCCAGTCTTTTAGTCACCGTTTCAAATGCGGATACTGAAAAACCGGTAGGCCAACTATGGATGCTTTTGCTATTTCCACTACTTCTTGTTGGGTTAAGCATGGCCTTTCAAACCTCTCGCAGGGATTTGCCTTGGGCTGTATTGGTGTCGGGTTTAGCATATCTTGGTGTATTGGCAGGGAGTGCTGTTTTAGATAGTAACATGGGCAATCTTTTAGGTACCATCGTGGCTGTGATTATTTCCAACTATTGGGCTCGAAAAACAAGACGCCCTGCCTCTATTGTGCTGATTCCTGCCATTGTATTGCTAGTAAGTGGTACCATAGGCTTTCGTGGGATAGCGGCCATGGCGCAAGGGGATCTTCATTTAGGGGTACAACAGTTTTTTCAAATGTTTGTAGTAGCCATGACCATACTTGCGGGAATCATGATTGGTTACACCATTGTTAAGCCTGAGCGTGATCTTTAAAATGTGAATTTAAAATAGGCCAGTGCAAAAATACGGTCTTGAAATATTTAATAGTAACCCGTTAAGACACATCTGTCCAATAATTACGGTAAACACGAGGTCCGTTGTCTTACCGCCAGGAGAAATACAATTCTAACTAAGTATATATTTAGTTTGTAAAAATCCAATACTACTTCTTTAATACTCCTTTAGTAGTACTTACCTTTTTAATAATTCCAGTAATTTTAACAATTATTTAATAAATTGATTTACAGAGATACATAGACCATTCAAATCTGTGTCTTTAAATCAAATTTAGGATGAAAAAATAATAAACTTAAAAACTTGAAATAGCACATAAATGAAAACGAAACTTTTAAAAAAATTAGCATTGATTTGCCTAGGTCTTATAACTTTTATGGCTAATGCACAAGAAGACGACCAAACTAAGAGCGATGCACCACAATCAGCATCAGAAATAGCGAAAGCATTAGCGGATCCCAACACCTCTTTGGGTACCTTGAACTTCAATTTCGATTATATAAATTATCGGGGAGATTTGCCAGATGCTGGAAGCCAAAATAGCTTTGGCATAGGATTTCAACCTTCCCTACCAATACCATTAAGTAAGACGGTGAATCTTTTTGTAAGACCCAATATTCCCCTTACTATTACGCAACCAACATTTGGGCTGAATGGGTTTGAAAATAAGGGATTCGGTCTAGGGAATATTAGCGCCGATGTTGCGATAGGAAAAACATTTCCATCAAAAACAGTTGGTGTAATTGGTGTGTTTGCTGCTTTCCGTACAGCAAGCGATGAGGCCTTAAGATCGCCTTATACCTTACTAGGCCCGGAAATTGGCGTAGGGCAAATCTTTGATTGGGGTGTACTTGGACTATTGGTAACTCATGGATGGAGTGTGAATAAGATTGACGCAGCTACTGCTGGTACTGTTTCTATTTTGGGCGAGGATGTATTTGTTACCGCAGCAGCAGGCGAATCTGCAAGTATTACTTCCGGCCAGTATTTTTATAATATTGGTTTAAAAAATGGTTGGCAAATTGCTGGGGGGCCAACATATTCTTATAACCACAACGCGTCAAAAGGAAATAAATTAACACTACCTATTGGTGGTGGTGCAGTCAAAGTGATGAAATTTGGTAATTTACCTATGAAGTTTCATCTGCAATATTGGTATTATGTGGCATCGCCAGATGCATTTGGGCCACAACATCAAATACGTTTAACAATAGCGCCTGTTGTTCCATTACCTTGGTAAAATTTATTTATTTTTTACAAGAACATTTAACTACATGCTTAAAATTATGAAGCACTTTTCAAAATCTATATTGGTTGTTCTGTTACTAATAACACAAATGGTTAGTTCGCAACAATGGCATGCAGGGGATACCATTAACACCGTGCAAAAAGATACAGCACGTATTGATGCGTTTAGAGGCAATACCTTGAATTATACAGGGCAGGATCTAATAGATGATTCCTTTCCTAAGTCGTGGCCTATTTTTGGTACTAAGGCTCGAATGGCTATTGGCGGTTATGCGAGGATAGATTATATCCAAGATTTTGACGGTGGCTATGATCGTTTTCAATATGAAATTCAGAATGTTCCTGTGGCAGGCGACGGCAGACCGGCACAAAGTGGTTATATGAATATGCATGCTAGAGAGTCTCGAATAAACTTTGATATAAGAAGTATTACTGAACAGGGCCGGCCAATGCAAGTTTTTTTAGAACTAGACTTTTACAATCTCGATCGTGGTCCTTTTAACCAGGCACCACGGTTAAGACATTTTTATGGTGTTGTAGGGCGTTTATTAATTGGGCGCACTTGGGGAACTCAGTCTGATTTATTTGCAGTGCCTGCTACTATTGATTTTGCTGCAGGCGATGCTTTAACAGGAACCAGAAGAGCTCAAATACGATTTGAAGATGATATAAATGATACCTTTAAATACGCCGTTGCTTTGGAAATGTTGGAATTCCCAGGGGTTGACGGACGAGATTTTGAAGGTCAAGCCAGCCAAAGTTTACCTCTTTTAGCTGGTAGAATTACGAAATCAACAAAAGCAGGAGGTCGCTTATTTTTAGGAGCATCTTTATTTCAATTGCGATGGGACGGCGAAGAGGTCATCCCGAATTCTACAGCGGTAGGTTGGGGTTTTAGTTTTAGTGGACGTGAATATTTTGGAGAAAAAAAGCATTGGTTTAGATGGATGGCTTCTTATGGACAGGGATGGGGTAGTCAAATTGTAGCAACTGTTGGCACGCAAAGTTCTGCAGTTTTGAATGACGATGGTAAATTGGAAACAATGCCTGCTTGGAATCTAGGAGGAGGTTTATGTATAAATCTTTCTAAAACATTGCTAACTAATTTAAATTTAAGTTACTATTCAATAGACCCATCTATATACAGAGATGAAAATAAAATTAAAGGAGGTAGTGCAGGACATTTAAACCTAGTTTGGTCACCTATAAAAAATATAAATGCAGGTGTTGAATTTATGCTTTTAGAACGAGAAAACGTTGATGATAACTCTGGTATAGGTAGACGTTTACAGTTTATGACGAAGTATATTTTTTAGCAACAATGAGTAGTAACTAGCCATTTTATATAACTTTGACAAGTAAATTTAATTTAAGAATTATAAAAAAAATAGATATGAAAACGCATTTCACTTTTGCCTCGGCACTTGCCCTGACACTACTATTTTCTTGTGAAACACCAGAAGATCCCGTAATAAGAGCGGTTGATAAAACAAAAAAAATACTAATCAATAACACATGGAATCTTGAGCAATTTAAATTTGAGTTGAAAAATGATGATATTCCACCGCCCTTGTTGATCAACGCAACCAATGCTATAATTAGTGCTGGTATATACGATTTAGACAATACCGTCTTAGATGCTTCAGACATGCGAGAATACGAAGTAGAATTTACAGGAAGATGGTAACATCATAACCCGAAATGGCCAAATTGATCTTTTGTTAGAAAATCAAGTAGGCACTTATTTTGTTTTTAATGAAAGAACAATTAGGATTAACTCAGTAGAAACTTTGAATTACAATTATATTTATGATAATAATTTAAAAGAGATGTCTTTGATTGCAACTTCAGAGACGGCTGAAAAGGTAATCAGAAAAATAAATCAGAAACTTCTAGATCAGATTGCTAATCAGACACCGAATAAAATCGGTGATCTAATTGCAGGCCTACTATTCAATAATGAGGCCTTACAAACTTATATTAATGATGTTGTGGTGTCTGCCGTTGCTGGGAAGTTAGAGTTTATAAATGAAATTGACCCTGATCAGCTAGCCGCTTTGTTAGCTGCTGATATTAGAGAGGCACTAGAGCAAGTTGATTGGCAGCAAGAATTAGCTAATTTAATTTTAAATCAACTTGAAGGTATTTCTAATATTGATATCCAAGCCGTATCTGAGGCTATTGCAACAGCCATTGTAGATAGTATAAATGAACAACTTTCTGAAGAGCAGATTAACAATCTTATTTTACCGTACATTGAGCAAATTGCAACAAATTCTGACGAAGTTTCTGAAGCAATAGCCACCTTGGTGGTAGATTTGTTTTTTGACGTATTTAATGAGGATAATATACAACCAATATTAGTAAATGCGTGGACACAATTTACAGAATTAGATGAGGCACAAATAGCTGAGATAGCAGGTGTCCTGACCACAGTGATAGAAGACTTATTTGTCAATGAAGAGAGTATTTCCAACTTAATTTTGCCATTTACAGAGCTTATAGATGCAACTTCTATTTTTCAAATGGGAGCATTGGCAACCCAGACGACAGATGCTATAGAAAACTTGGTAAATACCCTCAATCAGGAGTTTCCAGACCTAAATCTATCACCAGACTACGACAGTATGCAAAATACAATTAGGTTGGCCTTTATTGCAATTAAACCTGTTATAGCCGTTACCGGTCCAGATCAAGCGGCAGACGATGTTGCCAATCTAATTATAAGTCAATTTTTAAATACGCAGAATCTTAATAACACATTTATTGCGGCACTTCAATTTTTACAAACCATAAACCCTGAAACAGCCGGTACTGCCCTTACCCAATGGCTTTTAAGTCTTGAAGGTGATATTTCGCAAGTTCTTTTTGAGCAAATTAGAGATCTATTAAGTCCAATTCTAGATAATTTAGACCCGGAGGCTACGGCATTAAGTATTGCAATAGCTTTAAATAATTTTATTTCTGAAAATATTACTCCTGAAGCCATTGAGAATTTACTTACCCCCTTGTTAGAAGAAATTATTATTAACAACTCCCAAGCCGTTGCAAGTTATTTGGCCGAGCTTATTATTAATCTAGATATCATCCAAGAAAATGTTACCGAGGAAGCTATAGCGCAAGCTCTTTTACCCATATTGCAATCTATCCAGGAGACCAATGTTGAAGAAGTTGCGCAAAGTCTTATTAATGCCATAGTTAACTCTGGTATTTTTGAGGATGTTATTACTGAAGAACGCGTATCTGCCATCATCTCGTTTTTGATTTATAAAGCCTCTTGGGACAATGTAGTAATCGCAAACAATTTTGAAGAACTATCAATAATATTAAGCCATGACTAAAAACATTATAAAAATTATAGCCAGCGCTCTATTTCTAATGGTTATCTGTAACAATGACCTATAGTCAAGTCAGTAACCTATCCATTTCAGAAAGACGGGAGGCCTATACAGACAGTTTAAAAAGAACGCCCTATGACTGGCATTTGCCTATTCTGGGGAAAAAAATTAGAGAAATGGGGTTTGACATTCCCTATCCTAATGGAATTTCCTTTAACTATGCTTATTCTAATCAAGACATCCTTATAAGCGATGCCTTTGTTGGTTTTAGTAAGGATAACCTGCTTCCTATTGATGGCTTAGCCCGCTTTAGTGAAATCAATTCAAGTGTGAATGTATATACCCTGCGCTATGATTTTTGGTTATTGCCTTTTTTAAATTTTTTCGGTATAGGAGGAAGTGTAGATGCCATAACCGATATAAATCTGGGTCTTCCTTTTGAAGCGGAATTTAGCACGAAAAGAAAAACTGGTCTAGCGTATGGTTGGGGGACTGTTTTAGCAGGTGCGGTTGGACCCATGATAGTATCCGCCGATTTTTCCATGGTATGGACCAAAATGGAAGATTTGGATCAGGCCAACAAGACGAAGGTTTTTAATGTAAGGACCGGCTATTTATTCCATTTTAGAAAACCTGAAAGAAACTTAGCCGTGTTGGTAGGTGCATCATATCTTGAATGTTAACAGAGCAGGTAGTGGTAAATTAGAATTGATTAGTGAGACTGATTATGAAAAGCTTAGTGGACAATTAGATGGTTGGTATGATAATTTAACCGATAGGGAACAAGAAGTTTTAGAGCCGCTATACACTGGGCTTGACGATTGGCTTTCCGGTACAGAGTCGACGGATCTTTATTATGAGTTTGATAAAGCATTTATATCGCCTTGGAGTGGCAACGTTGGTGTTAATTTTCAATATAACAAACGTTATACTTTAACCAGTATATATAGTTTTGGAAGTAGAAAACAATTAGTTCTCGGATTAAATTATCGTTTTGGATTTAGAGGGAAGAATTTATTGTCTGGGTTACAGTTATAAGTATTACTGCTGTATGTTAAAGGTAAATTATTTAGAGATGAAAAGAAACGTCACGCTATAACCGCACACTACTTTTGCTTCAACCAAAAATAAATATACGGTTATTACCACATTTGTATGTTGGGGTTTCTTATGTGTATAGTGGCTACAAGGTAAAAGACACAATCTAATTAATGGCGGAAGATCCCAATTTTAATGAATTTGGAACTAACATTAACAAAGCTGGAATAGCTTTTAATCTTATTTATGAAAGTCGGGATGTTATTGTCAACGCATGTAAAGGGCTCTTTTTTTAGGCCTTCCAGTATTTTTGGTGTAAGCAAGATTATGAAGTTTCTGATGCTGACCTTAGGTAGTGCCAAACTTTATATAGACGGGGAAACACATTAGCTTTTAGGGCTAATTTAAGACAGGCAATAGGAAGGGTACCTTATAATGGAATTAGTTCAATTGGTTCTGCTGATTTATTAAGAGGCTTTTTAAACGGTCAATATGGGGATAAATCGGGTATAGCTATTATTGGTGAATGGAGGTACATGTTTTTGAAAAAGAATGGAACAATGAGTAAAAATGGTCTTGCAGCTTGGTTGGCAGGCGGTTCAGAAGGAGAAAAATTTAGTGAATTAAATAACTGGTTACCTAATGCAGGGGTTGGCTATAGGCTGCAATTACAGCCGCGAATGAATTTAAGAATAGATTTTGGGGTAGGTAAAAACAGCTCAGTCGTTTACTTTAATAAGACAGAATCATTTTAAAAATTGAAATTAGTATGAAAAATCCATTTATCAAATTAGTGTATAGAATTTGTGTTTTATTGATTTTTTGTACCAGTTGTTTTTTAACTCAAGCTCAAGAAAAAGAAAAGAAAAATCCGAAAAAAAAGTGAATTTCGCCGCGGTTCCTGTAATAGGTTACAGCAATAGTACAGGGTTTAGCCTTGGAGTGCTGGGGCAAATATTTTATAAAATAAGTAAAAACGATAGTATTTCACCGGTATCCTCCTCCGGTATTTTTGGTTCGTTTACAACCAACGGCACCTGGTTTGGTGCATTATTTCAGCGCTTATACATCAATGAAGATCGCTGGCGTATAACAGCTGCTATAGGAGCCGGTAATATTAATTATCAATACTTTCAGGAAATACCTCTTTTTAGTGGGGGTGCTTTATTGGTTTTAATACCAAAGCCGATTTTGCAATGCTTAAAATAGATCGTAGATTATTTGGCAAACTATACCTCGGGGTTCTTGGAATATATTCTCAAACTAAAACGGTTTTTGACCTTCCTGATTTTATTCCCCCGGACCTTTTAACCAATGATCGAAGCATGAACACCTTAGGATATTCCTTTAATTATGACATGCGCGATAATCAACTAAATCCATATAGAGGGTACTACCTCTAATTTCAGAAATAATTTCTTCAGGGATTGGCTGGGGAGTGATGATGACTTTGAGATGTATAGATTACCTATAATCATTTTATCCCTATCAAATCGCCACGGGATATAATTGCAGCGAGGGTCCATGCATCCATAGTCAGCGGGAGATGTGCCTTTTCAAGGCCAGAATGTCGTGGGGCAAGATGATATCCGGGGGTACTCCAGAAGGGCCGTTATCGCGGCGATCAGGTCTACGCCCTGCAAGCAGAATACCGCCACCGTTTTCAAAACAGGTTTGGGGTAGTTGGCTTTTTTGGAATAGCTACTGCCTTTGATTCATTTTCAGAATTAGACAATGCGCCATTTTTACCCGGTGGAGGTGTTGGGATACGTTATATGGCCATCGAAAAAATGCGCATTAATATTGGACTAGATGCCGCTCTTGGTAAGGATGATTGGGGTATTTATTTTAGAATAGGGGAATCTTTTGGGCGTTAATGATTAAAAATAAGAAGATATATGAAATTTAAACTAATCTTAGTCGTGTTTTTTTTGTTAGCAGTATCACTTGAGGTAAATGCCCAGCAAGACAGTATAAAAACAAAAAAAAAGTTGAGTTTCCGTCACCATGAGGATGGGGCCTTCGATGTGAGCGCTTTTCTTTTAGAGCATAATGGGGTTTTACCAGTAATTATACCTATTACAGAACCTGCAGTGGGCTATGGTGGAGCATTAGCTGTGTTGTATTTTCATAAAAGAAAGAAAAAATACAAAACCTATGTAGCACCTGATGTTTCAGGATTAGTTGGGTTATACACCTCAAATAAAACATGGGGCGCAGGAGCCTTTCATGCCCATACCTTTGGGGAAAATAGGGTGCGTACATTAACGGCAGTTATGAAGCCGAACATTAAATATAAGTACTACGGTAATGACAGCCCGCTTTTAGCCAATAACCCTATCGGTATTAATTTAGATTCCTGGCTTGTTTATCAACAAGCACAGGCTAGAATTGGAAATTCGAATTTCTATATTGGAGGGGCTTATACCTATTTTAAATCAGAGGTATCGTTTGAGGAAATACCTAATAGCCCTTTACTTAATTTAATTCTGCAAAGACTAAACACAAACTCAACAATTAGTCAGATTAAGCCAATGGCTATTTATGATAATCGTAATAATACATTTACGCCTACAAAAGGTATTTATGAGTGAATTGGGATATAATTATAGTGCAACATGGTTAGGGTCTGATGATGATTTTGGTACTTTAAGTACAAACTTTTTCGGTTACTTACCTATTACCGAAAAGCTACGTTCAAAATACCGCTTTCAGGGGAGCTTTTTGTTTGGTGACGCCCCTTTTTATGCTTATCCTTTTGTTGACTTAAGGGGTATAGCAGCGATGAGATACCAAAATGAAACCACTTTAGTTACCGAAACGGAATGGGCTTACAATGTTTACAACAGGTGGTGGGTTACGGCTTTTGGGGGAACAGGTAAAGCCTTTTCAGATTTTAATGACTTTGGATCTGAGGATTGGATTTACAATATAGGAACAGGGTTTCGTTATACGCTAGCAAAGGATTTAGGTCTTGATATGGGGACCGATTTTGCATTGGGCAATGGTAAAGATTTTGCCTTTTATATTGTCTTTGGGACATCTTGGTAAGTTAGATTAGGGAATTTAACTATCTGAATAAGCAGTAATTTTAATGCTTTTGAAAACGATCTAGGCTTATTCTGATACGATTAAAAGCTATTAAGCGCATATGAAAAAAACAATCATTTTAATTCTAGTACTATTTAATCTTGGTGTGATTCTCAATGTTAGTTGCACAAAACAAGAAACCTAAAATAGCACTCGTTTTAAGTGGAGGTGGGGCAAAGGGAGTGGCACATATTCCTGTTCTGCAGGCTCTGGATTCTTTACATATTGTACCCGATATTATAGTGGGGACCAGTATGGGTAGTGTGGTTGGCGGCTTATATGCCATGGGGTACTCTGGAGATGAAATTGCCGATCTAGTTAATACAACAGAATGGAATAATCTACTTTATGAAAAGATACCTTTCAATGATGTGAGTGTTGAAGAGAAAAGCGAATATGAAAAGTATCTAATTGGGTTGGATATCGTAGATGGTGCACCCAAAACAACAGCATATCTTTTGAATGATCAAAATTTAAGAATAAAACTAGCTTTATTAAGCGCTCCTTTTCGTAAGGATATTAATTTTGATGATTTACCCATACCTTTCAGATCTGTTACTACAGATATTGTAAATTTAAAAGAAATTGTAATTGATGAAGGTTCAGTAGCTAAAGCTATGCGCGCCAGTATGTCTATTCCCGGAGTATTTGAATCTGTAAAATATAAAAACACCATATTGTTAGATGGTGGGATACTTAATAATTTCCCCACAAACATTGCCAAGAATTGGGGGGCAGACATTATCATTGGAAGTGATGTTTCAGGAGAGGCAGAAGATATTGAAGGCTTAGATAATATTTCCGATCTTCTTTTCCAAACAGCAATGCTTCAAAATTTTAAGGTATACCCTTCAAATAGGGCATTATGTACTGTTGTGATAGATCATGTACCTCATTTGACATACTCAACAGGCGACTTTAATAAGACAACAGAGCTCTATGAAGAAGGGAAAATTGCAACAAAAGAAAAAATTGTACAATTATCAGAAATAGGCAATCTAGTAGCCCCTTTTAATCAAAAAGAAGTAGCACTACCCGTTTTTAAAGATAGTTTTGAATTTGCGAAAGATAAGCTACAAAAACATTAGTAAGGATAATTTGCAATTACTTAAGAGTAGAATGAATCTGGAATCAAATCAAGTCTATTCTTCAGATGATCTAGGTCAAGCTGTGAAAAGATCTATGGGTACTGATATTTTTAGAAAGATTTATTTTGATTTTAACGCTAGTAATCAAGAAGAACAGCTGGTAATAACAGGTTATGAAAAATCGAATCATCGGCTTAATGCTACACTTCATTATGACTTGTACAGAGGTATTGGTTTAATTGGCAATTATACAGGCAGAAATGTTTTAGGTGAAGCATCAAGAGTGCTTGTTACCCTTGATATTGCAGAACAACCAAAGGGTATGATTCAGGCACAAAAAAACTTTGGAGAAAAAAAACAATGGTGGTGGCGTTCTGAAGGTATTGCCAAACAACTTACCCAACGTGTTTTTATTAATGGACAATACGCAGATGACTTTAAGGAAAAATCTATAAAGTTTAGAAATCAAATAAACAGAAATGTTAATCCCCTTAAAAGTTATGCAGGTCTGGGTTTTAATTATGAATATTTAAATATTGATCCATCAAGAAGTTCAGAATTAAGAGACAACATCCTTTTATTAAATAAATATTATGCCTCATATTTCGGCTTTGATGCGCATTTTGTAAGCAACACCCTTAATAAAGTGTTTTACCCAACAAAAGGAAGTAGTCTTAATGCTACTGTAAACAGATCTATTAAGCAGCGAGTAAGCGTTTTCTATTCAGATGCAGAAGCTTTAAGTCTTTCTGGGCTCCAATATGGCTTTACAAATTTTCAAGCCAATTATCACAAAAGAATCCCGTTAGGAAATAAGGTAACGGGCATTTTCGAAGCATCGATGGGGTATACTTTTGCGGATAAGGATGAGGATAATGAAATTTCATTTTATGATGCAGGTTTTCCACAACTGTTTTATTTAGGTGGCAACTTACCATTGCAGAGGATAAATACATTTGCATTTCAGGGACTTCAGGAAGACGAAGTAATCAGCAGCCAATTTATCCTTGTTAAATTAGCTTCGCAATTTGACGTTTTTAACAAGTTTTATCTTAGCCCAAATATTAATATAGCAAGTATTGGATTTAGTGACTTCCAAGAGTTTTCAAAAAATGTATTTAATCCTAAGGGTAGCTGGCAAGTTTCAGACCAAACAAGTCTTCTTTTGTCCATTGGAACCATGGTGTCGTATAAATCCCTTTTAGGACCTATAGATTTAAGCATTTCCTGGACCAATGACATCAATAAAGTACGGTTTTTTCTCAGCGTTGGTATTCCCTTTAATCGTTAATTTGAGTATAGAATGTATATAAATTATAGAATTAATTGCGGATATTACACTTTAAAAAACAACCTTTTTATTAAAGTATAAACTCAAATGAAAAATGTTATTTTAACAGGATTATTAGTTGTACTTTTTTGTTTTAGTCATAATTTATTGGCTCAACAATTCAATACCGATAACTATTGGGCCCTGCCCCATGGAGCATCCTCTTTAACATTAACGGCAGGCTCCGAGTATGTGGGTTTTCAACCCTCGTTTGCATTGGCCAATAAATGGGAGTTTTTTGTGGGTGCCTTTTTAACTTATGAAAAAGACGACATCACAGCCAATTATAGTACCACTGTATGGGGAAAACGCAATCTCTACGAGAATAAACAGAAAAACGGTGGTTTGGCCATGGCCGGCGGTTTTGGAGGCAACCCCGGCTTTTATTCCAACGATGGCGTTACGGACAGCTATAGAACATGGTGGCTGGCCCCAATGATCAGTATTCCATTTTTCAAAGGCCAAGTTTCCTTAGACCTTAATCCTGGAATGGTGTTCAATTCAGATTATAATAATACCGGTGAAAGTAAATGGGGGTTCCAGCACTCTGCTCGTTTGGCTGTTACGGTAATGCCATCTTTAGATGTTGTGGGTGAGGTTTGGGGGATTGAAGGTGGAGCAAAGGTGAATTCTAATTGGCGTTTGGGACTGCGATGGTCTAACCTGCCTTATTTGGCAGCCCTGGCAGCCAGCTATTCCAAAGGCTTTGATGGCACTGATGTAGCTGGTTTTGAAATTGGAATAACACTATATACGGATCGTATTTATTGTTTTGGAGGTTGCCAGAAATAAACCAAGACACAATTATTAAACAGTAGTTTTTAAATATGTTAGGCTTATCCTTACACCGCCCTTTCTTTGTAAATATTATATTCTTAAAAGCATTTAGGAATAGTCTTCATTTAGATAGAAAGCTTCTGTTTAATTAATCCGGCCAAAAGCCGCCGTTATTGAAAAAAGATTATTTAAAAAATAATAAATAGAGTATTAATTTCATTCTAAAAGCTTATGAGTTTATTAATAAAGTATTTGGCAGTATTTACATTTGTTGTTACAGTTGTCAATGCGCAACAACAAAAAACCTATGACATTAAAGTTGAGGTAAAAAATGCGAAAAGTGATGAAGGTAAAATGTTTTTTGCTTTATACGATAATGAAGAAGATTTTTTAAAGAAGGAAATTAAAGGAGAAATTAAGGTAATAACAAATAAAACCTCAATAATTACTTTTAAAAATGTTCCCGCAGGTGTTTATGCCGTCTCGGTTTTTCATGATAAAAATGATAATGGCGAAATGGATACAAATGGTTTGGGAATTCCTATTGAAAATTTTGGTTGTTCTAATGATGCGAAAGGATTTATGGGGCCTCCAAAATGGAAAAATGCGAAGTTTGAGTTATCCGATAAAGATAAAAATATAATAATAAATCTTTAGATCTGGCAGGAGAGGATTGAGGGTCTGAAGGCGGAGCAAAGGTGAATTCCAATTGGCGTTTGGGACTGCGATGGTCTAACCCACCCTATTTTAAAGCCGTGGCAGCCAGCTATTCCAAAGGCTTTGATGGCACTGATGTAGCTGGTTCTGAAATTGGAATAACACTATATACAGATCGCATTTATTGCTTTGGAGGTTGCCAGAACTAAACCAAAACACAATTATTAAACAGTAGTTTTTAAATAGGTTAGGCTTATCCTTACACCTCTCTATCTCTGAAAATACGATATTCTTAAATGCATTTAGGAATAGTATTCATTTAGTTAGAAAGCTTCTGTTTTGATAATCCGGCCGAAAGCCGGCATGAATTGAAAACAACTTATGGCTTTAAAAAACGTACTCTTTCTAATCTGCTTGCTATGCTTTACTCCCGGGGTAGTCTTCCAGAGGGCTAGAAATAATGATTCAACGGCAATTCTATCGTTTGTGGATAAAATTATTTTAAAAGTAAATAT
Organism: uncultured Flavobacteriaceae bacterium; assembly: GCA_963744855.1. Classification (GTDB taxonomy): domain Bacteria; phylum Bacteroidota; class Bacteroidia; order Flavobacteriales; family Flavobacteriaceae; genus Muriicola. Next base: position 23,449 of record CAVUUZ010000004.1, read on the forward strand.
CGATACACAATCTGAGTCGTATTCCGTTAAATCAGAAAACAATTCAGATTTTCGCCTTGAAACCAATAATGAATTAGAACTTAGTTTATCCTTAGATTATGAATTTATTGGAGCAAGTATTGGCTTTTCTCCAAATTTTCTATCAGGAAATAACGAGAATGAATTAAAAGGTGAATCTACCTACCAAGACTTCAGTTTTCGTTTTTTTTTGGGAAAATGGACACAAATACTTCAGTAAAAAAAAGTAAAAGGCTTTTATGTTGAAAATACAAACGATTTTATTCCATTGTGGATTAAAGGGCAAGATCCCTACATACAGTTTCCAGATTTTGAGACCATTTTTTGGGGTGGTGCTACCTCTTTTGTGCTAAATCCAAATTTTTCCTTAAGGAATGTGGTTTACAATACGGAATGGCAGCTTAAAAATGCCGGAAGTTTGGTGCCAACCCTGAGCTACAGGCATACTAATTTAATATTGTAACGAGATGGTTCCAAATCCTTCGAAAAGAGTTTTGATATCAGTTTGTCCCCAGATTACTACTACACTTATGTAATCCAAAAAACCTGGTTCGCTTCTCTTTTTATATCCCCCGGTCTGGGTATTCGATTTTCAACTGTAGGTGAAGAAGACTTATATCCCACAGATAAAAGTACCTTTTGGCCCATTTCATTTGACGGCGGATTGCAGTTGGGCTATAGTTCCGGCAAAATTATTTTTGGAGGTAATTTCAATTTTAAAACCACATGGTACAATTCAGATAATACAACCAACATAACAAATAATTACCTGTATGCTAAATTATATGTAGGATATAGGTTCGATCCGCCACGGATCGTTAAGAATATTGTTTATCCCAAGAACAAAAAAAGAGGTTCGTAGAATAATTTTAAGGGCTAAATAGCCCGTCTGTAGTATGTTTTGTTTAAATTTTAATGTTAATTGATAACCCTATTATGCTATTGGTAATGGCCTCCCATCAGGTAAATAGTATAACTTATTGTATACCAACATGAATGCAACAATTTCAAATACTAGTTTATCCTTTTTTTACATTATTGGCCTGTTGTATACCCTATTTGTGATCTATACCGCGATCCGGATTTTGTTTGATACTACGAAAACATCCAAAACACTTGCCTACCTCCTATTGGTACTGGTTCTTCCGGTTTTGGGAATCGCCTTTTATTATTCCTTTGGCACTAATACCAGACGGGGCAGATCAAATAAAAAAATAGGCGCCTCTTATAGGCAAGTTTCAAAAGAATTTAAATCATACTTTAAGAATGAAACCAACAGTTTAATAGCAGATAATAAGGAGGTACTCGCCCAGTTTTCCGGACTTGCCCTTTTCCTGAAAAACCTTGGGGATGAAGACCTGTCCCTAAACGATTACCGATTATTACTTAATGGAGAAGAAAAATTCCCGGAGTTGCTCAAAATACTTAAGAACGCGGAGCATTACATCCATATGGAATATTATGCATGGGAGAATGACAAACGGGGCAACCAAATAAAGGACATTCTCTTGCAAAAGGTTAAAGAAGGCATTAGGGTGAAGGCCATTTATGATGCATATGCCAGCCGGAAAATCAGGCACAACATTGTTAAGGAACTCAAAGCCGGTGGTGTTGAAATTCATCCCATACTCAAAGTTAAACTGGTAGGATTAGCCAACAGGTTAAACCACAGGGATCATAGAAAGATTGTTATTGTTGATGGTAAGGTTGGTTTTGTAGGGGGTATTAATATATCCGATAGGTATGATAACTCAATTGACACTGGACTCTACTGGCGAGACACCCACCTAAAGATTACAGGTCCTGCGGTAATGAATTTACAACGTCACTTTATGGTGAGCTGGAATGCCTGTCAAACAAAGCCATTGGTTTTAAGTGAAATACTTCCCCAAAAGGAACCGACCGCATTTAAGGAGAATAAAACAGGGTTAGCTCAAATAGTTGCCGGCGGGCCCATTTATAACATGTCAAACATTATGTTAAGTTATGCCCGGCTTTTTACTCTGGCAAAAAAAAGGCTGTACATAACCAATCCCTATTTTATTCCGAACGAAACGATACTTGACACACTTAAAATGGCAGCGCAAAGCGGAGTTGATGTGCGGTTGCTATTACCCCAAAAATCCGATTCGGCCCTAGTGGGTGCAGCTGCTAAATATTACTTCGGGGAACTGCTTCAGGCTGGCGTAAAAGTCTTTCTGTACAAAAAGGGATTTGTGCATGCCAAAACCGTAGTGGCAGATGGTAGTGTGAGTATTGTAGGGACGGCAAACATGGACTTGCGTAGTTTCGACCTGAATTTTGAAATTATGTCTGTAATTTATAGCCCTGATTTTGCCAAAGAACTGGAAGATGCCTTTATAGCGGATTTGAAGGAATCCGTTGAAATAAATTGTAATGAATGGATGATGCAGCGAAAATTAAACATGTTGGTCTATGCCACAGCCCGTTTGATTTCCTCATTCCTTTGATTATTGTGGTACGTATGGCTAAGGCAAAAATTTAGAATAAAATAAAACCATATTACTCCAAAAATTGAATTATAAAAACAGCCTAAGCTGTTGGCAAGAAATAAAGAAGAGCTACCCGTCAATAACCGGTTGTACGCGTGTTTAGTTTTTGAACTTTAAATTAACCTTAGTAAATTGAATATTAGATGCTGTAGAGTCCTAAAATGAAATTTAGAAACAACTTACTACTATTATTCTTTTGTGTTTATTTTCTTGGGTATACCCAACAAGGCACTTACAAGTTTAATAATTTCGGTAATCGTTCCATATTACTGGCTGGTAATGTAACAGGAAGTGTTTTGGATTTAGGGCTTACCTATTACAATCCATCTTTTCTAGCTGATTCAAAAAATATAGGCTTTTCTTTAAACGCAAAAGCCTATCAGTTGGTTACTTTGAAATTAGATAATATTGTAGACGAAAACACACAAGTAAGTAAAACGAGTTTTAATGTTGCCTCCACGATGGCAGGGGGTATTTTTAATTTGTTTGGAACAAGCTTTGCCTATTCCTACTTAACAAGATCTAATGACAACACCGATATTAACTACGATAGAAATTATTTGGATGAAGACGTACATTTCGGTTTTTATAAAATATAAAATTAGTAATAGTTTGAAAGTTGCGATGGCCAGACACTATGGTTTCTAATCATTAGAAACAATCTAATTTAAATATTGAAGTAGTCCCCATTCATGGGAATTTTTCCAAGACTCGTACTAAGTAATTACTTAATTAAAATACCTAAATGAATTTTAGCGAGATTCTGAAGGTTATTAAACGGGGTTGTTAGACTTTACCAATGAGGCACAATCAAAATACTCGTAGCAAGTTTAATAGAGTGAAAATAATAAAGTTTTGCCAATAAAATGATGGATCTTATCGATATTGGCGTATAATCTGTAGGTTTGCGATAATTTTGTTATCCCAAAAATCACTTTGATTTTTCTCTTTAAAAAACGACTTTACAGTATAGTAAAAATAAGATTATTTGTTATTTTCTTTCTCCCTAATGAATATAAGCTTAACCTTAAATAGTAAAAACAAAAAAATGCAAAAATACATATGGCCAAGCCTCATACTTTGTGTTTTTTCACAATATGTCTTTTCTCAAAAAGCACAATTGGAAATTGAAATTTTAGGTATCAATGAAGTAAGAGGAAAAATTCAAATAGCCGTATACGATGATAGTGAGGTATTTCCCAAAAAGGGCAAAGCCTACAGGGTAGAACGTTTCAGTGTTACCTCAACCAAAATGAATGTAGTATTAAATAATTTACCCCATAATGAATATGCCATTGCAGTGTTTCATGACATCAACGAGGATCAGGAATGTAATTTGAATTTTATTGGTATTCCAAAAGAGCCCTATGGTTTTTCCAATAATATAAAGCCCGTACTAAAAGCCCCTTCATTTGAATTAACAAGTATTATTTTAAATGCCGAAAAAAAAATAGCTATTGAACTTATAGATTGAAAATCTATAAGTTAATTTTTGTCTTCTATCGTAAAGATTAAAGCTAGCTAAAAGCAGGTGTAAGTGGTAGTTTAAAAGCGTTTCATCCTGGCGCTTTCAAGGCAGTAATCTTCTAAGGGATACTCCATTTTATGCATATCCATTTATTGGCCTGTGAGATGATCCGGCAATGCGCTATCAGGGAGATAATACCCTGGTCTCTGAAACTGAATGGAACTATAATATTTATAGAAGGTGGTCTCTACTGGGGTTCTTCGGCGGAGTGAAGGCTTTTTCCAATTCAAAAATATTCTGTCGGAAGACTGGATTTATACTGTTGGCACAGGTTTCAGATTCAAAATAGCTCGCAAACTCGGCGTTGCTATGGGGTCAGATTTTACATGGAGAAATGGTAAGAATTTTGCCTTCAATATTGTTTTTTGGCAAGTCTTGGTAATTCCTTTTGAGAATTTAAATACCCATTTATAATTTTATCCTTCCCTAGTTGGGGTATTTGAAAAAAAAATATACTATCCTCCTTGTCCCATACTATTGATTGGTGTTTTAATAACCTTATTCAAATGAGATGTTTAAAAATTTTCAAAACCTATTTTATAAATATATAATAGATTATATTGCCATGTTTTTAACGAAGTATGTGACTTTTGGGTATCTCAAAAAAAATATCAGATTTTCCCTAAAATGAGAATGAATACTTCTAAAAAACATTGTCAGTAAATTAAAATTGTAATTTTCTTAGAGTTTAAAAAATATCCTGCTTTTTAATGAATCACATGAAGAATTTTTTAAAAATTATCGTTGTTTGTTTACTTCTTTCACCACAATTATTTTGGTCGCAACAGACAATAACAGAAAAAGATAGTACCCACACCCCATATGAGCTGCTATCAAGTTACTATAACAACAATTTTCACCCTTTTAAAAAGAAAAATATATACGTAGGTTTAGCGCTCTCTTTACAAGACAGACAAATACAAAATACTGATGTTTTAATTGAAAAAATATTAGAGGGGGATCGTAAAAAATTCGATACGAGACTTAGAGGCGGGTACTTCATTGGAAATTATGCAATGATCGGTGTAGATTTGAATTATTTTCAAGAAAAATTTACAGGAATAATATTAAAAGATTCAGATTCAATCCAATCTAGATCTTTAACACGGGGGTTTGCAGTTACACCTAATTTTAGGTCTATCGTTCCGTTAACCGCAAACGAAAGATTAAGTTTTTTCACGGAAATAGGTCTTACTTTTGGAGGCGGAAACACAGTAACACGAGAGGACAAAAATATAGATGAGATAGATAAAACTTTTACTAAAAACTTTAATTTCAAAATAGGGATAAGCCCTGGAGTCACCTTTTTTGCAATGGAAAATTTTGCATTAGAGGTGCAATTAGACGTCTTAGGATATGAGTTAAACTCATCAAAAAATACCATAAATGGCATCGAAGAATCGAGCACTACAAGGCAAAATATCGATTTTAAAATTGATATTTTATCACTTAATTTAGGACTAGCCTATTATTTTGGATTTTAAGATGAAATACGTTGATAAAATTTAAAATAAAAGATGACAAATATTAAAGGGGAATGAAAAAAACATATCTATTAGTAGTACTCGGAATGACTTTATGGTCTTGTGTTGATGAAGACTATTTTGGTGCATCTCAATTTGGAAATATAAAACAGATTTTAGTAAGTAATCAATCTGGGAATGCCTCAATTAGTTTGGATAGCTTACTAGTTACGGTAGAAATCCCAGGAGGGGTTGATTTAACAGCTATTTCAATTCAAAATCTTGTAATATCACCATTTGCGGAGGCCAGCAAGAAGCAGGGAGACATCCTTAATTTAGAAAACGATGAAATCATTGAAGTTAAGGCAGAAGATGGTTCAATTTATGAATGGAAAATTAGAGCATTTGTAGCATCAGAAACACCTCAACTTGATAATTGGGAATTAGATTTATGGTATTTAACCTCCGGAAATTATTACGAACCTGGAACTGATGCGGCTACAACCATTTGGGGTACAAGTAATCCGGGAACACAGATATTAAACAACTTAGCCACAATACCCGAAGATCTTGGAAATGATAATTTAGCTGCAAAAATGGTTACATTGGATAATGGGTTTTTAGCAGGGACATTTGGTGCTCCCATTTCGGCCGGCTCTATTTATACAGGATTCTTTAATTCAGATAATATAGAAATTAGCAATCCACAGGCAGCTATTGAATTTGGCACTCCCTTTTCTGGAAGACCAACTAAAATACGTTTCAAATACAGCTATGTACCCGGTTCAGAAAATAAAAATCAAGATGGAGATATCCTAAATTTTGGTGATGCTTGTGATGTTTATGCTTTATTAGAAATAAGGCAAAACGGTGAAATACAGCGCCTAGGTACGGCCTGGTTTAGGAGTGATGTTAATCAAGTTGAGTTAATTACGCAAGAAGTAGTTTTTACCTATGGTGAATTAGATAATAGCTTCCCAGACTACATGTATCCTCCCAATAATAATTATGTAAGTGATGAATTGGCTGAATTTGCCCTCCCCACACATATCACTTTTGTTGCTTCATCAAGTTTTGATGGGGCTAATTTTTCAGGAGCTATTGATAGTACGCTTATCATTGATTCCATTGAAATGATTTATGAATGACAAAAAAATGATGAATTTAAGAACAATCACTTTTAACCTTAGGTAGCCTCCCATAAAGCAAACAATTTCAAGGTGTTAAAGATTCCCCCACCTGCAAATGGTTTTAAAATACCATTATTAAAATATCTAATTGCACCAACTTGAATACAATCCATTGCCAAATCTGACAGTTTTTGTTCAAAACTATCTTATCTTACTTAATATCAAAAGTGTTTAGCCTGGAATCCTAATGTATAGAGCCAAAATCGGCCATTTGGTCTTAAGAGGTTTCCATGGCAGAACCAAAGGAAAATTGGCAACCATCTTTAATACTAATATAGCTTCTTCCATAGCTAAGCTTGGTCCCAAATTGGCAACCATAGTCTGTAGTCTATTCAAAATTTTGGGTACAACAGAAATTGCTTGTCAACAAAATCAACCATACTGCACCGTTTCTTAAACCCTTTACTACTTTCATTGAACAGATTGGTTCGTATGTATCCTTGCTCTGTTGGGTTTTTTAATTACTTCTACGAGCTTTAGGAGAAGATGGTCTTGCCACAGGTCTTGCCATGGGTCTAGTGGGTCTTGGAGCCGGACGGGACATCGGCGTACTTGGCCTTGTTTGCGGCCTCATTCCGGGTCTTGTAACAGATGGTCTACTCGGAATTGAAGGCCTTGTACTCGGTCTTGGTATTGTTGGGCGCATCGTTGGTCTTGTACTTGGGTTTGTTGGTCGTGTGACAGGGACCGATGGCCTCGTGCTTGGCCGTTGGGTAGAAGGACGCGTTGTTGGTCTGGTACTTTGGCTTGGAGGCCTATTTACAGGGCGTGTATTTGGTCTATTATCAGGTCGTAGATTAGGCCGCCCCGGTTTTTGCACAGGTCTTTGATAGGGTCTTACCCCAGGTCGGTTAGGTCTGTATATCGGACGACTTGGTCAAGGTCGATACCCAGGCCGGTAATAGGGTGGTCTGTAGAAGGGCGGACCCCAATGATTGTATCTTCCCCAATACCCGTTCCCCCACCATGAATAGGGAGATCCGAAGCTAAAGCCAAAACTCCACCCATACCAAGGGTTATACCGAACCGAAAAACCGTAAGTATACTGATGGTGATAATAAAAACCCCTATACCACGGATTGTAGTAATATCCCGTTCCGTATACTACCGTATTCCCGTAAACATATGACCCATGGTAGCCAGGTGTGTATCCAACATATACCACACTTGGCGTTGTCTCATAGATATACACATATTTGGTATTATACTGCGGATTTTCCGGCGGTATCTTGGAAACTTCTTCAGGCCTATCGGTTGCAACAATCCAAGGACCATCTGCGCTGTTGGCTTTAAACCAAATCGCATTATCACATAAAAAGTAGTTGTCTTTATCCTTAAAAACTGCACTTTCTGTATTTAATGCATACTCTAGGGACAATCCTTGTATTCTTTGAAATTCTGGGTCCCCATTGTAAACCACCTTACTTGCTTCTGTGTTGCGGCTAATTTCTGCAGTTTGCGGAATTTGTGCATCGTAAATGGCTTCTTGCGCTTCCTTTGTTCCTGCCACACTAGTCAAAACATCAGATTTCTCACTGTCTTTCCCTATTTTTTTAAATCTTCCGGTAGTTCTTCTGCATTGATAAAATTCCATAGCCCATCCACATTGGTAGTGGTAAACCAACGACCCGATATCAAAATATAGTACGCTTGGTTGGCGATGTTCATAAAAAGATCGTCTTCCGAATTCACTACATAAAGTAAATTTGTGTTTTGTAAGGGACTATAATTAGGGTCTCCGTCGGTAAGTATAAGTTCGCTAGGAACTGTAGTCACCAAAATATCAGGTGCAATTCCATTATATTTTTCTTCAGAATCGTCTTACGATTCGGATTTAGCCTTATTTGCTAATTTTCGAAGCTTAGATGGTGCGTCTTTTATATTTTTCCATGGACCCAGAGCCGTGTTTGCCTCGTACCAGAAGGTACCACCGGATAGATAGTATTTGTTGGATTTTAGTTCTAGGGCAATAAAAGAGGCAGAATTTTGGATAATTTCATAATCCTTGTCCGCTGCTTTAAATTTTGGATCACCATCTATGAATACCAAAACGGCTGGCCTGGTAGAAAATATTATTTTTGGTGCTACTGTACCTAATTCAGTCTCAGAGGTGCTCACTTTTTCTATAGAATCCAATAAATCTTCCAAAGGAAATTCAATATTCCATTTGGGCACTTCCTCTTCTATAAGACTTTTGAATTTATCCTCATTCTCTTTCGAAACGCCATCAGGAAATTTTACTTCGTTTACTTTTACCGAAACCAAACTTGCTGTTCGCGTACTCGGTCTACATCAAGTAACGAAGTGGTCCACATCATTCCGAATACAGGTGTCCCATCGATACCTTTTTTTACGGAAAAAGCGATATTGGTATCCAATCTCAAATTTACATAACCGGTATTTTCAGGAACGTATAGCGTAATGATATAATCTTCGGCCAGAATTTGTTTTGGCCACTCTAAATTAGCCTCCTGCGCATGTATTTCAGCATTGCAGATAGATAGCATAAAGGCCAAAACTAATGCAACAGCAGTAACCAAGCGGGTTTGAAAGATGGATGATATTGTGCAACGTTTACTCATAGTTTGCTTATTTTTAATCAAATAGTACTCTTAAGCCTCACCAAATCGGAATAAATATCCGAATCCCCCATTCTATCAGGACAATCAAACATTTTTAAATATACACGCAGGGTGTGCCAAATCCTTTATAACAAGTGCTCATTAGCAGAAATACGTCATTCTTCATTTCGTAGATTTTTTAAAACGCAATATGGGTACCTCACCAACGCTAAGGTTTAGTTTTCCCTCGGCGTCAAAGTTATATTCATCAACTTTCTGCATCATTTTCAAGAATTGCAATTCGCCATCACCACAAAACATCATTGTGGTTGGCCCTGGTTCTCCAAAAGACAGTTTGTTCCCATATAGTTTATAATCGGCAGAATATCCGTTGCATCCGCCATTACCAGCGACCCGATTCGTTTCCCTGTCAAAAGAAATTTCAGGTTTCTTATCGGGAAACAGCCTTTCAAAAGTGATTCGCGCACCTGAAATGTATTCCAGCTGCCATACAGCTTCATATATTTTATCGCTATTGGTTTTTTTTGTTGGTTCGCATGAGCTTATCAGCATAGCAATCATGGTAAATAAGAAAAAATATTTTTTTTTCATGAATATTAAATAAACTAGTAATATTTTCTTTTTGAAACCAGGACTGCATAAAACATTCTATACCTGTATGTATTACCCGACTGAATCTAACAATTTATCAAATATCCAAAATAAAATGGAGGAAGTTTCCTGAATAGCAAGCCTAACCCTCCTCTTTCTATTGATTACAGAAGCTTCTGTAAAGCACTGGACCATCCTGTTTCGATAACGTAGGTTTTCTTATTCTTTGATGGGGTTACTTGCTTTTTTCTGCTTTATGTGCCCCTATGGGAATGTTTGCTTTCAGGAAAATAGAGTTATTTCTACTCCCCGCTCTTTCCTTATACACATTGGTAAACCCAGAATAATATATTATGCCGATCGTTATGCCTGAATCAGGTCTTAGTTTATAACCTGTTCCGATGACCCACCCTGCGTCAAAAAAATTAATTGCCTCTTTATTAAAATTCCTGATGCGTAAGTTACCATCATCGGTTTCAGAATTAAATTCAACCCAGGCCTTGTTCCTAACTCCAAATTGTGGTCCCGTTTCCAGATAAATGCGGTTGCGAAAACTATACTTCAAAAAGGCCGGCAAAAGGAAATAATTGATTTTTTGACTATAGGTTCCCTCCTGTCCGTTAGGGGTAATGCTTAAGAACGAGAGGTCTTCCTCTGACAATTCATTCGCACCTAACCTTGATTTGGCCAGCACACCCGTATATAAGTACCACTGATTTTTAAGGCGGATATCAAAATAAAAACCAAGGTTAAAGGCAGATAACCTTTTACCAGCCTCAAGGCCAGAAATATTCGATGAATTTAACCCAACTTCCAGGCCAAATTCGAGGCCATCTGAATTAAGTTTATCTCCAAATAAAATCGACATGAGTATCTGGGAATGCGCTGCCGAAGCTGTTAACAACATTAGAAGAAGAACAAGTTTTTTATATGACATAATATGATTTTCATTTATTAAATAACCCTCATCTCATTTGGATGCACTCCACGTTTTCGACGAATTACTTAGAAAGAATAGGACAGTTTGATCCCGTACCTGAATTCAGGGAGCAAGATCTTTTCATCTAATTTATTGTCTCTAAATTCTAAATCCGCATTGAGCAAGTCGAATAGACTGTATTTCTTAAGAGCTTCATTCAAGGCATCATAAAATTCATCTGGGGGTGGAATAATATTTTTCAATCTAAATTTATAATCACTGGCTCCGGGGCCGGCAATTAGGAAATCTAAATTAAACCTGTCGGAAATTTTCAGCTTATACCCTATCATAAGGCCGAAGGAAGCTACATTGATTTTACCTTTATATAAAAAATCGAAATTTTCTCCTTCACTAGAGATATAAACACCATCGAGGTCCGATGAAAAGTTCACAAACTTCCAATAGGCCCCAAAATAAAATCCGGTCAGCATACCCTGCCCTTTTTCAGTAAGATAATACCGGAATTCCGGAATAAACCGGGGACCGAAATAGCTAATGTCCCCCGTTTTTACAAAGTCAGTATCAATACCGGAAAGTGCTATTAGGCCCTGCTCCGTTTTATAACCGGCGATCAATCCTACACTGATATGTTTCCCTAAAGCCCTTTCATAATTAAAGGAAATGGAACCATTTATCATATCGGTTAAGTTAATACCGACCTCGTTTTTCACCTCCTTTTTTATAGAGGTTTCCTGGCCAAATACGGGAATCATAAAACCAGATATAAGGAATGGAATGAAACGCTTCATAATAAGTAACTTATGAATTAGGATTAGTGATTAGTGATTAGTAAATTTAATAAAACTAATCTGATAAAATAGCTGACTTTACCATCAATTAGATACGGTTTGTCGGTTACTTATTCATTTGAAGAATGTTTAACCAATCAATTAAAATATAATGACAAAAAAATATCGACTTTAGTAAATCTTATATTGCTTATTGTTAAAACTAGTTTCTCTCAAGAAAAAAATAACAGACAAATAAGAAAAGAACTAAAAGATAAAGAAAACATTGCTCAAGAGCTAAAGACATCTAAACTATTAGAGAACAAAACCTTTTTTTTAAGCTAAAACTGCTATACATATGGGAGGTAAATCAATAAACCTAACTAGTACTTATGATGTGCAATTTGCACCAAACTTAATTGATAGGCATTTACCTTTTTTTGGCAGAGCTAATATTGCTCCATATGGTGTTGGAGATGGTGTTTTAATTTTTAAAGGAGAACCACAGCAGTTTATAATAAAAAAGGGTGAAAAAAATTACATGGATAATGCAGTAGTCAATGATAAAAATGAAACATATAGCCTTATGCTTCCTGTAGGATTTAGAGGAAGTGCTTTACTTAGAGTTAATACTAATAACCGTAGTCCAATGTCTTATTCTACTTATGGAAATTACGTGCCAGAGACCTCCACAACCTATACCTCTAAAACTTTTGTTATGGGGACTGTTGCCTTTAATCCCGACGAACCCAGTGAGAATCAATTGTTGGTCAAGTATCAACGATTCGAAGGAAGCATATAAGACTGCTGCCGTATATGCCAGCAATATGATGAATAGTCTACAAAAACAATAAGATATATTCCAAGCCAAATAATTAAATATCCTATCTAGTGTTGTTTGGCTTTCTTTATTCTTTCGCAAGGGGCGTATCCCATTGTTCTTTGGGCACTACCTTGGGTATTTCCGTATCGGCAACATAGTTTGGGGTCATGATCTGCACGTTGTTTTCATTGAACACATCCAAAATATTTTGATGTAAAGCGTTATAAATCTTATTGATATTGGAAATCTCCTTACAATAGGCGTTAATTTCATAGTTGACGGCAAAATCGCCCAGCGATTTTTTCAAAACAAAAGGAGGGGGTTGTTTTAAAAGGCCCTCCGTTCGGTCAGCTGCCAATTTCAACATGGCATCCACTTGGCGCCATGGGGTTTCATAACCAATCCCGACAATGGTATGTATGACCAATCCCAGTTCTTGTGCCCTCGCCGTAAAGTTAGTTATTTTACTGTTGAGCATTATCGAATTTGGAATGATGATTTCCTCGTTTTTATGTGATCGTAATCTGGTGATCAAAAGTTTTTGCTCCTCCACAAAACCGATCTGGTTATCTACTTCGATCCGATCTCCTTTCTTAAATGCCCCCCTATAAATCATAGAATAACCTGCAATAACATTGCCAATAAAAGAGGATGAACCCAATGAAAATATGAGACCAATAAAAACGGAAACCCCTTTAAAGGCTACCGAGTCGGACCCCGGGATATAGGGATATGCTACAATAATGGCGAAGGATAAAATGATGACACGGATGATTTTAAAGGTAGCGGAGGCCCATTCAGGGCTAAAGTCGCTAATGATGATGCCGCCATCCGCTATCCCCGTAAAAAATAGTTTGATCAACTTCAATACGTATTTTGTAACGAAGAAAATGATCAGAATAAAAATGAAGCTGGGAATGTAATTAATGAAATCGGTACCGATCGAAATAATGGGATCGGTGATCAATCCCAAAACGTATTGCGCAAATTCATTCGTCCAAGGAAAGAGGGTCAGGACATATTCGATATAAAAAATCACCAAAAAAAGCATAAGGAACACCCTTAGCGTATCGAATAAAACATGGAACACCCGCCATATCTGATTCGAGTTGATCAATTTAAACGAAATGTTTTCTACCGAATCGATTCGATGTTTTATCCTATTTTGAAAAAATCTGTTGGTACGCTTCACAAGCCAGAGCAGCAAAAGCATGATCAGTACCATAATAACTGTGGCGGCCCCTGCATGCAGTATGTTATTTATGATGACCGGACGACTTCTTGCGTACCGGTATGAACTCAGGGTGCTTTTTATTTTTGCAGCATGGCTTTTTGCAAGTAGTTGCCGGGAAACCCCTTCGGCTGTCGCGTCCGGGTCATAGATTTGTATGATTTCGAAGTCGCCGGCATAAATGCTGCTATGGTCTGCAGCCTCAATTATTTGGAGCGAGTCGGCAGCAAACGATTCATTTTTGGCCACCATTTTGATCCGTTCGCTGATATTTTCAGCCCTTTGCCCGGCTGGCATGGAAGAAATACCGCGCACATCGAACAAGATGTTACCATCTAGTTTTACGGGGGCAACCGCGAAAGGAACTGCGGTTTGTTCGGAGAGGACCTGCTGACCATAGGTGGGGAATGAAAAAACCAGTACCAAACATAGGGTAAGGCTTGTTTTTATGACAGCAGCTTTAACAGCGTGGTTTCGTTTTTTTTTGAATATCCTCATTTTATTTATAATTATGTTCACCACTATTCCATGATTTATTGACCCCATAGTAAAGGAATTATAGCACCCAATCAGGCTATATAATGAATAATTCCCTTGCCATAGGTTTTGATGGCTTTGACAAAATTTTTGGTGGTGATATCCAATTTATGAACAGTACCGGTAGGTACCACCCTCATTTCTCCCGCATCATATCTGGGGGCGTCGGGTATGAAGACCATACACAGCTTCCCACCCTTTTCCACCAAAAAACCAATATTCCAATTGTCGCCATCACGAATCGTAATGGGCTGCATCATTTCATCAGATTTGTTACCAACGGCATCAGCCGTAATAGATTTTATCAAATCGTAACCCGGAATATAAACAAGAACTGTATTCTCCAATTTACTAAGCCTCTTTTTAACCCATACAGAACGAAACATCAACCCGCTAAGAAAGCAAATAATAATTAATAAGACTATTGTGAGTAAAATACTATAATTAAAACCTAACTCGCTTTCAGGAAGTCTTTCTGACAATGGTTCAGAAAGTTTCGATAAAATGGAATATGCTTTGGTTAATAATATTATTAATAATACCGAAGGCAGCAAAAATAAGATGCCGCCTAAGAGGGTTGACTTAATAAAGCCGTAGAATGGTTTCATGATTAATGATTTCAATTAGTATATGAATTTAGTAAAAACATCTATACCGCAAGCATCCCGAAAAACAGTTGGAGAAATAACAGACAAATTTAGGAATTACCGAAAAAAGATTGAACAATCAGTTACCAATTGAACAATCAGTTACCATAGGATCTTCATACAAGGTAGACCTTCCGGAAATTGGCAAAAAGGAAGTTATATTCTATGGTTTACTTAAAGAATTTCAACAGGAAACCATTGATAAATGAGGTAATAAAAACTTCAGAAATTGCATGTATGCGTGTGAAAGGGGGGTATATGTAATTCAGATTAAATTCTCCTCAGCTCGCCATCGGGAAAATTATCATTTATCATATTCAAATGTTTAATATAATAGGTATTTTGGGATAAAATGAATGTGCGTGTGAAATAGTGCTTTATTAAATGAAAAATGCAATTTTTATGTGCAACAAAAAATATTGTCAAACTAAGCTAATATTGAATATTACTTTTTTGGTAACCCTTCATTTTTTTGTAAAAAAAATATAATAATTAATTCAAAGAATTATTTTTGCCGAGGTTATAAATTTAAAGTTTAATTATTATGAGACATTTTATCACCCTTTTCCTGGTCGCCTTTTTAATGGTTGGATGTAACAATGACGACGACAACAACTACCACGACTACTACTTAGAATACATAGGAGTTAAAAGCGCAGACCTTCCAGATGAATTTATTTATGGACGGACCTATCGAATTAATGTTACCCTAGAATTACCAAATAGCTGTTATTATCATTATGGTCAGTTTGATTACTTCTATGAAGGAACCACAAGGCTTATTTACCCTATTGCACATGTTGATGATAATGTTGCTTGTGCAGAAATTATTAGAGAAAGTACATTTTCAATACCAGTACAGGCCCTACAGTCTGAACCTTATATTTTTAAATTTTATCAAGGGGAAGACGAGAATGGGCAAGATATGTACTTAACTATTGAAGTTCCTGTAATTTAATAATATTGATGGTTTACAATTATTCCCAAATGGAATAGTGAAGCCTTCATTGAAAGCAAGCTTTCAACGTTGCTTGAAAACAAAAAAGCCAGACGAAAATGTCTGGCTTTTGTTGGTCGGGGTGGCAGTCCTAAAAATAAGGTCATAACACACTCTCTTACAATATTTTACCTTGCTTAGTTTAAGCTGTACATCTCTTTGCGCTTTTTAATACAAATAAGCACAGGGGATGTAATTCTTTATCCCATAAATTCGGGAAAAACTATCATTATAACAAAACTAATCAAAATAGCTATGTCTGAAATCGCATAGTTCCAAAATCGTTCATTTTTGTTCGAAAATAAAGAGAAGAATACCCGATAAGTTTCCATGCATTATTTGAATATACATCTGTTCAAAATAGTTTCCAAAGTCAACATTTGTTGGATTTAAAGGGTCTACACCACTTTGCTGAACTGCCCAGGGATAAAAAAATCAGATTAATCCTTATCCTGCTGGGCAGCATCTTGTCTTTTGGCAGGGAATACATACCTGCTCACTTTGATTTCACCGGTGCTCCGGGCGACTGATCCTGGGATTTGCCAAACGTAGTCGCACCGCATTAGAGAAATGTTCCTAAAAAAATTATAAATTATTTTATGATTTAGTGTATTATTCCATAGGCTTAATCGGGTAGTTACCCATCAATTTGCTTATTTTCTTTGGAATTGTTTTGTCCCGTTTTGAGGTATTGTCACTTACAACGCTTCGCAAGGTTCCTTGCCAGATCAATGATTTACTTACCTCATCATAAAGATCAACGACCAGGGTTCCTTCATTATAATCATTTTGGCTGTAGGTAGTTGTTGCACTGCCCATTCCAAGACCTCGAGCGCCCATTCCCCAACCACGACGCATGCCAATTCCATATCCCATTCCTCCGTTAAAATCAGTATAGGCAGTTGTGCTTGTTTTTTTATCGATAACTAAATAAAGGGAAACGGCAGCATCACCATTTTCTGTCACCAAGGTCATATTGCGGCTAGCAAATTCTGCTTTAAAAGCGTCTAAAATCCTTTTCTTGTCAATGTCATTTAATACCTGATCGCTATTTTTCTGCCAGCCTATAAAAGTGTAAGTTTTATACTTACTGAAATCAGTTGATTTGTCATAATCCGTATTAACCTGAGCAAACGAAAGGTTATGAGTCATTAGAAAAACGATAAAACTTGCAATAATTTTCATTAGATTTTTCATGGTCTTAAAATGTTTAAATTAATATCATTAGTGTCCGACAATTTTTTTTAAAAGCGGGATTTCCAATTTAGGATTTCCCGCTTATTTTATATCTTGAATTTTACCACAAAAACTAGATATGAATAAAAGTACTAATTTTAACGGACAGCCAATAATCAAACAACTTTAAAAGTTACTCTCTCCAGAGATCATTGCTCGTACAGTCTCACAGCATAATAGCAATCCTTGGTATAATGAGGAAGAACGCTTACCAAGCGAAGCCTTCAGGGAATTTGCACACAAAAACCTGGGGTATCACCTATGCTTTGTAAATTACGGTAGTACCTATAATACCTTGAAAGTGCTGACTGACCTTCGAAAAGGAAACGAATCGAATATCAGTGTCTATGATTGTGAAAAGAACGGTGGCAAGGCAGAAGCGATGCGTCAAGGGGTTTTACATTTGATTCAAGATGAACAGTTTGATTATATCGGTTATTTAGATGCCGACTTGTCTACAGATTTCAGGGATTTTGATGATCTGGTACAGACCCTTGAAACTTCGGAATTTAAAATCGTAAGCGGATCCCGCATTAGCAGAATGGGAGCTGATATTATCAAAGAGTCCGCCCGCAGAATAATCAGCATCACCATTAATATGATTATTCGAAAAATTCTGGGAATGCCCTTTAAGGAAACCTTCAATATGAAATTTGTACTGATTTGGGTGTTTTGATAGTGTTTCTGAAAATAGAAAACCCTGATAATCAATTGATTATCAGGGTATTAAAAATATTCAGTCGGGGTGGCAGGATTCGAACCTGCGACCTCCTGCTCCCAAAGCAGGCGCGATAACCGGGCTACGCTACACCCCGAGATGGTTATCAATAAATCGTTTTGCTCCTCGTTTCTTGATCTTCCGTTCTAACATTAAAGCTTCTGACCTGTTTTTAACTTCTAGTTGCAAAACTAACTTCCAGGGAACAGCACTTTTTGTTGAAGGTACCTTTCCAAGGTTGTGTCTTTCCAATCTTTTAATGATATCTGTAGTCTGACCTACATAATACCGTGAACTTGTGTTGCTATATAAAATATAGACTGTCATTCTTGTTTCCGGGGTGGTCACGCCTCGGCGTGACGACCTCCTGCTCCCAAAGCAGGCTACATTAATCAATTCTATCATTCATTCCGGGCTAGACCAGCCACGTCTTTAGCGTGGTACACCCCGAGATGGTTATCAATAAATCGTTTTGCTCCTCGTTTCTTGATCTTCCGTTCTAACATTAAAGCTTCTGACCTGTTTTTAACTTCTAGTTGCAAAACTAACTTCCAGGGAACAGCACTTTTTGTTGAAGGTACCTTTCCAAGGTTGTGTCTTTCCAATCTTTTAATGATATCTGTAGTCTGACCTACATAATACCGTGAACTTGTGTTGCTATATAAAATATAGACTGTCATTCTTGTTTCCGGGGTGGTCACGCCTCGGCGTGACGACCTCCTGCTCCCAAAGCAGGCTACATTAATCAATTCTATCATTCATTCCGGGCTAGACCAGCCACGTCTTTAGCGTGGTACACCCCGAAAAGGTAAATTTTTATAAAGTTAATGACCAAGACCTTGGCGGATACTCTCCGCCGAAGCCGGCCATTAATCTTACTCCGGCCATTTTCGCCAGAAGCGAATTCGACCAGCGATGGCGGAGAGAATGGGACTCGAACCCATGCGACACTTACGCGTCGACAGATTAGCAATCTGCTCCGTTACCACTCCGGCACCTCTCCAATATTTCAATTTTGTGAACGTTTTTTTAAAACCTATCACAATAGCGGCTGCAAAAATACCTTTTCAAAGATTATAACGCAACTATTTTAATCTGTTTTTAATTAAAAATAGCACGAAGTTCGCCCCTGGCTCCTTTCTCCGTAATCGCCCTTGCTTGTATCTCCAACTTGTAGTCTTGCTCAGGGAGATCTAATAGTATAAAAGCCTTACCATTTTCATTGGTATTTACTTCAGGATTCCAATAGAAAGTTGATGGAATGGCATCCTTAGAAGTCCTTTTTCTTTTCAAAGATCTACTGTATTCCTGAAAATCGAGCGATTCATGAAATCCTTGAAAAGTTAATTGCCCCTTCTTTCTTCCGATATAATCGGCATCAGAACCACTACGCGTATAAACCTCAATGACCCCGCCGGCCGCTCTGCTACCGTAAAAAGAGGCTTCAGCGCCAATAAAGAGTTCAATTCGCTCTATATCAGTATAATTTACCAGGCTAATGATGTCTCTCAACTTAGTGGATTGATCCAGTGGAAATCCGTCTAAAACCCACAGTATTGGACCTAAACGCGCCGCCCTCGGAATAAAAATGGTAGGGTTTAAATCACCTAAACCTACAACCTGTACCCCGGGGATATTTAGAAATAGTTGAGGTATCGGCTTTGGCTTCTCTTTATCTTGACTAATTACTCTGGTGGCCTGCAAATTATAGATAGAAGGGCTGCCTTTGTCTAGTTCTTTTGTTGCAACCAGCGTTATTGGATCTAACTCGAAGATTCTATCGGCATTCGCTTTATAGTTAAATTCACCCAAGGATCTTGCCTGCACTGTTGATTTCGAATCCGCCACTTCTGATTTTACATTTATTTCCTCCTGTTCAATTCTCAAAGGTGGTCTTTCATAAGAATAGGGTATTACTTTTACCAGCCTGGCTTTTGTTTCCTCCCCTGCGGTCCTGAAGATCATGTTTGCTTCTCCATAAATTTGGAGCTCAGACAATTTAAAAAGTCCATCAGCATTAGTCAAAGTTTCTTTAACAATCACGTCCTCGCCAGCAGTAATTAAAACCTGAATTTCCGTGTTCGTCAATAATTTATTATTTAAATCATAAGCCTGACCATAGAATTCTAATCCCGTCTGAAAATCATAAAGAATCTTTTCAGGTACTCCATAGCTTCCTGAATGTTCTATCCCCTCTTGTGTATTGCTGATCAACAGCTGTAAGTCATTCCTAAATCTTGTATTCCTAATAATCTCCTGCCCGGGATAGTCTCGTTCATTAATACTGCGATCAGATTCAGAACTATTCGTCCCGAAAATACTAACAGACAAGGAAGTTTGAACAGGTGTTCCCTGTGCATCGGTTACCAGTAGATTAAGCTTAGACACTCCGGAGGAGTCGTTTAGCTTTTCAATGTTTATCTGTAATTCATTCTGATCAACATAAACCGGTCTCCTATTCCATATCCCTGCAAATTCGTCCTCCAGCTGAAGTTCCAATATCCCGGGTGGCAGGTCTGACTTAGGAATTTCAATTTGTGCGAGATCACCATTCTCAAAATCTACCTTCATTTTAAAGTAGGTTGAACCATGTGCTATTCCTTTCAAGTATATTGGCGCATCTCGCTTTTCAGGGCTAACTGCTATACTGATATAGGCCTTTTCAATATTGAGATTATTCACCTGTAAGGTATACCCATTCTCTTCTACTCCCGGTAATTCAATAAAACGTTCATCCTTTGTCCTTATGTAATATCGCTCTCCAAACTCAGGTCTTAGCATAAAAGATCCAAGACCGTCTCCAAAACCTTTAATTCTGGCAACAATGTCCTGATTACTATTAACCACTGATAATTGGTCCAGATGATGCCCGTCAGATAAAACAATCACGCGAGATTTCAGACCATTGATTAAACGCCCGCCTTCCGGTACGATATTGAAGGCTTCCGCTTTTCTGGTATCAGAACTACCTTTATCGGTATTGTCTCCGATAAGTATTTCCTTAGTGGTCAATTTCTCCAAGTCATAATTCAGCATCCATTGCGTGTAGGTCCTTATATAATATTTCCCTTCCCGTATCCTTTTAGGAAGTTCAAGGGAACCCTGACTCGTCCCCGACCTAATTTTATGAACTTGACTTTTGATCAAAGCACCTTGTGCATCAAGCAGTTCCAAAGTCATAACATCACTTGCACTTACACGCAACTTTTCCGGACCAGTAAGAATATAGGCTTTAAAGAATAAATGATCTCTTGGACCAAGTATTGTTTTATCAATATGTAATACGATCTCCTCCTGCCAAAGCAACAATGAATCAGAAGAGACAGTCTGATCTTCAATTTTAGTGTAAAAATCTAAGTCAAAATTACCTTCCGTCACGAATGAGGCTGCACGCTGGCTATGCCCATTTCCAATACAAAGAAGAGTGCTGATGCATAAAGAGGCCAATAAATAGAACTGTTTCATACGTCTAATTAATAGTATTACTATTAGTTTCTTATAGTTATGCTATTATATAAATATAACCACAGTGGAAGAGGAAGCAATAGCTTTTATGATATCCTTAACGCGTTATGGATCAATATTCTATTCTGGATATTCCACCCTAAGATGGTAGATATTGGTAAGTTTTTGTTTTAAAACCTTTTTTACCACCTCTATTTCCTTAAATGTAATGTTGGCATTTAAGAACTGGTTTCCTTTCATTTGCCCACTGACGATCTTTTCAACAAATTCTTCAATAATGGTGTATGAAGGGTTCACCAAACTCTTGGAGGCCGCCTCAACAGAATCTGACATCATCAAAATGGCAGTTTCTTTAGAAAAAGGTATGGGCCCAGGATATCTGAAATCCGCCTCATCTACATCAGGATTTTTTTCCATTTCCTTCTTGTAAAAATAATAAACCCTAGTGGTCCCATGATGTGTTCTGATAAAATCGATCACCCTGTCCGGTAAATTATTGCGCTGGGCCATTTCTATACCCTCAATCACATGATCTATAATGATCCTGGCACTGTCTTTCGGGTCAATATCATTGTGAGGATTTACATTGGTAACCTGATTTTCAGTAAAATAGGTCGGATTATTCATCTTTCCAATATCGTGATATAAGGCGCCTACCCGCACTAGCATGGCATTGGCCCCAATAGCATTGGCAGCCGCCTCAGCGAGATTCGCGACCTGCAGAGAATGATGAAAGGTTCCGGGAGCTTTGTTTGATAATTCCTTTAAAAGCCTGGAATTCGTGTCAGACAATTCTAAAAGAGAAACATCGGAGACCATACCGAATAGTTTTTCATAAATATAGATCAAGGGTTGGGCAAAAAGTGTGATCATTCCGTTCAGGAAAAAGAAACCAAAAGTGTACCATTGAATGTTATCAAGATTTCCCTCATGGATAATATGAAAGGCAAAATAACCAACCACATAGATCAGAGTGATCTGGCCAACCGAAATAAAGAGATTGGCTCTTTTGTACAACTCAGAAACGGTCAGTATCGTTACAATACCCGCAATGATTTGCAGAAAAATATATTCAAAACTATTGGGTACCACAAAACCCAGAATGAGCACAGTGAGCACATGGACAAATAAGCCCAGTCGGGCATCAAAGAACGTCTTTAAAATGAGTGGTAAAATGCAAAGTGGAACGACGAAAACATAGGCTTCATTATACTTCACAACAAGCGTCGTAAGAAATACCATCAACAGAATATTGAAGAAAATAAAGGTGACCTTTACATTATTTCTATAAATAGACGGCCTGTACTTTTTAAGAAAGAGAAACAACATCATCAAGACTAGCGCTACAAGGATCGTATACCCGAAAAGAATAAAATATTGACTATTGGCTGACCAAAGCTCCGATTGAAATTCGGCTTTGAGTGAATTAAGAATGACAAAATTCTCTGCCTCTACAACTTCCCCTTTGGCCACAATAAGTATTCCCTCATCCACAGACCCTCTGGTGGTAGCTATTTTTGACAGTTCATAATCCAGCTCTTTTTGGGATAAGGCTGCGTCATAAGTTACGTTAGGCTTTACGATATCAAAGAATAGTTCCTGGAAAAGGGAGTAGTACTGGCCCGACCTGCGCGACTTCAATATTCCCTGTATTACCGAATCTACTTGTCCTATCAGATAAACATCTTCTGCAAGTACTCTGCGGGCCTCATTGTTTTTAACTAAATAAAGATATTCTGTCGATTTTCCTCCCTGCCCTCCCTGAAGTATTCCATTCTTATAAAGTTCTTCCAGGATATCATCTCCAATGGTTTGAAGTCTCCTTAATTGAGTGTTCGAAAACTTGTCTTCCGTAAAAACCGTGGTGAAAGTTTCCTCATATGCCTTAATAACCTCATTCGCCACTGAGGTATCATAGGTGTAATAGGGAATCTGACGTTCCTTTAGGGCATCTTGTTCCTGAGATAATTCCTCTGCGGTCTTTTTAATAGAAAAATCGAATGGCGCGTATAAATTCTCATACTGCCAGGGTTTTCCTTTTTGGAATTCGTATTTGAATTTTCCCCCTTTTGGAAAAAAGAAAACAATGCATCCAATTGTTACAAAATAAAGGATATACTTATAGATCAGCGACTGATTTTTGTATACCCTGTCCAGAGAATCTTCCATATAGTATTACTGCTCTTTCAAAAATAGAAAATATAATGGCAAACCCTGTCTTTTCTTTGGTATTGGTTATTGGTTGCACGATATTTTCTTAATTTCGCAGTATAAGATGTTTGAATAATGAAAGAAGTTGTAATTGTATCGATGGCAAGAACACCAATAGGTAGTTTTTTAGGATCTTTTTCCGGAATTTCAGCGCCTAAATTAGGCGCAATCGCCATTAAAGGTGCCCTGGATAAAATAGGCCTAGCTCCGGAGATGGTAGAAGAAGTATTAATGGGCAACGTGGTGCAGGCAGGGACCGGACAAGCTCCGGCCCGGCAGGCGGCGATCTTTGCAGGAATACCCGATACGGTGCCGTGTACAACCATAAACAAGGTCTGTGCCTCCGGGATGAAAGCCATTATGCAAGCAGCACAGTCCATAGCCTTGGGAGATACTTCTATTGTAGTGGCCGGCGGCATGGAGAATATGAGCCTTATTCCACATTACATTCATATGAGAAATGGCCAGAAATTTGGTCCGGCTACTCTTGAAGACGGAATGCAAAAAGATGGATTGGTAGATGCATACGATCATAACGCTATGGGAGTTTGCGCCGATCTTTGTGCAACCGAACACCATTTCAGCAGGGAAGACCAAGATGCCTTTGCCATTCAATCCTATCAGCGTGCAGCCACCGCATGGAAAAATGGGAAATTTGCAGATGAAGTGGTGCCTGTAGAAGTGCCTCAAAGACGGGGAGAGCCTTTAATAGTTGCTGAAGACGAGGAATTTAAGAATGTAAAAATGGACAAAATACCCGTCCCTGCGACCCGCGTTTAGCAAGGATGGCACCGTTACCGCAGCCAATGCCTCTACCATTAATGATGGAGCTGCCGCATTGATCTTGATGAGCGCTGAGAAAGCAGCCGAATTAAAGCTTGCGCCCCTTGCTTCTATAAAAAGCTATGCCGATGCAGCTCAGGAACCAAAATGGTTCACAACTGCACCTGCGAAAGCATTACCAAAAGCACTGGCCAAAGCAAACCTGGATATAAATTCTATTGATTACTTTGAGTTTAATGAAGCCTTTGCTGTAGTAGGTCTTGCCAATATGAAGCTATTGGGCCTACAAGATTCTAACGTGAACGTACACGGGGGAGCCGTCGCACTTGGTCACCCTCTGGGATGTTCCGGAGCCCGAATCGTGATTACCTTACTAAGTGTGTTGCAGCAAAATAATGGAAAATTAGGTGCAGCCGCCATATGCAATGGTGGAGGAGGTGCATCTGCCCTTATCCTGGAACGTAAATAAGGATCCTTGCAAAAGACAATCCATCACTACGGCCTTTGTGCCCTGAGTATTATTCCGATAAGGGCCAGTGCAGGGCAGGCAAGTGAACAGCTAAGTCAACTTTTATATGGAGACCTTTTTAAGATCACCGAACATCGCAAGGACTGGAATAAAATTCGGGTAAATTTCGATGGAACTGAAGGTTGGATCCAAAAGAATCAGGTAACGCCTCTGTCAAAAGAAGTTTATAAAGAGCTTAAAACCGCTAAGAATCCCGCTTTTTCATCAGACCTGATTTCCTTTGTAAGCGAACAAAATAGTCAGTTAATTCCAATATTATTAGGGTCCGTTGTTCAAAACGCAAAGATCCTGAATCATAGCTTTGAAGGAGAATTGGTAAGCGGTGCAATGACCAAGGATCATTTGGTTCCCACCGCCTTACAATACCTCAATGCACCCTATCAATGGGGTGGGAAGTCACCTTTTGGTATAGACTGCTCGGGCCTTGTTCAAATGGTTTATAGAATAAATGGATATTGCCTCCCCAAAGATCCAAAGGAGCAGGCTAACAAAGGAGAGGTACTAAGTTTTGTTGAAGAAAGTACCCCCGGCGATCTTGCATTTTTTGATAATGAGGAAGGCGTCATCACGCACGTTGGAATCATCATGCAAAATAACCATGTGATACATGCCTATGGAAGTGTTCGCATAGATAGATTGGACCAAACCGGAATCTTTGATGTTGCCCAAGGAACCTACACACACCACTTAAGAGTTATCAAAAAAATTATATAAAAAAACCCGATCTGTTTAGACCGGGTTTGTTTTTTTTGACAGGAAGTCCTTATTCGCCCAAGAGTTTTTTAATTCTCATAAAGTTTTCATTATCTCCCAAAGCACCATAGATATTCTTTAACTGAGATAAGATCCCCTGATTGTCAGGATTTTGCTTTAATGCGTCTTCAAGCACTATAGCACCTTCTCTGAAAAGATCATCTTTCTGGCTTTTGAGTTCTTCATATCTGGCAATATCAGCCCTGGAATTACCCAGACTATTCATTTCATCTATTAAACCGTTCCCCTCATTTACATAGGTAGTAGAAAGATTCAACTGAGCGTTCACATAACCCGGATTTATTTCTATAGCCTTTTTATAAGCAGTTCGGGCTTCTTCCAGATTTCCTTGCTCCATATTGATCACTCCAATATTATACTGCAGATCAGGATTGTCCGGAGCCATATTTGAGGCTTGTGCCATCAGGGTCTTAAAGGTATCTTTGTCACCCATTTTATAGTACAAATTGGCTTCATTTAATAACAGATTTACATCGTCCGGATTATTAGCCCTTGCATCCTTATATGCCTGAAGTGCTTTCTCATCCTGGCCTAATTGGGTATAGATCAATGCAATATTTTTAATAATCTCAGCACTTTTTGATTCTGTCCTTTCCTGCACAGGATCTTTATAAGTGCCAGATTTCACCATAAGATCCATCTGTACCTTATCATTCATCTCCTCAACCTCCCCTGTTTCAACATTGGTGGCTTTATAGGAAAGGGTACTGCCATCGTAATTAAGATCCTTCAATTCCTCATAGTATCCAAGAGCTTCTTCATAATGGCCTCCATTTACCGCACTGCTGGCTGCATAATATAAGTAGATAGTGTCATTAGGGCTTAAATTATACGCCATATACAATTTATCCGCACCTTCCTTAAATTTCTTATTGTTATTATCCTCTACCGCGGCATTGATCAGATCAGCGGTTAAGCCAGAAAGCATCTGATTGCTTTCGGCACTGTATTTTTGCTTCCCACTCTTCTCTTCGATACTTACCACCTCTTTAAAAGAATTTACAGCCTCATCAAAAGCGCTTGCATCTCCTTTTTTGGCAAGATCCGAATATACACTTCCCCGTACAAAATAGTACTGAGCCTGCAAACGTTCATCTGCGCCGGCTATCATACCTGAAGCAGCTTCTAAACTTGCCTTGGCACTTGTGGGATCTCCATTTTTCAATGCTTTTTCTGCATCCTTTATCTCATTCTTCTGAGAAAAAGCGACCACGCTAAACACATGGTCAATAAAATTAATAGTTTAGTTTTCATTGTCTTTATTATTTGTATTAGTGTTTATTAATTATTTTTCGGTTTCCGCTTCATCAGTATCAAGAGCCGTGCCATCTTCTGTTTTCACTTCAATATCGCGTAGCTCTACCTCTTCAAGATTGTCTTCATCCTTCATAACTTTGGCTACAGCAGCAATCGAATCAGAATCCTTTAAGTTAATGAGTTTTACCCCTTGAGTGGCCCTGCCCATGGTCCTTAGATCATCGACACTCATGCGAATCGCAATTCCAGATTTATTGATAATCATCAGATCGTCGGGATCGGTTACATTTTTAATGGCCACTAATTTACCGGTTTTATCGGTAATAGAAATGGTTTTAACGCCTTTTCCGCCTCGGTTGGTGATCCGGTAATCTTCAATACTGGAGCGCTTTCCATACCCATTCTCAGAAACAACCAAGGATCTCATCATCAAAATTATTTACGGAAATCATTCCGATTACTTCATCTTTATCATTAGCCAGAGTAATTCCGCGCACTCCGGAAGCATTTCTGCCCATAGGCCTGGTCTTGCTTTCTTCAAACCGAATCGCTTTTCCAGATTTAAGTCCGAGAAATATCTGACTGTTACCGGTGGTGAGTTTGGCTTCCAGCAATTCATCATCTTCACGAATGGTAATGGCATTAATTCCATTTTGTCTTGGACGTGAATACTGTTCTAAAGAGGTCTTTTTAACCGGCCCTTTTTTGGTCGCCATGATCACATAATGACTATTAATGTAATCTTCATCTTTTAAATCCTGCGTACAGATAAAGGCTTTTACCTTATCATCCGGTTCGATATTGATAAGATTTTGAATGGCTCTTCCTTTCGAAGTTCTACTTCCTTCAGGAATTTCATAAACCCGCATCCAGAAGCACTTGCCTTTTTGTGTAAAGAACAACATATACTGATGATTGGTCCCTACGAATAGATGCTCAAGGAAATCCTCATTTCGTGGTTGAAGATGCTTTTTGACCAACACCTCCCCTATTTTGAGTTTTGTATTCGGACAGCGGTGTTCGTTTGATATATCCTGCATGAGAAATAGTGATCACCACTTGTTCATCGGGGATCATATCTTCGATGCTCAGATCACCCCCGGCAAAATTCGATTTCGGAACGTCTTTCATCTCCATACTTTTCTTTAACTTCAGAAGTTCATCTTTGATGATCTGCATTCTTCGCTCCTTTTTGCCAAGAATGTCTTTTAATCGTCAATAGTCTTCATGATTTCTTCATATTCTGATCGCAATTTATCTTGCTCCAGACCGGTAAGTTGACGTAATCTCATTTCAACGATGGCCTTTGCCTGAATTTCTGACAGTTTAAATCGTTCCATCAAATTCTCACGAGCTTCATCTGCATTGGACGAAGCTCTGATAAACGCAATGACTTCATCGATGTTATCGGAAGCAATGATAAGCCCTTCAAGAATATGGGCGCGTGTCCTCTGCTTTTCTCAATATCATACGTGGTGCGTCGTGACCACTACCTCATGGCGATGTTCCACAAAATAATGAATGATCTCCTTTACGTTCAACATTTGAGGCCTCCCTTTAACCAAGGCAATATTATTTACACTAAAGGAAGATTGAAGGCAGTGTACTTGTAAAGCGTATTCAAAACAATATTAGGAATGGCATCACGCTTCAGGATATAAACAATCCGCATTCCATTTCGATCCGATTCATCGCGAATATTGCTGAAATACCTTCGATCTTCTTATCATTGACCAGATCGGCCGTTTTTTTGATCATATCGGCTTTATTGACCTGGTATGGAATTTCGGTAACAATGATGCACTCTCTTCCCTGAACTTCTTCAAAATTGAGCCTTGCCCCGCATCACAACACGTCCTCTGACCGGTATGAAAGGCCTCTTTTACACCATCATAGCCATAAATGATTCCTCCGGTTGGGAAATCAGGGGCTTTGATGTGTGTCATCAATTCATCGATCTCAATGTCATTATTATCGATATAGGCCACAGTACCATCTACTACTTCTGTAAGATTGTGAGGAGGCATATTGGTCGCCATTCCCACTGCAATACCCGAAGCTCCGTTAATCAACAAGCCGGGAATTCTTGTGGGAAGTACAGTTGGCTCTTGCAGAGAATCATCAAAATTTAATTGGTGGTCTACTGTTTCCTTATCAATATCGGCCAGCATGTCCTCCGAGATCTTCCGCATTCGCGCCTCGGTATAACGCATTGCTGCCGGACTATCCCCATCGATGGAACCAAAATTTCCCTGACCGTCCACCAACATATAGCGCAAGACTCCATTCCTGAGCCATCCGTACCATTGAATCATATACCGAGGTATCGCCATGAGGGTGGTATTTACCCAAAACTTCCCCTACAATACTGGCCGATTTTTTATGGGCACTGTTAGCTCTAACACCCAATTCATGCATTCCATAAAGCACCCTTCTGTGTACAGGTTTCAATCCATCCCTTACATCTGGTAAGGCACGTGACACAATGACCGACATTGAATAATCAATGTAGGCAGACTTCATTTCATCTTCAATGTTAATTGGGATTAATTTTTCACCTTCCGCCATACTAAAAATCTTATTGTTTTAATGAGTGATTAAAATAACGTGGCAATATACAGTAAAATGATACTTTAGGTAGCACAGAACGGGTTTTATTGAAGCATTTTTATTAACAAACACATGGCTGATTTCGTTAATAATTAAGGTGTTAATTTATTTTGTAAATCAGGCATTTTTTCGTCATTTACGCTAAGTTAGATCTAATTAAGGTATGGTTTTTGACGTTAATTATTGATAAGTTTTAATAATTTTAAAGACATGTTAAGGAATACATATATGGACGATAATTTTTCACCAAGAGTAAAAGATGTTATTGCTTACAGCAAGGAAGAGGCCTTAAGGTTGGGCCATGATTTTATTGGTACCGAGCATCTTAATGCTTGGGCTTATTGCGCGATGGAAATGGAAAGGCAATTAGCATCCTCGATGCTTTGGATGTAGACCTGAACCACTTACGACGAAAGGTCGAAATTTTAAGTCCGGCCAACCCAAACGCCACGATCACGTCAAAAAGAAAAAAAAAACCTGCATCTAACACGACAAGCAGAACGCGCTTTGAAAACCACATTTCTTGAAGCTAAATTATTTCAAAGTTCCTCGATAAATACAGCGCATTTATTGCTGTGCATTTTGCGAAACGAAAATGATCCTACAACCAAACTGCTTACACAAAATGAAAGTAGATTATGATGGTGTAAAAGAACAATTCAAATCAATGATTACAAGCGACGATGATTATATAGATGCCCTACCGCAGAATCATTTTCCAACGAGCCGATGAGTGCCGCTGACAGGAAAAGAAGCTATTTTCGGAGCAAGGTCAGCCAAAAGGCAATAAAAAATCTAAAACTCCGGTACTGGACAATTTTGGAAGGGATCTTACCAGCAATGGCGGAAGAAGGACAAATTAGACCCAGTAGTGGGAAGAGAAAAAGAAATACGAGCGGGTTTCACAGATCTTAAGCAGAAGAAAAAAGAACAATCCTCTGCTTATTGGAGAACCCGGAGTTGGTAAATCTGCCATTGCAGAAGGATTAGCGCTTCGAATTATTCAACAGAAAAGTATCCCGGATTCTTTACAATAAACGTGTAGTGACCCTAGATCTTGCCAGTCTTGGTAGCAGGTACCAAATACCGCGGTCAGTTTGAAGAGCGGATGAAGGCCGTGATGAATGAACTTGGAAAAGAATGATGATATTATTCTTTTTATTGATGAAATACATACCATAGTGGGTGCAGGAGGCGCAACTGGTAGCTCTGGATGCTTCCAATATGTTTAAACCGCGCTTGGCACGAGGAGAAATTCAATGTATTGGTGCCACTACCCTGGATGAGTACCGTCAGTATATCGAAAAAGATGGTGCCTTGGAACGACGATTTCAAAAAGTGATTGGTAGAACCTACAACAGTGGAAGAAACCATTGAAATCTTGAACAATATCAAGATAAATACGAAGACCACCACAATGTGATCTATACCGAAGAGGCCATGGAGGCCTGTGTGAAATTAACCAATCGTTATATGACCGAACGATTCCTTCCAGATAAGGCAATCGATGCCTTGGATGAAGCGGGATCCCGAGTGCACATCACGAACATTGATGTCCCGGAAAAGATCATTGGAAATTGAAAAGCAAGTTGGAAGAAGTACGCGAACTAAAAAACACTGTCGTTAAAAAACAGAAATATGAAGAAGCCGCTAAATTGAGGGATGATGAGAAAAGACTTGGAAAAAGAATTGGCAATCGCTCAGGAAAAATGGGAAGAAGACAGCAAATTGCACCGTGAGACCGTGACCGAAGACAATGTGGCCGATGTGGTCTCCATGATGACCGGAATTCCGGTGAACAGGATTGCGCAGACCGAAAGTAAAAAATTGGCCGAATTACCCGAATCTGATCAAAGGCAAAGTGATTGGCCAGGATGAAGCCGTTGCTAAAGTGGTAAAGGCCATTCAGCGAAACCGCGCCGGTCTAAAAGATCCCAACAAACCCATTGGTTCCTTTATTTTCTTAGGCCAAACCGGAGTTGGAAAAACTCAATTGGCCAAAGTTTTGGCCAAAGAACTTTTCGATACTGAAGATGCATTGATTCGGATAGATATGAGCGAATACATGGAGAAGTTTGCCATATCAAGATTGATTGGTGCTCCTCCGGGATATGTAGGATATGAAGAAGGTGGTCAATTGACTGAAAAAATAAGACGTAAGCCTTATGCCGTATTCTTGTTGGATGAAATTGAAAAGGCTCATCCGGATGTGTTCAACATGTTGCTTGCAAGTGTTGGATGATGGGTTTTTAACTGATAGTTTAGGACGAAGAATCGACTTTAGAAATACCATCATCATCATGACTTCCAATATTGGAGCCGGAAGATTAAAAGATTTTGGTCAAGGTGTTGGTTTTGGTACTTCCGCAAAGAAAGTCCAGGCCGATACCCATCAGAAAAGCGTGATCGAAAATGCCTTGAAAAAAGCTTTTGCACCGGAATTCTTAAATAGTATGGACGATGTGATGGTCTTTAACCCCTTGAGAGGGAAGCATATCCATAAAATCATCGATATCGAACTGCAACAAATTGTAGAATCAAGGATATTGGATATAAGCTGGATTTGACGGATAAGGCAAAAGATTATATTGCCGATAAAGGCTTTGATAAACAATATGGAGCTCGACCTTTAAAAAGAGCGATTCAGAAATATATTGAAGATGCCCTGGCTGAAGAAATCGTAAATTCCAAAATTGAAGAAGGGGATACTATTAACATGGATCTTGATGACAAAAAAGAAGAATTGACCATAAAAATCAAGAAAGCGGAGAAGTCATCCAAGGCTTGATAAATCTGTAAGAAATAATTGCATAAAAGAGTGTCGCTAAATCGGACTCTCTTTTTTTTGTTTAAATTCTTCAAAAAGTCCGATTCTCCATCAGATTTGTGTATTAAAACGATATTTCCGCTTTTAATCTAATATTTATTATAATCGGGTAGCTTCCAACTACTTTCGTTTCGAACACTACAAAACTACATGGGGATGAAAGTAGGACCAATCAAAAACCAGTTATTGTAAAGGAGTATGAATTGGAAATAGGAAGCATACAGGTTTATGATAATTATATGGTAGCGGTTTACAATGAAGGATGCACGGTGACCATTGGAACGGGTTTACCAATTGATCGGAATTTCTGAAATTCATTTTAGAGACAGACCATTTGGTTTTATCAGTTTAAGAAAGAATTCCTATGCAATTGACCCGACCATCTACAATTACGTAAGAGAATTAGACAACCTAAAGGCATATGCCATCGTTTCGGTGAAAGAAATGGACATGCATAACTTTGCCATAGAAAAAATGTTCTATAAAAAGCCTATGAAATTCTTTATCGATTACAACAATGCACTTACCTGGGTTAAAAGACGGGTAGCTAAGAAGTAGGTTCTTCCTCAACATCATTTGCCTCAGTATCATTTTCTGGTAGGTATAATTCGCCTAAAGCCATTCCTAAATTATCAACTATATCACTTGCTGTCAGGGCCTCCATACTTCCGCCCGGCAATGCCCTGTCCCCTGCTCTGCCGTGTAAATATACTCCCATGATCGCCGCCTCCAGTTGTGTATAGCCTTGTGCAATCAGTCCCGATATGACACCTGTAAGTGCATCTCCACTACCCGCAGTGGCCATCCCAGGATTACCCGTATCATTCACATATCCTTTGTCCTTATAAACGGTTATGGTATGCGCACCTTTGATCACTACAATGACGTCATAGGTGGCAGAAAATTCTTTCACCTTTTCCAATTTATCAAAATCGTTCTTCCAGGGTCCCAATAAGCGCTCTAATTCCTTAGGGTGAGGCGTTAATACCGTTTTAGGTGGTAAGAGTTTTAATAAGTCTCTTCTTTTGGCAAGAATATTGATCCCATCTGCATCAATGACGATAGTGGTTTTAAGCTCCCTTAAATAATCCTCAAAAGCCTTTATGGTAGTAACTGATGTGCCTGCGCCAATTCCAAAAGCAACCGCTGTTGGTTTAAATGGAACCTTTATTTTTGTAAGTTGTTCCTGATCTTTATCTGTAATAACCATGATCTCCGGCAAGGCACTTTGAAGCGGTATATATCCACAACCCGGAACAAATGCAGATACCAGTCCACTACCCGCTCTTAAACAGGCTTTTGCCGTAAGTTGCACTGCTCCAATCTTACCAAACGAACCTCCAATGATCAAGGTGTGTCCATAACTACCCTTATGAGTGAATTTTTTTCTCGGCTTGTACAGGGCCCTGATCTCTTTTTGCTGAATAAGCTCATAACTAATAGGCAACCCAGCAACAAACGCTTCATCCAAACCAATATTAAGTACCACCCAATCGCCGCAATAAGGCCCGGATTCAGGTAAGAAAAATACAAGTTTAGGATATTGAAATGATAAGACAAAATTGGCCTTGATAATTCCTTTAGGATTCTTAATGGCCCGGTCTGTAAACAAACCTGAAGGAATGTCTACAGAAAGAATTAAGGCCCCGGAAGCGTTTAAATGCGCTATTAATTTCAGTACCCAATCATCCGGAACCCTGTTGAGTCCGGTTCCAAAAACAGCATCAACTACCACATCTTCCCTGGAAACATTAGGTAGCGCATCATTTTTCGCCAGGACATGGGGCCAAACCTTCCGGTCCTTCAGTCGATCGAGGTTGGTTAAAAAATCCGGGGATCGCTTATCACTATAATTAACAATATGGACCTCCACAGAATATCCGTGCTCTATTAGGTGCCTGGCCAACACCAAGCCGTCTCCCCCATTGTTTCCAATGCCACAAAAGACATGTATGTTCACCGGCGCTCCTTGTAATTGCAGATGAAGCCAATTAAAAAGAGTTGTTCCTGCCCTTTCCATAAGCGCAACACTGCTTATACCCTGACTTTCCAAAGTATGTTGATCGGCTTTTCTAATTTGTTCCCCGGAGAGTATCTTCATTTAAAGTATGCTGTTTTTAAGGACAAACACCTAAGTTGATGGTCTAAATTTATGCGAAATTCTTTTTTCAGCCACTATGGTCATTGATTTCTTAAAAATAGGATGAAATAATCCGTGAGTCCTTAAAAAATCATATTATTATTGGGATGGGTAGCTAAAAATACTACATTTGACCTCATATCAAAGTGTTTATGGTCCCTGAAAACTCTCATTATGGAATAAGAAGTTTGTTTTATTCCGTAGCATACAAACGTACCACGACCCCATGGGGGTAATCTGCATTTTTACTCGGTTTTACACTTGTCTTTTCCTAAATTTCCGATCGTCATGAAAGTTTTAAAATTTGGTGGTACCTCCGTAGCTACCGCAGCCAGCATCCAACAAGTACAAAGTATCGTCGCCAGCACTAAGGCCAAAAAGGTTGTTGTTGTGGTGTCTGCTTTAGGGGGTGTTACTGATTTGTTACTCGAGGCTGCACGCATCGCTGCAGATCAGAAAATCGCATACAAGGAGGTATTAAAGAAAGTGGAATCACGCCACCTTGGCATTATCAAAGAATTACTTCCTCTTCGAGCTCAAAGCAAGGTGTTGAGCAAGGTAAAAAGCGAGCTTAATGTATTGGAAACGCTCCTTGAAGGAGCCTATTATATTGGTGAGATAACGCCTAAATTATCCGATAAGATTGTGAGTTTCGGTGAGCTTTTATCAGCCTACATCATTAGTGAATACTTTAAAGAAGTGGGTCATAATGCCATTTTTAAGGATAGCAGGGAAATCCTTGTCACAGATAATACACATGGAAAGGCTGTGGTAGACTTTGTAGAAAGTGGCCATGCATGTCTAAAGTACTTTTCAAAGGAACCAACAAAAATTATAGTAATGCCAGGGTTTATTGCCGCCACAAAGGATGGAAATGTGACCACCCTTGGACGTGGAGGCTCAGATTACACAGCTGCCATCATAGCGGCTGCCATAGATGCCAAGGAATTACAAATTTGGACGGATGTCAGTGGTATGTACACTGCGAATCCGAAAATAGTAAAACAAGCAAAGGCTATCTCCCATATCTCTTATGAAGAGGCAATGGAATTATCTCATTTTGGTGCGAAGGTCCTGTATCCCCCAACTATTCAGCCCGTCCTGGCTAAAGGCCTTCCATTAGCCATAAAAAACACTTTTGAGCCTGAGGCCCCCGGAACATTGATAACCCGTAAAGCCCCGGAAGAAGGAAGAACCGTAAGGGGAATTACGAATATCCCCAACATTACACTACTCTCTCTTGAAGGTCCTGGTATGATCGGTATTCCCGGTATTTCCAAGCGTTTTTTCGAAGTGCTTTCTCAGGCTGAGATCAGTGTTGTTCTGATTACTCAAGCCTCCTCCGAACACTCTATTTGTATTGGCATCGCAGACGAAGATTCAGAAAAGGCGGTAAATCAGGTAAATAAGGCATTTGAGTATGAAATGTCTACCAAAAAGATAAAGCCTATCCTTATCGAAAAAGAACTGGCCATCATTGCCCTGGTTGGTGATCAAATGAAAAATCATCAGGGATTAAGCGGTAAAATGTTTAGTACGCTTGGGAAAAACAATGTAAATATCAGGGCTATTGCACAAGGAGCCTCAGAAAGAAATATTTCAGCAGTGATCCGGAAAGAGGATGTAAAAAAAGCCCTGAATACGCTTCATGAAGCTTTTTTCGAAGATCAAACAAAACAATTGAATCTGTTTATTCTAGGGGTTGGCAATGTAGGATCAAAATTGTTGAGTCAATTAAAGCAGCAAAAAAAATATTTAAAGGATCACTTACGATTGAATGTCCGGATACTTGGCATCTCAAATTCCCGGACCATGTATTTTGATGAACAAGGGATCCCTTTACAGAAATGGACAGAATTGTTAGCCTCCGGCACAAAAGCAGATGCTGCCAAATTCTACCAGACTATTCTGGATATTAATGCCCGAAACAGTATACTTGTAGATAATACTGCCAGTGAAAAGGTGGCTTTCAGCTATTCCAAGTTCTTAAAACAAAGCATCGCCGTAGTGACCTGTAATAAAATTGCTTGTTCTTCGGGGTATGAACACTACCTGAACCTAAAAGAACTTGCCAAGGAATACGAGGCTCCTTTTCTATTTGAAACCAATGTAGGAGCTGGCTTGCCAATTATTGACACTTTAAAACACCTCATAGCCTCAGGAGACGAGATCATTAAGATAAAAGCAGTACTCTCAGGAAGTCTGAACTATGTTTTCAATAATTTTAACGAAGACACAACTTTTCATGATGTCGTAAAAAAAGCACAGGAAGAGGGCTATACCGAGCCAGATCCTAAAATAGATTTGAGCGGTATAGATGTCATGCGAAAAATTCTGATTTTAGCCAGGGAAAGTGGATATGTACTGGATCTTAAAGAAATTGAAAATAGGTCCTTTCTGCCAGAAGAAGCTTTAAACACAAAAAACAATGAAGCTTTTTTTACAGCTTTGAAGAAATATGAAAATGATTTTCAGGAGTTGGTAGCAAAAGCCAAGAAAGCGAAATGCAAACTTAAATTTGTAGCATCTCTTGATAAAGGGAAAGCCAGTGTTGGTCTTGAAGAGATCGATGAGGGCCACGATTTTTATTCTCTTGCTGGAAGTGATAATATAGTGCTCTTTTACACAAAGAGATATCCTAAGCAACCTTTGATCATTAAAGGCGCAGGCGCAGGCGCAGATGTTACCGCCTCCGGTATTTTTGCCGATATCATCAGAATCGGAACATATTAATAGGCTTAGTTTGTGTTGTGATCATAAAATTTCTCTTAGTTTTAGAATTGAAACCTGTCTTCTATGAGCAAGGACATAATTAAAATATTTTGCCCGGCCACCATAGCCAATATTTCATGTGGCTTCGATGTCCTGGGTCTGGCCCTTTCTGCCGTTGGTGATGAAATGGTAATTAAAAAAGTAGCAGCTCCGGGGCTTACCATCACAAAAATAAGTGGTCAAGATCTCCCCAGGGAAATTTACAATAATGTTGCCGGAGTGGCAGGCCTTGCTTTTATGGAAGCTTCAGATTACAAAGGAGGTTTTGAAATTGAGATCCATAAAAAGATCAAAGCAGGGAGTGGCATAGGCAGTAGTGCAGCCAGTGCAGCAGGAGCAGTTTGGGGAATGAATTATTTATTGGGCTCCCCTTTTACCCGGTATCAATTGGTGCAGTTTGCAATGGCCGGTGAAAAATTGGCCAGTGGTGTGGCCCATGCAGATAATGTGGCCCCTGCCATTTATGGAGGAATTACCCTCGTAAGAAGCACGGAACCCCTGGATGTTATTCCCATTCACCTGCCTAAAGAACTCTATGCGTCCGTCATCCATCCGCATATAGAGATTAAGACCTCGGATTCCCGGAAGATCCTAAAAACGAGTATTTCCCTCGCCGATGGGATCAAACAATGGGGAAATGTGGGTGCTTTGGTAGCCGGACTCTTTCAGGAAGACTACGAGCTCATAAGCAGGTCACTGGTAGATCATATTGTAGAACCCATCAGATCTATCCTCATCCCTGGTTTTGAGGAGGTAAAACTTGAAGCTATTGGCGCAGGTGCCCTGGGTTGTGGCATATCCGGATCCGGACCTTCCATTTTTGCCTTGAGTAAAGGTCTGAAAACCGCCCAAAAAGTAACCCAGGCTATGAGTAAGGTTTTTGAGACCATGGATCTTTCCTATGATGCTTACGTCTCGGAGATCAATACAAAAGGAATACAAATTATGACCTGAAACGGGTCTTTAGATGGTAGATGTAACATGAACTTCTATAGCCTTCATAACAATGCCCCCGAAGTCTCTTTTAAAGAGGCTGTGATCAATGGAATAGCACCAGATGGCGGATTGTATTTCCCTGACCAAATTCCACAACTTCCTGCCTCATTCTTTGATGAAATACAAGAGCTATCCAATCTGGAAATCGCATTTAGAGCCATAAAACCCTATGTGGAGGCCGATATTCCGGATTCGATTCTAAGAGAAATATTGGAAGAAGTACTCGATTTTGATTTCCCACTTGTACCCATAAATGAAAACATTTCAACCCTGGAACTTTTTCATGGGCCCACTATGGCCTTTAAAGATGTTGGCGCCAGGTTTATGGCTCGTAGTCTTGGCTACTTCTTTAAAAATTCTGAAGAGAAAGTTACCGTCCTTGTAGCCACGTCCGGGGACACGGGAGGGGCTGTTGCCAATGGATTTCTGGGAGTTGCGGGTGTTGAAGTGGTAATTTTGTATCCCGGTGGCAAAGTAAGTGATATTCAGGAACGTCAATTAACCACATTAGGACAAAATATTACTGCACTGGAGGTAAATGGCACCTTCGATGATTGCCAACGGATGGTAAAAAGAGCTTTTGTAGATCCCGGTCTCAAAGGAAAAATGCGACTTACCTCAGCCAACTCAATAAATGTAGCTCGTTGGTTGCCACAAATGTTGTACTATCTTTTTGCCTACAAACATCTTAAGGCCAAGGGTAAAGAACTTGTGTTTTCTGTTCCAAGCGGAAATTTCGGTAACATTTGCGCCGGTATGATAGCACAACGTATGGGGATGCCGGTAAAGCATTTTATTGCTTCTACCAATGTAAATGATACCGTACCGCAGTAC
Organism: uncultured Flavobacteriaceae bacterium; assembly: GCA_963744855.1. Lineage (GTDB taxonomy): Bacteria > Bacteroidota > Bacteroidia > Flavobacteriales > Flavobacteriaceae > Muriicola. The sequence goes on from CAVUUZ010000004.1 coordinate 62,428, forward strand.
ATGCAAACTGCCATATATGATCCTAAACCATCTACCGCAACTATTTCCAATGCCATGGATGTTGGTGACCCCAGCAACTTTATCAGAATTCAACACCTTTACGATAACGATTTCTCACAATTAAAAGATCATCTCAGCTCTTACTCTTTCACTGATAAAGAAACAAAAGAAGCTATAAAAAGCTTGTATGCTAAGGCCGGCTATATTGCGGATCCCCATGGTGCAGTTGGTTATTTAGGACTCCGAAAATATCAGGAGGACCATCCGGAAACCTATGGTATTTTCATGGAAACTGCACATCCTGTAAAATTTATGGATGTAGTGTCTTCCGCATTGAACACCACCCTTTCATTACCCCCTCAGATAGAAAAGATCATGCATAGAAAAAAGGTCTCAATTGCCATTTCCAAGTACGAGGAGCTTACTAAATTTCTTCTTAAGTAGTTGTAATCTTCGGTTTCACCAGTGAAACCGAAACCCCCAATTTCTAGGTAGTCAACCAACTATTTTCAATATCTTTACGCTGCAAAAAAGATACTTATAAAATGAAGAATACAGCGCTATCCCAAACCCATGAGAAATTAGGTGCAAAAATGGTACCCTTTGCAGGGTACAATATGCCTGTTTCGTACGAAGGTGTGAATGCAGAGCACGAAACTGTAAGAAAAGGAGTAGGTGTTTTTGATGTTTCTCATATGGGGGAATTTCTGATCGAAGGACCCAATGCCTTAGATCTGATTCAGAAAGTTACCTCCAATGATGCTTCCAAATTAACGGTTGGAAAAGCGCAATACAGTTGCATTCCAAATGAGACTGGAGGTATTGTAGATGATTTAATAGTCTATCGGGTAAAAGAGGAAACGTATCTATTGGTGGTGAACGCCTCCAATATTGAAAAGGACTGGAATCACATTTCTAAATTCAATGAGGAATATAATGCTGAAATGCGTGATCTCTCAGAAAAGTACTCCCTACTCGCCATACAAGGACCAAAAGCGGTTGAGGCAATGCAAAGTATTACTTCGGTAGATCTGCAACAAATAAAATTCTACAATTTTGTAGTTGCCGATTTTGCCGGTATTGATCATGTGATCATATCTGCCACCGGCTATACAGGATCTGGTGGCTTTGAAATCTATTGCAAGAACACTGAGGTAAAACAGGTTTGGGACAAGGTTTTTCAGGCTGGTGCCAAGTATGGTATAAAACCAATAGGGCTTGCAGCAAGAGATACCTTAAGACTGGAGATGGGCTATTGTCTTTACGGCAATGACATTACAGATGAAACTTCACCTTTTGAAGCAGGCCTTGGCTGGATCACTAAATTCACCAAGGATTTTGTAAATAGTGAAGCCCTGGCCAAAGAAAAAGAACACGGACCAAAACAAAAACTCGTGGCTTTTGAATTGGATGACCGCGGTATTCCACGTCAGGGTTATGATATTGTTGACGGACAAGGAAAGACCATAGGGAAAGTTACATCGGGCACCATGTCTCCTTCCCTCGGGAAAGGCATTGGTTTAGGGTATGTCCCCTCTATTTTTACTGAAGTTGGCAGTCAGATCCATGTTCAGATCAGAAAAAATGCCGTCCCGGCAACCGTTGTGAAACTACCTTTTTATAAAGGGTAAAAAAGCCTGAGAATACTGGAGGAACGGTGCAAGAAGAAGGAAAGAAAATACTTATTTTAGGAGGCAGTGGATTCATTGGAAACGCGCTTTACAAGGAATTGTGTAATTATTACGATACCTATGGCACTTATTTTTCGTCCAGAAATGGGTATACTTCCAACCAGCAGTTTTTTCAATATGACCTGCAGGAAGATGATATCTTTCAGCTTCTGGAGGACCTTCGTCCGAATATCATAATTTCTGCCTTAAGGGGCGATTTCGGAGCGCAGATCCAGGCGCATCAGCATATCTCAGAATATGTTGCAAAAAACCCCTGTAAGATCTACTTCCTCTCTTCCGCCAACGTTTTTGATGCCTATAGCAAATATCCCTCTTACGAATATGACAAAACCCTTTCCGAAAGCATCTATGGCCGACTTAAAATTAAAATTGAAAATATGCTGCTTAGGTTACCAAAGAAAAAAGCAGCTATTCTGAGAGTACCTATGGTCTTCGGGAACACTTCTCCACGGATCAAAGAGATGAAACAGGCTATTTGGAATAACGAAGCCATTGAAGTGTTTCCAAATCTTATTATCAATGTGACCAATGATGATAAACTTACGCAACAGATCCATTACCTCATCAACAGAAACAAATATGGCATCTATCACCTGGGCAGTAGGGATCTGGTGCATCATGAAGATTTTATCAGAGAGGTAGTAGAGCGGGTAGGAAGTTTTAATCCAATTTACAAAAGGGTGTTTACTACAAATGAAGAACGGTTTTTAGCAGTTTTACCAAAAGATCATCTTCTTCCCAAAAATTTACAATCGAGCTATCAGGATATTATCGATCATCACGTTGTAGGATAAGTGTTCACTTTTTTGGTCTTATTACATAACTTTTTTTCCTTGTATCTTTATGGTGCACATGAAACTGGTCTTAATAAAGCATCGCAGTTATCCCGAATATCACAAATCCTGTTATAAAAGAAACTTATTATGGAAAAGCTTACCACAAAACAAATTGACGATCAAATGGCATCCCTTGAAGGGTGGGAATACATCAATAACGGAATAGAGACTACATTTGAATTTAAGAATTTTAAGGAAGCTTTCACGGTTATGACGCGTATTGCTTTTGAATGTGAGGCACAAAACCATCATCCGGAATGGACAAATGTGTACAAATCCCTGCATATTCGTTTAAGTACACATGACGCTGATGGAGTAACCGAAAAGGACTTTGCTTTAGCCAATAGTATTGAAAAGATTATTGAAAGTGAGTAAGACCCGATTTGGGTTAAGCCGCCTTGTAAGGCTCTTAAAATTTGCTAAATTTGCCTGAAAATAGCACCTAAGATAGTATATGGGAAGAGCATTTGAATTTCGGAAAGCACGAAAAATGAAGCGTTGGTCTGCCATGTCCAAAGCTTTTACGCGGATAGGAAAGGACATTGTGATGGCCGTTAAGGAAGGTGGACCGGATCCTGATGCAAATTCACGTCTTCGAGCCGTTATCCAGAATGCAAAATCTGTCAATATGCCCAAGGACAATGTTGAAAGGGCTATAAAAAGGGCCTCTGACAAATCCCTGGGTGACTACAAAGAAGTATTGTTTGAAGGATATGCCCCACATGGTATTGCCATCCTGATAGAAACAGCTACAGACAACAATACCCGTACTGTAGCCAATATTAGAAGCTACTTCAATAAATGCAATGGGAGCCTGGGCACTTCAGGATCCGTAGAATTCATGTTTGATCATACCTGTAATTTCCGAATCCCTAACGAAGGCATTGATCCGGAGGAATTGGAACTCGATTTAATTGACTTTGGTGCTGAAGAAGTTTTTGAAGACGAGGATGGTATTATGATCTATGCCCCTTTTGAAAGTTTTGGCGCCATACAAAAAGAATTAGAATCCAGAGAAATTGAAATTTTATCCTCCGGATTTGAACGAATTCCGCAGCTCACTAAAGAGCTAACTTCGGAAGAAGCCGAAGACGTGGAAAAACTTCTTGAAAAGATCGAAGAAGATGATGATGTGCAGAACGTCTATCATACGATGCAGGAATAGCTTCTTAAGGTTCAACATTTTCCGGATTATTAAGTAAAGGAAATACCCGGCAAAAACTCCCAACCCTTCAAACATTTAGTCCTCTTTTTCTATTACTTGAATGACCAAGGTCATTGCAGGTATTTTAGTGTACAACTACTTTTGAGTAACAGAATTTCTAATCTGTTCACACGTGAACTTCTAATTCCTAGAAATCATGAGAACTTCATTAAAAGCATTATTATTTAGTACCATTCTAGTATTGTTTGTGGCCTTCTCCTGCAGCAACGATCCAACGAATGAGCTTACAAAGGATGGTAGCTTTAATATCAGTGAATTAGCCGGTGTCTGGGAGGCTACACAAGCACAATTTAGTGTAAACACCACCTCCGTAGATATCGTAGAGGACGGCGGTACTGTTGATATGACCGTTCAATCTACCGGCCGTTTTACCTTAACCCTGGATCCGGTTGACCGTGCAGCCTATACGGTAAGTGGAGAATTTTGGTGGGAAAAATGGGAAGGAACTTTTTATTTTGCAATTGTATGGGATGACGAACCCGGAGATTGGGATACCTATGGCCATACCTGGGACGGTACCACTTTTACGATTAACGGGGGTGCAGGCTCCGGCGAATACGATTTTGATAATGACGGGAATGCCGAGCCCTGTACGTTGCATTTCGACTTTGTACGAAGCTAGTTAGGCGTATTGCGAGGTCTTACTTTTTACACCTTTAAAGAAATTATTATACCCCTTTGGGTCTGTTCCATTAGCATCAGAACGGGATAATAGGTCAGATATTTTTAATTTTACCCTTCCCCTATGACCCAGATCATTGCACCTACTTCGGTACCGTACTACCTTTGATAAACGGAATTTATAACCAGTTCATGCGTGAACATCTAATTTTTGGAAATCATGAGAACTTCAGTAAAAGCATTATTATTTAGTACAATTCTGATAGTATTTGTTGGTTTCTCTTGTAGTGAAGGAGAACCTGTAACTAAAGAGGGTCCTTTTAATATCAGTGAATTAGCAGGAAATTGGGAAGCTACTTCCGCTATTTTAGGAGTGATGACGGTAACATGGACATTGAAATCATAGGTGAAGGGGGTACCGTAACCATGTCTGTTCAGAGTAGTGGCCGGTTTACAATGATTGTTGATCCTGCCGATCGGGCCTCTTATTCCGTAGGTGGTGAAATGTTTTGGGAAATTTGGGAAGGACAGTACCTATTCTCTATTACCTGGGATGTTGATCCGGACGACTGGGAAAACTATGGGGCAACACTTACAGAAAGCACGTTATTGATAAGCGGAAGCTTTGGGACCGCAGAATATGATTTTGATAATGACGGCACACCAGAATCATCAACATTACGTATTGAATTTACACGAGTTTAAGTGTATTCAGGGATCTTCCCAACAACACCTTTATAAAACTCTTTATACCGCTTAAAGTCGGTTTCTTTATTATCTGTGGTGAATATTGGTTCGGATATTTTTACCTCCTTTTTCCCATAGTCGAAGGCCACCATAATGATAGGTACCTTAGCCTGTTTGGCGATGTAATAGAACCCCGATTTCCATTGGGTTACTTTCTTACGTGTGCCTTCAGGAGAAAGGGCCAATCGGAAAATATCACGCTGCTCAAATATTTTAGTTGTATTAACTACCGTATCGCTGTTCCTGGTTCTGTCTATTGGTGTACCTCCCATCCATCGGAAATACCAACCAAAAGGAGGTTTAAACAAACTGTGCTTACCTATAAAATTTATCTCCTTCTTCAATATACTTCGCACTAATAATCCAATAAAAAAGTCGACCCAACTGGTATGTGGTACTACGATAACTACGCATTTCTTAACTTCTGGAAACGGCCCGATGAGCTTCCATCCCATCAGCCGATAAAAAATAAATTTGCTTAGTACACGCATACAAGTACATTCTCCTTAGTTAAATTATATGGGTCAATAGTTCATAGTTGGTGACCTGGAAAGAAGGTATAAAATTAAACGATCCAGACGTCAAATCTTATATTTTACGGTATATCTCCTTTAAGGTATCAGAACTTACCATTGTTTTCCAGGCAGGCCCCAGTGCATTTTCCCACAATGGCTCCATACTCATAGAAACTGAGACCATTGTAGCCATTTCTTCCTCTGTAATTTCACTGCAAATACCTGTTGGCAAAACAATCTTATGGTGATCCATCATTTTATGAAATAAAGCAACCCCTTCCGGATAGTACGCTTCAAGGTGCTGGAAAACGAGGCAATTTCCAATTCCGTGTTTTGTCCCCAAAACGTAAGACAAGCCATAACTTAAAGCGTGTGCCACACCTACCTGCGAATACGCAATACTCATACCTCCGTGCCATGAGGCCATCATGAGTTTATCTCGTGACTCAGATGGTGAGAGTGACCCGAGGAACACTTCTTTGCAAAGATCTAGTGCTTTCTCCCCATAACTTTGGCTAAAAGCGTTTAAATAAGTTCCGTTCAATGACTCAATACAGTGTATATAACAATCCATCCCTGTATAGAACCATTGCTGTTTTTCAACCCCTTTGGTAAGATCGGGATCTAACAAGACCTGATCGAAAGGGGTATGATCTGAGTTTATTCCTAATTTCCGGTTTGGTCCCAATAATACTGTTGTTCTTGAAACCTCTGCCCCTGTTCCACTAATGGTAGGGATCCCAACGTGATAAATGGCAGGCTTGGACACCAGATCCCAGCCCTGATATTCAGAAGCAGAGCCTGCGTTTGTTAGCATGATGGCCACGGCCTTTGAAAGATCAAGGAGGGTTCCTCCTCCAATTCCAACAATACCCGCAGGCTGCTCCTGGAATTCCTCCTTAATCATGGATACCAATGTATCTACCTGCAGCGTCTTTGGCTCTTCGTCCGCGGATATAAAAACGATCTTATCATTAAAAAGTAACGGGATCCTGGAAACCAAGGAAGTATTTTCGAAGACATCATCCACCAAATAAATAATTGGTGTTTCAGAGTTCTTTCGCTTTGGTAATAGAATCTCATCCAACTGATCAAAGCATCCGCTGCCAAATACTACCCTGGGCACCATTGGAAAATTTTTAAAACGGGTATCGGTTCTTTTTTCAGGTTTATTCAAAATCAAATTTTTCTTTTCGTCCATAAGGCTCTTACAAATACTTTAATAATTCTATGATCCCAGACAGGGTTAGGTGATTATTCGAATGCTGATCTGGTGCTACTTCCTCATGTGCCCATGTGGTATGAAAAGGAATGTGGACCGCTTTTGCTCCAATGGAGAGTATGGGTAAAACATCCGATTTTAATGAATTTCCAACCATCAGGAATTCTGAAACATCGATCTCCAGGTGTTCCAATAAATTTGAATAATTCAATTCTTTCTTATCGCTAAGCACCTCTACATGATGAAAATAAGTTGACAGTCCGGAACGTTCCAATTTTCGTTCCTGATCCAGTAGGTCACCTTTAGTTAGTACAATTAGTCTGTATTTATTGGATAAACTCTTTAGCACTTCCTCCACATTATCTAATAATTCTACAGGGTGCGAGATCATCTTTTTACCAAGATTCAAAATTTGCAATAAGGTTGTTTGTGAAACCTGTTGATTTGAGAGATCCATTGCAGATTCTATCATTGACAAGGTAAAACTTTTGATCCCATAACCATACAGATCTAAGTTGGCGATCTCCGTTCGAAACAACTCCTGATCAATTTTATTTTTGGTCTCATACTTTTCTAGTAGCGAGGCAAATTCTTCTTCCGCCTCCCTGAAATAGGTTTCGTTTACCCACAAGGTATCATCTGCATCAAAACCAACCACTTTTATGTTAGTGAAATCTACTTCCATGCAGCCTTCGCTTTTTCCAGGTCTTCCGGGGTATCTATTTCAATACCGGTCACCGTTGTCTCCACCATCTTAATTTTTTTGCCGTATTCGAGGTACCTGATGGCCTCAATCTTTTCAGCGGCTTCCAAGGGAAGCATTGGCAAGCGTTTGAAATCTAATACTGCCTGCTTCCTAAAGGCATATACTCCCTTGTGTTTATAATAGACAGGTGTTTTATCAGTTGCCCTTGGAAACGGAATCACAGACCTTGAAAAGTAAAGTGCAAAATTCTGTTGATCCACGATCACTTTTACCGTATTGGGGCTCTGTATATCTTCTTTCTCCGTTATTTTGGTCATCAGGGACGCCAGATCTATTTCCTTATTGTGATCCTTTTTGAAGACCTGAATCAGACTTGCCAGGCTTTCTTTATCGGTAAAGGGCTCATCTCCCTGAACATTGACTACAATATCTATATCCATAGTAGCCACAGCTTCTGCAATTCTATCACTGCCACATTCATGTTCTTCCCTGCTCATAATTGCCTTACCACCATTAGCAAGAATAGTGTCATAAATAAGTGTACTGTCTGTCACAACAAAGACCGCCTTAAAAAGTGCGGTTGCCATTGCCGCTTCATAGGTTCTCAGAATGACCGGTTTTCCGGCAAGATCCTGCATCAATTTTCCCGGAAATCGGGAGGCAGCATAACGAGCGGGGATCATGGCAATTATATTCATACGAGTAATTCCTGTGTTTAGATTAGTTTCTGAGCTTAGGTCGTAATTTTCTGTATATCGAAAAAATGAGAATCAGGAGGATAATGACAAGGATAACCGCAATAATGGGTGCAATTACCGAAACTACGGCTACCACAAAGGCAATTGTTGTTTCAAAAAATGAAATAATCGGATTTCCAAATCCTGCCGTAGTAGTGGTGGAGGCTATTCGGCTTGTAGCCGAAGCTCCTTTTATGGCAGTGGCTGTACCACCTCCGGCTATGATGGCCAAGGACCATGTAATCACCGGATCCATATCCGAAACGGTGGCTACCATAACCGCCGTTCCGGCCAATGCTGCTAAAGGCAAGGCCATACTATCCAGCAAATTATCAACATACGGTATGAAGTAAGCAAAGACCTCTAAAATAGTAGCAACGCCCAAGGTAATGAGTGCGAACATGCTTCCGATCCATTTCCAATTTTCATTGAGATCCCACATTCCAAAATAGGAAGCAGCACTGAGGACAAATAGTGGCAAGAACACCCGAAACCCAACAGAAGCGGCCAATCCAATTCCTAAAAAAATGCTGATGATAGTTTCTGAAGTCATGCTAAAACAATCTAAATACTAAAGTAACGTATTCTCAATCAAGAAAAAAATCGCTCTTAAATCCGATCAAATACAATTTTTCCCTTGCTCTGGTAATGGCCGTATAGAGCCACCGAAAGTATTCCTTATCTGGTCCGGAAGGCAGGTAAGGCTGCTCTACAAAAACGGTATGCCACTGCCCTCCCTGTGATTTATGACAGGTAATAGCATATGAAAATTTTACTTGCAGGGCATTGAAAAAGGTATTGTTCTTTACGGCGAGAAATTTCTTGTATTTGGAAGTTTCCCGGGCATAATCTTTCAAAACTTCCTGGTAAAGTTTATTGCCATCCTCATAAGAAAGTGACGGTGTTTCGGCGGCAAGTGTATCTAATAGCAAAACAGTTTCAAATGGTTTTTGATTCGGGTAGTCTGTCATTCTAACTTTCACTTCGGCAAATTTAAAACCATAAAGTTCTTTAAAGGCAAAAATCTCCAGGACCTCTATAATATCGCCATTGGCAATAAAACCTGCCGCTGATTGTGGCTTTAACCAGTAGTAATTATTTTTTACCACCATTAAAAAATCTCCCACAGACAGTTCATTTTCTAGAAAAAGTATACGTTTCCGAATGTTTTCATTATATAAATTGGCCCTTTTATTAGAACGCACTATCAAAGTAGTTTCTTCTTTTCCCTGAACAGAATAGGCGTCTTCTATGGCCTCCTGTATGTCATATCCATCTGTTAAACGAACGATGTCTGCAAAAGTCTCCAACTGAAATTGAAAACTATCAAAGATGTCGCTTTGGAGTTGGTCCCTAAGTTGAGTCGCATTTACCAGGATGCCTGAATCCTGAGCCTGTCTTACTACTTCATCCAGCTCTATAAGGGTTACTTCCTTCCCGAACTTGGTTTGGAGTTGATGCTCATCTAAGGCCGGACTCAAGGAGAGATGAACAGGAGGTAATTGTGCGGTGTCACCAATCAGAATAAGTTTACACTGATGTCCGGAATAGACAAACTGTATAAGATCGTCCAGAAGCGATCCATTCTCAAATAACTTGGAATCCGAAGGTGCATCCGGGATCATGGAAGCCTCATCCACTATAAAAACCGTATTTCTATGTTTATTGGGCGCCATTACAAACCGGATTCCTCCACCCCTTTCCTTTTTTGGAAAATAAATCTTTCGGTGGATGGTAAATGCCTGTGTCTTTGAATAACTAGACATTACTTTTGCAGCCCGCCCGGTAGGGGCCATCAAAACCGATTTCAGCGAGGTCTTCCAAAGATTGGTAACCAGATCCCCTACAATAGTTGTTTTCCCTGTTCCGGCAAATCCCTTTAATAAGAAAAGTTGGTCTTTATTCCCGGAAAGTAAAAATTCGGCCAGTAATTGCAGCGTTATGTCTTGCTTAGAGGTGGGTGTATGTGGGAATTTGTCTTTTAAAATTCCATAGAATGTAGAAGCGGTAGGGGTATCCATGAGCCATCAAAGATAAACAGGATTTTTGGGCCAAAAACTTTTACGATTGAAAAAAAATTGTAGATTTGTTGGAACCGCTAAATTTAATTAATACTTGATCAAATGAAAACCATCTTTCAAATAATACTTTGGATCGCCTGTATTGTTTTGGGTTACCTAATTTATCGATCTGTTACTGGTCCGATCGAATTCAAAAAAATAAAACAAGAACGCTTTGACAAGGTAATTTCTGTTCTTAAGGATATCCGAAATGCGCAGGAAGCCTACAAAACCGTAAATGGAAAATTTGCGAACGACTTTAATAGTTTGATAGCTTTTGTAGATACCGGAAGATATACGATCACTCAGCAACGGGATTCCTCTTATATGGAATTCGACAAGACCTATGGAATTGACCTTTTACAAGAGATCACCATCATTGATACCCTGGGTTTCATAGCTATTAAGGATTCTCTCTTCAAAGGAGACACACGCTACAAATCCATGATGAATGTGCCATATGCTCAAAATAATGAGACGTTTGAAATGAAAGCAGACATCATTGAAAAAAGTGGCTATAAAGCACCTGTCTTTGAAGCGAAGGTTAAAAAAGATATCATCTTATATGATCAGCCAAAAGATCTTTTGACGAGAGAAAATGCTCAGATAAGTGTGGAAGAAGTTAATGGTTCTGAGATCAAGGTTGGATCACTCTCAGAAGTGAGTACCAACGGAAACTGGCCCCCTATTTATGACAAAAAAGGAGACCAATAAAGACCCCCATAACGATTTAATTCTGGAAGATTATCATAAATTGTCCATTCAGGTGAGCCTGAATGGACTTTCTTTTTGCATTCTGGATACCATCGGCAACAAGATCGTAAAAGCAGAAAAATAAAGTTTTGATAATAGGCTTACCCCATATGAAACTCAAAAAGAATTAAAGCGGTTTATTACATAACACGAAATTAAAAACTTTGCAATTTTCAGAAGTAATCATCGTACATAGAAACGACTTGTTTAGCCTTGTACCAAAAGTGTTGTTCGACCCTAATGAACTGGCTAATTATCTGAAGTTTAATACCAAGATCCTGGCCAATGACCTTCTGGAGTACGATGAGATCCAGGCATATGAAATGGTCAATGTCTATATCCCTTTTGTGAACATTAATAATTTTATCTATGACCAATTCGGAGACTTTGAATTTAAACATCACAGTACCGTATTAGTAGTCATCCCTACTGGGCAGTAGCGTTTCAAATTCCGATGGAATCTGTTTTGCATACGTGACAGCAAATGAACTTGATCTGGTTATCCTCCAGAATAAAAAGCTGTTGTTCTACAACAATTTCGCGTATAATACGCCAGAAGATTTTCTCTATTACCTGCTTTTTACCTGGAACAGCTGCATTTGATCCCAACCAAATAAAAGTAAGACTTTTCGGCGACATTGAAGAAGGGGATGCCGTATTTTAGCATCTGCCAGGATTACATACAACATCTCTCCCTATATCTCCCGGGTATACCAGATGAAGTTTTATCTGATGAAACGGCCCTTAATGCAAATTATCTGGCAATTAACGCCCTCTAAATGAGAATAATTTCGGGTACACACAAAGGAAGGCGGATTACTGCTCCAAAAAATCTACCTGTTAGGCCGACGACAGATATGGCCAAAGAGGCTTTATTCAATATCCTCAACAATCAGTTTTATTTTGATGAGATCCGGGTACTCGATCTATTTGCAGGTACCGGTAATATAAGTTTCGAATTTGCCTCGAGAGGCTGCAGCGATATTACAAGCGTAGATGCTCATCCCGGATGTATTAGATTTATAGAAACAAAAGCTATAGAATGGGATTTTAAGATCAAAGCCGTAAAAATGGATGTGTTTAAATTTCTTGGATCGGTGCAGGATACCTACGATCTTATTTTTGTAGATCCGCCATATGATCTTTCTCAGGCGCAATTCTGTGACATTCACAAGCTAATTTATGAACGAAATATACTTACAGCCGCAGGAACACTTATCATTGAACACTCCAAGCAAATGGATCTTTCCCATTTGAGTCATTTTTCGTCTCTAAGGAAATACGGGAGTAGTTTATTCAGTTTTTACCAAAGTGAGGAATAAAAAAAGCAGATCATAAGCCGGATTCTGTAGCCTATAATAAGCTTCCTTATCATTTATCTGGATCTTTAGTTGCCCAAAGATTCTATCCGCCTACCCTTCAGCTCGGACGTGCCGCCCTCAAACACTGATATACATGGCGTTTCACCGCATAGAGTTTACATGATTTCACTACAGCTTAACCTGTACATTCTTTCTGTTGCACTTGTCCGCCCCACCGGAATGGGTGACGGGTGTTACCCGCTATGCTGCACTATGGTGTCCGGACTTTCCTCCCCCCGTATACTACAGGGAGCGATAAGGTGACCTGCTTCATGCAAAGGTAGCTCAATTGTTGATAAAAATTAGGGAATAGCTGTGAAAAGAAAGTCCTTAAACAAACGCTATTTTTATATTTGTAAGAATGGGGAATAGTCATGACTCTATTCTTTTAAATCGTATTTGTGGAACCTTTTATTGTCTCAGCGCGAAAGTACAGACCCCAAACGTTCAAGGACGTTGTTGGGCAGGAAGCCATTACGAATACACTTGTTAATGCCATTGATAACAATCATCTGGCTCAGGCTTTGCTCTTTTGTGGTCCCCGAGGCGTCGGAAAGACTACTTGTGCCAGGATACTCGCGAAACAGATCAACAGGGACGGTACTGAAAAAGAAGATGAAGACTTTGCATTCAATATTTTTGAGCTCGATGCGGCTTCTAACAATTCTGTGGATGATATCCGCAACCTTATTGATCAGGTTCGAATCCCCCCACAGGTAGGGAAATACAAGGTGTACATAATAGATGAAGTACATATGCTTTCTCAATCAGCTTTCAATGCTTTTCTAAAAACACTGGAAGAACCCCCAAGGCATGCTATTTTTATCCTGGCAACTACAGAAAAACACAAAATTATTCCAACGATACTTTCCAGATGCCAAATATTTGACTTTAAACGTATTACAGTTGCCGATGCCGCAAATTATCTGAAGTATATCGCTGAACAACAGGGGATAAATGCCGAAGACGATGCGCTTCACATAATCGCACAAAAAGCAGATGGGGCGCTTCGCGATGCACTTTCTATTTTTGACAGAGTAGTTAGCTTTTCCGGAAAGGAACTTACGCGAAAGACGGTTACAGAAAACCTGAATGTGTTAGACTATGACACCTATTTTAAAGTGACCGATCTTATCTTAAAGAACGATATTCCAAACATCCTTTTACTTTTTAATAAGACCCTGGCGCTTGGTTTTGAAGGACATCATTTTATCGTAGGCCTGGCGTCACATTTCAGAGATTTGATGGTTTGTCAACACCATGACACCATTGCACTCCTGGAGGTTGGAGATAATGCTAAGAAGTTATACCTCGAACAGGCCAAAAAGACCAGTCAGGAATTTCTTCTAAAAGCCCTGGAGATCTCAAATCAGGCAGATCTGCAGTATAAAAGCAGTAAAAATGCTCGTTTACTGGTAGAATTAGCCCTTATGAAGCTGGCTTCACTTTCTTTTGAAGGTGAAAAAAAAAATCCTGACCAGAGTCAGGCCAATCTAATCCCCTTAGGGCAATTGATCCCCGCTTCCTTTTTTCATCGATCTTTCTCAACATCGCTGAAAAAAACCGGATCCCCCGTTACAAGCGACCCGTTGCAGCCAAACAAACCTAAGGTAACAGTCCTGAGATCCATGAACAAAAAGAAGTTACCACAGTGGAAACTGGTCAAATTTCAAGTTCTGATATGGAAGATGTTTTAGTATCAGACCCTGCTAATATGGTCACAGAAACAGCTCAGAAAATCCGGATTAAAGAACATCCCAAAAGAGTTTCCGGCCTGTCTATTTCTAGTATAAAGGCCAAGAAGAAACACGAACTCAACAAGATCGAGGTTACCTACGATGAAGATTCGCTGCCCGATGATCTTGTTACAGAAGAAGAATTGCAGAAGCATTGGCAAACGTATGTCAATAAAATAGATGAAGAAGGAAAGAAAATACTGGCCAGCAATCTAAGTTCTGACGTTCCAAAATTAAAAAATGGAAACACTATTGTCATTGAATTGCCAAATGACACCATGAAAAAAGAAGTGGAGCGCGAACAGCTGGAGCTAATGACCTTCCTTAAAAAATCATTAAACAATTATCATTTGCAATTGTCTATTTCAGTAAATGAAGAAACTATAAAGAAATACGCCTTTACTCCCCAGGAGAAATACGATAAACTTCGCGAAAAAAATCCTGCTATTGACCTATTGAGAAAAACATTTGATCTGGATCTATGATCGTTTTTCATGATATCTCGGAGTTACTTTTGTACCGGTATCATTTTGTTACCTTTAATTTCATTTCTTTAAATTTTTGAATACACCCTATGCTCGGACTTAAACTACCTACGGATCCCAGATGGGTTAATATCGTTGAGATGAACATCGATGAGATATTAACGGACCATGCCTACTGCGAACAAAAGGCAGCCAGTACGGCCATATCGCTCATAGTCAGTTTTCCTGAATACCCCGAACTTATTAAAGAAATGATTTCGCTGTCGCGGGAAGAAATGGGACATTTTAAAATGGTTCATGACAAGATCCTGGCCAGAGGAAAAACATTGGGCAGACATCGAAAAGACGCTTACGCTATAGCCCTTCATAAATTCTTTCCTAAGGGAGGTTCAAGAACCACGCAATTGATCCATCGACTTCTATATGCAGCCCTTATTGAAGCCAGAAGTTGTGAACGATTTCGATTGTTGTCTGAAGAACTGTCTGATAAGGAGCTGGCGGAATTCTATCACGCACTGATGATCAGTGAAGCCGGCCATTACACTATGTTCTTAAATTTTGCCAGGCAATATGGGGACAGGAAAGAAGTAGACAAAAAATGGAAAGATCTTCTGGAGTACGAGGCCTCCATAATGAGGGAATTAGGCAACAAAGAGCAGATCCATGGGTAAGAATCTAGACCTCTTTTAGCCGATAGATATAAAACATACTGAGCAAAAGCATCCCCATAAAAAATATCAGGAGGGCTTCATAATTAAACCACTGAGCGATAAATCCGATCCCGGCTGTTAAGAGTGTAAAACAGCCAATAAGCGTATTTGAGAGTGCTATATACAAAGGACGTTCTTTCTCAGGCGCAAAATCTGTCAGATAGGTTTTTCTACTCAATCGTGCTCCGCCATGCGCCATCATGTTAAGAAGGATCAGGGGGGCAAATAAATATATAGTTTGCAAAGAGATGTCAAGGTACATAAATCCCAGAACAAGGCAGAGATTAATAATCCCGAAAATTGCGATGACCAGCATCAGTTTTCGGGAGGATCGGTCAGCGAACATACCCCAGAAAGGACTGGAAACCATAGCAGCGATCCCTGAGGCAATTACAAAGATACCGAGGCCGGTGATCCTGGCTTGTGTGGTCTCTTTCCCGATAATGACAAAAAAAGGTTGAGCCAAAGGGATGGCCATTAAAAATGCTCTTGCCAAAATAAAATATCTTAGATTTTTATCCTCTTTCAAAAAATGAACTCCTGCTTTGAATTCATGAATGGCCGTTCTGCCTCCTTCCGTGGCACCGGGTTCTTCGCGGATCAGAAGAAAAAAAACGCCTGCCAGGATCCATAATACTGCTGCGGCGCCAACCAAAAGCAGCATGCTGGTCATGGTTTCCCAGGATGTTACATAAAGATAAAGACCTAATCCAAAAATAAGGGTGAGTATCCCACCTCCGGTGGCTCTCCAGGCGAGAAGTTTCCCCCTGTTGCCCTTTGGAATTGTTTTGGCCATAACATCCTTAAAGGCCACTGAAGAAATTCCACTAGCCATGCTAAATAGCAATAGGAGTACTACAACAGCGATGCCTACTTGCGTACCTTCCAGCAATCCAAAAGAAAGACCCATCAAAAGAACCAAAAATGCCTGAACAAAAGCTGGGATTCCCCAGAAATACTTACGAATCGGATATTTTCTTATCGCACCAGAAACTGCTAGTTGCGGCAATAAACTTCCAAGGTTTTTAATGGGCACCAGCATTCCTGAGATTCCTGAGCTACTGCCAATTACGGACAAGATCCATGGCAAGGTTACACTGGGACTTATAAGTTGCTCGGCCAATTTAGAACAAAAACCACTTAAGGCATTCTTTAAAAAATTACCCGGTACCTCTGCACAGTGTTCTTCTCCAATAGCTTCGCAGCTGCGAGATTCCAATTCCAGATTTAACCAGTGTTGATGTCTTATTTTTCTGCTTCAAGGAGTGGTAGAATGAACGCGCTTGTTTGTTGTATTTAATTTATCCAGATAGTACTCATATAGTGCAAATTGTGAGCGGACCTTAGGTTTTTCATTTCTAACATAAGCGTTGTCCTGACGTTCATTGAACCAACGGGCCTTCACATTATCTCGCCAGGAAATCTCAAAAGTATCTATGAGTTCATTTTTAATATCCTGATCGTAAATTGGGCATCCCACTTCCACCCTATTTTCTATATTTCTAGTCATCCAGTCTGCTGAAGAAATATAGACCATTGGGTTCCCGGCATTGGCAAAGATGAATAATCGGGGATGTTCTAAAAATTTATCCACGATACTGATAGCCTCAATATTCTCGCTCATCCCTTTTATTCCGGGGATCAGGCAGCATATACCGCGTACGATCAACTTTATCTTAACACCTGCTCTACTGGCCTCATACAGCTTATCTACCATTTTATAAGAAGTTAAACTGTTCATTTTGATCTTGATATAAGCCTCTTTACCCTGTTTTACATTCTCGATCTCCTGTTCTATTAGCCTTTTAAAAGTACTCCTCGTATAATGTGGAGAAACAATTAGATGTTTGTACTTATTGATCTTATAGGTCGTTTCAAAGAAATCAAAAACCATGTTCAACTCTTTTAAAATCTTCTCATTAGCTGTAAACAAGGTATAATCTGTATATATCCTACCGGTAGACTCATTAAAATTACCTGTACTGATAAAACCATACCGATTCACCTTGTCCTGCTCTTCCCTTTCTATCAGACAGATCTTACTGTGTACCTTTAATCCGGGGACACCAAAGATCAATTTAATACCTTCTTCCTGAAGTTGCTCGGCATATCCAATATTAGCAGTTTCATCAAAACGGGCTCTTAATTCGATTTGCACGGTTACCTGTTTTCCATTCTTGGCAGCATTGATCAGCGAAGCGATCACTTGAGAATTATCCGCAAGGCGGTATACCGTGATCTTAATTGTTTTTACTCTTGGATCCAGTGCTGCCTCACGAAGAAACCTAATGATATATGAAAATTTGTGGTAGGGCGTATATTGTATAAAATCCTTTGAAGCGATTTGACCCAAAAAGCTACCTTCTGGCTCTACACCTTTTATGGGTAATGGGTTTATTTTTTGATACATCAGTTCATCCTTCCCCAAGCTCGGAAAGCTCATATAATCCCTTCTATTGTGGTACCGACCACCGGGAATAACACTGTCTGTATCTGTGATCCCCATTTTTTCTGTGAGGAATCCCAGCGTATCTTCTTCAATGCTTTTATCATATACAAACCGAACGGGATCACTGATCTTACGATTATCGACACTAGAAGATATCTTTTCTATAAAACTCTTACTGAGATCGTTATCTATATCCAATTCAGCATCACGGGTAATTTTGATCATATGGGCCGAAATGGAGGAATAATCGAACATAGAAAAAATATTATCAAGGCAGTACCGGATAAGGTCATCCAGAATAATGATATAAAAGCGCTCTCCGTCCTTTGGTAACACTACAAACCTGTCAATTCCTTTTGGAATTTCTATCAGGGCATAACTCTTTTCCCTGATATGATCTGCAGGTCTTTTAAATTCATCGCTTTTCAGGACCATTTTTATCGCCAAATAGGCGGCTGAATCTTTAAGCATTGGAAATTCAGTCAGATCATTCAGAATGATGGTCATTAATTGAGGACTCACCTTCTCTAAAAAGTAGTTTTTCAGGAATTTAGATTGTTCCTCTGTAACCTCTTCTTCATTGATAAGGAAAATGTTTTCTGCTTCCAGCTCTTTTTCAATATCCCTATGGATCTCCAGACTCCGCGTCTGCTGTTCAATCACAATTTTTGTGATCTCTTCCAAGAGGTCTTTGGCAACTTCACCTCCCAATACACTCTTCCCAGATTTACCTGCCTCTACGATACGTTTCACGGTAGCATACCGCACTTTAAAGAATTCATCTAGGTTATTTGAGAATATCCCAAGAAATCTGAGTCTTTCAATTAGTGGAACGCGTTGGTCGGCACTTTCCTGCAGCACCCGGTCATTAAACTTTAACCAGCTTATTTCTCTATTGATATACTGATTCTTTGTTTTTATCATATCCTTAATTCTTTGGGAATCACAATGTTTTCTGTTTTTCCTTTTTGGACATCCTTCCAATGCTTGTGGTCGAAAGAAAGATGAACCAATCCTGTAGTGGGCACATTATCAATAAAAATATCACCCCACATATTCGCTATTTCCGTGAATGCGTGATTATGTCCAAAGATCATTACTGCCTGTTGTAAATCCGGTAAATCTTTTACAAAACCCATAACATCCTCCCCAGAAAAGTCATATAACTCGTCAGAAAGAGCAAAATTGGAATAAGGTACCTTGAGATTCCTTAAAAAAATAACGCAAGTATGAAGTGCTCTAATAGCCGGACTAGAATACACCGAATCGATCTTAAGCATTGTCTTTCCAAAATGATGAGATACCCTATGAGCATCTTGTATGCCAATTTCCTTTAAAGGACGGTCCCTGTCTTCCACACCATACTCCCAGGATGACTTGCCATGTCTAACCAATATCAAATGTTTCATGTTCTCGCTTTAAAAATAGATATTATATACTCCCGGAAGGGCACAACTCCACCGATCCTGGACTTAACATTAAGGTGCCAGCCTCTCCATCTTCCAATTATAATCCTCAGCCAGCGTAAAACGGATCCTATCGTGTAATCTATTGGGCCTGCCCTGCCAAAATTCAATCGATATAGGAGTTACCAGATATCCTCCCCAATTGGAAGGGCGAGGTATTTCCTTACCGTCATACTGCGTCTCCAATTCTTTCAACCTACTTTCCAAAACCTCTCTTGAGGGGATTACCTCACTTTGATTAGAAACTATTGCGCCTAATTTACTGCCTGTCGGCCGTGATTCAAAATATCCGTCAGACATATTACCGGCTATTTTAGATGCCGTGCCTTTAACAATAACCTGTCTTTCCATAGCCGGCCAAAAAAAAGAAAGACACACCTCAGGAGTTTTTTCGATGGCCTTGCCTTTTTCACTATCATAGTTTGAATAAAAAATAAAACCTTCATAAGTAAATCGTTTCAAAAGAACAATCCTGCCTTTTGGATAACCATCTAGTCCCATTGTAGAAATGGTCATGGTATTAAGCTCATCTACAGTTCCTGATTTTTCAAGCTCGTAGAACCATTTTTGGAAAAGCTCCATGGGATTTTCAGATATAGCATCCTCCATCAAGGCACTTTTTTCATATGATTTTCGATAAGCTTCCCAGGTCTTTTTTCATGGCCAATGTTAACAATCCTTAGTTTAACAAAGTTGGTGAAAACTTAACTAAAAGGGAAATAGCAGTCTTCTTTTTATCTTTAGAAAATTATTAGTTCACCATCCTCGGCGAGTTGTACGTTTGCAAAATGCACGACGGCTTCCCTGATGAAGGCTGCCTTCTTTTTATAACGGATGGAGAAATGACCTAAAATAAGAAGTTTAGCCCCGGCCTGATGAGCAATCTTTGCAGCCTCCTCTGCAGTAGAATGTTTGGTTTTAGCAGCCAAATGAGCTTCGGAGGCTAAAAAAGTAGCTTCATGATATAACACATCAACTCCTTGAATAATTTTTGTAATTCCGGGGTCATAGGCCGTATCACTACAATAGGCATAGCTCTTAGGTTTAGGCGGATCTAAGGTGAGGAGTGCATTTTCGATGTTTTTGCCATTCTCAAGAAGTACATCCTTTCCTTTTTTGATGTTCCTGTAGTAGGCCTTGTCTATGCTATAGGCAGCAACCGCTTCTGTATTTAAGACCCGTTCCTTTATTTTTTCCCGGAAAAGAAAACCATTGGTGTAGATGCGATGCGATAAAGGGATGGTTGACACAATGACTTTGTCATCCTCAAAAATTTCAATAGGTTCTTTTTCGATCAGTTCGTGAAAAACCAGAGGGAAGCTAGTCCAGGAATTCCCTACTCTCAAGAGCATTAACAACACTTCTTTTAATCCCGATGGCCCGTAAATATTCAGCTCTTTGTCGCGCCCCAACAATTGAAAGGTGGCAATTAGGCCGGGTAAACCAAAAAAGTGATCTCCGTGAAGATGTGAAATAAATATATGGTTGATCCTTGAAAATTTGATCTTATGTTTCCTTAATTGCACTTGTGTACCTTCTCCACAATCTATGAGAAACAAATGATCTCGTACTTCCAGTATTTGAGCCGTTGGATTCCCCATAAGGGAAGGTGTAGCTGCATAACAACCCAAAATATGAAGTTTCATAACTATCTGATCTATTCTTATAAGTACTCTTTAGCCTCCTCACTGGTATAGGTTGAGCGAAAACTAAACGCATAAGCCGACTCTCCTTTGGTATTTAAATGATCCAATCTCCTTTTGGCTTCCTGTAGACTGATCTTTGATTCTTTAGTAAACCAACAAACCATATGACTGTCTTTTAACTTTGAAAACCATTCTTTTCGTCTCTTATAGATGTCAACATGGGCCGAATTGTAGGTGAAGGCCATTAATGTTTCTCTGGATTCCCATAAGGACATATTGACAATTAAGGCAGGATCACCAAAAACCTCAAAAATATCATGGGATGGCTCCTCTATCCATCTCCAAATAAAACCGGGACTTTCTTCAGCCAAGGCATTAATTCTTGCCGTATTATTCACAAAATCGGCCATTCGTGGGTCATCTAAGCTAAATTGAGCCCTGGCGATATTAACTTGTGCAAAATGACAGGACATATTTATAGTTCCAGATCTCTTTCTATTTCTTCCATTTCAATAAGATCTTTTGCTTCCTGTAAAGTTGGGACAAGGTTGATCTCATCAGGCACCTCATTATAGGTCACCTTATCAGTCACCAGCACAAAAGATTTTTTCGCCATCCTGTGCCTGTTGGAGAGCTCAAGAAATTCAAGGATCTCATCAGAAGTTAATCTGTCAAAAGAGAATAAATTTACAACGATATGGTCATTCCTGAGCTTGTCGTAGGCAGCACTCAGATTCTCTACAAATTTTAAAAGCGCGATGTTTTCCTGATAAACAATGGTATAATTGCCTTCCCTCTCAAAGATCATAGTCTTCTATTTTATTTGTGATGCAAGTAAATAAATAACAGCCATTCGTATGGCTACACCATTTTCCACCTGATGGAGAATGATTGATTGTGAAGAGTCCGCTACATCACTGGTTATCTCTACCCCCCTGTTTATAGGACCCGGGTGCATAATGACTATCTTTTTGTTGAGACTCTCCAGAATATGTCGGTTGATCCCAAATTGTTGGGTGTATTCCCTGGTGGAAGGAAAGTAACTCATCTCCATACGTTCATTTTGAACGCGAAGCATATTGGCCACATCACACCATTCGAGAGCCTTTCGGAGGTTCGGCTCCACACCTACTCCAAGAGTCTCAATATATTTGGGAATCAGGGTTTTAGGTCCGCACACCTTCACTTCTGCACCCTGAAGTTTTAAGGCAAAGATATTAGACAAAGCAACTCTGGAGTGCAAAATATCGCCTACTATGACTACTTTCTTTCCGGCGACATCGCCTAACTTCTCCCGGATGGAATACGAATCTAAGAGGGCTTGAGTTGGATGCTCATGCGCACCATCCCCGGCATTTATGATGGCTGCTTTAACATGTTTTGACAGAAAAATACCGGCACCGGGATTAGGGTGTCTCATTACCACCATATCCACTTTCATGGAAAGGATATTATTGACAGTATCTATGAGTGTTTCCCCTTTTTTTACAGATGACTGCGATGCGGAAAAGTTGATGACGTCTGCCGATAACCGTTTTTCAGCAAGCTCAAAACTTAGCTTGGTTCTGGTACTATTCTCAAAAAATATATTGGCAATCGTTATATCCCGTAAGGAAGGAACCTTTTTTATGGATCTATTAATTACTTCTTTAAATTGATCGGCGGTTTCGAAAATAAGTTGAATATCCTCTTCATTCAGATATTTAATTCCCAAAAGGTGTTTTACACTTAGTACCGACATACTTTCATTTGATTACTAAATAAACCACGTCCTTACCTTCATTTTCTTCCCACATAACTTTTACCTTCTCATCATTGATGGCATCTACTTGCCTTCCTCTGTAATTTGGCTGTATGGGTAAATGTCTGCTGAACCTCCTATCTATTAGGGTAAGCAACTCTATTTCTTGTGGGCGTCCGAATGACTGGATAGCTGTTAACGCAGCCCTGATACTACGGCCCGTATATAGTACATCATCTATTAAAACCACATTTTTACCTTCAATGAGAAAGTCAATACTGGTGGTACTTGCCTCCAGAGGTTTATCGCTCCTTCTGAAATCATCGCGAAAAAAAGTGATATCCAGAAGGCCAAGTTTTATCTCCTTTACCTTGTACTCTTCTTGAAGGATCTTCGCCAAACGGTTGGCCAGAAAACTACCTCTGGGTTGAATTCCTATTAATACAGTGTTGGAAAAGTCGAGGTGATTCTCTAAAAGTTGGCAAGCAAGGCGATGCAAAATAATGTGGATTTCTTTTGAGGAAAGAAGTACTTTTTGACTCATGGTTTGCACTACCAACATATTTGAAAGCAAAAATAGGGATTTCTACTCAATAAAAAGGAACCGATAACAATATCCTCCTTTAAAACCAGATAACTGTTCATGGAGGTCAAAAAAAAGCCCTGACCAAAAGGGTCAGGGCTTTCCATTATTTATTTTTAAAACATCTTAAAAGCTTACTTCTTTTTACCGGCTTCCATTTTGTCTTTTAACGCTTGTAATTGCTCGTTAGCGTCTCCCAATGTTGGTTTAGACTCTTCTGCTGCGCTGGCGGCTTTTTTCTTGGCTGCCTTTACATTGCGTTGCTCTTCTTCCCTGAAAATTGCCGTATGGCTGGCAACAACCCTTTTGAATTCTTTGTTGAATTCAATGATTTTGAAAAGGGCCTCTTCTCCTTTTGCCAGTTTTTTACCATCTTCTTTTTCCATATGACGCTGAGGAACAAATGCTGTGATGTCCTTATTGAATTCTATCACAGCTCCTTTATCTACGATCTCAGAAATAGCCGATTTGTGCTCAGTGCCCAAGGCAAATTCTTTTTCGTATTTATCCCAAGGGTTATCTGTCGTTTGCTTGTGACCCAAGCTTAATTTACGCCCTTCCACGTCCAATTCCAGCACCTCCACTTCAAGCGTGTCGCCAACGGCTACAAACTCAGATGGATGCTTGATCTTCTTGGTCCAGGAGAGATCCGAAATATATATCAACCCATCGATACCTTCTTCAAGTTCAACAAATACTCCGAAGTTGGTAAAGTTTCTTACAATTCCTTTGTGCTTAGATCCAACAGGGTATTTTGAAGTTATATCTGTCCATGGATCCGGGGTAAGTTGTTTGATACCCAATGACATTTTTCTGTCCTCTCTGTCCAGTGTAAGGACAACAGCCTCTAGTTCATCTCCAACCTTTACAAAGTCTTGTGCCGATCTTAAGTGGGTTGACCAGGACATTTCTGAAACGTGGATCAATCCTTCAACTCCTTCAGCTACTTCCAGGAAAGCACCGTAGTCTGCAATAACCACTACTTTTCCTTTTACTTTATCACCTACTTTGAACTCATCACCTAGCGCCTCCCAAGGATGCTTCTCTAATTGCTTAAGTCCTAATTGGATCCTGGATTTGTTATCGTCAAAATCCAGGATTACCACATTCAGTTTCTGGTCTAATTCTACCACCTCATTCGGGTGATTGATTCTACTCCAGGAAAGATCAGTGATATGGATAAGTCCATCTACGCCACCAAGATCTATAAACACACCATAGGAAGTGATGTTTTTTACAACACCTTCTAATACCTGTCCTTTTTCTAACTGGCTGATGATCTCTTTTTTCTGTTCTTCAATATCTGCCTCAATAAGTGCTTTATGAGAAACTACGACATTCTTAAACTCGTGGTTGATCTTAACCACTTTGAATTCCATGGTCTTTCCAACATATTGGTCGTAATCGCGAATAGGCTTCACATCGATCTGCGATCCAGGAAGGAAGGCTTCAATACCAAATACATCCACAATCATCCCACCTTTTGTCCTGCATTTTACAAAACCTGTTACGACCTCTTCCTTGTCATGAGCAGCATTTACCCTTTCCCATGCCTGAATTGTACGGGCTTTTCTATGGGAAAGCACCAATTGGCCGCTTTTATCTTCCCTTATATCGATCAATACTTCTACTTTATCCCCGACTTTAAGTCCGGGATTGTAGCGAAATTCATTCAGGGAAATAACCCCCTCTGATTTTGCATTGATGTCAATAATTGCTTCGCGATCCGTAAGGTAAGTAACAGTTCCCTGAACCACTTCTTCATCAGCCGTATCCACAAAGTTTTCTGCTACTAGTTTTTCGAATTCCTCTAATTTGGATTCGTCTACACGCTCAATTCCCTCTTCATACTTGTCCCAATCAAAATTCTTTAAGAATTCTTTAGGATCTTGTTTAGGAGTTTCTACTTTTTGTTCCTGAGCTACCTCAGCTACCTGAGTGTCTTCTGTTGTTGTTTTCTTTTCAGCCATTTGCTGATATTACTTTGTATTCCATAGACCTCTAAGAGTAAGGCAACGTCCATGAAAGTTGTTTTTATCCTTTTATAATTTCCCTTTCTTCTCTTAAATACTTGCCAAAAAGGTGTGCAAAAGTACAATTAAATTCTTGTTTTAACAACCTAAAGACTTTGTGGCGACTAATATTTTAACAAATTACTGCGGAGCTAATTTAATCCTTACAGATTTTGTACCTTTAAAGTCAATTATAAACCTTTTAATAAAGTAACAATGAGTGCTAAAGACAAATACCAGGGAGTGTTATCACTGGGAGAAAAATTGGGAATTAAGGACGGGAAAGTCACTGAAGAAAATGGCGTTTTAAAAATTAAGGGCGAGGCCAAAACTCCTTATGAAAAAGACATTTTATGGGATAAAATAAAAGAAATAGGCGGGCAACAACCATCAGATATCAAAGCGAATATCACGGTAGCAGACGATAGCGTATATCACAGACATACCGTAAAAAGCGGGGAGTCTCTTAGTAAAATTGCCAAACATTATTATGGAGACCCCATGAAATACAAGCAAATTTTTTCTGCGAATACCAATATTCTGAAAAATCCGGATATGATTCATCCGGATCAGGTGCTTGTGATTCCTAAATTATAAAAGATATCCTCTGAAAGGCGCTGCAATAGCGCCTTTTTTTATGGAGTATTGATAAGATCCTGAGCCAATGACAAGGCTTTTTGAAACTGCTGTTCCGGACTCAGCGTACTGTTGTCCAGAACGATGGCATCATCTGCTTTTCTCAACGGCGAAACCTCCCTGTTAGAATCCAGAAAGTCTCTTTGTTGTACATTTTCAAGTACTTCTTCAAAACTTATATCTGCACCCCTTTCTAGCAACTCCTTATAACGCCTGGTAGCCCTTATTTCAGGGGTCGCAGTCATAAATATTTTTAGTTCAGCCTCCGGGAATACCACAGTTCCGATATCCCGGCCATCCATGACCAATCCCTTTTCTTCCCCCATTTGCTTCTGCATCAGGACCAATTTTTGGCGTACTTCTTTTAAAACGGAAACCTGACTCACAAAACGGGAGACCTCAAGGGTTCGGATCTTGCTTTCAACATTTACATTATTCAAATACATTTCAGAATATCCCAGTTCGGAATTATACTTAAACTTCAGGTGGATGAATGGGAGCTCCGGAATCAATAGTCCCAGTTTATTACCCTTAGGGCCTATATATCCTTTTTGAAGCGCAAAAAGTGTAACGGCCCGATACATGGCCCCTGTATCTACATAAATATAACCAAGCGCCTTGGCCAGTTGCTTCGCCATGGTACTTTTACCTGTAGAAGAATGGCCGTCAATAGCAATGGTTATTTTTTTCATGCCTTAAAATTACGGAGAATCGTGGTATTGGATCAGCCAACGGCGCAATTTTCCCAGAGATTTGAAGGATCTATAAAGAGCGGTCAAAGTTTTTTGGCATTTTTCACCTTTTGATTGGTTAATGCGATATCGATTACCTCGCTCATATCGGTAACATAATGAAAAGTGAGCCCTTTTAGATAGGCTTGTTTGATCTCCAGAATATCCTTTTTATTGTCCTCACAGAGAATAATATCCTTTATTCGTGCTCGCTTAGCGGCCAGAATCTTCTCTTTTATTCCACCAACCGGTAATACTTTCCCCCTTAGAGTGATCTCCCCTGTCATGGCCATACTCTTCTTTACCTTTTTCTGGGTAAATAATGAAACTAAAGAAGTTAGCATGGTAATCCCTGCGCTGGGGCCATCTTTTGGTGTTGCCCCTTCCGGAACATGGATATGAACATTGTACCTGCCGAATACCATGGGATCTATGCCAAAAGTATCAGCGTTAGATTTAATATACTCCATGGCAATGGTGGCCGATTCTTTCATAACCTTCCCCAGGTTTCCTGTAATATTGAGCAGTCCTTTTCCCTTAGATAAAATAGATTCTATAAACAAAATATCGCCTCCAACACTGGTCCAGGCCAGTCCTGTCACAACTCCGGCCACTTCATTATTCTCATACTTGTCTCTTTCCAGGCGTGGTGGTCCAAGCACTTTCTCAATGATCTCATTGTTCACCTTTATCTCATATTCCTCTTCTATCGCTATAGATTTCGCAGCATACCTGACCATTTTGGCGATTTGTTTCTCAAGACCACGCACCCCGGATTCCCTCGTATACCCTTCAACGATCTTTTCCATTTGCCGTTTCCCGATCTTAAGATCCTTTGCATTTAATCCGTGTTCGTCCAATTGTTTAGGCAGCAGATGTCGTTTGGCAATTTCAACCTTTTCCTCAATGGTATACCCGGTTACTTTAATGATCTCCATTCTATCGCGTAGCGCAGGCTGAATAGAGGAAAGATTATTTGCGGTGGCAATAAACATCACTTTAGACAGGTCATAGCCCATCTCCAGAAAATTATCATGGAATTCGTTATTCTGTTCGGGATCTAAAACTTCTAACATGGCAGAAGAAGGATCGCCCTGATAACTGCTGGAAAGCTTATCGATCTCATCCAAAATAAAAACCGGGTTAGAGGTACCTGCTTTTTTTATACTTTGGATGATCCTCCCCGGCATCGCCCCGATATACGTTTTCCTGTGTCCCCGAATCTCCGCTTCATCTCGTAATCCGCCCAAGGACATCCTTACATACTTTCTGCCCAAAGCCTCAGCCACGGACTTTCCCAAAGAAGTCTTACCAACTCCCGGAGGCCCGTATAAACATAAGATAGGCGACTTCATATCGTTTCTTAGTTTGAAAACTGCCAGGTACTCGATGATGCGTTGTTTCACATCCTCCAGACCATAATGATCCCTATCCAGTATTTTTTGAGCTCTTTTCAGATCAAATTTATCCTTTGAAATATTCTTCCCATGGCAAGTCCAGAAAAAGATCCAGATAATTTCTTTGAATGCTATACTCCGCTACTTGTGGATTCATACGTTGCATTTTGGCCAATTCTTTTTCAAAATGTTCACGAACTTTGTCGTTCCATTTTTTCTTCTTGGCCAGTACCTGCATTTCCTCTATTTCCTCATCATAAGAAACTCCGCCCAGTTCTTCCTGTATGGTCTTCATTTGCTGATGCAAGAAGTATTCTCGTTGCTGCTGATCCATATCAGATCTCACCTTCGACTGAATATATTTTTCAAAGCCAATTTTTGAAGCTCTACATTCATATACTTTAGGGTAGCCAGGGCCCGCTCTTTTAAATTACTGATCTCGAGCAGGGTTTGTTTCTCCTTAACACTTAAATTTAGGTTAGAGGAAACAAAATTGATCAGAAAGGAATTGCTTTGAATGTTCTTGATCGCAAAAGAGGCTTCACTGGGAATATTAGGATTATCGCGAATGATCTTTAAGGCTATATCTTTTATAGAATCTATGATAGCCAGAAATTCTTCTCCCTTTTGTCCGTCTCTTCTTCCTTCATTTCCCTGATAGTAGCCGTCATATAGGGATCTTCGGTGAGCACCTCGGCAATTTCAAAGCGTTTTTTACCCTGGATAATAACCGTTGTATTTCCATCTGGCATTTGAAATACCCGTAAAATCCTGGCCACAGTTCCCAAGGTATTTATGTCTTTTACACCGGGGTCTTCGGTTTCCTCATCTTTCTGGGCAACAACTCCCATTGTTTTGGAACCCTTATTGGCATATTTGATCAAATTGATCGACTTATCCCTTCCTGCCGTAATGGGTATTACCACTCCCGGGAATAGAACCGTATTTCGCAAAGGTAAAATTGGAAGGGTTTCCGGCAATTCCTCATTGTTCATTTCCTCCTCATCCTCCGGGGTCAGTAGGGGAATAAACTCAGATTCCTCGTTAATATCTTGTAACGACATATTGTCAAATCGTATAATTTTAGCGTCTCCCATAGATCATTTATCCGTCATTCTGTCATTTATAGACAGTAGTATTATTTATTATTAATAAGATTTTTGTTCAACAATCCCATTAGAGCCCTTTTGGTAAGGATTTTACAAGGATTCATGTGTCCATAAAAGACAATTCCTGTGCCAAGCCATATTATTTTATAGAAACTGTAACAATCGCTAAATTAAGCTATCTATATAATAAATCGAATACTTTTTGAGCCAAGTAAGAGAACATACAGAAACCTGTTGCAATATGTGCCTGGAAGGGAACCAAAGAGCACAAATGGAGATCTACAACAGATACTATAAGGCGATGTATAACACTGCGATGAGAATTGTAAAGAACAGTGCTGAAGCGGAAGATGTCATGCAGGAATCTTTTTTAAGCGCCTTTACAAAATTAGCACACATTTAAAGGAGAAGTAACTTTTGGTGCCTGGTTAAAACGAATTGTGATAAACAAAAGTCTGTACCATTACAAAAAGCAGACAGAAAAAAAATGAGGTTGCACTGAATGATACTTTGTACAAGGTCGAAGATAATGATGGACTTGATGCTGATCATGTGAAACAGAACTTTGGCTCAAAAAGTGTTGGAGACCATGACACGGTTAAAGGATAACTACAGAATTTCTCTGACCTTACATTTGATAGAAGGGTACGATTATGAGGAAATCAGCACCATAATGAATATAAGTTATGCCAATTGCAGAACGACGATATCAAGGGCAAAAGAAAGCTTACGAAAAAAATTAATGCCTGCTAAATATGAAAGAGGATAGAATTTAGACAAATTATTTAAGAGGCCAGGGCATTTTGACACCGAGGAACCCCAAGCCGGGCACAAAGAACGGTTTCTGGACAAGTTGAAATGCCACAGTCGAAGAGTCCAAAAAGAGAGTTCCTGGTGGAGACCCCTATCGATCGCCGCCTCCATATCTGGTTTAATGGCCTATTGGGGACAAACCTTGCGGTCTGAAACCTGCAAAAGAACGCATTGCCCAAATCTCACCTGAAGTCTCAAATTCGCAATTTTATTTTGCCAAGATCGATGGAGCAACAGGTAAAACAGTTGGAAAGTGAAAGTTCTCCTGAGACAAAAAAAATTATTGAAGATACCATGAGTCAATTAACAAAGTTGGAAGCCGATTACAAGCAATTGGAAAACGACCTGATGAATGGCGGAGATGGCAAATTGATTTTAAGTGCAATGATCCAGAATTTTCAAACCCGAATAGATCTCTTGCAAGATGTAATAGATCAAATAGAAACAATTAAAAACTTAAAAATCATAAAGATGAAAACATTATTACTTAAATACGACCGTCTTATTTTTATAGCTTCCGATGGTATTGAGTGCCAATGATGGACCCACTAAAAGGGAAATACACCAAAGAAAAAACCATAAAAAAAGAATATAATGTAAATTCGGATGCCCTTGTTAAAGGTAGCCAACAGTTATGGCAATCTTAACTTACTTCATGGAATGAAGATCGTATTCTCATAGAGGTCCATATAAAGACCAATGGAAACAATGAGGAAAAAGTGCAGAAGAAACTAGACGAAATTACGGTAGATTTTGAAGCCAGCAGTGATATGGTCTCCGCCAAAACCAATTCAACAAGAACAAGAGTAGCTGGGGCTGGAACTGGGGCAACAACAATGTGAACATGCAGATTAACTACACCATTAAAATTCCCGATAAAAAATAGCGTTCACCTGAACAATGATTATGGCAATATCATTTTGGACAGGGTCGATGGCCATGCCAAAATCAACTGTGATTATGGTAGATTCGAAATTGGCGAACTTCGGGGCAGAAACAACTATTTGAATTTTGATTATACCTCCAAGTCCTAGTATTGGTTATATCAATAGTGGTGAAATCAAGGCCGATTATTCCGGTTTTACGATTGAAAAAGCAGGTGATCTTAAGTATAAATGCAGATTATACAAATTCTACAATACATCAAATGGAAAACCTACAATACTCCAGTGACTATGGGAATATTGAAGTTGGTGAAGTCCAGAAATATACATGGAAATGGGGATTACATCAATGTGAAACTCGGGACCATTCATGGCAATGTGGATATCAATGCAGACTATGGTTCGCTGTAAAATATAGGGAAATGGCCGAAGATGCGGGCAATATCGACATCAGTTCGGATTATACAGGCATCAAGATAGGATATGCACCCCAAGTACCATTTTGATTTTGAAATCAGGACTGAATATGCTGGTGTGAGCGGTAAGGAAGATTTTGAAATCAACATCAGTACTGAAAAATCGAACAATCGTTATTATAAAGGGTATTATGGGTCAGCCCAATAGTGGTAACTCAGTATCGATAAACAGCGAATACGGTGGAATATCATTCACAAAAAAATAATCAATCAATCAGACCCTTACATAAATCCTGGGTCGCAAAAAATATGGCATGAAAAAAATAGCAACATTGGGTTTAGTCGTATTATTCACTTTATCCTGTTCCGCACAATGGGGTAAAAGAATAAAAGGTAATGGTAATGTGGTCACCATTGAAAGATCGACCGGTGATTATGATGCCATTGGAATATCAGGATGGTTCGATGTGGATCTGGTAGCAGGGAACGAAGGCGAAATTTCATTGAAAGGAGAAGAAAACCTATTAGAACATATTATTACCGAAGTAAAGGATGGCAAATTGGTCATTAAGGTTGAAAAAGGAATGAATTTAAGACCTTCTTCTTGGAAAAATGGAATTCATATTACGGTTCCTGTTGAAAGCATTGATGCCGTCTCCCTCTCAGGTTCAGGGGATATCGTGGGGAAAACCACCATAAAAACCGATAATTTCAAGACTTCAATGTCTGGTTCCGGCGATATTACCTTGGCGATAGAATCCGACTCAATCGAGGCCACCATGTCTGGTTCCGGAGATATTATGTTAAGTGGATCAACCTCAAATTTTGAGGCCACTATTTCAGGTAGTGGGGATATAAAGGCCTATGAATTGGAGGCTGACAATGTTGAATGCGACAGTTTCCGGATCTGCGGATATCAAAGTAACCGCAAACAAAAGCTTAAAAGCAAGGGTGTCTGGTTCCGGCGATATATCATTACAAAGGAAATCCCGAAAAAGTGGATACCAAAACCTCCGGTTCCGGGGATATTACAAAAGTATAACCTGTTTATATACAGGCAAATCAAAAAACGAACAACAATCAGAAGGAAAGTCCCGACTTATAATGTCGGGACTTTTTTCTGATTTTTTCGGTTCACCCGGAGTCAACAGGAACATCCCTACAAGAAAGAATAATGCCCAAAAATATAATGGCATTTCGCATACTTCCAGAATATTGGGCCACAAAACCATATAAAAAGGTGCCAATAACGATGCCTATCTTTTCGGCCACATCATAAAAACTAAAAAATGAGGCCGTATCCTTTGTTTCAGGAATAAATTTGGAATAGGTGGATCGGGATAAGGCCTGGATACCTCCCATGACCATTCCTACACAACCTGCGGCAATATAAAAATCAATAGGGGTAATCACATAATAGGCATAGATACATATAAAGACCCAAAGGATATTCACCACGATCAGGGTTTTGATATTGCCGAAGGTCCTTGACGCAAAAGCGGTCAGAGTTGCCCCTAGAATCGCTACAATCTGAATGACCAAAATACTTACGATAAGTCCTGTGGTACGTTCGGCATCAGAACCCCATTGTATTTCTTCTTCCCCAAAATAAGTAGCGATCAACATGACCGTCTGCACCGCCATACTATACACAAAAAAGGCCCCCAAATAACGTTTTAACCTGATTTCATCGCCCAATTGATGCCAAACCAATTTCAACTCCTTGAACCCATTCAGGATAATATGGTCTCGTTTGCCTACTTTTTTAAATCCTTTTGGCAGAATGATAAAAGGTATACTGACTGAAAACTATCCACCAAATACCTACTGTAACAAAGGAATATTTCATGGCCTTTATTTCAGCCGCCTCCCCTACATCACTTTCTATACCAAAGAAATCCGGTTTCATGACCATGGCCAAATTAGAACAAGAGAAGTAACACTGCCAATATAACCCATCGAAAAGCCTTTGGCACTAATGCGGTCTTGTTGTTCGGGAAAGGCCACATCGGGCAAATAGGAGTTATTGATGGCAAAACTTACCCAAAAACCCACCAATCCAAAAAAATAACAAACCAGACCCAAGTAAATATTCTCCAATGAAAACCAATACAACCCTATACATGAAATTCCTCCTAAGTAGCAGAAAATTTCAAGAAACAATTGTTTGTTCCCCATATAATCGGAAATGCCCGACAATCAAAGGAGTAATAATCGCTATGAACACAAAGGCCAAGGAAGTTATATAACTTATAAGGGGTGCCCTTGCTATTTCACCCCCAAAAATAGAAACCTTTTCAATATTGGCGACCCTAAAGAGGGCTCCATAGAAAATAGGAAAAATTGCAGAGGAGATGACCAAACTATAAACTGAATTTGCCCAATCATAAAATGCCCAGGCATTCAATAATCTTTTACTGCCCTTTATGGCCAATGGTCCCGGTCATAGATCTTTATATATATCATAAAAAGCTGCTCCTATCGGAACATCTTTCAATATACAATTAATACCGCAAGATGCGTGAAGTAGTGATTTTTATTTAAACGTGGTAACCCCAAATTTCTTGGCTTCTTGTTTGGCCAAAGGAGCCCAGCTCGGTCAGGTTGGCGATACGTGTATCATTCGAAGGGTGTGTACTTAAAAATTCCGGTGGGGCCTGGCCCTCGCTATTGGCTTTCATCCTTTTCCATAATTCGGCGGCCTCATCCGGGTCATAACCCGCAATGGCCATAATCTGAAGTCCTATTCTATCGGCTTCGGTTTCGTGGCTTCTGCTAAACGGAAGCATTAATCCTACGGTAGAACCGAAGCCATAGGCCTGATTGAACATATTTCTTTTCTCTGGCTCATCCTGTATCGCAATATTTCCCGCCACGGCTCCCAACTGTTGCAAGCGTACCTGCACTCATACGTTGGGCCCCATGATCTGCCAGGGCATGGGCAACTTCATGGCCCATGACCACAGCAACCCCTGTCTCAGTTTGGGTAATTGGCAAAATTCCGGTATAAAACACAATTTTTCCTCCCGGCATACACCAGGCATTGACGGTTTCATCATGGACCAAATTATACTCCCATTTATAATCTTTCAGATATCCAGGATATCCATTGGCAGTCAGCCATCGTTCGGCCGCAGAAGAGATACGTTGCCCCACATTAGTGATCATTTGAGCTTCACTGGAACTCTGATACACTTTATTCTCTGTCAAAAATTGATCATATTGGGCAAATGCCATAGGAAAAATGGCATGTTCGGATAAAAATTAAGAGTACTTTTTTACCGGTAAATGGATTTGTCTTGCACGCCCAAACTACCATAAAAATGGCAAGCGTGCGAATAACAAATTTTTCTTCATTTGATGAATTCTTTAAGAGTTAAATTACAAAAATTTATTTTCCCATAATATGTAGGGTTGGGTAAAATCTTTTGTAACCTGGATGATATTATTCCCATTCAGTTTAACATCATTTAAAGCACTGTTCTCATTATCTACTTCAATCGCTTTGATTTTAAAGGGAAGCCCCATAAGTTCAACTTAAAGGTCTCATAGGTGGTTATAAAATTACCATCTTTAAACTGTTGAATGATAAGTTCATTCTCCTTCCCAGTCAACTTAAAATTCCTGAAGACTGTATTCCCCTTTTTTATAATCATACCCATCCTGAGCATCTTCATAAACAGTGGAATTTTCCGTCCCCACTTTATAATAAACATCTAAGTCGAATTTCTTTAATGTTCAATTCTCCCGACATATTGCTGTACAGGGATATTTAGGGATGATGGCCCCTTCTTTTATAAACATGGGGATCTTATCAATATCGGCATCCACCCATTTCTCTTTACCCCCTTCTACTAGTTTCATTGGTCCAATAATTATACCATTTTCCCCTAGGCATATACATTCGTCTTCCCTTGGCATTTGGCTCTTGAACCGGACAAACCAAAATCTGTTCGCCAAAAATAAATTCATCTGTTCTGAAATGGGTCTGGTGATCTGCCTGATCAAAATATACCAGGGGTTGCATCATCGGAACACTTTCCTTGAAATATTTCCAGAACAGCCGTATAAAGATATGGCAACAATTGGTATCTCAGTTCGATAAACTTCCGAACAATATCGGTAACCTCAGCATCAAAGGACCAAGGCTCCTGATCTCCATGATCGCCACTTGAATGTACCCTGCAAAAAGGATGAAAAATCCCTAATTGTATCCATCGTGCAAATAGTTCCCCATTGGGTTGTTCTGCAAATCCACCAATATCCGTACCCACAAAAGACATTCCACTTAAACACATTCGTTGTACCTGTACATTGGCGATCCATAGATGTTCCCAGGTGGCCACATTGTCTCCTGTCCAAGTAGATGAAAATCGTTGTGTCCCCGAATAGGCGGCCCTTGTGATCACAAAAGGTCTTTTTGGATACACATATTTTTTCACCCCTTCATAGGTGGCCCTCACCATTTGCATCCCATAAATATTATGCGCCTTTCTATGGCTGCACGGATGGCCGTCGTAATCATGACGTGTATCCAAGGGTGCCGTTTTTGAGGGCACCTCCATCACAGCAGGTTCATTCATGTCGTTCCAGACGGCATGTGCCCCCGTTTCAGACATTAGTTCTTTATAAAGTCCGGCCCACCATTCTCTTACCTTCGGATTGGTGAAATCAGGGAAATTACATTGCCCCGGCCACACTTTTCCATTCATTAACGGGCCATCACCCCTTTTGCAGAAATAATCGTTTTTAATGGCCTCCTGATACACCCAATAGTCGCGGTCCATTTTAATCCCCGGATCTATCATTACCACTGTTTTAAAGCCATCTTTATTCAGATCCTTGATCATGGCTTTGGGATCGGGGAATTTTGTCTTATCCCAGGTAAAACAACGAAATCCGTCCATATAATCGATGTCCAGATAGATCGCATCACAGGGAATCTTAAGTTTTCTGAATTTTTTGGCAATATCTTTTACTCTGCTTTCCGGAAAATAGCTCCATTTAGACTGATGGTATCCCAATGCCCACAGTGGCGGTAATTCGGGGGTGCCGGTGAGGTCTGTATAGGATCGAACCACTCTGGACATATCGGGTCCATAAGAAAAAATAGTAGTTCATTTCTCCTCCTTCTGCCCAAAAACTGGTCACATTACGCCGTTCATGTGCAAAATCGAAATGTGTTTTAAAGGTATTGTCAAAGAACAACCCATAGGCTTTGTCATTATGCAGACCAATATAAAATGGAACCGCTTTGTAAAGAGGATCCTGATCCTTCCCGTAGGCATACTGATCCGTAACCCAATTCTGTACGCGTTTTCCTTTTAAATTGGAGTGTGTGGCCTTGTCGCCCATGCCGTAAAAACTCTCACCTGCCTGGGTTATTTTACTCATTTTCACTGAGTTACCACCGAATGTATAGTTTTCTTCGTAGTGAAAACCCAATTCATCTTCATTAATTATATTGCCTTCGAGATCGGATATTTGAATGCGAAGCGATTTTTTATCTACCAAAACCTTGATCTTGGATGTTGTGATCAGGTATTCCGTTTTAGTTTCAGTGGCCTCCAGATGATTGTATCCGCTCGGCGCTGTCGGACTAATGGCATATGAAAAATCGGGTTGAAAGACATGGTCGGTGGCGTATCGAAATCGGATGGTACTGTTGCGAATCACAGTAATTTCAAGCACCACACCATTGTTGGTTGTGAAATAAAACTTATCCGAATCTTGTTTGAAATCAATTATATGGTCAGGGTACAAATTGCCCTTATATTCTAACTCAGTGTTGGTGATCATAGTGGTTTTTTTTGCAAAAGCACAAAAGAAAGACTTTAGACGTTAACATTGAAACGAATTTGTTATCAGTTATAAACTACATCGATATAGTAGTGCTTTTTCATTGAAAAATGACCATTCCCAGGGGTGGAATTGTAATTTCAATAGACTGTTTATGGCCATGCCATGGTTTTTTGGCTGTTTTCCGAATGGTGTTTTTCGAACCACTTCCGCCATACTTTTTGGCATCCGTATTAAAGACCTGTTTATACTGCCCGGATTTTGGCACACCAATTCTGTATTTTTCCCTGGGAATTGGTGTAAAATTACAAGCGATCAGCAAATCGTTCTTTGTGTTATTTCCTTTTCGCATAAAGGTAAGTACTGAGTTCTCAAAATCGCCATAATCTATCCATTGAAAGCCTTCCACGCTAAATTGTTTTTCAAAAAGAGCGGGGTTTTCCTTATAAAACGTATTGAGGTCTTTTACCAAGGTTTGGATCCCGGAATGGAAGTCGTATTGCAATCAAATGCCAATCGAGGCTTTGTTGAAAATTCCATTCGGACGACTGCCCAAATTCTGCCCCCATAAATAGTAAATTGGTGCCGGGATGTGTAAACATATATCCATAAAGGAGCCTTAAGTTCGCGAAACGTTGCCATTCATCTCCAGGCATTTTATACAGCAGGGACTGTTTGCCATAAACCACTTCGTCATGAGAAAAAGGCAGCATAAAGTTTTCTGTAAAGGCATAGGTCATGCTAAAGGTAAGATCGTTCTGATGATGTCTTCTATAGATGGGTTCCTTTTGAAAATATTCCAGGGAATCATGCATCCATCCCATCATCCATTTCATTCCGAATCCCAGCCCACCCAGACTTACCGGCCTTGAAACCATGGAAAAAGAAGTAGATTCCTCAGCGATGGTCTGCACTCCTTCAAAATTTTTATAAACTTCCTCATTTAACTCTCTGATCAATGAGATGGCCTCCAGATTTTCATTGTTACCATACATATTGGGCTCCCATTCTCCTTCATTCTCTGGAATAATCCAGATAAAGCATAGATGCTACTGCGTCTACCCGTAGTCCGTCTACATGATACTGTTCTAGCCAGAACATGGCATTGCTTATTAGAAAGGCCCTTACTTCATTCCGACCGTAGTTAAAGATCAGGGATTTCCAATCCGGGTGGTATCCACGTCTTCTATCCGGGTGTTCGTAAAGTGCGGATCCATCAAAAAATCCGAGCCCATGAGCATCTTCCGGAAAATGTGAAGGCACCCAATCCAGTATAACGCCAATGCCGTTTTGATGCATAGCATCAATCAATAATTTAAGTCCTTCCGGTTCCCCAAATCGGGAAGTTGGGGCAAAATATCCGGTTAGTTGATAGCCCCAGGAAGGATCGTACGGATATTCCATGACCGGCATCAATTCAACATGGGTGAAATTCATTTCTTTTACATAGGCCACCAGATCTTTTGCGAGTTCTTCATAGGTGAGGAATTCATTCTTATCATTCTTTTTCCAGGATCCCAGATGTACTTCATAGACCGAATACGGACTTTCTAAACTGTTCTTTGACTTTCTGGATGTCATCCATTTTTTATCCTTCCATTTATAGGGTTTGTCCCAGACGATGGAAGCCGTATTTGGTGGATGTTCGCAATACCTCGCATAGGGGTCTGCTTTTTCGGTCTTTATATCCTGATTGTTAGAATGGATCTTGTATTTGTATTTGGTTCCAGGCATAACACCCGGGATAAATCCCTCCCAAATGCCACTGGCATCCCATCGAACAAAAAGCTTGTGATCTCCTTCCAGCCAATAATTGAAATCGCCCACTACAGATACTGCTTTGGCGGTAGGAGCCCAAACTGCAAAATAAGTTCCTTGTTCCCCGTTCACTTCCATAGGATGCGATCCTAATTTCTCATATAGCTTAAAATGCTTCCCAGCCTTAAACAAATTGATGTCAAATTCTGTAAATAAACTGTGGGTTACAACGTTTCCCATATTGTTTTAGTTAGTTAGATTCATTAATAATACTCATAATGCCTTGCAAAGGAATTACAGCCCATAAAGGTCTTGAGTTCATTTCATATCCTAATTCATATACCGCTTTTTCCAACATACAGTATTTCAGTATAAAGATTCTTTCCTGCGAATACCCTATGTTGATATTATGTTGCTGAATCAGGTCCACATATGTTTCAAAGAAGGCACCAACAAAATAATTATAAAGGATCTCCCCTGCTTTAAAAAGCTCTTCCCGGCTAAAAGGATAGCTTTTCTCATTATTAAATATTGTGGCATAAATGGCATAGTGAAATGACCTGAAAATACCGGCAACATCTTTGAGGGGTGGTTGTTTTACCTTTCGGTCCCTGATAGTGCTCTCCGGCTCACCTTCAAAATCGAGGAGATAAAAATCATCATCTTTTACCAGCACTTGCCCCAGGTGATAATCCCCATGTACTCTTAAACGCTCTCCCTTTAACTTTGTCCAGTCAAAGTCCACAAATCGTTTTCGTATCTCATTCTTTCGTTCCAGAAATTCTGTAGCCAGTTCCAGTGAAAGATCTTTTAAACGGTGTAGGTTATTCTCTACGGTATTTAACCTATTTTGAAATTGATACAACAGTCTATTTTTTAACCATACCTCATAATCGCTTGTAAACTGCGTAGGTGTAAAGGCAGTATCTTCAAATTCTGATCCAAGGGCAATATGCATTTCTGCCGTTCTTTTGGCCAGTACCTGTAATTTCAAAAAGATATTCAGCCCGGCCCAGTCAATAATCT
This sequence comes from uncultured Flavobacteriaceae bacterium, assembly GCA_963744855.1. Taxonomy (GTDB): domain Bacteria; phylum Bacteroidota; class Bacteroidia; order Flavobacteriales; family Flavobacteriaceae; genus Muriicola. The sequence continues at coordinate 102,299 of CAVUUZ010000004.1, forward strand.
GAGGCGGCACATCACTTATTTTTAATCTGGTAAACAAAGGAATAGTAGGTAAGTGATCTATATTGATGTGTTTGTTTTCCAGGTTATTAAAAACTTTATGAAGCTCTTTCAGCGTAAAATCCCAGGCATCGCCCTGGTTTGGCACCAATTCCTGCATCAGAGCAATGGTAATATTTACGTTATCCGCATCTATAATGCTTAAACTTCCCTGATAGGCACGGGGTATTCTTATATCCTTTACGTTCAGATAAAAATCGACTCATCTCATAATCCGGATTCTTATCTGCATAGATCCTTCTAAAAAATTTGATCACAGATTTTCCGTTAATGATGATGGAGGTATTACTCTGTTCCAAGCCCATAAATTTTGAGGACTCGTATCGTGTACTGTTGAAAGTAAGACTTTTATGGTATTGTACCCTGGTAGTATCATTAGGTTCGGCGGATATAATACGTTCATAAACAAGTTTTCTGAAGGCTTCCAGATTTAGGGCATCTATGATAAATCCTTCCTGTCCTTTAATACTTATAGGGAGGATCCGGTCTTCTTTTGCAAATGATTCATCAGAAACAAAAGCAATAGGCAAAAAATAATGCTGATAAAAAGCCTCTTCGAAGTTTACTTCGAGCAACAATCCATAATAGATTTCACCTTTTTGCTGAATCCGGAAGTACTCCTGTAATTCAATGTATTTAAGTTTACTGCTTTTTCCTCCGTACCAGCGTTGTTTCACCACATAATCTTCCAGGATCTCTGAAAGAAAGGCATCAATAAACTTTTTATCATCCATGAGATTTTCCCACACTACGTCAAAGACATAGGGTGGTTCCAGAGATGACTCTTGCTTTTTATTGGCCATTGTTATTTTTTTATGTGAAATACATGGAACGGAAGGCTCGAAGGGAGTTGAACAAAATTCCATTCTGTATACCAAAGATAGCTATTGTCAGTGATGAGATCATGCATCTGGATGGGTCTTCCTTCTTCTATTCCCAGTTCACCAAGAGGTATTTGGACCATTCCCTGCTGGGCATAATAGGGATCGAGATTGATAACGATCATAGTTTCGTCTGTTTTATCATCGTTCCATTTATAAAAAGCCATTAATCTGTCATTCTCAATAGGGCAAAACCGAATATTATTGGTTTGTTGAAGTGAAGGATGGCTTCTGCGGATGTGGTTAAGTTTTGTTATTAAATGAGTGATCTTATTCTCGATAGACCAATCCCAAAACCGAACTTCATATTTCTCGGAATGCAGGTACTCCTCCTTGCCAGGCATGGCATCGGTGATCATATACTCAAATACGGGCCCATAGATCCCAAGATTTCCGCACAAAGTAGCGGCCAGGGCATACCGGATGAGATGCATACTATCATTAGCTCCCTGAAGATGATAAGGATTAATATCTGGTGTATTGGGCCAAAAATTAGGTCTGTAATACTCTTTCATCTCTGATTGGGTAAGCTCCGTCATATATTCCATGAGCTCGTGTTTGTGTACCCTCCAGGTAAAATAGGTATAAGACTGTGAAAAGCCCTGTTTGCCCAATTCCTGCATTACTTTTGGTCTTGAAAAGGCCTCTGCTAAAAATAAAACATCCGGATGTTTTTTCTTTACCTCTGAGATCAACCAATTCCAAAAATAGTAAGGTTTGGTATGTGGATTATCTACTCTGAAAATGTTGATCCCAAAACCGATCCAATGCATGGTAACATCGAGTAATTCCTGCCATAATTCCTTATATGCTTTGGATTCGAAATAGAAGTTGACAATATCCTGATACTTTTTTGGGGGATTCTCAGCGTATTGCATTGTTCCATCGGGTCTTTTTCGAAACCACTCCGGATTTGAGGTGATGTAAGGATGATCTGGTGCCGCCTGAAAGGCCAGGTCCATCGCCACTTCCAACTGAAACTCCGATGCTTTTTTAATAAACTGTTTAAAGTCTGTTTCTGTCCCCAGTTCAGGATGTATTGATTTATGCCCTCCATGTCTGGAACCAATTCCCCAGGGAACTCCACTGTCCCCTTCCTGGGCGGCCGTCGCATTGTTCTTCCCCTTTCTATTCACCTCTCCTATTGGGTGTATGGGTGGTAAATAGACCGTGTCAAAGCCCATGGCTGCAATTTTTGGTAAGAGTCGCTCCGCATCTTGGAAAGTGCCGTGGACACCTTCTTTGGTTGCTGTGGAACGAGGAAAAAATTCATACCAGGTACTAAATCTGGCCTTTTCCCTATCCACATAGACCTTTAGTACCCTGCTGGAATTTACCAAGGTCCTTAAAGGATGTTTTACAAATAGGTCGTGCAGTTTCTTTGAGACAGCCTCTTTAATGGCAGTATTATAATGCCCGCCATCCTGAAAGGCGCTTATTAATTGCTCTATATATGCTTTCTCTTTTGAAGCGACGCTTTTCAAAAGTGGTTTTAGGTACTGAACCCCGTCTAGCAATTCACTGCTAACGGTCTGATGATCCCTTAGTTTTGCTTCAATTCCATGTTGCCAGTTTAGCGGATTATCTACCCATGCGTCTACCTTGTATTCATAAAACCCTTGTTTTACAACTTTGAAACTTGCTCCGTGCACATCATTGCCAAGATGATCCATCCGCACTGTGGAAAAGGATTTTTCACTTTCGTGTTTAAATGCTACATCTGCCTGTATCACATCGTGTCCATCACCTATTACATCAGCATATACGGTTACGATTTCGCCTACGATGCGCTTTATAAAATACGTGCCGCACTCAAGCTGCGGATTCATATTTTCAATAATAACCCTTTCTTGTTTCATTGGCATAGTGGAATCGTTTGGTTTTGGCTAAAAATAGAAAATATTACCCAAAAGAATCTTGTTAATCCCATAAATTTACTGGGTATATTTAGGGGATTTTTAATATAACGGAATTTTTTGGAACGCTTTTTGTAACTATAAAAAAACATATTTAAAATCTAAACAAACCACGATCTGAATATTGATGTTCAGATATAATAAAAGGAAACAATTATGAAAAAAACGTCACTTTTTTTTAGCGCACTAGCCGTAGTATTTATGATCTCTTGTGAAGGACCAGCAGGCCCTCCCGGCCCTCCCGGATTTGATGGTTTTGATGGTTTGGACGGACAGGATGGAGTGAATATCCTAGGGACGGTATTCGAAATTGAAGGAAGTTTTACGCCGGCAAATGATTATTCTTTGTTCTATGAGTTTCCTACTACTGTAGAAGTATTTGAATCTGATGTTGTACTAGTGTACATCCTTTGGGATCTTACAGAGGATACAAATGGAGATCCTGTGGATATTTGGCGACTTCTCCCACAAACCAGATTACTGAATCAGGGCATACTGCAATACAATTTTGATCACACGTTTTTTGATGTCAGCGTTTTCCTTGAGTCTGACTTTGATCTTGGCACTTTACAGCCAGGAGATACAGATAATCAAATATTCAGGATCGCTATTTTACCTGCAGATTACGGTGCTACAGGAAAACTGGACACTTCCAATATAGACGCAGTGATGCGTACACTCAATGTTACAGAGAATGAGGTACAACGGATTATCTTAAATTAACAAAATTCCCAAAATTTAGCCCCTGTAATCAAACAGGGGTTTTTTATTGCCTATTTTTGAAAGGAACCAGAAAAAGAATCGACTAGTAAGAAAAAATGCTATGAAAAAAATAATGCTCATCGGGATTTGCCTTTTAGTGATCAGTTGTAAGGGTGTATCTCAGGAAAAGGAATTAAAGGAAAAAAATATATCGGGTTCAGAAACTTCTCAAAACACATATCCCATTACAAAGACCGAAGCAGAATGGCGTGCCGAACTTACGGATATGCAATTCTATATACTGCGCAAAGCCGGCACCGAAAATCCCGGTTCCAGCGAATTGCTCAACATTAAAGAACCCGGCACCTATGTGTGTGCCGCCTGTAAAACTCCCCTCTTCAGCAGCGAAAATAAATTTGATTCAGGTACCGGCTGGCCAAGTTTTGACAGCGCCATTGACGGGAACGTAGCCTATGACGTAGACTATAAAATAGGCTATGAGCGTACCGAGGAGCACTGTGCCGTATGCGGAGGGCACCTTGGTCATGTCTTCAATGATGGCCCCAGAGAAACAACCGGAAAGCGCCATTGTATCAATGGAGCTGCCTTGAAATTTGTTCCTGCAGAGTAATATACTTCCACCTCTGGTTTACTTTTCGATTAAGGGCAAGACTTCCTAATGTTCTTGCATCTAACTTCTTTGTTATAAACTGTACATATAAATAAAAAACGTTTCATTTTGGTTTTGTAACTTTGCCCCCTTAGTACTACAGATCTAAAAAAATATAATCAGATGAGCACTTTCGATGTTATTGTTTTAGGGAGCGGACCCGGAGGATATGTAACCGCAATCAGGGCTTCCCAACTGGGACTTAAGACCGCAATTATTGAAAAGGAAAGCCTTGGAGGCGTTTGCCTTAATTGGGGTTGTATCCCTACGAAAGCTCTTTTAAAATCTGCCCAGGTATTCGATTACCTAAAACACGCAGGAGACTACGGTCTGAAAGTGGAAGGTGCTGACAAAGATTTTGATGCAGTCGTGAAGCGTAGCAGAAATGTGGCACAGGGAATGAGCAAAGGAGTGCAGTTCCTGATGAAGAAGAATAAGATAGAAGTGATCAATGGTTTTGGCAAAGTAAGTACCGGAAAAAAAGTAAAGGTTACCGGGGAAGACGGGAAAGAGACCGAATACAGTGCTTCTCACATAATTATTGCCACCGGCGCCCGAAGCAGGGAATTGCCCAGCTTGCCGCAAGATGGAAAAAAAATCATAGGCTACAGAAAGGCGATGACCCTTGAAACACAACCTAAAAAATTGGTGGTTGTAGGCAGTGGGGCCATTGGAATAGAATTTGCTTATTTCTACAACGCCATGGGCTCTGAAGTTACCGTGGTTGAATTTTTACCAAACATCGTTCCTGTAGAGGACGAGGAGATCTCCAAGCAACTGGAACGCAGCTTTAAGAAGGCAGGTGTTAAGATCATGACCTCGTCTGAGGTTACTAAGGCAGACACTTCCGGAGAAGGTGTAAAAGTCACGGTAAAGACACCAAAAGGGGAAGAGATCATAGAAGCCGATGTGGTACTTTCGGCTGTAGGAATCAAAACAAATATTGAAAACATAGGTCTTGAAGAGGTAGGGATTACCACTGACAGGGACAAGATACTGGTGAACGATTTCTATCAAACCAATATTCCGGGGTACTACGCCATTGGTGATGTAACTGCCGGACCGGCACTGGCCCATGTGGCGTCTGCCGAGGGGATCCTTTGTGTAGAAAAGATCGCAGGCATGCATGTAGAACCGCTGGATTACGGTAATATTCCCGGATGTACCTATTGCCTCCCTGAAATAGCGTCTGTTGGCCTTACAGAAAAACAAGCCATTGAAAATGGTCTGGATATCAAAGTTGGGAAATTTCCTTTCTCTGCCAGCGGGAAGGCACAGGCCTCAGGGAATTCTGAGGGATTTGTAAAGGTCATTTTTGATGCCAAGTACGGCGAATGGCTTGGGTGCCATATGATCGGTGCCGGAGTTACGGATATGATCGCAGAAGCTGTTCTTGGACGTAAACTGGAGACTACCGGACACGAGATCTTAAAAACGGTACACCCTCATCCTACTATGAGTGAGGCAGTTATGGAAGCCGTAGCGGATGCCTATGGGGAAGTTATTCACTTATAATACACATCCCTATGCTATTGATAGTACGTCTGTTGGCCATCCTGGAAGGCATCTCCTATTTGTTGTTATTTGGCTTTAGTATGCCTTTAAAATACTGGGCAAGCATCAGGGAACCCAATATCTATATCGGCTATGTTCACGGTTTTTTGTTTATTGCCTTTATTATTCCTGGCCTATCGTGTTTTGCAGGAAACAACAATGGGGATGGAAGATGTATTTTAAATTTTTCATAGCATCACTGCTTCCCTATGGCACCTTTTATATGGAGCATAAATATCTGAGGGAAAGTGAGAAGTAAACTTTAGTAAAGCAGGCAAAAATTTAGCTTTTAGCATTTTCCAACTCTTGCAGCCGCCTTTCCTTTTCCGGCTTCCTATTTTTCCTGGCAAACGGGGTATGATATTGGTGTTTTTTTAGAAAGTCGATTTGTCTTTTTTGCCATTCCTCCTTCGAAGAGATTTGCCCAAAAGCATTTAGTTCCTGAAACAGCAAGTCACTTATCTTTTTGTAATCTTTTCTTCCCAAATAATCAAGGTCGGCATCACAAAGGATCCTTTCCAATTGGTTTTTTGGAGATTGTGGTACTTTAGTGGCATTAATAAGCCCGATCACAACCTGTTTGTTTTTCTCAGAATATCCGAATTGCTCCATTAACTTCATGGCCATGGATATTGAGTTTTCTTCATGGTCATAATAAGAAACGATAAAACCCAGATCGTGGCAAAGTGCTCCTGTACGAAGTAATTTGGATTCTTCCCTGCTCAACTTTTCACGACGGATGTAGTCATTACAGGTCTTAAGTACGCCTAATGTATGGGCAATGCCATGATAACGGAGATCTTCCGATAGTTCAGTGCGAAGAAGATTAAGGGCCTTTCGCCTTAATTTAAAATATCCCGTCATTCTTGTGACGATTTTTTAGAGAGCAATCTGTATTATAACTATAATCAGGCTTAAAATGGCAAAGACAAAGCTGAGGGCAAAAAATCGGAGTGACTTTTGTACACTGCCAAATTTTTCTTCTATGATCTTACTTTCTGCGTGAATCTGTTCTGCTAATTGAGTGTATAATTCTTCCTCGCTACTACAAATATCAATGATCCTTTTGGTAAATTCTTCAGTGCTACCAAATGCTTTTACGGCATCTCTAAAAAAGAATACATTGTCATCGTACTTCATTTCCATACGGGGCATAAAGCATTTAAAACAATAATAGACAGAGGTCAGCACACATATCAGCCAAAGACTTATAAAGACCGTAAACCATCCGTTGTCACGGAACACAGGTTCAAAAAAGTCGAGTCGTTCCGCAAATAACCCTAAAATAAGACTGTGAAAAGAAAATAGTACCCCGGCCTTTAATTCAGAGGCCCGTATCAATTTTTCGAGTCGTTCTAATTGTTCCCAATAATTATTCGGATCCTGATGCTTCATTTAATTCATCTACTTAGACAGCTCTAAGTTACACATTTACTTCTTTCTTCGTTTTGGCGTGCCGGATAATTTTTTTTCCATTCACAAAATACATCTCCATCTTGCCCTTATTTTTCACATCTACCTTCCCTCTGAATTCACATTCATATACATCCTTAATGAGCTGATAGGTATTCTCGGAGATATTGATACGGCCGGGTTCGGACATGGTTTCCATACGGGAAGCGACATTTACCGTATCTCCCCAGATATCGTAGGCAAACTTATTTAGACCCACTACCCCGGCCACTACCGGACCTGTATTGATCCCAATCCGCACATCGAAGGAAACTATTCCCGGTTGTGGGTTGGTCTTCATATCTTCCATTACTTGCACAAATTCAAAGGCCGCTTCTACCATTTTTAGAGGATGATCAGTGGTAGGGAACGGTAAGCCCCCGGCACACAAATAGGCATCCCCAACGGTCTTTATCTTTTCCAGATCGTATTTATCCATGATCTGGTCGAATTTGGAAAAATAATAATCCACACTACGTACCAGGTCTTCCGGAGACAGGTTCTGGGCATAGCTGGTAAAGCCTTTAAAATCTGAAAACAGAATGGTAGCAGATTCAAATTTCTTGGCGGCCACTTTCCCGTGCTCTTTTAATTCAAGGGCAGTCTCTTCAGGTAGGATATTTAACAGTAATTTTTCGGACCTACTCCTTCTCTACTTCTATGATCTTGTTGGTTTTCTTTACATAACGGTATCGTTTGTAGGACGCCTACGGCAAGTACAAAGACCAAGAATAAGACCCAAAACAGTACCATAAATGACATATTTCTGGCGTTTGGCCAACAACTCCGGTGATCTGGTTAATTCTTTCTCCAATATCTGTACGTTTTTCGCGTACTAATTCATCCTTTTCTATTTCAAAATCGAATTGAACACCGCGGATTTTGTCATCGGTCTCTATGTTAAAGATCTTATCCTTTAAATCTAAGTATTTGTTTTGATAGGCATAGGCATTTTTATAGTCCCCTGTCGAATAATAAGCCAAAGCCATTCCCTCATAAATATCTCTTAATTCCTCATTACTGTCTATATCGATAGCTAATACTTCTGCCTCTTGATATGATTTAAGGGCTTGCCTTACATTTATGGTCCTATAGACATTGCCTATTGCTAATAAGGTCTGTACCTTATCTAAGGTAAGATCCGATATATTGGCAACCTCATAGGCCAAATTAAAATATTCGATTGCCTTTTGAGTATTTCCTAGTTGTTCCTCTTCCTTCCCAATCATCGTAAGGGTGTGGGCATAATCTGGAGAATCCTTATTGATCAACATAGCCTTTTTATAATAATTTAAGGCATTTAGATGATCACTTCTTTTACTATATACTTCCCCAATCCCCATTAAATATGCAGATTCTATTTGCTGATCATTTAAGCTAGGGAGGTAATGTGCTACCTTTTCTGAAATAAGCTAAGGCCTTATCATAGTCGAGCATTTGGCTATATACACCTCCTATATTCAATCAATGCAGATGAAATTCTTACCGGATCACCTAATTTTTCGAGAAAAATTGAGTGATTTGAGATAATATTCCAAAGCCTTGGCATGACTTCCCTGGTCGTAATAAACTGCCCTACCAGGTTACTTGCCAAATTGGCAATGCCCAAGAGTGTCCTGAATCGCTTCGAACGTCTGCAATGATTGCGTCCAAATTTCCAGTACTTCCTTATATTTGCCTTGATAATATTCTGCAATTCCTTTATTTTTAAGGGCATAAGCCCTCCCTTTTTTATAATCCAAATGCTAGTCCGCTAGGATTATGGCCTGGTCTGCAATATCCCTTCAGCCTGGTCAGATTCTCACAATTGAATAAATTCTAGGCTCAAAGCATTCAGGGCAGCGACCTTTGAGGTGTCTTTGGCTGCCCTGTTTGCACAATGTTCTTTAAACTATCGATCTGGCTGTTCTGGGCCAACATAATATTCGGATGGAGCGCGAATACCGCCAGTAGCAGGGAACCCCAAATGGACCAAAACCGTATTTTCATACCCTACTCTTTTCTAATAATTATAAACCCTTCGCACTGACGGTGCCCAATATTCGTTTGGACAATATAGAGACCACTGTCTAGCAATGCCATATCAATCTCTATGCTATCCGTTGCAATGAATTCAAAAACCGAATGTTGCATGGTATCCATATTGGTAAGTGTAATCGTAGCTGCACCAGAACCTCTTCCTTCCGTTCGAGATTCAAAATATAATTATTTACGGCCCTAATAGGGTTGTTGTAAATAACACATTCACTTTCATCGGCAGTGTTTGCATAGGGTTTCCAAAATCTTCCACCGACATTTTGACGGGTGAACTGAAATTGGTCAGACAGGAGAACTGTACCCCAAATTGCCTGGTCGAAACCTGACCGGTATGGCCTCGCGCACCCACCCTGTAGATCAGGGAAGACATTCCTTCATAGGATACCTCCACATTTACCCTTGGTTCTCCGTTAAAGGTAGACGTATATGAGTTATTAAACCCATTTACCCTCAGGATCCCTTGGGTGGGATTTTCAACCACTTCCACCTGTGAAGGGGATGTGCCTCCTTCTAAAGTATATTGCTGTGGCAAGTTGATCTCTACATATTCCTGGTATGCCACTGCCCCATCCACATCGAGAACTCCTGCAATAAGGTCTGCAGTGATATTAGCGGAGTATTGGTGCCAGAATTAACCAACTCTATGGAATACTCAAGATATGGCTCAGGAACTGCTTCTGTAATGGTGAAGGATACCAAAGGCCTTAATTGTTTTCTATCCTCAGAACCTTGATGGAAATTGTTATCATCAATCACAAAATCCCTGACAGTTCCCCTTGTTTGCAATGTTACCAGGGCATCCAAACCTGCAGCAACATTTGCAAAACGGTCTTCCCAAAAAGTGCATCAAAAGTATAGTTGCTAAAATCAAGGGTCAGTGCATCTCCACAAGCTGACACATTTACTTGTCCTGAAGAACTGCAGGCTTCACCATCAGCAATACTATAATTAGTGAGCTCAACCTCTTGTATTTTGATGGTATAAATTCCCTCTCCTAATACAAGGCCTCCACTTGGAATAATCGTTTCTTCCGGTTTTCCATCTATCTCCTCAACTACTACATAGGTAATACCATTTGGTAAGAATATACTCTCATCATCTTCACACAGATAAGAGATCGTAGCATTTATCATATCCTGGGTAAGGAGGTCCCCTTCCCGGATCTCGACATCGCCTATGCAAACAAATAAATCAGCCTTGGTAATTGCCAATTTATTATTGGCCCCTTCACCATCTTGATATAAGACCGTATAGTTGGCCAACTGTTCCACAGCCTCATTTGCAATCCTGATGTTGTAAAAGCCAACATCCAAGCATGAGCCAAAAGGTATTTCAGTTTCTCCTTCTTCCCCTTCAGGAACTAACACATAAGGGATGGATGCCCCAAACAAGTCGCCCGGATTTCCTCATAGGCAAAGCCCTGCAATACCTGACTTTCAACTCCATCCTTTAGGATATTCGATGCTGTGATTTCCTCCCCATATTCCTTTTCTATATAATCCGCATTAAAGGTCAGTTCTGCTTTCGTGATCTCAAGGGAATTATTTTCTCCTTGCCCGTCTTCATAGAAGATCGTATAGTTGGTCAACTGATTCACAACCTGAGTTTCAATTCTTATCTGATAGTTGCCTGCTACTAATGCATCCCTCAGTGGAAACTCCTGTTCGGAATCAGAAGGAATAAACACATAAGGAATTTCCTCTCCGAAAATGTCACCGGCAGTATCCTCATATTCAAAACCTTGCAGCACAGGTGTTGCGCTTTCGGAAGGATTGTCGAATTTGTTTATATCCTCTGAGGTAATTGGAATTCCATAGACCTTTTCGAAGGAATCTGCATTAAAGGTCAATTCTTTTTTGACTATCCTGATGACCAGGGGATCTTCGTATACCAGGGAATAATTGCTTTCTGGCATGGTAATCCGGACCACGTATTCCCTGCGTTAATCTGATCCTCAAGACTAAACACCTGGGGCTCTTCAGATACTTCTTCCAGGAAATACGGAATAATACCATCTTGGAAAATATCCGTTATCACTTCATCCGCGAGGCCGCTTATGGCGATCAGTGGTTCAAGAATTTCAGGAGTAAGCCCTCCTCCATAAACAATTTCATAGGGTTCACCATCATTATTCCCGCTTACAATCAACTCTTTATTGTTAACTGTAAGAATGCCGATATCCTCAACAAAAACAGCCGTATAATTCTGTGGATCGCTGATCTTCACAAAATAGCTTCCTGCCGGTATAGTAACTGTATCATCATTAATTAAATATGTATTATCAGCATTGGTCACATCTTCAAAATAATAGGGAATCCCATCCGGAAACACGGTTGCTTCATCTTCGTTATAAACGTACCCTTCAATGTTTAATCCGCGGCAATCGCAATTTTCAAGATAGGATGCTACCAGCTCCGTGGTTATGGTTGTACCAAACTCAAAAGACAGGTCTGGTGTTTCCACAGACAAGGTAGCAGGGGAAACATTAAGATTACCAGATTGATATTGTGTGTTGAAATTAATTCCAAAATTGGATCAAAATCGCTCCAGGATACATTTTAGATGGATCTACACAGTCAGTCACATCCAAACTGCTCAATAGGTTAGTGGCATATACCTGGTTAAATCTGCATCATCGGGATCAATTGGGTCTCCATTTTCATCAGCAGGACTACCATCTTCAAAATCAACCACTGCAAAGATTTTATTATAGGCCCCAAAACCAGTTTCTCCTTCCTGATTCAACAAGCTGGTACTATTAATTACTGCTCTTAATTTATTTGGTATAGCTTCTTCTTCTTCATTTTCGGGGTTGAGTTGAAGTTTTATATTGCCATTCAACAAATCTTCCCCGTTAATTACTGCCCGTAGTTTATTTATTACTGCCCGCAGCTTATTTCCAATCGGATCATCCACAGCAGCAAAATAGTTATCGAAGTTTTGCGTCTCCAGATCAACAAGGTTCAATTCTCCATTGATTACAGCACGTAGTTTATTCTGAATGATCTTCTCACTGGCCATCCAGCTGCTACCAGAATTCAATAGACCTAAAATATTTTCAGAATTAACTACAGCTCTTAATTTATTGATAACGAGTAAGGTATTGTCATCAGTATTTGGATCATCATCCTTAAAAAAGTCTGCATTATGAGCATTTCGAATGGCCTCTTCCAAATCGGAGTCAAGGGTTTCTTCGTCCTCTCCAAAATAGTTCAAAAGTACGTTGATTGACTCCCCGTAAACGATAGAAAGATCAGCCGGTTTAACGATCAGGTTTTTTCTGTTGATAGTTAATAAGCCATTGATCAAATTAATCTGATAGGCGTCTGTTTGTTCCTGACTTAGTACTACTTCGCCAAAATTAGGTGAAATGGCATAAAAATTCACATCCGGGAATGGACCTGTGGCTGTGGAACTAAGCACAATTTCGGGTAGCACCGGCAAGCCTAAGTCTGTCAGGACAGAATTTAGTGTTTCACCTTCCGGGATACCATCTGCATATGGCTCTGGCAAGCCTTCAACTCTAAAGGTAAATTCGTAAGAATCCCCAAACTCAATTTCAAGATCTTCTACGATAATATTCAAAGCGATCTTCCCATCCGAGAAAAAGTTAAGTCCGTTAGACAACCCTCCATCACTTCCTCCCGGTGTTTTGGCATTGGTCAGGACTAAAAGTTCTGGGTTACCAGCAAAAGGCCCTACTATAGCCTTGATCTCAGTATCTGTATTCCCCTCAAGAATTTCCAGTTCTTCATCGTCGAAGATAACTACAGGGGGTTCCGTGGTCGGGAAATACTTCCCATTAATGGTTACTTCAAAGGGTTCCTGACTGGGCACCTTGCCCTCCTCCACAGCCAGTCCTGTCAAAACCGCAGTCTGAGAAGCCAAAACCTGAAAGGCCGCATTGGCATTAATAAGTCCGATCCCTGATATTTCCTGCGATCCTGCCGGAACGGAAGTGTTTTTAAACACCTGTAATAGTTGGTCTGCTAAAGGGTTTGAGGTATCTGGTGCCTCAACCGGCAGTGCTCCTTCAGGATACCAGCTATTAACAGCCGATTTCAACAAGGCAAAAGCAGCAGCAGCATGCGGAGCAGCAGCTGAAGTCCGAAAAAATTAGGAAAAGAGTCCTCATCCGCGGCAATATCCTGGCCGATGGATCCTACATTAGTATTGCCGCCATCAGGTGCAGAAATATCTACTTCAAGCAATTGATTGTTCTCTAGTATTCCGGCATAAGAAGAAAAATCCTGTGCGCTGGGATTTAGCGCCACGCGGTAGTCTACTGCTCCCACGGTAATGGCTTCAGGGGTCATGGCATGTCCGCTAACAGTTGGCGCCCCCTGATTGTATTCCAAAAATTCAAGTCCGTTGGCAGTACCTGCGTCACTACTGGTCCTAAACGCAATATAACGCATAGGTAAAGGGCCCGTTAATGGTCCTGAGGCAGCAGAACGGGTAATGAGGATGTTGGCAGTGCCTACCCCTGTTGCCTGGAAGACCAGCACTTCGGCGGCGTCACCATTGGTATTAATCCTGTTATTTCCCACAATCAGATTTCCGTTATCATCAACCAGGAAGATATCCAGGTCTGTGGTGGCTCGGCGCTATTGTTTTGAGAAGCTAAGCCTTCTGCCCATTGCAATACAATCATATAGGTACCTGGAATCACTGAAATCTGTTGAAAAATGTCTTCAGAAAGATCGGGATTCTGGCCAAAGACATGGGCAGTGGCATCATCGAGTGCAGGGATATTCGTTACTGGCGAGGCAGAAGACGGAATGAACAAGCTCTGGTATCCTCTGTCTGCAAAGTTCCCTGCAGAGGTAAAATAAGCATTCCCGTTGTTGCCTTCCCCGGTAGTAAATTCCCTGATGGCATCCGAGATCAGACCTTCCCCGAAAAAGGGTTCAAAGGGGTAAGTAATATCGTCGGTGATGATGTCACAGCCTGCAGCCGCGAGATCCTGAATGGCCAATACAAAGTCACGGGGAGATAATACTCCCGTACTGAATGCCAAATCTGCTCCGGGTGCCACATCGTGAACAATCTGAAGCATGGCACGCCCTTCATCGCTGGCCACGCCGTAAGGAAAGTCCTTTATTACATCTACTGGCGTAAGATATCCGTTCGGATTTCCTGTGCCCGGCAAGTCACCATTCTGCGAGTCTACCGTTGCCCTGGAGGGCTGTCCTTCGCTGGCGGGTTGTTTATCAAAACTATCAGAAATGATCCCGATCTTAACCCCTGCACCATTGGCTTTTATAGCTGTTCCGTCTTCCTCTCTACCCACTACATAGGCTTCTCTGACTGCATTGGTTAACATAGCCACATCACCTTGAGTGCTTACAACACCCTCCAACCTGATGGGGGTGTACAATGGCCTGATAAAATTGATAGTTGTTACGGAGTTAAGAGTTAACAATTGGTCTATAGGAAAGAATACATCTATGGTAGCAAGACCTGTAGACAAGATACGGGCAGGATCTACTACAAAATCGGATACCATGGGATCCTGACTGTAGGTTCTTCCGTAGGTACTGCTGAGAAGACTGAGAACCGCCTGCATTTGCCCGTTTGCAGGGACAATTTCGAGTAGAACTTCCTCCTCCTCATTTATCTGATAAACAATATTAGAAGGTTCATCCCCGGCGTTTCCTTCGGCCAGTGAGGTGAGTTCAAGGCCTATTGTAGTGTCAGATTTCCCCCCTTCCTGTCCATAGACTGGTATAATGACAGGCGGCTCCGGACACATGGCCGAGTTACTATCGGCTTTTGATTTTT
The DNA here is from genome assembly GCA_963744855.1 of uncultured Flavobacteriaceae bacterium. Classification (GTDB taxonomy): domain Bacteria; phylum Bacteroidota; class Bacteroidia; order Flavobacteriales; family Flavobacteriaceae; genus Muriicola. The sequence goes on from CAVUUZ010000004.1 coordinate 117,352, forward strand.
TCGTTTTCCCGCCTGGGTTTTTGAGGGTCCATTGGACAAATTCCATTTCATGGAAATCTACAAAAAAGGCATTCTCTACGATTCCGGGTTCAAATCGATTGAGAGCAAAAGAAGTAGTGCGCTTTTTCCCTTTTTTTATTACCAATTTACTCAATCCCTTCGCTACTATGATAACCTTATCATTAGGATTGTTGTAGCTGAAATTAACGCGGTACATGCCATTGCCCATATCCAGAATACAGGAACTAACAGTGATATCCTCGTCTTTCTTATTGTTCTTATTTTTCTTTTGTCCATGCCCAGGAAGACAAAAGCATAGTAAAAGGAACAGGGTGAAGAACCTGCGAAAGATAATTTTAAAATTGGACGATGTAAATTTTACGTTGGGGTGTGAGAAAGCGAGCCTTGTAATCATTTGGTTGACTTGTTGGTTATTAAAAATAGCATGTATTCACATACATCCTATTAAAGTACCCTAGCCAACTGTGGAAGAGATGCTAAGAAATTTTACCTAAGGCAAGAAGTATAAACCAATCTTGCCATAACCAAAATTTATAAGATCCTTCAATATTTCTCAGCAAATAATTGATGAGAAAAGTCCAAGTATAATTTGTAGAGATAAGTTTTGAAAAGCATGGGGTGAACTAAAGATACTACAAAAACTAATATAATTAAGGTTTTACCTTATAATAAGTAAGGTTTTACCTAAACTCAACATAAAATTTACAGGAAACTCTGAAGAGCCAATTCGTAGCTTTGAAGTCCAAATCCCAATATGACCCCTTTAGCTCCTGCCGAAATATAGGAGACGTGCCTGAAATCTTCCCTGTTAAAGGTATTTGAGATATGTACTTCTACCACCGGTGTAGTCACGGCTTTTACGGCATCGCCCAGGCCAACAGAAGTGTGTGTATAGGCTGCTGCATTTAAGATGATCCCATCGTAGCTAAAGCCAACTTCCTGGATCTTGTCTATGAGCTCGCCCTCAATGTTCGATTGGAAATAGGCCAATTGAATGTCCTTGTATTTCATTTGAAGCTGAGAAAAATATTCCTCAAAACCGGTAGCCCCATATACTTCTGTTTCCCTTTTACCAAGCAGGTTTAGATTAGGACCGTTTATAATAATGATCTTCATAGGCTAAAAGTAGGGAATAGTTACGCTTTCACAAAGAAAGGTACTTTCTCCTGAGCGTACAAGAACCTAAGAAAAGAATGAATGGGTAGCTAAGAAATTAATTACAATCTGCGGGGCCTGACCTGGAAAGTATGTAAAACTCCTACATTAACCGTAGACCAGGTGGCACCATCGAGCTTAATCCCCGTATAGGAAAGATTTACCTCGGTATTAGTTCCAAACAGATATCCAATGGTAGGCTTATAGTACAGCCCTCCATCATTTGTGCCAGGGTTGATTCCAAAAGCCTGACCAACATCACCTCCAATAGAAAAGGAATTGGAAGGCCAGATACGGAACGAGGCGGCCAACGGAAGAAATTGTACACTTGGGCAGATCGGATCCGCCATCAAAATTATCAGGGAAGCCATTTATAAATCCGGTCATAATTCCCGCATCTACCACTTCCCCCAAGGCATGCATATACCCTACATCGATCCCGGCGGCAAGTACTACGGCATCACTGAAATCATTAAAGGGAAAACTACCATGAAGACCAAGCTTTATACCTTCCTGCGCAGAAAGGCCTGTACATAAAAAAAGTCCGGCCAATAGAAATATATATTTATTCATCATTTTGTTGGTTTAGGTATTCATCCAAAACTAATCTCTTCAACTTAACAAGCCTCATTTTTGTTGCCAAACCATAAAAAATGGTTGTAGCTGGTATAATTCTATCTATTTAATCTCAATAGACCTATCTTTAAACTATGAACTGGGACAGGGCATTGCAAGACTATAGGCATTATTTAAGATAGAAAGAGGTCTTTCTGAAAATACAATCCAAAACTATCAGCGCGATGTACGTAAGCTTCAGCTGTATCTGGTAAAGGTTAAAAGCGATGACAAGCCTACCTCCATCAATAAAGAGATGCTTTCACAATTTGTGTACGAATTGGGGAAATCCCTTTCTGCCAGATCTCAGGCCCGCATTATTTCTGGCCTTAGCAGTTTTTTTTCCTACCTCGTTTTTGAGGATTACCGCTCAGATAATCCGATGGAACTTATTGAATCGCCCAAAATTAGGGAGAAAACTCCCGGATACATTGTCGTTAAATGAAATAAATGATCTGATCATGGCAATAGATCTTTCAAAACCTGAAGGAGAGCGAAACCGAGCCATGCTGGAAACACTTTACGGATGTGGTTTGAGGGTATCGGAACTCATCCATTTACGGATATCAGATCTCTTCTTTGAAGAAGACTTTATAAAAGTAACTGGCAAGGGAAATAAACAGCGATTTGTGCCTATTAGTCCGTCTCAACAAAAAATATATTGGTATTTACAGGCATCAGGTGCGGGTGCATCAGAAGATCCAGAAAGGAAGTGAAGATATTCTATTCCTGAACAGGCGAGGAAAGGGACTTAGCAGGGCCATGATCTTTACCATTGTAAGACAATTAGGTGAGAAAATTGGGCTTAAAAAAGTGATTAGTCCTCATACATTCCGGCATTCCTTTGCCACCCATCTATTGGAAAACGGAGCCGATCTCAGGGCCATCCAACAAATGCTTGGGCACGAAAGCATTACCACAACTGAAATTTATATGCACCTGGATCGCACACACCTGGCTCAGGTAATGGAGCAATATCATCCAAGAAATTAGTCCCTTAAGCAATCTAAATAATGTTTAATGTTGAGGTTCTTTGTTAGAGGCTCATTTCTTATATTTAACAACACTAAAAAATATTACAATGAAAAAATTTCTTCTTTTAGGCAGTTCCTTTTGTATGTTCCTTGTTTTGAACGCTCAAAGTGATGCAGACGTCGTCCTTACTAATCTGGATTCAAAAGCAGCAGGCTATGGAGATATAGCACAGGAGATCTGGGAGTTAGCAGAAATGGGCTATCAGGAAGAAAAGAGTTCTGCATTATTGCAAGCTACCTTACAAAAGGAAGGATTTACAGTTAAAAAAGGGGTAGCGGGAATTCCAACGGCATTTATCGCAGAATATGGAATCGGTTCCCCCATCATTGCTGTCCTGGGGGAATATGATGCCCTGCCCGGCCTGTCCCAGGAAGCAGTGCCTATGCAAAAAACAGCCGGAAAAGCTGCGGGACATGCTTGCGGACACCATTTATTTGGAACGGCTTCCACGGCTGCGGCCATTGCAACCAAAAATTGGATGGAGACTAATAATATCAAAGGTACAATACGCTTCTACGGTTGTCCTGCAGAAGAAGGTGGAAGTGGAAAAGTATATATGGTCCGGGAAGGCTTATTCAATGATGTGGATGTTGCCTTACACTGGCACCCTGGAGCGTCTAATGCCGCCAGTGCAGGAGCAGCCCTGGCAAACAAGTCGGCGAAATTTCGTTTTTATGGGATCTCTGCCCATGCTGCGGGTGCTCCGGAAAAGGGTCGTTCTTCCTTAGATGGCGTGGAAGCCATGAATATGATGGTGAATATGATGCGTGAACATATTCCACAGGAGGCCAGGATCCATTATGTGATCACTGATGGTGGAAAAGCCCCTAACGTGGTTCCTAATTTTGCAGAAGTTTACTATTATGCCCGTCATTATAAACGCGATGTGGTGATAGAGATCTTTGACCGGATTGTTAAAGCGGCGGAAGGAGCAGCCATGGGTACAGGCACTACGATGGACTATGAGATGATCGGTGGAACCCATGAATTATTACCCAACCTTACGTTACAAAAAGTCATGTATGATAATCTGAATAAAATAGGTGGTATTACCTACACCGCGGAAGAAAAAGCATTTGCAGAAAAAATAGCCATTAGTATGGGGTATAAGCAGGCAGATATTGCCGCTGCCGCCGCGGTACAGCCATATGAAACCACTGCCAGTGCATCTGGCTCCACAGACGTCGGAGATGTAAGTTTTGCGGTCCCGACAGTAGGGTTGCGAACCGCCACATGGGTTCCCGGCACCCCGGCTCATAGCTGGCAGGCTGTAGCGGCCGGAGGTACTTCCATTGGTAATAAAGGGATGATGGTAGCCGCCAAAGCACTAACCTTAACCGCTATGGACCTATTTAAAGATCCGGCCCTGGTTGCAAAAGCAAAGGAGGAATTTTTGACGCAAAGAGGTGCCGATTTTAAGTACATTCCCCTCCTTGGAGATCGTTCCCCTGCCCTTGATTACAGGAATTAATACAAAAATTATTTTAGGGACTTCCGAACACTTTATGGAAACACTTTTATAATATCTTTTTCCTTTTGTAACAAACATGAAGGAAGCAATACTAATATCACAGAAACCAGCAGGCCTGAGTGAACAAAGAACTGGAGCATCAATTTGTGACTGAGCTAGAGAACAATCAAAATATTGTTCACAAAGTCTGTAGCCTGTATACAAATAACAGAGATGCTCATAATGATCTTTTCCAGGAAATAACCATTCAGCTATGGAAAGCCTATCCTAAATTCAGAGGAGAATCAAAGTTTAGTACCTGGATGTACAGAGTTGCCCTGAATACGGCGATAACACTCTACAGAAAGTCAAAAAGAAAGGTGCAAACTCAAGACTTTGATTCGGTCATATTTAAGATAAAAGCAGATGAATACGATCCAACTCAGGAACAACAATTAACACTTATGTATAAAGCTGTTAAGCAATTAGGGGACATAGAAAAAGCCTTGGTATTCTTGTATCTGGAAGATAAGAATTACAGCGAAATATCGGATACCCTTGGGATCAGTGAAGTAAATGCAAGGGTAAAAATGAACCGAATAAAAACAAAATTAAGAACAATTCTTAATCCTTAGAACGATGATGGACGAATTAGAATTGCTAAAGAAAGATTGGAAACGTAAAGAATCTGAGCTTCCAAAATTATCATATGATCAATTGTACGCGATGATCTGGAAGCGATCTTCCTCAATTGTGAAGTGGATCTTTATCATAAGTATTATTGAATTTTTACTGCCTCAACTACTCTATCTTCTTCCATCGGCAAAGGAAGGTATGGAATTTTATGAAGGCCTGGGCCTCAAGAATTTGATGTGGGGCATCACTATTGTACAGTACCTGATAGTTTTTTACTTTATCTATCAGTTTTATCAAAGGTATCGTGAGATCTCAGCGCTGGATAACGCCAAGGAGTTAATGCACAAGATCATGAGAACCAGAAAGACAGTAAAAAATTATATCCTTTTTGCCCTATCTATTTTCCTATTTAGTTTCCTTCTCATTGCTGTTGGTATTGCTTTAAGCGATGGAGACACTTTTATACATGCACTGAATCTGGAAGAAAAAGCTGCTGATCAATCCATTACTAATATAAAATACGTGGTAGTAGGAATTCTGATAGCAATGGGAATTCTCTGTACAGCCTTTTTAGGCCTGATCTATTTCTTAATTTATGGCTTATTATTACGGAAATTAGGGAAGAATTACCGGGAATTAAAGCGATTGGAAATCTAGGCTTTCTTTCTCCATTTTCGTTGTTTATTGGCTTCTTCATATGCCAAAAGCTCCTCCTGAGGTATCACTTTTAAAAAGGAAGGATGCTGCTCAATGGCGTATTCAAGTTTTTCTATGATTGAATCCACCGATTCATTTTCGTAGTCAATTTCAAGAGGCTCCTTGATCACCATAGATTGTAAGATGCCCTTCTTTTTTACATGTAGTCCTTTTTTGTCAAAAGAGCGCCTAAACCCATCGATCACCACAGGTACAACTACGGGCTTGTATTTCTTAATGATATGGGCAGTTCCCTTGCGGAGCGGTTTCCATGGAGTAGTGGTCCCCTGTGGAAAGGTAATTACCCATCCGTCATTTAAGGCCTTCCCTATATTAGAAATATCGCTCATTTTTACCTGCCTGTTCACCTCTTGCCCTTGTGCCCTCCAGGTACGTTCAATACTGATAGAACCCACATACGCCAGGATCTTGGTAAGAAGACTTTTTTTCATGGTTTCTGCAGCGGCCACATAGTAGATATTCAATTTCGGACTCCAGAGGTAGCCTACATTTTTAATAGAATCTGCACGACCACTTAAACTGGCATTAAATACATGGAACATGGCTACAACATCCGCAAAATACGTCTGGTGATTGCTCACAAAAAGTACACCGGTCTCCGGTAAGTCACGTATAATTTCAGACCCATCTATTTCCAGGGTATTGAATCCTTTATAACGCTGGTGGGTCATAAGCCCCAGTATCCTGATCAACCATAATTTAAGGAGGAGGATATGTCCAAATGGATTTCTTTTTAGTAAAGGCATAGACTACAAAACTACGAAATTAGGGTTATACTACTTGTTTAATTAGTTCCCGAATCTCATTTAACATCATGGCCGTGGCGCCCCAAACCGTAAAACCATTTAATTCGAAGGCCGGAACTTCAATATTTTTGGCATAGGATGTTGACAGGACCTGAGTGCTAAGATAGGCATCATCCATAAGTTGCATCAAAGGCACTTCTATCAGTTGTTCTACCTCCTCTTGCTGTAAAATAAAAGGATCAGGGTTTTTATAGAGGCCCACGTAGGGCTGAACCCAAAAATTACTGGGAGGAATATACACTTCACTCATACTTCTTATTACCTCAACGTGCTCCGGCTTTACCCCAACTTCCTCATAGGTCTCGCGCAGGGCAGTTGCTAAAATAGATGAATCCCCTTTTTCTTCTTTCCCCCCGGGAAAGGCCACCTGATTAGAATGCACGCCCTTATATGAACGTCTTAGAATTAGCAGTACCTGAGTGAGATGTTTGGCATCGGGGTAAAACAGTGCCATAACTCCTGCTTTTTTAGGATTCTTTTTGATGATGGCACCCGACTCCAATTCACGGATACGGACTTCCGGGGCCATTTTATAGTGTGCAGCCCTGCCCGGTAGCGGTAGATTTTTTATTTTTGGAATCTGTTCCGTAAATTTTGTATAATCCATGATCCTCCAAAAGCTAAAATACACCGCAATTATACTATTATTTTTTTTAGGTGCCTGCCGGGATGCTCCAAAAGAAAAAACTGAGCTTCAAAACGAGGCAAAACCAACAGAAAACTTGCAAAGAGATACCAGCACAATTAAGGAAAATTTATCCGAAATAAAGAAGGAAGAAGAACCTTTTGTACTTACAGAGGAGAATGCGATCGATTTCTTTTTTAACTACCAAAAAGGACTGCCCACCACCCGGGTTAAATTAACGACAAATCTCGGGAACTTTACAGTGGAATTATATGACAATGTTCCGTATCACAAGGCCAATTTTATTTACCTCACAAAACAGGGTTATTTCGACAATACCATGTTTCACCGGGTAGTGAAAGACTTTATCATTCAGGGGGGTAATGCTGATAACAAGGCAACCGCACGCAAACGAAGAGAAATTGGTCGTTATCTCCTGCCCCCGGATACCCGAAAAGGCTATAAACACCATCGGGGAACCATCTCCATGCCAAGCAGCGAAATGGATAACCCCCATATGCTTGCAAGTCCGTATGAGTTTTTTATTGTGGTGACCAAACCGGGCTCCTATCATCTCGATGGGAACTATACGCCTTTTGGTCGGGTTGTTGAAGGAATGGATGTCGTTGACTTAATCAATCAACAACCGGTTGATGACGGAGATTGGCCTTCGAAAAATATCAATATTCTCAAGGCTGAAATTGTAAAATAGATACCTACTCAGATGTTTTGCGATAAATGTTTGGCAGGGCAATCTTAAACCTCACTGCCAACAATCGGATTCCAATTACCATCAGAATGGCGATTACGAAGGCATATTCTTCAATAATCGGAAGTTTTTTGATCAAAAAATAACTGCCGCCACCCAGGATACAAGCTGTAGCATAGATCTCTTTTCGAAAGATCACCGGGATCTCATTGCACAAAATATCCCTGATCACCCCCCCGAAACTGGCGGTGATGGTTCCCAAAGCAATACACATGATGGGAATTAGGTCGGCCTGAAGCCCCTTATCAATACCTACCATCGTATAGAGTCCGATCCCAATCGTGTCAAACAAAAACAAAGACTTTCGTAAGTACCGTAATCGTTCCCTGAACAGGATCGCAAAAATAACGGCACCGAGGATCGTAAAGGTGTATATGGACTCACGCATCCACACCACTGGTGTATTTCCGATTAGCATGTCTCGCAAAGTGCCACCTCCAACTGCCGTTACAAAGGCAATGATAAACACCCCAAAAAGATCGAGCTTTTTATCCATGGCCACCAACACACCAGAAATGGCAAAGGCTATTGTTCCTAAAATGTCAATCGAAAGATAGAACACCTCTTAAATAATTTTTGGCAAAGATAACGCAACATTAATATGTGCTGAACTGAATCATATGGATTAATCTATTAATTTTAAAGGTAATTCTTTAAACTATTATAGAGATGCAAACAATATTAGGAGCCGGGGGTGCCATAGGGGTGGCGCTCGCTACTGAGCTCACCAAATACACAACAGATATCCGGTTGGTAAGTCGTAAACCTTTTAAGGTAAATGAAACCGATCAACTTTTTGCGGCAGACCTTATGGATCCTACGCAAGTGAAACAGGCAATTCGAGGTTCTGATGTTGTCTATATTACTGTGGGGCTTCCATACAGCTACAAAGTTTGGCGATCTGCCTGGCCTAATTTAATAAGATCTGTGATCGATGCCTGTAAGGAGGCGAAGTGCAAATTGGTATTTTTTGACAATATATATATGTATGACCCGGATCATCTAAATGGCATGGACGAATCTACCCCTGTAAACCCCAGCAGCAAGAAAGGAGCAGTGCGTGCACAAATTAGTCAGATGATCCTTAATGAAATAGAAAACGGAACATTAAATGCGATCATAGCAAGGTCTGCAGATTTTTATGGCCCTTCCATCAAGAATACAAGTTTACTAACGGAAACCGTCCTTAATAACCTGGCGGCAGGCAAAAAAGCCAACTGGCTTGTATCTGATGCATATAAACACTCCTTTACCTATGTTCCAGATGCCGCCATGGCTACCGCCTTATTGGGAAATACGGAAGATGCTTATAATCAGGTATGGCACCTGCCTACAGCATCAAAGCCGATGACCGGCAAAGAATGGATCATGGCCATTTCAAAAGAAATGGAAGTCCATCCGAAATACCGTGTGGTTTCAAAGTTTATGGTTCGGGTTTTAGGGCTTTTCGTTCCCATTATGAAGGAAACTGTAGAAATGCTTTACCAGTACGATCGTGACTATGTCTTTAACAGTAATAAAATTGATAAACGATTTGGAATTGCAGCTACTCCCTATTTGGAAGGTATCCGAGAGATCATTAATACCGATTATTCCAAATGAGATGGATTGTCCTTATATTGTTTTATTTTATAATGCAAGCATCATTTACTTTATTTGAATTCTCCAAAGATGTTGATCTGAATTCCTGGACCGTGGTCAACGACGGAGTGATGGGTGGACTCTCAAAAGGTCGACTGGCTGTCAGTGACGAGGGGTATGGCATTTTTCAGGGGGTTGTTTCCCTTGAGAATAATGGGGGATTTTCGCTTGTACAACATCGATTCCAAACTTTGGATATAAGTGAGTATTCATTGCTTGTTGTTCGACTGAAAGGTGATGGAAAGAACTATCAGGTAAGACTAAAGGCCAGGGCCTCAGATTATTATAATTATGCAATGACGATAAAAACCAGCGGTAGCTGGGAAACTATTTCTATTCCCCTTAAAAAAATGGTCCCGCAATTCAGGGGGCGATTTTTAGACATGCCTCCCTTTCCCGGAGAACAGATCGAAGAAGTGGCCTTTTTGATTGGAAATAAAAAAGCTGAGGAATTCAGATTGGAAATAGACAGCATTGATTTGAAATAACAGAGAGACGCAGATAATAATCCAATAGTTTTTTATCTTGGTATAAATTCCTCGGTCATGAAACCTAGCCCTTTATTTTGTCTATTCTTTTTTTGGTGTAGTTATTACAGTTCAGCTCAGGAGGTCCCGTTAGTTGATCAGGATCGATTGGAAGACACCATCCTAACGCTGGCAAAGTCAGGTATGATGGAGAATGGAGAGACCAACAGGGTTGCTTTCAGTGATGCCGACCTGGAGGGCCGTGCCTATCTAATTTCGCTCATGCAAGTTTCGGGACTAGAAGTCAGTGTTGACTTTGCAGGAAATATAATCGGGAAACGAGCCGGGAAGGACCGTTATTTAAAACCTATAAGCTTTGGTTCTCATATTGATATGGTTCCTAATGGGGGTAATTATGACGGTTGCGTCGGTTCACTCGCGGCTATTGAAGTCATTAGAACGCTGAATGAAGCGAAGATTCAAACCGAACATCCTCTTGAAGTCTATATTTTTTCGAATGAGGAAGGCGGTGTCATGGGTAGCAGAGCATTGGTAGGAGAGTTGGAGCAGGATGCATTAAATGTTGTAAACAGTACCGGGTTTTCTATGAGGGAAGGCATCAACAGATTAGGGGGCAATGCCGCACGAATTAAAGAGGTTCAGCGTCCTGAGGGCAGCTTCACAGCCTTCCTGGAACTGCACATTGAACAAGGTGGGATCCTGGAAAGGGAGCAAAAAGATATTGGTGTAGTGGATGGCATTGTTGGGATAAAATGGTGGGATGTAAACATAAAGGGGTTTGCAAATCATGCCGGCACCACGCCTATGTCCATGAGGAAGGATGCTTTGTTGGCGGCATCCAGGTTTATTTTGGCTGTCAATGAAGTGACCAACAGTTTTGAGGGAAATCAGGTAGGGACAGTAGGTCGTATCTCGGCTTTTCCCGGTGCCCCTAACGTCATTCCGGGAGAGGTACAGTTAAGCCTGGAAATCCGTGATCTTTCATCTGAAAAAATAATGCAACTTTTCGAAGCCATGAAAAGTCGGGCCAAAGCCATTGAAGATGAAATGGGAACTACTTTTTCGTTTACGCCTATCGATGCGACCTCCGCACCCGCTTTTACAGACATCAACATCCAGAAATTTATCACCCAAGCGGCCGGGGAATTGAACTTGGGTACCATGAAGATGCAAAGCGGCGCCGGGCATGATGCTCAGGATATGGCACGCATAGCCCCCGTAGGAATGATCTTTGTTCCAAGTCTTGGTGGTATTAGTCATTCTCCAAAAGAATACACCTCCCCGGAAGATATGGCAAATGGGGCCAATGTTCTTTTGCGCACTATTCTGAAGTTGGATCAGGCATGGTTTTAGGGGCATTTACCCATTATTATGCAGCCTTTTCATCGATCAGATTTAATATAAAATTAAACCTCTAAATAACTATATTCACTAAAAACTATTCTGATGCTTAGATCAATATTATTTTCATGTCTTTTCACTATTGCAGGCGGGTATTTGTACGCACAGTCCATTACAGGGTTTGCACCTCAAAATATCCCGACCCAGCTAAAATTGGAGACTTCTTTTGAAGCTGAACTTACGGCTGAGAACCTGGATAAATGGATGCAAAAATTGGCTGCCGAACCTCATTGGGTGGGCACAGAATACGGAAGAAAAAATGCAGAATGGATGGCCGAGCAATTCAAATCCTGGGGATATGATACCAAAATAGAAACCTATCATATTCTTTTCCCTTATCCCAAGATCCGTGAATTGGAATTGGTAGGCCCTGTTCCTTATGAGGCAAAACTAACTGCCGTGGCGGTTGAGGGAGATCCATATACTGCTCAGGGTGATGCCTTGTTACCTGGTTACAATGCTTTTTCTACCGACGGGGATGTGGAGGCAGAACTGGTTTTTGTGAATTATGGGATTCCGAGTGACTATGAAGAATTGGAAAAATTAGGGATCGATGTAAAAGGAAAGATAGTGATCTCTAAATACTACGGATCATGGCGTGGTATAAAACCAAAACTGGCCGCTGAAAAAGGAGCCATTGGATGTATTATCTATTCCGATCCTGAAGATGACGGCTATGTGAGAGGCGATGTGTATCCGGAGGGTGCCTTTAAAAATAAAACAGGAGTTCAAAGAGGCTCTGTGATGGACATGCCTTTGTATCCTGGTGATGTGTTAACTCCGGGATATGGAGCTACCAAAGACGCCAAACGACTCGACAAAAAAGATGCGCCAACGATCACCAAAATACCGGTATTGCCCATCTCCTATGAAGATGCCCAACCTCTTTTGGAAGCCTTGAAAGGTCCGGTTGCTCCTGCCTCATGGAGAGGAGGACTACCCATCACCTATCATATAGGTCCGGGACCTGCCAGGGTACATTTAAAACTCGAATTCGACTGGAAACTAACCCCTGCCCATAACGTTATTGCAACACTTAAAGGCTCTAAATATCCTGACCAGTGGGTGATGCGTGGTAATCATCACGATGCCTGGGTTCATGGAGCCAATGACCCTGTCAGTGGTATGATCGCTCTTATGGAAGAAGCCAGGGTAGTAGGAGAATTGGCAAAGAAAGGTCAACGCCCTAAACGAACTATCGTATACGGTGCCTGGGATGCCGAAGAGCCGGGCCTTATTGGTTCTACCGAGTGGGTGGAAGATCACGAAAAAGAATTACAGGAAAAATTAGTAGCGTATATCAATACGGATGGAAACGGTCGTGGATTTTTTGGGGCAGGCGGATCGCATACCTTACAAGCCATGGTAGATGAAGTAGCCGGGATTGTAAAGGATCCGCAAACAGGGGTCTCAATCAAAGAACGCAGGATTGCCACACAATTAGTAAATGGAGGTTCAGACAGCTTTAGCCTAAGTGCCCTGGGATCCGGATCAGATTATACACCCTTTATTCAGCATGCCGGTATTGCCTCTTTAAACATAGGATTTGGAGGAGAAAATGCAGGTGGGGAATACCATACCATCTATGATACCTACCCACATTACAAACGCTTTAAAGATCCGGAATTCGCCTATGGAATAGCACTTGCCAATACGGCCGGTAGAATTGTATTAAGACTTGCCAATGCCGATGTGCTTCCCTTAGAGTTTACGCAATGGCACGCTACTGTTTCGGACTATTTAAAAGAGATCATGGATGAAACAGACAAGATGCGCAAGGATGTTGAAAAACACAACTCACTGGTATCCAAAAACGCCTTTGAACTGGCAGCAGATCCAAGAGAAGTATTTGTAAAACCTAAGGTCAAAGAAGAGATCCCATACCTTGATTTCACTCCGGTTCAAAATAGCCTTGCCAAACTTGCCAGGGACATTAAAGCCTTTGAATCAGTTTCGGTAGAAGCATTGCCGGCTGCCAAACAAGAGGCACTTAACAAAGCAATGCAGGGCACGGAACAGGTGCTTACAGACGTAAGTGGCCTGCCACGGAGATCCTGGTTCAGGCATCAGCTATACGCACCTGGTTTCTATACGGGCTATGGGGTAAAAACATTGCCCGGGATACGAGAGGCTGTTGAACAGAAAGATTGGAAAGAAGCTCAGGAGCAGATACAAAAATTATCCGGGACCTTTGAGTTGATGGATGCACATATTAATACTTTAACAGGTCTTACTAAATAAAGGATATCTAGTTGAATAATGGGTATTGAATTAAACCCACGAACTAACTTTTTATAAAGTTCGTGGGTTTTCCTATTAATGTTTGCTAAAAATTTGTACATTCAAGTGTCTTATAATTAGCACTTTAAGCAATTAACCAACCATACCCATTATGAAACCTAAAACCATCGTATTCATTATCGCAGCAGCTTTTTTAGCACTAGTACTTTTATTAGTACCCGCGACCCAGGAAAAACAAAAAGATCAATCTCAATTGGCATCTTTTGGAGCCATTAAATGTACAGTAGCTAAATTCTTATTGGAAGATATAGATACTACCCAACAAATTTCTCCATTATTTGAAAATTTAGGAAACCTCCATTTCCCTATTTCAACCTCGGAAGAAAGAGCTCAGGAATTTTTTGATCAAGGACTAAAACTAACCTATGCCTTTAACCATGCAGAAGCACATCGTTCTTTTATGGAGGCTTCCAGATTAGATCCTAAAGCTGCGATGACCTATTGGGGACAGGCTTATGCACTCGGACCTAACATAAATGATCCCTTACCTCTGGATGAGCGTAAGATTAAATATAATGAAGCTCTTGAAAAAGCTAAAAAATGGGCAGCGAATGCATCTCCCAAGGAACAGGCTTTGATACATGCGCTCACATCCAGATACAGCACAGACCTGACTAAGGATGTTGCCGAATTAAATATGGCTTATATGAAAGCCATGGCTGTAGTTGCAAAAGAGTTTCCTGAAGATGCGGATGTACAAACACTATATGCAGCTTCCGTTATGAATACAGTTCCGTGGAACTATTGGGACAAAGCTGGAAATCCATCACCAAATATTGCCGAAGCCAAGAAGGCACTCGAGAAAGCAATGCAGATAAATCCCGACAATCCGGGATCACATCACTATTATATTCATATGGTAGAATTACCTCAACCAGATCTGGCTGTTCCAAGTGCAGAAAAATTGGCGGGCTTAATGCCAGCCGCCGGGCATATTGTTCACATGCCTTCCCATATTTATATTCGCGTTGGTAGATATTTAGACGCTGTTGAGGCAAATCAGGCAGCTATACTTGCAGATGAAGATTATATTTCGCAGTGTTATTCACAAGGAATGTACCCGTTGGGTTACTATCCACATAACATTCATTTTTTATGGTCGGCGGCCAGTTTGTTAGGCGCCAGTGATATTGCTATTGATGCAGCCAAAAAAACTGCTGAAAAAGTTCCATCAGGAGAATTATTGGAAATGCCATTTTTACAAAATTTTGCTTCTGTTCCATTGCTTGCCTATGTGCGATTTGGGAAATGGAATGATATCCTAACAACCCCAAGTCCCAATTCAGAAATTAAACATCTTAAACTTATTTGGCACTATGCAAGAGGAATAGCTTTTATCAGAAAAAACAATGCAAAAGAAGCTAAAGAAGAACTAGAGGCCATTCAGGAAATGCTAAAAGACCCTGCATTGAAAGATTTGATCGCTGCAGGTTTCGATCCCAGTGAAACAATAGGTAAGCTGGCTTATGAGATTGTAGCCGGTGAGTTATCTGCCTTAGATGGGGATCTCGCAAAGGCGCAAAAGCATCTAGAAAACGCAGTGGCAATTGAAGATGGGTTAACATATACAGAACCGGCTGCGTGGTATATCCCTGCGCGACAAAACTTAGGAGCCATCTTATTAAAAGCTGAGAAACCTGAGGAAGCCGAAAAGATCTTCAGAGAAGATTTGGAACTCCTGAGACAAAATGGCTGGTCTTTGATGGGGCTATACAAAAGTCTTGTGTCACAAGGAAAAATGGATGAAGCTCAAAAAATTAAAAAAGAATATGATAAGGCCTGGGAACATGCCGATATTGATATTAATAATTCGGTGCTATAAAAACCCCATTTGGTTTATTTTAAATAAACTCATCCCAGGGATATGAAGAAATTGCTTTTTCCACTTGCAATGCTTGTTCTAATTATTACAGTTGCCTATTTTATTGCGCCAATTAATACTGTAAAAAGTGAACCACCCATTTATAATCCTGCCGATCTGAATCCCGCATTGGTAGACGGTAGCCTTCATGGATTAGATCAGGGACATAGGGTTATGGATTTTTCTTTGATTAATCAGGAGGGGGATACTATAACCCAGACAGATTATGAAGGTGCAATTTATATTGCCGATTTCTTTTTTACCCGTTGCCCCAGTATTTGTCCTGTAATGAGCAATAACATGGCACAACTTCAGGAAATCTTTAAGGACGATGATAAGCTAAAACTACTGTCCCTTTCAGTTACACCAGAATACGACAGTGTTTCTGTTCTAAAAAAGTATGCCCTAAAACACGGGGCCGATGTCTCTAAATGGAATATTACCACAGGAAACAAAGACCATATATATACCCTGGCACGTAAAAGTTATTTTGCTGTTGTAGATGAGGGTGATGGAGGCTTGCAGGATTTTATCCACACGCCAAATTTTATACTGGTAGATACCTTAAAGCAAATCAGAGGGATATATGATGGCACCAAAAAGGAGGAAATTTCGCGATTGGTTAACGATATAAATATATTATTGAAGGTACAACGAACTATACCTAGTTCTAAGTAAGTGTATTAGCTTACGTCTAAGGTCATTAAAAGTAAATTGCATTCTTGGCCTGATTATATTCTTGCATCATATCAGTAACAATAGTTGCTGCCGGCTTTATGTCGTGAATGATCGCAGAAACCTGACCGATCTCCAGTTCGCCTTTATCAAGGTCTCCTTCAAACATTCCGTGTTTCGCACGGGCTCTACCTAGTAAGGTTTTTAGTTCTTCAGTTGAGGCACAGCGTTTGTAGGCTTCTTGTATCTCCTGGTAAAAGTGGTTCTTCAGCATACGTACTGGGGCCAGTTCTTTTAAGGTTAATTGAGTGTCCCCTTCCTTGGCTTCCACCACTTTTTGTTTAAACAACAGGTGCGACGACGCTTCGTGTGAGGCTACAAACCTGCTGCCTACCTGCACCCCATCTGCTCCAAGGACCATAGCTGCCAACATAGCTTGCCCTGTGGCAATTCCTCCTGCTGCTATCAGGGGAATTTGTAACTGCTCCTTTACGGCCGGAATCAGGGTCAGGGTTGTGGTCTCATCTCTACCGTTATGACCACCTGCTTCAAATCCTTCAGCTACAACCGCATCTACCCCGGCTTGTTGGGCTTTTAGTGCGAATTTTACACTGCTTACGACGTGAACTACTGTAATTCCTTTGTCTTTTAAGTAGGCAGTCCAGGTTGCGGGATTTCCGGCAGAAGTGAATACAATGGGCACTTCCATTTCGGTGATAATCTCCATTAGTTTATCAATATCCGGATACAGCATTGGAACATTTACCCCAAAGGGTTTTGTGGTTGCCTGCTGGCATTTTTGAATATGCTCTCTTAATACAGCAGGGTACATGCTACCGGCTCCTAAAAGTCCAAGACCCCCGGCATTAGATACCGCAGAAGCAAGTCGCCAGCCACTGGTCCAGATCATTCCGGCTTGCACTATGGGATACTGAACACCAAAAAGTTGTGTAATACTATTATTCATAATTATTCATTAGGACAGTTGGAAACCAAAAGTATTATAAACCTTACCTTATAATTTATGAGATTACCCCAGACCCAATAAGCTCTTCACCCAGATACCAGGCTATGAACTGGCCTTCTGTTATGGCCGCTTGTTTCTCTTCGAAATCAGCATAAAATCCCCCATCTACTTGATATAAAATGGCTTTTTGAAGGGGTTGTCGATATCGTATCCTTGCCATGACCTCCATGGTTTCATCTGTCTGCAGAGCCAGATCTGGCCGTACCCAATGCACTTCATCTTGCTTTACAAACAGGGTCTTTCTGTAAAGACCCGGATGGGCCTTCCCCTGCCCTGTATAGATCACATTTTCTTGTACGTCGGTGCCAATAACAAATAGTGGTTCCCTGGTGCCTCCAACATCTAACCCTTTACGCTGCCCAATAGTAAAATAATGGGCCCCCTGATGTGCTCCTACAATTTTTCCATCTTCTTTTCTATAATGGGGTTTCTCTGAAAAATACGCCAGTTCCTGTTGTTTATTCTCAAAATCCGGCAGAAGGTGCTGATAGTGATTGGCATCTGCCGGTACTTCAATAATATCTCCTTTTTTAGGCTTTAACTGTTGCTGCAAAAAATCGGGTAAGCGTACCTTGCCAATAAAGCAAAGTCCCTGAGAGTCCTTTTTTTCTGCGGTGATCAATTGATTTTCGGCTGCTATTTTTCTTACTTCGGGTTTAAGGAGACCGCCAATAGGAAATAAGGTTTTGGCCAATTGTTCTTGTGAGAGTTGGCATAAGAAATACGACTGATCCTTATTAGGGTCTTTTCCCGGCTAAAAGCTGATACTGTGTCTCCCCGGCTGCATTCTTAATAATCCCTTTTTGGCAATAGTGTCCCGTGGCCACATAGTCGGCTCCAAGGTCGAGTGCTATTTTTAAAAAAACATCAAACTTAATTTCCCGGTTACAAAGGATATCGGGATTAGGGGTACGTCCTCGCTCGTATTCACGAAACATATAGTCTACAATACGTTCTTTGTACTGGGCGCTGAGATCTACTGTTTGGAAAGGGATCCCTAATTTCTCTGCCACAATAAGGGCATCATTGCTGTCCTCAAGCCAGGGGCATTCCTGGGATATAGTTACTGAATCATCGTGCCAGTTCTTCATAAATAGGCCAATTACGTCGTATCCCTGATCCTTTAACAGGTAAGCAGCTACGCTAGAATCAACGCCTCCAGAAAGACCTATTACTACTTTTTTCATATTTCCTTTGTCGCTACAAAATTACAAAATTACACTATAGAAAAGGCAATAGCATACATTATGGAATAATGTAGATTAAACAAGCTTATAAGCTTTTATTTAAAATCAAAAGACCAATTACCATCCTTAGGAATCAACACTCATTTATTTACCCCATAGCCCTAAGTAATAAAATTATATACTCCTTTTGTTATATTTATAATTAAATTGATTAAACATAAAATCTTCTTAATAGATTCAGATACACGAGTCAGGTATTGTTTGAAAAGATCTATAAAACCTTTATTTCTTTATTTATGTTAGTATTTATTAGGATAATTATTTAAGTAATTATTAAACATATTTTAACAAAATATTTAAATTCTTTGACTAATATTGTTCATATTTTTGTCAATATTATTAAACAAAGCAATTTAATCTAAAAATTTATTTATGAAAAAGTTCCTCAAGTTTAAACCAATGTTCATTTTGATGGCATTGACTTTTATTATTTCATCATGTAGTGATGATGACAATGACGCACCTCCTCCACAACCTTTAGGAAATATTGTTGAGGTTGCCCTCGAAGATGTTCAATTAACCGCTCTTGTAGCTGCGTTAGAAAGAACTGGTCTAACATCAGCTTTGGAAGCAGACGGACCTTTAACAGTTTTAGCTCCTACCAATGCTGCCTTTACAGCCTTTTTAAATGGAGCTGCCATTGAGGATGTCCCTGTTGATGATTTAGCTGCTATCTTATTAAACCATGTCATTGTTGGTGAATTTGAAGCTGCAGATTTAATCAACCTAGGAGCCGGATACGTTCCAAGTTCTTCTCCAAATGCACAAGGTTTAAATGTTAGTATTTATTTCAATACCTCTAATGGTGTCAGATTCAATAATACGGGTGCCGTGATTGACAATGGTGCTGATATTAGCGCATCAAATGGTGTTATACACAAGATCGATGCCGTATTAGATTTACCGGATATTGCTGACCATGCTATAGCCAATCCTGATCTTACAACTCTCGTTACTGCTTTAGGTTTAGCAGATCTTGTAGGAGCAGTTCAAGGACCTGGGCCATTGACAGTGCTAGCGCCAGATAACGCTGCCTTCGAAGAATTTCTTGGGGATACAGATCCAACAACAATACTTCCATTATTAACAAATACGCTCTTGAACCACGTTCTTGCAGGTTCTATTACTTCTTCTATGTTAGTAGAAATGGGTGAGGGTTACACTACATCTTCAGCCACAAACGCAGATGAAGATGCAATATCTCTTTACTTTAATACAACTTCAGGAGTAGAATTTAATGGTGTATCAACAGTAACAGCTGCTGATATTATAGCAACAAATGGAGTTATACATGCAGTTGATGCAGTAGTTGGATTACCAACTATTGCTACTTTCGCTACAGCAAATCCTGCCTTAAGTGGATTGGTTGCTGCTATTCAAAGAGCTGATGAAGGAGACAATGTTATTAACTGGTTGCCAGCAATATCAAATCCTGATTTACTATTTACGGTTTTTGCCCCTGCTGATCCTGCTTTCGATGTTCTTTTAGAAGATCTAGGAGCCAATAACCTTGGAGAGGTTGATCCTGCCGCTGTAAATGGACTATTAACGCTACATGTTGTTAACAATGCTAATGTACGTTCTACAGACTTAGGAGATCTTGGCGGTGTCATTCCAACAATTGGAGGAAATTTATCTCTAAATGGCCTAGTCATTACAGATGGTGATGGTAATGATATAAACATCCTTGCCCCTAGCCTGGTTGATATACAAGCTATAAATGGAGTAGTACATGCTGTCGATTATGTAATTCGCGCTGAAGTACAATAATTAAAAGTTTAAAAATCGAGGCTTAGTACCTCAAATTTATAATTATTCATTAATTAAGAAACCCTCCGAAATGTCCGGAGGGTTTTTTTTGGAATGATAACAGAACTCTTACTTTTTCTTATCCTTCCTAATAACCTAATTCATTGTATAATCAAGCAAACTTTGTTTTAAATCAACGGTTGGTGACTGAATAGCTGTGTTTGGAATAAA
The DNA here is from genome assembly GCA_963744855.1 of uncultured Flavobacteriaceae bacterium. Classification (GTDB taxonomy): domain Bacteria; phylum Bacteroidota; class Bacteroidia; order Flavobacteriales; family Flavobacteriaceae; genus Muriicola. The sequence goes on from CAVUUZ010000004.1 coordinate 137,802, forward strand.
ATAAAATAGCAAATTGAAACCAAAAGTCAGGGAAAATTGTAAGGCCAATGTTACTTCAGGATATTTAACCAATCCTTGTAATTCTGCTGAGAGAAGGCGACCATATTGCCGATCTAACAAAAGGTTTCGGAGCTACAAGCATGGAAATCACAAATGTTAAGGAACTAGCCAAAAATGATGTGACCCATGTACGTTGCCAAGTAATGATCTCGGACATAAACCATTTAACAGAACACCTTGTTCTTATTTTTCAAAAATGGCCGTGCGTAGTGGCCATTTTTTTATTCATCCCCGGAACATTAGTTCTATATCGACTCTCAAACAACAGAATCAAAATGGTTAGCATACAAAACAAGAACCTTTACAACTATTCTTTTTTTTAAGAGGAGAAATACTGCATTTTTGAAATCCCAAATCTTACCAAACCTAACCAACTTAAAAAAAAGCTCCCTTAGTTAAGGGAGCTTTTTGCTTTTAGCGTTTCCGGTATTTAAATCAATCCTGATCCTCCAGGAAGTCGATCACTTCAAAACCATCATCAATAGCTCTATACAATGTTTCGTTGAGTTCATAGGTAGTGATCCCGTCAAAATCCATTTCTTCTGCATCTTCCGGCAATTCTTTGACCACAGCTCCTACAGGGGCTGTAACCACTTCATATTCATCGTTTACACTTTGATAAAAGATTCCTGCGGAGTAATAAAAAACAGCGCCTCTAACCCTCATTCGTGTAAATGCGCCCGGAAAAGTTCTGATCCGAAAGCCTCTTGGAGGAAATGCTCTTACATAGGCGCCCTTCCTGGCTACGTAGTACATTCCACCTACCGGATAATATGAGACATTGCGCCATACTCTGGCACTCGTATTGGCCGGCAATCTCTTGATCGTACGGCGTTTTACTCTTCGGTTTTTTCTCATGATTTTCCTTTTAACAGGCCGGTTCACGGTAACTGTCTGCCCGTTTCTTCCACCGGTAGTTTGAGCTTCTGCCGAAGGACTGTAAAAGAAAAATAACAGTAACAGGGCCGAAAGCAAGAATTTCCAATTTCTCATACTTTTTATTTTATGTTTACCGAATGCTTTAGTGAGACTCCTGATTATTCAGAAGGTTTAACGGATATACATAAAACGAGCTGGGGTTCTTATTTAGTATGGACCAAAAAATTGATTGACCAATTCAGAGCATAAAAAGTTCAATTACTTACCACCCTTTTTTTGCTTTTCTGCCTGTTCCATCATTTCACGCATTTTACGCTGGAACTTATTCTCCTTTTTAGGCTTCGCCTTATTGAGCTGTATCTGTGCGTGGATCTTATCCTCGTCTAAAATAAAACGTTTAATGGCCAGCATAATAAAGATGGTGATCAGGTTAGAAATGAAGTAGTACAAACTTAATCCACTGGCATAATTGTTAAAAAAGAACAACATCATCAGTGGAGATAAATACATAATAAACTTCATGTTCGGCATCCCCGGCTGAGTCTGCATATTCTGACCAGTGGTCATCATCATATAGAAGAATATGGCTACGGAAGCGAGGATCGGAAATAAGCTCACATGATCTCCATAAAAAGGAATGGTAAACGGCAATTGAGCTATAGTATCATAGGATGATAGATCTTCCGCCCATAAAAACGACTTCTGCCTTAAAGCAAAAGAGGTTGGGAAGAACATAAACAAAGCATAAAATATTGGCAATTGCAACAAGGCGGGAACACAACCACTCATAGGACTCACCCCGGCCTTATTATACAACTTCATGGTCTCTTGTTGTTTTTTCATGGCATTATCCTTGTACTTCTCTGTAAGTTCCGTGATCTCCGGTTTAAGAACTTTCATTTTAGCCTGAGAGAGATACGACTTGTACGTTACAGGAGACATAAGCACCCGAACAATTATGGTCATTACAATAATGGCGAGTCCAAACGGCAAGAAAGAACTAAGGAAACCGTAAAAAGGAGTAAAAACGTACCGGTTGATCCAACCAAAAATACCCCATCCGTAGGGAATGGATTCTACCAATCCCAGATCCTTATATTCTTTAAGTACCTCTATGTCTGTAGGGCCATAATACCAGTTCATGGCATATGAAAGCTCCCCACCTTCCAGGTCCAATGGAGCCACTGTATTGAACTCTTTGGTGAACTTTGCCGTATGACTTTCCTCCGTAACTAGATTCTTAGAGGTGATATCAACGGTTTCAAAATGTGTATTGGTTGTAAGGATCGTGCTAAAAAAATGTTGCCGATAAGACAACCATTTAACATCTGTCTCGGTCTCTTCATCATCCCCGCTTTCTGAAAGTTTACTGATCTTATCCCCGTCATGGTTATAAGTAAGTCGGGTATACCGGTTACCATACTGTATACTTTTATTATGACGGATTCCTCGTAATTTCCAGTTGAGATTAATTGGTTGATTCTGATTAAAAACTCCATTAAGGCCTTGAGAACGTATCGTAAATCCTACTAAATATTCCCCGGGCTTAATCTCATACTGATACTCCAAAAATTGTGTGGAAGAAACTTTTGCTTTTAAGGATAGGATCTGATTGTTCCCACTTTGTGACATGGTTGGCTCAAAGAATAGATCCTTGGTGTTAATGATCCTATTATTTGTAGTAGTAAAATTTAAATCAAAAACTGCGTTACCGTCTTGCACTAAATAGATCGGTATAGAATCGTAGGTTACAAAATCCTTTAACCTGGCTTCGGTGATCTGCCCTCCTTTATTGTTTATTTCGAGAAATAAAACGTCATTTTCCAGAATTGTAGTACCTTCAGATATAGCGCTATACCCAAATTCACCCATCGCATTTTTATAGGTGACAAGTGAAGTTGAATCTTGCAGATCGATAGGCTGCGTATCTAATATGGGCTTGGCTACAGCTTCTTCCTCCGGTGCTTTTTCTGCTGCTTCCTGTTCTACCTGTGCTTTCTGAGCCTCAATTTCTTCAGGCGTGGGTTGGTTTTGATAAAACCAGAAAAGCAGTATGCCAAATATCAGCACAAAGCCGATGATTGAATTTATATCTAATTTCTTTTCTTCCATGGAATAGTTTGTCGAGTCTCTCAGATTACTTTTCCTTAAACGGACAGCTGATAGTGAATTACGGTTATCGCGATTGCAAATATAGGCCCAAATGTGGAGTTTATGCCAAACTGGCATTGGTTTGTTGCTTTTTATAGGATAGTACTGCTTTGATAAATCCTACAAATAAAGGATGTGGATTCGCAACCGTACTCCTGTATTCGGGGTGGTATTGCACCCCTATGAACCAGGGATGATCCGGCAGCTCAATGATCTCAACCAAATTGGTCGCGGTATTGATCCCGGAAGCCATTAATCCGGCTTTTTCAAATCGCTCTTTATAGTCATTATTAAACTCGTATCGGTGACGGTGTCTTTCGGAAATTTCCTTTTTTCCGTGATACACCTTTTGTACCAAACTCCCTTCTTTAATTCACAATCCCATGCCCCCAAACGCATGGTGCCTCCTTTATTGGTCATTGTTTTTGTTCCTCCATCAAACTGATCACAGGATGTTGCGTGTCTTCATCCATCTCAGTAGAATTGGCGCCTTTTAAGTTCAGAACATTTCTGGCAAATTCAATAACGGCCATCTGCATCCCCAGACAAATCCCTAAGAACGGAATACCATTTTCACTGGCATACCTGAACGGCCTTCACTTTTCCTTCAATGCCGCGTTCTCCAAATCCGGGTGCCACCAGAATCCCATCGAGACCCTTCATTTTCTGCTCAAAATTGGCATTCGTAATATATTCTGAATGAATAGACTGAACGTTTACCTTCACCTCATTAATCGCCCCTGCGTGTATAAATGATTCCAGAATGGATTTATACGAATCCTGTAATTCTACATATTTCCCAATGAGCCCAATGGTAACCTCACTCTTTGGATTTTTATGACTGTCTAAAAACTCATTCCATTGTGTAAGATCAGGAGGCGTTTCATCTGGCAGTCCTAATTTTTTTAAAGTCACCGTATCCAAGCCTTCATCCTGCATCATAATAGGAACATCGTAAATGGTAGAGGCATCGATAGATTGAATGACGGCTTCTCGCTTTACATTACAAAAAAGGCCAAGCTTGTCTTTAATCTCATCTGAAAGTTCATGCTCGGTTCGGCACACAAGATATCGGCCTGTATCCCACTTTCCATAAGGTTTTAACCGAATGTTGCGTGGGTTTTGTTTTAAGTTCGCCTGCGGCAGACAAGAATGGCACCAGGGTTAGATGAATCACGATGGCATTATTGTCACCCAAGCTCCCATTTTAATTGTCGAACTGATTCGATATACGGGAGAGACTCTATATCGCCTACAGTACCCCCAATTTCCGTAATAATAATATCATACTCGCCTGTTTTCCCAAGCAATTGAATACGTTCTTTGATCTCATTGGTAATATGAGGAATCACCTGAACGGTTTTCCCCAAAAATTCACCTCGCCGTTCTTTTTCAATCACACTTTGATAGATCCTCCCGGTAGTTACATTATTTGCCTGAGATGTTTTAACGTTTAAAAAACGTTCATAATGCCCAAGATCCAGATCGGTTTCTGCACCATCGTCGGTAACATAACATTCTCCGTGCTCATAGGGATTTAAGGTGCCCGGATCAACATTGATATAGGGGTCTAATTTTTGAATGGTAGTCTTATAACCACGGGCCTGAAGAAGTTTAGCCAGTGAGGCGGCAATGATTCCTTTTCCTAACGAGGAAGTAACGCCTCCCGTAACGAATACGTATTTTGTAGCTGACATCTTGCGATTCTTGGTTACGGGATTCAAAGATACGAATTGCATTTGCAAATCACAGCGAATCAGCTGGAAAATCTTTTTGGATCCTGAGCAACAGTTCTTCCAGCCCGTTAACCTTTATTTCAAGGGCTTGTTTCATCATAAATCCTAATTTCCCCTCCGGAAAACCTTTTTGATGAAACCACTGCAAGTATGACTTCCGGTAACAGAAAAGATAGCGTCCTTTAAATTTCCCAAAGGGCATTTTATAATGTGCCAAGCGCTATCAATTCTTCTTTCTTTAGAGTTCAATTTGCATCTATAAATCTAATTAATTTACCTTTGAAAGAGATCAAAAAGTGTATCATGTCATGAAAAGAAGGTCATTTATTGGGACGACAGCCGCTGCTTCCGCTGTTTTCCTGACAACCGCAAAACTCAAGGGGATGGAGGAATCTTCCCCTGCTACGCCAGATTTAAAAGGGAATATTAACCACAGTGCCTGTTATTGGTGTTATGGGGAAATTCCATTAGATACTTTTCTAGGCGATCTATCTAATCTTGGGGTAAAGGCAATCGACCTGGTTGGTCCTGAAGATTGGCCACTGTTAAAAAAGCACAACATTCATGCATCTATGTGCTGGGGTGCAGAGATCAATCTCACCGATGGATGGTGCGATACAAACTATCACAAAACCCTGATCAAAAACTATACGAAATGATCCCGAAGGTCGCTGAAGCCGGATACACCAATCTTATTTGTTTTTCAGGCAGCAGGCGTGGAATAGATGATGCAAGTGGGATTACAAAATGCCGTCATCGGCTTGCAGAAAATTTTACCCCTGGCAGAAAAACACGGAGTGGTCATCAGATGGAATTGTTGAATTCCAAAGTAGATCACAAGGATTATATGTGCGATCATACTTCCTGGGGGGTAGCCCTTTGTAAGGCATTAGACTCAGAAAATTTTAAACTTCTTGTACGACATCTATCATATGCAGATCATGGAGGGCGATGTAATACGTACCATAGAAGAATACCATCCATACATTGGACATTATCATACGGGAGGAAACCCCGGGAGGCATGAGATCAATGAAACCCAGGAACTATATTATCCTGCGATTATGAAGGCTATTGTAAAAACAGGTTTTAAGGGCCATGTGGCCCAGGAGTTTATTCCATCCTGGCCAGATAAAATTGCTGCACTAAAGGAAGGAATCACTATTTGTGATGTGTAACGTATGTAATTCACTTGTAACCAAATGCATAAAAACAAACATCTTGCGTTAGGCATGTGTCTCGGAATGGCCCTCGGCGCTATTTTGGGCTGGATGACAGATAAAACGGGCCTTTGGATGGGGGTAGGTATTGCACTTGGAACAGCTATCGGGGCCCGGTATAGCAAGAGGAATATGGATACCTAAGGCTTACTAAACCCTGGGGTAAAGGAACCTTAGTCCCTTGCCTGAAGTGCCTGGGCTATCTTGTTATTCCATTCTATTTGCTTCTCTACCTCCCGGGAAAAATTGGTTTCCTCATCATAGCGTTTCTGAAAGGTTTGCAACTCCTTAAGGATCTGCTCATAGATCTGATTCATTTCGGCCTTTACATCAGAAGTAAAAGAGAAGCGCTTAACCCTTGCCCTCATTTTCCTGGCAAATAGTTCGGAAATATCAAAATGGAGTTGTTCGTGGCTTAAAATATTCTGGCTTGCCAATTCCGGCCTGTACCAGGAAGATTCCGGATAGAAAAAAGTGTTTATGGAACAGTCAACCTCCATTTTTTTCCCACCTTCCATAGCAGAAAAACGGTAGGAAATGCCACTGGCTGTAATAGCGGCTACAGGAGAATTTTCTTGAGGCTCCGCCTTAAAATCACTCCATTTTAAACGATGACCAGGGTCCCAAAGAATCGCATTTTCTTCCTGGCAACTAACACCTGCGGCGGTTGCCAGAAATAAAAAAACAAGAATGCCCCTTACGATCCCCAATGAAAATTAATTATTCTTTCTATATCCGGATGAATACTATAATGTACCGGACAAGTATTCGCGGTGCGCTCCAATATTTTCCTGTGTTTGTCTGAAAGCAAGGCCGGCATATGAAGTTCTACTTCAATCCTGGTGATCCTTCTCGGATCCGAAGCCATGTGTTTGGTAACCTCTGCGTAAGCCCCATTCAACTCCACAGAAAAGGAATTTGCTTTGATACCCATCACCGTCAGCATACAACTGGCCAGACCAGTAGCTATGGTATCTGTAGGCGAAAACGCCTGCCCTAAACCATTATTGTCTACCGGAGCATCGGTGATAAATTTATTTCCGGAGGCGAGGTGCTCACAGGAAGTGCGCAGATTGCCAGTATACGTTACTTTAGAGGTCATTTGCTAGGGGGTTATCTGTTTGATGCTCATGTTTTGATACATCAGAATATATGATGCCAGGTTAAAATAACCAGACGCCAGGTCCTTGGCATAATCGAACTTATTCCCAGAATACTCTGTGAGTCCGATGCGATCCGAAACTGCTATAAGATCAGGTTTATATGCTAATTTTAATAACAGGTCATATGTTAGATCAAAACCCCTTGTGGCATATCTATCGGGATTGCTTCCAAAGCGTCTTCTGTAGTTCCGTACAAAGGCATCGTTCCCTGTTTCCTTATAAATCGACGGATAGGTAAAATTCAGATTAGACAGGTGTGTTCCAGAAACCACATCGTTCTCAAAGGCTTTATTTTTATTGGTAGTAAACATGCGGACAGGAGTTTCTTCTGTATTCGAAGAATTCAAAATAGAGGTTACACTGGCCACCAATTTAAAATTGTCTGTTTCAACGAAAACCCAATTTTCCTTTTCCAAAGAAAGTAAGAGGGTGAATTTCTCAATATCAAGGGAAATGTTTTTTTCATCTTCCAAAATTTGAATAGACTTGGCCAGCGGAAATCGCCGTTGTATGGCAGCCAGCGTTGAATCGGTTTTCGAATCACTTATAACAATAATGTTCTGATCCGTTCTGACCGCTTCTATATAGTCCAACATTCTTTTTCTAAGTACCTGCTCGGAGGGAACCGAGAAAAATACATTCGGTAAACTAAGATCGCTCTCAGACGTTAAAGGTGCAATGATGGGTATTTGAAATTGACTGGCCTGACTAGCTACTTCCTTGAGGATATCTGCCTGTAGTGGCCCAATGATAGCATCTACCTCTCCCAGATTTTGTTTGGCTAAGATCGTTCGTATACGGTCCTTGCTAAGTTCAGTATCGAAGGTTTTTAAATCTACCGAGACCCCTAACTTAGCAATAGAATCTACAGCCATCAGTGTCCCGCTATACAATCCCAGACTATATGAAATGGCGTTGCTGCGTTGAATGGCTTGTTCTGTATTGGCTATACTGTCAAGATCAAGTCTGTTAATCCGAAAAGGCAACAAAACGAGCAGTCGGGGCTTGTTTTCCCGGTTTATACTATCAAGGAGATTAATCTTATCCAGGATCAGGGAGTTCCTGACCTCTAGATTACCGGTATTTTCTTTAGGTAACTTTAGGACCATCCCGGCTTTAAGCCCTCTTGACAATGCCGGATTCAGTTCTAACAACTCACTGTACCCTATGCCCAGATTACGTGTTAAGGAATATTCTGTTTGCTTAGGCTTTACCTCGTAAAAAATATAATTTTCTGTGTTGACCTCTTCAGTTTCTACTTTTTTGACCGGCAGTCTAAGTACCATGCCCTCTTTAAGTCCCCCTTGCTCGAGGATCATAGGATTGATCTTTATGATCTCTTCTGATGTGATTCCATATTCCCCGCTAAGGCTATACATCGTTTTTTTTGCCGGAACGGTATAGGATTCAAAAAGCTGTACTTCCTGACCCTCCACTGTACTTCCCGGTTTTATAGGTAAATTCAACTCCTGTCCTATAGTCAGGTGATTTGTGGTTCTTGGCAAGGATGGGTTTAAGCTAAGTAAGCTGTCTACAGTGATTCCATATTTGTGGGCAATACTCCATCTTGTTTCTTTTGGCAACACCACATAGGTCTCAAAGTCATCCGAATTAATACTATCGGTTACTTCTTCTATTTCCGGAAATACAGGAATCTCCAGTCGCATTCCTTTCTTTAAAGAGGCACTGTAGAGTTCTGTATTATATCTTTTGATATCATCAACACTTACCTCGTAACGTCTTGAAATACCATAGATCGTTTCTCTTTTTCGTACACGGTGCGTCCTGAAGCGAAGCGGAGTGCGCTCAACTTGCTCCTGATCAACTTCTTTTATAAGATCTTTTTCTTTTGTGGTGTCAGGTAGCGGACTGGTGTCTGAGGCGGCAGCCTGCATTGGAATCACCAGTATGGTATTGGGTTTTAAAACGTCACCTTGTTTTATCTCTTTATTGTACTTAAGGATATTAAAAGGTGTAACCCGGTATAACTTGGAGATGCTGTATAGGGTTTCTCCTGTTTTTACCGCATGGGTCTTGAATTGTTGTGCCTGCACCTGAAAGGCAAACAATAAAAACAATACAAGACAATTTAATACTTTCATCATGGTATATACGTTTATTCCCACTCTATGGTTGCCGGAGGTTTAGAACTTATGTCATAAACTACCCTATTTACCCCAGGAACTTTATTGATTATGTCATTTGAGACCTTTTGCAAGAATTCATATGGCAAATTTACCCAATCTGCTGTCATTCCATCTGTACTTTCTACCGCTCTCAAGGCTACACATTTTTCATATGTTCTTTCATCGCCCATGACCCCAACACTATGTACGGGCAACAACATGGCGCCTGCCTGCCACACTTTATCATAGAGCCCCCATTCTTGTAATCCATTGATAAAAATAGCATCTACTTCCTGTAGAATTGCAACTTTCTCTCTGGTAATATCACCGAGGATCCTGATGGCAAGTCCGGGTCCGGGAAAAGGATGTCTTCCCAATCTTTCGTCTTTGATCCCTAATGTAGCCCCTACCCGGCGCACCTCATCTTTAAAAAGCATTTTTAAAGGCTCCACAATGTTCAGCTTCATATAATCTGGCAGTCCTCCAACATTATGATGACTTTTAATGGTAGCCGAAGGTCCGCCCGAGGCAGAGACAGATTCTATCCTGTCTGGATAAATGGTTCCCTGAGCCAGCCATTTGGCATCTTCCACCAAGTGTGCCTCATCGTCAAAAACATCAATAAATATCCCTCCGATGATCTTTCGTTTCTTCTCAGGATCATCCTCACCTGCCAAAGCATCCAAAAAGCGTGCCGAAGCATCTACCCCTTTCACATTTAATCCCATGTGTTTGTATTGATCCAACACTTCAGAAAACTCGTTTTTCCGCAATAGTCCATTGTTTACAAAAATACAATGCAGGTGCGTTCCTATTGCCTTGTGCAATAGTACAGCTGCGACGGTAGAATCTACGCCTCCCGAAAGCCCCAATATAACCTTGTCATTTCCTATTTCCTTCTTTAGTTCTGCCACTGTGGTCTCTACAAAGGCATCGGGGGTCCAGGTTTGCGACAAACCGGCAATATGCACAAGGAAATTTTCCAGAAGTTGTTTCCCATCTTTTGTGTGATAGACCTCTGGATGGAATTGTATGGCATAGGTCTTTTCATCCTCAATTTTGTATGCAGCATTTTGTACGTCGTGCGTACTGGCTAGTAATTCGGCTTGTGGTGGTAACTCCTTTATGGTATCCGAATGACTCATCCAAACCTGTGATCCTACATCGATCTTATCAAAGAATGGCTCATTTTCTTTAATGCTAGACAATCTGGCCCTTCCGTATTCCCGTGTATTGGATGGGGCTACATTGCCTCCGTGAAAATGCGCCAAATACTGGGCTCCATAACAAACTCCCAGGAGGGGAATTTTTCCTTTAATATTACTTAGATCAGGATGTGGAGCTTGTTCCGAACGCACTGAAAAAGGGGAACCCGAAAGGATGACGGCCTTGTATTCAGATAGATCTTCAGGCAGGTGATTGTACGGTTTGATCTCACAAAATATATTCAGTTCCCGCACTCTTCGCGCGATGAGTTGGGTGTATTGAGATCCAAAATCTAAAATCAGGACGTTGTTTTGCATGGGCAAAAATAGCAATTTGAGCTATTTTGTAAAGTATCTTTAGGTATATTTATCATAGGTTTATTAACGTCCCTTTTATGAAACACGTCTCAGCAATTATTTTTGCCATTTCCATTGTCCTTGCCGCTTATTTTTTAGGCAATGCTTATAAGGAAAGGGCCAATCCGCCACAGATTATTTCAGTTACCGGATTAGGGAATGAAAATTTTACGTCCGACTTAATTGTATGGGAAGGATTTTTTACTGCATTCAATATTGATCTTAAGGCTGCTTTTGAACAAGTTAATCGGGATAAAGAAATAGTTAGAACGTATTTAGAGTCTAAAGGCATTGCTCCCGAGAACATTATTTTTAATTCTGTACAGACCCTGGAACAACGAGATAATAAATATGACAATGGCAATTACATAGGTAGTATTTTTCGGGGATATTCCTTAACTCAATCGGTGAACATTGAATCAACAGATGTAGCTCTGATAGAAAAAGTAGCAAGAGAAATTACAGAATTATTAAACAAAGGGGTTCAATTTACGTCATCGCCACCGAGGTACTATTACACTCAACTGGCAGATCTGAAGGTAAAAATGATTGCACAAGCCACCGAGGACGCGCGTCTCAGGGCAGAAAATATTGCCGATAATGCGGGAGGTACTCTTGGTGATCTAATTTCTGCTCAAATGGGTGTTTTTCAAATTACAGGGCAAAATTCTGATGAAGCTTATAGTTGGGGTGGTGTTTACAACACCTCTTCCAAGAAGAAAACAGCTTCCATAACCATGCGTCTCGATTATAAGGTACATTAGGTCAATACAATGAAAAATACCTGAAGCCCATTTGTTTGTCCTGAAAGTAGTCGGGGGTAAGTATTTTGGTATAAAATAATAGAAAAAAGAAAAGCCCTGACCCCTACGGTCAAGGCTTTTCAAATCAAAAACCAACCTAAACACATGAATTATTATGACACTTTAAAAAAGTTCTTTTTCAAAGCAATTTATTATAGAACAACTCTCTTTAAAAAAACCCTACCTCAACTTTAAATTTTTTATCTTTAATTGTTTTAAGATCTTACCTATGGCGCAGAAATATTTTAAAGAACTTTCCGAAGAATTAAAAAAAGGTGTCTCCCAAAAAGGACACGCTTTCCGATATTTTACCCTTGCAACGGTTGGATTAGACCAGGTAGCAAGATTAAGAACCATTGTACTTCGCAATGTATCTGAAGATCTTCAACTCACCTTTTATACCGACAAAAGATCGAAAAAAATGATCCATTTGCAGGAGAATAAAAAAGTGGGACTTCTTTTTTATAATTCAAAGAACTTAATGCAAATCAGGATTGAAGGGATGGCAAAAGTTGTGAATGACGAGGATACCAAAGAAAAGTATTGGAAAGGAGTTAAAGGAAATTCTAGAAAAGACTACACGACCACCTCGGCTCCGGGTACAACTTTGACAAATCCGGATCAATTGGAATATTTAAATGATGAGGATCATTTCTGCATTGTTGAAATAACCCCTTTCAAAATAGAGTATCTGAAACTTAAAGAGACCAAATCATATTAGAGTACGATACTCCTGGGAAGGTGATTTCTGGGAAAGTGAGTATCTCGTCCCTTAGATACTTAAATAAAACCTACTCTTTTAATGTATCTAATATCAGTTCAATGTCGTCCTGACTTGTATCCGGGTTGATAAAACAAAAACGAATAACTGTTTCGTACCCATCATTCACTCTCCATTTGGTAGGTGTAACCAGTGCAAGACCTTCTTTGTGATTTTTATAGGTCCAATTTTTATAGGCTTCCTGTGACCAGCCTTTCCGTCTGAATAAAACACAAGACAAACTGGGAGGCCTTACCAATTCCAATTCTGGTCGCTGTTCTATGAGTTCACCAGATAATTTTGCCAGTGAAATACCCCGCTCTACGGCCCATTTGTATTTGTCAATTCCATGGGTTGCTAATGAAAACCATAATGGAAGTCCGCGTAGTCTTCTGGTAAGTTGTATCTGATAGTCAGCCGGGTTAAATCCATCAGCGCCTTCATCTTTAAAAATATCGAGATACGATCCATCCTGGGAATGTGCTTCTTTTGCTAATTCCGGATTTTTGTAAAGGACTGCCCCACAATCATAAGGTGAAAAAAGCCATTTATGAGGATCTATAGTAACACTATCCGCTTTTTCTATCCCGTTAAAGTGATGACGTACAGAATCCGCTACCAATGCACCTCCTCCATAGGCGGCATCCACATGATACCATAAATTCTCATTTTCACACACCTGGGCAATCCCCGCCAGATCATCAATAATTCCGGCATTGGTTGTTCCTCCTGTAGCAACTACGGCAAACAAGCGTGTGCGTTGCGAGGCATCCAGCGTCGATATCCTGGCTCGAAGTTGCTCTCCTGTCATCTCTTCATTAGAATCTACCAAAATTAATTCAGCATCGATTACCTGTGCCATTGCTTTTATCGAGGAATGGGCACCAATGGAAGTCATTATAAGACCTTTTTTATTATTGTTGGCAGCATCTTTTCTCCAATGTTCCCTGGCAGTTACCATGGCAGAAAGGTTTGCAGCCGTACCACCACTGGTAAAAACACCAAAGGCCCCTTTCGGCATCCCGGTAAGTGACACAAGCCATTTCATAGCCTGATTTTCACAGAAGATGCCCCCCGCTCCTTCCATCCAATAGGCTCCGTGGATACTGGAAGCCGAAGTAACCAGGTCGAACATTACGGCCGCTCTCGTAGGAGCTGCAGGAACAAAGGCCAGATGTCTTGGGTGGTCTATAGGGACAGTCGCTGGTAATAATATGTCCTTAAATAATTTAAAGGCTTGTTCCCCACCAATACCTTTTGAGGTTATCGTCTCTCCCACCAAACTGTACAATTCCTCTTCTCTCTTAGGCTTTCCTAATGTGGGGGTATTATTTGTAATTCGACTTATGGCATATTTCATGACATCTAAGGTCATTTCTACCACTTCTATATCAATATTGTGCATGGGAATAGATATCTAAAACAAAAGTACAAGGGACCTTACAAATAGCGCAGAAAAACTACGAATATCTTATAATAATAAATTCTGAATTTAGTGGATTCAAGGATTTCATTAACATAGGAATAAGGGCATCCCCTACTTCCAAATACAATTCAGAGAAGTTAAGAGTACGCTCCTGTAAGGACTTATTTGGGAATAACTGATTTTGCAAATCGGTCATCCGCAATACATGATCCTTTAACTTTCGTTTTTGCGCTTTTAAAAGTCTTTTTTCCAAAACATCAAGACCCTTCAACTGTTTAACTTCCTGCGCTTTCACCGCACCAAGAAAGGATTTGTCTGTTTGCTCAGCCAGCTCATAAAGGGTCTTAAATTGCTCCTTTAAATATGTTTTTTGTGGACTAAAGTCTATATCAATATTGGAAATCTCTCTGATCTTCTTATTGATAAGCCGGTTTTGCTCCAAAAACAGATCCCTGGGTTCCAGCTTCATTTTACGCAGTTTTTGCTGCTGTTTCTCTGAGATGACCAAGGCCGAATTTCTGAGTAACAGCATTGGGAAAGGAACCCTCATAGCCTCAAAAGAAGAACGGAGCTCCAGCCAGTAAGCCAACTCTCCACCTCCACCAATATAACATAGATTAGGTAATATTACTTCCTGGTATAGAGGCCTGCTGACCACATTAGGGGAAAAGCGCTCGGGGAAAGACTCAATTTCAGTAACCAATTCATTTTTAGAAAACTTTAATGGAGTGCCCTGCACGAAGAAATCCTCCCCTTTGTGGATAATACGTTCGCGGATACCGTCCTTAAGATAGAAATAATTGATCTCCCTTGGGTTCACTTGTATTGGATATCTTGAAGAAATTGCTTCTATTTCAGAAATGGTCTCCGATACCTTATTAAATGCAGTATTCCGAAAAACATCCTCTTTGATATGAGGAATTAAACAATGCTTTAGTGCTGTATGATCTCCATCGATAATTACCAACCCCTCGGCTCCAAAAAGTTCATTTGCCAGATATCGGGTAGCCGCTGTCAAAGTTTTCTGCTTTAGATACGCATTGCTGAACAAGCTTCTGAGTTTTGAGGCATTCTTTCCTGGCCCTAGTTCTTTAGAAAATAATTCAAAAACAGCTTCCAAGCCCACTGTGGATAAATGGCCAACAGCTCCTGTTGCATCCCTGTTCCAATGTATTTTCTTTCCTTTAAAATTAAAGTAATTTATCTCCTCAAAATCATGATCTTCTGTAGCCATCCAATATACAGGCACAAAATGCTGTTTGGGATATGCCTTCTTCAGTTCTGAAGTAAGGTTGATGGTACTAATGATCTTATATAAAAAATATAAGGGTCCGGTAAATAAATTTAATTGATGTCCGGTGACCACTGTAAATGTATTGGAATCTTTCAGCATCGAAAGATGCTTCTTCGTTTTGGCAGAAATCTCTATCCCCTGATATTGTTCATTTAAAGCAGCAGTGAGTACTTTTCGTGTTTCATCCGGAAAACTTTCCTGTTTTTCGGCAATCTGATCTCTAAAAGAGGATATCGATGGAAATCTATGGTAAAAAGGTCGTATCGCAGGCTTACCATCCAGATAATCACAGATGATCTCTGAAAAATAGCCGGTTTGATGAAAGGGAATTCCTTCTAGCTCCATACTGCTCTTTTGTTGGCATTCAAAGATACATTTCTGTGCCTTTTCATTTCCCAAAAATACGTTAAGTTGCACCAATTACAAACGGATGACTTCAGGATAAGTAATATGATTCCGGTAAGTTTGCTAAGGTTTAAGCGCCCTTATTGTCGTTGAACCGTAGCGGAAGCACACATTACATGTCATTTTTAATTCTTAGTTTTGACACTACTTCTTTACACCCGATTTATATGAAAAATTTCTCCTTCTTGTTTGTATTCTTTCTTCCCTTATTGATGTGGTCTCAATCCATAAAATCTCCCTCAGAGTTTCTGGGCTACGAATTAGGAACGGCATTCACAAGGCATCATGAGGTGGTAGATTACTATCATTACTTAGCAAGTGAAGCGGCAGACAGAGTTCAATTAACAGAATACGGAAAGACCAATGAAAGGCGGCCTTTGATGTTGGCCTATGTATCCTCTGCCGAGAATATAAAGAATCTGGAAACCATTCGCACTGAGCATTTAAAAAGTACAGAAGGGACAAGCAACGCTTCCAAAGCTATTGTATGGCTTAGTTATAACGTACATGGGAATGAAAGTGTAAGTACAGAAGCCTCCATGCAAACCATATATGAATTATTGACCTCCAAACATGCCTATCTCGAAAATACCATAGTGATCATAGATCCGTGTATTAATCCGGATGGACGCGATCGTTATGTGAATTGGTACAATCAATATAAAAATACCCCAAACCAAATAAATCCTGACAGTAAAGAACACCATGAGGGTTGGTTAAGTGGCCGGGCAAATCACTATATGTTCGATCTAAACAGGGATTGGGCATGGTTAACTCAGGTGGAAAGTCAACAGCGCTTACCTATGTACAATCAATGGTTACCGCATATACACGTTGATTTTCACGAACAAGGCGTAAATAATCCCTATTTCTTTGCGCCATCAGCAGAACCTTTTCATGAGGTGATCACACCATTTCAGCGGTCTTTTCAGGAAACACTGGGCAGAAATCATGCAAAATACTTTGATGCCAATGGCTGGTTCTATTTTACAAAAGAGCGTTTTGATCTGTTTTATCCAAGCTACGGGGATACCTATCCCACCTATAATGGAGCTATTGGTATGACCTATGAGCAAGGTGGAAGTGGACAAGCCGGACTGGGCATTATTACGGGGATTGGGGATACACTAACCCTAAAGGACAGAATAGACCATCATAGAACAACAGGACTGTCGACCATTGAGGTAGCCTCGCAAAACGTTGAAAAGCTTAATGAGGAGTTCAGGAATTTCTATCAACCTAAGAATTACAAATTTAAGAGCTATGTCTTAAATGGAGATGAAGACAAGCAAAGGGCACTGACCGAGTTGCTGGATAAGCATGAGATTGAATACGGTTGGGGTAAAAAAGGGGTGGCAAAAGGATTTAAGTACGCTACAGGTACCAATGGAAGTATTCCAACCTCTGAAAATAGTCTGATCATATCCACCAACCAGAAAAAAGGGACCTTGGTAAAGGTATTGTTTGAACCTGATGCTAAATTGAGTGACTCACTCACCTATGATATTACGGCTTGGTCCTTACCGTATGCATATGGCCTTGATGCTGTTGCAACGGAATCGTATCTGGATAAAAAGACCAAGGATGTTGGTACCGCATCCGGAAGTTCCAATACAGATAATACCTATGCCTTTATCACGAATTGGAGAAGCATGAAAGATGCCCGGTTCCTCGCAGATTTAATTGAAAAGGACATAAGAGTTCGCCGAGCTGAAAAACCATTTGTCTCAGACGGTACAAAATACGAGAGAGGAAGTTTGATCATTACAGCTTCTGATAACAAAAATCATCCCTCTTTCATTAATTCATTACACGCACTTGCCGAAAAACACCTAATACAACTGACTCCGACGGCGACAGGTTTTGTGGACCAGGGCAAGGATTTTGGATCGAGTTATGTAGGCGTTATCAAACCGGTAAAAGTAGCTGTACTTTCTGGCGATCCTACTTCTACACTTCGCTTCGGTGAGATCTGGCATTTCTTTGAGCAGCAGTTGAAATATCCCCTGACCGTTTTAGACGGAGATTATATCAAGCGAACAGATCTGAGTGAGTATGATATACTGATCTTGCCGGATGGCTGGGGATATCGAAGTTTTATGGATGAAACCATGTTGAAAAACATAAAAGAATGGGTTGCTGCGGGAGGACGGCTCATCGCTATGGGCAGCGCTATTGATGCGCTTGGTGGGAAGGAAGGTTTTGGAATAAAAACTAAAGAACGTAAAAAAGATACCACCGACCTAGAGGTCGACCTTTATGAGAATGAACAACGCGAACGAATGAAGCAAGCTATTACCGGGGCCATTTTTAAGACAAAAGTAGATCCTACCCATCCTTTAGCTTTTGGTTACGACGACACTTATTTTACTTTAAAACTGGGTAATGAAAGTTTTGAATACCTGGAAACTGGAACTGTTGCTTATATAGAAAACAATACAAAACCAGTAGCCGGTTTTGCAGGCAGCGAGGCACAGAAAACAATTAAAAACAGCCTCGTTTTTGGCGTAGAGAACCATGGACGTGGGCAGGTAGTTTATATGGTAGATAATCCATTATTTCGGGGCTTTTGGGAAAATGGTAAACTCTTTTTTGCCAATGCTCTGTTCATGATCAACTAACTATTTTAATATAGAATTTGTCTAATACATCATAAAAGCCATAAACACAATACCCACAAAGGCCATGGGTAGTATAAAGAGCATATAGGCGAATGAAATCAATCCGGCTTTAAAAAAAGCCCCCAGCCAACTACTTCTATAAAAATTTCGGAGTGCCAATATCAGATAGACCACATAAGAGAAGGTAATTAGCACTTCCAGCCAAATAGGTACTTCAAAGAGCTTATTAGCCAGCATAATAAGGCAGAAAGAAGTAAACAGAAAGGTGAAGAAATAAAAGCTAAATACCATATGATGGGCAAAGTTGCCTCTTTTCCAATAGAAGATCTTTAACAACATGGCAAACAGTGGCATTAAAAGGAACATCGCAATGGGGATGGTATCAAAAAGAGTATGTAGAATACCCCCCCCCGTTTTGCTGATAAAGTTTCAACATCTGTTCGTAAAACTTCTTTTCAAATCCGTGGCATCCTCTTTCATCCCAATCGCCTTTAATTTCTCCTTCTGTGGGGGCACCCGCAGCAATGAGAGAATCAAGGTCTTTATTAAAATCGAAATTCATCCCGGTATTCACATTATGCTGGATTTTTGGCTGTTTCGGCAATAACAGAATCGATAGCTTTCATATCCTCATCAGACATACCAATTATTTTTTGATTTTTTTGCAAAAATTTCCTGGCCTTTTCAATGTTTACAGAATCCTCTTCAGAAACCTTTAACAGAATCAACGGAAATTTGTGTATCAAATCCCCTTTTTTATGGCTTGCGACATTTCATCATCTGCCTTTCGAATATTAAAAGAGAAAAGGAAGAAGAACAAAACAGAAATAAACAGATAGAATTGAGCAGGGTGGAGATATTTCAGGCGTTTCCCATCTACAAACCTCCTGGCCAGCACTCCAGGTTTTAACATTAGTGGAACAAAACTTCTGAAAAACCTGGCATCAACCGAAAAGTAGTCGCTTATAGTTTTGCTAAAAAGAACTCCAAAGGTAAGATTGTCTGAAGCCTCTTGCCCACATTTAGGGCAATACTCAAATGAGGGTTCAAGAGGGGTTTCACAATTCTTGCAATATTGGTTGGCGGCCATTTGTTTGTTTTTAGTAAAATTAGAAAAAATGTATGAAACCTTCGCTTCCTATTTCTTCCAATCCACCGAATGGACCAAGCTACATATTTTAAGTTTACTTACTTTTAGAAGTAAGGCCGAGGCACAGTAAACTAGAATAATTTGTAAAATGCATGAATTTCTACACACTTTAGAAGACCATTTTCAAAAAGAGGCTAATCCGCTGATTGCTGCCGGCCAAAAGGCGTATATGCGGAATAAATTCGATTTTTACGGAGTCAAAACGCCCGTTAGGAGACAGATACAGAGCGAAGTATTTAAAAAGGATAGCTTACCTCACAAACAAGAATTACATCAAATAGTTAAGTCCTTATGGAACCTGCCCCAAAGAGAAAATCAATATGTAGCTCAGGAACTGGCACGAAAATATAGTAAACATATTGAAGAAGACGATATACTTCTTTATGAATATATGATCACACATAAGTCGTGGTGGGATACGGTAGATTTTATAGCGGCTACACTTGTGGGGGCTTACTTTAAAACCTTCCCCCAAAAAAGAAATGAAGTTACCAATAGATGGATGGCCAGCAATGATATTTGGTTACATAGGGCCACCCTACTATTTCAGTTAAAATACAAATCGGACCTGGATAACAAATTCCTGGCCAAGACGATACACGGTTTGTTAGGATCAAAGGAATTCTTTATCAATAAGGCCATTGGCTGGGTGTTGCGAGAATACAGTAAGACCGATAAAGACTGGGTGCTGCAATTCACAGCTGCAACACCCTTGCATCCTCTGAGTGAACGTGAGGCATTACGACTTTTAAATTGACCCCGGGCAGGAGAAATGAAACTTAGCCGCTTTCGCTTGTGGAAACTTCTTTAACCAGCTTGCCAACTGTAAGCCCTTGTATGATAATGGAGAAGACTACCACTACATAGGTGATTACCAGAAAAAGATCTCGATTCATTGCTTGCGTGAGCCCTAATGCCAAAGCGATGGAAATAGCCCCTCTAAGACCACCCCACGTCATGATTAAATTAGTTTTGGGAACAAAATCTAATTTTTTCCGAAAGAAAGAAATTGGCATAAGCAAGGAAATGTATCTGCATACAAGCACTATGGGTATCGCCAACAGCCCTGCCATAAGATAATCTAAAGAATAAGTAAGGACCAAAATTTCCATCCCCAAAAGGACAAAAAGAAGGGTGTTAAGAAGAATATCTATCAACTCCCAAAATTTATCTACATAAAGAACGGTGTTAACAGACATAGAACTATCCCGCATTTTGTCATTCCCGATGAACAAACCAGCTACAACCATAGCTAACGGTGCTGATACGTGCAAATAATGAGCTATCACTGTGCCTGTCATCACCGTCGCCAGGGTAATGATCACCTCAATATCATAATCATCTATGGTTCGAATAAGTCGATAAGTGATCCAACCAAGTAAAAAACCAAGAACCAGGCCACCAAAAACCTCTACCCCAAATAGCTCCAATACATCGAGGACTGAGACACTTTCATCTGAGGGAGAAGCAATTTTAAAAATTGTTAAAAAGACAACCACTCCTACTCCGTCGTTAAAAAGTGATTCACCAACGATTTTGGTTTCCAGCTTTTTAGGTACTCCTGCAGTTTTAAGGATTCCTAAAACTGCAATGGGATCAGTTGGTGAAATCAGTGCGCCAAAAAGAAGGCATTGGATAAATGGAATTTCCATCCCTATAAGTATAAGGACGAAATACATCAGAGATCCCACCAAAAAGGTAGAAGTAAGTACTCCCAGCGTAGCAAAACTTATAATGGGGCCCCGGTGTTTTTTTAGGGATTCAAAATCCGTGTGCAGCGCTCCGGCAAACAAAAGAAAACTCAGCATGATATCTAATAAAACCGTTTTGAAATCGATCTGAGATAAAATATAGCGTTCCGCATTTAATAAGGTAGGATCTATATAGCTAAGGCCAAATACGCAAAGGGTAAAAAAGATGGTAATAACCATCAAACCGATGGTATTGGGTAGTTTCAAAAATCTGACATTGATATAACCAAACATTGCAGATAGAAATACCAGGATTGTCGTGATTGAGAACAGGTCTAATTGCATCCTTCAAATGTACAAGTCCTTTCTCATACAGCAAAAAATGATTGAATTATACACCGATACATCTCACGGTTATCTGCTTCTCTATTAAAACCCACTAGATCTCAATATTTAGAATGAGAATCAAAAAACAAATAGTGAATGTGCTTGAAAGTTAGTCGCAAAATCCCGACCTTCAAGTATTCGAACTTTGAATTCTTATGGCGGAGAGAAAAGAAATTCTAAAAACACCAAAAAGATAAAATAAACTGCAATGAATCTAGCAAAATCACTACTCGAATTACTAAAAAAAAAGGGAGAAAAAGACGTCCAAAGTACTCCCGACGGAATTTGTCCTAACTGCTGGGGAACTCAGGAATACAGTGGTAAGTTTTACCAAGCATCAAAGAATTACGATGCGGATGTTAAAACTACCAACCCGAATATTGGATGGATACAAGACTATGCCAATAAACACTTGGCAGGTATAGCGCTGCATCCTCATGTGGAAGGTCAGGTTTGTGAACATTGTAAAGTAGTTTATAAAGAGGAAAAATAGTTTTTAAGGTAGGGTCTTTCTGAGTTATCAATGACTAAAAAATACTTGAATCACTCGGAGTAATCAAATTAATAAAATGACTTTTATAGATTATTATAAAATTCTTGGGATTTCTAAAAATGCCAGCAAGGACGAGATTAAAAAAGCCTATCGCAAATTGGCACGCAAGTTTCACCCCGATGTTAACCCTGGAAATAAAGAGGCTGAAAAAAGATTTAAGGAGATCAATGAAGCCAATGAGGTGCTAAGTAATGCTGAGAATAGGGCAAAGTACGATGAATACGGGAAAGATTGGAAACATGCAGAGGCATTTGAAAAGGCAAAACAACAACAGCAATATGATTCTAGGCAACGAACAGCCTATCAGAGTGGTGCTGACGAAGATTTTTCCGATTTTTTCAGTTCTATGTTTGGCGGCAGTCAACGAAGAAGGGGCCATTCGATGCAGTTCAGGGGACAGGATTTTAATGCTGAATTGGAACTAAAGCTGGAGGATGTTTACCAAACCCATAAGAGAACCCTGACTGTTAACGGAAAGAACATCCGATTAACAATTCCTGCCGGGGTACGCAATGGGCAGGTCATCAAAATAAAGAAGCACGGAGCAGAAGGAATTAATGGCGGGCCAAGGGGTGATCTCAACATCCGGTTCTCAATCGTAAATTCCACAAAATTTAAAAGAGATGAGGATAATCTTTACACTTCTGTAGATCTGGATCTCTACACGGCACTTCTTGGTGGAACAATTACGGTTGACACCTTCGATGGAAAGGCCAAACTTAAGGTAAAGCCAGAAACTCCAAACGGCACTCAGGTAAAGCTCAAGGGAAAAGGATTTCCTGTGTACAAAAAAGAAGGACAATTTGGGGATCTGTTCATCACATATAATCTAAAGATCCCTTCTGGGCTTACTGCCAAAGAGAAACAGTTATTCGAGGAACTCGCTAAATTACGATCGCAATGAAAGAACAAGACCTCATACCCATTGGAACACTCTGTGAGCAATACAGGCTCGAACTCTCTTTCTTTGAAGAAATGGGCGAGATCGGCTTGGTTGAGTGGACGCTTTATAAAGGCAGCAAACACTTACATCAGGATGCGCTTCATCAGGTAGAAAAGATCCTTAGGATCCATCGTGAATTACATGTAAATTTAGAAGGAGTTGATGTGGTGATGAATATTTTACAACGACAGGAACAATTGCGACAAGAACTTTTAAGAGTACAAAACAGACTGCGGCGCTATGAAGATTACTAAGAATAGGGGCTGTGCTAATTATCTGACAGGGAAGTGAATAAAGTCATCTTATTTATAATTCAAATATTGATATTCTAAAATGCTACTAATTTTCCTGTCTTCATTTCACACCTCCATTACCTTGATTTGTATTGTAGGTTTAGCCGTGGTATTATCTGGTTTTCTTTTAAAAAGAATTAAGCAACCCACTCTTATTGCCTACATTCTAATTGGGATCCTTATAGGTCAACACGGTTTTGATCTCATTGGGGACGAGACCACCGTGCGACATATAGGTGAACTAGGAATTATTCTCCTTTTCTTTTTTATCGGGATGGAAATAGATCTTTCTTCCTTTATTGAGAATTGGAAACTTGCAGTGTTCGGGACCCTTGGCCAATTCCTTTTAAGCATTGGCAGTGTTTGGGCGATAGGAGTACTTTTTGATTGGAACACCACACGAATCATTGTGATGGGGTTTGTTATTGCCCTTTCCAGTTCGGCGGTGATCTTTAAAATGCTGGAGGAGAAGCAATTAATGAATAAGAAAATAGGACAAAATGTTTCCAGCATTCTCCTTGCGCAGGATATCGCTATTGCCCCTATTCTCATTATCATCTCTATCGTCGGTGGGGAAGATACTTCCGCCAATTCAGTGATGCTAAAGATCATTGGTGGTATCCTCATCCTATCAGCCATTATATACGTCTATATAAAAAAAGAAATTACCTGGCTGCCTTTCAGAAAGAGCATTCAGAAAGATCATGAATTGCAGGTGTTCCTTGCCCTCTTCTTTTGTTTTGCCGGAGCCATGATCGCCGGTTTATTTGGAATTTCAGAGGCACTTGGAGCTTTTGTCGGGGGTCTGGTAATGCATGCGGGGAAGGCTACGAGGTGGATCCATGACGCCATTCACTCCTTCAGGATCCTCTTTGTCGCCATTTTTTTTATAAGCATCGGTGCTCAGATCAATGTGGAGTTTTTACTTGCCAATCTTCTTCCATTAGGCCTCGTGCTGGTTGCGGCCTATGTGCTAAACCAGTTTATTAACACTCTGATATTAAAAACCTATAACAATTCTTGGAAAGATGCCATTTTTGGTGGGGCCATGTTGGCTCAGATTGGAGAATTGAGTTTTTTGATATGTATTACGGCTCTGAATCTGGATATTCTTACCCAATATGCCTATGATTTTACAATATCCCTGATATCACTTACCATATGCATCAGTCCCTTTTGGATTGTTCTGGCGGAAAGAATTAGTCTAAGAGGTCAACAAAAAACTCCTAAAACTAAAACAGTCTAAATACAACCAGTGTCCCTTTAGCACGTAAAACAAATTGAACGCCAAAGAAAAAAGCCATGAAAAAAGAAGAACATTATCTCATTCGAAGCGGTTGGTTGCGAGCTTCTATCCTAGGCGCAAATGACGGGATACTTTCAACTGCCAGTATCGTTATAGGCGTAGCGGCAGCATCTACAACAAGGGAACCAATTGTATTAGCAGGGGTTGCCGGACTGGTAGCAGGAGCACTGTCCATGGCAGCCGGAGAATATGTATCTGTGAGCTCGCAGACAGATATTGAAACATCCGATCTCGAAAGGGAGAAAATGGAACTGCTGGAAATGCCCGAGGCAGAATTAAAAGAACTTGCACTTATTTATGAAGACCGGGGACTAACACCCAAACTTTCCCTGGAAGTGGCTAAACAGCTCACGGAACATGATGCTTTGGGAGCCCATGCCAGAGATGAACTCGGAATAAACAGCATTACCAGGGCGAGGCCACTACAAGCAGCATTTGCCTCGGGAGCCTCGTTTATTTTTGGAGGGGTCCTACCAGTATTAGCAGCCTTATTTGTTCCGGTTAAACCTATGATCTATTGGCAATATATTTTGGCTATCCTCTTTTTGGCCATCCTTGGAGCAGTAGCTGCCAAAGCAGGAGGATCTAGTGTTAAAAAGGCCGTTTTGCGAATTACTTTTTGGGGTACTGTTGCCATGGGCGTAACTGCGTATATAGGACATTTATTTGGTGTATCTATGAGCTGAGAAAATACAGGAACAGCTTTTGGAATAAAATCACCAAAAAAAATCGTAGCTTATAAGTATGTATGTATAGAATTGGAATTTTAAAACAAAATGTATGACCATGGCTCGATTCATCAAGAAAAATAAACAGGAAATTGGTTTATCTCCGGATGACCTACTTTTCAGAGGTAAAAAAAAGACCAATGAGGTAATTCTGCGCATTATCGATTTTGATGAAAATACGCTGGAAGAGGACGCCTTAAAAATTGTAAAGGATGTTCTGAAATATGCAGAAAAAGATACAGTTACCTGGTTGAATGTAGATGGGCTTCACAATGCCGCCATCATGAAGGAAATCTCGGAAACGTTTGACCTTGATACTTTGGTGTTGGCGGAAGTAATGCATACTCAGGCAAGACCTCGTGTTTTGGAGTATGACAATTGTATTTTGATCTCCATCAAAATGATGCAACAAAATGAAGCTACGGGCCAGATCGCTGTAGAAAATCTCAGTTTGATACTTACAGAATCCGTACTCATTTCCTTCCAGGAGAAAAGGGGAGACGTCTTTGAACCCGTCCGGGAACGCATCCGAAAACAGAAAAAAAGAATACGGAATGGTGGAACCGATTATCTTGTTTTTGCCTTGCTGGATATTGTCATTGACAATTATTTATATGTTCTCAGTGTCCTTGGAGAGAAGATTGAAACCCTCGAGGACAACCTGCTCATAAATCCAAACGAGGTGGTCATCAATGAGATCAATAAATACAAACGCGAATTAAATTTCCTGCGGAAAAGTATTAAGCCTGCCAAGGAAATGATCTTTGCCCTTGCCAAAATGGAGTCGGAATATATAGACGAAGCTACCTATGTACATTTTAAAGAACTGGAAGATAATATTAGTCAGGCGAACGAAGTATCGGACAGTTACCGCGAGATCTTATCTGATCAATTGAACATCTACCATACAACTATTAGCAGCAAATTAAATGATGTCATGAAATTCCTGACGGTTTTTTCGGTCATCTTTATCCCCCTTACATTCATAGCCGGGATCTATGGCACCAACTTTGATGTCTTACCGGAACTGCATTATAAGTACAGCTACTTTATCATGCTAGGTGTTATGGTCGTAGTTGCCCTCGGCATGTTGGTTTATTTTAAGCGGAATAAGTGGTTGTAAAACCTTTGAATTCTTTCCTATATGAAAACATTACATTCAATAAAGTGGTTTCTAAACAAGCAGCTCCTCCTTTTAATACTTCTTTTTACATGGGTCTTGATCTCCTGCAATGGGCAAGCTAAATCCAGCGCACAGTCTTCATCCAATACCGCTGTAAATCAAGTTGTTGGCGGAGGATGTGACGGTTGCGAATTGATGTATATAGGTATGCCCGCTCAATTAACACCCATTGACACTAGTGCAGGATGGCTTAGTGGGGGCCAAAAGCTGCACATTACAGGAAAAGTGTACCAATTTGGGGGTAAAAAACCCGCTTCGGATGTTATACTCTATTACTGGCAAACGGATGCCAAAGGGTATTATTCCCCAAAAAAAGGGATGGAGCCAGGAGCGCGCAGGCATGGCCATTTAAGAGGATGGATAAAGACCAACAAAAATGGAGAATACGACATCTATACCGTGCGGCCCGCCCCCTATCCTACGAATGAGGAGCCGGCTCACATCCACTTGTCCGTGAAGGAACCCAACATTGCGAACGAATATTATATTGATGCGCTAGTATTTGATGACGATAAATTATTGGTTGGAGCAAAACGTAAAGAACTAGAAAACAGAGGAGGTAGTGGAGTGCTACGGGTACTTGTAAATGGCGATATTCAAGTTGCGGAACACGATATAATTCTTGGCTTACATATACCCGGTTATCCAACCAAAAATACTGTTGATAAAAACTCCGGACTTGCCATTGGCGAAGACAATCCCTCCTTTACTCCCTATCATGCCTACGGACCGGACAAAGGAACACGTACATGTCCTGTTTGCAAGTACGGACGTTATAATGGCATCGTTTACTTTGTAGGCAATCATCCAGATTGGGAGGCTATAAAAACCTGGTTAGAATTTCTGGAGTTTGAAAGTGAACGAAGAAAATCCTATCTAAAGGCCTATTTTGTATATGGGAATGAAAAAGATTATACCCCGGAAACACGGAAAAAGGAATTAGAGGCTCTGGGTGAGGAATTGAACTTGCAATATACCGCCCTCACCTTTGTTCCATCATTTACCGATAAAAAAAGTGAGGTGGACCTAAACAAAGTAAACCCTGAAGTTGAAAACACCTTCATCATCTATAAGAACAGTGCCATCATTGATAAATACATTGATTTGGCACCCTCTGAAGAAAATTTCAGCCTTATTTCGAACACCCTCGATGCCTCTCAAAATGAGTTCTTTGCCATGCCAAGTATATTTGACCATAAATAATTCCGTGGCACATCTTACCAAATATAAAGGATACATGAAAAAAACAGATCCACCGATCCTTGTCAGAGCCGAGTTCAATAAAAGTGCCAAAGAACTTTGGAATGGCCTCACCAATATTAAGGAAATGAAGAAATGGTACTTTGAAGTTTTAGATGATTTTCAACCTGAAGTAGGCTTTAAAACTGCTTTTAAAGTAAAATCCGAAAATAGAACGTTTACACACCAATGGGAAGTAATAGAATTGATCCCGGAAAAGAAAATCACCTACATCTGGCGTTTTTTGGAATACCCTGGAGTTTCTTCTTCCAGCTTTGAGGTATTTGGTGACGAGAATTCTTCAAAGCTGCAACTGACCATTCTCGTTCAAACCGATTTTCCTGAAGACATCCCTGAATTTAAACGTGAAAGTTGTATTGGCGGATGGGACTATTTCATACACGGCAATTTGAAAAAATATATGTCGGCATTATAACATTTAGTTCAACTGGGGACCGTATTTCTACAATTGGGCTTTAAAAACAGCTGCTTAAAAATTTTTCTTATTACTCTTGCGATTCAAAGTTGATACGTATGAATCTTGCAATAATTGGAGGTACAGGAAAAACAGGGAAAGAATTACTGAAACAAGGCCTGGAAAATGGGCATCATATCACCGCCTTAGTCCGGAATCCTAAAAAAGTGAAAATTCAACACCCCAATCTAAAAGTGGTAGAGGGAAACGTATTGAACCCCGAAGATCTAGGAGGCATTTTTAAAGGAAAAGATGCCGTCTTGTCCGCCTTGGGACATAAACGATTTTTTGTCCCCACCCATATCCTCTCCCTGGGCACGGAAAACATACTGCAAGCCATGAAAACGAATAAAGTAT
Organism: uncultured Flavobacteriaceae bacterium; assembly: GCA_963744855.1. Lineage (GTDB taxonomy): Bacteria > Bacteroidota > Bacteroidia > Flavobacteriales > Flavobacteriaceae > Muriicola. The sequence continues at coordinate 166,313 of CAVUUZ010000004.1, forward strand.
CTCGCTTTATCTGCATTTCCTCCATGGGGATCAATGACAACCGTTTTAAATTGGGCCTTTATTATACCTTGTTTGTAATCCCGTTCATTCTCTTTTTTTACTTTCGCGATAAGGCCAAACAAGAACGTATAATCATGGAAAGCAAAAGTAACTGGACCTTAGTACGACCTGGCCAATTGACCAATAGCAAGAAAAGGACCCGGTACAGGGTTGGTGAAAAGTTAGGCAGCTACATAATAACTCTCATGATTTCAAGAGCCGATGTAGCTCACTTTATGTTGAAACAGTTATCTACATCAGACTATTCCAAAAAAGCCGTGTGTATTGTTTATTAACTAAAATAATTTTTAATAAATGGTTATCTTTAAGCTATGACCAATATCAAAATCAATACACTTCCAACTAGAAATGGAATACAAGATCAAAAGAAACTAGCCGGGAAATATAAAAAATTTCAGAATCTGCTGGACGAACTAAGAAAAAGAGAACTATCACCCGAAATAGTTGTTAAACTGAATGAAAAAATTGAATCCTTAAATGCCATTTCTGACAAAGACAAGCAACTATCCTCTTTATTGCGAAAAACTCAAAATTCTATTTTAAAATTTCTGGAAAAAAAACTAAAGATCGTCCCTAAGAACTATTATCGAACCTTATGGATGGGTATAGGAATGTTGGTTTTTGGTGTTCCCATAGGGATCGCTCTTAGCGCTGGAATCAATAATTATGGAATGATCGGAGCGGGGATTGCCATAGGAATAGGGATCGGACTCGCGGTAGGAAGTGACATGGACCGCAGAGCACAGCTTGAAGGCCGACAACTTGATGTGGACCTTTAATTTGTTGTATTTCCTTTGACTTCATGCTAACACTTCATTGATTATGAAAAATCCAAAATGGATTCTGGCAATAATCGTAATAGCCCAATTCTGCTGTATCTCTTTATGGTTTGCCGGAAATGGAGTTTTGGCTGATCTACGGGCCAATTTTGATCTCAGTGTACATGCCCTGGGACATCTCACCTCCGCGGTACAGATTGGATTTATCAGCGGTACACTTTTATTTGCTCTTTTCACTATAGCAGACCGCTACTCTCCTTCACGTGTTTTCTTTTTTTCAGCCTTACTTGGAGGGGTATTTAATCTGAGTTTATTATGGGATGGAAATACACTTTGGAGTTTGCTCATTACACGATATATTACTGGATTTTTCCTAGCTGGAATCTATCCGGTGGGCATGAAAATAGCAGCCGACTATTTTGAAAAAGGATTGGGGAAATCACTATCCTTCCTTGTTGGAGCTCTGGTCCTGGGTACTGCCCTCCCTCATTTGTTAAAGAGTAGTAATTTTTTCAGCAATTGGGTTTGGGTGATCACGGCAACCAGCGGTTTAGCCTTTCTTGGAGGCCTGCTTATTTTCTTGTTCATCCCAGACGGGCCTTTTCGCAAGCGGGGAAACCCGTTAAAGCTAACGGGCATATTTTCGATATTCAAAAATCAAAAACTAAAAAGTGCGGCCTTTGGTTACTTTGGTCATATGTGGGAACTATATGCTTTTTGGGCTTTTGTTCCTGTTCTTTTAAAGACGTACCGGGATCTTCATGGCAGTGTTTTTAATATATCTTTCTGGTCCTTCCTTATCATTGGTGTCGGAAGTATTGCCTGCATTATAGGTGGTTTGTTATCACAAAGGCTTGGCGTTAGAAAAACAGCCTCCTGGTCGCTCTTGTTCTCTTGCCTTTGCTGCCTCTTATCCCCTTTCTTTTTTTATATCCCTTATGAGATCATTTTCCTGGGTATACTCCTCTTCTGGGGTATGGTGGTGATTTCAGATTCACCTTTATTCTCCGCTATGGTGGCAAACAATACAGAAAGTGTTTTAAAAGGTTCTGCCTTAACCTTAGTAAATTGTATAGGGTTTGCAATCACTATTTTTAGTATTCAGCTATTGAATTTCGCACAGCTTAATTTCTCTCCCAGGTTAATGTTTACCTTACTTGCCATAGGACCTATCATGGGGCTATGGGCAGTTGTAAAAAAACCAACTTAGTTCTGGCGTAATACGAGATATTTTTTACTTTAGAGTATATATTAGAAACCTTAAGAAGAAAAACCCTCCATAAAAATTATTTAAATGTACAGACTCTCTCTTCTGGTAACACTCTTCATCGTATTGTGCAGCTGCAAGACAAAAGAAGATACCACATCTATCAACGAACCTAAGGGCACTGAGAATATAGCCTATCAATGGGGGGAGATGGCATTAAAGGCCACTGCCTTAGACACGGAACGTTTTGCCCCCAGACCCACTATCACTTCCCGTTATCTGGGACTTATTTTTACAGCGGTTTTCGATGCCTGGAGCAGGTTCGATGAAAAAGCCAGTCCCGTTTACCTGACCGATGTTCCCAGATTGCCCGAAGAACTCCGCACGCTGCCCAATAAAGAAATTGCCATTAGTTTTGCCGCATACAGAACCATGTGTGAGTATTACTATTCAGATAGAGAAATATTCGCCGACTTTATGCGGGAATTAGGCCTAGACCCATCGAACGAAACCCTCGATCCCACAACGCCCGAAGGGATCGGAAATTTGGCTGCCATGGCAGTTATCAAAGCCCGTCATAAGGATGGTGCCAATCAATACGGAGAAGAAGATGGTTCTGATGGGAAGCCATATTTTGATTATGTTGGTTATACGCCAATCAATTCTGCCGATTCTAACATAGATCCCAATCGGTGGCAACCCAAATACTTTTCAGATGGGAAAGGCGGATTTTTCGCCCCTGGATGTCTTACCCCCTATTGGGACAAAGTAAAACCAATAGCTCTAAAAAGTGGTGATCAGTTTCGCCCGGGTCCCCCGCCCATGATCGGCAGTGAACAACTAAAAGAGGAAGTGGCGGAGGTTATTGCGCTGCAGGCCAATTTAACGGATCATGACAAAGCGCTTGTAGAATTCATGAGAGACGGACCCCAATCTGTGCAGCAGGCCGGGCACTGGTTAAAATTTGCCCAAGATGTATCTCGTCGCGATGAGCATATTTTAGATGATGATGTAAAAATGTATTTCTATAATCAGGTAGTAGCCATGGATGCGTTCATTGCATCATGGGACTCCAAGATGTTTTATGACTATGCCAGACCTTATGCGCTTGTTCATGAATACTATGAAGATCAGATCATAGAAGCCTGGGGTGGTGAAGGCAAGGGCTTTAAAAATATCAAGGGGCAGGAATGGAGACCTTATTCTCCAGAAACCTTTCTATGTCCGCCTTTTCCCAGCTATGTCTCAGGTCATAGCACCATTAGTGGAGGCTGCGGGGAAGCTTTAAAACTATGGACAGGAAGTGATCATTTTGGAGAAAAGGTGACCCTCGTGGCCGGAGCTTTAACAGAGCCCGATAATTTGGGCGACACTGTGGTGCTAGAATTTCCAACTTTTACTAAAACGGCTGAAATGGCGGGAATTTCTCGTGTTATGGGCGGATATCATATTCAGGCAGACAATGTTGCCGGCCTGCAATTAGGCCGCGATGTAGCACATGAAGTTTGGAAATTTTACCAAAAACATCTGGGGAATTGAGTGATAGTACCATCACCTAATAAATTCCAATTATTTCCGGGGTATAGCTCAAAAACACCCATCTGAAAATACCAAGTAATTGAATGCTGCGTTAACAGGGTATACTATCAGAAAATGAAGCGTATTCTGCTCTCTACATTGTTCTTTTCCCTTTTGCTTCCCTGCAAGGCCCAGGAATGGCAAACGGACCTTGCAACGGCAAAAAAAATGGCTGCAGAGAATGAGCTACCTATTATCCTGGTCTTTCAGGGATCTGACTGGTGTGCACCGTGCATAAAATTAGATCGTGAGATTTGGAGCACGGATACATTTAAATCATATGCCAGGGATCATTTTGTGATGCTCAAGGCAGATTTTCCTAAAAAGAAAGGGAATGCGCTACCTTTAGAACAACAAGAGAAGAATAAAGAACTGGCAGCCAGGTACAATCAAAAAGGGTACTTTCCCTATGTAGTTATCATGAATAAAAATGGAGAGGTTTTGGGAGCCACCGGCTATCAGAAAATGGGTCCGGTGGAGTATATTCAACATCTTGAATCCTTTAAACCCTCATAAAAAGATGTATAGACTCATCTTTCTGCTTTTTGTTTTAGGAGTTTTAACCCCCCTTAGTTCACAACAATCTTATACACGTACCTTACTCCTTATGGGTAGTAAATTCGATATCACCGTGGTGGCCATTGATACAACCACTGCCTCGGGATTTATTGATTTGGCAGTGAATGAGATCCAGAGAATTGAAAAACGCATATCCTCCTGGGATCCTGATTCTGAAACCTCAGAGATCAACAAAAATGCAGGTCTTCAACCCGTAAAAGTTTCATCAGAATTATTCGATCTCATAAACAGAGCCCTCGAGATATCCAAAATAACGGATGGAGCTTTTGATATTAGTTATGCTTCCATGGATAAAATCTGGACCTTTGATGGAAGTATGACCCAAATGCCATCTAAGGAACTAATCGATAACTCCGTTGAAAAAGTAGGGTACCAAAACATAATATTGAACAGGGATCTTCAAACTGTTTTTCTATCTAAAAAAGAAATGAAAATTGGTTTTGGAGGTATCGGCAAAGGCTATGCCGCAGACAAAGCTAAATCACTTCTTATACAGAAAGGAGTAACCGCCGGCATCATCAACGCCGCAGGCGATATGAATACCTGGGGCAGACAACCAAATGGTAAAGAATGGCAAGTAGCCATTACAAATCCTTTAAATAAGAACAAGGTCTTTGCCATATTACCCATTAAAGAAGGTGCCGTGGTTACCTCAGGCAACTACGAAAAATATGTAATCTTTAATGGCATCCGGTATAGTCATATCATAGATCCGAGAAGTGGCTATCCTTCAACGGGGATTATTAGTGCCACAATTTTTGCCCCTAGCGCAGAACTGGCGGATGCTCTTGCCACAGCCATTTTTGTTATGGGTACTGAAGTAGGAATCAATAGAATCAATCAACTACCTCAGATAGAATGTGTTATCATAGATGATAAAGGAGGTATTTATACTTCCAAGAATATTAAAATCCAAAAGACATGATACGAAAAATGATCCTGGTCCCTGCCGTCTTTCTTTGCCTAAGCTCTTGCGTAGTTGTAAAAGAGTATGACAAGGTTTACCTGAATGATACAGATATGGTTTTGGCAGATAGAAAATGTGATCGAAACCTTACCACTTTCCACTCATACAGGGAAGCTGCTGCCGGCGCCAATGGAGGGAAAACAGGAGGTGGTTGTGGATGTAATTAATACATGTGAATGAAGCTAATAAATCAACATTTTCTTCTTATGGGGTTTCTTTTCCTATGCTCTATATGGGCTCTGGAGGCACAAGAAACCTATAAAAAGAGGGTCCTTGAGGTAGCCGAAGTAGCCTTTTTAAGCAGCTACTACACACAAGATGGCAGTAATGCCGCCGTTAGTGGAGGGATAGGAACCGAGGAACTAACAGATGCCACCGCTACATTTGTGGTGTCAATCCCTTTGAATGATGACGATATTTTAACGGTAGATGCCGGTGTTTCTGCTTATACTTCAGCTAGTTCCAGTAACGTTGACCCATTTGATGGTTCTAACACTGCTGATCCGTTCCAGGCCTCTTCAGGGGCTTCTGGCAATGACATATGGAGCAATGTAACATTGGGATATAGTCATTACTCAGAGGACCGTAATTCTATCTGGACTGGAAAATTAGCCGTATCTACAGAATACGATTATTTCTCTTTTGGTTTAGGAGGAAGTTTTACAAGACTGTTTAATGAAAAGAACACCGAACTGGGTATCAATACTAATGTTTATCTGGACAAATGGAACGCCATATATCCTAGAGAACTTCGTCCATTTAAAACGGGCGGTCTGGGGATCAATGATCCATTCTTTTCAGTCAATACTATTATTGGCAACCCAAATTATGATCCGGGATTTACTACTTTCGGGAAAGAAAACCGAAATTCCTATTCTCTGGGTTTCAACCTATCGCAGATCCTCAGCAAAAAATTACAGGGTATACTGTTAGCCGACATGGTAGTACAAAAAGGATTGCTATCTACCCCGTTTCAGCGTGTATATTTTGGCGATGTGGCAGATTCTTTTATTGAAAATTTCCAATTGGCCGATGATGTTGAAAGACTGCCAGAGTCCAGATGGAAAGTGGCCATCGGCGGCCGACTTAATTACTATTTGAATGATCTTATAGTACTTCGTAGCTATTACAGATATTATACTGATGATTGGGGCATTCGATCCCATACCGCTAACCTTGAAATACCTTTTAAGATCTCAGATTCTTTTACGCTTTACCCTTCCTACAGGTATTACACACAAACGGCCGCCGATTATTTCGCCGCTTATGAGACCAATCTCTCTACAGATGCCTATTATACTTCCGACTTTGATCTTTCAGAATATGACGCCAATCAGTTTGGGATGGGAATTACCTATACAGATATTTTTACCAATCTAAGGATTTGGAAAATAGGGTTAAAGCAGATCGATCTGAAATTTGATCATTATAAAAGAAACTCCGGACTAAGCGCTGGTATAGCTTCCTTAGCTTTTACCTTTCTATTGGATTAAAGGTTCTGAATAAAATGCTAATGAAGCATGGCAATCCATTTGAAGGCTACAGGTAACTACCTCCTATTTAGCGACGTTTACAGATCGGGTTTCCCTGATCACAGTTACTTTTACCTGTCCCGGATACGTCATATCTGTTTGTATCTTTTGGGAGATCTCAAAGGATAATTGTGCGGCTTTCTCGTCACTTACTTTTTCGCTCTCCACAATGACCCTAAGTTCCCTACCGGCCTGAATAGCATAAGCTTTTTGAACCCCACCAAATCCAAAGGCGATATCCTCAAGATCTTTGAGACGCTGTATATAGGAGTCGAGTACCTGCCTTCTTGCTCCTGGTCTTGCACCGCTAATGGCATCACATACCTGGATAATAGGCGAAATAAGCGTCTTCATTTCAATTTCATCATGGTGTGCTCCAATGGCGTTGCACACATCTGGTTTCTCGCCAAATTTCTCAGCCCATTGCATTCCCAGGATGGCATGAGGCGTTTCTACCTCGGCCTCTGTGTTCGGCACTTTTCCAATATCGTGAAGGAGTCCGGCTCTTTTTGCCAGTTTTGGATTCAATCCCAATTCTGCTGCCATCACCCCACAAAGTTTGGCTACTTCCCTTGAATGTTGCAATAGGTTTTGCCCGTAGGAGGAACGGTATTTCATTCTTCCAACTGCTTTAATCAATTCGGGATGCAAGCCATGGATTCCGAGATCAATAACTGTTCTTTTTCCAATTTCAACGATCTCCTGCTCAATCTGTTTTTCAGTTTTACGTACTACCTCTTCTATACGCGCAGGATGAATTCGTCCATCTGTTACCAATTTGTGGAGCGAGAGCCTGGCTACTTCCCGGCGTACGGAATCGAAACAGGAAAGAATAATTGCCTCCGGGGTGTCATCTACAATGATCTCAACACCGGTAGCCGCTTCAATAGCCCTGATGTTTCTTCCTTCCCTACCAATGATCCTTCCTTTCACATCATCAGACTCAAGGTTAAATACAGATACACAATTTTCAACGGCTTCTTCGGTGCCAATACGCTGAATGGTATTGATCACTATTTTCTTGGCCTCCTGTTGCGCGGTAAGTTTTGCTTCTTCCAGCGTGGTCTGCATATAAGCCATGGCCTCTGTTTTAGCCGTCTCCTTAAGGGATTCCAGAAGTTGATTGGTAGCGTCTTCAGCGGAAAGTCCGGAAATAACCTCTAATTGTTGAACCTGATTTTTATGTAATTTCTCCAGCTCGGAATGCTTTTTATCATACAATTCAACCTTATGATCAAGATCCCTGATCTTGCCCTCCATTTGGTCATTTAGCTTTTTGTTCCTTGCCAACTCGCTGCTTACCTGCGACTCTTTATCTCTGGTGCGCTTTTCAGATTCAGAAATTTTCTTATCCTTGTTGACAATTACTTTTTCATGTTCCGCCTTTAGTTCCAGAAACTTTTCTTTGGCCTGATAAATCTTGTCTTTCTTTATATTCTCTCCATCACTTTCAGCGTTTTTCAAAAGCAACGCTGCTTCTTTTTTTGCATTCGCCAATGTTTTGGAAGCCTTCCCTTTTTCAAGGAATTTAGCTATTATAAAGCCTATGATTAATCCTGCGGCCCCTGCGATGATTATTGTTGTAGTATCCATGAGTATGATTCGTTTTATAATGGGCGCAGCCCATTCGTACACTTAATTTGAAGAGTTCTTTTTGAGCGTTTCAAAAAAAAATCTTCCCTGGTCATTCGTATTTATTCCAATTAATTTTAGACATTACTGGAACAAAAAAGCCCACATTGATGGAAGTTTTGTACAAACTCCTATGAACAGGTTTAGGGCTAACAGACTGCTCAAGGATCCTTTACAAGAAGGCCTGCTTTTACAATCTAAACTCACCCTTTTTAAACAAATTAATGTTGAGTTTGTCAAAAATTAAATACCAATGTGGGCAGTAACTTTGATGTATGTTAAAGAACTTATTTTAAGCTAAGCTTGGCGTTTACCAGTTCGTCAAGGGCGGTTAAACGCTCCACAACGTCTTTGGTGTCTTCCATTGTATCTATACCGCGCTGTTCAATCTTCGAGGCAAACTGTAAGGCACACATGGCCAAAACGTCCTGTTTATCTCTTACGGCATAGTTTTGTTCAAATTTTTTAGCGAGTTGCTCAATATTTTTTGCTGCTTTTCTCAAGCCTTCTTCCTGACTTGGATCTATTGTAAGGGGATAAACCCTGTCAGCAATAGATAGCTTTATTTTTAGCTTCTCGGCCATAATTTGAGTCCATTATTCAGCGAGCTGTGCGATGCAATGATCTAACTCTCTGACCAATGTATTTATTTTGAGCTTGGCTTCTGTTTTATTTGTTTCACTGCCCAACATTGTACTTGCCAGTTTCAGGGATTCGTATTTCTCCTCCCATTCCAACACCGAGCTTTTTGTGATTTCATGGTCTGCCTGTAGCTGCACCAATTCATCTTCCAATCTACCTTTAGCTTGATTGAGCAATTCTAACTTGTGTAATAACTTGCTAATCTTATTTTCAAGAGAATCCACTATTTCAACCAATTCGCTCATGGGCAAATATCAATGTATTTAAACAAAGTTAACACACCTAGAACGACTTAGCAATAGTTTTTCCAATTATTACTGCACATATTCAAATTTATGATGTGAAGCTTCATTATATCCTCAATCAGCAAAAACCAAGCCCTGTAACAAATGCGACTTGGCGGTATATTTATTTCAAAGTTAAGTTGCTATTATTTAATTTCGCGCTAAGTACTGTATATGAAAAAGCTAATTGTCCTAATTTCTGTGCTCCTGTTAAATTTGTCTTTTGGGCAAGAGCAATATCCTAAAGATGCCTTCCGATCACCGCTCGAAATCCCCCTAATCCTGGCAGGCACCTTCGGTGAGTTGCGTTCAAATCATTTCCATTCGGGCATCGATATAAAGACCCAACAAAGACAGGGTCTGCCAGTAGTAGCAATCGGCGATGGAACCGTAACCAGGATCAAGATATCCCACTGGGGATATGGAAAAGCACTATACATTGCTCATCCTAATGGCTACACCTCCGTTTATGCACATTTACAAAAATTTAGTCCGGAAATAGAAGCTTTTGTAAAGAAAACACAATACCAAAAACGTTCCTATGAAATAGAGGTCTTTCCGGAATACGGTGAACTCAGAGTATCCAAAGATTCATTGATTGCGTATAGTGGTAATACAGGAGGTTCATCAGGACCTCATCTTCATTTTGAAATCAGGAGCAGTCTTTCAGAAAAACCAACCAATCCACTTTTGTATGGACTGGATGTACGCGATGCCACCAACCCCACCATCCAGGGGCTTTACGCTTATCCGCTCTCCACAAATTCGGTAGTCAATCAGAGCGACGACCGAATTGAGATCCCTTTCAGCCGGCAGGCAGATGGAACATATCTGGCGGAAAAAGTGAAGGCATTGGGCACCATAGGTTTCGGCGTTATTGCTTATGACCGACAAGATCTTGCTGCGAATCAAAATGGACTTTTCTCCCTAAGGCAAAAAGTAAATGGCACGTTGTACACCGCCCTTAATTTTGAAAAATTTTCCTTTGGTGAGTCCAGACGTATCAACACTCTGATCGACTTCGAATTTTTTGCCAAATACAGGAGAAGAATTCAAAAGTGTTTTTTAACCGATGGAAACAATTTAAGTATATATAGCACGCTGAAAAATGATGGAAAAATTAGTGTTAATGAAGGAGCTGATTATACCGTAGAGATCGAAATGAGTGATCTCGAAGGCAATATAACCAAGCTAGTAATTCCTGTAGCAGGTCAAAGAGAGGGGGTGATTAACAAGAAAACATCTTTTAAAACTGACCACTATATTGTGGCTGCGAAACCAAATAATTTTGAACTGGGCAACGCAAAAGTATATTTCCCGGCCAATACGTTTTACCAAGACTTTTATATAGATCTTGAGAGTCGTGGAGACACCATCACCGTCCATAACAGCAATGTTCCAGCGCATAAGAATTTTACCTTGACGTTCAATACAGAGCAACTGCCTCAAGATTATCGCAAAACAGCTTTTATTGCGCGATTAGATAATAAGAACAATCCTGAGTATGTAAAGACCTATAAAAGGGAAGGAACATTCACTACGCGCACCAGAAACCTCGGAACCTATACCCTTGCGCAGGATACAGTACCTCCATTAATTCGTCCAAAGAACTTTAAGACCAAGCAATGGCTCACGAACTACAGATATCTGAGCCTGATTATTGCAGATAATCTCAGCGGAATAGCTACCTATGAGGCTACACTGAACGGAGAATGGATCTTGATGGAATACGAACCAAAAAACAGAACGCTTACTTACAATTTTGACGATAAGATCCTGGATAAAAAGCAATACGAGCTCCGGGTAGTGGTAACCGATAATGTAGGGAATTCCACTACCTTTACGAGTAGTTTTTATAGAAATTAGCCTTTTGAACCGTTTCGGGATTTTACTTTTATGTACCTTATTATGCGCCGCGAATCTGCTAACAGCGCAGTCAGCCGCCATTACAGGGATCATATTAGATGAGGAAAACCGGCCTTTATCCAACGTTTCAATTACGGCTGGTACCGCAGGCACTATCTCTGATAGTACGGGTTACTACCTGCTTGAATTAAAGTCGGATTCCGAAATCACCATCATCTTTTCCCATCTAGGTCACGAAAGAGTAGAGTTAAGAGGACTCATTTTAACCACCAATCAGGTTTTTGCATTCAACCCCGTGATGAAAACCAGTGTTATTCAGATAGATAGTGTAGAAGTTTCTGCAACCGGCGAGAAATCGATTTCAGGTATAACAAATCTTTCGCCAGAACTGGCCACCAAAATCCCCGGAGCCAATGCGGGAATAGAAAATGTACTAAAGTTACTGCCAGGAGTTTTTTCGAATAATGAGCTAAGCACTCAATATGGAGTTCGCGGTGGGAATTACGACGAGAATCTTGTTTATGTAAATGACATAGAAGTTTATCGTCCATTTCTCATTCGAAGAGGGCAACAGGAAGGTTTTAGTTTTGTAAATAGTGAAATGGTGGAAAAAGTATCTTTTTCACCCGGAGGATTTCAGGCAAAATACGGAGACAAACTTTCATCTGTATTAGACATCACATATAAAACACCGACTCGTTTTGGACTGCAGGCGGAAGCGAGCTTACTGGGTGCCAGCACCACTCTGGAAACCATCTCCAAAAACAAGAACTTTAGCAGCGTTACAGGCATGCGATATCGCAACAATAGCCTATTGGTAAACAGTCAACAAACTAAAAGCAACTTCAACCCAATTTTTGTTGATCTGCAAAGCTACCTTACCTACAGGTTCTCACCGCGAATACACCTTCATTTTTTAGGGAACGCTAGCCTGAATGAATATCGAAATCAACCTTTGTCCCGGCAAACCAATTTTGGCACCATTGCCAACCCGCAAGCCTTGCAGATCTTTTACCTGGGCCAAGAAAAGAATAGGTATGCCTCAGCATTGGGTGCTCTGAAAGCGGCGTATTTTGTAAATGAAAGTCTCCAACTAAATTTTATTACATCCCTCTACCACACTACGGAAGAAGAATATTCCGATGTTGTTGCCCAATACGAATTAGGCGAAATAGAGACCGATCTGGGCAATAATAGTTTAGGGGAAGTAACCTCCTCCAGAGGAATTGGCGCTCAATATAGTCGCTCCAGAAATGACCTGGATGCACTTATTTATTCCCTGTCACACAAAGGTAACTATAGAAAAAATGGCTCGGTACTTACATGGGGCCTTCGCTACACATTTGAAGATGTTAGGGATCAGATCCGTGAATCTGAATTTATAGATTCGGCAGGATTTTTTGTCAGACCCCCCAGGGCAGAATTTATTAATAATCAACCTGAAGAACCTTTTGAAGCACCCTTGGTGGCCTACCAGAACGTCAGTGCCAAAAATGCGACTCAAACACAACGGTTGGCTGGCTATGTGCAGCTAAGTAAACGAACTAATCTCGGCGATCATAATTTCTCATATAACATTGGAATCAGAGCGCAGCATTCTACTCTGAAAGGTGATGGATTTACGCAAAATTCTCAGTTTATTCTTAGTCCGAGAGCACAAGTAGCCCTTAAACCCGCCTGGGAAAAAGATATCGTATTCCGACTCAGTTCAGGTCTTTATCAACAACCGCCCTTCTACAGAGAATTAAGAGATGCCGAAGGGACTATCAGGCCCGAAGTAAAGGCCCAAAAAGCCTTCCATTTGCTCTTTGGAAATGAATACAGTTTCCAATTATGGAACAGACCATTTAGTCTTCAAAGTGAAGCGTATTACAAAAACCTTTGGGACGTAAACACCTACACCTTAGAGGATGTTCGTTTGCGTTATGCGGCAAATAACAATGCAACAGCCTATGCATACGGTCTGGATCTCCGACTATACGGTGCCTTTGTTCCCGGTACCGAATCCTGGATCAGTTTAGGATACTTAACAACAAAAGAGAACATTGACAATAGGGGATATATTCCCAGGCCTACGGACCAGCGTCTGAAAGCAACTGTTTTGTTTCAGGATTACGTGCCTAATATTCCCAATTTAAGAATGTATTTAAATTTGGTTTACAGCACCGGAGTACCCGGTGGTTCGCCAAGTTATGCGGATCCTTATATCTTTCAAAATAGATTAAGGGATTATAAAAGGGCCGATTTGGGAATTTCTCATATTTTTGTAGATGAAAATAGAACGTTTCCGGAAGGGCATTGGTTGCATCACTGTAAAGAACTGCAAATAGGATTCGAGATTTTCAATCTGTTTAATAATCAAAATGCCATTACAAATACCTGGGTTAGAGATGTGGATAGCAAAAATGAATTTGCAGTACCTAATTTTATGACCTCACGTATCCTTAATATAAAATTACGTGTACGATTTTAGTGAAAACATTCAAATGAAACATTTCTTTTACTTCCTCCTTTTGGCCCCCTTGCTTTCACTACACGCTCAAAAGAATATTTACCAAAGCGATAAATTTGAGAGCCTTAGTGAGAGTCATAAGGTATTGGCCATTTTACCTTTTTTTACAGATCTGGAACTCAAAGAAAAGGTAGGAGAAGCTGATCTGACCAAGTTAGAGGAGCGGGAAGGATATGCCGTTCAGGATGCGTTGGAAACCTACTTTGGACGAGGAAAGAAGCGAAAAAAGTTCTCCGTCGATTTTCAAAACACCAATAATACCAATGCCATCTTAGCTCAAAATAAGATCACTTATGAGAATATTGACACTTATACCATTAAAGAATTAAGTGAAATTTTAGGAGTAGATGGGATCGTTAGCGGCAACATGAACCTGAATATCTTGCTCTCAGAAGGGATCCCCTCCCAGTTTAGTTTTATTGATTATATCCTGGGTGATGCCAATTATGGCAGAATTGGGATCAAAGTAAGTGATGGTAATACCGGAAAACTCTTGTGGAAATACGAAAAGGAGATCAATAAAAAATCAGGGCGAAATACCACAGATCTCATAGAATCCATGATGAAAAAAGCTACTCGAAAATTTCCTTACGATAAAGAACGCTAAGAGATTGCCGGCGCTTTTACATCCCTGCTGAATTCCTTTAACTCATTTACGGCGTAGTCTATTTCTTCCTTTGTATTATATATGGAGAAGGAAAACCGAAGCGAGGGATTTTTTAGTTCATCTGCGGCTAAAATCTCGGATAGCACATGAGAACCCCCATCGCTTCCAGACTGGCAGGCACTGCCTTTAGAACATGCCACCCCCTTAATATCCAAATGAAACAATAACATTAGAGCCTTTTCCTGAGAGATTGGCAAACGCACATTTACCAAGGTGTAGGTACTCCTGTCCATATCCCCAGACAGGCCATTGAAAGATGCTTCCGGAAAAGCCTTTTTAATAGCTTGTATAAAATATTTCTTTAAAGAAGCCACATACTGCTTTTCTTTCTCCAAATTGTCATACGCCAAAATAAAAGCTTCTTCAAGGCCAACGATATTGTGAAAAGGTTCTGTCCCTGCCCTGTAACCTCGTTCCTGTGAGCCTCCTACGATCATTGATTTTAAACCTGAGTTTTTTCTCAGATAGGCAAAACCCACTCCTTTTGGCCCATGGAATTTATGGGCCGCAGCAGTCATAAAATCGATAGGGGTTTCCTGTACGTCCCAGATATAATGACCTATAGATTGTACGGTATCTGAATGAAACAAAGCATCGTGTTCTTTGCATAAAGCACTGATCGCCTTGATATCCATAATATTGCCGATTTCATTGTTCACATGCATTAGACTTACCAATTTTTTCCCCTTGTGCACTTCAAGCAAGTGCCTGAGGTGACTCAGATCCGGATTACCCTCTGCATCAAGATCTATATACTGTACATTCACCTTATGATCTTCCGCCAGTTCCTCTACGGTATGCAAGACAGCATGATGTTCAATTTTAGAAGTAATGATTGTGTCAACGCCTAAATCCCTCACGGAACATTTCAGTATCATATTATCTGCTTCTGTACCTCCGGAAGTAAAAATAATTTCTGAAGGATGTGCATTCATATATTTCGCAATGGTCTTTCTAGCGGTTTCTATGGCCGTTTTAGCAGTTCTTCCAAAACCGTGGGTAGAGGAAGGATTCCCGTAACAATTGGCAAGGGCGTGCTGCATTTTATCAATTACTTTGTCTCGTACCCTCGTCGTTGCTGCATTATCGAAATATACCTGTTCCATAATCATTTATTCAAAGTGAGATGTATTCAAAAATAAAGGAAATAAACGTATAATCTTTTAAAAATGGTGACAAAGGTATAGGTTTTTACTTCTATTTTACTGTAAATTTGGGGCATGAAACGAATCTTCTTCCTGCCGCTATTTGTAGTTTTTTTTGCCTGTAATGACGGGGATCTTCAAATCAAGACCATTGATTTTGACGGGGTTTCCATCGGGACATGTGAAGCTACGATTACTACTTCAAGTACGGTGTTTTTTAAAATTAATGGGGAAGAGGGCCTGATCCTGGAATTACAGAGTGGGATCCTCCAGAATGAAGTGTCACAAGACACTATTATAAGTTCGCTGCCAGGGCAAAGTAATCTTATTTACCGATTGTTTACGGGCACATTGACTAAAAACTACTTCTGTGATGCCATCCCGCCCACGACACCTGGCGTACTCGAAGAAATTGAGGCTTCAACTGGGGAAGTATTAATAAATACCATTCAAAATCCATCCGATACCACACAATTTGAACATAGCATTCAACTAAGGAATGTTACGCTGATCAATGAACAAGGGGAGCGTATTACCGATATCAGCATCAATGATTTTGGCACCATTACAACTGTGCAATAGGTCTACGGTTTAAGGATTCTGGTAAATATAGATCTCTGTTGCCCCCAGTCCATATTTTTGATAATCTGCATCGTAATGCGTAATATTCGGATACTTCCTGAAAAGATAAAACAGCTCTTCCTTTAAAACCCCCTCTCCCACTCCATGTATAAAAACCACTTTCCGGATGCGCTTATTCATGGCAAATTCCAATTGCCTTTTGGCCGTTTCCAGCTGAATATTCAACATATCAAAATTACTCATTCCTCTGGTACTTGGTACTAAATGATGAATATGGAGGTCCACTTCCATTTTTGGGATGTTCCGATCTTTTGCCTTTACCTTTGCGGGGGTTTTCTTTTTGGGCCTGTCCTTTTCTGTCTTTATCTGAGCAACTTCGGAGTTGCTAACCCTGATAGCCCCTTGCCCTATATCCACCAACAATTCTGACTGGTCATATTCCAGTTCAAAACCATCAGAAGATATGATAGTGATCCTGGCCCCATCTACTTTCTTAACGGTTCCTTCCATTGTATCATCTAATACCTGAACCTTGTCTCCTTTTTCAATTTTTCTCATTCCGAGTGCAAGATTAGAATTTTAAATGGTGTAAAGCCATAAAAAATAAAAAGTCCAATTTATTTTCATTCCCTAAAAATAATAGTATTTTTCGGTTAAAAGAACCTCTGGTGAATCTGTCTTTATTTTTCCTTGTCGCAAAAGACTATATGCTCCCTTGCTTAAGCAAGCAGTTGCTGGGAATAGACTGTCCGGGATGTGGAATTCAACGGGCTGCATTTCTGTTGTTTGAGGGTGAATTTATCGCTGCCTTTAAAATGTACCCGGCAATTTATCCCATTTTAGCCTTGTTCGGTTTTTTGTTGCTGGATCAATTTTTTAGGATTAAATACGTCAATAAAATTATCATCAGCCTGATGGTTTTAAGTGTTCTTTCAATCCTTGTAAATTTCTTATTAAAATTCATATAACCAATCTAACCTTTATGGAACAACAAAAATTACCTAACGTTACTATTGTTATAGTGCTTGCCATACTTTCTTACCTGTGCTGCTGTATCTGGGGTATTCCGGCCATCATCATGTCTGGTATCGGGCTTTTTCTGGTGAAAAAGGACGAAAAGACCTTAATGGAAAATCCTGATCTGTATTCGAATCACAGCCAATTGAAAACGGCCAAAATACTGGTAATCATTGGTTTGGTATTGGGTGTATTGTATTTGATCTTTAACATTTACAACCTTTGGGCCATGGGCGGATGGGAAGAGGCTATGCGCCGCTCTCAGGAGATCATGGAGCAATTTGGACTCGAAGAATAAACCTAAATAACGTACAAAATGAACCAACAATCACTCCCAGGGGCCAGTAACGCCCTTACCATGGGAATCTTATCGGTAGTACTGACCCTTCTTTGCTGCGGTCCTTTTGGAATAATTTTTACCATTATTGGCCTTAATAGTGCCGGGAAGGCGGAGCGACTTTACAATGAAAATCCCGGCATGTACACCGGCTACGAGAATGTTAAAACAGGCAGGGTACTATCGTATGTAGGCCTTGCGCTGGCGCTTTGTTACCTGCTATTTGTAATCCTGTATTTTGGGGCCATAGTTGCTTTAATCACAGCGGGAGAATTCGGTGACTTTTAAAAATAAAAAACCCCGAAGTATCGGGGTTTTTTATTTTATCTTATGGATTAATTAGCCACCTCACTCATAAATTTAAGCCGGTATAGTCTTAGTTCCTCATCTTCATAATCGCCGTCAAATTCCTTTAATGCTTCCTCTATATCATCCGTTTCTGCTTCTAGGAAATAATCGTGAATTTCATCTTGCTGGTCTTCATCCAGTATCTCATCGATCCAATAGCCGATGTTTAGTTTTGTACCACTAAAGACTATTTGTTCCATTTCTTTTACCAGCTCATTAATTTCAAGTCCTTTGGCTGCAGCAATATCGTCTAGCGGTAATTTTCTGTCCACATTCTGAATGATGTACAATTTTAATCCGGAATTTGCTCCGGTGCTTTTCACAACCAGGTCATCTGGCCTGATGATATCATTCTCTTCTACATAAGCCGCGATCATTTCCAAAAAAGGTGTGCCGTATTTTTTGGCCTTCCCCTCACCTACTCCGTGAATGGTGATCATCTCATCCATGTTAACCGGATATTTCAGGGCCATATCTTCTAATGAAGGATCCTGAAAAACGACGAAAGGTGGCACATCCAGTTTTTTGGCTTCTCTTTTTCTAAGATCTTTAAGGAGTTTTAAAAGTCGCTCATCTGCCACCCCACCCGATTTTTTGGCTGCAGAAACAATAGCATCGTCCATCTCTGCGCTATAGACATGGTCCTTGGTCATCATAAAAGAGGATGGCTTCTTTAAAAAGGCCGCTCCGGCTTTTGACACATGAAGGATACCGTACTGCTCAATTTCTTTTTTTAGCAGGCCGGCCACCAAGGCCTGGCGTATAAGTGCCATCCAATACTCCTTTGGTTTATCGCTCCCCGAGCCGAAGAACTCCTTCTCATCGGTCTTATGAGAAGAAATAAGGGCGTTTGTAGCTCCGATCAGGGTTTTTACGACCTCCTTGGTCTTAAATTTTTCATTAGTTCCTTGTATGGCCAATATCAATTTGACCACATTGTCCATGGCTTCTTCTTTCTCCTTGGGATTCCTGGCATTGTCATCCATACCAGCTCCATCCCCATCAACCTCATCGAATTCTTCTCCGAAATAATGCAATATGAACTTTCTTCGTGAAATAGAGGTCTCTGCATAAGCTACGATCTCTTGCAATAAAGCATTCCCGATCTCCTGTTCTGCCACAGGTTTCCCGGACATAAACTTTTCAAGTTTTTCAACGTCCTTATAGGAATAGAAAGCAAGACAATGGCCTTCTCCTCCATCCCTGCCGGCCCTGCCGGTTTCCTGGTAATAGCTTTCAATACTCTTGGGGATATCGTGATGGATCACAAAACGAACATCAGGTTTGTCAATTCCCATACCAAAGGCAATGGTGGCTACCACCACATCCACATCTTCCATTAAGAACATATCCTGATATTTGGACCTGGTCTTTCCATCGAAACCTGCGTGATATGGTACGGCGCTTACACCATTGACCTGGAGGACCTGCGCTAGTTCTTCAACTTTTTTACGGCTCAGGCAATAGATGATCCCCGATTTACCGGTATTTTTTTTCACAAAGCGAATGATGTCTGCCTCTACATTCTTGGTCTTTGGACGTACCTCATAGAACAAGTTGGGCCTGTTGAACGATGCTTTATATAAAGTTGCATCCGTGATTCCCAAATTCTTTACAATATCTTCCTGCACTTTTGGTGTTGCTGTGGCAGTAAGTCCTATGATTGGAATATCATCGCCTAATCTATTGATAATTGTCCTTAAGTTTCTGTATTCTGGTCGGAAATCGTGTCCCCATTCAGAGATACAATGCGCTTCATCAATCGCAACAAAGGAAAGAGGAACAGACTGTAAAAATTGTATGTAATCATCTTTGGTTAAGGATTCCGGGGCAACATACAGCAATTTTGTGATCCCATCGGAAATATCTTGTTTTACCTGCTTAACTTCCGTCTTGTTAAGTGATGAATTCAACACATGCGCTACACCGGTATTCGAAGAAATTCCCCTAAGAGCATCTACCTGATTTTTCATAAGCGCTATCAAAGGAGATACTACAATTGCTGTACCCTCTTTCATAAGTGCCGGAAGCTGATAGCAAAGAGATTTACCACCTCCCGTGGGCATTATAACGAAAGTGTTGTTCCCTTCTACAATATTTTTAATAACCTCTTCCTGTAAACCTTTAAACGTAGAAAATCCGAAATATTTTTTGAGTGAAGCCTGAAGTTCCGTATCATTCAATACCATTCCCTAATAATTTATTTTATCTAAGCTGCATAAAAAATCCCTTGCACCACAATAAGCTATTGTTTACTAAAATTTTTTGGGGTTGTTGAAGTATTTTTCTTGTATTATAAGATAACCCTATAAAATAAGTTTGCGTAATTTTGTTTTCTTAAATATAATACATTCTTTTAGAAAGCGATTACATTTTTAGACAAAATCTGCATTCAATTTCACAAAATCATTTAGGTGTTTTGAACAAAAGCAAGAGCATATTGGAACTGGCAAAAAAAACCATTCTTACTGAAGGAGATGCCATCCAGCATTTGGCAACACTTCTGGATCAGCACTTTGCAGATGCCGTAGACTGTATTTACCATGGAAAAGGCAGGGTTGTTATAACGGGTATTGGAAAAAGTGCATTGATTGCCTCAAAGATAGTGGCCACTTTAAATTCTACCGGAACGCCTGCTATTTTTATGCATGCAGCAGATGCTATTCATGGGGACCTGGGAACCATTCAGCAGGATGACATTGTGATCTGCATCTCTAAGAGTGGTAGTACCCCGGAGATTAAATTACTGGTGCCTTTAATAAAAATAGGCGGTAATAAATTAATTTCTATGACAGGAAATACGGAATCTTATTTAGCAGAGCAATCCGATTTTATTTTAAATACCTATGTAGAGAAGGAAGCTTGCCCCAATAATTTGGCGCCAACAACCAGTACTACGGCACAGCTGGTAATGGGCGATGCATTGGCCATTTGTTTATTAGAACTTCGGGGGTTTAGTCCGAAAGATTTTGCGAAATTCCATCCCGGAGGTACTTTGGGAAAAAAACTATACCTGAGAGTATCCGACATAGCAGTCAAAAACGCCAAACCACAAGTAGAAGCTGGTTCTGCCATTAAAAACGTTATTGTAGAAATCTCCGAGAAAATGCTGGGTGTCGCTGCGGTAATGGAAAAAGGCAAACTTATTGGAATTGTTACTGATGGCGATATACGACGAATGCTAAACAAATACGAAAATATCAATGGCCTTACGGCGAGGGATATTATGACCATAAACCCAAAGACGATTGAACCAGAAGTGTTGGCGGTTAATGCCCTCAAGGAGATGCAAAAAAATGGCATCTCACAACTGCTTGTAAAAAAGGCTGATTCATATATGGGCGTAGTACACTTACACAACCTTATTAACGAAGGCATACTTTAATGGCAAAGCGAACTACGGATCCCAATGAAATGTCTTTTCTAGATCATTTGGAAGAGTTGCGATGGCACCTTATCCGCTCTACGCTGGCGGTGGTAATTGTGGGAATGGTGGCCTTTTTAATGAAAGATTTTATTTTTGACACGGTAATTTTCGGGCCTAAAAAACCTGATTTTCCAACCTATGCCCTCTTTTGCAAACTGTCAAAAATGTTAGGATTCAGCGAGGCTTTTTGCAGTTCAGAACCTTTATTCAGGGTACAAAGCAGGGTAATGGCGGGTCAGTTTTCTGCGCATATATGGACATCTATCTGGGCCGGATTTATTGTCGCATTTCCCTATATTTTATACGAACTATGGCGATTTATAAGTCCGGGGTTGTATGAAAAGGAACGGAATAATTCTAGAGGATTTATTTTTGTTGCTTCCATGCTATTTTTTATGGGCGTCCTGTTCGGGTATTATGTAGTTGCACCGCTCTCCATTAACTTCCTGGGCGGATACACGGTGAGTGAAGAGGTCTTTAATGATATTGATCTAAGCTCCTATATTTCAACGGTAAGGGCAGCTGTTATTGCCTGCGGACTCATCTTTGAACTGCCCATTATTATTTTCTTCCTTACCAAGGTAGGTTTGGTAACGCCAGAGATTTTAAAAAAATACAGAAAGATCGCCTTGGTTATCGTTCTTATTATTTCGGCGGTAATTACCCCTCCGGATGTAGCAAGTCAGATCATTGTTGCCATACCGGTACTGATCCTGTATCAGGCAAGTATATATATTTCCGGATACGTCATAAAACGAGACGCTAAAAGAGCAAAAAAATATGCCAAACCAACTTGAAGAGTTTAATGAATATCGCTCCCGAATGAATGAGAAATTACTGGGTGCTGATAACAAATTAATAAAACGCATCTTTAATCTGGACACCAACGCCTATGCTGCAGGTGCCTTGGATGTAAAGACCAAAGAACTACTTGGTCTCGTAGCTTCTGCAGTCTTGCGTTGCGACGATTGTATAAAATACCATTTGGAAAGTGCGCATAAAGCAGGTGTCAAGAAAGAAGAAGTGATGGAGACCCTGGGGATCGCAACACTTGTAGGTGGCACTATAGTGGTACCTCATTTACGAAGAGCCTATGAGTTTTGGGAACTTTTAGAGAATCAGGAAGGTTAAAAAAAAGGTAATTCCTTTTCCCTCCTTCCAGAATACAGTAGTTTTGACCTGTAACATAGTATGAAACTTAGAGCAGAAAATATCATGAAGGCCTACCGAGGCCGAAAAGTAGTAAAAGGCATTTCCCTTGAAGTCAATCAGGGAGAGATCGTTGGACTGTTGGGACCCAATGGTGCCGGAAAGACCACCTGCTTTTATATGATCGTTGGCCTTATTAAACCCAATGATGGCCAGATCTTTCTTGACAATACGGAGATCACCAAATTCCCCATGTATAAAAGGGCTCAAAATGGAATAGGTTACCTAGCCCAGGAAGCATCTGTTTTTCGTAAACTAAGCATCGAAAAAAATATACTGAGTGTGCTTCAACTCACCAAACTCAGTAAAAAAGAGCAGCACATGAAAATGGAGCAGCTTATTGAAGAATTTGGTCTTGGGCATATTAGAAAGAACAGAGGGGACCTTCTCTCCGGTGGAGAACGCAGAAGAACTGAAATAGCGAGGGCCCTGGCCACTGATCCAAAATTCATTTTACTTGATGAACCATTTGCAGGCGTAGATCCTGTGGCAGTTGAGGACATACAACGTATCGTAGCGCAATTAAAAGATAAGAACATTGGCATCCTGATCACCGATCACAACGTACAGGAGACCCTGGCGATTACAGAGCGTTCATATCTTATGTTTGAAGGTGGTATATTAAAATCAGGTGTCCCTGAGGACCTCGCTGAAGACGAAATGGTTAGAAAGGTATATCTGGGGCAAAATTTTGAACTTCGCAAGAAAAAACTGGAATTCTAAAGGGTATTGGTCCGCCCGACCTGCGTATCTGCAAGATACCTTCATTAACCGTTATTTTTATCCTTATGAGGCAGTAAAAACGAACTAAGCAGATAAAACAAGATGATCGCAGGGATCGATAAAAACTTCATAGTAGCAATAAAAACAAGACTTACGAAAATAAAGATGTACCGAAGGGCATTATCCTTAAAATCCCATGTCTTAAATTTAAGGGCAAACAAGGGTATTGGCGCATTCAGGAGCAGGCTGCTAATAACAGTAAGCACTATCAAGAACCAGGGATTGAGGATGATTGTATTAAGAGCATCATTGCCATTGAACATTAATATGAGGGGCAAGGATATAATTAGCAGTGCATTTGCAGGTGTTGGTAAGCCTATAAAGGAATTTGTCTGATTTTCATCAATATTGAACCGGGCCAATCTGTAGGCAGATGAAAGCGTGATCATAAAACCGAAAAATGGCAAAATACCATAGAATGAGAGTCCATTTTGAACATCCGTCATTCTCAAATTCCACCCCCCGGTTTCACTCATGGTCAGTAATTGGAACATCACTATGCCGGGAACCAACCCAAAAGTGATCATATCTGCCAGGGAATCTAATTGAACTCCCAACGGACTTTGAACCTTTAAGACACGGGCAGATAGGCCGTCAAGAAAGTCGAACATCATTCCAAGGAAAACGAAAAATGCCATAAGCTCCCACGTATTCCAAACTGCAAAAAGAACTGCCAGACAGCCGGAAAATACATTTAATAAGGTCAGAATATTAGGTATATGTTGCTTCACCTGTAGATGTTTCCTGTAAAAATAGCATAATTTTTATGGAAGATGTTTTGTCCCGCAATTTATTCAGATATTTGTCTCATCAATAGAAATAGCCCGAACATGGGCCCGGATAATGACGATGAAGCAATCTATTCTCCTTGTATTACTTTTCTTTCTGTTACCCTTACGCTCCCAAGAGACGTCGTTATCAGACAGGGCAATTGTTAGTGTTCTCACCTGCGGACCCGGCAAAGATCTTTACGCCGCTTTTGGGCATACGGCCTTCCGGGTTCAAGACAGTGAAAAAGGGATCGACTGGATCTACAATTACGGTACATTTGATTTTAACACCCCTAATTTTTATTCCAAATTTGCCAGAGGAAAGTTACTTTATTCCCTGAGCAAGCAGCGACTTTCAAACTTTTTATACACTTATGAATTAGAGAACAGATGGGTAAAGGAACAGCTTCTTAATTTATCTCCTGCAGAAAAGAATGAGTTATTCACCTTTTTAGAGCGCAATTACCTGCCCGAGAACAGAAAGTACAAATACGATTTTCTGAATGACAATTGTTCTACCAAGATCCCTGCGATCTTAAAAAATATTTTGGGATCGGAACTTCAATATAAAGAGTATCAAGATTCGTATACAGATACCTTCAGGGATCTGATTCAACAGAATTTAATCAGGAATTCATGGTCTAGTTTCGGCATTGATCTTGCCTTGGGGGCGGTCATTGACAGAAAGGCATCTCCAATGCAATATACATTCTTGCCCATTTACGTCTTACGTCAGTTAGAGCATACCGAACTCAATGGAACGCCCATCCTGCAACGCGAGCGCACAATACTTGATTATAGTAAGCAAAACCGCGGAAATTTTTTTACCACCTCTCCTCTTTTTTGGTTTGGATTACTATTCCTTTTTACGGTCACTATTACCTTCATCGATTTTAAAAATACGGTGCGAAGTAAGGTCCTTGATATCGTTCTTTTCTTAATAACGGGGATAGCAGGTTGCATTATTTTCTTTCTTTGGTTCCTGACAGATCATCAGGCCACTGCCCTTAATTTTAATATCCTATGGGCCTTCCCCTTTAACCTGATGCTGGTTTATTATCTGTTTCGCAAAACCAGTACTCCGGCATGGGTCACTTATTATTTAATGGGTCTTTTGGGCCTTCTTGCGCTCACGGTAATCGTTTGGCTGCTTAACATACAAATGTTTTCACCTATTCTCTCTGTTGTCTTAGCTACCCTTGCAGTGCGATATAGCTTTTTGCTTTATCATGCAAAGAAATCAGAAACCTCTGCCCTATGAATTTAGTGTCTGTTGAAGGAATCTCTAAATCTTTCGGGGAACGAGTTCTCTTTTCCGAACTCTCCTTTGGAATTAATAAAGATCAAAAAATAGCCCTGATTGCCCAGAATGGAACAGGAAAGACCTGTATTCTGAATATTTTAGGAGGCAAGGACCAAGCTGATCAGGGATTGGTTACCGTAAGAAAAAGTACCAGGATCTCTTATTTGGAGCAAGACCCCTTATTAGATCCTAAGCTCACCATTGAAGAAGCCATTTTTGCCTCAGATAATGAGGTCCTGAAGGTTATTCAGAATTATGAACACGCTTTGGAATTTCCTGAGGATGAAAAAAAATATCAAAAAGCATTCGAAGCCATGGAACGTTTCGAGGCCTGGGACTTTGAAACACAGTACAAGCAGATACTTTCTAAATTACAACTTGAAGATCTGAAAGCAAAAGTAGGTTCTCTGTCTGGTGGACAAAAAAAAAGAATAGCACTCGCCAACGCCTTACTCAACAGGCCAGATCTTCTTATCCTCGATGAACCAACCAACCATCTGGACCTGGAAATGATCGAATGGTTAGAACAGTATTTTACAAAGGAGAACATCACCCTTTTTATGGTCACTCACGACCGGTATTTTCTAGAAAGGGTGTGTAATGAGATCCTTGAACTGGAAAACGGGCAGCTCTATTCCTACAAGGGCAATTATTCCTATTATCTTGAAAAAAAAGAGGCCCGCGAAACGCAGGAAATATCAGAATTGCATAAGTCAAAACAATTATTCAAAAAAGAATTGGACTGGATGCGCAGACAGCCGAAAGCACGTACCACCAAGTCCAAATCGCGCATAGACGATTTCTTTGAAATAAAGAACAAGGCGCAGCAACGTCGGAAAGAACACCAGGTGCAATTGGAAATCAATATGGAACGACTTGGGAGTAAGATCCTTGAGTTCCACAATGTTGGAAAGGCCTATCCTGGCAAGCCTCATTCTCAATAAATTCAACTACAATTTACTTAAAGGGAGAACGTCTGGGTATCATAGGTAAGAATGGTACTGGAAAAACAACCTTCCTAAATCTATTGACCGGCGGTGATACGCCCGATTCCGGAAAGATAATTACCGGTGAAACACTCAAATTCGGATATTACACTCAGGACGGGATAACAATAAAAGAAGGACAGAAGGTGATAGACGTTATCAGGGATATCGGGGATTACATTCCTTTAAAAAAAGGCAGACAACTTTCTGCCCAACAATTATTGGAACGATTTCTGTTCGATCGTAAAAAACAATACGATTTCGTCGAAAAATTAAGTGGCGGGGAACGCAAACGTTTATACCTCTGCACAGTACTTATTCAAAATCCTAACTTTTTGATCCTCGATGAACCTACCAATGATCTGGATGTTGTTACACTCAATGTCCTCGAATCTTTTTTGTTAGATTACCCGGGATGTCTTGTAGTGGTCTCTCACGACAGGTATTTTATGGATAAAATAGTGGATCACCTTTTTATTTTCAGGGGAGAAGGTGTCATAGAGGATTTTCCCGGGAACTACTCAGATTTCAGGGCCTATGAGGATAGTTAGGTTCTGGAAAAAAGAAAACAGCAAAACGAAGATAAGAATACCGCCAACGGCACGAAAAACAGCAATGGCGAGAGGAAGCTAAGAAGCAAGAAATTATCCTATTCTGAACAAAAGGAATACAAACAACTAGAAAAGGAGATCAAGATCCTGGAAAGTAAAAAACAAAAGATCCAAAACGAATTTCTGGATACCAGCTTGTCCGGGGAGCAAATCGCTGAACTATCCCAATGAACTCTGCAGGAGACAGGAAGCACTATTGAACAAAAAACAGAACGATGGTTTGATTTGTCCCTCTGATTGAAGAGTAAACAATTGTACGATCAATAGAAGTTACCCTAAATGATGTATCGCATCTGGATCATATTTAAAATTTTTCCTTAGCTCCACCAATCAGCACGGGGTGCATTCGCCCTTTGTTTATGCATATCTCACAAAATGTCTTTACAAAAGAACCACGTAAAGCGGGAACCGGGTTTTTAAGGTTCTCATAAAGAGCATCCCCTATTTTAAGGTACGTTCCGTG
Source organism: uncultured Flavobacteriaceae bacterium (assembly GCA_963744855.1). Taxonomy (GTDB): domain Bacteria; phylum Bacteroidota; class Bacteroidia; order Flavobacteriales; family Flavobacteriaceae; genus Muriicola. The sequence continues at coordinate 193,599 of CAVUUZ010000004.1, forward strand.
CATCTAAAAACGGACAGGCATGATCTGGAAAGACAACTTTTCAAGGCATATCCGTCAATAGAATTTTCACAAACCCCGGCAGATCTAATCTTTGTTGATAGGTTGCATTTACTTCAATGCAAACCGCGATTGCTTCAAGATCAATGTCATGCGCAAAGTATGATCTTATTGGAAGATATTCATCGCAATGGTGAAACCTCAGCGGTATGGAAGTCGCTTTGTGAGAAAGCCTGGGTGACCGTTTCTATAGATTTTTATTTTGGTGGTATCCTCTTCGTACGCTCCGAACAGGAAAAGCAGGATTTTAAGATTCGAATTTAAACCCTTAATTTTAGCCAGATTTTAGTCTTATGGATAACACTGTCTACTATATTTTAGGGATCGTTGCCCTTATTTACCTTGCGCTATCCGCATTTAACAGGAAAAGATCAAAAGAACGCAAGTCGCGCAAATTCATGGATGGTTATGATCGAAGAAACAAAAAAAAATAATGTTCTATTAATCAAAAAGGCATATGAAGATCTATACAAAGACCGGTGATGAAGGAATGACGGCTCTTTTTGGAGGAACACGCGTCCCCAAACATCACATCCGCATTCAAAGCTACGGCACTGTGGATGAGTTAAACTCTTGGTTGGGCTTGCTGCGCGATCAGGAAATTGACAAGGAGTACAGGCAATTGTTAATGAAAATTCAGGAGAACCTCTTTACCCTGGGCGCCATTTTAGCTACGGATCCGGATAAGGCTCTTTTAAAAAGTGGAAAAGAAAGGCTCAATATTCCAAAAATTAGTGATGCCGATGTGACCTTACTTGAAAAAGAGATGGACGCCATGGACGAATCACTGCCACCCATGACTCATTTCGTACTTCCCGGAGGGCATCCGGCCGTGTCATACTGTCATATTGCACGTACGGTCTGTCGGAGGGCAGAACGCATGGCTTGTCTATTACACGAAAATCAGCCATTTGAAGCAACAGTATTAGCCTATTTAAACCGATTATCTGACTATCTTTTTGTATTATCCAGGAAATTATCCTTTGATTTAAAAGCGAAGGAAATAAAATGGATTCCTGAAAAAAAAGGCTAATAAATCCCTTCTTTCGTCGTTATCAAAGTAGTAAAACCGCATTTTTTTAAAAAATATTGAAATAAATCATAAAAAACTTGACAGTCTGGGTTTAAAAATTATTTTTGCAAAAAATTAAAATACCAAAAGTATAATGTATTGGACATTAGAATTAGCATCTTATTTAAGTGATGCACCCTGGCCGGCGACCAAGGACGAATTGATAGATTACGCCATTAGAACCGGAGCACCTTTGGAAGTTGTGGAGAATCTGCAATCTATGGAAGAAGAAGGGGGAGAAATATATGAGAGTATCGAAGAAATATGGCCCGACTACCCAACGGAAGAAGACTACCTCTGGAATGAGGATGAATATTAATAATTCGATCAAATAGCGTCAAAAAGTCTCTTCGGAGGCTTTTTTTTTATGTAATTTTGACAGACTTTATGTAGAAATACCGGTGAATTCGAAACTGGAACGGCTTTTGCTTTCTTAAGTCAACGATAGAAGTATCATAAAAATCAATTTTTAAAACACATCACTGCACACACTACCACCCAAGACAAGGATGTAGATAATAAAATAATCCATGAGTTTATTAAACAGCGTTTTAAAGGCATTTGTAGGGGATAAATCCAAAAAGGATGTCAAGGAATTACAACCTTTGGTTCAACAGATCAATGCCTTTGGTGACTCCATGCAAGCTTTGTCCAATGACGAACTCCGAGCCAAGACCGACTATTTTAAGGCCACAATTGCCGAAGCCTGCACAGCTTTGACAGAGCAAATAGAGGTCCTGAAGGAAGAGGTGAATAACTCTGCCGATATAGACAAGAACGAAGATCTATATGCCCAGATAGATAAGCTGGAAGAAGATGCCTATAAAATCACACAAGACACCTTAGACCAGCTGCTACCTGAAGCCTTTGCTGTGATAAAAGAAACCGCAAGGAGGTTTAAGGAAAATGAAACACTAATTGTAACAGCCTCCGAGAACGATCGGATGCTTTCCGGAAACAAAGACTATGTTACCCTGGAAGGCGAAAAGGCTATTTGGAAGAATTCATGGGATGCCGCCGGAAAAGAGGTAACCTGGGATATGGTGCACTATGATGTGCAGCTAATCGGAGGGATAGCCCTGCATCAGGGGAAAGTAGCCGAGATGCAAACAGGAGAAGGAAAGACACTTGTTGCAACTTTGCCCCTGTATTTAAATGCCCTACCCGGTAAAGGAACGCATCTGGTGACCGTCAATGATTATCTGGCAAAAAGGGATAGCGCTTGGATGGGACCAATCTTTGAATTCCATGGACTTTCAGTAGATTGTATAGATAAACACCGACCCAATTCTGATGGGCGAAGAGCAGCTTATAATGCCGATGTTACCTACGGAACCAATAATGAATTTGGATTTGACTACCTAAGGGATAATATGGCCCATACTCCGGGAGATCTGGTACAAAAACCACACTACTACTCTATTGTAGATGAGGTAGATTCTGTTCTTATTGACGATGCCCGTACCCCGCTGATCATTTCGGGACCTGTACCTGAAGGCGATCGACATGAATTTAATGAATTGCGTCCTAAGGTCATGGACATTGTGGACATTCAACGCAAACATTTAACGGGAGTATTGGCTGAGGCCAAGAAAAAAATATCCGAAGGCGACACCAAGGAAGGTGGTTTATTGCTATTACGGGTACACAGGGGCCTACCAAAAAACAAGGCGCTGATCAAATACCTTAGTGAAGAGGGTGTTAAACAACTATTGCAAAAAACGGAGAATTTCTACATGCAGGACAACAACCGGGAGATGCCGGTGGTAGACTCTGATCTTTTGTTTGTGATAGATGAAAAGAACAACCAAATTGAGCTTACCGATAAAGGGATCGAACATATTTCCGGAGATCAATCCAAAGACTTTTTTGTGATGCCCGATATTGGCAGTGAAATCGCAAAAATCGAGAACCAGGATCTAGGGATTGAAGAAGAAGCATCTCAGAAAGAAGAATTATTCAAGGATTTTGCCGTAAAAAGTGAGCGTATTCATACAATGAGTCAGTTGCTCAAAGCCTATACACTATTCGAGAAGGATGTGGAATATGTGGTGATGGACAACAAGGTAATGATCGTTGATGAACAAACCGGTCGTATAATGGATGGTCGACGCTATTCGGACGGACTGCATCAGGCAATTGAGGCCAAAGAAAACGTGAAGATTGAGGCCATGACTCAGACCTTTGCCACCATTACACTTCAGAACTATTTCCGCATGTACAAAAAACTTTCAGGAATGACGGGTACTGCAGTAACTGAGGCTGGTGAACTTTGGGAGATCTACAAACTGGATGTTATGGAGATCCCAACCAACAGACCTATTGCCAGAGATGATCGAAATGATCTTATCTATAAGACCAAACGAGAAAAGTACAATGCGATTATCGATGAAGTAACTCAGTTATCGCATCAGGGCCGACCTGTACTTATCGGAACTACTTCTGTAGAGATCTCTGAATTGCTCTCGAGAATGTTGAGTATTCGGAAAATAAACCACAATGTCCTGAATGCCAAGTTGCATAAGAAAGAAGCTGATATTGTGGCCGAAGCAGGATATGCCGGGATAGTAACAATTGCCACCAACATGGCCGGTAGGGGTACCGATATTAAACTCTCCGATGAGGTTAAAAAGGCAGGTGGTCTGGCTATAATAGGTACAGAAAGACATGATTCCAGACGTGTAGACAGACAGTTAAGAGGTCGGTCAGGAAGACAGGGAGATCCTGGAAGCTCGCAGTTCTATGTATCTCTTGAAGACAATCTGATGCGCTTATTTGGTTCCGATAGAGTTGCTAAGATGATGGACAGAATGGGGCTGGAAGAAGGCGAAGTAATTCAGCATTCCATGATGACCAAATCCATAGAACGCGCTCAGAAAAAGGTGGAAGAAAATAACTTCGGGATCAGGAAGCGATTGCTAGAATACGATGATGTGATGAATGCCCAGCGTGAGGTAGTCTACAAGAGAAGACGCCATGCCCTTCAGGGTGAACGACTTAAAGTAGATATTGCCAATATGATCTATGACACCTGTGAGGTCATAACAGAATCCAATAAAGCAGTCAACGATTACAAGAATTTTGAGTTTGAACTGATCAAGTATTTTTCCATCACTTCGCCAATTTCAGCAGAAGAATTTGGAAAACTTGGTTTTCAGGAGATCAGCACCAGGATATACAGTTCCGTTTATGCGCATTATCAGCAAAAAATGGAGCGGAGTGCTTCTGTCGCCTTTCCGGTCATCAAAAAGGTCTATGAGGATAATTCAAACAAATTTGAGCGTATTGTAGTTCCTTTTACAGATGGAATCAAAACCTTAAATGTGGTGACAGACCTTAAAGAGGCCTATGAAAGTAACGGGAAACAATTGATCAACGATTTTGAGAAGAACATTACCCTTGCGATCATTGATGAGGCATGGAAAACACATCTTCGCAAAATGGATGAATTAAAACAATCTGTGCAATTAGCGGTTCACGAACAAAAAGATCCGTTACTGATCTATAAGTTTGAAGCCTTTGAATTGTTTAAAGGAATGATAGACAGAGTGAATAAAGATGTGGTATCCTTCCTCTTTAAAGGGGAATTACCTTCGGGCAACACAGACGAAATTCAGGAAGCAAGAAATGTTCGAAAGAAAAAGGAAGATCTTACAACCACCAAAGAGGAGATCCCTAACAGCGATGAATTGGCTGCAAGGAACAGGTCAGTTGGTCAGAATCAGGGGGGACGCCCTCAGGTTACGGAGACCATCGTGAGGGAAAAGCCAAAAATTGGCAGAAATGACCGGGTCACCATTAAAAATGTGATGTCTGGAGAGAGTAAAACAGTAAAGTACAAACAGGCTGAACCACTCATACACAAAGGAGAATGGGTACTGGTTGATTCTTAATTACCAAGGTAGAACAAATGCAAGGGATAGTCAGCAGGCTATCCCTTTTTGATTTCCGGATGAGTCCATCTCATAAATTTTAGGAGGCCGGGATATTGATTATCTTATAAAACATAAGTAGCTTTACATCATAGGTTTAGGAAAAAAGCGCTGGAAATACCGGCGGCATCTCTTTAAATTCAGGCATTATGAAGAACAACTATATTGACCAAGAAAGGCATAAGGATAAAGAAAAGCTGCTGGTTAAGGCCACAAATTATGCCTCAGTATTAAGTCTGGCTTTCTTTTTTATTTGTTTCTTCCTCCTGAACATTCATTCTCTTTTATCCTTTATTTTCCTGGCTTTTTCGATCTTTAGTCTAAGCAATACCTATGCATATAAATTTCATAAGAACCTATCTCTGACCTACCATATTTCCTCGGTGTTAGGTTTAATGGCCGCCCTTGGTATCACTGTTTTAAGTGGTGGTATCTATAGCCCGTTTATTTTCATCCTTACCCTATTGGTACTGACAGGATACGCAACCGCCAGGTCTTATGGGAAAACCTATCTCTTTGTGATCTCCATTCTTGCCATACTAATTTTCCTGCAAGGAAGATTCCTGCAAGTAGATATCCCCAATCAAGTTCCCGAAAATGCAAGAGATATTTTTGCCTTATTAAGTGTTCTGTTTGCCGTTTACCTGCTCGGAGGTATTTTTGGAAAGGATCTGATGTATGTACATCATCAATTGTACAAATCAAAGCGGGAGATGCAGGCCAAAAGTGAAGAAAAAGATACCTTACTCAAAGAAGTGCACCATAGAGTAAAGAACAATTTGCAAACTGTTTCGAGTTTATTAAGCCTTCAATCAAGAGGAATAGACGACCCCAGAACGAAAAGTATTTTAAAAAGTAGTCAAAACAGAGTGATCTCCATGGCCATGGTACATGAAATGTTGTATATGAGAGAGGACCTTTCCAAGATACAGTACAAGACCTATGTGAGAGAATTAAGTGAATACTTGGTAAAATCGCTGAAAGGAGCGAATAATAAGGTTAGCCTTAATATCGACATCCCCGATATTGAACTAAGTATAGATACTGCTATTCCTCTTGGACTATTGATCAACGAGGCCATCACGAATTCCCTCAAATACGGCATCAAAGATGATGGTGAAGGTGAAATTCATATCTCCATAGAAAAAGAGGATGAACACAGCTATGTACTCTACATAGGTGACAATGGTGCGGGCTATTCTGACTCACTTACTCTAAAAAATAGCAGATCACTTGGCCTAAAACTAATTCACAATCTCGCCAGGCAACTCAAGGGAACCATCACCAGGGATCCCTCTAAAAAAGGCACGAACTACATTGTTAAATTCCGAGAAATTGAACCACAACCTTTCCCATCTGTTGCTTAAGTTCCCAGAGAGTCAGCCTTTTATTCTGCTTTTTCCGATCGCCTGAACTACAGGGCAACATGTTTGTCTTTTATCCCTATATTTAAATTTTGAAAATTTAAATTAAAGACCATGCAAAAGATTCTTTGCCTCTTCCTTTTATGTTGCTTTACTTCCCTGCAGGGACAAGAGTATTTCCTAAAAAAATATGAGCCTTACCAGGAAAACATTCCTTCCCCTGAAGAATTTTTGGGTTATGGCATTGGCGACAGACATACCAGGCACGATCTAATTGTGGCTTATTTTAAAGAATTAGCGTCAGTTTCGGACCGGGTTAGTTTCTACGAATACGGAAAAACGCATGAAGGCCGAATTCTGAGCATGCTGACCGTTACTTCTCCAGATAACCTCAGCAATCTTGAGAATTTAAAAACACAACACCTCGCCTTTACTGATCCTGATAGCTCACCTACCAATTATGACGAGGTGCCGGTATTTATCAATTTAGCGTACAATGTGCATGGAAATGAACCCTCCAGTTCTGAAGCAGCCCTGCTTACTGCATATACTTTTGCAGCGTCAAATTCTTCCGAAATAACAAAGTATTTGGACAAGGCCGTGATCTTTATAGATCCTGCTATAAACCCCGATGGGCGCGACAGGCATACCCAATGGGCCAATAGTTATCAGGGAAGTCCGCTGGTCGCAGATCCGCAAGATGCCGAGCACGACGAGTATTGGCCCGGAGGAAGAACCAACCACTACTGGTTCGATCTAAATCGGGACTGGCTGCTGGCCATAAACCCCGAAAGTAGAGGGAAACTAAGCTGGTATCACGAATGGTACCCTAATGTAGTAACTGATTTCCATGAAATGGGGAGCCAGAGCACCTATTTTTTTGAACCGATGAAAGATAATGGCTCTTTAAATCCTATCATGCCTAAAGAGAATTATGAAGACCTGAATTCCATGTTTGCCACCTATTATGCCAAAGCCTTAGATTCTATAGGTTCCTTATACTTTACAAAGGAAGTTTTTGATGGCACCTATCCCGGTTATGGCTCGTCGTATCCGGATCTTCAGGGCGGACTGGGGATTCTCTTTGAACAGGCCAGTTCCCGGGGTCATAAACAAACTACCGCTTTTGGGGAGATCACCTTTCCATTTACGATCCGAAACCAATATACCTCCAGTATCACAACTGTTAAGGCAGCTGTTGAAAATAAATCATATCTGCGGAAATACCAGCAAGATTTCTTTCGAAGTGCCCTGACGAATGCTGATAAAAGCTCCATAAAGGGGTACAGTTTTGGTGACTCTTATGACAAGAACCGTGTCAAAGCTTTTGTCGATAAGCTGTTACTTCATAAAATTAAGGTCTATAAAGCTGGTGAAAAGTCATACGTAGTGCCTACCAATCAACCTCAATACAGAATGGTACAGACTATGTTTGAAACCTATACAAAATATAGGGACAGCGTTTATTATGATGCCTCTGCCTGGTCCGTCGCTAATTTTTATAATATAAATTACCGGGGAGTATCCAAAGTAAGCCTGGGAACACCTGTCCTTACGACGGATAATATGACCACTGTTACTCCCTTGCAGCCATCAGATTATGCGTATCTCATTGATTGGGATGACTATAACGCTCCGGCAACTTTGCAATATTTGCAACAAAACGGCCTGGTTATTTCTGCCTCATTTAAACCTTTTACTTCTAATACAAATGTAGGGTACCATTCCTTTAATTACGGAACGCTATTGGTCCCGGTAGAACTTCAAAAAAAGAAGACTAGCAAAGAGATCTATGAACTGCTTCGTAAGGCTCAGGAGAAATTTAATGTCCCCATGTATAGTGTAAATTCAGGATTTAACATTAAAGGGGTAGATCTGGGGAGCAGATTCTTACAACCTGTAACCCCTCCGAAGGCTGCCATGATCATAGGTGAAGGGGTACGTTCATATGAAGCGGGTGAGATCTGGCATTTGTTAGATACACGTGTCCATATGCCGATCACAAAAATCCCAATGCGGAATTTTAACAGGATCGATCTCGATAAATACAATACCCTGGTCATGGTATCAGGCAATTATTCCTTTCCCCAAAAAACAATGGACAAGTTGAAGGCATGGATAGAGAAAGGGCATACACTCATTACTATTGGAAGTGCTTCTAAATGGGCAATTGACAAAAAACTGGTGAAAGAAAGCCTTATAAAAGAAGAAAAAGATTCCACCAAAACAGCGATCAGAAAACCTTATGTAGATGCCGGTGAAAATCTGGGCAAGGAAAGTGTCGGTGGAATTATTGTTAAGGCGCAGCTAGACCTTAGTCATCCCCTTGGGTTCGGATATAGAAATGAGGTGATCCCGGTGTACAAAAATAATACTGTTTGGCTGGCCCCAAGTAAAAATGACTATTCCACGGTTGCCAAATACACAGAGTCTCCGCTGATTGATGGGTTTATTACAAAAAAGAATATGGACACCTATCTAAAACCGGCCGCCTCACTAGTAGTTAGTGCCGTTGGCAGTGGACGGGTAGTGTTGTTTGCGGACAATCCAAATTTCCGTGGTTCCTGGTACGGCACAAACCGTTTATTTCTAAATGCCTTGTTCTTAGGCAACCACATTAATGTACCTAAATAAGCTATTTTATGAAGTTACCAATACTTTTAATTGCCATTGTTTTTTCTTGTTTGTTCGGCACTGCTCAATCCAAAATGAGTGAAGGACCTTTTCCTCAATTGATCATTCGCGGGGTTACCCTTATAAATGGAAATGGCGCACCACCTATAAGTCCGGTAGATATCGTAGTAGAAAACAACATTATTAAAAAGATCCAGGTAGTGGGCTATCCCGGTGTGGCCATTAATGAAGACAGAAGACCAAAACTGGCTGCAGGTGGTAAAGAATTGAATTGCGAAGGAATGTATCTGCTTCCCGGATTTATTGATATGCATGGCCATATAGGAGGTAATTCTCAGGGGGCTGATCCTGATTATGTTTTTAAGCTCTGGATGGGACATGGAGTAACTACAGTACGTGAACCGAGCGGCCGTGGCCTCGACTTTGCCCTTGATCTGAAACGTAAAAGTGCAAAAAATGAGATCATTGCCCCAAGAATATTCACCTATACCGGTTTTGGGCAAGGAAGTAATGAAGAGATAAGCACTCCCGAAATGGCCAGGAACTGGGTTCGTAACAACGCACAAAAAGGTGCAGACGGTATTAAATTTTTTGGAGCACCACCGGAGATCATGACTGCCGCCCTCGATGAAAATAAAAAATTAGGTCTGCGCTCGGCCTGTCATCACGCACAACTCGATGTAGCGAGATGGAATGTCTTGCATTCTGCCAGGGCAGGTCTTACCTCTATGGAGCATTGGTACGGGCTTCCTGAGGCACTTTTTGAGGACCGAACCGTACAGCATTATCCACTTGACTATAATTATAACAATGAACAACATCGTTTTGAAGAGGCTGGGAGACTTTGGGAACAGGCAGCTGCCCCCTATTCGGACCATTGGAATAGTGTTATGAATGAGCTTATTGCACTCGATTTTACGATTGACCCCACCTTTAATATCTATGAAGCAAGCAGAGATCTTCAAAGGGCCCGCAGAGCAGAATGGCATGAAGAATATACACTCCCATCCCTATGGGAATTTTATCAACCCAGCAAGATCTCACATGGCTCATACTGGCATTATTGGGGAACAGAGCAGGAAGTAGCCTGGAAAAAGAACTACAACCTATGGATGACCTTTATTAATGAGTATAAGAATCGCGGTGGCCGGGTGACCACAGGATCAGATTCCGGATTCATTTTCCAGCTATATGGCTTTGCGTATGTTCGTGAATTGGAATTGTTAAGGGAAGCAGGCTTTCATCCCTTGGAGATCATTAGAAGCGCTACCCTCAATGGAGCAGAAGCCCTGGGTATGAGTGACAAGATTGGCTCGGTGACCGTAGGAAAGTTGGCCGATTTTGTGATCGTAGCTGAAAATCCCCTGGAAAATTTAAAAGTGCTCTACGGTACCGGCGCCATCAAACTAACTGAAGAGAATGAGGTAGTGCGGGTAGGCGGTGTGTATTATACCATAAAAGATGGTATTATCTACGACGCAAAGGCACTGCTACAGGACGTAAAGCGGATGGTAAAAGAGAAAAAACAAGAAGCGAACTACAAAATATTACAACCGGGAGTAAAAGAATAAATAGGATCATAGTTAGGTGTATTAAACGGTGAAGGATTGTTTACTGGTTTTAAACGCAAGTTCTTTTTGAATACGGGCATTTTTGAAGCGGTAGAGACGGGCTACTTTCTGAGACGTAACTCTCTTATTTTCACTACCAGAAATAGCACCAACAGGCCCACTATCCAGAAAAGAATCCATTTGATGATTTTCAGTTTTAGCATGAGATACCTGTTTTTGAGCAAAGGCTCCGGCACTTAAAAATAAGAGGATGAAAAAGGTTAAAAGTGCTTTCAAGACTTGATCGTTTTATATACTAAAGAAACTACCAGAAGGGGCTATTAAATCTTACAAATCGCTGAAAGCGCCTTATTTTACGGTAAATGAAATATATATAGACCAACTGTATTTCTTTTCGGATAAAGAAGAACACCTATAAAAACCACTCGTCCATAGAATTGAGCGTTCATCGATAAAAAAAGGGGTCTTTTGTCTTTAAGGAAAGGTTAATTAACATAAAAGAATTACTGCATTCTTCCCTAATAAAATCTCCTTTTTGTATCTTTATATAGCTTGAAATCCACGTCTTTTCAAAGACTGATGGAAGTATAAATTTTAAATTATACGCTATGAAAAAACTAATACTACCGTTATTGGGTATCTTTCTATATGGCCTGGCTACAGAGCGTGCCATGGCTTCTTTTGACTATCAGGAGCTTGAGATGCAGACTGTTGAGTTCACCTCATATAGAGGAGAGGTCACTGACAGTGAAACAAAAAAGCCATTGGTCTTTGCGACCTTATCCGTTGAGGGGACCAATATTAGTACTGTGACCAATACAGAAGGGAACTTTTTATTAAAAGTACCGACCAATATACAGGCGGAGTCCCTTATCGTTACTTTTTTGGGGTATGCCACCAAGACCTTGGCGCTGGCCTCACTAAAAGAAGATAATAATAAAATTAGCCTCGATGTTTTGGTTACCGAATTACCGGAGGTCAATATCAGTGTTCCGCGGGAAGCTGTTGTCTTGGTCAAGGAAACCCTTCGGAAGAAAGGGGAGAATTACCTGGTAGATCCCAGTGTGATGACTGCCTTCTATCGTGAAACCATAAAAAAGCGGAGGAAAAACGTTTCTCTATCAGAGGCAGTAGTAACTATTTTTAAGTCACCTTACACCTCCCAAAGACGCGATGCGATACAAATGTATAAGTCGCGTAAAAGCACCGATTATGACAAGCTGGATACACTTGTGCTAAAGCTACAAGGGGGGCCCTTTAATGCGCTTTATGTAGATGTGATGAAGTACCCCGAATATATTTTTACAGAGGAATCTATTGACAACTATTCCTTTAGTTTTGACAGATCGACACGAATCAATGACCGACTCATCTATGTTGTTAATTTCAGGCAACGGGATTACATTTCGGAACCGTTGTATGAAGGTAAATTATACATTGATGTGGAGAAAAAAATTCTGACTAGCGCCATCTATTCCCTCAATATCACAAATCGGGAAATGGCCAGCCGACTGTTTGTAAGAAAGAAACCCAGGAATGCAAATGTCTATCCAACAGAGGTGGCGTATCGTGTCGATTATCGTGAAAAAGATGGCCGTTGGTATTATGGGTATAGCAATGCCCTGCTCGAATTTAAGATTAATTGGGACAAAAAACTGTTTAATTCCGTGTATAGTATGACCTGTGAAATGGCCATTACAGATTGGGAAAAAAATCAGGAATTAAATGAACCCAAATACAGAGACCGGCTAAAATCCACCATGATCCTAAGCGATGAGGCGGTTGGATTTTCGGATCCCGACTTTTGGGGCGAGTATAATATCATTGAACCTGAAAAATCAATTGAGTCAGCCATTAAAAAGATCCAACGGCAATTGCGAAAATCAGATTAAAATGGTGCTCTGCATACCTCTTGGAGTTATGAACAAATGTTTATAACTGCGGTTTATAAGATGTTGATTTATAATTGCTTACAAGATTTTTTTTCTCCGACTTTTATTTTATATTTATCCATGGTTTAGAAGAAAAACCTTTGCAGGTAGCTCTAATAGATCATATAGAGTTGACGTTCTTTATTTTGTTGTTATGGGCATTTTCACGAATAGGGACTTAGGTACTTAGGACAGAAAAAACATAAGCAGGAATAGAAAACTTCGGTTTTCTCCTACTGCACTTATATGAGCAGACTGAATACACGACCTTAGGGTTGGGTATTAGAAAAATCATATAAAAGCAACAAAGAGAAACACGAATTGAGTCTTGGTTGAATTATTGAGAACAGCGAATGTTTCAAACGTTGAAATAAGAATGCAATAGCAACCTTAGGGTTGCAGTTCTGATACTTAGGTATCAGGAATTTGCAAACTGTTTCTAGAAAGCCATATCAATGTACCCGTTACAATGATATGGCTTTTGTTTTTTAGAATTTTTAAATTCTATAAGGTTCAATACAATACGCAAAAAAGATCTTATACAGTCATTCGGACCCCCTATTTTCATCCTTTTTCCCGACATAAAATTGTATCTTTGCTCGCTTAAACGCTAACTAAATCTTTCATGTCGCAAATTGTTTACACTCTTACAGATGAAGCCCCGGCGCTGGCAACACAATCATTCTTACCAATCATCAAAGCTTTCACGCAACAAGCAAATATTACCATAGCAACCAGGGACATCTCTCTGGCAGGTAGGATCATAGCCAATTTTCCGGATTTCTTAAAAGAAGAACAGCGTATTTCGGATGATTTGTCGGCCCTGGGTGAATTGGCCAAAACTCCAGAGGCGAACATTATCAAATTGCCTAATATCAGTGCTTCTATACCTCAATTAAAAGAAGCCATTGAAGAATTAAGAAGTAAAGGATATCCCGTTCCATTATATCCGGATGAGCCGAAAACAGAACAGGAGAGAGCTATTAAAGTTCGGTATGACAAAATTAAAGGAAGTGCCGTAAATCCGGTGTTACGAGAAGGCAATTCAGACAGAAGAGCCCCAAAACCGATCAAGAACTTTGCAAAGAAACATCCGCATAGCATGGGCGCATGGGACCCAAACTCCAAGACCCATGTAGCAACCATGAGCAACGGTGATTTCAAAAGCAATGAAAAATCATTAACCCTGGAGAATTCGAGCATGCTCGCTATTGAGTTCGAGAATGACAAGGGAGAAGTCAGTCTTCTTAAAGGTGACATCCCTGTAATGGCCGGAGAAATAATTGATGCCACCTTACTTAGCAAGTCGGCCCTGCTAGCCTTCCTCAAAGAGCAGATCGCCGATGCAAAAAAACAAGGAATTCTGTTTTCTATTCATCTTAAGGCCACGATGATGAAGGTTTCAGATCCTATTATTTTTGGCCATGTCATGGAGGTCTTTTTTAAGGATGTTTTTGCAAAACATGGAAAGACCTTTTCAAAATTAGGTATCAGCGCCAATGATGGCCTTGAAAGTTTATTAGAAAAGATTCAAAAATTAGACCCTATTGAGCGTGCTATAATAGAGAAAGAAATACAACAAGCTTTTGAAGCCGGTCCGGAATTGGCCATGGTGAATTCTGACAAAGGCATCACCAACCTTCATGTTCCCAGTGACGTCATTATAGATGCCTCCATGCCGGCCATGATCCGGACATCCGGAAAGATGTACGATTCAAAAGGAAAGCTTCAGGATACGAAAGCTGTCATCCCTGATAGCAGCTATGCAGGTATTTATGAAGCCACGATCAATTTTTGCAAGAAACATGGAGCTTTCGATCCTCGTACCATGGGAACAGTGCCCAACGTCGGACTAATGGCTCAAAAAGCAGAAGAATATGGTTCTCACGACAAGACCTTCGAAATAAAAGAGAAAGGGGTCGTAAAAGTGATTGATACCTATTCTAAAAAAACACTATTGGAACATTCTGTTTCGACAGGCGACGTTTGGAGAATGTGCCAGGTAAAGGATCTCCCTATACAGGACTGGATCAAGTTGGCAGTTTCAAGGGCAAGAGCCACCAAGACTCCTGCCATCTTTTGGTTAGATAATGAAAGGGCCCACGACAGGGAACTCATAAAAAAAGTAAAGCAATTTCTCCCTCAGGAAGATACCAGTGGTCTGGACATAAAGATCCTCTCTCCTATTGAGGCTACCAAAGAAACTTTGCAGCGCTTAAAAGAAGGCAAGGATACAATTTCCGTAACGGGAAACGTCTTACGAGATTATTTAACAGACCTTTTTCCAATACTCGAAGTAGGAACCAGTGCCAAAATGCTGTCAATTGTTCCTTTGATGAATGGCGGTGGTTTATTTGAAACCGGAGCCGGGGGCTCTGCCCCAAAACACGTTGAACAATTTCTTGAAGAAGGTCATTTAAGATGGGATTCATTGGGTGAATTCCTCGCTCTGGCTGTTTCTCTTGAATTCTACGGCACAAAAAATGCAAACAAGGAAGCCCTTGTAATTGCAGAAGCATTAGATATGGCAACCGAAGTATTTTTGAATAATGATCGCTCTCCCTCTCGTAAGGTAGGAGAACTCGATACCAGAGGCAGTCATTTCTATTTGGCCCTGTATTGGGCGCAAGCGCTTGCCAGTCAGGCAACGCATACCGGACTTCAAAAACGCTTTCAGGAAATAGCAAAGGAATTAGAATCTCATACCCCTGCAATTCTTGAAGAATTGAAGAATGCACAGGGAAAAAAGCAACAAATAGGTGGGTATTACAAACCAGACCCGTCACTAATTCAACGTGCCATGAGACCCAGCGAAACCTTGAACCATATATTAAAAAGTCTCGGGTAATCTTAAAAAATGGCATAAACGAAAAGGTGATTTCTTTTTGAGTTTCAGGAGGAGCCATTCTTAATTCTTTCTTATTTTTGAAAAAAAAAGCTATGAAGTCACCTTTAAGGTGCTTGTTGACGTTGTCTGTCTTTCTCCTACCCTTCTTACTTTTCGCGCAGGAAAGGTTCACACTTAGTGGGGTTATAAGTGAGGCCACTAGTAATGAGACCCTTATAGGGGTCACTATTGCCATCCCTTCACTTCGAACCGGAGTAACTACTAACGAATACGGATTTTTTTCACTAACACTTCCCGAAGGAGTTTATGAAGTACAGATATCTTATCTGGGGTTTCAGGATGTTTTAGAAACCATAACCTTTGACCGCGACCAAAAGATCAATTTTCAACTTATCGAAAAGGCTGAAGTCCTTAACGAGGTCGTACTTACTGAGAATGTGGAAAAACTGAATATCCGTGAACCACAAATGAGCATCAATAACTTATCGGTACAAACCATTAAAAATATACCGGTGGTTTTGGGAGAAGCCGATATTATTAAGTCGATCATTCTTCTACCCGGAGTCAGCAATGCCGGGGAAGGGGCATCCGGATTTAATGTTAGAGGGGGCGCGGCAGATCAGAACCTCATTCTGTTAGATGAGGCCACCATTTTTAATAGTTCTCACCTCTTTGGCTTCTTCTCAGTTTTTAATCCCGATGCCATTAAAGATGTTAAGCTATTTAAAGGAGGTATTCCTGCAAGGTATGGTGGCAGGGTATCTTCTGTTCTCGAAATATTCCAAAAAGAAGGGAATAGCAAAGAGTTTAAAATGAATGGTGGTATAGGTGCAGTGGCTAGCAGGTTGCTGGCAGAAGGTCCTATTGTAAAAGATAAAGCGGCCTTCCTGATTGGAGGCCGAGCTTCGTACGCGCATCTTTTTCTTCCTTTGTTCGATCTGGATAATACGGCCTATTTCTATGACCTCAATACAAAATTGAATTACAAATTAAACGAGAACAACAACCTGTTTCTTTCCGGATATTTTGGGCGTGATGTTTTTGGAATTTCCAATAGTTTTGAAAATATTTATGGCAATAGTGTGCTAAATGTACGTTGGAACCATCTCTTCTCCGATAAATTATTTAGTAACCTCTCCCTCATATATTCTGATTTTTATTACGGCCTGGAATTAGACTTTGTTGGCTTTAAATGGAATTCTGGAATACAGAACTTTAATATTAAATACGACCTTAAACACTATCTGAGCGATAGGTTTCAAGTAAATTATGGGATCAATAATATCTACTATACCTTCAATCCCGGTAAAATTGTTCCGAATGGACCTGATTCTGGTATTGTGGAAGAACAATTGATAAAAAAATATGCCAATGAGTTTGCAGCCTATGTGGATATTGAACATTCATTGTCAGAATCTCTCAGTCTGCAATACGGCCTGCGCCTGAGTCACTTTATCCGACTGGGACAGGATGAATTGAATGTTTATGAGAATAACAATCCTGTATTCTTCGATCCTTTTCTATTACTCTATCAGGAAGCTACTCCTATCGGAACGATATCTCCCGGACGGGGTGAGCAACTGGCAACGTTCACAAATCTTGAACCCAGGTTCTCCCTGGCATATACCATAAATTCAGAACAATCCATAAAGGCCAGTTATACCAGAATTGCCCAATACCTGCACTTATTATCGAATACAAACTCCCCTACACCTTTAGACGTATGGACACCCAGCGGCCCTTTTGTAAAGCCTCAGATCCTTGATCAATATGCCGTAGGGTATTTTAAGTCTATAAAAGGTGGTGAGTACAGCTTGGAAACTGAAGCTTTCTACAAGGATATTCAAAATAGGATAGATTATATCGACGGAGCAAACCTTATTGCCAATAATGCCATTGAACAAGTAATCCTGAATGGAAAAGCAAGAGCCTACGGCCTGGAGGTATTGCTCAGGAAAAATGAAGGCCGATTCAAAGGATGGCTCGCCTATACCCTTTCCAGATCTGAACAACAAACCCCAGGCAGGGAACCTTTTGAAGATAGTGGAAGGTCTAACAGAGAGACCGGAATCAACTTTGGCGAATGGTATAGCACACCTTATGATAAGACCCATGACATTTCCTTTTATGGCAGTTTTGATCTAACCAAAAAATGGAAGTTTAACACCAACTTTGTCTATCAAACAGGCCAACCTACAAATTATCCGGTAGGGCAATTTCAATTTCAGGAACTCACAGTACCCTTTTATGGCCTGCGAAATCAAGAAAGGCTTCCGGACTATCACAGAATCGATATTTCGGCAACCCTGACCCCAGCCAGGAACCTTAAAAGAAAATGGCAATCAGAATGGGTTTTTAGTATTTACAATGTCTACAATCGAATGAATGCGGCCTCCATCAATTTTAGGCGAAATCAGGATACGGGAGTCAATGAAGCCATCCGTACTTCAATCTTTGGTATTGTGCCGGCTGTCACCTATAACTTTAAATTTTAAGCTGCTTATGAAACGTTGCACCCTTTTGTTTCTGATCTTAGGCGCCCTATGTATGGGATGCGAAGATGTTATTGATTTGGAGTTACCCACTACGGAGACAAGGCTTGTGGTAGACGGCCTTATCCGGGTTGACACTGAAGAGGCCTATCTTCCCATCGAAATAAAATTAACCCTCTCCAGTAACTTTTTCGATGAAAACACGCCCACTTCCGCAGAAAGTGTGATGATCCGATATGAGGAGATAGAAGATGATATTGTGATTTCTCAAGGCTCCTCAACCCTTGCCGAAACAGCACCCGGGTCGGGCATCTATATTCCGGATCCCGATTTTGATTCTGACCAGAGAATCCCCATTAGTGTTCTTGATCGAAACTACGTTTACACTCTTTTTATCAGACATGAGGGCAGGGCTTATATCGCTCAGACAGATTACATTACTGCGGTACCTATCAATTCAATTCAACAAGGAACGGACACGTTATTTGGTGACGATCAAACGGAGGTGATCGTGAATTTCACTGACGAGCCAGACGTAGATAATTATTATCTCTTCGATTTTGACTTTGGAGAATATTTGGTTACTGAAGATACGTTTTACCAAGGACAGGAATTTGAATTTTCATATTTCTATGATCAAACGTTTGAATCTGGTACCGTTCTGGAAATTAGTATTCTTGGTGCAGACGAGATCTTTTATAATTACATGAATCAATTGATCGTACAAAGCGGTGATTCTCAAGGGCCATTTCAAACACCTGTAGCCACGGTTCGTGGTAATGTTATTGATGTAACGGATCTGGATAATATCGATGTTTTCGATAATGTAGATCAACCTGAAGTGTTCCCGCTTGGCTTCTTCGCCATTGTTCAGGAAGAAAAAGGACAGGTCACCATCGACTAGGCCAATGTTATCTCGCTCAGAGGACTATTTCTCAGAAAAGTATTTATAAATTTTCTCCTCTACCAGCTGAGCAGCATGTTCCATGCTGTAGGCAACTGATCTATTCCGATCCCTTATTTCAAGAATAGTTTCTAAACCTGCTTTCCGGGCTATTTTCATATCCAACTTCGAAATACCACAAATTGCGATCAAAGGGGTGCTATGCTTTTTAGACAGTTCCAGGACGCCATGTATCAATTTACCGTGCATCGTCTGTTCATCGAGAGCGCCCTCCCCTGTTATTATGAGATCTACATCCTTCCCCTTAAATATTTTATCCACATCAGAAAGCCCAAACATAAAATCAATTCCTCTTATAAAGGATGCTCCCAAAAAGGCTTTAAGACCATAGGCTGTGCCACCTGCTGCACCGGCTCCCTGAAGTTCTGAATAAAACCTGTGCCACCTATCTTCTACCAACTTGTTCAAATGTTCCAACCCGGCATCTAGAACTTTAATCTGATCCTGATTTGCTCCCTTTTGCCCGGCATAAACAAAAGCTGCCCCATTGGGTCCAATCAAAGGATTGGTAACATCATTCACCGCATAAATTTGTACATTTTTCAGATCCGGGGAGACGCTGCCTTCTTCAATTGAACGGATGTGAGCCAGACTACTCCCGATAGGCGGCAGAGAGCTTTTACTTTCATTCAAAAATCGAAATCCCAAAGCATGGGCTATCCCTATCCCTCCCTCGTTGGTGGCACTACCTCCAAGACCTATAAAAATGGTCTTTGCGCCAAACTCTATGGCATGTTTTATCTGCAATCCGGTTCCCAGCGTTGAAGTTTTCATGGGATTGCGTTCCTGTTCGTTGAGTAATACCATGCCGCTGCACTTTGCCAGTTCTATATAAGCTGTTTTCTTTTCGGGTTGATACAAATAAGGCGCAGAAATGGTTCTGCCCAAAGGATCCACTGAGTCACAATAGATTTTTTTAACTAAAATGGTTTGCTGAACGGCATCCAGAAATCCATCACCCCCATCCGAAGTGATCAAAGAAGAAATTACTGCCCTGGGATTCGCTCTTTTAATTCCCTTGGTAAGTGCTTCAATAACCTCCACCGCACTCAGGGAGCCCTTAAACTTATCCGGGATAAGAACAATTTTCATATCAGAGAAAGATACAAAAGTGAAGGCAGATGATAAACAACTCTATTTTAAAATTCCCATAATAAGTATGCTCATCCTGTTAATTCGTATTTTTGTTTCATAAGAAAATTGATTTGAGAACAAACAAAGAATTACTACTAAAGGGGCTAAAGTTCCTGGCATATACCACCGCTCTGTTATTCATAGCACCTGTAGTCCTATTTCAGGCGTTTAAAAATCAGGACCATCCTTGGTACATACCAGTGGCTGTTCTCGGAGGTATCCTGGCAATTTCTGCCATTGTTATGGGCTTTTACAGTATAAAAACCGTCATTGATGCTTTGTTTGGGAAGAAATCCAATGCAAAGAATTAAGTGAGGACCTACTATTGTCCGCTAGCCTGCAACATCCTATCTTTGCAACTCTAGAGTGAAAAGGCACTGATTATGATCAAAATTACGCTTCCGGATGGTTCCGTTAAGACCTTTAATGAAGGCAGTACGCCCATGGATGTTGCCATGGAAATAAGCGAAGGCCTGGCCAGAAATGTTCTCTCAGCTAAATTCAACGATACTATAGTTGAAACTGTTACGCCATTGCACCAGGATGGGCGTCTTACCTTGTACACCTGGAATGACGACCTGGGCAAAAAAGCATTTTGGCATTCCTCTTCCCACATTCTTGCACAAGCTATAGAAGAATTATATCCCGGGGTTAAACTCACTATTGGTCCTGCCATTGACAATGGATTTTACTACGATATCGACTTTGGGGAACATAGTATTTCGGAAAAAGATTTTCCGGCTATTGAAAAACGCGCCATTGAAATAGCAAGGGGAAAACATCCTTATAAAATGCGGGATGTGTCTAAAAAAAAGGCACTTGATTTTTATAAAAAACAGGAGAACCAGTATAAAGTTGAATTGATCGAGAATCTGGAAGACGGCACCATTACATTTTGTGATCACGATAGTTTTACGGATCTATGCCGTGGAGGACATATTCCAAATACCGGATTTATTAAAGCCTTTAAACTGCTGAGCGTAGCGGGTGCCTATTGGCGAGGGGATGAAAAAAACACCCAACTAACACGAGTATATGGCATTTCTTTCCCTAAACAGAAAGATCTCACAGAGTACCTGGAACTCCTGGAGGAAGCCAAAAAAAGAGATCACAGAAAACTTGGGTAAAGAACTGGATCTTTTTACTTTTTCACAAAAAGTGGGCCAGGTCTTCCATTATGGTTGCCCAAAAGGAGCTGCATTACGAGAACGTCTTGAACAATTCTTAAAAAAAGCCCAGAAAAAAGCGGGTTATGAAATGGTGATAACCCCTCATATTGGGCAAAAAGAACTTTACGTTACTTCCGGGCATTACGAAAAATATGGAGAAGATAGTTTTCAACCTATTCATACCCCCAAAGAAGATGAGGAATTTTTGTTAAAACCTATGAATTGCCCTCACCATTGTGAGATCTATAATTCGAAACCCTTTAGTTACAGAGAATTACCAAAGCGATATGCAGAATTTGGTACGGTTTATCGATATGAACAAAGTGGGGAACTTCAGGGCTTAACCAGGGTACGGGGATTTACTCAGGATGATGCGCATATTTTTTGCACCCAGGATCAATTAGACCAGGAATTTAAAAATGTCATCGACCTTTCCTTATATGTACTGGGTTCACTGGGATTTGAAAATTTTACTGCCCAGGTTTCTGTGCGGGATCCGGAGAAACCTGAAAAATACATCGGCGCTGTTGAAAATTGGGAGAAAGCGGAAAACGCCATCATAAATGCGGCAGAAGAGAAAGGACTCAAATATGTAATTGTTTAAGGCGAAGCAGCTTTTTATGGTCCTAAGCTCGACTTTATGGTGAAAGATGCCCTTGGAAGGAATTGGCAATTGGGTACGATTCAGGTAGATTACAATCTGCCGGAACGTTTTGAACTAACCTATAAAGGCAGTGATAATGAATTCACAGACCCGTTATGATCCACCGTGCCCCTTTTGGCAGCATGGAACGTTTTATGGCCTTATTATTGGAACATACCGGTGGGAATTTCCCTTTATGGCTCATTCCAGATCAGGCTATTATATTGCCGGTCAGCGAGAAACATGAAAAATATGCGGAAAAAGTTTTAAAATCCCTAGAAAATCACGAAATTCGCGCCCTCGTTGATAGTAGAAATGAAACGGTTGGAAAGAAAATACGGGAAGCAGAAATGAACAAAATTCCATTCATGCTTATCGTGGGAGAAAATGAAGAAGAGAAACAATACCGTTTCGGTCCGTAGACATGGAGGCGAAGACCTAGGTAGCAATGACCCTTGAAGATTTTGTCAACTTGGTTGAAAAAGAAATAAATAGTACCTTAAAGTCGTTTTAAGAAAAATAATATGTTTAATTAAAATTACGTAGTCATAGCAATACGAAGAAGATTTAGGCCCCAACCTAGGAGGGAAAATAAAAACCCTCACAAAATCAATGCAAAGATATTATCTACCGGAAGTACGTTTGGTTGGCGACAATGTAGAAATAGGGTGTATATCCCATTAGCACAAGCCATAGACAATGGCTGAAGAACAAGGATTGGATTTGGTCGAAATCTCCCCAAATGCGGATCCGCCAGTTTGTAAAATAATAGATTACAAGAAATTCCTTTACGAGCAAAAGAAGCGAGAAAAGGTAATGAAGGCAAAAGCCACTAAAGTAGTTGTTAAAGAAATACGATTTGGTCCAAATACCGATGACCATGATTACGATTTTAAAAAGAAACATGCCGAGAAGTTCCTGAAAGAAGGCGCAAAATTAAAGGCCTATGTATTTTTCAAAGGAAGATCATTGTTTATAAGGACAAGGGTGAAATACTGCTTTTAAGCTGGCCCAGGAACTGGAAGAATTAGGAAAGGTTGAGCAAATGCCGAAATTGGAAGGAAAGAGAATGACCATGTTCATTGCTCCCAAAGACAAAAAAGTAAGAATACCAAAGCGAGATAAATTAATAAATAGAAGGAACAATGCCTAAAATGAAAACAAAATCTAGTGCTAAAAAGCGTTTTAAGCTTACCGGTTCTGGAAAGATCAAAAGAAAGCACGCTTTTAAAAGTCATATTCTGACCAAGAAAAGTAAAAAGCGTAAGCTGCGCTTAACCCATTCCGGATTGGTACACGAAGCCGATTGATAATATTAAGCAACAGTTGCATTGAAATAATCGCAACATAAAGGTAATATTATTAACCGTGGAGTTGGGCCATAAAGTGCTTAAAAAACTAAAAGCCGCCTGCTTCAAAAAAAAATAAAAGAAATGCCAAGATCAGTAAATTCAGTAGCTTCAAGAGCCAGAAGAAAAAAAGTAATGAAGCTGGCCAAAGGATACTTTGGAAGACGTAAAAATGTTTGGACCGTTGCAAAAAATGCAGTAGAAAAGGCAATGGAATATGCCTACAGAGACCGAGAAACAAGAAAAGAAATTTCCGCTCATTATGGATTCAGCGTATCAACGCAGGTGCACGAATCATGGAATGACTTATTCTCAATTTATGGGAAAGTTAAAGCCAATGAAATTGAACTTAACAGAAAGGTTCTTGCCGATTTGGCAATGAACCATCCCGATGCTTTTAAAGCCATCGTTGAAAAAGTGAAATAAATAGAACAAATATCTCGCTAAAAAGTCCTGTGAAATCCACAGGACTTTTTTTATACCTCTGTTCAATATCGGCAACTCCTCCCTTTATTTAGATCCCCCAGGCACTGAGAAGTAATTGTCGTCCGCGGGCTTCATTTCTGTGTTCACATAAATAAATACCCTGCCAAATACCTAGATTAAAGGAACCATTTGTCACTGGGATCATCACAGACGATCCCATTAGTGAGGCTTTAATATGTGCAGGCATATCATCCGGACCTTCGTAGGTATGAATAAAATAAGGTGCATTTTCAGGCACCATCACATTGAGATGCGCTTCAAAATCGGTTCTCACCGTTGGATCTGCATTTTCATTGATGGTAAGACTGGCAGAGGTGTGTTTTATAAAAATCTGTACCATCCCCACTTTGATCGTATTCAGTTCTGAAAACTCCTCAGATTATAAGATCTGTGATCAAGTGCATTCCCCTTTTGTACGGCTAGCAATCTCATTTCTTTTTGAAGCATTAACATCGGCCATAATTTATATAATTAGAATACTTATCCAAAGATGCCAAGAAATTAAACATTAGAAATACCTTTGTAGCTTAAATTATATGTCTTGATAGATCTATCCGGAATAAAATTAGTGGTAACCGATATGGATGGCACTTTATTGAACTCCGCCACGAAGTAAGCCCTCATTTTTTTGATCTTT
The DNA here is from genome assembly GCA_963744855.1 of uncultured Flavobacteriaceae bacterium. Taxonomy (GTDB): domain Bacteria; phylum Bacteroidota; class Bacteroidia; order Flavobacteriales; family Flavobacteriaceae; genus Muriicola. The sequence continues at coordinate 217,882 of CAVUUZ010000004.1, forward strand.
ACAAAGCCTTAAGAGCGAAGGACATTCAATTTGTTGCGGCAAGCGGCAGGCAGTATAATAGCATTGTATCAAAACTTACAGCCTATTAAGCGAACAGATTTTTGTAATAGCAGAAAATGGCGGTCTCGCTATGTTATGGAGATCAGGAGATCGTTTCAACCCCTCTTAGTGGGATCCCTGAAAAATATCATTCTGGATTCCCTAAAGGATACTAAGGGAGTACACCCGTTCTCTGCGCAAGGAACAATGCCTTTGTTACAGGACGTTCACAAGATTTTCTAAGTGTACTAAAAGAGTATTATACCGAATTTGAGATCATTGAGGATCTACACAATTTTAGATGAGGAGGTCATGAAAATTGCCGTATATCATTTTGAAAGTTCGGAAAAGTATATTTATCCTCTGGTTGCTCCTTTTAAAAATCGCTCTAATGGTCAAAATTTCCGGGCAGCATTGGGTAGATATTTCACATCCAAATGCCCATAAAGGCTATGCACTGCAAAAGATACAGCATCAATTGGGAATAGGTCCTGAGGAAACTCTGGTTTTTGGGGACTACAACAACGACCTGGAGATGATGGCGCTTTCAGACTTCAGCTTTTCCATGGCCAATGCCCATCCTAATGTACTGAAAGCAGCAAGATACCAAACCGATAGCAATGATCAATTTGGTGTGGAAAGCGATTCTTGAAAGCTTACTAAAGAGTCGTTGCTTAGGTCTTTTGTTTCTTCTTACGTGCCGCAGGAAACAGTACATTGTTCAAAATAAGTCGGTACCCGGGTGAGTTTGGATGTAATTCGAGTTCTGTCTTTGGATCTCCCACTCTGTGCTGATAATCTTCGGGGTCGTGCCCTCCGTAAAAGGTAAAAAAACCTTTTCCCTTGATCCCATGGATATAGCGCGCCTCGCCATTGAGCTTATTCTCGGCCAACACCAATACGATGGGTTTTATCTCACTTCTTTCAAAAGCGGTAGTTTGCCCCATAAATCCTTTGACGAGAGAGGTGTGATTCTGACAAAGCATGGTAGGTACCGGATCCCATTTTGCCGAGAAATCCATCAAGGAGAAATAGTCCGATTCTTTTGGCACATTTTGTCGTTTATTGGTCATATCTATGGAGGAGAATTCGTATCGCAACGGACTTCTTTCCAAGCTGAAGTTCTCAAAAGCAAACGTATTGCCAAAATCTAATTTACTTTGGTAATTGGGTTCAGAAGGATCCCCGTCAAACATAGGTTCACAAATATCTACTCCTTGTGCTGCCAGGGCAATATCAAAACTATCGGTCGCGGAACACATAGCAAACATAAATCCACCACCTATCACATAATTCCTGATTTTTAAGGCCACTGCACCCTTTTCATCAGAAACCTTTGAATATCCCAGTTTAGCAGCCAGGGCTTCTGCATTTAGTTTCCCTTCAATATACCAGGGCTGTGAGCGATAGGCCTGGTAAAATTTTCCATATTGCCCTGTAAAGTCTTCATGATGCAAATGCAACCAATCGTATAGAGCAAGCTGATCATCTAAGACCTCTTCATCATAAATTGTTACATAGGGTATTTCGGCATACGTTAGGACCATCGTAACGGCATCATCCCAGGGCTGATTTTCCTTAGGACTATACACCGCAATTTTTGGCGCTTTTTCAAGGATTACTGCCTCCTGATTCATGGAAGGACTGGCAATGCCATCTAAAATTGTCTCTGCCTGTGCATCCGAAATTACCTCGAAGGAAACACCTCTTATTTGACATTCTCTTCTTATAGCCTCCCCATCTGGCAATAAAAAAGATCCGCCCCGATAATTAAGCAACCACTGAACTTTTTGCTCCTTTGTTAGGATCCAGAATGTGATTCCATAGGCCTTTAAATGGTTTTTCTGACCTTCTGCATCCATGGGGATGAGAATCATAGAGGCGGTGGAGGAAAAAATGCCGGCAAGAAGCAGGAGTACTAAAAGAAAACGCTTTTTTAGAATAATAGATGTAAAGCTATCAAAGGACACCCCTTTCAAAAAAGGAAAAAGACTTGCTACGAACCATGCGATCGCTGGGTTAATCTTACTAAAATGGGACTTCGTTGTCATCCGGGTCTAGATCTGGATTGTCGTTCATTGCACTTCCAAAAGCTTCATCTGCGTTCGGAAGGTTTTTTGTAATAAACGGATTATCCCCATCTGCATTCATTTTTGACTGAAATTCGAAAGGAGAATCAAAGTCATCCAAGTTATCAAATTTCCCTAGTTGTCCAATAAACTTTAACCTAATATTATCTAAGCCTCCATTTCTGTGCTTGGCAACAATAAATTCGGCTTGCCCTTGAGTAGGCGTTCGTTCTTCATCATCCCATTCATCAATTTTATAGTATTCCGGCCTGTAGATAAATGAAACAATATCAGCATCTTGCTCGATGGCTCCAGATTCCCTGAGATCTGAAAGGATGGGACGTTTACTTCCACCACGAGTTTCCACGGCTCTTGATAGCTGAGACAGCGCAATTACCGGGATATTAAGTTCCTTGGCCAGTGCTTTTAAGTTCCTTGAGATCATAGATATCTCCTGTTCTCTGTTCCCTCCTTTTTGACTACCCCCAGCCGTCATCAGTTGCAAATAATCTAATACAATGAGTTTGATCTTATGTTGAGAAGCCAATCGTCTTGCCTTGGCCCGGAGATCAAAAATTGATAGTGACGGGGTATCATCAATAAATAATGGAGCTGTTTCCAGCGCTTTTACTTTTACGTTCAATTGTTCCCATTCGTGTTTTTCAAGTCTCCCTGTCCTGAGCTTTTCAGAAGATAAACCGGTTTCTGAAGAAATAAGTCGGGTGATCAATTGAACAGAAGACATTTCAAGAGAGAAGAAGGCCACGGGTATATTAGAATTTACAGCCATGTTTCTGGCCATAGATAAGGTAAGTGCGGTTTTACCCATCCCGGGTCTTGCGGCGATGATCACAAGGTCACTCGGTTGCCACCCGGAAGTAAGCCTGTCTACCTTATCAAATCCTGATGGAATACCACTTAGTCCATCTTTATTGGATATTTCTTCAATCTTCTTCTTGGCCTGAATGACCAGATTTTGCGCTGTTTCTGCAGAGCGTTTTAGATTTCCCTGTGTTACCTCATATAGTTTTGATTCCGCATTGTCTAAGAGATCAAAAACATCAGTCGACTCATTATAAGCGTCTTCTATGATCTCACTTGAAATCTTAATTAAACTTCGCTGAATATATTTTTGCAGGATGATACGGGCGTGAAACTCAATATGGGCAGAACTGGCAACTTTTTGGGTGAGTTTTATCAGGTAAAAATCGCCTCCAACCTGGTCGAGTCTTCCTTCCTTGCGCAATTGGGCAGAAACGGTTAATAAATCTACCGGCTCAGAGGTTTCAAACAGTTTAAAAACCGCTTCGTAGATATAGCGATGGGCATCCTTATAGAATACATCTGGGTGAAGAATGTCGATTACCTCATCAACACCTTTCTTATCGATCATCATAGCACCAAGCACAACCTCCTCTAAATCAACAGCTTGAGGTGGAATTTTCCCTTTTTCAAGGTTGATCAGGGTAGATTTCCCTATTTTATGACCTATAACAGGACTTGGTTTCTCCATAGCTGCTAAAGTATACATTAACCTTAAGTTACCATTTAAAAATGAACTTCCGATATTAACGGGTCATCAACAATTGGTATGTTGATAAGTTACGAATTTGTGTTGATAACCTAAAAAAACCGAAGTGGAATAACTTCGGTTTTTGTTTTAGCTTTTAATCCAGTGTTTTAGCCGCTAAAAACACCCATATCAGCATATTTCTCCATTCGCATTTTGACCAGCTCCTTTGGTGATAACTTTTTGAGCTCTTCGTAATGTTTGGAAATTTTGTTTTTTACAATATCGAATGTTTTCTCTCTATTGGCATGTGCACCACCTTCCGGTTCTTTCACTATTTCGTCGATGATTTTTAATTTTTTCATGTCGGTGGCAGTAAGTTTCAGGGCATCAGCTGCGATCTCCTTGTATTCCCAGCTCCTCCATAGTATAGAAGAACAAGACTCTGGTGAGATCACAGAATACCAGGTATTTTCCAGCATTAAAACCTTATCTCCTACACCGATACCCAAGGCGCCACCTGAGGCACCCTCGCCTATGATCACCACAATGATTGGAACCTTTAACCGGGTCATTTCAAGTATATTCCTCGCTATGGCCTCTCCTTGTCCGCGTTCCTCAGCTTCTATTCCCGGATAGGCTCCCGGAGTATCTATTAAACTTACGACGGGGATTCCGAATTTTTCAGCAGATTTCATTAATCTCAACGCTTTTCGGTAGCCTTCTGGGTTGGCCATGCCAAAATTCCGAAATTGCCTGGTCTTTGTATTATACCCTTTCTGCTGACCGATAAACATATAACTCTGATCCCCGATCTTTCCCAGGCCACCGATCATGGCTTTATCATCCTTCACATTTCTGTCACCGTGAAGTTCCAGAAAAGTCTCACCACAAATTGCTCTGATATAATCCAGTGTATAGGGCCTGTTGGGATGCCTGGATAATTGAACCCTTTGCCAGGCCGAAAGATTTTTATAGATCGATTTACGGGTTTCAGAAAGCTTTTTTTCAATTTGTTTGCAGGTCTCCGTAACATCTACATCACTTTCTTCTCCTATGACCTGACATTTCTCTAATTGTTCCTCCAATTCCTTAATAGGAAGTTCAAAATCCAAATATTCCATCTGTGATAAGTTTCGTTTAATTCGGCCCACAAATATAAAATATTAATGGGAACCATTTTGGTCACCCAGTTCTTTTTAATCGGTTTCGGTTCTTCAAAATACCATTGGCAATGACGGTCAGTAAAATCAGAACAGCCCCGGCATAGAATATGCCGTTCATCTTTTCGCTCTCCCCGAAAATGGCGAAAGCCAGGAGAATTCCATAAATGGGTTCCAGATTTACGGTGAGCAATACGGTATACGGACTAATAAACCGCATGATCTTTACTGAGGCAATAAAGGCATAGGCGGTACATATGGAAGCAAGAATGATTAAATATCCCCAATCAGAGGAACTGAGCTCAAAAAATTCCTTACTGAATCCGGCCTGAAAAAGAATATAGATAGTAATAAAGACCATTCCGCTGAAAAGTTCATAAAAACCTATAATAGATGGTTTATGTGTCTTTATCAGTTGTCCATTGATCATGGTAAATACCGCTCCTAATAATGCAGAAATAAGACCTAGTATGATCCCGAGGGTATATTCTGTACTAACGTTAAAAATAAAATACAATCCTAAGACCACTATCAAACCAAAAACAACTTCGTACCCAATGATCTTTCTGCCATACCAGAGCGGTTCTAAAAGAGATCCAAAAAAAGCACCTGTAGCCATCGTTGCTAAAGCAACAGAAACGTTGGAAACTTTAATGGCGCTAAAAAAGGTGATCCAATGAAGGGCAATAGTAATCCCGGCTATTACAAGGATTAAAAGCGTTTTTGAAGAAACTTTTATTTTGAATTTCTTGATCAGGATATAGAGCAGAATACAAATTGCCGCTAAAAACATACGGTACCAAACCAGCGGCAGTGCGTCGATACTAATCAATTTCCCTAATACTGCCGTAAAGCCCCAGATAAATACAATGAGGTGAAGAAGCAGATAGTTCTTAAGCTTATCGTTTTGCATTTTGCAGGAGGTAGAAGCCCAGTACACCAAATGCCAGGTTTGGGATGACAACTGCCAGCAGGGGAGAAAAACCAGATTGCTCCGCCAGTGTGCCAAAGACCTTGTCAAAAAAGATATAAATAAAAGCCACTCCAATGCCAAATGCCAGATTGACCCCCATTCCTCCCCTGCGTTTCACCGAGGACACGGCCACACCTATAACAGTGAGTATGAATGCCGTTAATGGCAAGGCCCAACGTTTATATTTTACCAAGATATACGTATTGATGTTTGAAGCTCCTTTTTTGCGCTGAACATTAATAAACTTATTTAATTCAAAGAGGTTCTTTGTTTCAGCCACATAAGAAACCGGTGTAAGATCATCTATTTTAAAGTTAAAAATAGTGTCTAGCCTTCGTTTGGTGACCACTACTTCCTCTTTTCCTTTCAACTTTCTGTTGGTATAACTCGTCAGCCTGTATACGCTGTCTTTTGGCACCCACCGAATGTTTCCCGCATTGATCTTTTCCGATAGCTGATTGTTTTCATCGAAGTGTTCAAAAGTAAAATTATACCCTATTTGGCGATCGGGATCAAAACTGCTAACATAAATAAAGTCGTGCTCATTCAATTGGTTAAAAATATTACTCGTTACCCGGTCTTGCTTTCCTCTTTTCAGATATTTGAATTTAAATTCATGGTATCCAACACTGGCATTGGGACGATGAACATACTCATGAAGAACATAAGTACGGCAACCATGGAGGCCCCTATCCAAAATGGACGTAAAAATCTGCCATAGGAGACTCCGGAACTCAAAATAGCCACAATCTCTGTGTTATTGGCCAATTTGGATGTAAAAAATATAATAGAAAGAAAAAGAAATATTGGGAAAAGCAAGATTTCCAATATAAATTGTAAAGTTCATGTAATAGATAAGGATCTCGTTCAAGGGAGCCTCGTTGTCTATCATTTTCCCTATTTGTTCCGCTAAGATTTACCATGATTCCAATTGGCACAAACAATAGAAGCATCATCCCGAAAGTGGCGAGATATCGCTTTAAAATATACCAATCGAGGATCTTTAGCATTACAGGCGTTTATCCATTTGTTTCACCATCCTTGTTTTCCAGGCTCCAAAATCTCCCGCTAAAATATGATTTCTTGCCTCACGCACCAACCAAAGATAAAAACCAAGATTGTGGATACTGGCAATTTGTCTTGCCAAGATATTCATTGGCTGCAAAAAGATGCCTAAGATAGGCCTTTGAATATTCCCTGTCTACAAAGGTGGGTCCACCTTCATCGATGGGAGAAAAATCATCTTCCCATTTTTTATTCTTGATATTGATGGTTCCATGGGCTGTAAATAGCATACCATTGCGCCCATTTCGGGTAGGCATCACACAATCGAACATATCGATCCCCAAGGCAATATTTTCGAGAATATTGATGGGAGTACCTACCCCCATTAAATATCTGGGTTTATCTTCCGGTAATATATCGCATACCACTTCGGTCATGCCATACATTTCTTCTGCAGGTTCTCCTACAGATAGTCCCCCGATGGCATTACCTTCGGCTCCTACGTTGGCAATATATTCGGCCGACTGTTTTCTTAAATCTTTATAAGGTAGATCCCTGAACAATCGGAAAGAAGGTTTGAGAATACCCATACTGAATCGGCGTTTTTTTAAGATGTTTTATACAGCGGTCTAGCCATCTATGCGTCATATGCATCGATCTTTTCGCATAGTCATAATCACATGGATAGGGTGTACATTCATCAAAGGCCATAATGATATCGGCACCAATGGTTCTTTGAATTTCCATTACATTCTCCGGAGTGAACATATGTAAGGAACCATCTATATGCGATTTGAATTTTACTCCTTCTTCTTTGATCTTGCGGTTTGCAGAAAGTGAATACACTTGATAGCCGCCACTATCGGTTAAAATATTCCGATCCCATCCCATAAAATCATGTAAGCCCCCGGCCTTTTGTAATATTTGCGTGCCCGGCCTCAAATACAAATGATAGGTGTTACCCAGGATGATATCAGGATTTATTTCCTCACGCAATTCTTTTTGATGGACCCCTTAACCGAAGCCACAGTTCCCACGGGCATAAAAATGGGGGTTTTAATAACACCATGATCGGTAATCATTTCGCCGGCCCTTGCCTTCGTAGATGGATCTTTATGTAGGAGTGAAAATTGCAAATAGCTCTTTAAGTAAGCAAAGATAGGCAACACAGTATAGATTATACTTAACAAAAAAATAAAGTTCACAGGCAGTGCACCCGTTGATAAAATATTATAACTCCCCTTGTAGAAGCAAAAGATTGCGGTTACTTTTAGCTCGAAAATTAAGATTCTAAATATGTCAAAATTGCAAGAACTAGAAGATATCGTTGTTCAGGTACGCAGAGATATTGTGCGTATGGTACACAAGGTAAACTCCGGGCATCCGGGTGGGTCCCTGGGATGCACAGAATTTTTCGTGGCCCTTTATTACGAGGTCATGGAACTGAAGAAGTCCTTCTCTATGGATGGTATTGGCGAGGATATATTCTTCCTGTCTAACGGTCATATCTCGCCCGTATATTACAGCGTCCTTGCCCGTAAGGGTTATTTCCCGATCGAGGAATTAAATACCTTCAGATTGCTGAATTCCCGTTTACAGGGCCATCCAACCACGCATGAAGGATTGCCGGGAGTGAGGATTGCCTCCGGATCGCTGGGCCAGGGAATGTCTGTGGCCATAGGGGCCGCTCTTGCAAAAAAACTCAATGGAGATGCTCATCTTGTGTACAGCCTTCACGGAGATGGAGAATTACAGGAAGGGCAAAACTGGGAAGCCATAATGTATGCCGGCAGCAAAAAAGTAGACAACCTGATTGCTACCATAGATAGGAACGGACAACAAATCGATGGCGCTACTGAAAATGTTATGTCCCTGGGCGATGTTGGTGAAAAATTTAAGGTTTTTGGATGGGATGTACTTGAACTAAAAGAAGGGAATGATGTTAATGCCATCATCCAAATCATGAAAGAAGCCAAAAGCAGAACAGGGAAAGGAAAACCCGTATGCATCATTATGCACACTGTTATGGGTAATGGCGTGGATTTTATGATGCATACACACGCATGGCACGGCAAAGCACCCAATGATGAACAACTTGAAACTGCACTGACACAAAACCCTGAAACCTTGGGGATTATTAATATAATTATTAAGAATTTTACATGAAGAAATATATCGATCAAGGAAAAAAAGATACTCGTAGTGGTTATGGTGCCGGAATGACCGAACTGGGAAGATCAAATCCAAAAGTGGTGGCCCTCTGTGCAGATCTTGTAGGTTCATTAAAAATCGAACAGTTCATTGAAGAAAATCCTGAACGTTTTTTCCAGGTAGGGATCGCGGAAGCGAATATGATGGGTATTGCAGCCGGACTTACCATTGGAGGATATATTCCATTTACAGGAACCTTTGCGAATTTCTCAACAGGAAGGGTGTACGATCAGATACGACAGTCCATAGCGTATTCAGATAAAAATGTTAAGATATGTGCCTCGCATGCCGGACTAACCTTGGGTGAGGATGGCGCCACACATCAGATCCTGGAAGATATAGGGATGATGAAGATGTTACCGGGAATGACCGTAATCAATACATGTGACTATAACCAAACAAAAGCGGCCACCTTGGCTATCGCAGAACATCACGGACCCGTTTATCTGCGATTTGGGAGACCAAAAGTCCCAAATTTTACTGCACCCGATCAAAAATTTGAGATTGGAAAAGCGCTTGTACTTAGTGAAGGTACAGATGTTACTATTGTAGCAACCGGGCACCTTGTTTGGGAAGCTTTGGTAGCTGCAGAAGCATTGGAAACTCAGGGCATATCTGCCGAGGTTATAAATATTCATACCATAAAACCATTAGATGAGGAAGCACTGCTCCAAAGTATCCGTAAAACCGGATGTATTGTAACCGCTGAAGAGCACAACTTTTTAGGAGGTCTGGGCGAAAGTGTAGCGCGCACTCTTACACAATACCATCCTGCACCACAAGAGTTCGTAGCCACCGACGATACCTTCGGCGAAAGTGGTACCGCAGATCAATTGATGGAAAAATATGGATTAAACAATAAAGCTATAGAGAAGGCCGTTTCACAAGTGTTAAAGAGAAAATTATAAGCTTCGGTATCATATTTGATACCAGGATTATATCTTAAAAAGAACACATTATGAAAAAAACACTTCTTATGGTGGCATTTGCCGCAGTTACTGCCATGTCTTTTGCGCAGACAGATTCAAAATTCGGAGTTAAAGCAGGACTCAACTACAATGCGAATGGAGATTATTTCGAATCTGCCAGTGCTGCAGCAAAGAATCCAAGTAGAAACGTAGGGTATCATATCGGCTTTTTTGGCCAACTGGGTAGCAGAATTTACCTACGACCCGAATTGGTCTACACAAGCACCAAATCTGAATACGACAATGACGAATTTAAAATGCAGAAGCTAGACCTTCCTGTATTGTTGGGAGCAAAGGTCATTGGTCCATTGCATGTTTTTGCCGGACCTGCCTTTCAATATATTCTGAATACCAAATATGATGGTATTACCATCAACGATGTTAAAAATGATTTTACTGTAGGCTTGAACATAGGTGCCGGGGTCAATCTTGGGATGTTGGGGATAGATCTGCGTTATGAACGCGGATTTAGTGAGAATGAAGCCACCTTTATCAACACCAATCTTCCAACCTTAGGGGAAAGCAGGATTGATACAAGGCCAGATCAGCTTATTTTAAGCTTCTCCTTAAAACTATAGAAATTAAAAGCCCTGAGAATCTCAGGGCTTTTTCAATACTTATTTTGGATCAACTATCCCGATCCAGATAGTTTGGGATCCCATCATTGTCATCATCGGGAAAACTTATGTTCCCTTGGGCATCAATGACTATTTCATCTCTTGTGAGAATACCATCTTCATCATCATCGGGGTCCAAATGATTTGGGAATGCTGGGGATCTTAAATCCTCTTCCTGTTTTTTATCGGTGTTATCATTGGTAACGTCCCCATCCCCGTTTAGGTCCTCCATAATTGATGGGATACCATCTCCGTCATAGTCAGTATCCGGAATATAAAGTCCGCTTGAAGTTCTGAAAATCAATGGTGAATATGACGGAATTCCATTATTACTTCCATTAAAATAAGCCAAACCCGAAGGAATGATCATAAGGCCTACACCAGTATTTGTTATTTCCGTTGTGCCATCCGGGTTTGAAACAATAGCATCTCCAACACTGAATTTAGTAAGGGCCTGAGAATATCCCCGGAGGAAAAATGGTAAATATTGCCAGGTATAATCGGAAGTTCCATCAAACGAAACTCCATTAAGCAAGGATCCTTGATACCGGACATACACTGAATCTGCAGCAGTAGGCATCTCCCCAGCGCCTTGACGGGCTATAAGATAATAGAGCGTATGTGGTACCGTCTCATTATCATCGAGGTTAAAATCTTCCGATGACACATCAATTGTTAAAGATTGCACATCTTGAATAAGAGGGCGTTTATCAATATTGGCGCCTGCTATGGTGTCTAATAACACTTGAAAATCAAAATCTGCAGGCGGATTCTCAAAATCTTCATAATTGTAGAAGTGTGTTTGCAAATAGGCCTGTATGGCTGCTTCATCTTCTACTACCACCTCACTTAATGTTCTTGGGGGAATTACTTCAAATTCGGGTCCGTCATCATTACCACAAGACAGAACGAAAATAATCACAGTCATTGCAAGAACGACTTTTCTTAAATGCATAGCTTTCCTTTTAACGCCCGCAAGATACAATTTTCCCCTATTTTTGTTGAAGACCTTAACAAAGAATTTAGTTTGTTTATGCGTATAGATAAATACTTATGGTGCACCCGTTATTACAAGACACGAAACAAGGCCACAGAGGCCTGTAAGAAAGGTCATATACAGATCAATGACCAAGTGGTTAAGCCCTCCAGAGAAGTGTTTCCCACAGACAAGCTCATTGTTCGGAAGAATCAGATCCATTATCAGCTTACAGTGATTGAAATACCAGAGAGCAGAGTTGCCGCAAAAATTGTAGGCTTGTACCGCGTAGATACGACTCCCGCAGATGCTTTACAACATCAGGAAGTTCAGAAACTTGCCAAGGAATATTACAGAAAAAAAGGAATGGGAAGACCCACCAAAAAAGACAGGCGAACCATAGATGATTATCTTGATGAAGGGGAGTAAAAAGTACTGGGACGAGCGTTATCAGGAAAACAGATTGGGCTGGGATGTTGGAACAATCTCAACACCTTTGAAGGAATTTATAGATCAGCTGCCAAATAAGGAATTAAAGATACTGGTCCCGGGAGCGGGAAAGGGATATGAGGTTGGCTACTTGTTTGAACAAGGATTCAAATCTGTCTACGCACTCGATATAAGTGAAAAACCCTTGCAAGATCTTCAACACAGGCACCCTAACCTTCCTAAAAACCAATTGCTGGTGGGCGACTTTTTTGATCTTGAAGAAAAAGATTTTGATCTTGTGTTGGAACAAACTTTTTTCTGTGCGCTTTTACCCCAATACAGGGAACGCTATGCACAAAAAATGCAATTGCTTTTGAAGGAAGGTGGTCTCTTAGCCGGACTCTTCTTTGATTTCCCTCTAACAGAAAAAGGTCCACCTTTTGGTGGCAGCCTGGAGGAATACAGCACACTTTTTACCTCTTATTTTTATATCAGAAAATTAGAACGAGCCTATAATTCCATTCCTCCTAGACAGGGAACCGAACTCTTTTTTATCTTTGAGAAGAAATCTGACTGACCACATGGAAAATAAAATCCTGAATCACCAACAAATAGAACATATCATTCGTCGTATTGCCTATCAGATCCTGGAGGCCAACGTGGACGAGAAAAGGATCATTATCGCTGGTATAGATGGAGGCGGATTAGATTTTGCAAAGAAGATTCAGAGCGTACTCAAGAAAATAACAGAGGGAGAAATACTGTTGTGCAAGGTGAGCATGGACAAAAAGGACCCACTTAAAAGTGGCGTAACCACATCCATTCCGACAGAGGACTATAAAAATGGATCTATTGTGCTTGTTGATGATGTATTAAATTCGGGATCAACCTTAATATATGGGGTTCACCACTTCCTAAAAACACCATTAAAACAGCTAAAGACTGCTGTTCTTGTAAATCGGAATCATAAAAGATATCCCGTGAAGGCAGACTATAAAGGCATCTCGCTTTCTACATCACTTCAGGAGCATGTACATGTGCGTTTCCAACCTAAAAAAGACGAGGTTTTTCTAGACTAGATCGTCCTCTATTTCTTTTACAATCTCCTCTATTGATTTTCCATCACATAGTTTTGTATGGTTCGCTTTCATATAGAAAGGGTTCCGTTCAAAGAGATGTTTAGCAATGTATTCGGGAAGGGAATCATCGTTTAGATGACTTATTATTGGCCTGTGTTGTTTTTCTATTGACAGTCGGCGTGCTAATTCCGGAACAGATACCTGAAGATAGAAAACATAGGGAGTTTTTTCCAATAAGAATTCCATATTCCCAGAGTAACAGGGGGTTCCTCCTCCTGTTGCCAGCACAAGACGTTCGTGATTCTCCAACACTTTCTGAAGATATTCGTGCTCTTTCTTTCTAAAATAGAGTTCACCTTTGTTGCTAAATACCTGTGATATACTTTCTTGTAATTCACTTTCTATGTATTCATCCAGATCGACGAAGGGCAGCCCCAAAGTATGGGCAAGGAGTTTCCCTACCACTGATTTTCCACTACCCATATATCCTGTAAGGACAATGATCATTCTGTTATTTTTTAGTAAAAATGGCGTAATTACGGGGATATTCAAAAAAAAATAAATTTCTACCCTCTCTGTCTTGAAAAATAGATTATAGATAGTATATTTGCAGCCTCTTAAGGAGTACCTGTGAGTTTCCTGAAGAAAAACGACCTTTAACATTTTGACCTGGTAGCTCAGTTGGTAGAGCATCTCCCTTTTAAGGAGAGGGTCCTGGGTTCGAGCCCCAGCCAGGTCACCAGAGAAAGTAAAACCCACCACACGGTGGGTTTTTTATTTGGAGAAAAGCCAAGCTTGTTTGAGATTTTCGACAGTAAAAAAAACAGCAACCGCAGGTTGTGAGGGTTTTACTTTTTGACCTTGGGAGCGCTGGGTCCAACGAGCGAACGAAGTGAGTGAAGTTAACCCCAGTGCGATTAGATAAAGTTTTCATCTTTTACAGTCATGTAATTTCATAGGCATCCTCGTTTTGATTTGCAGCTCGGGACGGCTGGGTCCAACGAGCGAACGAAGTGAGTGAAGTTAACCCCAGTGCGATTAGATAAAGTTTTCATCTTTTACAGCCATGTAATTTCATAGGCATCCCCGTTTTGATTTGCAGCTCGGGAGCGCTGGGTCCAACGAGCGAACGAAGTGAGTGAAGTTAACCCCAGTGCGATTAGATAATGTTTTCATCTTTTACAGTCATGTAATTTCATAGGCATCCTCGTTTTGATTTGCAGCTCGGGAGCGCTGGGTCCAACGAGCAAAGTGAGTTGACCTCAGCCAGTCGGCAAATCCCAAAATCAAAACTCCTAATTCTTAATTCCTAATGCCATTACAAAATATTTTGAGAATGATATAGGTCATTGCATCTACCAGGCATAGTGACTTCCTTTGCAAAAAAGAATCATGGTACTTGCCATTATTACACTCATAGTCATTCTGATAACTGTTTGGTTTTTGTTCATCCCGATCAATATTTATATCAACACCGAAAGCAACCAATTCTATGCAGAATTAAAAGGTTTGGCAAAGGCTAGTATTGAGCCGGATGAGCATGAACTCTTTCGGATCAGATTAAAGGTTCCCTTTAAGGATTTTTATTTCTTTCCCTTGAAGGCTTTGATTGGTCCCCAAAAAAAAGAAAAGAAAAATAAAAAAAGAAGTAAAAGCCGGAAGAAATTTACCCCCAAAACTATTTTAAAATTGATAAGATCCTTTAAGATCAAAAAATGTGACCTTGACATGGATACAGGGAATTGCATCACCAATGCAAAGCTATATCCCCTGTTTGCATTCTTGAATCATCATTTTGGGGGATTTCATATCAATTTTGAAGGAAGGAACCATGCGTTGCTCTTAGTGCGCAATAGACCTATTTACATCATTAAATCATTTATTAATCTATAAATTCTAAAACCATGGAATTACATTTTGAAGAATTATTAGGAAAGATCACAGACTTTATTAAGTCTGAGGCAAAGACAGAAACAGTAGTTGGCGAACAATTTAAATTGGGGGAATTTACCTGCGTGCCCGTTATCAAAGTGGGCCTAGGATTTGGCTCCGGAGGCGCTGAAGGCACTGAATCCAAGAAAGGCAAAGGCCAGGGTATTGGTGCAGGAGCTGGAATGGGTATAGAACCCATCGGATTCCTGGTCACCAAGGGAGAAGAAATCAGCTTTATTGAAGCCGTTAAGTCACACGGACTCTCAGCGGCCTTTGAAAAAGTACCTGAGCTCATTGAGAATCTTGCTGAAACCAGACGCAAGTCCCAAGAAGCAGAATTGGTATAGGGATCTGCCACAGAGATATTGGAATGCGCAGTAAAGCCCTATAACAGTTTCGCAAAGCGAACTTTGAGGGGTACCCTATTAAGTGAAAACCCACGCCGAATGGCGTGGGTTGTTTTTTTGGATTACTCTACAAATCCATTAAGTGATAGGATATATTTAATTATTTCTTGTCCTTAACCTTGTAGATTACAGTGGCTCCGGCCCCTGAAACATAAATGTCTCCGGATGGACCAACAGCAACACCGTCAAAGCCCCATGTAGGAGGAGAACCAAGACCAGGGCCATAAAGATCAAGACCTTCGGCAAGCGTTGTTATGTTTCCGGTTATTAGGTCGATGCGAGAAAGAACAGAAGCAGTGGCCTCAACAACCAGTAACCTGCCCTCATTATCAAGGGCCAGGCCCTCAGGGCCCTGTAATTCGCTGGCAACAACAATAGCGCTTGATGGGTCGCTTAAATCAATTTGCCAGATCTCACCTGAAGCCTGATCGGCTGCCCATAGGGTTTCGCCATCTGTGGCCAGACCACTCGCCGCATTTAAGTCCTTTATCATGGCATTTCCCTGACTGGCATTGACCACACCGCCTAGACCAAAATCAGATACTATGATATCTTCACCAATTTGGACAGCATCAATAGGAACGGGCATGACATAAATATCTTCCACTGTAGCTGGATTTGTGCTAATATCCCAAACCTGCACACCCCCGCTAAACCACGATGAAACCACCAATTTGTTACCAGCTGCTGAAATATTCATGGGTAATATTGGCAAATCCAAAGTTGGAGGATTGATTAAAAATCCTTTAAAAACTTCTTCTTGCTGCCCACTTGTTCCGTTGAATTGTCTTAATCTGAAAAGATCGGCCTCAAAGAGCATGTCCTGGTTATTGGGACCTGCCATCACAGCCAGTCCTTGTGGTAAGATCATGCCCCCAGGGCTTATGTATCGAATTTGCCCGTTTGGAAAGACCTCGGCCACCCACCCTTCATCATTATTGGTCATATACAGGGTGCCGTCATCGTCAAAGGTCATGTTATCCAATCCAGGCTGCAGGGTAGTAAACAGTGTTTTATCATCTTCCCCGTCTGCATTTACCTTCCAAACCTTACCGGCCTGGTCCAGCACATATAACAAGCCTTCCGGTCCAAACTTGGCGGCTGCCGGATTAAACAGGTCTGAGGGAGGGGTCAAACTGCCTGCCACAATGCGAATCTGACCAGTACCTAAACTGGCAAACAGGCCGCTAAGATCTGCCGGGAATACCGTATTATCAAAGGAATCTACATCGATCGCTATAACCACGTTTAAAGCAAACAGAGGGCCGTATAACCAGAGGCGTCCATCCTCCCACCGGGTGTCAAAGGAATTGAAAAATCCTAAACCAAATTCGTCCGGGCATGATATGATAGGGCGTGGAGGATCCACCAGATCAGGATCCAATTCGTACAACCCGTCGCCCAGGAAATCCAGGGCCACAAAAAGCCGGGGTTCACTTTCCGGATCATCCGGGTTTGGTTTTGAGAACCTAATTGGATTAACGCCAGGGGCAACCGGTTGATATCCCAATGTGGTGCCGTTTACATTCTTCCGGCCAACAAATCCTGTTAGAATGTCTGTCCAGTAAAATGTCCCATCCGGGCCGAAGACCATGTCATCGGGACCCAATACGTCGTTATCAGCTCCAAAACGCCTGATGATCTTCCCGTTATTCTTATTCATCACAACGATTTCCTGTCCATTAACACTGGCAATGTATAAATTACCGTCTGGCCCAACGTCCAGACCATTGGCGGCGTTCAGTGCAGCCCCTTTTACAAGGGTTTTAAGAACAGATTTATTATTGCTCTTCTTACCCTTGGCTTGCTCACTCTTAAGATCCTCTTGAGAGAGGTCCGTGATATTTTCCTGTGAACAGGAAATGACCAGAAGCAGCATACCCGCTAAGGCCAGCTTAAAAATGTTTTTCATAATGTGTTAGTTATTAAGGTTCACCTTAATTTATGAATAAATTGACACTCATAGATTTTTAAAGGACCAATGATCTCGTAATGTATCCGAAAGCATATTTTAACTTATCAAAGATGCGCGTTCATTGTAATTTCAGTAGCAATAGATAAAAAAAGGCACCCATTTGGGTGCCTTTATAATTTAGTTTATACTTTGTTTAATTTCCTAAACTACCGGCCAATTTTCCAGTTAATGTTTTGGGTCTTCTAAATAGATTTAGAAGAGGTTTAAAATAACTGGCAAGGGTATACGGCGTAAAATCAAAACGCAAGACTACCTCCCTATCCTTATCACTAGAGATCCGAAATCCGTTTTTAATTTCAAAATCAAGATAATTTACATCTGTGATGGTCTCACCAGACCCGTCCTTATAGCTTAAACGGTTCCCGTTTTTCCCCAGATAGAATCGGAAAGTGGTGTATCCTCCCTTTTCCAGTTGGAGCATACTCTTTATTTTAATAAAAAATTCGGTATGCATCCCTTTAGGGTTCAATTCTGCGTGTTTTGGAAAATCCTTTATAAAATGCTCATTTCCATCTATGTCAAAGGCCGAGAACTTGCTTATAGATAGATTCATTTCAGAAACCCCCAGTTTGGTTGCCTGAGAATTCATTAATATTAATTCTTTGGCATTCTTAGTGTCATTCATATCCATTAAATCCGTCCAATTATAGGCAAAGGGATTTGTATGGAACATTGTTGGATAATATGTGTATTTACTCATTATGGTCTGTTTTAAATTAACAGGACAAAATTCCGACATAACGGACGGTTAAAAAACAAGGATGTTTTCCAATATCTATGCTATTTTACCATTTTTATGAAATATTTAAGAAAACTGGGGTAATATACCTTATTTGTTAAGATCGAATCGTATTGGAACGTATGAGAATTCCTGGAGCGTGAGGATCTGTAATTCCTGTTATAGACTAATTCTATTAGTTAGGTGAGTTTCAGCCTGGTCAAATAGCATATAACAGGTAAATCAATTAATCGTTGTTTGTACAAACAAGGTGGTCATCAAGCAAGACCGAATACCCTTTTATGTAACATTAGTTACACGAAAACCCCATGTTTATTGACTTTTACTGACCTAGGTCATTTGCACTAGCCCCGAATGCATTTACTTTTATGCCAATATTCATTCTAAAATATAATACCATGAAAAAAGCATTCTTATTAACTGCATGTATAGTTCTAGGAACTATTGCCCTTACCGCCCAGGACCAGGATAAAATCCAGGACCGGGACCAGGACCGTTTAATGATGGTAGATGGTGATCTCCTTCAGATAAGGGATCGTGACCAAATACGATTACAGGAACCCATCACCTTAAATGACGGCACTATTGTGAATCCGGATGGCACCTATATGACAAGAGACCAAGACAGGCTCCGCTTAAATGATGGAGAATGTCTGGACAGCGACGGTGTAAGATATCGCAACGAATACCAATACAGGTATAAAGTTCAGCAAGAAAATAAAGGCCTTGCTCAGGCTCAAATTCAGGAACGAAACCAAAACAGGTACCAGATCATGATGATAGAAGGAGAAGCCTTTCAAATCATGAACCGTGAGCAAAACCGTATCCAGGATCAAGTAAGCCTGGGTGATGGAATTATCGTGAACCCTGATGGCAGCTACCAAAACCAGGAACGTAAGCAATTGCGCCTAAAAGATGGTGAATGTATAAATATGGACGGCGCCATGTTTAAAAACACCTATCAGCATCGCAAAATTATAGCCCAGAAAAAAATGTTGGGAAAGAAAACGATGATGAAAAAAGGCGTTAAAAAAACAATAGGAAAAAAAAGTAGCAAATAATTAGTGACGGGCAGGTTAGGAAAATTTGGATCATTGGTTCCTCTTCACCTGCCCTTCTTTCTAAATCTTCTCTCGAATGCGAATCAACTTAGGACTTGGATTTCTCGTACTTATATTCTTGCAAGTCAATCTCAGCGCACAGAGCAATAAGAATTCGGTTGCAGGAATAGATGGCAGTAGTGAATCGTTCTTTTTAACGGATGTCAGCTTTATAAATGATGCAGTGTTTATGGGAAGACGAGATTCAATTGCAGCCCCTTATATTTACCCTTCTATCAGTTACTTTGACAAATCGGGGTTTTTTGCAGATGCTTCCTTCTCGTACCTTATTAATTCCGATGAGAACCGTATCGATTTGTTTTTACTAAGCACGGGATTCCTCTTTGAATGGAAAAAATGGCATGCAGGAATTTCGGGAACTGCGTATTTTTACAGTGAAGACAGCTATAATGTGCGGTCAGAAACCGTAGGGGACCTCTCCGGATTTCTGACTTATGACATTAACATTATAGACGTGTCACTCCTTGCCAGCACCTTCTTTAATAATGGAAGCTCGGCCGACATTTTTGCCGGATTGATGCTGGATAAGCCCATTTACAACAGTGACCGTTCCTTTGTGATAGACCCTACCCTAACCATTTATGCAGGATCTCAATATTTTTATGAAGAATATTATAATACCAGCAGGTTGGGCAACCGTAAAGGACAAGCCGCAGGGAGCGGCAATACCCAACCTCTGGTTAACAACTTGGTGGAGATAAAAGAAGCTTCCAAGATTCAGGTATTGAATATAGAGGTAGGACTCCCGATGCAGTACCAACATAAACACTTTATTTTTTCCTTTACCCCAGTTTTAGCCTTGCCACAGAGCAGTGCTACCATTACCACCGAAGACGCCGTAATAACAGAGGAACTAGAAAGTACCTTCTATTTTTCGGCCGGGATCAGTTACTGGTTCCATCCCAGAAAGACACAAAATTAAAGGTAAGGTGAGAACATAAAATGCAATTAAAATGACAAAAAAGGCAATTATATTAACGGTAACAGGTATCGCAATTGGTGCTTTGGCCGGGTATGTTTACTATCTGGAAATAGGCTGTTTAAGCGGAAGTTGTGCAATTACTTCCGATCCGCTGAATAGCAGCTTATACGGCGGACTTATGGGAGGATTGTTATTCAATACTTTTACTAAATCCCCAAAAAAGTAAACAGATCTCAGATTTGAGTTTGTTGCCATTGGTTGGTTGATAAAAGACACTTCTGGAATGGGAGTGTCTTTTGCAATTTAGGGTGCCTATGAACCACTATAATCTAAAACCTAATTCCTTCGGTAACATTGGTTACTATCCATAACGTTTTCCTATTCTAATTTTGTCACAAATAAATAATAACTATGAAGAACCGACTAGCATGGCTTTTATTTTTTGCCTCCTATATAGGAGTAGCCCAGGTAACTACACTTATTACTAAAGAAGAGGTCATTGCCAGAGTGAAGGAAAGCAATAATACCCTGAAGATGGCGGAACAAGATGTTCTGGCCGCTAAGGGTGATTTCAACCAGACGAATGCCATTTTATTGCCTAATATCAGCGTTTCCCATACAGGCATCGCTACCACCAATCCCCTGATGGCTTTTGGTTCCAAACTAAACCAGTCTATCCTGACGACAGGCGATTTTAATCCCGATCTATTAAATGATCCTGATCAGATTGAAGATTATGCTACCAGGGTGGAGGTGCAACAGCCGTTGTTGAATTTCGACGGGATCTTTCAGCGTAAAGCCGCCCGGGCCAAATGGACAGCTACCGAATTACAATCTGAACGCACCCGGGAATATATTACTCTGGAAATAGAAAAGGCCTATATGCAATTGCAATTTGCCTATAAGACCGTAGAAGTATTGAAGAAGGCCAAAGAGACCGTCCTGGAGAACAAGCGCATCGCTGAAAACAGTTTCAATCAAGGTTATTTACAAAGATCGGATGTCCTGGCAGTAGAGGTCCGTGTTACCGAGATCGACAATCAAATACAATACGCCAGGAGCAATATTCTGAATAGCAGTAATTACCTAACTGTTTTGATGAATACTGACGGTGAGCAAACTTTAAAACCGGCTGATTCTTTGGCCATAGTTAATCATCCCTTCACTGAGAACAGTCTCTTGGAAAACCGGAAAGATATTCTGGCATTGAATTCTGCCACCGAAGCCTACCGGCAAATGCACAAGGCTGATCAAATGGCCTTCCTCCCCAGATTGAATGCTTTTGGAACATACGAGTTACACGATGACGAGATCTTTCAGGGCAATGCCAGCGGCTACCTCTTTGGTGCAGAACTCAAATGGAATTTATTTGAAGGCAGCAAGCGTTTCGGAAAATCTCAAAAAAGCAAGGCCGAATATGACAGATCGAAATTACAATTGGCCCAATACAAATCAGAAAGTCAACTGGAACTCAACAAAGCCAAAAGAAGTTTAGACGATGCCCGTAACAAACTGAAGTTAACAGAACTGGCCCTGCAGCAATCCAAAGAAGCGTTGCGTATTCGGACGAATCGATTTGGTCAGGGGTTGGAAAAAACAACCGATCTCCTGATGGCCGAAACACAATATTCCCAAAAACAACTGGAATATTATGCGACCATCTTTCAACATAATTACGCCCTGGCATATGTTCAATTTTTGACCCGGGAATAAACAACATTAATGATAACACTAATAAAAGGTACTCAAGACAACAAGGATATGAAGCACAAGAATTATATAATCGGACTTTTAGCGTTAAGCTTACTGGTAATTGGGTGTGGCACTGATGACAAAAAGACAATAGCCAATAATGAAACGGCGGTGGGTGTAAGTGTGAGCTCGGTATCAACGGACAGTAACAATCCGTTTGTTACTGCCAGCGGTAAAGTAGAAGCTGCCAAAAGTACCAACATCAGTACCCGAATGATGGGATATGTTGATAAAATCTATGTTAAAGTAGGAGATAAAGTGCGAAGTGGGCAATTATTAATAAGTGTCAATAATGCCGATGTTGCTGCAAAATTGGCTCAGGTCAACGCAGGGATCACAGAAGCACAGGCCGCTTTCGATAATGCCCAAAAGGATTATACCCGCTATACTTCCTTGTACAAGGAGAACAGTGCCTCGCAAAAAGAGCTGGATGATATGACCTCCCGCTTTAAAATGGCCAGGGCCCGTTTGGAAGCCGCCAGACAAATGAAAAATGAAGTGAATGCCCAATTATCCTATGCCAATATACGTGCACCCTTTAATGGAGTGGTGACCAACAAGTTCATCAACACCGGAGATATGGCAAACCCGGGCATGCCTCTATTAGAAGTTGAATCTCCCGGTACCTATCAGGTGCTGGCAATGGTACCAGAATCGGAGATTCTCGACATTCAGAAAAACAACAAGGTGGATGTACAATTAAAAACATTGGATAAGATCGTAGGCGGTGAAATTACCGAGATAAGCACCTCAGCCAGGAACACCGGCGGACAATATATGGTAAAAGTGCTATTGGATGCGTCGGATGCCAATATCTTATCCGGTATGTACGCCACGGTGCAATTTCCGGTGGCACAAGAAGCCTCAAAAGCAATCATGATACCAAATGATGCATTGGTCCACCGCGGACAATTGACCGGCATTTATACGGTTAGCCAAAATAATACGGCCGTATTGCGATGGGTACGACTGGGTCGAACCTTTGGGGAAAAGGTAGAAGTATTATCGGGTCTCTCTGCAGACGAAGAATACATTATTAAGGCAGAGGGAAAATTATACAACGGAGTTAAGGTCTCCGTTCAATAAGCAGCGCTGAGTTAGAAAGCAAAAGCAGGTTCAAATACCCAAAACGTAAAGAAAAATGAAAGAAGGTTTAGCAGGAAAGATCGCCAAAATGTTCATTGGCAGCAAACTAACGGTGCTTTTGATGATTGTATTCATGGTCATCGGAGTGTATAGCTCCTTCCTTATTCCACGCGAAGAAGAACCGCAGATAGATGTACCGATGGCCGATATTTTTGTGAGCTATCCGGGTGCGAGTCCAACTGAAGTTGAAAGCAGAGTAGCCAAGCCCCTGGAAAAATTAATTTCCAACATCAAAGGCGTTGAATATGTGTACTCCACTTCCATGAGGGAACAGGGAATGGTCATCGTACAATTCTATGTGGGGGAGGATATTGAACGCTCGTTCGTAAAACTCTACAACGAGATCAATAAGCATATGGATATTATGCCGCAAGGGGTAACCTTTCCCCTTGTAAAGACCCGGGCCATAGATGATGTGCCCATGCTGGGGTTAACACTATGGAGCGAAAATTATGACGATTACCGCTTAAAGCAGATCGCTCAGGAACTCACAAGTGAGATCGAAAAAATAACCGATGTTTCAGCCACCCAAAAGATAGGAGGGCGCGACCGGCAACTACGTGTCGTATTAGACAAAGACAAACTGGCTGCCAGCGGACTCGATTTTCTGTCTGTTGCTGAGATGATCAGGGCCAACAATCAGCAATTGAGTGGTGGTACTTTTGACAAGAACGATACGGAATTTCTAGTTACTACCGGAAAATTTTTGGAGACTATTACCGATGTGGAGAACCTTGTAGTTGGTGTACAGCAAAATCGCCCTGTTTACTTAAAACAGATAGCGAGTGTACAGGATGGCCCGGAGCTGCCAAAAAATTATGTGTCGCATGGGTATGGGCAGGCAAGTGACATGGCAGAATCCTTCAGGTCTGAATATCCTGCGGTCACCATTTCCGTTGCCAAACGAAAAGGAGCCGATGCCATGAAAATTTCAGATATCATTTTGGAGAAGGTAGACCATCTTAAAAAGAATTTGATCCCGGATGATGTCCATGTCGAAGTTTCCCGGAATTACGGGGAAACTGCCTCCCACAAAGTGTCTGAATTACTGATGCACCTAATTGGTGCCATCATTGCCGTAACTTTTGTGGTAATGCTGGCCATGGGCTGGCGCGGTGGATTGGTGGTGTTCTTGTCTGTGCCCATCACCTTTGCACTTACCCTGTTGAGCTACTATATGCTGGATTATACCCTGAATAGAATTACGCTGTTCGCGCTGGTGTTTGTTACCGGTATTGTGGTGGACGACTCCATTATCATTGCCGAGAATATGCACCGGCATTTTAAGATGAAAAAATTGCCCTTTAAACAGGCCGCCTTATACGCTATCAACGAAGTAGGCAACCCCACCATTCTGGCCACTTTTACTGTGATAGCCTCAGTATTGCCGATGGCCTTTGTCTCCGGTTTAATGGGACCTTATATGTCACCAATGCCTATTGGGGCATCAATTGCCATGTTGTTATCACTCTTTGTAGCCCTGACGATCACCCCCTATCTGGGATACATATTTCTTCGGGAAAAAGAAAGATCTGCCCATACGAAAGCCGGGGAAGCTCAGAAAGAAAATGAAAAAAGCCTGGAGGAGACCTTTATTTATAAAATGTACGCCAGGTTTGAACGGCCCTTGATCGAGAATAAAAAATACCGATGGATGTTCCTTGGAATAACCTTCTTGCTTCTTCTGGGTTCCGTGGCCCTGTTCTTTACAAAATCTGTAGCGGTTAAAATGCTGCCTTTTGACAACAAGAATGAATTTCAGGTGGTCATTGATATGCCCGAGGGAACCACCCTAGAACGAACCGGCGTAGTAACTCAGGAAGTCGCCCAATACCTGCGTACAAAACCGGAAGTTGTTAACTACCAAAGCTATGTAGGAACCTCGGCACCCATAACCTTCAATGGTTTAGTGCGGCATTACGATTTGAGAGGTGGCAGCAATATGGCCGATATTCAGGTCAATTTAATTGACAAAGGTGAGCGTAGCGCTCAAAGTCACGGTATCGCTAGCAGTTATCGACCGGAAATTCAACGTATTGGAGCAAAGTACAATGCCAATATTAAAGTAGTTGAAGTACCACCGGGACCTCCAGTACTTTCAACCATTGTTGGGGAGATCTATGGTCCTGATTATGATACTCAAATTGATATTGCAGATCAGGTACAGGGCATTCTTAAAAACACCGATGATGTAGTGGATGTAGATTGGATGGTGGAGGATGACCAAAAGGAATATCAATTTATAATTGATAAAGAAAAGGCAATGTTATATGGAGTGGCCCCTCAGCAAATTGCCTATACCATGAATATGGCCCTTTCGGAAAGAGCGGTGACCAATCTGTACGACGAAGATGCTGTGAATCAGGTGGGATTAATACTGGCTCTGGATGAAAAGGAAAAATCGTCCCTGAGCGATATAGCCCAACTTAAAATTAGATCGAATCAGGGGAACATGATTACTATTGGCGACCTCACAGAAATTCAGGAAATCACAAGTGCAAAAAGCATTTATAGAAAAAATCAGAAAAGGGTAGTGTATGTGATGGCCGATATGGCAGGGGAATTGGAGAGTCCGGTGTATGCTATTTTGGGTATGACTGATAAATTGAAGGATTTGAATGTACCCGAAGGTTATGATGTAGAGGAACTCTATAGTAAACAACCAGATTTTGAGGACAATTACACGGTTAAATGGGATGGTGAATGGCAGATCACTTTGGAGGTTTTCCGCGATCTTGGGATCGCCTTCCTTGGGGTTATCGTTATTATTTATATCCTGATCGTTGGCTGGTTCCAAAATTTTAAGGCGCCTGTGGTCATGATGGTTGCCATTCCCCTTTCCCTGGTCGGTATTGTATTAGGGCATTGGCTGATGGGGGCATTTTTTACGGCTACTTCCTTTATCGGAATGATCGCTTTGGCTGGTATCATGGTGCGGAATTCGGTCTTGTTGATCGATTTTGTCAACCTTCGTCTGGCAGATGGCATCCCGATAAAACAAGCCGTAATAGAGGCCGGTGCCGTAAGGACCACTCCTATTTTATTGACCGCTGGAACTGTTGTTATTGGTGCATTTGTGATCCTTTTTGATCCCATTTTTCAGGGTCTGGCCATTTCATTGATGGGCGGTACCATCGTTTCTACGATTCTTACTCTTCTAGTGGTGCCTTTGGTGTATTATATGATTGAAAGAAAGAACCATCCGGAGAATGTGTTGGAGAATGAAAAGATTGAAACAGAAGCTTCAAAGTAGGGAACCTTATAAAAAAGAAGAAATGAAACTATTAATTGTTACCGTCGTGGAAGAATTCGAGAAAGATATTATACGACTTTTTAAAGAAGCTAATATTGATAGCTTTAGTGAAGGTCATATAGATGGATATAAGAACACAACCTCCATGGTAAGGTCAGCAAGTTGGTTCCCCAGTGAAAAAGGTGGGGTAGAGTCTAGTTTATTTTTCTCCTTTACTGAGGAGTCGAATATTGAGCTGCTATTTAATCTTATAGAAGAGTTCAACCAACATATAGAAACGAATAACCCCATAAAAGCAATCGTGGTTCCTATAGAAAGATCCATATAATAAAGCATACTTATGAAAAATAGAATTGTACGGGCCGTTGCCGGTTCCTTTATCCTGATCAGCCTTCTTTTGGCCATTTATGTAAACATCAATTGGTTATGGTTTACCGCCTTTGTGGGCATTAACCTTTTGCAATCTTCCATTACAAAATGGTGCCTTATGGATGATATCCTCAATAAATTAGGGATAAAAGAGTAACCAAATTAAGGGGTCTCTTCCTGGGTGGATCTTACCTGACCCAAAAAGTCTGATTCTTCTTATTCCGGCGTTTTTTGTGCATTTTTGATACCACAGTGCTGAGGACCATATGGATCAACTACTTATTCGCAACGTCAGGGATCATTTTCTGGAGCAATTCCGGACCACTCCTCTGTTGGTCTTCTCGCCGGGCCGGATTAATTTAATTGGGGAACACACAGATTACAATAAGGGTTATGTATTTCCTGCGGCCATAGACCTGGGCATTGTATTAGCAATCCAAAAAAGTAATGATCCTATGTGCTCTGCAATAGCCATTGATAGATCAGAAACCTTTACATACGAGTTAAGCCAATTAGAGGCTGTTGCCAATGGCGGATGGCAGAACTATATATTAGGCGTGGTAGATGAGATCCAAAAAAAAGGAAAGCAAATACAACCTTTCGATCTTGTTTTTGGAGGTGACATTCCACCGGGAGCCGGACTATCATCTTCTGCAGCTATGGAAAATGCGCTGGTGTTTGGCTTGAATGAACTTTTTCAACTGGGCCTCTCAAAAATGGAAATGATCCTGATTTCTCAAGCTGCGGAAAACAATTTTGCAGGTGTTCAATGTGGTATTATGGATCAATATGCCAGTATGTTTGGCCAAAAAGATAGTGCCCTACTTCTGGATTGTAACAGCTTACAGTCTGAGGTGATTCCTTTAAAAAGTAAGGAATACCAACTGCTCTTATTAAATACCAATATTACTCACAAATTGGCAGACAGCGCCTATAACGAGCGCCGTGAGGTATGCAGTATGGTCGCTAATTATTTGGGGGGTATTTCGCTAAGAGAACTCGATCTTCAGACATTGTTGGATAGTCGAAACCAATTTACTGATGAGGACTTTCAAAAAGCCCTTTTTGTCTTTGAAGAGAACAAGCGAGTTATCGATGCCGTCACCGCTTTAAAGAAGAATGATCTGCATAAATTTGGTAATCTTTTATTTGAATCTCATGCAGGCTTGCAATTACAATACAAGGTAAGTTGCCCGGAACTAGATTTCCTGGTTGATCTGGCCAAAAAAACTGAGGGCGTCCTTGGAGCCAGAATGATGGGTGGTGGTTTTGGAGGCTGCACCCTAAATCTTATTAAAAAAAACAAAGTAGATAGCTTTATTCAACGGGCAACTGAGAAGTATAGCTCCCATTTTAAGATACCATTGTCTGCTTACGTGGTAGTACTGAGTAACGGAACACTACTAATTTCGCAGCATTGATGCAATGTATACAGTTGCGTCCAATTAGGTAACCTGCAAGCTCTTACTTTGCTTTAATTGTCTTCATAAAAGGTCCATTTTAAAGGCCTACTGGTTCCAGAAATTGCCTGCTCGAATCCTATTAAAGATATCATATTTTAGGACATCTCATTGGCAATTATAAAACTTGCTTTAATATCCTGCAAAAACTTAATTTTAGTTTGAATTGATGCTATTCTTTTTCTCATTTTAGTTTTTTATACTTACATTGAACCTTCTTAGATCTTATCTAAATAATTATATGATTATAGGAATTCTTAAAGAACCACACGAGAAACGTGTTGCCCTGGTTCCAAATACCCTTAAAAAGTTTAACGTAACAAATACCGACTTCTGGATCGAGAAAGAAGCCGGGGAACTCGCCAGTTTCCCTGATTCTAAATACGAGAAATACGCCAGTATCAAAAGCAGGGATGCCATCCTTAAAGAGGCCGATATTCTCGTTACCATTAATCCAATTCCAAAAGAAGATCTCAAACACATTAAAAAAGGGGCCCTTCTGGTGGCTATGTTTTCCCCTTTTACTAATGAGAACCTTATTGAACATATAAAGAAAATAGGATTGAAAGCGGTCAGTATGGACCTTATTCCCAGAACAACCATCGCTCAAACCATGGACATACTGTCTTCTATGGCCTCTATTTCCGGTTATAAAGCAGTTTTATTAGCCGCCAATGAATCTCCCGGGTTTTTTCCCATGATGATCACAGCGGCTGGTAGTATTAAGCCTTGTAAAGTACTCGTTTTAGGGGCCGGAGTTGCAGGCCTTCAGGCCATTGCCACGGCCAGGAGGTTGGGTGCCATGGTGGAGGCCTTTGACGTGCGTGCTGCGGCCAAAGAAGAAGTGGAAAGCCTTGGCGCAAAATTCGTTGAAGTTCCGGGGGCCATCGATAAAAAAGATGCCGGTGGCTATGCTGTGGAGCAAACCCCTGAGTTTTTAAAGAAGCAACAGGAAGAGGTGGAACACAGAGCGTCCAAATCAGATATTGTGATCACCACCGCCCAGATCATGGGTAAAAAGGCACCACTTTTACTAACCAAAGAGACCGTAGGCAAAATGAAACCAGGTTCTTTGGTTATAGATCTGGCAGCTTCTACCGGTGGCAATTGCGAAGTAACAGAAGATAACAAGAGCGTTGTCTACAAAGGTGTGAAGGTAGTTGGCAATAGTCATCTGGCAGCCGACATGCCTAAGGATGCAAGCTTTTTTTATAGCAATAATGTGGCGAATTATTTAAAACTCATCGTTAAGGATGGTCAACTAAAATTAGATCTCAGCAATGAGATCATTGCAAAAACCTTACTTACATAGCCTTACATAAAATAACAGATTACATGGAACAACTCTTTCTCTTTCTGGACAATAACCTGATTCTTATATATCTATTGATATTCACTGTCATCCTTGGATTTGAAGTGATCTCCAAAGTTCCAACCGTGCTGCACACGCCCTTAATGTCGGGCGCAAATGCCATCAGTGGAGTGGTCATCATAGGGGCCATTTTGCTAATCCGAAATGCAGCACCAACCGACTACTTTAGCCTTAGCCTGGGAGCCTTAGGGGTAGTACTGGGAATGATCAACGTGGTAGGTGGTTTCGCAGTGACAAACAGAATGTTAAAGATGTTCTCCAAAAAGAAAAAATAAAATGCTCATTACCTCTATCAATCTAGTCTATCTCTTAGGAGCCACTTCATTTGTTATTGGCTTAAAAAAGATGAGTTCACCAGACACGGCCCGCAAAGGAAATGCCCTGGCGACCTTTGGCATGGCCGTCGCAATTATTGCCACCTTATTTATCCCTATAACAAATGCACCCAACAATTATCTTTGGATCTTCGGGGCGATGATCGTAGGAGGCATAATAGGGTATATTAGCGCCGCAAAAATTGAAATGACGGCCATGCCCCAAATGGTCTCTGTCTTTAATGGTTTAGGGGGGGCCTGTGCGGTGGTACTGGCATTTACCGAATTGGCACAGTATTCAAATGGAGCCACTTTGTTAAATAGTGGACAGCTTCTGATTTTATTGATAACATTACTCATAGGTGCCATTGCATTTACCGGGAGCATGCTGGCCTATGCCAAGTTGCAGGGACTTGTAAATGATCAACAGGTAACCTTTCCCAAGCACAATATCGTAAACCTCATCTTATTGGGAGCCTTGCTAATACTTGGTGGATATGTCTATCTCAGTATAAATGAACCTTCGCTTTTATATATAACCCTGTTGATGGTACTTGCCCTCGTTTATGGATTCTCGTTTGTAGCTCCCATTGGCGGCGCAGACATGCCTGTAGTGATCTCATTGCTCAATGCTTTTACCGGGCTCTCTGCAGCCGCAGCCGGACTTATATATGAAAATAAGATCATGTTGGTGGGTGGTATTTTGGTAGGTTCTGCCGGGATCATCCTTACCGTTTTAATGTGTAATGCCATGAACCGTTCGCTCCTCAATGTATTAATTGGCGGATTTGGGGAAAATAATCACAAAGCCAGCGACAATGGTGATAAACAGACAGCCAAAGAAATTACCTATACAGATCTGGCTATACAACTCTACTATTCTGAGAGTGTGATCATTGTTCCCGGCTATGGCCTGGCAGTTGCACAGGCTCAAAAAGTTGTAAAAAGATTAGACACTCTGCTTTCTGCCAACGGAGTAGATGTGAAATACGCCATCCACCCGGTGGCAGGTCGTATGCCCGGACATATGAACGTACTGCTGGCCGAAGCGGACGTCCCATATCCCAAATTATTGGATATGGAAGATGCCAATGAGGCCATGGCAAATACGGATATGGTACTTGTGATCGGTGCCAATGATGTGGTGAATCCGGCGGCCTATGATGACCCCGCAAGTCCGGTTTACGGGATGCCGGTCATCAATGTATGGGAAGCAAAGAATGTCGTGGTCATGAAACGGAGTATGAGTCCGGGATATGCGGGTATTCAAAACCAATTATTCTTTCACCACAAGACCAAGATGCTCTTTGGTGATGCAAAAACCACGCTTGAGCAACTCAATGATGAGGTAAAAACACTGGATAACTAAACCAGGAAGTTTCGTTTCTATGTCTGCTTCGTTCGCTTAAGATCAAAAATATCTTTTCTACGATCGCGCAGGTTCCTTACCGCTCCAAACTGATTGAGTTCGCGCAATAGATCAATATCTACATCCGCAATCAAAATCATTTCCGTGTTAGGAGTGGCTTCTGCTTTGATCCCATTGGTAGGAAAAGAAAAATCGCAGGGTGTAAATACCATAGATTGGGCAAATTGTATATCCATATTATGAACATTGGGTAAATTCCCAACACTACCGGCTATGGCCACATAACATTCA
Organism: uncultured Flavobacteriaceae bacterium; assembly: GCA_963744855.1. Lineage (GTDB taxonomy): Bacteria > Bacteroidota > Bacteroidia > Flavobacteriales > Flavobacteriaceae > Muriicola. Next base: position 249,343 of record CAVUUZ010000004.1, read on the forward strand.
TTTTCAATGGCTCTTGCCTGAGCACAATGCCTAACCCGGGAATACCCGTTCTGAGTATCTGTCAGAAAAGGAATAAATAAAATATCCATGCCCTCATCTGCCAGCAATCTGCTCAGCTCAGGAAATTCCGAATCGTAACAGATCAATACCCCGATCTTCCCGCAATCGGTATCAAAGGTCCTTAATTCATCGCCTCCCTGCATGCCCCATACCTTGGCCTCATCCGGAGTAACATGTAGTTTTTCATACCGTTCCATACTCCCATCCCGCCGACATAAATAGCCCGCATTTACCAATTTACCATCCTTCATTTCAGGCATGCTTCCTGTGATGATATTGATGTTATAGGAAATAGAAAATTCGGAGAATCTCTTAACAATGGCCCCTGTATGTTTTGCTAATTCCCTAATTGCCTGTGATTCAGGCATATGGTTATTATCTGCCATTAAGGGGGCATTAAAGAACTCCGGGAACAAGGCAAAATCTGATCGGTAGCCCGCAACGGCATCGATGAAATATTCAGCATGCTGCAACAATTCATCCAGATCTTTATAGGGCCTCATTTGCCATTGAATAAGCCCCAATCTGATCACCTTTTTTCTGGTTGTAGCCTTTTTATTGGGTTTTTCATAGTAGATATTATCCCATTCCATAAGAACAGCAAATTCGTTGGAAGCCTCATCGCCCTCCAGATATCCTTTGATGACCTTTGCAGGATGAAAATCGTTAGAGATCTGAAAGTTAAGGACAGGATCCTGTATTTCCTTTCTTCGTACTTTTTGAATGTATTCCTTTGGGGATAAAGTAGTTGCATACTTATGGTAATTTGGCATTCTTCCTCCAAAGGCCACCCCTTTTAAATTGAGACGTTCACAGAGATCTTTTCTGTAGTCATATAAACGTCTTCCCAGGCGTAATCCTCTATATTCGGGTTTAATGAAAACATCTATACCATAAAGCAAATCCCCTTCCATGGTATGCGTTTTAAAGGTATAGTTCCCGGTAACATCTTTATAAGTATGGCTTACATCGAAATCTGTATAATCAACAATGATGGATAGCGCACAACCCGCCAATTCCCCATTGATCTTGATCACTGCCTGTCCTTCAGGGAAAAGGTCAATCAGTTTTTGAATATGGTGTTCCCGCCAGTACGCATGAGGCATGGTTACGTAGGCCTCGATCATCGCTTCTTTTAGTTCCTGATAATCGTCAATACTGAGATATGATAATTCTATATTTTCTATATCGATCATTTCTTTATTGCTGTTTTAATGCTACAAAAATAGGTTTAATTAAGGCTACTATTCTGAGAATCCAAGTCCGGGGGCCTTTGATGGGTATAAAATACCTTTTTCCAGACGAAAAAGTTTGGTGAAGGGGTCGTTTTCGAGATCCAGATGACCATCGAGATCGGCAAAATGTATGTTGGGTCTCGATAAGGCAAAATGGAGGCCTGCAGAAATACCCAGGGCACATTCATCCAAACAACCTACCATGGCTTCGAGTCCGGCTGATTTGGCCACCGAATTGATATGCATCCCTTCCATGATGCCACCCACTTTCATCAGTTTGATGTTTACCATGTCTATCAATTCGTGCTGTGCCAACCGAAAGGCATCATCCAGGGTTTTTAAACTTTCGTCGGCCATTACAGGAATACCGACAGCATGGGTTACCTCTCCTAATTTATGAGTTCTTCTGGTCTTGGTTGGTTGTTCAAAGATCTGAATCCCCACTTTCGTGGTAGCCTTAACGAAGGCGATCGATTCTTTTACGGTATATCCCTGATTTCCATCGAAGCGGAACACCACTTCGGGAAACAGCTCTCTTAATCGGATCATTTTCACAATGTCCTCCTCCAGATCTGCACCCCCTTTTATCTTTAAAATGGTAAATCCTCTTCCTACAAACTCACGAGCTAACTGCAAAGTTTCCTCTACAGGCATGATCCCGATGGTAATACTTGTTGGAATTGCATCTCTGTACCCCCCCAGAAAATGGTAAAGAGGTACTGCCAATTTTTTTGCCATTAAATCGAGAAGTGCCATATCCACCATCGCCAGCGCTGAAGACCTCTCCGGACATAGAACTTTGAGTTCTTCCAGGATCCTGGCATAGTGCAACGGGGATTTTCCCTTTAGATAAGGGAGTATCTGATCATTGATTGATTTTTCAGCCATTTCAGGTGTTTCCCCGGTAACTTCCCAGTCCGGAGCTGCACAACCAAACCCTACCAGCTTAGAATTCGTCTCAATCTTCAGAATGAAATTAGTCGCGCTACTCACCGTTTCATAGGCAATAGTATAGGGCACGGTTAAGGAGAGATCCAATCGTTCGTAAGAGACCTTGGTGATTTTCATCAATAGCGTTTTTGATATAAATCATCTAGTGTAGAATCCTTAATGGAGTCTACAAATTTAACCATATGATGGATCATTAAGTCCCACATTTTTTTTCCTTTCTCAGCAGTTGCCTTGGTGGCATCACCCATTACTCCACTTTCCGAGATCTTATTTGTCCGTACATACCAATTAACACTTTGATCATTGTCAAAATCGAGGAACTTGCTGCCAAATTCCAGAGTTTGGTTTACGGCCTTGTCCATTTGTACCATTTCCGGTCTTATCGCAAGCGTAGTACTGGTTTCAATCTCCCCGGCATGGATATCATTCGGAGTGTCAATAAGGTTGTATAAGGCAACGTCACTAGTTTCCCCGGTATCCACACAAACGAAGATCTTGGCATCCCTGTTGATCATCTGAGCCGCATAGTGCAAGGTAGGTGCGTTATCCCCATGCCCATTCAGGATGATAATCTTTTTGATACCGTTTTTAGCCAGGCTCATGCCGATATCATACACAAAACGAGACAGGGCGTCATTGGTAACACTCAGCGTCCCTTTAAAATCATCATGATGATACGATACTCCGAATGGAATTGAAGGCAATACGAAGGGTTTGGGATCGCTACAGGCTTCCGCTACCTTATACGCCATATACTTGGCATCAAAATAATCGATATCCACCGGTAAATGCGGGCCGTGTTGCTCTATGGCTCCCGTAGGCAGGATAGCAGTATCCACTTTTTTCAAATAGGATTCTATCTCAGGCCAGGTCATTTCTTCCCACATAAAAGTGGACTTATGTTTTTTTGAATTCATCGTTTTTCTTTAAAAAATAGGGTCGCTCTAAATAGCTTTTGTCGGGCGCAAAAGTATACCATTTTCGGTCACGAAGTTGTACACTTCCTTCGGAATATTCTGAAAGTATTTTCAATAAGGGTTTTCGTATATGCAGTGGGATGTCAGCGATGTCACTTCGCTCATTATCGAAACGAAGAGAGACTATCTCCTCGTGTCTTTTCGCAAGCTTTCGTGTATGTTCTGTATCCCCTATCAGTCCCTTGCTTACCAATAGGAAATACAAATGAGCGGCATCGCTGCCCAATTGCTTTACACCTCTGTTTTCAAGGGCGGCTAGTCCTTTTTTGATCTGATCTTCTGTATATCCGCAACGTTTAGGGTCCTCATCTAGGGCCATGAGCATCCCGATGATCCTCCTGCATTTTTCACAGACACCACATGGCAGCATTTTGCCGTTCTCCGAATGGGCCGCATGACAGGAAACCTGGTATTTCTGAAGGTCGGGATATCTTTTTACCAGGATCTTTAAGATCAATAATTCTGATAAGGGTCGCAGTATGGAATATTGCCAAATGTTCCATTCCTTTTTTGAGTAATACCGCGTTAAGGCATTGTCAAAGTACTTACTCTGATCATACAAACCATGGTAATGAGAAATTCCCTTATAATTTCCTTTCACGGTGGTATCGTACTCGTTTCCGATCAAAACGTTTCCCACCCCTCTTTTTAGAGCTACCGGAAGCGTTCCAAATAGAAATACGGCTACGGTCCACAATCGAATCGGATAAATATCGGCCCTGATATTCTGAAAGTTTTCCTTAATAAAGGGCATTTGTTTTACCATCCAGTTAAACATCCTGTCACTGTTACACCAGGGTTTAACCGTATTTGGCTCAATTTCTTCATAGTGTTCATAGGCATTGACGGCAGTGAACCAGTGTCTACCCGACTCATTAATATACACGGGATGGGGAATGCCTAATTCCTTTATGAGGCCATAGCTGAGAAGGCTGTCCTTTCCCCCACTGCTTAAAATAACATAGTCCTCTTCCTTAGGATGCAGTCTTTCTTTTGGTACTTGCAGGGATTGAAAACCGGAGTTGAGAAATGTAATCTTTGCCGCTGTATATTCGGAAAGTGCTTCAATTTCCAGGGCGTCATAGGGAGGTTTTAGAAATTCGTTCTTTCCGTAAAACTTCATCACCAGTATCTCTCTGGATGTGTTCTCCATCATGTCTTTCAAAAAGCGCTGGTCAGTAAGATCATACAGCCCATCAAAGACAATTTCTTCAAAAAAAAGACCGTAATTCAGGGCAACCTGGGCCACCATCATGGAAGCCAGGTTTACGTCCCTGCCACTCTTCATATCAAAGTAAGGGGCATTATAGGTGTAGATCAATTGATTGCTTACTTCGCTCCCATCATCTTTGATAACCGAATATGTTGCTTTAACTCTTTTTGGTTCTACAATAAGTTCATGTATGAGGAGTTTATGGAAGACAACAAGTTGGCTAATTCTCACCATATTTTAAACTGATAAAATTTCATGGAATGGATATATAAGGGCAGCATAATACCAAAAAAGTACAAAAGCCGTCACATCCTTATAAAGGTACTATATTTTTAACATACTAAAAGGCCATATCATTTGGAATCGCCTTTATTTATGGGAACTGACAAATTACGAAGGCATAAAACATTAACATCAACCTTATTGTTAATTGAAATAATTTTGCGTAATTATTCACAATGACATTTATGAAAACCAGAGTCACAATCATAGTACTTTTTTTACTGTGGTGCGGGATACTTCCTGCCCAGGAAGATTTGCCCTTGTCTATTCCCAATGATGAGATTAAGCCACTTCGTTCTTTATTGGACACCAAATTGCAAATGAGTCTTGAAAATCAGCTCATGAAAAACGCTAAATGGAAGAAGTTGATCAATTCAAAACTAATGGCCGTAGGAGTTGTTGATCTCAGAGATCCTAAAAATGTTAAGTTCGCCCGGATCAACGGCAACCATATGATGTATGCTGCCAGCCTGCCAAAGATTGCCATCTTGTTGGCTGCGATGGATGCCATTGAGAAAGGCACTTTAAAAGAAACTGAAGAGGTAAAGAAGGATATGAAATTAATGATAGCCAAATCAGACAATAAGGCCTCCACACGGATGATAGACAGAGTTGGTTATGATCAAATTGAGTCTGTTATGACCGATCCTAAATATGAATTCTATGATGAAGCGACCGGCGGCGGACTTTGGGTAGGAAAACGTTACGGTGGTGGGGGTGAAACGAATAGAGAACCCTTAAAAAATCTGAGTCACGCTGCAACTGTTACCCAGGTATGCCGTTACTATTACTTATTAGCGAATGGGAAGCTTGTAAGCCGGGAGCGCTCTAATCAGATGCTCGATATTATGGAAAATCCTGCGCTACATCATAAATTTGTGAATACCCTAAATATCATGGCCCCGGATGCGCGTATTTTTAGAAAATCAGGATCCTGGAGAAATTATCATTCAGATTCTGCCTTGGTATGGGGAATTGATAAGAACAGAAGATATATCCTGGTGGCTTTGATAGAAGACCCCGCCGGGGAGCAGATCATACGAAACTTGGTACGGCCAGTGGAAACAGCCTTAAAAAGTACTAAAAACTATAAAAAAGTTAATTAGAGACTCCCCATTAATGCTTTTTCAGGAACTCCTTAAGAAGACATTCAATATAAGAGAAGGAGAATTCAGGATCTCTTTTCTGATGCAACTCTATGTTTTTTTGATCATTACGAGTTTATTGATCATAAAACCAACCGTTAATTCTCTTTTCCTTTCAGAACTTGGCGTAGAAAGCCTGCCTATCGCCTTTCTATGGGTGGCTATAATTGCTTATTTCAGTTCCTACTTCTATACAAAAGCACTGACAAAATTCTCACTTCAAAAAGTGATCAAAACTACCCTGCTGATAACCATAGTTTTGTTAACAGCATTAACCGTCCTTTTAAAATTGAATCTTATAAATGCTTGGATGCTCTACTTTTTTTATGTCTGGGTAGCCATTCATGCAGTGCTATCTGCCTCTCAATTTTGGGTATTGGCCAACTTGGTCTTTAACCCCAGAGAAGCAAAGCGATTATTCGGATTTATTGGATCAGGGGCCATCCTGGGTGGTATTTTTGGTGGGTATCTAACCTCTATCCTGGCTCCGATAATTGGGAACGACGACCTGTTTTTCTTAGCCATAGGCATTCTGATACTTTGTATTCCTGTATTGCAAGTGATCTGGCGCCTCCGAGTTGAAAAATTAAACCTATTTAAGCTACAAAATCGCAGGGGTAGTGAAGCAGATAAACCCCTGTGGCTCATTCGAAATTCTAAACATCTTACGTATCTGGCCGCTATCCTCGGAGTTAGCGTCCTGGTAGCTAAATTAGTGGATTATCAGTTTAGTGATTTTGCTTCAGCTGCCATTTTAGATCCGGATGAACTTACGGCCTTCTTTGCATTCTGGTTCTCTACCTTTAATTTGCTTTCGCTCGCCATTCAACTCTTTGTGACACATCGTGTTGTCGGGGTTTGGGGAGTAGGATTCTCTATGTTGCTGCTACCCCTTGGCATACTCGCCGGGTGTTTGGTTTTTTTGGTTTTTCCTGAACTTGCAGTGATCATTTTTATAAAAGCGGTCGATGGCTCATTAAAACAATCGGTAAACAAAAGTGCCATGGAACTCTTGGCTCTGCCTTTGCCCTTTGAACTGAAGAACAAAACCAAGTCATATATAGATGTGGTGGTTGATAGCTTTGCTACCGGAATTGCCGGATTTATTTTGATATTTCTGGTTCGCGGCCTGGACCTGCCCTCTGTCTACATTACCGGTATTATTATTATGCTCCTCCTCCTATGGATCTTTTTTGTTTATAAGGTTAGAGACCAATATTTTAAGACCTTCAGAGATAATCTGTCCCTGGTACTTGAATCTAAGGAGCCCATAAAAAAAATTGAGTTAAAAAAAGTTTCAGCGATCAATGGGATGAAAAAGGTCTTTGAAAGTGGTACTGAATCTCAACTTTTATTTATGCTTGGTAAACTGCGAGAGCTAAATGACAAACGCTTTATGCCTGAGGTGCAGAAATTACTCAGGCATCCTTCCTATAAAGTAAAGACAGCAGCCATTCAGAATATGTACTTTTTAAATGATCATTCTGTGGTCACTGAAATCTCTGAATTATTAGCCTCCGGAGATGAAAGTTTAATTGCCGCTACCCTGGAGTATTTGCTGATGCACGCCAATGCCCAAAAGGAAGTCGTATTTGATCATTATCTGGACCATTCGGATCCATTGATCTCAAAAACGGCACTGTTTTGCCTCGCAAAAGAATCCAGAGATAATGTATCATTAAGGAATCAATACCAGCTAAGGGAAAGAATAGCTCAGGAGATTAAAGCTTCACACAAAAAGAAAGGAGAAAACAATCTAACACCAATGTTGCTCAAGACCATTGGCGCCGCCAATATTTCAGAATTTTATCCTGAACTTTCTAAAGCCTTAAAAAGTACAGACATCGTCTATCAACTTGAAACCATCAAAGCAATTGGTTTCAGCGTTTACCCGCCATTTATTGATGATCTGATCCGTTTTCTACCAGACAAGAACAAGCGTGCTGTGGTCACGGACTCATTGATCGCCTATGGTCAGCAACTTGGACCTTATTTGATCAATTTAGTCGAAAAGAAATCGATCCCGCTTTCTATAAGCCGATATATCCCTTCGGTATTAAAGAATCTGCCATCGCAACAGACAGTCAGTGGATTAATGACCTTATTAGATGATACGGACGTTACCATTCGACAAGAGGCCATCAGAGCCCTAAATGACTTAAAACTAAAGTATCCCCAGTATCATTTCGATCATTTAAAAGTGATACGGAACATTCTTGAGGAATGCAGGATGTATCATCATACCCTTTCGGCCATGCATACCCAGATCATCATTTCGTACCGAAACCGCTCAAAATCAAGACAAATAGTGACAGATGAGGAACGAAACGCTCGCTCCAGCCTCCTGGAACTTCTTGAAAGACGTCTCGATGCGGGTCTGGAGCGTATTTTTAAACTACTGGGATTAAAATATGGCCCCAAAGATATTGAAATAGCCTATGAAGGCATTTTAAGTGAAAAACAAGATGCACAGACCAGAGCAATAGAATATCTGGACAATTTACTTTACGGTGATCTGAAGCGAAAATTATTGCCTATCATAGAAAACACCATTCTGGATGTAACTTCAGAAGAAGTTCAGCAAAGCCTCATTACCAAGGTGCCAACGGAATATGAATGCTTTCAGAGCTTATTACAGGCAAATGACCATAAAATAAAACTTGCTGTACTCTTTCTAATTGGACAACAAAAGAACCTGAAATACAAACCTCTGGTTGAGATCATGAAGACCAATGAGGATGAACGAATAGAAGATTTTGCAATTCAAACCCTTAAAAAACTGTTGGCCGACTAACCTTTTCGAATAGTTTTATCTATAGCTGAGGCAAGGTACATATGATCTGAGGCCGAATTCTTACGAAGTACATTAGACATTAGTACCACCATATATTTACAATTATCCGGATGTTCCACAATAATGACAGAGTTCATAAAATTTTGAACATTCCCTTCATATTTACCACAGGCTTCTCCCTTGCTTCGGTCGCATTTATACAAACTCCCTGATTTGAAATAGACAGCGGCTTCTTTTAAAGCCGGGGATTGGGCATAGCGTATTCTCCTATCTGTCATATACATCAATCTTTTCATTTCCAAACTGGAAGCCTCATCAACCACATTTCCCTGCTCCAACTGCACCAGAAATTTCATCAAGCCCAAAGGTGTTCCAATACTTCCTCCCTTATCCCCAACATAGGTGTTTGCACCTCTTGTAAAAAAACTGCCTAACCTCCATTCATCTGTCGTAATACCTAACGACCTGAGTGGCAGGTTTACCACATCATTGCCCAGGTCTGTCAATTCTTTTTTTGGTGTTTCCTTAAAATAGGCCAATGCCTGTTCCTCTGTGAGATCCGGATACGCAGGACCAAAAGCAGCCATTAGCATCGCTTCTCTCCACACAATACTGGCAGCTCCATTATTACTTACTGAAAGCATGTGATCTATCCATTCATATAGCGTAAAAACATCTGAGGCAATCACCTGCCGCTTCACCAGGGTATTCTTCTCTATGTTGTAAATAGGAACTGTATGCTCATCTGTAAGTCCCCATACACCCGATTTAACGGATTTATTCTTTAGCAGGTCCATTCGGTTATCCCAGGAGTCAGGATATATCTTCTCCAATTGAGTGAATATCCCCACCAATACGGCCAATTTACCTACACTCCCGGGCTGATAACCCAGGGTTTCATTTCTATGGGCATAACGAACCTTCGCCGGATCTGATATGTCTAGTACACTGAGAGAATAACTCTTATCAAGACCCCTGAATAGTGCGCTAATCTCTTTTTGCAATTGGGCATCTTCCTTAAAAAAAGTGGACAGACTATCCTTTTTCAGAGCATCTAAATTCAATCTGATATCTTCCCATGATCTTAATGCCCCGGAAGGTAAAGGTGTGGTGGACTTTATTTCCCCCGACTGTATCAATTCGAGCCGTTTTAATCGTTTGATCCCGGTACGTTCATATCCATCAATAGGATACAAGAGTGCAACGAGTACAACACAGAGTAAAGGAAGTGTAAACAACTTTATGATAGAATTCATATTACAATTTTGTTGTGAGTTGAATTTTCTTGTCGTTTTGAATTTTGGGTGTAATTGATTCTAAATAGGCAGATCCCTGAGCCTTCTTATTTTCTACAAAGGGACGTATCTGGAAAAGCCATAATTTATCATCTTTAAACCCAAGTTCCACATCATAGGCACCTTTGTAGTCAGATTTGGTGGCTTTTGGAAGAATGTCCCGAAGGGTGATCGCAAAATCCCTTAGCTGCCTGATATTTCCAGTATTGAGGATAGCATCTTGCAAAGTTGCTATCTCTTTTGAAGTTCCTCCGGTAGTCGGCAACCTATTGTGATACAGGTCCCTGGCAGGTGCCAGCAACAAGGATCCATTTGCAGTGATCAAATGGGTTTCGGCGGCCTGTCCGTCTACTGCGCCCCCTGCACCTCTGCTGAATGCAACCGTGAGGTCCTTCTCCGTGCCCATATTAATTCCCTTGGTGATCATAACTCCAGAGTAATCAACATCTACACTAGGAATAACAAGGATAGAAGGATACACATTCTCCGGATTTAACAGATATTTCTGTCTCCATTTAAAACTGCGTTCCGTATATGGGGAAGCCCAGACATCTTTGATACCCTCTAAGATCTTATCCCTATTTAAGGTGTTAAAGATGGTAAGATTGAGTCCGGCACCGGTAAAGTCCTTCAGATCTTCCATATTGGTATCACTCCTTAAAAAAACAGGAATTTCTCCCAAGGCCTTACCCAATACCCCTTTAAAACTATCCTCAAGATCCTCCATAAAGGATTTTTTTAAGGGCATTGTTTTAATAGCTGTTCTTAAAAGCTGAAGTTTTTCCAATTGGAACTGCTCTACCTCCTGTTCTGCTTTACCGGCAGCTCTCATTTTCTCAGCTTCATCAAACATGATATTCAGAAAATCCCAATAGGAATTACTGCTACCCGGCATTTCCTGATCCATATGTTCCTTGAAGATCCCGAACGGGATAACCAGCCCTTCCACCACATCTTCAGGGAACATTTTCTTTAACTGTCCCAAATTGGCAGCTTTTGGGCCACATAACTTCCCCGAGTTTGAAGCGTCTACCTCTCTCATATTGAGCACTTTTACTATATCGAGACGAATATCCTCTACCGGAACGGCTATTTTTTCATCTTTGCGCTCCTTTTTTGTGAACAGGGCCCTTTCATCTGATGACATCTCATTTTCTTGTTTTAATAACACATTGCCTTTATTGGAAACTGCGTAAAATACACGGGTGCCATTATATTTCTTTAGTTGTCTTAAATTTTCATCAGACAGGGCTGCATTTGGAATGCCTAAGTTTCTTGCTAGCAGTTGTACATGAGAGACCAGGTTTCCCTCGGAAACGGTAGCAATGCCTGCCACTGGTTTTAGATCCGAAGGTGGTTTCTGAAAAATGTAAATCTTATCTGATGAAACCTCAAGGTCTTCTACCATATTCTCAACCACTACCAATTCTCCAAAAGCATATCCGGGATTTAAGCCACGGACGGCACTTTGGTTTGTAACGTCCAGAACTTTGTTGATCAAAGCAGATTCTGCCGCAATAAAATTCCCCAGTTCGCCTACAGCCTTGCCAAGTTGCAGCACCAACGATCCCCTGATCTTGTCATCTATAAAACTGTTGGCTAAGGGCTCAAATGGGACATAAAAGGCTACCACCTCATCAAACTCAGCTTTAAACATACTGGTACTCCATTCTACGGCACTTCTGGCTCTACCCAAGGTGTATGTTAATTCCTCCAGGGTGAGTATTGATTTCTCAAAATTGGTCAATGTGGAGACCAGTTGCTCCCATTCCCATATTTCCATATAACCGGCGGCTGCCGAAGCCATGCCTAGGCTGCAGATCTTTTGTAGTTGTCCTTTGACATCTGCAGGATTCCAGTCGGTTTCATTTTTAAAGATGATATCTTCAAGTTTTAGAGACAGATCCATTAATTTTAATCTGGTTACCGGATCTTTCTCCGTAAGTATGTTTTGCCTGATTGACCACATAAGTTCTGCGCCATCCTGAATTAAAGAAGAGGCAGGTTTAGCTTCCTTCCCCGTCGCCAAAAAGTTGGTGAGTTGAGAACTAAGCTCAGGATTGCCTATGACAGGAAGACCCTTGGAAAGCATCTGAAGGTCGATGGGCCTGAAAAAAGCATTCATTGTATTTAACAAGGTTGATAACTGTGTATTGAGCTCCGGACTTAATTTTCCTTTATTCGCATCCAGAAAACGAGCTACATCCTGTATGTCACCAATCTGTGGCTGGCTATGAATTTTTACTCGAAGATCCATAAAGGCCGGGTATAGATCGGAGATCACCTTTGACTCACTTCTCATCTGCTGGGCCAAATTTTCATCCTCCTGATAGGGTATATCACGCATGGCATTTCGAAGGACAAAAAAATGTTGTTCAATATTCTTGTCGTTCGTCAGTACCTCTTTAAAAAAAGTCAGGCCCCAGGCAGTCTCATCTTCGGCCTGAACAGATCCTCTGTAATACCTTCCTTTCGCATTGATCCAGCCCTGATCTACTGAACGGAGGTATTTATCCAACTGATACTGTTTTAACCTTGTAAAGTTCCGTTTTGGATCCCAGAAATCAGCAGGTTGAGAGTAAGCAAGTATCTGCCCCAGATAAATGTTGTTCTTTTTGGCGATGTCTTCAACTACATCTTTATAACGCGCATGTTGAACTCCCGGGCCTATTTGATCCGGGCAGGGATCTTTTGGTTGACGAATACTCCCGTCTGTACAAAACCAGCGAATATCCCTATAGGGACCCCTTATGTCCTTCTTAAACTCCTGCACATATTTTTGCAACTGTTGGGCACTGTATTGCTGAGAAAAAAGCAATACAGATTGGAAAAAGCAAAAGAAGATTACTATTTTTTTTGACATTGAATTACAGTTTTTCTTTTAAAAGAGTAACCAGCTCCTCAGCACCAAAGGCCAGGACATCAAAGGCGGGAATTCCGGTTTCTATTGTGATGTCCTTACAGGCCGGCCCTATCTCTTCTTTGCTCATATTCTCATGATTTACTGTAATGGCTATCACTTTTTTCCCAGAGATCACCTCCAATGCCTTTATTTGCTCAGGCAAAGAATGCAGACGATACCCCGGAAAGCCGTCATATTCCTTTCTTGTTGGGGCATGTTGCAAGATCACATAGTCTGGCCTGCCCGCCGCCAGGATCTCAAAACCTCCTGGATATGCAGGGTTCATAAGGCTCCCCTGCCCCTCTATTACAACCACATCCGGATGTTCATTCTTCCAGGCACTGACCACGGCATGTTCTATTTCACCGGAAACAAAATCATTGATACAACTATCTAATATCATACTGTACTTGGCTCCCTGCATCCAGCCTGTTTGTCCGGTTCCTATCATTTCTGCTTTTAAACCTGCCTTTCGGAAGGCATGGACCAGGATCCAGGCAGTGGTGCGTTTTCCGATGGCCGAATCCGTTCCCAGGATTGCCAGCTTTAAACAGTCTACTTTCTCAATATCCCCGGTAAAAAAATGAAGCTTATCGCGGTCTGGTGTCTTTCGCACATCTCGCACCCTGCATCCGTTCTTTCGGGCAATGGCCATTAAAGTTTCATCATTCGTAAGGAAGTCGTGCAATCCACTATCTACGTTCCAACCCAATTCCAGAGCTTCCTTTATAGTTTGCTTTGCTTCTTTAGGTAGTCGGCCACCATCCGGCGCCAAACCGATTACCAGGCTTTTAGGGGATTTATTCTCTTCTTCCAAGGTGGTAACAGCAGTCTTAAGGTCTTTGAATACGTCTATGCCGTTTGCTTTTCCATCTAACACTTCTCCCGCATCCTTAGCGGCATAGGTACTGTCTATAACTCCTACTACATTATATCGTTCTGTGAATCGCACCAGACCATGGGCAGTTTTACCGTTCGGTGTGTTAAATGCACCTTCACAATATACCAGGGCATTTCCATCTATAGATTCTTTCATATGCATTTGTTTAATTTTTTGCCGTCAGAATGGCCACATAGCGGTCGGGCTCCATCGGGTTTTGTTCATGGATCTCTAATAAGGCGATTAACCCTGCGGTAGATGCCGGGAGAATCCGGAATCCTTCTTTTTTATGAAGAAAGGCACTCATTTCCTTTAACTTTCTATCACTTACATTTACGGCCTCTCCTTCCGATTCACGGATGGCATACAGGGCCTCCTCCCCATCAAAACTGTGCCAATTGATTAGAGGTTCATTGTATTTGGTTTCCTTTATATTCTTGGGCTCCAGATCTTTACAATGGTCCAATCCTTTTTTAAACGATTGTACAATAGGGTTTTTAAAGGAGGAAGATGCCGCGATCATTTTTGGTATCCTCGAAGTTTTTCCGCGTTTATAAAGACTGACAAACCCTCTATAGATACCAGCCAACAGGGTTCCGTTTGAGACCGGAACCGCGCAGTATTTTGGTGCATCACCCAGGTCCTCAAAAATCTCGTTAGCGATCTGGGCGTAGGCAGAAATCTGCAAAGGAGTATTCGTTGCACCGGGGTTGGCATCGTACCAATCATTGGTTTTTGCCAGTTCGGTACTTTGAGCAACAACATCCTCATAGCTACCCGGCAACCTGATAATTTCTGCTTTCAGGGATTCCATTTCTTCAATTCTATCTGTATGATAAGATTCTGGAATATAGATCTTGCAATGAATCCCGGCCAGGTTGGCTGCCAGGGCTACGGCAACTCCATAATTCCCACATGTAGCCAGAGACACGATGTCAAAATCGCGTCTGAGCGCATCATATACCTGAGCGAAGGCAATCCGATCTTTCTGTGTGCCTGTTGGGTTATCCCCTTCATATTTAATATACAGTTGCCGAATATTAAATTCACGCTCCAAAGCCTTTGCTCTGTTGAGGGCGGTATCTCCAACTTCAAGGTTAAGAATATCCTCAAAACTTTCGAGCCGATCTGTTACGGACTTGGTTTTGTCGATCACAAAGTCGCTTAATTTTAACGTTTCCGAAGAGACCTTATTTTCAGAAGTTTTAACACCATCACGAAGATTCATAAATAGCCATCATTGGGTTCCTAGAGTATACTAAATTCATCTTGAATTATATAGCAATATTACTACTTATTTTATTGTAATGCAGGGAAATGTTGACCCCTTACCGATCAAAAAATACGCCATTAAAAAAGAGCTGATCTTATTCAAAATCATTGCACCTAATTGGGAAATTGCCCCGGAATACTTTACCCTTCTATTCAAATTGTCAATATTCTGTGGTACCTTTATTTTTATCAAAGAACATCCAAACGAATGCTTGTATTTGCCCTGGTTACCCTTTATGTTCTGCTGGCACTTTTCCTGATCTTTGGTTTATTGATCAATGGAGTAAGGCCTGCCAAAACCCTGGCCTGGCTTCTCGCCATTTTTACCATTCCCGTAGGTGGCATTCTTTTATACATCATGCTAGGAAGAAACCGGCGCAAAAAAAAACTGGCCCGACTCAGAAAAAATTCTCTGGCACTCCCGTCCTTCGCGGAAAATATTACAATTGAGGCAAGTCGACCCAAATATCAAAAAATGATGTCTCTTATTGAGAAAGTGACACATTACCCTCCAACGTATCATAATGAAGTAACACTTTTAGAAGATGGAGAGAATACCTTTAATAAAATCTTTCATGCGCTGGAGAGGGCGGAAAGTTACATTTACCTGCAGTACTATATTTTTGAAGAAGGTGAATTAGCTAACAGACTATTAAAACTTTTTGAAAAAAAGATCCAAAAAGGCGTTTTGGTAAAGATGATTTATGACGGGGTTGGGAGTTATTCTCTGAGCACCTCCTATCTCAAAAAATTAAAGGCCATGGGAGTCGAGGTTTATCCTTTTTTACCCTTTCGTTTTGGTAAGTTTCTCTCTTCTTTAAATTTTCGAAATCACAGAAAGATCATCATTGTAGATGGTACCATTGCTTTTACAGGAGGAATCAATATTTCAGATAAGTATTTGAGAGGAGATAGTGACCTTGGTAAATGGCATGATATGCATCTGGCCATCAGGGGCCATGCCGTTTCCTTTATGGAACATATCTTTATATCTGATTGGTTCATGGTATCTGAGAAAAAAGTGCCTATGAAGGTGAGTGCGCCGCAAAATAGTGAGCCCTCGGAAGGAACAATTGTGCAGGTGGTTCCCAGCGGACCGGATGATGCTTTCCCAAATATTGAACATTCTTATTTATCAATTATAAATGAAGCACAGAAGTATCTTTATATTACCAATCCCTATATCATTCCCAGTAATGAGATCTTAAAAGCCATGCAAATGGCTGCTTTAAGCGGTATTGATGTTCGATTATTAATTGCTGAAAAAAGTGACAGTAAACTGGTGGATTGGACGGTTCGTTCCTATTTTGATTCATTCCTTAAATCCGGGATCCGGATTTTTTTATTTCCTCACGGCTTTCTCCACAGTAAAATATTGGTCAGCGATGATGATATTGCCTCCATCGGTACCGCAAATATTGACGTACGCAGTTTTGAGCATAATTACGAGGTGAACGCCCTCCTTTACGACCCCCTTGCTCGCGGAGATACTTCGAAAGAATTTCCAGAGAGACTGTAAGCAGAGTACAGAATTAAAGTTAGCCACCTATAGCCAAAGACCTACCATTGACAAGCTTATTGAAGGAATCGCAAGAGTTTTTGCTCCTGTCTTATAAGGGATGGCTTACTCCCATATCCGTGTAAAAGTATTCTACGGTTTTTCTTTTCTGAAAATAAGATCTTCATATTCCATAGTGGAAACTACCAGGTCTATGTATTCATCAATGGTGTCCTCTGCCTCTATAGGATCAGAAACCTCTATAACACCTCGCCAAATAAGATCGCGTTCTTTGTCAACACAGATACAATACAATGCGGTCTCAACAAAGTAAACCGTGTATTGCTCATAGTATTCATCTTCGTAATAGATATTCTGATGACTTAGATAGTCATCCTTAAACTTGGCATTGTTCCTGTCGAGTTCGGAAAGTTTCTTAGAGAGGGTTTGCCTGTTCTCTGACCCCAGTATTTTAGTGAATAGGATCGCATCAAAATCTTTGTCGAGTAAACGTTGTTCCACATCGTCCAATTCCTGAACTGTACGGGCCGAATTGGTAAATGTTACATCGAAAAGATCTACACTTCTCATTGCTTCAACACCCTGCTGCGTAAATCTATCGGTCATCTTGGTCTCAAATACTATTCTGGCATCAGGATTGGGGGTCATTCCTACCACAAGCACTTTGTATGCATCGAAGAGGACAATGTCCGGATTCTTCCAACTACTTACAATTTCTGCATCGGAACAAGCCAGGATCAAAACGAAAAAGGACCAGATAAATCTTTTCATGATGTACGTTTTTGCTAGTATCTTTTATCAAAGTGAACCTATTTAAAATACCACGAATAAGATACTCCTAACACAGGGATATTCATATGACAATTATCAGCTAAGCATATCCATTTATTACTTTTTATGTCTTTTTTTTAAGATCGTCGAGCATAGGCATGAAAATCAGTCTTTAACCTAATAAAATTGTCCAGACATTCATCAACCTCTGACCTGTACTGCTGATGTTTTGTTTGATACGCCTGGTCCAGCGTACTATTCAAAATTTCTAACAATCCACCTAACTTATTTTCATGATCTAAAACGTCTTTAATCACTCTTGAACAACGCTTTTTTGACTCCGCCAGTCTTCCTTCATATTCTTGAAGGTCTTCAAATAACCTGGGAGTACGAAATACAGAAACAAGAGGAACCAGAAGATGATCAAGAAAATGATCTCATCTGCCATAAAATACAAATGTTAGATCCACTTTTTTGATTCCTGATGCAGTTCTCTATTTCCCATTTTCCTCAGTACTAATGTTTTCCATTGGGATTACTTTTAAATTTTGCATGTTCACTTTTTTATGT
>CAVUUZ010000005.1:0-357500 GCA_963744855.1 uncultured Flavobacteriaceae bacterium
ATTCTTATTGGAATACAATTGCCATGAGCCATCGTATACGGCCGGACTTAGGTACCGTCTTTCAGGTAATAATCACCTTGGGGATCATAGCCATAAGGAGTATAATTGTTAGGTGGTAAATTAACGGTATAGGTAAAATACATTTTTAATAGATTCTCCCGGGGGCAGTGGACTATTTAATTGCACACTGATCAGGTCTTTTTCTTCCGTACGCTTCCATGCAAGGGACCTAAATTCAAAATCGGCTAAGTTAAAGATCTGGGTTGATCCACGTTCCTCCGGCTTTGCTAAATGCAGATTCTTTTTAAAGTCTTCTGCAAAGCGTTTCGCCAATGCGGTATTTTTATCAGAATACGCATTCGTCCAATCATTGAAGAATAGTTCATGAAGGGTATCCTGAGAACTATTTTGATAGGTGAACTCCTGTTGAATATTAATGCTCCTGGTCTCTGACTCCAGGGTAGCTTTGATACTATTAGTATGTTGAGCAACCCCAGGCAATAGCCCTAACAAAAAAAGCAGGACCGAGACCCTCATTATCACAGCATCATTTTTCAGCAACATATTGACTTTAAAAATTTGGGCTCAGGGTGTGACCTTTGTAAAATGCATCTATAATATCTACTACTTCTTCCGCAGTGTCGGCTACCTTTATCAGATGAAGGTCTTCAGGGCTAATATTACCTGCATCCAACATGGTATTTTTTATCCATTCAATAAGACCACTCCAAAATTGAGTTCCTACCAGGATGATGGGAAATTTCCAATTTTATTGGTTTGAATAAGCGTAATGGCCTCAAATAATTCATCCAAGGTTCCAAATCCACCAGGCATAACTACAAATCCTTGGGAGTATTTACAAACATAACTTTTCGGACAAAAAAGTAATCAAAATCGAGACTTTTATCACCATCGATATATGGATTGTCATGTTGTTCAAAAGGCAGGTCAATATTGAACCCAACAGAAGTACCTCCTGCAAGATGGGCTCCTCGGTTACCTGCTTCCATAATACCGGGGCCACCACCTGTGATAATCCCGTAACCTGCTTCCGAAAGCTTTTGGCAATATATACTGCCAGTTCATAATAGTGGTGTCCGCTTTTGGTCCTCGCCGAACCAAAAATAGTAACACAGGGTCCAATGGCGCTCATTTTTTCAAAACCCATGACAAATTCGCCCATGATCTTAAAAATGGCCCAAGAATCATTGGTTTTTATTTCATTCCAGCCTTTATGATGTTTTTCTTTTCTCATCTTGTTATACTGTAATACGAATAATTAATTGCCTCATTATAAGAGTCGGTAAAACAATTATTAAAGACTTAAAACCGGTTTAATTCTTTTTTTAAGAAATGTGCCGTATAGCTTTTTTCGTTTAGGGCCACTTCTTCCGGGGTCCCTTCGGCTACGATCATTCCACCTCCTCTTCCGCCTTCATATCCAATATCAATAATATGATCTACCATTTTAATCACATCCATATTGTGTTCTATGATTAAGATGGTATTTCCTTTATCAACTAATTTATTTAAAACTTCCATCAAAACTCGGATATCTTCAAAATGTAATCCGGTGGTAGGTTCATCCAGAATATAAAAAGTATTTCCTGTATCTCGTTTAGATAGTTCCGTGGCCAGTTTCACTCGTTGTGCTTCGCCACCGGAAAGGGTAGTAGATTGTTGGCCCAAGAGAAATATACCCCAATCCGACATCCTGAATAGTTTTTAGTTTTCTGAGGATCTTGGGGATATTCTCAAAAAATTCAACTGCTTCATCAATGGTCATTTCCAAAACATCGGAAATGGATTTTCCTTTATACCTTATTTCCAAGTGTTTCTCTATTAAATCTTTTCCCATTACAGGTTTCACATTCGACATAAACATCGGGTAGAAAATTCATTTCAATGACTCTCAGACCACCACCTTGGCATGTTTCACATCGTCCTCCTTTTACATTAAAGCTAAACCGACCGGGTTTATAACCCCGTATGGCCGCTTCGGGTGTTTTGGTAAACAACGCTCTTATTTCGCTAAAAACACCTGTATAGGTTGCCGGATTTGATCTTGGTGTTCTGCCTATAGGCGATTGATTAATATCAATGACTTTATCAACGTGCTCCAATCCTTTGATGTTTTTATAAGGCATTGGTTTTTTTACACCATTAAAATAATGCGCATTCATAATAGGGTAGAGGGTCTCATTTACCAGAGTGGACTTCCCACTTCCGGAAACGCCGGTAACCCCGATCATTTTTCCAAAGGGAAATCGAGCGTTAATGTTTTTTAGATTATTTCCGGTACATCCGTCGAGGATAATTTGATTTACCATTTCCTTTCTCGTCTTTTTTTGGGAATGGGAATTTCTTTTACTCCCGTCATATAATCGGCGGTAAGAGGTATGATGCTCTTTAAGTTCTGCCGGAGTTCCTTCTGAGATGATCTCTCCCCCATGTTTTCCGGCCTTTGGACCGATATCTATGACATGGTCGGCACTTTCAATCATATCCTTGTCATGCTCCACAACAATAATAGAATTCCCAAGATCTCTTAAGGCTTCCAGCGATTTTATCAAGCGATCATTATCTCTCTGATGTAGTCCGATACTGGGTTCATCCAAGAATATACAGAACCCCAACTAATTGAGAGCCGATCTGGGTGGCAAGCCTTATCCGTTGTGCCTCTCCACCTGATAAGGATTTAGAACTTCTGTTTAAAGAAAGATAATCTAAGCCTACATCCAATAGAAATTGGATCCTGCTCTTTATTTCCTTTATGATATCTGATGCAATTATTATTTGATTGCCTTCCAGG
Organism: uncultured Flavobacteriaceae bacterium; assembly: GCA_963744855.1. Lineage (GTDB taxonomy): Bacteria > Bacteroidota > Bacteroidia > Flavobacteriales > Flavobacteriaceae > Muriicola. Next base: position 2,813 of record CAVUUZ010000005.1, read on the forward strand.
GTCGCTTCGAGTCCATTAAAAAAGACGGCCAATTCTGCAATATCCATGGCCGCCAATTCTGCAATATTCTTTTCTCCAATTTTAAAATTTAAAGATGCCTTTCTAAGTCTGGATCCATGGCAGTCGGACAGGAGATCTTATCCATGTATTCCTTGGCCCAACGTTTAATGGAAGTAGAATCTGCTCCTTGAATTGATTTTTAATAAAATTAGCGATCCCTTCGTAATCAATTTTATAGTCGCTTTTAACTCCAAGCGTTTTAGAGTCAACACAAAACTATCTTTACCCCCGTACAGAATTAGATCCATGGCGTCTTCCGGGATTTTCTCCATAGGATCGGATAATTCAAAATCGTAGCGTTTGGCAATGGTTTCTAATTGTTTAAATGCCCAGGATTTTTTGTATTCCCCCAGAGGAGCGATTCCTCCCGCTGTAATAGATAATTTTTTATTAGGAAAGATCTTATCTTCATTTACTTCATAAACGTGTCCCAGGCCATTGCATTCTTCACACATTCCTTTAGGTGAATTAAAGGAGAATGTGTTGGGTTCGGGGGTGGGGTAGGAGATGCCTGTTGTTGGGCACATAAGATCTCTGCTAAAGTACCGTGGTTCTTCTTCCCCTTCCGCCAAAACCATCATAACATCATTACCACTGTACATTGCAGTATTGATGGTTTCTGATAGGCGTTTATCCAGGTCCGCATTTTCATGTTACTGTTAAACGATCTATGACGATTTCAATATCATGCATTTTATAACGATCTACCTTCATCCCTTTATGGATATCCATTAATTTCCCCATCTACCCTTACTTTAACAAAGCCCTGCTTGGCAATTTGTTCAAAAAGTTCCCGGTAATGTCCTTTTCTGGATTTAACAACAGGAGCAAGAATATTGATGCGCTTGTCCCTGGTAACTTGTTCGTATGAGTTCTTTGATCTGTTCATCCGAATAGCTAACCATTTTTTCACCAGTATTATAACTATAGGCATCCGCAGCCCTGGCATATAGCAATCTCAGAAAGTCATATATCTCCGTAATGGTCCCAACTGTAGACCGAGGAGATTTGGAGGTAGTTTTTTGTTCAATGGCTATAACGGGAGAAAGTCCGTCTATTTTGTCCACATCAGGACGCTCCAGACCACCTAAGAACTGACGGGCATAGGCGGAAAATGTTTCAATGTAGCGTCTTTGTCCTTCCGCGTAAATGGTATCAAAAGCAAGGGAAGATTTTCCACTGCCTGAAAGACCGGTAATAACAACCAATTTTTCTCTGGGAATGGTGACATCGATATTCTTTAGATTATGGACACGCGCTCCTTTGACCTCAATATGTTCATCAAAATTTGTCATCAAATATGGCAAAGTGGCAAAGGTACTCTTTTGAATACTAAAAAAGAAGCTGGGGTCTTTTGTGAATTGTTAATTCGAAATTAAAATATTGAAGTGTCAATGTCCGTTAAACACCGATAAAACTTTCCTTTCCAAAAATCAAGAGAAAAGATTATTTGTCCTTTTTTCTTTATGCCACTGCCTGAATATGAGGGGGTTTACGACCTCTTTTATTTAAAGAAAGCCGTTTCCTGTGATCCTTCGTTCGTGACGCATTAAGACCGGTATTTTGATAACCCGTCTCAGAGGAAAAAGGTTGCAATTGATCAGGAAGCAAGGAAGTAAAGGTCATATTGCCATTCCTGTGGTGCAAACCATAACTCCTTTTGGCATCATAAATTACCCATTCCTTTTCTTTATAGCGGATTCTAAAGAACTTGGAAATAAGGGGAAGGATATTATACGTAGGTTGAATAATTTTGATCGTAGGATCATCTCCCTGACTATGAATATATAAAGTCCGCTCAATGGTCAATTTTTCCTTTTCTACCATGGTTGCAAGTTGCTCCAAATACAAAATATCTGTCATTGACAAAGCATTATTTTCTAAACTGACGTTACCAATTAGATCTTGGTAGTATTGAAATAATTTCATTTCAATATGTGGATCCTCGCTGAGAAACGCAAAATAAAGCACTTTTAGCCCTCCGTAATTTTTACTTCTCAAAGAATTCCATACGAAACGTGCCTTTTTTAATTCCGTAGGCACAAAGCCTGCGTCTAGGAATAGTACCGATTGCTGATCTTGCTTTTTTTCAATGCGTTCAGGGTTAAAACTATGCTCTCTAACAATATAGAGTAAAGTTAAAAATCCATTAAAACTTCCATCATAGCACAAAGTATTCTTTAGATGTTTCATAGGTCAAAATAAGTTTAATTCAATTTATACAGCAATTGTACATAATCCAAATATATGGATATATTCCATATTATGGAAATAATCCTATTATTATTTTGGATATATTCCAAAATATGTATCTTTGAGGGGAACCACAGAATATATTGCTCTTTTACAAAAGGAATTATGGAAAACGAAATAACAATAAAACGTTTCATTGATGTTCGCCGTGCATTAGGATTTACACAGGCAGAATTTGCTGCATTAATAGGAGTTTCCAGCACTACAGCGGATATCGAAAGGGGGCGGACAAAACTTTCCGGGAAAGTAGTTTCTGAGTTGTTAAAGCAATTTAAGATAAATCCGTTATGGCTCTATGGAGCCAGTGAGCAACAATATCTTGAGTCTTCCAATACCAGTGTTATTCCTAAGGTAGTAACCGTAGACAGTTCGGATAATGAGAATATGGTGCTGGTCAATGCAAAGGCAGCGGCGGGGTATCCTCAAAACATTCAGGATGCTACCTGGTATCGTCAATTACCAGCCTTTGATCTACCCATACCGGAGTTCAGAAATGCTACCTACAGAGGCTTTCAGGTAGAAGGAGACAGTATGCTTCCGAATCTGAAACCAGGTGAGTGGGTGCTGGCCAAAGCTGTTGAGGATATAAAAGAGGTCAACTCTAATAAGATCTATGTCGTGGTATTGCAAGATTCTGTAATGGTTAAGAAAATTGAAAGACCTCCTAATACACAGCAGCTTATTTTGATCTCCTTAAATGAGACCTATCCCCCTTATCAAATAGAACCCTATCAGATACAGGAACTGTGGCAGGTAAGCAGTAAGATCACATTTGGTGTAGATGCTACTACTGAAAACGGCCTCCTTCGTCAGTTACAACAATCCATGGAAGATTTGAAAAAGCAGTTAAAGGCCTGAATCCTACCAAGCACGTACCTCTCCCAGATCCAAAGTCACAGGTCCTATATCATGCGTTTGTGGCAATAGGGTACCGCTTTCTGTTATATGCCATCCTTCCCAGCTTGCTTTCAGACCATTCAAGGGTAATATCTTTACCCACATTTTAAAACTTATAGGTAGTCCATCATCATTGAGTTTCCAGAGGTAGGAATCCCCCGGAGTATCTCCTCCGCTGGTATAGGTCACCAGGAGCTCCATACTTCCATCTTCCCGGGTACAAGTCTGCGCTTAGTTCCTTTGTCAAAAACTTTAAAAGGAGCCACCAGCCAAAAGGAATCGTTATTAAAATAAGAGATTGCCTTTTTGATTAGTTCTTGACGTTCTGATTTGGAGATCCTTTTCCCTGTAGCCTCAATTGTACTTTTTTCAGGGGTATTTAGATTGATATAGGCCGTATAGTCATCCCATTTTACGCGTACCTTACCCATGGACTTATCCCATTTATAGTGATGTCTGCCCCCCTGATAGGACCATGTAAGATAGCGTGTATTGGTATAGGCATCGTATTTCACTGCCCGTAACATTTTATGAGCCAGGAGATCGGCTTGTTCCGGATTTTCACCGGTGGGTACCGGATCATTAAAATAGATAAATTTCAATCCTAGCCCAACCATAAGTATGACTGCGATTAAACCTACTATGCGCTTTATCCATTTATTCATTGGTATCTATTTTGAGAACGTATCTGAATAGCCCGGAACATCTATTCAATATCCAACCGCTTTGTCATCACCCCTTGGATCCGCTCCGCCCTCGAGTCGGCCATCGGCCAAAACCCTTATCGCATCTACCTTCCCAATGACCGGCGTGCGCTCTTCATTGATCAAATACCCCTTTGCCTTCAAAGCTTCCTTGGTGCTTTCAGCAAACCCCTCGGGTTCAAAAATTATAAAATCGGGAAGCCATTGATGATGAAATCTCGGTGCTTCCACAGATTGTTGCATGCTCAGATTAAATTCATAGGCATTCAGAATCGTTTGGGCAACGGCAGTAATAATGGTCGACCCTCCGGGCGTACCGACCACCAACCAAAGGGCACCATCCTTTTCAACAATGGTAGGGGTCATACTGCTAAGCATCCGTTTTTCGGGAGCAATGCTATTTGCTTCTGCGCCAATAAGGCCAAACATATTTGGGACCCCGGGTTTTGAGCTGAAATCGTCCATCTCATTGTTCAGAAAGAAACCGAGTTCATCACAATATAATTTTGATCCATATGCACCGTTGAGGGTTGTCGTTGCAGATACAGCATTCCCGGCGGCATCCACAATAGAATAATGGGTAGTTTCTGCACTTTCCAGGATCTCCACCGTACCATGAGAAACATCTTCAGATTTTGTGGCCTTTTCAAAAGTAAAGGTCTCCATACGCTTCTTTAAATAGCGATCATTTAAAAGAAAATCTAAGGGGATATCAACAAAATCAGGATCTCCCAGATAGTAATTTCTATCTGCATAGGCACGCCTGAAGGCCTCCGTCAACAGCTGAATAGCCTGAGGTGAATTGTGTCCAAAATCACCAATATGATAAGGTTCGATCATTCTAAATATCTGGTTGATGGTCACGCCTCCGCTACTCGGTGGACTCATACTGATGATCCTTAGATCTTTATAATTAAATATTACCGGTTGCCTCCAAACAGCTTCGTACCGGGCAAGATCCTCTTCTGTTACGAAACCTCCTTTTCTCTGAATGAAGGAAGCCAGTTTCCTGGCAGTTTCTCCTTTGTAAAACTCATCCCGGCCATTTTTCATGATCCTTCTAAGAGTATTGGCCAGACTCGGAAACTGTAAAGTGTCTCCTGCAATACATTGGGTGTAAAAAAGGGTTTCTTCCCCATTGACCTCTATAATTTGATCACGGTAACGGTCCCATCTCGCCGCTTGATTTTCGGTTACTAACGCACCTTTTTCAGCAAATGCGATGACAGGTTCCAATATCTCATTCAGAGGCAAACTGCCCATCTTTTCATGAACTTCAAAAACACCTGCGATGGTGCCGGGGACCCCAACGGCAGTAGCACCTACAGTACTCATCCCCGGGATTACATTTCCGAGGGAATCCAGGTACATGTCCTTGGTAGCAGACAAGGGTGCTTTCTCTCTATAATCCAAGGACCCTGCATCGCCGTTAGCCTTTCTGTAAACCATAAAACCACCACCTCCTAAATTACCGGCAAAAGGATACGCCACCGCTAAGGCAAGCTCGGTCGCTACCATAGCATCAAAAGCATTTCCTCCTTTTTTTAGGATCGCCACTCCAATTGCGGACGCCTCTTCCCTCGCGGAAACTACCATCGCCTGCTCTGTTACGAGTCCGGTTGGGGCTGCAGGAGCTCTTTTGCATTGTATACCAGTAAAGACAATCAACACAAAAAAGAATAGTAGAGCAGATCTTTGAAATGCCAAGGGAGTACGAAGGGATGAACTAAATAAAAAGGATAAGTGTTTCACAGGTCGTTGTATTTCTGGTTTGAAAAGATAATTAATTCTTTAAAAAAACTATTGAATTCTGATTCGAAAACATCATAATGTTCTCTCAGGTCCAGGACGGCTTTGTCCATATTACTTCGTTTGCCCGTACGCCTGTAGAGGCCCTTTAAAACGCTATCAATGCCTTCGATTTGTGCGTAGTTCAAAAGCCAATTGTCAGCAATCATATAGGGCAGCATCTTTTTGGTGGGCTCAGGAAGTATTTCATAATGGTCCCTTAACAGGGCATAAAATCGATCGACAAAAATATCCAGAGATTCCCCTGAATAATCTGCCCAGTTCCTGGCCAGGAAATGATCATAGAACACATCGATCACTACCCGACTATAATGTCCTTGATTTGGATGCAGACGCCTGCTGCTCATTTTATGAATGGGATGCGCATCGGTATAGGTGTCTATTGCCCTATGCAATAAAATTCCCTTTTGAATGGCCTCTGGAAAATGAGTATAACGGTTGCCGCGAATACTATCTGCTATAAAATTTCCAATACTGATCTGGTCATCGCCAAAAGAAAGATAAATATGCGCTAAAAAATTCATCTTCCGAATTTACAAAGAAGGACCCCACCATAACGCCCTATACCTGTATATTTGCAAAAACTTTTTCCAGTATTATGACATTAATAAAATCTATTTCCGGCATCCGAGGCACTATAGGGGGTGCACCAAATGAGAATTTAACCCCTGTAGACACTGTAAAGTATGCTGCTGCATATGGTACCTTTTTAAAGAATCAGCATCCAAATAAACACCTTAAAGTAGTAATTGGCAGAGATGCCCGGATTTCAGGAGAAATGATTCAAAATCTCGTAGTGTCTACCCTAATAGGCTTGGGAATAGACGTTTTGGATCTGGGCCTATCCACCACACCAACAGTTGAAATTGCAGTCCCTATGGAAAAAGCGGATGGAGGAATCATATTAACAGCCAGTCATAACCCCAAACAATGGAACGCCTTAAAATTACTCAATAATAAAGGAGAGTTTTTAAATGCAGAAGAAGGGGCTCTAATCCTAGCCCTTGCGGATAAGGAAGATTTTTCTTTTGCGGAAGTTGATGCCTTGGGGAGCATCCAAAAAAATGATGCCTATATAGATATTCATATAGATGAAGTTCTAAAGCTTTCTTTGATCGATGTTGAAACCATTAAAAAAGGCAAATTTAAGGTTGTGGTAGATGGTGTTAACTCTTCAGGGGGCATTGCCATTCCAAAATTACTTGAAGAATTGGGGGTAGAAGTCGTAAAACTATATTGCAACCCCACTGGTGATTTTCCTCATAACCCGGAACCCTTAAAGGAACATTTAAAAGATATTTGTGCTTTGGTCGTCAAAGAAAAGGCCGATTTTGGTGTTGTTGTTGATCCGGATGTGGACAGGCTCGCCTTTATTAGTGAAGATGGGGAAATGTTTGGAGAAGAATATACATTGGTGGCTTGCGCGGACTATGTGCTGGGTAAAACACCCGGAAATACGGTATCTAATTTGTCTTCCACACGCGCTTTGCACGATGTTACCGAAAAACACGGAGGCACGTATACTGCGGCTGCGGTTGGAGAGGTGAATGTGGTGGCACAAATGAAGTCGGTTAATGCAATTATCGGCGGGGAAGGAAATGGCGGCATTATTTATCCGGAGAGCCATTATGGCCGGGATGCGCTGGTAGGGACCGCTTTATTTCTGATGTTAATGGCTGAAAGAGGAGGGAAGGTTAGTGAGTTGCGCAAGAGCTACCCTTCATATTTTATGAGCAAGAAAAAAATCGAACTCACGCCTAGTATTAATGTAGATAAGATCCTGGAAACGATGGCAGCCGTTTATGATCACGAAGATCCCAGTACCATTGATGGAGTGAAAATAGATTTTGCCAATACCTGGGTGCATTTGAGAAAATCCAATACCGAACCAATCATAAGGGTATATACAGAGGCCCCAAGTCAGAAGGAAGCAGATGACCTGGCAAATAAAATTATTTCGGAAATTAAGTCGATCACCAAAAAGGGTTAACTAGTTTTTGGGAACTTTATTTCGGTGTTTCCACCTGCGATGTGTCCATAAATAGTGCTCCGGCTGCTCTTTGATCTGCTGTTCTGTAAGTCTCAAAAATTCTTCTGTGATCTCGCGTTCTTTTGTGCTCTTACCATTTCTGGTGATGGGGATAAAGTCGGCCTTGTAATACCCGCGTTTTACTTTGGAAACTTTTAAGAAAACCACGGCCAGATCGAGTTTTCTTGCTAATATTTCTGCTCCGTTAAAAACAGGCACTTTCACCCCCATAAAGGCACTCCAGTATTGGGCTTTATTGGCCATGGGCGACTGATCACTTACCATCCCATAGATACCCTTGATGTGCTGTTGTTCATTTCGGATAATCACTTTAATGGTCTCTTTTTGTTCAATTGGTATTGTGTTCCATCTGGAACGAAACCTTTTTATCAGCCTGTCAAAATAGATATTTCCAATTTTTTGATAAACGGCAAAGCCTTTAGATTCTATATAATTATTTACACTTACACTCCACTCCCAATTGGCATAATGCGAAAAAACGACCAATATGCTTTTTTCTTTTTCAATGTCCCGAATTACTTCAATATTTTGAACATTATACCTTTTTTTAATAACTTCCTTGGAGAGTTGCATCGTCTTTACCATTTCGAGTAATAGATCACAAAAATGCTGATAGAATTTTTTTTGAATACGATCTAGTTCTTCAGGGGATTTCTTTGGCATTGTTAGTTGTAAGTTATCCCGAACCACTTTTTTTCGATAGCCGATAACATAAAACATTAAAAAGTATAATACATCCGAAAAACCATAAAAAAGACGATTTGGAAGGATAGAAATCAGCCAAAGAAAAGGGTAGGCTAAAATATAGGCAAGTAGCTGCATTCAATTTACAATATGGGCAAATATAGCTATATTTGGCCCCAAACATACGGGTATTTTTGATGAATTTACACTGGGCTACTTTAGCCATTATCGCAGCGAATGTGCTGGTTTCCCTAAAAGGTTTTAATGACCAGGGGTTCTTTGAACGTTACAAATTTGGGATTGGGGCGATACAGGCCGGACAGAAAGACAGGATGCTTACATCAGGGTTTTTACATGTAGACCTGTCACATCTTTTTCTCAATATGTTTACGCTCTATTTCTTCGCAGATGTTGTGATCCGTTGGTTTGGACCTTCCCAATTTATCCTTATTTACTTTATCAGCCTTGTGGCCGGGAGTCTTTTGGCGTTATTTTTTCACAGACAAGAGCCATACTACAGTGCAGTAGGGGCCAGTGGGGCTGTAACAGGGGTCTTGTATTCCGCTATTTTGCTCCAACCCAATATGCAACTAGGAATTATGTTTATCCCCATTCCTTTACCAGCCTATGTCCTTGGGATCTTGTATATGCTCTATTCCATTTATGGGATGAAAAAAAGGTTGGGAAATATAGGGCATACTGCGCATTTTGGAGGCGCCATCGGAGGATACATAATTACCTTATTATTTAAGCCCGAACTGTTTGTGACAGACACCCTTATGGTACTACTTTTAGCGCTTCCTATTGTGATCCTTTTTGTGATGGAAAAAATGGGTAAATTATAGGATCTTTTTTGGTAGAAAACATCGGCAATTGCCTTTTATATCGAAGATTTTAGTAGAACGACCATTATTTACCCATCTGCCGATACTATTTATTGATCTTTGTCGTTAAAGTAGAGCCCAAACTACTATAAGATTACTTAATATACCTACTTATGGAAAAAAGAATATTTCCAATATTTTTATTGGCTTTAGTGCTTGTCACATCGTGTAGTGATGAGACAACGATCTTCATCGACGAACAAGGATCAAGTATTTTCGAAGAAAGCGACGCTATTAAACTAGCGGGCAGTGTTAATTTTGATAATGCCGGTGTTTTAGATATTGTCATTGACGATAATTATTCTGGCAAACGTACCTCAAAGGCCGCTGATGAGCCAGCAGGTAACTATCCATTAACATTAATCGCTCAGGTTAATTCACCAACATATGGTCCAATTACGTCACTTACTGCAGCTCATGTTTTTGTGGAGGATGATTATGCCTACGTCGCCTATAACACGGCCGGGGAGGACTATTCAGGAGCTATTGACATAATCAATGTGTCAGATCCTAACAATCCTGCCGTAACCTCCAGAGTAGTATATACCAATGCCGATATAAATTCGCTTCAATATGCAGACGGGTTTTTATATGCAGTAGGAGGATTAGACGCTGCGTCGAGTTTTACTGCACTATCCAATTCCTTCATTACTAAGATACCTGTATTTGGTGGTGTCATGGATGTAGATGCAGGCGTTATCTACGGATGGCAGGCAGGAGATAATGCTACAGACATTGTCATAGATAAGAATGATGCCTATGTCACCAGTGGAAAAGACGGCACAATAACCATATATGACACCAAAAATTTAGATATAAAACGAGAGGAGCCATTTTCGGACCTGAGGTCTGTCGCTTTTTACGATAATGAAATTGCTTTGCTCGATGCAAGTATGGGGATAAGAATACTGGATGACAAACTAAAAACAAAAGAAGAAATTTCAATTAGTACTGATTTTGGCTTATATACCAAGCGCTCTATTGATTTTATAGGGGATAAGATCATTGTTGCTGAAGGTGCCACAGGGGCAGGAGTATATTCATATAATTCCGGAACCTTATTGCAATATATTCCGATCATCACAGACCCATTAAATCCACCAACTGGCGATATGGTAACTAATGCAGTGGCTATCAATGAGGATATGGTCCTTATGGCCAATGGCGGTGCCGGGCTTTCAATTTCAGACGATGAAGGGAATACAACAGAACCTTATGGTGTTATTCAATTAAATGGATCCATCAACTATGTACAAACGAAAGGCGACTATGCTTTTGCGGCTTCCGGACAAGAAGGACTACAGATCATCAAGCTGAATAGGCTCTCACTTAGTTTAGCGGCACAATGCTCTTCGCTTGATGAATATAACGGATCTGCAAAACTAACGATTAATGAGGGAGAGGATATTGCCTTTAGCGGTTCAAAAAGCTTTAATTCAATAAAAGTGGAAAAGGAAGCCTCTTTACTTATGTGCGGTACATGGACTGTGCGTAACGATGTAGACATAAAGGATGATGCGTTACTGCAAATGAATGGTTCTATTAGTGTTGGGAGAAACAATAAGCAAAAAGAAATTAAGGTAGAAAAAGGCGCAACCCTGAGAGTGGAAGGAAATGTAACTATCTATGGAGATCTGATACTTGAAGACGACTCTACCTTAGAGTTTATTGGAGAAGACTCTGTGATAAATATATATGGAAAAGTCGAAGTAAAAGATAATGTATCAATCCTAGGTGTATTTGACGATGTTCAGAGCAAATTCTAACCTCTAAGGATTCAATAAATAAGAAACCCCGATGCACGGCATCGGGGTTTCTTATTTTAATATTGTTTATCTTATTGAAGCAGCTCCCCGATTTTGGCATCTAAGGATGCTCCTCTAAGGTCCTTTGCCACAATAATTCCATTCTCATCTAGAATAAAAGTTGCAGGAATAGCATCAACGTTGTACAATTGTGCGATCTCGTCAAAATATTTAACGTTAGAAACATGGTGCCATGTTAGTCCGTCTTTTTCAATAGCATTTTTCCAGTCGTTGGCGTTTCTGTCCAGAGACACACCTAAAATACTTAAGCCACGGTCTTTATATTTATTGTACACCCTAACTACATTTGGATTTTCGGCACGACAAGGCTTACACCAGGCTGCCCAGAAATCTACTATGGTAACTTTCCCCAACACATCATTTAAGGCTAGTTGCTCCCCATTTGGGTTTGGGGCTGAGAAATTAGGGGCCCTAGATCCTATGGAGGTATTTGCATCTTTTTCAAGGGCTTCTCTGATCTTTATGCCCGTATTACTTTCTTTAATTTCCGGGGTAAGTGCTTCATAGAGTTCCTTCACTTCCGAGGTTTCCTTGGCCTTCGTAGTAAGGATTCTGTAAATCACCAAGGCAGATACAATGGCATTGGGATTTTCCTTGACGTAATCTAATTCATAATCCTTTGCTTCTTCCATAAGCTCAAAATACTCTTCACGTAAAGCATTCATAGTAACTGTATCCCTTTTTGCCTGGGCTGTCCGCATATCCTGATTCATAGAGGAGGCCTTTCTGCTCAATACACGAGACCCTTTCAAAAAATCAGAGAACAAGTCGTTCTGCAAAGTGCCGCCAATTCGGGCAAAGGAAAGACTATCTCTTTGTGCGGAGATATCAATCGTTCCGTTTTCGATAATGATTGGGATATTTTCCTGCCCATTTCCAAAAAATATGTAATGCAGTTCCGGACTTTTGCTTGGACCTCCTTTAAATCTAAAAGACCCGTTTGTGATCATCGCAGAATCTACAGTGATCAATTGATTTCCTTCCGCATATTTACGTAAGGTTAATTCGGTGCCTTCTATATTTTCACCTTCCATAACACCTTCAATGACATAGCCATCATTGGTTTCGCAGGCGGCCAACATCAGCATCAACAGAAATGGAACAACTAATTTTTTCATTTTACTTTATTTTGACGGCAAAGGTACTGATTAGGTGGGCAATAAAAAAAGTCCTTAACATAAGTATATGTCAAAGACTTTTAAAGTTGTATTGATTCTTAAGTAGAATTAAAATTGATACCGTATCCCAAGGGCTATATCAAAATCAAAATTATCTGAAAAATCATCATATCCAACTAGATCCTATTTCAGGCCTAAAATCTAGAGAAAGCAGTAATGGAATATCAAAATTATATTCAATTCCAATATCGCCGGCACCAAAGACAAATAATCCGCCATCTGGGGTGTTCCCATTGCTTCCTGCCGAAAAATCCACATTTCCAAGTCCGCCACCAACGCCATAGTACCAGTTAAAATTCCCATCTAATTTATGCATCCACTGATAGATCCCGTAAGTTTAAAAGCGTTAAAATATCTGCTGTCCCTCCATCCGAGATCAATTTCAAGCCTGTTATACCTGGCAATGGATTTTTGATATGATATTTCTGCTCCAAAACCATCACTATCCCCTAAGCCGAAGCCCAAGGGCATGATCAGAAATAGATTGAGCACTAAGCCCACATGTTGCCAGTGAAAAAAAGCAATAACACTAAGTTTTTAAAATTTTCATAGAGAATTACATTTAATGATGTAAAAATAATGGATTCAAGGATGTTCTGATGTTAATAATAACTTAATTTCGTTATTAAAATTTATTCCAGTTTGAATCACAGTTTCTAGCTTCAGAATTAGACATCAAAGGCTTGATGGAACTGCTGCATACGGATATACTTACGAGAAGACTTTGTATGCTACGGACGCTTCGGTATATAGAAAAATACCGATTGGCAGTGGCATTATCCCAAGAAACAACGAGGATATCAAGAAACTTATTCTTTTAGCAAATACTAACAAGATAGGGCTTATCCCAAGGACTGCAGGCACTTCCTTGGCTGGCCAATGCGTCGGAGAGGGTATTGTAGTTGATGTGTCAAAGTATTTTACTAAGATCCTTCATGTTAACAAAGAAAAGAAACAGGTGACGGTTCAGCCGGGTGTGATCAGGGACGAACTCAATGAATACTTAAAACCACACGGTCTTGTTTTTTGGGCCAAACACTTCTACTTCCAATAGGTGTATGATAGGGGGCATGGTAGGAAACAATTCCACCGGAACCACTTCCATCCAATATGGAGTGACCAGAGAGAAGGTTATCAAGCACTCAAAACCATACTTTCTGACGGTTCAGAAGTTGAATTTTCATACCGCATTTCAGGAAGAATTACAAGAAGAAAGAGACTTTAAAAACACTTGAAGGAACAATTCATAAAGAATATATATAATAAACTATCAGACAAACAAATACAAAATAATATTGATAAAGAATTTCCAAAACGAATATTCATAGAAGAAATACAGGGTATGCGATTGATGAGATTATTGGAAAGCATTTGTTTTCGCGGGAACAGATGAAGAATTTAAATCTCTGTGAATTATTGAGTGGTAGCGAGGGAACCTTGGCTTTTACCACGGAAATCACCTTACAATTAGATGCAATGCCTCCGCCCATGTCGGCAATGGTGGTAACACATTACAATACCTTGGAAGATTGTTTGACTGATGTGGCTCCGGTAATGCAGCATAGGCTTACACCTTTGTGAAATGATGGATAAGGTGATCTTGGATTGTACCAAGAACAATAAAACCCAATTGGCGAATCGGTTTTTTGTGGAAGGTGATCCTGCTGCCTTATTAATGTTGGAGGTTACGGGCCCAGTAGTCAGAGAAGAACTTGAAATGAATTGAAAAATCTTACCGAAACTATAAAAAATTCAGGGCTGAGTTATGCCAGCCCTGTTTTATATGGAGATGATATTGATAAAGCGGTTGAGCTCCGGAAAGCGGGTTTGGGTCTTTTGGGAAATATTGTTGGCGACATGAAAGCCGTAGCCTGTATTGAAGATACCGCGGTGGCATTGGAGGATTTAAAGGACTTCATTGGCGAATTTACTGCCATAATGAAAGAATATAAGCAAGAGGCTGTGTATTACGCCCATGCAGGCGCAGGAGAATTGCATTTACGGCCTATTTTGAATCTGAAAAAATCAAAGGATGTAGCCTTGTTCCGTGCCATAACTACAGACGTAGCAGAATTGACCAAAAAATATAAAGGTTCTTTTAGCGGGGAGCATGGGGATGGAATTGTTCGGGCCGAGTTTATTCCGTTTATGATCGGGGAAAGCAATTATGCGCTATTAAGACGAATCAAAGGATCATTTTGACCCCAAGGGTATCTTTAATCCAGGAAAGATAGTCGATGCCTACCCTATGGATGCAATCACTTTACGATATGAAGTAGATAGGATTGAGCCGGAGATTTCACATTAATGGATTTCTCTGACAGTGAAGGTATTCTAAAAGCCGCGGAGAAATGCAATGGAAGCGGTGATTGCCGTAAGACCGCACATGCCCAAGGAGGAATGTGCCCAAGTTATCATGCCACGAAAAATGAAAAGGATACTACCAGAGGCAGGGCCAATGCACTACGTGAATTTTTAACAACCGGAAAAGGAGCCAATAAATTCAATCAAAAGGAATTGAAAGAGGTTTTTGACCTTTGTCTAAGTTGCAAGGCCTGTGCCAGTGAATGTCCCAGCAATGTGGATGTCGCCGCCCTTAAAGTCGGAGTTTTTGTATCAATACCAAGAAACAAAATGGATATCCACTACGCAGTAAACTCTTTGCACATAACACCAAATTGAATAGGATGGGCAGTAAGATTCCGGGCTTACCAATGCGAGTTTAAGAGCTAGGTATCTTAAGAGGTTTTTTAAAAAAATCAGTGGGAGTGGCATCAGAGCGAACGCTTTCCGGATGCGAAAAGTTTAAGTTTTAATCCTATAAATATCTTCAAAAGTAAATCAAAACTTTAAATTCAGAAAAAAAGTTGATACTTTACATTGATGAGTTTACTCAATATATGGATAATGGTTTGGGAAGGATGCCATAGATCTTTTAATCAATTGGGGTATGATGTACAGCTGTTCTATTGCGGAAAGTGGGAGAACCTATTTGTCGAAAGGATTTTTAAAACAAGCCAAGCAATTGGCCCTAGAAAAATGTTAAGACGTTGAAATCTTTTACTAAACACAATATCCCGATACTCGGGTTGGAACCTTCAGCTGTTTTAGCTTTCAGGGACGAATACAAAAGATTGTCACTTGATCACCCTGAAGTAAATCGCTATAGACAATTCTTTTTTAATCGAGGAATTTTTGTCGGCTGAGATTCCAATGGAGGGTCACAAAGCGGTTAATTTACCAAAGAATCCAAAACCATTAAAATTCACACCCATTGCCATCAGAAATCTCTTTCCAACCAAAAGGTAACTTTTGATCTCTTGAACTTACCTGAGAATTATTCGGTATCGATTATTAGCTCGGGATGTTGCGGGATGGCCGGATCATTCGGATACGAGAAGGAACATTATGACTTAAGCATGCAAATTGGGGAATTAAAATTGTTTCCGGCGATAGCAAGAGTGCGCCTGATGTCAAAATTGCCGCCAATGGTACAAGTTGCCGTCATCAGATTCAGACGGCACGGGGTAAAGGCGTATCATCCTATGTCAATTTTAAAAGAGGCTCTGCTGGCCACTGACGCATTGATCAGGATGTTCTTGGTTTGCACTTCTATTACACCTATATTTGACCATAATAGCGGGAAACGTTACATTGATAGTACTACTAAAAACACTCCATGTATGGCAGGGAATACATTCGGTAACCTTTTTAAATTGACCACTTTCGGGGAATCCCATGGCGCGGCAATAGGAGGGGTTTTGGATGGATGTCCTCCTGGTATCGCATTGGACTATGGATGCGATTCAGAGCAGAAATGGATCGCAGAAAACCCGGCCAATCTGCCATTGTAACCCAACGGAAAGAGCCCGATACAGTAGAGTTTTTTTCGGGGATATTTGAAGGAAAGACAACAGGCACACCCATTGGTTTTGCTATTTATAACACAAATCAAAAATCAGGGGATTACTCCCATATCAAAGATTCTTACAGGCCTTCCCATGCCGATTATGTATATGACCAAAAATATGGTTTCAGGGATTATCGTGGAGGCGGTCGTAGTTCTGCCCGTGAAACGGCTAGTAGGGTTGTGGCCGGGGCTATTGCCAAACAATTCCTTAACAGACTTACAATATCAATGCCTTTGTTTCCCAAGTTGGAAGTATTACAGTTGGATAAGACATTATAAAATTTGGACTTTTCGTTGACCGAATCGAACCCTGTTCGATGCCCGGATCCGGAGACTGGCCGCAAAAATGGAAGATTATATAAAGGAGATACGAAAAGAGGGCGATACCATAGGTGGGGTGATTACATGTGTATTCAGAACGTACCCATAGGTTTGGGAGAACCCGTTTTTGACAAACTGCATGCCGAGTTGGGCAAGGCCATGCTATCTATCAATGCGGTAAAAGGTTTTGAATTCGGTAGTGGTTTTGAGGGTGTTAAAATGAAAGGGAGTGAACACAATGATGCAGTACAATGACAGATGGAAGTACAAAAACCAATCATAGCGGTGGCATGCAAGGCGGTATCAGCAATGGAATGGATATCTATTTCAATGTGGCTTTTAAACCGGTAGCAACCGTAATACAACCCTATGAAACCATCGATAAAAAGGGCAATAAGGTAACAACGAAAGGTAAAGGACGGCATGATCCTTGCGTGGTTCCTAGGGCCGTGCCTATTGTGGAGGCCATGGCTGCGTTGGTACTGGCAGAGTATACTATTGATTGCGCGTGACAAAATTATAGAGAAGCTTATTCGACTATTCCCGACAAAATGGTATATTACCATTCCAATCAAAATATAGAATTATGAAGAAAATGGAATTGCATTGGCAGATTTTAATCGGGATGATCGTTGGGCATCCTGTTCGGATTTGCCATGACACAGATAAGTTGGGGAGGGGTTTTGTGCGGATTGGATCAACCTTTTGGAACTATTTTCGTAAAACTTCTGAAGCTTATCGCCATACCCTTGATATTGGCTTCCCTGATGAAGGGGATCTCGGACCTAAAGGACATTTCAAAATTCAAGAACATCGGCCTCCGTACCATACTCATTTATATTTGCACCACCATTATTGCCATTTCAATCGGATTGATTTTGGTCAATATCCTGCAACCCGGTGATGGCATTTCGCAAGAGACCATAGATAAGTTAACCGCTACCTACGCGAATGATGCGAGGTTACCTCCAAGATTAGCAGAGGCCTCCAAACAAAAGGAAGCGGGACCATTGAATTTTTGGAGGACATGGTCCCTGACAATGCCATTATGGCCATGAGCGATAACAAATTAATGCTACAGGTTATTTTCTTTACAATTTTCATGGGAATCTCTATGTTATTGATTGGAGAAAAAAAGGCAAAACCCTTAAAGAAATTCTTTGACGCTCTAAATTATGTGGTATTGAAAATGGTCGATCTGATCATGCTGTCGGCACCTTTCGCCGTTTTTGCGCTGCTGGCCAGCGTAGTGGTATCCTCCAGGGACCCTGATTTACTGTTGGCCCTTTTAAAGTATCCAGGTGGTAGTGGTCTGGCATATTAATGATCGTATTTTATTGCATCGTGGTAGCCACCTATACCAAAAAGAACCCATTTTGGTTCTTAAAAGAAATCAGTCCGGCCCAATTACTGGCCTTTTCCACCAGCTCTAGTGCTGCGACCTTCCCGTAACCATGGAAAGGGTAGAGGAACATATTGGGGTAGATAAGGAAGTTTCGAGCTTTGTTTTACCGGTGGGGGCCACGATTAATATGGATGGAACAAGCCTGTATCAAGGAGTTGCAGCGGTCTTTATTGCCCAAGCACTTGGGTTTCATCTATCCCTGGGGGCACAATTACCATCGTCTTAACGGCCTTATTGGCCTCAATTGGGTCCGCTGCAGTGCCTGGAGCAGGCATGGTCATGTTGGTTATCGTTTTGGAATCCGTAGGTTTCCCGGCCGATAAATTGGCCATAGGCTTGGCGTTGATATTTGCTGTGGATAGACCATTGGACATGTGCAGAACTATTGTCAATGTAACAGGCGATGCTACCGTAGCCACCGTAGTTGCCAAATCAGTGGGTAAGTTGGGAGAACCCCATGTTGGAGAATTGGAATGATCATCTCGACGAAGTAAAGTCTTAATCCAAAAATTTATGGCGTAATGCTTCCGTAGGGATCATACAACTATCTTCTTTGCCGAACCATTGATACCTGTTTCTGGCTACCCAGTCATACACCCAATCTCGAAAGCCCTTTGGAAATGCCTTAAAAACACCAAGAAGAGGCCATCCGCCACTTAGTGATTTTACAATCATAAAGGCCGCATCTGACTTCGTGTAATAAGCAATTTGTGGTTCTATAAGGATAATGGAATCTACTTCAGCCGTATTGATGCCCCGCTCTTTGGCAAGCTTTTGCCCCACCTCACTTTGCAGGGAAGTAAACCGGAATGCGTCTTTTTTATCATGTTTAATGACAAATTGCACAGCGCTGTTGCAGAGGTTACATACGCCGTCAAAAAGTATGATCTTTTTCTGCTCCTCCATTACTTTTTCTTTTTCTCCACCAGTTCCAACTGATCCACACTAACATTTGTGGTAAAGATCCCGTAATTTACCACGGCCTTATTCTTTTCAAGGCTATCAATACTCCCTACAGCTTTGCCATCAAATAACCGAACTTGATCCCCGATTTTCAATATGGGTCGGGGCTTTTTCTTCTCTATTGCCTGTTCTTTCTTCTTCGCGACTGCCTTTTTATTTCTGATGTTCTTTACTTGCTGTTGTACTTCCCTGCTTACGACCGTCTTTTTTTCTTCCTGTGCCTTTACCTCTTTTGCAGTTTTCTTTTTTCGTTTGCTATTTTCGGTTTCCACAAGTCGCAAAAGCTCAGATACCAGCGGTCTTTTCTTTTTATCAAGAAAGTACTTCTCTGCTACCTTATTCACTTTGGTGCCGAGATGAATCATGCGTTGGTTAAAATCATACAATTCCTGATAGTTCTCTAATTTAGTTTGAATTTTAGAATTTAGTTTCTCTAATTTAAGTGCTTCTTCCCGGGCCTTGCTTTCTTCTTCCTGAAGTCGGTTACCCGTCCTGGCCATTTTATTGCGCTCTTTTTGAAGTTTAGCGATGGTTGCATCAAAACGGATCTTTCCTCTTTCCACTTTTTTCTTGGCCTTATTGATAAGGCTAAAGGGAATGCCATTTTTCTGTGCCACTTCAAAGGTAAAAGAGCTGCCTGGTTGCCCGAGTTCTAATTGAAAGGTGGGCTGCAGGGTACTACTGTCAAAAAGCATATTGGCATTGGCTGCAGAAGGTAATTCATTTGCCAAAGCTTTTAAATTTGCATAGTGAGTGGTAATGACACCAAAGGCACCCCGCTCATAGAATACTTCGAGAAAAGCTTCTGCAAGGGCACCACCCAACTCCGGATCACTACCCGTCCCAAACTCATCGATCAGAAAAAGGGTATGTTCATCGCATTTACGCAAGAACTGATTCATATTTTTTAATCGGTAGCTGTAAGTACTTAAATGATTTTCTATGGATTGGTTGTCCCCAATATCCGTAAGGATCGTTTGAAACAAACAAACCGAGCTCCGTTCATGAACAGGGATCAACAAGCCACTTTGCAACATGAGTTGCAGGAGTCCGATGGTCTTCAAAGTTATGCTCTTTCCACCTGCATTAGGTCCCGATATAACAATGATCCGGTTCTCCGGATACAAGTCGATCGTCTGAGGGAAAGTAGGTAGTTTATCTCTCTTATTCGCGAGGTAGAGCAGCGGGTGAAAAGCATCCCTGAGATACAAACGCTTCTTGTTGTTGAGCTCAGGTTTGATAGCATTCATTTCTGCCGCATACTTTGCTTTGGCAGCCGTAATATCAATATGGATTAAATAGTTTTGATATGCTGCAAGGTCCTCACGATACGGGCGAATTTGATAGGTGAGCGTATTCAGGATCTTTTGAACCTCCTCTTTTTCATCGAATTGAAGATTTGAGAATTCCCTGCTATATCTGGATACTGCCTCGGGTTCTATATAGATAATACTCCCGGTTTTAGAAGTACCCATTACAGTACCCTTCACCTTTTTTCTATACATGGATTTCACAGCCAGAACCCGTCTGTTGTCTACCACGGACTCTCTTATTTCATCCAGAAACTCTGACGCTTGATAGGTGTTGAGTGCTGCACCAAAACTTTGATTTATTTTGCCTTTTATAGCTGCCATCTGTTGCCGGATAGATCGCAGCCCATTGGAAGCGGTATCTTTTACAAAACCAAATTTATCGATAACATCATCAATAAGTGTGGGGATATCTTTTGTGACCGTTACAAATTCAGCATATCGATGGAGCAGTGGATAGTATTCCAGAAATTTCTTTAAGAATTTCTTGTGCTCATATACAGTAAGGCAGAGGTGTTTTATTTTTCGAAATCCCGCAACTTCTAAAGTGGTGTTCTCTACCTTTAATAAGATGAGCTCCTTGTCTATAGCCTCAAACCCGTGATTTGGGATCTTGTTATCATTGGCAAAGGAAGCAAGGTATTCTGAAGTTTCACCTAATAAAGTCAGGATAGTTGTTTCTTCAATCTCCGGTGCAATTGCTTTTGCCTTTTCTTTCCCAAGTTCAGTATTGCAGCGTGCCGCCACCTGCCTGATCACGGTAGCGAACTCCAGGTCCTGAATACTTTTCTTAAGATATTTGTCCATTTTTAAATGCCTAGCAGCAAAGGTAGCTATTACAGGTCATTCCTCACAAAATCAAATTTCACCAGGTCCTTTTCGCCTATATATGTTCCTCGAATTCCCTTTCACATCCTTTTAGGTATATTTCACCACTAGGATAAAGGGTTAAGGCAATAAAAATAGGGGTTCTACTGTTCTTGTACTAGAATTTTTCAGGAAGTAATAATTCCGAAACTAGTACTATGCGTTCTATCATTGTATTTTTAAGCATGATCCTGCTGCTAAGTGGTTGTAAAAGCACTCACCTGGTAACGGTCTATAGTTTAGAGCCGGCTCCGGTATCACTGTCAAAGAATATAAAACGAATAGGCCTTATCAATGAAGTTCAGAATACTACCAGCCAGGAACAAATAGAGTCTCTAGAGGCCTTTATAGCTGCAACGGATCAACAATGGTCCCATGTAGGAAAAGAAGCAGCCATGGAAGGACTATTAGGAGAATTGTCCAAGGACAAACGTTTTGATACCATTCTGATCCTTGATAGCTCATCCGCCATATGGAGGCTAAATAGGGCCGATAAAAAAGAAATACCGTGGGATGATTTAAAAGAATTATGTGTTTCCAATAACCTGGATGCTATTTTCTCCCTGGCTTTTTATAATACAGACACCCGTATCACCAATAAGAAGTCTTCAATGGAAGAATTAGACCTGTTGCGGGTGAAAACAATCGTAGATGCAAGGGAGATTACCCTCGAGACTTTAATCGAGAACGGGTGGCGCATCTATGATCCTTTTGAAAAAAGGGTCCTGGATGAAATCCGAATCAATGAGGAATTGGTTGTACAGGCTAAAGGCGAGAATGCCATGAATGCAGTTCGATCTATGACAGATCGTTCAGATTCCATGCTATTGAAGAGTAAGGGCAGTGGAAGTACTTTTGGAATGCGCCTTAGACCTTATAGCAGGGCTATTCAAAGGGAACTGTACATCAAAGGATCGGAACGATTACAGCAGGCGAAAGATGCTATTCTCAGAGAAGACTGGTTAGAGGCAGCCAGGTCCTGGCAACTCGATCTGGAAAATGACAAGGATAAAATAAAAGCCATGGCATGTCATAACATGGCCGTCTTATATGAAGTTAAGAATGATCTCTCCAAGGCCATGGAATGGGCAATTCTGGCACAAGGCCATTTTAAGGACAAAAAAAATACAGCATATTTGGACGCTTTAAAACAACGCAGTATTCAGAATGAATTAGCAGAAGAACAACTGGAGAATATTGTGCTTTTGTATAAATAAACAAGTTGGAGCTGCCCTCCAATCTTAGGCATTTGTCTTGACGTCTACGATAGGAATACGAACCAATTCTACTGTCGCAGAAGCCATCAAAACCTTTCCCTCAGTTTTTTCAAAGGCAGTAATGATCAACTCGTTCAGACGATGCCTTGTGATTCGTCTTTTTTTATAGTCTACGATATAACGAAGATTAAACTCGATCCAATTATCTGTCAATTTAATGGCGAGTGTTGGTTCCACGATAGCATCCTCAATATAGTATTTCTTCACCACATCCTTCCATTTCTCAACGGACTCTAAAACATAATCTGAAAGAACGTTCTGTGCTACCTTAATTATTAAATCCTTTGCTAATTCTGTGTCGGACCCATATCTAATTGGCAAGGTAAATTCGTCCCAAATAAAAGGAAAATCCTGGGAGTAATTATATACAGGACCTTTAAAAACAAAGGCATTACTGAGTTTTACGATCCGTCCGCTATAGTTATCACTGCTTACCCATTGTCCTATCTCCATCATGGTGGTATACATAGTGTTGACATCTATCACATCTCCCTTTATTCCATTGATCTCTATACGATCGCCTGGTTGATAGACCTTTACAAAAAAAATAAAAAGGGAGCCTGCAACACTAAGAATAAGCTCCTGAAGGGTAATGGTTATGCCCGCTGTCAGCAGTCCGATAGCCAGGGTAAGGTCTTTAATATTTCCGGTAAAATAAGATATAGTTAGAATTACCAATAGGAAATACCCAACAGTTTCTACGATTTTTTGTGACTTATAGCGGGTTTCAGTATTAGAAAATTTCTTCTTTAAGGTCCTCCGTATTAGCTGAAGGAGTATTGTAATGAAAACAACCCATACCACATACTTAAAAACCATCGTAGAGGTTGGATGATCAATAAACCATTGCTTTGTCGTTTCTAAAATTTCCATAGTCTTACTCATGGTATGTCAGAAAAACACTTTGAGAAATGAAAGAGTTCTTCAATTTGCAGTAGCCTATTATAAATTTACTATTTTAAAAGAGGATTAACTAGGGAAAATGACCACAGTTTGTATTTTTATACCGCATCATAAGATACTATAGATGGAGGTTGATATACATGAAAGCTGGAAGGGGTTGCTAAAGGAAGAATTTTCAAAGCCCTACTTTAAAAATCTAGCCCATTTCGTTAAAGCAGAATATGCGCAGCATAACTGTTACCCAAAAGGCAATAGGATCTTTGCGGCCTTTAACCACAGCCCCTTTGAAGACACCAAAGTGGTTATAATTGGACAGGACCCCTATCATGGGCAGGATCAGGCGAACGGACTTTGTTTTTCCGTTAGGGACGGTTTGCCGCACCCACCATCGCTAATTAATATTTTTAAGGAAATTGAGAATGACCTCGGTGTTCCCTATCCCGAGAGCGGTAATTTAGAGCGTTGGGCAAACCAGGGCATCCTATTGCTGAATGCTACCCTAACGGTTAGAGCACGAGAAGCAGGGAGCCATCAGAAAAAGGGTTGGGAAATCTTTACTGATGCGGTCATCAACTTACTTTCAAACAAAAAAAAGGGATTGGTCTTTTTGTTGTGGGGCGGATATGCGAAAAAAAAGATCCCCTTGATTAACCTGGAGAAACATCATGTTTTAACTTCAGGACATCCTTCTCCCCTCAGTGCCAACAGAGGCTTGTGGTTTGGTAATAAGCATTTTACCAAAACGAACAAACTTTTAGGAGATCAAGGCGCTATTCCTATACATTGGTAAGTATATCTGAGGAATCTATCTTCTTGGATATTAACTTTAGATTAACTAGTCTATCTTGTACATTATCAATTACTTGTTTTGAAAGTTGACTTTGGGTCCATCGGGTAAGTTCAAGCCAATTCCTTATGTCTTGAAGAGGCAGATGGTAGCGATTTGCCAGGGTTCTGTCAATACTGGGAATCCTTTTAAATTCCAAAGTATAGTTATTTATGATTATCTCCAACACGTGTCTTAAAAGGCCCTTGTCCTTTTCAATAAGATAGTTGTTTGCGGCAACCACAAAACAGGGCCATGGAGTAGGGCAGTCAGACAATCTTCAAAGACCCCCTCCTGTACCAGGGGTTTGGTTGTAAAATGTTCCCACATAAAATAATCGGCATCCCCATTTTTCAATGCCTTTACAGCTCCTGAAAGCGTATGCACCACTTCAAAAGAAAGGTCAGCTGAATTCCATTGTTGTTCTTCTGCCATCACATGTGCCATAAGGTGACTTCCGCTGCCAAATCTGCTGATAGCGGCCTTTGTGCCTTTGAGTTCAGAAAGTTTCTGATAGCTGGCTCCCTGCGGCTACATGTATCCCCCAAAGCAGGGGCGAGCCAACATATCCTTGTACGATCTTAGCAGGATTTCCATCGGCAATACTTTTTGTGATGCCTTCTGTTAGAATAATGGCCAGGTCTGTTTCTCTTTTTTCCAACAGACTGCACATCTGCCCCGTCCCTTCCGGCACCTCTATCCATGCCATCTCAATTCCCGATCCTCAAAGGCACCTTCTTCAATGGCCATATGCCAGGGCAGGTTGAAGTGTTCCGGTACACCAGCAATTCTTATTTTTTTCAAAGTGTAATCAATTTTTTTAAGGTCCATTCAATAAGCCGGTCTATGGTCTTGGCAGGATCGAGTTGAAAATTCCCTAGTTGCCCTATTCGCAATGATAGCGTTCAAGGAAAGTGCTCTTATGGCCCATCATGGCAGCCAGGCCATATATGGCGGATGTCTCCATCTCCAGATTGGTCAATTTGCGCTGATCAAAAGAAAATGAGATAATGTATCATGTAATAGCGGGTCTTTGGGGGCAGTCTTAAATGCCTGCCCTGAGGTCCATAAAATCCTACATTGGACCCTGTGAACCCATTGATGACATCCTCATCAAGAAAATGATGACGCAATCGCTGATCACATTTCACCACATATGGCTGAGAATTATGGGTCTCCCCATTGACTATGTTCAAAAAACGCTTTTTCAAAAGCGTGAAAACGTATGGCCTCACTTTGGTAATAGTACAATAGATTGTCGAATCCCATGGCATACTCACTTATTAATAAGGTGTCGACGGCGATGTCTGGCTGAATGGCACCAGAAGTACCAATCCTTATGAAGATGAGCTTTTTTTTTCTTTCTTTTAACCTTTCTGCATTTTAGATCAATATTGGCAAGGGCATCTAATTCATTCAGCACAATGTCTATGTTATCTGTTCCAATTCCTGTGGAGAGACACTGATTCGTTTATTTTTTAAGCCAGCCGGTATGGGTGATGAATTCGCGTTTGTGTTGTTTGATTTCCAGAGAATCAAAATGTTGTGAAACGCGCGATACTCTTTGAGGGTCACCTACCAGAATAATAGATATCGGCCAGTCTCTTCGGGAAGTAAGTTTAAATGATAAATCCTGCCTTCCTCGTTGAGGATCAGTTCTGAGGGCCCTAATTGCATCTTATAATTTTAGGATCCGTCTGGATTCGTCGTTGTATAGGAAATTGTATTTCAGCGCACCTCCTAAATACGATTCATTATCCCTGATCTGAGAATAGAAACTAGTTTTACCTTCCAGTATGTCTTTCCCTTTTTTAGAGAGACGAACAGGACTATAGGAGGTAAACAATGGTTTTAGGTGGTTATGATTCGTATCAAACTGAGTGTCACCATACCCGTAATAACCCTGATTTTTCAGTATATTTTGAACAAGTGCTTTTTTGGTTTTTGGCTTTTGTTCTGCAGCAAGCTGCAATATTCGGTTTTCCAACTCGTTCAGCCCATTTTTAATGGACGGAAACCGTTTTAAATGCACCTTGATAGCACTTGGAAAGATAGTCGAAGTGATAATGTTCAAAATCAGACATATTTTCCAGTCGTATTGGATTGTCACTGCAATACAATTGCCAGACATAGTCGGCAAATTCTATATCATCCTGGGTGAGAAATATCCGCTTTTTGATATAAAGTCTCAACTTGTCATCGTCATATGTCACATAAACCATATAAGGTATCCGTTCCATCTTCATTACCACTGCAGACCAAAGATATTTGTGCATCGCGCCTATGGGTCTTCAACCAGCTTAAGACGGCGATCATGTTGATCTGGCAAAACAGATCATATTCAAACCAAAGAATGATCTCGTCCTGCTGTTTATGATTACATAGACTGCGATATTCTTTTAGTGTTTTTTCTATAAACCAGGATTTGCTATACATTGTAATTCTTATGAAGAAATTCAAAGCGTGTTTTCCAAAAAGAC
Source organism: uncultured Flavobacteriaceae bacterium (assembly GCA_963744855.1). Taxonomy (GTDB): domain Bacteria; phylum Bacteroidota; class Bacteroidia; order Flavobacteriales; family Flavobacteriaceae; genus Muriicola. The sequence continues at coordinate 29,420 of CAVUUZ010000005.1, forward strand.
TCACTTCCAACATTGGTCTCAGTTCTTCCTTCGCACAGCATTTCTCTCCAGGTGATGATATCTCCTTTAAACGGTAGTGTTTTTAGCCGTTGGGTAAAACTATCGCCATTAGTGATATGCAGTTGCGTACTCATTCTCAGGAAGTGATGTTTAGGTTCTGTAGATTAAAAGTAACACTTAATCGATAAAGATTAAAATAATTAACAAAATACTTATGCGTAACTAGCTGTGTTTTAGTTTCCGAATGGAAATATTCCATGATAATTGAACATTATCCGCCTACACGTTTTGTTTTAAAACCCTTTCCTGCAAAAATATCATGATCTTATCCCTGTAATCACCTTGAATAATGATCTGTTCATTTTTATAAGTGCCGCCAACGCCCAATAGGGTTTTTAATGTCCTTTGCAAGTTTCTTTAGATCGGCATCTGTTGCCTTCATATCCTTCCAGGATGGTGATCGGTTTTCCTTTGCGTTTCTCATATTTACAGAGTATAGGCTCGTCCTGTACCCAAAATTTATGATTTTTCTTTATTGGTTGAATCTGCTCTTCCGAAGGCTGATGATCCGGGAATAGATTTTTTAATTGATCTTGTAAGATCCATAGAAAATGGGCTATAAATCGCTGGGTTCACTTATTTTTTAATGAGGCCAAGTTCTACAAGACGTTCATTAAGAAATTCACCTGCCGTGATATCACTATACAACTTTAGGATGCTTCTCATCTACACAATTCTCCAGGCAATTGAGGGGCATTTCTCCAATAGGGTGCATAAAAAATGGAATGGAATATCTGGAACTTCCCCAAAGTTCTCGTGGCGGATTCACTACCTGATGGATGGTAGATTTCAGCTTGTTATTGGATAATCTTGACAGCATATCGCCAACATTGATCATCAACTGATCCTGTGCTGGCTATGGCATCGATCCATTCTCCTTTATGGTTCTTCACCTGCAATCCTTTCCCATGAGCTCCCATCAATAAGGTAATTAGATTAATATCTCCATGTGCGGCTGCTCGAATAGCATTTTTGGGTTCGTCAGTGATAGGAGGATAGTGAATAGGCCTAAGGATAGAATTTCCGTTTTTAATATACTGCGTCAAAATAGGTTTCTTCAAGATCCAGATGCAGCGCCAACGCCCTTAGCACATATTTGGCAGTTTTTTCCAACATTTTGTAGGTTTCTTTTCCCACCTTATTAAAATCAGGCAGTTCCGTTACTGATACATTGGGCGGATATTCCTTTAACAGTTTCGGATTGTCTTCTACATATTGACCAAAATGCCAAAATTCCTTTAGATCACCTACCTTTCTTCCTTTGGCGTGTTCCTTTCCAAAAGAAGTGTACCCACGCTGCCCTCCAATACCTTCTAATTTCATACGTATCCTTTACCTCCTGCGGCAGGTGCGAAGAATTTTTTTATTTCGGCGTATAAGGATTCAATCAAGGTATTCCGATAAGAAAGTGACCACTGAGCGCTACAAAGCCAATTTCCTCAAAAGCACTTCCCAAATCCTTGACAAATTGCTTTTTTTTGCGTTTGGATCTTCTGATAAATAATCCTCTGAGATCCACACTTGGAATGGCATTCATATTATTTGTTTTATGTAAAGATTCAAAGTTACTAAATTCTCAAACCAATTTGAGCGTAATTAGGAGGAGATCTTCACTGCAATTTTGCTACATTTACTGCATTCTTATACGCTAAATCGTATTATACTACTCAATGCAATTTCAACACCATGGACTTACATCAGAGATACTTATAGACCTCTATAAGGGAATGCTCAAGCCCCGCATGATAGAAGAGAAAATGCTGATACTTCTTACGGCAGGGTAAAATTTCCAAATGGTTTAGCGGAATCGGGCAGGAGGCCATTTCGGTGGGTGTTACCATGGCTTTGGACCCGGAGGAGTACATCTTGCCCATGCATAGAAATCTAGGAGTTTTTACCACGAGCAACATTCCTTTGCATCGGCTTTTTGCCCAATGGCAGGGAAAATGAGTGGTTTTACCAAAGGCAGGGATCGAAGTTTTCATTTTGGTACCCAGGAATATAAGATTGTAGGCATGATCTCTCATCTGGTCCGCAATTAGGAGTGGCAGATGGTATCGCCCTTGCCGATGTACTTCAAAAAAATAAAAGGGTTACTGCTGTTTTTACAGGTGAAGGAGCTACTAGTGAAGGTGATTTTCATGAAGCTTTAAATATTGCTGCGGTATGGGAATTGCCGGTATTATTTTGCGTAGAAAATAATGGATATGGCTTATCGACCCCAGTGAATGAACAATTCAGATGTAAACATATAGCGGATAAAGGCAAAGGCTATGGTATAGAATCCTATATAATTGATGGCAATAATATTCTTGAAGTATATACTAAGGTAAAGGCTTTGAGTAAAAGCATACGTCAACGGCCACGACCCGTTCTTTTGGAGTTTAAAACCTTTCGGATGCGAGGACATGAAGAGGCCAGTGGCACTAAATATGTTCCTCAGCAATTATTGGATGTTTGGGCGGCAAAAGATCCTATAGAAAATTATCTGGAATACTTACAAGAATGAAGGATATTCTTTCTGAAGAGGAAGAAGTGTTATTAAGAAGGAATTATTCATGAAATAGATGAGAATTTACAGCTGGCTTTTAATGAAGACATTGTACATAGCACTGAAACTAATGAATTAAATGATGTATATAAAGAATTTGATATATCAAGAGGTTAATGAAAATAAATAAAGTAGCTAATATACGATTGGTAGATGCGATTTCTCAAGGATTGCGCCAATCCATGGAGAAACATCCCAACCTGGTTATTACTGGGTCAGGATATTGCCGAATATGGTGGTGTTTTTAAAATTACGGAGGGATTTGTAGAAGCTTTTGGGGAGCGCGTAAGAAAACCCCTATATGTGAATCGGCAATTGTTGCGGCCGCCATGGGCTTATCTATCAATAAGATGAAAGCGTGGTGGAGATGCAGTTTGCAGATTTTGTGAGCAGTGGGTTTAATCCGATTGTAAATTATCTTGCCAAAGTTCACTACAGATGGAATGAACCGGCAGATGTGGTTATTAGAATGCCATGCGGTGCAGGAGTAGGAGCCGGGCCATTTCATTCCCAAACTAACGAGGCCTGGTTTACTAAAACACCCGGACTTAAAGGTCGTCTATCCGGCATTTCCATATGATGCCAAAGGGCTTCTGGCAACAGCCATCAATGACCCGAATCCCGTTCTGTTTTTTGAGCACAAAGCACTGTATCGCAGTATGTATCAGGATGTGCCTGAAGGCTATTACACCTTGCCTTTTGGTAAAGCGAGTCTTGTAAAGTACCGGGGATCCGTAACGATCGTAACCTATGGGGCCGGGGTACACTGGGTCTTGGAAATCCTGGAAAGCCAATCCGCAGATTAAGGCAGATCTTATTGATCTGAGAACCTTACAGCCATTAGACATGGAGACTATTTATGAATCTGTAAGAAAAACAGGGAAATGTATGGTTGTGCAGGAAGATAGCCTCTTTGGAGGTATTGCCAGTGATATTTCGGCCCTCGTCATGGAACATTGTTTTGAATATTTGGATGCGCCTGTCAGGCGCGTTGGGAGCCTGGAAACACCTATACCATTTGCCAGGCAATTAGAGGAACAATACTTACCCAAAGCCCGAATTTTAGAGGTTTTAAATGAATTGGTTGCCTATTAATCATACTATACTTCAACCTCTTACAATTAATTGTAAAAAGATGCATTTTAAAAAGAGCCAACGGCGGCTTTATTCCGTATATAACTGCGAACAATAATATTAAAAACATGATTAGAAAATTAAGCCTGTTACTGGTTGTAGCACTTGTTTCATCCTGCGGAATCTCTAAAGATGTCAGAGATCAGAGAAATCTGATTAGCGGCACCTGGACATTAAATGATATTCATTACGAAAATAACCAGGGAATGTTTAAAGCAGTGGTTTTCAACGATGCCAATGCTATCTGTTTTGAGGATAGCAACTGGTTCTTTCGCGATAACAATAGCACCGGGCGTTATACCATTAAATCCGGTTCCTTGTGTGAAGGAGGGGATCGTTTTATTCGTTGGTCGGTGGTGAGCAATCCATCCAACTACAGCAATCAATTGCAGTTCAAATATATTGATGAGAAACGAAATGATATATCAGGTGGCCTCGGGTATCGCTTGAATATTGCCTCGCTTAGCGAGAACGAAATGATTTTAAAATCGAATGTAATGGTAGATGCCAAACCGGTAACCATTGTTTATGAATTTACTAAAAATTAAAAATGAATAAGATGATAAAAAAAGCAGGACTACTTTTATTGATCGCAATTTTAGGTCTGGGATGCAATGCGGTAAAAAATGCAAATAACACTCAGAAAGGAGCAGTAATTGGTACCACGGGAGGTGCTGTAATTGGCGGGGTAATCGGAAACAATATTGGCAAAGGTAACACTGTACTAGGTGCCATTATTGGCGGTGTCGTAGGCGGTGCCGCGGGTGGATATATCGGCAATAGAATGGACCGGCAGGCAGAACGTATCGAAGAAGAAATTCCGGGTGCCGAAGTAACCCGGGTAGGAGAAGGGATCAACGTTACCTTTAATGAAGGCGCCGGGGTCTATTTTGACACTAACAAATCTAATATCAAAGGAACGTCCGTAGAAACTTTGAATAAACTAGCCGGTATTTTTAAGGAATATCCAAAGACAGCGATCCTGGTTGAAGGTCATACAGATAGTGCCGGTTCGGATGAGTATAATTTAGGACTATCCAAATTAAGAGCTGAATCTGTTACCAATTACCTAATCGCCCAGGGATTGATGCCACCCGATTTACTACCAAATGGTATGGGGAAGCCCAACCTGTGGCAGATAATGAAACAGCGGAAGGTAAATCAAAAAACAGACGTGTTGAATTGGGGATTATCGCCAGTGAAGAATTAAAACAGGAGGCCATCCAGAACACAAAAGGATAAATTCCTTTGCATACTTTTATAAAACCCGGCAATCTTGTCGGGTTTTTTCATTTAGGAATATGTATCTTTCGCTAGTGGCTACGTATGATGTGATCATTATTGGGGGTGGACTGGCCGGACTAACGGCGGCCATTCATTTGAGGAAATATAACCATCGCATTCTGCTGCTTGAAAAAGAAACCTACCCAAATCACAAGGTATGTGGTGAATACCTGTCTAACGAGGTAGTGCCTTACCTTCACCAGCTTGGGGTAATACTTCCCACAACTATTGAAATTAGCACCCTTCAATTCAGCACCAAAAAAGGACGTTCCCTGCAACTTTCCCTGCCTCTGGGTGCGCTGGGTATAAGTCGCTATGCCCTGGATCATTGTCTTTACCAAAGGGCCAAAGATCTTGGGGTTTCTATTGTGTTTTGTTCAGTTGAACACATTGCTTTTAAGCAAGATGTTTTTACGGTAAAAACAAATACTGATCAAAGTTATAAGGCACCAATAACCATTGGCGCCTTTGGAAAACGCTCGAATCTGGATAAGATGCTGTCGCGCAATTTTATCGCCAAAAAATCGCCCTGGCTTGGGGTAAAAGCGCATTATGCGTATGATGATTTTCCAGACGATCTGGTGGGGCTTCACAGTTTTGAAGGAGGCTACGGAGGGTTGTCCAAAACAGAATCCGGGGCTGTTAATTTTTGTTATCTGGCGACCTATGAGAGTTTTCAAAAAAAACAAAATATTGAAGATTTTAATACGCTTATAGTTGCACAGAATCCATATTTAGCCAATTTTCTAAAGAAAGCGATCATTAAATTTGATAGACCCCTGACTATTGCTCAGATTTCCTTCGAAGAAAAAGAGCCTGTTGAAGACCATGTAATTATGTGCGGGGATTCTGCCGGACTCATTCACCCCTTATGTGGTAATGGGATGGCCATGGCCATACACAGTGCTAAAATAGCTTCAGAACTCATCCATGCCTACTTAAAAGAAGCATCATCAGATCGTAATCGGTTGGAAAAAGAGTACGCTTTAAAATGGCAGCGTACTTTTGGAAAACGAATTCGAACAGGTAGGCGCCTGCAAAAGTTGCTGATGTCCCCAAAAGTGGCAGATATTCTTTTCACTCTTGCAGTTTTATCGCCGGGGATACTCAGGCGTATCATAAAAAGAACACATGGAAAACCGATAGAATTATGATCCGTTTTAGGGAACGAAGCACCGAAAAGGAATTCATGGATGATCTCAGTTTAGATAAGAAACAGATCAGAACCATTTTAAAAGATATTACCCTTGCCAATAAATGGCTGGGAGGGAATAAGATCACCATTAAAGCACTGGAACGATTATTTAAAGAACAACCCAAAGAAAAATATACCGTAATGGACATAGGTTGTGGAGACGGCAGTATGTTGAGGGAAGTAGCCGATCACTTCAGGGAAAAGCATCAGAATATTACACTGATTGGCCTGGATTTGAATGAGAATTCGATCAATATTGCCAAAGAATTCAGCAGAGTTTACCCTAATATAGAGTATAAAATTCAAGATGTACTCACTTTAAAACCGGAAGAATACCATTGTGATATCCTTCTTTGTACCTTAACTTTACATCATTTTTCACGGGAACAGATCCAGATTTTCTTGAAAAAATTCGCACAATTGACAACCATTGGAATCATCATAAATGATCTGGATCGTAATAAAATCGGGTTTGCCCTATTTAAAATATTTAGCCGGGTATTTATGAAAACAGCTATTGCCAAACATGACGGCTTGGTTTCTATTAAAAGTGGTTTTACAAAAAAAGATTTTACTATGTTATATGGTGCTGTACCGACAATGAATTCCATTGTTCAATGGAGGTGGGCATTTAGATATGAATGGATCCTGAAGCATCCAAATACGTAAATTGCTATGAATAAAGTACATGTGGTGTCTGTAGCCAAAGAACTCCCGCGGTATTACAGAGACACCAAAGACATTTTACCCCTTGTTGATATATGGCTTTCTGGACAGGAGGCACGTTTTATGCGAAAGGTCAGAAAGATTTTCGAGGGTGCAGGTGTGGATCGGAGGTACAGTATAATGGACCCTGAAGAAGTTTTTACCGCCACTTCTTTTGAAGAAAAGAATCAGATCTATGCTCGTGAAACAAAAAAATTGGGAACGGCAGTTTTAAAGAAAGTGCTGAAGAAGAGTCGGTGGACCCCGGAAAGTTTAGACTATATCATTACGGTAAGCTGTACAGGGATCATGATCCCGTCTCTGGACGCTTACATCATTAATGAATTGGGATTACGACAAGATATTGTTCGTTTGCCGGTAACCGAAATGGGATGTGCTGCCGGGGTATCGGGGATGATCTATGCCAGTAATTTTTTACGATCTAATCCGGGCAAAAGAGCTGCCGTTATTGCCGTTGAAAGTCCGACAGCCACCTTTCAATTAAATGATTTCTCTATGGCCAATATGGTAAGTGCGGCTATTTTTGGTGATGGAGCAGCTTGTGTGTTGCTATCTTCAGAAGAGAAGGCCAGAGGCCCGTGTATAGTAGGGGAGGAAATGTACCATTTTAAAAATGCAACACATTTAATGGGTTTTGACCTTGTAATCACAGGTTTAAAAATGATATTGGATCCTGCGGTCCCAGAAACTATTTCGCACCATTTTCCGAATATAGTGCATCCATTTCTAAAAAAGCACCATAGTTCGATGGATAGGGTAGAGCATCTAATTTTCCATCCGGGGGCAGAAAGATCGTCCAGACTGTTGAAGATCTTTTTGGAAAATTAGGGAAGAATATTGATGATACCCGGGAAACCTTAGAGCTTTATGGCAATATGAGCAGTACTACGGTGCTTTATGTGTTGGAACGATTTATGGAAAAAAAGATTCCCGCAGGGGAGCAGGGGCTTATCCTTAGTTTTGGCCCAGGGTTTTCAGCCCAAAGGGTGCTATTGCAATGGTAAAGGTTAAAAAGAAATGTATTTAGAGTATTTTTATACTTGCAGAAAAGAAGTTAATGTCGGGAAGTACTACAAAGCAATGGGCAATCATCCTGGGAGGAAGCCGGGGATTGGGTCTGGCAACCGCTAAAAAGTTAGCAAAGCACGGCTATGCCATCTGTATAGTGCATAGAGACAGAAGAGCCGACATGGAATCTATTGAGACCGGTTTTCAACAGATAAAAAAGCAGGCGCGCGGCTTTCTGGCAATCAATGCAGATGCCTTAAATTCTGAAAAAAGGAAAGAAGTATTAAAGCATCTTGGCAGCATAATGCGCAAAGAGGATACCATCAAGTTGCTGGTCCATAGCATTGCCAGAGGAACTATGAAACCAATGTCCTCTGATCCTCAAAATAGTTTATCATCACCAGACATTGAGATCACCATAAAGGCAATGGCCCTTAGCTTGTATGAATGGGTTCAGGAGATTCTTTTCGCCAACTTAAATGATGCCGATATGCGTGTCATTTCCTTTACAAGTGAAGGCAATACAAGAGCAATTCCGGGTTATGCAGCCGTTTCAGTTGCCAAGGTTGCGCTGGAAGCACTCACGCGCAGTATGGCCCTTGAACTGGCACCTCTGGGCGTTAAAGCCAATTGCATTCAGGCAGGGGTGACAGAAACCGTTTCTTTTTCCATGATACCTAACAGTGAGCGTATTAAAGAATATGCCTTAAAGAGGAACCCTTCCGGGCGCCTTACTACACCCGAAGATGTTGCAAATACGGTGTTTCTGTTAAGTCTTGATGAAGCTAAATGGATCACCGGCACCATAATAACGGTCGATGGAGGGGAGAGTTTGCAATGAAAAATGTAAAAGACATCCTGCAGCAATTACCCTATGAACATCCTTTTTTATTTGTTGATACGATCAATAAAATAAATGATAAAGGTTGTGAAGGCACTTATTTTTTTAAGGACGACCTACCATTTTATAGAGGCCATTTTAAAGACTCTCCTGTAACACCTGGTGTGATCCTTACAGAGTGCTGTGCACAGATAGGGGTCGTTTGTCTTGGGATCTATCTGATGGGTAAAACAGTGAAAAAAGCACCTGCAGACATTCAAATAGCCATGAGCAGTGTACAAATGGAATTTTTGAATGCCGTATATCCCAATGAAAAAGTAAGGGTTATTTCAGAAAAAATCTATTATCGTTTTTCTAAATTAAAATGTAAAGTATCTATGTACAATAGCCGGAATGAGGTTATTTGCAAAGGAACCATTTCCGGAATGTTCAAAATAAAGGAAAATGCATAAGCGTGTAGTTATAACAGGTTTGGGCGTATGTGCTCCGAATGCCTTAGATATTATCTCATTCTCTAATGCATTGGATAAGAAAATCAGTGGAATTGATTTTTATCCACAACTAAAAGAACTAAACTTTGGTTGCCAAATAGCAGGAAAACCAATACTTAAGTCAGGTTATCTGGATAATTACTTTACATCACTGCAGCAACGAGGTTTAGTTTCCACGGGGCTGATTTACGGCGTGATCGCCGGGCTCGATGCTTGGAATGATGCTGGATTAGAGCCCAGCGGGGAGAATGATGCCGATTGGGATAATGGAGTTATTTTTGGCACCGGAATCTTAGGCATAGACAAGCTAAGAGAGGCTATTTACCTGATAGATGAGGGCAATACCAGACGCCTGGGGAGTACTTCGGTCATTCAAACCATGGCCAGCGGTATCAGCGCTTATTTAGGCGGAATTTTAGGATGTGGGAACCAGGTAACCACCAATTCTTCAGCGTGCACAACGGGTACCGAAGGAGTATTGATGGCCTACGATCGCATTGCCACAGGGAAAGCGACAAGGATTTTAACCGGAAGTTGTAGTGATAGTGGACCATATGTTTGGGGTGGTTTTGATGCTATGAGGATCTTACCCAGGAATTATAATGAGACTCCGGAAATGGCCAGCCGGCCTATGAGTGCCACTGCCGCCGGATTTGTTCCCGGAAGCGGGGCTGGCGCTTTGGTGTTGGAATCTCTGGAAAGTGCTTTAGATCGCAAGGCCCATATTTACGCTGAAGTTCTTGGAGGATCAGTAAATAGTGGTGGGCAACGTTCAGGTGGGACAATGACGGCCCCAAATTATATAGCCGTGCAACGCTGTATTAAGGAAACTTTGGAACGAACTGAGGTTGCAGCCGCCGAAATAGATTCCATAAATGGACATTTAACGGCTACCACTAAGGATCCGGTAGAAATTGAAAATTGGAGCAAGGCATTAGGCAGAAATGGAAATGACTTTCCATACATCAATTCATTTAAAGGCCTGCTGGGGCATTGCCTTGCTGCTGCAGGTAGTATTGAATGTGTTGGTTCGGTCCTGCAAATTGCAAATGGAGTGATCTACGGCAATGCCAATTGTGAAGACTTACATCCTGAGATAACCCAGATCATTGATCCGTCTAAAGTCTTGCAACAAACATTAGTAAAAGCACCCCAGATAATTGCCAAGGCCAGTTTTGGCTTTGGAGATGTAAATGCATGTGTTATTTTTAAACGATTTAATTAATGATTATGACAACAGACGAAAAATATACCAAACTAAAGGCTATCATATCTCCGTATCTCCCTGAAGATGTTTCTGTAGATTCCATAAAACCCACAAGTAATTTTATCAAAGAACTAAACATTAACTCTGCCAACTTAATAGACATAGTGTTAGACGTGGAAGATGCTTTTGATATCACACTCGAAAATGAGGATATGGATACCATGCAAACCGTTCAGGATGCATTAAAGATCATTGAGTCTAAACTGGGGTAAGTTGATTCTATTCAAAACTTTTTTTCCTCAGGGCATATCACACTGGATGAACTGCCTATGCTTTTACTTTGTGGTTGGAACGTAATTCTGTGTTAATATTTGACAAATAATTGGAGAAAATTCGTACCTTAAGGAGACTGAGAGAGTACTTCAATTTCTTTAAGTTGTGCGCCATGGAATTCAAAGAATCATCATCCCCCGTTAAAAGCGAAAAAGCATCTAAACCTCACGTCCATTATCTGGAAAGGCAACAACGCTATCTTTTGTCCCTTTCCCACCAACTTGGATCCTATCACTGTGTTCCCAAAACAGCAAAACTTTATGCGCAAATGGAGCAGTTAAAAGCTGCGCTTGAAGCTTTAATGGAAGAGAATGAGCAATTAATTTCAGGGATTCATACCTCAGGCAATAGCTCAAATCGCTATCTGGCAGAATACCAAAGTCAGTTCGATAAGGTCATACAACTGGAACATCAGATCCTTACCTATATCGGCAAGGCAAAGGTCCACGGTTAGCTTAGTCGGGATCGACTTCTTTTTTTGCGGTCTTTTCCGGGATCAGCAGGGACGAAATGATACCTGAAGCCAGGGCTACTACAATAAGGGATAATGAAATCCATGACGGAACGTGCAGGACTTCTGCCGCCAACATTTTAAGCCCTACAAATCCCAGGATCACCACAAGACTATAATTAATAAACCTGAACTTACTCAGCATTCTGGAGACCAGAAAATACATGGATCTGAGTCCAAGGATCGCCATGATATTGGAGCTAAACACTATAAACGGGTCGGCGGTAATAGCCAGAATCGCGGGGATACTGTCCAGCGCAAATAGAATATCAGTCAATTCTATAACAATCAGGGCCACAAACAGTGGAGTAGCGGCTTTGATTCCCATTCTTCTGATAAAAAAATGATGCCCGTTCATATGGCTTGTAAGTGGGTATAATTTCCTGAGATATTTAAAGGCCAGAGAATTTTTAGGGTCAAATTTTATACTCTCAGATTTAGACATCTTGTAGGCGGTATAAAGCAGAAATACTCCAAATACGTATATCACCCAATCAAATCTATTGATAAGGGTAATCCCAAAGATGATCATCATTGCTCTGAACACAATGGCCCCCAGAATTCCCCAAAACAGAACTCTATGCTGGTATAATGGTGGAATACTAAAGGCAGAAAAGATCACGGCGATCACAAATACGTTGTCTATGCTAAGGGATAACTCAATAAGATACCCAGTGATATAATTCAAAACGGCCGCATTAGGAGTCATCTGGGTCGGGTTATCTACAAGGCCCTCTGAGAATAACCAATAAATAATTGCACTAAAACTCAAGGCAACGGTAACCCACAAAGCTGTCCATAAACTAGCTTCCTTACTCCTTATAACATGGTCATGTTTATTAAATACACCAAGATCTAAGGCAAGAAAAATTATGATGAGAAAAATAAAGGCAACCCAAATTAACATTCACAAATAATTTAATTCAAAAAACACCTTGCATCTCTTGACGTAAAAAAATATGATACAAGATAGGATGTTCTGGTGATTTACAAATTTAAAAAGCGTCTTTTTGAAAGATAGTAATATCCAAGAATGCCGTAGGAAACTATCCCGCAGGCCAGGAACCCAATAAATACAGGTAAGACGGAATCCACAACATAACTTCCGATAAAAGCACTAAGAGGAACGGCCATTAAGGTAGCCAGGCATCCGGTTAGGGCAGCACCAATTCCTGCGATATGCCCCAAAGGCTGCATTGCCAATGCTCTTAGATTTCCAAAAATAAAACCTACCGCAAAGAATTCCAGAGCAAAGAAACACAGGACCACCCAATAGGGCGGATTTACACCCGATTGGAACAAGATGACGTAAATAAGCGGGATTAAAATGTAGAACCCCAGTGCCACGGTAATCAATCGTAACATTCCAAAACGAAGTACCAGTGTGCCATTCAAAAGGGTAGCTGTACCTATAGTAATGGCCAGGGTGGCAAAAATATATGGGAAGGACTCCTTCATAAGATATTGCTCTTCAAAAATCTGTTGTGAAGTGCTTAGATACACCAAAAAAGAACCGGTGATAAATCCCCAGATAAACGTAAATACCATGGTTTGTTTATAATTCAATAATTCCCGGTATCCATTTACAAAGACATTCATTCTAAAAGAAGTGCGATTTTCAGGGGTCAGCGTTTCCGGCTGCCGCTTCCAAAACCAAAAGGCAACCAGTAAAGAAAAAATTACCTGCACATGAAAAATAGCTTCCCAACCAAAGGCGTCTAATACCCATTTACCCATAGTAGGTGCAACAATTGGCACTAAAATAAAGACAACCACGACAAAGGATAAGATCCTGGCCATTTGATCGCCGCTATACCGGTCACGTATCATGGCCACACTAATGGTCCTCGGAGCAGAAAGGGCAATCCCCTGAAGAACTCGTCCGGTGATCATCATTTCAAAAGAGGGGGCATAGACACATAAAAGACTGGCTAGTATGAATAGACCAAAGCCTACATAGACAACGGGTTTTCTTCCAATACTATCGGAAATAGGGCCAAAAAGTAAGGGCCCAACACCAAGGCCCAAAAAAAAGATGGTGATAAGTAATTGATTTTGGGATAAGCTGGTAGTACCGACAGATGTCCCTATGATATCTAAGGCGGGCAATAGTGCATCGAGGGCCAGAGCGGCAATCGACATCAAGGCAGCCATGAGACCTACAAATTCTAGTTGGGAGCGCCTTTTTAAGTTCATCCCGCAAAAGTAGCGGATTCCGATCTATAAAACTCTAGAATACCTTAAAGACGTATCCCAACAACCAGTATAGGATTAGAAAAACAAAAATAGTACCGATGCATCCGCAGCGTCCGCCACCAATTTTTTTGGCTCCATAGCCCGCTACAATAGCTCTTATTAGATTTTTCATGGGAGTTGATTACTTTTTAAAACAATTTACTTAATTCTTTTCGAAAGATTGAAGCGATAGATCAATTTGGCCATTGCCTGAAATCCATCCTCGAGATCCGAATTAAGACTATTTCTCTTATCGCCGAAGAATATACCGACCAGAGAAAGGGATATTTTGTCTTCCGAACTATAGACCCTGTAATTACGTGCGTACGCATAGCCTATTTTGGCCCTTAGAAACAAATTGGGACTCACCTTAACCTCGCCATATCCATAAAATTCAAGTGAAGACCTGGTTACATAATGATCTGGGAAACCCGGATTTTGAATGCTAAAAGAACTACCTAATCCGTCAAAACGGAATCCGGTTGACGTATTTTTACTGATTCGATAATTAATGTCGGCCCTGGCGGGAAGTAAAAAGTTGTATTCCCATCGGTCATTCGGACTTCGGTAATAAATTCCAAGGAGCGGCACTAAAAGCATCCCAAATTCCTCTGTATTGGTATACAGACCATAGGTATATTTTAACCGCGCGGACTTAGTATTGGTTAAAAGTCCAATAAAACCCAATTGCTTCCCTCTGGAAAAACCGCTGGTAAAATCGGAAGCAACCTTCGGGACAAAGACATAGGTTCCAGACCATTTTTCGGAATAGACGGTATTCCAGCCAAGTCGCATACTAAGTGCGTAAAGCGTGGTCCTGGGTTGGGGAGATGGATAGAGCCCTACATCGATACTGTTAGCCATGAACCCTGTAATCAATACCTTGGAGGGAGTTAATGGAATAGGAACATCGAGGCCTAAGTTCCATTCTACAATGTCATTGTCCACCATCCCATCTTCATAAGACCTGTTTAACGCAGTGGAATAAGAGAAGGAGGCAATGTCTAAATAATCCTGAGCCATCAGTGGTGAGAAGCTGCATCCCATAAGAAATCCAAGAAGTACGCCTATTCTTTCAGACACAGCTGTTTTCATAAAGGTGCAAGATACTGGTTTTACCAGAGTAAATGTCCTAATACTTCCATCAGACAAAATTTTGGATAATTTTCTTTTGTGATACCTCAAGTAAAAATTGAATTAATTGTAACTTTCCTTCTGAAACTAGTAATTACTATGAAGATCAGAATTAAAGGCGATTCTATTCGGTTCCGACTCACAAAAACGGAGGTAGCTACCTTATGCGATAAAGGTTATATTGAAGAGACCACCCATCTTGGTCCTCAGTCATTTACCTATGCAGTGAAGCGTTCAGCTATTCCTGATATGGAAGTCAGCTTTAAAAATAAGACCATCCTCCTGCAGATCAGCGCCAATAAAATATACCAATGGGACAAGAACGAAACAGTGGGGTTCGAAACTACCGTCTCTGCAGATGTCAAAAACAAGGTACATCTGCTGTTGGAAAAAGATTTTGTTTGTCTAGATGAGCGGATAGAAGATCAATCGGATAATTATCCCAATCCCAAGATGTTCAACAACTAATTCTATCGTGTATCCTCAGGGATAATAATGCCTGGATCAAGGAACATGTGGGCTTTACCGCCCCCAAATAAATGTAAAAGGAGCGGGTGGGCCCCCGAAAATAGAATTGACATGGTACAAGCCTCAAAAGGGGTTTAAAACCTGCGCCAGATAAACTGATGAGCGAGCCCTGGCCTGATCCGGGAAACCAATCCGCTGGTATCTTACAATCATTTTGCTGACCAAAGCAGAACTCCCATCACAAAATCTGTAAAAGCACGGATAGAGAAAGTAGGGTAGCGTTATAAAATTGTAACAAATGGGCCAAATCGTGGTCCAATACTATGTACAAAAACTCATCCATCATGAAAACGAACCAATCCCTTATGAAAATTGTTCTTCTGGGAACCCTCTTTTTACTACTTATCGCCGACTTATCTGCGCAACATCAATTTACGGCTACCCAATACCAGGAGGACCTGCGGTTCTTACAGGAAAACATCCATAAAAATTTCTCCTTCCTTTTTAAAAAGACGACACCCGAAGCCTTTGATGCTGAAGTGGAAGCTTTTTATGAGTCGATTCCAAAAATGGCCGATCATGAAGTTTTAGTCGCTTTTGCGAGGCTGGTGGCTACATTTGAATATGGCCACACCGTCATGGGCTATTGGGAAGGGGTCATTCCGTATCATGAATTGCCTATTGTTTTGTATGAGTACGATGACGGGGTTTTTCTACAAGGGGTACACAAGGATTATAAGAATGCCCTGGGTGCAAAACTTATAGCTATTGGAGGCGTATCTACAGAAGAAGCAATAAAACAGATGCGCCCGGTAGTACCTGTAGAAAATGAATCCTTCGCAAAGGCCTATGGCATTCATTATCTCACCTTTCCGGAATTCCTGCACGCGCAGGGAATACTAAAAGAGATGAATACAGAGGTGGTGCTTACCCTGGAAAAAGACGGGAAAAAATTTGATCAAAAAGTGCAAGGGGTGCCTTTTGAACGCTTCCCAAGGCAGTATGGGATGGTAGTCCCCAGTGAGGACTGGCTGGAGTCGCGCGACCTGAGCAAAACACCTTTATATTTAAAAAAGTTAGACAAGATCTACTACTACGAATACCTGAAAGAAGAAAAAACGGTCTATGTACGGCATAGCCAAATCATGGACGATTCTATTCAGCCCATTCCGGAATTCTATGCAGAAGTATTCGATTTTATCGATACTCATGAGGTGGAGAAACTGATTCTGGATGTGCGCTTAAATGGAGGTGGAAACAATTATAAGAACAAGCCTATAGTGACCGGGGTGATCGCGAATAAAAAAATCAACCAGCCCGGGAAATTTATCGTGATCATTGGGCGGCGGACCTTCTCTGCCTGTCAGAATCTGGTGAACGAATTGCATACCTATACCAATGCCCTTTTTGTTGGGGAACCCACGGCAGAGAATATCAATTTTTATGGGGATA
The DNA here is from genome assembly GCA_963744855.1 of uncultured Flavobacteriaceae bacterium. Taxonomy (GTDB): domain Bacteria; phylum Bacteroidota; class Bacteroidia; order Flavobacteriales; family Flavobacteriaceae; genus Muriicola. The sequence continues at coordinate 46,050 of CAVUUZ010000005.1, forward strand.
ATAATCCCCTTACGCTCCCTAATACGCAAATGAAGGCCTATTTGTCCTTTGCCTGGTGGCAAGACAAACCCCAATGGGAGAACCGCCCGGCCCTGTATCCTCAGTTAGCCACCGGACTTACCTTTGAGCAATACCGCACCAATCAGGATCCTGCATTAGAAGCCGCATTGGCTTATTCAGACAGTAATTTTATTGCCAACCCTATGACTTACTTTACCGAACTGTTTACCAGCGGAAAGGCAGATCAGATACAACCTGAGGCGGAGCGTATGTTAAAGGATCCCAGTTATCAATTCTTTGATTTTGAGGCCGAATTCAACAGGGCAGGGGATGCCATGTTAAATAGTGAGCAGTACGAGGAGGCCTTTTTTATTTTTAAGTTAAATACAGAACTTTTTCCTGCTTCAGCCAATGCCTGGAATAGCCTTGCGGAAGCGTACATGAAATCCGGGAATACCGCTAAAGCCGCGGAATTATTTACCAAAACGATTTCCCTGGATCCCGAAGGAGATACCGGGAAACATGCCAGGGAGATGCTACGCGAGATCGAAGCCAATCCAGGGAAGCAATAGTATTTTCAGTTTCCAAGGCCTAGTCTAGCTTCGTAAATTCATAGGTGTAGTTGCTCAGATCGAGTTTAATATGGTAGGTACCTTCTTCAAGCTCAATATTGTTCCCATCGGGGATGGCATTTCCGGATAGAATATTCTCGTCTCCGAAATCACTGCCCCAATTGCGCAACCAGCTATCATTACACCTGAATTTTACGGTGCCTTTCTTTAGGAAGAGTTCTGCTTCCCAAATACTGTTTTTGATATCTGTTTGCTGCATGGGGGTAGATCTGCCCCCCACATCATCATACCCATCGAGGGAGGTTCCTATAATACCTACGTTGGCATAGATCACACGAACATCAGGGTTATAAGCCTTGATCAGTTCCAGGATAGAATTCCCGTAATTTAGCTTGGCTTGAGCGCCCCTTCTATAGACAATTTTCTGACTTCGGTAAGTTTTAAAAATTGCCTGGTACTTCTCTGTTTTAATATCGTTTCGCAATTGATCCAACCTGGCTTCACTATAATAATTTGGAGTGGGGTTCTGTACCCAACCTATATTAAGATCCTCCCTATTCATTTCAGGGTAGGCGAGGTCTTCAGCGATTAAAAAATCGGTCAGCATATCAGTGTTGCTGATATCGTAGGTGGAGCTTCCATCACTTCGCACTATATTTAAATAGCCCGAGATCTGTTTGATGAGTTCATTCCGTTCCAGATTATTGTAATCAGACACCAGGTCGTTTGCATAGAAGAAAACATCGGACTGGTACGATTTAAAGTTGTCAAATGCCCCATTGTATAACGCATAAGGGAGCCTTTCCCTGGGGATACTATCCGGCTTACTAAGAATATAATCCAGAACTCCGATTTGATACTCCATGCTCCCAATCTGATTCTTGAATTTATCCACATCATAAAAAACCGCATTGTACACCTGTTCCAGGATCACATTGAATTCGATCTCCTGCTTTCGCCTTTCATTCCAATTCTGCAGCTGCAGGGCCATAAAAATACCGATCATAATAAGTGCCACTTCCCCAAAGGCATAGCCGAAAATATCTTCTAAATTGATTGTCCTTAGCGAGCTGTTTTCTGATTCTCCTGAAAAAGTTAAGCATAAGTCCGGTCATTTTGGTTGGTACCTTTAAAACTAGGATAAATTTTGTGAATGACCACTATGATTCTAGAAAGTAAGAAATTGGGATACCAATGGAAATGTCGTAATTTCATGCTTTCAGATTGAAGCGTACACGATGAAAGAAATCAAACTATTAGTGGTTTTGCTCCTGGCCCTGGCTACAGGTTGCCAAACAAGCAAGAAAGAAAAAAAAGAAGATAAAGCACTCGCTATGGACGTGCCCAAGGTAGTTACCGCCGATATTGAAGCAGGAATAAAGGCCAATATTGAGAAGAAAGTAGCAGAGGGGGGAGGCTATTTTAATATGACCACTGATGAAGGCGACCTCCGACTGAAACTGGTACGGGTACACACCGAATACCTCTCAAACCTTGGTCCCAGACGGCATTTTGCCTGTGTGGACCTCGCAGATATCAGTGGGGATGTATACGATGTGGATTTTTTCCTGGAAGGTGATCCCGGGAACATGACCGTAACAGAGACCACACTGCACAAACTTAACGGGAAGCCTTTCTACACCTGGAAACAACGAAAGGACAAGACCTGGTACCGAAAGCCCATAGAAAACGCCTCCAACGATCTGCTGGGGATCATAGAAGGGGAGGACCAGTTCGAATTTCGGTATGAGGTTACCCTACCGGAAATTACGGAAGCGGCCAAAATTTGGATCCCTGTGCCACAGTCCGACCGATTTCAGCAGATTGCTATCAAAGAAATTAAAACTCCGGTGGCACATCAGATGTTGAAAGAATCCTATTACGGAAACTCCATTCTCTATATGGAAGCTTGGTCCGGAGCAAAGCGGGGAGACGCTAAGGATGGTATATGATGTAATCCGGCAGGAAAAGAATCCCTATGAAGATGATTCATCAGTGATCGATTATCTTAATCCCAGCTTGCTGATGCCGGTAGGGGACCGTTTTAAGGTAATGGCCGATTCCATTATCGGTGTAAAAGGTGGGGATGGGGATATCATGAGGGCCCGGGCGCTGTACGACTATATCATAGACAATATGAAATACATCAAAGCGGGGACCTATGGCACCGGCGATGCGGTGTACGCCTGTGATGCCCTAACGGGCAACTGTACGGAATTTCATTCCCTGTTTATTTCCTTAGCCAGATCGGCCGATATACCGGCTCGTTTTGCCGTAGGGGCAGGAATTCCTTCAGACAGAGATGAGGGAGGTATCGATGGGTATCATTGCTGGGCAGAATTTTATGCGGAAGGCAAATGGTGGCCCGTAGACATCAGTGAAGCCAATAAATATACTGCTCTGGCCACCTACTATTTTGGCAGGCACCCGGCCAATAGAATAGAGTTCACCAAGGGGCGGGACCTCAGATTGGATCCCGGACCCATGGGCGGACCCATTAACTTTCTGGCCTATCCGGTGATGGAAATAGGAAATACCCCCGCTTTTCCAAAAACTTTCTTTTCGTTTCAGCGGAAAGCGAAACAACTCAATTAAGTAACGGACATTATATTAACTCCCTACTGAATCCTTTTTGGTAGGATGTTCCCCTTCAGGATGTTCAGCTCCTTCAGGATGCTCTTCCGCTTCTTCTGTAGGGTGTTCTGCACCTTCTGGATGTTCCTCACTTTCAGCTTGTTCTTCAGACATTTCAGTGTCTTCTTTTTTCTTGGTATCGCGGCAGGAGGACAGGGCCCCGGCGCCAATAAAAAGGAACAATACGGCCACTAGGGCTGTGAATTTTAGTTTTTTGAATCGGTTCATCGTTTTCTTGCTTAAAAATTAGAATACATAAAGGTACTTCGCCTTTACTTCCCTTAAAGATATCAAATTATATAAGAACCCGTTTCAATAGTGCGCACATTAATTTTATTTCCCTGCTGTTTGTTTCTACGGCCATACTTAAACAGCCTTTTTTTGGAGTGCAGCTATTCGCTATCCGGGATTGAAACATACCGGGCCCGCTCCATAAAATACTCTTCAAAGCGTTTTAGCCTGGGAGGCAGGTTTTCCGAATACAAGACATACTGGCATTTTTGTATGCTCTGGGTGATCGAAAGCATGGCTGTATACTCCGATTTCTGTAGTAAGAACTCCCCGTCATCTATACTGCAAATCTTTAATTGTGTGGTATTTACCCCATTCAATAAGAACAATTTATGTAAGGATCTCGGCGTGGTGATAAGAATGTCTATGCCGGCAAATATTTCCGACTTTTGTACATCAATATGCAGCTGCATATAGCCAGCATAAACTCTTAAGGAACTGTATTGGGTATAAGCTAAAAAAGCCGAATATAACTCCAAAACCTTTTCCTTGTTCTCCACCAGTACGATGGCCCTTGGAGCTTTTCCTTCCGCCTCACACTGCAGTTTTTGCAGGGTCGTTAGAATAAGGGTGGTGGTTTTGCCACTGACTTTGGGAGCCGTGCAATAGACATTGGCCCCGCTTTTTATCACAGGAATGCTGCTTTTTTGAAAGGGGGTGGGCTTTTCTATCTTAAAACGTTCAAGCGCTTCATGCAAATGGGGATGCAATTTTTTAAATGCCATATTTTTTTACTACTAATAGTGCACCGCCGAAACAAGGTGCCTTACAAAAAAGCAAATATACTGCCTATGAACGGTACCTGGGTTAAAATTCTTAGATGTGCCGCCATAAAATAAAAGGGGCATAGAGCCCCTTTTATTTAATGTGTATAGTGAATTGTTTAATACACTCCAATCGTATCTGCATTGCCATCCGGATCTCCGGAAACATTCCCACCATTAGAGATAGTACCCAGAAGCAATAAACCACAGGCATGGGGAGATGCCATGGATGTTCCACTGATGGTATTGTATCCGCCACCCTTCCAGGTAGATTTTATAGCTACACCCGGTTCACAGAAATCAACCGGAGGGTTTCCATAATTAGAGAAGGAAGCCCAATTGTCTCCCTGCGACATGGCCGAAATGGTAAAAATATTATTCCCGTTCGCAGAAGCTGGAGATTTAGTTGCCGCATTGGTACTTTCGTTCCCGGCTGCCAAAGCGAATTTTACTCCGGTGGCCGCTGCTGCTTCTACTGCATCATTAACTGCTTGTGAAAATCCACCACCTAAACTCATATTGGCTACATCACTGTTAGACCCATTTGCTGCAACATGGTCAATTCCTGCAATGACTCCGGAGTACGATCCGCTACCACGGCTATCCAGCACCTTTACGGGAATAACCGTAGCTCCTGCAGCGACGCCTATTACACCAATGCTGTTGTTAATGGCAGCCACTGTGCCAGCCACATGTGTTCCATGCCCATTTCCATCCTGCGTAAGATCAGAATCCTTGCCTTTGGTAAACGCATTGAACCCTCGACCTACATCAACATTCAAGTCTTCATGGTTTGAATCTATTCCACTGTCAATGATCCAGGCAACTCCATTACCGGAATAAGTGGCCCCGCCATTGACGCGACTTATACCCCATGGTGTTTCCTGTGGATCAGAACCTCCGCCGCCGCCGCCTGGACCTTTACCTGGAGGAGGGGCCAGGGTAAACATCTGGTCTTTTTCAATATAGGCAATACGGTCATCGCCATTCAGAGCAGCTGCCTGCTCATCGGTTAAGTTAGCAGAGACACCGGTCAGGGTCTTGCTGTAGACATGCGTTATAAGTTCCCCTTTCATTTGGTAACTGCCTAAAACCTCAGAGGCCAGGGCCTTTACGGCATTGTTGGCCGCTTTATGGTCTTTACCAAATTTAGCACCGACATCTCCGGTGACCTTGCGGTCGAAGACCATAATGTAAGATCCTTCTAATTCATAACTCCCCTGATTGAATTGTATTGCATCGATATCCAGGGTTATTGAATTCTGAAGGTCTATAGAGTCTTCGAAAGATTGAGTGTCCTCAGAACAGGACACAAGAAACACACCCGCAGCAGCCAGAAGGGCTATGCGATTTAGAAATGATTTTTTCATATTATTTAGGATTTTTTAATTTGAGGTAATATAGCATGAAATTGTTAAAAAAATTAACATAGTAGCCATATAGTTTTTAAGGTTTCAGTAAAAACTATAGGTATTAATTACAGAAGTAAATTATGGTTTTGGGCCAATTCGCTCTGTATCAGGAAGTAAAACTATCGCCATGGCTTAGGGTCACTCATGTACGTTACTGGGATAAAGTAGTACCATTGTTAAAAATCCTTTTTGACAAAGGCCTGATTGTTAAATCGACTTTGTACGATATACCATTATCACTAAAATTGAGAAAGATTATTAAAATACGCTTGCTTTACGAATGCTCCGGAAAATGGAGTAGCCTTCATTGAACGAGAAGCCTGCATCACGAGCAGAGAAGCCTGTTTCTGGCAGAGAAGCCTGCATCGACCGCAGAAGCCTGTATCGAATGGAGGAGCCTGTATCAAGAGCGGAGAAGCCTGCATCGAGCGGAGAAGCCTGCATAGAACGGGGAAGCCTGCATCGAGCGGAGTCGAGATGAGATGAGTTGAGAGTTCCATAAAATCCCTTTTGTACCAAAGGAACATTAAATGGAATTGGATGCCCTACTTAATAACCGATTTAACCACCAATTCAAATAATTCCATATCGTCATGTGCGGTTCCGGTCACAGGATGCGATGGGTTTTCCGCCTCATATTTTAAAACTACCACCATATCCAACGACGGCACCACACCAATAATCTGCCCACCATACCCACTGGCTAAGAAAGCGGGATGACCATCAACTAAGGTAAGATACCATTGATAGCCATAGCTGTATCTGCCATATATGTTGGTGACATGATCTTTGGTAGAAGTTTCTACCCAGTTTTCAGAAATTAATTGCTGGTTGTCCCACCGACCTTTATTAAGGTATAAAAAACCGAATTTCGCCATATCCCTTGCTGTCAGATACAGACCAAAACTTGCACATTCAATTCCTTTGGGGTCCTGCCTCCATGATTGATGCATGGGCAGGGTATATTCCGGCCAGCTGTTATAGGTAATAGGCTGCTTTAAAGGTTCAAATTCCATCCCCATAGGATCAAACAGTCGTTCTTTGGCGAGTATTCCCGGACCTGTATTTGTTTTATAATACACCAAAGACGTTAAAAAGTGAGAATTTCCGGAGCTGTAATAGAATTTCTCTCCCGGTTTATTTACCTGTCCGCGTGCCAGGGCCGATGCCACCCAGTCATCTGAAAAGATCCAGGCGTTCCAAAGGGCTCCTTCTTCGGCCCAGGATAAGCCGGTGGTCATCGTGAGCACATGTTCTAATTTGATAGTATTGAATTCGGGGTACGCTGGCAGCAAATCGGCCATAAACACATCTGTTGAAGATAGTATTTGGTCGTCCATCAATAAGCCAACAAGGGCGGACGTATAGCTTTTAGTCACGGACCATAGATTGGTGCTTTTATCGATACCACCTTCGCCATAGTAATTTTCATACACCAGATACCCGTCTTTTACTACCAGCAGGGCCCTGGCTAAGGGGTCGTTTTCGGCAAATTGGTCGGCGATAGCCATTTTATCCGCATCCATTTGATGATCTTCCAGCGAGGAGGTCTGCCAACCATTGGTAGGCCAATAAGTGCGTTCATTACTTGGCCACATATAGCCGGTTTGGGGAACAATGATAATTTCGTCCTCACTTTTACTGCATTCTGTAAGTAGAAACAGGCAAACAAGTATTGGAAGACTTAGTATGGTGTAATTTCTTAACATCACCCTCATTTTGTAGCTGAATGATTTTCAATCATTTATACGTACGCTATATACGGATTTGTAATACAACTCAAAATGATCTTTGTCACTTAGATACAATATTGATTAATCACTTTTATGAAACCTGGTCTGTCCTGAGGGTATAACAAGGGGGAGGAGGGGAGGCCTGTTCTTGCATAGCAGTATAAAACCTTAAAAAGTCTATGGTTTTTCTATAATGGATTTTTATGTTCATTTTTTATTTTTAAGAACTCCAATTGAATTGACTTCCTACAATTTTATTATTCCCAGATTAATATCAAAATTCGCCTTTTAATGGGCATTTATTTAAAACTAATTTGTAACATCTTTCACTAAACTAATTTCAGTAATTATGAAACCAGTAAAAATTAAACTGGTTCTGGTTACAATGTCATGTTTCTGCATTGTTTCTATCATTACTAGCTGTGGGTCAGCTGGGCCAAAAATTGCAGAACAAGCAGTGAGCACACCAGATTATAGAGAAAATCGAGTTTTATTTGTAGATAATGCGGAAAATACTAACAATAATATTCGCTTATTAAAACATCCTTACCAATTACAGGAAAATCAAGATCGGGAAATTAAAAAGCTTAGCCCATTGGGATGTATTATAAGGGGGGTTAGAATCCCAGAGGAACTTAGGGAACCAAGGGATATTGCAATAGTTCTGGATGTAGTAACCGCAGGTTCAGAAAGTGTAACTTCATTAGTAGCTTTTTATCAGAGAAATGTGCCGGGAGGTCAAATGCTAAATTTTCAAGACTTACTGGTATACTATGATCCTGAGTGGGATGGTGTTACTCCTCCTTGGTTCAGGGTAAGAATACTTGAAGTAAATGCCGAAAGGAATACCAGAACTAAAGCTTTTTTAGATGCTTCAAACAAATTATCTGGTGGATTAGCAGGTATGGTTCCACATCCAGTATTGCCCAGTGTGAGAACAGCGGTAGAGGCAGCAAAACTTATATTTGGCAACAAAAAGAATAAGGTTTTAGTTGATTATCAAGTTCAGTTTTATTCACCATCACAAATTAGAGGCTCACAGGTCAACCTTACACCGTTAAGAAAAGGGGAATGGTATGTTATTGGGAGGGCGAAAGGAGAAACCTCTCTATTTTGGAATAACGACTTCAGTGTTGATGAAAAAACCTTGATGCTAAATGACAAATCCGGTAATAAAAACTTTGATGTGCCTTATGTTTCTCTTGTTTTGATGTCGGCAGATGCATCTGTTCCAAAACATATAATGGATAGATTCTTGTGTTTTTGGAACTTTTAGATTCTTCTGAGAGAAATAATTTTGATGCTCTTGAAGAGGCTGTGGGTTCATTAAACAGTTCGCTTTCGGCATACAAACTTGAGCGAAGATTAAAGAAGTATAATTCATCTTCCGATTTTATAAATGTTATTCAAAAAATAGAGGCTTACAAAGCTGATAATAATACCTTGAGAACTGATCAAATAAGAAGACACTAGTAAGGTTAGTTAATGAACTAACAGAGGAATCATTGATTCTGTAGATTAATTTTTAATTGGTGGCATGCTGATTCTGGATCGGCCGCAGGAGGTAGTTTTGTGGAAGTAGATGACGTTGAAAAATATCCTCATAAAGTTGTTTGGAAATTTGAAAAACCAACTGAAAATTAATAATGAAATTTAAAAAAAATAAAATAGGCTTTTTAATTGTAATACTTTTTATAATAATAGGGATTGGTATTTATAGTTTATCATATTTTAATAGTAAAGTAGCAATTTCAAATCTCTCTCTTGCTAGAAATACTTCTTTTGGAATTAAATTCCCATTTCCTCAGCGCGTGATGGAAAATATTAATTCGGGAAGAAATTTTGAAGATTTATCAAAGTTTGAAAAGGATTTTATTGAAGCATATAATAACCATGCAAAATTGAAAGGAAAAGACAGTGAAGCTTTTTTCAACTATAATAATGGGATTACCTTAAATATAAGTCAACCAACATGGAGTTCAACTTGGTATGTCAGATTTGAAATTCGATACATTAAATGTTAATCAAAATAGTTTTGAGGCTATAGCTTCTTTTGACTTCATTTATGGACCTACTGAGGATATTTATCTTGAAAGATTTCAAGGTGATTTGGCCAAGGAGAATATTATTGAATTAATTAAAGGGACGCTTAAATCATTAAATGAATGAATTAAGTTTGGACAAGTAGGATTTAGACAGTTCAAGTAGTTAAAGTAAAGAAACAAATGAAAACTAATAGTGTATACCAAAAAAGCAAAGATTGAGAATCTTTGCTTTTTTGATCGGGCTGGTGCGTTGGTGTATTTAGCACTTCACTTTCTTTGAGTTTTTCTCTAAAAGCTTTCTCTTAAAAAGGAAATGAAACCGAGTCATGAGGTTCATGAACTCTTTTAAAGTACATATTGATTAATTCTAAATAGAGTGGTTGGGAATGATCTATATCATTGTAAGTTAAAACTTACTTAGGCAATTTTATGTAATTATTGCAAATCTTTCAAGAAATTGAAAGAATGTGAATTAGTTTGTCAAATTAAATATATCACCATGAAAGATTTAAAACTAACACTTTATGATTGGCTAGGTTATTTGACACCAGGCTCTATATTGATTATTTCAATTTATCTAACAATAAAGGACGGTAAAATTTTAGATAAGTTTAATATCGTAGACAGTACAGATTATAAATTCGTAGAAGGAATAGTATTTTTCTTTTTTGCATACCTAATAGGACATATCATACATGCGATAGCCAATCTTACTATTGATAAGTTACCATATGGTAAATATGCCTCGAAAGAATATTATGAAAACAATCTAACAAAAGATATTAGCACCACCCAGCAGAAAGCAATTATTGATATTTTAAAAGAAAAGTTTATGCTCGAAGTGACAGATGACCAGAAGTATGAATTAAAGAAAAATTATTGGTTGTGTTTTTATGATGTTGTTGATAATGTAGAAAATTCTCTAAGTCAGACTTTTTTAAACATTAATGGTTTTTACCGGGGTACATTAGTAAGCACATTTATTGCCTCGTTGATTTTTATCATTTACTCAATGACCGAAGAAAACAATCTGGAATTCTTGTTTTTAGGATTTATCCTCATCATATTTTCTATTCTCTTATATCAAAGGACGAAAAGGTTTAAAAATTATCTGACAAAAGCAGTTTATTTTGAGTTTCTGTCATTAAATAAAAAAAGTGATAAAAAATCTTGAAAGGGAGAATACTTTAAAAAGTAATGAAAGAGTTGTAAAAAAGGAATCATATGTTGCCCCATGGGTGATCACTTTTTTCGAGGAGAAGAAGGCGCTGGCCAATACAGTGCAGATAGTTTTCATAGATTTAAAATAGCAGAGCTATAAGGAAACTTTACGCATAACTATTTGATCTATAAACCACGAGTAAAACGGCTTTGACATAATTGTTGACGATATAGAACACTGGCGTGTCACTATATCTACAATTATATCAAATACGCGGTATGCGCCGTTTTACACATTAACCATATTTGTACTATAATTTATATTATGTCAAATAGAATAATTAGCACCTTCTCTGGAATTGTTTATCTTAATATGGAATAATAACCCGAGGTTAATGTATACCCCGGCAATTCCCTGCCAAGCTAAGCTGCATTCTTTCTATTTCCGTAGCGCCAGAGGGTAACTCATCTATCGTTAACCCAACATAGTCATCGGCAGTTTTCCATGCTGGCTATGGTCTCACTAAAGAACTGTGAAGCCGCGGCATCTGTTTCATGCACCAGATCAACCGTTTCACCCTGGTCACCGCCAAATCTGGTCACTACCTGCCACTTTCCATTTTCTTTATAAGATGTATTCGTATAGTCAGATTGCGGGTAGTATTTATTATCTGATGGCTTTAACAGTACCCAAATGTCATTGGTGAGTGTTTCGGGATACACCCCCATGGTAAGAATACGGCAGCTAACCGAATCCCTGTCTACAGGTGAGACAACCTGTATCCGCTTTACGGGATATTCTACCTGAATCTTATTCCCGGTATCATAGGTTTCTATATAGGCCATGGGATTCATGGCCCCATAACTGAACCCGCCATAAAATAATAACACAATTCCAACAATACCTAAAGCTATTCTAAGGCTGGTGTTTTTCTTGTATAACAACGCAATCAGGAGGCATATAGCTCCTGCAATAACTGAAACAAAGACTATTGTTAGCATCTCTAATCGATTTTATCTTAAACTTTATTCGGCAAAAGGTCTACCTGATTATAGTGAATATATAAAAGGATACTGTTTAATATCATGCGTATGTAATACGATGTGAAACACAGTATTTATTTGATTCATCCTTTTGTTGATTTAAATTTAATAAAGGTCAAGTTGTATAAAAATGACAAATATCAGTATTAACACAATTATTAATTAAAACTGACCAAACCAAAAACCCACAACACTAGGTTATGGGTTCTGCTATATTATAAATGTATATAAGCAGCTAAAGCACTTGTTTATTCGGAGCGCGCTTCTTCGCTCCCGGCTCCTCCTGGTTATAATCATTGATCATTAAAAGAAAAGCCGCTTCATATTCCTTATTCACGTATTTCCCCATCTTCTGTGCCTCCGTGAATTGATTCCTGAATCCGTAGTAATTATTCGTGTAATTTTCCTTTACCCTGGCATTGTCACCTATGTAATTCAATAGGTTCACCTGCATAATATTCGTAGGGTTCTTCTTGTCCTTTACTAACAAGATCTGAAAATTATCCTGAATATAGTTGACCAGATTGGCTCGGTCCTCAAAGATCTGATCCGCCAACTCATAGTTAATGCTCCCGGTGGTACGGCTATACAATTTATAGGCCTTTATGGCCCCACTGGCGGTCTCCTCCAGACACATCTTCTTTGGGATCATTTTGATCGCCTTGCCGGTAAGATCCGCATATTTAACGGTTCTAAATACCCGACCGTCATCTAAGGTAAAACCTTTAATGTCTCCCGGATTCAGTTTTTCCTTCATACTCCCCTTTAACTTTCCCGTCTTCTGAAACTTTTCCCAGTCTTTAGGGGTCACATAGCTGATGTTCTGCTGAAAACGTTGTGGAAATTCAAAATCGATCTGTATATAGGCCTCTTCCGTCTTCCCTTTTTTAAATTCGATCTGCCCCTTCTGGTATAGCTCCTGAGCATGTAGACTGACGGATATAAACAAGATGAGAACTACACTTGCTACTGTTTTTACTAAATGCATGGTTTTGTTTTTGGATTTGAGATTGTCTCCAAATACAACGTTTGTAATTCTATATTATTGTTATTCAAATACTTAACAGGATACGCTTAAAGAAGATCTGCCATCTTATTCTTTTACAAAGACCATACAATGCTGCCAGGGCAAATTGTCGATATTTGTTTCCAATTTGAATCCGGCGGCCCTCATTTCCCTGACGGCCTGTTTTTCTGTCATTTTATGAAGCGCTTTGATAGGGACACCGGGGTCCTCACCCCTGTACTCGATAAGATAGAGCTTCCCTCCTGCCTTCATGGCCTTTTTAATGGAAGAGATCATTTCCACAGGATAATTGAATTCATGATACACATCCACCATCAGCACTTTATCTACCGAATTTTCAGGGAGGTTCACGCTTTTTTCACTCCCCTTTACCAGACTAATATTACTGCGGCTCTCCCTCTCTTTTCGTTTTTCGATCGCTGCCAGCATTTCCTCCTGAATGTCTACGGCATATACATGTCCACTATAAGCCTTAGGAGCCATCTTAAAAACATGGTAGCCCGAGCCGGCACCTATATCGGCAATAACATCCGCTGCTTTTATATCCATGTTAAGCAGTAGTTTGGAAGTGTTTTCCTCCACCTCACGCTCCGGTCTGTTGAGCCAGTACATCCCCTGATACCCCATAACGTGCGCTATTTCTCTTCCCATATACCATTTCCCGATCCCATTGGGATCTCCAGATTTATAGGTATAAGATACTTCGGTCCCGATACCTTGTCCCACACAAGCTAACAGAGGAAGTGCCAAAAAAAGCAAAAGTAAAATTCCCTTCCGAGCATATCGGATCTTCGAATTTAAGTCAATTTGATATTGACCCCGCAAAGAGGTCGCAGAAGCAAAACTTGTCATAGCACATTTTTCTTCAAAGTTCTTATTTTTTGAGGTAGTGAACTGTTGTAGAATTCTTAAAAACGCCGCAAATTATTACAGATCGCACTAAAATATTAGTACGCTTGCCTTTATGCGGCATCCACCATGATCGGTTTCATCCCCAGGGACTTCAGCATTTTAACATGATCAAGAATAGCATGGCCCATACTTTTCTTTACAAGGTAAGGTATCCCGTATTCTTTGGCAGTTTCTGAGACTATGGTAGCCATTTCCTGATAGTGGATATGGCAAACATCGGGCAGTACATGGTGCTCGACCTGAAAATTCAGCCCCCCTATCAGCCAGAAAAGCAGTTTGTTCCCGGGGGCAAAATTGGTGGTCGTCGCCAATTGATGCGTATACCAACCGTCTTTCATGGTATTTTCTTCATTGGGAAGCGGAAATTCAGTAGATGGCATAATATGGGCGATCTGAAAGACGGTACTTACTAAAAGTCCCGTTACAAAATGCATACATAAAAAAGCCAGAAACACTACCCACCATGCCTGAGGCACCATGATCATTGGAAGTATTAAGGCATAGGTGTAATACGCGGCCTTCCAGGCAGTCATACTGACAAGCGCTTTGGCATATTCGTTCTTTTTTGAAAAGAAGCCCATGTCCCTATATCTTTTTAGTCGCATATAATCCTTGGTGGTGATCCAGGAAAGGGTGGAGATCATATAAAAGAACCAGATATAGATATGCTGAAACTGATGTGCCCAATAGTGTTTGGCATGAGGAGAAAACCGAAGAAAGAAAGGTGCATTAAGATCATCATCGGCCTGATCTATATTGGTATATGTATGATGCAGTACATTGTGCTGTATCTTCCACACCTTGGCATTGGCCCCGATCATATTAAAAGTATACCCCAGTAACCGATTTGTTGTCTTATTCCTCGAATACGACCCATGAATGGCATCGTGCATCACGCCCATCCCTATTCCTGACATACCCAGGCCACAAATTATGTACAGGGCAAACAACAACCAGACGCTGCTCACAAGTCCGCTGCCCATTAAAACCAATGGCACAAAAAATAAAGAAAGCATGATGACGGTTTTAAACACCATCCTGTTATTGGCATTTCTGCTGATCCTCTTCGATTTAAAATAGGTATTTACTCTCTTTCGAAGGGCTTTGGCAAAATCATTGTCGCGCGTTCTTGTAAAAGTGGGATTATCGGTAACATTTACCATGCAATACGGTTTTAAATGCTCTAATATTATGGATCCCCTTCTCCGGAGCTTCAGTCCAGGGTTTATTTCAATCAAGCCAGTGAGTTTTAGTATCTTATAGAACTAACGAAGGATAGAAGGATATGTTTCATCCGGGGACCCCTGCTCCAACTGCTACGACGCACAATAGATTGTTATTTTAAAGTTTTGAAGAGAGCCAAAAGGTGTAAAAAAGAAGAAATTAATAAGCTATCTAAAGCACTTATGGCCTAAAGGTACGCTTTTAAAATCCTATCTGTGAAGCGAAAATTAAGAAAAGTGACCTGAAATCTCCGATTTATTTAAAAGTCTCTGATCTCACTAGTTTGCCCTTCCTGTCATAAAATTTCCAAAGCCCCACTTTCTTGCGCCAGTGGGCATAGGTGCCTTCCGCTTTTAATTTTCCGTTGTCGTAGAATTGTTTTATGGGGCCCTCCACCCTATTGTCCCTGTAGGTCCCAATTTCTTTAAGTTGGCCATTTTCATAGTAATTGACCCAGGTTCCATTGCCAACACCATCTTTATATTCCTGAATGGACAAATACTGCCCATTTTCGTATTTCCCGAACAATACGCCCGTAAAAGGGGTCTTTTCATTCTTTTTATAATAGACGCTACCAACCTTATAGGGTTTTTGGTAGGTGGCACTCATGGAAACCATTTCCTGGTTAAGCGTGTCTATTTGTGCAAAAAGACCTGCGGGAAGTAGGAAAAGGGCAATTTTTCCTATACAATTCCGTATTTCTTTTAGTCCTATCCCCATATCTCTTTTTTTTGGTTCCTATTCTATCAAGGTGCCCATTCCGTCGTAGGTTACCCGATAAATAGCATCCCCATAATCATCCGAGATCAGCAAGGAACCGTCTTTGAGGAATAACAGATCAACTGGTCGACCAAATTGCTCCTGACTAGCCTCGTCTAACCAGCCTTCAATAAAGGTCTCATAGCCAACGGCCCTGTTGTCTTCCAGAGCAACCATAGCGATGCGGTATCCAGATTTCTTGGATCGGTTCCAGGAGCCGTGTTCTGCGATCAGAGCTACATTTTTATAGGTCTCAGGGAACATGGGTCCGGTATTGAATTTCACGGCAAGCGGAGCCACGTGGGCGTCCAGTGCCTGCACCGGGGCAACAAAATCGGAACATGGTCTCATATCTCCGAATTCAGGATCAGCAATCGTACCCCCATGACAAAAGGGATAGCCAAAGTGCTGCCCTGCTTCTTGTACCCTATTTAATTCACAGGGAGGTATGTCATCCCCCATCAGATCGCGTCCGTTATCGGTGAACCACAGCTCCCCCGTAGTAGGGTGCCAGCTAAAGCCCACTGTATTTCTAACTCCCCTGGCATAGATCTCCCGGTTGCTCCCATCGGGATCCATGCGGGTAATAGAGGCATACCTGGGATCGGCAACGGTAGAATCGCAGATATTACAAGGGGCACCTACCGGAACATACAATTTGTCATCGGGGCCAAAGGCAATATATTTCCAACCATGATGAAATTCTTTTGGGTAGTCATCATAGACCACTACCGGCTGCGGAGGATTGTTCAACTTGGATTCAATACTGTCGTAGCGTAAGAGTCGGCCTACTTCTGCCACGTAGAGCGATCCTTTTCGAAAGGCGATCCCATTTGGGACCTCCAGCGTAGAATCGAGGATGGTCACATGGTCTGCCCGGTAGTCCTTATCGAGGTCCTGGATCGCATAGACGGTTTTATCGTTTCGGGTGCCCACAAAAAGGGTTCCCTCCTCTCCCATCGCCATGGACCGGGCGCCATCAATGCTATCTGCATACACCTCAATTTTAAATCCAGGGGGTAGTTTTAAACGTTCCAATGGAAGGTTACTAGGAACTTCGTCGTATTGTACTAAGGGCTCCGAAGGGGTATCTTCCGAGCTTCCCTCCTTACAGGAAACCAGGAAAATCAGTATAAGACAGAGCAGCGCAAGTCGGGTTGGATGTTTTGGTAAGGGTAAAGCCATAGGGTCTAATGTTTGTTCCTCAAACATAACAAAGAATCCCCAAGCAGCTACAGATGTTTTCAAAAATTTAACCAGGTCAATAATATTTCCCTTCAGAATCTCCTATTTTCGAAACCTGTTGAGCAATTGCAACTTTTTCCTGCTATTGATGAAAAACACTCCGGTGAGCAAGATACAGGCGGCAACAATAGATTGCTTGGTAATAGCTTCATTGAGGAAATAGGCACCCAGTATCATGGCTACAATTGGGTTTACATAGGTGTTGGTGGCCACTTTCTCGGGTGAAACCTTTTTCAGCAGGAAATTAAAAGAGGTAAACGCCACGATGCTGCCAAAGAGCACCAACAATACCATGGCCCAGTGGGTTTTGGTTTGCCAGTCTAAGGGGTTGCTCCAGGTTTCCCCGAAGGCCAGGCTGATGATCCCAAGCATGAGCCCTCCGGTAAACATTTGATAGCCGGTATTTACAAAATAATTAGCGGGAAAATCGGCCCCTTGTACAAACAGGCTCCCATAGGCCCAGGCCAGCATGGCCAGAAAGATAAGGCCAATTCCCAGCCAGGCATTTTCCTGGGCAATTACGATATCCTGGTTGATAAGAAGGTAGATCCCAATGATTCCAAGCACAACACCAACGAGTGACATGGGCTGTATTTTCTTTCCCTGTAGTATCCACATCATCAATAAGACGATCAGCGGCTGCGCAGAGATCTCCAGAGCTGCAAAATTACTGTCCACATATTTCAATGCCCATACTACAACCCCATTGCCAAAGCTTAAAAACAGGAAGCCCGCTAACATGGTATTTCCCAATTGTTTCTTCGTGATCTTAAGAGACTTCCCCATAATGGTTGCCAGGAGAAAGATCAGAAGGCCTGCCGTTAAAAAACGGATGCCTGCCAATAAAAAAGGGGGTAATTCGGCCACAGCTATTTTATTGAGGAGGTAGGTAGAGCCCCATATGACATAAATGGCAAAGAAGGCGGCTATAATAAGGGGTAGCTGATTTTTCGATTCCATGGATAATGCCACTTGGGCCTACAATAGTACTATTTTTTTGGCTGACATCCCATTCCGGTTCTTGTGCCGCTTTAAAAGAGCATTTTATTCATCATCAACAGGCGCTACGGTACCGGCATAACGTATTGAAAAGCGATGCGTGCTATTTATATTAATATCCGTTCTCAGCGAAGGAAAAAGGGTGATATAGCATTGGAAAGTCTCTGTTCTTTGCCTGAACTCCATCTTGATCAGATACCGGTTCTGCTTTTCGTCATAGCTTGCCGAATATGTTTCTGGTTTTCCATCATATTTTATACCAACATCATTATTAGAATACCCACCTCCCATCTGCCGCTCCCCAAAATAAGGGAGATAGACCGAAACACTATCCCCGAGGATCTTTACATAATTGGGATTTCCGATAAGATCTATACTGTTGGCAGTGCTCCCCGGTATCAACAAGCCTGCGTTGGCTATGCTGGCGAAGCCTTGTGTCATTTGGGGGAAGGCTCTTGTTGATTTGATCTCAAAATGAGTTTCCTCCACCATATTTTTTAAAAATGTGATCCTGGAAGGGTCCTGGTTTAATGAAGATGTGCCTCTACAACCCATAAAAACGAGCATACCACACAAAAAAGCCCCCACATAACGGATTTTTATTAAAAGAAGAGCATTCACCATTGAATGTATTAATTTGTATTCGTTCGCACAAAATAGGGCTCCATCATTCACTTTGTATGTCTGGGTCGTTTTAAGGAGACCAGAATTCCGACTAAAACCCCGATGGCAAAACTCCCAAGAATAACCAGGACTCGGGACATCGACAGTTCCCAGAATAAAAATTTCACCTGAGTAACCGCAGCATTTTGCAGGGAAAAAATGACCACAATAATTGCAAAAATTATGGCCATGATTGTTTTAAATTTCATAGAATGCTTATTTATCCCTAAAATTATAACCCTTGGGGTTTAGGTTTATCTTTACAAGGGAGTTTCTTTATAAAAGATACGAAATACAAATGACTTTTTGGATCTCTGTAATCCCTGAATTACTTTTACCAAAGGGAGTAATCCTATTCTATCTGCCCATCTGCAAAAGCAGCAGATTCCCATGATGTGGCCCCTTTCAGATCCTCTATCCAATTCCAGGATGTGTATAAGGTAATCGTATTTTTATCCGGACCTTCTTCAGACGGTTGATCCTCGAATTGCCAAATAATATCCTCGGCTTCCGGAAAGGTATTCGCCAGCAACGATTCATCAAACAACCGATTAATAAGCGTATGCTCATCCATTCCATCATTCAATACTCTTGTTAAAAAGCTGGCCGATGGCGTTGCTGAATTTTTCTTAGACTCCTGTGTTAAGGGTGTGATAAGGATCTTTAACCTGGCAATATCTGGTTCACGAAAATTCTTTGGAAATGCCCAGTGAAGCATGCAGGAGACATGAAACAACTCCTCATGCATGCTCAGATCTGCATATTCCTCCCAGATCCTCTCTTCTTGTAACTCAATGGCGAGATTTTGTCGCTGCCCCTTATTGAGCCGATCCCCGAGTCGATATTCCAATACTTTTACAGCAGCTTCCTCTACCTCAAAGTCTGTCAGGGCCAAACAGGCCATATCTTTTAATTCTTCTGAAGGTATTTCCTCCACACCTTCGTATTCCAAATGATGTAGCAGACCGCGAAATTCGTCTTCGGTCCAAACAAATGGAATTTCATGAACTTCTTTAAGTTCCAGGAGTTGAATGCTATACTTGTATTTTGCCATATGATCACCGTATTTGCCAGAAAATCCAAGGCCGGGTATGGTGGTGTTTTCTCTGCTAATAAACCTGTCAAAGATACTCAATAGCCATGCATTAAAGAATGAATTAATTATAACAATCTCACCATTTTTGTTACATTTTAAATGCTGTTTTGTTTAGTCAGGTAAATTTATATTCTTCATCTTTCTTTAATAATTCGCATGGATTTAGCTTCGTTCAATCCCTATAATTGTTATATTTCCCGAACTAACCACACCTAGTTTTTAGCAGATGGAAGTGAAGCATACGAATATGAAGAAATTCGGGACCTTTGGCGGGGTCTTTACACCGACCTTACTCACCATTCTGGGTGTCATCATGTACCTACGTCTTGGATGGGTAGTAGGAAATGCGGGCCTGCTGGGAACCTGGTTGATCATCATCATCTCATTTGCTATCACCCTATGTACGGCACTATCAATGTCTGCTATCACCACCAATATCCGTATTGGCGCCGGAGGTGCCTATGCCATTGTTTCACAGGCCTTAGGCCTTGAAGTTGGCGGCAGTCTTGGTATTCCACGCTATGTTTCACAGGGCCTGGCAGTTACCATGTATATCTTTGGTTTCAGGGAAGGTTGGCTGGGTATTTTTCCGGACCACAATCCCTTTTTAGTAGATATGCTGGTCTTCACCCTGTTGTTTGGGATTGCTTATGTGAGCGCAAATCTGGCTATTAAAACACAGTACATTATTATTGGGATCATTATGCTTTCCTTTATTTCCATCATCCTGGCGGCTTATGAGGGATCTATGTTTAATACCAATACCGAGGTATTGCGATTTGGCTCTTTTAAGGGGTCCATTGAAAATAATTTTAGCGGGAGTAATTTCTGGATAGTGTTTGCCGTATTTTTTCCTGCAGCTACCGGTATTATGGCGGGAGCCAATATGTCCGGGGAACTAAAGGATCCTAAGAAAAGTATTCCGGTTGGAACCCTCTGGGCTATCGGAGTGAGTTTTGTTATTTATATGGCACTGGCCTATTGGATTGCCCGCAGTGCCACAGAGGCTGAGTTGCTTAATGACTATTATGTGATTGTAGAGAAGGCCTATTTTGGTCCTTTGATCCTGGCAGGGATTTTGGGTGCCACATTTTCATCTGCCCTGGCATCTATTGTGGGGTCTTCCCGCATCCTATTCGCTATGGGAGAGCACAAGGTACTCCCCTTTTCTACTTTTTTGGCAGGGCAAAGTGCCAACGGGCAACCCAGAAATGCCATGATCATCACCGGCATACTCATCTTTGCTACTATGTTGTTAAGAAACATCAATGCGGTAGCGCCCCTGGTAACCCTCTTCTTTTTGATCACTTATGCCATGATCAATATTGTCGTCATCATAGAACAGAACCTGGGCCTTATCAGTTACCGGCCCATTTTTAAGATTCATAGATGGGTGCCATGGATAGGGCTGATTTCTTCAGTTTTTGCCATGTTTATCATCAACCCAACGGTAAGTCTGCTCTCGGTAATGATCGTCTTTGTGGTCTATTGGTATTTATCCCGGCAGAATTTGGAAACCCCCTTTGAGGACGTACGTTCAGGCCTATTTGTTTCATTTGCTGAATGGGCCGCCAAACATACCTGGGGGATGAAAAAGATGCAGCAAAGAGCCTGGAAGCCGAATTTAATGGTTCCTGTACGCGATATTAACGGGGTTAAAGGCATTTTTCCTTTTTTAAGAAATATTGCTAAACCCAAAGGATCCATAAAACTGCTCGGGATTGAACCATTTTCTGAAAGCAGTAAACTCGCAAAGCAACTGGCAAGCTTATCAGAATCATTCAGGACCAAAGGGGTATTCTCGTCCTGGACCGTCATCCATACGGAAGAATTCACCAAAGGCATCAACTATGGGAGTCAGGCATTACAAGGTGCATTTTTTAAACCGAATATTGTCTTTCTTAACTTACAAGAACACGATGACTATGAGGCGGAACTCAGACCTATCATAAAAGAATCGATCCGATTAGAGATTGGTGTTTTATTGTATGTGGCTCACCCAACCGCATTACTTGGAGAACGGAACATCATCAATGTGTGGATCAGTGACAGGCAGTCTAATTGGAGCATTGGCTGGGATATAGGAAATCTGGATCTCTCATTGCTTATCGCTTATAAACTAAAATTGAATTGGAATGCCAAGATCCGTTTGATAACCGTTATAAACGATCCGGATGAAGAGGAAAATGCGAAAGAGTTCCTTAGTTCGCTGATCAATTTGGCACGCTTGCCCCAGACCCTTACAGAGGTGCATGTCAACACCTTTAAGGATGTGGTTGAAAATGCCCCTGCTGCTGATCTTAATATCTTTGGTATGGAGGAAAACCTGAGTTTCCATTTTGTAAAAGAAATGGTTCATAAAACAAACAGTTCCTGTCTATTCGTAAAAGATTCGGGCCACGAAAGCATACTCGCCTAGTAAAGGAAGTCAGGTAGCATACCTATTTCAATACCACCTGAACTTCCGTACACTCCTGTATTTCCGTGCTCTTATTTTGGATTAATGTTTTGATTTACTCTAAAGAGATTTTTTGGATCATATTGTTGTTTGATCTTCTTAAGTCGGGCATAGTTATGCTTATAACTGGCTTTTACCCGTTCTTGCCCTTCATCGTTCATCATAAAGTTGGAATAGGCACCTCCTGAAGAATGCGGATGTAATCCTTCCCAATACTCTTTGCACCAACGTGTTATTTTATCTGCATTTTTGGGATCGGGGTCCACTCCTACGATCACCCCAGAATATTTGGCATCCCGGTAGGCCCAGGCGGTCTCCGTCATTCCCGACTCTGGCTGCTGCTCCTGTGATAGGGTATAAATGCATTTGAGATAAAGGCGTCGGAATTTTGGATCCAAATTTTAAATGCTGGGCGCTGATCTCTTCATTCAGATCATTGAAAAAATCGCCTCGCCAGTACCACTGAAGTCCGTGCGGAAACAAGCCATCAAACATGGTTTGAATAGCGGGATAGGGCATTTCTCCCACATGCGCAAACAGGGGATCCATGGCTAATATGGGTTTGAAAAGCGCTTCTGCTTTTGAAAGATCTCCAACATAGCACCATACAATGCCACAGAACTGCTTTAAATGTAAATCCTCAGGAAATGGTGGACCGGGAATGATCATGGTGGCAAAGAAGCCGTTGAGCTCCTCCGGGGCAGATTGTATAAAGGTGTTGTACCATGCCATTATTTCCTGTGTTTTTTCTATGGGCCACAGGGTGGGTCCGCCAAATACTGTTTTTACCGGATGTGCCTGAAATTTAAAAGAGGTGATGACCCCAAAATTTCCGCCACCGCCCCTGATGGCCCAGTATAGATCGGTGTTTTGAGTAGCATTTACGGTCACAAAAGAACCATCTGCCAGCACCATATCGGCCTCGAGTAAATTATCGATGGTTAAGCCGTATTTGCGCGACAAATGTCCGACACCACCGCCAAGCGTAAGGCCTCCAACACCGGTGGAAGATATGATTCCGGCAGGTACAGCCAATCCAAAGGGATGTGTGGCATGGTCTACTTCCCCCCATAGATTTCCGCCCCCGACTCGTACGGTATTAGTTGCGGTATCCACACGGATATATTTGATCAGCGAGAGATCAAGGACCAAGCCGTCATCACATAGGCCAAGACCCCCTCCGTTATGTCCGCCTCCTCTGATTGCCAGAAGAATATTGTTCTCACGCGCGAAATTTACGGTCGCCATCACATCAGCAACATCTACGCACATGGCGAACATACCGGGACGTTTGTCGATCATCCCATTGTAAACTTTTCTAGTCTCATCATAGTGGCTGTCTGAAGGTAATACCAAGGTTCCCCTTAGTTTGGAAGCGAATTCTGAAATGTGCTCTTTTTTTAAATCCTTTATTGATTTCATGTTTTGGTGGTTTATTTAGTTTTATTTATTGGCCTATGATCATGCCCTTTAATGACCATAGTATGGCCAGTACATCTTTTTTTGTCTCTTCGGTCATCTTGTTCTTATCCAGTGCCAGAAAAATATCATCCATCACTTCCACATATTCAGAAGCACTGATATTCATTCCGGAATGAGCAGTGACCATATCCATGCCATTATAGATCTGGGGGCCGCCACTGCCCATACTGAAAAATTCGATTGTGTGTTGTTTGATCACAGCCAACTTGTCTGGTTGGGTCTGATATGGCAGAAATCTGGCGCTTACTTTTGGATTATTCATATGAGCCTCCACGGCGTCATCTACAATCCTGGAAATACCACTAGTTCCTCCCAGTCGTTCAAAAAGATTGATTTTCATGAGTTGTTTTTGTATTGGTTATACCCAAAGCTACATAGACCTGATCAGGTCAATGAGTACATTTAATTCAAAGACTCACAATTTTAAGTCATTTTTAGAGCTGGCTCTATATCAGGGAAATAGTTGTACATATTTAGAGGGGAGTATACCAAAGGCATCATAAAAACATTTGGTAAAATAGGCGGGGCTGTTAAAACCTGTCTCGAAGGCGATCTCAGAAATATTGCCTTGATGTCTGTGTAACAGATCCAGGGCTTTGTTTAATCGGAATTCCCTCATAAAGGTATTTGGGGCCTTTCCGGTAATTTTTTTGATCTTGCGATATGTCTGGGAAGTACTGTGTCCTAATTCTTTGCACAAGGCACTCAGTTTAAAATTCGGCCCCTTCCAATTCGCTTCAGAGAAAGCAACCAGTTTAGATAAGAACTTTTCTTCTTTTGGTTTTAAGGTACGAATATGTTCATTGTCAATGATGGCATTTCTATTCTCATGTTCGTAAAGTTCCTTAATGTCGGAAGAAATAACGATCTGCTCTTTTACAATCTCACACATCTGTGTAGCCGATACTACCGAATCACTGAAGAATCCCTCTGTATCTGTAACAGGAGCTCCTGCGCAAATACCTATATTCAGACCCTGATGCTCATTTTCCAATTTGGGATAACTGTATTTAAAAGTCTCCTGTATTTTCAAGGCGCATAAAATGGCATTGGTAACCGATCGAAAAGAGACCAGATAGGATTTGTCGTTTTCGCGGACAATAGAACCTTCAAAGTGTTTTAGGAAATTTGCCACACTTCGGTGAAATTTCTGAGTAAAAATACTTAGCTGATGGTCCTCAACTCGGTACAATTGATCAGCCGTTTCAAGGACCATAATGACCCTGAATGCAGGATCATCTATAATATTCAATGTGGCGTCTGCCGCCTTTTCAGGATCCTCAATTCTACCCAGGAAAGACTCTACCAAGTGAGGATCTACTTCTATAATATTATGCGGGAAAGCGCCATGGGCATGGTTATGCATATTCTGAATGGCTTCCTTATTAGGCGCTTCAATAAGACAAAAAGCCGTATGACGTTCACTATCGCACCAATAAGTCCTGCCCTTACATCCATATAGGTGTTGTACTTTCAGATCTTCCTGATGCATTTGCGCCACATGCTCCGGTTTTATTTCATCCGGAATATCATGACGATCCATATATAGAGGCATGCTTGTAAAATTTATCTTAAGATACGGAATTCTGGTTATTTAATCTGGATTGAACCCACTATAAATTTAACATCTTAAGAACCTCTTTCTGAAGTCCTCTTTAGTAATTCAGCTATTCCCGCCTTTGTGTAGCCATTCACAAAATACATCTTGACAGGCCCTCGGTTCTTCACCTCCTTTTTTCCCCTATATTCACAATCAAATGTATCTTTTACGAGCAAATAGGTTTGTTCTCCAATATTGATCTTTCCAATATCCGAAGACCCCTCCATTCTGGAAGCAATATTTACCGTATCGCCCCAGATATCATATGAAAATTTCTTGCTTCCTACTACCCCTGCTACCACCGGCCCTGTATGAATCCCAATCCGGATATCAAAAGACAACAGACTTGTTTCAGTAGCCTTGGCTTTCTCAACAAAGTCGAGTATTTCAAATGCTGCAGACACCATTTTCACAGCATGATTTTCTATTGGAAAGGGTAATCCCCCGGCGCACATATACGAATCGCCGATGGTCTTGATTTTCTCCAGGCCGTATTTTTCAATAATATCATCAAAAGCTGTAAAATAATACCCCAAACTATAAACCAGTATTTCAGGATCTACCTGTTCAGCCTGCGCCGTGAATGCATTGAAGTCAGTGAACATTACGGTTACCGAATCTACCTTGCTGGCTTTTACTTCTCCCGATTCCTTTAGTTCATTGGCCGTTATTTCCGGCAATATATTTAGCAGTAAGGTTTCTGAACGATCCCTTTCTCTTTCAATGATAGCCTTAGTCCTTTTAATATAAATATTGCGTCTGAATAGTCCAATTGATAATAGAATTATAAGGAAAAGAGCAATCCCTACACCAATGGTAATGATCTTTTGTGTCTTCCTCTTCTGATCTAAAAGCTCATTTTCCCGTTGTTTTTGTGCAAGTTCATTGTTGGCCATTTGCTGTACTGCTGTAATGTTTTGTACACTATCCCTGAAAGCAATATAATTTCGATAATATTTGAGCGCAGCCGAAGTGTAGCCGGTTTGTTCATACAGCTCCGATAGTTTTAAATATGCTCCACTGATTTCAGCCTTCAGGCCATACTGCCTTGCGAGGTTTAAAGACCTTAATGAGTAATTAAATGCCGAATCCCAATCATTTTTATTGGCATAAATGTCAGACATATAGGTTAGATACACACAAATAGGCCTGTAATCTCCCAAGTCCTCCAGAATGGTGATGGCTTCACTGATATTTTCTTCTGCCTGTACATCTTGCCCCTTTTGAGCCAGTGCCAGACCTATGTTGCCACGATTGTATGCATAATAGATCCTTTTATCACTTTTTTCCTTAAATATTTTCCCTGATTGATTGAAAAATAAAAGTGCTGAGTCTGGTTGCCCCCATTCCAAATACGCATCCCCAAGATTCTCCATGGTGATGGCATAAGAAATAGTGTCAATGTCCTTAAGTATATCTATCGCGTTAGAATAGTACTGAATTACATTTTGTCTGTTCCCCATTCCGGCGTAGACCCCCGCAATAGATGTGTAAATACGCCCTAAATCATTCTCGTTACCACTTGCATTGGCAATATCTACTCCCATAAAATAACTTTCTAAGGCCTTGCTCAGATCGCCTTTAGTTTCCATGGCGTTCCCACGTTGTAGATATACCGTGTAGAGATACTGCGTTGAGTCAGCGGCTATAGCCTTTTCAAGCAGTAAATCACTGAAATGTAATGCTTGGTCCGGATCCGGAATATTTTCTGCAATATCTGCAAGAAGCCCCAATAATTCTTCCGATGAATATTCTCCGGATTCATAGTATTCAATAAGGCTATCCGCAACTTTCTGATTTTGGGCATTAGAAACAAAACCCATTAGAATAAGTATGCTAATAAGGCAGAAAACCGATATAAAACTATGAAGTCTGTTCTTAGGAGTTTTCTTCATAATAAATCATTTGCCTTGTTTTCTGGGATCAATCTCCAATCTGTATTTTGGCCCTAATAGTGTACACTTTTGCATCTGCGCCAATAGCGAATTGTAGTTGGTAGGTGTACATTTCATTTCCTCCCCGAATCACCGTGGCCTGAGGGGACTGTTTTCCCTGAATAACATCTGAGCCAAAAATACGCGTACCACTTAGATACTTAATTTGTTTTATAACAACAGGAACCTCAGACTCGGAAGTAGACATAGCCTTCCATTTTATTTGATCTCCAACAAGCGCGAATATGGTAAAAGCATCTTTTGTATTGGAATTTAAAACAGTGGTATTCTCACCTGCTTTCATAGCGTATGCTTTTTCAGGATCAGGGTTTTTTGTATCTATCAAAAGTGTGATCTGATGAACATCCTGAGCCAGTACATTGTTGGATAGAAGGAGCAATAAAAAAACAACATATCCTTTAATTAAGCGCATGCATACTATTTATAATGAACTATTTATCTAATGGGATTGATAATCCTTTGTGCAAAAATTTCGCTTCCTTGTACTTAGTTTGATCTTATTGAATCAGTTTACTTTTATCTTCGGGTCTATTTCAAAGGTGCCACTGACACCTTTTACCTTAAATTTTATTCTGTATTTATAATCCCCTTCCTGAATATCGGTTTTTTTACTTGGTTTACCTCTGACTTTTTCACCCGAAGGATCATTATTACCTCTTAATGTGTTTCCATTAAAAATTTTTGTGCCGCTTGATCTTTTAATCTGGATAATGTCTATAATAACATCTTCGGAAGACGAAGATGTACCCTTCCATTCAACGATCTCCGAAATATCCATGGTAATGGTCCAATCCTCTAATTCAGGTCCGGAACCGGAGGTACTTGTCGTTCCATCTGGTTTTTGCCAGGTAAAAAAACAAGATTCCAGAACATTGTTCCTGTTTATGTCGTTTGTATTAACATTAAGGGTTACAACATTGGTACCTTGTGCATTAGCAAACGGATTAAAGCACAACAATAATATGACACTGCAGAAAAGAGATTTGATGATTTTCATTTCAAGTTTTTTTGGTTGGTTAATTCTTACAATCTGGTTACATTCATAATTTCCATAAGGAATGTACAAGATAGGCATTAAAAATCAAAAATTAATCCATTAAAAAAGTATGGTTTCTTTCTTAGAAAATAATCTTCAGATATCTCCAAATTATTAAATAGTTCTTTCCAAATATCCAATTTGATAGCAGCATTAGTCCTGGTATGGACACATAATTGTAACCCATGCCAATGATCCTGAATAATCAGAGAAACCTACATTCCTTTAGTGAGATAATAAAAAACCCAGGTAATTAACCGATCTGTTTTACGCGGACAGCATTCATGCCCTTCATGCCTTTTTCAAGTTCAAAAGAAACAGAATCATTTTCCGCGATCTCATCAATGAGTCCGCTTACGTGTGTGAAGTATTTTTCGTTATTCTCGGTGTCAATGATAAAACCGAAACCTTTGGAAGTATCGAAGAAGGATACCTTCCCTTTCCTTACGGGATCAAAAGCTTCTCTATCGCCTTCTTCCTTCTTGGGTATGCCGAGGATGATGTCCTCAGCATCAACTTTTATCTTGTTTGCAGGATCCGGTGGAGTATCAACCAAATTTCCTAAATGGTCAACATAGGCAAAAGGTATGCCCTGAGGATTATCATTTGAAGCTAGTTTCCGTGCCTCTTTTTTCTTGCGTTTCTCCTCCTGTTTCTTTAGGCGTTTTTTTTCTCTTTCCCCTTTACTATATGTTTGTTGCGATCTTGCCATTCACCGTTTTTATGGGGTCAAAGGTACTAAGTATCTCTTCAATTCACAAGTAAATGGCCCTCTTTCCAGACAGGAAACAAAAAAGAGCGCTTGAAACGCTCTTTTTCGGGTTGGTTACTTGGTTTTTCTATGCCAGGTCTTTATAGCCTAACTATTTTTGCTGTACAAAAGAACTTATTTAAATTAAATAAAGCCGGTAGAGTTCGGACGAATAGATCCTTTTTATGTCCGAAGGAGAGTTTTAAGTTACCGGACAATAGATTTAGCAATTACCCTTTTTTGACCTTTCTAATGAATATAACTCCCTGCATTGATATCGATGGTGGTGCCTGTTGCATGATCCATCGCGCCCGTGCTCATAAAACCAACCAAGGGCGCTATATCTGAAACTTCCGTAAGTGTATTTAATGCAATTTCATCCAGTACTTTGGCTTCGCCGTACTCGCTTATGAACTGTTCTGCCATGGCAGTTCTGGTAAATCCCGGAGCGATGACAAATGCCTTCACATTGTATTTGCCGAAAGAACGGGCAACACTTCGGGCGAGGGACGTAAGGCCGCCTTTAGACGCTGCATATGCAAGATATTCTTCGGTCTCTCCCCGAAAAGCTGCTCTGCTTCCTATATAAATGATCCTTCCCGACTTATTCGGAATAAAATGATCTAAACCTACCTTGGTCAATATACCCACCGCATCTAAGTTTACGGCAAGTGTTTGTTTCCAAACCCTATACCAGTCATTGAATCCTAATTCTATTGGATGTGGAATAAAAACTCCGGCATTTAAAATGATGGTGTCAATTTTCCCAAGGAAATCTACTGCTTTCTCAAAAAGTAAAAGCACCTCATCACTATTCGATAAATCAGCATGTAATGCTATGGCCCGCTCTTTCCCGTATTTACCAACTAATAAATTTGCCTGTGTTTTCCCTGAATGATAGTGCACCCCTACTTTTGCGCCGTGTACCAGCAGATAATCCGCTATAGCATAGCCTATGCCCTTAGAAGCGCCTGTAACCAGAATGTGTTGGCCTTTTAAATTCATTCCCTGATCGTAATGTTGATCCTAAAATTAAATAAAAAAGAGCAGATATGATCTGCTCTTTTAATTGTTCAGGAGTCAATTTTTTTTATGGAGATGGTAACAATTCAAAATTTAAAATTGTTTTATTTCCTGATGTTATAACAACTCCGTCCGCAGACTCAACATTGAATCCATCCAGTTCTGCTGTTACATCATATATTCCTGCTTCTAACCCCATGATCATATACCCGCCGGAATCATCAGTGCTCGATGTTGTAATTACCTCGCCCTCTTTAAAGACTGTTATTTCAACACCCGGAGCAATACCATCTGCAGTAGACACTTCTCCGTATAAGGACCCTGAAGTAGTTAGATTACTGACTTTAATAACAGGCTTAAAATTAAAGCCATTGAAAGAATCCATGTTTTTTATATTTCCCCGTGGAATGAATGATCTGCTGACATCAAAATCAAGTAGAACATCCGCAGATAGCCCGCTTGTAATTACTAATTCGGGCTTGATAAAAACCTTGATGCCAGATTGTTCTCCGCTTGGTACTTTTAAATCATAAACGGAAGACATTTCATCATTTAATACCACATTAACACCTTTTGCATAAACACGTATTAAATCATAAGAACCCGCAGGAATATCTGTATCCACGAGCATTTCCGTTACTCCGTTGGTAAGATCCAACAAGTTTACCTCTATCTCATCTTCCATCAAAACAATATATTTATTGCCACTTGAAGATTCCATTTCATTTCCTTCTTCCATTTCCGAGTCATCCCCTTTCTGCCGGGCCTCAATCTTAAAGATGGTGACATTGGCTTCCGCTACCATGTCATGCGGAAATGGAGCATCTGTAAGCTGTATTTGTATCTTTCCAAACTCAGCCGCGGGATCATTATTTTCGGCACAACCAGCTAGCAAAAGAAAAACCAGACCGGCAACTATACTTAAATAAGTCGTTTTCATTATATTTTTAATTAATAGTTCACTTTCGAAGAGCTAAAATACTTCAAGATGATTATTTTAAAGCTTTTAACAGGCTTTTTTCGATGATCTGCATTGGAATTATCTTACTCAATAATTTTAAATACCGACAATTTATTTATTAAACTAAAAAAGGATGAACTACTAGCTCATCCTTTTTTATACTATAGATTCCTCCTTATTTCAGAGAGACTTTCAGATTTATCTTTGTATTTAAAAGCTTTGAAATTGGGCAAATATTCTTGGCTTCCGTTGCTACCTCTTTAAATTTATCCAGAGAAATTCCTGGTACGGCACCTTGCAGATCCAGGGTAACAGAAGTAATGCTGCCATCTTCAAAGGCAACAGCTGCCTTTGCGATTAAATCGTCTGGTGTAAATCCGGCCTTGCCCAGGAGAAAACTGAGTTGCATAGCAAAACATCCTGCATGGGCCGCCCCTATGAGTTCTTCCGGATTGGTCCCTACCCCATCCTCAAATCTTGTATTGAAGGAATATTGGGTATTTTTTAAGACGGTGCTATCCGTGGTTAGTTTTCCATGCCCTTCTTTTCCACTGCCCTGCCAATGGGCTTTTGCGTTTCTTGTAAATTTCATATAATTAGGTTTTTTGTTGATTTATTATTAGTTATCACTATTTATTTAAATGTTTCATTTAATAATTTCTGCAACTCAACCCAGGAGGCATTGTCTGCTTTCTCCTGATAGGCCAAAGGAAGATTAAACTTCTGCCCGAGGGAATCTGCATCTTTACTCGTAAACGCGTGTTGGGCGTCCTCATATGCAATGTAGGTGTAATCTGCCTGAATGCTGTCCATGGCTTTTTTAAAAGCCTCAACGGATTCTTCAGAGACAAACGGATCAGCTGCTCCGTTGCATACCAATACCTTGGCTTTCAGATCCTCATTGGGCATAATGGGCAACTGTACTCCACTGTGAAATGCGGCCACGGCATCTAAATCTTCCCCGGCATTGGCCATGGTTAAAACCACACTTCCCCCAAAGCAGTACCCAATTGCTGCTATTTTGGTTGAGTCTACAGATGGTTGCGATTTTAGAAGCGCAAGGGCCGAATCGAACCTTGCTTTTGCCTCTTCCATATTTCGCATCACCATCCCTGAAAATTTACCTGCATCATCGGGGTGATTTGCTTGTTTTCCATCCCCATACATATCTACCGCAAGGGCCGTATAACCCAGTTCCGCAAGCATTCTGGCTCGCTCACGTGTGTAATCATTATGTCCCCACCATTCATGAACCACAAGGATTCCAGGACGTTTTTCGTCAACAGAAGGATCATAACTGAGATATCCCTTCATTTCAGTATCTGGCGTGGAATAGGTCACTTCTTCCCCTACCATTCCCACGTTTACCGCAAGGGGCTCTTCTTTCTTTTCGGTCTTACAAGCTCCAAATAAAAGGGTGCAAACCAAGACATGTATTAAGGTGATTTTCTTCATTTCTTAAACAACTATTTAGTAAGCGCTAATTTACGAATTACCAGGGGATTGTGTGGTGGACAGTTCCGTTGTTTTTTTCTCGTAATCTAAATAGCCCTTTTCTCCAGGAGTGTAAAAAGTATTTTCGTCCCATTTGGTTAGCGGTACGTTTTGTTCAAAACGCTCTACCAGATCCGGGTTGGAGATATAGGGTTTCCCGAAAGCGACTAGGTCTGCCAGGCCGTCCTCTAGGATTTTATTCCCCGATTCCTGATCAAATCCATTATTTATGATCAGCTTACCTTTATATAAAGGTCTGTAGTGCTTTGCAATTTCAGTAACGGCGTATGGAATATCCGAGACATCGGTAAAAGGTTCTGACAGATGAAGATATGCCAGATCGTAGTCGTTTAACTTTTGCACAATATAATCAAAGGTTGGGATGGTTTCTTCATCCATGGTCATCCCGAAAGAGCCGTGAAGTGAAGGATTGAGTCGCACCCCTACTCTATTCAGCGGGACTTTCTGCCCTATTGTTTTCAGGACATCGAATAAAAATTTGGCTCTTTTTTCAATACTACCGCCATAAGCATCCGTTCTTTTGTTACTGGTTCTGTTAAAGAATTGATGGAACAGGTATCCATTGGAGGCATGTACTTCCACCCCGTCAAATCCAGCTTTCATAGCATTATCCGCAGCCCTGGCAAAATCTGCGATCGTCTCATTGATATCTTTGATGGTCATTTCTCTGGGTTCAACGGTCTCCTTAAAACCATTTGGCGTATATGATTTTTCGTTAGGATTGATTGCGGAAGGAGCCAGCGGCAGATCACCTCCATGAAAATCGGGATGGGAGATCCTGCCTACATGCCATAATTGAAGGAAGATTCGACCTCCTTTATCATGTACTTTCCCGGTAACCTGTTCCCAGCCTTCTACCTGAGCATTCGAATGAATTCCCGGTGTATTGATGTATCCTACAGCTTTCTTTGACACCTGGGACCCTTCAGAGATGATAAGTCCGGCAGAAGCTCTCTGAGCGTAATAGGTACCTTGTAGCTCTGCAGTTGGGTAATTTCCTTCGTTTGCTGCCCTGCTTCTGGTCATAGGGGCCATCACTATGCTATTTGGTAATTTGATTGGTCCAAGTTGAATTGGATTAAGTAAATGTTGCTTCTTAGTCATAAATTCTATTTTAAAAATAATGTTTCCTTATTCTCACAGATTTTCTATCGTCTGCCTCTATAAGAAAACAATTAAATACTAATGAGAGGTATATTAGCTCGATTTTAGCACATGTTTAACTTTTTATCAAAATATTTAAACAATATTTAATACTTCTATCCTAGTCTTCTGCGTATTTTCGTCAGATAACTTTAAAAATTATGAAAATGAGATTATTAAGTACATTATTCCTGATGGGGCTTTTAGTAAGTGCCTGCGGAGAAAAGAAAGAAAAAGCATCGGCAGATGAGGCCGCAGAAACAGAAATGGCAGAAATGGAGACTGAAGCTGAGGATACCATGGCAGAGGAAACTATTGTTGGCGTTGCCAGTGGTAACGAGAACTTCTCTACCCTTGTGGCTGCAGTAGGTGCTGCTGATCTTGTTTTAACCTTGAGCAGCGAAGGACCCTTTACTGTTTTTGCCCCTACCAACGACAGTTTCGCCAAACTTCCTGACGGAACCGTAGAAAGTCTTTTACAACCGGAGAATAAAGGAGCCTTGATCAATCTTTTAACCTACCATGTGGTTGCAGGAAATTATCCAGCCGCCGCTGTAGTGGAAGCGATCAATTCTAATGGAGGTTCTTTTGTAGTTGAAACCGTCCAAGGTGGAAAGATCACGCTTTCCCTGGAAGGCGAAAGTGTTAAATTAGTAGACGCCAAAGGAAATGCAAGCATGGTAATTATAGCAGATGTTCCTGCATCCAATGGGGTTATTCACGCCATTGACGCTGTGGTTATGCCAGCTGAATAAGGAAAGATTTTTTGAAAGAAAGAACGAACCGCCTTCGGGCGGTTTTTTTATATCCCTACTCCAGCATACTTTTGATGATAGCCTTTGCTGCACGCTCGCCACTTAACAGGGCGGCATTGGAGGATCCATACAGCAAATGGTCCCCGGCAAAAAAAACGGACGTATTTGATCCATTCCTAGCAGGCAATTGATCCTTTAGACTATCCAGCGATGGCAATGCCTTTTTAATCTGATACCTTTTTAGGAAATGTACATTTTCTATCTTACAGTGCACCTTTAGTTCTTCAATTACCTCCCTTATCAATTCCTCTTCTTGCAGGCTGTGTTCCTTGATGACAGTTACTGATAATAATTCCTTTGCGCCTTTGATCTTACAACCAATACTGGTTGGATAAAAAATAGTATGAATCAGGGTATTTTTTGCGCCAACTAAACCAATTATTGGTTTCTCAATAGTCCTGCGATCAATCTCAAAATACAAAGTGTCGCATCCATGCCACATCAGCTTTTCTGGTTCTATAGAGTCTATTGGGAAAGTCGGCTCCGTAGCAATTAATACAGCATCTGCCATATACTGTGTTCCATTTTGCAGCCAGACCTTTCCTTCTGATACCCGTTGTACCGCAGCGGCATACTGAATTTCCGTGCTGTTCAGTTTACTAACAAGCTGATCTGATAAAGCGCCCATGCCGCCTTTTGGAATCACCGCATATCCGCTGGCGAACATTTTAAAAACAAACTGGAACATCCTGGAAGAGGTACTTAGTTCAGACTCTAAAAAAATACCGGTAAAAAATGGTGTAAAGAACTTCTTTATAATTCCTTCGGAGAACTTCCTATTCCTTAAAAAAGTGAGCGTACTTACTTCTTCAGAAGCAAAGATGTCCTCATTCGTCATCTTCTGAAGATCTCTGTACAATAAAAAAAGTCTGTAAATATCCTTTATTCCTGCAATACCTGAGAAAATTGTTGAGAACAAAAATCCGGGATATCTGCTTGGATCGCCTATAGTCACAGATCTTCCATTGTGAAACAAAACGGCCCCCGGTAAGAGTTTTTGTAATTCCAGTGCTTTGTAATCAAAAAATTCAAGCGCTTTTGGGTATGCATCTAATAACACCTGAAACCCGTGATCTAATTGATACCCCTGAAGAATATCCGTTTTGATCCGCCCGCCTGCTCTGGAGGTTACTTCAAATATGACCGGACTAAATCCTGCTTTTTCAAGCGTAATAGCAGCAGCCAAGCCACTGAAACCTGCACCAATGATACATATCTTCTTATTCATCATCTAAATTTCTCAAAAATACATATTCATAAAATCAATATTTCAGTTCTGGAAGAGAATACTACGCATCAAACCTTTTTCTTAGCTTCTGTAGATAGATTTTGGGGTATCTTTGCACAACATAATATCAGCTTTTTCAATGTAGCTCCACCAATGAATAGTACTCAGATACTTGTATTTTTTCTGATCTTATCTTTTTTGTTTTTTGGTATAAGTTGTTTCTTTCTTCCAAAGATGAAAATTGAGTTTGACCGGTATGGATTGCCTGGCAGAAGAAAACTTGTAGGTGCTTTACAATTACTCGGAGGTCTGGGATTAATATTTGGCCTGCTTTTTACACCGGTCTTGATCCTTGTAGCTTCTGCAGGACTATGTACCCTTATGTTATTGGGAGTAGCCGTCCGGATAAAAATAAAGGATCCCTGGTTTGCTATACTACCAGCCCTTAGTTATGCCGCACTAAGCGGCTACCTTTTCTTTAAGACACTCGAAACTCTATAGGAACTCTGCCTTATCGGTAAAAATGATGATCAGGCACATCACCATGAACAGTGCCGCCGGAAAGGACTTTATCAATGGATCATTGATGCGGAAGTGCATTGAAATAGAACCTGCTAAAAGTAGTGCCAACCCGGATGCCGCAACCAGTTTTAAATCGGGATACCAAATAGATACAATCAGCATAATTGCCAAAACAACTTTTAAGGTGCCAATCACATAGCAAGACCAAGCCGGAAGACCATAGGCCTGAAATTCTTCCAGAATCGTGGTTGCATTTCCACCACGCCAGCGTGTTGCTTTGTTGTATTGTATTAGCCATACGTTAAGTATGCTTACTCCAACAACTCCCTGAAGTATCATGATTACTATATCCATATCAATTTATTTATTACGGAAAGTTACTAAAAAAAATAAGAATTCCGTCTAAAATTCCTTCCTCTTAACTGCTATTTTATCTTCAGAAGCCGTCCTTACTTAAAATTCTTTGAAAGGAAGCTGTTTGCATTTTCCGAGAAGAGTCGTTGTACAATCTCATCGGCCCCTATTTTGTTCTCGGGATTCTTAAATGTTGCTGTGCTCATGTAATTGTAGGCATGTCTTTCCAAAAAATCAGCCAGAAAAGGTAATTCTTCCGAGGTCCAAAAGCCATTTAAAGGATCAATGATGCCATCGAAATCGGATCCTATCGCCATGCAATCCCATGCAAATTGGCCGGCCGAATCCAAAATCGTGGCAATATGCCTTAACTGGTTCCAAAGCAATTCAGCCCGATAGTGCATTATTTTATGTCGCTGAATTGAATGCTTGGTATTTTTTAAGGTCTCCTTGTTCGCTAGCCGCCTTTCGTCTAATTGCAGGCCAATAATTCCTCCGGAGCTGGCCAGTCTGATCAATTCCTCATCGTAGAAATTGATGGAAGCCTGATTCAGCAGTTTTGCGGTTTCCGGATGCCCTTGAACAGGATCTGAAAATGACGTAAGTCCATTACAGGCGCCATGGCTGATAATTATAGGTACTTTTTTATATAAATCCTTCCCACTGTCTAACAGGGCATAGTATTCCTGACGCGCCACCGGACTCATATGTTTGATATCCGGAAGTATCCTATCGCCCTTTGAATTATCCAGCATACGTTCCAGGACCCTTAGCCCCAGGGAGGTGAACCCTGTGTCTAAACCTTCAGATTGATCCGCAAATTTTGTGATAACTCCTGTAAGACTTGGTGCATGCCCACACAGATGATTCCAAAAATGATGGGCGATCGTAATAAAGAAGGGACGGAATTGCCATTTTTTAATAGCATTGATGTTCGCCATTACTTCTGTCTCGTCCGGGGTAATTCTCATTCCGGTATTTAATACATGAAGACCCTCAATCGTAATAATGACAGCAATGGTTTGAATCCCGGTATTCGATTCTTCGGATCTAATCGCTTCGATTTCCTTGTAATTCCTGACCAACTTATATCGATAACGGCCCCCTGCAATTCTAAAAATCTTTCCATCCAATTGTTGATAAAACATATACTGCTGTACGAGATCGGTGTAGTAGTCCTGAATACCCTGTATATGATCTACTCTTTTTGCACCAATGCCGAGGGCGAAATTAGAGGCCAGATCTAGTAGTAGCTCATTATTAAGTTTATTTCTGACGAACCACTTCTCTAAAGGATACAGGGATACACAAACGGTACTTACGCCCCCCAGGGAAAGGGCAGTAAAATTGGATTGTGAAAACTTGGTAAGTCCACTGAGATAGTTGAGCAATTTGTCAAAAGGAGAAGGCGGATCATAGTGCCAAAGGCTTTTTTTTCTCCTTCTGTCCCTGCTGTTCATTCCTGCAGGTATGTCATTAAAACTCTTTCCAAAAGGTTTTAAAGCAGGATGACAATGAAGGTCTATGTAGTTGTTTTTAAATGCCATGTGGACGGGTGCTCCAATGACCCGATCAGCAAGGGCCAAAAGGGCTACAGGAGGTATTTTTTAAATAGTAAATACCTGCTAACTATTTGTCTAAGCTGCTAACCAGGTTTTGTTGTATATGATTAGGGACAGCCTTAAAGGAAGAGAATACAGCACTAAAAGTGGCCTTTCCCTGTGTCAGAGATCTCAGATCTGTTGAATACCTGTAGAGTTCTGCTTCGGGAACTGCGCATTTAAGGATCTGAAAATGATCAATGCTGTCTATACCCTGAATGATGGATCGCCTAGATTGGAGATCGGTCATCACATTTCCTACCGTTTCCTCAGGAACTTTCACAGTGACTTCCTGTACAGGCTCTAAAAGTTTTGGGTTCGCATTCAGGAAGGCTTCTTTAAAAGCATGAGCTCCGGCGATTTTAAAAGCAATGTCATTGGAATCTACAGGATGCATTTTACCATCATAGACCATCACCCTCACATCTCTGATAAAAGATCCTGTTGAGCGGTCCTGATTCCATCACTTCCAAAATGCCTTTTCTGATTGAGGGTAAATACCGAGTATCAATCACTCCTCCAACTATACAATTATAAAAAATGAATTTTCCACCCCATGGAAGATCAATTTCTTCTTTTCCTCGAATATTAAAGCCTTCAGGTTCAGGCATCCCTTCTTTCCACGGTTCTATTTTCAAATGAACCTGGGCAAACTGGCCAGCTCCCCCCGATTGTTTTTTATGCCTATAATTGGCTGTAGAAGCTGCGTTGGATGGTTTCTCTATAGGAAATCTTGGGTAGGTTCAAACTGTGCTTCAACTCCATACATATTCTAGCAACTCCATTCAATAGTGGCTAAATGAAGCTCTCCCTGACATCCAGTACAATTGTCTGAAGTTCTTTGAAGAGTATTCAAGATAATGGTTGGATCCTGAGATATGAATTCGTCTTAAGGGCATCGTTTAATTTTTCTTCCTCACTGTTTCTTAATGGCAAAAATTGCCTTTCTATGTCTGAGGCGGGAAACTGAATAGGTTTATATGGTCACAGATTTTCCATCCTGATGAGGGTATCATTGGTTTCCGTAACTTTTAGTTTTAAGACGTGGCTCCAATATCGCCCACCGTTAATTTGTACAGGTTCTCTATTTTTCCCGTCCATGATGATACAATTGGTTTAACGTCTCCATTTCTCCGTTTCTTGAATTATAAAGTTTGTCATTGACATTAAACTTCTCCTGATTTTACTTTAAAGAAAGTCAACTGACCCAAATTGGGTTGATATACGGTTTTAAACACAAAAAGGGCCGTTGGCGCTTCTTTTTTCCGCTCGATAGTTTCCCTTCACTGATTTGTTCCGGCTTTAAATCAGCAGCGGCAGGGGCCACATTATCAATAAAACCCATAAGCCGGCCACTACCCATATCATTTAAGGCCGAAACACAGAACACAGGAAACAGATCATGATTTAACATTCCCGCCTTTGATTCCTTTTCTCATTTGATCTTCATTTAATGTTCCTTTTTCAAAGAAGAGTTCCATGAGTTCTTCATCATTTTCGGCAGCCTTTTCCACCAATTCATTGTGAACTTATTAGCTCGTTCTTTTTGATCTTGCGGGATATGGCAGTTTTTCCGGCTTTCCTCCTTCCGGTCCGAAATTTATAGCATTTCATTTTTAAAACATCAATGATACATTGTGCACCGTCAATTTAATGGGATACTGAATCAGGACCGCATTGTTCCCAACAAGCGATTTTATACTGTGAAGCTGTCTTCAAAATTAGCGTTCACATGATCCATTTGGTTCACCACAAAAACGGTTGGTTTGTGGTAGTGGTCTAATATAGCTCCAGATGATCTCTGTCCCTACTTCAACCCCATGTTGGGCATTGATCACAGTTACGATGGTATCCGCAACTCGAATGGAGGAAATAATTTCGCCGACAAAATCATCCAGGCCCGGAGTGTCAATGATATTAATTTTATAATTGCGCCATTCTGTATGTAAAGGAGTGGCAAAGACAGAAGTGCCCCGCTCATGTTCTATTTCGTGATAATCGGAAACCGTATTTTTGTTTTCCACGCTGCCTCGTCGATTAATCAAGCCTGCTTCAAACAGCATGGTCTCTGCCAGGGTGGTTTTACCACTTTGATGCGCTCCTACAAATACAACATTTTTAATGTGTTTATCATCGAATACTTTCATAGTCTTAGGTATTTAGATCGTAGTATTACATAAAATAAAGCCACATCAAAGATAGATCAGAAGAGGCTTTCTCTGCAATGTAAGTTCCAGCCTAAAGATCCTTTAAAGATCGGTTTTGGCTCCAATTACAATGCTCACTAATTTACGGATTTTTCATTTTAAAAACCACAAAAATTGGCCCTTATTTAAGCATTTATCCCGCATCTCACCGGAAAATACCTTTCCAGGCAACACCTGAGATCTAAACCTGTAATTTCTGTTCTACCGACCTTGTTTTTCTCTTACAAATGGAACAAAACGAACAGGCATCAATACCTTGCTTTTGATCTTCCCATTCTTCTTTCTTAGCAATACTAATTGCCGTATCCCCTTATTAGGGCCTAACGGGATAATCATTCGGCCATTTTCAGCCAATTGCTCAACCAGAAAAAGTGGAAGACTTTCTGCTCCCGCAGTAACAACGATGGCATCGAAGGGTGCTTTCTCCTGCCAACCAAAATACCCATCCCCTATTTTAAAGGCTATATTGTTAATGTGTAAACTTTTTATTCTTTGAATTGCCTGTTGTGCAAGCGTATCTATGATCTCTATGGTATATACAGAATCGATCATTTGAGATAATACGGCTGCCTGATACCCGGAACCCGTTCCAATTTCCAATACGCGGTCAGACGTTTTTAAATGAAGCGCCTGGGTCATAAAGGCTACCATAAAAGGCTGTGAGATTGTTTGGCCTTCGCCTATGGGCAAAGGCCTGTCGTCATAGGCAAAATGTTTTTGTGAGGCAGGAACGAACACCTCCCTGGGAATCTTTCCCATGGCAAATATTGTAGCCTTATCTGTAATGCCACGCGGAATTAATTGTTCCTCCAACATTCGCTGCCGCTGTTTACGGAAGTCATCCTGCGCAAAACATTGAATAGCAGGCAACAAACTGCACAATAGCCAAGTTGATGACAATAATACCCTTTTCATGATCAGACAACCTTTGGTTATATCGCGGGTAGAACAGTACCTTTTTATCCAATTACCCGCTTCTTTACTCTTGGATCAAAGGCAATTTTATGTGGGATGGATGGGTTGCGGAATGATGTATGGTATTGGTGGCAACTACTCCCTCCTTTTCGTCATAATTATTCCCTCCCGTGTTTAAATTACGTGCAAATCTGGGAAAATTACTACTTGACACCTCAATCCTGATGCGATGGCCCTTCTTAAAATAATTACTGGTCGCCATAGGGGTAAGATCTACCTTATACACCTTGTTTTCTTCCATAAATACCTCTGTTTCATAGCCTTCCCTGTAGCGCACTCGTTGTATGGTCTCATCTAAATTATAGGCGCTCCCATCCGGATGAACATCTATGAGTTTAATGGTAAGGTCTGTATCCTTTACATCACTTGAAAGATATAAGGTTGATTCAATAAATCCGGTCATTTCCACGCCCTTATTCAAGACTTCAGAAGTATACACTAAAATATCATTCCGCGTCTCCATCCCTTGTTGATCAAAGGCACCGCCTTTAACTGCATTCCCTGTACAGCAAACATTCCCACCATACGAGGGCACAGGATTCATTGGATCATAAATAAAGGTATCAGGAGTTTCTTCAGATCCCGGTTTCTTCAAACTCAGAACCCCATCTCCGTATAAACTATTGGCTGCGCCACCACTATGGAGATAATAGGTCTGGAGCTTTGATTGCTTTGGTGGCCAGGCATCCGAAGAATTCCATTGATTGCTTCCCATCGTATAATACTGAACCTTAGGAATTTTTGTTTTAAAGTCGTTGACCTCTCCCTTTAGCCATAGATCGAACCAATCGTAGATCTGTTCATCGTAATTGAGCCTTGCATCGCCTACAGACAATTCTCCTACTATGGTGTTTTCTGTGGCACGAGTGTAGGCACAATGGAGGGTTGGGGCAATCACCAGATATTGATTGTCCCTTACTGCAGCATCTTTGGCATTGTCTCTGACATGGTTGTACAAAGCCAGATTTGGGCTTATCGATACGTCGTACCAGGTGGCAAACCAAAAACCAGGAATATTGATCTCCATATCATCGTGATATAGTCCACCTTCAAACCAGGCTTTATCATTTGGTTTACGGCGCACCATTTTATCAAACACTTCTTTTTTTCCCGGAATATTCTTAATAAAATCCTGAATGGGCAGGTGTTTTAAGGCCTCCGCCATATCCACGGGTGGGTTTTCGGGAGCGAGGTCATAGAATCTTGAGATCCGTATGAGATCTTCCTGAGAGGCTCCTGCCGGGATCCTGGGTTTAAAAGTATCGTGTTCTACCCCGTATAGCCAGGCAAAGAAAAGCATCTGCTCTGCGCCTCCCCTATACCAATTCCCTTGTTCATAATAATCCCCAACTCTTCCCACACCTGCGCCAAAGCTCTGAGGCACCATGGTGGCAAGAGATGGATGATCCAGGGCAGCTACTGCCATTTGCCATTCCGCCGTCGAGGAGCATCCAAGTAGCCCTATTTTTCCATTGGACCAGGGTTGAGACTTCATCCAGCTAAAGGCATCGTATCCGTCTGTTAAAGGCAATCCCAAAATATCCCATTCTCCCTCAGAGTAATATCGCCCCCGTTCGTTCTGAACCACGTAGGCATATCCTCTTTTTACGGCTTCATAGGCCCTTTCGGCAGTCCTTGTCCGCTGCTCCCCATCCCCCCAGGAATTAAAATTATAGGGGGTCCTCGAAAAAATGATCGGTACTTTTTGATCTCCTTTTGGGCGATATATATCTGTTGCGAGCCGAATCCCGTCGCGCATAGGCATCATCACTTTTTGATCAATGACCGCAATTTCTTGCAATGCCTCCAGCGTAGATCCCTGAGGAAAAATTGAAGAAGATGTAAGAATGAACAGAAAAATAAAAAGGCAGTAGTTATTGAATTTCATATGATTCTTTCTTTTTTGGTATAGTCCTTTAAAAATATAGAATAAAATAATCTCTCCCCCATTTATTAAGCTTAAAATAGGAATGATTTTCCTTCCTATGGATTAAACCAGTAGGTAAGTTTGAGTGTGAGGCTCCAGGTACTGCCCGAAAATGGTGCCAGGCGTTCATTTTTGGTAAATACAAGAAAA
Organism: uncultured Flavobacteriaceae bacterium; assembly: GCA_963744855.1. Classification (GTDB taxonomy): domain Bacteria; phylum Bacteroidota; class Bacteroidia; order Flavobacteriales; family Flavobacteriaceae; genus Muriicola. The sequence continues at coordinate 89,334 of CAVUUZ010000005.1, forward strand.
AGATCGGATGCCGGCTGATATCGCCACTGAAATCTGGAATTGAGGTTGAAATTTCGTGTTTGTTCATTGTATTGGAAGAGCGTGGCAAAGAACAGTTTATTGGTGAATGTTACATCTACCTTTGAACCGATCAGCCAAAATTCAGTGGTATTCCAGGGTGCCGGCATGCTGATATGATTATAACTAATGGTAGAACTCAGACTTACAAATGGCTGAAAACGATAGCCAAGTTCATTGGTGACATTTATTCGGGTGCCATTTTCATAATATCCTCCCAGACTGGTGTCAAAAGCATAGGTAAATAACCCCTGAGGCTTCGAATCATAGAGCATTCGCACGGTATTCCAGGTGTTCTGCACCCCTGCATCCAGCAATTCCTTCCCCGTCTGCGTAGGATCGAAAGGCGTGAGTAGTTCCACATATTCATTGATCAATTGCAGTTGTAATGCACTTCTGTTCCTGTAATTCAGGCTATAGCCCAGGGTATTTTGAAAATCGGTGTTCCTGAAATTGGTGTCAAAAAAATGACTGAGTTCTAATTTAGGTCCGTGGCTCACAATAGCCCCTTTTTCAGGAAAGAAAAGATATCCTAAAAATCCATTTAATCGAATGTAATTGTCCCTGGGAACAAAGCCAACTTCTGCTGTATAAGAAGCGCTTACTACTTCCTCCTGAAGGCCCCATGCCCATTGTCTGTTTGTATATGAAATATTCGCAGCCTGGGTTATACCACGGCCCTCCTTTTCGGGGGCAAAGGATTTTAATAGAAAGGCCTTTCCATTCCACAAATTGTCGGATGAACCCAGGTTGTATTCAACACCGAGGTTCCTGTTGAATTTTGGAAATATTGTTCGCAGGGAATCGGCCTCTGAAGGATATCGGAACGATTCCTTATTCACAAACATAAGACCAATGCTGGATCTGCTAAAAACCTTGCGTTGGAGTGATAGTACCCCAAAGTTTTGCGTTGGCTGACCTGTTTCTTCAATAGAGGATGTTTGAATATCCATAATTCCCAGTCGCCAATCTTTATTTAGATTCCCACTAATCCGGGCACCGGCATCAATGGGGACTCCCAATCCAATTCTTCTGGAGAAGAAAGGACGTATGGTTGCATAACCAAAATTGGCAAAGAGATCCGCGTTCTCCAGAAAAAATTGTCTGCGTTCGGGAAAAAAAAGTTCGAAACGATCTAAATTGGTCACCTGTCGGTCTACTTCTACCTGTGAAAAATCGGGATTTACGGTTAGGTCCAAATTTAAAGAGGATGAAATACTGAATTTAACATCACCTCCTATTTTCCCATCTGAAGAAGTGCTACTCCCATCCATCTTGTTGATCTCTCCCAGAACGTAGGGTATCACTGAAACATTTAATTTCGGGGCAGGTGGCGGCTCATCCCATACCAGGGTCCCGGTTAAAGCGAGGGCAGCGGTAGGAAATTGCCTCGGAATTGGGGTCCAACTCGACTTTTCACTGGTTTTAAGGTCGAGGCGGCTAAAGTTGATCCCCCATTCCGTTACGCCTTTTTCGTAGCGAATTGACTTAAAGGGAAGTGCCATTTCAAAGACCCATTTATCTTCATCTTGTTGTACAGCAGAGACCCATTTGCTATCCCAACTGAGGTCCACCGCACTACCTCCAAACATGGTGCCGTCCCACTGGGCACCGGCCGCATTAGATCCAAAGGTGAAGCCCGTTGTTTGATTATTAAAGGGATCCAGAAACAATAAAAAGTTGTCATTCTGTCCAAAAGAGAAATCGCGCCTTAGCGATTCTACGAAATTCTTCCCTTTGGTATTGTTGTAAAAAGTTGCCACCAAATAAATGTTTTCTTCATCATACGCCATTCTAATTTCACATTCCTGAGTAGCCGGTCCTTTATCCATGGGAAGTACCATAAAAAAATCTTTGGCGACATCGGTGTCTGTCCAGGCCATGTCATCGGCCACGCCATCAATAACTATTGGGGTTTTGGTTCGGCGTATATGAAGTTTATACTCCGCATTTTGTTTTTGTGCATAGCATAGAATTGTTGATAGCAATAGAAATAAAACAAGACAGCTCTGCTTGGTCATTGGTTAGTGGCAGCAAGGTTGTGGTAATTAAGAAAGCAATTATGTACCCTCCGATCTGTAATAAAGATAGCGTATTTATATTAGAAGAACTGGAAGGCCAGCAACAAAAAAGACCTCCACTAAGTGAAGGTCTTTGTACAATTCCAATACTATTTATTCCAGCTCTTTCAATAGATTTTCTGCAGAACTGGTAATGTTTTTGTAGCATCCATATCCCCATCTTGTAAAAAAGAAAAGAAAGACAGCCATTACTGGCAGGTACACATACCATAAGTTAGATTCCAGGAAGAGATCCTTTCCTTTCATGATTTTACTTGCTACCGGTAAGATTGTAAACATCAGGATAAAACTTAAATAGATCCCAAGTCTTTGCAATAAGAGTAATTGTTTCTTCGCCCTGGAAAAATTTACCAGCGTCTCTTTAAAGCTCTTCTCGGCGAGATTGATCTTTTGAATGCGTCTGAGGGAATTAAGTGTTAACGCCGGCAACAGAAATAAAAACAAAACAGAAAATATTCCGCATAATTGCAGGTACCAGGTATCTAATACAGAAAATTGCATCAATATATAAATCCCGGCTAAGACGCATATGACCCCACCTATGGTTTCATAAGTAGAAATCTTTTGAAATTTATTCGAATATTTGGCTTGTGTCATGTTCATGATTAATTCGTTTGTTAGTTTCTTTTGTGCTTCAAGTTCATGGCTCATTTCTGACCATAATGTTTCTAGTTCCTTTAGTTCCATACCGCTAATTTTTGACCATTTCTGATTTCAATTTTTCTTTTATTCTTGAAATACGCGTTCCTACATTCGTTGTTGAAAACCCCGTGATCTCCGAAATTTCTTCATATTTTTTACCTTCCAACACCAGTAAAATAATACCGCGCTCCAGGATATTTAATTTTTGAATTTGGGAATGAAGCAGTTTAATTCGCTCCTCCAATACAGCATCATACCCTTCAACAATTGGGGCAGCAACGATTTCTAATGATACTTCCTTTGGCCTGCGTTTCTTTATTTTTAGTTGCCGTATGGCCGTATTCAGTGCTACCCTGTACATCCAGGTACTTAACTTTGATTCTGACCTGAAGGAATCAAAGGATTTCCATAACTGATACACAATTTCCTGGTAGAGATCGTTCTGATCCTGCCTTTGTTCTGTATACAAAGCAGACACTTTGTAGATCAATGCCTGGTGCTCCTTTATTATTTTAACAAATGCTTCTTCCTTTTGCATTGTATCATGGTGTGTTTGGGGTATTAGTGCCCCATCATCAGAAAAGATCACACTTTTCTTTGATTTTTTTTTAATTCTTTGTCAGGCATCATGAAATACAGCCTCTGCACCTTAGGAACAAGCGCAAACTGCGTTCGACAATTTATGAATGTAGGTGTATGCCGCTATTTGTCCATGGGAAATAAGCTGGTATCCAAAGATGGTATAAGTTTTATGGCATTTTTGTAATACACTTTCCGCAGAACTTCATCAGGCAGATCGAGCCCATACATGGCCCAGAACGCATGATATTTCTTGTAGTATGGAAAATATTCATCGCTGCTTTCCAGAACCCGAAAATAGGTCGGAAACTCATTAGGTTGCCAGCTGTCTTTTCCAAAAAGGATGCGGTCCTGGTATTTTACAAAGAAGGCATGGGCATTTTTGGGTTGTCTGCCCAGTTCAGCAATAATAGCACCAATTCCAACGTACATATTGGGCATTTCCTCCAGTAATTCTCCTAATTTGCCCAGATCATTTGCAAACCACCCCATATGAGCATTGATAAATCTGGTATTTGGATGCTTTTTAAACACATGATGCTGTTCGGCAATAATCTGTTCCCACGGAGCCGGATTTGTATCACTTCTTTTTCTATTGGGTCTTGTTTTTAGTTCCAGCCAGCGTTCATTGTTGGCATCCATCGGATCCCAGAACGACTTTGGATCTGCCGCGTGGATCAGTACAGGGATGTTTAATTCTCCGCATTTGGCCCAAATCGGATCTAAGCGCTCATCATCTATCGCCAGCCTTTTTCCGTCCGCATCCTTATTTCTAAGTCCTAAACTTTTATAGATTTTTAATCCTTTGGCTCCTCTAGCAACATCAATTTCCAATTGTTTTACAGCATTTGCTGTCCAATCTTCACTGCCCACCCCATCAAAATCGACATTGGCAAATACGACAAATCTGTTTGGATAATGTTCGTTGATATTGGCCATGATATATTTAATATTATCCCCTGAACCCCCACTTAAGTTTACCATAATGGCCATATTCATCTGATCCATGTCCTTGATCAACTCAGAAAGGTCTTGCGTTGCCATTCTGAACTGATGACTGTGCACATCAATAAATGGGAACCTGGCCCTGGTGACCTCTTTCCCCGGCACCACCAGGGTTGAGGTAGGATTATAATCTTCAAATTGCATTTCCTGTGCATTTTGAGTACAGGAGCAAGAAGTTAACAGCAGTACAAAAAGCAATGTTTTAAATGATTTGATCATGTTTCGTTTTTAGAATTTAATGCTTTGAAAGTAATATAGTCCTCCGGGGTATCCAAATCCGTTGTCTTTTTTCCAGGATCCAGGCTCAAACAAATATCTTTATTCCTTGATATCAAACTGCTGGCTCCTTCGTCTCCTTTTAAATTTTGAAGGGCATCAAAAAAGCAATTATGAAAAATGGCCGGCACACCCATTTTAGATCCATACCCGGTACTAATGATCCTTCCCTCCTTTGCTTCAAAATGCGCAATCATTAAGTTAATGTAGGCAGCATCAATAAATGGCTGATCTGCCAGCATGATCAATATTCCATTGGGTTTTATACCTGAGTGCAGTATGCCGGAAATACCGGCACTAATAGAGGACCCCAGACCCTGTTGCCAATGCTGATTTATAATGACTTCATATGAATGAGAGAAAAGCGCTTTCTGAATTCTTACCGCTTCAGCTCCTAGGACTACAAATACCTTGCTAACAGAAGCTCTATGGGCAACTTCTATGGCATTGCCCAACAAGGTTGTATTTGACCAGGGCAACAGCTGTTTTGCTTCACCCATTCGAGAAGAATTACCGGCGGCAAGAATAAGGGCTGCTATCTTCATTGAGAGGCCGTGTGAATAGATCCTTTTTTATCTCGCAATTTCATCGGATTTCGATTACGTGCTACCGTCAGGATCTCGGAAAGAATTGCAATCCCTATCTCCTGCGGCGTAATCGCACCTATGTCGAGTCCGGCCGGACCATGAATACAATCCAGAAATGCCTCCTCCGTTTCCGGACATTGATCTAAAAAGGCATTCAACAGATCTTCTCTTCGTTTATTGGGTCCTAATATTCCCAAATAAAAAGGTGTGACTGATTTTAATTTGATGAGATATTGAAGATCCTTTACATAGCTATGGTTCATTAGAACAATTGCGGTCTGTTCATCAACCTCATTGTTAGGGAAGAACTCCGGACTTATCCCTAATAATCGTTCAGATCCCGGGAAATGGGCAGCACTTTTTTCTTCGGTAGGGTTGGCAATTATAATGACTTCCATACCCACAGCCGAGGCTAGAGAACTCAGTTGAACCGCATCGTGTTCTGCGCCTATTATAAACAATTGAATGCCTGGCAGCATCCTTTGTGTAAAATGAGAAAACTCAGAATCTGACCTCTTAGCGCCAAAAACCGAAAACCGATCTTCACCAAAGATCAACCAACTTCCAAAATTCTTATTAACAGCGTCTTTCTTTTCGTAGGAACAATCTATTCTAAAATCATTCCTGCTTCTTACATAGTTCCAAAAGCATTTGATAGCTTCAGGTTTCGGTTGGAATGGCTCTAACAGAATATACAAAATGCCTTCGCAACCTAATCTGTATCGGCCGTCATAAGTCATCACCCTGGCTTCACCGTTTTTAAATACACTTTCTGCTTGTCTTACGATCTCTTTTTCTACGCATCCACCACTTACAGCACCGACCATGGATCCATTTTCCAAAATTAACATGCGTACACCCGGTTTTCTATAAGATGACCCTTCTAAGGCCACAACAGTTGCAAGCACCGCCATTAAATTTGACTCCGCAGCACCTTCATAGACCTGAAATATTTTTTTAAGTTCATGTGTCATGTTAGGCTCTTATTTTAGTGCGATGAATGGAACCAAGGTTCCCTCTGAAAACTGTTTTTGTTCCGGATCCAGTTGAACGAAACCATCTATTTGCGATAGATTAACCAGATCCCCTGAACCATTTCCCACAACCGGGGAGGCTGTAACTTTCCCATTAGTATAATGTGTTTTAACCCCTGCAAAAACTGTAAGGTCGCTGTTGTTTTCGAGCGACTTATTTAGCATTACCTCTTGGTTCGGCAACGAGGCACCAATAGACTTTAACAACCATGGTTTAAAATAAAGATAAAAATTATAAAATGTAGATACCGGATTCCCCGGAAATGAAAAAATAAGCGTTTTTGCCTGGGCATGGGCGCCAAACCAAAAAGGCTTTCCAGGTCTTTGGGCCACCCGATGAAAAATTTTCTCTACGCCCATTTCAGACAAAACCTGAGGAAGAAAATCAAATTTACCTTTGGACACCCCACCGCTTAAAATAACTACATCCATCTCGTCGATCACAACGGCCAGTTTTTGACGAAGCAGGTCCATATCATCTTCGATATGAAGCAGTATGGGTGTAATTCCAAGCTCCCCAAGGGCACCATAAATAGAATAGGTATTGGATCTGCGTATCTGATGAAGCAGGGGTTGTTTATCAATATCAACAAGTTCATTTCCGGTAGAAATAACCGCAACACTTGGTAGTTTGTGCACCTGCAGTTGTTTCTTCCCAACCGTAGCGAGGATCCCTATCTCTGCAGCCGTAATTTTACAATTCTTTTTTAAGAGTATATCTCCTTTGATATGATCACTTCCCCTCCGATGGATATTTTGAGCTCGGACCGGAGATTTCTTTAAAGAAGCAATATCATTTTCGATGATAACATCTTCATACATTATAACAGTATCAGTTTCAAAAGGCACTACTGCACCTGTCATGATCTCAATACAACTATCGGTCTCAACGAATGGAATAGTTGGCTGCCCTGCAGGCAAAACTCCTTTTATCTCAAAGGAGCGTCTACCGTTTTCGATGGCATCATAATTGATGGCAATTCCGTCCTTTGTTGCACGGTTAAAGGGAGGAAAATCCCTGTCGGCATGAATATCCTCGGCGAGATAGCGACCAGCAGATTTCAGGAGATCAACCTGTTCCGTACCAAAGTTTCGAAATTGATTTAAAACAAGATTTTGGGCCTCATTATAGGAGATCATGGGAAGTTATAGGATTATAATCAAAAATAGAAAAAACTACTGTAGTTTGCCATGCCACAGGTTGAGAAGTTAGCGAATAGCAATGGTCAACGCTCATGTCTGGTGGTTGGCAGCTGTTGCAACCATGCATTCATTCCGCCAATAACAGAGTACATGGGTATTTCAGGAAATTTAGGTTTGAGTAATTGGATGGCTTGCTGACTTCGAAGGCCTGATTGGCAAATAAAATAGATAGGATGTTCTACAGTGCTCCTTTCGAAATAATTCAGGAGCGCATCCAGAGGTACATTTTTAGAACCTTTAATGGCCTCTTCCGCATATTCCAAAGCCGTCCTTACGTCGATCACCCTTATTTGTGCCATGTCATTTATTTGCTCCTTCAGGGAGTTAACGCTAACGAGTTCCTCAAGTTCACATAGAACAGGCTCGTAATGGGTCTCCAGGTCCTTGCGGTGCTTATGTTCATCGACAGGGGAAAATTTAATTTTTCTTACCGACTGATCCAGGCCGTTATACAACAACAAAACACCGCTCATGATTTCCCCGGTATTCGTAATGACCTTTACGGCCTCAAGGGCCTGCATGGTGCCAATAATTCCTGGAATAACTCCTAAAACCCCATTTTCGTTGCAATCCGGAATATTTCCTTGTTCTGGCATGGATGGAAACAGGCAGCGATAGGTAGGTCCATTCTTATAATTAAAGACACTAAGCTGTCCTTCAAAACCATGTATCGCTCCTGAAACAAAGACTTTGTTAAGTATTATACATGCATCGTTAATTAAATATCGGGTAGCAAAATTATCTGAGGCATCGATGATAAGATCGTAAGGTTCAAGAATATCCAGGGCATTGCCACGTGTTAAAAACGTATCATGGCATATCAATTTGGTGCCTGAATTTAACTTTTTTAATTTATCTGCTGCTACCCTAATTTTTTGTTTGCCCAGATCTTCTTCCCCATAAAGTACCTGTCTTTGCAGATTAGACAACTCAATGATATCCTGATCCACCATTCCCAGAGTTCCCACTCCCATTGCGCAGAGATATTGTAAAACAGGGATACCTAGGCCCCCAACACCTACAACCAACACTTTTGCCTTGGATAGAAGCAGCTGCTTTTCTTGCCCAAAACTTTTTAATGATGTCTGCCTTTTGTATCGTTCCTCCTTCATTCTGAATTTAATATCTCCTTTATCCGCTTGAAGTCCTGCATAGAATTCGCATTGGCTAAAACGTCGTCATTTTCAGGGAATATAAGTTGTGTTTCTGTATTCAATAGAAATTTTCTCGGACAACTTGACGTCGCATTCAGTAAGTATTCTTTGACGTGGTTCAATCCTTTTGGTTCCCATATGGCCGCAAGAGGTTCCGGGAGTCCTGAGGCTTTTGTGGCAAGTGCAGTAGCATCTTTGCCCGGATTCCTGCCACTGATCAGAAGATCAAGGGTCTTCTCGTCCAAAAGTGGAAGATCACAAGCAATTACCAGCCAGGCTGCTCCGGGGTGTTTCTTATGAGCACTTAAGATTCCGTTCAGAGGTCCGGCGTATTCGTTTTTGTCGAATATAACGTTATACTTCGCAGGCACTTCTTTTCTTTGGTCCTTCCTTAAACTTATAAAGGTTTGTTCACAAAATTGATGCACCAGATCATAAAGTATTTCTTGTTGGGGCCTGCCATGGTATTCTATCAAGGCCTTGTCCTTCCCCATACGCCTGCTTTTCCCACCTGAGAGCACTAATCCGAAGAGGGGTGCAATCACTATATCGGGAACTGAATTACGTTGTTTCATAGCATCATTAAAATGTGGAACGGCATCGTATTAGCCACCGATGGAAGTCATAGAGCTTTCAAAAACATCGGCATGTTCTTTTTGGGCATCAAATCCGGTTTTGGCCCTGCTGCCAATAACCTCTTCTATAGCAGATTTCAGAATACTTTCCGGCTCATTATTTCGTAAGAGGGACCGTAGGTTCATCTTAGGTTTTCCATAAAGACAGGTAATCACATCACCAGTAGCCGTTATTCTCAAGCGATTACAGCTTCCACAGAAAGTTCTGCTAAAGGAAGGAATGAGCCCAAAAGTGCCCTGGTGCCCCAAAATCTTATAATTAATTGATGTGGAAGTATTAGGTGCATCTAGTTTTTCAAAAGATGGGTAATGAGATCTTATATATTCCAGGATAGCTTTATAGTCCCATTTAATATTTTCAAAGTGTTTTGATCCGCCATTAAAGGGCATTTCTTCTAAAAACCGCACGGATACCGGGTACTGTTCCTGTAATTTTAATATAGGAATGATGTCCTGCTCATTCTGACCTTCCAGTACAATAAAGTTGATACGTACGTGAAATCCTTCATTGATCAGCTTCATCAGATTACCGTAAACAACATCGTACTGATCTCTTCTTGTGATCTTTTCAAAGGTATCCCGGTTAATTGCGTCCAGACTAAGGTTTATATTCTTAATACCTAGAGCCTTAAGCTCTTTAATATGAGGACCAATTAATGTTGCATTGGTGGTTATTGAAAGCTCTGAAATTCCGGATAAGGCAGATAGATATCGCAACAGGACCATCAGATCTTTCCTTACAAAAGGTTCACCTCCCGTAATCCTTATTTTATCAATTCCCTGATCCACAAGCGTTTTTGCAAGTAGCTTAAGTTCTTTAATTGTGAGGAGTTTCTCATTCTTAACAAAATTAATGCCTTCAGAAGGCATGCAATAATGACACCGCAGATTACATCGGTCCGTTACCGCCAGTCTTAGGTAATTGATACGCCTGTTATGATTATCTATAAGCATATTTTATAAATTCTTAGGTAGTTTATCCTCCGCTCACCGGGGGTATTAACGCTATTTCATCTGTTGCGGTTATAGGAGTTTGATCAGTTGCGTAGCTGTTGTTAACTGCTACAGCAAGTGATGTAAGATCCTTAAGAGCAGGAAAAAGATCCATTAAATATGATCTTAATTGCCCTACACTTCCCAATGCGATCGTTTCGTTTTTATGAATAGTAAGGGAGGCCTTCCCAACAATATCCCGGGTAATCCCAAAAAGTAATACGGTCATATGATCTTACACTTTAATCGTGGATAAGAAAAATCACAGCTATTGAATATTCTTTCCCATCCGCCTAATTTCGTCATAATTTCGATTCCTAATTACAAGGTATCAAAAATAATAGTGTCTCGTTCCCTCTTTAACAATTTGTTGCTTTTTATTCTCCTGTTTGCACCTTTCTATCCCCGGATACTATTACATTTTCAAAATTATTTTCACACCTCATACTTAAATGAACAAACTTGCGTTTTGGAGGATGAACCTAATACTATGAAAATGAAAACCTTTTTTAGAATAGCTCCTTTATTTTGTCTTTTCACCATCCTTTTATCATGCGGCAATTCGGATGACGATATCTCTTTTAATATAGATCCAAATGGCGATCTGGGGAAAGGGATCCCAGTAGATGATTGTTTAAATTTGGGGGATAACGAGCTGATTTTGTCCATTCAGGATCAATTTACGACCCTCCCGGGCAAGGTATCGATCTTTTTTAAGGTGTCCGACGCCAATGGCAGTCCTGTAGCCGGCTTAACCGCTAATCAGTTTACCATCTATGAACAAGGTAGAAATGATGATTGTTTTAATACGATCTCAACCTCTGAGTCATTCGCACGAATTTCTCCAAATTCTCAAATATTCAGTAATAATACCCTCTTAGTTCTCGATCTTAGCGCCAGTGTCCTAAGTGGAAGCCTGAATGAACTGAAGTCGGCTTCCGTCAGTTTTGTCAATAATGTGATGCCCGCTCAAGCTCAGGAATCTTTTAAAATGGCTATTTATTGGTTTGATGGGGAGGATGAGTTGCATTTGTTACAACCCCTGACAGCCGTAAAGGATGAACTGACCCTTGCCATTGAAGGTATAACCCAGGATATCAGTAATGATCCATCAACAGATCTGTACGGAGCCGTGATCAAATCGACAGATATTGCAGAAGGACTTTTGGATGAAGCACGAAGTAACTCAACCATAAGTGCCGCTTCGGTTGTGATATTTACGGATGGAACAGATCAGGCCTCCAGGTATTCCGAAACCGATGCATTAACTGCAGTAAGAGATGCCGATCTTAACATCTCATTCTTTACCATCGGTTTAGGAGCTGAAATAGATACAGATGTGCTCATGGAAATAGGCAGAACATTTAGTGTCTTTGCAGGAAACAAGGAAGAATTAGAAACTACCTTCAATGACATTTCATTCAGAGTCTCGGAACGGGCCAATAGTTTTTATCTATTTGAATATTGCACTCCCAAAAGGGATGGAAGCGGGGTTAATAATTTAGCCATCTCGGTTACAGACGATTCAAGGCGAGGGGCCGTACAGACCGAATTCAATGCTACCGGCTTTTCCGGTGGCTGTCAATAAAACGTGCCTTTTAAGATAACATTCAAAGGAGGATCTGCTAGTCCTCCTTCTTTTTTTTACGTACAGGAAGTAGGGTTTTTGGCACCATCCTTGTTATATACATAGAAACCCAAATGTATATCGCGACTAACATACATCCTAAAAACTAAAAATTGTTTAACGTAAAAGAAAGAAATTATGGATGTTATCAACGAAATTATCAGTCAGAGTGCCTTAGGGTCCTTATCAAAAGGATTTAAAAGCCTTGTGTTATCAGTATTCACTTCAATAGTGGTGACCCTTTTAGCAATGTTAATTGCTATTATTATTAACGGTAATCAACTACATTTCAGCTTTGGATTTTAATCTCCTATGTGCTGTTAGGCAGTAAACGTATCACCGATAAATCATCGCATTCTTGAGTTTCCATTGGTTTAATACAGACGGAGCCTCCTCACTAAGATCTATTAAGAATCCATTGATGACGGCAAACTTATAATCTCCATCTTTCTGCAAGAGAAAGGTGGGGTTTTTTCCAGCTTCCAATTTAAAATCAGGTAATTGATATGCCGGACTTAACAAATGTAATGGAACAGGCGAGTTAAGAGCCTCTTTTGCAATATTTTGCACCCTTACATAGGCATAACCTTTTTTTAATAGTTCCCCCGGATTTACAAGAGATTCCAATTCCGCATTCAGAATTTCAGGATATACTTTGCCCGGAACAAGGGTATAGCCTTCAGCATCAAAGGTCTCGTAACCATAATAGGTGGAAAGATCTCCCTGATCTATGATCCTGCTACTGAACCAATAATCAGAGTGGTCTTCTTTATCCACTTCTACTTGGTTTATGCCAAGATCCAGAATGTATGAATTACCCAATAATGGGTATGTAACGCCTATGATCTTGAGGTCAAATAACTTTCTATCATTCTCAGGGATCCTTTCGTATGCCTCGAGTGCTATTTCTTTGTAATTTTCATTCGCAATGGTATAGATCGCTGAAAGGATAGAAACATAGTTTAATTTTCTTATTTCCTGCTTTTCAGGGTCCTCAGAATACCCGCCAGATTCGATCAATATGGTGCTGGTACCCCATTTTTGTATATTATCGCCAAAGGCACGAGGCTCAAAATCATCATTATAGCGACCCACCTGCCCCGGTGCATATTGCTGAATAATATTATTCATAAAGACGATGATCTTCATGGCGTTTCCTCTGCGCTCATTAATTTCTTTTTCATAATTATAAGCAGGTGCGAGGTAAGAGATCGTCGCGGGTTTTTCCGTTCTTTCCGCATTGTAATATGTACTTTGGTCATGAAGATTAAATCCGAAATCGGCATCCAGACTATCTCTAACCCTCTTTAATGTTTGGCCCTCGGGAGATTGTAATCTCAAGGCATCCCTGTTTATATCGATACCCAGTCTGTTCTCCCTTTTAAATAGCTCTGCCCCATCCGGGTTTAACATAGGCAGAAAATGTAATGTCAGGCTTTTGAGTATGGCTGCTTTCTCGTCTTTAAAGTCGTTACTGTTAAAAAAATTGAGTATGTCAAAGATCGCCTGGGTAGCTGTTGGTTCATTGCCATGCATTTGAGACCATAAAAAAACATCTGTGGGCCCCGATCCCAAACTTAAAAGGGTAAGATCCCTCCCTTCAATAGATGTTCCTACTTTTTGAACGGTTAGCCCTGCGTCCTTTCTATGTTGATTTATCAGGACCTGAACATCTGCATGTTTTATCCTTCGCTTATCGAGCAAAGGCTCTTTATATTGATCATAGGTTTCATATAAGGAGGCCGTAATATCAGATTCTTGAGATTCGCCTGCGAAACAGCCACTTAGAAGAAGGGCAAGCAATAAAAGGAAACTATTTTTCATATAATACTATTGTGGAACTGGTTTAAACTTAAATTTTGTTGTTGCTTTTCGAACATTCGACATAAATTCTTCCCCGGGATCTGTTTTCTCTGTCTTGTAGTCCGCGTCTTTTTCCAGCCATAATTCATGTCCTTCAAAACGCGGATATTCATAGTGCCCTATGAGGTAGTCTATATCGTATTTATTACTTAAATAATTCACCAGCCAGATATTGGCTTGTAATTGAGCTTTTGTTAGTGGTGTTTCGTCAGTACCACCTACATTTTCAATGCCTATGGCACAATGGTTCAGGCCAATGACATGTCTTCCCATCACCGTTTCGGGAATTAGTCTGTAGATGGTCCCATCCTGTGCCACTAAAAAATGTGACGAGACATTAAGGCCACTCGCATTACCTACCAAGGTCCTCCATTGCGGGATAACAGGGTCGTTAAATGCATCAAAAGAACCTTCCAGGGTTGGAATGGCGGTCCAGTGAAGGACGATCATCTTAGGTACAATATAGATCGATGGATCTTCAATACCGTAGCGTTCCTTCACATATTCTTTGGTGAGTTGTTCCCGTTCTTCATTAAAGACTATGGGCCTGTCTATTATTCTTGTGCTCGCACAGGAAGTAAGTAGTACCATCCCGATACTAAGACACAAAATATGAATTTTACAAAGTTTTGACATCTGCTACTTTTTTGTATGCTCTTCCCCTTCCGGCATCGGCAGGCCATATAGAATCCGGACTTTCCTTCGCCCCCATTCTTTGGCCTTTTCCACATCTTCTCCCATATAAATATCAATACGGTTCTCCCACCTGGAATGCATTTTGTCTTTCACAAGGAAAATACCTTCGAACCCTTCGATCTTAACAGGTGTATTGCGTTTTAATCCTTTTTTTATAAGATCATTGGATACAGCAATACACTTCATGCCGGGTACTAATGTATCTCCCCAGGCCGCAACATTTGATACGCTTTTAGTTTGGGAAACAACTGAGTTATAGGCCGTAGCAGTCACAGCAATTGAATTCCATGACCACTTTTCCTCCTCCCCCTTGCAACTCAATACGAACCCGCTATAAGTAATCAGAAAAAATATGAGCAAACATCGGGTCATTTAGTTGTTACGTTTATTTTGTAAAATCAACAGATCCAAAGCTTCTTGTTTCCAAACTGAGGCTAATTCCTCAGGTGCAGGAATAAAAGGCAGGGCAAAGCTAGTTAAGATAATATCTTCATCTCCATCTCCGTCTATATCGCCGCTATCCATTAAAAACCACTTCCCTTTCATGGATGCCTCTACTGTAAAAGTCGTAAATTGGTATGTGCCCTGCTCCTTGTTGTCCAAAAATACAAAAGATCGGTCAGCTGCGTTTTTATAATCCGGAAAGGTAGAAAGCAGACCGAAATCAACATCTCCATCCAAATCGAAATCGGAGGCTACAACCCGGGTGGCTCCATTCATTGGGTAAAAAAAGACTTCGGTAAAATTATTTTCTCCGTCGTTGAGATGAATGCGCATTCCGTGATATGGTTTTTGAACATACGATTTATCTGCATTGTCTCCGTGTACAGTCACCAGGTCCTGATCCCCATCACCATCGTAGTCTATCAATTCGAACCAGCTACTGCCATAAACGGGGCTAAAGCGCAACACTTTATGCGCTTCAAAGTCCAGCTCTGATTTTTGATACAAGATTGTTATGCTCTCATCACCTTGAGAAGTAAGGGCCACAAGGTCTTTTCTTCCGTCATTATCCATGTCTTCGGCAACAACGCGGATGGTACCAGGCTGGTTTAGTAATACTTTTTTATCGTATTGTCCCTGGCTATTCTTTGCAAAGAGTGACAATTCTCCGGTCAGATCACCAAACTCACTGATCACTAATTCAGTCCGGCCATTGTCATTAAGATCTTCAGAAAGTGTATGTACAGGTCTGAGTAAATCTGACACAATATTTAAAGAGTCTGTGGCGCTAATCATTACTACCTTCCCTTTGGCAATGGCACTGGGATGTATGTTCCCAATGCTGGTAACATAGGTCTCCTTATTATTTGTGTTATAGGAAACAACGGGACTCCCATAATATCCCAGGGTATCTAGTCCTTTGGTCAGACCAAAGCTGAATAAATCTCCTCCCATATCTCCCATAATAACTTTGTTCAATGCCGGTTTAAATTCCAGAAAGGTATAGGAACGTCGATTTAGCTTATCGAAGGACACCTGGATCGGAAAGAAATTTGTTGCCTCATATGACTTTACCTTCTTTTTGTGGGAAGAGAGCGAATCTGGAGCTCCGGCTAGTACATAAGCCTTAAGTAGTTCCCAATCTTCCAGAGAAATCGTTGGTGTCAGAGGATAAATTCCCGTTTTTATGACAGCATCCATTTCATCGAAAGATAAGCCTTTCAAAGGGTCGTAACCGTTTACTCTCAACCCCATTCTGGCTGCCATATCAGGTAAAATAGCTTCTTCCCAAATCTGTTTGGGAAGATCTTCTCTTTTCGGGACTATATGGCAACTTCCGCAATGCGTTTGAAATAAAGCAACCTTTTTTTGTTCATTTTTGCCATTGCATCCAAGGAGGAAGCATACAAATATCCCAAGCGCAACTGTCTTTAGTTTGAATACTTCTTTCATATAAACGGGGAAACATTTATATGATATTCCTTGTAAATAAATTTCTGTTGTACCATTTTCATATCCTTTAAATTCTTTTATCTTGTTCTTTAAAATAAATCGCAAAAGAGCCTATTGTTAATGCTCTTTTGATCATTTCAGAAAGTTACAAATTCCACGAATCAAATGAACAAAAATATAAAAAGACTCGTGCTGCTTCTCATTGTTATTTTAATAACCGTAGTAGCCTGGCAATACCCTAAATTAAATTTGATCTCTGGTTTTGCCGCAAAAAGTACCGCTTCCTCTATTTTTATTGCAGGAAGATCCTTGAACTCTATCACTGAAAATGACAACAATGTTCCTTTGGTGAAGTTGGCTGAGGCCTCATATGATGCTATTGAAAAAAAGGGTATGGCCACTGTTTTTGGTCTGATGGAACGGGAAGCAGTTTGCAGGGAAGGATTAGGGTGTGTTTTAATAAATGAGGATACAAACCTGAAGTTTAACACCCAAAAACCTATCCGGGCACAACGAAAGATTGCCTTACCCTACCCCTTTGGGCACAAAACACCTATAGACACCATTTTCCAAAATGTAGATTATGCCCGGCTGCAAAAGGCACTTGATCATGTTTTTGAGGATACTGTAAAGACAAGAACTGTTTTGATCCTATATAAGGATCATATTCTTGCCGAGCGTTACAAAAGCGGATTTGATCAGTCCACCCCTATCTTAGGATGGTCCATGACAAAAAGTGTGTTAGCAACCTTGTACGGAATTATGGAATACCAAGGGAAATTATCTGTCACAGAAACTGTATCTCTGCCGTCCTGGAAGGACGATGAGCGAAAAGATATCACGCTAAACCATCTGCTTAGAATGCAAAGCGGATTGGCATGGGATGAAGATTATTCTACGATCTCTGATGTTACCAAAATGCTGTTCATGGAATCGGATATGGCCGCCTCTCAAGCCAATAAAAAAAGCGTTGCGGCACCTGAAGAAATTTGGAATTACTCATCAGGGACTTCAAATTTGCTTTCAGGTCTATTGCGATCAAGATTTGAAGATCACCAAAACTACCTCAATTACCCGTATAAGTCGCTTATAGACAAGATCGGAATGCATTCTATGATCCTGGAAACGGATCTTGCAGGGAATTTCGTTGGGTCGTCCTATGGTTGGGCCAATACAAGAGATTGGGGAAGATTTGGACAGTTATATCTTCATAATGGCAATTGGAACGGCTCGCAACTCTTTGATCCAAATTGGATACTCTATGTCACCACACCCACCCAGCATTCTGATGGGATTTATGGAGCACATTTCTGGCTTAATGCCCATGGTAAATTTCCTGACGTGCCCAAAGACATGTATTCTGCGAATGGCTATCAGGGGCAGCACGTTTTTATCATTCCCTCTAAGGACATGGTCATTGTAAGGACCGGCTTAGCCGAGGATCCCCAGTTTAATACCAATACTTTTATCAAGGAGGTACTCGATGCTATTCAGTAAATTTCTTGTTTGATCTGTTTCCCTCTATAACAAAAAAGGACCTTTTCACCACATAAGAAGAAGTCTTGACAACAATAATTGTGACAGCCACGATTTGTCTCGTAGGTTTACTATGTAATTAACAAGGAGTTAATTTTTTCATTTTCATATAGTGTTCTCGTAAAAGGGTCCTGATCGTAAAAGACAGGGCCCTTTTTAATTGAGGTTTAGCAAAGAAGTATACCATTTTATGGGATCCAATTGTCTTTTCCAAAATTAGGTTTGCGTTTTTCCAGAAAAGCATTTCGGCCCTCTTGTGCTTCTTTGGTCATATAGGCAAGTCGGGTAGCCTCCCCTGCAAAAACCTGTTGCCCTACCATCCCATCATCTGTCAGGTTCATGGCAAATTTTAGCATCTTTATAGAGGTAGGTGATTTTTCCAATATTTCCTGAGCCCAGGAATAGGCAGTTTCTTCAAGTTTTTCATGTGGGATAATCGCATTTACCATTCCCATCTCGTAGGCCTCTGCGGCTGAATAGGTTCTTCCTAAAAAGAAAATTTCCCGTGCCTTTTTCTGGCCGACCATCTTGGCGAGGTAAGCAGAGCCATATCCCCCGTCAAAACTGGTGACATCAGCATCTGTTTGTTTAAAGAGCCCGTGTTCCTTGCTGGCCAAAGTAAGATCACACACCACATGAAGGCTATGACCTCCACCAACGGCCCATCCGGGAACTACTGCGATCACTACCTTGGGCATAAAACGGATCAGGCGTTGTACTTCTAAAATATTCAATCGATGGTACCCGTCTTCCCCAACATAACCCTTATGCCCACGTGCCTTCTGATCTCCTCCGCTACAAAACGAATAGATCCCGTCCCTGGAAGAAGGTCCTTCGGCAGATAATAAGACAACCCCAACAGAAGTGTCTTCCTGAGCGTCGTAAAAGGCCTCAAACAATTCCTTGGTGGTTTTTGGTCTAAATGCATTCCGTACATCAGGGCGGTTAAATGCTATTCTTGCAACCCCATTGCACTTTTTATAGGTGATGTCATCATATTCCTTTACAATGGTCCATTTTATGGTAGAACTCATATTTATATTCTTTTAATGATCCTTAAAGATAAGGCATCTCTACACGCCTAACAATCATATTATTTATTGGTTCACGATCATCTTTTCAGGCGATCTTTTTCTTGTTTTAGTGATATCCATTTCGATAAATACTTACTGCTGGCCATGCTGTGATGCATTAACATGCTGCCAATGATATTCTGCTCCCGGTGCTTTTTCAGATCATTCTTTAGGATTTGAAGGGACCTTATCAATTGCTCTTCACGCTCTTTTTGGTCAAATTGTTTCCGAAAAGATCTGTATCCCTGCTGCTGGCTTCTGTTCCACAAGGCAGCATCCTGATATAAGGCCACAGCTTTTTGCGCCAAATCATTTGCGTTTATACCAATGGTATCTGATAGATTTTCCAGGTGAGTTCCCTCGGCTCCAATTTTCGTAAGTACGGTTGGTGTGCCACATGTGGTTGCTAAAAACACCTTCCCTTTTAATCCGGCACCATATCGCAAAGGAACCAGATTAACTCTGGCGTTACGCATCATTTTCTTTGAATCCTCTACCCATCCATGCACCAAAAATCTTTTATTTTCATTGTTCAATGCCAGAATTTTAGGTGGCAGGTATGCCCCGTAAATATGTAAAAAAGCCTGAGGAAGACTCTTTGAGATCAGTGGCCAAATCGATTTTTGCAGATACTCTATGGCGTCTATGTTGGGTGTGTGTTTCCCATTTCCGATAAATACGAAATCGGTTCGATCTTCGAAGGAATTATCTGATTGCGGTGTTAACCCTCCTTGGTCACTGATTACGAAGGGAAGATAGCACAAAATGGAAGGGTCTATTGGCGTATGCATTCGCAACCAATTCATTTCAAAAGAAGAAATGATCAGCGATAAATCTGATCTGAAGATACTGGCCAGTTCGCGTTTGGTTACTTCGTTGGTGAGCCAGTGAGCGGATGTAAAAGCGCTCTTTTCTTTCAACGACATTTCCCTGCTTTTTCTAAGCGAATGAAGGTCCTGTGTGTCAATGATACGGATAGTATCTGGCAACTGTTGGGCCACCCGCCATCCAAAATGCTCTTCTGTAAGGAAACGGTCAAAAAGTACGATCTGTGGCTTTAATTCCTTTATAAAGTGATCGAAACTGTCATGATTTAGCGTAATGGGCACTGTATCTATCCCCAGGGTTTCCAGGGCAACACTATTTGCAGTTTTTTCAGAGGCAGAACTAAATGTAATATGATACGCTTGTTCTTTAAAGAATTCAATGATCTGTATGGTGCGCGCTCCTGCTGCGGTCGCCTCTGGTTCTGGCCAAATAAGTCCAATGATAAGGACCTTTTGCAAGGTATCATTCATAATTACATCCTAGCCGCAAACTTTTGTGAAATACGCAAGCGAAGTTTACGTTCATAGTCTTCTTCCAACCACTCCTTGTAGTTCTTAGTATTGTTCATTATACAATACGAGTATTGGCGCACACGGTATTCAATCTCCTCTTTAAGTTGTTTAGCCAGGATTCGTGCATCAAAAACATCCTCGCTATTCTCAAAACAGATTTGTGCGTGTTGTTCAATACTTCTTTCCAGAACAGTTTTAGATTTTAATCCCTGGGCAAAAACTTCTTTATAGGTTTCCTTGATATTAAAATCTATGTCCTTCGATTTTGCAAACTTTTCCCGTAATTCCGTAGGCATTTCGTAGATAAATTCCCTTTCAATATCCTCGTCATTCTTAATGTTCTCCAGGTAGAAATCGGGGAAGTGAAAGATCTCTTGCCAATCAACGGGAGCATCCCACATCCCAAATCTTGCAATATTATTGCCCAAATCGACCACAGTGAATTCGCTTTTATCAGGTAAAATCCGGGATCCCCTGCCGATCATTTGAAAATACAAGGTAAGTGATCTGGTGGCCCTGTTAAGAATAATGGTCTCTACTGTTGGCTCATCGAAACCCGTGGTTAAAATACTTACCGAGGTTAAAATGGCATCCGGGGTGTTTGAAAACCATTCTAAGATCTCCTTGCGTTCCGCAGCCGTATTCTTGTTATCTAAATGCCGGATATTATATCCCGCTTTTTTAAAGGTCTCATAAACATAACGAGAGGTATTGATCCCATTATTGAAGATAAGAGTTTTGGTTCCTTTTCCAATTTCTTCATAGGCGCTCAAAAGTTTACCGAGCATATTTTGATTGCCGTATAATTCATCGGACGACTTTACTGTATAATCACCACTAATACCCAGCTTTAAAGATCTTAGGCTTACATCGTAATTGTACATGTTAGCGCGTGCCAGAAACTCCTTTTTGATAAGTGACTCTATAGACTCCCCTACAATTAATTTCTTGTAATGGTCCTTCATTGGGAGCTTTATATTGGAGCTTAGCGGAGTTGCCGTAACGCCTAATATAATGGAAGAATCAAAATATTTAAAGAGTTTTCGGAAGGAGTTGTAATGCGCTTCATCAATAATAACCAGGCCAACATCTTTCAGGGTAATGGTCCCTTCCTGCAATCGGTTATTTAAGGTTTCTACCATGGCTACATAACACATGTGTTCATCAGCCTCCTTCAATTGTTTTACATCACTATTGATGATCTTATTCTTTACCCCAAAACCCTTGAGCATTCTGGAGGTCTGGCTGCTTAGTTCGATCCTGTGGGTGAGAACTACTACCTTCTTCTTCCTGTGCTCAATAAACCTCCTTGTGATCTCAGAAAAAACAACCGTTTTGCCACCACCAGTAGGAAGCTGATACAACAGATTACTACTGTCTTTATCCTGGTCTAAATGTTCAAAAATAGATTGAAGGTCCTGTAATTGATAATCGTAAAGAGTCTTTTCAATATTTTCAGTGGAAATCCGCAAGAAAGTTCAATGTATTTGGGTTATGTAATACGATGGGGGGTTACTTAAACCCCAATTTTGCAAAACTAGAAGATTTTTTCCCTTAAATGAAATTAATTCCCTGAAATCTGAAATTAATAACCTCGCAGAGGATCTACCAAGTGCAAAAGAGGTTGATTATCAAGAATCCGGGTATAATTCTCTACCAGTTGAGGTACCACAGAATCCGGATCGGAGACGCTGGCCACATGGGGTGTTATTTTGACCTTAGGGTGAGACCAAAAGGGATGTTCCCCGGGCAACGGTTCCTTTTGAAAAACATCGAGGCAAGCTCCTGATAACTGGCCTGATTCAAGCAGGGGAATCAGATCGTCCTCAACTAAATGGCCTCCCCTGGCCACATTGATCAGATACGCCCCTTCAGGAAGTAAGCTTAAGGTCTCGTTATTTAGGATTCCCTTGGTAGCATTTGTTAAAGGCAACAGACACACCAAGATGGTACTCTGATTTAAAAAAGCTGTTTTTCCGGATGCACCGTCATAAATCTTTACCGCTGATTTTTCCTTCGGATTTCTGGACCAGCCCACGACCTTGAAACCCAATGCTTGTAAAATATTGGCCAAACTCATACCCAGAGTTCCGGCTCCCATGATCCCAACGGTATGATCCGAAATTCGGGTATATTTTTTGGGAGCCCAGGATATTTGCGCTTGTTCTTGCCGATACGCGTCCATATTCTTTAAATAGCCAAAAATGGCACTGACAACATATTCGGCCATATCCCCTGCCAATGCAGGATCTATGACTCGGGTGATGTCTGCTTTTTCGGGCCTCGATGTATCTTCAAAAATAAAATCGACCCCGGCGCCAAAAGAGGCGATGCATTTTAAATTTGGATATTCGGTGAGACTTCCTTCCGGGTGTTTCCACACGATCGCCATCAAGATATCTTCTGTAGGATGAGGTTCCAGATAATGAAATACCGGCAGATCCGGATACTGTCGTAGAAAAGCTTTCTTCCACAGGTCCAATTTACCATCTTGTCTAATAAGAACTATTGCCATTTGATATTCTGATTATATGTGTTCATCCATTTCTATTACCTCCAGAAGTTGTCCAAAGTCTTCTTGAAAAAACCAATCTTGCTCCCTGACCTCCTTATAAAAAAGTAAAATACGTTCTTTATAATCTTTGATCATCGAATGGATGACCATATGGTGTACAAGTTCTTTGTAGGAGCGCAGCATACTTTTGTAAAATCCTTCATTTACACGTTGGTTCCTGGCGTATCGTTGCGCTGTTTCGAGATTAAAAATCATAAATTCTGCAATAAGAAATGGATCCATCCCCAGGGTCGCAAAATGCTTGATATACTTTTGGGCCACAGAACGTCTTGCTTTAGCCCGTTTCCTTTTTAATGGAAAATATTCATTCGATACTTTTCTTTTTGCTTCCTGCAGGAGTTTATCCTCTTTTGGATTAAAAACAAAGTCGTAGTAGGTTTTTACTTCCGGAAACCGGCCGTAAAGATCAAGAATTTGAAGCTCAAGATCCTTCTTTTTGAGTCCGGCCAGGTATTTTTTTAAGGCGGTTTTGCTCATAATTATACATTAAATGCGAAGCAAAGGTACTTTTTAGATTCCTAATTATCGGATTAAACAGTCGATGAACCGGGGATTTCGTATTCCTGGCAGCCAAATACTAAAGTTCTCATAAAATATGTATAACAATGAGGGTGTACTTTTGGAAAAGACAGAATAAAAGTGTATTATGATAGGATGTAATTTCTAAATCCATTAAGCATATATGAGGCAACTAAAGATAATCAAGCAAGTCACCAACAGAGAATCAAAATCCTTGGATAAGTACTTGCAGGATATCAGTAAAATAGATTTGATCACCGCTAACGAAGAAGTGGAATTAGCACAGCTTATAAGAGCTGGAGATCAACTAGCGCTGGAGAAATTGACAAATGCGAATTTGCGTTTTGTCGTTTCCGTAGCAAAGCAATATCAAAATCAGGGACTTACACTCCCGGATCTAATCAATGAAGGAAATGTAGGCTTGGTAAAAGCTGCAAAGCGGTTCGATGAGACACGCGGGTTTAAATTTATTTCCTACGCCGTATGGTGGATCCGTCAATCTATCTTACAAGCATTGGCAGAACAGTCTAGGGTGGTGCGTCTTCCATTAAACAAAATTGGATCTATCAACAAAATAAAAAAGGCATTTTCATATTTGGAACAGGCACACGAAAGACCTCCTTCTGCTGAGGAGATTGCGCAGGAACTGGATATGACGGTAACTGAGGTAAAACAATCCATGAAGAATGCTGGTCGCCATGTATCCATGGATGCACCGTTAAAAGAGGGAGAAGATTCTAACCTGTATGATGTTATGCGTTCAGGTGAGTCTCCTAAGCCCGATAAAGGATTAATGCGTCAATCGCTTAATACGGAGATCAATAGGGCGCTAGACACCTTGTCCCCACGGGAAGCAGATGTTGTAAAGTTATATTATGGCATCGGTGATCAACAATCGATGACCCTTGCAGAAATAGGACAAACCTTTGATCTCACTCGAGAGAGGGTCCGTCAAATCCGTGAAAAAGCCATCCGGAAACTTAGACATAATACCCGTAGTAAGTTGCTCAAAGCATACCTGGGATAACCAACAGTATATTTAAAACTAAAAAAGGGAGCCAAATGGCTCCCTTTTTTACTGAAACAATATGTACACTAAAACACTTAAGAGCAGCTTAGTCTGCTGATCTCAAAATCTTTTAAAATTTCATTTAAATTTTCAATAAAATTTAAATACGCTGCATTGTCATAATTTGGATTCGCCATAATAGTAGGGTTTTTCAAGTTTAACCGAAACATCTATAAGTAATCTAGTTCGGCTAATTCATTAATACTTAGGATTTCATTTAAATCTTTGAGGAAATTTAAATACTCCTCACCGTAGGTATCGTATAACATGTTGGTTTGGGTTTATTTATTGAGACTTGGGACGCAATGATTACATAGTAAACATATATTTTCTTTCTTTTTTCAACAATAGTTTGTGGTGTAGAGGCAAATAGTTGTTGTATATAACGTGATTCTTGAGGTAGTTATTGTCAATTTAAAAACCAACCTGATATCGTAAGCCTGCAGAAACGGCATAGAAATAATTTCCAGTGGCAAAAACAAGCTCCTGACGGGTGATACCAAGATTGGCTCTGTACAGGGAAGGATTGTTTTTAAAGGAAAACTGATATTCCAGCATAAGTTGTTGCGACTCAACAAATAAAACCGTTTCAGCGATCAATTTACTGTTTGCCAAAAACTGTCTGAATTCCGGCATAAAGCCCATTCCGCCTGAAAATCCAATAAAATTTCTAGAGTCTTTCAAATATTTACGGGCGACCAGGATACCAGAGATACCGGTAGTGTTGTTATTCCTTGGGGTAATATACGGTCGCAGTGACAGGTAGTAATTTCCCTTGTATAGTCCTACTGAGCCCGTATAAATAGTGACATTGCTCTCTATAAAAGACAAATACCTGGCCCCAAGAGATACCTCTATGCCCTTGGGAAGGTTGGCATAAAGATCCCCTCCTACTCTATGAGATGGGTATATCTCAGATTGGCTAAAACCATAGTTGAGATACGCATAAAACATCCTTGATATTCTCGGGTAAAGATCTAATTCATATTGAATACCATCTATATCGAACCTATTGCTATAATTAATTCTGGGAATGATCATTCCAAGTGAAGTTTCATGGATAAATTCGACCCCTGAATAAAACATCGGATCGAATACAACATCAAAAAAATCTGTGGAACTGAAAAGGGCAACGGCGTTTTTATACTTTTTCACCTCCTCCCTCTTCCCGGAGGTACTGTTTGCAGAACTAGCTTCTTCAGCGTCTTGTAGTTTTACTAAGATTTCAGCACGCAGTTTGATCAGGTCATCTTCCTCAGCCAGATACAGGAGCGCCTTATTTGATAAGCCCAGCGCCAGGTAATAATTTTCAGCGAACATCTCGTTGCGGATTGCTGCTATCCAAACTTCTTTGTGCTTTCTTTCTTCTGAAGTGATCCGATTAAATTGTTTTCGTGCCTCATCAAAATTTCCTTCCCAACTGTAGGTTTTGGCAAACAGACTGCGAACATCCATATAGTTTGGATAGGCGGTTAAAATGTTCGACAGCGTATCCCTTGCTTCCACCCTATTCCCTTCAATAGCAAGGGCCATAGCACGTTTCAGAGACACATCAGGATCTCCCGAATATGTTGTTTCCTGTGCGCGTGTGAGCCATGGAAAACTACATAGTAGCAACCCGATGCACATATACTTCAAAATATTATTTGTCCTACTCATAGAAATCATCTTCAAATTCAAGGAAGCCTAAATTACCACTGTCGAATAAGGTCTGCTCTTTTTTCATTTTTGTCTCAGCCCGACTTATCTTTTTGCGCAACGCATCATTTTCAATCCGGTTCTTCCGTATCAGTACCTTTACATCAGCTACTTTATAATTAGTATCTGCCCAAAAATAGACGTCAAGCAGCGCGGAATAGCCATCTGCATAGACGGGGTATTTCTTTATTGCCCTTTCCAGGATAGTTGCTGCCTGTACATATTCTTTATTCCAGGCATAAATACGGCCCATCAGAATTTCTGTATCTGCATGGCCCGGTACCTCCTCTAAAATATGCTGACAAAGAAGAAGTGCACGGTCGCGTTTTCCTTCTATAGCTAGTTCGCGGGCTGTTTTATAGGCATTGTCATAATCATCACTGTTAAAAACACTATTGATCCAGACCATATCCGACTTGCTTTCAGGTGTTTCGCTTACGGGTTGAGCCACTTCAGACACAGGTATTAGCTTATTTTCAGTAGTTACATAGCTATTGATTGCCTTAAATTCTCTGAAATCCTCTTTGATCTTATCTTTATTCTCATCGTTTGTAGGGCTGAACAAACTCAGATCGGCTCCAATCTCATAAAAAGAAGATCCGGAAACGCAGTGATTTCCTTCTATAAATTCCTGAATATTTCCGCTGTGGCGATAGAGGGGGATCATTTTATCTGCTTTGAAAAATCCTTGATGTACAAGACCATCACCCAACCAGGAAACTTCCTTTGGGATCTGAAATCCGTACCTTGAATGCAACAACCCGGCAATGGAGGGGAGTATATCCGTATGAGCTACTAATGAACCTATACGGGCGGGCGATTTCAAGAGTGGACTATATATGATGAGAGGAACCTTATATCTTCCCAGATGATCAGCCTGGGGCAGATCGGTAAGGTTATGACTACCGGTAAACACAAAGATCGTATTTTGAAATTCGGCTTTTCGCCGGTATTGTTCCATAAAGTTTTTGATGGTCTCATCTGTATATAGCAGACTGGCAAAGATTTCATCATTCTTATTAATCAATCTTCTGTTCCTGCTCGTTAACTTACCTGAACTCATGATCTTTTCTACCTTCCTCCCGTATTTCTCTTCCTGTGGAATATTGAATGGATTCTTGGTACTTTGAGTAAGAAAGACATCCAATCTTGGATGATAGGTACTCTGAAAATCTTCATACCACTTTCGAAATAATTCCCCATCAGGATACCCCAGGGAGATCCCTGCCGCGTCTTCCTTTTGCTGGGAATAAGAGGGACCAAAAGCCTTCCTGCTCACCAACAGATCTATCTGTTCTTCAAATAAAAATTTGCCAAGATTGTCCAAAGAACTATTCCCGCCAAAGTTGAAAGAGGTTTGATAATCGTTTTCCTTCAGTAGCCCAAAAAGTGTTTCTCGGTCTGTTTTGTATACATTATTTGTAAATCCGTTTTCTCCAAAAGGCAATGACCCGAAAATAGAAGGAATGCTAGCGACCGACTCACCAGTATTACTCACATAATGAGGCCAGTACAGGGATTCTTTCAATAATGAGTTCAAGTATGGCATAAACGCTCCATACACAGCTTTTTCACCTACAAAATCTGCACCTACGCCATCCATGACCACAAAGATCAGATTTGGTTTTTTCTCACCCAATGAAAAGTAATCTGCCAGCTCCTTCGGCGGATCGAAAGGTTTTAAAAGAGGGTACTCGCGGGTCCCTTCGTATTTATTAAAATCAAAGGAAGCCTTGGCCTGATGAGATAATAAATATTGCGTTTTATTTTCATTCACAGGATTCTTCCTGGAGATCAGCGTGGCGAGGAAAAGGCTGAAAAGAATAATAGTGAACGGATACATTCTATTGATCAGCGAATAAATATTGGCCGTGATCCGGTAAAACAAATACATAAGAGCTGAGCAAGTCAATAAAAGAAGTGGCGTGACGTAAAACAAACTTAGGCCACCATTGTTTTGGATCCTATCATAAAAACCAGCTCCTAAAATCTCATAATAAGCCACATAGTAATTGGTAAGCAACCCTTCTATGACCAGTATCAGTAGTAAGATTATGGTGACCGTCTTAAATCCGAGATTTGGTTTTATCCGTTCCAGGAAATTGAATAAGAAAGCAAGGAATATGGCACTTAAGGAAGCAAAACCGAGATGGTGGACCAATAAAAGAAAAAAGCTTTTATTAATAACACTGTCCAGTACACCGGACCAGTACAACCTGATATTCTGATAAACAGCCATAAACACCAGACATAGAAAAAAGGAGAGTACCAGCCGTGTGAAGTCTTTCAACTCCCTTCTCTTAGCTCCTATGTTAATATCTACTTGCATACTTTATGCTTTGGCAAATCCTTTTCTTACCTGGGAACCCCATCCGGATTTTATTTTGAATAATTTTTTGTAATTCCCCCGAACAGACGACCATACAACTATGGGGTGAAATAGTATAGGTTCTAAAATGGCAAAGAACATAAGCGTCAATATGTCCCTGGTCCTGGAGTATTGATTGTAGGAGTATACCTCCCAGAAAATGGCATAGAAGGAGAACATAATTGAAAAACTATAGATGGTCGCCGTAATAGCAATAAAAAAGTCCCAGTTTAAAATGCCTAAATACAAGAATACAATGACAGCGATACACCCCAGAAACTCCAGAATTGGTGCCAACCATTCGTAAAAGAACCAATAAGGATAACTCAACATCCCTAATCTGCCATACTTAGGATTGAAAAACATATCCTTATGAGTAAATAGGGTCTCTAAATTTCCTCTGGACCATCTGTCCCGCTGATTCATGAATATTTTTATATCCTCAGGAACTTCTGTCCAGCAAAGTGGATCAGGGATATAAGCCACATGATAGGGTTCTTCTATGTCGTGCATATGCCGTCTCATCCTGAAAATAATTTCCATGTCCTCCCCTACGGTGTTTGTATCATAGCCGCCTACTTCTAAGGCAATTTCCCGATCAAAAAACCCAAAGGCACCAGAAATGATCAATAGACTATCTATTCTGGCCCATGCCATTCGCCCGAGTAAGAAGGACCGGGTATATTCTAGCAGTTGAAATTTAGCCAGCCAGTTTTCAGGCAATCGGATCTCTTCCAGCGTCCCACCCGTTATTTTACATGAATTGGCCACTCTAATTACCCCGCCTACAGCAATCACCCGTTTTTCAGAGTGTTGATAAAAGGACTTTACTACGTGCAAAAGCGCATCTGGCTGAATAAGACAGTCTACATCAATACATCCCACATACTTATTTTCCGATAAATAAATCCCTGCATTCAAGGCGTCAGATTTGCCACCGTTCATTTTATCGACCACCGTAAGTTTGGAGAATGACCGTTGGGTAGATTTGTAAATTCCTCTAATTTGTTTAGACTTTATATCCGGATCAATCTTCCTTTCGATCTTTTCAAGATTATATCCCTCAATGAGTTTCTGTAAGGTATCATCCTTACTT
Organism: uncultured Flavobacteriaceae bacterium; assembly: GCA_963744855.1. Taxonomy (GTDB): domain Bacteria; phylum Bacteroidota; class Bacteroidia; order Flavobacteriales; family Flavobacteriaceae; genus Muriicola. The sequence continues at coordinate 118,936 of CAVUUZ010000005.1, forward strand.
CCATCATTGACCACCATAACCTCGTAATTCACATAATGCAGGGAAAGCAGTGATCTGACGTTTTCAACGATGGTAAGGCCCTCGTTGTATGCAGGAGCAATAATGGTAATACTTGGCGATAAGGGTGACCCCATCGTCTTTGAAATGTCTCCAAAACTATTTTTATTCTTATAATGAATGGAATTCCTCGTGGCCAGATATGCCATAAGGAAATACAACACAAACAATACGGTTGAGAACACCAAAAAAACGATGTTCAAATACTCCAACAGTATGTTAAATAGTCCGTTGTCCATTACTTTTTGAGATCTTTTATTTTTCTAATTTCAAGAACATCCAAGTCAAAATTTAAAGCAATAGAAGGCTTCCCTTTTACAGAATCGACCCACTTTACAAGGGTAGTTGGCGTTTGTCCGTCAACATTTTTATCGCTGAGTTTTTTAGTGAGCTCGGACGCAATGAATTTTGCTTTTTTTCTGACATCTTTATTAACGTCATTAAATAAATTCTTTAGAAAACACAATTCCTTCTCGTCACCAATGTCTACTATCTCATCCAACAAAATAAGTTTAGAATCTGTATCACAATGGCGGAATAATTCTTCGAAAATGCTAAAACCAAAAGTGGGGGGCTTTCCTGGAATTGCGCTCTTTTCTTCCGGCAATTTTTCAGTTCCATTTTCCGCTGTGGATGCTATCTGATCATCAAGATTATCCCAATCTACCATAGAACATGTATCCCCTCCTGTTTCTTGAGGTTCCAATACAGTAGCCTCATCTGTATCTAAAACAGCATCCTCCTTCGTTGGTTCCGGCAAGATGATTTCTATACCATTTACTTCCATGGCATTGATTTCGTCAAGAAGCGCAGGTAATTTATCATCCTCGTCCTCATCGTTCACAACGAATGGTAGAAACTTAAAATTCAAATATTCTATTTCTATGTTTCCATGCAGATCAGGAACCTCTACCCTACTCAGAATATCTTCCAATTCTTCTCTAAAACCTTCATCCGGATGCACTTGTTGATAGGTGACTTCTAAATGTCTGATTTCAGCATTCGACTTTTTGGTTCGTTTCTTCTTTTGTTTCTTCTTTGCCATGTTAGAATGTTTTTGAACGACGATGGGTAAGAAATCCAGCGGCAAATATTTAACCTCTATGCTAGTATCTTCAATTTCTGATTGATCTAAAATCTCATTGAGTTCTTCCATAAAACAGTACTCAAAAACATCCAGATCCTCATGAAAAAGTTCGCTTCCTTCATCGGTGATCACCACTTCGTTTTCTATGGTTTCAAGGGGAATGACATCCTCTTTGCCGTCAATATCCCCCTCTTTTTCAACTGCTATTACTTCACTTTGAATGGCAGAATTCGCAGCAATGTTTATGGCCGGATCGAGGTTTTCTTCCGGCAGTACCGTATTAGGACATATCGCGTTAATACTGCTTAATGCCTTGCTCTTTATATTAAAATTGGGCTCCTTTTTATTGATCTCAAACAGGTATGGTATGATCTTTTCTGTCCCCAAGGTGCCCAGCGCATCTAAGATCGATATCTTGGTTGCCTGTTTTGATCTTCCAAACGCTGCCCTAAGCATTGGAATCGCTTCTGTGATCCCAAATTCCTTGATGCACTCAATGGCCGCCTGTTTAATTTCATCATCCTTGTGTTTTAAGAGTTCGATTACCGAACTATTTGCATCTGTTTGATTGTAATGCCTGATTAATCTAAGGGAGAAAAGAACCACATCCTTGTTCTTTGATGTAAGCCAGGCACTAAACTGAGGGGGTATAAAATCCACCTGATCTTTTAATATTTCTAAAATCTTAATTTGCTGCCATTCTGAAATAGCATATTTATTGGTGTCAAGAAAGTGTGCGATACCTTCGTGTTTTAAAGAAACCGTTGCAATCTGAGCCTGCCTGCGAACGACACTTCTTTTGTGATTAATATATTTTTTAATAAAAGTATAGGCTTGTTCTACCTGCATCTGCGTTAACTCTACAATGCCTTTGGATACTTTTTCCCAGCGCCAGCTATTTAATTTTTGATAGGCGTCCAGATGTAGGTCAAATTCCTGATACAGGGCAAGTAACCTAAGTCGGGCGTCACCGGTGAGATCTCTTTGCAGATCAAGTAATATTTCTCTTAGAACGCTTCGGTTTATGGGGTCTTTAATAAATTCGCGCATCTCCACCTTAAGTTCTATGTATTCGTACTTTTCTTCCTTACTGGCATCTTCGCCATAAAAGAGAAAATTACTGATGATTGGCGCTAACTGCTTTCTGCGAACACTAATGTTCTTCGTCTTGGCGGACAATCGATTCCTAAAGAAAAAAATGAAAGCGAAATAGAGTAAACACAGACTTCCAAACAAGACACTTAGATCCCACAAAAGATCCGTGTGGATCTTTGGGACACTAATGAGTGTAAATGATTGGTATGTTAACACTAGTTTATTCAATAATTATACTTTGTTTAGTTCCCTTGTAACACGCACCAAAAGTTCTGATGGGCTTACTGGTTTAGAGATAAAATCATTAGCCCCTAATTCAAAGGCGGATAATACATTTTCTTCATTTCCTGCCGAGGAGATAATAATAATTGGTATGCTAGATTCCAGGGTATTCCTTACAAAATCGACCAACTCAAGGCCTGAGAAATAGGGCATCATAATATCACTAACGATGATGTCTGGCATCTCCTTCTCCAGTTGTTCTTTCACTTCCCTGCCATCACAGGACCAATGCACTTTATAGCCTGCCTTGTCTAAGCGATAGTTAAGTAAGGACGCCAATAATTCATCATCATCTGCTAACAGTATATTTTTCATGGGTGGCTTTTTACATTTCTTTTTTTAATCGGGTTACTTCGGCATCCAAGGCAAATTCTACCATGGGATATTCCGTAATGAACTGCTGGTATAGAAAGTTCATTTGATCAAGGTTTCTGTCATTCTTACAGTGTTCATGTAATTGCTGCACAAGGATCAGCAGGTTTTGCGTTTGCATCATGGCCAATCCTGATTTTAATTTATGGGTATAAAATTGCAATTGTTCAAAGTCTCTATTTTGAAGATGCAGCTTGGCCTTACCAATAAATTCGAGGGCATTTCTCTTAAATAATTCGACCAACTCAGCAAGCATATCTACTTCTCCCATGCAATCTTCCAATACTTCTGTCAGATCCAGTTTGGTGTATTTTTCTGTCTTTGTAGCAGTTTCCTCTTTGTTTTGAAGCCTGCCTTGAAAGTCAGTTGATTTTGGCTTTGTAAATCCGTACTGAAGTAATTTATCAAGTAATTCTTCAGGGGTATAAGGTTTTATGATGAAATCATTTATTCCGTCTTTGGAAGCTTTTTGTTTATCCTGAACGGTGAAATCTGCCGTGAGTGCAATGATGGGTACTTGCGAAATCCTTTGCTGGCTGTTGGCCCTTATACGTCTTGTAATTTCATATCCGTCAACCACAGGCATGTGCAGGTCCATAAATATCACATCTATCTCTTCATCTTCTAAAATTTGAAGACCTTCTACCGCATGTTCGGTAACAAAAAAAGTGCAGCCCCAACTCTTAAGTCGCTTTTTAATAAGCCATTGATTTAACGGATTGTCCTCGAAAACCAGCACGTTTAAAGTGTCTACGGATCGATTATTTTCTTGCTTGCTTGTTTTCATTTCTGTGGGTTGAATTTTATTGATGGGGTAGTCTAAGATCATGGTAAACTGTGTTCCTTTATGCAGAGTGCTTTTTACAGAAATGGTGCCCCCTAGTTTCTCAACGATCTGTTTTACAATGCCTAAACCAAGTCCGGTGCCCCCATATTTTGAATATGTATGCTGCTTAGCTTGCCAGAAGGCATCAAAAATATGCTTGAGATCATTCTCAGGTATTCCGATACCGGTATCCTCTATGGTAAACTCTACAGTGCACTGGGTGTTGCGTAGCCTTATCAGCCGGGTGCTGAGTGAAACGCTTCCTTTATCCACAAATTTGATGGCGTTGCCCAAGAGGTTCAAAAGCACCTGGGAAAGTTTAGATGGATCCCCGATGAGATAAGCCGGGATGTTAGGGTCTGTATTAACTATGAAACTGACATTTTTATCAACAATCAGGGTCTCACTCAAATACGAAACTTCGCTTAGGAGGTTCTTAATATTAAAAGTGTGTTCATGACATTGCCCAAGACCGGCTTCCAGCTTAGAATATTCGAACAATTCATTAATGATCTCTATCAAAGATTTTGAAGCGATCCGAATGGCGCTGACCTGTTCCTTTTGTAAGGAATTTAAATTCCCGTCCTGTAAAAGCTCTGAAAATCTAACTATTCCATTTAGAGGAGTTCGTAGCTCGTGGCTCACTTTTGCTATAAGTTGCGCTTCATTTTCTTCTTTGGAGACTACCGATGTCTTTGGGTCTGGATCCTCCCCGCTCTTTTTAATCTTTTCTGGTTCATACCCCCAGATCTTGCCTTCCAATTCGGTTTTAAACCTATCAAAGTATTCTTTTAGTCGGCTTGCTTCCGCTGTATTTAATTCTTCAAATGAGAAACTGTTGAGTGTTGCTTCTAAATCTGAGATTTGGCTAAGTAGGTTTTTTGATTTCAAGATGTTGAATTTGTTCAAATAATCTTTACTAAAATCCCCCTTTACAGGGGGGCTGGCAATTAAATGTTACCTAGGCTATGTATTGTGTTGTCAAATTGCTTTATTTGTAGGTCTAAAAAAGTACTTCATGAAGCATTTCGTCCTATTTCTATGCATTTTATCGATACTATCCTGTGCGGATACCAAAAAGCAGGACACCGAATCTCTGATGGTGAAAGCAAAAAGGATTCATGAATCTGTAATCACCATCGATACACATGACGACATTAATGTTAAAAATTTTACGGACAGTATAAACTATACCCAACGTCTGGAAACACAGGTTAATTTGCCAAAGATGAATGAAGGCGGACTCGATGTGGCCTGGTTAATCGTTTATACCGGTCAGGATTCCCTTAACGCTGCCGGCTATGCACGTGCTGAAGAGAATGCGATGTCTAAATTTGATGCGATCCACAGACTGTGCGAAGAAATTGCGCCAGATCAGATAGGGCTGGCCCTCACCTCTGATGATGTAAGATCAATTCATGCAGTCTGGCAGGAAGGTAGCGATGATAGGTGTTGAGAATGCGTATCCATTGGGAGAAGATCTTTCAAATATTGAAAAGTATCAAAAATTAGGAGCGCGGTATGTTTCTTTATCGCATAATGGTCATAGTCAATTTTCAGATTCTAATACCGGAGAAGCAGATAGTATTTGGCTACATAATGGTTTAAGTAAGCTCGGCAAAGATGCTGTAAATGAATTGAATAGAGTCGGAATAATGATCGACATATCTCATCCGTCCAAGTCCGCAATGATAGAGATGATTGCATTGAGCAAGGCACCATTAATAGCATCACATTCTTCTGCCAGGGCACTTTGCGACCACAGTAGAAATCTTGATGATGAGCAATTATTGTTGCTAAAAGAGAATGGCGGAGTCGTCCAAACGGTGGCGTTCAGTTCTTATCTGAACACCGAGAAGGACGAGGCACATACGGAATATATGAAAGGACTTTATAAGCAGGTAGCGGATTCACTTGGTCTGCCATGGTATGAAAGATCACAATTTCGATCACTTACCAAGGAACAACAGGGGGTATTTATGGAAAACTATCCTAGAGTAATGGCTATGGGAGCGGAACTGGCTGCATCCAGAACCGACGTTCCACCCGCGGTCAATGTTTCAGATTTTGTGGATCATATCGATTATATGGTAGGTCTTATTGGGATTGATCATGTTGGTATTAGTTCCGACTTTGATGGAGGTGGAGGTATTGAAGGCTGGACTGATGCCTCAGAAACCCTCAATGTGACCGTAGAACTTGTGAAACGTGGGTATACTGAAGAGGAGATCGCCAAGCTTTGGGGTGAAAACCTATTGCGCGTTTTAGACGAGGTACAGGCTGTTGCAAAGAAAATGGGGTAACTTAATCTTCGTCATCTGCCAGTCGATCTTTTACATATTCTATTTTGGTCTTTCCATGCGTCAAGGGCTTACCATCGGGGTCTAGATTGACCATAATAATATTGTCTACAGTAAGAATGGTTTCCCTATTCATTTTGTTACGAGCTTCGCATTTCAGGACGAGCGATGTTTTGCCAAATTTCACCACTTCGATGCCTATCTCAACTATGTCGCCCTGATGCGCCGTACTCATAAAATTAATCTCTGACATGTATTTTGTGACCACCTTCTTGTTCTCCAATTGTATGATGCTATAAAGAACTGCCTCCTCATCGATCCATGAAAGCAAACGCCCGCCAAATAAGGTCTCATTGGCATTTAAATCCCCAGGTTTTACCCATTTTCTAGTGTGAAATCGCATAATTTAATATTTCCTGCAAAAGTACTACAATTTCAAATCCTTCTCAGAGTTAGGACGATTACTTGCCATTAATTATTAATCCTATAATTCAGTACTCATTAAATTATGAACTCGTAAAAATTGCAGGGCCATGGTTACCTAATTCATTTGTTAAACATATCAAAATGACCCTTTATTTTCTTTCAGAATTTATGAAATTCGATAAATTTCTGATGTATGATCCTATTTGTAGACATGGACGAGGTTATGGCGGATACCTATACCGCGCATATAGAACATTACAACAATCGCTTTAATGAGTCGCTGACAAGAGAGGAGTGCATGGGATTCGAGGTATGGCAAAAAGTACCGGTTGAAAGAAAAGAATCCATTTGGGAACACTATTACAAGGACGGGTTTTTCAGAAATCTACGACCGATAAAGGACAGTATCAAGGTACTTGAGGAATTGAACAAAAAACATTCAGTTTATGTGGCCTCTGCTGCAATGCAATTTCCTAATTCACTATTAGAAAAACACCAATGGCTCGACGAACACTTCCCGTTTATACATTGGAAAAACCGCATTCTTTGTGGCGACAAAACAATCCTGAGAGGAGATATCCTGATTGACGACCGAAGCCATAATTTAGAGAATTTTCAGGGTAGGTCCATGATTTTTACCTCCCCACATAACATTCACACCAATCATTTTGAACGTATGAACTCCTGGGAGGAAATAGCTAAAACGCTTCTTTAAAACCGATTTCTAAATTTGTTTATAAGGCCGTTAACAAGTAATTCACTTTTATAAAATGCCCCTGTTTGTATTTTTTAATTTTAGTAAAACTTCAAAGATGAACAACAGATCTGCCGAGCTACTGAGGTTTAGACCCTCCTTGCCAAATGCCCGGGTAACTGAGGAAATGAGTCGGGATGAACAATTTCAAAATGCCACTCTAAGGCCCATCATCAAATTTCAGAACAACTTATTGATCGCTGCTTTCAGAAATTATACCGGTAAGCATAAGAATTCTTTTTATGAGCTTACCCTTCCTAAAAGGCTGGAGTATATTGAGCATGCCGTTCAAAAGGATATGAAATTCAGAAATTCCCTAAAGGGGATGATCATTGGTCAATTTACGGTTGAGGAGTACGAGACGTATATCCAGAATTCCTCTGCCCTAAACAAGAGAATGATGAACATGGTCATAGAAAGAATAAAGGATCAGGTGCAATTGTTTGAGCTTACACCCTTAGTCTAATAAGGATTCTCCGTTGAGGTTTGTGGTTAGTATATCACTCATAAGGTCAAAATAAGGGCGGATTTTCTTAAAAGAGGTGTTTACCTCATTGAGAAAATCAGAACTTACTACTTCAGCATCGGTAAAATTCCGCACAAAAATAAATTGCTTCTTGCGAATAAGATCGATATCCGCATGGTCCTTGTCAAAACCCTTTGGCGCGGTTTTTAGTTCCTCTCCTGTAATATTCCCCCAGGTTTTTTTAAAACCAGCCTCCTCTATTACGTTTCTGAATACAGCTGCATCCATCTCCAATTCCTTTCTTATTCTGAAAAGATCTTCTTTGTTTGGATCCCAAAACCCTGCGGCGATAAAAGATTCCCCCGGTTTTATTCGGATGTAATATCCGCCTCGCAGGCGGTTCCCTGTTCTGGAGAATGAGCCAGCAAAATGCGTTTTAAAAGGTGTTTTATCTTTTGAAAAGCGTACATCTCTATAAATACGGAACATTTTCAGTCGTTCAATATCGTCGTGCAGCCTCATTTGTTCCATTACTTGCTGATAAAACCCCTTTACTTCGGTCTCTAAAGCCTTGAACTCGTCTTTATGTGCATTGAACCATTCCCTGTTATTGTTTTTAGCCAGGATCTCCAGGTAGCTAAGCGCCGCTTTATTAATCTTAGTTTTAGCCATAGGAAACAAGATTTGTACAGATTTATATTAAAGTTAACCTTTTTGAAGGAGGCGCTTTTTAATTAATGGTTAATTTTATTTTGTAAATAATAGATATGGATACCCGTACCATTATAAATAAAATAAAGGCGCATAAGACGCAGCCTAACCTTAAATTTCGACTCAAAAAAGAAACTGAGGTCTTTACAAATTTACTTTTTTTATCACTTTTTGACACGGAAACACCTTTTGAGGAAAACCTGCCTGAACTGGCAAGACTATTTGATGGCTTGGTGGAACTGGCCTGTTGGGATCCCGACAAACCCTGTTCTTCGGCCTGGAACGAATACCTTCAAACCCTGCCATCGGTTTTAGAGACTCTTAATCTTGATGCCATGGCCATTGCTGATTGTGACCCCGCCTCCTTGTCCATAGAAGAGGTATATCTTGCCTACCCAGGTTTTTACGCCATTGCCATTTACAGGCTGGCACATGAATTATACATCAAAAAGTTTCCCTTGGTACCAAGGTTAATGACCGAATATGCCCACAGACAAACAGGCGTTGATATTAACCCCGGGGCCCGCATAGGGAAATCTTTCTTTATAGACCATGCAACCGGAGTAGTTATTGGAGAAACTGCTGTGATTCATGATCATGTAAAAATTTATCAGGGCGTAACGTTGGGAGCATTGTATGTTGCCAAAGAATTAAGAGAAACAAAAAGGCATCCAACAATTGAAAATAACGTCACCATTTACGCCAATGCCACAATTCTTGGCGGCGATACGGTCATTGGAGCTAATTCAATCATTGGGGGAAATGCGTGGTTAACGGCGTCCGTACCTCCAAATTCAACGGTATTTCATTCCCCTGAAATAAAAATCAGAACAAATAATAATGGCAAATAATCTAACAGACCTAATTGGTAATACCCCCTTGGTAGCATCCAAGACCTTGAATACCAATCCTAACGTATCCTTATTTTTTAAGCTGGAGGGGCAAAATCCGGGGGGAAGCGTTAAAGATCGTGCCGCCTTAAATATGATTTCTAGTGGACTGGAAAGTGGAACTTTTACCAGAGATACTAAATTAATAGAAGCTACCAGCGGAAATACCGGAATTGCGCTTGCGATGATCTCGAGCTTATACGGACTGTCCATTGAGTTGGTCATGCCGGAAAATGCTACCGCAGAGCGTGTGCAAACCATGAGGGCTTATGGAGCAAAGGTTACCCTGACCAAAGCTGATATTGGGATAGAAGGAGCAAGGGACTACGCAGAATTGAAAGTAAAAGAAGATGGATATGTCATGATCAACCAATTCTCAAATGACGACAATTGGAGAGCACATTACAAGAGTACCGGCCCTGAAATTTGGCGAGACACCCAAGGGTCCGTTACCCATTTTGTATCGTCCATGGGGACCACAGGAACCATTATGGGAACGTCCCAATATTTGAAGGAACAACAAGAAACAATCAGGATCGTTGGAGTGCAACCTACTGACAATTCCAGTATTCCCGGGATTCGAAAATGGCCCAAAGCCTATCTCCCTAAGATCTTTGATCCCAAAAGAATAGACCGTATTATGGAGGTAAGTGAACAAGAAGCTAGACATATGACCAAACGCCTGGCCAAGGAGGAGGGAATTTTTGCTGGGATGAGCAGCGGAGGGGCAACAACTGCTGCCCTAAGACTGGCTGACGAACTAGATCATGGAGTTATAGTCTCCATCATTTGTGACCGGGGTGATCGATATCTGTCATCTGATTTATTTATTTGATATTGAAATACTTTTTCAATACTGCATAGTTCATTAGATTTTTTTTGCACTATTTAGCGTCCATAGTTCTAACTTTTCGATCTGGAATCAACAGCGTATCAATCGTTTTCCGGAAGGATTTAAAAGTACTTAGATTGTTGTGCTCCCCGCCTAAAATCGTTATAAATTCAGCATTCTTGCCTTCCAGGCTTTGGAAGAGTTTTTTGGCTGAATGTATGGGTACGACTTTATCCTGATCGCCATGGAGAATTAAAATGGGGCAGTTGGAAGCCTGAAGATACTCATAGGACCTAAATTGATATTTAAGCAAGGAATTCATTGGAAGAATCGGAAATCTATCTTGCGCTACATCCAGCAAACTGTAAAAGGGAGTTTCAAGAACCAGTAAAGATGGGGAATGCTTAGAAACCAAATAAGAGGCCATTGCAGACCCAAGAGATCTGCCGTACAGCACGATTTTCTCATTTCTGAATCGTTCCGAAACGTACTCATAAAATAGCTCCGCATCATTAAGCAACGCAGACTCACTTAAACTCCCGGTACTTTTTCCATAGGTTCTGTAATCCATCACTACTACATCGTAATTCAACTTTACAAAATATTGCACGACTTCGCCCCAACGAGACAGATCTCCCGCATTCCCATGAAAATAGAGTATTACCCCTGCAGGATCCTCTCTTTTAAAGTGCAGGGCGTTAAGCTTTGCGCCATCCTTTGTGGTGAGGTAAAATTCTTCAAAAGGCGCTTCAAAAGAAAAGCTGTAATCAGCTGGTAATTTACTTGGTAAAAAAATTAATTTTTCCTGTAAGAAATAAAGCATAGTGAATAAAATTAGGATGCCAGCCAAAAGACCTAAAAAGACCTTTTTTATATTACGCATGACGTTTGGAAATATTGTGTTTTACGTGAATGCTAGATCCTTCCAGGTTAACTTTTTCTGGTTTTGAGGTTATGATATCATTCAGCATTTTGTGATAGGATTCAAAGGTATTCAAATTCTTATGTCCCCCTTCTATCACGGTATACAGGGTAGTTTGAGAAGGTTTTATCTTGGATAATTTTACACTGGTTTTATAGGGAATTAATCTATCATCCGTTCCATGAATAATATGTATAGGGCAATTCACATATTGCAACCATTTATAGGTTGGCATTGGGAATTTAAGCAAGAGAGATAAAGGCATAAACGGCATATATTTTTTCGCTACGTTTCTTAAACTGTAGTATGGAGCATCCAGGATAAGCATTCTGGGGTTATTCATAGAAGCCAGTTTAGTTGCAAAACCAGATCCTAAGGAACGGCCGTAGAGAATTATGTATTTTTCATCTACCTTCTGTTTTATTTTATCATAAACTACCTGCATATCGCGCTTTATGGCTTTCTGGGTTCGCCTTCCGGTGCTCTTACCAAATCCACGATAATCCACCATAAGTACGTCATAGCCATGTCTGGTGAAATCAACTGCAAACTTTCCCCAGCCTTTGATGCTTTTAGAATTCCCCTTAAGATAAAATACTATACCTTTTGGATCAGTTGCTTTAAAACGCAGGCCATTGATTACGGCACCATCCCGTGTTTCTACATTGTATTCCTCTGTCTCCTGATGTTCGTAATAGAATTGAAAATCTGCAGGTAATTTCTCCGGCTTAAACATAAGATAGTCCTGTAATATATAGACCAGTACACTTATAAGGAAATAAGCAATAAAAAGAAAAATCAAAAGATATCCCCACAAAGGCATACACAACTATTTCTGAGTAAGATACAATTTCTTACCTGAGGAATTTTCAAACTCACTAATTTTTACCCTTTGCCCCCTCAGATCCAACGTTTTCTTCTAAAATAGATCAGCATAAATAAGAGGATCACAAACATGACACTTAAAACAATAAAATATCCATTTTTCATATGTAGTTCAGGCATATTTTCAAAATTCATTCCATAGACCCCCGCAATAAAAGTGAGGGGAATAAATATCGAGGCCATTACCGTAAGCACCTTCATTACTTCGTTCATTTTATTACTGACATTACTCATATACATTTCCATAAGACTCATGGTCATTTCGCGGTATATTTGAAGGGATTCGTTGATCTCCAAACAATGATCAAGCAAATCTCTAAGAAAAAGTTTAGTGTCCTTGGTAATTAAAGGATGTTCTGTTTCAATGAGCCTTCCTATTAATTCCTTGACTGGTGCTATATATCTTCTGATACGCAACACCTCTTTTTTCAGCTCCTGAATTTTTTGAGCTGTTTTTGGTTTTGGTTTCTGATAAACCTCTTCTTCCAGATGTTCTATTCTTGCACTTATACTTTCGAGCACCATAAAATAGTGATCGATGATGGCATCTAGCAAGGCGAAGAATAAATAGTCTGCCCCCCTACTCCGAATTCTGCCCAGTTTTCCCCTTAAACGAAGACGAACTGATTCAAAAACGTCTTCCTTTAATTCCTGAAAGACAAGGACCTCTTTGTCAAACAAAGAGATAGCCACATGCTCCACAACTATTCTCTGTTCCTCATCCAAATACATCATCTTAAATACCCCAAAAATATAATGATCATATTCATCTATCTTTGGTCTTTGCTCTGTTTGTACAGCATCTTCCAAAGTCAATGGATTTAGTTGAAAAACTTTACCCAATTTTTCTATAAAAACTTCATCGCTTATACCAACAAGATTGATCCATTTTATCTGGTTGTTATTATCCTCCAATAGCGTTTCCGCATTAACCGGACTATATTCCTCAAGTGATTCCTGGGAATACGCGATGACATCCAGGGAACTGATGGAATTATCCCGTTCTCCCATATAGATAATCGATCCAGGAGCTTTCCCTAATTTTTTATGGATCCTCGACTTCTTTTTATGGGTAATTTTAATTGGCAATTGCATCTTGACCATAGGTATAGACTTTCCTTAAAGATATAAACAAAATAACGCTACCTGAACTCCATGTTCTTTAAAAATAACCCGGAGCCAGGCGCAACATAGGATATCAGAATTTTATCCTTGCCTTTCAGCGCCTTTTCCAGTGAATTAAAACTTAGTTCCCCTTTGCCTAAAAGTACCAAAGCCCCCATCATCATTCTTATCTGATACCTCATAAATCCCTTTCCTTGAACTAAAAGAAGATAGCTCTTCTCTGGAAAAAAATTAGCTTTGTATTCGGTGTTTTCAATAATTTCACAACGTTCAATAGTCCGCATTACTTTGGTGTTAGGTTGTATCCTGGCCGTAAAATTTTGAAAATTATGTGTCCCCTCAAACATTTTGGCTGCCTTCATCATGACCGATAGGTCCAGGTCAGTCAGGAAATTGGCCATGAACGGCGCACAAAACGGATGATTTTTATTGCCAAATGAAAAAAGGTAATTATACTCTTTGAATTTGGTATTTTGAATGACATTCAATTCCGGATTGGCCTCTTGTAACCCCAGTATTTTAATGTCTGACGGTAAATTTTGGTTAAATTCCCGGACAAAAGCTGTAAAGTCTTCGATAGGAGCTACCGGGGTCAACAATTGAAAAGCCATTTTTATAGCTGATACCTTCGCATCGGTTCTCCCTGCTCCAAGTATTTTGTACTGTTTTCCTGGGTCGATAAATTTCAGCGTTTTAAGAAGCATTCCCTCCAGTGTTTTTTGCCCGGGCTGCTTTTGCCATCCGCTATACCGAAAACCCAGGTATTGTACCCACACCAAATAAGCATATTTCTTCTTGTTCATTCGTCTTACTAAGAGCCTAAATATAGCCATTCCTCTAATTATCAAGACAGGGGGCCACCACCTACCCAAAAAGACGATCCCTAAGAATGATATCATGGGAACATCCAATTCGTTTCATCGACCTATTTAAAATTTTTGTACTTTGGATTCACAACAACTAAACTAACTAAGATGAACAAGTCTTCAATAACAAAACCCCCGGTATGGTTCTGGATAGTAAGCGTACTAGCCTTATTATGGAACCTTATAGGCGTTGTGAATTATTTGGGCAATGCTTTTATGAAAGAGGCCATCAAGGCCGAAATGACGCCGGAACAAGTTCAATTAATGGAAAACACCCCTGCCTGGGTCACCGCTGCTTTTGCCATAGCCGTTTGGTTTGGGGCCGCTGGTTGTATCGGTCTGCTACTTCGGAAAAAATGGGCTAAATCTGCGTTGGGTCTGTCCCTAATTGGTGTGCTCGTTCAAACTGGTTATGGTTTTTTTATGACCAACGCCAGTGAGGTTTACGGCCAGGCACAAGCGGTCATTATTCCCTTGATGGTCATTGTTATTGCTATTTTCCTGATATTTTTTGCCCGATTAGCAGAACGAAAACTTTGGATCGCATAAAACATTTGAAGAGGCTTTAAGGGATAAGAATTTCCATAGTTCCTGCATTGCTATGTGAAGGGAATATGGAACATTGCCCATTATTGCGTATTCAAAAATTTAAAAAGCAGAAGACATTCGTATAAATGTTCCTTTAATGGGCACTTTCACCACGTTTTTAATAGCATACTCAACATTCCTTGCCGTTCACCGATTTGTTTGAAATAAAGGCTTCGTTCCTTCCGTTCTTACATTCAAAAATATCCAAATCCCAAGTTACCTACTTTATGAAGCACCTAATGCAACTTATCACATGGAAGAAGTGCTTTATATTGAGCTTAAGTATTCTACCCTTATTAATTTTCTTTAGTTTTTACGGACTTTACACCAACAAATTCTATTTTTTTAAAATAGATAATTACATTTTCTCATTCCTCATGTTCATTCATCTATGGTATTTGAACGCATTGTACCAATTAGAGAAGGAGCCACATTCCCATATGAACATCACCCGAAATTTAGAATATATCATGTATGCAATCTATTTGGTGTATTTATTCAAAATAGCAGAAACTTCATATATCCTTTTAAGTTATTTTGAATATTCAGAGGCTGTATTACCCTCCACATTTTTACCAATAGGCCTTTCAATTCTTGGGTTGCAGTGCATGTTATTGATTTTAACTTTTATCACTTTTAAACATAGGAGAGAAAGAATTGGCCCATTTCGTTTTGATAGGGTTCATAAATAAAAAGCCTCATGAAAAAATCATGAGACCTATGTGCTATGGCAGCACAAAAAGCCCCGCTGAACGCGGGGTTTTTTTATAGTTTGCTGATAAATCCACCATAGAGATCTTTAAGCTGATATCCCTTAGTGTATCTGTTTTTACTCAATTTCTTATTAACTACAAGACCCCAAAGCAAAAACTCTTTCAAGAAATAAGAATCACTTTTTGATACCTTAGGTTGATGCTTGTTTATTAATTCTTGAAGTGGAGGAATACTATCAAGCGCTTTTTGATATTCCGCATCTGTCTGGTCGTCGAGCAATTCAATGCCATCCCTATCAAAGAACCAAAGTATAAGATCATCATACGGCCCATCGATATCTTTCTGTTCCAATTTTAAAATAGCGGGAAAATAATTTGGGAAAAGACTTTTTATGGCATCATCTAACAGCATCAGTGCCACGGTATCTGCCCCTTCTTGTTCCCCTTCATAAACCAGTTCTATTTTTCCGGTTATTGCAGGGATAACACCCATAAAATCTGAAAGTCGAACACTTGTCTTTTCA
Organism: uncultured Flavobacteriaceae bacterium; assembly: GCA_963744855.1. Taxonomy (GTDB): domain Bacteria; phylum Bacteroidota; class Bacteroidia; order Flavobacteriales; family Flavobacteriaceae; genus Muriicola. The sequence goes on from CAVUUZ010000005.1 coordinate 134,657, forward strand.
ATACCTTGTGATAGCGCTCTTCGTTCTGCAGTACTTAGAAGATTTTCATACGCAGTAATACTCGTGCGTGCACTTACGCCACTCTTGGCATCCACAAATTCGCTGGTTCTCGCCTCAAAGCTGATCTGTTCCAAAAGGTCTTTGGCTAAATTAGGCACATATACAGTCTCTGTCTGGCGCTCGTCTAACCTGGCTTCCTGTGTAGTAATTTTTCTTGCCGTTGCTATCTCTTTCGGATAATGGGTTAAAATTTGTGATCCTATCCTGTCCTTAAGAGGCGTAACAATACTTCCTCTGTTCGTATAATCCTCAGGATTTGCTGTAAACACAAACTGGATATCTAAAGGCAGCCTTAATTTAAAGCCCCGGATCTGAATGTCCCCTTCCTGCAATATGTTAAACAAAGAAACCTGAATACGTGCCTGCAGATCGGGAAGTTCATTGATCACAAAAATACAGCGATTTGCTCTGGGGATCATTCCGAAATGGATCACCCTGTCATCTGCGTATGATAATTTGAGATTGGCCGCTTTAATAGGGTCCACATCCCCTATCAGGTCGGCTACGGTAACATCTGGTGTCGCAAGTTTTTCGTAGAATCGTTCATCTCTGTGTAACCATGATATTGGGGTGTCATCTCCCTTTTCATCTATAAGTTGCCTGCTGTATCTTGAGATAGGTTTTAATGGGTCATCATTGATCTCTGATCCTTCAACCACCGGAATATATTCATCAAGCAAATGAACCATTAGTCTTGCAAGTCGTGTTTTTGCCTGCCCTCTAAGCCCTAAAAGATTTATATTGTGTCTGGAGAGAATAGCGCGTTCTAATTCAGGGATCACTGAATCCTCATATCCCCAAACTCCCGAAAAAGAATCCTTCCCTTCTTTGATCCTCTCTCTTAAATTGTTTCGCAACTCATCTTTAATCCCAACAGAGGTATACCCAGCCTTTTTTAAGGCTCCTAAGGTTTTTATATTCTTGTGATCTAATTTCATGTCCAATAGGTATTTTCTTTTTTCTTTAGCAATTATTATTTTAATCTTTTTCTTCTGTTCTGCTCATAGTCCTCAAAGATCATTTCTCCAAGACCTTGTAAACCGGTGAAAAGGGCCTTGCCCTTGTTCGCTTCTGTAAAATGCCTCACAAACTGCATTAAATATGGATCCTGGGCAATCATAAAAGTTGTAATTGGAATGTGAAGCTTCCTTGCTTGTCTGGCCATATTGTAGCACTTCTCTACAATGAAATCGTCTAGTCCCACGCTATTTTTATAGTAGGTGCCGTCTGGTAGCCGTAAACAACTTGGTTTTCCGTCAGTGATCATAAAGATCTGTTTGTTGGTGTTCTTTTTTCTTCTCAACATATCCATCGCCAATTGCAAACCAGCAACAGTATTAGTGTGGTAAGGTCCCACCTTCAGGTATGGAAGATCTTTAATTGGAATTGGCCAGGCATCATTGCCAAAAACCAGAATATCGAGTGTATCCTTTGGATATCTGGTTGTGATCAACTCGGCAAGCGCCATGGCCACCTTTTTTGCAGGGGTAATTCTATCTTCCCCATACAAGATCATGCTATGGCTAATGTCTATCATTAAACAGTGCTCATTTGAGCCTTGTGGTGGGTGTCTTCAATCACCAGATCATCCTCAGTAAGCGAAAAGCCATCCAGACCATGATTTACCTGAGCATTCTTCAAGCTTTCCGTCATGGAAATCCTGTCTAATGAATCTCCGTAATGATATTGCCTGAAATCGCCTGTATGTTCGTCTCCAATTCCGGCTTTGCCGGTTCTGTGATTCCCGGATCCACTGCGCTTTATCTTGCCAAATATCTGATCCAGGGCTCGCTGCCTGATGATTCGTTCCATCTTTGCCGTTATAGACAAAGAACCTTCAGCTTTATTTCCTTTTCCGTCACCCCCCTCTCCGTGATCAATTTCTTCCCTTAAGTATCCCTTTGCCTTCAGGTCTTCTATAAAGTCATCTATGGTGTAATTTTCATCTGTAAGGTCGTATTCCTTATCTAGTTCACGGAGCCAATCCAAAGCCTCATCCACATCCCCGGAAGTGTGTGTAATGAGTTCTTGAAAAATCTCAAAGAGTTTTTCAAACGGGGTTTGATCCGGAGCATTATAGCTGGTAAATCGGAAGCCAGTTCTTGTTATCATAGCCATGTTATAAAAATACTACATTTCGTAAAATGCCCGATTCTTTTATAGAAACCTTAACGGTTTGCGCTATTTTCGTGATGATGGCACCATCTACTAATGCATTAATAAATGCTTTTATACAAACGCCTCCGCTGTGGTTGGAAAGGCAATTCGGTTTAGAACAGTTCGTGTTTCCTGAGATCGTATGTGATGCAATTAGTGATCTGAAGATCCCTGAAAACCTCCGATTGGGACATAAAATGGAACATATTTTCAAGAATTGCCTAGAAGGTCAGGTCCACTTTAAATTGATTGCCCACAATGTGGCCGTTAAAAGAGACAAAAGAACCATTGGGGAAATTGACTTCCTTTTAAAGGACGGACGGGATGGGTCCGTACTCCATTTAGAATTAACCTATAAGTTTTATTTGATAGACCCCGAGTTTGATGACCCAATACACCAACTTATAGGTCCCAATAGAACGGATACATTTTATTCCAAACTACAAAAAATTAAGAATGTGCAGTTTCGGATGCCATTTGTAGAGGAGGGGAAAGAACAACTCGAATTGCTAAATGTAGATTCTTGCAACATAAAGCAGAGCGTTTGTTTTAAGGCCCAATTATTTGCGCCTTATCTTTCCCCTGAAGTTATGATTGAACCTTTTAATTCCCAGTGTATTTCAGGGTATTGGGTCTCAATGAAGGCTTTTATCGACTTAGATCTTGAAGCCAATGAATTCTATATTCCTCCAAAAGATGAATGGCCATTAAGTCCTTATGATATAGACTGCTGGATGTCGTATTACGAGCTCTTACCAAAATTAGATAGCTTCATGTTGAAAAAACGTTCCCCCATGATTTGGATTAAGAAAGATATGACGGTTTTCGAAAGATTTTTTGTTGTTTGGTGGTAGGCTTGTGTGTTCTATCAACCATTTCTGATTGCCATCATTGTCTTTGTTCCAAAACTTTTACAACGTCTTTAAGACCTACTCCTTTAGCTCGTAACAAAATCAAATAATGAAAAAGAAGGTCGGCTCCCTCATTCAGAAATCGTTCTTCGTCAGAATCCTTAGCTTCAATAACAACTTCGACGGCCTCCTCGCCTACTTTCTGTGCAATTTTATTGATCCCGTCTTTGAAGAGCGAGGCGACATAACTTTTTTCAGAGGTAGCATTCTTCTGTCTATCGGCAATAACACTTTCCAACTTGGTAAGAAAACCAAATGTCTGATTATTGGCTGTATTCCAACAGGTATCTGAACCCTTATGACAGGTGGGACCATTAGGATTTACGGAAACAAGTAAGGTATCCTGATCACAATCCTCAGCTATTCCCACAACGTTGAGAAAATGACCACTTTCTTCACCCTTGGTCCACAGCCGCTTCTTTGTTCTGCTGTAAAAGGTCACCTTTCCGGTATCCATGGTTTTATTCAGCGCTTCCTGATTCATATAGCCCAGCATGAGCACATTTTTTGTCCTGGCATCCTGAATAATAGCCGGCACTAGTCCATCGCCGTTTTTATTAAAATTTACTTTCATTGTCGTAAGTTCTGATGTCATGATATCTTTTTATATGCGGACAGGAATGTTGTTCTCATGTAAGTAATTTTTCAAGTCCCTGATCTCTATTTCTTTAAAATGAAAAACGCTGGCAGCCAGAGCAGCGTCTGCCTTGCCATTTAAAAACGTTTCCGAAAAATGATCCATTTTTCCCGCCCCGCCAGAAGCTATTATGGGGATATTTAAAGTCTCCGATAATTGAGCAAGTGCCTCATTCGCAAAGCCATTCTTTGTTCCATCATGATCCATGGACGTAAAGAGAATCTCGCCTGCGCCTCTTTTTTCTACCTCTTTGGCCCAATCGAAAAGATCAATATCGGTGGGCACTTTTCCTCCGACCAAATGTACTTTCCAGGTATTGTTTATTCTTTTCGCATCAATAGCGACCACAATACACTGAGACCCAAATTTTGCCACCAATTGATTGATAAGATCCGGATTCTTAACAGCCGAAGAGTTTATGGAAATTTTATCGGCCCCATTGTATAATAGGATACTTACGTCTTCTACTGATGAAATACCACCCCCAACTGTAAAGGGAATATTTACTTTTTCAGCTACCCTTTTTACTAAATCGGCAAGTGTCTTGCGTTCTTCTTCAGTAGCTGAGATATCGAGAAAGACCAATTCATCGGCACCTTCGAGCGCATACCGTTGTGCCAACTCCACCGGATCTCCAGCATCCCTTAGATCTACAAAGTTTATTCCCTTTACAGTGCGTCCATTCTTAATATCGAGACAAGGAATGATCCTTTTGGTCAGCATCTATTTCTCGTTTTTAATGTTTAGATCGAAGCCTTCATAAAAGCCGAGATCTTTATTCTTTAATATTTTGGTCCAAAAGGCAATCTGACCAGTATGGTACGACAGATGTTCCACCACATGTAAAATAATCCCCTGTCCGCTTAGTTTAAACCCCTGAACCGTATATTCTTTCATCAATTCACTATCCGTTACGCTTTGAAGCACTATGTTGACTTCTTCAATAAGTTGCCGCAAAATACGTATTAGTTCTTCTGAATTAAATTCATGTGAAACAAAGAATTCCTGATCCCGCTGTCTTTGATCCTCTTGCCCTCCTAATCCTGACAGAATATATTGTGTGATATTACCTTTCAGATGAAGTACTATGTTCCCTGCACTATTAGAAGCAGCATTTGGTTTTTGCCATAATTCCTGCACAGACAAATAGCTTAAACTTTTAGCGATCATCCGCAGACTTTCTTCCATTCTGAACATGGCATTCTCAACAATATCCGTAGCAAGGCCTGATCTTTTATTCTTCATGACGCCATTATAAAACCTTCTAATTGTTTCAAACTAATTCTGTTCTCATAAATTGCCTTTCCAATAATGGCACCTTCACATCCCAGATCCCTCAATGCCAATAAATCCTCATAATTTGCAATACCCCCGCTGGCAATAAGCTTTATGCCGGGATGACCAACGGCTGAACCACTCGTTTGTAAAGAGTCTTTTGTTTTGGCTGTTTTTTCCAGGATCTTTTTATATAGGACCAAAGAAGGGCCTTCCAGCATTCCGTCTTTACTTATATCCGTACAAATAACATATTGAATGCCCTCTTTCAGATAGCGTTGAATAAACGGAACCAACTTTTCTGTGGAAGACTCCTGCCAACCAGAAACAGCAATCTTTTCATCCATAGCATCAGCCCCTAAAATGATCTTTCCGGCACCAAATTGATCTAACCAACCCAGAAAAGTTTTACTGTCTTTTACCGCAATGCTACCCCCTGTGATTTGATCTGCACCCGAATTAAAGGCAATCCGAAGATCCTCGTCCGATTTAAGTCCGCCGCCAAAATCTATCTTTAAGGATGTTTTGGAGGCAATTTCTTCCAATACCCTGTAATTGACAATATGCTTAGATTTGGCCCCGTCTAGATCTACCAAATGTAGCTGTTGAATACCATGTGCCTCAAAAGTTTTGGCAACTTCCAGTGGGTCTTCATTGTAAACTTTCTTCGTGGAATAGTCTCCCTTTGAAAGTCGGACACAACTCCCATCTATTATGTCTATGGCCGGAATGATCCTCATACTATTTCTTCTTAATTTAAAGGGTAACAAAATTCTTTAGAATATGCTCCCCTGCCTCACTACTCTTTTCCGGATGGAACTGCACTCCCCAGAAATTATCTTTACACATGGCACTGCTGTACGGTAGTTCATAGTCTGAAACCGCAATGGTCTCCTTGCATAAAGGGGCATAATAACTGTGGACCAGATAAATATACTCCCGCTCCGCGACATTCTTAAAGAGCGCTGTTTTTAATTGAGTAATTTGATTCCATCCAATTTGCGGGACTTTCACCTTATTAGTAAATTTCACTACGTTCACATCAAAAATTCCCAGGCCTTTTGTGTCACCTTCTTCCGAATGAGAACACATCAGTTGCATTCCAAGGCAAATACCCAAAACAGGTTGGTTCAGCGTTGGTATGACAACATCTAAACCACTTTCCTTTAATTTTGACATGGCACTGCTGGCCTCTCCCACACCGGGGAATATTACTTTGTCTGCCTGTTCGATGATCGCTGCATCATTACTCAAAATGGCGGTATAACCAAGGCGTTGTAAAGCAAATTGAATGCTTTGTATGTTTCCTGCTCCGTAGTCGATAATGACGATCTTCATAGACTTTCTGTTTATAACATGCCTTTGGTAGAAGGCAGAATCATTTTTTCCTGATCTCTTTTAACTGCCATTTTGATAGCCTTTGCAAATGCCTTAAAAATAGCTTCTATTTTGTGATGTTCATTGGTTCCTTCTGCTTTTATATTAAGATTTGCCTTGGCGCCATCAGTGAAACGATTTAAAAAAATGATAGAACATTTCCGTTGGCATATCTCCTATTTTTTCTCTTTTAAAATCTGCATCCCAAACTAACCAATTTCGACCTCCAAAATCAATGGCAACCTGCGCCAGACAATCATCCATTGGCAGACAAAAACCATAGCGTTCAATACCCAATTTATAACCCAGGGCTTCATAAAACACTTCTCCAAGGGCAATAGCGGTATCTTCTATGGTATGATGTTCATCTACTTCTAAATCGCCGTCAACCTTTATATCGAGATCCAATTGTCCGTGTCTGTGCCAATTGATCTAGCATATGATCAAAAAAAGCAAGACCTGTTGAAATATTCGAATTTCCTGTGCCATCAAAATTTAATTGGATATCAATTTGGGTTTCTTTGGTATTCCTGGAATGCGAGGCAATTCTGTTCTCTACTTAAAAGAAATTCGTAAATGCCTTCCCAATGACGTGGTTTCCAGCGCAATAGAGCTTCTAATTCTTTTTGATCTACGGTAATTTCGTGCTTCCTAACTCTGAGTTATTTTGAATAAAAATGCCTTTTGCGCCCAAATTTTTAGCTAACTCCATATCGGTAAGTCTATCCCCGATCACATAGGAATTCTGAAGATCATAATCTTCCGAAAAATAGTCGGTTAGCAGTCCGGTTGCCGGTTTACGGGTGTTTGCATTTTCATGTGGAAACGTTTTGTCTATCAAAACCTCTTCGAATAAGATACCTTCATGTTCCATCGTGTTCATAAAAAATTATGTACTGGCCAAAAAGTATCTTCGGGATACGATTTAGTTCCCAAACCATCCTGATTGGTGACCATCACCAATTCATAATCGATAGTTCTTTGGCTATTTTCCCCAAGAAAGTGAACATTCCAGGCAAAAAAATAAGTTTTTCAAAGGAGTCTATCTGTTCATCGGCTGGCTCCTTAATCAATGTGCCATCCCGGTCTATGAACAACACTTTTTTCTTCTAACTGGTTTCATATTATTTCTTTAAGTGCTTTGATCAATCTTTTATTTTCTGCTCGGTGTTCCAACTGTAAATCTCAGAGTATTTTGACAAAGGGGTTGCCCGACCTATTTCTAACAATAATACCCTTATCCAGTAATTGCTGATACCTTTTCCCGGCATCATCAACCACAGTTAAAATAAAATTGGCGTCACTGGGGTATACATGTTGCACAAAGGGAATAGTTTTAAGGGCTGTTTCCAATTTTTCTCGTTCCTCTATAATGGTGACAACTTCCTTTTCCATTTCATTTTTCAGAAGTAGCGTTTCCTGAGCTTTTTGCTGAGTCAATTCATTGACATTATAAGGTGGCTTGATCTTATTTAGAATTTTAATGATTTCTCTTGATGCAAAACAAGACCCCAATCTTATGGCAGCTAACCCATAGGCCTTAGACAGGGTTTGGGTTACCACCAGATTTGGAAATTCAGAAAGATCGCTCACCCAACTTTCTTCCGTTGAAAAATCGATATATGCTTCATCTATCACCACCAAACCATTAAATTCGTTTAACAATTCCGTGATCTGATCTTTAGGGAAACTATTACCGGTAGGATTATTAGGGGAGCACAAAAAGATTATTTTGTATTGGCATCTATTGCGTCTAAGAATCGCTTTTACATCTAGGCTGTAAATGATGACGTTAATAAAACTTTTCTGTTTTCTACATTATTAATGAGCCAGAACACTGTACATTCCATAGGTAGGTGGTAATGTAATAATATTGTCTTTGGCCGGTTCACAAAAGGCCCGAAAAAGAGGTCGAATACTTCATCACTTCCATTACCGAGTAAAATATTAATCCGGATCTACCCTTTTTATCCCTGCCAAGATTGCTTTAAGCGCTCGTTGTTGGGGATCAGGATAACGATTTACCCCATTTTCAAATGGGTTCTCATTGGCATCCAAAAAGATCATTTTCTGAGCCATCGGAAACGTACTCATCCCTTGCCGATGAATAGGGCGCCATAGATCTCACGTTCTCGCGCACCAACTTATTCAAGTCAAAAATCATGGAACTCTTCTGCTTACTCATGGTTGCCTGAATTAGTTTCAGCGTTATTTAATTTGTTCAATCGAAGTGTAACCGCATTTTTATGTGCCTGTAACCCTTCTGCTTCTGCCATTATTTCAATGGTTTCCCCCATACGAAAGCATTCCATTTTCAGAGATTTTTTGAAAGGTGATGCTTTTCATAAAGCTGTCTAAATTAACACCGCTATATTGCTTTGCATATCCATTGGTAGGTAAGGTATGATTGGTCCCGGAAGCGTAATCTCCGGCACTTTCCGGAGTGTAATTTCCAATAAATACCGAACCTGCATTGACTATATTATCCAAATAGAATATCTCATTTCGTACACACAGAATATAATGTTGGTCCATATTCATTGATTAATTCTACGGCTTCAGCGTCTGTGGCGACAAATATAAGTTTACTATTATCATTGCTTTTCTTGCAATCGCTTTTCTTGGGAGCACCTCTAGTTGTGCCTCAACTTCTTTCTCAACATCTTCCAACATTACTTTGAGGTGGAAACCAGTATTACCTGACTGTCTGTACCGTGTTCGGCCTGACTTAAAAGATCGGAAGCCACAAAACTGGGATGGCCGAATCATCAGCCATGACCAGTAATTCACTTGGACCTGCCGGCATATCAATTGAAACGCCGTATTTGGTTGCCAATTGTTTGGCCACTGTGACATATTGGTTTCCAGGGCCAAAAATCTTATAAACTTTAGGAACACTTTCCGTTCCAAATGTTAAAGCAGCTACGGCCTGTATTCCTCCCACTTTAAAAACCTTGTGTAACTCCACATAAATTCGCAGTATATAAAATGGCAGCGGGCAACTCCCCATTCTTATCTGGTGGAGAACAAAGTATTATTTCTTCACAACCTGCAATTTTTGCCGGAATAGCCAGCATTAAGATAGTGGAAAACAAGGGCGCCGTACCTCCGGGAATATAGAGTCCGACTTTTTGGATGGGTCTTTTTTCCTGCCAGCACTCCACTCCCTTGGTTGTTTCAACCCTTACAACTGGGGTTTTCTGAGCTTCGTGAAACGTTTAATATTGTTATGTGCCTTCTGTATTGCTTCTTTTAATGGCGCTGAAACTGCTTCCTCTGCCGCTTCTAAAGCCTCCCGGGTCACTTCAGTTCTGTGCACTTCAACACCATCGAATTTCTGTGTATACAATTTTAGGGCCTCATCTCCATTATCTTGAACCGCCTTAAATATGATATTAACAGTTTCCTCAATATCATCCACGGTTTGGGTTGGTCTGGCGAGCAGCACTTCCCATTCATTGTTCGTTTCGGATCGTATATCTTTTTCATAGGTTTCTCAGATTACCATTTTTTCAATAGGGCAGACTAAAATTCCTTCGGCACCAGCCTGTCTTAATTCGTCGATTACCTCCCAAAAAGTATTCTTGTTGATGACAGTGTGCACTGAACTCCATCCTTCTTCTGCCAATGGTAATACTGTTGGACTCCTCATCCCTGGCAATAGCGCTAAAATAGAATCGAGTTTATCATTCGGTACATTCATCAAAACATATTTCGATTGTCTTGCGGCAAGAACAGATCGTATTCTGAATTGTAACTGGTTTAATATTTTCTTTTGCTCAGAACCATTTTGGGATACGGCCAGTACGGCTTCACTTGTCAATATTTTTTCCACCTCCTTTAAATTATTTTTAAAGAGTGTACTTCCACTGGAAACAATATCACAAATTGCATCTGCCAGGCCTATATTTGGGGCTATCTCAACAGATCCATTAATAATATGCATCTCTGCTTTAATCCCTTTATTCTCTAAATAATTGATTAACAGTATTGGGATATGAAGTGGCGATACGCTTTCCTTGAAGGTCCTCAATTGAATTGTATTTCACAGATTTGGGCACAGCTAAAGACACCCTGCATTTTGAAAATCCCAATTTCTCCGCCACTAAAATGGCCTCACCTTTTTCAACCAGCACATTCTCTCCAATAATAGCAATATCTACTACGCCATCACTCAGGTACTGGGGAATATCTCCGTTCCTAAGATAGAATACTTCCATAGGAAAATTACGCGCAGAGGCTTTTAACTGATCCTTTCCATTATCTATGGATATCCCGCAATCTTTAAGGATGTTTAATGAATCTTCATTTAAACGTCCTGATTTCTGAATCGCTATCTTTAATCTCATGCTTTTAACTTTTATGGTATTAGAATGAAAAAACAAAACCCGTTTGATTGCTCAAACGGGTCCGGATATAGTGCATATACAACAATAGTTTCCTAACCTGCTTGATAGCTGGTATCAGAATGATGATGTATAGATGTATTTCTCATTATGTGGCAAATGTAAAATTTATTTTGAAGCTACAAAAATTTACCCTTCCTAATTATTTCCTAAAATCAATGGCAAGCCAGCATCTCCCGAACCTACCACAACTACTTTGGCGTTAGGCGATTCAGCTAGTTTCAAGGTAGCTTCAATTCCCTTATCCTGAAGAATTTTATCCGTTAAGGAAGCACTTAAAATACGGTTTGCATCTGCTTTCCCCTGCGCCTCGATGATCTGTCGTTGGGCCTCTTTATCGGCTGTGATCAATCTAAACTCGTATTCCAGGGATTCTTGTTCCTGCTTTAATTTTCTTTCAATCGCTTCCTTAATCGTAGGAGGCAAGGTAACATCCCTAACCAGGACCTCATTTAATTGAATATACTGACCATCAACAATTTTTTTGGTCTCTTCAAAGATCTCGGCCTGTATGGCATCTCTCTTGCTGGAGTACAATTGTTCAGGAGTATATCGTCCCACTACACTTCTGGCTGCGGATCTAATCGTTGGCAACAGCACCCGCTGTACATAGGCCTCTCCTTTTTCCTGATGTAATTTGCCAAGGTCCTCATATTTAGGTTCGAACCATGCAGAGGCATCTAATTTTATTTCTAATCCATTAGATGATAAAACCTGCATTTTTTCAAATACCTCCTGCTGTCTTACTTCATAGATAAAAACTTTGTTCCATGGAGCAACAATATGAAATCCTTCTCCTAAAGGCGGTTCATCTGTTACAACACCATCTGCAAAAGTTCTGTATAAAACACCGGCTTCCCCAGAGCCAATGGTAACAGCTGATTTAGAAATTAGGATCACCAAAACAATGATGATAAAAACAGCTGGTAATGCGATTTTTGGAAGTTTGTCCATTCGTTTTTTCAATTTAAATTAAACCATTATATTTTCTAATAAACCATTCTGTAGTGAATGCCAAAATGATAATTCCCAGTAATAACCGGAAATCGATCAAAGATACAACATTTTCGACGCTTTTCTGTGTTGGCAGATAGCGGGGATCGGTTGATAGATCATCTATTAGTTCCTCTATCTGATCTGGAAAATAGAGTTGCCCCGAACTGTTTTCAGCAAGTTGTGATAGTTTTGTATAATCGCTGGAAACAAATAGCTGTTCCAGATTAAAATCTTCAATTGAAAATCGGCCATTCTTTGTAAAGTTGGTCCCTTCTACGGTAATAGAAAAGGTGTAATCACCGGCTGGGAGGTCATTAATATCTGCGGTGTATTCAGATCCTCTCAAGAGTAAGATTCGCTCGTCAACAAAGTCGTTATCCAAGCCTTGCATGCTCAGCTTTAAACTGGCGTTAGCCTCAAAGACATAAGTGGCATCATAAAAAGAGGCTTTAATCTTTTTTTCCTGAATTCCCTGATATATTAATTCATTGGTGACGGAGAGTCGCTCTCGCTTTTGATCAGTAGAGAGATAAAACATCAAGGTATTGATAAAGGCATCGAAATTCTCGAAATTTTGATCATTTCTGAAGCTTTGTATACGCCATTTCCAGATATTCTGGCCGAATAGATAGGCATGACGACCGTTTTCATCAGACAAAACTGGTAATAGCGGATCTTTCAGGACCACTCCTTTTATTTGTTGATCCAGGATACTTTCATAAGGTTTGGTGATCAGCAAATCGCCCAGACTTCCTTCTAGTGGTGGAAAGTCGTCAACATTAAAACCTGAAATATCGAAGAAGGAAAAGGAAGGGTTTAAAACAGCCAAAATTTCCTCTGTCTGATTAAAGTTAGTACGCTCTAATCCTTTTTGTGCCTTATTAAGAAAATTCCAGTCAGTTTTGGGGCCTGTAATCGTAAAAGTATTGATTCTGGCTTCTTGCACATACTTATAAACACTTGCAAACGATTGTGTTGGCTGATACAGAATTAGAATATCGTAATCACTTAGTTCGTCTTTGGATGTGTTAGTAGCCAACAGACTTACTGAACGTTGACTATTACTCTCTATAGCCTTAGTAAGTGCTCCGAGATCCGGATGCATCAGCTCAGCAACTAACCCTATCCTTGTCTTCTCGTCAATAACCTCTATGGAGAGTCTTCTCGTATTATTAAATGTATTGCGCTCACCGGAGATCGGTTCGAGCTGAATATTCAGTGTTTTAATTCCTACGGAAGTTGCTTGCAGTGCTGTGACGATCCGCCGGGAATTTTTTTCACCCGAAAATTCAAGGTTCTCTCTATAAACCGTTTTGCCATCCATTTGAATGTTCACAGTGCTTTTTATGGCTTCTTCCCCCTGATAGGAAACAAAAAATTCTATAGGAAAGCTGTTCTCCAAAAAGGCATACCTGTTTATGTTGACCAGATTGATCTTCAGATCAGAATAGGTAGTAGTATCACCTACAACCACGGCATTTACAGGAAAGCTTAGGGTATTACCCATAAAATAATAAGCTTCTCCTACCGTTTGGTTTCCATCTGTTAAAACCACAACAGTTGCATGATTACCTTTAAATGCAGCATTTATGGAGGAAAGGGATTTAGAAATATTTGTAGCTTCCTCATCAAAGGATAAGCTATCGGTATTCCTTACTTCAGTACCGAAGGAGTATGTAAAAAGATCAAACTTTTTAGCAAGTTCATCATTACCAATAAGTTGATCCCTCAAGCTTCTTGTTTGCTCCTCACTCCCACCGTATTTTACAGAGAATGAATTATCGGTGAGGATTATCAGATCCTGTTTTTCGATAACTTCCGAAGTTTTGGGGATGCTTGGGTTCAGCAACAATAAAAAAATACAAAAAACACCAATAAAACGGAGTATAGCTAAGGGAACCTGAAGCTTCCGATTTCTCTTGCTTTTATAGAAGTATTGAAAAAAGACAAGTATAAGTGTCGCAAGCGCTGCAAAGAAAAGTCCTACCAAGGTGGCTGTTTGCATGTATCGCTTCTTTTAAACGCTTATTTTAATTCGTAAATATATCACCTTCATCAGATCGTAGAGTACACAATCTTTATGTATGACTATGTAAGCATCCCTCCATCAACATGGAGCACCTGGCCTGTTACATAGCTTGAAAGATCCGAGGCCAGAAACAAACAGGCATTCGCCACATCTTCCGGACTGCCGCCTCTTTTTAATGGAATGGCATCTCGCCAGGATTGAACCGTTTTTTCATCTAATTTTCCAGTCATTTCTGTTTCGATAAATCCGGGTGCAATAGCATTGCATCTAATATTTCTGGATCCCAATTCCAAAGCCACAGATTTTGTAAATCCTATGATACCGGCTTTGGATGCCGCATAATTCGTTTGCCCGGCATTGCCCTTTACACCAACCACACTACTCATATTAATAATGGAGCCATTTCTTTGTTTTAGCAAGGTTCGTTGTACCGCCTTGGTCATATTAAAAACAGATTTCAAATTGATCTCTATGACTGAATCAAAGTCCTCCTCATTCATTCGCATCAAAAGGTTATCCTTGGTAATTCCCGCATTGTTGATCAGCACGTCAATACCTCCAAAATCTTCCAAAACAGATGCGATCAAGGATTCAGAATCTGAATAACTTGCTGCGTTACTTTTATAGGCTTTGGCCTTTACGCCTAATTCTGTCAAGTTCTTTTTGCAGGACCAATGCCGGAGCTTCACTAGAACTATATGTAAAAGCAATATTGGCTCCATGGTTGGCAAAAACTCTTGCTATGCCTGTCCCAATTCCTCTGCTTGCTCCGGTAATTATGACATTCTTTCCTTCTAATAGTTTCATATGAATGAGTAGTTACTTTAGATTCTATTCAAAGATACATTTTGTTCGCGTAAGGCGAAAAAAAAATCCCGATACAATCGGGATTTCTATTTTGAACATGAAATCTTAACTCATCACCTCTTTTACTTTCTTTCCAATTTCTGCAGGAGAGTCTACCACGTGTATGCCACAGTCTCTCATGATTCTTTTTTTGGCCTGTGCGGTATCATCGCTTCCACCAACAATAGCACCGGCATGACCCATTGTTCTTCCAGCAGGGGCTGTTTCACCGGCGATAAAACCAACTATGGGCTTTTTACTTCCACTGGCCTTATACCAATTTGCCGCATCAGCCTCCAACTGTCCTCCTATTTCCCCGATCATTACCACACAGCTAGTTTCGGGGTCGTTGATCAACATTTCTACAGCTTCTTTCGTGGTTGTTCCGATAATAGGGTCGCCACCAATACCAATGGCGGTTGTAATTCCCAATCCTTGTCTCACTACCTGGTCGGCAGCTTCATATGTCAGCGTTCCAGATTTTGAAACGATTCCAACCTTGCCTTTTTTAAACACAAAGCCGGGCATGATCCCCACTTTGGCTTCTCCCGGAGTAATAACACCGGGACAATTAGGACCTACAAGTGTACAGTCCTTATCTTTAATATAGTCGTATGCCTTAACCATATCTTCAATTGGAATACCCTCTGTGATCGTAATAATCACTTTTATTCCCGCGCTGGCAGCTTCCATGATGGCATCAGCAGCAAATGCCGGCGGTACAAAAATGATCGTTGTATCGGCTCCTGCCTTTTCAACAGCTTCTTCCACAGTATTGAAGACAGGCCTGTCCAGATGTTTCTGACCTCCTTTACCCGGAGTAACCCCACCAACTACATTAGTACCGTACTCAATCATTTGTTCTGCATGAAAGGTACCTTCACTCCCTGTAAAACCTTGAACAATGATCCTGGAATTCTTGTTGACTAATACACTCATGGTTTGTTTTTTTATTTCGATAAACAAAAATATAGGATTGAAAATGAAAAGTAAAACAATCGTTCCTTTATTGTTGATTTATTTGTTTTAATCAGATCAGGGATCTTCTTTACATTGGCAAGTTGCTTGAACTTTTCCCTGGCTTCTTCTGCCGGACTACCAAAATAGGTCTTTCCTCCTGCCAAGGACTTAGAAACTCCGCTTTGTGCCATCACAACAGCTTTTTGTCCAATCGTAATGCCACTGATTACCCCCACTTGTCCCCAAAGGGTCACTTCATCTTCGATCACCACACAACCGGCTATGCCTGTTTGAGACGCAATAAGACATTTCTTCCCAATAACCGTGTCGTGCCCTACCTGTACCTGGTTATCTAGTTTACTTCCTTGCTTAATTGTTGTATCTCCGGTAACGCCCTTGTCTATAGTACATAGTGAACCTATTTCTACATGATCTTCGATCACTACGCGTCCTCCTGACAATAATTTATCAAAACCATCGGGTCTGTTCTTATAATAAAAGGCATCAGATCCTATTACCGTACCGGCATGTATCTGCACATGATCTCCAATAACACAATGGTCGTAAATAGTAACATTAGGATGAATCAGGCAATCCTTTCCTATGACAACATGGTTCCCTATAAAGACATTGGGTTGAATGACCGTATCCTTCCCAATGGTAGCAGAGGATGAAATGGTGGCATTGGCACTGACAAAGGGTCGAAAATGCTTGGTCAGCTTGTTAAAGTCATCAAAAGGATCCTCGGAAATCAACAGGGCCTTCCCTTCCGGGCAAGGAACTTCCTTATTGATGAGTACAATAGTTGCCTTGGAATTCAGTGCTTTGTCGTAATATTTTGGATGATCAACAAATACAATCTCACCTGGTTCCACTACATGAATCTCATTCATTCCCAGAACCGGAAATTCTGCATCGCCAACGAAATCGATTTCAATGATAGCGAGGCGATCTGTTCTAAAGTTTGGGGCGTTGTGAAATCTCATCTTATCGACCTATTCTTTAGAACGCTCCATATAATTCCCTTTCTCGGTATCTATTTTGATCTTGTCTCCCTCATTGATAAAAAGCGGAACATTGATCATGGCTCCTGTTTCAACAGTGGCAGGTTTTGTGGCATTGGTGGCCGTATTACCTCTTACACCGGGTTCGGTATGTGTCACTTCAAGGACGACACTTGCCGGCATATCAACGGATAATGGCAAACTATCTTCTGTATTGAACATAATGGTCACCACTTCACCTTCTTTTAAGAGTTGCGGGGCGTCTAAAGCACTTTCCTGCAAGGCAATCTGGTTATAATCGTCCGTATTCATAAAATGATAGGTAGTCGCCATCAGCATATAAAAACTGATAGCTTCGGGTTTCTACCCTTACATCCTCTATTTTATGTCCGGAAGAAAATGTATTGTCTAGTACCTTGCCCGTAGTGACACTTTTTAATTTTGTCCTTACAAAAGCGGGCCCTTTCCCGGGTTTGACGTGTAAAAATTCAATGATCTTATAAATATCGTTGTTATACCGGATGCACAACCCTTTTCTAATGTCTGAAGTATTTGCCATAAATTCTAATTTGTACTAAAATAACCTTTCATGATCCCTCGTTGTGAATCGCGTATGAACTGTAAGATCCCGTCCCGCTCAGGAGTTGCTTCCATTTCAGCTTCGATGATCTGCACGGCCTGAGAATTATTATAATTTTTTTGATAGAGAATTCTATATATGTTTTGTATTTCCCTGATCTTCTCTGAGGTAAAGCCTCTTCTTCGAAGGCCAACAGAATTGATCCCCACATAAGACATAGGCTCTCTTGCGCCCTTTACATAGGGCGGCACATCTTTTCGAACCAGTGAGCCCCCGGTAACAAAAGCATGGCTTCCAATAGATACAAACTGGTGAACAGCAACAAGACCGGCAAGAACAACATTATCACCAATTGTAACATGCCCTGCAAGGGTTGAATTATTAGAAAAAATACAATTGTTCCCAACAAAGCAATCATGTGCTATATGACAATAGGCCATAATAAGACAATTCTTGCCTATTTTTGTTTTCATTCTGTCTGAGGTGCCTTTATTAATAGTGGCACATTCACGGATCGTAGTATTATTTCCTATTTCAACGGTTGTTTCTTCGCCTTTATATTTAAGATCCTGTGGAGGTGCGGATATGACAGCTCCGGGAAAAATATTGCAATTTTTTCCGATGCGGGCCCCTTCCATAATGGTAACGTTAGACCCGATCCAGGTGCCTTCTCCAATAATGACATTGTTATGAATTGTTGTAAAGGGCTCAACCACTACGTTTTTGGCAATTTTTGCCCCGGGATGAATATAAGCAAGAGGTTGATTCATGTTATTTCTTTTTCGCTATTTGTGCCATCATTTCTGCTTCGCATACCAATTTATTATTCGCATAGGCATAGGCTTGCATATGACAAATCCCTCTTCTTATGGGGGTAATAAGACTACAATGGAAAATTAAAGTATCTCCCGGTAAAACTTTTTGTTTGAACTTCACATTATCGATCTTCATAAAGAAGGTGAGGTAATTCTCCGGATCCGGAACCGTACTCAATACGAGGATACCTCCCGTTTGTGCCATCGCCTCCACCTGAAGTACTCCGGGCATTACAGGGGCGCCGGGAAAATGTCCCATAAAAAATGGTTCATTCATTGAAACATTTTTCATGCCTACAACATGGGTGTCTGAAAGTTCAAGAATGCGATCTATTAATAAAAATGGAGGCCTGTGAGGCAACATCGCCATGATCTGATGAATATCCATCAGCGGAGGTGCATTCAAATCGTACTGAGGTACACTATTTCTTTTCTCCAGTTTAATGATCTTAGAGAGTTTCTTAGCAAATTGTGTGTTTACATAGTGCCCTGGCTTGTTGGCAATTACCTTGCCTCGTATTCTGGTGCCGGTAAGGGCCAGGTCGCCAATAACATCTAATAATTTATGTCGCGCTGCTTCATTAGGCTGATGAAGAGTAAGGTTATCGAGAATTCCATTTGGCTTTACCGAAAGCTTCTTTTTATTAAAGGCTTTTTCTAGTTTTTTCATGGTAGATTCGGAAATCTCCTTATCAACATAGACAATGGCGTTGTTCAGATCCCCTCCTTTAATCAGGCCGTTTTCTAAAAGCATTTCGAGTTCATGCAGAAAACTAAATGTCCTCGCATCGGCAATTTCCTTTTTAAAATCTGAAAGCCTCTCAAGGGTGGCATTTTGAGTTCCTAAAACCTTAGTGCCAAAATCGACCATGGTGGTTACCTTGTATTCATCAGATGGAATGATCGTTATTTCACTGCCTGTGGCCTCGTCTTTATAACTAATGACTTCCTTTACGATGTATTCTTCTCTATCTGCTGCTTGTTCAACAATACCGGCCTTTTCCAAAGCTTCTACAAAATACTTGGAAGAACCATCCATAATAGGTGGTTCCGGAGCATTGAGCTCTATTAGCACATTGTCTATTTCCAGACCTACAAGTGCTGCCAGTACATGTTCTGATGTTTGGATCTTAACGCCCCGCTTTTCGAGATTTGTCCCCCTTTGGGTGTTGATGACATAATTCGCATCTGCCTCAATAATGGGTTCCCCTTCCAAATCCACACGCTTAAAGGCATACCCATGGTTCTCCTGGGCCGGAACAAACTTCATAGTTACGTTTTCTCCGGTATGTAATCCTACGCCTTTAAGTTCAATTTCTTTTGCAATGGTGCGTTGTTTTGCCATAGACCTATTTTCCATTGTTTTTTTCAATATCATTGATCTTACCCATTATTTTGGGAAGATTTTTAAAGTGTACATAAGATTTATTAAAATCTCCATAGTTGATTGCCGGAGAGCCTTGTAAAATTTCATCATCTTTCACATTTCTGCCAATTCCAGACTGCGCCTGTATTTTTACCCGATCCCCGATGGTAATATGACCAACAATGCCAACTTGTCCCCCAATCAGACAGTTTTTACCAATCTTGGTCGATCCGGCAATACCGGTTTGTGCCGCAATAGCGGTATGCTCGCCAATTTCAACATTATGAGCGATATGTATTTGATTATCAAGTTTTACACCTTTGTGTAGAATAGTTGAACCGAGCGTTGCTCTGTCTATGGTTGTGCCCGCACCTATTTCTACATTTTCTTCCAAAATAACATTTCCGGTTTGAGGAACCTTGGAATATTCTCCTTTATCATTTGGGGTGAATCCAAATCCGTCCGCACCGATAATAACACCACTATGAATCACACAACCCTTCCCGACAACGGATTCTGAATAAATTTTTGCCCCGGAGTACAAAATCACATTATCCCCAATACGCACATTATCTCCAATATATACATTGGGAAATATTTTTACATTATCCCCGATCTTTACATTGTCCCCTATATAAGAAAAAGCCCCCAGGTAAAAATCGGAGCCATAGATGGCCGATTCAGAGATAAATACAGGTTCTTCAATTCCTATCTTGTTGTTCTTAACCTGATTATAGTATTCGAGTAGTTTTGAAAAAGACTCATACGCATCATCTACCTTTATCAACGTTGTGTTTAAAGTTTGTTCTGCTATAAAATCTTTGTTGACAATTGTTATGGAAGCTTTCGTACTGTAAATATAGTGGGTGTATTTGGGGTTCGCCAAAAAAGTTAGGGAACCTTCAACGCCTTCTTCTATTTTTGAAAGCTTATGTACCGAGATCTCAGGGTTACCATGTACCTCGCCTTCTAAAATTCCTGCGATTTGACTTGCTGTGAATTTCAAGAGATAAATTTTTGACTTTGGTTACAGTCGCACAAAAGTAAGAAAAATTACGAAACGCTTTTTTAGGATAACAGATATAATATTTAGTTACTGTTTTGGAAAGGCTTTTAAATTTAGATGATCGGAAGCTTTTGCCACATCATGATCTTGCCATTCCCCATTAAGTATATTGATGTTCTGCCTCATCCTTATTATACGCTTTGTTTGCGATAGTTCCGGTAAACACAAAATAACCTGCCTCCTCCGTGGTCAGATCATAGTTCTTTGGCACACTCTTTTAGCTGTTTTAATATTCTCTGAGGTGCTATAGGATTCTTTTTGATCTTTACTTGTAACAACTCGCGATGCAAGATCATTTTGCTTAGACTTGAAAGACAAAATCATCATGATGTTGCCATTTTTTTAGGGCCGAAAGAATATCAATATCATCCAGAGCGGAGAATTTTAAAAGAATATCGTGATGAAATATGTCTTTCTTAACCGAGGTATTTAGAAAAAACAACAAGGCGTCACTGCCTGAAGTCTCCACTTTTTTAGCCCTTAATTCCCTGGCTCTTCTCAAGACGCGTATCAATAAGTTGTTCCGCAACAAAACCTGTTTTATGCAAATAGACTTGCCAGTACATAAATCTCCTTGCCATCAGAAATTTCTCGACAGAATAAATCCTTTTTCCTCCACCACCAATTCACCATCCACAACATTCAGCATGGTGATCAATCGTTCCGCATTTATATTTCCTTCGGCAACTCCGGTATAAAAACTATCTCGTTTGAGATAATCCAATCGATCCATATCTAGTTGACTGGAAACCAATTGATTTAAAAACTTTTTAGGATAGGTTACCATTAAAGATTTCAATGGCCAGAGTTAAACTTCCGTTAAACTTGCTGATTAAGACTCTTGCATAAAAAGCAGCGAAATATGTTCATGATCTATGCCTTCAACAATGACTGTGTTCCATGGCATGCGAGAACGGACCATGACCAATATCGTGCAAGAAGTATGGCCGCTAAAAGACCTTTGCCTCTTCTTCAGAGATCTCAAGTCCTTTAAAACGAAGCACTTGTATGGCTTGCTGCATTAAATGCATACTGCCCAAGGGCATGATGAAACCGGGTATGATGTGCCCCAGGATATACCAAATAAGACAAACCCATTTGGGAAATTCTTCGCAATCGTTGAAAGTAAGGATGTGCTATCAGATCAAAAATGAGAGTATTGGGAATTCTAATAAATCCGTAAATTGGATCATTGAAGATTTTGAGTCTTGCTCTTGAATGGTTGTTCACAACTAAGTTATCAATTGACTAATTAAGGGGTCACAAATATAACGGACTAAATGAACAAGAATAACAATATTTGTGGGTCGATGATGAAATCGATCTGTTAAAACCCCATATTCTTTTTCTCGAAGAAAAAAATTATGAGGTGATAACATGCCGAAGTGGACAAGAAGCTTTGGAAGAAATTGAAAAGAACAGAGGTCGATATCGTTTTTCTGGACGAGAATATGCCAGGTATTTCCGGACTTGGAAACCTTAAACGAAATCAAAGAATATAGATGCTTCCTTACCTGTAGTGATGATTACCCAGAGTGAGGAAGAATTTATAATGGAGGAGGCCATAGGCTCAAAAATTGCCGATTATCTGATCAAACCGGTAAATCCGAACCAAATATTGCTTTCCCTAAAGAAAAATCTGGATCATTCCAGGTTGGTCTCTGAAAGCACGACCGCTAATTACCAGCAGGAATTCAGAAAAATAGCGATGGATCTTTCCATGGTAAATACCCATGAAGAATGGGTCGAATCTATATAAAAATTAATATATTGGGAACTGCGATTGGAGGAGATAGAGGATACCGGGATGTTTGAAATATTTGGAATCACAAAAGATAGAGGCCAAAACCAGTTTGGAAAATTTGTAGATAAAAATTATGCGAATTGGTTTGAAGATCCTGAAGGCCCCGTTATGTCGCACACCTTATTTAAAGAAATGGATCAAACCAGAATTAAAGGATACAACCCACCTTATTGGTGGTCATAGATAATTTAAGGTACGACCAATGGATCGCTTTTGAAGACTCCATGCATCCTTTTTATAAAAAAATCAAAGAAGAATCCTATTACAGCATTCTACCCACCGCCACCCAATATGCCCGTAACGCCATTTTTTCGGGACTAACCCCATTGGACATGGAAAAAAAATATCCGGATTGGTGGAAAAATGAT
This sequence comes from uncultured Flavobacteriaceae bacterium, assembly GCA_963744855.1. Taxonomy (GTDB): domain Bacteria; phylum Bacteroidota; class Bacteroidia; order Flavobacteriales; family Flavobacteriaceae; genus Muriicola. Next base: position 157,314 of record CAVUUZ010000005.1, read on the forward strand.
ACCGATGAAGGGGGAAAGAATTTATTTGAAGACAAATTTTTAGAGGCGCAGTTAAAACGATTGGGACTGGATCTAAAATGGGAATACCATAAAATCAGCAGTTTAAAGCAGGGAAGAACTTGTCGCAAAATTTCAAATCACAAAAAGACAATGATCTTACGGTCATCGTCTATAATTTTGTGGATATGCTATCCCATTCAAAAACAGAAATGGAAGTAATCAAGGAATTGGCCTCTAATGATAAGGCGTACCGTCGCTCACCCAAAGTTGGTTTAAGAATTCCCCTTTACTGGAAATCATACAACAAGCCAGGAATGGGCATGAAACTGATCATCACCACCGACCATGGCACCATTAATGTAAAACAGCCTTCAAAGGTTATTGGCGACAAGGAAACCAGTTTAAATTTAGATATAAGACCGGGCGAAGCCTAACCTATGAGGAAAAAGATGTTTTGGAGGCAAAAGAACCCGCAAAGATACATTTACCAAGTATCAATATGAGCAGTTCCTTTATTTTTGCCAAAAACGATCTGTTCTTTGCCTATCCCAATAATTACAACCACTATGTAAGCTATTACCGAAATACCTATCAACATGGTGGGGTTTCCCTGGAGGAGATGATCATTCCTTTTGTGGTGTTAGAACCGCGTTAGATTTGTGCTTAAAGCTTCAGAATTATTAATGATCCAGATATGATCCGCCAAGGACCTCGGTGATCTCATCATCGGTACCAATGGAAAGTGAGATCTGAAGGCTAAGGCTAAAGTTATTTTTATAATAATAGGTCTTACGAGCCCTGTCGTATCCAACACAGGCATTAAAATCTCTGAGGTAGTCTATGAGGTTATAAATAGAGCGTTCACTTATATTCATTTTACCGGCTAATTCATACGGCGAACCCGTACACTCTTTTTGAATAAGAGAATGAATCCTTTGCAAACGCTCTAATGTTTTTATTGTGTTCATGCTAAGCAAGATCATTTAGAAGCGAAGAAGGGTTCGCTAATGTTGATGAATTCAATATATAGTATATTTTCTATATAAACAAACAATTCTTCCAATAAATTCAAATAAATAGTGAAAAACCAACCTGATATGCACTAATTAATTATATATTTTTATATTTGTATAATCATATGTAGATTATTTACTCGATGATGCTAAAGACCATAGATCGTTTAATGCAATTCATTACCCACGCGGGATTAAGCGCACGCCAATTTGATCTCTCTATAGGGGCGAGTAACGGGTACACGCTGCGAATGAAAAAAAATAATGCCTCAGTAGGTAGCGACGTAATTGAAAACATATTGCGTGTTTATCCTCAGCTCAATGTAGTTTGGTTGCTTACCGGGAATGGCTCCATGCTCAGGAAAAAGGTCGAGGAACAGACCTTGGATTTCGACAAACTTTCAAAAGAGAAACAATTGGAAATAGAAGCTATTATTGAAGCTAAGATCAGAGAAAGACAACAAGAGGATCTCGGAAGGCTCATGAACGAAATAAGGGCAGAGATCAAAGGATCAAAACTAAAATGATCAATGTTCTTTTAAGGTAAGTCTTAACCAAAGTTCATGCTCCAGGGACTCAAGTTCAGATCTGTAATAACCAACATCCTTATCCCGATAATGATCTTTTATTTCTTTATATTTTTTTTTTAATTCATCTAAATCCCTGTCTTTTAGTTCTTCCAAGAGATTTTCTACTTCCTTATAAATTGATTCATAGATCAATTGTAGATCCGTTCTATATTTTACCCATTTAGAAATCGCTACCACCAGGAGAACATTCAAGAATACCAGCGGAAATACTTTTATATTTCCGAATGCATCTAACTGACTCACATCCTGGAAAGCTTCATAAAATTGATACGAAAAAATAACCAAAGGAGACAAAATGGCGTATTTCCACCAGTGCTCTGAAGTTATAAACCATAGGGAGAGGAAAAGAATGACAATAAATTTATGTGATACAAACCATGTAAAAGCTCGAAGATCAATAAATCCATTCTTTTCAATTGTAAATCCCCCAACTGTCATTTTGGACAATCCATCAGGTATAAAAAGATGTGAATACCAGACAAACGTAATAAATATTATAAGTAAAATACATACTTTATCGACATTTCTTATACCGTCTTTACGTGAACTATCTGATGATAAATTAATACTTTTTACGTAATTATTTAAAATGAAATGGAGATTATAAAGTTTTTTTAAATAATGCTCCAAAGAAGTTCTTTCTCTCTCATCATGAAGGCAATTAAGTTTACTTTTAATCAATGGAAGGTCTAATTTATAATTGCGACTAATTAAAGCTTTTAGATTGGCATAGATTGACATCCGACGATATAACCTTGCAACATAATGATCAAAACTTATTAGAATAGAAATGAAGAATACACTAAAAAAAATAGCTTTAGAAGAAAATATTGATTCTTTTAATGACGAAAAAATATCGAATGTATGGAGCAACTCCAAAAAATATGAGGCCAGCAGTGGGATTAAAAAATATTTCCACTTCTTCAGTGTGGTAAAAAACATTAATAATAGAAGGGATAGTGGAACAAAATCATTAAGTATAAACCAAATAAAAGTTTCATTATTTTCTAGCCAATGGCTAAAACTATAATTAAAAAGGATTAACTCTGATTCATAACTACTAAATAATAAATGACCATAAATAAAAAAGGGCAGGACAAGAATTAAAGTTGCAATGAATCCATCGATATAATATTTACTCTCTGCATTGTTCATCTTATCGCATTCACACCATAAAATATTATGTCCTTAAAGGTAATTTGTATTTTTAATCTTAAGGATGACAAATAAACTTCCAATTAGAACAGTTTTTTGCTCAAATCACTAGGAAATATACAATTTTTCATGATATGAAGAAAATATTCTATACAAAAAATGGAATTGATAAGGTCGCGCAAGATCTGATAGAAGCCATACCTGACAAACAAGTACTTTGTTTGCATGGTTCCATGGGCTCCGGAAAAACCACTCTTATTAAGGCAATTGTCAAACATTTGGATGGCACAGTCTGGGCCAGCAGCCCCAGTTTTGGCATTGTCAACGAATACCACTATCCAGATGGCCAAGTTTTGGGGTATCACTTTGATTTTTATCGGTTGAATGACTCTACTGAGGCATTGGACCTGGGCCTGGAGGACTATTTGAATCAGAACGTATGGATCTTTATAGAATGGCCGGAAAAAGTAGCCGACACTCCTACCCCACAATTGTATCATCTTATCCTTAAAAGTCATTGATCCGATCTACCCGCGAACTTACAATAGAAGACTAAGAGTAGACCATATTGTCAATTTTCCCCACTCGTTGAAATGCGCCACTAATCGTCCAAATGCATATTTCTTCGATAAAACGTAATTTTTTTCCGATTAAATGCATTTTATCTGAAATCTATTTCTTATATTTGATATGAAAATGAATGCGTCCTTAATTTAAAACCTATTTTACGATGAACACTAAAAGAATTTTATTTGCTTTAGCCGCCATGTTGGTTTTAGTAGCATCCGCCTGCACACCCAACACAGCAGAAGATGATCAATTATATGACCAAGGTGTAAAAAAAGAGAATATTGTTAAAATTTAAATCCTCTTAATCTTTGCCTTTTTTAAAATAAACTTGCTCAGGGGCTCAATAATTTGCCCCTTTCGGCGTTAAATCCAAATAAGGACTGATGCCAATGAATTCAGAAAACAATAATAAAGGCTTAACTAGAAGGAGATTTTTCATTGAAACACTGGGCTTAATCTTTATTGCCCTTTCACCTTTTATATTCAAATTTCACGACTATTTACCTGAAGATCCTAATGCAACCATTAATGTTTTTGGTCTAGTTATAGATAGGAATAACTTTGCTGATATAAGTACTTATATATATTTCCTCTTAAGCAAGCTTATACCCCTTTATTTACTAGTCATTTGGTTCTTTACCTGTAAACACTGGTGGTATCATATTATTTTGATTCCATTATGTATGTACGCGTTTCAAATTTTTGAAGTTGTATATTATCAAGATGAGTACGTTGACACTGAAAATGTTTTGTGGCTTCTTCCTGTTTGTATGGTAGTCATACCATTTGTCTATTTTGTAAGAATCAAACTGTATGACAAATATGTCCACGGAATAGACCTGGAGGCCATGGAAGCTGAATTACGATCCTTTAAAGAGAAGGAAAAACAGCATCGCCAAAAGTACAGTGAGCCTTTGCAAAACTCGGTTGACAACATTGATCTTTCCGAAGAAGTCTCCAATAAGACCTTATCTAAATTGTTTCGTCAATTTCAGCATTCCTTAAAGAACCTCTTTAATTTTATGTTCTAGGTTTTTTATCCGCTTTATTTTCCATGCTTATACCAGCATATTTTATAACTATACCATCTATAGTGCGATAAGTGGCCTTTAGCTACCCTCCATTTTAGGCTAACACCTTCTTAAAATTTATTGTAATTTTGAGGTACGGTCGGAATCTCTTATATCCTATCCTCCTATGAACCAACCTTCTTCTCCTTTTAGCAAACAGGAACTTCTGCCGCAGGAAGAAACGCTGGAATTATTAAAACAAAAGGGAGAACTCTTTATCGGGATCCCCAAGGAAAATCAATTTCAGGAAAAACGGATCTGCTTAACCCCGGATGCGGTCAATGCACTCACTGCGAACGGCCATAGGGTCCTTATTGAGTCGGGTGCGGGAGATGGTGCCAATTTTTCGGATATAGATTACACGAACGCCGGCGCCACGATTTCCAGGGATACAAAAAAAGTTTTTTCCTGCCCCTTACTCCTAAAAGTAGAGCCCCCTACCCTTTCGGAGATCCAATATATTAATCCGCAAACAACCATCATATCAGCGCTCCAAATTAAAACCCAATCCAAGGATTACTTTGAAGAGCTGGCCAAAAAAAGGATCACAGCCATCGCTTTTGAATTTATACGGGATGAGGATGGAAATTACCCTGCCGTTACGCTCCCTGAGTGAAATTGCGGGCATTTCTTCCGTGCTTATAGCTGCTGAGATCATGGCAGCAACCAATCTGGGGAACGGACTTATGTTTGGAAACATTACAGGGGTACCACCCATTGAGGTGGTAATACTCGGCGCCGGGACCGTTGGAGAATTTGCTGCCAGATCGGCCATAGGCCTGGGTGCCAATGTAAAGATCTTTGACAATTCCATTACAAAGTTGCGAACCATACAAAACAACTTGCATCAAATTGTGTACACCTCTACCCTACAGCCTAAAAATCTGTTGAAATCTTTAAAGCGATGCGATGTAGCCATAGGCGCCATGAGAGGCAGGGATCGCTCTCCGGTAATCGTGTCACAAACGATGGTAGAACATATGAAAAAAGGCTCAGTCATCATTGATGTGAGCATAGATATGGGCGGATGTTTTGAAACCAGTGAGTTAACCACTCATGACAAACCCGTTATCAATAAATATGGGGTCTTTCACTATGGCGTGCCCAATATTCCTGCGCGTTATCCCAGGACCTCCTCTGTTTCCATCAGCAATATTTTTACACCTTACCTGATTAAAATTGGCGAGGATGGCGGCCTTGAGAATTCCTTGCGATTCGATAAAGGCCTTAGAAACGGACTCTATCTCTACCACGGCATCTTAACAAATAAAACTGTAGGAGAATGGTTCGACCTTAAATACAGTGACATCAATTTTCTAATTTTTTAGTATGGCCTTTTTAAAACGCCTTGGATACTATATGGTAGGGCTCGCCATTGGGATTGTTATTCTTACCTTTTTACTAAAAAAGAAAACTACAGAGACCGGAACATCATTCTGTTACTTTCCAAATTGCCGTGTCCTGAAAGAATTGCGCTCCAAACCCCTTTCTATACTCCCCTGATATTCAGGAATTGTTATCTTCTATGGACCTGGATACCTTGGAAGTGGCCTATATATTGCGGGAAGGTGATGTAAATTTTGGCAAAAGCGATACCAAATCGAGCCCGTGTAAAGAATTTCTTGTGGAGGGCATCATAAATGAAAAAGAGGCCTCGCTTCTCTTTAAAAATTGTAAAAATAACACGATTCTGGAGTCCCTTGAATATGGCCCGCATTAGACTTTATAAAACGTATCATGAGGTTCTCTTCGGCAGTTTTTCATAAGTTCCCATTATTTCATCCCATATCCTAAAGTACAGACCAAAATTAACAACTGCATTTTGGTGATGGTGATTATGATCCGCAGCCGTGTTTTGCCATTGGCCCAGACGCAATTGTTTCAGATCGTATCCCAAGTGAATATAGACGTCATACAGGGTCATAAAGCTAATAAAAATGATTAGGGCACTTTGATGCCAGGGAATACAAAAAATTATGATGGGAATAACCCCCATACTCAAAATGGCTTCCAGGGGATGAAATGAAAATGCCGCCCAGGGTGTCGGGTTGGAAAACTGGTGATGAACCTTATGAACATATCGAAATAAGAACCTATGGTGAATGAGCCTGTGTGTCCAGTAAAAATAGGTATCGTGGAGCAAGATCATAAGCAAAATACTTACGATAAAATACGGAATACCATACTCCGTTACATCTTCATAATGCAGTGTATTACCGGTATCTAGCCAGATGAGAAAAAGCCATATTCCTGACCCATAAATAAACAGACTACCCAGGGAATAGCAGATCTCTTTTAATATTTTCTTTCGGGAAGGTACCTTTTTTTGGATCTTCCTGCCTTTTACCTGCCTACTTCCATAAACATAAAAGAACAGAAACGGTATACCCGCCATAACAAAATACCGGGCCACGAAGAATCCCGATACCAACAACCATAGTTTGAAAGATGATTCCGGCAGGCTCATGATTGAAATGTTGGGCAACCGGCTTCCGACATACTTGTTAGCAAGGTATTAATATCCGGATCTAGGATGTTTCCCGATTTTTTATGACAAAAGGTACAGGGATTTATATCGCCATCCGTATCTATGTACAGTCCCTTCTTTCCTGCACTAAAACAACCCTGTCGCCTTTGGTAGTATCCGTGATAGGTGATAACAGGATACGATCTGTACGTATTTGAAAAGTTCATTTTTAAAAATATTTCTTCCAAGAGCGCTACCTGATCTTTTTGAAGGGATACATCTTCATTTTTGTAATGCCCAACAGCTTTGGGCTCTAGGAACTGAACAAAATGCACTCCTGTTTCTTTTGCCAATTCCATAAACTGAAATACATTCTCTTCAGCTGACGAATTCCTTTCTCATACATATAGAATAGGCAACCACAAGTCCATTCTTAACGGCATTTTTAGCGCCTTCCTGCGCCCAGTAAAAGGCATCTTTATAATTCCTGAACTTATTATGAGCTGCGGGATCAAAATGATCGAGACTAATAAAAACTCCTGTAAGTCCTGCTTCTTTTAATTTTCTGGCATTCCCATCCGTCAATTTATGTCCGGAAGTATTCATCCAAAAATTGGTTGGTGCAGAAGCCTTCTTAATCAGAGAAATTACCATATCAACTTTCAGCATGGGTTCACCACCAGTTAAGTGGATCTGAGTAGCGCCTAACTCCTGAATTCTATGGATAATAGCATGCAGTGAGTCTTCAGACAACACATCCTTTTTGTTTAATGAATCCCACTCATAACAATGTTCACAGCGCAGTGCACACTTTTTTGTAATAGCAAGAAATACATGATTGAATCGAAATTTTGGCGTCTTATTAGGTTTAAAATTTGTTAACTCAGAGCCAATAAATTTCTTGTATAAATCACTGTGCCATCCGGGGGTGTACAAGCCCATATAATATTTCCCATCAACAAATGCCATTTTTTTTAGGGTATGGTCTCCTAAAAACCTTCTTCTCAGTTTTATAAGAAATTGTAGCCCCGTACCCAGTCTAGGGGATTATGATATTGTTTATCAATACTTGTAAAAGAGTGATTTTCAGTTTAAAATGAATCCAGTTTTTTTTGAAACCATAAATCATTCTGCTCTTTAATGGCCTATTGATCTTGTATTCTACAGCACCTGCCATTTCATGGTATTGCCAATCTACCCTGCCGGTAAAGGAAGTGTCTCTGCAGTGCGTTTATCGAACAACATAACCTTCTTTTTTTGATTCAAAGGCCTTCAGAATACGATGATATTCATTTTCTGAAAAGCGAGTAAACGTATTTGGGTCCCTAAATTTTTTTAGTTCGGCAAAGTCGGGAATTCCTTTGTAGTCGCGGATATAGGTATAGTACCCTCTATTTTTCAGGAAAATGAGGGAATGTTCAAGATCTTCCGCGGTGTAAAGACCCTATGTTGTATGAGACCTCTACTTTATCCCCGATGTCTCTTGAGTTAGATAGTGACCATCCTGAAGGTCAATAAATCTGTAACATCTTGTCCTGTATGTGTTATGGCCAGATTGGGTTTCAGGGATACTTAATTTCATAAGGAAGGTCCACTGAATAGTCGATCCCAACGTAATCCACTTCCCAGAACATATAGCCGGTTTCCAATTTTATTTCAACTACTTCCTCATCAATTCCTTCAAGATCGAGTTGAATGCCCAGGTCACGATATGACAATGGCCCAACTGAAGGCAGATTTTCTACTTCTTTCCAGACACCGTTTTTTTTATGGAAACCGTCAAAGGAATATTCTGTTCCCGGACCCATGAAAAGGCATCTTCTGCCGATGTTTTCTGTTGTTGTTTCTGAAAAGCATTGTAATAACTACCAAATTTCTTATTGAATTTTCCAAAAACATAATCGAGCCATAGCGAATTTTTGGCCCTGATAAAGAGTTTGGCATTCTGAACATCAGCAGGTTTATTAAATGTAAAGACCGCATTGCGCTTGCTATCAGTGCTACTAAATGGCGTATTGAACATATATGAATGACCATCCTACGTCCATTCCTGGTTGCTAAATTTCTTAAGCTTCCATCCAAAACTGTTTCCACCGCATTATTTAAGATCCCAAAAAGCAATACTTCTCCATTTTTGTCGGTAAGGGCCATTGTATTCCTGGGATGGCTACAACCAAGAGCTCGGCAAGATCCGTATGCTGAATCTCCAGTAATTCATTGGTGATTTGAATTTTATAGACTCCGTCTGCTTCCTTTAAAGAAGGTAAGGGCAGATAATCTGTTTGCTGCGCATTTTTAAGGATGTTGCCCGGATACAATTCTCCCGAAAACACATATTCTTCTACCATTGTAGACATAAATAAAGGGGCAAGAGCTTTTTAATGCCGCATATATGGCCATGACAACAACAAGAGAACCCAAAACACCAAGACTGGCATATACGGCCGATGTGGCTACATCATTGTTTATCACCCCCATTTTCTCTATATCCTCCATAGAAATTATGGTGTTTCCCAGGGCGAGTGGATCGCCCTCTTTTAAAAAAATATGGATTTCATTTGATGGGAAAGTATTCTTCTTTTTATAACGATACGATCTCCCCGTCTCAATGATCCGTTCTGCCTCATGTTCTTCCGAAAGCATGGTTACGGTGCCGGATAATTCCAGGTTGTCTTCGTTTACCACAGGATTTGCCAAATGCAGTGATGCATTATTCTTATGCAGAATGATATACTTATCAGCTTCATTAAATGCCTTAATTTGTTGGGCAGTTTCCCTGGGATCCTGAGGAGGGACCGTTTTAACCCTGTAGTAAGAACACCCTGTAACAAGATTTAATAAAGCAATTACAATCAATACGGATAGACCCGTTCTTAACGTTTTATGTTCCCGGAAATAATATAGAGATCGGTATTGGGAAAGGGATCTGGTTTTCATATAGGTTTTGGTTTAATTAGTATTCCTTTACGCCAAGCAAATCAAGTGAGTTAACACAAAAAGAAATCAGGCAGAATGAAAGTACGTATCCGAATGAGAAGAGGCGTCCGAAATTATTGACGGGATATAAATTCGGATAATTAGGAATGTTGGCTTCTGAAATCTGTAGGAGTAAGACCTGTGAATTTTTTAAATGCCGTGTAAAAGGTTGATTTGGAATTAAAGCCACATTCCAATCCGATCGCAACAATAGTATATTGGCTAAATGAATTATCGGACAATAACTTTTTAGACTGATCAACACGTAGTTCATTGATATAATCCGAAAAGTTTTGTCCGCTGTAGGTATTGATCAATTTGGACATATGACTCGTGCTCATGGATAGTTCATCAGCCAGCTTCTCCAAACTCAATATAGGATCTAAGTACTTTTGATTTTCAACAATATATTTTTGAATATTTTCGAAGGCCTCATGATGTTTGTTATTGATAAATTCGGATTTCTTAGGTTCCCTTTTCTAATAGGAATCCTCTTCAAGGAATTTGTGACTGAAACGACTTGCGGAGCAATATTCTATCCTGAACAATGGTATACCTGAACAAGCCTTGATACCCTATCCAATACAATAAATGGAGGTAGCCAGACGCAAGGGGTAACGAATGCGTTTTACTTCCTGTAGTATTGTGTCCTACAATAGCAATGATCCAAAGCACAAAAACTGAGCACCCAAGGATCAGAAAGAGTTTGATCCATTTTATGTCATCATAATCTCAATAGTCCTCTATAGAGATCAGCATCCCTGAAAACAAGTTGCATAGACTTTATGAAAATAAAAAGTGAAAATGCCGCATTGACAATTTCTTCGACCGCAGTATAATTATAAATAGATTTCACATCCTGACCTTCCCACCTAAACCAAACTTACCCCGATGATTCCTGTTCTTATTAACAATTCCAGAGACAGTAAAATAACTACTGGTTTAAGGAAAGTGGTATTTCGTTCCTGTACATCGAGATAGTTTACCAGAAAGGAATAAAAAAATGGCAAAACAAGAAGATACCAAGGAATCAACATGTGTTTTATAATAAAAATAACCGAAAGAATAATCATTTTCAATGAGCCAGGCCTGAAGATTGTTTAAGGAAATAAATAGTACCGTTAGGTTTAGATAAAGTATTACCGGCCCAACCTTTTTTTTGAATAAAAATGTAACAAGGAAAAAGATAAAACCCTGTATAGCCCCGGCAATGAGCAAAAAGTTGATGATGGCAATCCAGTTCAATAGGTAGTTGGTTGGTTTTATTAAAAATATAAAAAAGAATTGAATGATTTTAAAATCCTTTCTTGATCTATATAACATCATACATTTCCCATTGGTTAATAACCATGGCAAACAACTCCCAATTTATCCAACAGAGATAATGTTGGATACTTCATCCCTTGATAAATGTAATTTTCGGAACATAAATTTTAACTTCTCTCATCATGAAAGTTTCTCATAAAATGTACCTTCTTGTACTTAGTTCACTTTTATCACTTAGCAGTTCCTGTGAATACGATCCTGATAATTCAGTTGCCTGTTTATCTTATTCTGCGGTAATTTATAATTCAGAATGTGGTTGTGGAGAGGATGTCGAATGGAGTTGTATTCGTTCAATTTCGATCACCAAAGAACAATATGACTGCCTAAAAAAAGTCCTGGAGACTAGTTCGGGGTCCTGTTACTTTTTTGATTCGCATTCATGTTTACCTGGCGAAGAAGGAGGCTATTTAGCCTCGGTAAATACATATCAGGATTTTATACAGGAGGTGTTTTGTATTGAGTAGCAACTTTTACCTAAAAGCAAAAGATATTAAACCTCCCATGAACCAACCGCAAGAGCGGTTTCCCTATATCTTCCTTCGCTTGCGTTCCTTTTTCAGAAGTTCCAGTTCCCTGTTGGTTTGTCCGGCAACAGAAGTATTTTCCTCTGCCCTTCGGATGAGATAGGGCATTACATCGCGTACAGGGCCAAAAGGCAAATATTTTGCCACATTGTATCCTTCAGCCGCCAAATTAAACGAGATATGATCGCTCATTCCAAATAATTGTCCAAACCATATCCTATTGTCATTATGAGCAATTTGATGCTTTTCCATCAATTGCATAAGTAAGAGAGAACTCTCTTCATTATGTGTCCCGGCAAACAAGTGAAATCGTATCTAAATGTTCCAGAATATAGGTGATGGTCTTGTTGAAATTCTCGTCTGTATCCTTTTTGGTGGCACAGATAGGCGATTTATAGCCGCTTTTCCTCCGCACGCTCATTCTCTTTCTCCAAATAGGCACCACGCACTGCCTTGATGCCAATTTTAAATCCTTCTTTGCTGCTTTCTTTTGTAATTTTTTAAATATTCTAATCGGTCCCAGCGATACAACTGAATGGTATTAAAGACAATCGCTTTTTCCTTGTTGTATTTGCGCATCATTTCCTCCACCAATTCATCTGCGGCATCCTGCATCCAGCTTTCTTCTGCATCAATTAAAAGGCTAACATTTAAATCATGTGCTTTTTTACATGTTGCTTCAAATCGTTTAACCACCCGGTCCCATTCGTTCTTTTCAGAGGCGTAAATGGTTCTCCGCGACCCATTTTTTCAAAAAGAATAAAACGACCATAACCGGTGGGTTTAAAAACCGCAAAGGGATGGCATCCTTCTCCTTTACAAAATCGAGAATATTTCAAGGTTACAGACAAGGCATAATCCAATGGATCTTCGGTATCTTTCCCTTCTACCGAATAATCGAGTACAGAAGCTACACTCCTTTGTCCCATAATTTATCTACCGTAGGCATGCAATCTTTCTCATTAACGCCACCACAAAAATGATCAAAAACCGTGGCTCTTATTAAGCCTTCAACAGGCAAATGTGCTTTTAATGGCAAAATTGGTGACGGCCGTACCAATCCTAACCAAGTGGCTGATTCCCAATTAATTTGAATAGAAAATAAGCCCGTTCTAATTCGGCATCAGTTTTAAGTGCAAAGGCAGTTTGGGTATTCTCAAATATTTGCGGCATTTATGTTATATTTTTAATGTTCCAAAGATAATCACTGAAATTATATTCATTTGCTAAAAAATAGCCTTTAATTTGTGGGCATATCACTTAAATTGATCCCCAGGAACATGGAATCGATCCTTACAGACTCATATGCCATTTATTTCATACGATGAGGCTTATTCAGCACTCAACAAGCTGTTGAAAGAAAAGAATTACTCCAAGATCTTTATCCTGGTGGACGAGAATACCCACAGGGATTGCTTGCCTTTGTTCCTCTCTTCTGTTGAAACTACAACGGATCTTGAGATCATAGAAATGGAAGCAGGTGAGATCCATAAAACAATTGACACCTGTGTTCAAATATGGCACGCCTTGTCTGAGTTGGATGCAGACAGGAAAAGTTTGTTAATCAATCTCGGAGGTGGCGTGGTTACCGATTTGGGCGGATTTATAGCATCTACCTTTAAAAGGGGCATTGATTTTATCAATGTGCCGACCAGCCTGCTGGCGATGGTAGATGCCTCTATTGGAGGGAAAACAGGGGTTGATCTCGGTATGCTTAAAAAATCAGATCGGGGTGATCAATCAGCCCGAGATGGTGCTGGTAATGGTCGATTTTCTTAAAACATTAATAAAAGGCAAGTGAGCAGTGGCTTTGCGGAAATGCTTAAGCACGGCCTAATTACAGATGAATCTTATTGGAGCGAACTCAAGGGTTTGACAACTATTAAAGCCCTGGATCCCCATATCTATACATCGATCCAGATAAAGAACAGTATTGTTCTTCAGGATCCTAACGAACACAACCTTAGAAAGATCCTAAATTTCGGACATACCCTAGGTCATGCGATTGAATCGTATTTTTTAGAAAAAGATGAGAGCAAAGCCCTTTTACACGGGGAAGCCATCGCAATCGGTATGATATTGGAGGCCTACCTATCCTCTAAAGCTGACCGGCATGGGAAAACACCAGCTAGAGGATATTAAAAATACCATCCTGGAGCGCTATAAAAAGATCGACTTTAAGAAAGAGGATATGAATGCGATCCTGGAACTCCTGAAATTTGATAAAAAGAATTCGCATGGACAGATAAACTTTGTGCTTTTAAAATATATTGGTGGGAGCCTTAATCGATCAACGGGTACCGTCGGATCTATTTGAGGAGGCGTTCGCATACTACAAAGATTAAGCTGCTTCATATACTAAAAATTGCCATTTACAACTCTTTCCTCCCATCGGCAAGAAAATAGTATAGTTTAGGATTGATTATAGACCTTTATTTACAAAGGCCATAAATAACCAACCTATGAAACGAATTTTAATCGATTACAAAAAATTAGATCTACATTTAGCTGCCTGTTTAATTGATTCCTATCCCAATGGATATGGGGATGAGGATATCGTAGCTTTTAAGAATCACAAGGGAGAATTCATTGAAGCCGTTGAACTAAGGACCCAGGATGCCTTATACCTTGTAAAGATCAGTCAAAGCCTATCACATTTTATTGCAAATTTTGACGATAGCATGGTTAATGAATTGGAAGGAGGATGAACAACCGGAATCTGATGAACCGGTATCAGAACTAAATATGCAAGCCGAATATGAAGGAGATGACGATCTGGACTAGGTCTATAAGATATCTCTCTCTTATGATATTTCTGATGATGTTTCTGGTGACCACACATAATAAATCCCATAGCGCGCTAACACTCATCGGTGAATTACTGGCAACCCCTTTTCATTTCAGGGTGGCCTCATCAAAGGTTTCAAATAAAGAAATAGTAGACTCTCTTGATTGCCTTATATTCCTTAATAAGAGATTCAATACTTCTGTGAATTTGCATCAGAATTGCGGTACATAGGAATCCTGATCAAAACCCGGCAATGGCGTAAGATCTTTACGGGCAAATCTCAAAGCCCTGTATTGAAAAACCCTTTCTGTGTCGAAAACATGTACCAATACCTCCGCAACCGTCCATTTGCCTTCCGCATACTTATACGTTAGCTTTTCTTGAGGGATACTTCCTTAAAAATTGAGGATAATTTTTTAGTTGATTTCCGGAGGGTATCTAGTAAACTAACTTCCCCCAGCGCCTCTATATAGGTATGGTAATAAGGATTGTATTCGTGATCCTTTAACTGAGATGTTTTCATGGTATTATCAAGGAGCTAATTTACTTGATTTACTGTTATCCCATATTTTAGAGTTCATTGAAGATAGTATGCATAAGCCTTTTCTTATCATTGATACTTTCTTCCAATGAAATCATGGTTTCGGTTCTACTGATCCCATCAATATCATCAATCTTAAAAATGATATTCTTTGCATGGTTGGTATCCTTGGCACGAATTTTACAAAAAATATTGAATTTTCCTGTTGTTATATGCGCCACAGTAACATTTGGAATTTGATTTAAACTTTCCAATACAAATTTAGTCTGATGCGTCTTTTCCAGAAAAATGCCTACATAGGCAATAAAGGAATACCCAAGTTTTACATAATCCAAAGTGAGGGAAGATCCCTGAATGATACCCGCTTCTTCCATTTTCTTCACACGCACGTGCACCGTACCGGCCGAGATTAGTAATTTCTTGGCAATATCGGTAAAAGGAGTCCTGGTATTGTCGATTAACATATCCAGAATCTGGTGATCTATTTCGTCTAATTTAACTTTTCCCATTTTGAGATAATTTTGAGCAAAAATAAACAATTAAGAAAATATATATAATAAAATAGATGTTTTTATGACATATACGCAATAGATATACTTATTTATTCCGTAAACTAGAAATAATCAAATTGAGGAGCGATTTGTCCTCCTTTAAGAAATCGATATCTTTTGAATTCATGCAGTCGTATGTGAGGTGTCCAAAATAATCTTCAGGAAGCCCTATTTTGTCTATGCAGGGTTTAAAATGAATACGATCCCCATGGAGGTATTCTTTATAAAGAATACCCACCACATTACCTGCTTCCAATTGACTATGCAAGAGATGTGCATTTCTGATCAGAATATCACAAAAGTTCTTTTCATTTTCAGGGATGGCATGATAGGCTGACGACCGATCAGACAACAAAGTGTGGAACCCGACCGCTTCAAGCGCTTTCCATAGCGCTATGAAAACGTATTCTCTTGTTTTTTCGCGTTCATAATCCCCGTGGGAATGGCCGGCCTCGAAAAGAATAGTAGGTGTTTCTTGCATTTGAAAAGTATCACCTACACAGTTGGCATTAAAGGCGTCGTCATACCTACCTATTTGTCCGGGAATATATTGTTGCATATGATCATTGATCTCGGCAATTAGGTTCATCCCCCGTAAACGATTTTTAGTGATCGTTCTTTTGGCATCCGCCGAAGGAGAAAGAAAGGAAAGTGTAGCGGGGTTTGGAACATTCCCTGCACTAAAAATAGTACGTTGATCGTGAAGGTTAAAACAATAGTCGGGGACAAGGGCATCAAAAACTGATCTCAGGATCTTACTTTCGGGTTGGGTCCTGTTCCTGGCATCTCTGTTTAGATCTATTCCGTTGGCATTTTCTCTGGTGTAGGCCAGTGCCCCATCAGGATTCAACATTGGAATTATAACCAGTGTCAGCCTTTCTAATAATTCTTTGGAATTTCCATAGCCTGTGTTGAGTGCATTCAGAAGATCGAAGACAGCTTTGGTGGTGGTAGATTCATTGCCATGCATTTGGGACCACATTAAAACTTTGACAGGACCATGACCCACAGTAACTTTTTTAATGGGCAAGCCATTGACCGAAGTTCCAAGATCTTTAATGGAAAACAAAGGCGGTAATGTATTCAGGAAAGGTGCTATGTGTTCGTCATGAATATAACGACCTCCAATGGTACCCACTTTTATTTTTTCATACGCCCGGTGTATGCTCATGAAGAACTAATTGAATCTTATGCAAAAGTAACCTCATTTTTAATTACAATTGTTATTAATAATGTTACATTTGTATACATAAAAATGGCATATTTACGAGCAGAATTATACAATTGTATACAATTATTAAATATCATATTTTATTTATTATATACTATTGCATATGAATATTTTATAAAACCTAATTAGAAGTTTTGATATAAATATTTTATGTCATTTTATACCTTTTAATTGTCCGATGTTCTTATTTTAAAAAATACAATGGTAAACTCAGAAGAATTTGTAAACAGGCTCGAAAAGATCCTCACTTATTACAATCTTTCGGCTTCGTCTTTTGCTGACAACATTGGCGTACAGCGTTCTAGTATTTCACATTTACTAACCGGCAGAAACAAACCCAGTTTAGAATTCGTAATGAAGGTGGTCACTACCTATCCAGAGGTTAATCTTTATTGGCTTTTAAACGGGAAAGGAACATTTCCGGTAAAAAAAGAAAGTCGGGCACCCACAGCTTCCCCTCCTCCAATCCAGAAGCCCTTAAAGGATAGAACCATGCAAAAGATCATTATTCTATATACAGATGGCAGTTTTGAAACCTTCGAACCCGGCGTTGGTCATTCCCATTAAGTTCTGCTATTCTCATTCTTTATAATGGTCATAATTCACTAATTTGCACCTATGTTTAGAACCTGGATTATAGGACTTATTTTTTTAGGCATGGTAACTGCCTGCTACAATCCCCCCAGGAATTGTGCAGAATTTAAAGAAGGCACCTTTAGCTTTACAACAATGATTGAGGGCAGCGAGCAAACAACTACTTTTGTGCGCACTAAGGATACTGAAATCGATTTTTTTAATAACAAGGCAGATACTTCTTCTGTGCGCTGGATCAATGAATGTGAGTACATTGTAAAGAAATTAAATCCGCGGACAGCTGCCGAGGAAAAATCAATTCATATGAAAATACTATCTACAACAGATAGTTCCTATACCTTTGAATACGGGCTGGTGGGAAGCTCTAAAAAATCAAGAGGCACTGCTTTTAAAGCGAACTGAATATGTTTGACATACTTACAAGTCCGGATGCCTGGATCGCCCTGATAACTTTAACCTTTCTGGAGATCATCCTGGGTATAGACAACATCGTTTTTATTTCAATAGCGGCAAATAAACTCCCGGAAAAAGATCAAAAGAAAGCAACTATGTGGGGTTTGGTGCTCGCCATGGTGCAGCGTATTATCCTTTTGTTTGCGGTTTCACTCCTTATTGGCTTAAAAAACCCGTTTTACTACATAGATATTAGTTGGTTTTCAGTGGGCATAAGCGGCCAGGCCCTGATTTTACTATTTGGCGGGTTATTTCTTTTGTATAAAAGTACTACGGAGATCCATGAAAAGGTAGAACTGCCGGAACACGATGAAGAAGCTATAAAATCTAAGAATATCACCAGTTTGTCCAAGGCAATTGTTCAGATCCTTATTATCGACTTCATTTTCTCAATAGATTCTATTTTAACTGCAGTGGGTATGACCAATGGCATTGGAGACCATCCCAATGACGCATTGATCTTAATGATCATTGCGGTGATGATATCCATTGTCATCATGATAGTGTTTGCCAACGCCATTCGCATCTTTATCAACAAACACCCTTCCATGCAACTGCTTGCCTTGTCCTTTCTTATTCTGATAGGATTTATGCTTATTGCAGAAGCGGCTCATTTGAGCCATGCCCGTTTATTCGGTTCCGAAATTGGGGCCATTCCGAAAGGCTATCTCTATTTCGCCATTTCCTTCTCCTTGCTGGTAGAATTCCTCAACATGAAATACCGAAAAAAGGAAGAGATCATTGAAGATCTGGAGGAGGAAGAGGCATCGAAAAATAACTAACACTCTGTTTCACTCCAATAAAGGAGGCCGGCAATAGTCCCTCTGTGCAATCTAACTTAACACCAGGAAGAAATCTTTGCAAAAGCTTTGGATGCTCTTTAAGGTATGATGGCGCTAGAACAACTTTGTCTGTCCTTCCCCAGTGTCCTCATCTTGGGCATCATCTGTCTTAGACCTGGTGCCTGCCTTGGTTGCGGGAGCCACATTTTCTTCGTCTACCACCTCGATATCCTTGGCATCGTGTTTCTCAGGAGCCTCGTAAGGCAGCGGTGGCATCGCATTGATCTCAAGGACCTTTTCCTTGGTTAATTGATTGCCCATGGCCGTAATCCCTTTAACACCTATAAATTCTTCCAAATCTATTTCCTGATTGTCTTTTCTATCCTGTCCGCGCTTTTTAGCAAATACAAGTTCAGCAACCGGGCGATACTCTGTGAATATTTTTTCAAGATACGATTTGGGATGGCTTGTAATAATGGTCTCTTCTTTCTCCGGATTTTCTATCAGGAATCGCTTTATATAAAAAAGTTCTTTCTCCCCTTCCCAATAGATAGCTGTTAGTGGTTTGTTCGGGATCCATTTTTCTAAAACGATCATATCGCTGTCAAAACGCATGATAAGATCGGGGATGGCAGTTTTTACTACGCCTTTTTGGTTGATGATCAGCAGGCGATCATCACTGGTGAATTCACCTAACAACTCGCCTCTGTTATCAACATTCAAGCGCTGTATAGTATCATCGAACCAAATTTTTCTGGGCTTTAAAGTTGAAAGCCCCTTTTCCTTAAGTTCTATTCTTTTAACCGGATATTTGGTAACAATATTTCCTTTTGATCCCCTTCCTTTAATGATAACATCCGCAAAATCGAGATCCCACTTAAGTTTTTTGATGCTCCCTGCCTGCCGAAGATTTACAGTGACCACTTCAGCCTCCCCATTGGGATTGGCGGAAAAGTACAAGACATCAGATTGTGCTTTTCCGGTTGTTAAGTCATACATCTTATCGCGGGTAACTCCAGTGACATTAAATCTTTTGACGTAACTAGCACCACCGCGGCCATCCTTATAGATCATATTATAGGTGGTGCGTTTATCCTTTTTCTTAAACACGGCCACATGAATGATATTCTTTTCAACGAAGGTCTTACTGTCTACTTTAGTGACCATCATCTGCCCACTTTTTGTAAATACAATAATATCATCTATGTCACTACAATCCGTAACGTAGTCATCACGCTTTAATGAGGTCCCCACAAATCCTTCTTCCCTGTTTACATAGAGCTTGGTGTTGCGTATAACCACCTTGGTGGCTTCAATCTCATCAAAGATTCGAATCTCAGATTTGCGCTCTCTCCCGGCCCCATATTTGCTTTTAAGACTTTTGAAATAATCGATGGCATAGTCTACCAAATTGGCCAAATAATTCTTGGTCTCGGCGATTCTGTCTTCCAGACTCTCTATCAATTGCTGAGCCTTGTCAATATCAAATTTTGAGATCCTTTTGATCCGTATTTCTGTAAGTCGCACGATATCTTCCTCCGTTACGGCTCGTTTTAAATGCTTTATATGTGGTTTTAATCCCTTATCAATGGCCCTAATTACCCCTTCCCAGGTTTCCTCTTCTTCAATATCACGATAGATCCTGTTTTCTATGAAAATACGTTCAAGTGATGCAAAGTGCCATTGTTCTTCTAACTCTGCGAGCTGAATTTCTAATTCCTCCTTTAAAAGCGTTACTGTATAGTCCGTGGAGCGTTCCAACATTTCCTGAACCCCGATAAATAGAGGCTTATTATCTTCAATAATACATCCAAGGGGGGATATTGAAGATTCACAAGACGTAAATGCATAGAGGGCATCAATGGTTTTGTCCGGAGAAATTCCTCCCGGTAAATGGATAAGAATCTCTACATCTGCAGCAGTATTATCTTCAATTTTCTTGATCTTAATCTTCCCCTTATCATTCGCTTTTAGAATAGAATCTATTAAAGAAGATGTATTGGTGCCATAAGGGATCTCGTTGATTACCAGCGTATTTTTATCAAGCTGCGAGATTTTCGCCCTTACGCGAATTTTTCCTCCCCGCAACCCATCATTATAATTTGTAATATCAATGATCCCGGCTGTTGGAAAATCAGGGTAGAGTTTAAATCGCTGTCCTTTAAGGTGCTTAATGGAAGCGTCGATAAGTTCGATAAAATTATGGGGCAGTATCTTGGTGGAGAGTCCTACTGCTATGCCTTCGGCCCCCTGGGCTAATAAAAGCGGGAATTTTACGGGCAGGTTTACAGGCTCTTTTTTTCGCCCATCGTAGGATGCTTGCCATTCCGTAATCTTTGGACTAAAGACTACTTCAAGGGCAAATTTGGAAAGTCTGGCTTCAATATATCTGGAAGCTGCTGCCCCATCTCCGGTTAGAATATTACCCCAGTTGCCCTGGGTATCAATGAGGAGTTCCTTCTGACCAATCTGCACCATGGCGTCCGCGATACTGGCGTCTCCATGGGGGTGGTATTGCATGGTGTGCCCTACTACATTGGCCACTTTGTTGTACCGACCATCATCTAATTCCTTTAAGGCATGCATGATCCTGCGCTGTACGGGTTTAAAACCATCCTCAATGGCAGGAACGGCGCGCTCCAAAATCACATAAGAAGCATAATCCAGAAACCAATCCTTATACATACCAGTGACCCTGGTAAGTGCCTCTTGTTGTCCTTCCTGACCCCCTTCTTTTGCTACTTGCTCATCTTCATGTTCCTCCATATAGAAAGACTCGTATTTGCTTGATTTTTAATTAGTCCTGATCAATAAGATCAACTTCAACTTTAAGGTTATTTATGATAAATTTCTGACGATCCGGCGTGTTCTTCCCCATATAGAATTGCAATAATTCTTCTATAGACAAGGCCTTGTCGAGCATCACCGGCTCTAAGCGAATATCGTCTCCAATAAAGTGCTTGAACTCATCGGGAGATATTTCCCCCAATCCTTTAAAGCGCGTTATCTCTGGCTTCCCACTTAATTTTTCGATCGCAGCATTCTTTTCATCCTGACTATAACAGTAGATTGTCTCTTTTTTATTTCGCACCCTGAATAAGGGCGTTTGCAAGATATAAAGATGGTTTTCCTTTATCAATTCCGGAAAAAACTGAAGAAAAAATGTGATGAGAAGCAATCGGATATGCATCCCGTCCACATCCGCATCTGTAGCGATCACAATATTGTTATATCGAAGATCTTCCATAGATTCTTCAATGTTTAGCGCCGCCTGCAGTAAGTTAAATTCCTCGTTCTCATAGACAATCTTTTTAGACATTCCATATGAATTCAGCGGCTTGCCCCTTAAACTGAATACTGCCTGGGTGTTTACATCTCTCGATTTCGTTATGGATCCGGAAGCTGAATCGCCTTCCGTGATAAATAAGGTGCTCTCCAGCCGTCTCTCATTCTTCATATTGTCGAGGTGCACCCTGCAATCGCGTAATTTTTTGTTATGAAGACTCGCTTTCTTGGCCCTTTCACGAGCCAGTTTACGAATACCCGATAGTTCCTTACGTTCCTTTTCGGCCATCATGATCTTACGCTGGATCTTATCGGCAGTTTCAGGATTCTTGTGCAGGTAATTGTCTAGCTGTTTTCCAATAAAGTCATTGATATAGGTGCGTACCGTAGGAAAATCGCCGCCCATTTCTGTCGAACCCAGTTTTGTTTTGGTCTGGCTCTCAAAAACTGGTTCCATCACTTTAATAGAAATAGCCGAAATGATGCTTTTACGGACATCCGAGGCATCGTAATTCTTTCCGTAAAAATCGCGAAGTGTCTTCACCAGAGCCTCCCTGAAGGCCGATTGATGTGTCCCTCCCTGAGTGGTGTGTTGTCCATTTACAAAGGAATGATACTCTTCACTGTACTGAGTTTTACTGTGGGTAAGGGCCACCTCAATGTCCTCTCCTTTTAAATGAATGATAGGATACAAGAGGTCCTCCTTACTATTGTTATCCTCTAACAGGTCCTTTAATCCATTCTCCGAAAAGAATTTCTCCCCATTAAAGAGTATCGTAAGACCCGGATTCAGGTATACATAGTTCCTGAGCATGCGTTCCACATACTCATTGCGATATTTGTATTTTTTGAATATGGTCTCATCTGGGGTAAATACCACTTTGGTACCCCTTCTTCTGGAGGTCTCCTCCAGAAACTCTTCATTGACCAGGTTTCCTTGTTCAAAATCGGCTGACTTTGACTTGCCATCTCTGGTAGATTCCACCCTAAAGAAAGAGGATAGTGCATTAACGGCCTTGGTTCCCACTCCATTTAAACCTACAGACTTTTTAAAGGCCCGGGAATCATACTTCCCACCAGTATTCATTTTTGACACTACATCGACCACCTTTCCTAAAGGGATACCCCTTCCAAAATCTCTTACGATCACCTTATCACCGGGTATGGAAATTTCAATGGTCTTCCCGGCTCCCATAACAAATTCATCTATACAGTTGTCAATGGTCTCCTTAAGTAATATGTAGATACCGTCATCTGCAGATGAACCATCACCGAGTTTCCCAATGTACATTCCGGGACGCATACGGATGTGCTCCTTCCAATCCAGAGATCGGATATTCTCTTCAGTATATTGGGTTTGTGACATTTATTTGGGGTATATCTCTGCTAATATAAAATTTCAAGGCAGAAATCAAAATGCACCTAATAGAAAGTAATTAACAATAAGCTTTCTATATTGTTAATAGCCGTATTTGTGGGATACCGGCCCAATTTTCATGTGGTTAATCTGAAAAAGCTATACATTAAACCTGAAGTGCATTACATCGCCATCCTTTACTATATATTCTTTTCCTTCCACCCGCATTTTTCCTGCTTCCTTTACCTTGTTTTCACTACCAAAGGTAACATAATCGTCATAAGAAATTACTTCTGCCCTGATAAAACCTTTTTCAAAATCTGTATGAATTACACCAGCTCCCTGCGGCGCTGTGGCTCCCACAGGAATGGTCCATGCCCGTACTTCCTTTTCTCCGGCTGTGAAATATGTTTGTAAATTGAGTAAATGATACGCAGCTCTTATTAGTTTTGAAGAACCGGGTTCTTCGAGGCCTAGATCTTCCAGAAACATTTTTCTCTCTTCATAAGTCTCTAATTCATTGATGTCCGCTTCGGTCCCAACGGCCAGTACCAAAACCTCTGCCTTTTCATTCTCAACCGCCTTCTTCACCTTATCCACGTAAGCATTTCCTCCTACCGCAGATGCTTCATCCACATTGCAGACGTAGAGCACTGGTTTATCGGTAATTAATTGCAACGGGGATACAAATTCTTTGCGATCTGCCAAATCAAAATCAATGGCTCTTACGGAGATACCTGCTTCTAACTGTTGTTTTATTTTAAGCAGCACCACTTCTTCTTTTTGAGCATCTTTATTCCCTGTTTTTGCTGCCCGCTTTACCTTGTCTAACTTTTTTTCTACTGATTCGAGGTCTTTTAGCTGTAATTCCATATCGATGGTCTCCTTGTCTCGAATAGGATCTACGGATCCATCCACATGAACAACGTTATCATCATCAAAACACCTTAAAACATGGAGAATAGCGTCTGTCTCTCTGATATTTCCCAGGAATTGATTTCCTAAGCCTTCCCCTTTACTTGCCCCTTTGACAAGTCCGGCAATATCAACAATATCAACCGTGGCCGGTAACACCCGCTCGGGGTTCACAAGAGATTCCAATTTTTCGAGTCTTGCATCAGGAACATTCACAACCCCTATATTAGGTTCTATTGTACAAAACGGAAAGTTGGCACTCTGTGCCTTTGCATTGGACAAACAATTAAATAAGGTCGATTTTCCTACATTGGGTAATCCTACAATACCTGCTTTCATTAGAGTGATTCTGGTTAATGGGGTGCAAATATACTTTTTACTCCTATATTTATTGTAATAATCCGTTAGAGATCTCTACCATGAAACCACCTGTAATACTCCAAGGCATTTTATTTGACGAGAAATCGTCTTTTTTACGTGGTCCAGCCAAGGCCCCTCCTGAAATCAGGGCGGCTTATCACAGTTCGTCTGCCAATTATTTTGCAGAGAACGGTATCGAAGTTAGCCCAGAAACATTTGAAGATAAAGGAGATTTTCAAATTAATCAATATGCTGATATAGTAGATATTACGAGATCTAATTTAAACAAAAACAGTCCAATTGTAACCTTTGGTGGTGATCATTCAATAAGCTATCCTGTCATAAAAGCTGTATTTCAGACACACGGATCCCTAGAGATACTTCATATTGATGCGCACGGTGACTTGTATGACAGTTTTGATGGAGACCGGCATTCCCATGCTTGCCCTTTCGCCAGGGTCATGGAGGACAAGCTAGCCCATAGATTGGTACAGATTGGGGTGAGAACGCTGAATACCCACCAACGGGAACAAGCCACAAAATTTGACGTAGAAATCATTGAAATGAAAGACTTTGACCTACAAAATCTTCCGGTATTCAAGAATCCACTCTATCTGTCAGTAGACATCGATGCCCTTGATCCCAGTTGCGCTCCAGGTGTATCCCATCAGGAACCCGGGGGTTTCACAGTGCGAGAATTGCTGGGTATTATTCAGGCAATTGATGTACCCATTATTGGAGCTGATATTGTAGAGTATAACCCTGAACGCGATATTAACAAAATGACGGCCATGGTCAGCGCCAAGATCTTCCGTGAAATTCTTTCTAAAATGGTTGAAAACAACTAACGCAAATTTTATATTAGATTAGAAAATGAAATACCACAAAACTGAGGTCTGCAAGGTAGTACTGTTTTTACTTACCAAAAGAATGTAACAAATACCTTGGAAGGTCGTCTCTACATAGGCAATATCACTTTATGATCAGAATCAACACCATCATTTTTATCTTTTTTTTTGTTTGTACATCTTTCCTGAATGCTCAATACATTAAGGGGAAAATTGTAGATAGAGAGTCGGAGGCGGGAGTTCCCTACGCCACCATCCAGATCACACCTACATACGGTACCATCACAAATGAAGAAGGGTCTTTTTCCATAAAAATTCCTGAAAATAATAAAGACTCCCTGTTAATCTCTTCTATGGGCTATGCGCAAAGGACCATCCCCATGAGCGACATTACACAAAACCTGATCATTTATCTTGACCCTGCCGTAATTGCATTAGACGAAGTCTTGTTGCGCAACACGATGCCAACAGCTGAAGAAATAATACGGGAAGTGAGAGCGGCTTATCCATCTAATTATGTGACTTCCGACCAAAAATATCAAATATTCTTTCGGGGCACGTCCTATATGAATTTTGACAAATTGGATGCCAGCATTGAAAAAGCATCTCAGGTGGGGAAAAGGGAAGTAGCTCAGGCAAGTGAAAGGTTAGAAGCGCTCACGGCAAACATCATGAGCAGCAGGATGATCGAATTTGAGGATTACAATGGTCATATTTTAATTAAGGACAAAGACTCGAGCAAACTCAGGGTTGATAGAGCAACCAGGTTAATAGATAGTAAAAAAGACTTCTCGATAGAAAATGTACAGAAGAAGGCCCAAAAAATTATTTTGCAGTACCTTGATACTACATCAACCTACAAATTAAAATCCGGGCTTTTTAAAATTGAAGACTCGCTTTCATTAAAGGAAGATGATTTCGTAAAAGAGAAGAAAAACGAATTCTCTGGCAAAGGACTGAAATCGACCGTATCTAGGGTTTTAAAAGGCTCACAGCTCTATGAATCTTCTTTTATAGATAAAATAACGGATAGGGACCTCTATCGATTTACACTGGAAGGAGCCTCCTACTTTCAGGAAAAACCTATCTATGTAGTGACCTTTCGGCCAAAAAGGGCCAAAGCAAAATTTTCGGGAACACTGTATATTTCTGCTACTGATTACGCGATCTTAAAAACGGACTACGCTTTTAGTGAAGGAAAAGAGGGCCGAAAATTTAATATGAAGCTATTATTGGGTATAAAGTATATTGAAAATATTAATCTTGGGACTATCATATTTAAAATAAGGCAAGACGGAAAATACCACCCATTCTACATCAAAAAGGAAATTGGAAATTATGTGTACTTGCACAGACCCCTCAAGTTCATAGAAAACAACAATGAAAGAAATAAGGTCATTTTTGATTTCACCATCGAAGGGAGTGGACGGGAAAAGAAAGAATTGTTAATACTTTCTACCCAAGCTATGGATCAAAACGAATACAGCAATTTCGAGGAAAAAGAAAAGATTCCCTATACCCTTCTGAAGCAGTTTGAACCATCTATCTGGCAAAACAATCAGATCATTGAACCCCTCGAAGAATTGAAAAATTTTAAAGTGGATAACTAGGCACTCTTATGCGTCGGGATGCATAAATCGCTGCTTCCCCATCAATTCCTCTTCGGTCTCTACATGATCCTCATCCGGAACACAACAATCTACAGGGCATACTGCTGCACATTGAGGTTCCTCATGAAAGCCCATACACTCTGTACATTTATCCGGGGAAATATAATAGATCTCATCACTGATGGGCTCCTGTACATCTTCCGAATTCACTTTTTTACCGTTTGGTAATACCACCTCCCCTTTTAAGGAAGTACCATCGCTGTAACGCCATTCGTCTGCTCCTTCATAAATAGCTGTGTTCGGACATTCTGGCTCACATGCGCCACAATTGATACATTCATCTGTTATGATAATGGCCATAATTCAAATTTTCTTTTATGCAATTTTTAATATCTGTAGGAAACCTTTTCGATTGTAATCAATGTTTGTTTCAGTTTCATACTTTTGCGGCAAAGGTACTGACGAAACATATTTTTTACAAATATAATGGGGACCCCAGAACTAAGGATACAAGCATTTGTTAAACTTGGAGAATATTTGCGCGACTATGTGCAGTACAAGCGCGGCAATACGCCTTCTGTGGTAAAACACGAAAGTTTTTTGGAATTAGACGGTATTGTAGCATCGGCTGGCCATAAAAATGGTTGGTTTACAGCGGATAATCTCTTGTACGCTTTTTCGGCCTGGGGCGATGTTCTGACCCTTGATGGTATCGATAATTGGCTGAATTCCTATAATTTGCCAAAAAATCCATCAAAAAACATTGCGATCATAATGGCGGGGAATATTCCTATGGTAGGATTTCATGATCTCCTTGCGGTTGTATTAACAGGAAATAAGGCAATTATCAAATTATCTTCCAATGACACCGATTTTCTACCATTTTTTATCCGTTTATTAGAAAGCTACGAGCCCTCGCTTCGAGGATGTATGGCCATTACAAAAGGAACCTTATCTAATTTTGATGCTGTAATTGCCACTGGAAGTAATAATACTTCGAGATATTTTGAGTATTATTTCGGCCACAAACCAAATATTATAAGAAAGAACAGGAACAGTGTCGCCGTATTGACCGGTTCAGAAACCAATAAACAACTAACCGATCTGGGCGAGGATATCTTTCGATATTTTGGCTTGGGCTGTAGAAGTGTCAGTAAACTTTTTGTTCCACAAGGTTATGATTTCGATCTGCTTTTTAAAGCATTAGAGCCTTATTCGTTTTTAAAAGAACATACAAAATACCATAATAACTACGATTACAACAAAGCCGTCTATTTAATGAGCGAGTTCCCATTTTTAGACAACAACTTTTTGATGTTAAAAGAAGATGAACACTACGCTTCCCCCATAGGAACCGTATTCTACGAGCAATACGAATCCACAAAGACCTTAATATCCAAATTGGATAGGGAGAAAGATCAGATACAATGTATTGTTTCACAGGGGTTTGTGGATGTTGAGGTCCCATTTGGCAACACCCAGACACCATCGTTAACTGATTATGCCGATGGTGTAGATACTGTTGAATTCTTGTTAAGAACATAGGACAATTAATCCTGAATTTTCCCTGCTATCTCGGCTTATTTTAGGACCTTTACGACTCTAAAAATGGTAACAACTCTATGAAAAAACATAATTTTAGTGCAGGCCCTTGTATTCTTCCAGCAGAAGTAATGCAAAAAGCGGCTGCAGCAGTCCTTGAACTTGACGGAATTGGTCTTTCTCTTATTGAAATTTCTCATCGCAGTAAAGAATTCGTATCCATTATGGACCAGGCCAGATCTTTGGCGCTGGAACTTCTGGGTCTGGAAGGAAAAGGATATCAGGCTTTGTACCTGCAAGGTGGAGCAAGCCTTCAGTTCCCAATGCTGGCATATAATCTACTGGAAAATAAGGCCGGTTATCTCAATACAGGCACATGGGCGTCTAACGCCCTAAAGGAAGCAAAATTAATGGGAAATGCCATTGAACTGGCTTCTTCTGAAGATAAAAATTTCAATTATATACCTAAGGGCTTTGAGATACCAAGCGACCTGGATTATGTACACCTAACATCGAATAATACCATATTTGGAACTCAAATAAAGAAATTTCCTGAAGCCACTGTGCCAATGGTTTGTGATATGAGTTCAGATATCTTTTCACGTCAATTGGATTTTTCAAAATTCGATCTTATTTATGCGGGAGCACAAAAAAATATGGGTCCGGCCGGCACTACCCTCGTTATAATAAAAGAAGATCTGCTTGGAAAGGTTAGCAGAAAAATGCCTTCCATGTTAAATTATCAGGTGCATATTGCCAAGGAAAGTATGTTTAATACGCCAGCAGTATTCCCGGTGTATGTTTGTATGCTTACCCTGCAATGGTTAAAGGATATGGGTGGCATTGCGGCTATTGAAGAAATCAATGAGAAAAAAGCGAACCTTATTTATTCGGAGATCGATCTAAATCCGCTCTTTAAAGGTTATGCAAACAAGGAGGATCGCTCGAATATGAACGCCACCTTCACACTAACAGAAGAAAAGTTAAAAGATACTTTTGATGCAATGTGGAAAGAAGCTGGCATCAATGGACTTAATGGGCACCGTTCAGTTGGAGGGTACAGGGCATCCATGTATAATGCTTTGTCGCTCGAAAGTGTAGGCGTCCTGGTCGATATTATGAGTGATCTGGAACGCAAAGCTTAGATAAAATAATTAAGTAAAGTAAAATAAAGATATTCTCAATTCTATGAGTACTAAAATTCTGGCAAATGACGGTATTTCCAATAGCGGAATACTGGCTCTGGAAGCAGCTGGTTATGAGGTGATGACCACCTCCGTGGCACAGGAACAATTGGCAAATTTCATAAATGAACATAAAATCGCAGGACTATTGGTCCGCAGCGCGACCCAGGTTCGAAGCGATCTGATAGATGCATGTCCCAGTCTCCGGCTTATTGGTCGTGGCGGGGTCGGCATGGATAATATCGATGTTAGCTACGCCAAAGAAAAAGGGATCCATGTTATTAATACGCCGGCTTCCTCTTCAAGTTCCGTTGCAGAGCTGGTCTTTGCGCATTTATTTGGTGGGGTTCGTTTTCTCTATGATGCCAACAGAAATATGCCATTGGAAGGCGAAAAAAATTTTAAGGGCCTTAAAAAGAACTATGGTAGAGGTACAGAGTTAAGAGGCAAAACTCTTGGGGTCCTTGGATTTGGAAGAATAGGACAGGCCACGGCAAAAATTGCCCTTGGCATTGGGATGAAAGTTATTTTTTACGATCCGTATATAGAAACGGCTAACATTGATCTTACATTTTTTGACGGACAATCTTTATCCTTTTCACTTCAGAATAGCACTAAGGACGAAATTTTAAAAAATTCAGATTTTATAACCCTTCATGTCCCGGCACAGAAAGAATATGTTATTGGCAAAAGTGAATTAGAGATCATGAAACAAGGAGTTGGCCTGGTCAATGCAGCACGCGGTGGGGTGATAGACGAAGTGGCGCTGGTTGATGCTATTGATCAGGGGAAAGTTGCCTTTGCAGGTTTGGACGTTTTTGAATCCGAACCGGTTCCTGAGATCAGGATCTTGATGCATCCTAAAATCTCCTTGTCTCCTCATATCGGTGCAGCCACAGATGAAGCACAAGACAGGATTGGAACTGAACTGGCAGAACAGATAATTAGCCTGCTTAAATAAAGCTGAATACAAATCATTCCTTATAAATAAAACCGTAAATATTCAAAAACTATGTCAGGATTATTAGATTTATTAAGTGGCCCAATGGGCAAACAATTGATTAGCGGTGTTGCAGGTCAGACCGGTGAACCAGAAGATAAAACAGCAGATGTTCTAAGTATGGCCATGCCTCTTTTATTAGGCGCCATGAAAAAGAATACCTCAGATCCTCAAAGTGCAGCCGGACTTATGAATGCGCTTTCATCAAAGCATAATGGGAGCATTCTGGACAACTTGGGAGGTCTTTTTCAAGGAGGTGTAAATAGTGACGTTCTAAATGATGGGGCCGGCATTCTGGGTCATGTATTAGGCAATAAACAAACTACTGTTGAAAATGCAATAAGCCAGAAATCTGGTGTGGATGCCGGTAACGTAGCTCAGATTTTAAAAATTGCGGCCCCTATAATTATGGGCTTTCTGGGCAGACAAAAAGCACAGGGAAATGTGAGTGATGCAAACGGACTTAGTTCCCTCCTCGGATCTATGCTAGGTGGGCAGCCCCAACAAAATCAGAGCCTGATCGCCAGTCTCATTGACGCGGATGGAGATGGTAGTGTTTTAGACGATGTAGCAGGTATGGTATTGGGATCCAAAGAGAAAAAGGGAGGTCTTGGGGGCATGCTGGGCAGCTTATTCGGAAAATAGCATCTGAATTTCTTAACGATTTTTAACTGAACCGTCCGGGCAACCCAGACGGTTTTTTTGTATCTTAAAAGAACTATGAAAAAGGAAAGAAATAAAACGATTTTACAGGGAGCCTTCATTTTCATTTTCTTTACATCCCTGATACTTTTGGGATGTATAGGATCAAAAACTGCTCCTGAGATCTCTGAAAAGGAAAAACAAGTGTTTACTGCCAAAGCGGCTGATACAGTTGAAATTTCAGACTCAGAATCGAATTATGAGATCATTATCATTGAACCCGGATTTAATGTATGGCTTCTTACAATTGCACGTCCTGAGGGATATTACTCCCAATCTTTTCTGGAGAACAGGAACCGCGTCTTAGTAATTGAATGGAATAACAGAGTTTTAAACAGCTTACAATACGATCCACAATTGTATGAACTACAGATTGATTACGATCCAATGGTAGATTATGGGTATGAGGTGAACTATAAACTGTATAATTACTTTATTTATTTTCAGCGTAAATACAATCAACGCCTGGGTCCTTTTGCTCCTAGAATCTAAATCAGTAACTTTGTCGCCTTAAAAAGTCGATGAAAGAACGCTTAAAAGAACGCTGGGGGATTCAAAATAATTGGCAAATTCTGATCATACTTTGGGTCTTTGCCATTACAGGATCTGCCGCTGTTTATGTTGCCAAACCTTTTCTTAACTGGATAGGGCTATCAAGAGAGGCCTTTCCGGTCAGCTGGTGGAGCGGTTGGGTCTATTGGAGCCTGCGCATTTTACTAATCTTTCCTTTTTATCAAATCCTATTGGTTTTTTTCGGATGGCTTTTTGGGCAATTTACTTTCTTTTGGAATTTTGAGAAGAAGATGCTCAAACGGATAGGATTGGGCTTCCTGTTTCAATAATTTAAGGCCAGAATTCTATGTTTAACATCTTTCAAGATTAAAAATAGATAGCATCGCAAATATTAGTCGAAACATAAGTACAGGACTTCAATATCCCGTTTAGGATCAAGAAAAATTAAAGCCTTTTATAAAGCATTAGGAATTGATAACCTTCTTTGATCTCAGTTTCGAAAAGACATAGGTATATAACCACATAAGGGTAAAACTTGGCACAAGATCCAACCCTGGTAAGAGCTCTTCAATAAATGTGACGATTCCGGCTATCTGTCCGGAACGCCCTTTATACATTCTGGTCATTAACCAGGCGGCAAATGGCGCCCAAATTATGTCTGAGAACTCCCCTATTCCCGGTATGAGAAAGGATAACATTCCAATGCCATCAAAAAGCAATCCCAGCAAAAAGTACTTTATTTTATGTGGTTCTTTCATCTACCAATAAAAATACTTAAAACCCTCCTTATCTCCTAAAAGTAGAATCGTATACTGTAAAAAATAAACGTACTAAGAAAGCCTAGAACTGATAAGTTTTAAAAACTCGTTTCTGGTCTCAATTTTTTCAAATTGACCCCTGAATCCCGATGTTGTAGTGACGGAATTCTGTTTTTGTACACCCCGCATCATCATACACATATGAGATGCTTCAATAACGACGGCAACACCCTTGGGCTTTAAAGTATCATTGATACATTCCAGAATATCATGGGTAAGCCTTTCCTGCACCTGTAATCTCCTTGCAAAGACATCTACCACTCTGGGTATCTTGCTGAGTCCGACGATATGACCATTTGGAATGTATGCTATATGAGCCTTTCCATAGAAAGGTAACATATGATGCTCACAGAGCGAATACACTTCAATATCCTTTATGATGACCATTTCATCATAGGCTTCAGCGAACATGGCGCTTTTCAAGATCTCAACGGCGTCTTGCTGATACCCCTGAGTTAAAAACAACATGGCCTTGGCTGCACGCTCCGGAGTTTTTTGTAAACCCTCCCGATTTACATCCTCCCCTATTTCGTCAAGGATCTTGGAATAGCGGTCTTTAACTTCGTTCGTAATTGTAAGGTTGTATTCTTCCAGGTTTTTATATGGTGCCATAAGCTTGTTGAAGTTATACCGAAATCACTAAGCCGATTCGTTTGTTTATTATTTTTAAATTAAACTTAAACAAATTTACGCAATTCTAAGTAGCTCCATCCTTTTTAACGTATAATTAGCATAGCCATACCTTTTGCCTCTCCACTCACTAAAGGCATTTAACATATAAAGTATTCATAGTATCATCAGCTTGGAGATCCCTCGGTGTATTTTGTAATCAGCAACGTATTGTGTACTTTCGACCCCCTAAAGATATAGGAATGATCACCGCCAGGAATATTCAAAAAAACTATGGTAAACTCAAGGTCTTGAAGGGCGTTGATATTGCCATAAAAAAGGGTGAGATAGTCTCCATTGTCGGTGCCTCCGGGGCCGGAAAAACAACCTTATTACAAATCCTGGGGACCCTTGATCATCAATCTAATCCGCAGGAAAGTGAATTAAAGATCAACGAGGTTGAGGTCACGGCCCTCAAGGATAAGGACATGGCGCTCTTCAGGAACAAACATATTGGGTTTATTTTCCAGTTCCATCAGCTATTACCAGAATTTACAGCACTGGAAAATGTTTGCATTCCTGCCTACATAAAAAAAACGCCCCCTTTGGAAGCCGAAAAAAGAGCGGCAGAATTACTCGACTTCCTTGGTCTGAAGGGCAGGTATCATCACAAACCAAGTGAACTTTCCGGAGGAGAGCAGCAACGTGTGGCAGTCGCTCGTGCCCTTATCAATAGTCCCGCTGTGATTTTTGCAGATGAACCTAGTGGAAACCTCGATTCTGAAAGTGCCGATATTCTTCATAAGCTATTCTTTCAATTGCGAAAAGAGTTTGGCCAGACCTTTGTAATCGTGACACATAATGAAGAATTGGCAGACATGGCAGATCGAAAACTTACGATGGTTGATGGACAAATAGTAAATCAATAATGCTTAGACATGTTTGGCGTTTTATACTCAAGCCATCATACGTTCCCTACTCCCACCTAAATTTGCGTTTAAAGTGGCGAATTTTCTTAAACGTCCTGGGATGGAATTTTGCCTTTGGAATAGGCCTGGCCTTTTTTTTTAATGGTATCGCCTTATTGTTAAATATCGAAATTGGTGACCATAAGGTAGAAGAGCTATTTGAAAAATATTCAATGCCAGGTATCTTAATTCTGATGGTTCTTGTAGCTCCAATAATTGAAGAGATCTTATTCAGAGGACCCTTAGTATTTTTTAAAAGATCATCCTA
Organism: uncultured Flavobacteriaceae bacterium; assembly: GCA_963744855.1. Lineage (GTDB taxonomy): Bacteria > Bacteroidota > Bacteroidia > Flavobacteriales > Flavobacteriaceae > Muriicola. The sequence goes on from CAVUUZ010000005.1 coordinate 191,924, forward strand.
CTTTCCATGGATATATTATGTCTCCAGTTTGCTTTTTGGCCTGGTACATTTAGGAAATTTTGAAAATGCCAAAGATCTTTTATGGCTGACTCCCATCCTGGTAGCGCCGCAAATTATAATGGGTTTTTTTCTGGGGTATTTAAGGGTAAGACTTGGATTGCGGTATGCCATTTTGATGCACATGAGTCATAATGGGATCCTATTTTTAATGATCAGTAGTTCAGAACTTTTATGAGCAAATCAACCATAATCAGCGAGGCCTTACGCGAGTTTCTGGATCATAAGGTTAAGCAGTACAACAGCCCTGATTTTTTGGCTTCGGATCCCATTCAAATCCCTCATAAATTTTCTTTGAAGGAAGATATTGAGATTAGTGGTTTTCTAACGGCCACCATCGCCTGGGGAAATAGGAAAAGCATTATTAAAAATGCCAGCTTATTAATGGATCTCATGGACCATGCTCCTTACGAATTTATTATGGGGCATACCGAAGGAGATCTGAGGGCCCTGAAATCCTTTGTGCACCGTACCTTTAACGGCACTGATCTGCAATATTTTATTCGGGCTCTTAAACACATCTACACTACCCACAAAGGAATGGAAGCCCTTTTTAGCAATCACGCTGAAAAAAGCACCCTACAGCCGGCCATATCAAATTTTAAAGAGTCTTTTTTTTACCTGCCTCACCAACAAAGAACTCAGAAACATATCTCCGACCCCCTAAAAGGCTCGGCTGCCAAACGCATCAATATGTTCCTCAGATGGATGGTCCGCGACGCTACTACAGGAGTAGATTTTGGTATTTGGAAATCGCTGAATCCTGCTCAATTATCGTGCCCACTGGATGTTCATTCAGGAAACGTTGCACGTAAATTAGGTCTTCTGACCAGAAAGCAAAATGATGCAAAGGCCGTGGCGGAATTAGATACTAATCTTCGCTTGTTAGATCAGCAAGATCCCGTAAAATACGATTTCGCCCTTTTTGGTTTGGGTGTTTTTGAAAAGTTTTAGATCGGGAACTTTGAAACTCATTGCCTAAAAACCATGACAAGATAATCTCAAATTCCCTATTTGTACTTATAGATTCTCCCTGGAGTATTATTTTTGTAAATAAATGCTTACAAATTTATTTAGGAAAGAATTCTTTTTTTAGTACCTTTAAAATGCAACCCAACTAATTACTATTCAATTGCATAGTACTTAAGCTAAGAATGGTAAGTAGTTTTTTTATTCAAAAGAAAAAGGAGTACCTGAGGATGACCATACAGGGTACATACGACTACGCGGAATTCCTGGAATTACCTCAGCAGCTCTTGCAAGAATGTAAAGATCATGACCGTCAAAAAGTTTTGGTAGACCTCAGTGCCGTTGTTGCCCATGAAATAGCATTGATAGAGCTCTTTTTCCTGGGAGAAAAGATAGCCCGCATTTTAGGAAACAGGATCATGCTCGCCCTTGTTTGGAAACGAGAATCCTTATCCGATTTTCTGGTAGATGTCGCCACCAACAGATCAGCACGCCTAAAGGTTTTTCCTACCCAACAAAGAGCTGAGTACTGGTTGCTACATAAATATTAATATTCCCTTATTTTTCTAGACCAGCCCCATAGAGCCAAGCGATAATGGTATTTTTTTGTTCCCCTCGGCGATGGATCGATAAATCGCTTCCACAATGATCATATCCCGTTTCCCCATAATTCCCGGCGCTCTGTTGACGGTTCCCTCCAATATATGAAGGGCAAAATCATCCATTTGCAATTTTTGTTGAGACTCATGTTCAAATGCCATGGCACCATCAGACGTTTTTCCGGATAAAGGGCCATAATTGTTAGCTGGCTCAAGAGCGAACCATCCGCGCTCGCAGGAAGCAAATAATCTATTTGCGCTTGCATTATGAGATGTAAATATGCTACCCACCGCACCACCGGGAAATTGAAATTGAGCCGTAATGGTCTCATCTGTCTCTTTGAAATAGCCTGGCCTGGTACTGAACTCCTGCGCCGTAACGCTCACCGGATTTTCCCCTGTTCCGTAAATAGAACTCTGGATGCTGTAGACCCCCATATTCATAAGCGCACCACCGCCAGACAATTCTTTATTCAATCGCCATTGTCCAGGATTTCCGCGGGATTGATATGCAGCATCTGCCGAAATATACTGCACTTTCCCAAAAGTATTTTCCTTCACAAAACGCTTCACTTCACGCGTATAAGGCTCAGAATGTAGTCGATAGCCAATTCCCAATTTAACACCTGCTTTATCACATGCCTCAATGATAGCATCACATTCTTTAACAGAGACAGCCATCGGTTTCTCACAAATCACATGTTTTCCTGCCTTAGCCGCTCGAATAGAAAACTCGGCATGCATGCTATTAGGCAAAACCACATAAATGATATCTATATCCTTATTTTCGGCTATTTTGTCAAAATTTTGATAATTATAAATTGTATCCGCCGGCAAATTATATTTTGATGCCCAAATACTTTCTTTTTCCTTAGTCCCGGTGACTATGCCTGCCAAATGACAATATTTTGTTTGCTCTAAGGCCGGTGCCAACTGGTAGGTACTATAACTTCCCAGGCCAACCAGTGCCACACCAAGAGATTGTTTCTTTGATGATTCACCACCCATGGCGCAGGCCAGGGGGGCACTTGCCATTAAACTCGCACCTAGCATTCCCTGGGAAAGCTTTTTATTGAAAACTCTTCTGCTAATATCTTTCATATTAGTATTCTTTAAATCCGGTTCTTTTCCGAAGATACTAACAAATATTTATTGTTTCAAGTTGTGCATATTTGCTTTAGCACGATGCGGTTTTTACTCATTTTATTTTCCTATTTTTAAAACTCAAACTAAATTAAATCGAATGAAAATCAAGATCCTGACCCTTGTCACCTGCATTTTAACGCTCCATCTAAGTTTTGGCCAAAACCGCTCCATTCCCTTAGATACTGCCGTCGTAACCCAACATAGTGTTTCCGTAAATGGGACTAATATTTCGTACACAGCAAAAACCGGAATGCAACCTGTTTGGGACGAATTGGGCAAACCCATTGCATCACTTCACTATACCTACTATACAAGAAATGATGTCAAAGACAGATCGGTAAGACCCTTGCTCATATCTTTTAATGGCGGTCCCGGATCAGGATCGGTATGGATGCATTTAGCATATACCGGCCCCAGAGTCTTAAAAATTGATGATGAAGGATATCCTGTACAACCATATGGCGTAAGTCAGAATCCTTATTCTGTTCTTGATGTGACAGATATCGTTTACGTGAATCCGGCCAATACAGGATATTCCCGTACCATTCCTGAAACCGGAAAGGAAGTAGACCGCGATAAATTCTTTGGGATCAATGCTGATATTAAATACCTGGCTGAATGGCTAAATACTTTTGTGACCCGTCACAACCGATGGCGTTCGCCGAAATATATTGTTGGCGAAAGTTATGGTGGCACACGCGTAATGGGATTGTCCCTTGCCTTGCAAAACCAGCAGTGGATGTATCTCAATGGAGTCATTATGGTGAGTCCGGCCGACTACAAAGTGATCCGAGTAGGAGGACCAGTTAGCGATGCCTTAAATCTGCCATATTATACAGCTGCTGCCTGGCATCACAAGGCATTACCTGCAACGCTTCAGAACAAAGACCTACTTGAAGTCTTACCTGAATCTGAGGAGTATACCATTAATACCCTGATTCCTGCCTTGGCAAAAGGAGGTTTTATAAGTCAGGAAGAAAGAAATAAAGTTGCCGAAAAAATGGCCTACTATTCCGGTCTTTCACAAGAAGAAATTTTGGCCCAAAATCTCACGGTGCCTACCTCCTATTTCTGGAAGTCACTTTTACGAGACAAAGGATATACCGTTGGCAGATTAGACAGCCGATATTTAGGCATGGATAAACAACTTGCCGGTGTTCGGCCAGATTACAATGCCGAGATCACTTCATGGCTCCATAGCTTCACCCCTGCCATTAATTATTATCTTCAGGAAGAGCTTAAATTTAAGACGGATATCAAATACAATATGTTTGGCCCTGTAAGACCTTGGGATAATGAAAATGACAACACCCGGGATGATCTCAGACAGGCTATGGCTCAGAATCCATATTTAAACGTACTTATTCAAAGTGGCTATTACGATGGGGCCACCACCTACTTTAATGCAAAGTATACCATGTGGCAAGTGGATCCAAGTGGCAGAATGAAAGACAGATTCCAATTTAAAGGTTATCGTAGCGGTCATATGATGTACCTGCGGCGCGAGGATCTGAAACAGGCCAATGATGACATACGTGCCTTTATCCTGAGGACGCAGGCAAATGGTAAAAGTGCTAAATACTAAAAATACTTTTAGATTGATGAATTAATAGTATTCTATCAAAGAATGACAGGCCCTGTTGATCTCAATTATTTTCCAGAAATAGTTCGTGTTCCTGATACTTTTATAGGCCTTGCAGCGTTATAAAATCATAAAAATCAGGATAAATAAACTAAATATATACCTATGAATAAATGGAAAATATCAGGTCTGATGTTGACACTGATCATGATTTTTGCAACGTCTTGCGAAAAATCAACAGAAATCAATGAACAGGGAACGTCTCCGGAATTACCGCCATTGGAATCTATGGCGATAGACTTTGAGGCTTTTGAAGACAACGGAACTTCGGGAAAAGCCACAACCCTTGTTTATGACAACAAAGCTCCCAACGGAAATTGGGTATTCTCCCGCATTGTGGTTGGCGTATGGAGTTCAGCTCTTTATACTACATTAGCCGTTCCGGTTGCTTCCTTTCAAGCGGCTTTTACCCAAACACCAGAGAAAATTTCAGAGGACACCTGGCAATGGACCTATAGCGTAGGTGGATTTACCAGTGAATATACGGCCCGACTTACTGGCCAATTAACTGCCAATGGTGTAGCCTGGAACATGTACATCACCAAAATGGGCATTGAAGGTTTCGATGAATTTTTATGGTTCAGTGGAAATTCTGCTTTAGATGGAGACAGTGGTTTTTGGATCCTGAACCAGGGACCGGAAAGGCCAGATCCTATGTTGCGAATAGATTGGGAAAGAGCCGGGGATGAAATTGGAAACATAAGATATACCTGGGTACGAGAATTGGATGATCAGGAAAATGATGACCTATTTTTAAATAGCTACCTGGAATATGGATTACAAGAAGGCACTTTTGATGCATATTTCAATGCATATGTCTACGATACCAATCTTCAGGAATTTACCGAAGTTGATATAGAATGGAGTCGCAATACCTTTGAAGGCCGTGTTAGAGCAATGGCTTATTTTGAAGATGAAAATTGGCGTTGCTGGGATAGCAATGGAGATGACATCGCCTGCGAGTAAGCTTTAAGAATCTATTTTTATAAAAACCCTGTTTGTAAAAGCAGGGTTTTTTTGTGCACAACTACCTTAATTTAGTATCTTTTCCAGATCTATATGTTCGACCTATGAAAAGAATCCTGTTCCTAACCATGTGCTGTTTGGTATTTTTGCAAGGTGTCGCATTTGCTCAAGATTGGGCGCAATTAGAACTGTTTAAACAGGCTAATAAAGAATTAAAAATGATTTCATCAGAGGAAAGGGTTGTATTTTTTGGCAACTCCATAACGATAGGGTGGCTACATACTATGCCTTCATTCTTTAAGGACAGACCCTTTATTAATAGAGGCATTGGCGGTCAAACCACACCTCAAATGCTGCTGCGATTTAGACAAGATGTCATTGATCTGAAGCCTAAGGCAGTCGTTATTCTGGCAGGGACCAATGATATTGCGGGTAATACGGGTCCGATGACGCTAGAGCAGATCATGGATAATTTGCAATCGATGGCAGAATTGGCCAGGGCCAGTGGGATAAAAGTTATTTTGTGTTCCGTATTACCAGCTTCTGACTATCCCTGGAAACCGGGATTGGAACCAAATAAGAAGATTCCTGCCTTAAACGCTATGATCAAAGAATACACCGTGCTTTCCGGGGATCATTACCTGGATTACTACAGTGCCCTTGTCAATGATCATAATGGCATGGATAAAGAACTGGCGGACGACGGCGTACATCCAACAAAAGCCGGCTACGAAATAATGGCACCATTGGCCCTCGATGCGATCAACAAATTACTTCCGGAATCTGATTAAAGCACAAATAGTGATCGCATAGTTCTTAAATGCGAGAACCAATTTTATTTCTAATCATGGACTATCTAGTTAGTATTCTCATTCCTGTTAAGAATACGGAACCTTATCTGGCAGAATGCATAGATTCAATTCTTGGACAAACATATTTGCATTGGGAGGTCATAGCCGTAGATGATCATTCTACAGATAACAGCGCACAGATTTTGCATTCCTATGCCCAAAAAGATTCCAGAATAAAAACAATGACAAACAAGGGCATTGGAATAATATCAGCACTTAGAAGGGCTTTAAAAGCATCCTCAGGCGATTTTATCACGAGAATGGACTCAGATGATATCATGATGCCCGAAAAGATCAGAACCATGGTCTCCGACTTGCACAGGTCGGGTCCGGGACACCTTGCTTTGGGCAAGGTTCAATATTTTTCGGCCAGAGGAATCAGCAATGGATACAAACGTTATGAAGTATGGTTAAACAATCTAACTCAAAAGGGACAAAACTTTAAAGAGCGATATAAGGAATGCGTGATACCCTCCCCCTGCTGGATGCTACACAAGGAAGATCTGTTCCTTTGTGGGGCCTTTAATGAAAATCGCTACCCGGAAGATTACGATCTGGCTTTTCGAATGTTTGCTTCCGGACTTAGGTGCCTGGCCTGCGAAAAGGTTTTACACTTGTGGCGAGATTACGACACACGCACTTCCCGTACAAGCGAACACTACGCCCAAAATTATTTTCTGGATTTGAAGGTTTATTATTTTTTAAAACTTGAATGGGATTCAAATCGTCCTTTGGTAGTATGGGGTGCCGGAAAAAAGGGCAAGACCGTTGTTAAACTATTAAAAAAATCTGAAATACCGTTTTACTGGGTATGCGATAATCCAAACAAAATTGGGAAAGAGATATATGGACAAAAACTTACATCCTATACAACAATAGACAAGCTTGTTAATCCTCAAAGCATCATTACAGTTTCCAACGGGAAGGCACAAAAAGAGATCCGAAGCTATTTAGAGAATGCTTCACAGGTAGACATGACCGACTTTTATTTTTTTTGCTAGTGACTGAAACATCTGTTAATCCTGATTTAAACTATGCCCATTTAAATTTCTAAGGACTATGCCCCTCTTAAATTTTGCTTATATTTGCCAAATGCAATTTGGGAATGTTGTTTAAATATCCGCAACTACTTTGGGCCCTATGGCTCCTCCTACTTCCTATCTTAGTTCATCTTTTACAACTTCGGAAATTTAAGAAAACGCCTTTTACCAATGTAAAATTACTGCAAAAGGTAGTGGCCAAATCACAGCGAAGCCAATCGTTAAAAAGATGGCTATTGTTATTTACCAGAATGGCTCTTTTTGCCACCCTGATCCTTGCCTTTGCTCAGCCTTTTTTGGCGAAATCCGAAGCAATTCAAGAGCAAGAGATGGTAATATATCTCGATAATTCCCACAGTCTGCAACTTCGGAAAGAGAATAGTACCCTATTGGATGAAACTATTCAGGAGCTAATAGAAGCGATCCCTACTGGTACTTCATTCACTTTATTTACCAATGACACTGAATTCAGGGATGTCACTATTACGGATATCCGAAATGAGTTACTGCAACTCCCCTTTAGCAATAATCAGCTTACTCTGGATGAAATCTTGCTAAAAAGCAATGCCCATTTTGATCAGCAAACCACTGCAGGTAAAAAACTTGTACTGCTGTCGGATTTTCAAAGTTCGATGCAGGGATCTATCATCGATTCATTAAATGAAATTGCGCCCTATTTTGTGCCACTTCGTGTAGAGAACATGAACAACATTTCTATAGACTCCCTTTATTTGGAAGCAGGGAATACGCCTGAAAAGAATTTGGTGGTACTTGTTTCCGGTAGTTCGGAATTTGAATCGACCCCTATATCGGCATATAATGGTGAAGACCTAATCGCGAAAGCAGCAGTAAAATACACCCCTGATGGCATTTCCAAAATTGTCTTTACCCTTCCCCCCGATGAGGAAATTACAGGTAGGGTTACCATATCTGACATGGGGTTGGCCTACGATAACGAACTTTTTTTCAATATCAATACCAGAGAGAAAGTTAAGATCCTGAGCCTTGGAATGGGCAATGATCTTTTCTTGCGCAAATTGTTCAACGACGAAAGATGTGACTATATTTCGACCAATACGGAAGAACAGGTAATGCCGCTGCTTGCCTCTCAGGATCTGCTTATCCTCAATGAGACAACCACCATCTCTCCTCCTATGGAAGCTTCGATAAAAGCGTTCCTGCAACAAGGTGGAAGCCTGATTGTGATCCCCTCTGAAGCTGCAAACATCGGAGATATAAATAGCATTTTGACTGGCCTTGGCATCTCCTATGGCAATTCGGCAGCCCAATCTCAGGATATTACCGGGATCAATTATACACATCCTCTTTTTACCAATGTATTCAGGGACAGGATAGAGAATTTTCAATATCCCAATGTGAAACAATATTACACCTTAAATGGAAATGCTTCCTCTATCCTATCTTACGCCAATGGCGCCCCTTTTTTGGCGGGTAAAGAGAACGTATATGTTTTTACTGCCTCCCTGGACTATGCCAACTCTAATTTTAAAAGTTCTCCACTGATAGTTCCAAGTGTGTACGCCATCGCTTTACAAAGTAGAAAATTAGCGTCACTTTATTACCCCTTGGGCAGCAGCAATAGCATAGACATCCCTGAGTTGATGCAACAAGACAGAATCATTAGTGTTCAAAAAGAAGGAGAAGAATTTATCCCAATGCAGCAGGCGATCGGTCAAAAGACGAGACTTTGGTTTTCAGAATACCCGAAGGCACCGGGGAACTATGAGTTAAAAAATACGCAACGGCCTAGAATCATTAGCTTTAATTATCCAAGAGTTGAGAGTAGGCTATCCTATCTGGACTTAGAAGCGATCCCAGGCGCAAACATCAGTAGTTCAGTGTCCGAGCTATTCGATGATTTTGAAAATGACAATGCTGTAACAAGCCTTTGGAAATGGTTTGCTATTTTAGCACTGCTCTTTATACTGACAGAAGTAATCATTCAAAAAGTACTTACATGAACATACTGCTAAAAACAGCAACTATCCTCGATAAAGACAGTCCTGGATTGCATCAAAAAGTACGCGATATATGGATCAAAAATGGAAACATTGAGAAGATCGCAACATCCATAAAGGCAGATTCAAAAACAAAAGTAATTTCTTTACCAAATCTGCATGTGTCACAAGGGTGGATCGATAGTAGTGTGAGTTTTGGGGAACCTGGTTTTGAAGAACGAGAAACACTTGCAAATGGCATAAAGATAGCCGCCTGCAGTGGTTTTACCGATATTGTTTTAAACCCAAATACAAGACCCATACCGGATACAAGCGGAGATGTGGTTTTTTTAAAGAAAACTGCCGGTGAAAAAGGAGCCCGAATACATCCTATGGGGGCCTTAACAATGGATAGCGCGGGAACAGATATCGCCGAGCTATACGACATGAAGAATGCAGGTGCGGTTGCCTTTTACGACTTTAAAAAGCCGGTCATGAACGCCAACTTATTAAAGATCGCCTTGCAATATGCACAAGGTTTCAATGGTCTGGTCCTTTCCTATCCTATGGACCTCTCTGTTGCCGCCAATGGCATGGTTAATGAAGGGGGAATGTCTACCAAATTGGGATTAAAAGGGATTCCTTCCTTGTCAGAAGAAATTCAGATAGCACGCGATCTTTTTATTCTGGAATACAGTGGCGGGAAACTCCACATACCTACTATATCCACAGCGAATGCAGTAAACTTAATTGCTGAGGCCAAAAAGAAAGGCTTAGACGTGAGCTGCAGTGTTGCGGTACACAATCTTTATTTTACAGATGAGGTCCTGGAGGAATTCGAAACCAATTATAAGGTATTACCGCCACTACGAACAAAAAAAGATGTTGAAGCCTTGAGAAAAGGACTAAAAAACGGGGTTATTGATATGATCACTACAGATCACCTGCCAATAGATATCGAAGAAAAACGCATAGAGTTCGATCATGCAGCCTTTGGAACCATAGGGCTTGAATCGGCTTTCCGAATTCTCAACACTATTTTTAATACAGAAACTACTATCATGTTACTTACCAGAGGGCGGAAACGATTTGGCATAGCAGGAGTCAGTTTAAAAGAAGGTCAGGCTGCAAACTTAAGTCTTGTTTACTCCGGAAGGGGTGTCAATAATAAAGCGAGAACATCTTCATTCTACTTCAAAAAACAGCATGTTCATTGGGCAAAAGGGTAAAGGAAATGTTTACGGGTCGATCTGTTAACGACCAATTAATATTAGCTTAAAGAAAGAAGGCAATGACAACGCAAGAGATTAAAGAAGGTAAGGCAGCGGCAATAACCGCATATATTACTATTGTTGGAGCATTGATTGCTATGTCTATGAATTCAGAGCCCAAGAATGCCTTTGCAAGGTTCCATACCAGACAAGCTTTTGGATTGCATTTAGTTTTTCTCGGATGTGCGCTCTTCCTAAGCGTTTGGTTCTCAAAATATGCCTGGCTTGCCCTATATGTTTTTTACTTTGCTATGTGGCTATTCGGTTTTCTTGGTGCCATGAGTGGCAAATTGAACCCTATGCCGGTATTAAGTCCTTATTTTCAAAAATGGTTCACCTTTATTCAATAACATGACAACCCTCCCCTTATCGCTGGAACATCTTGTTCGGCCGCCAAAAATTAGCACGAACAAAGCCGCTGCCTTATTTCTGTTTCATGGCTATGGGAGCAATGAGGAGGATCTGTTTTCTTTTGCCCCGGAACTTCCATCTGAATTGTGTATTATTTCGGTGAGGGCACCATATCCGGTTCCTCCATATGGTTATGGCTGGTATGCCATAAATTTTGATGCTGATTTTGGAAAGTGGAGCGATGTAGAGCAGGCAAAGAAGTCAATGGGCCAAGATGGTAGCCTTTATTCAGGAGGCTATTGAAGCCTATCATTTAGATGCCAGCAATATTTCACTCTTAGGATTTAGTCAGGGTACCGTGCTTAGCCTTGCTGTGGCGCTTTCATATCCAAAAATGGTAAAAAATGTAATTGGCCTCAGCGGTTATATAGATGAGAAAACATTGCTGAAATCCTATAAGGAACAGGATCACAGTCAACTTAAAATGTATATCTCCCATGGGGAAATGGATCCGGTAATCCCATTTTCATGGGCACAGCAGACCCCTCCAATACTGGAAAAATTTGCCATAGACTATACTTTTGAAGAGTTTCCTACAGGACATGGAGTATCTCGTGAAAATTTCTATGCCATGAACACCTGGTTAAAAAGCATATTTAGTTACTCCGGGTGTATAATAAATAATCTGCAAGCGTAAAATCGACCGACAAATCATCCTTTAATTCATATTGGATAAACAATTCGCCCCAATATTTGCCATCGGAGAAGTCGGCTATGATCCATTTGTGATTTAGAATTTAATCTTATTGATTTTGAAATCATTCTCCATTCCCTCGTAAGGAATTAAAGGATTATCTCCTTTGGATTCATTGGTTTCCAATAATTTATCTGCAATATACCGTGCTGGATCTTTTAGTGATAAATGATCATAATAAGCAAGGGCATCGTCATTGTTTTCCAATGAAAAATACTGAAGATCAAGGGCCTTTAAATGGGTGGTTCTCAGAGAGTCCTCAAGTTGTTCAATGGTGAGCTTTAATTCTGTATTTTTTTCTGCCATTGGCAGCTACCCTTTTACTTCCACTTACATAAAGGTACAGGGCTATCAATGAAGCAAAAATAAATAAGTATAAAAAAATCCTGGTTTTCATTTATCTATGGTTACAATTAAATTGTCGTAGGCTAAATATACATGCTTGGGAAGTGTCCTTTCTACTTCTTCATGAAACCCCAAATAATGACTAATATGGGTAAAATAAGCACGCTCCGGCTGCACCTTTTCAACAAAGGCCAGGGCTTCTTCCAGATTAAAATGAGAGTGATGCGATTCTATTCTTAATGCATTCACACACAATACCTTAACTCCCTTTATCTTTTCTATTTCTTTATCATCAATAGATTTGACGTCTGTAAGATAAGCGATGTCTTTTATGCGATATCCGAATACTTGTAAACGGTTGTGAAACGCTTCAATGGGATGTGCTTGTAAATTTCCAACTGGAAATGCAAGTCCATTCTCCACCTTGTTTACTTTTACGGCAGGAGCCCCGGGATATCGGTTGTTTTCAGAAAATATATAATCGAATCTGATTTTCAGTGAATCAATGACCCGTTGATGTGCATAAATGGGGATGTCTCCCTGCCTGAAAAAAAAGGGTCGTATATCGTCTATGCCTGCTGTATGGTCAGAATGTTCGTGCGTAAAAAGAATCCCATCAAGTTTATTAACATTTTGCCGTCAACATTTGTTGCCTGAAAATCGGGGCCACAATCAATCACATAGTTATAATTGTCCCATGAAATAAGGACCGAAACTCGTAGTCTTTTGTCTTTGGGATTTTTACTCAGGCATACCGGATGATTGCTCCCAATAACCGGGATTCCCTGTGAGGTTCCTGTTCCCAAAAAAGTCAATTTCAACGGCTTATCTATTTTAATCAAATTTATGACTTATTTATTTAAAAGATTGCCCATTCTTGTTAACTTTGTCTACCGTAAACCCTGTTGAATGGCTTCAGTTTTAAATCAAGATCCTGCATTTGAAAACATACCTTCCATAAAGGCCAAAACCCTTCGTATAAATCTCAACCCGGTTATTTACGGAACCTTTGCAGAAATAGGCGCAGGACAGGAGACTGCCAGGCATTTTTTTAGATCTGGTGGTGCCTCAGGGACCATTGCCAAGGCGATGAGCGCTTATGACAAAAAGTTTAGTGATGCCATTTATGGTATAGAACAGGATGGCCGGTATGTAACTCAAAGTCGATTAGAAAAGATGCTTGGCCATGAAATGAAATTGATGGAGGAGCGTATTACCAGGGAGGATCATCCGGATCGACTTTTCTTTACATATGCCAATACGGTGGCAACCATAGATTTTTCAAAACGTTATAAAGGTCATGGCTGGGTTGGGATTATGTTCCAATTAGATCCTAACCAAAAAGAGTACGACGAAATTATACTGCATCTTCGTTTTAAACAAAATGAAGCTCGATTACAGCAGGAGACACTGGGTATTGTTGGTGTGAACCTTATATACGGTGCCTTTTACAAATACAACAAGCCTAGAAAACTTTTGAAATATCTCTATGATCATCTGGACAGAGATACCGTTGAGATCGACATGGTAAATTTTAACGGTCCTAATTTCAAAAATGTAGACAACCGTTTGATGAGCCTTCAGTTGATAAGGAACGATATGACCGATGCGGTGATGTTTGGCCCTGATGGAAACAACCTCTTACCAGCTGCCGTTCTTTACAAAAAGAATATTCTAGCATTAAGGGGCAGTTTTAGACCAGTGACCAAGGTAAATATGGACATGTTTCAGAAATCCTACGATATTTTCATCCGCGAACAGACGGTTGAAGAGGAAAATACCATAGTGATGTTCGAAATAACCCTCTCAAATTTAAGGGCCTCAGGAGAAATAGATGAACAGGATTTTATGGATCGGGCAGAATTGTTGTGCTCTCTTGGCCATACGGTCCTTATTTCCAAATTTCAGGAATACTACAAATTAGTTGAATACCTCGGAAATTTTACCAAGTCAAAACTTGGCCTTACCATGGGGGTCAATAATTTAGTGGAAATATTTGACGAAAAATACTACCGGCACCTAAGTGGTGGCATCCTGGAGGCCTTTGGAAAACTTTTCTTTAAGGATCTTAAGGTATACCTATACCCTATGAAAAACCCGGAGACCGGGCAAATCATGACCAGCAATAATATTAAGGTGCACCCAAGAATGAAGGAACTGTACAAGTTCTTTAAATACAACGGGAAAGTAATGGATATCATTGATTACGATCCGGAGATCATGGATATTTTTTCAAGAGATGTTCTTAAAAAGATTACCAGTGGAGAAAAAGGTTGGGAAGAAATGCTTCCTGAAGGGGTCGCAGATATTATTAAAAAGAAAAAGCTCTTTACCAAAAACCTGGCCACTGAAAAAGAAGAAGTATAAAAAAAGCCCTGATCCATATCAGGGCTTTTTTTTGGCCACCTTTAAATTTACAAAATCTGTGCAGCGTGATCCTTGGTCTTTACTTTGTCAATGACCTTTTCCACAGTTCCTTCCCCATCCACTATAAAGGTCGTTCTGTGTATTCCATCATATTCTTTGCCCATAAATTTCTTAGGTCCCCAAACACCGAAGGCATTGATCACTGTATGATCCTCATCTGCCAATAAGGGAAATGGAAATTTGTATTTATCCCTGAAACTAGCTTGTTTCTTTTGAGTATCCTCACTGACTCCCAATAAATGATACCCTTGCGACTGCAGTTCCTCATAATGATCCCTTAAATTACAAGCCTCTGCCGTACACCCCGGTGTATTGGCCCTTGGGTAGAAAAAAACCACTAGTTTTTTTCCTTTGTAATCAGAAAGTTTAATTTCGTTTCCGTCTTGGTCTTTTGATGTAAATTGGGGTACTTTGTCCCCTACTTGAAGTGTTTTCATTCGCTTTTTTTTAACTATGGCCGTAAAAGTAATCATATATGACCAAATCTGAAAAAGTAGATTTTACGATCAATACCCTGAATGAGCTATATCCGGTTATTCCGGTACCCTTGGAGCACAAGGATCCTTATACCCTGCTTATTGCCGTCTTACTTTCTGCGCAAAGTACGGATGTGCGGGTTAACAAGATTACCCCCAAACTGTTTGCGCTTGCAGATAATCCCTACGATATGATTAAACTTTCTGTAGAAGAAATCAGGGAAGTTATAAAACCAGTAGGGTTGTCCCCTATGAAATCAAAAGGTATTTACGGGCTCTCCAAGATTTTAGTAGAAGAGTATGAGGGAGTCGTGCCACAAGACATTGAATCGTTGGAAAAATTTCCAAGTGTTGGTCATAAAACAGCCAGTGTGGTTGTCTCACAGGCCTTTGGTATTCCAGCCTTCCCTGTAGACACGCATATCCACAGATTGCTATATCGCTGGGGATTTTCCTCCGGCAAAAATGTGGTACAAACCGAAAAGGATGCTAAGCGCTTGTTCCCCAGAGAATTGTGGAACGACCTCCATCTTCAAATCATTTGGTATGGGAGGGACTATTCGCCCGCCCGGGGTTGGGATCTGGAAAAAGACATCATTACTCGCACTATTGGGAGAAAAAAAGTTCTTCGGGAATATGCAAAAAAAAGGCCCGCTAATGCGAGCCGTAGTTCTTAGTTCAGAATCATTTCGAAACTGAATTGCCTGTGTTTAACAACTCTAAGGGCTTTTGAATAGGCCACCAGAAATTGGATCGTTTCCGGTCCTACTCTGGGAATCGCAAAGGCATTTTTTTTAGTTGAGTAAATTTTTTCCATATGATTGTGATGTCGTTATGATAAGATAACGCAACCTATATGGAAATATTGTAAAAGGTGTTGTGAACTACGAATTCGTTAGTACAATATTGTTCCTGTCAATAATTTTTCTGAGGTTGATCAGGGCATAGCGCATTCTTCCCAGGGCAGTATTTATGCTTACTCCCGTGTTTTCAGAGATCTCCTTAAAACTCATGTCTTTGTAGATACGCATTAAAAGTACTTCTTTCTGATCGTCTGGTAATTCTTCAATAAGCAGGCTTAAATCACTGTCTATCTGATCTTTAATGAGTTGCTTTTCGGCATTTAATTTATCATCGCCAATGACTGAAAAAATATTAAAATCGTCACTACCTTCAAATTTAGGCATACGCTTGTTTTTTCTGAAATGATCTATGATAAGGTTGTGCGCAATTCGCATTACCCATGGAAGAAATTTACCTTCTTCACTGTAATTTCCTTTTTTAAGAGTTTTGATCACCTTTATAAAGGTATCCTGGAATATGTCTTCTGTAACATCCCGGTCCATTACTTTCGAATAAATAAAACTGCTTATTCTCTGGTTGTGCCTGTTGATCAATATCTCTAATGATTTTTCATCCCCGCTGATGTAATCATTAACTAGTAGTGAGTCTTCTTTTAGTGGTTTCATAGTTAGATAATCTTTTGGTTTCTTTAAAGTTCGTTAGCGATACTTATGAACTCGCCTTGTTGTATTAAAACGAGCTGTTTGTTTTTCAATAACAATTTAAAAGTACCCAAACCACCTCCTTCAGGAAAAACTATGTTGTAAAACACCCGATTCTTGATGTGAACATCCATTTTCGTATTTAACAACCTTTATTATACATAAAGAACAGATGCCTCTATGGTGGTTGCCATTGCAGTAATGCCACAAAAAAAAAGACACTTTTAATTAAAAGTGTCTTTTTAAAATAGGAACTATACCTTCTTTTCAGCTATACCTTAAAAATTTTGCTCGCCTATCAATTTAATGTTTGCTCAATAGTCATCCCCTTCACCTTACTGATATGAAGCGATTTTGAATAGTTGAGAAGAAAATCGACTGTGCTAGGCTTTGCCTTGATAAGCTTACAACGATTTGGCTGTTTTGAGTAAATTTTTTGCATAATATCTGTTGTTACCTCTAAATAACGGCAGATATAAAGCAATGATGGAATTCTTCGGCCTAGGACCTATTAATTCGTTAAAACAATTTGATTCTTCTCAATGATCTTCCGCAAATTGATCAGAGCATATCGCATACGGCCTAAAGCAGTATTGATACTTACTTCAGTGTTCTCTGCGATCTCATTAAAACTCATATCCTGATAGATCCTCATTCTAAGAACCTCACGCTGATCTTTGGGCAATTGTTCTATCAGAACTTCCAGATCCTGGTCTATTTGCTCTTTGATAAGTTGCTTCTCAGCATTTAGTTTGTCATCTGTCAGCACAGAGAAGATATTGAATTCTTTATTTCCCTGATATTTTGGCATCCTCTTATTACGCCGAAAATGATCAATGATCAGGTTATGGGCAATACGCATGATCCAGGGTAAGAATTTTCCCTCCTCATTATACCTCCCACGTTTCAAGGTACTTATTACTTTGATAAACGTGTCTTGAAATATATCCTCGGTAATAGACATGTCATGTACCTTGGAATAGATATAACTACTAAGTCGTTGATTGTGTTTGTTGATGAGAACTTCAATGGCTCGTTCATCTCCATTGATATAATTGCTAATAAGAATAGCGTCGTCAATCGTTGTTTGCATACAATTACTTTTTTGGTTCAATTCAGGGGTCGCAGATTAGAGTAGGATGCGACTTTTTTAATCCTTTTCAAAAAAGTAATGTTGCTGTATAGGCGTTTTATAATTTGATTAACATCTCAAAGATAGAAAAAATATAAGTTTTCAATGACTAAGGTTGTGTTTTAACATTTTTCTACTCCTTCTTTTATTCAACTGGTGTTTGGTATTGACAAATTGTATCTTTGCAACTTTCTGATTCATATGGCCACAATTACACAGGTAGATCCAAAGCATAACATAATTATTAAAGGGGCTAAACTACACAACCTAAAAAATATTGATGTGGTGATCCCCAGGAATAAACTGGTGGTGATTACCGGACTTTCAGGTTCAGGGAAATCAAGTCTTGCGTTCGACACCCTTTATGCAGAAGGTCAAAGGCGTTATGTTGAAAGCCTTTCATCATATGCCAGACAATTCCTTGGAAAATTAGACAAGCCCAAGGTAGATTCAATAAAAGGTATTGCTCCGGCCATTGCCATAGAACAAAAGGTAAATTCGACGAATCCAAGGTCCACCGTAGGTACGAGTACAGAGATCTATGACTATTTAAAATTATTGTTTGCCCGCATAGGCAAGACCTATTCCCCTGTCTCTGGGAATGAGGTTAAAAAACATACCGTAACCGATGTGGTCTCTTTTGTAAAGACGTTTGAAGAAAACACCAAACTTTTGTTGCTTGCCCCAATAACTATCCCGGAAGACAGAGATAAGAAGAAGACATTGCAACTTTTATCCAAGCAAGGGTATGCCCGAATAAAATACGGAGGTGCCGTTCACAGAATTGATGAGGAACTACATCAAAAAGTAGGCGATCAGTTGTATCTGGTAGTAGATCGCATTGTAAAAAAGGATGATGAGGATTTTTACAATCGTCTGGCAAATGCCGTAGACACAACATTTTTTGAAGGAAAAGGAGATTGCATTATCGAAGAGGTGGCCACAGGGAAAGAAACCTCATTTAGCAATGCTTTTGAGTTAGATGGCATGGTTTTTCTGGAGCCTAATGTACATTTATTCAGTTTTAACAACCCTTACGGGGCCTGTCCTAATTGTGAAGGATACGGGGATGTAATTGGCATTGATGAAGACCTTGTTATTCCCAATACCTCCCTTTCCGTATACGAAAATGCCGTTTTTCCCTGGCGGGGTGAAAGTATGAGTTGGTACAGGGATCAGTTGGTTAATGCGGCTTATACTTTCGATTTTCCAATACACAAGCCATGGTTTCAGTTAACAGAGGAGCAAAAAAACCTTGTTTGGGAAGGTAATGAACACTTTATAGGAATAACGAAGTTTTTTAAACAACTGGAAGACAAAAGCTACAAGATACAGAACAGGGTAATGCTTTCCCGGTATCGCGGTAAAACACGTTGTCTGGTGTGTAAAGGAAAGAGATTGCGCAAAGAAACTTCATATATTCAGATCAATGGAAAATCAATATCAGACCTCGTCGAGAGTCCGATCCTTCATTTAAAATCCTTTTTTGAGGACCTGCCACTTTCTGATCATGACCAAAAGATCGGCAGCAGATTGCTGAAGGAGATCAATACGCGCTTAGGTTTTCTCGAGAAGGTTGGGTTGGGATATTTAACCCTCAATAGAAAATCGAATACACTTTCCGGAGGTGAAAGTCAGCGCATAAACCTGGCCACATCACTTGGAAGCAGCCTTGTGGGGTCCATGTATATCTTAGATGAGCCCAGTATCGGACTGCATCCGAGGGATACTGAAAATTTGATCGATGTATTGCGCTCCTTACGCGAACTTGGTAATACGGTCATTGTAGTGGAACACGATGAGGACATCATGAAGGCAGCAGACGTTATAATCGATATAGGTCCGGAAGCTGGTACATTCGGTGGGGAAGTTGTAGCCTCCGGCACATTCCGGGAAATTTTAATGTCCAATTCCCTTACGGCAGACTATTTAAACGGAAAACAGGAGATCTCTGTCCCTGCAATGCGCAGAACCAGTCCTAACTATATAAAGGTTTTAGGAGCCAGGGAGCATAATTTAAAAAATATAGACGTTACCATACCCCTGAACATGCTCACTATAATAACCGGGGTCTCAGGTAGTGGGAAAAGCACACTGATAAAGAAAATTGTATACCCTGCCTTATTAAAAGAGCTTGGAGGATATGGGACTAAAGCAGGGCAGCATACCGGGATTGAAGGAAAATACAAGAATATAAAACAAATAGAATTCGTAGATCAGAATCCTATTGGGAGATCTTCCAGATCCAATCCTGTTACCTATATAAAGGCATATGACGACATCCGAAATTTATTTGCCTCACAAAAACTGAGTAAGCTCAGGGGTTATCAGGCAAAGCATTTTTCTTTTAATGTTGATGGGGGCCGATGTGAAAAATGCAAAGGAGAAGGAGAGATCACGGTGGAGATGCAATTTATGGCCGATGTACATTTAGAATGTGATACATGCGGGGGGAAACGCTTTAAAAAAGAAATTCTGGAGGTCAGTTTTGAAGGGGTTACCATAGATGACGTATTGCATATGACCATCGATAATGCGCTCAATTTCTTTAAACTCCATAAGCAGGCCAAAATCGTTTCCAAACTAACTCCTTTGCAAGATGTTGGTCTTGGGTATGTTACTTTGGGGCAGTCCTCCTCTACCCTTTCCGGGGGAGAGGCACAAAGAATTAAGCTGGCAACCTTTTTGGTAAAAGGAACCTCAAAGGAGAAAGCCCTGTTTATTTTTGACGAACCTACAACAGGCTTACATTTCCACGATATCAGAAAACTACTAAAGTCTTTTGATGCCCTTATTAATAACGGACATTCTGTTTTGGTGATCGAACATAATCTGGAAATGATCAAATGCGCAGACTATTTAATTGATCTGGGACCCGAAGGCGGGGAACTTGGAGGCAATCTGGTTTCCGAAGGAACACCCGAAGAAGTGGTAGCAGCCAAAAAAGGATACACAGCTGCTTATCTGAGATCAAAAATCTGATCTATGGAGGCAGATCTAAAAACCTTCTTTTTTTTTAGGTCCGGAGTAACTCTTCATCCACCTAAAAAGTAAATACCCCATCTTTTTTTATAAATAATTTATTTATAATAAACTGTATATCAATATCTTATACTGATATCCTATTTTTTGGCACGCTGTTTGGTATATACAAGGGGAATGTAAATAGTTGCATTCTGAATTTTTAAAATTTGTGTCATGAAAAATCTACTACTCATTTTAGGAGCCTTTGCACTGAGCAGCTCAGTAGGGGCCACGACCTTAGAAGAAAGAGTTGTAATCAGCAATACAATTCGCAATAATAACGCCGTCATTTTTGTAGAAAATGGAATTACTTTTTCTGTTTATCGTGATGGTGAGTTCGATTTTTACATTGACAATCAGGTTAATTTTGGCGCCAATGTGAACATCGGTAGGGCCAATCTAACCTTTAATTCAGGATTCGATTATAGTCCTTTTGTTCAGTACGATGACTATGGAGCCGTGATCCAGGTAGAGAATGTACCAATATACTATGACTATTATGGTCGTGTTTCACAAATAGGTGGAATTAATGTTTGGTATAATAACGGCAGGCTAAGACGTGTTGGCGGCTTATCTGTATACTATAATAACAGAGGTCTGTTTAGCAGATTCAATGGATATATCAACGTGTACAACAGGTATTATACTTACAATCCATATCACACGTATTTTGTCAGACCTGCCCTTGGATTTTGTCTGGTGTATAACAGCCCTTACAGAAGGTACTATGCTCCCTTACGCTATACGTACTACAGGCCTTATCACAATAACTATAGAAGGGCCTATGCCAAGGTAGGAAAGAATTATCGATATACTGACAGACGTGAGAGAACCTCTGTATATCGCAATGACAATCGGGTGGTTGCCAGAAATAATAACAGTAGAAGGAATGAAGGGTATACCAGAAATAATGGACAACTGAGGGATACGAAGACCGGACGCAGCAATACAATAGCCCGCAATGGCAGAACTGCATCCAGGACTGAGACAACACGGTCTAACAGAAGTGCAGACAGTAAAAGGTCTAACAGAAGTGTAGACAGCAAAAGGTCTAACAGAAGTTTGGAAACAAACAGATCGAGTGCGCAGACAAGAAGCACAAGGTCAGCTCAGGTGAAAAGGAATTCCTCAGGAACCAGCAGCCGATCTAATGTTAGCAAAGCTGTAACACAAAGAAAAGTGGTTCGTACGCCTGACAGGAATGTGGCAAGCAGGACCAAGACTGTTACCAAACGTCCGGAACGCGCACAAACAGCATCGGTTAGTCGGAAGACAACCAGTGTAAAAAGAAGTGGTCCAAAAGCATCGACTAGATCTGCAAGTAAGACCAATGTATCCCGAAGCAGAAGCCGAGGAGTTCAATAAGATAGTTTTTTAGGTTGGTTAGTTGGTTAACCCCGCGGAGGATTCGTCCCTGCGGGGTTTTTATTTGTATTCCTCAGCAATGTGGCAATTATACTATTTTGGACCTAAGTATTTCGACAAGACACTAAATACGTCCTCCGAGATTTTAAAACGGTAAAGTACACCGACGTACACTGCAAGGATGAGCAGGCTTTTTAAGGCAATGTTGATCAAAGGATGAAAAGGAAACTGCAAAGCATAAAATAGCGCACAGACCAGAAGCAGGAGAAATATCACCTTAAATGTTTCTTTTGTAAATGGCTGTAGGTCCAGTTTCTTCTTAACATAAAGCAGTTTTAAAAGATTATAAATAAACACGGCGATAAAGGTGGCAAGTGCCGCACCTTCAATTCCAATACGCGGAATCAGGTACCAATTAAAAAGGATTGTACAAATTGCAAGAAAAACACCCAGGAACAGAATCGCCTTATAATGATCCGAATTGTACAAAATGGCATTGTTATTTCCCAACATGGCATCGAACAACTTGGCCAACCCGATCAGCAAAACAATTGTAAATCCGCCCCGATAATTTTCAGGAAGTAGCAGATATAGATCTCCCAGGTTTAAAATGATCAAGACAAAAATAAGTCCGGAAATGATAAAAAGCGTCAGGGAGCTTTTATGGTATAAGATCCTCAATCCTTCGTGATCCCTATGATTTAAAAGGGCCGCTGTCATTGGATAGGTGATCTGGTGCATAGCGCGCGAAGGTACAGATATCACAGTTGCTATAAATACAGCTACTGTATAATAAGCGACTTTCTCAATCTCAATAAACTGATTGATCATAAATTTATCGACCTCCAATAAGACCACAGCTGCGGAACCACCCAATATGATCAGAAAACTGTAGGTTAGAATCGTTCTGATATTTTGAGGAACTTTCAACCTTAAGGAAGGTCTTCTGAGCCAATAGGCGTAAATTTTCATGATCAATGTTCTCAGAAGATAGACGGCTACCAGTGCCTTTAAAAAGGTGTCTATAGAGATATAATCCGCATAAACACTAAAAAGTAACAACATCACTGCTAGTCGGGCAAAGATCTCTTTCATAAAATTGCCAAAGACGGATCTCATGTGGATACGAGACCATGAATAAAAGATCTCAAAATAGGCCATCGCCATGGCAATAAGGAAAATGTGGTAAACGTAGTCCTTTACAATCAAATTGCGTTGCCCAATAAAGCTTCCAATGGCATCATTCGCCAGATAACTGAATAAAGCAAAAGGTAAAATCAGGACCAAGGGCAATAATAACATTAGGGTAAGAAATCCGTCCTGGGTTTTTTTATCCGAATATCCACTAAAAAACTTAATCATGGTATTCGGCACCCCCAGGGCCAATAGAGGCATTAAAATGGCAGAGGTTGCTAAAATTACGCCCACTAGGCCATAATAGGTGTCCGTTAGAAAACGTGCATAGAGAAATAGCGTATTGATGGCTCCTATGGCAAAACCTATGTAAGTGATCACCATATTGTTCAATGACTGTTTAAATACGATCCCCATTATAGTTGTGCGGCTAATTTTTTAGTCAATTCCTTTCTGCTATACTTCTCAATTCCGGAAACCGGCATCACCAGTGTTTTATTTTGATAGGCTGCGAACCATTCCCTTAGTGTTGCTTTTAGCTCCTTCTTACACGTTTCCGTAAATACCTTGCCTGCCCCGGCTTCCCGAACCAGCTCACCACCCTCCCACCCTGTGGGACCAATCGCCAATATAGGACGTCTTGCAGCCAAATATTCAAATAATTTTCCGGGAATGATCCCTTTGGTCTCTTCAGAGTTGATCTCAGCGAGCAACAAAATCTGAGAACTTCGCTGGGCCTTTAGCGCCTCTTCATGAGGAAGATAAGGCAATACCTTTAATGAACCTGCTAAATCGTGTTCATGAACTGCCTTTATCACTACTTCACTGACCACTCCAATAAGTTGGATCTGCAAGGCCTTTTTTAAGTCAGGTAGTTCCTTTAATAATTCCGACAAAACACTCCAAAGTAGCTTTGGATTTCTTTCTGACAAGAGAGAACCGATATGTGAGATGGTAAATTGCGTGTCGAGTGCTGCCCCGCCATCATACGCTGTATCGAACCCATTTGTAATGACCGTGATGGGTTTCTTGGTGATTGCACAAAATTCTTGTTTTGTGGTCTTACTGGTCACAATGATCTCATCCGCTGTATTGAGTACCTTTTGCTCTAAGGCCTTGTGTTTCTTTTGCGATCTTGATGTTAACCTCAATTCTTTATGATAGCCTATGGAGGTCCATGGATCCCGGAAATCTGCTATCCATTTCATTCCTTTACGTTCCTTAAGGCCCATCCCTATTAGGTGCAAGCTATGCGGCGGACCGGACGTGATGATCGTTTTTATTTCCTCTTTTTCAATAAGATCGGACAAGAATTGAATAGACGGTTTCACCCAAAATCTACGGGCATCAGGGATAAAAAAATTACCCCGAATCCAAAGCAGAAACCTCTCTAAGAGAGATGGGTCATTCGACTTTATGATTCCTGAGCTTATTCGACTCGTTTTTCGAGCTGAAAAAAACGAAGCAAGTTTATAAGGTTCCCAAATAGCATTTCGATAGATGGTAACACCTTCCGGCACCTTATTTATTAGAGAGTTGTCTTTTATTGGGTAATATGGATCTTTTGGAATATAAAGAATAGGTTCTATCCCAAACTGGGGTAAATACTTGATAAAACTAAGCCATCGTTGAACACCCGGCCCTCCTGCCGGAGGCCAATAATAGGTAACGATGAGTACCTTTTTCATGTTTGTCGTTTAATTTTTCTACGCCTCCAGAACGTGAAAAAACCACCTCCCACAAAAATTACTACTAAAAGTAAAGAGCTTGCCAGGGAAATGATGCTTCCCTTTTCGACCACCTCTGGTTCAAAAGCAAAAAGGATCTCATGAACTCCGGATGGAATCCTTATCGCCCGTAAACCATAATTTACCCGGAAATAAGGGACTTTCTCGCCATCTAAATAGGCATTCCACCCTTTTGGATAGTAGAATTCTGAAAAGACGACTACCCCCTCGTGATTATTAGAGGTTTTATACAAGAGTTTATTCGGCTGATATTCTTCCAGGCTAACGCTCGACGCAGAATCTACCTCAAACCTGAATTTATTGATCAATGGAAAATCTTTAGTGTTTACTGCAGCCTCAATGCTGCTATCCAAACTATCCAAAACCATGATCTCCTCATTTGCAGAGCGAACAGGAAGTAAAAGCTTTACAAACCACGCATTGCCATTAGCGTCAGGATTAATGGAAGCTGCTCGCTTGCCTTCTTCTTTTTCCTGAATTACATATTTTACATTCAGCATGTTTAGAACTTGCCTATTATTTTGATAAATATGATAGTCAAAAAGATCCTGTATGAAAGCCGGTTTAGCGGCATGATATCCACCAATTGACTTATGAAAATAGGAGGTTCTGGCTCCATTTAGACCCTCCGAGGTATCATAAACCCGGTAAACAGTAGTGTCTGTTTTAATCTGCTTGTCAAAAGTAGTTTCCTGAAATGGCTGGTTCATCAATCTCTTCGAAACAAAATCGTCTGAGTTCACATACCGAAGCGCTACGCCTACAAGATCTAGGCAGATCAACACCCCGAGACTTAGGATCAAAATGGACTGTTTTATCTTAGACTTTATAAATAACCATAGTGCCGTAGCGGCCAGAAGTACGTAGATCAATGATCGAAGGCTGTCGTTAAGATAAACTGCTTCTCTGTCTCTTTTGATCATTGCCAACACTTCATCCCCAAAATAACGGAGATAGGCGCTGTCACTTAGGCCGTTGAAATCGAACATACCCCTAAGCAATATGATGGCCACGCCCAATCCCCCGGTGATGATGAGGGCTAATTTCAGCGCCCTTAACTTATGAGCAGCTAAAACTTCTTTATTTAATAAAGCCGCAAGTCCCAAAATACCGAGGATAGGAACACATAATTCTAGCACAACCTGTATTGAGGAAACCGCCCGAAATTTATTGTACAACGGAAAATAGTCGATCATAAAATCCGTCAGTATACCAAAATTTTTGCCCCACGATAGCACTAATGACAACAATGCCCCCCCTAGTAACCACCATTTTGTTTTCCCTTTTACAAGAAAAAGGCCCATCACAAAAAGGAAAAAGAGTATAGCGCCAACATAGGCAGGGCCTGCCACTCCGGGTTGCTCTCCCCAATACAGGGGAAGTCCGCTGGAAAACTCCAGGGCCTGAGATCTTGGCAATCCCTGATTAATTAAATACTCGTATGTTTTGGACTTGACTCCCAGATCCTCACTATTTGATCCTCCGAACATCCTTGGCACAAAAAGGTCTAAAGATTCTACAATACCATAGCTGTATTGAGTGATATAATCTTTATCGAGTCCGATCAATTGTTCTTTCGGCGACCCATCCGGATTAATGGTCAATTCAGAAGTGCCTCTTGTGCTCCAGTCGGCATATTCCTTAGTTGCCATAAGTGCTGTCGCATTTACGGCTATTCCCAGGACCACTGCAAGGACCAATACTCCAATAGCACTAAAATAGGTGGCTAATTTCTTTTGTTTGACCGCGTCTATCAACAGTACTAATCCCAATACAAGAACCAATAACATAAAATAATAGGTCATTTGATAATGGTTGGCATTGATCTCCAGCGCCATGGCAATGGCGGTGAGAATAAAGCCCCAGAAATACTGCTTTCTAAAGGTTATAAGGATTCCCCCCAAAATCATCGGAAGATAAGCAATAGCATGTGCCTTTGCATTATGCCCAACACCAAGGATAATGATCAGATACGTTGAAAAACCAAAGGCCAGATGCTCCCAAAACAGCAAGCCTATAATCGATCTTCATGCAACACAGTAGAATATAAAATCCTAGAAAGTATAGAAACAAGTAATCTGCTGGTCTTGGAAGGAATCGCAATACACGATCGAATTTTTTGACATAATTGTGGGGGTAATTTGCTCCAAGTTGATAGGTAGGCATGCCCCCAAAGGCAGCATTGGTCCAATAGGGTTCTGTTTTATTGGCCTCCCGGAAATCGTTTTGCTCTTTGGCCATACCGGTGTATTGGATGATATCCGATTGTTCTATTACCTTCCCCTGTAATACAGGATGGAAATAGGCCAAGGCTACTACCACAAAAAAAGTGAAGACAAAAAAGTGGGTGAAAAATTCTCTGGAGATGCCCTTCATTGAAAGATTAAAACTTAAATTATTCTATTTCCTCAAAATCTATGTACTCCCCTACTATCTTTGGAGGACCCTTTAGGGCCGTTAGTTTTTTTTGAATTCTGAAGGTCATGAACATTCTCTTCCCCTGTATTTCTTCCCATGTTTGCTTGTTCAAAAGCTTCCCTGAAATGCCTTTCAGTCTTTTTAGCCGCGTAATTGAAAACCCTTGGGGCCAACCATCTTCCAATCAACTTGAGAAGGTAGTACACCAAAATGATGATCAATAGTGTCTTTAAAAAACCCATATTTTATTTACTATTTATATCAAAAGTACAATTCCAACGTTGTAATAGCAGCACAAATGTCTTAAAAGTTTAATAAAATAGCGCCTAATGAAAGTATGTATAAAAACCTATCCTATACACTTTTATCTCATTTTACTATGTTCTGCATTTCCGTTTTCAGGGAGCAGTCAATATACAGATGTTATTAATTCGAACAGACCCGGACTCTCTGTTAGTGCTTATGCAGTTGGAAAAGGAGTAATACAAGCGGAGACCGGATTTCTTTACGAACAAAGAGAGCATTCAGATCTTTCCCAGGAATCGACTATTATGGGCGCTGATCTGCGCTGAGGTATGGTTTTTTGTTAGAAACACTTGAAATAACATACGAAGGAACGTACGTTCAGCAAGATATAACCTTTACGGCATTTGATATAAACGAAAAAAGAACCGATTTCTCAAGAAACAGACTGGGCATTAAATATTTATTATATGATCCTTATAAAAACCCTGATCGTACAAAACCAAATCTATATAGCTGGCGGGCCAACAATAAATTTCAATTGAAAGATCTGGTCCCGGCCGTTTCTGTATATGCGGGAGCAACTTTTAACTTGGGCGACAATCCATTTTACCCGGAAGATCCTACGGTATCTCCCAGGGCTATGATCGCAACTCAAAGTAGTGTTACTTCAAGATTGGTCCTAATTACAAATCTTATATACGACAAAATAGGCACCGATTTTCCTGAAATGGAATACCTGGTTTCCTTGTCTCATGCTTTTAAAAATCCGAAATGGAGTGTTTTTATTGAAAATCAGGGTATAAAAAGCGACCGGTATTCAGATATCCTATTTAGAACCGGCATCGCCCATTTATTCAGCAAGAGTTTTCAGGCCGATATAAATGTAGGTGGCAGTATTAAAAATACACCCCAGCAGGTACTTTGGAGCTATTGGTTTCTCCTACGAGTAGATTTCCATCAGGACCAGATTAACGCCATAGATGATCAAAAAGCTGGAGAAAATGGTGAATTCATCAAAAAGAATACCTTTAAAAAAGACAATGAGAATAGCTTACCGGGATATTATCAAAGAAACAAATGCGCAAGCTGGAAAGCAAAGCCAAACGCAAGAAAAATTGATCTTCCCAGAGGTCATCTTTTCCCATGTTTTTACTCACCATGCACAAAGTGCCTCCAAGTCTTTATTCTGTGATCAATAATTCCTAATATTGAGCTCCTAAAGCTGGCAACATGGTAACTGTAAAACAGGCTGAAAAAAAGTCTGAACTAAAGAAATTTGTAACCTTTCCTTTTTCCCTATACAAAGATTCCCCCTATTGGGTGCCTCCTATGATCAAAGATGAAATGGAGTCCTTTGACAAAACCAAAAATCCTGCTTTTAAAAATGCAGATGCCTGTTTTTTTCTTGCTTATAAAGATGGGAAATCGTAGGAAGAGTAGTGGCGATGATCAACTGGATAGAAGTAAACCAGCAAAAACTTAAAAAAAATGCGTTTTGGTTGGTTCGATTTTATTGATGATACGGAAGTATCTGAAGCTTTAATTGCAAAAGGTGAAGGAATTGGCCACGACCCACAGATGGAATTTATGGAAGGCCCGGTAGGGTTTTCCAATATGGACAAAGTTGGTGTTCTAGTAGAAGGTTTTGACCATATTGGCACTATGATCACCTGGTACAACCATCCCTATTATCAGACACATTATGAACGCTTGGGTTTTGTAAAGGAAAAAGGGTATATGGAAAATAAATTTCCCAACAGCAATGCAGATCCGGTACTCTTTAAAAAATTAAACGAATCTGATCAAGAAACGATATGGACTAAGGGAAATGAATTTTACAAAAACCAAGGAAATAATGCCATGGGTAGACAAGATGTTCGATCTTTTCAATGAAACCTATGCAACCTTATCCTCCTTTGTCCCGATAACAGAAATTCAAAAAGCTTATTTTAAAAAGAAATATATCAGTTTTATTAATCCGGAGTATATTAAATTTATCGTAGACAAGACTGATAAACTAATCGCCTTTGCCATTGTGATGCCTTCATTTTCACAGGCATTGCAAAAAGCTAAAGGAAAATTATTTCCTTTTGGATATTTTTCATTTATTAAACGCCAAAAAAAATAGCAAGGATGTTATTTTCTATCTAATCGGGCATACATCCGGAATATCAGAATAAAGGGGTTACCTCCATAATTTTCAATGAATACTACAAGACCTTTAAAATAAAACAAGATTGAGAACTGTTATCGAACGCCCGAATTGGAGGATAACATTGCAATAAGACAAATATGGAAGCATTTTGATCCGGTGATCTACAAAAGACGCAGGTACCTATAAGAAAATGCTTTATATAAGCTAATTGATTAGCTGTTAAAAGTATTCTTATTCTCCCATAGCCGCAGCTACTGCAGCCGATAGTCTTTTATAGGTACCGTTTTCCAATCGTTCCCTTATCGCTGAGAATGCTCCAGGGTTATCGAATATCTTCCAAGGTATGTGTGGCTGTAGGAATCATTCGTAAAAGGATCAAACCTTTAGGAATCACAGGATACACCACAATAGAACAAAAAATGCCATAGTTTTCCCTCAGATCCTTCACCAAGGCCATTGCTTCCGGAATACTACCGTTAAATAAACAGGGGTAACACAACTAGTGGTGGTTCCAATATCAAAGCCTCTTTCTTTAAGTCCATTCTGAAGGCATTTACATTCTCCCAAAGTTTTGCCTTTAATTCTGGCATAGTCCGTAACATATCCAAGCGTTTCAAAGCACCTTTTACATAGATCATGGGTAATGACTTTGCAAACATTTGTGAACGTAAATTGTATTTCAAATAATCTGATGATTTCCTTATCTGCGGCCAAAAAAGCCCCAATACCCGCCATAGACTTTGGCAAAAGTGGCAAAATACACATCTATATCATCTTGAACGCCTTGCTCCTCCCCTGCTCCTGCTCCTGTTTTACCCAAAGTTCCAAAACCATGGGCATCATCTACAAACAATCTGAAATTATATTTTTTCTTTAAGGGCTACAATCTCCTTTAACTTTCCTTGTTCGCCGCGCATGCCAAAAACACCTTCCGAAATCACTAAAATACCCCCTCCTGTTTGTTCGGCCATTTTCGTGGCACGCTCCAGGTTTTTTTCTAAACTTTCAATATCGTTATGCTTAAAGGTAAAACGTTTGCCCATATGCAACCGAACCCCATCTATGATACAGGCATGAGAATCTACATCATAAACAATAATATCATCTTTAGAAACCAAGGCATCAATAGCAGACATCATTCCTTGATATCCAAAATTCAGATAGATAAGCGGATTCTTTGTTGACAAAAGCGGCCAATTCCTTTTCCAATTGTTCGTGAAAATCGGTATGTCCGCTCATCATTCTGGCTCCCATAGGATATGCCGCACCATATTCCAGCTGCCGCTTCGCCATCTACCTTTTTTATCTCCGGTAAATTGGCTAAGCCCAAGTAATCATTAATACTCCAGGTAATGACTTCTTTTCCCTGGAATTTCATTCTGTTGGAAATAGGGCCTTCTAATTTTGGGAAATACAAAATATCCTTCAGCTTGTGAAGCCCATTTTCCCAAAGGACCTTTATTTTCGATAATCCTATCAAATAAGATCTCTCATTTAACCGTGTTTGGTTTGTGCAAAAGTATGGATTTTTGACAGAATTCATAAAATAATTTAAGACATAAAAAAAAAGCAACGAATTTTGAATCGCTGCCATTGCTATTTAATTTATTTGAAAGCATCCTTATTTTACTAACTCTATCTTTTGTTTCCTCTGACACTTTGACTTCGTCCATAAAAGCCTTGGTGCTTCCATCCATTTGTCACTGATATATCTTGCTCATATAACGAGAACCATGATCAGGAAAAATAACAACGATATTACTATTTTTGTTAAATTTGCCCTGTTCGCATCCAATTGTTTCACGGCCTGCATGGCTGCTCCGCAGGTATATCCTGCAAAAATACCTTCTGTTCGTGCAATTTCCCTAGCCGTATGGGCACTGTCTTCATCGGTTACTTTTATAAATTCATCGATGATCTTAAAATCGGTTGCATCCGGGAATCAAGTTTTTACCCAAGCCTTCAATACGATAGGGATAGATCTCATTGGCATCGAATTTTCCTGTTTCATGATATTTTTTCAAAACCGAACCAAAGGCATCCACTCCAATAACGCTGATATTCGGGATTTTGTTCCTTTAAATATCGTGCTGTTCCGGAAATGGTCCCTCCGGTGCCACTGCAGGCCACCAAATGCGTGATCTGACCATTGGTTTGATTCCAAATTTCCGGTCCGGTAGATCGGTAATGCGCATCAATATTCAATTCATTGAAGTATTGATTGATATAGATAGAATTCTTTGGTTTCCTCATGCAGACGTTTGGCAACTTCATAATATGATCTTGGGTCATCTGCACTAACATGCGCCGGACAAACATATACCTTTGCACCCATAGACCGCAACATATCTATTTTATCCTGAGATGATTTAGAACTTACGGCAAGAATACAGTCATATCCTTTAATAATACTCACCATGGCAATACTAAATCCGGTATTCCCGGAAGTAGTTTCAATAATTGTGCTGCCCTTCTTTAAGATCCCTTTGCGTTCAGCTTCTTCAATAATATGGGCAGCAATTCTGTCTTTGGCAGAATGCCCTGGATTAAAGGCTTCCAATTTGGCATAAAAAGTTCCCTCTAAGATCTTTGGTGATCGTATTTAACTTAACCAGCGGGGTATTTCCAATAAGATCAAGGATAGTGTTATAGGCGTTAATCGATTGTTCCATAAGTTTTGGTTCTTGAAATATCTTCCTATAAACGATAATTCAGAGGCAAAATTACTACTTTTTTTTTATTATGTCCTTTATCCTCCAAATCTAGTATAAAAGCATATTCCTTTGCAGTCTCCCTTAAGGCTTCAAACCTTCCTGAAGCGCCACCATGACCTGCATCCATATTGGTATCGAAGTAGAGAAGATTCTGATCTGTTTTTAATGTCTCTCAGCTTGGCAACCCATTTAGCAGGTTCCCAATATTGCACCTGAGAATCATGCAATCCGGTTGAAACCATATAAGTTTGGATAAGCTTGTGCCTTAACATTGTCATAGGGAGAATAAGACTTCATATAATCGTAATATACTTTTTCATTAGGATTTCCCCACTCATCATATTCTCCTGTGGTCAATGGAATGGAATCATCCAACATTGTGGTCACCACATCTACAAAGGGCACTGCGGCAATGACCCCATTATACAGTTCTGGCGCCATATTTACAATGGCACCCATCAATAATCCGCCCGCAGATCCGCCCCATGCATAGAGATGATCCGTGCTTGTGTATTTTTTATCAATTAAGAATTTAGAACAATCGATAAAGTCTGTGAAGGTATTTTTTTTGTGAAGCAATTTCCCGTTTTCATACCAGGGTCTTCCCAAGGTACTCCCCTCCCCTGACATGCGCAATGGCATAAATAAATCCTCTGTCTAACAGACTCAAACGTGCCGAAGAAAAGTATGGATCTATCGTGGCCCCGTAAGAACCATATGCGTATTGAAGCAAGGGGCTGTTCCCATCCAATTTGGTGTCCTTGTGATATACCAAAGAGATTGGGATCTTAGCACCGTCACGAGCCGTGGCCCAGAGTCTTTCTGATCTATAATTTTCTTCCTTGAATTTTCCTCCAAGTACTTCCAATTGCTTTAGCACGGTCTTTTCCTTGGTCCGCATATTAAAATCGATAATGGAATAAGGAGCCGTCATAGAATTGTACAAATACCTCAAAGTCTCCGTTTCATAGTCAAGATTCACATAAGGGAATGCCACGTAGGTCTCACTGTTAAAAGGAACGTAATAAGAGTCCTTTCCGTCCCAACGGGTAATCTTCATTTTATTTAAACCGTTATCCCTTTCTGAGATCACTAAATACTCCTTGAATATCTCAATATCTTCCAGTAAAACATCTTCCCTGTGAGCCAAATATTCTTTCCAGTTCTCGGCTCCGGTTGCAGTTTCGGAGGTTTTCATCAGCTTAAAATTGGTAGCTCCGTCCTTATTTGTCAGCACATAAAAATCTTTTCCGAAATGGTAGATAGAATATTCCAGGCCCCTTGTCCTTGGCGAAAAAACAGTGAATGTTCCATTAGGATCGTCCGCATCCAGTATTCTTAACTCTGAGGTGAGCGTACTGTTAGACCCGATGATGATATATTTCTTTGATTTTGATTTATATACATAGGTATTATAGGTTTCATCTGTTTCGTGGAAAACGAGTTCATCGTCATCAGAGGAGGTCCCCAATACATGCTTATAGATCTTATCCGACCGCAATGTCACCGGATCTTTTTTGGTATAAAAAAATGTTTTATTATCATTTGCCCATACAGAACCACCGGTAGTATTATCAATTTTATCTTCGTGCAACTCTCCGGTCTCTAAATTTTTCACCTGTATCACATACTGCCGCCTTGATATGGTATCTGTTCCAAAGGAAGCCAAACTGTTGTCAGGACTAATAGAAATGCCATTCAGGCTGTAGTAATCGTGCCCTTCTGCCATCTCATTAACATTAAACATAACCTCTTCTCCAGCTTCCAGCACCTCCTTTTTTCGCGAATAAATGGGATATTCTTTTCCTGTTTCATAGCGCGTAATGTACCAATATCCATTTCTTTTATAAGGTACAGAGGAGTCGTCTTCCTTGATCCTCGACTTCATTTCCTGAAATAGGTCCTCTTGAAAATCCTTGGTATGAGCTGTTTTGGCTTGATAATATTCATTCTCCTTTTCAAGGTATGAAATGACCTCAGGATTTTCCCGGTCATTGAGCCAGTAATAATCGTCTACACGTACATCTCCATGTATTTCGAGTTGCTTGGGGATCTTTTGAGCTATGGGTGTACTCACTGCAATCATGTCTTTTTGTTGGTTTTGGCAAGAAACTGCAAAAATAATGCTAAATAAGAGAATTAGCCGTGTTTTCGATATATCCATCATGCTTTGTTTAAGAACAGCCGCAAATTAGTAAATTTGAAGAATCAAAAAAATAAAATTATGTTTGGAGATATGATGGGTATGATGGGCAAGCTTAAGGAAACCCAGGCTAAGGTAGAAGCTACTAAAAAACGGTTAGATACTGTTTTGATTGATGAGACCTCGGCTGACGGATTGCTCGAAGTATCGTTAACCGCGAACAGGGAAGTAAAAATTATTAAAATAGATGATCAACTTCTTCAGGATAAAGAGCAATTGGAAGACTACCTGATCCTCACCTTAAACAAGGCGATTGCCAAAGCCACTGCCGTACAGGATGCAGAATTGGCCGCAGTAGCTAAGGAAGGGATGCCCAATATACCAGGGATGGATTCTTTTTTAAAATAAAAACCAGGCAGGTACCTTTGCAGCATTCAACCGAAGCGTGGAATAGTAAACTAGCTATGATCGATATAAAAAAAGAGGACAAAAACAGATATCGGTTCTTCGTAACTTCAGAGGAAGGAAATCCTCTGTTGAAAAGCATCGCATTTTCAACTAAAAAAGAGTTAAAGACCACAGTGAGCAAACTGTCTCCTTTAATGAGAAAACCGTACGTTTTTGAACGAAAAACCAATCATACAGGCAAATTTCACTTTACGCTAAAAGACATAAGTGGTAGCGTAATAGGTACAAGTAATGCCTACACCTCAGAAGCTGGAATGGAAAATGGGATCACCCATGTGCGGAACAGGATCAAATCCTTAAGCGGATCAAAACCCCTCTAAGGAATCAATTATTTTTAAGGTATGGGCATGCATCTCTGCTGTATAATCCATATGGGTGACCATTCTCAGTTTTCCCTGTCCCATCCCTATGATCTGAATTTTATATTTAGATAACTCATCGAGAAATTTCTCTGTAGAACATTTTTGTTCATTTATTTCAAAGATGATGATATTGGTTTCTATGGGTTCTACTTTTTTAACAAAAGATAGTTTTTCCAATTGTCTGCCTAATTCTGTTGCTTTACGATGATCCTCAGCCAGGCGCTCTATATGATTGTCAAGGGCGAAGATTCCCGCGGCAGCAAGAAACCCGGCTTGTCTCATTCCACCTCCTAATACTTTTCGTATCCTCAAGGCATTGTCCAGATACTTCTTTTTTCCCACTAAAACAGATCCTACCGGGCAACCCAAACCTTTGCTAAGGCACACACTTATAGTGTCAAAAAGTGATCCATACGCTTTTGGATCTTCATCTTTGGCAACCAAGGCATTCCATAGGCGGGCGCCATCCAGATGATATCCCAAACCATGTGTATTACAAACTTTATGAATTGCTTTTAATTCCTCAAAGTCCCAACAGGCTCCACCTCCTTTATTGGTGGTGTTCTCTATACAAACCAACGAAGTAAGCGGACTGTGATAAAAATCGGGCGGATTTATCGCTGCTTCCACCTGAGAAGCTTTCATCATGCCTCTTTCCCCATCGACCAGCTTACAAGAAACACCACTATTGAAACTAACCCCTCCTCCTTCATAATTATAAACATGAGCATATTTATCGCATATAAGTTGATCTCCGGGATTGGTATGTAGTTTTATGGCGGTCTGGTTGGTCATAGTGCCACTGGGAAAGAACAAAGCTGCTTCCATCCCGAAAAGCATAGCTACTTTTTCTTCCAGGGCATTGACAGATGGGTCCGACTTAAACACATCATCCCCCACTTTGGCCTCCATCATTGCTTTCAGCATTCCTGGGGAAGGCTTTGTAACCGTATCACTGATAAGATTGATCTCCATGGTGCTTCCTTACATTCTTAATTTGTACAATCCATGCCAATGGGTGATCCGTCAGGCAATTTAGGCGCTGCTATTACTTCAAACTCCTCAGGGTCCTCCATGAAATTTGCGATCCTTCTCGCCATTTCTTTTAAATCGGCATCCGGAGAACTCATGTATTTTGATTTGAGGTTCCTAAGCACCTCATTGGCAATGGCATTTACCTGAGGATGCACTTCCTTGTGGGCCGCCAGGTTCATGATATGAAAAAGCACCCGATAATTGATACTTCGCTGAACCTGCATGGTATAAGAATTCTTATGCGTCTTCATTAGCGTATTCTTTTCTAATTCTTCCATTAGTTCATTTAAACCCAATTGATCAGGATCCAGACTTTTTTGTTGTATTAGTCGAGATGCTCTTTCCGGGTGTAATAAAAATCCTAAGGTCATATCAGCGGCTGTTTCAGGCGCCGAAAGTGCATCAAAGGACACCCCGGTTTTTCCGTTAAATGATTCACGGGTCTTATTAAAGCCAATTGCTCTTGGTGGAAAAAGGCCAATCTTATCCGATGGTATAGCAATAACCGCTGCATCCAACGTCTTAAAAACAGTTCGCATTGCCTCTTTCTGGTCTTTTTCAGCGACGGTAGCTACGACCAATTGTCCGTCTCCTTTTACAGCATAATTATAATTGAGTCCGCCAATAGATTTTGATGCTGCTTCTGTTTGATAACGGTGAAAGAAATACAAGGGAACAAACACATCTTCCAAAACTGCATTTGCTTCTCCTGTTCTGATGTTATCGATACTAAAATTTTCGATGGCTTTGGCTCGAAGGGTAAGCATTCTGTCTAACTCTTCACTGGCGCTACTGCCATTATCCCAAAGATGTCCCAGGATATGTGCACTGCCCATGGGCCGGGCATCCTGATCTGAAATATACCGAAGACCCTGTTCTTGAGCGTTTGCGAGAATATTATTTAGTCCGGACTTTTCTGAGGTACCCTCCGGGAAATCCGTGTAAGAATAGGCCACAGTAGTTTTGTCCCACTCCCCAATTCCTGTATCATAGGCCTGAGAAAAATCGATGGTTCCATCATTTAAAAAGATATATGGGTGTGGGTAATCCATCACGGATGCTCTGTTATTTGTACTGGCCGCAAAGTTATGGGAGAACCCGAGGGTATGGCCAATTTCATGTGCCGAAAGTTGTCTGATACGAGCCAGGGCAAGGGCTAACATGGGTTGAATATTGTCATCATTCGCTGCAAATGGCTTATTCATTAGGGCCTGGGCAATCAGAAAGTCTTGTCTGATCCTTAGGCTACCGAGGCTCACATGACCTTTAATGATCTCCCCGGTTCTTGGATCTGTAATACTACTGCCGTAGCTCCAGCCTCGTGTGGAACGATGCACCCATTGTATTACATTATATCGAACGTCCAGAGGATCTGCATCATCAGGGAGCATTTTTAACTGAAAGGCATCTTTATACCCTAAAGCTTCAAATGCCTGATTCCACCATCGTCCGCCATCAAGCAAAGCCGATCGCACAGGTTCGGGAGTGCCATTATCCAGGTAATATATGATGGGCTCTTTGGCCTCGCTTACCGCAGCATTTGGATCCTTTTTTTCCAGGCGATGTCGTGTGATATATCTTTTCTCAAGTGATTCCTCAACGGGAGTGGCATAATCGTAATAGGTAAAAGGATATGATCCTGAGCGGGGGTCGAATACTCGCATTTTAAACCCTTTATCAGGCAAGTCAATAAAGGAATGATGTTGTGACACCGTTATCAGCGCGGGGTTCGGTGTTACCGATCTGATATTTCCACCTTTAGGTTCCCCTTTAAAGGTGAGCATAAGGTCGAACTCTATATTTTTCGGAAATGCTTTGGTGCGAGACAGATCGAAAGCACTTTTTGATAGTATCCAGACTATAGGATCCCTGATTGGTACGCTTTAGTCGCTCAGACACCCCATGCGCATCCTGCATTAAAAAATCAGTAATATCCAGGATAAAAGTGCCGTCTTTTTCTTCTTCTATCTTAAAACCAAAAAGAATGGATTTAGCAAAGGCCTGTTCTACAGATTTTCTTTCCAAGGTGTTCTCCGTCAGAGCCCTGTACTTTAGATTTGGTTGTATTAATAAAAGTTTATTTCCTGCCTTTTTAAAATATACAACTTGTTCATTTCCAAGCTGTCCTCTATCCAAACCTATATCATTACTTCCTATTCCACTACTCAGGGAATACACATACAGAAATTCTTTCTCCAGTTCCTTTACTTCGAGAAAGACCTTATCGTTCTTAGCATCATAGTAAAAGGAAAATAATCCCTCATATTTTGCATAATCCTTACTTTTTTCTGCAAACTGACCAAAGCCCGTAAAGCACAAAAAATATCCAATAACAAGTAATGTATATTTCATATTCATGGTTTTGCTGCTAAATTTATATAAAATAGAAAGAACCATCACTGCCACATCTGGAAATTCATGTTTACCCTTTTCGTAAAATGCCCGTAGATGGTTTATTGAATTTGCAATATTGGCTCAGGATTTTTGTTGAATTCCTGTTTCTATTCTATTTTAAATCAGCTATATTGATCCAAAGACATTCTTATGCCAAAAGAAGACAGTACAATTTTTTCGTCCTATGAACGAAATCCCGCACTTTTTGATGAAATATACGACAACAATGGTCAGGTGAAGGAAGTGTATAACAAGCTTTTTCAATTGTATGGGGGACATTCTATCGCGGATTATATGAGTTTAAATGAAAAGGCCAAATCTTCCTTTTTTAACCAAGGGATCACTTTTCAGGTCTATAATGACAAACAGATGCAGGAAAAAATCTTTCCTTTTGATCTTTTTCCGCGAATTATCGATGGGAAAGAATGGGAATTGATTGAAAAAGGTGCCATACAACGCAGCAGGGCTTTAAATCTATTTCTTTGGGACATCTACCACGAAAAAAAGATCTTAAAACAAGGAGTGGTGCCATTAGAACTTATCAGTTCTTCTGAGAACTATCTGCATCAGATGATGGACGTAGATCCGCCCGGCGGCATTTACAATCATATTTCAGGGACCGATGTTATAAAACACAATGACGGCAAATACTATGTGCTCGAAGATAATATCCGATGCCCTTCTGGTGTCAGCTACGTAATATGTAACCGCACTGCTCTAAAACGGGCTTTATTCGGGGTATTTAATCATTACGAAACACATACGGTAACCAATTACGCTGAAAATCTGCTTGAACTTCTGGAATCTGTGAAACCTCAAGGAGTAGACGTTCCTAATACCGTAGTAATTACACCGGGAATGTATAATTCAGCCTTTTATGAACACTCCTACCTTGCCAAGACCATGGGTGTTGAACTGGTAGAGGGACGCGATCTATTTGTGGAAAACGATTTTGTTTATATGCGCACCATTAAAGGACCCCAAAAAGTAGATATCATTTACAGACGCATTGACGACCAGTTTTTAGATCCCTTAGAATTCAGGGCAGATTCGTCCCTTGGGGTGCCCGGTTTATTTTCGGCCTATAAAAAAGGCAACGTTACCCTGGCAAATGCCCCCGGAACAGGGGTTGCTGACGATAAGGCAGTATACACATATATGCCGGAGATCATTAAGTATTATCTGGATGAATCTCCTATTTTAAACAATGTACACACCTATCATTGCAGCCGGCCTGATGAACTGGCCTATGTTTTGGACCACATTCATGAATTGGTCATCAAACCCGTGG
The DNA here is from genome assembly GCA_963744855.1 of uncultured Flavobacteriaceae bacterium. Lineage (GTDB taxonomy): Bacteria > Bacteroidota > Bacteroidia > Flavobacteriales > Flavobacteriaceae > Muriicola. Next base: position 231,910 of record CAVUUZ010000005.1, read on the forward strand.
ATGAAGCCGGAGGATATGGTATTTCAATAGGAAACAGGCTTACAAAAGATGAGATTTCGGCCGTTAAAAAACAAATACAGGAGCATCCCAGAAAATATGTTGCGCAGCCTATTATGTCTTTATCTGTTCATCCTACTTACATTGACGAAACAGGCTCTTTTGAGCAACGCCATGTAGATCTTAGGACATTTACCATTTTAGGCAAGGATAAGGATTTTGTCTTAAAGGGTGGTTTAACCCGTGTAGCGCTAAAAAAGGGAAATCTAATTGTTAATTCTTCTCAGGGTGGAGGGTCTAAGGACACCTGGGTTTTAAAATAATAACTATATGCTGGCAAGAGTAGCAAACAATCTTTTTTGGATGGGTCGTTATATTGAACGCTCTGAACATATTGCGCGATATATGCACGTAAATTACTTTTCTTCCCTGGACGCACCCAATGAACTCTCCAGATCGAGGCAATTCGTATTAAATTCAATGTTGCGGATGATAGGTGATCCTGAAGCCAGAGGAAAATGAGAGCATTAAATGAAGAAGAGGTGCTCTTTAAACTAGCCCTTGATCCGGCGCATCCCTTCTCAATTCTCAGTAACGTAAAGTACGCCAGAGAAAATGCCAATAGCGCCCGTGATCTGATCTCTACGGACCTCTATGAGTCAATCAACAAATTTTACCATTTTGTGCTGAAGTATCCTGAACAACACTTTTTAAAAAAAGGGCTGTACGACTTCTGCATCAATATCATTGAAATGTCGTCAATTCTTAGAGGAAGGATCAGAAGCACCCTGTTGCACGATGAGGTATATGCCATCATTATGCTTGGTGTAAATCTGGAAAGAGCCAATCAATTAATACGTATAATCAACGCCAAATACTATGATGCCCTAAAGGCTCAAGGTAGTTATGGTGCCAAATTCAGCAAAAGTTTTGAATGGACCACCCTACTCAAATGCGCTGAGTCTTACGATATGATGCGAAGATTTTATAAAAAAACACCGACAAGTCTCACCACGCTGGAATTCCTGATCCTGAACCCAAACTGTCCCAGGTCCATGATGAACAGTTTAAATCAGATTTATACCCATATCAGGGTGTTAGATAACTCTTTTCGGTATGACAAGGACTCTACTGCTTTCCTTGTTGGGCGCGTCCGTGCCGAATATCAATATAAGTACATTGAAGAAATCGAAGGGAACATTAAGGAATACATTGAGGACATGTTAAAAAATTTAGCCGATATTGGCAACAAAATGGAAAACGAATTCTTTCATTATTAAGAGGACCACCTCCCTTTGGTCCGGATAAATTTATGTCTCTAGAATATAATATTATTTACAAAGCAGAGAATGCCTATGATCATCCTGTTAAGGAGGCCCGCTGGCAATTTCTTATTATCCCCGATGAGAACAGCAACCAAAAATTGGTGTCTGTTTCCTTTAAGAATTCTATGGCTTTTCCGTATGAATTCTCAACCAATGCCTATGGCTTCAGAACCATTAGAATCCGCGCAAAGACAACGTTTGATACAATTTCCTTTGAGGCTGGTTTTAAACTTCTCAAGGAACCTTCTAATCCTTTCGATTTTATCCTCCCGATTAGCCAGGCAGATGAATATTTTAAATATCAACAACTTCAGTTTAAAGTTGATCACGAACCCTTTTTGCGAAGGACCGCACTAACAGCTTTAATGGAACACCATAGTCATTTCTATGAGTATCAAAGAGATAAATTTGTTTTTGAGAACCTTCAGGCTTTAAACAAATGGGTGTTTGAAAAAATATTTTATACCCCGGGAGTTACCCACGTGGGCACTACCTTAGACGAAATACTAGAAGAAAGAAAGGGAGTATGCCAGGATTTTGCCCACTTATTTTGTGCCATCGCCCGAAAATACGGTATTCCTTGTCGTTATGTTTCAGGGTATTTACATCAGGGTAACGGATACTTTGGCGATTCTCAAATGCATGCCTGGACCGAAGCGTATATTGAAGATGTGGGGTGGGTAGGTTTTGATCCAACAAACAATCTGATTGCCAGCGAGAACCACATTAAAGTTGCCCATGGCAAAGACTATGTGGATTGTTCTCCCTTAAAAGGTATTTTGTATTCCCAGGGCAGTAACACCACCAACCACAGTGTACAGGTCCATGGGGAACAACAACAATAAAATCATTTTTTAATATTTACTAGTCCGTAAAAGTGTGGTACTTTTGAAGGAAAATAGACTACAATGACTACTGCAGATCAGCAAAAAGATCTTATAGAGCGCCTTGGTGCGTTAAGGAGGTATCTTTGACATAGATGCCAAGTTGATAGAAATAGAAAACGAAGAAGAAAAAACCCTCGCCCCTGATTTTTGGGACAATCCCCAGGAGGCCCAGGAAAAAATGCGCCAACTTCAATCCAAAAAAAAATGGGTAGAAGATTATAATGATGCCCTGGTTCTGGCGAGTGAACTGGAGGTATTGCTAGAGTTTTATAAAGAAGGTGATGTATCTGCCAAAGAAGTAGACGCGCAATATGCTAAAGGAGTTGACTGCCGTTGAAAAACTCGAATTCAAGAACATGCTTTCTGAAGAAGGGGATGAAATGACAGCCGTTCTGCAGATCACCGCTGGTGCCGGTGGTACAGAAAGTTGTGATTGGGCAGCCATGCTGATGCGCATGTATCTGATGTGGTGCGAAAAAAACGGTTTTAAGGTAAAAGAGCTCAACTATCAGGAGGGTGACGTGGCCGGTATCAAGACAGTAACCTTAGAAATTGATGGAGATTATGCTTTTGGATGGTTGAAAGGCGAAAATGGCGTTCACAGATTGGTACGTATTTCCCCTTTTGACAGTAATGCCAAGAGACATACTTCATTTGCATCTGTTTATGTCTATCCCTTGGTAGATGACAGTATTGAGATAGAGGTAAATCCGGCAGACATAGAGATCACTACAGCACGCTCCAGCGGTGCAGGAGGACAGAATGTTAATAAAGTAGAGACCAAAGTACAACTGTTTCATAAACCTTCCGGGATTCAAATATCCTGTTCGGATTCCAGATCCCAACACGATAACAGAGCCACTGCCCTGAAAATGCTTAAATCTCAATTGTATGAAATTGAATTACGCAAAAAACAGGAAGCAAGAGCGGAAATTGAATCCTCCAAGATGAAAATAGAATGGGGTTCACAAATCCGGAATTACGTAATGCATCCATACAAGTTAGTAAAGGATGTAAGAACAGGAGAAGAAACAGGGAATGTAGATGCCGTAATGGACGGCGATATAGATCTTTTTTTAAAGGCCTTTCTTATGATGATGGGACAGCAACATGAAAATTAAACTATGATCAGAATTTACCACAATCCACGGTGCCGAAAATCGCGAGAAGGCCTTGCCTTGGTAGAAGCGAGCGGTAAAGAATATGAGATTATCCGTTATTTGGATGACGTTCTGGGCGCCAGGGAGCTAAAAGAGATCATCGATCAACTCGGTATTAAACCCATAGACCTTGTAAGAACACAGGAAGCTATATGGAAGTCAGAATTCAAGGGAAAGGAACTTACGGAGGAGATGGTACTAAATGCCTTAGTCAAATATCCTAAACTCATTGAAAGACCTATTGTTCTTAAGAATAATAAAGGAGTGATTGGGAGGCCCCCTGAAAAAATCTCGAAATTCCTGGACCACTAAATAGCTTTTCCTAAAATCATATATTTTTTCTTAATATTTTCAGAAATGTTTAAGTACTACTAGTCTTTTAACAAACATTTAACCGCCCCGCCTTCATCATCAGTTTACATTTGAAATCAGAGTTATGAAAACAACCATAAACCTATTCGCTTTTTTCCTTCTTTTCCTTACTATGGTACCTGTTGCCCAGGCCCAATATGACCGGAATTACGGGGCTACAGGCAGAAGAAGGATTGTACCCCAGGCTCAGGTTCCACGAGAAAAGCCTGAACCAATGACAGCGGATGAAATGGTGGCCGCCGAAATGCCAAAGATCACGGAGGCATTGGATTTGAACGATTTTGAACAAGCTATTCTTACATCAATCCTTACGAAGTATGTTCAGCAACGAATAGAGGTTCAGATCTTAGAATTGAGCCCGGAAAAATCAAGGGAAGCTTATGAAAACATCAATACAAATCAGGACTTAGAACTGAAATCGAGCCTTCCTGAAGATAAATACGAGGCTTTGTTGGAGTATCGCAAGAATGGTGGTAAAAAAGCCAAGTCCAAAAAGAAGAAGAAGAAAAATAAATCTTAAATGAAAAAACTTATCGTTTTGCCATTATTTTTAATGGCATTTTTAATGTCCTTTTCTCAAAGACCATCTGGGCAAAACGTTACTCCTATCACAATTTCCGGGACTGTATACGACAAGGAAACCGGGCAACCACTAGAATATGCCACCCTGGTGCTTCAAAGCGTGCGTAGACCAGAAATGGTAACCGGGGGGATCTCCAATATAGACGGTAAGTTTTCTGTGGAAACAATGCCAGGCCAATACAATGTAAGGGTAGAATATTTATCCTACAAGACATTTTCTCTCAAAGCACAGACCTATCGAAGTTCAGTGGACCTCGGCACGATTCAACTGGAGATCGACGCTCAGCAATTAGCCGATGTTGTGGTCACAGGGGAACGCACTACAGTAGAACTTAGATTAGATAAAAAAGTATACAATGTTGGTCAGGATTTAACGGTACGTGGAGGTTCAGTTACCGATGTTTTAGATAATGTCCCTTCAGTAACTGTAGATGTAGAGGGCAATATAAGTCTGCGGGGGAATGAGAGTGTCCGTATTTTAATCAATGGCAAACCCTCAGCCCTGTCGGGGTTAAGCCCTCAGGCACTGCAGCAATTGCCAGCGGAATCCATTGAGCGCGTAGAAGTTATTACGAATCCTTCTGCAAGATACGATGCCGAAGGTACTGCCGGGATCCTGAATATTATTTTAAAACAGAGTAAAACCGCTGGTATCAATGGTTCCATTAATCTATTTGCAGGATATCCTGATAATTATGGAGGGGCGTTAAGTCTGAATCTTCGGCGCGAAAAATTCAATATTTTTACAACAACCACTTACAGGTACAGGGATGCTCCCGGAAATGCTGAATTTGATCAGGAAAATTTTGATGAAGACGGAAATACCGTAAGTTTTCAGGATGAGATCCGAGATTATCAAAGGCAGGACAATAGCTTCAATACGAACATTGGGTTTGAATATTTCTTCAGCGAAACAAGTAGTATAACAAACTCTCTGGTAATTAGAAATTCGGACGGAGAAAATACGGTAGATATTGATTTTTTCAACTTCGATGAAGTGAGGGACCCTACCATTCAAAGAAACAGGTTTACGCTGGAAGATGAGGTGGATGAAAATGTACAATACTCCGTTAACTACAAAAAAACCTTTGAAAGGGAAGGTCATGAATTTACAATGGATTATCAATATTCCACAGGGAATGAAATAGAAAATTCTATTATTAATGAAATTGTGATAGGCGAAGATACGCCCTTACCCACAGAGCAAACAATTAATGATGAATCTCAGATAAACCAATTGGCCCAATTTGATTATATACTGCCTTTTGGCAAAGAAAACTTGTCTCAGTTTGAAATGGGGTACAGGGGTACATTTAATAATTTTAATACGGATTTTGATTTCGGGATCCTGGAAGATGGTGTTTTGGATAGAGATCCAAATTTCAGCAATGAACTTAATTATAAAGAATACGTAAACGCTGCCTATATTCAATTAGGCACTAAAGTTAAGAAGTTCAGCATCTTGAGCGGCCTTCGAATGGAATCTTCAGATATTGGAATTGAATTAGTGGATACTGATGACGTAACAAATAAGAAATATACAGACTGGTTCCCATCACTTTTTCTTGGATATGAATTTACAGAAATGGAGCAACTTACTATAAGCTATAGCCGAAGGTTGAGAAGGCCGCGTTCCCGTTTCATCAATCCTTTCCCTTCAAGATCGAGCAACACCAATCTTTTTCAGGGGAATCCGGATCTGGACCCAACTTACACCAATGCGTTCGACATCGGTTACCTGAAAAGATGGGACAAAATTACATTTACTACTTCTGCATACTATAATAGGTCTACAGGCGTATTTCAGTTTATTACACAGGAAACCGGTGATTTTGTAGAAATTGAAAACCCGGATGATCCAGCAAATCCTATTTTCGTTCCGGTGCAGGTGAGAACACCCATCAATTTAGCGACAGATAAAAGACTAGGAATGGAATTCACCACCACCTATACACCAAAACGCGATTGGCGATTAACATGGAACCTGAATTTATTTCAACAACAATTACGTGGAGACTATACGTATACCGATTTTTTTGGAGAAGAAATCACACAAAATTTCGATGCGGACAACTTCACTTGGTTCACCAGATTCAGTGCCAAAATACCCCTACCCGGAAGTATTGATTTTCAGACAAACCTTTTTTACAGAGGACCTAATAAAGATGCTCAAAACACAAACAAAGGAATTTTAAGCACTAACCTGGCATTCAGTAAGGATGTAATTAAAGACAAAGCCACCTTATCCCTCAATGTAAGTGACCTTTTCAATTCGAGAAAACGGAGAACTGAAACCATTACGAATACGGTAGCAACCTATAGTGAATTTCAATGGAGAGAAAGACAGATCACCCTGTCCTTCTTATATAGATTCAATCAGTCCCAAAATCAAAGAAACAGAAATGGACGTGGTGGAGAGGAAGAGTATGAATTTGAAGGTACTTGATAAGGTATTCACATAATAAAACAAAAAAGAAGCCAATTGGCTTCTTTTTTTATCGATTGCGCTTAGCTCTTCTGGCCTCGCGTTTTTCTTTAAAGATTTCCATAAGATTTCCTCCTAACCAGTAAGGTACTACAAATAGTATTAGAAACATCATTAACCAAAATCCGATAGTTACAATGGTTAAAAAAGCCAGAAATCCTAAATATTGATCAAATTCGAACATAGTACATGCTTTGCTAAGCAAAGATACTTGGAAATACCCAAAAATTGCAAATCTTACTTAAGAAATTTTATAGGATGCAAAAAAAGAAATTAATCCTTCAAACCTTACCTTTGTTAGGACCAAAATAAAAGACATATGGAATTCAGGATTGAAAAAGATACCATGGGTGAAGTAAAGGTGCCTGCTGACAAATACTGGGGTGCCCAAACAGAACGATCCAGAAACAATTTCAAAATAGGCCCTCCGGCCTCCATGCCATTAGATATTATCTATGGTTTTGCACATTTAAAAAAAGCCGCCGCTTTTACCAACCATGACCTGGGGGTACTTTCCGCAGAGAAAAGGGATTTGATCTCCATGGTCTGTGACGAGATTCTAGAAGGTAAACTAGACGACCAATTCCCATTGGTGATCTGGCAAACCGGTTCTGGAACTCAGAGCAATATGAATGTAAATGAGGTAATTGCGAACAGAGCGCAGGAATTGGCTGGAAAGAAAATAGGAGTGGGTGAAAAAAGTATTCAACCCAATGATGATGTAAATAAATCTCAATCCTCTAATGATACTTTTCCAACCGGGATGCATATTGCGGCCTATACCAAGATCGCAAAAGTTACGATCCCGGGTGTTACCCAACTCCGGAATACCCTTCAAAAAAAGGTGACTGAATTCAACGATATCGTCAAAATTGGCAGAACACACCTAATGGACGCTACGCCTTTGACCTTAGGACAGGAATTTTCCGGCTATGTTTCCCAATTAGACCATGGTATACGAGCGCTTCAGAATACTATGGAACATCTTAGTGAACTGGCCCTCGGGGGAACAGCCGTAGGAACCGGTTTAAATACCCCTGAAGGGTATGATGTGATGGTAGCCAAATACATTGCGAAGTTTACCGGATTGCCCTTTAAAACGGCGGTAAATAAATTTGAAGCCCTTGCGGCACACGACGCCCTTGTTGAAACCCATGGTGCCCTAAAACAATTAGCGGTTTCACTTAATAAAATCGCCAACGACATCCGTATGATGGCCTCTGGCCCTCGTTCCGGAATCGGTGAAATAATTATCCCGGCAAATGAACCAGGAAGTTCTATTATGCCAGGAAAAGTGAATCCTACTCAATGTGAGGCACTCACCATGGTATGTGCTCAGGTATTGGGCAATGATGTGGCCATAAGTGTTGGTGGAGCGCAGGGCCATTATGAACTGAATGTATTTAAACCGGTTATGGCCGCCAATTTGTTACAATCTGCAGAATTAATCGGGGATGCCTGTGTTAGTTTTGATATGCATTGTGCGGCTGGGATAGAACCAAATCACAAGGTCATAAAGCAATTACTTAATAATTCCCTGATGCTGGTCACCGCTCTTAACACAAAAATTGGTTATTATAAGGCTGCTGAGATCGCTAATACAGCGCACAGGAATGGCACCACCTTACGGGAAGAGGCCGTAAACCTTGGCTATGTTACCGCAAAAGAATACGATGAGTGGGTAAAGCCCGAAGAAATGGTAGGGTCCTTAAAAAAGTAAGTATACAAATAAAAAAGGGCCTTCAATTGAAGGCCCTTTTTATTTTGATCAAAAGGATCTTATTTCAATGTGAACTTGGAAGTTCCAAGAAGTTTCAGGCCATCGTCATATACATTAACCATGTAATTTCCTGATTGAAAATCTCCTGCTGGCTTATTGATAAAGTCACAAACATCAAGATCTTGATTTTCGTAATAGAAATCTGTTCCCTTACTGTAGGATACTGAGGCGCCTTCATCATTTGTTTTTGTGGTTCCGCCACCAAGAACGTTTCCTTGAGGATCTAATACCTCAATTAAGAATTGTCTGTCTCCTGCCTGAGCGATCACATTATCAGCAATGGTAAAACAAACTTTTAGTTTGTCAGTTCTACTGGCTCTCTGAGTAGATACCATTTTACCGCTACTTCTCTCTCTAACTGCATCAACATTAAAAGTTGAAAGGTTAAGTGCTGAACCTCTTTCTACAGCTTCTGCCAATTGAGTGTTTTGAACAACCAATGAGTCGTTGAAGACCGCTTGTTTTTCTAATTCTACAAACGTACTGTCTCTTTGCATCGCTAAAAGAGAGTTAGATCTGGTTAAAGAATCTACTTGCTGAAGCAGTACTTCTCTTTCTTGTTTTAAAACAGCCACCTGATTTCTGTACCTTCTTAAAGAAGAAAGATCAGTTTTCATAGTTTGTACAGAATCGATGTACTTGGCAATTCTATCTCTGGCTTCTACCAATTCTTCATTAGTAGCATTGCTTTCAAGGATAGCTTTGTCATACTCAGATTTAAGGTTGTTAAGGTCCTCAACGACCAAATCCTTTTCCTGGGTAAGTTCAGTTTGTACTTTTTTCTTGTCTTGATAAAGACTAACGGTATAGATAATAGTACCCAATAGTACTACCCCTAATAAACCGGCAATTACTTTTAATCCGTTATTGTTTTTTGTTTCAGTCATAGTGTAAAAGTTTTAAAACGCTTTTTTTACTTTTTGTAAAATGGTTACATGCTATATACGGAGAAACCTTCTTTTTAGATTTTTGAATTAAAAAATAATTGTATTTTCCATAGCTATCGGGTTCTTAAGGTCAATAAACTCATGAGTTAGAAATAATCACAATCCTATGACGCTCCGCATTATCCCTTTCCAACCCCACCTGGCTCAGACATTTAAGGAGTTAAATATTGCCTGGTTAACTGAATACTTTTATGTGGAACCAAAGGATTTAGATTTACTAGATCATTGTCAGGAAGAAATCATCGATAAAGGCGGCCAGATCTTTTTTGCACAACAAAAGGAAACCATCGTAGGATGTTTTTCACTCCTTCCTGCGGATGCCAATACCTTTGAGTTAGGTAAAATGGCCGTTAGAAAAGAAAATCAGGGACAAAAAATTGGACATGTTTTATTAAGGTATGCGATCGATTATTGTAAAGAAGAACAAAAATCCGCCATCATTCTTTATTCCAACACCTTACTGATACCAGCTATACATTTATATAAAAAATTTGGTTTTAATCAGATCCCCATGGAAATTCCGCCCCCTTATAAGCGCAGCAATATTAAAATGTCGTTAATGTTCTAAGCGATACCACTAATCCTCTTTATATTTAGGATAAATTAAACCCATTAACTATTTTTCCATGAGAACAATCGCGACGGCTTTACTTCTATGCACTACCCTATTTATTGGTTGTAAGGAGAACAAGAAAACTGAGACGGCCATAGAAGACCAACCTTTAAACGCCTCTGCCAGAATGGATGACAAGACTTCAGCCGATCTTGAGATATTTCCAATAGAACACGCGTCAGCGGTTTTGAAATGGGGCGACGTCACCATTTTTGTCGATCCTGTAGGCAGTACCGATGCCTATGCAGCATATCCAGCTCCCAACATGATCTTGATAACAGATATTCATGGGGATCATTTAAGTCAGGAAACCCTGGAAGGGCTTAAAATCGCGAATACCAGGATCATAGCACCTCAGGCAGTGGCTGATCAAATCCCTGAACAAATCAGCGCTAAGATCGATGTTTTAAACAACGGAGATTCTAAAGAATTTTTCGGTGTAAACGTTGAAGCGATCCCCATGTACAACCTACGGGAAGAGGCCAAGAGTTTCCATTCTAAAGGAAGGGGCAACGGATATGTACTCACATTGGGAAAAGAAAGAGTTTACTTTTCTGGAGATACGGAAGACATTCCTGAAATGCGAGCATTGAAAAATATAGACAAGGCCTTTGTCTGCATGAATTTACCCTATACTATGACAGTTGATAAAGCTGCGGATGCCGTGCTAGAATTCAAACCAAAACAGGTGTATCCCTATCATTTCAGAGGCAGACCAGATGTGAGTGATGTATCAAAGTTTGAAGCGCTTGTGAACGCGGAGGATGCAGCGATTGAAGTAGTACAACTCGACTGGTATCCGAACGATCCTTATTAATTGGGGTAGTTACCTGATTAGTTTTTTGTATTTCAATCTTTTTGGGGTAAGATCTACCCCCAGGCGTTTCTTTTTGTTTTCTTCATATTCAGAAAAAGACCCCTCAAAGAAATACACTTCAGAGTCACCTTCAAAAGCCAGGATATGGGTACACACTCTATCCAGGAACCACCGGTCGTGCGATATGATCACAGCGCAGCCTGCAAAATTTTCCAGACCTTCCTCCAAAGCTCTTAACGTATTTACATCCAGATCATTGGTAGGCTCATCGAGTAGGAGGACATTGCCTTCTTCCTTTAAGGTCATGGCTAGATGAAGCCTGTTTCGCTCCCCGCCCGAAAGCATGCTCACCTTTTTGTTCTGTTCGCTGCCAGAAAAATTAAACCTGCTGAGATAGGCCCGCGAATTTACCTGTCGGCCTCCCATCATGATCAATTCCTGGCCATCACTAAAATTCTGCCAAATGGTTTTCTCCTGATCAATATTAGAATGACTTTGATCTACGTAAGCGAGCTTCGCTGTCTCCCCTACTTTAAAATCCCCTTTATCTGGAGAAATCTCACCCATAATCATCTTAAAGATGGTAGTTTTTCCCGCCCCGTTAGGACCTATGATCCCTACAATACCGGCTTGTGGCAGTTTAAAATTTAGGTTGTCATAAAGTAATTTATCTTCAAATCCTTTACTTACGCCAATGGCTTCAATTACATTGGTGCCCAAACGCGGACCATTGGGAATATAAATCTCTAATTTTTCATCTAATTTTTTCTGATCCTGACTCAGTAATTTGTCATAATTATTCAAACGGGCCTTCTGCTTGGTTTGGCGTCCTTTTGCTCCCTGTCGTACCCACTCTAATTCGCGTTCCAGGGTCTTCTGCCTTTTGGAAGCTTGCTTGCTTTCCTGCGCCAATCGTTTTGATTTCTGATCGAGCCAACTGCTGTAATTGCCTTTCCATGGAATCCCTTCTCCCCTATCCAATTCGAGGATCCATCCGGCTACATTATCTAAAAAATACCGGTCGTGCGTAACCGCGATCACAGTTCCTTTATAGGTCGCCAGATGATGCTCTAACCAGTGAACAGATTCCGCATCTAAATGGTTCGTAGGTTCATCCAATAAAAGTATTTCAGGTTCTTGTAATAAAAGTCGGCACAGCGCTACCCTTCTTCGTTCCCCTCCGGATAAGACACTTATTTTCTTATCGGGTTCCGGAGTTCTGAGTGCATCCATAGCGATCTCTAGCTTCGTATCTAGTTCCCAAGCGTTTGCAGCATCTATCTGGTCTTGCAGGGCCGCTTGTTTATCCATGAGTTTTTGCATCTTATCGGCATCCTCATACACTTCAGGCAAGCCAAACATGTCATTGATCTTATTGTATTCATCCAGAATAGCCACCGTTTCAGCAACGCCTTCTTTTACAATATCCAGGACCGTTTTAGAGTCATCCAATTCCGGTTCCTGCTCCAAATAGCCGACTTTATATCCGGGGGAAAAAACCACATCCCCCTGATAATTTTTATCCGTCCCGGCTATTATCCGAAGTAAGGTTGACTTACCTGATCCATTGAGACCCAGTATTCCGATCTTGGCCCCGTAGAAAAAACTCAGGTAAATATTTTTTAGTACAGGTGTATTGGCATTTTTGTAGGTCTTGGTAACTCCGGACATGGAGAATATGACCTTTTTATCGTCTGACATCAGTTAAAAACAGCTTTGTAAAATTAGTACTAGTTGAAGTATAATATGAAGGTTTACACTCGACCTTTCAGGGCATTGAAGACCCAAGCTATGGCAAAGAATCCGATCCCTACTGAAGCAAATCCGTAACCGGCTATATCATCATATCTAAAAGCACCCAATGCTATTAGAGCTAACCCCACAATAATCATAATGAATGTTGCCCAAGCTAAAACGGTATTTTTATCCATCGCCATAAAATTTCTTTTAGTTATTCTCAAATATCGTAAAAACAGTCGAAAATAAATCCATATGGGTGAATTTTATCATTCAAATGGAAAGTTGATGCCAGCCTTTGAACGAATCTTGTCCAGAAGACCGATCAATTCCAAACTATTCTTATGCGACCACAATGAACTCTCGATCTTTTTTTCTGAAAGACAACGATGGACTTCTTCTATTTCATAGGTATAACCTTTGCCAACCGTAGGGAGGTTCATTTTTTCAGTTTTAGTACCCTTGATTACAGAAACTGCTTGTGACTCATGCCATCTTGAATGAATAATAATGGTGCCATCGCTGCCTGCAACACTGGCATCCATCGAACTGTTGGCACTTAATCCACTAAATAATACGGCATGCGCAGACGGATATGTAAACTGAATAGCTATCTGTATCTCTGCACCGGTTTCTATAAATTTTGCAGAAGCTTCAATAGATTCCGGAATCCCCAGAATTAAATAGGCAAGAAAGACAGGGTAAATACCAATATCTAATAAAGACCCTCCCGCTAATTCAGGATTTAACAACCGTCCTTCACGGTCCCTGTCTAATCCAAAAAAGGCGAAGTCAGCATGTAAATATCCAACTGCCCCAATCTCACCAGCTTCTACAAGATCCTTTGCCCTTTGTACGGCAGGAATAAAACGACTCCACATAGCCTCCATTAAAAATACATTGTGTTTTCTTGAAGTATTGATCATTTCGTGAACCTGGGCAAGGTTTACCCCTATCGGTTTTTCACAAAGAACATGCTTCCCATGTTCCATGGCCATGATACTCCATTTCAGATGTTCAGAATGCGGCAGGGCTATATAAACGACCTCCACTTCTTCACATTCAAAAAGCGCTTTATAGCTATCAAACGCATTGGGGACTTTGAATTCCTCTTTGAAAGCTATTGATTTTTGTATAGATCTTGAAGCCACGGCCATTAAGGCAGCATCGTGAATTAAGGCGAGATCTTTTGCAAATTTATGGGCGATATTTCCTAGTCCAATGATACCCCAACCTATACTGTTAGCCATATTTCCTTCTTATTTATACCAAAGTTAATGAATAATACTGCTTATATTTATGGGCCAATAGAAACAGTGAAAATCAGATGGACATTTCCTTCAATATCAACGAAGATCATAACAAATTAAAGCGTTCGGAATTAAAAAAACAGCTTGCAAAAGTAGCCCTTGGCGGAGGACAAGCCCGCATTGAAAAGCAACACGCCCAGGGGAAAATGACCGCCAGAGAACGGGTCAACTATTTAGTCGACAAGGGATCTGAACAAATCGAAATCGGCGCCTTTGCCGGACATGGGATGTATCAGGAACACGGAGGCTGCCCTTCAGGAGGTGTGGTAGTGGTTGTTGGCTATGTACAGGGGAGGCAATGTGTCATTGTGGCCAATGATGCCACGGTAAAAGCAGGCGCCTGGTTTCCTATTACCGCCAAAAAGAATTTAAGGGCTCAGGAGATTTCAATTGAGAACAGACTGCCGATAATCTATCTGGTAGACAGTGCAGGGGTTTATTTGCCCATGCAGGAACAAATTTTTCCGGATAAGGAACACTTTGGAAGGATCTTTCGCAATAATGCGGTAATGAGCAGTATGGGTATCCCACAAATATCGGCCGTTATGGGGAGTTGTGTTGCAGGCGGGGCCTATCTGCCCATAATGAGCGATGAGGCACTGATCGTAGATAAAACGGGGAGTATCTTTTTGGCTGGCAGTTATCTGGTAAAGGCAGCTATAGGTGAAAATGTTGACAATGAAACCCTGGGAGGTGCTACTACACATTGTGAAATAAGTGGGGTGACGGATTATAAAGCGAAAGATGATAAGGATGCCCTGGATACCATTAAAAAATTACTGGATAAGTTTGGAGAATCACCTAAAGCCGGATTTAGCCGTGTAAAGGCCTCGCTTCCAAAAGAGAAACAAGACGATATCTTCGGCCTCTTGCCGGCCTCGAGATCAGATCAATATGACATGCTGGAGATCATCAAACGACTGGTAGATAATTCAGAATTTGAGCAGTATAAAGAAGGTTATGGCAAGACCATCCTTACAGGTTATGCAAGAATTGACGGTTGGGCGGTAGGCATCGTAGCCAATCAGCGAAAGGTGATCAAAACAAAAAAAGGAGAAATGCGGTTTGGCGGTGTCATTTATTCAGATTCTGCGGATAAGGCTACCCGATTTATAGCTAATTGTAATCAAAAAAAGATCCCGTTGGTATTTCTGCAGGATGTAACAGGATTTATGGTTGGCAGTAAAAGTGAGCACGGCGGAATCATTAAGGACGGGGCTAAAATGGTGAATGCCGTAAGCAATTCTGTGGTCCCTAAATTTACTGTCGTCGTTGGCAACAGTTACGGAGCAGGGAATTATGCCATGTGCGGTAAGGCCTATGATCCCCGACTAATAGTTGCCTGGCCCAGTGCCGAACTCGCTGTAATGAGCGGAAATTCTGCGGCAAAAGTACTCTTACAAATAGAAACCGCATCCTTAAAAAAACGCGGTGAGAAGATCACTCCCGAAAAGGAAGCGGAGCTTTTTAATAAAATAAAGGAGCGCTACGACAACCAGATATCTCCTTACTACGCCGCGGCCCGGTTATGGACAGACGCTATTATTGACCCCCTGGATACCCGTAAATGGATCTCTATGGGGATTGAAGCTGCCAACCATGCCCCAATAGAAAAGAGCTTCAATATGGGCGTACTCCAGGTCTGAGATCGCGACAAGGTGGTTTATTTAAACGAATAATCGACACTCCCAAAAGAGGGGAGATTCACTTCCAAATATCCTTAAATGCGATTGT
Organism: uncultured Flavobacteriaceae bacterium; assembly: GCA_963744855.1. Classification (GTDB taxonomy): domain Bacteria; phylum Bacteroidota; class Bacteroidia; order Flavobacteriales; family Flavobacteriaceae; genus Muriicola. The sequence goes on from CAVUUZ010000005.1 coordinate 247,656, forward strand.
TGGTCAATTAATTGACCTCAGCACTCCTTTTTCAATTTGACCCTTGAAGAGTTCCCGGATTATTAAGGGTAATTAGCTGCTGATTGGTGCCCTTGAGCCGCAATTTAAAGGTGTAAACCACCTTTTGTTGATTCTTGGTTCCAAAGTGATACCAAACAGTCAATTTTAAATAGGTAGGATTTAGATTTTTATTGCCCAAATATTTGACATTCATCTGCCAGGGACCCGGGGTTGCAGGATCTATCACATATTCTTCCATGCTGTATCCGGCGATCTTCTCATCCTCGATCCGGTCGGCATTATCAGCCAGGGTATGAGACCAGTTAAAGGTCTTATTATTTGGATCTACGAATTGCAACTCAAATTCTGCCTCACTATCGTTCCATTCCAAAAGTAGGCGTGTAGCATTCTGAACATAATCGTCTCTGGTAACCAAGCGCATGTCGGTCCCTAATTTCTCACCTTCCCTCTGGAACAGGTTGTCACTGTCGTGCTGCTGGATCAGCCATAAATGGTCTGAGGGCATCAGAAAATCTTCCTGCAGCAGGTATTGGTAACGACCAAACATAGCTGCCGCTTTCCTGATCTCTCGGGCATCCGAGTAGGCCATCGCCATATCGTAGTACGATTGGCTATAAGAGGGTCTCAGTATAAATATTTCCTTGTAAAGCTCCACGGCTTTTTCATATCTCCCCTGTTCCTGATAGAGATAGGCAAGTGCTTTTAAAACAACCGGGTTATTATTGAATCGCCCAAAATTCTCTGTAATGATCCTGTCCGCAAAATCGCGGTCTTGCCTTTGTGAATAGAAATAATCATAAGCATCGAGGAAGAAATAGGGCGAAGCACTGTATTTAGAAGCATTAAGATTATAAACCTCCTGTGCCCCTGAAGCTGAAACACTTGAGCGAAGCGATTTTAGGTAGGAAGGGTCATTGGCCTCTATTTCCGTTTTGGCCAGCGCTCGTACTTCCGGACCTCTTTTTTGGGCACCTCCTACAAAACTGGAGACACCATTTACGGTATTGATCACTATTACCCCTCCGGCAGCAAACTGTCCGTAACGGGTTGTCAGGGAGTAGGTACTGAGAATAGCTAAACGCTCAATCTGGTTGATGTCTAACCAGATCGGTGTCTGATCAAAAATCTGTCCGTCTATATCATAAATAGCAGGAACCGGATTACCCAGACTCCCTACGTTTCTGACCACTACATATCCATCTTCCACGCTATTGCATCCACCAACAACAGTAACTCCGGAAAATCGGTTCCTCAAATAGTCGAGAATGCACACCCCTATAGGGTTGATGGCATTTCCATCAATGATACGAATACGCCCCGCGGCGTTATCTGCATCTAAATACCCAAAGGCTGTACGAATGATCCGCTGGTTAAATTTGTATTGCTGTTCCATATCCGTTTGACTTTTCAAACGGCGGGAAACGGTAATTTCATCTAATTCCACATAATCCGGCACCATAACAAAACTGAGAAAGCGTGTAACATCTTCTACACGGATGCGCACTTCCTTCATTCCATTGTATTTAAAAGAAATGACATCTCCGGGTTTTGCCTCTATTTCGTAAGAGCCGTCAGCAGCAGTGAATAGTTGATCAGAATTTCCTTCCAGGGAAATTTCAACATCAGCAAGAGGCTGATTTCCGTCGGTAATTTTTCCCTTGATAAGTCGTAATTCCTGACATAAGACCAGAGCCGGGAACATACAAAACAACAGGAGTAATCGTATATTAATTCCTTTCATAACCAATTTTTTTTTCTTTAGGTTAAAATTATAACAACCCTTTAAAAGATAAGAAAAGTTTGGCTGAATTTATACTTACATTAACATAGATTTAAGCATGTAGCTGCAACTTACTGCCCTAGAACAGCACTTGGTCTGGGAATAAGCAATAATTCTGTTTGCCTTCCACTGACATACCTAAAACCCTCAGTGCCATAAAAACCAGCTTCCTCTAACATAATTCTGATATCCCGTTTCCACTCAGGAATATTGACCGTGGTGTTTAACTCAATGGCATAGACCGTATTTAAATTCAAAGGGTAGTTTTCGCCATCATCTTTCATTACGCCTCCCTGGGAATCCCACATTCCAATGGTTGTGCCTGCAGAATGGCCGTACAGGCCCAGGGGGTGAGTGTAAATTGCAGGTCGCAATCCGTCCGCCTTAGCTTCAGCGAGTGCGGCGGCAAGAATTTGATTCCCTGTTAAACCTTTTTTCATATTGGTTGTTAAAAAATCCTGCACCTTATTTCCCTTTTTCAGTGCATCCACCAGGAATTTAGGAGCTTGGATCTCTTTGGGACGGAGTACATATGCCAATTCCTGGCAATCCGTATTTAAACGTAAATACGTGATCCCAAAATCACAATGTAACAGATCCCCGGGTAAGATGACCATGTCATCCGGGCGTCCGGAAAAGGAATAGAGGTGGCTCACCAGAGTCTCATTCGATCTTTGAATATCTACGGTAGGATGAAACCAGGTTTCCAATCCCAGATCCGTCACTTTCTGACGCATCCACCATTCCACCTCAGAAGTAGTTGTGATCCCCGGGGTGATGACCGCCTCTGAAAATGCTTCTTTTATGATATTATGAGTGATACTCACCAACTGACTGTAAATAACCATTTCCCTTTCTGTCCGTGTTTCTATCCAACGCACAGCCAATTGCTCCGCAGAACCAACCCTTTTTTGGTATTTGGCAGGCAAATAGGACATGAATTCATCATAGTCTGTCTTATCCAGGCCGTCCGCAATATTATGATCCCTGGAATAGTTGAGTCCTATTTTAGCAGGATTTCTCGACTCAATAAGTTGAATAAGTCGCTTCCATTGGTCAGGTTCCTTTTCTTTATCCCAGGCAGATTCTATGTTCTTGCCCACATTATAGCGGGCAACAGCCAGTTTTTCAATAGTTTTTTTAGCGCTATCTCTATAGAAGACAAGGATGGTCCTGCGACGCGCGTTAAGCCAGGTAGCGGGCAGCATGGTCCTTAGCACAGGATCTTCATTGTATTCCCTTGAAATGACGATCCACATATCGATGCCTGTATCATCCATTAGCTGCGGCAAGAGAAGGTCAAAACGGTCTGAAAGTATCTCATCTACCACTTGTGCTCTATCCTTCTCAGGCAGTATATGTTGTGAAGAAACGAGAAAGGAACTTAAAAATAAACACGTACAAAAAAAATATTTCATCTACCGAGGTTTTGGTTACTACTATTTAATATTTGGTAATGGGTCGTAAAAAAATCCGTTATATCAAGATACAGTTATTAGCATAATATTGAAAGCATAAAAATTCAAAAATGCAGGGAATCATTAAATTTTAACAAGCCTCAAACCAATCTTAAAAAAAGACCCTAAGACAGAAAGAGGGACTGAAGCCTTTTTTGCAAAACTCACTGTATGTTGATGGGGTCCCCCGGGTAGTTATTTAATGATCAAACTTTTGAGGCGTATTGAAACTATTTGAGTGAGGCTATCAAGGCGGTCGTAATCTCTTTGCGAAGCAGTTTCCCACTTTTCGAGTACAAGAAATTACCAAACTCATAGATCTCTTTCGGCTTTTCTAATTTCTCCAGAGTTCTTAGGTCTTCAATAGTTGATCTCAGCGAAGCTTTATCGATCTTATCCTCTACAATCAGCACTAACTTCGCTCCCAATGTCTTATCGGGAATTCCTGCAACCATAAAACGACCTTGTATGACCGGACTTAATTTTTTTTCGATCTGCTCAGGAAAAAGTTTTATACCTCCGGAATTTATGACGTGGTCCCAGCGACCAATCCATTCAAATTCAGTGTCAGAAATTAGTTTTACAATATCATTGGTACTCAGTACATCCACCCCTAAAGCAGGAGCATTAATTTGCAGGCAATTCCTGTTATCTACAGAAACGCTGATGCCATCCATCGTATAAAACGAAGCATTGGATCGATGATCCCCTTTTTCCATAGGTACATTCAGTGGCCTTGCTGCAATATGAGAGCAGGTTTCCGTCATCCCATAGGTCTCGTAAATCCGCGTTGACACATTTTGTATTTTGGCAGTTAATTCTCTGGAAACAGCAGCACCACCGACCAGAAGGAGGTTAACTTTTGAGATGTTGTCCAGAGATTTTTCCAATTGCAAGGGAACCATGGCACAAAGATCGTACGACATTAACAGTCCGCTTAACGGGGTAGATGAGGGTGTGACATGATCAAGGGACAATCCCAAAACCATTGCACGTACCAACATCATTTTTGCTGCAATATGGCTGGCGGAAAGACACAAGAGTGCAGTATCCTTCTCTTTTATTCCGAAATATAATCCGGTAGCCAAGGCAGAATTTACCATGGCTTGTTTCGATAAGGAAATGTTTTTTGGGGTTCCTGTGGATCCCGATGTTCTGACGACTAATGAATCATGCGGAGAGAGCCAGTCCATTAAAAAATCCCCTATGCTTTTTTCTTCCTCATCTCCTTCTTTTATAAGGCTATAAGCCACATCGTTTAATTCAGAAGGAGTAAAATGACTTCCCTGAAATTTAAAATGTTTATGGATGGTTTTGTAGGATCTATCCATGTGTCTGACTTTCTAAAAATTCTTCTCTTGAGGCTACTTTGCCCGTTAATCTTTCTTTCCAATCCTTCCACCCATATTTACGGGCAAAGAAGAAGAGTAAGATCGGGAATACTACGAATACAGGCACCAGAATATCCCATCCCAGAACAGGATCTGAAATATCCCTATAGACCGAATTTGTTTGAAAGGCTGTCCAATCTGCCGTCACCAGTAGCGCCCCGAAAAGATTGTTTGCAGCATGAAAACCCAAAGCGAGCTCCAGGCCTTCATCCATTAAAGTTATGATACCTAAAAAGAGTCCGGTGCCAATATAAAAGATCATGACCCCCGGGCCCAGAGTACCTACTTCAGGGTTTCCAAGGTGCATCAGACCAAATAAAAGAGACGTAACAAGTAGTGGCACCCATCTGTTTTTAACGAGCAACCCCAGTCCCTGCATCATATGCCCTCTGAACATATATTCCTCAAAACTGGTTTGTAAGGGGATCAGTAATATGGCAATAACCGCTAACTTTATAAAAGGCACCAGCTGAAAATTAAATTGAAATTTCTCCGGGGAAAAATAAATATCAATACCTACGAGTACTACGGTAATGGTGCCCCAAAGACAAAAAGCGAATCCGATCCGTTTCCAGTCTATTTTCTTTCGTGAGGTAGTAAGTGCTCTGATTGATTGCATCTGAACCAGTTTTACCCAGCCAAGCACAAAGAAAAGTCCAATGGCCAACGGCAATAACAACATGATGAGTACCAAATTAGAACCCAACTTGTCTATGAGATCGGCCATCATGACATCAACAGAAACCGGAGAATAAAGCACTGAGATATAATTGAGAATCATAAAACCAATAAACCCCAGGGGAAGTACCCAAAATTTCCACAAATTAAAACTTCCTTCATATCCTTGCTCTATGTACATAGCTCATTTATTAGTTTATAGTTCCAATTTAAATCATTGTTATAGAATAACTTACCCTCCCTTATCTCAAGTGGACTTTCTATATTATTTGTAAAAAGGCTTCCGGTACCGAGGCCCTGAGGCAAGGTATTATTTAAGGTGAATGTCCACTGTGCTATGGCATTGAGGCCAATATTGCTTTCAAGGGCGCTGGTTACCCACCATTGAATCCCCTGTTTTTTTGCTAACCCAATCCATTCCATACTTCCCTTAAACCCACCGATTAAACTCGGTTTTAAAATAATATACTGCGGGGGAGTTATATGTAGCAATTCTTGTCTTTTTGTTTCATCAACTACCCCAATTAATTCTTCGTCTAGCGCAATATCCATCAATCCTGAAGTACATACTTCTTTCATTAACTCAAGGTTACCGGGTTTAATAGGTTGTTCAATGGAATGGATCTCCAGCCTTGAAAGTTCTTCCAATTTAAAAAACACATCATCCTTTCCAAATGCCCCATTGGCATCTACTCTGAGTTCTATCTCATCAGATGGAAACCGTTCCCGAATATGCTTTTAAAATTGATAATTCCGTTTCAAAATCGATCGCCCCTATCTTCATTTTGAGGCATGCAAAACCTTCTGTTAATCGCTGGCGTATCTGCTCCTCCATAAACTCCTTATTGCCCATCCATATCAGCCCATTGATAGCAATTGGAGCATTCTGTTTTGTGAATTCTGAGGGAAATAAATGAAAGGGATCTTTTGAAGCAAGTGATCTAAAAGCCTGTTCCAGCCCAAATTGTATGCTTGGGAATATTAACAAGTGCCGATAACAGGAATTCCAAACCCCGATCAACATGGTCGCATACCCATTGCAATTGCGATTCGTACCCTGCAACATCATCTATACTTAGTCCCCTGAACATGGCACATTCGCCTATCCCCATCTGCCCGTCCTCTTTCAGGATCAAAAACCAGGTTTCTTTCTGCCTTAATATACCCCGCGAAGTACCTCCGGGTTGCTTAAAGGTAAGAATGTGTTTTTTGTAAGTTGCTTTCATACAGGATTGACACAAATTTAGCTATATTTTGACTCTAATAAAGAAGATATGAAAAGTATATTGGGTGCCGTTATTTGGATCACCGGTGCCTCCTCCGGAATTGGTGAAGCCCTGGCGTATGAATTGAGTGGCATGGGAAATACATTGATCCTATCTGCACGAAATACTGAAAGGCTCAAGGAAGTTAAGTCTAATTGTTCAGGTCCTTCAGCGGTTCATATAATACCTGTGGATCTCGGGGATCACCAAGGAATGCCTGCCCGCGTGGAACAGGGGATTGCTGTAATAGGACATATTGACATCCTTATAAATAATGCAGGGATCAGTCAGCGCTCCCTAATTGCGGACACAGATTTTGATGTTTACAAAAAACTTATCGACATTAATTATTTGGGCACCATTGCCTTGTCCAAGGCTTTATTACCTCATTTTATATCCCGACAAAAAGGTCATTTTGTAACGGTCACAAGTTTAATGGGGCGTTTTGGTTCTCCGTTTCGTTCCGGATACTGCGGCGCCAAGCATGGCCTCCACGGTTTTTTTGATGTACTAAGGATGGAGCATGAGAAAGACAATATTTTAGTTACCCTGGTTTGCCCCGGGTTTATAAAAACCAATGTAGCAGTAAACGCACTTACAGCAGATGGTAGTCCTCAACGTAGTAATGACCATGCTACTTCCAAGGGAATGGAGGTTCATCTCTTTGCAAAAAAAATGATCCATGCCGTAGCAAAAAAGAAGTTTGAAGTTTTTATTGGCGGGAAAGAAATTATGGGTATTTACCTAAAACGCTTCTTCCCCAAGTGGTTGCATTATGTGGTGCAACGAAGTAAGGTTGTATAATCAGATTTTGATTGATTCACCTATCCCAAGGAGGTGAAGTTCCTTTCCTGCTTTCGCAAAGGTTGCTTTCGCTTTCTTATGATCAATTTCAATATAGCCAAAGGTATCATAATGATAGCCTAGCACCTGGTTACATTCCACAAAGTTGGCAGCCATTACTGCATCGTCAATACCCATTGTAAAATTATCTCCGATGGGAAGTATGGCCAGATCAAGTCTGTGCTGCATTGGGATAAGCTTCATGTCCATGCTTAAAGCTGTATCTCCTGCGATATATATCGTTTTTCCATCGGCGGTAAGGACAAAGCCTCCTGGTTGCCCCCCATAGGTGCCATCAGCAAATGATGAAGTATGAACTGCTTGTACATACTTTATGGTCCCAAATGGAAATGTCCAGCTACCTCCATGATTCATAGGGTGTATCCGTAGCCCTTTCTCCTGAAAATACATCGCAATTTCATAATTACTAATGATCATGGGATCCGATTGTTTTGCTATTTCTTCTACATCCAGCACATGATCCTGATGTGCATGAGTCAGCAATATGTAGTCGGGTTTTAATCCTTTGACAGAAACTGATTCTGGCACCATAGGGTTGCCCGAAATAAATGGATCTATAAGTAAGGTATGCTCCTTCAATTTTATCAATAAGGTAGCATGGCCAAGAAAGGTGATCTTCATAAAGTGTTATTTACGGCTCCTAATTTATTTAAAATTGAACCAAAAACGAACACCTTCTGTAGATTTATCGATATTAAGTGTGGATTGCAACTGATTTACGAGCCGATTCATAAGTCTGATACCCATGGAAGAATTAGTACGTTCATCAGTATCTTCAGGGAGGCCGATTCCGTTATCCGTATATTCGAAATAGCCCTGATTCCCATTCTTTCGGAGATGGATATAGATCCGGCAATCTTGTTTATCCTCGGGGAATGCATATTTAAAGGAATTAGAAACCAACTCATTAAGGATAAGGCCGAATGGTATGGCCCTGTCAATATCTAGCTCTACTCCCTCTGCATCGATCGTAATATTGATGCTATGGCCCCCTTTCTTAAAGACAGATTGCACACTGTTCACTAGGCTTTCAATATATCCCTGCATTTCGATCACAGACAGGTCATCATTCTGATATAATTTCTGGTGGATCAGCGCCATTGCCTTTACCCTACTCTTCCCTTCTTCCAGGGCTTCAATAGCGGCTTTACTTCGAGTATTCTTTGTCTGAAGACTTAAAAGACTGGACACCATTTGCAGATTGTTCTTCACCCTGTGATGGATCTCTTTTAAGAGAGAATCTTTTTCAACCAGAGAATTCTCAATAATATGTTTTTGTTCGGCAATCAGTCGTTGATTCTTTATACTCTTTAGGTAAGCAAAAACGAGTCCGGCAAAGCCTAATAAGGTAAATATCAGTGAAATAAATACAAGGTTGGTCCGTTCATCCATAGCCTCCATTTCACTTCTGTTCTGCTCCATTTGCATTTTCATCAGATTGTTTGTCCTACGTGAATCATCAAGCTTTTCCTCCGATATAATCGCTGCTATTTGTTGTCTTTTAATAGATGACTCATTTACCTCAAGAGAATCCTGAATACGAACATTTTTTTGCAGGTAAAGGGCCTGATTCTCAAAATCACCTCTACGTTCATAATAAGCCGCATATAACCTGTTTTTCTTTACGATCTGTTTGGATTTTAAAAGTTCAAGATCAATATCAAGGTAGTCCTTGGCTACTTTTAGCCGATCCATTCTAAGGTGACATTCAGCAAGAGCCAGAACATTCTCGTTGGCCTCTGAAGAATTTCTACCTATGTTATTTTCCTCTATAGTAGCTATACTTGTTTCCAAATAGGGAATAGCCTTATCAAACTGGTTCATCTGTACGTAACACTTCCCTATATTTCCATCAATGATCCCTTTCAGAAGATTCGCCTGAATGATCTCACTCTCTGTCTTTATAGAACTCATATCATTGAGGAATACCTCAATGTATCCCATGGCCTTGGAGAAGTTCGTCAGTGCCGTAGAAGTAGACTTATCTAAAAGCAAATAATTACCAATTGAATTGTGGTACCTGGCCAGGCCATAGTAGTCATTATCCGCTACTGTCTTCTGATTTTCATATATATAATCCTTCATGGCCTGACGGTGAAGGCCTAGATTGGAGTAGATGTCGTAAAAAGAGATATTGTTTTTTAATCCCAATTCTCTTTTTTGCTTTCTGATCTCTACCTGTTTGTCATAGAGTTGTAATTGTGAATAGTTGGCATCGAGGAGGTCGAGTAATAACTCTTTGGTAGTAAGATCTAATTTATGCTTATCACTGTATAATTTGGTAGAAAGTGCAACGCTTTTATCGTAATCCCCAATGTCAAAATAGATCTGTGATTGTATGAGCTTATATTGCTTTATGGCCAGCGAGTCCTTGGCTTCTTCAGAATTTTTAATATAGCGCTCTACCGTATCTAACCAGTCGTAGACGGAATGGCTATTATACCGGTTAACAGTTTCAAAAAAATAAGTAAATCTATCTGAAACTGAAGATTCGTTTTGGAATTGAACAAGTGCGTCGTCCTCAAGAGGATCCAATTCCTGAGCGACCCCAGTGAATATCCATAGGGTTAAAAAGTAAAATATTAGTGTGCCAAGCCTTTTTGCCATAACATGCCTAGTACTTTGTACTACTGCGTTTATCAAAATTTACGAGAGAAAATCCTCCTTTAAAATGCGCCATTCAAACTTACCATATTTTAACGGTCTTGTTAAATAATTGTTGTAAACCAAAGGGTTTGTGTGGTTATTTGCTTCTCCTTTGATTCTGGCCCCAAAATCCTCTTTCCAATTGAATTTTATACACGGTGTCAATTCTTATCTCAAATTGCCCCGAAAGCCCCTAAAACAAAAAAAAAGACCATGCGATGCTGCATAGTCGTTTGAAATAGTTTTAAAAAGGTAAGATTTGGGAAGTTCTGTGAACGTTCCAAAAATAAGTGGAAGAATCCTTACTTCTAGTGATTTGTTGTCAAGTGTTGCTTTTATGTTGTGAAAACACCACTTCTTTGTATGTGAAATTGGAATTACAGATTTTTCTCCCTTTTTTGGTCAAATAAATGTTTCCTTTAAAAATCATGAATGATTTTTACGACAAAGGGCCCTGACTTTACAGACAAGACCCTTTTACGAGAACACTATATGAAAATGAAAAAAATTAATTTCTTTTGATGAAACTAAAGTAACACTTAGAAGTGATCCGATAAAAGGATTGTTGTAAAAGTGAATCAGGCTGTTGTGTGCAGCGTTAAACTTGTATTGTAAGTAAGAAAAGGTGGGCTATTTGTTGATAAAGCCTATGAATTCATCGCAGAAATGATAAATTCTTTAAATTCCTTTGATATGGGGATCAGCGTGTTATTGATCATGATATCTTTTGAATTAATGGCATCTATATGATCTACATTAACAATATAAGACTTATGAGCCCTATAGAACTTGTGCTTGGGTAGTTTCTGTAAATAATCCTTCAGGGGAGACCTTACCAGGAATTTCTTATCAACCGTATTCACCTCCAGATAGACGTTATCCGCTTTTATAAATTGGATGTCTCCAAATTGAATACGATAATAAAGGTGTTGTTTTTTTACAAAGATCGAATCTTTCAGGACAGAATTGGAGACAACCTGTTCTTCTTTATCCGCCATAGAATCACCTCCGTTGCCTTTCTCGGAATAATCAAAATTCGATAAGGCTATTTCGATTGAAGTATACAGATCTTGTTGCTCAAATGGTTTTACCAAATACCCATTTGGTTTCACCGTTTTGGCATTTTCTACCGTAGCCCTGTCCGAGTTAGAAGTCACAAATATGAAAGGTATGTTATATTTTTCCCTGATATGTTTTCCAAGATCGATCCCGGTTTTGTCCGAAGCCAAAATTATATCGATCAGGACAAGGTCTACATGATTGTTTTTAAGCACTTCTTCTGCTTGTTCGTATACAATCACATTATCTACGATTTCGTAACCTATTTCTTCGAGCATCGATTGCATATCATCAGCAATGATCACATTGTCTTCAACTATAAGAATCTTGATGGCTTGTTCCAAAATGGATGGGGTTTTACGAAGGTTATTAATATCAAAGCTACAAAAAAATATTGAACCCTAGATAAAAGAGTACCGCCAGAAAAAAGGTGCTTAACGCCACTTTTTTAAGTTCCGGATCAAAGGCATTGGGCTGTTTCACACGCATTACGGTAATAAAGTGCATACCTAATGGTACAAAGGCCAAAAGACACAAAAACGGATACCACTGTATTGTTGAAAGTACCAGAAACAAGATCATACAGAGAAAAGATCCTATTAACAGAAAATAATGGTATTGTTTTGCTCTCTCAATTCCCAGTTTTACTACAAGCGTATTTTTCCCGGCTTTTAGGTCGGTATTATGATCTCTTAAATTATTAAGGTTTAAAACCGCTGTACTGAGAAGTCCGATCGAAATCGCCGGTAAAACGGCCAGAAACGTCAGGAACTTTGTGAAAAGGAACATCGATCCCAAGACACTTAGCAAGCCAAAGAAAGAAAAAACAAAGAGATCTCCCAGGCCTTTATAGCCATAGGCAGAGTCACCTACCGTATATCGAATGGCCGACCAAACCGCCAGCGCACCCAAGACCGTAAACAATAGGAAATATTCCGGCAGACCATAAAATGCTCTATATAAAAGTGCCCCCATGAAGGCCAGGGTAACGATCACGGATAGTAATATCCCTCCTTTCAGTTCCTTCCTGGAAAGTGACCCCGATTGATAGGCACGTTTTGGACCAATCCGGTCTTCATTATCCGTGCCTTTTATGCCGTCGCCAAAATCATTGGCTAAATTTGATATGATCTGTAATCCTAAGGTAGAGAACATCGCCAATAGAAAAATAGGCCAATCAGAATAGCCGTACATGGCCGCCAAACCACTTCCAACCAGAATACCGGAAACAGACAAGGGCAGGGTCCGAGGACGAACCGCATTAAGCCAGGCTTTTGCTTTCAAGAAAATTAGTTCGCGGGTTCTATCTTCAAACGTTTCCCTTCTTTGTAGGAAGCAACAAAGGCATCATCAAACCCCATATTGACCAATTGTTTTCTAAACTTTTGAGCCTCTTCCAGAGTTTCGAAATTCCCAAGGGAATATGAATAGAAAGGATTCGTTTTTACAAAAAGTGTGTTGTTCAGGGATTGTGAAGAGAGCGTCAGATTATTTTCAACAAAGGACTTTATCTGCACCGAGTAAATGGTCTCCTTTTCCAGGAAGTTTCTGGCAAGGTAAAACTCGTTTACCAGACTCAATTCACGATTTTGTTTCTTTAGGTTGTCTATCCTATCAAGCACTACTTGCATACTGTCTACAGGCACGTTTAAGCTGGTCGATTCTAAATTTTGTTTATTCGTAAATACCCCGGCCGTAAAAGAAGTGATGGCGAGAGAGGCAATTAAGAAAAGAGCGGTGATACCGGCAAAAAGATTCCGTTGAAGCTTCTTGCGCTTCAACTCTTTATTCTTATACTTTATTTGATCTAATAATCGCTCATTAATGATCTGAGCCTTATCAATGTCTTTGTGAAGTTCCAGTAAATCACTTTCTTCAATAAATGGCATATATAAATAGTTTTAAAAAAGTGGGAGCTAAATATAACTAAAAAGCTAACAATCAAAAAAATAAAACACAGTATTTAGAGAATTAAATTCACTAATCAACCCAGGTCCCACAAAATCGCGAGGACATAAAATTCCCCACCGGTGGCTATATCCTGTAAATACCATCTTCCTTGATGCTAATCTTATGATCTTTATACAAGGTGCCGATAGCTTTTTTAAAAGTCTTCTTACTCATGGCGAACATGATCCTAATTTCTTCCGGACTCGACTTATCATGAAGGTTTAGGAATCCCCCCTGCTCCATCATTTTTTGATAGATCTTTTGTGCCGCCGGTTCCAGCGCCTTTAACCCAATTGGTTGCAGCGTTATATCCAATTTTTTATCGGCCCTTATTTGCTTTACAAATCCTTTAAGCCTATCACCTTCTTTAAGTGGCTGAAAGACATCGCTATGAAAGATCAAACCTCTGTGACGACCATTGACAACTACATCCCACCCAAGTTCGGAACGTCTGTAAACCAGGAGATCTACCTCTTCATTTTCGGCAACTTCTAGGGAATCATTATTAAGAAATTTTGAGAGTTTGCTCGAACCAACCAACCGGAATGATTGATCGTCCAGATAGCAATAAACTACCTGCCATTCCCCTTCCACCAATTTTGTCCGCTGCTCCGCATATGGCACCAACAGATGTTTTTCAAGCCCCCAATCCATAAATGCCCCAATATCATTTACTTCAGCCACCCTTAAAAAGCCAAATTCATTTCTTTTTATAAAGGGTTGTAAGGTAGTTGCAATTGGTCTTTCTTCATGGTCCAGATAACAGAAAACCTTAATCTCATCTCCAATCTCATATTCCTCAGGAACATATTTTGTTGGAAGCAAAAGATCATCTACGTCCTTATCTCCTAAAAATAATCCCACACTGGTGCTGCGAAGTATGGTAAGTGTATTGTGATTGCCTAGTTCTATCATAATTTCTCTAAGGTACTTCAAAATCAACTATTCATTAACCGAATAGAAAGGATGAACCTATTTTAATTATTTATAAACTTCCTCCCGTCCAAACTTTTTTGTGAGCAGGTAATAGATCACAGCGCGATATTTTGTTCGCTCAGAAACCCCGTAAGCTTCCATTATTTCATTTATAGCTTCTTCAAGGGGTAGTTCTTCGGAAAGACCTAATTTTTTGATCAGGAAATTGTTCCTGACCGTCGCTAGCTCTTTTTCGTCTGTCCCCGAAACATTCGCAGAATCCCTGTTATATATGGAAGGGCCCAAGCCCACAGCAACTTTCTTTAACAAGTCCATGTCTGGCTCTATCTTAAATCTGTCTCTTAAATGAGCCGCGTATTTTATAAGTAATTCGTCTCGTTTATTTGCCATCGTTTTTTATTTTCACTAATTGATGTTCCTTTTTTTCAAGATATAAAATCGAAATAAGCAAGCAAAATTCTATCATTCACATTGGCAGGTGTTTTGATCTCAAGCAATTTTGGCCTTTCTGAAGCTTCATAAAAATGCTCTAAAGCCTGAAATACCCCTAATTCGTCGGTTGCTAATTGATGCTCTATGCGGAACATACGGCATAGGTGTTCAGCATTTAGCTCGTGTGAGGTCTCAAAAAAAGTTTTAAAATTTTCAGAATCTTCTTTACCGGGTAGGATCCTAAAAATACCTCCTCCCCCATTGTTGATTAAAATAATCCTGAAATCTGATCGAAGGTATTGATTCCAAAGTCCGTTGCTGTCATAGAAAAAACTTAGGTCCCCGGTGATTAGTACTGTGGGTATTTTATTATGCAAAGAAGCTCCAACTGCGGTAGAAGTGCTCCCATCTATACCACTGGTACCTCTATTGCAAAAAACCTTCAGACCCGATTTCATATCAAAAAGCTGGGCATACCGCACTGCAGAACTATTGGCGAGTTGCACCATCGCCCTTTCAGGAAGGCTTTGAACTATCTTATCAAAGACCCACATGTCAGAAAACTGGATAGTTTCCAAATACTCCTTTCTCCGCTTTTCATAATGATCCCTGGTGCGAATCCACTGATTCCTGTATGTGCCTGATCCCTGCTTAATTTCAGGAACAAAACGTCTTAGAAATGTATTAAGCCCTACTTTAAAATGCTGTGTTAACCCAAAAAAAGTATCAAAGGCCCTATTTTCATTTACATGCCAATGTGCGGCCGGTTTATACTGTCTCAGAAAGGCTTTGATCTTTTTAGAAACCACAAGGCCGCCAAAGGTCAGTAGAATGTCTGGCTGCAACGCCAGGAATTGTTCTTCCTTATCTTTCCGATTTTTCAATAGGTGCAATAATGCTGTCTATGCTTGGCAAGATATTGGCATTATGTAAATTGGATGTAGTTTCAGTAAAAATTAAGACCGATGGGTCATTGGCCAGGACCTCCAGCCATTGGTGCTCTATTTCGTCGGGCGACAAAACACCGACCAATATCATCTTTTTACTGGCAGCATTCCACTGTGTGGCATACGCAGCGATGTCTTCCAAAGGAAACTTGCTAATCTCTTTAAGGGCCGTCAAGTCGGCAGATACGTCACTTTCCTTTTGGGTATTGTAAAGCGGCTCCTCAAATGGGATATTGATATGTACAGGAAGTCGTTCCTGAAAAGCAGTATTCAGGGCCAGGGCCATTTCCTGCTGATTAAAGTCCATGTTCTTTTGCTGAAGGTCACCTAAGGAAATGCCTTCAGGAATCATCGCAGGATTCAACCTTTTTATAGTCTCGGTAGCATGTGTAACATCTTGATGAAGGTTCGCAGAATATCCTATATGGCGCTCAAAAACATGGTCTTGCCTGATGGTTTGACCATCGCCTATATCAATCTTATACTTTGGTCTGTCTGCAGAAATAATTACTAACGGATGATTGCTATAAAACGCTTCGGCTACCGCCGGATAAAAATTAAGAAGGGCACTTCCAGAGGTACAAAGCACCACCACAGGATGTTTTAATTGTTGTGCCATTCCCATGGCAAAAAAGGCAGCAGAACGCTCATCTACGATACTATAACACTCAAAAAAAGGATCTTCGGTAAAGCCAATGATCAGCGGTGCATTTCTTGAGCCCGGTGATATCACGATCTGAGAGATCTCCACAGCCTTGCAATACTGTATTAAAAGCTGGGCAGATGGTATACTCGGGTATCGCATAGGCCTGCAAAAATACGATGCATGGCATTGCTTTCCCAATGTTATCTTATTATTTTATACTACTTGAAGCATCGTTTTACTCTTGGCGACAGTTTCTTCCCACTCCATTGCAGGATCTGAGTCTTGTGTGATTCCACCCCCCACATAGATAACCGCTTTTTTATCTAATAACTCCATACACCTGAGGTTTACAAACAACTGCGTTTCCCGCTTCAAACCTACATTAAGCTCCCCCAGATACCCCGTGTAAAATCTTCTGTGATAATTTTCTTTACTGAGAATAAAAGATCTTGCCACTTTTAACGGGATTCCACAGACTGCGGGCGTAGGATGTAGGCTTGCCAATAACGATTTTGTTTTTTCCGGCGAGGTCTCCCCTTCTATGGTCGTCTTTAAATGCCATAAAATCCCTGCTTTTACTGTTTCTACTTCTGACCTATGCAATTTGGTGACCTGATCTGCTAGAACAGATTCGATATAGGTGGTAACCATTTTTTGCTCTTCTTTTTCTTTGGGGCCCCAAACAGGCTTTGTATGTGTAGTTTCTGACAAGGTGCCAGCCAGGGCTACGGTCGAAAATTTTTTCCCTCTTTGTTTCAACAAAATTTCCGGGGTGGCTCCTACCCAGGTCCCAACGGAAGGGTGATGCCAATAATAGCAGAAAGCATTGGGATACCTTGCAAGAAGTCGTTCAAATATTTCCATTGGCCTTCTCGTTGTAGATACTTCAATTTTCCTGGAAAGTACCACCTTCCGCAAAACTCCCGACCTAATACTGTTAAGTGCGTCTTCCACGAGTTTTTTATAACGGATTTCTTCTGAAAAAGATTCTTTAAATACACTTTCTTGTGGTGAGAATTGAGTCTTCCCAAAGTCAAAGCTCGAAGAGCGTGTGTTGTCTGCCCGAATCAAAACAGGCCGGGTATCTTCTGCAAATGGTCCAAAAATGAAGCCAGATTCCGTAAAAGCCCTTACTTCCTGTAAACTGTCATCAAGCTGAAAAATAGCCTGAACTATATCCTCATTGGGCTTTCTATAGAGAACTCCTGGCAGTTTCTTTTGAAAGTGCACTGCCGCTTTCTGTATAAACTCCGGAAAAGTATCACTTTTTTGGTAAGGCAATGGTGGTGAGTTTACATAGCGAAATTAAACGATCTTCCCCATCTGTAATGCGGATCTCCCATAATTGTGTAGTCTTACCCTTATGGACTATGGTTGCCCTCGCAAATACAAATCCCTCTTTTATGCTCCGAACATGGTTTGCCGCAATCTCGATCCCTCGCACAAAAAAAGATTGTCCATCTAAAAACACATAGGAGGCTGCACTCCCAACACTTTCGGCCAGTGCTACACTGGCACCACCGTGAAGCACACCATCTGGTTGATGTACTTTTGGGGTTACAGGCATTTTAGCGATCAGAAAGTTTGGACCTACATCCACATATTCTATATCCAGCGTCTCCATTAAAGTGCCTTTACGAATCTCATTACAGACCTTAAGAATTTTCTCTTTGTAGTCGTCCATTTCCTTATTTTTGGTAAAATTAAGCATTCATCAGCAACTAACCCGATACCAAAGTGTGAAATGGCCCTTGAAGAAAAAAATATCTCCTATGTAACAAAAAATACGTACACCACTTTAAATACACTTACTTCAGAAACAAGCAATGTTTGGGTACTCTTTCATGGGATCGGGTTTCTCAGCAGATATTTTCTAAAATACTTTGAAGATCTTGATCCTCAGAAAAACTATATCATAGCTCCTCAGGCTCCTTCAAAATACTATTTGAACGGGCAATACAAACATGTAGGTGCAAGTTGGCTCACAAAAGAAAAAACTGCTGCCGAGATCAATAATCTGATGTCGTATCTCGATAGCATGATGAAGAACGAAAACCTACCTGAAAACTGTAACCTAATTGTCTTCGGGTTTTCTCAGGGGGTCTCTATTGCGATGCGATGGGTGGCACAAAGAAAGATACCTTGTAAACATTTGATCCTATACGCCGGTGGTATTCCGAATGAACTCAAAAAGGACGAGCTCAAACATCTGGAAGGAGGATGTACAGTAAGGGTCATTATGGGAAATAAAGATGAATATCTCACTGAGGAACGCATGGAGGCAGAACGGAAAAAGATAGATCTTCTATTCGAAGGTAGGGCTCAACTACAATTATTTGACGGGGGGCACGAGATCAAAAAAGAAATTATAAACAAGCTGCCATGAAAGCAGAGGACATAGCGCTAGAGAATGATTTTGTAAAACTTATTCCCCTTTCTTTAGACAATTACAGACAATTGATATCCATTGCTCTTCAACCCAAACTGCTGCAATTTTCCCCTTCAGATATTGAATCTGAAGTGTCTTTAAAGAATTATGTGGCGACTGCCCTTGATCAAAAAGCAGCAAGAACTTCCATTCCCTTTTTAGTGTACAGTAAAAGACATAAGGCTGCCGTAGGCTGTACCCGATATATGAATATTGATTGGAAGAACAAGGTGCTCCATATTGGGGCCACTTGGCTGGGCCGCGAATTTCACGGAACAGGCATTAACACCCAAATGAAGATCCTGATGATCACTTATGCCTTTGATGCACTTCATTTTGAAAAAATAGAATTTCGGATTGACGAACGGAATATTCGCTCAAGAAAGGCAGTTGAAAAGCTGGGGGCGGTCCTTGAAGGTATTTTGCGGCAAAACGTCTTTCTCCCAGATGGGTTTAAAAGAAACACCTGTTGTTATGGCATTTTACACAAGGAATGGGAGCATTTCAAAAAAAGCATAACAACAGATATGTAGGCAGGTTTTTAAAATTCTATGCAGTTGCCAACTAAATCCTTTACTAATAGCATCATAAAGACAATATTCAGCTTGCTTTTAGCGTTCTAGGGTCCCATAAATAACTGCGTTTAGTAGACCGCCAACCTGAAGAAATATACTTATGAAAAACTATCTGGCTTTGTTGACTTTTTCCCTGATTTCATTTGGAATACAAGCCAACTGCGACAATGCATATGCGGCTGCAGGATACAGCCTGTCTCATGCAAAAAAATCGATGAGTGCCAATAATTTTGAGCATCAATTGTATTATGCCGAGCGTGCTTTGTTAGCATTTGAGAAGGCTCAAATTCAAATAGAAAGCTGCGGATGCGAAGCTTCTTTGAATATTATTTTAGATGGCATTGAAAATTTAAAAACTGCTTTAAATCAGACCAAATGGGACATGGGGCGTTTCTATACCAATAAGGCTTTAGAGAATGCACACGCTTTACTTAATAGTATAGATGTCTGCACTACTAAAGAACCTTCAATGTTGGAAGGAGACTCACAAAAGGAGCAAGTCGTAAATTCAGATGAGCTTGCTAACATGGAAAAAGACCTGGAAGAAGTCAGTATTTTACAGAAACAATTAGATTTTAAACGTTTGGCCGAAGTAGATATCACAAATCTTGAAAGATCGATCCACGATCTGGCGACGCTTTTCGAATGTGAAAAGGCACTTCATATTCTGAAAGATCGTAAAACCCGAACCGAAGATCAGCTTAAAGCAGAAAGTCTTGAAAAGACTAAAGCGCATTATTTGTCCCAAGTTGTTTCTATACATAACAAGGCACTTTTCGCATTGATAGAATGTGCTAAAAAGTAATTCCCTCAGTTGTTTAATTGAGGCATTCCAACACTATTCCTCAGAAACCTCCTCATCGAAATATACCAATCTTCGCGTAGTATAGCTATTGTCTGGTGTGATTATTTGTTTGATCCAGTTGGGTGGTTGATGTGCATCTAATTGATAGATATACTCCTGTTTAATTTCCTTATTATTTAACAGCGTCTTTTTCCCGGCAAGAAATCCGTGTTCTTCATATTCATAGACATACTCCCTGCTTTTTACAAATGAAGATTTTACCGGGTCATACGTGTAGAGCAATTCTTTCTGTTTTCGACCTAAAGAATCCTGAAATATTTCGGTGGCTTTATAAGGCTCACCGTTCACGTATTCCTTTTCCAGTAGATTCAGGATATTTTTCTTTCTTTTTTCGCCCTGAAATGACCTGCGTACACTCTTTTCAACGATCCCATTTACGCTAATTGTCTGAGTTTTTTCACCGTCTAAGCTATCATAGGTGATCTTTGTCTCATCCAACCCTTCATTATTCTTCCTTTTAATGGTGGTTAACGATCCTGAAACATCATAGAAATAATCATATTGCTCTAAAAAATCTTTCTGGTAAGAGTAGATGAGTTCTTTTACGATCTTATTTTGCAGGGTATCAATGAAGTAAATATTGGCGATGGATGTTTGCCTGTCAAGACTATCCTCGCGATAGTTCTCCAGCCGCTTTTCTTTAAGCAGACCATCAGTATATTTGTAATAACTAATGTCATAATCCGTGGCACTATAAACGGTTGTTAGTTTCGTAAGTAACCCTTCCTTGTTGAATTCATAAGCCTCTTTACCATAATCGGTTATAACCAAACACGATTTCACCATCCCATTTAGGTTAAGGTCATTCTTTGTAAATATTTTTGGCAATTGCCCATAGCCAACACCATTCGTGATCAGACATACTATGATGAGTATTAAGGCCGACTTTAAGGCTCCAGGGTTAGAGTTCTTCATAGAAGTAAAATTACAGCTTCTTTAAACTTTAAAAAATAAAATACACGCCGAAAAAAAAAGAGGCAGTAAAAACTGCCCCTTATATAACTTAAAAAAGAAGGTATTATTTCACTTCCTCAAAATCTACATCTTCTACATTGTCACCTTCTTTGGCACTATCTTCCGTAGGTTGTGCTTCACCATTGGCAGCCGGACCTTCCTGAGCCGCGGCTTGTGCCTTGTACATTTCTTCTGAAGCGACTTTCCATGCCTCATTGATCTTTTCCAAGGCTGGTGTAATTAAGGCGAGATCCTTACTTTCGTAAGCCTTTTTTAAATCTTCCAGAGCACCTTCAATCGGTTTTTTCTTGTCATCAGATAATTTATCGCCGAATTCTTTTAGTTGCTTTTCAGTCTGGAAGATCATGCCATCTGCTTCATTTAGCTTATCAGCTGTTTCCTTGGCTTTTTTGTCTGCCTCTGCATTGGCTTCTGCTTCTGCCTTCATTTTCTTGATCTCTTCTTCCGTAAGTCCGGAGGACGCTTCAATTCTGATATCTTGTGTCTTATTGGTAGCTTTATCGGTGGCTGATACTTTAATGATCCCATTGGCATCAATATCAAAGGTTACCTCAATCTGTGGCGTACCTCTTGGGGCCGGTGGAATTCCATCCAGATGGAATCTTCCAATAGTTTTGTTATCCGCCTGCCATAGGTCTTTCTCCCTGAAGGACATGGATCTCTACAGATGGCTGATTATCTGCGGCTGTTGAGAACACTTGTGATTTCTTGGTAGGGATGGTTGTATTTGCGTCGATCAATTTGGTCATTACACTTCCCATAGTCTCAATCCCTAATGACAAAGGTGTTACGTCTAATAAGAGCACATCCTTTACATCACCGGTTAATACCCCACCCTGAATAGCAGCACCTACAGCTACTACCTCATCCGGATTCACTCCTTTTGATGGTTTTTTTCCGAAGAATTTTTCAACTGCTTCCTGTACTGCAGGAATCCTTGTTGAACCACCTACTAAAATGATCTCATCGATATCACTTTTAGAAAGACCAGCCGATTTTAAGTGCAGTTTCGCAAGGCTCAATGGTCCTTTTCACCAAGTCGGCGATCAATTGCTCAAATTTAGCTCGTGGCAAGTGTTCGTACCAAGTGCTTAGGTCCGGATGCTGTTGCGGTTACATATGGCAAGTTGATTTCGGTCTGTGTTGAGCTAGACAATTCGATTTTGGCTTTCTCTGCGGCTTCTCTTAAACGTTGCAATGCCATCGCATCTTTCCTAAGATCTATGCCTTCCTCTTTGTTAAACTCTTCCGCCAACCAATCAATGATCTTCTGATCTACATCATCTCCTCCCAAGTGGGTATCCCCGTCTGTTGAGAGTACTTCAAAAACACCATCTCCTAATTCCAGGATCGAAACATCGTGCGTTCCACCACCAAAGTCGAACACCACAATTTTCTGATCTTTATGTTTTTTATCCAACCCATAGGCAAGCGAAGCTGCGGTAGGTTCATTAATGATACGTTCTACTTTCAGGCCTGCAATTTCTCCAGCCTCTTTTGTAGCTTGTCTTTGGGCATCGTTAAAGTATGCAGGAACAGTAATCACTGCCCCGGTTACAGGTTGACCCAAATAATCCTCGGCTGTCTTCTTCATTTTCTGAAGAATCATTGCCGATAATTCCTGAGGCGTGTAAAGACGTCCGTCTATATCAACTCTTGGAGTATCGTTATCTCCTTTAACTACCTTATAAGGTACTCTTTCTGCTTCTTTTTTAGATTCAGAATATTTATTTCCCATAAAACGCTTTATGGAATATATGGTCTTGTGCGGATTGGTCACGGCCTGTCTTTTAGCCGGATCTCCCACTTTTATCTCGCCACCTTCCACAAAAGCAATGACAGATGGTGTAGTTCGTTTTCCTTCGGCGTTTGGAATTACAACGGGCTCATTACCCTCCATAACGGAAACACATGAGTTTGTTGTCCCCAAATCTATCCCAATAATTTTGCTCATTTTATCTTATTTTATATTAGTAGAATCTTAAAACAAATCGATATTGAAATGTCAAACATAATGCCAACAAAGGAAAACTGACAGGATGTCACCCGTACCGTTATAGAAATGGTTTTAAATAACTAAAAAGACCAGGATTCACAGTGGGAGTCGAGTAAAGCGTTCAAGGCTCAAGGGCAGACTCTGCAATCTTTCCTGAAGAATCTAATAACAATCTTCCTTTCGGCGAGTGTCCAAAATAGAAAGGATCTTCCAGGTTTCTCCTTCTTTAAAAAGTTGAAACGAATTCACTCCGCAATGACTAAAGGTCTCATTGCGCCAAAACTCATAGGGAGTCCAGGCATGCGCCATACTCCCATCCACCTGTATTTTATAGGATATTAATATCTCCTGAAATTGAACAGAATCCGGGATCTTAACGATGGCCGAAGAAAATTATCAAAAGGCACTGTGGCTAAACGTTCTTGTCCTTCCTTATCAACACCAATGGTTTGTAGTTGCACGGATTCCGTTACTGTCTTTCGAACTGCCAGGGAATCTTTGCGATGAAAGCCTTCAAAGAACGTATCAATCGTATTCTTCACCTGCACTTCATCGTTGTCCTGGGCATATGTCACTGTAAAAAGGTATAGGGAAAGCAAGAATAGAATAAGTCTCATCATCGTGGTTTATTAATTGAAAACAGGCCTAAAGTAAGGAAATAAATAAAAGGGTTGGCCATCCATAATTCTGAATTAATCAATTCTCCTTACATTTAGCGGGTAAATGTATTCCTATGTCAATCGCAAAGAAAGAATATAAAAGAGTTACGGTAAAGTCGCTTGTAGAAATGAAAAAGCAGGGAGAGAAAATATCCATGCTAACAGCCTATGATTATTCCATGGCTAAGATCGTAGATGCCGCCAATGTGGATGTTATTTTAGTTGGAGATTCTGCCAGTAATGTCATGGCCGGACATGAAACTACCTTGCCCATCACACTCGATCAGATGATCTACCACGCATCCTCTGTGATCAGGGCGGTACACAGAGCCCTTGTAGTCGTGGATCTCCCATTTGGCAGCTATCAAAGTGATCCTAAAGAAGCCTTGCGCTCGGCCATCCGAATCATGAAAGAGAGCGGTGCTCATGCAGTAAAACTGGAAGGTGGGGAAGAGATAAAGGAATCTGTAAAACGCATCCTCAATGCGGGAATACCCGTAATGGGTCATCTTGGCCTAACCCCTCAGTCTATTTATAAATTCGGGACCTACGGTGTGCGCGCGAAAGAGGCCAGTGAAGCTGAGAAGTTGATCGCAGATGCGCGTATGCTCGAAAAACTGGGTTGCTTCTCCGTGGTCCTTGAGAAAATTCCTGCTGCTTTAACGAAAAAAGTTTCTGAGAGTATCTCTATTCCAACCATCGGGATTGGTGCTGGAAAACATGCTGACGGGCAGGTGCTGGTAATTCACGATCTTCTGGGCATGACCCATGAGTTTAATCCCCGCTTTTTAAGACGTTATATGAACCTTTATGACGAAATGAGTGAAGCGATCTCTAACTACGTAAATGACGTGAAAAGCAAGGACTTTCCCAGCGATGAGGAGCAATATTGAGCTGATACTATATTCTCATGGTCCGGACTGTACGGTCCGTTATGTTTCCATTAAATCCTAAAATACAGTTGTTTGGCATTCACTAAAATCATATCCAATGCTCAAAATCTTCAGGTCTTATACGAGGACAATCACCTCATTGTAATCAATAAACGAATTGGAGATATTGTACAAGGCGACAAAACCGGCGATATCCCTCTAAGTGAACATGTTAAGGAATATATTAAGATAAAATACAACAAGCCGGGCATGGTTTTTTTAGGAGTTACCCATCGTTTAGACAGGCCCACCAGTGGCATTGTTGTCTTTGCAAAGACCTCAAAGTCGCTGAGCAGAATGAACAAATTGTTTGCAGAAAAAGGTACGGAAAAAATATATTGGGCCATTGTTAAAAACCAACCGAAAAAAGGAAAAAGACACCTTAATCCATTGGTTAAAGAGAAATCCCAAGCAAAATAAATCATATGCATACCCTAAGGAAATTCCCAATAGTAAAAGAGCCGAACTGGATTATTCCATTATAAAAAAGCTAGATAATTATGTGCTATTGAAGATCTTGCTTAAAACAGGGAGACATCATCAGATAAGGGCGCAGTTGGCAAGTATAAACTGCCCAATTAAAGGTGATCTTAAATACGGTTCTGATCGAAGTAACCCGGATGGAGGGATCCACCTCCATGCCAGAAGCCTAAGCTTTGAACACCCTGTAAAAAAAGAATTAATTTCCTTTACTGCACCACCTCCTGCAGACGCCCTTTGGGATGCATGTATCTAGGGGGATTACTCCTCTTAGCGAATGCTGGCCAGTGCCTTTTCGCGAATCACCTTCGAAACCGGTTTATTTTCCAAATGACTTTCGAGCCATGATAGTATATCTAAATATAAAAAAGCTCTTTTCTCATAAGGGTGATCTTGGTATTTCTTCAACCGGTCGTATAATTTTTGGAATTCTGCCCTTAACTCATTAGGATAAATTGATCCTAACCTCCTCAAAAAAGTTATCATCTCCTTTTGAACGGCATGCAGGTCGTTCATTTTTAAAAGGAATTTATACGTGCTTTTTAATTGAACTTCCAGATGATAATCCATCCCTGCTTCATAGTGTGCCACCAAACTAAGTACTCTGGCAAAACACATAAGATCTTCCCGCATTTTCAGATTCTTATTGGAAATGATTCTCTTCAGGTAGGAGATACAATTCTTATTATCTCCTACACCAAAATACAAGCATGCTATTTTGTAATAAAAGATCATAATATGATGCTCATCAATACGATCTCGATGTTTATTAATCCCGTATTCTATAATCCTCACCAAGTACAATCCCTTTTCAAATGTCCCTTTTAAAAAATGTAGGTTTAACTTGTTTGAGTTGATGTATAAAAAACTCAGGGACCTTATGTTATCATTAGACGGGAAACTTTTTTCAGCAACTTTCTCTTCCAAATTAGAAAGAACCAACTCAAATTGTGATGCGTATTTTACGTAAAAAAGCGATTCTAATAAGTAGTGATTCCCTTTTAGAAAGAAGACAGGATTTAACTGGATCATATCCTCGTGATCATAAAACAGATCTACCCACTTACTTGCGTATTTGTAGCACGATAGAAAATCCTGTATTAAAAAGCTATACCATAAATGTGCCTTGTACAACCAAAGTTTTTCACGAAAACCTAATTCATTAATGTCGTATTTGGGAAGATGTGATTCAAAGTACTGTTTTACCTTTTGAAGGTCCTCATTATTTCTCACATACCCTACTTTAAGCATCATTCCGTATAACTGAAGGGAAAGATTAGACAACTTGCTGGTCATCACATTCTGCTCGGATAACATCTTAGCCTGCAACGCAAGCTCATCTGCCCTGTCCGGTATACTTCTCGTAATATATTGCGTCTCTATGATCTTTTCTAATTCGACAATCTCATAAGCAATGTTCTTTTCTTCATTTTCGATGGCGGTCGACTTTACCTTGTCCAGGATCTTCAAACTTTGCTTATAAAGACCTTTTTGATATAAAATAGTTGCAAAATCGAGTTGCTCACGTATTTGAACCCTGATATTCTGATTTACAGGATTTAAACGAAGACTAACCAGGATCTGTTTGTATAGATGCGCTTTGAGGTTGGAGAGTTGGGCTTTCTTCACAATACCACTGGCCAAAATAATTTTTTCCTCATACCGTTTCATCTTATCCAATAAGATTGAATAAGGCTAAGAATTTGGCGTCTGTATTCACCCCTAATCGTCCCACATATAACTTGAATTGGCGTTTCTCCGATTTAGAAAGAGATTTCACCAAAACAAATAAGGCGTCTTTATTGACATTTGTCATCGTAAAATAGGATACTTATTGTGTTGTATTTCAAGGCTTTAACCCCCTTAAAAAGTATATTAACGTTGTAAATGCCTCACAGTCATGAATTTGGTTCTGTTTGGTTGTGATACATTCGTTAAGGTGACTAAAATTAAGTAATTATAATGAGTAAAGATAAAGTATACATTTTTGATACTACCTTACGTGATGGGGAGCAGGTTCCGGGCTGCAAATTAGACACAAAACAGAAGTTGGTAATAGCAGAAAGGCTAGACAATCTGGGAGTAGACATCATTGAAGCGGGGTTTCCTATTTCAAGTCCGGGCGACTTTAATTCGGTTAATGAAATAGCGAAAGTAGTAAAGCACGCTACGGTATGTGGCCTTACCCGATCCGTAAAAAAGGATATTGAGGTAGCCGCAGAGGCGTTAAAACATGCAAAAAGGCCAAGAATACATACAGGGATCGGAACTTCAGATTCTCATATTAAATACAAATTCAATTCAACACGTGAAAAAATATTAGAGCGAGCAGTAGAGGCCGTGAGGTATGCCAAGACGTTTGTTGAGGATGTTGAATTCTATGCAGAGGACGCAGGAAGAACAGACAATGAGTTTCTGGCAAGAGTCTGTGAGGAAGTAATAAAAGCTGGCGCCACTGTCCTCAATATTCCCGATACTACCGGGTATTGCTTACCGGAAGAATACGGCGCTAAAATGAAGTACTTGCGCGAACATGTAAAAGATATAGATAAAGCAATTCTTTCATGTCATTGTCACAACGATCTCGGGCTTGCGACAGCCAATTCCATAGCCGGTGTCATCCATGGAGCACGTCAGATAGAATGTACAATTAACGGCATTGGGGAACGAGCTGGCAATACTTCCCTTGAAGAAGTTGTGATGATCTTAAAACAACACCCTTATTTGAATCTGGATACTAGCATAGATACCACCTTGTTGTACAATACGAGTCTTATGGTCTCGGAAAAAATGGGCATGTTAGTGCAACCTAACAAGGCCATTGTAGGATCAAACGCCTTTGCACATAGTTCCGGTATCCATCAGGATGGTGTTATTAAGAAAAGAGAGACCTATGAGATCATGGATCCTAAAGATGTAGGGGTAGATCATTCTTCAATCGTACTTACCGCCCGTAGTGGGCGTGCTGCTTTAGCGTACCGGGCCAAGAATATAGGCTATGAACTGACCAAGGTACAGTTAGATTCCGTTTACGACCAATTTTTGCAATTTGCGGATAGGAAAAAGGAGATTTTAGATGAGGATATTCATCAAATTATTGAGATGGCCAATATTAACATTGAAAGTATCGCCTGAGCATGAAAATAAAAATTGCCTTATTGCATGGGGATGGTATTGGTCCGGAAGTTACAGCCCAGGCCGTTAAATGTTTGCAAGCTGTTGAAGAAACTTTCGGCCACGAATTTATTTTTACAGAAGCTAAGGTTGGGGCTGCCGCAATAGACGCAACTGGAGACCCGCTCCCAGAAGCCACTCTGGCTTTGTGCAAGAAATCCGATGCCGTTCTTTTCGGATCCATTGGGCATCCTAAATATGACAATGATCCCAATGCCAAAGTCCGACCTGAACAAGGTTTATTAAGGCTGCGTAAAGAACTGGGACTTTTTTGTAACATACGGCCAATAAAGGTTTTTCCCACTCTAATGGAAAAGTCTCCCTTAAAAAAGAAGATCATCAGCGGCACCGATTTTGTGATCTATCGGGAGCTTACAGGAGGTATCTATTTTGGAGAAAAATCCCTTAGTGAAGATGGTACAATCGCTACAGACATTTGCACCTATACTGAAAGTGAAGTTAGTCAAATTGCTCATTTGGCATTTAAAGCAGCGAAAAGCAGAAGAAAAAAGCTTACGCTTGTTGATAAGGCGAACGTTTTAGAATCTTCCCGTTTATGGAGAAGGGTAGTGAAAAAAATAGGTGAGAGTTATCCTGATGTAACCCTCGATTATATGTTTATTGACAATGCGGCCATGCAGTTATTGCTAAAGCCAACACAATTCGATGTAATTCTGACAGAAAATATGTTTGGAGATATTCTCTCTGACGAAGGTAGTGCCATCGGAGGTTCCATAGGTTTGCTTCCTTCAGCCTCTATTGGAGAAAGTCATGCCTTGTTTGAACCGGTACACGGCTCATATCCTCAAGCAAAGGGAAAAGACATTGCCAATCCTGTTGCCTCTATACTATCGGCTGCCATGTTGCTAGATCATTTTAAACTAGACGAAGAGTCGAGAGCTGTAGTAATTGCCGTGCTAAAATCAATAAAAAAAGGGATTGTCTCGCCAGACCTGAACACTTCAAGTAAGTACGGGACCAATCATATTGGCGACTTCATCTCAGGAAATATCCGGGATTCTGATGACTATCTGATCCTTAACAAGGAAAATATCTGGTTGGGTAAATCAACCATCATTTGATTTTTTAATTAAGTCACCAAAGGAAGGTCTTTCGCAAGCCGAAAGGCCTTTTTTTATTCTGTAAGAAGTGTGTTGACAAATGCTTCGAAGTCTTGCTTAAACTCTGTGTACTTCTCTCCTGTCGCCGGGCCATTGAAACCTGTATGAATTCTGCGTACTAAGCCTTCTTTATCAATAAATATCGTAGTAGGATACGAAAGAATATGGTTGAGCATCGGCAGTTTTTCATTAGCGGTTTTCTTGTCGGCACCCCCGTACTGTGCCAAAAGTATAGGATACGAAATACCCAAACGATCCTTAAGTCTTTTAATTCCCTCAAAGGCCGCTTCCTCTGTTTTTGCGTGTTCAAATGCCAATGAAATTACTTCGAGTTCATCATGTGAATGCTCCTTCAGATATTGAACCAGGAATTTAGATTCGTCCAAACAATTGGGACAGTATGTTCCCATGATCTGAAGGATTAACACCTTATTTTGAAACTGAGGATCTTCCAGAGAAATAAGGTTCCCGTTAACATCCGGAAAAGAGAAACTCACTTTCTCATACCCTTCTTTTAAATATGTAAGTGTTATGGCATCCGGCAATTTATAAGAATCATTGGGTATAGCCTCAAAAGGCTCTTGCCAATGTTTTCCGGAATAGAAAGTACCATCCATTTTTCCCTGGGTTATCCTGGCTAAAAAAAGAAATACATGCGACCCGTCAAAAGTGGAAAGTTTTAGGGAATCGCCATCGACCAATCCTTCAAGATATCTGTAATCCCCTGTGGTCGTTCTGATGGTACCTGTAACCTTTTCACCCTCCTGTTTAAAAATACCTTTAGCCATATAGGCATCTTCAGTTCCCTTGCTAAAGACGGCCTCCCAATTGCCGTTAACATTAATTGAAGGTACTTTGGTTGGTACGAACCTGATACTATCGTTAAATTTTGCAGTAAAGGGCACTGCTCTATCGAGGCTTTCCTGAATAAAGTTACCCACAATACCGGTAGGCGTATACTTACCTGCAATATACCCTTCAAAGACTGGCATTTTTATGATAACAGAATCATATTTAACCGCAATCTCATCAATGCTCAATACTTCATCGGCATTGTAAACCTCCATTATATATCCTTCTCCTCTATTTTCAACAGAGAAATTAAAAGGCAACAACTCCCCATCCTGTACTTCCATGACACCTCTCCAAATACCCTCTGAAAGACCCGGAATTGTTTCTTCCTGGCAACAGATCATGGCTAAAAATCCCAATAGTAAAAAAAGTAACTTTTTCATTTTTGCTAATTGAGCTGCAAATATCGCAATTACCGACTAAACAAGATTTGTAAAATTTGTGATGAAACGCTAAGAGGAAATTGACTGTGTTAAACCATTGTTTTATCTTTGAGCGCTTAAGACTAACCAATGCAAATTTCTTTTAACTGGTTAAGACAGTTCCTACAGATCGATTGGGAGGCTAACCGTATCGCAGATCTTCTAACCGACCTTGGCCTTGAGGTGGAGGGCATCACTGATTTTGAGTCTGTACCGGGAGGGCTTAAAGGTGTTGTTGTAGGCCATATTCTTACCTGTGTAAAACATCCAAACGCTGATAAGTTAAAGCTTACCACCGTCGATATTGGTGCGGTCGAACCTGTGCAGATAGTTTGTGGAGCGCCTAATGTTGCCAAGGGGCAAAAAGTAGCAGTAGCCACCATTGGTACTACCTTACATATGAATAATGGAGAATCACTGACCATCAAAAAAGGTAAGATCAGAGGAGAAGAAAGTGCAGGGATGATCTGTGCAGAAGATGAATTGGGACTTGGTGACAGTCATGAGGGCATTATGATCCTTGAAGCGGGGTTGGAGCCAGGTTCGCCTGTGGCCGACCTATTTGATATTGAGTCAGATCAAGTTTTTGAAATTGGCCTTACTCCCAACCGGGCCGATGCGATGAGCCATTATGGTGTAGCAAGGGATCTAAAAGCCGGATTAAGACAGCAAGGTATTCAGAAAGAACTGATGACCCCATCCGTCAGCAATTTCAATGTTGAAAACAGATCGCTGAAAATTGCCGTTACCGTTGAAGATAAAACAAAGGCTCCCAGATATGCGGGCGTAACGATAAGTAATCTTATTGTTCAACCTTCGCCTAATTGGTTGAAAAACAGGCTTAAGGCTATTGGTTTAAAGCCAATTAACAACGTTGTAGATGCTACCAATTATGTTTTACACGAATTGGGGCAACCCCTGCATGCCTTTGATGCCGACCGGATCTTTGGGAAAGAGATCATTGTACGGACCGCAAAGGAAGGTACTCGGTTTATGACCCTTGATGGAGAAGAACGCATCCTGAATGAGGAAGATCTCATGATTTGCGATGCGGAAAAAGCTATGTGTATTGCCGGAGTTTTTGGCGGAATCAATACCGGAGTAACAGAAAACACCAAGTCCATATTTCTGGAAAGTGCCTATTTTGATCCGGTTTCTATTCGAAAAACCGCTAAGCGCCATGGCCTAAGCACCGATGCCTCTTTCCGTTTTGAGCGAGGCATAGACATCAACAATGTTGAATACGCATTACAACGTGCAGCATTACTGATTTGCGAACTTACAGGTGGATACATTACCTCGGATATTGTGGATCTATACCCTAAAAAGAAAGAGGATCACCAGGTCTTCTTAACTTTTGAAAAGATAAATGCTCTTATCGGGCAGGAAATTCCCCGGGATGTAATCAAGTCGATCCTAACCTCTCTTGATGTAAAAGTAAAAAGTGTTACGGAGTCTGGCCTAGGACTTGTCATTCCATTTTACAGAATAGATGTACAACGCGAGGTAGACGTCATAGAGGAGATCTTAAGAGTTTACGGATATAACAATGTACAGTTTGAGCAGAAATTAAATGCCTCCGTGGCTCCGACGTCCCGATTTGAAGATCATAAGCTACAAAACAATATTGGAGATCTGCTGGCGGCCCAGGGATTCTACGAGATCCTTACCAATAGTTTGAGCAACCCGGACTATGCGAAAGCCTTAAATACTGAATGGAAAAAACAAGCGGTCACTATTCTTAACCCATTAAGTTCAGACTTGTCCGTTCTCAGAACCTCCATGCTATTTTCTGCATTAGAAGCAGCCGCCTATAATATAAACAGAAAGCGTCCTGATTTAAAATTATTTGAATTCGGAAAAACCTATTCTAAGACTGCCTCAGGGCACCTGGAAAAAGAACATTTAAGCTTGTTGATTACCGGAGACAGAGCTGCCGAGAGCTGGACGACAAAATCTAAGCCATCAGATTTCTATTTGTTGAAAGCAATGGTGGAACAGATCTTAGAAAAGATGGGGGTCGGCGGATATCAAACTACCGGAATAGAATACGAAGCTTTCGGAGAAGGCATTCAATTTGTTAAGGATAAGACTCCGCTTGTTTCTTTAGGAGTGATCCGCGGAAACTTATTAAAGATGTTCGATATTAAACAAGAGGTGCTCTTTGCTGATTTTAATTGGGCAGCACTCTGCAAAATGGCCTCCAGAAAGCAAATAATCTTTACCCCTATTCCTAAATTTCCTGCAGTCCGAAGAGACTTTGCATTGATGCTCAATGAGGAAGTGCCTTTTAAACATCTTGAAGAGATCGCCTTTAAAACTGAGAAGAAACTTCTAAAGGACCTGACATTATTCGATGTTTATACCGGAGATAAATTACCAAAAGGAAAGAAGTCCTATGCTGTTAGTTTTACACTTCAGGATGAAACCAAAACACTTACGGACAAGCATATAGAAAAGATCATGAACAAGATCAAAGATGCGTACGAGAAACAACTGGGAGCTGAATTACGTTAAAAAAATTAAAGGGGTTTTGGCATGAGTACACTGTCAATGGTATGAATGATCCCATTGCACTGATCACTGTCTGCCGCAGTAATTTTCGCCTTATTCCCTTGCCCGTCTGTAAGTATAATATCAATTCCTTCGATAGATGCTTTGATCTTTTTACCTTGAACCGTGGTAAAAGTAGCATTTCCGTTGCCTCGAACCAGAGCATTTAGAATTTTAGAAGCAGAAAGCGACCCAGCCACCATAAAATAGGTCACTATTTCTTTAAGTTCTTTTTTATTTTCAGGACGTAATAGATCTTTAATCTTCTCAGAGGAGAGTTTACCAAAAGCGCGATCGGAAGGGGCAAAAATAGTAAAAGAAGCGTCTCCGTCAAGGGTTAAATCTAAATCGGTAGCTTTTAAAGCTGCAATAAGAGTTGTGTAATTTCCTGCTTCCAGCGTACTGTTGTAAATGGTCTTTTTAAAGTCGCTATTTCCCGCAGAGCCTTGGGCAAATAATGGTCCTGGAGCAACAAGAACCAATATGACAACATATGGAAGCCATTTATTCATTGATAATTTTTAGGGAGCTTTGATCGATAAACGGTCAAAAACTTCGACAATATACAATCTTGGATTTAGAAAATGAGAAGTAGCTGTAGGTGTACGACGAATTTAACACAATATTAACATATAGAAAATTGTGGGATGGTCTTGCATTGAGAAATCCTAATCTGTATTTTTGTGTAATTGCTAAAAGAAAAAGAATGTTTTTAAAGAGAACTAATATCGAGGAGAAACTCTCCTTGGTAGCCCACAAGGATATTTCCCAACCAGATATAGTCAAGAGTGTCTATGATCTTCTGAAAAGAGACAGCGAGCAGGAAGCACACATCCAAAAGAAACTTTCCGGAAGTGATCATACGGTTCAAAACAATTTTGATTTTGACCAATTGGAGACAGACAAGATCTATCATTTAGATCAAATAAAACAGATCTGTATTGATTACCGGCTTCGTTTCCTGGATTCCAAATATTTTAAGGGCGAGATTCCATTAGAGGGTATTTCAAAAATAAAAGCCCTGGAAAAATCACATAAAATTGATATTAAAGGATTTAAGATCATTGCTCCTTCAAAATTATTCAGACTGGAAGACAAGGATGATCCCTTATTATTTGCGCCAATTGGCAACAATTATTTCTATTTGATCCACCGCTGGGGCAATGATCTACATCCTCTGCGTAAGGCATTCGCATGGCCATTTAAAAACATAATAAATCTAACGGCGATTGTCCTTGTTATATCATATCTGATTGCCTTGATGGTTCCTGAAGGCCTTTTTTCCAAAAATAGTTCAACGGCAGAATTCTGGATCATTTATTTCTTTATGTTCAAGTCCATTGCTTCTGTAGTTATCTTTTACGGATTTGCCCTTGGTAAGAATTTTAACCCAGCGATTTGGAACAGCAAATATTTTAATTCCTGATAAAGTTCCTTCATAAAAAAAGCATTCTTTCGAATGCTTTTTTTATGAAATACCAGGCCAACTAAACCGGTACCGAATACATTTTCTCTCGCTGCTCCCTGATGCTTTTATCAGACATGTAATCATCAAAGCTTAAATAGCGATCGATGGTTTGTTTAGGTGTTAGCTCTACAATCCTTGTTGCTACGGTTTCTGCAAATTGATGGTCATGGGTGGTAAACAGAACCGTGCCTTTAAAATTCTTTAAGGAGTTATTAAAGGCCGTAATGCTCTCGAGATCCAAATGGTTGGTAGGCTCATCCAACATTAATACATTGGCTCTCAGCTGCATCATTCTGCTCAGCATACATCGCACCTTTTCCCCTCCCGATAAAACAGTACATTTTTTTAAGGCTTCTTCCCCACTGAAAAGCATTTTTCCCAGAAAACCACGAAGATAAACCTCTTCTTTTTCTTCTTCGGTTTTCGACCATTGCCTTAGCCAGTCTACCAAATTTATATCTTTCGTAAAATAGGACGTATTATCTGCCGGCAGATAGGATTGTGTGGTGGTAACACCCCATTGAAATTTTCCACTGTCGGGCTTTTTATTACCGTTCAAGATCTCGTATAAAGCGGTAGTAGCCCTGGAATCTCTGGATAGCAATGCCACCTTATCCCCCTTGGCCAGATTCAGGTTTAAATTATCAAATAGTAAGGTGCCATCCTCGCTGCTGGCAGACATCCCCTCAATATGTAAAATCTGGTCCCCGGCCTCGCGTTCCCGGTCAAAAATAATAGCAGGATACCTCCGGGAAGAGGGTTTAATATCTTCAATTTTTAATTTTTCAAGCATTTTCTTTCGGGAAGTTGCCTGCTTGCTCTTGGCCACATTAGCACTGAATCGCATGATAAATTCCTGTAATTCCTTGGCTTTCTCCTCGGCCTTTTTATTCTGCTGAGCACGCTGCCTTGCCGCTAACTGACTACTCTCGTACCAAAATGTGTAGTTCCCGGAATACAGATTGAGTTTTCCAAAGTCAATATCTACCACATGGGTACATACCGCATCTAAAAAATGCCTGTCGTGAGATACAACGATCACGGTATTCTCATAATTCGCAAGGAAATTCTCTAACCAGGCTATCGTTTCATAATCCAGGTCATTGGTAGGCTCATCCATTACTAGAACATCCGGGGTACCAAACAAAGCCTGTGCTAACAAAACACGTACTTTTAGCTTGGCATCCAGATCAGACATTTGAGTGAAATGAAACTCCTCTCTGATTCCCAAACTAGACAGCAATGCGGCGGCATCACTATCGGCGTTCCATCCGTTCATTTCTTCAAACGTCACTTGTAGTTCGCCAATTCTATCAGCATTTTCATCTGAGTAATCTGCATAGAGCGCATCTATTTCTTTTTTGATCTTATACAGTGGCTTATTGCCAATGACCACCGTCTCCAGCACACTGTGCTCATCATAAGCGTTGTGGTTCTGTTCGAGGACAGACATACGTTTGCCGTGTTCCAGATGAACATGTCCTGAAGTTGGGTCCACCGATCCTGAAAGAATTCGTAAAAATGTGGATTTACCTGCTCCATTGGCCCCTATTACACCATAGCAGTTGCCTTGTGTAAAGCTTATGTTTACATCATCGAATAAAATTCGTTTTCCAAATTGTACCGATAAATTTGATACTGAAAGCATATCAGATACTTTAAATTTTTTGCAAAAGTAGGTAAATTTAAGGCGACGACGCACCAATAATCCTTTAATTGTTAGTGTTCACCGAAAGTCCTGTTCATGACATTATTTTTAACGCCCTGTTAACAACCCCTACCCTGTGCAATGCTTAGTTTTGTTATGATATCTAGTGGTTCTAATACATGAATAAACAGTTACTTTATATTCTTGTTGGTTTGATCGCGGTAAGTTGCCTTAAAAATAAAGGCGACGAGAAGCATGTTATTTTTGCAGGCGAGATCGTAAACCCTACTAGTGAACAAATAGTACTCTTCAAAGGCGAAAATGCTGTTGATTCTGTAAAGCTAGATTCTGATAACCGTTTTATTTTCAGATTAGATTCTGTTTCTGAAGGGCTTCATCACTTTTACCACAACCCAGAATTACAATATGTGTACCTCGAAAATGGGGACAGTCTTCAAGTTCGATTAAATACTGCCGACTTTGATGAGTCCTTGGTGTTTTCCGGCAAAGGTGAAGAGATAAATAATTTTCTACTGGAAATGTTTCTTGTGCGTGAAGAGGAAGAAATCCTGGTAAACTCAATATACCAATTAGAGCCGCAAGTATTTCAGCAAAAAATTGACTCTTTAAAAAACAACAAATTGTCCTTGCTGGAACAAACCAAAGCCGAATTTGAAATTTCTCCTAAGGCCTATGACTTGGCAAAAGCCTTAATTTACTACAGTGCTAATATTTCTATGGAAGCATACCCCTTCTATCACAGAAGACGAAGTGGAGAATCTAATATGCATGAATTACCCGATTCCTTTTATGACTACCGTAAAGATGTCAACTACAATGACAAGGATCTTACTTACTTAAGACCCTATTATAATTTTATGAAGTTTCATCTTGGGAACCTTGCGTATACCATGTGCAAAGCAGGTTGCGGCGATGAAATTGAGAGAGCCAGCAGACACTTGCATTTTAATGAACACAAATTAAAGCTGATAGACAGTTTAATCGAACAAAAAGAGCTTCGGGATAATTTGTTCAGAAACGTCGCCATAGATTATTTGTTAAAGCACGACACAGAGGAACACAATAAGGTTTTTATAGAGGATTTCAAGAAGTTGTCGTACAATAACATCCATAATAAAGAGATTATTACCCTTTATGAGGGGATCATCAATATGCAACCGTCCAAGTCTTTACCAGATTTCACCTTGTATTCGTACGATGATGAGGAAGTAAAGATCGCTGATATAGATAATAAAGTTCCAGTGGTTTTCTATTTCTGGTCGGGTACAGATCCAGGGCATTTTAGGAACATCATGAAACGGGTGACCGAATTGAAACTCGAACATCCAGATCATCGTTTCGTAGGCATTAGTCTAAGAACAGACAAAGCCAAATGGAAAGGTATGGTAGACAGTAATAATTTGGATAGGTCCGAACAGTTCTGGACAAGTAATTATGAGCAGGCTGTACAAACACTTATAGTCTATAACCCCAACAAGACAATCATTGCCCGGAACGGCGTCATTATAGATGCCTTCTCAAACATTTACAGATCTTTTTAAAGTCTGGTACAGTCTCCTTTTTAGTTTCCTTTTTTGTAGTCTTCCAAAAACTTCGCTAGTCCAATATCCGTAAGGGGGTGTTTTAATAATCCTTCAATGGCTGACAGTGGTCCTGTCATTACATCGGCCCCTAATTTTGCACAATCTATAATATGCATGGTATGCCTAATGGAGGCAGCAAGGATCTGCGTTTGATAATCGTAGTTGTCATAGATAAGCCTTATTTCGGCTATTAGATTAAGTCCGTCTGTAGAGATATCATCCAATCTTCCAATAAATGGAGAAACATAGGTCGCACCGGCTTTTGCTGCCAACAAGGGCCTGTCCTGGAGAGAATACAAGGGTGCAATTGGTCCTGATCCCTTTATCTGAGAAATACTTAAGTGCTTTTACACCATCCCTGATCATTGGCACCTTAACAACAATTTGTTCATGAAGTTCGGCAAAGTTCTTCCCCTTCTTTGATCATGCCTTTTAAATCCGTAGCAATCACTTCGGCAGATACATCGCCATCAACAATATTGCAGATATCAACATAGTGCTTTAGGATATTATTTCGCCCGGTGATCCCCTCTTTAGCCATTAGCGACGGATTGGTCGTTACACCATCCAATACGCCCAATTCCTGGGCATCCCTTATCTGATCTAAATTTGCGGTATCAATGAAAAATTTCATAGGTTCTTATTTTGCTTAACGGTTTATAATGGCATTTAATTAATTGCCTTGCAAAGCTACAATTTATAATGATTTCGCAGCAGGTTCTCATAAATTTTAGCGGGAAGTATATTTTTTAGGAACACTGAAAATTTTTGCATAAAACTGCCAACCCTGTAATGAACTTTTGGCGAGCCACTTTGTAGGATTTCATATACCTTTTTGGCAACTTGCACCGGATCGCCGGCCGTATCCACATCGTCATTGATCATCTTCAAAGTTTGTTCATAAGGCTCCGATAAGGAGAATTATTGCACTACCGGAGCATGAAATCGACCTGCGGCAATATTCGTGGCAAAATCTCCCGGGGCAAGGGTAGACATATGAATTCCAAATTCTCTGGTCTCCAAACGCATGGCTTCGGTAGCAAGATCCAGTGCTCCTTTGCTCGCAGAATAAATACCCCTGTAGGGCAATCCCATCTTCCCGGCTATCGAGGTAATATTGATAATGCGTCCTCTGCCGTTGGCTCGCATGATGGGCAAGGTAGCCTTCAACATGTTTAAAGGACCTATAAAATTGGTTTCAAAGGCATTTAGAATGGCTTCGTTCGGGGTTTCTTCAATGGGCCCGGTGATGCCTATCCCGGCATTGTTGACAAGGATATCGAGTTTGCCTTCTTTCTTCGATAAGAGATTCAATGGCTGTCTGAATGGTCTCTTTATTGCGCTACATCGAGTTCCAGAAGCTCAAAATCTGTAAATCCCGGATTATTTTGAAGATTGCTGCGTGGTGCCATAAACGATAAATCCCTTATCCTTCAGGAAGTTCCCGATGGCTCTCCCGATGCCGGAAGATCCACCTGTAATCAGTACTACTTTCTTACTCATATGTCTTGCAAAGAAACAAATAAATGACCCTTGCGACAAACAAGACGGTACAATAAAAATCTAAGAGGATTGCTGACTTCCGGGCATAAAAAAAGGCAAGCTACCTACATCGCACCGCTACAACCATATACCCTTGCTGCGTTCCCACCCTGGGGGATTCTACAGGAGCTGGTCGTGTAGGACTTGCCACATGCAAATATACAACCTTTTAAATATGAGACAATCGTTTTAGAATCTTAAATTATTAAATTAACTTGCCCTAAATCTACTCTTGTCTATGAATTTCATTAAGTATTTTATCCTTAATGGCCTGGTGCTGTTTTTTTTAAGTTGTGGTGGTGAGAAAGATCCCGCTTCCCTTTTTTCCATAGAGTTTAGCACGGGAGAAAAGGAATTTCAACAATTTGATACCATTCGTCCTTTTATTGGTAATAAAAAAGAACTTTCCATAGATTCCATTCAATTTTCAATAGATGGTAAGGACCTGCCTTACATCAAGGATCAAATAATATTGGACGTTCGTAAATTAGGCCAAAGAACATTAAAGGCGCATTTTAAATCTGAAGGGAATACGATAGAGATTAGCAAGGAAATAAAGATCCTTGCACCCTTGGCACCTCAATTGTATACCTATGAAATTATAAATGAATATCCGCATGACATGCAGGCCTTTACCCAGGGCTTGGAATTCTATAAGGACACACTCTATGAGAGCACAGGCTCAGGAAATGGAGCGAAATCCTTTGTTCGAAAATTGGATTTCAGAACCGGATACGTTTACGAACAAGTTGATCTTGATACGAAGTATTTTGGTGAAGGCATTACCCTCCTCAATGACAAATTGTATCAACTCACCTGGCAAAGTAAAGTTGGCTTTATGTACAATGCATCTGATTTGCAGCGCATAGATCAATTTCAATATGGACAGAGTAAAGAAGGTTGGGGCCTTTGTAATGATGGATCGCGGATATTTAAAAGCGATGGCACGGAACGTATATGGCTACTGAATCCCGGAACGCTTGTGGAAGAGGACCATATACAGATCGTCACCAACAAGTCTATTTTCAACAAGGCCAATGAACTGGAATATGTGGAAGGGAAGATATATGCCAACGTATGGCAAAAGGAAAGCATGATGATCATTGATGCCGGCAGCGGAGCTATTGAGGGTGTCGTAAATCTGGGGGGGCTTAAAGAAAAAGTGAAACAACATCCAAAACTCGATGTGCTGAATGGTATTGCCTTTCATCCTGATCGTAAAACATTTTTTGTGACCGGAAAGAATTGGGATACCTTATTTGAGATCCAACTTAAAAAAAAGGAATAAATGATCTTTGAAATGACCAGGGTAGTGACCGAAGAAGATCTTGATGATCTGGATCATGTAAACAACGTACGCTACGTTCAATGGATTCAGGATATCTCAAAAGAACATTGGCAAACGTATGCGCCTGAAGCCCTTCGCGACCAGACCATCTGGGTGGTAAAACAACATCTTATCGAATACAAAAATTCTGCTAAACTAGGAGATACGATCACAATGAGCACCTATATTGAGAAGTCTGAAGGGGCCATTTCAACCAGGATTGTGCAGATGCATGATAAGCAGACAAATGTACCCTTATTGCGATCAGAGACGGAATGGTGCCTATTAAACGCTATTACCCTGCGCCCTATGAGGATCTCGGAGGAGATCCGTTCCGTTTTTATTGAAGAGCCTGGTAATTGATCCTTTTTATGAGATACCTCATTCCATTTTTAATTATACTCTGTTGCCTTTGCAGTATAACATCTTGCAGAAAGGATTTTGAATATACTTCAAGCACCGGGGATCTTCAATTTTCCAAGGATACGGTTTTTCTCGACACTGTTTTTACCAATATAGGCAGCAGTACCTATAGCCTGAAAGTGTATAACAGGAGTAATAATGACATCGAGATCCCCAGTATTCGCCTGGAAGACGGAGCAAGCAGCCAGTACCGCCTAAATGTGGAGGGCCTTGCCGGAAATGATTTCGAGAATGTTCCTTTGTATGCGCGTGACAGTCTTTATATTTTTATTGAGACCACCTATGATATTGCCCCCGCCAACGTAAACGAATTCCTGTATATTGATCACTTACTTTTTGATTCGGGCGCAAATGAACAACGCATCCCACTGGTTACCCTGGTGAAAGATGCCATTTTCCTATACCCCAGAACTCTGTCTGATGGCAGTAAAGAGAGCCTGTTATTGGGCATCGATGCGGAAGGGAATGAGCTCAGAATAGAAGGATTTGTATTGGAAGATGATGAACTTAGTTTCACAAATGAGAAGCCCTATGTTATCTATGGATACGCGGCGGTATCTGATACTAAGATCCTAAACATCGCTTCCGGAGCCCGACTATACTTTCACGAAAACTCCGGAATCCTGGTAGGCACCGGAGGCAGCATCAGGATCAACGGTACACTAAGTGATGATCAGGAACTGCTGGAGAATGAAGTGATCTTTGAAGGTGATCGATTGGAACCCGAATTTTCTGATGTGCCCGGGCAGTGGGGCACCCTTTGGCTGGCTCCGGGTAGTGTAGAAAATGACATTTCCTACCTCACCCTAAAAAATGCCACCGTAGGAATCCTTTCAGAAGGAAATCCTAATGCGGCCTCCCCCACTCTGAACATTAGGAATTCGAAAGTTTACAACAGCTCCGTGATAAATTTGTGGGGCAGAAATACGTCGATAGAGGCTGAAAACCTGGTCCTTGGCAATGCGGGGAATCACAGCTTGTTCTGTGACCTTGGTGGCTCCTATAATTTTCTGCATAGTACCATTGCCAATTACTGGAGCAATGGATTTAGGGTAGGTGCGGCGCTAAGGATTAATAACTACGAAACGGATAGTTCGGGAGAGATCACCGGATTCGATCTGATAAAAGCCGATTTTATTAACTGTATCCTTGATGGCAACACCGGTAGAGAATTGGACCTTACGAGTACGGCAGGATCTGACTTTAATTTTTTATTTTCTCATGTCCTTTTAAAATTTGTGGATCCCGGGGGACAATTTGCAGACGATCCGCTCTATGATTTTAGTAATCCTGCTTTTTACGAGGAACTGTTCCTCAATGCAGCTACCGACTTTGTTGATGCTGCAGGCAATGACTTCAGAATAAGCGACACATCTGCCGCCTTCGGAAAAGGCGATCTGGAGACTGCACTTGTGGTGCCCTTTGACCTTCTAGGCAGGGACCGTAGAATGATCCCAGCTTTAGGGGCCTTTCAGCCCGACCCTTAACCTAAAAACAAACTTTATTTAACGTTTTGTAAGAATTATCTTTCTTTTTTACTGATATTCAGTACATTAGTACCGAAACCATATATATTCTAAGGGAAATCTATAGTCCTCTCTCACAAAGGATTACTAATTTTCCCCTAAGGTTCTGTTTATGGAGTATAGGTATACCATTATAGATGCAGACGCCACTTCCAATTTGCAATTACAGCTCTACCTGGAAGATCATGGCGAATTTATCTGTGCAGATAGGGTTAAAGATAGCAGAGAAGGCATTAATTCCATTTTAAAACACCTACCAGACCTTGTTTTTATCAACTTAACTGATGCGGCCATGGATTATTTCCTTATGGTGGCCGAACTGCATCAGTATATGAATGAACTTCCTCTGATCATTGGCATTGCTCAGAGCAAAGAATATGCGTACCATGCCATTAAGAATGGTTTTTATGACTATTGGCTCATGCCATATAATGAATTGGATATACGCAAAACGCTTCTCAGGCTAAAAAAGCAGCACCCAAAAGAAGTTAGTTCTCATACCATCTGTTTAAAATCCTATAAAGACTTCCAGTATCTGGATACGGACGAGATTCTGTATCTACAGGCCGATAACAATGCCACCGATTTTATCATGAAAGATGGCAGTGTTATCAGTGCCTTTAAAACATTAAAAACCTTCGAAAGATCATTGCCGAAAAACTTTATTCGTGT
The DNA here is from genome assembly GCA_963744855.1 of uncultured Flavobacteriaceae bacterium. Taxonomy (GTDB): domain Bacteria; phylum Bacteroidota; class Bacteroidia; order Flavobacteriales; family Flavobacteriaceae; genus Muriicola. The sequence continues at coordinate 290,970 of CAVUUZ010000005.1, forward strand.
ACACCAGAGTTATATCCTGAATATAGACTATGTCTCCAGGATCAATTATGGTAAGAATATCTGTGCCCTAAAGACGCGGCAAAAAGCAACTGCCCTTCTCCAAGACCTATAAGGAGAATATAGACAGTTTGAAAAAGGTGCTTTCCAGGAACGCCATTTCTACCCATAAATAATAAAATTCTTACAAAATCAGTGTATTCACTCATAGATATGGGGTGTTTACTAAAACTTTCATTTTAAGACAATAGGCTGGCCTTAGTCCATCTAGTTTAGTAGTAAATAAATTAAACCATTAATTCTAAAACTAACAACGATGAAAAAATTAGCCTGTATTTTTGCCATAGCCTTATTTAGCGCCACTATGTTCTCCTGTACCAACGATACTGCAGAGGACCAGACATTATACGAACAATCTACCGATGGAAATTTGATCATGGACTACAGGAAGAGATGGATAGAAAATATAATATTTAGTAAAGCAACAGGAGTCTTAGGCATTATAAGGCTCCTTTTTTTATCTTGTATCTTGAAATAAGATGAAAATGTATCCTATGACTAAGATCTTTACTCGTAATATTTCTTATTTTTAATACTCATCAGTTCATGTAAAAAAAGTATGCCAGAGGCAGATGAACAACAACTATCTTGCCTTGAAGGACAGTATGAACGTTGGATCGCAGCTGCTAAAAATCCAAATATAGGCAAGGAGCTTAACTGAATCAGCTTTCAAAGATTTCTCAGGTCATCGACACCTCTCTGTAGATTCCCTTAAAGCAAGTACCTTTCAGAATTGTCATTAGCTTTTTACAAAAGACAAGACTCTGTTAATTTTCTAAGAATAAATAAAGAATTAGAGGTATTTGCAATTAAAATTAGCGATTCCATTAAGATTAGCGGAAGCCTATTGGGATAAAGGGGCATATTTTAATTTTAAGGAATATCAAAAAGGGATAGTGCTTTTTATTATTTTTCAAAAGCTCAAAAAATATATGAATTATTAGGAGAAGATCTGACATCGGCAAGATTATTAAGAGCTATGGCCTAAGTTCAAACCGCTATTCATGACAATACAGGAGCTTGGTTACCCTTACTGAGAGTCATTAAATTGCTTAAAGCCCCTAAATAATAATGAACAATTATATCGGGTCTATAATACAATGGGAATCGCTGCCTATGCGCTTAGATGAATACAAGGAGGCCTTGGAATATTATAAACTGGCAAGTCAATATCTTAATAAAAACAAAACTAGGCAATATAAATTATGCGTGCTTGGATAACAACGTTGGTTTGGTATATTTTGATAATAGGCGAATATAATAGGGCCAAATCAGAATATTCAAAGGCCATCTCCCATGACAGTCTTTTTATTTTAAATCCGGATGCTTACGCCAGAATTCTGGATCATATGGCCATGACCAATCTAAGATTGGGTGAAACAGCCTCCGTAGAAGATGATCTGACAAGAGCTCTATTATATCCGGGACAGTATAGGGGACCTGGAGGGTCTTTCGCTTAATTACTATAATTTGTCAGTATATTTCAAGGAAACCGGAAATACAAACAGATGCGTATGTTTATGCTCAGAATGCTAGGGACCTTGCCAAAGAAATCAACAATAACATGCGGTATCTGGAATCCCTGAAACTTCTGGCCGAACTGGATCCCGACAATGCAATAGCTACAATAAGGAATATATCCAGAGTATCCGATAGCCTGCAACAGGAAGAACGCAGGATCCGCAATAAATTCAATCGAATACGATTTGAAACCGATGAGACCCTGGCAGAAAACCAGCAACTAGCAAGGCAACAGTTGATTTGGATCGGCATTTCGGCGAGCGTTGTGCTGTTGGCATTAGCTCTTTTTATCATCGTTATACAGCGGATAAAAAACCAGCGGCTTAAATTTCAACAACAACAGCAGGAATCTAACCAGGAGATCTTTAACCTGATGCTTGCCCAGAAACAAAAAGTGGAAGAAGGCAAACAATCTGAACAAAAAAGGATCTCGGAAGAATTACACGACGGCGTACTGGGCGAGATGAATGGCGTGCGGATGATCTTGCTCGGCCTCAATAAAAAAGCAGATGATGCTGCCGTGGCTTTACGGGAACAGGCCATAGAAAAACTCAAAGAAGTACAGGAAGAGATCCGATCCATATCTCATGAACTAAACGATACCTCCTATAAAAAACTGAACAACTTTATGAGCTCCGTGGAAGAGCTATTAAAGAATATTTGTGAACCCGCCGGTATTAAATACCAATTTTCCTTTGATGAGGACCTCGATTGGGATAATTTGGAGGGGATCACTAAGATCAACCTGTACCGCATACTACAGGAAAGTTTACAAAATTGTGTAAAACATGCCGATGCCAATACGGTATATATTTCTTTTGACACCAATGAAAAGGATATGATCATCAGTATTCAGGACAATGGGCGCGGTTTTGACGCCTCCAAGGGTAAAATTGGGATTGGCCACAAAAATATAAGATCGCGTACAGAAAAACTTAAAGGCAGGTGGTACCTGAGAAGTGCGCCCGGGATTGGAACGACCATCCTTTTAGAAATCCCATTGGAACATATTTCGCAGGAAGCAAAAAAAGAAATATCTTTACCTAAAGACCTGCAGGAAGTTTAATTCGAATACATGAAGACGATAAAGATCTTAGCGGTAGATGACCATGAAATGACCACCCTTGGGTATAAGTTTATTCTCGAGGACACTTCATTCGATGACTTCAAAGTTCAGATGGACACTGCAAAATCTTATTTGGATGCCAAAAAAAGGATCGAAGAAGCTGCCGAAGGGATCAACTACGATATTTTATTATTGGATATTCAACTTTCCAATCCGACGGATGGCCCTGCAAAAACCGGAGAAGATATCGGGATATTCGCCAGAAAGAAGTCCCCGAAATCAAAAATTGTATTTATGTCGTCCTTTAGCGACAACTACCGTATCAATAGCATTATGCAAACAGTAGATCCTGAAGGATATATGGTAAAATCAGAGATCGATCAGAAATCTCTGCAGGCCATGGTGAACACCGTACTTACCTCCCCCCCGTATTACACCCAGAAAGCTTTGGTAGCCATTCGTAAGAAAATGGCACAGGATATCTCTCTGGATGACAATGACAAAAAAATACTATACTACCTTTCCATAGGAACCAAAACCAAAGATATGGTGAACTTTATCTCCCTCTCCCTCCCGGGAATTGAGAATAGGAAACGACAATTAAAATCACTTTTTGGTGTCGAAAAACAAAATGATCAGGCTTTGATCACCGAGTCCCGTAATAGAGGATTTATCTGATTTTTTGATACTTCTATTGAAATAAGTCCAAAACTCCCCAAAAACAGCACATTTATGAACAATACCATAGAAACTCTATGGTTTACATATAGCCTTTGATAAAAAATTAACATTAATTTTACATTAGCGAACCTAAAGGAGTTGCTATGCCTCACAGATTTAATAAAATTAATGCTAAGCTCGCTTCCCGCAATAATGGAAACGAGGATATCTTTGGGCTGGAATCACTTAAAAATAGCCTGGAAAAAGATTACTTCTCTGAAGTAATCATCCGCAATTCCGTTGTTTGCTGCGAACAGAATAATCTGGTCATCGAATTGCAATGTGAACTGGGTCTTCACGAAGTTCTCTATCATATTCAGCAAGGAACATGGGGAACCAATGAACCTTACTCAAAAAATCAGGGACTTACCGTTTTAAGTCAGCATTTACAGAGTATAAGAGAGTTAAATAATACTTTTATTGATGTAGAAGAACTTTCTTTTTTATTGAAAGACTGCAGTATCATAATTAAAAAACTTGGCCCGGAAAGTGTAGAACATGAATTGGATTCAATTCTCAGCGCCCTCGCTGAAAATTATGTATATCTCACACGCCATCTTTCCGAAACGCCCAATGAAATTTTTATTCCGGTGTATGAAGAGGTCTCCTTGGAAAATCAAGATACCAGATTAGCCGGCCCTTTGAGGATAGACGAAGATGGGTATTATTCCTATTGGGGATTGTATTTTGAAAAAGATACCAGAGCTGTGATCTACGACCTCAGAAGAAAAAATATTATTTCTGGAGATCTAAACTTGCTAGACCAATAAACAAAGGCCGCTTTTTCATCATTTTATTTACATTTTCCTTTACTCCCAGGAGGACGTCCTCATCGTTAGGATGGCTAAGTACTTCATCTATAAAGGATACAATGATCCTCATGTCATCTTCATTAAGCCCTCGTGTTGTTACGGCCGCTGTTCCAAAGCGTATTCCTGAAGTAATAAAAGGTGACTTATCATCGAAAGGAACCATATTTTTGTTAGCGGTAATATCAGCCTTCACCAAAACATGCTCTGCTTCCTTTCCGGTAATACTTTTATTGCGAAGATCGATGAGCATCATATGATTGTCTGTCCCCCCGGAAATGATCTTGTAATCCCTGGCTACAAAAGCTTCAGCCATGGCAGCGGCATTCTTTTTTACCTGAATCATATAGTGTAAGAATTCCTCTGTTAGAGCCTCTCCAAAAGCAATTGCTTTTGCGGCAATGATATGTTCCAAAGGTCCTCCCTGATTTCCGGGAAATACGGCCAGATCGATCAGGGCCGACATTTTTCTGAGATTTCCATTCTTTAAACGTATGCCAAAGGGGTTTTCAAAATCTTGACCCATAAGTATGAGTCCTCCCCTCGGGCCCCTAAGGGTTTTATGAGTGGTTGTGGTCACAAAATGAGCATGGGGAATAGGATCGTTTAAAATCCCTTTAGCTATCAACCCGGCCGGGTGTGCAATATCGGCAAGCAACAAGGCATTCACACTGTCGGCTATTTCCCTGAAACGTTTAAAATCCATATCTCTGGAATAGGCTGAGGCGCCGGCAATGATAAGTTTTGGTCTTTCTTTAATGGCAATCTCCTGAATGGCATCATAATTCAACATTCCTGTAGTCTTCTTCCACTCCATAAAAGGTTGGCCGATACAATCTTCCCTGAAAAATTAACAGCTGAGCCATGTGTTAAATGACCTCCATGTGATAGATCAAATCCGAGAATGGTATCCCCGGGTTGCAAACATGCCTGAAAAACAGCGGCGTTGGCCTGTGATCCGGAATGAGGCTGAACATTTGCGTATACTGCACCAAACAGCTCTTTTGCACGTTCGATAGCAATGGTTTCTACCTGATCTACAATTTCACATCCGCCGTAATAACGCTTTCCAGGATAGCCTTCTGCATATTTGTTTGTAAGTACAGAACCTGAAGCTTCCATCACCTGTGGACTGGCAAAATTTTCTGAGGCAATGAGTTCTATCCCATTTATCTGGCGTTCTTTTTCTGCGGCGATCAGTTGAAATATTTGCGTATCCCTTTTCATAAATGATGTTTTCTATCAATTGAAGCGTAAAAGTACGAATTGCACATTGTTAATGCTTAGAATATAATATATTTGATTAGGAATTTATCAAATACAAATTAACAATTACAACATGCCTCTAAAAGCGAACGACCCTTCTTTATCTTCCTGGTTAACAGTACCGGAAAATTCTGATTTTCCAATTCAAAACATCCCTTTTGGAGTTTTTCTTACGAGAGACGACGTAATTACCATTGGGACGCGGATAGGAGATCATGCCATTGACCTTGGAGCCTTGCATCAATTGGGGTATTTTAATGAAATTCCTTTGACAGATGATATTTTTTTGCAGGATACGCTCAACGATTTTATATCTGATGGCAAGAAGACCTGGCGATTGGTCAGGAACAGAATAAGTCAGCTTTTTGAAAAAAATAATCAGGAATTACAAAAAAATAAGGATCATCAAAAGATCGTCTTGTTTACAATGGACGAGATCGAGATGCAATTACCGGTTCAAATCGGCGATTATACGGATTTTTACTCCAGTAAGGAGCATGCCACAAACGTAGGCAAAATGTTCCGCGATCCTGAAAATGCCTTATTACCCAATTGGCTGCACCTGCCTGTGGGGTATCACGGGCGTAGTTCTACTATTATCCCAAGCGGAACACCAGTAAGGAGGCCTCATGGGCAAACACTTCCGAAAGGAGCTGAAAATCCTGTTTTCGGCCCGTCTAAGCTGGTCGACTTTGAGTTAGAAATGGCCTTTATTACAACAGATGCCAATGCCCTTGGAGAACCTATCTCCGTGAACGAGGCAGAGGAGTATATCTTTGGAATGGTCTTGTTTAACGACTGGAGCGCCAGAGACCTTCAGAAATGGGAATATGTACCACTGGGACCTTTTTTAGCAAAGAATTTTGCCTCTTCTATCTCTCCCTGGATAGTGACCTTAGATGCGCTGGAGCCATTTAGGGTAGAGAGTCCGAAGCAAGATCCCGAACCCCTTCCCTATCTAAAACAAAAGGGGAACAAAAGTTTTGACATTCATTTGGAAGTGGATATAAAAACTGAAGACGGCTCTCACACAACCGTGTGTAATACCAATTTCAAGTATATGTACTGGACCATGTCACAACAATTAGCGCATCATACTATAAATGGATGTAAGATCAATAGTGGGGACATGCTGGGAAGCGGTACTATTTCAGGACCTACGCCAGATTCTTATGGTTCTATGCTGGAACTTTCCTGGCAAGGCACAAAGGAGGTTCCCTTGTCAAATGGCAGTACGCGTAAATTCATTGCAGATAATGATACTGTAATTATGAAAGGATATTGTAAAAAAAATGGTGTTCGCATAGGATTTGGCGAAGTTTCCACTAAAATTCTACCCGCACTGGACCTCCATAAAAAATAAAAAACTTTCTTTTTTAAAAGTGTATTTCGTCGAAGGTATACGATACATCAACCTTTTTCGTTATGATTTTGGATTATTTTGGCACGGCTCTTGGATACGCCTAACCAAACCATAAAACAAAACATCATGAAAAGAGCTATACTTTACCTTTCCGTCATTGTTTTTATAGTTGCCTGTGGAGGCGTAAAAAAAACGCAGGAGGCAATTAATACCGGTAATTACCAGCAGGCTATCAACAGTGCGCTGAGAAATCTTGCAGATAATAAGGACAAAAAAGGCAATCAGCCCTATATCCTTATGCTGGAAGAAGCCTTTAATAAGAATATGGAACGAGAACTCCAGAACATCTCTTATTTAGAGAAAGACGGTAATCCGGCAAACCTTGAGGCTATTTATAAGGGATATGCTCAATTAAAGGACATTCAACAACGCATAAGACCTTTATTACCACTTTATCTCAGGGATGAAGGCAGGGATGCCAGGTTCGCCTTTAAAAATTTCGATGAGGACATCATTGATTCTAAGGATCGACTTTCAGATTATTTATATGATAATGCCCTGTCCTTGTTCAACAACGCTTCCAGTAAATTAGATTACAGAAGGGCGTATGAAGATTTCAAATATCTGGATGAGATAAATCCGGGATTCGCTGATACCAAGGAACAAATGGAACTAGCATATCAAAAAGGTCTGGATTTTGTAAAAGTGAAGATGATCAATGATACTCAAATGGTGATCCCTAACCGATTGGAGGAAGAATTGTTGAATTTTAACACCTATGGCCTGGATGATCTTTGGACCCAATACCACAGCAATCCGCTAGGAGAAATTAAATACGATTACGAAATGCAGGTAGCCTTCAGGAACATTAATATTTCTCCCGAACAGGTGAATGAAAAGCAATTCATAAAAGAGAAACAGGTGGTTGATGGATACAAATATCTGGAAGATGAAAATGGGAATCTGGTAAAAGACAGTCTTGGTAACGAAATCAAAGTAGATAATTTTAAGACCGTGACTTGCAACTATTACCAATTCACACAACAAAAATTAGCACAGGTCACAGGAACCGTCAGCTATATTGATTTACAAACAAAACAACAATTGAATACCTATCCGCTATCTAGTGAGTTCGTATTTCAACATGTGTATGCAAATTATAGTGGAGATAAAAGAGCACTGGACAATAATCTTGTAGCCTTGTTAAACCTTGGAGCAGTTCCTTTTCCCTCCAACGAACAAATGGTTTACGATGCGGGAGAAGATCTAAAATCGCGTCTCAAAGAGATTGTCGTAAGACACAGATTCAATTAATAAAAAACCCGGAGGCAACACCTCCGGGTTTTTTTAAATATATTTCTCTACTGAAACTGCTGAGATGGCACCATGAGAAGCATTCTTTACAACAGTCCCATTCATAATGATCAGCAGTTGTGGTGATTCATGCCGTACGTCAAACCTTTGTGCTATCTCATTCGAAAGCGCCCTGTTATGTTGAATATGCATGATATACAGATCCGCTTGTTCAGAATCCAGATCATAATGCGCCTCAAATGAACGTAGCGCCATACTGCTTATTCCACAAGTTGTTGAGTTCTTGAAAATGATCTGAGGTCTTTTCATTGAATTACCCACTATCGTATCTAAATCGTCAGCAGAAGTAATCGGAATCCATTGTTTTCCATTCTTTTTCTCTGCTGATGACGTTTCATTTCTTTTGAACAAATCAAATAATCCCATCCTGATAAATATTTATAAGGGTATCCTAAAAGGACATACCTGTCTAATTGTCTGGTTTTTAGCATAAGTATCGGTCATTTTGTCTGCTCCTATTAAATGGTAAGATTGTTGACCTATACATCGCAAAAGTAGACATTAGAACTAAAAATACATAGCAATGAATATCAACAATTTTACTATAAAATCTCAGGAGGTCATTCAAATGGCCCAGCAAATGGCTCAGGAGATGCAGCACCCTCAGATAGAGAATGAGCATCTTTTTAAGGCTTTAACAGAAATTGACGAGAATGTTCTTCCCTTTATTTTAAAGAAATTGAATGTAAACCTAAGTCTGGTAGAACAAATTCTGGGGAAAGAACTTGAAAGTATTCCAAAGGTTTCCGGTGGTGAGTTACAATTCTCAAAAGAAGCGGGCAAAACCTTAAATGAGGCGAGTATTATCGCCAAAAAGATGAAGGATGAATTTGTTTCACTTGAACATATTTTACTGGCCATTTTTAAGTCAAAAAGTAAAATAGGTCAGATCTTGAAGGATCAGGGAGTTTCTGAAAAGGATCTCTTATCTGCTATTTCAGAATTGCGCAAAGGAGCCAAGGTTACTTCTCAAAGTGCCGAAGAAACTTATAACTCATTAAATAAATATGCCCGAAATCTGAACGAATTGGCAGATAGCGGAAAGTTAGATCCGGTTATTGGTCGAGACGAAGAGATCCGAAGAATTCTACAAATCCTATCAAGACGCACCAAGAACAACCCAATATTAGTGGGGGAACCGGGGACAGGTAAAACTGCTATCGCTGAAGGATTGGCCCATAGGATCATTCAGGGAGATGTACCTGAAAACCTAAAAGAAAAGGTGATCTACTCTCTGGATATGGGGGCATTAATAGCCGGCGCCAAATACAAGGGAGAATTTGAAGAACGACTAAAATCAGTAATAAAAGAGGTGACCACCAGCGATGGAGATATCGTTCTTTTTATTGATGAGATCCATACATTAGTGGGTGCCGGGGGCGGTCAGGGAGCCATGGATGCAGCCAATATCCTAAAACCCGCACTAGCCAGAGGTGAACTACGCGCCATTGGAGCAACGACCCTGGAAGAATACCAGAAATATTTTGAAAAAGATAAAGCACTGGAACGCCGCTTTCAGAAAGTAGTTGTGAATGAACCAGACACAGAAAGCGCCATTTCCATTCTGAGAGGGATCAAGGAAAAATATGAGGCACACCACAAGGTTCGTATTAAAGATGAAGCCGTAATTGCAGCCGTAGAGCTCTCTCAGCGATACATCACCAATAGGTTCCTTCCTGATAAGGCAATCGACCTTATGGATGAAGCTGCAGCAAAATTACGAATGGAGATCAATAGTAAACCAGAGAATCTGGATGTTTTGGACAGGAAAATTATGCAGTTGGAAATTGAGATCGAAGCGATTAAGCGCGAAGAAGACCATGCGAAACTTAAGGCCCTCAATATTGACCTGGCCAATGTAAAAGAAGAACGCAATGAGATCTATGCGAAATGGGAAAGCGAGAAATCAGTCATAGATGCCATTCAGAAAAGGAAACTCGACATTGAGAATTTTAAACTGGAAGCCGAACGTGCAGAACGTAATGGCGATTACGGACTTGTGGCAGAGCTTCGTTATGGAAAAATAAAGGAAGCACAGGAAACGCTTGAAAAGCTTCAAAAAGACCTGGCAGAGGCCCAGACAGGTGGAACTTTGATCAAAGAAGAGGTGACCAATGAAGACATTGCCGAAGTGGTGGCTAAATGGACGGGGATCCCCGTCACTAAGATGCTTCAAAGCGAGCGTGAGAAACTCCTGAAATTAGAAAAAGTACTCCACAAGAGAGTCGTAGGTCAAAATGAGGCTATCGAAGCGGTATCCGATGCCATCAGAAGAAGCAGGGCAGGTCTGCAGGATGCCAAAAGACCTATAGGCTCCTTCTTGTTCCTTGGGACCACCGGGGTTGGAAAGACCGAACTGGCCAAGACGCTCGCAGACTATCTTTTTGACGATGAGAATGCGCTGACTCGAATAGACATGAGTGAATATCAGGAAAGACACGCTGTAAGCAGACTGGTTGGCGCTCCTCCCGGATATATAGGTTATGATGAAGGCGGACAGTTGACCGAAGCCGTAAGAAGGCGTCCTTATTCCGTTATCCTACTCGATGAAATTGAAAAAGCACATCCTGATACCTTCAATATTCTCTTACAGGTCTTAGATGAAGGTCGACTCACCGATAACAAAGGCAGGGTGGCCGATTTTAAAAATACCATAATCATTATGACCAGCAATATGGGTGGTCATATCATTCAGGAAACTTTCGAGAATTTGAAAGATATTCACAGTGCTACCGAAGCTGCAAGGATCGAGGTTATGGGGCTATTAAAACAGAATATACGGCCCGAATTTTTAAACAGGATAGATGACATCATCATGTTTACTCCTCTCAATAAGAAGAACATTGTTGAGATCGTGAGATTGCAGTTAGAACACTTGAAAAAACTAGTGAACAAACAGCATATAACCATCGATGCCACTGAGGAAGCTATACAATATCTCGCCGATAAAGGGTATAACCCCCAATACGGGGCTCGACCCATTAAGAGAACTATTCAGAAGGAAGTATTAAACAATCTTTCCAAAGAACTTTTAAGCGGTTCTATAAGTGCAGATAGTATTATTCTTATTGATTCTTTTGACGATGGTTTGGTCTTTAGAAATCAATCGGAACTGGTGCAATAAATTCGTATACCGCTCCTGAAATAAAGGCATCCGGATTCAAAAGTATTCGGATGTCTTTTTTAATCAAAATATAGACGGTGCAGGAATTAGATTTTTTATATTCGTAAAAAATTGATTCTTCATGACCACCAAAGCCGAACGCACTTCCGCTTTTATTATTGAAAAAGTGGCGCCTATTTTCAATAAACAAGGCTATATAGGCACCAGCATGAGCGATCTGACAGAGGCTACCGGACTAACAAAAGGAGCTTTGTACGGGAATTTTGAAAATAAAGAGTCCCTGGCGCTGGCCGCTTTTGAATACCATAGTAAAATATTACTGGCGGCCGTTGAAGAACGATTAAGTGGTTCCGGGAATGCCATCGATACCCTTTTTCAGCTTACGAATTTTTACAGACACTACGATGAATTTACGGCTCCTATGGGAGGCTGTCCTATCCTTAATGTCGGAGTGGACGCCAAATTCAATAACAGGCTTTTAGAAGGTGCAGCAAGAGAAACCATGCATACCATTGAAGGCAAGATCGCATTGGTTTTAGAGAAGGGTTTGAATATGGGAGAATTAAGATTGCCTGTGCCACCACTGCAATTTGCGAAACAATTATTTACTATGATTCAGGGAGCGATCGCAATGGCCACCATATCAGGTGATCGAAAATACCTGATCAATACTATTGCCTATCTGGAAGTATTGGTAAAAAAAGAGATCAAAAAATAGGCCTACTGAGCTTTTACCCTAAAGATCCAGATTGATTCCGGATATTTTCCAAAAAACTTACTATCTCTTGCCTTCCTGGCCTCCTGCATGCTGTCATAACGTTCTAAATAGACGTAATTATGCTTTTTTTCAGTTCGGTAAAACGACTTGGGATCTAAGCCTTTGTCCTTTAAACTCTGCATAAATTTATTGTAGTACGTTTTTGTTCCAAAGACATTTACAATTAAATAATATCCGGGTCTTATATCCTCCGTAAGGACGGCTTCTTCAAAGCGTTCCCCCTTTTTAGGTTCTTCAGCCGCAGGTATTTCTTTTTCAGCTACTTCTTTTTCTCTGGCGAGGGATTCTAAAGAATCCTTTGCTCTTTTTAATTCCTTTAATCGCCTATCATTCTCCTCAGCAACCGCTTTTGATCTAACCACCGCTACCGAATCTTGTCTTCTTTTAACTAACACAAGAGAATCTTGCGTCCTTTTTTCCTGGGCCAATGCCAAGGCTTTTTGTTCTTTCCTGCTAAGCTTCTTCTCTTTTGGGCTTGCTGTATCGTCCTGCACTATTTCTTCTTCCTCTTTCAAAGGCTGTATTGTTTCTTCCTCTATTTCTGTCTCGGTAATGTCTTCACGTTTTACAGGGACCGCAAACTGGTAGGAAGTAACAAGCTCAAAAGTAGGCTCCTTGCCGTCCAGATCTGAAGAGGCTCCAATTTCTACCAAAGCCCCTATCGAAAACTTATTGAAAAAGGTTCCCCCTACTCCTCCTGAAACACCGTAAAAACTGTGATAACCGGCTTGCACCCATAATTTTTGTGTGGCAAAAAGAGTGTTCATTCCATATTGGGTATCTAGTGTAGGCACTGTTTTTAAGTATGCCATGGGTCTTAAATAAGCTCCTTCAAACACACCACTACCCGAAATAGGAATCTGATAGCTCGCGTGGCCTACAAATGTATTCTCTTCGTACCCATTGTTCTTATCGGCATTCGTAATATTGTAATCCACAATATTTTCCGCCACAAAGCCCAAATTGAAATTTTTATAACCCAGTTGTATCCCGGGTGACGCTTGTAAGACAAAGGAGGGACCATCGTTTAAAAATGGTAATCCCGGTCCCTGTTGAAAACTGACATCTGCGAGTTCTTGTTGAAATCCAAAAAGGTTTAACCCCACGGAAATTTGAAAATCCTGATTAACATTGAATTCATAGGCATAATTGAGTACGCCCCCTGTCTGCAGAAAAACACCTGTATTCTGTTGTAAAAAACCAACGCCAAAAGCAGCGTTGCCCGCAAATCTATGGGAATAATTCACAAAGACAGTAGTAGGGTCCGCATCTATTTGCTGCCATTGCCAACGAGTCCATAATGAAAGGGATTGTGGCCTATTTCTGTCCAGGGTAAAAACAGGGTTAAGCAGGCTGCTATTGTATTGTGTCAGGTTGTATTGCCGGAGATCTGGTGGCAAAGGTGGCTCTTGCGCTATCAAAGTTCTGCTCAGAAGCAGCGCAAGGAAAATTATAAGTAGTTTTGGCATATATGCGTACAATAAAGCAATTTTCCTACTATTTTTACGATAGTAAAGTTACATAATAGATCGAAACTCTTAAGAAAAACCAATATAATATGAGGCCAGGAATCATAATTGTTCTAATAGCACTATTCACTTCCATATATAGCTGTAAGGAAGATACTAAGGTTGAAGGCACCGAAATTGGTCCGGAGGTTACTACTTTTTACTTCATACGGCATGCTGAAAAGGATAGAAGCGATCCTGAGAACAGGGATCCGGAATTAAATCAAAAAGGACTTGGAAGGGCAATGCATTGGGCAGAGATCCTAAAAGAAGCAAATATCAATGCTATTTATACTACAGATTTTGCACGAACAACAATGACTGCTGCACCTACAGAGGTTAAAAATGACCTGATTCGCCAATACTATGATCCCTCTATGATTGATATCACAGCATTCAAAGCAGAAAACCTTAGGAAAGAATGTTTTGGTAGTTGGTCATAGTAATACAACTCCCGATTTTGTGAATAAAATGATTGGGGAAGAAAAATATCCCCCTATGGATGATACCGACAATGGCAGCCTTTTTATAGTGCAGCAAATTGGGGACATGACCACCGACATTCGTCTGACATTTAATTGTAATTGCCCCGACTAACTTCTATTTTTTCAAGTTTTATTTCAGATAGTAATTCGAGTGCTCCCTCTTCATAAAGGGAGTCTATTTTGGTGATCAAGGTCTTCACTCTTGGTTTATAATTGTGATAATCCACGAACCGAATCCCATTGATATAACGTTCATTATATGCTTCCCGGAAACGCATTCCTCCTCCGTTTACATGGAATTCATAAGCTAAATAGGTTGGGGTATGGGTTTCCTGATCTATCCAATACAGGTAAACATCCTCATAATCATTTCCGCCACCTTGTTGATCAAAGGTTACTTTTATCTTATAGTAGTCTCTGCCTTTGATCCGTCTTTTACCCAACAGTTCTTTTCGCACTGCAGGGTCATTGAGACCATAAGGTAACAGGGCGAAGTAATGAACGGAATTAACGGAATTGCCATAAACAGTGGCCATACTATCGGTAACCGTGACGGGGTCCTCGTTGTACAGACGCATAAAGTCATTTCCTTTTTTGATATCAGTAACCATTCCTGTATCTGTGTACTGTATCCTCATAAGGGCCCTTTTACCCTTTTGATGTTCCAGAATATAATCTATATCCCGAAAACGAAAACTGATATTGCTTGTCTTGTAGTTGTCCCCACCTGCAACTTCAATAGTCGTATCAATGATTTTTTGAACATCTGTAACCCCCGCGACTATCCTTGCAGGAAACAACTAAGGTCGATATTACTGCGAAAAAGAAGTTTTTTATCATGGATGATCTATTGACCAGTTTGATACAAAGAAACAGGGATTATTCCACATTATAAGCATAGGCACCCGAAGATTTGTTCTTATTTTTGCATCACCATGCAGAACAAGATCAATATAAAAAATAAGAAGGCAAGTTTTCAATACGAGTTGCTCGATACTTTTATAACGGGTATTGTTCTCGCTGGCACTGAGATAAAATCTATCAGGCTCGGAAAGGCTTCGATTACAGAAAGCTTTTGTGAATTTAATGAAAAGGGAGAATTATTTGTTGTGAATATGCAAATAGACGAGTATGCTCATGCCTCTCATTTCAATCATCGACCAAAAGCAGCACGTAAGCTGCTCCTCAATAAAAAGGAGTTAAAAAAACTACACAAAGAAGTGAATACCAGCGGACTCACAATTATTCCCTTGGCCGTATTTATAAATGAAAAAGGACTGGCCAAAATGAAGATTGCCCTTGCCAAAGGGAAAAAATTATATGACAAAAGAGAATCCATCAAGAATAGGGAAAGTAAAGTACGACTAGACCGGATCAAAAAAAGTTTTAATAAATAAGGGACAGGGACACAGGAAATCCTCTTTCTATTTTAGTTTCGGGGGTACAAATCAAATTGGGCCGATAATTAATTCTTATCCTCCAAAAGGGGCACAAAACGAAAAGTTCCAAAGTCTTCCTGGGAAAATTCGGTCTCAGATTTTCTTGTAATTCGAAGCATTTCCTGATCTCCTTCCCCAACCGGAATCACTAACTTCCCCCCTATTTTCAATTGCCCCAAAAGCTTTTTAGGTACTTCAGGCGCACCTGCTGTCACCAGGATCCTATCGAATGGCGCATGTTCAGGCAACCCTTTATACCCATCCCCAAAGACAAATTTCTTTGGTCTGTACCCCATTCTTTTAAAGAACAAATTGGTTTTTTTAAAAAGTTCTAGTTGCCTTTCTATGGTATATACTTTGGCCCTGAGATGCAATAATACTGCTGTTTGATACCCACTGCCCGTTCCTATTTCCAATACCTTTTGGTCTGGCGCCACCTCCAACAATTCTGTTTGAAATGCAACAGTATAAGGCTGAGATATGGTTTGATCTGCTGCAATTGGGAATGGCTTATCCTGATATGCATGGTCCTCAAAACTGCTATCCATGAATAAGTGCCTTGGGATTGTGCGAATCGCCGCAAGGACCTTTTTGTTGTGAATGCCCTTAGAAGCAACCAATTCTGCCAGCTGATTCCGCATCCCCTTATGTTTGAAGGTATCTTTCAAAAATTTCTTAATTTCTTTGGTTTAGTTTGATGTTCGTAAAGTTACCACATTTTGTATTTCTCAGCTTGCTTTGTTTTAGGATTAATCTGCGTATTTTTGACAAAATTGAAGATTTATGCTGAAAGTTGGAGTGCTGGGCGCGGGCCATCTTGGAAAGATACACTTAAGGCTCTTAAAAGAATCCCCAAAATACGATTTAGTCGGTTTTTATGACGCAGATGCTATTCATGGAAAAAAAGTAGAGGCTGAATTCGGATATCCTTATTATGACAATATCAACACCCTTATAGACGCTGTAGAGGTGGTAGATATTGTTACCCCGACCCTGTCACATTTTGATTGCGCCAAAAAGGCCATGGAAAAAGGAAAACATGTTTTTCTGGAAAAACCGATCACCAATACACTTCAGGAAGCAGAAGAACTTATTGAATTAGAAAAGAAATACGGTGTTAAAGGTCAGGTTGGCCATGTAGAACGTTTTAACCCCGCTTTTACTTCCATTAAAGATGCTATTTACAACCCCATGTTTATTGAAACTCACAGGTTGGCAGAGTTCAATCCCCGGGGTACCGATGTTCCTGTAGTTCTGGATTTGATGATCCACGACATTGATGCCATTCTAAGTGTGGTGCCCTCGGAAGTAAAGGAGATCCATGCCAGTGGCGTATCTGTCATTAGCAAATCCCCGGATATAGCCAATGCCAGGATTGCCTTCCAAAATGGATGTGTCGCGAATCTTACAGCAAGTCGGATCTCCCTCAAAAACATGAGAAAATCCCGTTTTTTTCAACAAGACGCATATATATCGGTCGATTTTCTTGAAAAAAAGGTTGAAGTAGTAAAAATGAAGGATGCTCCTGAAATTCCGGGTGAATTTGACATGATATTGCAAAATGCTGAAGGGATCAAAAAACAAATCTATTTTGAGAATCCATCCATCGAGAATAACAATGCCATCCTTGATGAATTGGAAACTTTTGCCGATGCCATTACACAAGACACTACGCCAATGGTAACCTTAGCCGATGGCACCAAAGCCTTACGGGTGGCCCTGCAAATAATAGATTCGTTTTAGTTAAATAATAAGTCAAACCTCTATAGATGATAAAAAATATAACTGTGATAGGCGCGGGCACCATGGGAAATGGAATAGCGCATGTCTTTGCACAAAACGGCTTTCATGTAACCATGATAGATGTTTCAGAACAGGCATTGAAAAAGGGTATGGAGACAATAACCCGGAATCTTGATAGAATGGTACAAAAAGAGACCATTACCCCGGCAGATTCCAGATCTACCTTAGATCATATTAAAACAAATACAAATTTAAAATCGGGGGTGGCCAAAGCCGATCTGGTTGTTGAGGCAGCTACTGAAAATCTCGAGTTAAAACTTCAGATTTTTAAGGATATAGATACGTTTTGCCCTTCTCATACTATTCTGGCTACCAATACTTCCTCTATTTCAATTACGCAAATCGCGGCGGCGACCAATAGACCTGAAAAGGTAATTGGGATGCACTTCATGAATCCGGTTCCTATTATGAAGTTGGTTGAGATAATCCGTGGTTATTCAACATCTGCTACAGTAACTGAACAGATTATGGCCCTGGCCCAAAAATTAGGCAAGACCGCTACTGAGGTAAATGATTATCCCGGATTTGTGGCTAACAGAATACTGATGCCCATGATCAATGAGGCCATTGAAACCCTATACAATGGCGTTGCAGGGGTCAATGAAATAGATACCGTTATGAAATTGGGAATGGCACATCCGATGGGCCCTTTACAACTTGCAGACTTCATTGGCCTTGATGTATGCCTTTCCATAATGAATGTACTATATGAAGGTTTTAAAGATCCTAAATATGCTCCATGTCCGTTGCTGGTAAATATGGTGATGGCCGGTAAATTCGGAGTGAAGTCGGGGGAAGGTTTCTACGATTACAGCGAAAGCAGGAAAGCAGAAAAGATAGCTGACCAATTTAAGAATCTATAAAATGGCAGTTGTAAAACCTTTTAAAGCCATCAGGCCGGCTGCTGACAAAGCAGCGCACGTGGCATCTCGCTCCTATGAAGACTATTCAAAAGAGGAATTAAAGGCCAACTTAAAATACAATCCATTTTCCTTTCTGCATATTATCAATCCGGGATTTAAATTTCACAAAAAAGTGTCCGGCGATGAGCGTTTTAAACTCGTTCATAACAGGTATATGGAATTCCTGGAGGAAAAAGTCTTTGTCAAAGATGCTGAAGCGAGCTTTTATCTTTATGAAATAAACAAAAAAGGGACGCAATGTTGTGGAATATTTTGCGCTACAAGTGTGCTGGATTACAGAAACAACCGTATTAAAAAACATGAAAATACCATTGAAAGCAGGGAACAACTCTTTGCTCATTATCTTGAAACGGTAAAGTTCAACGCCGAGCCCGTTTTAATGACCTATCCGGACCAACCTTCGTTGGCACAGATCATAGATAAGAAAAAAAAAGAAATACCGGTCTATCACTTTACTACGCCCGACAGAACTTCGCACCGACTTTGGAAAATTTCAGACCAAAAGACCATAGAAGAAATTACCGATGCGTTTGATCAAATAGAAAGCCTCTATATAGCCGACGGGCATCACAGAAGTGCATCCTCGGAACTATTGGCCCAATGGTGTGAAAAGGGGAATGAAAATCACGACGGAAATGAGCCATACAACTACTTTATGAGCTATCTCATTCCTGAAAGTGAAATAAGGATCTATGAATTCAACCGATTGGTCAAAGACCTTAACGGTCTTTCTAAAGAGTCTTTTCTTGTTAGGCTAGACGAAGTGTATAGAATTAACAAGATTGATATGGAGCTTTACAAACCAACCAAAAAGCACCATTTTAGCATGTACCTTGATGGAGAATTCTATTCTCTTTATTTGCGGAAAAATGTCTTACCCTTAGAGGATCCTTTAAGTAAATTAGACACTCATATTCTTTTTAAGACCATTCTGGAGCCCATCCTTGGTATTAAAGACCTGCGGAATGATAAACGAATTCAATACGGGTACGGGAAACACAATGTACTTAGAATGAAGACGGATATAGACAAAGGGAATTTTGCAGTAGGGTTTAATTTGGTACCGATCACCATCGATGAAATAAAAGCTATTGCAGATGCCCAATTGGTAATGCCACCAAAGAGCACCTTTATTGAGCCCAAGCTAAAAAGTGGAATAGCCATTTATGAATTATAATGCACCTTATGTCCATTGAAGATAGAATAAGACGATTCAAAACAGAAATACCGGCAAATGTAACCTTGGTTGCTGTTTCCAAAACAAAGTCGAACGATGAAATTCTTGAAGCCTACCAAGCCGGGCAACGGGTTTTTGGCGAGAACAAAGTTCAGGAAATGACTCAGAAATGGTCAGAACTCCCCAAAGACATTGAATGGCATATGATAGGTCATGTACAACGCAACAAAGTTAAATACATGGCTTCCTATGTAGCTCTTATACATGGGGTAGACAGTTTAAAACTGCTGAAGGAAATTAATAAACAGGCTGGAAAAGAACAACGGATTGTCTCCTGTTTATTGCAGATGCACATTGCTGAGGAAGAAACCAAATTTGGTTTCGATGAAGACGAATTGAAAACGATCATGAATAGTGGTGTTTTTCAGGAATTGGAACATGTACAAATAAAAGGTTTGATGGGGATGGCTACATTTACGGAAAATACATTGCAGATCAGAAAAGAGTTTAAAACACTCAAAGCTATGTACGAGAGTCTAAAAAATGTGCTCCCGGAAATCACTGTGCTATCTATGGGAATGAGTGGTGATTATTCTATTGCCATAGAAGAAGGCAGCACCATGGTGCGCATAGGAAGTAGTATCTTTGGGGCAAGAAACAATACTTAAAAAGTCAGATTAAAAAGAAATACCCAACGATACGTATCTTATGTATGCAATTCTAGATATAGAAACTACCGGTGGCAAGTACAATGAAGAAGGCATTACAGAAATTGCTATTCATAAATTTGACGGGCAGCAGGTAGTAGATCAGTTTATTACGCTGATCAATCCGGAACGCGAAATACAGCCCTTCGTAGTAAATCTTACGGGCATTAATAGCAAAATGCTACAAACAGCACCAAAATTTCATGAAGTTGCCAAACGCATTGTAGAAATTACCCAGAATACGGTCCTTGTTGCACACAATGCACAATTTGATTACAGAATACTAAGGACGGAGTTCAGGCGATTGGGTTATAATTTTGAACGCAAAACTCTTTGCACCGTAGATCTTGCTAAAACTTTGATTCCCGAAGCGGAATCTCATAGCCTTGGTAAGTTGGTGAGATCATTAGGGATTGCCGTTAGCGATCGTCACCGGGCTAATGGTGACGCTTTGGCAACGCTGAAACTCTTTAAGATCTTATTGACAAAAGATCTGGAGAAGACCATCATAACGGAGGTCACAAGGGAAGAGACTCACGGGGAGCTATCGCACAGACAACTGAAGATCGTTGATTTAATGCCCTCAGAAACAGGAGTGTATTATATGCATAACAAGGACGGAAAAGTAATATATATAGGAAAAAGTACAAATATTAAGAAATGTGTAAATGAACATTTTACCTCTAATGCCAAGTTATCAAGAAGTCTGCAAAAAGAAACAAGGAAGATCACTTTTGAAAAAACCGGCAATGAACTCATCGCCTTTTTAAAAGTAAATGAAGAACTTAGAAGAAATACCCCAAAATATCCTACTTATAAAAAAGAGATTTCCTTAACTCCGATCCCGAATGGCAGTGGAAATATGGAAATGGACGTTATCAGTCTGGCAGGAAAAAACATCATGGTAGTAGATAAAGGCAGGGAATTGGGGGAGCGAAGTGCCATTCTTATTAAAAATGGTAAGATCAAGGGAATGGGGTTTTACGATCTTAATTATCAAATCAATAATATTCATATCTTAGAATCCATAATGACCCCTATGGAAGGTAATGCTAAAATGTTACAGGAAGTGGAAGCGTACATTACTTATAAGAAAGTACTTAAGATAATTGATCTCAACTAAAAATATTGGAAACACCCAAGCCTAAAAAAGACTGGAAATACAAACTGCATGAGATCATTTACGGAACTCATACGCCGGCTGGGAAGTTATTCGATATAGTGTTGCTGGTTGTTATTCTCTACAGCGTGATCATCGTAATGTTAGAGAGTATTCCGCGATACGATGAAAAGTATCATGGCTTTCTGGATATTTCTGAGTGGATTGTTACAATTTTATTTACCATTGAGTATATCTTACGGATCATTTGCATTAAAACGCCTAAACAGTACATCTTTAGTTTTTTTGGGGTGATTGATCTTCTATCTACAGTTCCTAAATATTTATCCTTTTTTGTTGGTGGGTCGCAGTATATGTCAGCTTTCAGGGCTTTGCGATTACTAAGAGTCTTCAGGATCCTGAAATTAGTACGGTTTATTGGGGAGTCTAACAACCTTTTAAGAGCGCTGAAAGCGAGTAGAGCCAAGATCTTTGTCTTTGTTTTCTTTGTCCTTATTGTATCCGTACTCCTTGGTACCATCATGTATCTGGTTGAAGGACCGGAACACGGATTTAACAGTATTCCTCATAGTGTGTACTGGACCATTGTTACACTAACTACAGTGGGTTATGGCGATATTTCACCGGAAACCGGATTGGGGCAATTAATTGCAACTTTTATTATGATTGTTGGATACGGTATTATTGCAGTTCCTACAGGTATCGTTAGTGCAGAATACGTCTCCGGGGCGAAGAAAAATAGAAAGAAAAAAAAGGAAGATGAAAAAACCTGTGCAGAATGTGGTACAGTGATATTGCGGGTTGATGCTATGTATTGCCGCGTATGCGGGTTTAGGATAAAAGAGGAATAATGACCCCAAAAACCCTTTTGGTCGTTGTAGGTGCAACCGGAATAGGAAAAACGGCCCTCGCTGTTCAACTCGCAAAACACTATAAGACAGAGATACTATCAGCGGACTCAAGGCAATTTTATAGAGAAATGAGCATAGGTACTGCGGTGCCAGACAAGGAGGAACTCCTATCGGCCCCCCATCACTTTATTCAACACAAGAGTATTCATGAAACCTATACCGTTGGCGATTTTGAACGGGATGCCATAGAACTGCTCGAACATCTTTATAAAAAACATGAACTGGTGATCATGGTTGGAGGTAGCGGTCTTTATATTGACGCTGTACTTTATGGCATGGATTCTTTTCCGCATGTAGCAACTTCCATACGAACAACACTCAATAAGGAACTAGAGAAGGACGGGCTGGCTCCGCTGCAAAAAGAACTTATTAGCGCTGATCCGCACTATGCACAAAAAGTGGATCTACAGAATCCGCAACGCGTTCTGCGAGCTCTGGAGGTATGGAGAGCAAGCGGGAAGCCATATTCTTCTTTTCTGAGGAAAAAAAAGACTCTCCGACCCTTTAATACGATCATTTTGGGTATAGAGGCCCCGAGGGAGATCATCTATCAGAGGATCAACAAAAGAGTAGATTGTATGATGGCTTCCGGACTTCTGAATGAGGTAAGTGGTTTAGAGGAATACAAGCGCTTTAATGCCCTGCAGACTGTTGGTTACAAGGAACTGTTTCAATACCTTAATGGGAACTGCTCCATAGAGGAAGCTATAGAAGAAATAAAAAAGAATACAAGGCGCTATGCAAAGCGTCAGGGTACCTGGTTCCGTAAAAAAAACGCTATTTTATGGATTCCTTTTGAATTGTCATTCAATTTAATTGTAGCAAAGATAGAACGAGAATTACAAAAACAGCAATCATGAAATCGGCAAAAATCTTTGTGGTTATGGGAGTATCAGGTTGTGGAAAATCGACCATAGGGCAAATGCTGGCAGACGAACTTTCCCTTCCGTTCTTTGATGGAGATGACTATCATCCTGAAAAAAACATCCAGAAAATGTCTGAAGGAGAGGCTTTAAATGACGAAGACCGGTTCTCCTGGCTTATAACACTCAACACCCTTGGAAAAGAACATCAGGCAAAGGGTGCTGTTATCGCATGCTCTGCTTTAAAGGAAAAGTATAGAGACATTATTGCAAAGGACCTGGTTCCTGCTCCGGTCTGGATCTATCTGGAGGGGAGCTATGATGTAATACTAGAAAGACTTGAGCAACGAAGTGGACATTTTATGCCTGCCGACCTCCTAAAGTCGCAATTCGATGTTTTAGAGCCTCCAAAAAATGCGATTTACGTGTCAATAGTTCTTGAACGACAGGAAATCATCAGGAAAATCATGGGAAACATATCTCATTAAAAAAGGCATCCAAGAGGATGCCTTTGTAATTTGGTTCACTATTTTTTTTACTGTGGTGTCTTCACTACCAATCGAAAGCCTTCCCCATGTATATTCAGGATCTCTACTACATCGTCCTTCTTGAGGTATTTTCTGAGTTTGGCTATATAGACATCCATACTCCTGGAGGTAAAATAATTATCATCTCTCCATATTTTTGTAAGGGCCAATTCCCTGGGCATCAGATCATTTTCATGTAAGGCCAGCAACCTGAGCAGTTCATTCTCTTTAGGTGAAAGCTTTGATGGCTCTTCGTCTTTGTATTTTAAAAATCTAAGCTTAGAATTCAAATGAAAATTTCCAATCTTAAATTCAAATTGCTTGCTATCTGCCAAAGTACTAGATGCCTTTCTCTGAAGTATTGCTTTAAGCTTCATTAGAAGGACCTCTGAGTCAAATGGTTTGTTTAAATAGTCATCGGCACCTGCCTTATATCCTTTTAAGACATCTTCTTTCATTGTCTTGGCAGTAAGAAAAACGATCGGAACATTTTCGTTCTTCTCCCGTATCTCTTTGGCCAGGGTAAATCCATCTTTGTAAGGCATCATTACATCCAAAATACAGATGTCATAATTATCCTTTTTAAATTTCTCAAATCCCTCCATGCCATTTTTGGCCAGAGTGACATCAAAATCGTTCATAGATAGATAATCCTTTAGGACGATGCCAAAATTCGGATCATCCTCAACCAATAATATTTTCTTATTTACTGTTTCCATATCGTTTATATTAAGGGCACTTTAATATAGAAAGTACTGCCTTTACCTTTTTCACTTTCTGCATAAACCTCACCCTGATGGTCTTCTACAATTTTTTTAACATAGGCCAATCCTAAACCATGACCTTTAACATTATGTATGTCTCCTGTGTGTTCTCTGTAAAACTTTTCAAAAACCCTTTTTAATACAGCCTTACTCATGCCTGCACCCTGATCTTCGATCTTTATGATTAGATAGTTATTAGCTACCTCCGTATAAATATCAATTTTAGGTGCTTCCGGAGAATATTTTATGGCATTATCCATGATATTCACCAATACATTCCCAAAATGCATTTCATTCGCCAATATCTCTGAACGTTCTGCATCCAGATGCGTGTGAATGTATCCTCCACGATCCAATACAATGAGATTAACATGAGATATCCCTGTTTTTATTAGTTCATGAGCATCTACCCTATCCTTTGAGATATCTAACTGGTTTCGTTCCAACTTTGAGATCCGTAATACATTTTCTACCTGAGCATGCATTCTTTTATTCTCTTCCCGAATCATTTGAAGATACCTTCTTACCTTCTCCTCATCCCCAATTACTTTTGGGTTGCGAATGGCTTCCACTGCCAAATTGATAGTCGCGATGGGCGTTTTGAACTCATGCGTCATATTATTGATAAAATCTGATTTTATCTCAGAAATTTGTTTCTGACGTATTAGCTGATAAATAGCACTGGCGTAGGCAATTACTATCACCAAAGTGAATAGCAATGACAAAAATGCCATTCCCAGCACAGACTGCAAGAGAAATTTTTTCTTTCCGGGAAACGATAGTAATAGTGCGAAATTACTGGTCCCTTCACTATTTTTAAAGATAGGAGCCTTGTAAATGGCAGACTCTCCAAACTTGAAGCGTCTAGATTTAACTTTTGTAGGCAATCCGCGGCTGTAAATACCATATTGAAAATCAGTATTGATGGCCATATTGCTCAATTCCTGATTCAACAACAACTCAATTTCTTGCTTTGTTACCCGTTGATGTATAGGCCTGTTTTCTGCATACTGCCTGTACACATCGTCGAAAGCAGCTTTGTCTACAGAAGATAAACCGCCTATCTTTTCAAGTTTCTGTATCGGATTCAGGCTGTAAGCCTTGCCATCCAGACCGTATTCCTCTTTGTAAATGGTTTTTGTGCGCTTACTGGTGATACTCTTTATTGCTGTGGTATCCCCGGTTACGCTGTCAAAGAACGTGGATGCTATATTGTAATCTTCCTCTAGTATTCCATGCGAATAAAAAAGGATCTCATTAGAATTAATATCGCGGTCTATAAAAAAGATATTGCTGAGATGAGAACTCTTAAACTCTCCCAGACTATCCTTTAAGTTTAAAAACCTATCGGAATAATCTCTCATTTCACGCTCCTCAATCTTGTCTGTGACCCGATTGAGAACCTCCGCTATCGCATGTGAGAACTGCTCTTCTTTGTCGTCTACAGATCTTTTGATCCAGTAGAGTTGAACCGAAATGATCCCGATTAGGGACAGGCTCATTAATATGACAAGAAAAACAAATAATCGCTTATTCATTTTGAGGTAAAATTAAAAATTTAACATTTAGTAGATTGCTTGTTTAACCTAACCTTAACAAAAATGTTAAAATAATTGATTACTGATTTTTTTGCAGGAGGTGCTCGTGAATCATTCTCACCTGTTTTCGGGTATCCGCAAGGGTTTTATTGTTGATAACATATTGGGCTAGTTCCTTTTTTCTTTTTGCAGACCATTGATGTTGCATACGTTCAAGTATTGCATTCTCCGTCAGGCCATCGCGCTGTTTAATTCTGGCGATCCGTACTTTCTTAGGTGCGGTCACTAAAATCATTTTGTCAAAATCCTTATACCCTCCATTTTCAAACAAGATTGCTGCCTCCTGTATGACGTACTCACCTTGCTGCTTCCCTACCCAGGCCTTGAGGTCTTCTCTTACCGCGGGATGTACTACTTGATTTAAAGCGATAAGTAACTTTTTATCGTTGAACGCCTTTTCAGCAAGTAATTTCCTGTTCAATTTATTATTTTGGTAGGCCTTTTCTCCAAAAAGAGTTTTAATTTTGTTTCGTACTTCCGGATTTTCATTCATCAGCCTTTTAGCCTCAATGTCTGAGTTATATACGGCAACACCCAGATCCTTAAACATTTCTGCAACGGTGGTCTTACCACTACCCATACCACCCGTAAGCCCTACTAGTCTCATTCTCTTTTTAAAATGAATTCTACTTGTGATTGCCTCATCTGAACGCTGGGAACGCTATCTGGCTGCTGAATTAAATATAATGGCAAAAAGGGGGAATCCTCCTTGGTATCTGCCAGATCTGCGATGATTCTGAAATCTGAGGGATCAATCTCTTTTAGTCGGTCAATACTCGCTTTGCACAAAACTTCTACCGTATTTGGGAATGTCCTTATTTTTATTCCCTCTGGAACATTGGCTACCTCCACCGGAACCCTGAACATTTTTTCAGAAAAGCGAAATACCGTTGCTGACAAGGTTACGTGCTTTTGTTCGTAGACCGCATGAACCAAATCAGATGGCCGTTTAAGCTGTACCGTCTTTTTAAAACTGTCCGATACATCAGAGAGAACGAATGGCTCCGTATGCGCTTCTATTATGGTGTCGATTTCCTGTAAAGGCCCTATTAAAACAACCGAGTCCGGGGAAAGCTGCAGGGTACCATACATAAGGTAGTTTTGAGCCAGATCTATTGTAGCATCCACGCGAATAGGCAACTTCTTGCTTACCATACGGGTAAAATCAAAAAACAAGGTATCCTTGTCCATTTGCAGTATAGTCATAGCCTCCGGGAGCTTAGATTCAATCTGTTCTCTATACAGCGGTGCAGTGAGATAGAATTTTTTTCCACTATAGCCCATCTCATTTAAGTCGATCGGTAATTTTCTGGTCGCAAATCGAGACCCGAGAAACTGCCAGCCACTTCCCTGCGCCGTAATGGTTACCCTGTCTTTAGAAGCGCCCAGAAAAAAAAGAGAATCAGGAATATTGTTATACACCAATTCAAATGTCGCCTTATCGGTATGCGTATCAGAGAGTTTACTGACCAACCAAGCCATAAAAGAGCATAAAAGTAAGATCACAAAGACTTTCACTTTTCGCTTTGTCGCACCTTTTAAACCTTGTTTTGTAGCCATGACTAGTTAAAAAATAAAGAGGGAAATAATTCCTGGGGTTTCTTCTTACTAAAAGTAAGTAAGAATGTCGATTTAAAAAAACCCAGACCATACCCCGTAAATTGTATAATAACGGCCCACAGGGATAAGAATGCGATCCGCACATCGTTGTTCTTATTCCAAGAATCGAGTAAGACCGTCAAAAAGTAGAACAGATACAGGTACAAAAGCCAGGGAAATTGAACCATTGACAAAGAAATAGCGGCAAGCAGACCTAGCATAAAAAAGAAAGGGAACCAGTAGGTTAGTTTTCTGGTCTGAGGATGCCAGCTATTTAAGATAGGTCTTACCATTCCAAATTTCTTAACTTGTGTGTAGAACTTATTAAAATCAACGCGTCTTTTGTGATAAACATATGCCTCAGGAAAAAACCGTGTCTTATAACCCAGCCCCCACAAACGAATACTGAGATCCGGATCTTCCCCAGGATGTATCTTACCAAACCCGCCCGTTTTTTCAAAGGCCTCTTTCGAGATCCCCATATTAAAACTTCGGGGTTGAAATTGCTGCACAGCTTTTTTATTTCCCCTGATACCACCTGTGGTGATAAAGGACGTCATCGCGTAATTTATTGCCTTTTGAGTGGCACTAAAACTTGGATGTGCTGTATCCGGACCTCCAAAACAGTCCACATAATGAGCATCAAGTACTTTGGAAACACTTTCCAGATAAGTGGGTGGCAGGAGACAATCTGAATCTAAAATTATAAAATACGTGCCCTGAGCTTTTCGCATCCCATAGTTCCGCGAATCCCCCGGACCGCTATTTTCTTTATAGTAATAGGATATCGGTAATTTTCCCTGGAAGGAATGCACCACTACTTCAGAACGGTTTTGGGATCCATCTTCAACGATGACAACCTCATACGGATTTTGATAGGTTTGATCCAAAAGACTTTCCAGCAGCTCCCTGATTTCTTCAGGTCTGTTATACACTGGAATGATGAATGAAAAAAAAAGATTCTTGGCCATCTGCTAAAAGAAAAGCCATCCAACAAGGATGGCTCAATACTGTTTTATATAAACTTATTCTGTAAATTTTTCTATGACCTCCTGACTGACGCCGGTATTGGAAAATCCCCCGTCATGAAACAGGTTCTGCATGGTGACCTTTTTGGTAAGGTCTGAAAAGAGTGAAACAGTGTAATTAGCACAGTCTAAGGCAGTCGCATTTCCTAAGGGGGACATTTGTTCGGCAAATGAAACAAAGCCGTCAAAGCCTTTAATCCCCTGCCCTGCTGTGGTGAGCGTTGGTGATTGGGAGATGGTATTGACCCTTACTTTTCTTTCTTTTCCAAAGAAGTATCCAAAGCTGCGTGCTACTGATTCCAGATAAGCCTTATTATCTGCCATATCATTATAATCAGGGAAGGTCCTTTGTGCTGCCATATAGGTAAGCGCAACAATACTTCCCCATTCATTCATCGCATCAGCCTTGTATAAGCTTTGCATCACCTTGTGGAAAGAAAGGGCAGAAACATCCCATCCTTTGGCTGTGAAATCGTATTTTTCGTCCGTATATAAGCGTCCTTTTCTAACGTTTACAGACATGCCGATAGAGTGAAGGACAAAATCGAGTTTCCCTCCTAAAATCTCCATGGACTTAGCCACTAAATTCGCCAGATCTTCCTCGCTGGTTGCATCGGCCGGAACGATCTCTGATTTCGTCTTTTTAGCCAACTCATTGATCTGGCCCATCCTCATAGCAATTGGTGCATTTGTCAGAACAAAGCTACCTCCCTCTTCGTGCACTCTCTCTGCCGTTTTCCAGGCAATTGAATTCTCATCTAAAGCTCCAAATATGATTCCCTTTTTTCCTTTGAGTAAGTTGTATCCCATTATTCAATTCTTAGGTTAATGTTGTCCTTAAATATATCTATTTTATAATTAATTAAGTAATTGTTTGGCGTGAGCCATGGCCGAATCGGACAAAGTCTTTCCCCCCAGCATTTCGGCAAGTTCTACGACTCGTTCCTCAGAAGAAAGCTTTTTCATACGTGTTCTCGTTACTTCCCCATCGTCTTCTTTATAGACCTTATAATGATGATCTCCTTTTGAAGCTACCTGAGGCAGGTGGGTAATTGAAAAAACTTGCATATTACGACTCATTTGTTGCATAATATCACCCATATTGTTTGAGATCTCACCGGAAACCCCGGTATCTATCTCATCGAACATCATTGTAGGTAATTGTTCATAGGAGGCAAGAATGGATTTTATGATCAACATAATTCTGGAAAGCTCGCCTCCTGAGGCTACTTTCTTTAATGACCCAAAACCGGATCCCCTATTCGCCGAAAATTCGAAGACTAAATGGTCCCTGCCAGTGCCCAGAAACTCCTCTGATTTTACAAATTCAATTTTAAAAGTAGCATTAGGCATCCCCAAAAATTGCAATGAGGATTCCAGTTTACTTTTTAATTGGGGTACAACGGCAATTCTACAGTGCTTAACTCAGCTGCAACGGTGGTCATTTCCTTTTGTGTTGTTTTTATAAGCGCTTCCTGCGTTTCTATATGTTGTTCAAGATCCTCAGATTTGCTTAATTTAAGTGCTAATTGATCCCTTACTAGGAGTAGCTCTTCAACTGTTGCTGCACTGTGCTTTTTCTGTAAGCTATAAAGCAATTGAAGTTTTTCATTCACTTCTTCTAAAAGTCCGGGATTAGGACTAACTTTTTCCTGTAAAGATTCAATTTCGGAGGTAATGTCGTCTAATTCAACAAATACTGATTGAATTCTTTCAAATAAGGAAGCATAGGTAGTTCCATATCCTGAAAGTTTAGAAATACTTTGCTTGCATTGAGATAGTAAAGCTTGTGCACCTATTTCTTCATTTGTTAATAATTGGTGCCCATTGGATAATTGCTCCAATATGCGCTCCACATTAGTGAGTTCTTCATAAGAGGACTCTAACTCTTCAAGAATGCCTTTCTGCAATGGAGCACTCTTTAGCTCATTAAACAGAAAGCTGTTGTAGTCTTGTTCTTTTTCTGCGTCGGCAAGTGATTCCTTCAATTGATTCAACTCTTTTTGAGCCGCCTCGAAGATCTTCAGATGCTCCTTATAACCCGTAAGCAGTTGCTTATTATTAGCAAGGGCATCGATCACCTTTAGCTGAAATTCGTTCTCAGTAAGTTCGAGGGTTTGGTGTTGCGAATGGATATCAATGAGTCGCTGCCCAACTTGAGACATCACATCGAGGGTCACCGGAGAATCATTTACAAAAGCACGCGATTTTCCATTGGGATGAATCTCTCTCCGAAGTATGGTACGGAGATCATAATCGAGATCATAAGCTTCGAACAAGGCTTTTAATCCATAATGTTCAATACTAAATTCAGCCTCTATAATACATTTGAGTGCCTTGTCTCTCAATGAATTCAGATCGGCACGCTTCCCCAGAACGAGGGAGAGACCGCCCAAAAAAATTGATTTACCCGCCCCTGTTTCTCCGGTAATGGTGCTAAAACCTTTATCGAAAGCACACGGAAAGGTCTTCGATAAGGGCATAGTTTTTTATGGTGAGGTGTATCAGCAAATCTTTCGCATTAATCGTGGCGTAAAGATAACCGTTTATGCCTGTAAAAAAATGAGGGAACTTAATATTTTATCTCGTTCCAGGTAGAAGAATAGAAGGGTGCAACCTTATTAAGGGTAGATTTCAGGGCCACTATATCTACTTTAGGACCATCGGAAAAGATATTGAGGATCTCTTCAGATTTGGCATCGAAAAAAGTCTGAATCAAAAAGGCATTAGGCCTTCGCTGAATCAGTGTCTCAAATAATCGCATAGAGCCCGAGATCACTTGTTTTCCGGTACTGTTGTTGTCTCCCAGGATGTCTAATCCTTTTCTGTGATAATTATACATTGCGATCCTGTATTCCCTAAATGTGTTGGATAATAGGTTATCTACCAACACAAAGCGGGTACGATTATCAGTGGCCGATTGGCTCCATCCGGCAAAATTACTGCCTTGAGCCTGGGTTACTATTTTCTGAGCTTCCTTGTAGAAATCTGTGCCTCCCTCTAAAGCATAAGTGTCTGCATCCAATCCCAATATGATATACACATAATAAGCCATGACCCCTATAAGGTTAGACGTCAAAAACATTTTGATTATAGATCAATGGCTGGAATTCAATATACTCAAAATTGAACTGATTGTCTTTGTAATTAAAAACCGGACTTTCATAGGAGGTGTTATATACAGGTCGTGAAGACTGTATCTGGATATTGGCTTCAAATCTGTTAGATTCAAATTTATTGATGGTAATAAACATCCTGGCATTGACGCGCTCATTTTCCTCGGTATACCCTGTTGGTCCATTTATTCTTATTCACAAAATCGTTCAGGGATCGCTCCAGGGTCCTAAAGATCTGCTGATTGGTCTGACCCACCTGATCGGAGTTAACCGTTATAACACAATTGAGCTCTTGCCCTGAAACCACAAAGGTCAAAAGGCCGGCGAGAAAAAAGATGATGGTATTACGCATGAATCCTGGCGATGATTTCGTTCCAAATATCTGAAGCAACTTCAGCTTTGGTCTTAACTTCAAACGATTTAATTGAAGAATTCTTATCTATAAAGGTTATTTTATTGGTGCTGCCTCCAAAGCCTGCTCCTTTATCATTTAACGAGTTGAGCACAATGGCATCGAGATTCTTCTTCTTTAGTTTTTGAAGGGCATTTGCAAGCTCATTTTCTGTTTCCAGTGCAAAACCAACTAAAAACTGATTTTTCTTTGCCTTGCCCAGGGATAACAAAATATCCTTGTTTTTTACAAGTTCCAGACTGAGACTGTCCGCAGATTTTTTGATCTTTTCTTTGGCAGCGTTTTTAGGCCTGTAGTCTGCCACAGCGGCAGCGGCAATAACCACCTCAGCATTCTCAAAATGCTTCACCGCTGCATTATACATTTCATCTGCACTGGTAATGCGTATTACCTCAATGGAGGAATCTTTGATCTTTAGTGCTGAAGGCCCCAGAATCAAAACTACCTGCGCACCCATTGACGAAGCCTTATTTGCCAGTTCTATGCCCATCAATCCGGAAGAATGATTCCCAATAAACCTAACAGGATCTATTGCTTCATAGGTTGGTCCTGCAGTAATTAATACCTTTTTATTGGCCAGTGGCAACCCTTGCTTTAAATGCTGTATAATAAAAGACAGGATCTTTTCCGGTTCTTCCATACGTCCTTCGCCATCCAGGCCGCTGGCCAGTTCCCCGGAGGTTGCTGGTATCATTATATTGCCAAAAGATTGAAGTTTCTGATAGCTTGCTTTTGTGGTTGGATGCTGATACATATCAAGATCCATTGCCGGTGCAAAAAACACCAGGCATTTGGCAGAAAGGTAGGTGGCCAGAAGTAGATTATCACTAGTGCCATTTGCCATTTTAGACATGGTATTGGCAGTAGCCGGCGCAATGATCATCATATCGGCCCACAATCCGAGCTCAACGTGATTATTCCAGTCTAGCGTCCCATCCTTCTCGTTAATAAAGTCGAGATGAACAGGATTCTTAGAGAGTGTGGCGAGGGTTAAGGGGGTAACAAAAGAAATGGCGCTTTCCGTTAAAATAACTTTAACTTCAGCGCCGGCTTTTTTTAGCAAGCGTACCAGGAAAGTAGTCTTATAGGCGGCAATACCTCCGGTAATTCCCAAAAGGATTTTTTTGCCGACTAACATTTATTCTCCGTCTTTCTCAGTATTGCGGTAGTAAATTCTATCCTCCAGCCATTCTGTGATGGCCATGGCATGTGGTTTTGGTAATTTTTCGTAGAATTTAGAAACTTCTATCTGCTCCTTGTTCTCAAAAACTTCTTCAAGGCTATCGCTATAGGTTGCAAATTCTTCCAACTTTTCCAATAAGTTCCTTCTTGATCTCAGAGTTGATCTGAATCGCTCGTTTAGCAGCTATAGAGATAGCCTCATAGATATTTTCGGTCTTTTCATCGAACTCATTTCGGTTGATAGTTACCGTAGAAACTGGTGCTTTGGAGTTCTTTAAATCGTTCATATTCATAATTAGCTTATATTTTTCTTGTTCTGTTTAAACGTGTTCTATTTCTTCATTAACTTTTTCAAGCAAATTATCGGCGTCTTTTAAAAAATTGGTATTCGGATAGTATTTTATAAGATTGTCGTATGCCGCTTTTGCGCTTGCCAAACGTTCTTCTTTTCTGTTGCAATGACTGTTCAGGGCAAATTGCCGTTGCCGATTCAAATTTAAGGTACAAGGCTTCTTCCCTGTAGATTGATCCCGGGATAATCGGAAACAAAATTATCCAATGCGGCCACCGCGGAGATACTGTAATCTAGAATATAATCAAATTGCCCAAGTTTAGTGAACTGCTTGGCGATTTCAAATGCTTTTTTTTCCTTTTTTGTAGTCAAGCTCCTTGGCCATTATATTAGCTTCGGCAAATATTCCGATTCCGGATACATATTAATAAAGCTCTGTAATTTAATCAAGGCCTTATTCGGTATCAGTTTGATCCAATGAATACTTTGGGGAAAGCATATAATAGCTTTTCGCCCCTAAGAAATGAAGCTTCAGCTGCTTTATCACTTTTGGGATAGGATTTAATAAACCGTTCAAACTGATATCCTGCAAAATTGTAATTCTTTACCTTCAAAATAGGTATTCGCCAAGAAAGAACATAACACTTTCACCTTGTGGTTTACCCAACATATTTTGGGGCAATCTGTTCAAACAACCGGTTCGCACTTTTATAGTCCTTGGCCTCATAGTATTTCTCGGCCAAGATCATACTTTGCCTTTAACATCTTCATTTTTAAGTACCTTTTGATACTCATTACAAGATGGCAGACAAAAGAGCTATGACTAGCCAAAAGGAGTAAGATTCGGTGCATTTCTAAAAACATTTTGCAAAATTAAGGATTCTAAGGGAAATAAAAAACTAAAACTTTAGCACAAACATACTAGGCCCAGCCCCTTAAACAACAGGTTTTGAGGAAGTTTTAACTAATGGCACTCATATAGAGACCGCAAATGACCTAACGAATGACGTGATCTTCGACTTTAAGCCGGTGGAAGCCTCAACTAATGGCAAGCGAACTAAAGCAGATGAAATTTCCAGACTTTCAAAAATGGCTTTGATACCGGCCGGGTTTCCTTCTTCAAAAATAAGATTCATTCCGGGCACAAGGGCATGGTGCATTTGAAAAGCCCCTTCATGATCTCCATTCAGGCCCAGACTTATCATTTTACTTATTTGAACAGGCATGCCTTGCCCTAAAACCGAAATAACCCCAATGCCACCCTCTATAATGGTAGGAACAGCGGTAATATCATCTCCGGAAATTACGTGAAAGCCCTGAGGCACTTCCTTCAGAAGCTGCCTTATTTGCTCCATATTCCCACATGCTTCTTTTATGGCAATAATGTTGGGACAATCTTCGGCCAATCTTACTACCGTTGCAGGCAACATATTACTGCCGGTTCTCCCGGGTACATTGTATAAAATAATTGGTTTCGGAGAAACAGAAGCTAACATTTTATAGTGCTGATAAATACCTTCCTGAGTGGGCTTATTATAATAAGGAGAAACAGAAAGCACTGCATCAAATGCTTTTAGATCGGCATCTTTTAATTCCTGAACGAGCTGCGAGGTATTATTCCCTCCTATCCCTATGACCAAGGGTAACTTTCCGTTATTTTCTTCAATAACCGTTTGGATTACTACTTTCTTCTCTTCTGTTGTCAGCGTAACGGATTCCCCTGTGGTCCCTAAGACAACTAAATAATCTACGCCGCCGTCCACAGAATATCGCACCACTCGTTTAAGTGCTTCTACATCAACAGTCTTGTCCCTTTTAAAAGGTGTAACGAGCGCTACCCCCGTTCCATATAATTGTTCCATGATTAGAATTCGTTCATTACTTTTAAATACTTCTTTAATTCACTTTTAAACGTATCGAAATCTTGTAGCTTGGTTTGTAATATCAAATCATTTAACGCAGGATCTATCTCGGCAAAACCTACTTTTATTCTTGCTTTGGTCTTCACGGTCATGAGTTTCATGATCAGTGTATCGCGGGTATAATAATTCACAAGCAAGTCGTATTCCTTGCTTAAAAACTCCAGGGCATAACTATTTTCTACTGCCCCGTTCCAGCCCAAGTCCTTATCTGAAAAAACAGGTGTTGCATAGGGAGAATTTTTATCATAAAACCCTCTATACCCCATTATTTTAACGGCATTGGGTCTTAAATCAAACATCTCTATGAACTGATAAAAAAGATCCGAGTTTTCAAAAGTGTCCAGGTCCACAATACACCCCAACCTTCAGTAATTTCGTTCCTTTTTCTGTTCAAGTTCCGGAGTTTTTAAGAGTTCATTCTTAAGAAATTTTTCGCCAGATTTTTGCTTGAATTTGTCCTTGAGTCCCTGTAAAAACATCTATATTTACGTTTCGGTAAAGGTAACTATTCTCTTAGCATTTCACAGGGCTAAGTTATCACGTTTAGACGATTTAAATATGAAACATTTTGTTGTATTTATAACAATTGTTCTTCTTACTCCTGTTCTCAAAGTCCGCCACCATTAAGTGCAATCAAAGGCACTCAAATTCCGATAAATTCAGAAATTATCTCCAATGATTCTATTGAAATGTTTGTTACTCCTTACCGTGAAAGGATGAATACCATTTTAGATAGCGTACTGGCATATGCTCCGAAGGATCTGGTAAAAACAGATGGCAAACTAAACACCTCCGAAGGCAATCTGATGGCCGATATTCTTTTACAGCAAGCCCAACCGATCTTTAAATTGCGCACAGGTCACCAAACAGACGTTGCCCTTCTAAACTACGGTGGCATCCGCAATGTCATCTCAGCCGGACCTGTCACGGCCAGAACAGCCTTTGAAGTGATGCCCTTTGAGAATTCCATCGTGGTCCTGTGAACTACCTGGAACAGCGATCAGGGAAATGGTAAGTTACCTGATTGCTGCGTTCAGACCTCAACCCTTCAGCGGTATGAAGATCGTTCTCAACAGCGAAGGCACTTTACAATCGGTAAACATCCGGGGCAAACTTTTGGACGAGAACGACACCTACTACCTCGCCACCATAGATTATTTAATTCAGGGTGGCGGAAATATGGACTTTTTAAAGAAATCTAAAAATATTACGGAACTAGACTATTTATTGAGAAACGCCATCATAGACTACTTTCAAAAAGTAGATACACTGAAAGCCAACGTAGATGATCGGTTTATTCAAATTAAGCAACCATGAAACGCAGATCATTCCTTCAGAACACTGTCTCAAGTGCCGGATTTATTGGCTTGGGTGGCACATTTTTAACTAGTTGTTCTTCTTTTACAAAAAAACATATTACGATCCTTCATACCAATGATGTGCATAGTCATATAGATCCATTCCCAAAAGATCATGCCTCCTTTCCTAATTTGGGAGGGTTAGCCAGAAGGGCCACCCTTATTTCACAGATCCGGAAATGAAAATCCCAACACCTTGCTTTTGGATGCAGGTGACATTTTCCAGGGAACCCCTTATTTTAATTTTTATGGGGGCGAATTAGAGTTTAAATTAATGAGCACCCTGCGTTACGATGCAGCCACTATTGGCAATCATGATTTTGACAATGGTATCGATGGACTATTGGCCCAAATGCCCTATGCCAATTTTGACTTTCTCTCTGCTAACTATGATTTTACTAATACCGTAATGGACGGATTCACGTCCCCTTTCAAAATTTTTATGGTAGATGGGTTAAAAGTCGGTGTTTTTGGGCTAGGGATAGCACTGGAAGGCTTGGTTACCAAAAAACTGTATAAGGAAACTAAATACCTCGATCCTGTTGAAATTGCCCAGGATATGAGCAGAATCCTTAAAGAAGAGAAAAAGTGCGACCTTGTCATTTGCCTCTCCCACCTAGGCTATGAATATAAGAACGAACCTCAAACACCAAGTGATCTGTTATTGGCTTCTAAAACAGAGGGTATAGATCTCATTATCGGTGGCCATACACATACCTTTCTAGAACGACCGGTTATTCGCAACAACCGAAAAGACATCCCGGTTCTGATCAACCAGGTAGGATGTTATGGCATCAACCTGGGGCGGATAGATTTTTTCTTCGATGCAACAAACAAAAGTTCAGCAGAAGGTGTCTCTATTACGGTCTAGACTGCTTAGAGGTTAACATGACACCTAGGTAATCAACATTTCTTTAACCAGATCCTCAAATTCTTCTTCGAGTGATTTTTCAGGTAGTTGTTTTCCCGCCCTGCGATACCAGTATTCGGCATTCCATAGATCTCCCTCTTTCCGATGAAGGTACGCATGTATCCTGGCAGCATTTGGCGTAGTAAGGGAATCAACTAACTCATGGGCCTTCTCCCAGTTCCCTTTGGCATCCCACCATAGGGCAGCATTCTCTTGCTTCCAGGTGGGAGGTGGCAGATACAAATGCTCCACTAATTTGTAAAAATCCTGTATGTTCTGAATATAGGCCATATTCCTAAAATGTGATCCCGTACAAACTTATTGTATCAATTCCATAAAATCAGCTTCAGAGATAATAGGGACTCCCAGCGATTCTGCTTTGGCTCTCTTACTAGGACCCATATTACTTCCGGCTACCAAATAGGATGTTTTTGAAGAAATGGAAGAACTTACCTTCCCTCCATTATCCTCAATCAGCTTTTTGAGTTCTGTTCTCTCTAAATTCTCAAAAACACCGGATACCACAAGGGTCTTTCCCTTTAGGAGGTCCGTCTGATTTTGTAACTGTTCTTCCGTCAATGAAAACTGAAGCCCGTAACTTTTAAGTTGTTCAATGATCTCGCGATTCTTTTCCTCCTTAAAAAAAGAAACAACACTTTCGGCAATGCGCTCGCCTATCTCATTGACCTCCATTAATTCTTCAGTGGATGCAGCCCTTAGAGCATCAATATTCTTATAAGCCTTCACCAGGGTCTTAGCAACGGTTTCGCCAACGAAACGGATCCCAAGTCCGAACAAAACGCGCTCAAAAGGAATTTTTACTGAATCAGCAATCCCCTGAACAAGGTTTTCGGCAGATTTCTCTGCCATACGCTCCAAAGGAAGAAGTTGTTCTTTTGTGAGGGTATAGAGGTCGGCGTAATTTTCTATCAGCCCTTCTTTAAACAATAATTCCACGGTTTCAGCGCCAAGTCCGTCTATATCCATCGCCTTTCTTGAAATAAAGTGCTGAATTCTCCCTGTGATCTGAGGTGGACACCCTGTTGTATTTGGACAAAAGTGCTGAGCCTCACCTTCTTCTCTCTGAAGTAAGGTGCCACATTCCGGACAATGACTAATATACTTTGTTGGAATCGAATCTGCCGGGCGCCGTGTTATATCCACCCCGACTATTTTCGGTATTATCTCCCCTCCTTTTTCAACAAATACCGTATCTCTTTCCCGAATATCGAGCTTCGCTATTTGATCCGCATTATGCAAAGAAGCACGTTTTACGGTAGTGCCCGCCAATAAAACCGGCTGAAGGTTTGCCACTGGAGTAATAGCGCCGGTGCGCCCTACCTGGTATGTGATCTGCTCCAACACGGAACTAGCCTGCTCTGTTTTAAATTTATAAGCGATCGCCCAACGAGGTGATTTTGCCGTGTAGCCCAATTCTTCCTGTTGTTGAAGAACATTAATTTTTATTACCACCCCATCTGTCTCGTATGGCAATTCGTGTCTATGGATATCCCAATGTTCAAGGAAGTTTAAAACCTCCTCCATTGAATGACATAATTGAGCTTCCGCAGGTATTTTAAAACCCCATCCCCTCGCTTTATCAAGGAGTTCAAAATGCGTTTTTGCCGGAAGATCTCTTCCAACCAAAGCGTATAAAAGACAATCCAGAGGCCTCTCGGCTACTAAGGCACTGTCTTGTAATTTAAGACTGCCAGAAGCCGTGTTTCTTGGATTCATATAAGGATCATCGCCATTTTTAATCCGTTCTTCATTCATTTTTTTAAATCCTTCTAAAGGCAGTATGATCTCACCTCTTATATCGAATTTTGGCGGATAATCCCCCCGCAAATGCAGCGGTACTGAACGTATGGTTTTAACATTGGCGGTAACATCATCCCCCTGAAAACCGTCGCCTCTGGTTAATGCCCTAACAAGTTGCCCTTCCTCATACGTCAGGCTAATAGAGGCGCCATCGTACTTTAGTTCACATGTATAACTAATATTGGTATCACCTAGATTGCGCTTTACTCGTTGTTCCCATTCCAGTAGTTCTTCTTTGGAATAGGAGTTATCCAAAGAATACATGCGTTCTTCGTGAGCAATGGTATTGAAATTTTTAGTAACCGTGCCTCCCACCCTCATGGTAGGAGACGTTTTATCCAGAAATTCTGGATGCGCTTTCTCCAGAGCCTGAAGCTCTTTCAACTTCATATCAAAATCATAGTCAGAAATTACAGGGGCATCCAGAACATAGTAGTTATAATTATGATCATGCAATTCCTTCCTCAGACTTTCAATGCGTTCTTTAATGTTCATGTCTACAGTATTCTATGTCTTAGGGTGACCCGCTATTCCTTTTATGAACCGATCTTTCCCATAGAGGTCCTTCCGGAGTTCTATGTTGGTAAGCATATGTTCTTTTAATAAATCGCTTAGTTGCTTTCCGAATTTTTCGTTGATCTCAAGATACAAGCTACCCCCACTTTTCAAGCTCTTTTCCGCCACTTCCGCAAGATATTCATAATACAATAAAGGTTGTTTATCTGGCACAAAAAGAGCCAGGGAAGGTTCGGAATTTTTCACATGTTCTTTTATCTCGAGTTTCTCACTTTCGAGCACATAAGGTGGGTTTGAAACAATAATATCATATTTATCATCTCCAAGGTCCATAGATCGAACATCCGCCTGCTGGAACAAAACGACTACCCCATTCATTTTGGCATTTTGTTTTGCTACCACCAACGCTTTTTCTGAAATATCTACGGCGCTAACCTGGGTCCCGGGTAAATATTTGGCCAATGCAATGGCTATACAGCCACTCCCGGTGCCAATATCTAATATCCTTATACCCGACACTGATTTTGGGTTGTCCTCAAGGATCCATCGCACCAAGTCTTCCGTTTCTGGTCTTGGAATTAGCACATCATCAGTAACCTTCAGGGTGAGATCCATAAAAGTAGTAGTACCTAATATATATTGTATAGGTCTCCCCTGTTTCAGCGCGGCAAGACTTTCAAAAAACAAGGATTCATCTTCTTTTGAAACAATCCATTGTGGATGAATCGCCAAATGGAAACGGGGGAGCCCTAAATAACTTTCAACCAGATAATAAAAGAAATGTGATACTTCTTCCATCCCGTATTGAATATCTAATTCCTGATGAAAAATATGCTTGATATCTTTTAATAACATGGACGGTAAATCAGGTTCTTAGTTTTTTAAGCATCCAGACAGTACATGAATAATGCCCGGTATTTCCCATGGGAGCCTCAAGGTACTTAAAACCCCATTTTTCATAAAGATTTAGGGCATTTTTCATATGCGGCATAGTTTCCAGATAACAGAAATCATACCCTTCTTTTTCTGCTTTATCCAAACAGCGTTCAAGCATCCTGTTCCCAATTCCTTTACCTCTGCACTCATTTAAAAAATACATTTTTTGTAATTCACAAACATTTCCCTCATAGTCTTCCAAGGCTATAATTCCTGCACCTCCAACGATTCTATCATCTTTCTCAACTACAAAATACCCTGATCCGGTTCGATTGTAATACGTGTAAAGTGAATCTAAAATAGGATCGGCATAGGTAGTTCCAATTTTCGGAACTTTATGCTCCTCCAGAACTGACCTGATTACCTGGGCAATCTGAACATTATCAGTGGCCCTTAGTTCCCGGATCTTGAAGGGATCTTTAATCATGATTAATATCCTATTTTTGCGATGTGAAGATACACGAAAAATATATTTTGAGAGGTATTGAGCTCGGCAAGAATGGTCTGGGAACAACAGCGCCCAATCCCATGGTAGGCAGCGTAATCGTTCATAAGGACAGTATCATTGGGGAGGGTTTCACAAGCCCATTTGGAGGGGATCATGCCGAAGTCAACGCTATCCGATCTGTAAAGGAAAAGGAACTCTTAAAAAAGTCGACCTTATACGTTACCTTAGAACCATGTGCCCATCATGGCAAAACACCGCCTTGTGTAGATCTCATCATTGCCTCCAGGATCCCGAGAGTGGTCATTGGCATCAAAGATCCACACGAAAAAGTAGGTGGAAAAGGAATTGAAAAACTTCTGGCTTCCGGTTGCGACGTCGTCACCCCCGTTTTGGAGCGTAATTGTCGTGAACATCACAGGCGTTTTCTAACATTCCACGAAAAGAAGCGCCCTTATATAATTCTGAAATGGGCACAAACCCAAGATGGTTTTATGGCGCCTTTACAAAATCAGCGGAAAAAAGATCCAAATCCTTTCTGGATCACCAACCGATATTCTAGGCAAAAAGTACATCAATGGCGAAGTGAGGAGCAGGCTATCCTAGTGGGAACCAATACGGTATTGTTAGATAACCCCGAATTAACCACCAGAACCTGGGCGGGCAACTCCCCGCTCAGGATCATTCTTGATAAGGATCTAAAAACGCCTACCACATTCAAAGTCTTTAATAAATTGGCTAAAACGTTGG
Source organism: uncultured Flavobacteriaceae bacterium (assembly GCA_963744855.1). Classification (GTDB taxonomy): domain Bacteria; phylum Bacteroidota; class Bacteroidia; order Flavobacteriales; family Flavobacteriaceae; genus Muriicola. The sequence continues at coordinate 333,160 of CAVUUZ010000005.1, forward strand.
TATTCACACAATGTGATGTTCCTGATAATGCTCAGAATGGCAGCCACTATGAACAGATCGATTTCTCTGGTGAAATAGCTTCGCAAATTTGCCATGCCTTATTTAAAAGAAATATACAAAGTGTCATCATAGAAGGGGGCGCAACTACGCTCACCACTTTTATTAAGGCAGATTTATGGGATGAAGCAAGGATCTTTACGGGAACACAATCTTTTCACCAAGGACTGAAAACACCAAAGATACTGGGAACAGAAATCCACCGAACAAAAATTGATCTGGATAACTTATGCATTTTGCGAAATGATTAAGAATATAATATTCGATTTTGGCGACGTTTTTATCAAGCTCGATAAATCCGCTACCCTGAAAGCTTTGACTAAGGCAGGATACGAAGAAATACCTGAAGGTCTGTTTCCTCTGGTAAATTCCTATGAAAAAGGCATAATAGACACTAATTCCTTTTTGGAGGCGGCAAGCATTTATTTCCCAAACGCCAATAAAAAGGAGATCATTACCGCGTGGAATGCAATCATTCTTGATTTTCCTGAAAAAAGAATGCATTTCCTTCAAACTCTGGCAAAAGAACAGAAGTACCGACTTTTTCTTTTAAGCAATACAAATGAACTTCATATTCAGAAGGTCATGACGGAAATGGGGTTGGAAAAATACAAGGCTTTTATGGCATGTTTTGAAGGGTTCTATCTATCGCATAAAATAGGAATGAGAAAACCGGATCCTGAAATATTCCATATGTTTCAAACAGAACACGGTTTAATACCAAGGGAAACGCTATTTGTCGATGATACTTCAGAACATATATACAGTGCCAATAGCCTTGGGTTCCATACCTGGCATTTGATTGTGGGTAAGGAAGATGTCACAGAACTAAATGCTCATTTATGATATGATAGATCTGGCGCTGAGTATCCTCTGTTCTAGTTTGATCTTTGTTATCTTCAAACTATATACCAGATTTCGCGTACAAACATTATACGCTATCATTTTTAATTATATGACAGCCTGTATTGTCGGCTTGTTTCTTTCCGATGTTTCAGTCAGTCTAATTGAAATTCCTACCAAAAAATGGTTTTATGGCACCTTATTATTGGGCCTGCTATTTATTATCATATTCAATTTAATGGCGAAGACCTCACAGATCCTCGGGGTCTCTGTTGCTTCTGTTGCCACAAAAATGTCATTGGCGATCCCTGTGCTGTTAGGAGTGATCCTGTATAGTGAGGACCTGGGGCCCATAAAGGTGGCCGGAATTCTTTTAGCGCTGTCCGCTGTGTATTTTACCTCGATCAAGCATGATTCAATGGCCTTCAACAGAAGATCATTTTACCTGCCTCTTTTAGTGTTTTTGGGATCTGGGATCATTGATGCCAGTATTCAATATGCAGAGCAATACCTTGTTCCTGAAGAAGAGTTTTCTTTATTCTCTTCCACAGTATTTGCCAGTGCGGCACTATTTGGATTTGGTTTTATTCTTTTAAGGTCACGGAAGACTCCTGTGAAAATACTACCCAGAAGTATCTTAGGAGGTATTGCCCTTGGGGTACCAAATTTTTTCTCCATTTATTTTCTCCTTCGGGCGTTGCAAAATGAAGCACTCAATAGTGCCTCAGTTTTTACCATTAATAATGTGGCCATAGTAATGTTCTCAACTCTTTTAGGGATACTACTCTTTAAAGAAGTGCTTGGCACCAAGAATTGGATAGGTATCACAATGGCTATTTTGAGTATTTTACTGGTAGCAGTATTCTGATGGACAAGAATCAAGACCAATACAAAACGATCAGATCCAACAAGGATGGTATTGTGTTTAAAGAAAAGAATAGCAAGTTTCTCGCATATACCTTTGCTGTGGATAATGAAGCAGACATAAAGCTTGTTTTGGAAACCCTTCGTAATGATCATATGTCTGCCAACCATATTTGTTACGCATGGCAATTAGGGGTTCAGGAAATATCCTATCGCGTACAAGATGACGGCGAGCCTAACCACAGTGCCGGCACGCCTATTTACGGACAAATACAGGCATTTGAGGTGACAAATGTCCTGGTAGTGGTAATTCGGTATTTTGGAGGAATCAAACTAGGGATCGGAGGTCTGATCTCCGCATACAGAACTGCCGCGCAAATGGCTTTAAAAGAGTCTAAGATCATTAAAAGAACCCTTCAGGCACCGCTTTACCTCGAATTCGAATATGTCTCCATGAATAAAGTGATGCGATTTATTAAGAAACATTCATTGAAGATAGCATCACAGACCATGGATATGAAATGCCAGGTTACGCTGACCGTTCGCAAAAGTCAAGTTACTAAGGTCAAAAGCCAGTTTCTTGCCCTTCAAAATGTTAAGGTACGGGAATAAAAGTCTATACAGCAGTTTAGAAGTTTAGATCCTTTTTTTCAAGTGATCGAGAATTAAAGAAGGACATTTTGTTGGGCGTTTTGTTTTCATGTCAATAAAAGCAAGAACGGTATTCGCCGTGATCAACAATTCTCCTTCTTCATTTCTAATTTCATAGTCGAATTCGATCCTGACCATGGGAAGCTTTGTCAGCGTGGTAGTTACTGTGATAAGATCATCATAGGTAGCTGATTTCTTAAAATTCATTCGCAGGGAAATAACGGGAAGCATGATTCCGTCATTCTCCATTTTTTTATAAGAGAATCCCATAGATCTCAGCCATTCTACTCTACCCATCTCCAGGTATTGAGCATAATTACCGTGATAAACCACGCCCATTTGATCAGTCTCACTATATCGAACCCGAAAAGAAAAAGTATTTTGTTGTGTCATTTTTCAGTTAAAAACTATATATTTAAAGGTGAAGTGCAATGTACCGGAACATGCGAAAAAAAAAGCATAAATTCAACCGCAAATCATTTTTTTTTTAGCTTTTTTGTTCACATATTTGTCTCACTCTAAAAAGGGATATTTTACCGATTGTCCTTTAACCAACTAGCTTAAATCACTAACCACTAAATAGAGATTTTTTAAAATGAGTGTTACTGCTAATTCCGTATGGAACAATTGTTTGGCATTTATCAAAGATAACATCCAACCGCAGGCATTCAAAACTTGGTTTGAGCCTATCAAACCCGTTAAACTTTCCGAAAAAGCACTCAGTATTCAAGTTCCCAGTAAATTCTTTTACGAGTGGCTCGAAGAACATTATGTTAAATTGCTCAAAGTGGCCCTTACAAAAGAACTAGGGGAACAGGCGAAGTTGGTCTATATCATTAAAATGGAAAATACCTACGGAAATAAGGAACCTTTTACTGAACGGATCCCAAGTGCCAACCGAGGTAGTGTTTTGACCCAAGAAATGGATGTCCCTATAAAATCTAAAAATCCGGAATTAAAAAATCCGTTTGTAATCCCCGGTATCCGGAACATCAAAATAGAATCCCAATTAAATCCGAATTATAATTTTGAGAATTTTTTAGAAGGTGATTCTAACAGACTGGCTCGTTCTGCCGGAATGGCTGTTGCCAATAAGCCAGGAGGTACTTCTTTTAATCCACTGCTTATTTTTGGTGGTGTTGGATTAGGCAAAACACACCTTGCTCATGCCATTGGTGTTGATATTAAGGATAAATACCCGGAAAGAACAGTACTTTATATATCCGCTGAGAAGTTTACACAACAGTATATAGAGTCTGTTAAAAAGAATACACGAAACGATTTTATACACTTCTATCAATTGATCGATGTTTTGATCATTGATGATGTACAATTTTTATCGGGCAAATCAGGGACACAGGATGTTTTCTTCCATATTTTCAATCACCTCCATCAGAACGGAAAACAGGTAATTCTCACCTCAGATAAGGCTCCGGTCGATATGCAGGATATAGAACAGCGCTTGTTATCCCGTTTTAAATGGGGCTTGTCCGCAGAATTGCAAAACCCTGATTACGAAACAAGAATCTCCATCCTGAAGAACAAGTTGTACAGGGATGGCGTCGAAATGCCGGATGACATCATTGAATATGTTGCAAAACATATCAAAACCAATATTCGGGAATTGGAAGGGGCCATTATTTCCCTAATTGCCCAATCTTCCTTTAACAAACGTGAGGTTACTCTTGAACTGGCACAACAAGTAGTTGAAAAATTCGTAAAAAACACGAAGCGAGAGGTCTCAATAGACTATATTCAGAAAGTGGTCTCAGACTATTTTGAAATGGATGTTGCTACACTTCAATCTAAGACCAGGAAGCGCCACATCGTTCAAGCCAGACAATTGGCCATGTTCTTCGCAAAAAAGTTTACAAAGGCCTCTCTGGCCAGTATTGGATCGCAAATTGGCAAACGAGATCATGCTACAGTACTACATGCCTGTAAGACCGTTGATAATCTTGCCGAAACAGACAAACAATTCAGGAAGTACATAGAAGACCTGACGAAGAAATTTTCTTAATGCTCTCATGAAAATAAAAGTGTTAATGGTATGTCTGGGAAATATTTGCAGATCGCCATTAGCGGAAGGTGTTCTGCAATCAAAAATAGATCCCTCTAAAGTTTTTGTCGATTCTGCAGGTACAGCCGGGTATCACATCGGTTGTGCTCCCGATCCCCGTTCCATAGAAATTGCCGAAATGCATGGTATTGATATAAACAATCAACGTTGCCGCAAGTTTCAAGTGGAAGATTTTGAGAGCTTTGATCATATCTTTGTGATGGATAAGGAAAATTACAGCAACGTCTGTGCCCTGGCGCCCTCAGAAGACCAAAAAAAGAAAGTAAGGCTTTTACTGGAAGGTACACATTCTAATTATTTGGAAGTTCCTGATCCTTATTATGGAGGAAAAGACGGGTTCCAAAAAGTCTATGAACTAATAGATAGGGCATGTGATGTACTTTTGCAGGACTTCCTAATTACAAATGATCTCAGCAATGAAAGCTAAGGAAACTCCCGTAGGAAAATTATATCTTATTCCTACGACCCTCGGGGAAACAGAGCCACTTGAGGTACTGCCAATTTCAATCAAACAAGCCATTGAGACTATCGATCATTATATTGTTGAAAACGAAAAATCGGCTCGGCATTTTATAAAAAAAATACTGCCACGGAAATCTCAACCGGAACTGAAAATTGAACAACTTAATAAATTTACGGAAGCAGAAAGGATTCCGGCGTTTTTAGATCCTTGTCTCCTTGGTCAGAACATCGGGGTTCTATCTGAAGCAGGTTGTCCCGGGATAGCGGATCCGGGTGCTGAGGTAGTGCGGCTGGCACACGAAAAAGGAATTCAAGTTGTTCCTCTGGTTGGGCCTTCCTCTATTCTCCTGGCATTAATGGCCAGCGGCCTGAACGGACAGAATTTTGCCTTTAACGGCTATCTCCCCATTGAGGCTGGCGAACGAAAAAGAAGCCTAAAAATGCTGGAGCGACTTTCACATGAAAAAAATCAAACCCAACTCTTTATTGAGACTCCGTACAGGAATGATAAATTGTTTCAGGATGTCACTAAGCATCTTGCCCCAGGTACCCGACTTTGCCTGGCCGTTGATATAACACTACCGACAGAATTTATCAGGACTAAAACAATCAATGAATGGCGGAATGAAAGCCCTGATCTGCATAAAAGACCTGCCATTTTCCTTATTCTGGCATAAAAAAACCCCGAATAAATCAGGGTTTTTATAACTTCTTCGAAAAATTTAAATTTTAGGATTCTTCCTTGCTATTATGGTAGAGACATCATAGCCTGAAAATATCTCCAGATAATGAGAGATACTTGTTCCATAGGCATCCTGTACATTAAATTGCCCGTAGGAGCGTAAAAATTTCATCACATTTCCTGGTCCTGCAAGGTGTGCTGCCGCCAGGATTCCGGACTCGGAGATCTCAATACCCCGTATTTGCTTACCAACAAACCTTAGAATGTCTCTTCTTAAGATCCATTTATTTCTCGCCAAATTAGTTCTAAAAACCTTTTCCTGTAAGGTGGGATCGTTAAGGAATTTGGTGGCGTTGTATACGCCCATTAATTGCAGTGTGCCAATACCAAACTGGTATTTTCCAAGATAACCCAGCGTATTGATGGTAAAATAGTCGCCCTGAGATTCTTTAAAGGCAAGTGCCTCTTTAAAACCCACAAACGAACTACCCACGAAGGGCGGTATCACTATGGAGGCTGGCATAATGGCTCTGTCTTTGGGAAACAAAACCAGCGTAGGTTCTTTAACCAGCAAGGATTCCGGAACTTGAACTATCTTCTTTGGGGAAGTTCCAAAACTTGCTAAAATTAAAATCATGATAAGAGGACAGATAATATTTATCCACTTTCTCATAGTTGTGTTTTCTTAAGACTTACAAACCAAAAGAGGTTTTGCTTAAATTTCACTCTACAAATATATGGCAGCTTTTTTCGTACAGCCATATGCTGTAGGCAGTTTTATGATGCTTTTAGGATTAAGGGATATTTAAAATCGATAAACTACTTATCTGTTAATATTTTGGCTATTTATCCATCGGATGTATTGCTCCTTATTCCGGTTGTGTTGTTGGAGATTTTTAGCAAATGTGTGATATCCAAAATTTTCAACATTGGCCACGAAATAATAATAGTCATGTTGTTCAGCATTTAACACCGCATCTATCGCAGAAATATCGGGCATGGTGATCGGTCCCGGGGGCAGGCCGGTGTATTTATAGGTATTATAAGGCGAATCAATGGTCAGATCCTTGTAAAGAACCCGCCGTATGATGGTATCAAAGTTGTTTAGTTTTTGTTTCAACGCATAAATTACAGTAGGATCTGCCTGTAAAGGCATTCCTTTCCGCAGACGGTTTAAGTATACTCCGGCTACTCTTGGGCGCTCGTCTGTTTTTGCACTTTCTTTGTGAACAATAGCTGCCAGCGAAATAACCTCGTTTGAATTTAATCCCTTCGCTTGAGCTTTCTTCAACCTTTCTTCATTCCAAAATCGTCGGTATTCCTTTATCATTCGCTCCCTGAATTCCAAAGCGGAAGAGTTCCAGAAAAACTCATAGCTATTTGGAATATAGAGCCCAAGACTTGTTTCCAGACTAGCTTCCTGTTCTTTTAAAAAGGTTTTGTCCTTAAAAGCATTCAACAAGGGAAATACTGTCAGCCTCAATCTGTTGCGCCACTCTTCCGGCCAGCGCTTCGAGGGATTCCTGATTGTTAAAGGAAACTTTCACCGGTGTATTAGCGCTACGCAGAGTATTAATGATCTCATTATTGTTCATCCCTTTGCGAAGAATGTATTTCCCTCCTTTTATGCGCTCACTATATTGTTTTCGTTGCGCCACTGCCCTGAACGACTCGTAATCGTCTAGTAAGGGGCTCAGTAATTCCTCCAGATCAGACATATCGGCCTCTGAGGGAACATACACAAAGGCCTCTTTATTTTCAAAAGCAGTATTTGGTGCAAAAAAGGCTGAATATACATAGTAAACAAAGATTCCTCCAATGAGCAATCCTATGAGCAATACAGCGAGAATAATTTTTCTTAGATACATGATGGATTAAACTTTTGAAATAGATATTCATTTTTAAAATGACCGTCGGATCGTATCCATTCCTTTCTTATTCCTGTTTGTGAAAACCGCATTTTCTTAAACAGATGAATACTGGCTAGATTATCCTCCAGAACATTCGCATAGACCTGTCTGACCTGGAGTGATGAGAAGGCAAATGAGGTCACAAGTTCTATTGCCTCAGCACCTATCCCGTGATTTCTGTCCTCTTGTTTTAATATCACAATGCCGAGGCCTATTCGCTGATTTTTTGGATCAAAGTCGAACAGATCTATAAGGCCAAGTAAGCTTTTTTCTTTATCACAAATGGCCAAACGAAGTTGTTTTACTTCATAAATATCCCGGTGAGCATTTTCAAGGTATTTCTTTAGAACACTTCTTGAATATGGGGCTTGTGTACCGCTTATTTCCCAAAGCGATGTGTCATTTTCCAGTTTGTAGAGAAATTCGAGATCTTCAGGTTCCAAAGCACGCAGCGATACTATCTTTCCGACAAGTTCTACCATTCTATTGTACCTTTATAAACGAATGTTGCGGGTCCTTCTAATACAACATCCTTATATCCACTTTTAGCGGGGCTGAAACATACATTCAATTCGCCGCCCTTCGTTCTTATGGTAACCTTTGTACTTTCTGTCTTTTCTGCATAATGCATGGCCAGGGCTACCGCCGTAACTCCGGTCCCGCAAGAAAAGGTCTCGTCCTCTACCCCGCGCTCATAAGTTCTTACCATAAAGGAATCTCCAGTGAGTTGCTCAACAAAATTAATGTTACTTCCTTTTTCACCATAGATGCCGAATCGGAGGCGTCTTCCTTCTTTCACCACCTCAAAATTATTTAGGTCCTTAATTAATTGAACATGATGTGGAGAACCCGTATTGAGAAAAAAGGCTTTCTTTTTATTATTGATCTTCTCTACGTCAGACATTTTCAAAGCCACCTGATCTCCTGTGATCGAAGCTTCATGCATTCCATCACTGGCCATAAAGTGAACTTTTCCATCCACAAGTCCTAGTGCGTGCGCAAAGGCCACAAGGCAACGCCCCCCATTTCCACACATAGACCCCGGATTACCATCGGAATTAAAATAAACCATTTTAAAATCAGACGAAGTATCATCTTCCAGTAAGAGTAACCCATCTGCTCCGATACCGAAACGTCGTTCGCATAAATGAGCTATTAATTTAGAATCATTTTTCGGGAAGAATAGTTGTCTGTTATCCAGAATAATAAAATCGTTTCCGGTTCCCTGATATTTATGAAAATGTAGTTCCATAGCTCAAAACAAGGTACAAAGATAGGACAATATTTAAGGTATTTTTAGCAGTTAAAAAGTAGTTAAAGGAAAATGAATGTCAATAAAAACTTTTAATTTTAATCGAATTTTAAACAGCATATCAAATGAAAAGATTCGCAAGTTTATTGTTGGTAGGCATCCTTGGAGGTACTGTCACTTTGGGAGCCTATATACTATTTATTGAGAATTCTAACCCTACTTTCGCCCTCACTGGCAACGAGGTTCCTATTTTCCAAACCAGCACTACTACGAATTCATCTCCTGGCTTGAATGTGAACGAGGCTGACTTCACCTTGGCCGCTGAAAAAACGGTGAATGCTGTAGTGCATGTAAAAAATATGACCTTGAGTAAGGCACCTTCAAGTATCCTGGACTTCTTTTATGGATCAGATGGGAGGCAGGTGCCACAGATTGGAACAGGGTCTGGTGTGATCATTTCGCCTGATGGCTATATTGTTACCAACAATCATGTTATCGATAAGGCCAGTGAGCTAAAGGTGACATTAAATAACAATAAAACCTACGACGCAGAACTGATAGGATCCGATCCTAATACGGACATAGCGTTAATCAAGATAGAGGCAGACAGATCGTTGCCTTATCTGGCATTTGGAGATTCGGACAACACTAAAGTAGGAGAATGGGTCTTAGCGGTTGGGAATCCGTTTAATCTGACGTCAACTGTTACGGCCGGAATCGTGAGTGCTAAAGCCAGGGCTTTAGGAGGTATGGACCAGTCTTTTATCCAAACAGATGCGGCTGTTAATCCTGGTAATAGTGGTGGTGCCCTCGTTAACACCAATGGAGATCTCATAGGGATCAATACGGCCATTACCTCGCAAACGGGCTCCTATGTGGGCTATTCATTTGCCGTACCTAGCAACATTGCGAAAAAGGTAGTGGAAGATATTCTGGAATTTGGGAATGTTCAGAAAGGACTACTGGGAATTACGGCTCCCCGAACTACAACACCTTATGCTATAGAAAATGGCATTGATGAGATTGAAGGTGTTTACATCGATGGGATCGAAGAAGGGTCCGGGGCAGATGATGCCCAGTTATTGAGAGGAGATGTCATTAAACAAGTAGATGATATCAAGGTGCGAAAATTTGCGGACCTCACAGGGTATCTCTCAACCAAAAGACCGGGTGATATAGTAAACGTGACCATAGAAAGAGATGGTGATGCTTTAGAGGTTCCGGTTACCCTAAAAAAAATACAACGTGTAGATTTACCGGTAATGGGTCTGGAAGTTAAGAATCTCACGGAAAAGGACAAAAAACTTTACAAAACCGACAAAGGTGTGAAGGTAACAGGTGTTCCTGAAACGTACCGGGAATACGATTTAGAAGGAAAGGTGATTCTCGAAGTAAATGGCGAAACAATTGACGACATACAAGAAGCACGGTTCCTTTTCGGAAGGATCACCAGAAACAGCAAGACCTTATTTACAATAATTAATGAGGATGGGGAACGAATACGATATATATTTCAGTAGCTAATCGTTTTTAAGAATCAAAGCGCACCATTTCTGGTGCGCTTTTTTATTGCGAAATGATTGTGCGAAAACGTTTGAAATATATAATTTTGCCGCAATTTATAACAACAACCTACATGAACAAGATCTCGTCCTACGAAAAAGAGCTTGCATTCCAGGCAGACAGAAGAAAAGCAACCACCGAATTCATTAAGATTATAAGTGATCTTTGGTATGACCGCGCCATTGAAGTGGTGTTATTTAAAAATCAGATCATTGATAAGCCTGTTAGTGAGATCATCAATTTGCATGAATACGCCGGAGAGTTTGTGCAAAAGCCCATATCAATTTTTGATTCTGTGGAGATTTTAAGAGCCATTAACGATCTAAAACTTCCGCCTTCGAAATTGGACATCGGAAAACTAACCTACGAGTACCATTCAGAGGATGAGACTCAGTACAGCAATGTAAAGGCGTTTGTGGTTGATAAATTAAGAGATGCACATAAGAGTAAAGAGATCGAACCTAAAGATGTGATCTTATACGGCTTTGGAAGAATAGGCAGACTTCTTGCCAGGGGACTTATGGCCAAAACGGGCAAAGGCAACCAAATGAGGTTAAGGGCCATTGTGACCAGGGGATCCCTAACCTCGGAAATTCTCGAAAAAAGAGCCATGTTATTACGAACAGATTCGGTACACGGACAGTTTAGTGGAACCGTGGAAGCTGACCTTAAAAATAAAGCACTCCTAATCAATGGCACTACGGTACATATGATAACCGCCGATGCTCCTGAAGAGGTGGACTATACGAAGTTAGGTATTCAAAACGCTCTGATAATAGACAATACAGGAGCTTTTAGGGATGCAAAATCGCTATCAAGACACTTAAAGGCTAAAGGGGTAGATAAAGTATTACTCACAGCACCGGGAAAAGATGTACCCAATATAGTTCATGGAGTAAATCAGAATGAATTTAATCCGGATACCACCAAAATTTATTCAGCGGCTTCCTGTACTACCAATGCAATTACACCCATCTTAAAGGTAGTTGAGGATTCACTTGGTATCATCAAAGGACACATAGAAACCATTCATGCGTACACCAACGACCAAAACCTTGTAGATAATATGCACGGAAAGTATCGGCGGGGCAGAGCTGCTGCTCTAAATATGGTAATAACAGAGACCGGTGCAGGCAAAGCGGTTTCTAAAGCATTGCCGGCACTGGAAGGAAAACTTACCTCTAACGCCATAAGGGTGCCGGTCCCTAATGGTTCTTTGGCCATATTGAACCTGGAAGTAAAAAACACTACTTCCAAAGATGGTATTAACACGATTGTCAAAAAATACGCTCTTGAAGGTGATCTGGTTGAACAGATCAAATATTCTTTGAGTAATGAACTTGTATCAACAGATATCATCGGCACATCGGCCCCTTCCATTTACGACAGCATGGCTACTATAGTGTCTCCTGATGGAAAAAATGTGGTGCTCTATGTTTGGTATGACAATGAATATGGATATGCCCATCAGGTGATCCGATTGTCTAAATATATAGCCAAGGTAAGACGTTTTACGTACTATTAAAATGATCTTCGCGATCCAATAATGCATATGGTACGTACATAAGAATGTGAAGCCATGTATGAGTATTTTTTTTTCGTAATTGCTAATATTAAAGTACTTTAGCTTTTCCTGAATCAGTATTAATTCAAAGAACGATCTAGAATGGGGTATTTTAGAAATCTATTTATTGCGTTAGCCATTTTTTGCAGTGCACTTTCCTTTGCTCAAACCGATACAACCGCCGAAGAGCCTTCCTTAGAAAATGGTTCCATTAGCTCTCAATTTGATTTCATTTATCAGAAATCTGGAAATTACAGGGCAGACGGGAAGCGATATGAAGTTGTAAGGACGCTAAATCTGGATAAACTGAGACAAAATGTCATCGATACGATTAAAAAAGCAAATGAGAAAGCAACTCAGTTGCAGAGTGTAATCAATACTCAGGAAAGTACCATAGCGTCGTTAAATGAAAAATTATCAGAAACGACCACGAATCTTACGGAGGTAACGGATGAGAAAGATAGCATGTCACTTTTGGGAGCACAGGTCTCCAAGGCTACTTACAATGTTATCCTGTGGACAATGATCCTTGGACTGCTGTTACTGCTTCTATTATTTGTTTTCAAATTCAGACAAAGTAACGTTCTTACTCAGGAGGCGAAGGGCAATCTGGCTGATCTTGAATCTGAATATGAAGATCATAGAAGAAGGGCTCTGGAGCGTGAGCAGCGAATTAGCAGGCAACTGCAGGACGAAATTAATAAGTACCGAAAATCAAAATAATTCAAGGCTCCGAAAGGAGCTTTTTTATTGGCATTATGGCTGTTAAAATCATTCGGGCAAAACAAGAACATATATTTTTGCTGGCACCTTTATTAGATGCCTACCGGGTTTTTTATAAGCAAAATTCTGACATCAAAGCTGCTGAACAATTTCTGGAAGAGCGTTTTCAAAAAAACGAATCCGTTTTGTTCCTAAGTCTTGATGGCGAAGAATCAACCGGATTTGTGCAATTGTACCCAGGTTTTTCTACGGTCTCCCTGCAACCTATTTATATATTGAACGATCTCTACGTAAGGAGTGCTCATCGTAATATGGGTATAGGCGAATCCCTATTGCGTACTTCTCAGGAATACTGCCAAATGAAGGGGTTTAAAGGATTGGCGCTTGAAACAGCCATTGATAATCCGGCACAGGGATTATATGAACGGATGGGATGGGAAAAAGATGTTCATTGTTTTCATTACTTTTGGGCGGCAGTTTAGGAGACATTCCAACTACTAATCTTTGATTTTGATATGCGTATTGATATAATCACAGTTGTTCCGGATATATTAAAAAGTCCGTTTGAGGCCTCTATTCTTAAAAGAGCCATTGAAAAGGAGCTGGTAGAGGTTCATATTCATAATTTGAGGGACTTTTCTACAGGCAATTATAATCAGGTTGATGACTATCAGTTTGGGGGTGGTGCCGGTATGGTACTGATGATTGAGCCTATTGACAAATGTATTCAGAAACTTAGGTCAGAAAGAACGTATGATGAAGTTATTTATCTAAGTCCGGATGGGAAGACACTCAATCAAAAAATGGCCAATTCCTTGTCCTTGTTAAAAAATATCATATTGCTATGCGGGCATTATAAAGGTGTTGATCAACGCGTAAGAGATACCCTGATTACAAGGGAAATCTCTATTGGCGACTATGTTCTCTCTGGTGGTGAACTTGGCGCAGCAGTGCTCTGTGATGCAATAATACGGCTGCTCCCTGGGGTCCTCAACGATGAGACTTCGGCTTTAACAGATACATTTCAGGATAATTTGCTCGCTCCCCCTGTATATACCAGACCAAGAGAATATAAAGGACTTACTGTACCGGAAGTACTTTTGGGCGGGAATTTTAAGGCCATCGAGGACTGGAGGGAAGAACAGGCCTTTGACAGAACACAAAACCTGCGGCCCGATCTTCTTAAATAATTCACCGGATGACCGCTTCTAAAAAAATGAGGCAAAAACCTTGTAAGTTTTAATTTATCAACTATTTTTGCAGTCGGTAAAATTAACCTCTGACGATATCCGTGAATGTTGACTTTATTAAACTTTAAATCAATTATTTAGATGGAATCTTTAATAAAATTTGTTCAAGACGAATTTGTTCCAAAGAATGACTTTCCAGATTTCTCTGCAGGAGATACAATTACTGTTTACTATGAGATCAAGGAAGGTGAAAAGACACGTACTCAGTTTTTTAGAGGCGTTGTTATTCAGCGTAGAGGTACTGGTGCATTAGAAACCTTTACGATCCGTAAAATGTCTGGTACTGTGGGAGTAGAGAGAATTTTTCCGATCAATATGCCTGCATTACAAAAAATTGAGATCAACAAAAAAGGGAAAGTGAGAAGAGCAAGGATCTTCTACTTTAGAGGTCTTACCGGGAAAAAAGCCCGTATCAAGGAGATCAGGTCCTAAGGTCGAATCATATACATTAAAAAACCCTAGCAAAAATGTTAGGGTTTTTTTATACGCGCTCCATAAGAAGCGCATCAACGGTTTTATTTATTCGATCAGCTGTATTGTTCCTCAAAATCCAGGATGGTCTTACTGATAATTCCGACACAATCTAATAGTTCCTCTTCGGTCATAACCAGAGGGGGAGCAAATCTAATGATATTACCATGCGTTGGCTTTGCAAGCAATCCATTTTCTTTAAGGGCCATACAAATATCCCAGGCCGTAGAGCTGTCCTCAGAATCATTAATGACAATGGCATTGAGCAATCCTTTTCCCCGCACCAGTTGAACCAGAGATGATTCTTTCACAAGTTTTCCCATTTCCTTGCGGAAAAGTTTACCGAGACTATCGGCATTCTCGGCAAGTGATTCATCCCTTACTACTTCCAGTGCTGCCATGGCAACTGCACAGGCTAACGGATTTCCACCAAAGGTTGATCCATGGTTGCCGGGACGAATAACTTCCATAATATCATTGTTTGCTAAAACCGCAGAAACAGGAAAGACACCTCCTGAGATGGCCTTTCCCAGGATCAAAATATCTGGTTTCACGTCTGGTGTTCCACTGCAATTCTTATCTGCACACTTACAGTTTCCGCAACTTGCTAAAAGTCTGCCTGTGCGCGCAATACCTGTTTGTACTTCGTCTGCGATAAAAAGAACGTTGCTTTTCTTACACAAAGCAAATGCCTCTTCCAGATATCTTTCATCCGGAACATAGACCCCGGCCTCGCCCTGTATAGGCTCTACCATAAAAGCAGCGATATTTGGGTCCTCAAGCACCTCTCTT
Source organism: uncultured Flavobacteriaceae bacterium (assembly GCA_963744855.1). Taxonomy (GTDB): domain Bacteria; phylum Bacteroidota; class Bacteroidia; order Flavobacteriales; family Flavobacteriaceae; genus Muriicola. The sequence goes on from CAVUUZ010000005.1 coordinate 348,324, forward strand.
AATGCATCCAGATCGTTATATCGAATTGAGGTGATTCCAGGTGTAAAGGGTCCGAAATTCTCTGTAGCCACAGGATCATTGGATGCGGAAATAATAGAAATAGTCCGCCCGTGAAAATTATTCTGACATACCACAATACGAGCCTTGTTATTTGGGATCCCTTTTTCTCATACCCCCATTTTCGAGCTAATTTCATAGCAGTTTCAACAGCCTCAGCTCCCGTATTCATTGGTAACACCTTATCAAAACCAAAATACGAGCTTAGATACTGCTCATAAACACCCAACATATCATTGTAAAAAGCACGAGAAGTTAGGGTAAGCTTTTCAGCTTGTGTTTTTAAGGCCTCTATGATCTTTGGATGACAATGACCTTGGTTGACAGCGGAGTAGGCCGATAAAAAATCGTAATACCTATTTCCTTCAACATCCCAAACGAATACACCTTCCCCCCTGCTTAATACAACAGGTAGTGGATGATAGTTTTGTGCACCAAATTGTTCCTCCAGTGCCATTGCCTCTTTAGAGCTAATTTTTTCCAGGACCGCCATTATTAAAATCGATTTAAATCAAAATATATCAATTCCTTCTTTGGGAGAGAAATCATCCTTGTAGTGCCACAAAATTACAAATAATAAAGAGTTCTAAAAAAAATATAACCTCCTAAAAAAAAGCTACTTATGCCCTGTTCACTGTAGAAAACAAAAATATGAGAAGTTTCATCCTCCCCTATCTGCAAAAAGATTTTACCTTTGCCCATGCGCAAAAAAAACACAAGGCAGATCTTCGAAAATGTGGCAGTTACTGACGCAGGTGCCAAGGGTAAATCTATTGCCAAAGCGCCCGATGGCAGGGTTATTTTCCTTCAGAACGCTGTCCCGGGTGATGTAGTTACAATTCAAACCACAAAAAAAAGAAAAGCATATTTCGAAGGTATCGTAACGCATATCCATAAGTATTCAGAGAAAAGGACTTCGCCCATTTGTGAACATTTTGGATTATGCGGTGGATGTAAATGGCAAAATATGTCCTATGAGCATCAATTGTACTACAAACAACGAGAGGTTGAGAACAACCTGAAGCGCATAGGACATCTGGATATTCCCGACCTTCTACCAATAAAAGGATCTAAGGAGCAATTTTTTTATAGAAACAAGATGGAGTTTTCCTTCTCGGATTCGCGATGGCTATATCCGGAGGAATTAAAACAACAAGGACCAATACCTGATAAAAATGCCCTTGGCCTACATATCCCTGGAATGTGGGATAAGGTTTTAGACCTCAAAGAATGTCATTTACAAAGGGATCCTTCGAATGCCATCCGATTGGAAATAAAACGCTTTGCTACTGATAAAGGATTGCCATTTTTTAATCCGAGAAGTCAGGAAGGACTGCTAAGAACACTCATGATCAGAACAGCTTCAACTTCAGAGCTTATGGTGCTGATTCAATTTGCAAAAGAAGAGAAATCCTCCCGCGAATTGATTTTAGATCATATTCTAAAAACCTATCCTGAGATCACTTCTCTGCTCTATGTGATCAACCAAAAGCAAAATGACACCTTGTATGATCAGGACATTATTTGCTACCACGGCAGGGATCATATTTGGGAGGAAATGGAAGGTTTAAAGTTTAAAATAGATGCTAAATCATTCTACCAAACAAATTCGGCCCAGGCGTATGAGCTTTATAAAGTAGTTAGAGATTTTGCTGAGCTCAAGGGGGATGAACTGGTTTATGACCTTTATACAGGTACAGGCACCATTGCCCAATTTATAGCGAATAAGGCCGATAGAGTTATTGGTATTGAAGTGGTACCCGAAGCCATCGAAGCAGCCATAACCAACGCGGAGGTCAATGGCATTGAGAATACCCAATTTATTGTGGGGGATATGAAAAACGCGCTGAACGACACAATCACTGCAAAATATGGAGTGCCCGACATACTAATTACCGATCCTCCCAGAGAAGGAATGCATAAAGATGTGATAGCACAACTCTTAAAAATAGGGCCTAATCGTATTGTGTATGTTAGCTGCAATAGTGCCACCCAAGCTCGTGATCTGAATTTAATGAAGGAAGAATACAAGATACTAAAAGTGCAAGCCGTGGATATGTTTCCTCAAACTCATCACGTAGAAAATGTTGTACTTTTGGAAAAACGAAATGAATAGAATGAGTTTTACGCAGCCAGGACCAGATCTGCCCATATCTGTTTCGAGTATTTCCGGAATAGTTATGATCTTGCTTTTTGGAGTTCTTTTCTTCTCTTCTTGTGAAAAAGATGACATCTGTGTGGATGGGGATACGCCTTTGCTGGTCATCCTATTTTACGATGCTACGGATACTACGGTGCTTAAATCGGTATCGTCACTCAGAATCATCGGTATTGGCAATGGTGAGCCTCTGGACACTTTCACAGATAGAAGCTCAATAGACTCTGTGGGAGTTCCATTAAGGATAAATGAAGTGAATACTCAATTTCAATTTATTTTGAACTCCGATGGAGACGATGGAGCAGAAACGGGAAATATAGACACCTTGCAATTCAACTATCAAACTAATGAGGTTTTTGTTTCAAGAGCTTGTGGTTTTGTGGCCAATTATGAAATAGATACAGATTCTTTGACCATTGATACAGACAATTGGATCCAGGGTATTGAAATTACCAATCCATCTATTACAACACAATTCAGCGCCCATGTTAAGATATTTCATTAGTATTTTACTCCTTTTTGGGCCTTTTTTAATAAAAGCTCAGTCCAAGCCCGTTGATCTTCAACCGAAGGATACTATTAGCTTTAAGCAACCTTATGGTCTGAGAGCGGGAATTGACCTGAGCAGACCAGCATTGTCGTTCTTTAATTCAGATTATACCGGACTTGAAATTGTGGCTGATTATCGTTTAACACAAACTCTTTATTTGGCCGGTGAATTCGGCAATGAGAAAAGGACCAGCCAGGAAGAACTGGCTAATGTAGAGGTCGAAAACGCTACTCCTCTTTATAATTTTACGACCTCTGGAAGTTATATTAAGCTTGGTGTAGACTACAATACCTACGAGAACTGGTATGGAATGAACAATTCAATCTATATTGGTGGCAGGTACGCATTTAGCACCTTTAGTCAGACAATTAATGATTCCTTTATTTATGATAGCAACCGATACTGGAATCCTGATCGATTTGCAAATGGATCACTTAATAATGTTGAATATACAGGTCTTACTGCCAGTTGGTTAGAATTTCTTGTAGGAATTAAAGCAGAGTTATTTGCCAATATATATCTTGGTGCGAGTGTCCGACTCGGATATTTGGTCAGTAATGCCGAAGAGGATAATTTCCCGAATTTATGGATCCCCGGTTTTAACAAGGTTACGGATGGCAGTAAGTTCGGAGTAGGCTACAATTACAGTATTAGCTATTTGGTACCTCTTTATCGAAAGTCCAAGAAAATAAAACCCCCTGCGGCCCCAACGGAATAATTTTCTACCTCCCGTTTTCCTATTCTTTACTGAACGATCATTCGCTTTATCAAGTTATGCCTTGAATTCTTTGTTAAATTTTGCTTTCTTACTTCCTTCGTACATTACGTATTTGACCAACTTAGATTCTAAATGACTGTTAAAGACCTTTATTTTCCTTGAAGGTCTTAAACCCACAAATTTCAATGCTTCCAAATTTGAAGTGATGAACCAGGCGTCTGTCCCCGGGTATTGCCTTTTCAATGTATTTCCAATAGAGGCATAAAACTCCTCCATTTCAATATTGAGACGTTCCCCATAGGGCGGATTAAAAACCATATGAAGGTGATTCTCTGTAAATTTTTCTGAATCAAAGAAATTTTGCTGTTCAATCTGAATGTATTCTGACAGATTGGCATTGGCCACATTGTCTATAGCTTTTTGGACTGCCGACGGGGCTTTATCGTAGCCCACAATTTTATAATGAAATTCCCGGGTTTTGTTGAGGCTGCTGCTAAGTATCTTTTGATATAATTCTTCATCAAAATCGGGCCATTTTTCGAACGCAAAGCCTTTCCTGTTGATGTTCGCCGGAATATTACAAGCAATCATAGCCGCTTCCGTTAAGATAGTGCCACTCCCGCACATGGGATCGAGAAAATCGCATTGGCCATCCCACCCGCTGTGCAATAGGAGTCCGGCAGCCAGCACTTCATTGATAGGGGCGATATTGGTTGCCGTTCTATATCCCCTGTGATGTAAAGAGGCTCCGGAACTATCCAGGGAAACGTTACACAGTTCTTTTTGGATATGGATATTGATGCGCATATCGGGCGTTTTTATATCCACATCAGGTCTTTTGCCTTCCTGATCTCTGAATTTATCTACAATGGCATCTTTGGTTTTTTGGGAGACATACAGGGCATGAGTAAAATTATCTGAATTGACTGTGGCGTCAATGGCAAAAGTAGTTTCAACGGAGAGGTAAGGACTCCAGTCCATAGCATATATCTTTTTGTAAAGATCATGTTCATCGCGTACATGAAACGAAGTAATTGGTTTGATGATCTTTATGGCGGTGCGAAGACAGAGATTTGCCTTGTACATAAAGCCTAAATCTCCTTCAAAAGAGACGTTTCGGACTCCTGTTTCAATATTCATCGCCCCCAGATTTCTCAATTCCTTGGCCAGTAGTTCTTCGAACCCATATAGGGTCTTGGCCAGCATTTTAAAATTATTCCCCATTTCTATTCTGATCTAGAGGCAAAAATACGTTAATTTTGGACCTTATAAGAATTTGATCCTTATTTGGTAACCCCTTTGCATGCGGTATTTATTTCTAATTCTTGCAGTACTTTTAAGCTTTGGTTTTGTAGCCATCTTTAAACCCAAAAAATCACTTGGGTTACAGTTATTGCTGGCCTTTAGCGGGGCATTTCTACTGGCTTTAACCATTTTTGATTTGCTTCCTGAAGCCTATACTGCCTCAGATCCGCGATCTATGGGGATCTATATCATGATTGGGATCATATTGCAGATCATTCTGGAATTCTTTTCCAAAGGTGCGGAACACGGTCATATGCATGGGGAGTTGCAGAATAAAGGATTTCCCTGGTTGCTATTCTTAAGTCTTTGTCTTCATTCCTTTATGGAAGGCCTTCCTTTAACCAGCACAAATCCTATTCTTTACGGCATATTAATTCATAAGATCCCGATAGCCCTTATTCTAAGTATCTTTTTACTCGAATCGAATTTAAAGGCGTCCTCGGCGATTGTATTTATTCTTATTTTTTCCCTGATGACCCCTTTTGGTAGTTTTTTGGCAGCCCATATGGAATTCATTACTGTGAACAAAGCGCCTATTACGGCCATTGTTATTGGGATCTTGCTTCATATCTCCTCGGTGATCCTGTTTGAAAGTTCGCAGGCTCATACATTTAATCTGAGAAAACTAGTAGCGATATTTATAGGGATCCTTGTAGCCTATTTTATCTAAATGTATAGCAGAAAGGAGTCTAAGCTATTAAGACAACAATTCTGGATATCATTTGGTAAATCATTTCCAAGAAAATGGATCTTGTACAATACAAAGATCAAAGGGTTAACACTCAAGTTTCATTTTGATCTCCAAAGAGCCATGGTATCAATGGATATTGAAGATCTTCCAGAACAGAAAAGAATAGAATTGTGGGATAAGCTATATTCTCTGAAGAACATTATTTCTGATGAATATTTATCTGATATACTATTTGACTCTTCCCTTCTACTTGACAATAATAAGGAAATAGCAAGAATCTATGTCCAAAAAGAAGGGGTCTCCATTCACAATAAGAATACCTGGGAAGAGACCATGATCTTCTTAAAACAAAAAATGCTCCTTTTGGAATTTTTTTTTATTGAATACAAGGTCTATTTAAGCCACTAGATCACATCTTTATAAATAAGGAGCCAATGACTACACGCTCCCCCCAGCACAAAAAGATGCCATATAAAGTGGTTGTAGGGGATCTTACGCACAGCATAAAAAAAGGTGCCTAAGGTATAAAAAGCGCCCGCCAAGGAAAAGAAATGTGCTTCACGAGTGATACATGTTCCCAGAGGTAATGAAAATCCAAGACGATGAGCCAGCCCATCACCAGATACAGCATAAGGGAGAGCCACTCTAGCTTGCCCGTATAAAATATTTTGAATAACGTTCCTGCCAATGCCACCCCCCAGACGATAAAGAACAGTAGGATCCCTTTGGATTCCCGCAGGGTAATGAGTGCCACCGGTGTATAGGTTCCGGCGATGAGGAAATAGATACTGATATGATCCAATACCCTTAATTTTTTCTTCAGACCATGGGCCTGAACACTATGGTACATGGTGGAAGCGGCAAATAAAAGAATTACTGAGAAACTGTAAATGAGAATACTGGCAGAGGCCCATTCTATCCGGGGGTTATGCTTGTTCCATAAGAGAATCAAACCGATGACACCCAGAAAGATACCGAGACCATGCGACCAGGCATTTAGTTTTTCTTCAGTGTGGTAGGCAGAAGCATTTGTCATGATATATGGGCAAAAGTGCCGGTTTACTTATAACGTTTCCCGTGTTTGATAACCATTTTGACATCCTGCAACAAGCTAATGTAGCGAAGAACATCGCCATCTACGGCAATGATATCGGCGTATTTTCCCGGGGTGATGGTCCCAACTTCATCTGCTACACCCATCCATAAAGCGGGCCAGTAGGTAGCCGCCCTGATGGCGTACATGGGATCTATCCCAAATTCATTGACCCATACATCTAGTTCATTCCAGGTAGACTGGCTATGGAATTTCATGGGAATACCACTATCCGTGCCTATCATTAGGACAACACCGGCCTCCATAAGTTGTTTTATTTTTGTCTGAAGGGTAGGTCTGCGTACCGGAGTAAGCTGAAAATATGGAAGTTGGTCCGGGTTCTTGATGCTTTCCCTGATATCCTGCACCACGCTATCCGGCAGGCCCAAATGCCAGGAATCATTGTCTAATTTTTCGGGGTTATCCCGTACATATTCATAATTGTATAATCCTTCAACGGTTGGGCACCAGAATAATGGACCCAGATTCATTTGGGCGGTACGTTCCCTGATCATCTCCATCACATCCTCCGGATAAAACGGTGCCGAGGACAAGCCGGTATGTTCAAAACAGTCGACCCCTACCATCAAGCCCCTGCGTATCTCTTCGGGCCTGTGTCCATGGGCCACTACTTTTAAATTGTTTTTATGAGCTTCTTCCACAACGGCTTTTAATTCTTCCATGGTCATTTGATCCTGATCGATAAGTTTTATCACATCTACTCCAGCTTTAGCCAGCTTCTGAATTTTTCTTCTGCCATCTTCTGGGCCACTTACCCCCCATCGGAAATCTTCAGTTCCTGGATAGGGCTTATGTTGAATAAAAGGACCCGAGACATAAAGGGTGGCACCCGGTATTTCGCCCATATTTATGGCATCTCGCACGGCAATACTGGCCTCAAGAGGTGCCCCGAGATCTCTTGCACTAGTTACTCCGGCCATTAGTAACTGATGGGCAGAAGCCGGCATAATCACGTCTTTAAAAAGTGGAGGATAGGTTTTATCCCAATAGTCATAGTTAGCGTGGCCATTGATCATAGTATGAACATGCATATCCCATAAACCGGGCAATATGGACATCCCTTCTGTCGAAATTATTTCAGCATTAGGGGGTATAGGGGTATTATCTATTGATCCCACAGCGTGTATACGTTCTCCTTTAATCAGAATAACGCTGTTTTGTATAGGGGTAGACCCATAACCGTCAATAAGGGTTCCTCCTACCAAGGCCTTAACTTTCAGCTCCTGTGCCTGAAAAAATATAGTGTTCAATAAGGCAAATACAATTAGAATTCTTTGTCTCATGATCTTGCTTTTTAATTTCTGGGTTTAGATGAAGTTATTTGCGGAAATGCCAAAATGGTATTTTAATAACGGTCCGCAAGTAAATGCTATCCTTGTCATGCTCCTTTCGCTGAACTTTCAGGATATGTTTTCCATTTCTTATGTTTTGCAGATCCAAAAACGTTTCGAATCCCATTTGTTTCTGACTATTTAATGCAAAGACAAATTTTGGTTTAAAATCAATTGTATCTATTGAAAGCGTATACATTTCTTCAATGGTTTTCATATACGTCTCCAAATTACCTCTTTTTGACCAAGGCAGCACCCCTTCTGAAAAGGCAGAATAAATTCCTCGTTTATCTTCTGTTGGTTCTAATTCTTTATTAAAATAAAACACATCATCTTCTACGGAACTCCCATAAACCACAAAAACATTAAGGTAGGGATCACCGATTACCTTTGATGGGATCGCGGCCCTGTCAGCAAATGCGTTATTTATTCTAATGAGATCTGAATAGTTATCGCTGTTAGCGATATAAGTGTTAGAATTCATGTCCTTATCAAGGTAGTTAGAAGTACTGAATCCGGTAGCAGATAACACAGTAATTCCAAGGTACAGGGGAACTATGATCATACTAAGGCGCTTTCCAAACTTCGTATCGAGAAAATTATAGACCATAGGCCTGTATAAGAAACTGAGAGTGAGATATTTAAATATCCAATATACGGGATAGTAGAACCAGGTGGTCCATTTTTTCTTTTTAAGCCATCCCTGGGTAGCAAAATCGATAAAAGTAAGAACCACGCCAAAAACTAAAAAAAGTATCAGGGGAACTGCTATTCCGAATCGGATCCATTTAGGAAAATCCTCCTTGTCTATAGACAACCCTAATAGGGTCATTAAAAATGCAATAGTCAAAAGTCCCAATAAATAAAATACAAGTAGGAAAGTAACAGCAAAGATAATACTACAATATTTCTCTAAAGTGGCTACATAGTTATCGAAGGAACCTACCCGTTTCATAAGGTGTTTGGTGAATTTCGGACTATAAGCCAGTTTGTCATATTCTATTTCTCCTGAGACATAACGAAGTCCGATGGCTCCAATCCACAATCCTCTTAATATGACATGGGCAATTAAATTAATCGTTAGGATATACCAGGAGACCATTAGTCCTTGCATAAGAAAGATCTTATACATGTTTCCGTCATTCTGTGCTTGTAGACTGCCTAATTCAATAGGATCAATGATCATGAATAAGCCATAGATCGCAAAACCTGAAATGATTAATTCTAATTGCCAGCTTTCTTGTTGCAGAATG
>CAVUUZ010000005.1:360000-1005000 GCA_963744855.1 uncultured Flavobacteriaceae bacterium
TCCTCCAGCATCCCTTACAGAACACCTTCAATGGCACTACAATGCTCCCCTACCCCTTACACCCGATGGTGTAAAGCCACAGCTTCGGTGATGTGCTTATGCCCGATTATTATCCATGCGGAACCGCTCGACCAGTGAGCTGTTACGCACTCTTTAAATGAATGGCTGCTTCCAAGCCAACATCCTGGCTGTCAATGCAGTTCCACCGCGTTTTGTCAACTTAGCACACACTTGGGGACCTTAGCTGATGGTCCGGGTTCTTTCCCTTTCGGACATGGACCTTAGCACCCATGCCCTCACTGCTGATAATCATTTTATAGCATTCGGAGTTTGTCAGGAATTGGTAGGCGGTGAAGCCCCCGCATCCAATCAGTAGCTCTACCTCTATAAAACTATAATCAACGCTGCACCTAAATGCATTTCGGGGAGTACGAGCTATTTCCGAGTTTGATTGGCCTTTCACCCCTACCCACAGGTCATCCCAAGACTTTTCAACGTCAACGGGTTCGGTCCTCCACTATGTGTTACCACAGCTTCAACCTGCCCATGGGTAGATCACACGGTTTCGCGTCTGCCACTACTAACTAAAGCGCCCTATTCAGACTCGCTTTCGCTCCGGCTCCGGACCTGAAGTCCTTAACCTTGCTAGCAACGGCAACTCGTAGGCTCATTATGCAAAAGGCACGCCGTCATCACGCGAAACGCGTGACTCCGACCGCTTGTAAGCGTATGGTTTCAGGTTCTATTTCACTCCCCTGTTCGGGGTTCTTTTCACCTTTCCCTCACGGTACTGGTTCACTATCGGTCTCTCAGGAGTATTTAGCCTTAGCGGATGGTCCCGCCAAATTCATACAGGGTTTCACGTGCCCCGCACTACTCAGGATACCACTACTGATAACGCGCTTTACCCGTACGGGACTCTCACCCTCTACGGTCCGACTTTCCAGACGGTTCCAGTTCATTGCGCATCAGATAGCGTGGTCCTACAACCCCGATGTTGCCGAAACAACATCGGTTTGGGCTAATCCGCGTTCGCTCGCCGCTACTTACGGAATCACTTTTGTTTTCTCCTCCTCCGGCTACTTAGATGTTTCAGTTCACCGGGTTTGCTTCCCTTGCGGGATACCATGTCTTCAACATGGTGGGTTGCCCCATTCGGATACCTGCGGATCATATCGTATGTGCCGATCCCCACAGATTTTCGCAGCTTATCGCGTCCTTCTTCGCCTCTGAGAGCCTAGGCATTCCCCATACGCCCTTATTTAGCTTGTCGCCTTTTGCCTCGTATTCTAATCTCTTGGGTACATCTTCATACCCCTCTCTATTATTTAAATTCGTGTTTTCCCGAGTATATAAAATTGCCCCTTTTTCAAAAAACAACCTCATATACTCTACTATCCCAATATGTCAATGAACGTTCCACTTACCCTTATCTTAACCAATAACACATCAATGTGCCTCTGGTGGTAAACGGACCCCTAAAAGGGGTAAACTCTTATCAAGTAGATCGTTTTTCGGAGTGTACACCTTTGGCGTACCTACCTCAAACTCCCATCTTGAAAAACTTTTAAAAGTATCTTCAGTGGTCAAAAAGACCAAAACAAGCTTTGTCTTTTATCCCTCTTTCAGACACTCCTTTTTAAAAGTCTTATCTGTGGAGAATATCGGAGTCGAACCGATGACCTCCTGCGTGCAAGGCAGGCGCTCTAGCCAGCTGAGCTAATCCCCCATGTTCTTCGAAATGGAAATTCTAAATTCCAAATTCCAAACGTGAGGACTCCTATCTTCAGCCTCTAAAATTTCCTAATTCAATACTGTACATCAATGAACGTGTATGCAGTAAACCTCACAGTATACTCATCTTATCACCTGACAATCGCTACTCTCCCTAGTAGTCTCAGGCAGACTCGAACTGCCGACCTCTACATTATCAGTGTAGCGCTCTAACCAGCTGAGCTATGAGACTGCATTTATTTTAAAAATAATGGTAGACAGCTCTTAAAAACATTCAAAACAAACTACAGAACCGCCCTAAGGCCGTTTTGTTGACTTCCTTTTCACTTACTTAGAAGCATCTTTCTCTAGAAAGGAGGTGTTCCAGCCGCACCTTCCGGTACGGCTACCTTGTTACGACTTAGCCCTAGTTACCGATTTTGCCCTAGGCCGCTCCTTACGGTGACGGACTTCAGGCACTCCCGGCTTCCATGGCTTGACGGGCGGTGTGTACAAGGCCCGGGAACGTATTCACCGGATCATGGCTGATATCCGATTACTAGCGATTCCAGCTTCACGGGGTCGAGTTGCAGACCCCGATCCGAACTGTGACCGGTTTTATAGATTCGCTCTCCGTTGCCGGATGGCTGCTCTCTGTACCGGCCATTGTAGCACGTGTGTAGCCCAGGACGTAAGGGCCGTGATGATTTGACGTCATCCCCACCTTCCTCGCGGTTTGCACCGGCAGTCTCGCCAGAGTCCCCAGCATTACCTGTTGGCAACTGACGACAGGGGTTGCGCTCGTTATAGGACTTAACCTGACACCTCACGGCACGAGCTGACGACAACCATGCAGCACCTTGCAAAATGTCCGAAGAAAAGTCTATCTCTAAACCTGTCATTCTGCATTTAAGCCCTGGTAAGGTTCCTCGCGTATCATCGAATTAAACCACATGCTCCACCGCTTGTGCGGGCCCCCGTCAATTCCTTTGAGTTTCATTCTTGCGAACGTACTCCCCAGGTGGGATACTTATCACTTTCGCTTGGCCGCCGAGCCCTAAAGCCCGACAGCTAGTATCCATCGTTTACGGCGTGGACTACCAGGGTATCTAATCCTGTTCGCTCCCCACGCTTTCGTCCATCAGCGTCAGTCGATAGTTAGTGACCTGCCTTCGCGATCGGTGTTCTATGTAATATCTATGCATTTCACCGCTACACTACATATTCCGGCCACTCCACTATGACTCAAGACAACCAGTATCAAGGGCAGTGCTACGGTTGAGCCGTACCATTTCACCCCTGACTTAATTGCCCGCCTGCGGACCCTTTAAACCCAATGATTCCGGATAACGCTCGGACCCTCCGTATTACCGCGGCTGCTGGCACGGAGTTAGCCGGTCCTTATTCTTACGGTACCGTCACCAGGGCACACGTGCCCCTTATTCTTCCCGTATAAAAGCAGTTTACAACCCATAGGGCTGTCTTCCTGCACGCGGCATGGCTGGATCAGGCGTGAGCCCATTGTCCAATATTCCTCACTGCTGCCTCCCGTAGGAGTCTGGTCCGTGTCTCAGTACCAGTGTGGGGGATCCCCCTCTCAGGGCCCCTACCTATCATAGCTATGGTGAGCCGTTACCTCACCATCTGGCTAATAGGACGCATAGCCATCCCGTACCGCCGAAGCTTTAAATTAAAATCGATGCCAATTCTAATTACTACGGGGTATTAATCCGGATTTCTCCGGGCTATCCCCCTGTACAGGGTAGGTTCTATACGCGTTGCGCACCCGTGCGCCACTCGTCAGCGGAAAAGCAAGCTTTTCCCTGTTACCGTTCGACTTGCATGTGTTAGGCCTGCCGCTAGCGTTCATCCTGAGCCAGGATCAAACTCTTCATCGTTATAACATTAATATAATTAACACTACTAAATAAAATCTAAGTTGTCCCAGCCCTAAAACGATTCTCATGTTTGTTTCAAATGATCTTAAATCTACTCCCAATTACAACAGTATTAACCACCATAACCAAAAGCAAATTCGCTGTCTACCAATATATCAATGAACTTTTTTATTCCTTTAGCACCCAACGCTCTCACGCTAAGCGGGTGCAAATATAAAGCCATTTTTTTAATAAAAAATTAATTTTCAAGTATTTTTAAGAAAATTATTTGGCTTAATAATTAAGGCCCTCACTATTAGGTTTTTGCAGTTTCTCCTAACAAAAAAGGCTTCTAAATATAACGCATGTAGTTGGATTCCACAACTATTTTTTCTCTTTTTGTTGCTGACTCCATTTGTTTGTCAGAGAAGCGTAGTCATAATCCAAAACAGACTTCTGCCTTTGCAGTTTATTTTCGGCAAATGCACGTTGAAGAATATCCTCAATTAAATAGTCCTCGTGTACGGTTTCCGGACTAAATTCCTCCTTAATACTTATCTTGAATATATTAGCTGTAGTGTTATACCAGAAAGCACGCCACCCGTTACGAAGTTCCTTAACAAGATCAAAAGAAGTCTTCCCGGTCTGCCGATAGATGAGCTTCACAAGGATCTGACCTTCCGTCCTCGTTAGTTTTTTTAGTTCTTCAGAAAACTCTTCTTCAATATATTTCTGTACATGTCGGGTATACTTCTTTTTCTTTCTTTTGGATTTAATACTTTCAAGGCTGTCATTTAAAGCCACAAGACGTTCGGAAGCCAGCTTGGCGTATGGATATACCTTAAGTGTCTTTCTCTTTAATATATAATAGCGTAGTTTTTCCTCGTAGGATGAAAACTCTAACTTTCCAAAGATAAATACCTCATCCAAAGCAATAGAGGCCTGAAATAAAGAGTCCCCCTCTATAATGATCAACTTTTCCTGAATAGAATCCAAAGGGCGCTCTTCTACCTGGGCATTTAACGCCAGAGAAAAAAACCATATGAGTCCAATAAAAAGTCGTTTCCACATATACTATTTGATTCCTTTTTTTTACAATATCAAAATTAATGATAAACCCTATGCCGAGTTATTAAATAAACGTGAATATTGCTAAGTTTGTATTTAAATAAAAAACATAGATGAGCCACACTAAAGTTCTTACTAAAAAATCGGTAGAATTCTTTGAAAAATACTTAAATAACGCTGCACCTACAGGGTATGAATGGGAGGGGCAAAAGCTTTGGATGAATTATCTGAAACCCTACGTGGATACTTTTATAACAGATACTTACGGCACAGCTGTGGGTGTTATTAACCCGGAGGCCACTTACAAAGTCGTAATTGAAGGGCATTCTGATGAAATTTCATGGTATGTGAACTACGTTACCGATGACGGACTTATTTATGTGATACGAAACGGGGGGAGTGATCATCAGATCGCCCCTTCCAAATGGGTCAATATTCATACCAAAAAAGGGCTCGTCAAAGGAATCTTTGGATGGCCGGCCATTCACACAAGAGATAAAACCAAAGAAAAGCCACCACAATTAGACAATATATTTATTGACATAGGAGCAAAGAACAAGGAGGAAGTTCTAAAAATGGGCGTACACGTTGGCTGTGTAATTACCTATCCCGACCAATTTCATATACTCAATAAAGACAAATTTGTTTGCCGTGCCATCGATAACAGGGCAGGTGGATTTATGATCGCAGAAGTCGCAAGATTACTTCATGAAAATAAAATAAAACTTCCATTTGGATTGTATATCACAAACTCGGTACAGGAAGAAATCGGCTTGAGAGGTGCGGAAATGATCACTCAAACTATTCGTCCAAATGCCGCAATAATTACAGATGTTTGTCATGATACCACAACCCCTATGATCGATAAAAAGACGCAGGGACATACCGAATTGGGTGCCGGACCGGTAATATCATATGCGCCTGCTGTGCAGAACAAATTACGAGAGCGAATTATCGAAACAGCCGAAACTTGTAAAATACCATTTCAGCGTATGGCCTCTTCCCGCGCAACGGGTACGGATACAGATGCTTTTGCCTATAGCAATGGCGGGGTTGCCTCAGCGCTGATATCACTGCCCTTACGGTATATGCATACTACCGTGGAAACTGTGCATAAACACGATATGGAAAATGTGATCAGGTTGATCTATGAAACCTTGTTGACCATTAAAGCAGGAGAGACTTTTAGTTACTTCGATTGAGAGCCAGGTCGCTCAAGCAGGAGATTGTTTAAGAATTTATGATGTCGTAAAGTTAAGAATATCCAATGGAAGAATGGATTGATCTTATGGACACCAATGGAAACTATACAGGCCAAAAGGTTTTAAAATCAGAGGCTCACCAGAAAGGACTGTTCCACCCAACCGCCCATATATGGTTTTATACTGCCGAAGGCCAGGTACTGCTTCAGCAACGCTCTGAAACAAAAAAGACGTTTCCGCTATATTGGGATGTTTCCGTAGCCGGCCATATAAGCGCCGGAGAAAGTATTGAATCTGGAGCCGTCAGGGAAATACGGGAAGAAATTGGGCTCGAAGTTGAACAAGATGCACTTGTTCCTATCGGCGTTTTTAAATCGATTCAACAACATCCTAGTGGACTGCTAGATTGCGAATTCCATCATACCTTTATATGTTGTTTAAAAAAACCTTTGGATGCTTTACAAAAACAACAGGAAGAAGTAGCCGAACTTCATTTAAAACCAATAGATATTTGGGAAAAAGATCTGTTTAGTAAGACACCTTCCCTACCTTATGTGCCGCATCAAAAGAAGTATTTCGAAGCCGTGATCCTTGCCCTAAAGAAACAATTATAGCACCTTTGTAAATTGGTCCAATTCTGCCCAGGCGTAAGACTTCTGGGACCCTTCTGCCATATTTTTCACGACAATGGTATTCTGCTCCATTTCATCTTTTCCGAGAAGTATTACATAGGGTATATTTCTATTATTGGCATATTTGAACTGTTTCTGAATTTTTGCCTCTGCCGGATATAGATCCGTTTTTATTCCTTGTTTTCTCAGAGTTCTGATTAATGGTAAGGCAGCCAAAACTTCCTTTTCCCCAAAATTCAGAAAGAGTACCTGAACAGATTGGTCAATGGTTTGGGGGAAAAGTCCCAATTCCTCCAGGACCAGGTAAATACGGTCCAGACCAAAAGAGATCCCTACCCCACTCAGATCTTTCATACCAAAGATTCCAGTTAGATCATCATAACGACCTCCGCCACCAATAGACCCCATGGATACACCTTCAGGTGCCGCCACTTCCATAATGGCCCCGGTGTAGTAATTCAGCCCCCTGGCAAGGGAAACATCTAAAGCAACATCTGTGCTCATTAAGCCAAGTTTTGCAATATTCTCAATAATAAATTGAAGTTCTTCTATCCCTTGCTTTCCTACTGCCGAATTTTTTAAAAAGCCAGACAGTGTATTAAAAGGATCATTAATTTGATCAGGCATATCAAATAGCGGCATTGCCATGTCCACAGCCTCAGCGCTGATCCCATTGGCCAATAATTCCTTGATCACCCCCTCTTTACCAATCTTATCAAGCTTATCTAAAGCAACAGTAAATGGTATTAGTTTGTCCTGCGCCCCAATGACCTCTGCAATTCCTGAGAGAATCTTCCGGTGGTTCAATTTGATCACCACTTTATTCAGCCCAAGGTCCGTAAAGACGGCATCATATAATTGGATCAACTCTATTTCCTGAAAAGGAGAATTGGCCCCCACTACATCAGCATCGCACTGATAGAATTCACGAAACCTCCCTTTTTGTGGCCTGTCTGCCCTCCAAACCGGTTGTATCTGATAGCGTTTAAATGGAAAGTCGATCTCATGCTGATGCATCACCACGTACCTCGCAAAAGGAACGGTTAAATCGTACCTTAAAGCCTTCTCAGTGATCTGAGGTGTAAGTCTCGTTAGATCTTTTTCCTTATATGCGGATTCATCCACTTTATTCAGATAGTCACCCGAATTAAGGATCTTAAAGATCAGCCGGTCCCCTTCATCGCCATATTTGCCCAGTAAGGTTTCGGAATTTTCAAAAGAAGGTGTTTCTATAGGCTGAAAGCCGAAAAGCTGAAACTGTTTTTTAATGATGTCGAAAATATAGTTGCGCTTTGCAACCTCAGGAGGTGTAAAATCGCGGGTACCTTTCGGAATTGAAGGTTTTTGAGCCATGATGCAGTGTAGTTGGGCAAATATCGACTTATTCTATGATTTTATCAAACCATTGATAAAGTTCTCCTTTGGTGATCACTGCTCCTTGTTGTATGAGATTAAATTTATCCAGATTCTTATCATCAGTGTAGACTTTGGATGCAACGAGATACTCTACAAAATCTGATTGCCAGTTTTTCTTAAACCAGCCAAAGCCTTCGGATGTTCTCAGATCAATCTTAGGATTCATCACCTTTACAGATATAAGCTTCATTTCTTTTTCCGGAAGAAAGAACAAATGCATTTGCTGTTCTGAAATATTTTCTAAGTACTGCACTTTTTGAAGCACCCCTTCCCAAACCAGGTCACTGAACACGTCTAACTCCTCTTCGGCCACATGCGGTCTGTTAAGTTTTATCATCTCCCATTCAGTAGCCGTAATACTTTGGGTTGCAAGAAAGTTGATAAATTCCTGATGTAACTCTTCGAGTTGTTGTTTTGTTAAGCGTGTATATTTCATAAAAAAGCCGCCTTTTTAGGGCGGCGCAAAAATAAGATTTTATTTTTTAGTTAAAAATATAGCGTACCCCCAATTGTGCTCTCCATCTGGAAATTTGACTGGTGATAGCAGCAAAAGTATCATTTCTATTTGTATCAAATGTATAAGTAGGATTATTCCCAGAGTCTACACTTACCCCCAGTACCTGATCGAAGTTAGGACCCTCAACTACACCCCAATTAGAATTCAACAGATTGCCAAAATTTAAAATGTCGATACTTAGCTGAATCTTGTTCTTATCATTAAGATTGATATCTTGAAGGATCTTCACATCCCATGAACTCCTCCATGGAGCAAGAGCCCCATATCTTTCTGCATATTGACCCCTTCGCCCACTTAAGTAATCATCTTGCTGAATAAATGCTTCAAAGGCCTCAGCCTGACCTGCACCACTAAAGGTCATCGAACCAATTTCAGTGCTGGTTGGTATATATAAAAGGTCATTGATACTGGAACCATCATTATTGATATCGCCGCCATATATATAGTTAAAGCGGCCACTTTTTGCATACTCAAAGAATGTGGAGATGGTAGTTCCGGTCTTGAAGACCTTGGATAAAACTCCAATTATTCTATGATTATCACCGTATCTTGAGAAAGACAAAACGTCGTTGTTGGCATTTCCAACAATGGCATTCCCTGCAAAAGCATCGCCGGTTATCTCAGCATCAATAGAATTCACTTCTTTCGCATTTAAGAAACTATAGGCTAGCATCGTATATAGTCCATTATCCCAGTTCTTTTGTCCTTTAACGGAGGCGTTCCAAATACGTCCTTTATCAGAATTGGTGAATACATAAGCATTTGTTGGTCCTCCAAAGATCTGAGATTTGTCTTCATTTGCATAAACGGCTCTGCTATCTACCCCGTTCAGGGTTTCAGAAGGAGAATTCAGTCCCCAATTCTGTACGTGTGCTGCGTTCACATCTTTAGTGTATGAAACATCCGCAGTTAGGATTAGTCCATTGTCAAATTTCTTGTCTACTCCTACATTGGTTCGCCATACCTGAGGCCATTGAAAGTCAGGATCGATGACCTGATAAAAGAAAAAGTCGACTCCCTGTACCTGGTTGCCCAGCCATACAAATGGAAATCGGCCGGTAAACAACCCAGACCCGCCTCGAATTTGAAGGGAATTGTCATTTTTTATATCCCAGTTGAAACCAACTCTTGGAGACACCAGAAAGTTATTATTAGGCAAGGTTTCCGAATCAAGGAATATAGGCTCCCCTGTTTTAGGATCAAAATATTCAATAGAGGGTATATACGTTCCGGAATCACCCCCTTTGCGAGCAATATTCTCTCTTATTTTGTCGGCTGTATCAAAATATAGCGGCTTATCAAAACGAATACCATATGTAAGTTTAAAGTTTGCGGCGGCATCCCATTCATCCTGAATATAAAAAGACAGTTGGCCTACATTGGTCTCTGCCAAGGACCAGCCACCCGGATTACCGGTGCCGGCAGCATTAAACGCCCTGTCTGCTGCAATAGCATCGTCAAAAGCTGCTTGCAAAGCCCCGGAGCTGGCAAAATTAGGGAAGTCTGTAATGGTTGTTGTGGGAAAGAAAACTCCCTGTGCCCCGTAGGCACCTAAATTAAAGGAATTATCGAATTGAAATTTTTCAAAAGAGAAGCCCACAGTATATGTATGTTCTCCTTTAAAGAATTTAAGGTTATTTGTGATCTGAAATACCTTTTGATCCAAGCGGTTATTGATAGAGAATGGTTCATGTCCCCCAATTATATAATTAGAGCTCCCCGTATCATCCAGGATCACAATGCTGGGAGCGGGCGTTGAGAATGGATTTCTGAAGTCATCAAAATGGGTGTATCCCACCTGTAGTTTGTTAGTGGCTTCATCAGAAAGTTTTGAATTCAGTTCTATCTGAAGAGATTTGATCTTATTATTGATCTCATAGCCTGCATTCTCAAATTGAAGTGTTTGTGTATTGGGCCCTCGGAAGGTGATAGCATCCCTGTTTGCCGGCTTTCCTTTGGAAGCATCCAAAAAGTTATATATAACGGCCAATCGATTATTATCATTGATGTTCCAATCTAATTTAATAATCCCTTTAGTCGATTGTTGATCGAAATTAAATCCTTGGAAACGTCCCGGATCATAGAATATATCGTTGCCTTGCCCATCCTGGCCAATGACCACCTGGCGAAGCAAGTTATCAACCAATTCAAAATCGGATTGTGTAACTCTGCTTTCGTTTATAGCTCCTGAACCTGTGTTAGGAACAAAACCATCCGTACCTAATTCCGTAAGTTCGTCCTTCTCAAAATTGACAAAAAAGAATAGTTTATTTTTAATGAGAGGTCCTCCAATACTAAGTCCGTACTGATATTGTTCCAAGCCTGTTTTAAATACGTCATCTCCATTGATTTTCCCTCCGGTTAAATCATCATTACGAAAAAATCCATAAGCGGTTCCATAAAATTCATTAGTCCCACTTTTTGTCACTGCGTTTACAGAAGCTCCGGTAAAGCCGGATAGCGTTACATCATATGGAGCCGTAGTAACTTGTATTTGCTCAATGGCGTCCAGAGAGATGGGCTGTGCATTGGTCTGACCACCGGGAGTAGCCGCATCCAGACCGAAAGGGTTGTTGAAGATGGCGCCATCCAGGGAAAAATTGTTGTATTGATCATTTCGACCTCCAAAAGAAAGTCCGGAGGCTCCTGAAGATGCCTGGGGGTCTAATCTGATAAAATCACTCGCCGACCTCGATATAGTTGGTAATCTGGTAAGTTCCCTCCTGCCAACACTTGTTTCAGCACCTGTGCGATCGCTGCCAAATGTCCCCGTCTGATCATAGACCACGACTACTTCATCTAATGCCTGGCTTTCAGAAATCAGACTAAAATCTAAATTAGTGGTTTTACCTAAACTTAGAAATACATCATTCCTTGTTTGCGATTTGAACCCTACATAGGAAACTGTGATCACATAAGGACCCCCAACTCTAAGGTTGGCTAATGTATAACGGCCGTCTTGATTGCTGATAGATCCGTATTTAGTTCCGGTAGGCGTGTGGGTGGCTACAATGTTAGCACCAAACAATGGCTCTGTATCGCCTTCATAAACTGTTCCTCTAATAGTAGAAGTTGTAACCTGTGCCCAAGAGGAGCCAACACCGGCCAACAAAAGAATTGCAAAAATGATCTGTTTTTTCATGATAGTTAGTTGGTTTATTAGGAAGAATAATATAAACAAAAAAAAGAGCTATTGTACATAGCTCTTTAAATATTTATGATCTTAAATTTCGTTACTTCTGCTCGGCAATCACCTCAAAATTGAAGTCAACCATCACATCTCTGTGCAAGCGGATCTGTGCTTCATATGGCCCGGCTCGCTTAATTGCCCCTCCCTTGATCAGAATATATTTCTTGTCAATTTCATGACCTTCTTTTGCTAGTGCCTCAGAAAGATCTCCATTGGTTACCGAACCAAAAAGTTTATCACCTGCTCCAACCTTGGCTGTGATCTTGACCTCTAGTTGTTTTAGCGCTTCGGCAGTTTTATTTGCTGCGTCTACGATCTTTTTCTCTTTATGAGCCTTTTGCCTTAAGTTCTCCGCCAATACTTTCTTTGCAGAGGGAGTTGCCATAGTGGCGAGCCCCTGTGGGATCAGATAATTTCTGCCGAAGCCATTTTTTACCGAAACCACGTCGTCCTTAAATCCAAGATTCTGTACGTCTTCTTTTAAAATAAGTTCCATGTTCTCTTTCTTTTTATTTTAATAAATCTCCAACGTACGGCATTAAGGCAATATGCCTAGCTCTTTTAACCGCCTGAGCCACTTTTCTCTGATACTTCAAAGAAGTTCCTGTAAGTCTTCTGGGAAGTAACTTACCTTGTTCGTTTACCAATTTCATAAGGAAGTCCGCGTCTTTGTAGTCAATGTATTTAATACCTGACTTTTTAAAACGACAGTATTTCTTCTGTTTGTTGGTCTCAATGTTCAATGGGGTTAGATAACGAATCTCTCCGTCTTTCTTTCCTTTCGCTTGTTGTTGTAATGTTGCCATATTCCTTACGCTTTAGCTTTTTGTCTTGTTCGTCTTTTCTCTGCCCACTCAATAGCGTGCTTATCCAATTTTACGGTTAAAAAACGCATGATGCGTTCGTCTCTGCGAAATTCCTGCTCATATGGAGCAATCACTTCACCAGGCGCTGTAAACTCGAAAAGATGATAAAAGCCACTTTTCTTGTGTTGTATGGGATATGCCAATTTTTTCAGGCCCCAATTCTCTTTTGACACCATTTTGGCATCATTTTTAATTAAGAAATCCTCAAATTTCTTAACTGTTTCCTCTATCTGAACATCAGATAGAACGGGATTTAAGATGAAAACAGTTTCGTAATTATTCATATGATTATACTATTTTTAGGAGCGCAAAAGTAATAATTCTTCTGTCTATTTACAAGAAATTATATATTTCTTCGTTATTGGTACTATAATGTTTCAAATTGAACTTAACCTATAAACCTAAATTATGCTCATCACTCATTTTACTAGAAAGTTGAAATGTTCACAACTTTTGTTGCAGAACAACCTGATTTTTTAGTACTTTGTCGATGATTTAACCCCACAAATCAACCCTTTATGAAATTAAGAAGTATTGTTGTTGACGATTCATCCATGCAGCGAATGGCAGTTGCTAAGTTGGTGAATAATCATCCGAATTTAGCCCTGGTTGCGGAGTACAGCAACGCTATTGAAGCCAAGAACGGCATTAAGAACAATGAGATTGACCTGATCTTTCTTGATGTTGAAATGCCAATCATTAGTGGTTTTGATCTGTTGGAATCTTTGGAAAATAGCCCGCAAGTCATCTTGATCACCGGAAAACCAGATTATGCTTTAAAAGCTTTTGATTATGATGTAACGGATTATCTTCACAAACCTATTACTATGGCCCGTTTTGATGCCTCTGTAAAAAGAGCAGTAGCCAAATACGAGCAAATGAACCAGGTTGCAGAAGATGAAGAGCATATTTTTGTAAAAAGTAATCTCAAAAAACGCAAGGTCATCTTAAATGATATTAAATGGATAGAAGCCCTTGGCGACTATATTAAATTGGTGACAGACGAAGCCAATATCGTTATACTTTCAACCATGAAAGCTTTTGAAAAACAATTACCTGAGGATAAATTCCTGAGAATTCATAAATCGTATATCGTGAATCTGGAGAAGATCGAAAAATTCAACAGCAAAAATGTTGAAGTCAGTGGCAGATCCATTCCCCTCAGTAGAAATAAGAAAACAGAATTGGCCGAGGCGTTAAGCAACGTATAGCTAAAAGTAATCTACGTCGTAGATAACCCGTACACTTCTGTACCAGGAAATAGCATTAAAGGAGTTTTCAATTCTTTTAATGCTATTTTTTGTGCGTTTAAGTGACTGTTTCCTGGGGATCTTTACCAATATCTGTTTTATATATTGATTTCTTATTCTGGCGACCGGAGGGAACTCAGGGCCCAGTATTTGTGCGCCAAAAACATTTCGAAGCGACTTTCCAAACCAGGTGGCAGCTTCATTAAGGGTGTTGTAGTCCCTATGCTTAAAACTGATCTTTATGATCTTGTTAATTGGCGGATATTGATATTCTTCCCTTTGAGCCATTTGTTCTTCGTACATGGAAACATAGTTCCCTAAAACAACCTGCTGTAAAATGCTGTGAAATGGATTGTAGGTCTGAACAAGCACAAGGCCCTGCTTCAGGGTTCGACCTGCCCTGCCCGCTACCTGTGTCAACATTTGATAGCTTCGTTCATGCGCCCTGAAATCCGGGAAGTTTAAAAGAGCATCGGCATTCATAATTCCGACAAGATTCACATGCCTGAAATCCAACCCTTTGGTCACCATCTGAGTTCCAACCAAAATATCGAATTCCCTTTGTGCAAAAGATTGAATGATCTTTTCATAAGCGTGTTTTCCCCTGGTAGTATCGAGGTCCATCCGGCCCACTCTGGAATCGGGAAATAAGGTCTCTAATTCTTGTTCAATTTGTTCGGTCCCAAAGCCTTTTGTGTCGAGTGTTGCGTTACCGCAGGCCATACACTGTTCCTCAAGTATGGTGTGATATCCACAATAGTGGCAACGCAATTGCTTCTTTGCCTGATGGTACGTTAAACTCACATCGCAATTGGGACACTGCGGCGCATGGCCACAGGTTGTGCATTCTACAATTGGGGCATAGCCTCTTCTGTTTTGAAAAAGGATCACCTGCTCCTTTGTGGCCAGAGTTGCTGATATTTCTTCGATCAGTCTTTCCGAAAAATGACCTTTCATTCGTTTTTTTCTGGACGCCTCTTTAATATCGACCAGTTCGATTTCAGGCAACTGCACGCCACCAAATCGTTGGTCCATAAAGGCATACCCGTATTTTCCGATTTGTACATTGTAAAAGCTTTCAAGACTTGGCGTGGCAGAGCCAAGGACAACCTTAGCTTGGTGTAATGAAGCCAACACAATAGCCGCATCCCTGGCATGATATCTGGGTGCAGGATCGTATTGTTTGAATGAGTTTTCATGTTCCTCATCTATGATGATCAATCCAAGTTTCGAAAAAGGAAGAAAAAGGGAGGATCTGGCGCCAATCAATATCTGCGCTTTTTGAGTGTTATGTAATACATTGTTCCATACTTCTACCCGTTCATTCTGACTGTATTTAGAATGAAAAACCGCCACCTTTTTGCCAAAATATGCCTGTAAACGACCAATAAGCTGAGTAGTTAATGCAATTTCCGGAAGCAGGTACAATACTTGCTGGTTTTTATCCAGATACTCCTCTATAAGTTTAACATATATCTCTGTTTTTCCTGAGGCTGTTACACCATGTAGTAGGGACACCTGTTTAGCAACATGAGAGGCTCGCAGTTGCGATAAACACTTATCCTGAAAACTACTCAATTGAATTCCCTGTGGCGATACTACCCGCCCATCAAAAACAACTCTGTCTACAGTAAGCTGTTGCTCTTCAAGGATACCTTTCTCAATCAGCGTTTTTATGACTGCAGGGGAAGCTCCGCTTTTATTCTTCAGATCGGAAGCGGGAATGGGTTTTTTGGTCACTGCCTGTAGTTGAAACAATGTAAGTAGTACTTCCCGTTGTTTGGGGGCCCTGCTCAGGATTTCCAACAGTGCACTCAACGCTTCCTCAGAGCTGAATTGATCATGCAGGCGTACCGTACGTAATTGTTTTGGCTTGTACTGGTCATGTAAGGTCTCTTTCAACACAATGTGTTTTTTTTCCAACATTCTGTTAAGTAAAGGCAACACGGTCTTTTTATCAAGAATAGCGCTCACATCACTGATCTTTAAAGATGCCTGGTGCTCCAAAGCTTCCAGCACCAAAAATTCCTGATCAGTAAGCAGAGATTCATCAGGTTGAAAACTAGAATTTTTTAACACAAACGTTTCACTTTCCAAGAGAAAGGCAGCGGGGACAGCTGTGCGAAATACTTCCCCTAAAGTGCACATATAATATTGAGCCATCCATTCCCAGTGATCTAGTTGAATTGAAGTAACCAGTGGTACGGTATCAATCAACTCGTGAATTTCCTTTGCCTCATACACTTTCGGTGGTTCTGTATGGACCTGATATACCAGGGCTGTATAGATCTTTGACTTGCCAAAGGGAACAGCCACGCGCATGCCTTTCTTAATGTGAATGGCCATTTCTTTGGAAACCGAGTAAGTAAAAAGTTTCTCCAGAGGAATAGGCAAGATCACATCAACGAAATACTTCATAGTATCTGCTTAAGAAGAGACGTCTTCAGAATTCATATTCTGTTTGAGGCTGTTCAAGGTTGCATTTAACTCAAAACCCAATAAAAGAATATTGGCGTTCAACCATATGTAGAACATCAAAATTAGTAATCCCCCCAGGGCCCCATAAAGCTCATTGTAACGAGCAAATTTTTCAATATACACTCCAAACAAATAAGAGGTAAGTAAAATGAGCAAGGTGGTCATGAGTGCTCCATATGAAAAAAACCGAGCTTGCTTCCCCTCAGCGGTACCAAAATAGTAGAGTATAGCCGTTGTAAAATAAGATAAAATAGCAAAGAATAGGATTTTCCCTGCGCGAGCTCCTGTTAAGTCATTAGGGTCTAATTTGGTGCCACTAGATTCTGCCGCCCAAACATTCAGATATTCCAGGGTATATTCAAAATAAACGAAGGCGACGGCTCCTGCCATTAATAAAAATGACAAAATAATACCAACCATTAGGGCATAGGCATATTGTTTAAAAAAATTTCTTGTAAGTATTATATGGTAAGACGTTTCAAATCCTCCAAAGATGGCACTAACCCCATTGGTCATTAAAAAAATAGATAACACAAAGGCAGAGGATAATAATCCGCCTTGTTTCTGGTCTTTTATCTGAGTGTAGATCTCCCCAAAATAGTCACCCGTAGCCGATGGAAGAAAAGACTCGAGGAAATTCAAAAATTGTGTATCAAAATCCTGATTACCCACACTCACAAAGGGAATTACGTAGGGAATTAAGGTAATTAAGAAAATAAGCAGTGGAAACAGTGCCATAAAAAGGCTGAAAGCAATGGAACTTGCTCTTGTAGAAAGCGCTCCCTGAACAATGCCCTTAATATACATTTCCATAAGGTCATAAAGAGACAGCCCTTGTAATCCAACCAGTTTAATCTTCTTAAGTAAGGCAGCGATCCAATTGATGACGGGTATTTTTGCTAATTTTTCCTCAACCTCTTTTGTCATTTATACCGCTTTAAGACTAAGATCCTTATTGCTGACAGAATGCGTTAGCGCCCCGGAGGAAATATACTGAACTCCACATTCCGCATATTTCCTAATAGTTTGTTCATTGATTCCCCCTGAGGATTCAGTCAGACATTTTTTTCCTATTTTTTGCACGGCCGTACGCGTATCAGCATAACTAAAATTATCCAGCAAGATGCGATATACCCCATCCGATCTCAGGATCTCTTCCACCTCCTGAAGATTCCGTGCTTCAACAATGATCCTCAGGTCTTTGTGATGTGCTTTTAAGTAGCGCTTTGTTTTATCAATGGCCTTGGTGATCCCTCCTGCAAAATCAATATGATTATCTTTTAACATCACCATGTCATATAACGCAAAACGATGATTCTCCCCTCCCCCTATCTTTACGGCCCATTTTTCAATAGCTCTAATCCCAGGGGTAGTCTTTCGTGTATCGAGGATCTTGGTTTTTGTTCCTTCCAAAATTGCAACGTATTGGGCAGTCTTTGTCGCAATGGCGCTCATTCGCTGCATGGCATTAAGCACTAGTCTTTCTGCCTTTAGAATACTTTGCGAAGAGCCGCTAACATAGAAGACAATATCGCCATAATGTACTTTTTGCCCATCCTGGATCAGGATCTCCAGCTCTAATTCGGGATCTATATACCTGAAAACTTGTTGTGCAAAGTCAACCCCCGCAATGACACATTCTTCTTTCACCAAAAGTTTTGCCTTTCCTTTTGCTTCCACAGGAATACATGCGAGAGAACTGTGATCCCCATCACCCACATCTTCTCTGATCCCATTTTGGATGATCTGTTGTATTTCTGTATTAAATGCTTTTTCGGAAATCATCTTCTTACTATGTATCGGATAAAATTACTAAAAACAAACACCAATAAAGAATCTGAATTTCCCGAATATTTTACCTTTGGGATATGAAAATTAAACTTTTGGTTGTCGGCAAAACTGAGCACAAAGGATTAAAATCCATGATTTCCGAATATGAAAAAAGGTTACGGCATTATATCAAATTTGAGATGGAGGTAATTCCTGCGCTAAAGGCCACAAAAAACATGTCTGTTGCCGAGCAGCAAGAGAAAGAAGGGGACACCATCTTATCGAGGATCACTGTTTCAGATATGGTCATTTTACTCGATGAGCAAGGGAATCAATACACTTCTATAGATTTTTCCAACTATTTACAAAAGCTGATGAATGCAGGAACAAGACAAGTTGTCTTTATTGTTGGCGGCCCATTCGGTTTTAGCACTGCCGTTCATAACAGAGCTCAGGGTAAAATAAGTCTTTCTCTAATGACCTTTTCTCATCAGATGGTGAGGTTGTTTTTTGTGGAACAACTCTATCGCGGCTTCACAATTTTAAGAAATGAGCCTTATCATCATCAATAAAGTACCCTGAATTTAATGGTATGCCCGACTTTTTTCAGGGCCTGGATGACCTCTTTATTATAGTCTTTGTCCAGATCCGTGATCACATAGCCCAATTCCCGGTTGGTCGATAAGTATTGTCCGGAGATATTCATTTCGTAATGTGCCAATACATCATTGATCCTCGCCATCACCCCTGGTAGGTTTCTATGAATGTGCAAGAATCTATGTGAGTTGTTTTGCTTGGGCAATCTGATATTCGGAAAGTTTAAAGCATCTACTGTGTTTCCGGTATTTATGTAGTCCATTATCTTATTTGGGACAAAATCGGCTATATTCATTTGTGCCTCTTCTGTACTACCTCCAATATGGGGGGTTAGTATCACATTTGGCACGCCTTGTAAATCGGTTTTAAACACTCCATTTATTGCGGGTTCTTCAGGAAAAACATCGACCGCTGCTCCGGCAAGTTTCTTACTTTTTAAGGCGTTCACCAGGGCAGGAATATCAACCACAAAACCTCTGGAAAGGTTTATCAATAGTGCCCCGTCTCGCATTTGGTTAATTTCTCGTTCGCCGATGAAGTTTCGATTGCTTTTGCTATCGTCTATATGCAGCGAAACTACATCTGAAACATTGAGCAAATCTTCCAGGGTATTACATTTTACTGCGTTCCCCAAAGCGAGACGATCTTCAAGATCATAATAGTATACCCGCATACCAATGGCCTCGGCTAAAACAGATAATTGTTTCCCAATATTGCCATAGCCTACAATGCCTAAATTTTTTCCCCTGACTTCCCTGGAATTATTAGCTGTTTTATTCCATTTTCCCTGGTGGATCTCAACACTTCTGGGGAAAATATTTCTCATCAGCATTATGATCTGCCCTATTGCCAATTCCACCACAGATCGGGTATTGCTATAGGGAGCATTAAAGACCACAACTCCTTTTTTCTGACAGTAATCGAGATCTATTTGAGTTGTTCCAATACAAAAGGCCCCAACCACAAGCAATTTATTAGCTGCGTCTAAAACTCTAGGAGTGATCTGCGTCTTTGATCGGATCCCCAGAACATGAACTCCCCTTATCTTTTCAATGAGGGCTTCTTCGCTGAGGCTTCGATCAACCAATTCCACAGAAAAGCCATCTTCAGATAAATTGTCGAAGGCAATAGGGTGTACATTTTCGAGTAATAGGATCTTTATTCTGTTTTTCGGATAAGATAAATTGCGCGGAAGGTCATTAACAAATAAGAATTCATCCAAATTCGGCGCCACATGATCCGCATTGGAAGCTGCTTTTTCTCTGTGTACATTTTCTGTATAGGCGAAAAATTTATGCGCTATGCCGGCTTCACGCATCACATAGTCGCTATAACCATCGCCTATGACCTGCACTTCACCGTCAAGATTAAGTTGGCGAAGGCATTCTATCTTTCCGTTGTGACTTGCCAATACATTATCCTCGTCAAAACCAATGA
The DNA here is from genome assembly GCA_963744855.1 of uncultured Flavobacteriaceae bacterium. GTDB lineage: Bacteria > Bacteroidota > Bacteroidia > Flavobacteriales > Flavobacteriaceae > Muriicola. The sequence continues at coordinate 380,014 of CAVUUZ010000005.1, forward strand.
TATTACCCTCTTCATCAAAATCAAAGGTGTTCGCGTAGACCCTTTCAGAAGGAATGTTGTATTCTTTTACAATGGGATCTATAAACTCCTTAAAACCACAAGAGATAACATAAATATCATCTGAATATTTTTCAAAGAATTCTTTATTTGATACAATGGATTTTGAGATCTTTTTTGTTAGTTCTTTCACCAACGGATCCAGATGCCTTTTATTGGCCTTTAACAATCGGATTCTGCGCTCAAGAGATTCTGTAAAAGAAATATCCCCATCTATCCCTAAATTTGTAATGTGCTGTATTTCCTTAATTACCTCATCGCGTTCTTCCCGACCTTGAAGCGTCATTTCTGCAAGGACATCCAAGGCTTCTACCCTGGTTAAGGTACTGTCAAAATCAAATACATACTTTCTTCCCACCTCAATCGCTCTTAAAAAATTAAGCTATAAAAGTAAATATTAATTCTGTTGAAATCCTTGTTTTCATTTGAAAAAGGAACTGGAATAGGTATTAACCCTGCTTTGTTGCGAATATAATTTTATAAGTGGTGATAAATTGTGAAATTGATATTTTATCCTGTGTGAGATATAGTACCATGTGTATCAAACAGATTACCCAAAAGATTGCTATTTTGTGCCGTCAAGTTTTTGGCATAAAAAAATACAGATGAGAAAAGTTTGGAAGGTTTTAAAGTATTTGTTCGTAGGGATTTTAGGCATTTTGGTCATTGGGGTGGCCGTTATCTATATAATCAAAAAGAGTGCCTCAAATAGCAATATGGACCTATTGGGAGTCGAAGCACCAATCGTGATACAGGGCGGTATCTCTTATCGGGATTTAAACAAGAATGGAAAATTGGATCCCTATGAAAATCGGAATCTTCCTATTGATGAAAGAGTAAATGATTTGGTAGCTCAAATGACTATAGAGGAAAAAGCAGGTTCCATGTTCATAACCATGATAGGGACAACTCCAGATGGAGAGCCTATGGAAACTCCGGTATTTTCAACAGACCCGATCGCTTTGATGATGTCTTTTGTTCTTCCTTCTAATTCTGAACTTATCGCCAATAAGAAAATGAACAGCTTTAATATTTTGGCTTCACTCGATGCCGACCTTATGGCAAAATATAACAATATGATTCAAAGAATGGCCGAAAGAACCCGACTAGGCATTCCCATTACCATTGCCACGGATCCAAGGCATAGCAGCTATAACAATCCCGGGGCCGGACTTTTCACCCCTGCATTCTCACAGTGGCCAAGTTCTTTTGGGTTGGCGGCTACAGGAGATACGGTTTTAGTGAGGGAATTTGGGGATATTGCAAGGCAAGAATATCTGGCGGTTGGTATTCGTTTGGCATTACATCCAATGGCCGATTTAGCAACGGAGCCGCGATGGGGAAGAGCTAATGGAACTTTCGGGGAAGATGCGTATTTATCGTCTATTATAACAAAGGCCTACGTCTTAGGTTTTCAAGGCGATTCATTAGATCAAAATGGGGTTGCGTGCATGACCAAACACTTTTCCGGAGGCGGACCCCAAAAGGATGGGGAAGATGCCCACTTTCCCTATGGAAGGGAACAAGTATACCCCGGTGACAATTTTGACTACCATGTCATTCCTTTTACGGAGGGGGCTTTCCCGGCAAAAACAGCGCAAATCATGCCTTATTATGGAATTCCGGTGGGCCAAACCGGTGAAGAAGTGGCCTTTGGTTTCAACAAAGATATTATACAGGGACTATTACGGGATTCATTGAATTTTGAAGGAGTAGTTTGCACAGATTGGAGTATTATATCAGACACCCCGATTGGCGAGGCAAGAGCATGGGGTGTTGAGCATCTATCACCAAAAGAAAGGGTTAAAAAAGCCCTTGATGCCGGTTGTGATCAGTTCGGAGGGGAAAATGTCCCGGAACTGATCGTGGAATTGATACAGGAAGGGGTCATGGATGAAAGCAGATTAGATATTTCCGTAAAAAGGATCATGAAAGACAAGTTTCGTTTAGGGCTCTTCGACGATCCTTATGTTGATGAACAAAAAGCAACTCAAATTGCCGGGCAAGATAGCTTTAGAAAGAAAGGTAAGATCGCCCAAGCAAAATCGATGGTCCTTTTAAAAAACGATGCCTTATTGCCCTTAAAAGAGGGGACAAAAATATATGCAGAAGGTATGATTACGCCGGAAGTCTTTGATGAAAAGGCAACTTTAGTTAACAATCCTGAAGACGCTGATGTCATTATAAAAAGGATAGGCACCCCTTTTGAAGAGCGATCCCAATATTTTCTCGAAAAATTCTTTCACCAGGGACGCTTGTACTACACCGAAGAGGAAAAAGCGGAAGTTCTGAATCTGATAACCAAAAAACCATCGATCGTGGTTGCTAATCTGGAGCGCCCTGCTATTCTTACTGAGATCGCCGGAGCAAGCACTGCCCTACTTGCAGAATTTGGGACCAGTGAAGAGGTATTGGTAGATGTCCTATTTGGAAAAAGAAGCCCCGAGGGAAAACTGCCTTTTGAGTTACCTTCTTCATGGGAGGCTGTAAAAAACCAAAAGGAAGATTTGCCTTATGATTCTAAGGATCCCTTGTATCCTTTCGGATTTGGTTTGAGGTATTAATTATAAACCATGTTTTAGGCAGCGTATGCTGTATAGATCAGCCCCGTAATGATGGCCAGGCCAAAACTGAGCAACGTTCCTATTAGAATATATTCGGTAAGCTTGCGGCTGTTGCTCTCTTTAAGATCATTAAATCTGAAGACCGATTTGGCAGTGATCAAAAGTCCAATTCCCTCCCATCGACCCGTAACAATGAAAAGAAATACAAAAAGTCGTTCTATCATTCCAATGTACTTCCCTGCATTTGGAAGCGATTTATGATCAAGCGGTATTTTATCTGACATTTTCTCCAACAGAATATTCATAATGATGGCGGCCGGGGTAGTTAGAAAAAAAATAGCCGTTATCAATCCCCAGTCCATAAGTCCAAGCAAATAACTGGCTTGTCCTATTACATTGCCATAATACGCACAACCAAAAATGATTATTACATGAAATGCCTGATCAATAAAGAAAGGAACACTCTTGTTCGAGAACCATTTGGACGAATATAATTTTCCAAGATCGATCACATAATGAGAAAGCGCGATGACCAGAGCGATCTTCCAGTAAGTTATATCCGTAAGAAGGATAAGTATTAGTGCAAAGTGAATTACTATATGGGCATATAAGTACTTTGAACGTATTTTGTGTGCTTCTTTATGAATGACCCATTTGTCTGGTTGAAATAGAAAATCCCCCAATAAATGAGCCAATAGTAGTTTTACGAATAAGATCATGGAGCAATTTGTTTAATGGTATGTTGGTAAAAATTAAGTAGTTCCTGTATCAGGTCAACTCTGGCTCTTTTTTGTCTTTGACTTACGGCAGACTGCTGAATCATAAAATGGTCAGCCATTTCCTGTTGAGAGCTCTCAGGATTTTGTAAGGTCCACGCAACCGTGCTCGCAGACACCGTACTCCAGTCATCCATAAAATCGAGTGCCATTTTTATCATAAGATTCAGAATATAATCCTGAGTATCATCTTCACTTGCCAAAGCGAGGGTACTTTTTTCTTCCTTTAAGGCCTCAAACGTTCTGCCCGATCTCTTGTAGGCAGATCCGTTTGCCTCAGTGATCCGATCTCCGGCGTAGGATTCATCGCCAATGCCAATGGCGATTCGTACATCCAGATGTTTTATGGATTTGATGGCCGCTTTTAATAGAATAGCTGCCTTTAAAGCTTCTGAGGGCGCTATCTTTACCTGAAATTCATCCCCTCTGTAAATATCCCAAATTGCCGGCTGTTCCCCATATTTCTTCAACACCTCTTTTAACAAGGGTATCCAAGTGGACGAAGGATATTGTTCTGAATTCACAACATCTCCTGTGATAACTGCAATCATTAATTATAAGTTATAAGGCTAATATAGAATAATATTAGTTAATATACTAATAATAAGAACTAAAAGATGATCAAAAAATTGTTTGTACACTTAAAAAAATTCAGGTCTAAAACCAGCGCCTTACACGGATACAATATTGCCCATAGGCCTTTCCGAATTTTTGAAGAAGGATCCGCTCTTCCGGTTCTATTTGCAACTTGTTCATAACAGTAACAAATCCGGCTGCCAGCAAGGTGTTAAAGGCATTACCCAGCCATAAGCCCCATGCTAAAAGTACGAGCAGCAGCGCTAGATACATAGGATTTCTCGTAAAGGAATACACCCCCTTGGTTTCAAGGACCTCTGTTCTATCCGGCTTTCTGGGATCTATGGTTGTGCGGGCATTATAAAACTGCACCAAGGCAGCAATACCCAAAATAAATGCCAGGATCAATAAGGCTGACATTACATAATATCGGCCAAAGAAATCAAAATATCCCACCGAAAGGAAGGTATTTAACACATACATACAAAGTAGTGCGAAAAGAAATATTAATACAGGCGGGATTCTTAATTGCATTGTTCATGATTATTAAGGGTCCTAAAATTACTACTTTTAACAGGTCCAAATGCAACCTCTTTAAAAATTAACCATGGAATTAGTATTTGCAACACATAATGAGCATAAAATAGTAGAGATTCGTTCCCTTCTTCCAACAAACATACAGCTGAAGTCTTTATATGACATTGGTTGTACAGAGGAGATTCCGGAGACCTCTGACACATTGCAGGGGAATGCCCTTTTAAAGGCATCCTATGTATCGGATCGGTATGGACTCCCTTGCTTTGCAGACGATACCGGCCTTGAAGTGATTGCTTTAAAGGGTGCCCCCGGTGTGTATTCAGCCAGATATGCAGGAGAACCTAAGAACGAAGCTAAAAATGTTCAGAAATTACTGCAGCAATTAAAGGGACAAAAAGACAGACAAGCACAATTCACTACAGTCATCGCGCTTTGTTTGGGGGAGAAAACACACATTTTCAGGGGAGTGATCAAAGGTATAATTACAGAAATCCCAAAAGGGCAGAATGGTTTTGGATACGACCCCATTTTCCAACCTGAAGGTTTCGATAAGACTTTTGCGCAACTAAGCTTGGATGATAAAAATAGGGTAAGCCATCGCGCTCTTGCATTCGGTAAACTAGTCAACTACTTGAATGAAATCTATCATGAATTACCTGAGAACAAATAGAAATAGTGACCATTTTGTCCCCTTGTCAATTATTAGCAGTACCTTTGCCGCTTAATTGACGCCGCTGGTATAGCATGTGTTGCGCTGAGTATCATAAAGTTATCACGATAACCGCTCTATGCAACATTCATATTTGCGATTACGTAAAATAACTTATGATGACAAAATTTAAAGCGTTGGGGCTCAATGAGGCCCTTTTGCAAGCTATTGATGACCTTGGATTTGAAACACCTTCAGAGGTCCAGGAAAAAACTATTCCCATTTTATTAAAGGACGAAACAGACCTTGTGGCCCTGGCCCAAACCGGGACCGGTAAAACGGCAGCCTTCGGATTTCCTTTAATCCAAAAGATTCAAAGCGAAAGCAGAACTACTCAGGGAGTCATTCTTAGTCCAACACGAGAACTGTGTTTGCAGATCACCAATGAAATGCAACTTTATTCCAAGTATGTAAAAGGCTTAAATATTGTAGCTATCTACGGAGGCGCCAGCATCGTTGAACAGTCCAAACAGATCAAACGCGGAGCACAGATCATTGTGGCAACTCCGGGGCGTATGAAAGATATGATTGGCCGCGGTATGATCGACATTAGCAAGATCGATTATTGTATTCTGGATGAAGCTGATGAGATGCTTAACATGGGCTTCTATGAGGATATTAAGGACATTTTATCGACCACACCGAAAGAAAAATCGACCTGGTTATTCTCGGCCACCATGCCCAAGGAAGTGTCTACAATCGCCAAAAAATTTATGCACCAGCCACAGGAAGTAACGGTAGGTACAAAAAATTCGGGGGTAGATACGGTACAGCACGAATATTATGTGGTAGGCGGAAGAGACCGGTATGAAGCTTTAAAAAGACTGGCCGATGCCAACCCGGGTATTTTCTCAGTGGTTTTCTGCAGAACCAAAAGAGATACGCAACGCGTGGCTGAAAAGTTGGTCGAAGATGGTTACAATGCCGGTGCGCTCCACGGAGATCTCAGCCAAAACCAGCGCGACCTGGTTATGAACTCTTTTAGAAAAAAACAGATACAGATGCTCGTAGCTACAGATGTGGCCGCAAGGGGGATCGATGTAGATGATATCTCACACGTCATCAATTATCAGTTGCCGGATGAGATAGAAACCTATACACATAGAAGCGGAAGAACAGGAAGAGCCGGGAAATCGGGAATTTCAATGGTTATCATTACACGAAGTGAACTTCGTAAAATAAGGACCATTGAAAATATGATTAAACAAAAGTTCGAGACCAAGCAGATTCCGTCAGGAATGGAGATCTGTGAGATACAGCTGTATCATTTGGCAAGTAAAATCAGGAACACAAAGATCAACAATGCCGTAGAGAATTACCTGCCAGCCATTAATGATGTATTCGAAGGTCTGGACCGCGAAGAACTGATCAAGAAAATAATATCGGTAGAATTCACAAGATTTTATAATTATTACAGCAAAGTAAAAGATCTAAATAATCCTGAGAAGGACCGCGGTGAAAGGACTTCAAGAAGTTCGAGGGATCAGGAATCTTCCTCAAACGGATCTGTTAGGTACTTTATCAATGTTGGAGAAAAAGATGGATATGATTGGATGTCTTTAAAAGATTTCCTCAGAGATACTCTTCAAATCGGTAAAGACGATGTGTTTAGAGTAGATGTAAAAGACAGCTTCTCCTTTTTTAATACCGACGCACAATTTACGGATCTGATCCTGAACACTTTTAAGGATTTTAAGGTTGATGGCAGGTTTGTAAATGTTGAAGAATCAAAGAGTCCTGAAGGTGGTGGAGGTCGAAGAGGTAAAGATAAAGGCAGAAGAAGAAATAAGGACAAAGGGAAAGGTAGCTATAAGGATCGTTCCTTCTCAAAAAGTTCTGGTCAGCGTTCAGGGAAAAGAAGAAGCAAAAAAAGGGACGGCTTCTTTTAGTTAATTCTATATTAAATAAGCCTTCTGGCTCTGGATTTTTTGGTTTATTCGTGCTAAAGAGAATTTTTTTGAAAAAGCAATTTCTATTATGTGTTGCCCTCATAAGTTTTGCGCTGATACAAGCGCAGGACAATGCCCCAAATGAACAGAACGATCAATTTGGCGCAGTGGTAATCAATGCTCAAACCGATGAACCTCTGGAAAGTGTACATGTTGTAAATCTCAATCAGGTAGTGGGGACCATTACTAATGAGCGAGGTGAATTCTCTATCAGAGCCGCGGTCAATGATACCTTGTATTTTTCCTATCTCGGTTTTAAATCGCAGAAAATAAGGGTCACTAATGACATGTTCAAATTCAGTGATACTAAAATAGCCCTCACTGAATTGGCCTATGCCCTGGAGGAGGTTATTGTAAGACCTTATCAACTCACTGGTTATTTGGAAATTGATGTGAAAAACCTTCCCATAAATACAGCTTATCAATACAGCATATCAGGGCTTTCAAAAAGTTATGAAGCCGGGAATAAAAATCCCAGTGCGGTTACGAAAGTTCTGGGCGCTATTTTAAATCCGGCTGACCTGCTGCGGAATCTTTTTGGCAAGCGTCCGAATCAGATGCGAAAACTTAGACTGATTAAGGAAGATGATGAAATTCGGGATCTGCTCGCCTCTAAATTCGATCGGGAGACCTTGACGGAACTTTTACAACTGGAAAAAGTAGATATTGAAGATATTCTCTCGAATTGCAATTTCTCAAAGTCTTTTATTACTACCGCAAATGATCTTCAGATTTTAGATGCTATGAGTAGTTGTTATGAAGAATACAAGGTCCTCAACAGAAAGAGGTAATACTTCCAAGTATTAATTTTACCATTTTTATTCGTCAGGTTTTAGTTCGGATCAATTAAATTTTATTAATCCAAGATCATTTTATAGCTTTAAAAAAAAATAAAAGCCTGTCCGAACCATTTGCTAATTCAGGGAATTCCTTGTTATTTTCAGCAATGTTTTAGGCAGGCATTCCTCAAATACACCAATTAATGAAGAAAGTACTGGCTTTTTTGAGCTTAATGATCCTTATTACAGCATGTAAGGATTCCAAAGTCGATACATCCCAGACGGTCATAGTTCAAAACGAAGTACCGGTTCTTGTGAAAGAAACAATTCCTTTTCGATGGGCCGGTGCCAATATTTATTTTTTACTTACCGATCGTTTTAATAATGGCAATCCTCAAAACGATGTAAATTTCAACAGGATTGAAGAAACGGGGCCATTGAGGGGCTTTATGGGTGGTGATATTCAGGGGATCACTCAAAAAATTGAGGAAGGATACTTTACAGATCTAGGGATCAATGCCATCTGGTTCACACCGGTTATAGAACAGATTCATGGTGCGACGGATGAAGGAACAGGAAACTCCTATGCCTATCATGGGTATTGGGCAAAAGACTGGACAGTTCTAGACCCCAATTTTGGCAGTAGAAAGGACTTAGAAAAAATGGTCAAAATTGCTCATGAGAATGGGATCCGCATTCTTATGGATGTAGTATTGAATCACACCGGACCAGTCACAGAGGAAGACCCGGTTTGGCCATCGGAGTGGGTAATCACAGAACCTACCTGCACTTTTGAAAATTACGAAGCCACTACCGCTTGTACTCTGGTAGCAAATTTACCTGATATACGAACCGCCACAGACGAAGCCGTAGATCTTCCGGATGCCCTATTGGCAAAATGGAAGGAAGAGGGAAGACTAAGCATGGAGCTCGACGAGCTGGAACTGTTCTTTGACAGGACGGGATATCCACGTGCCCCCAGATTCTATATCATTAAATGGCTAACAGATTATGTCAACGACCTGGGCATCGATGGATTCAGAGTAGATACCGTAAAACATGCTGATGAAAAGGCCTGGGCCGAATTGTACAAAGAAGCATCTTATGCCTTTGAAAATTGGAAAAAGAAACACCAGGAACTGGTCCTGGACGATGCGCCTTTCTTTATGGTGGGCGAGGTTTACAATTACGGTATTTCCGGTGGCAGAACCTTTGATTTTGGTGATAAGAAAGTGGACTATTTTTCAAATGGCTTCAACAGCCTAATTAATTTTGAGCTGAAAACAGATGCGAATAAGGACTATGAACAGATCTTTAAAAAATATAGTAGCCTACTACATTCCAAATTGAATGGCGTAAGCGTACTGAATTATCTAACATCTCATGACGATGGCAGCCCTTTTGACAAGGACAGGAAAAAACCATTTTATGCAGCAAATGTACTCTTGCTAACGCCAGGGGCCTCTCAAGTGTATTACGGTGATGAAACGGCACGCGATCTCACTATTGAGGGTACAGTAGGTGATGCCACCCTGAGATCTTTTATGAACTGGGACGAGATAGATAGTCTTAAGACAAAGGAAATCTTAACACACTGGCAAAAATTAGGTCAGTTTCGAAACCATCATCCCGCTATTGGGGCCGGAAAACACAAGCGCTTGACAAAAAAACCCTATGTATTCAGCAGAACTTATGACGATGGTGCGCTAAAGGACAAAGTAGTAGTTGGCCTCGATCTTCCAAAAGGGAAAAAATCACTTTGGGTAAAAGGTTTTTTTGGAGATGGCACGCAATTATTTGACACCTATTCTCAAACCAAGGTTGAGGTAAAAAATGGGCGTGTAATTCTGGATAACGCTTATTCTATGGCATTATTAGAATTAGCTAAATAACCTCCTATTCCCTCATTAAGTATCTATTCATTTTATGAAAATTAGCAGAAGAAAATTCGTGATCTTGTCTTTTTTAGGACTTGTAAGTTTTCTTTTTCTGGATGCTTTTTGGATAGAAAAATACCTTGTTAAATGGTCCAGACACAATATCAGCGAAGGTCGTGAGGACACCATAAAGGTCATTCAACTTACAGATCTCCACATAAGGGAGATAAAAGCTTATCATAAATGGATAGGAAAACGAATTGCCAAAGAAAAACCCGATTTATTATTTTTTACCGGCGATTCCATCAATAGACCCAATCAATTGGGCTTATTGGAGGCCTTTTTAAAGCTCATTCCATTGGAAATACCCAAAATAGTCATAATGGGAAATAAAGAATACGATGGTAAAGTTACCCCAGCCATGTATCATGAACTCTTTGGGAAATTCAATGGTAAGCTATTAGTAAATGATTCTCTACTATTCGCAAAAGGCAAACGACAGATAAATATTGTTGGTATTGATGATTTTTTAAGAGGTTCACCAGATTATGAAAAAGCTATACAAAATATCAATAGGTCGCTAAACACAATTGTTTTGAACCATTGCCCACAATATAGAGATACAATTGATCAATTGAACCAGGCACTAAAGGTCAACCTTACCCTTGTTCTTTGTGGGCATACGCACGGGGGTCAAATTCAATTTTTTGGTAAAGAATTTTACAAACCAGGAGGAAGCGGAAAGTATTTGGATGGGTGGTATAAAAGCGAACAATCGCTGATGTATGTTTCAAAAGGCATTGGCACTAGTTACTTACCTATTCGCTTTGGTGCCCGGGCTGAAGCTCCTATCTTTTATATATGATCTTTTATTGGCGAGAATGCAATGCCACTCTATTCCCCTCGCTATCAACAAATAAGGCCATATATCCAACGTCCTTACTAATAAGCTTCTTACCTTCTAAAACCTTACCTCCTGCCTTTTCTATCTGGTCTACTTGCTCCTGCACATCTTTACAAGAAAAATACAAAAGCGGTCCGGCCGTTTCACTCGGATGATAAAAATCAGCATGCAAAACCAATGATCCGGCAGCACCCATTTTACCCTCCGCAAATGGAAACCAGCCCATTTGTAGTTCATTCATGTTTTGTAACTGTATTTTCACGTTAAATACAACCTCATAAAATTTCTTCGCGCGCTCCATATCCGTTACCGGTATCTCAAACCAACCAACCATATTTGCTTCCATACTATTCTAATTATGATTCCATTTGCGTTTTCAGGCTTGCAAGCCCCTCTTCAAAATCTTTTCCAACCATTTTGTCCATACTCATAAAAAGCATCATGATGCTCATAGGAAACCTGTTGTTTCCTTTAAATCCCCAAGTTACTTTGGTTCTATTGTTTGTAATGTCTTCTACATCAAGATAACAGTCAGAGGTAGACTTCCAGGGTTTTAAAAACCTTAGTTCTCCTTCTATCCTTTCACCGGGAATTATTTTAGTGATCTCCTGCTCCCCTTCTCCAACATCCTTGTTTCCATTCCAATAACTAATGGCCCCGACCTCCCCATCGGTCCCGGTAAATTTTTTTTCCATATTTGGGTCCTTTCTTGCCCAGGGAGACCAACTGTCATTGTTCTTTAAGTATTTTATGTATTCGAATACCTCAGATTTCGGTTTGTCGATCTCGACGGACCTGTTTACATCATAAGTTTTGGGGGCTATTAGGGCCAGAAATAGTATGATTCCGACAAGGGCGATCACAATATAAAGTGCAATATACATTTGGTAATCAATTAGTTGGTTCATTTTAAAGATACGAAATCTTTCTACACCTCAGAATTAAATCGTGCCACAATTTGATCAATATCCTTTATGGATTTCTTTATCCATTCCAGTCTTTTACCCTGCTTTTCATCCCTTGTCAATTGCCAGGTCAGATCGGATGCCCGTAGTTTTGTTGTCATTTGTTGTAGTATAATGGCTGCCGCTACAGAAACATTTAGACTTTCTGTAAATCCAACCATCGGGATATGGACCAATTTGTCTGCCTGATCCAGAGCAGCTTTACTTAATCCCTCTTTTTCAGCACCAAACAAAAAAGCCATTTTTCCGGAAATGTCTAAGGCGTCTAATGACATAGAATGTTTCCCTGGCGTAGTGGCTACTATTGTATAATCGCGTTTCTTTAATTTTCGGAGACATTCTTCAGTAGATTTATACCTGTGGATATCAGTCCATTTCTGTGCTCCCAGTGCTATTTTCTTATCTAATTTTTTGGCAAATCTGCGTTCAATGACATGAACCTCCTGTATTCCAAAAATATCCGCGCTGCGAATTACCGCACTGGCATTGTGTAAATGATACACATCCTCCATAACCACTGTCAGGTATTTAGTTCGAAAGGCCAGGACCTCCTCAAAACGCTGAAGTCGTTCCTTTGAAACAAAGGTCTCTAAATAGCTAACCAAGGCTTGATTTTCCATTATTCGAATATAATAAAAACGTAATTTTGAGAAAATAGCGAGATGAGTAAAAAGATTATAGTGCTCTCAGGCGCCGGAATGAGCGCAGATAGCGGCTTAAAAACATTTAGAGATGCCGATGGCCTGTGGGAAGGACACAATGTTATGGAAGTAGCCTCACCTGAGGGGTTCAAAGCCAATCCGGAATTGGTCCTCGAGTTTTACAATGAACGACGCAGACAATTGCTGCAGGCGCAACCCAATAATGGCCACAAAGCATTGGTAAGACTAGAGAACCATTACAAAGTTACCATCATTACCCAAAATGTGGACGATCTTCACGAGAGAGCCGGTAGTAAGCACGTCTTACATCTTCACGGCGAACTCTTTAAAGTCAGAAGTACCAAACCGCCCTATTCTGTGTATGAGTGGAAAAAAGATCTTAATCTTGGGAATCTTTGCGACCATGGAAATCAGTTAAGACCCCATATTGTTTGGTTTGGTGAGGAAGTGCCGCTTTTACCACAAGCAGCCTCCATTACTTCCCAGGCAGATATTTTGATCATTATTGGCACTTCCCTGCAAGTGTATCCTGCAGCCAGTCTGATGTACTATGCCAGGCCTGGAATCCCAGTTTATTTTGTAGATCCGAAACCTGCGATTGATCCCATGGCTGACTTCAACCTTCAGATCATTGCCAGAAAAGCATCTGAGGGCGTACCCGAACTGGTCAGTACCTTGCTGAATTCCTCCGAGAAATAGTCGTTTCAAGATTTCAAAAAGTTTACATCCATCAAGACGTCCTTTTGGCCCTTATAAAATGCCCATTTTTAACTAAAAACTAATGGCTATATTTGCGCTTTCTGACTTACTTGATATCACATCTTATGATCTCTAACGAATTAAAGGCTATATCCCCCATAGATGGGCGTTACAAGAGTAAAGTAGCACCCCTGACTTCTTACTTTTCAGAAGAGGCTCTGATGAAATACAGGGTACGCGTAGAGGTGGAGTATTTTATAGCCCTGGCGGTTTTACCCCTACCCCAATTAAAGTCGGTTCATCCAGAAAAATTGGAGGCTTTGCGAAAGCTCTATGTCGAATTTACTACCGAGGATGCACTATCCATCAAAGAAATAGAACGAACTACCAATCATGATGTTAAAGCGGTTGAATATTTTATCAAAGAAAAATTTGACACTTTAAATCTTTCCGATTTCAAAGAATTCATTCATTTTGGCTTAACCTCTCAGGACATTAACAATACTGCCATTCCTCTGTCGCTGAAGGAAGCCATTAATGAGGTATATATTCCTCAATATTCCGAATTGCTACAAAAGTTAAAAACACTTTCAAAGGAGTGGGAAAAAGTACCAATGCTCGCAAGGACGCACGGACAACCCGCCTCACCTACACGTTTAGGAAAAGAATTAAATGTATTTGTAACGCGCCTGGAGGAACAATTCAATTTGTTAAACGATATTCCCACGGCCTGCAAGTTTGGAGGTGCCACAGGGAATTTCAATGCGCACCATGTGGCCTATCCAAATATAGACTGGCGGAAATTTGGACAAGATTTTGTAAAAGACCAATTAGGACTTTATCATTCTTTTCCCACAACGCAGGTGGAACACTACGATCATATGGCTGCCCTGTTCGATGGCCTAAAAAGGATCAACACCATTCTTATTGACCTTAACAGAGATTTATGGACCTATATTTCCATGGACTATTTTAAGCAAAAGATCAAAGAAGGAGAAGTAGGGTCTTCAGCTATGCCACATAAAGTGAATCCGATCGACTTTGAGAATTCTGAAGGAAATCTGGGGATTGCCAACGCACTCTATGAGCACCTCGCAGCTAAATTACCTATCTCAAGGCTGCAACGCGACCTAACGGACAGTACGGTACTTAGAAACATTGGTGTTCCTTTTGCCCATACGCTTATTGCCATGCAGGCTACTTTAAAAGGACTTGGAAAACTTTTATTGAATGCAGATAAAATTGAAAAGGACCTCGAAAGCAACTGGGCAGTTGTGGCAGAGGCCATTCAAACCATTTTAAGACGTGAAGGCTATCCCAATCCTTATGAGGCACTAAAAGAACTCACCAGAACCAATAGCGCCATCACTAAGGATTCTATTGGGTTGTTTATTGAGAGCCTGAAAATACCTGATACTGTAAAAACAGAACTACATGCAATCACACCCGGTAATTATACTGGTATTTAACTATTTTTTTTGTACTTGAACTCTATGTGGATATGGAATTTCGATACCTGCCTTATCCAAAGCTAATTTGCAGTTTTCTAAGGTCGTAAAATACACATCCCAATAGTCCTCGGGCTTGCAAAATGGCCTTACTGCAAAATTTACAGAACTATCTGCCAATTCGGATACGCTGACGGATGGTACCGGATCTTTCAAGACCTTGGGGTTAGATGTTAATACTTCCAACAATACCGCTTTGGCTTTTTTGATATCCTCTCCGTATCCTACCCCAACCGTGGTGTCTACCCTTATTTTTCCTTCTTCTGTATAATTAATAATATTTCCATTGGCCATTGCTCCATTAGGTACGATTGCCAATTTGTTCTGTGGAGTCACCAGCTTGGTAGTGAAAATTTCTATGCCTTTGATTACACCGATCACACCTTGTGCTTCAATAAGGTCTCCTATCTTATAGGGTCTGAAAATCATGATTAATACTCCCCCGGCAAAATTTGATAAAGACCCCTGCAGGGCCAAACCAACGGCAAGGCCTGCTGCTGCAATAACCGCGGCAAAGGTGGTAACATTTACGCCCAGCGTAGAGATCACAACAATCACCAACATGATTTTTAATGCCCAGGAAGCGAGATTTAAGAGAAAACGTTGAAGGGATTCATCATAAGTACCCTTAGACATCATTTTTCTGGAAGCGCCAATGATCTTCTTTATGATCCATGATCCTATTAGAAAAATAAGTATGGCTCCTATAATCTTAGGTCCAAAATCTACAATAAAATTAATCCCTTTATCGATCCAAATTTCAGCCTTATCCATTTCTTACTTTTTTGTTGTTCCAAATTTTGATTAATTTGAAATTATAGGAAAAATTCCATTGGAAAAATAATCAAAAGTTTTAAAATAAAAAACCCGTCTTCGGATGAAGACGGGTTTCATTAATTGTTAGATGCTATTAACCTTTTAAGAATTGACCGATCTCTCCCAGTCCTTCTCCGTTGTAATCAGATTTTTGCAGCGCTTGCATTAATTGTACTAAATAGGCCGGATTCATATCCTTCCCGAGGACTCGCACCAGTGCAAAACCCTTGTCATCCATATTGCCGTAAATGATCACTTCGTCTATGGCATCTTCTTCGCCCAAATATTTTACAAAACCTTTGCCGTATTGGGAATTAAGCTTCATTAACTCCTTAAAGTCTTGGTTCTTTAGAATTGCATTTACTTTTCCCTTTTCAACTTCGTATTCTGTATTGTTCGAAGATGTTTTTCTGAATGCCAGGACATTGAGTTTTCTCAACGATTGTAAGGCAGTTCTCTGTGATTCGCTTAAATCTGCCTCCTCAAGGTTAAGAATACTTGCCGGCAGGTCCAAAGAAATGAAATTTGGATTTTCTGCGCTGTCTACATAGTATTCCTGCAAACTCTGGGTAGAGGAGCAGCCGATAAAAAGTACTACAGCTATAAGGGATAGTAATCTGACGATCGTTTTCATGATTTTATGATTAATTAATTGGCAGGTAGACTGAGGGTACTTGCTTCGCAAAAGTGCCCTCAGTTCCCCATACCGTTGTTAGGATTTCTTTTTCTCAATTTGATTTAACTCCTTAGGCAGATTCATTTTCTTTGTAAGGGCCCCAATTTTAGTTAGGTCTATATCCCCTGTCAAAGTTAATAACACCGTTTCAATTTTACGGTCATTGATCTCTACATCAGCATTCTGAATTCCGGTGACAAACATAAGAAGTTCGCTTACATGGTCCTCATCCTTTCCTTTTCGGATATAGAACTTTACGTTGGCATCCTTATCCTTTACCCGCATAAGTTCCTCCAGGGATGCATTTTTCAAATATCGATCTACCGTAGATTTCATGTCAGCTGAAATTCCTTTGTTCTCGGTGACAAAAACTTTCAATCCATTCAGGCTCTTGGCAATTTCCATGGCCTCTCTGGCTTCAGGTTCATCCACGTTCACATCCATTTTTACCAGTAGATCGAACATATTTTTATTTACGATCACTGAACTTACCTCATCCATATCTTCAAATTTATCAAAGATCGATTGTGAGGAGCCTGCAAATGGAAGCAGTGCTATTGCTATTAATACTAGATACTTTTTCATACTGTTGTTTTTAATTGTTTTTGTAAATTTTTTGCTTTGTTTCTTCAAATTCATGTAAATGAGCTACTTTTTTGGTTCCACGATCCAAATTTTGAGCCAGAAGACCAAGGGCCTTCTTCGTTTGCTGGTAAGCATATTCTGCCTCCCTTTTTTCCTGGTATTGATTACCAAAATACATGCCAAATACTAGTACGACTACGGCTGCTACGGATATCCACCTGTAGTAAACTTTATTGGTTTTTAATGGCACCTGCTTTGTAAACCGTTCTTGTTTGGCGCTAGAGAAAAAAGAGAACATGGCACTGTACTGTTCCAAATGTTCTGCAACATTGCCTTCGGTAAAATAATCCCGTAAGACCTGCTCTTCGGCTTCCGTGGTCTGAGCCTCAAAGTATTTCTCTAGTAATCTTTCTATTCTATCTAATTCCATAGTTGTGTTTTTCTATTAATTTTTCCCTTACCATTTTACGAGCTCTTGATAGAGTAACTCTGATCGTCGTTGGCTGCATATCGAGCATTTCTCCTATTTCTTCAAAACTGTATTCTTCTATATCTCTTAATTGGAGGACCAATTTTTGCTGTTCAGGCAAGGAGTCCATGATCTTTTCAACCCACCGCAGACTATCATTTACCTCGAGTTGTCTTTGCAACGACTTAGATTCGTCTGCATAATTGCTATGAACCAATTTCAGGTTTCCAGATTGTTTGGATTTTAACCTGTCCAGGCAAAAATTCTTCGTCATAGTCATCGCAAAAGCTTCCACATTTCTATAACGGCCCATGACCTTCTTCTTGGCCCATAATTTCATCAACACCTCCTGAGTGGCGTCTTCCGCTTCCTCTGAAGACACTAGCAACCTTTTTGCCAGTCGGTACAGTTTGTCCTTGAAAGGCATTACAATCTGAATAAATTCCTTTTGTGTCATTCTTAGTTGATCGACGGTTGCATGTACCATTTATCAGGTGTGTTACACTAGCTAGACGAACTATAACGAAAATTGTTACAAATTTTTTTTTCTTCTTTAATATCTGCTTACTTTTACGGGAAACAACCTTCCCTACACCTTTTATTGTACAATATATCTCAAGGTATTAAAAGACCTATGGTTCCGCATACCTTTGGAATAATTTTTGACGTGAAGTAATAAAATAACTATGAAAAAGTATATACTAATACTGCTGGCAACCGCCTTTGTTGGTCTTTCCTGCAGTAAAGATGACGATAATCTGGTTCCCGGGGGTCCGAATCCCGATCCTAATGCCAGTCTAGACGTTCAAGATTTCATGTGGAAATCCCTCAATTTATGGTATTTCTGGCAGGCCGAAGTACCAAATTTGGCCGATGACAGATTTAGCAGCGATGCCGAATACACCGAATTTTTGGATTCTGAAGCAAATCCGGCTGACTTCCTTGAAAATCAACTCTTGTTCAGCGAAGATCGATTTACCTTTTATAGTGATGACTATGAGGAGTTTACGCAGGCTCTTACGGGTGTCACCAAGAGTAATGGCTTAAGCTTTGGGCTAATCGCCTATGGATCCAATCAGGTCGCCGGCTACGTTCGGTACGTTACCCCAAATTCAGATGCCGATGGGAAAGATATTTCCAGAGGGGAGTTTTTCAGCGGTGTTGATGGCATACAACTTACTGAAAGCAACTACATAGATCTTTTATATGGGGAGAATGATACCTACACTCTTAATATGGCCAATTATGAGAATGACTCTTTTGTGACCAATGGAAAGGAAGTGACGCTTACTAGTCAAGAAAACTTTCAGGAAAACCCGATATATGTTTCCAATATGATCGAAATTAATGGGCATAAGATCGGTTATATTTTCTATCGTCGTTTCACTCCAGGACCTGATCTAGAGACCGAACCGGATAAATATGATGATGAATTAAACAATACTATCGGTGTATTAAAATCGCAGGGGATCACTGATCTTGTATTAGATTTAAGATATAATCCGGGGGGGTTTGTGAGTAGCGCCATCCAGTTATCCAGTATGATTTATGGAACAAATACCAATGACTTGTTCTATCGCAGACGGTACAATCCAAAATTACAGGAAGTGTTTGGTTCTTCTGCGGATGATAATTTCGTAAATGAAACAGGAAGCGGGATGCCAATAAATTCACTGAATTTGAATCGGGTGTATATTTTAACAACAGTGAGGTCTGCTTCAGCCAGTGAATTGGTGATCAACTGTCTTGATCCCTACATGGAGGTGATACAGGTCGGCACCACAACCACCGGAAAAAATGAATTTTCGGTTACTCTCGTAGACGACCCGGATAGGGATGGCGCACCTTTTATATATACAGGAAGTCGTGAATCTTTTATAAATCCCGATAATTCCTGGGCGATCCAGGCCATCATAGGTCGTGGGGAGAATTCTGCCGGATTCTCAGATTACACGAACGGCCTCGTACCTGAAATAGAACTGCCTGAAGATGTTTTAAATCTTGGGATACTAGGGGATCTAAATGAGCCCTTATTGGCCCGTGCCATTGAGGATATTACCGGAGTTTCCGGGAAACGTGATTATAGTGTTCGTATGCCTGCCATACCAATCGCTGATTCTGATTCCTTCTCCCCGGAACGGGATTTAATGATCCTGGACAATTTCGGCCCTAAGGATTCTAACGAGCAACAATAATTTTGAGTAAAAAATAGATAAAGGCCTGTAGCTACAGGCCTTTTTTTTCTTATAGATTATAGTTTTAAAGTAAATCCGGCCCTTACATTCCGGCCACGCGTATTAAAACCCAGTACTTCAGTATAAGATTTATTTAACATGTTCTCGCCATTAAGAAAAACAGTGAATGTATTGGGCACTAACGTGTAGGACAGATAAGAACCAAGAAGACCAAATGGCTCTAGGGCGATATCCGTAAATGTTCCAAAATCAGTATCTGATCTAGCGCCTGTGTAGGCATAATTGACAGAGGCATACCATGATTTACTAAACTGGTATCCAATACTTGAATATACCTTATGCTTCGGAATACGAATGGCATTGTCTCCTGTTCTCTCTGTAAAAGTATAGTTAGCTTCCAGTGTCAGGGAACTTATGGGACTCCAATTGAATTCCATTTCAAGGCCTTTTCCCTCAATGGTATTTGCGGCGTTGCCGTATTGAAAACTCTCATTGTCAAAAAACACAAAATCTTCTTCTATTCTGTCAAAAAAAAGCAAACTCGCCCTGAGGGTTCCGGAGATGGCATATTCCATACCCCCCTCTATTGTTCGGTTAGATTCTGGTTTTAACTCCGGATTCGCTCCAAATTCGCCAAACAACTGTGTTAGAGAAGGCGTAATGTAAGCAGTGGCATAGCTTCCCAGAATTTTCAGATATCCTCTTTTATTTTTTATGGTAAAACTTGGGTTCAGGGTATACACCAACTCGCTGCCATATTCCGAATGATTATTCAGTCGGCCGCCAATATTCATTTGAAATCCCTTACTTCCAAGGTAAACTAGGGACGCATAGGGATCCACAAAGGTAAACTGACGGGCGTCCTCAAAATCTGCCTTTTCGTAATTATAATTTACCCCAACGATTGTAAGGAACTTCCCAAAGGTACTTTTGTTAAAAAGATCTCCAATGATATTTTCACCTTTAAAAGAACTCGGGAAGGCACTAAAATTTTCCGAATCATAGGTCGCATACGCCACATTCAAAGTTACCGTACCGGCACTATACTTATACTGGGAGGTTGAGCCTAACCTTTGCTGAACGCTTTCGAAAATATAAGGGGCATCTAATAAGCCAAAAGATTCGTCATAAGCAACTCTTAATTTGTTTTGACTTGCATAAAAACTAGACTTTATTTTTGGACCAAATCGATACCCTAAGCTCAAGTCTGTATTCACTGACGAAAATGGGTCTGCCTCATCCGAATCCGTAATGATTGAGGATAACCCGTCCGCAAACCGATGACTGAATCCCAGGGCGTATTCCCATTTTTCTATGGTTCCATCTATTCTGGCACTATTTTCAAAAGAATTTATTCGGTATCGCTGATCCCTTGTAGTTTGATTGCTTCCTACGGCGGATTGAAACGTCGCGGCAATATTTTTGTCAGAAACTGCTTTGGTTGTAATATTTATAACCGCTGTCGCGGCATTTGCCCCATATAAAGTACTTGAAGCTCCTTTTATGATCTCAACAGATTCAATGCTCGCAGTTGGCAATAATCGCAGGTCATATTCCTGGGAAAATGAAGACGGATCAGAAACCCGTATCCCATCAATGACTACAATGACTTGTTTCCCGCGTCCTCCTCTGACAAAAGTCCCCAAAATCTCTCCTGGTCGACCCCGACTTCCGGAGATCTCTATACCGCTTTTGGTATTGATGATCTCGGCCAGCGATTTTCCCTGATTCCTGGATAGCTCCTCCGGACCAATTTTAATGACCGTCTTTCCTGAATTTTCTCTTTTAATTGGAAATCTGGTGTCACTTAGCACCACCTCATCTAATACTTGCACTTTAACCGAATCTATGTTTCCGTCCTGTGCCCATATCGATGCTCCCATAGCCAGTAGTACGAAGGAATTCCATAATTGTTTAATCACTTATTTACATTCTAAGGATCGGGGTGGCGCATGAGGCTTTCATACGTAAACTTTTATCCCGAAAGTTATACATTGCTTTTTGAATCTGGCAGGTCTCCTGACTTGCGTTTTGGTATTTACCTTCCCATCTTATTTATTCAAAGACAGTGGTTTTGAAGAGGTACCAAACATAGACCCTTCTAAGAAGATCTACTGAGCTTACAGTTGCGGGAACAGTTCCGGATCTGCACCGGATTCCCTTTTAATGCTGTCAAAAGGTATCAACAGCAACCAATTTCGTGGCGAAGATAAACAAATTACCTATTCTTTTTGACTCCGTATAATTAAGCTTACTTTTGACATTTATGATCATACGGCTATGAAATTTTACCTTTATTTTCTATTGATAACAAGCATTTATGCTTGTAAGGACTCCGAAGGCAAAGAAGGTATTTCCGTTCCAAATCAACCTGAACATTCCAAATCTACCATTGCACATGCCAAAGGGTTTAATGTTTATAAAACCAGTAATGGTGTAACCATTATCTCAGTGAATTCTGCCTGGCCGGGTAGCGATAAAAACTTTACATATGCCCTGATTCCCAAGGAGAAGATGTCAGCAATATCAATTGATAGCACCTTCTACGATGCTGTGATTCCTGTGCCAGTTGAAAATCTGGTAGTGACCTCTACGACACATATACCTGCACTGGAAGCACTCGATGTAGGCGATCGTTTATCCGGGTTTCCGGGAACAGATTATATTTCCTCAGCATATACGAGGGCCAGAGTATCTGAAGGCAAAGTTGAAGACCTGGGAAACAATGAAATGATGAATACCGAAATGACACTACGTCTAAAACCTGATATGGTGATTGGTTTTAGTATTTCTTCCGAGAACAAAACCTATGAAACGCTTAAAAGATCAGGGATACCGGTAGTTTATAATGGAGACTGGACAGAACAAACTCCGTTGGGAAAAGCCGAGTGGATCAAGTTTTTTGCTCCTTTCTTCGAGATGGAAGAAAAGGCAGAAATCCTTTTTGATTCTATCGCACTAGCATATCAGCAAGCAAAGGATCTGGCTAAAAAAGCAACCCGCGTGCCCACCGTCATGAGTGGTGCCCTTTATAAAGACGTTTGGTATGCCCCTGGAGGCAATAGCTGGGCAGCACGCTTTATTGAAGATGCAAATGCCCAATATCTATGGCAGGAAACAGAAGAAAGCGGCAGCCTGTCCTTAAGTCTCGAAAGTGTTTTGGCAAAGGCCACAAATGCCGATTATTGGGTGTCCCCTTCCCAATTTACCTCTTATAGAGAACTGGAAAAAGCCAATTCCCACTATCTTCAATTCAATCCCCTAAAAAGAAAAAAAGTCTATACCTATGCCCAAAGCAAAGGAGAAACCGGTGGCCTTATTTTTTTCGAACTTGGACCAAACAGACCTGATTTGATACTAAAAGACCTGATCCATATCTTTCATCCAGAAGTGTTGCCAGAACATCAACTATTTTTCTTTAAGCCATTGCAATAATTGAGAGCTACGTACCCATATCGGTTTTTATTATTATTCATATTGCTTGTTCTAAGCTTTATGGTCAACATTAGCTTTGGCTCCGTTGATATCCCTTTTGGCACCACTATCAAACAACTTTTGACGGGTCTATCTGCAAATGACGCTTCGTCTTACATTATTTGGGAATACAGGCTTCCCAAGGCTTTTACGGCAATCCTTGTTGGTAGTGGTCTTTCTCTGAGCGGACTCCTTATGCAGACCTTGTTCAGAAATCCGCTGGCCGGTCCTTTTGTGCTTGGCATTAGTTCAGGTGCAAGTTTGGGAGCTGCCTTTTTAATAATGGGAAGTGGGATACTTTCCTTGGGAGTTTTCTTTGTAAACGATATTTCACTCGCAATCGCATCTAGTTTAGGAAGTGTTTTAGTATTACTCGCGGTTATTGCGATGGCCAGAAAAGTAAAAGATACCATGGCTCTACTGATCATTGGCTTAATGTTTGGGAGTATCACGGCGGCCGTAGTTACCGTGCTTTCTTATTTTGCTAAGTCTGAAGAACTCCAACAGTACATTTTCTGGTCTTTTGGGACGGTCGGAAATTTAAGCAATACGCAGGTAAGTCTTTTGACTTTTATTTGCCTGCTTGGACTGCTGTTGAGCATTCTTTCAATAAAATCACTTAACGCGCTGCTTTTGGGCGAGAATTATGCGCGAAGTCTGGGCGTTAACATCAGGAAATCAAGATTCTTCATCATCCTGGCTACCGGACTTCTTGCCGGTTCGATAACTGCCTTTGCCGGGCCAATAGCCTTTATTGGATTGGCGGTACCCCATTTAACAAGACAACTCTTTAACACCACGGACCATAAAATTCTTGTACCCGGGGTATTGGTCTATGGAGCTATTCTATTGCTTATTTGCGATACCATCGCTCAATTGCCATCCTCCTCCTATGTCTTGCCTATAAACGCCATTACATCTATTGTGGGTGCACCAATAGTGATCTGGTTATTGGTAAGAAAACGAACTATGATCTTTTAAAAGCAACAGTGCTGTCTTTAATACTAACCGGATTTAGTGGATATTAAGTACCTTAGACCACGGGATAAGAAGCCGTGATTTTTGCAGAGATAAATATGATGTCAACCCTTGAAATTCAACATTTAAGCGTCGGGTACCCGGGAAATAGAGGTGCGAAACATGTGGTGGTGAGTGATCTTAATCTTTCACTTAAAAAGGGGGAATTTATTGCTATTATTGGTATCAACGGTATTGGAAAATCTACGTTGCTTAGAACTTTAGGGGGGGTTCAAAGTAAATTGGCAGGCACTATTTTAATCAACGGTGAGCCAATAGAATCCTTATCCGGACAGGCCCTTGCCACTGAAATGAGTATCGTGCTAACAGATCCGTTAGCGAGTAAGAATCTCACAGTAAAAGAGCTTATAAGTTTGGGCAGACAACCCTATACCAATTGGCTTGGACTACTAAAGAATGAAGATACCCTTGTGATAGAAGATGTCATTAAAAATATTGGTTTAGAATCAGTACAGGACCGAAAATGTTTTGAATTAAGTGATGGTCAACTACAAAAAGTTTTGATAGCCAGAGCACTGGCACAAGACACACCCATTATTTTACTTGATGAGCCAACAACCCATCTGGATCTATACCATAAAGTACAGGTCTTAAAAACCATGAAGCATATCGCTCATGAACTTGAAAAGACCGTAGTCTACACGACACACGAAATAGATCTGGCCATTCAATTGTGTGACAAAATGCTGATCCTTGATCAACCGGAGAGCCACTTTGGAACTCCTAGTGAGTTAATAGAAAACAAAAGTTTTCAAGGATTGTTCCCATCAGACCTAATAGGCTTTGACACAAAAAGCGCATCGTTTAAGATCAAAAACTGAACCGGAATATCCCTTCTATTAATCCCTAAACTCATATCTTTACTAGAAATAGTACATAAGATGAATACGGCTGTTATCACGGCATTTTTTGCAATTACTACCGCACTTCTGGGCTTTTTCCTTGGAAATTACATTGAGCGTCTTAAAAGAAAATCGAGTCAAAGTACGCTGGAAGAAAGGGAGAAACAACTGCGTATAAATTTAGAGAGTCTCGATGAACGTCTGCTGGCCGAAATGGCAAGTACCCGGCAACTGAGGGAAGAAAATTCAACGCTTGCACAACAGATTACCCGGTTTGAAGCAGACATGGAAAATCTGCAATTAAAGAACCTGGAGCAAAAGGAAGAAGTAACAAAGCTGCAGGAAAAATTTACCAAGGAATTTGAAAACCTGGCCAACAAGATCCTTGATGAAAAGAGTCTAAAATTCACTGAACAGAACCAAAAGAACATAAAAAATATCCTGAGTCCACTACAAGAAAAGATTCAACTTTTCGAAAAAAAAGTGGAGGATAGTCAAAAGGAAAACATCAGCATCAATTCTGCTTTACGCGAACAACTTCTCAACCTTCAGAATCAGAATATTAAGATCAGCAAAGAAGCAGAAAACCTTACTAAAGCCCTGAAAGGTGACAGCAAGATGCAGGGGAACTGGGGAGAACTTGTCCTGGAAAGAGTTCTTGAAAAATCGGGTCTTGAAAAGGACAGAGAATACACGGTTCAGCAAAGTTTTACAAAGCAGGATGGCAGTAGGGTTCTCCCAGATGTGGTGATCAATTTACCTGATGGCAAGAAAATGATCATCGATTCCAAAGTATCACTTACAGATTACGAACGCTTTGTGAACGCTGATGAAGAACTGCAGGAAAAATACCTCAAGGACCATATCAATTCTTTAAAGAAGCATGTGGATCAACTATCAGCAAAAAAATACGAGGACCTTTATGATATGGAAAGTCCGGATTTTGTCTTGATGTTTGTACCGATAGAAACCGCTTTTTCTGCGGCTATTAACAAGGATAGCAGTTTATATAACAATGCTTTTGAAAAGAATATTGTAATCGTCACCCCTTCTACACTCCTGGCCACTTTAAGGACCATAGATTCTATGTGGAACAATGAAAAACAACAGCGAAATGCTATTGAAATAGCCCGACAAGCCGGGGCACTCTACGATAAATTTGAAGGATTTGTTTCGGACCTGACCAAGGTTGGGAAGAAGATGGACGAGGCAAAAACGGAATACCGCGGAGCCATGAATAAACTTGTAGAAGGCAGAGGCAATATCATTACAAGTATTGAAAAATTGAAAAAAATGGGGGCCAAAGCAAAAAAATCGATCCCTGATTCTATCATAAAAAGAGCGAGGGAAGACGATTTTGATGAGGAGCCTTCCACCTTGGAGTTATAGTTCCGAGGCCGCTTCTGCATCCATAAACCATATAAGATTTCCACTCACCGGGGCTACCAGAGAAGCAGGATAGGTGTGGTATTCTCCTTTTTTGTTGATGATCTCGACCACCTTTTCTTTTTTCCCGGCACCCGTCACTAGAAAAATTACATCCTCGCTATGATTGATGACCTTGCCTGTAATAGTGATCCTTTTCTGTCCTGAATCCGGGTGAGTGGCCACTTCACAAATGTTTTTTGAATGCCATAGGTTTATTTCATAAGGAAAAATAGATGCAGTATGCCCGTCTTCCCCCATGCCTAACATGATCATATCAAAAACGGGGACTCCATTTTTTATAGGAATATTGGAGGCTAATTCACTTCCATACCGGATGGCTTCTTTTATCGGATCACGCTCTCCTAAGACACGATGAATATTCTTTGACGGGATATCAATGTGTTCTAATAAGTGATCTAATGTCATTTTGTAATTGCTCTGTGCGTCTGAGGGTGCCACACAGCGCTCATCGCCCCAGTATAAATGAACCTTAGACCAATTAATTCTATATTCTTCGGTATTTGAAAGCTCATCAAAAACAATCTTTGGAGTGCTTCCTCCAGAGAGTGCTATATGCACCTCTTCCTTTTGATCCATCCAATCCTTCAGATAATTCGCAAAATTACGAGCTACTTCTTCTTTAGTCTTATAAATTCGCAGGTCCATCTCTTTTATTTTATAACGCAGAATTCCGGATCATCCGCCAGATTTTCGCTCGGATTCCGCCAGGTATACTTGCCTTCCATCAGAGTGTCTTCATTCTGAGGGCCCCATACGCCGGCAGAATAGCCGTAGATCTTTGCTTCATTATTGGTTTTCCAATACTCCAGGATGGGATCTACAAATTCCCAGGCTGCCTCAACCTCATCTGCCCTTGCATACAAAGTAGCGTCGCCTTGCATGGCATCGAGTAAGAGACGCTCGTATGCGGCCATTAAGTTTGTGTCGGCCATTTCTGAGTAATAGAAATCTAAATTGGCACGTTCTACCTTAAACCCTAAACCAGGAACCTTTACACCAAATTTAATCAGGATTCCTTCGTCTGGCTGAATACGGATTATAAGTTTATTGTCCTTATTATTCAAGCCTGAATCAATAAAAATATGGTGGTGTGGTGGCTTAAAATGAATAACGATCTCAGTCACTTTCGTGGGCATCCGCTTGGCGGTTCTAACATAAAAAGGCACATCTTTCCATCTCCAGTTGTCCACAAAGAATTTCAGGGCCACAAATGTTTCAGTGGTAGAATTAGGATCTACCCCTTCTTCTTCTCTATAACCCTTTACTTTTTCTCCGTTAATAGTGGCTGCAAGATACTGCCCTCGAATCGTATTTTCATTAAGTGTCTTATGGTCTTTTACTATTCTCAGGGATTTGAGTGCCTTTACTTTTTCATTCCTGATCTCCTCTGCTGTAGAGCCAATAGGCGGCTCCATGACCACTAAAGATACTATTTGAAGCAGGTGGTTTTGAAACATATCGCGTAAGGCTCCCGAACTATCATAATATCCTCCTCGTTTCTCAACCCCAACGCTTTCTGCATTTGTGACCTCCACATGCTGAATATAATTCCGGTTCCATAACGGTTCAAAAATACTATTGGCAAAACGTGTTACCAGCAAGTTTTGAACAGTTTCCTTGCCCAGATAATGATCAATCCTGTAAATCTGTTTTTCCTTAAAATATTTATGAAGACTGTGATTCAGATCTCTGGCAGACGCCAGGTCATACCCAAAAGGTTTTTCAACAATGAGTCGTTTCCAACCTTTGCCCTGCTGTGTTAAACCCTGTTCAGAAAGATTCTTTGAAATAACCTCATAAATATTGGGTGGTGTTGAGAGATAAAAAATAAAATTATGGTCGGTCTTGAATTTTGTATTCAAGCTGTTTATCCTTTCAGCCAGTTCCTGGTAAGGCTCTTCATACGAAGAACCCAGGTCCTGATAGAACAACTTGTCGGAAAATTGATTAATAAAGTCGACACCCTTTCCATCAATATCTGTCTTTAAGTAACTGCTTTCCTTCACCACCTTGTCCCTGAAATCTGAATCTGACAATGGGGACCGACTTACGCCAAGTACCAAAAAATCCTTGGGTAAAAATTGACCCTTGTATAAATTAAATAAAGCCGGAATCAATTTTCGGGCTGTGAGATCTCCAGAAGCTCCGAAAATGATCAACATTTGACTTTCAGTCTTATCCATCTTTTTTCTTTAGATTATTGTGGTGAGAACACCTCCCCTGTAAATGCCCAAAGTACACACTTAAAAGTAAATATTTTCAATTACTTTTGAAGGTAACGAAGTACTCTTAGGTTTATTTGGACGCGCTACTTTTCCGTAGTTTCAGTCATGAAAATAATTAAATATTATACAAAAATCAGTAAGATGCCAGAGAATAAATATGATTTTGGATTGGTTGGCCTTGGGGTCATGGGTAGAAATTTTATCCTGAACGTAGCAGATAATGGTTTTAAAGCATTTGGCTATGATCTTGATCAGGAAAAAGTAGCTGCCCTTCAGGAGGAAGGTGGTGATTTGAATAAAGTGAATGCTACCAAGGAATTAGAAACGTTTATTTCTTCCCTGCAGCTCCCCAGAAAAATCATGCTGTTGGTCCCCGCCGGTAAAATTGTAGATGATGTAATTGAAAGTCTTTTGCCACTCCTGAACAAGGGAGATCTCATCATAGATGGTGGCAACTCATTATTTACAGATACAGATCGGAGAGAGGCCTATTTAAAGAACAAAGGGATTCATTTCTTTGGAGCCGGAGTTTCGGGTGGCGCTAAGGGTGCCAGAAAAGGCCCCAGCATAATGCCAGGTGGGTCTGCTGAAGCGTACAAGGAGGTACAACCAATTTTTGAGGCAGTCTCTGCCAAATATAAGGGAGAGCCTTGTGTCGCTTACTTAGGTCCTAAATCAGCTGGTAATTACGTTAAGATGATCCATAACGGAATTGAATACGGACTTATGCAGCTCACTTCTGAAATATATGATCTGTTGAAAAAAGCCGGGAAGTTAAACAACCAGGAGTTACATCAGACATTTAAGAGTTGGAACCAAGGTAGATTACAATCTTTTTTAGTTGAGATCACTTCAGAAATTTTAAGCAAGGATGATGAGCAGGGACCGGGCCAGTTGGTAGACAAGATCCTGGATAGAGCAAAACAAAAAGGCACCGGTAAATGGACCTCTCAAAATGCCATGGACCTAGGAATTCCTATTCCGAGTATCGATATAGCTGTGAGCATGCGAGAATTGTCTGCGCTTAAAGCAGACAGACTTGAGGCCGAAAAAATATATGGAAAGTTGCAACCCACTACCATAGAGAAGGCTGACCTTGTTAAAATGGCAGAGGAAGCGCTTTATTTTTCCTTTATCGTCACCTATGCCCAGGGTTTACATCAGTTGTCTGAGGCTTCTGAAGAATACGGCTATGAACTCGATTTAGGCACTATTGCGAAGATCTGGCGTGCCGGATGCATTATCAGAGCAGGCTTACTCGCAGACATCACAAAAGCTTTTCAACAAAATGCGGGGCTATCCAATCTCTTACTCGATGATGCCTTTGCCAGGGAAATAAAACAAACATTAGCCTCAGTAAGAAAACTAGTGTCCTATGGAGCAACCAATGGGGTGCCACTACCCGGATTATCTAATTCACTGACATATTTTGACGCCTATACATCCGGTCGCTTGCCGTTAAACCTAATTCAGGCACAGCGCGACTATTTTGGGTCCCATACTTATGAACGTACTGATAAGGAAGGTGTTTTCCATACCGAATGGGAAGCATAAACGATCCAATTTTTAAATAATGGCTAAAGCCTTATTTACTTAAATACATCTTCCGTCTTGTGTACAGATTGTAGAATTCGTCGTCTTTTAAACTATCAATAAAAAGAATACTCTCACCGGTGCTCTTCATTTCAGGGCCCAGATTCTTATTGACATTGGGAAACTTATTAAAAGAGAAAACCGGTTGTTTAATGGCATACCCTTCCAATTGCGGATTAAAATTAAAATCCTTGATCCTTTTCTCCCCCAACATCACCTTGGTAGCATAATTTACATAAGGCTCTCCATAAGCTTTAGAAATAAACGGAACCGTTCTGGAGGCTCTTGGATTGGCCTCTATGATGTACACTATATCGTCTTTGATGGCAAATTGAATATTTATCAGCCCTACGGTATTTAAAGCCAAAGCGATTTTTTTGGTATGATCCTTAATCTGCTGCATCACGAACTCCCCCAAATTAAACGGCGGTAAGGTCGCATTAGAGTCACCGGAATGGATCCCACAGGGTTCTATATGTTCCATGATACCAATGATATATACCTCTTTCCCATCGCAAATGGCATCTGCTTCTGCCTCTATTGCTCCATCCAGATAATGATCCAGTAGCAATTTATTATTCGGGATCTTTTGAAGCAAGTCTACCACATGCGATTCCAGTTCTTGTTTGTTGATCACGATTTTCATCCCTTGTCCTCCTAAGACATAAGAAGGTCTTACTAATAATGGAAAATTTAGTTTATCTGACAAAGCAAGCGCTTCATCAGCAGTTTCAGCTACCCCAAATTCCGGATAAGGAATGTTGTTTTCCTTCAAAAGTCTGGAGAAACTGCCGCGATCTTCAGCAAGATCAAGCGACTTAAAGTTGGTTCCCATAATTTTGATGCCGTATTTATCCAGTTTCTCAGCAAGTTTTAGGGCCGTTTGACCGCCTAATTGTACAATGACACCTTCCGGCTTTTCATGTAGTATAATATCGTAAATATGTTCCCAGAAAACAGGTTCAAAATACAGTTTGTCGGCTGTATCAAAATCGGTTGAAACGGTTTCCGGATTGCAATTGATCATGATGGTCTCATAACCACATTCAGCGGCAGCCAGTACCCCATGAACACAACAGTAATCAAATTCTATCCCCTGCCCTATCCTGTTCGGACCGGACCCAAGGACCACAATCTTCTTTTTCTCGGTTACCTCACTGTCATTAGCCACAAAACGTTTGCCATCCGCCGTTTCTATCTCTTCCTCAAAAGTAGAATAATAATAAGGTGTCATTGCCTTGAATTCTGCGGCACAAGTATCTACTAATTTAAAAACCCTATTAATTCCCAGCAATGTTCTCTTTTTATGAACTTCACTTTCATAACAGTCTAACATATGGGCAATTTGCCTGTCGGCAAATCCTTTTTGCTTGGCTTCGAGCAATAATTCTTTGGGCAAACTGTCCACAGTGTACTTTGAAATTTCCTTTTCCAAAAAGTGGAGCTCCTCATATTGTTTCAAAAACCACATATCTATCTTTGTGATTTCATGGATCCTGCTAAGCGGAATCCCTAATTGTATAGCATCATAAATCACAAAAACCCTATCCCAACTAGGGATGGTAAGCTTGCTGATGATCTGTTCATAATCTGGTATATCCTTTCCCGTCCGCTCCCAAGACCATTTCTTTTTATTTCGAGCGATTGGGTAGCCTTGTGCAGTGCTTCTTGAAAGGACCTGCCTATTCCCATAACCTCGCCAACTGATTTCATCTGAAGGCCTAGTGTTCTATCTGACCCTTCGAACTTGTCAAAGTTCCAACGGGGGATCTTTACGATCACATAGTCTAGTGTTGGTTCGAATAAGGCCGAAGTCGATTTGGTGATTTGATTCTCAAGTTCATCCAACGAATAGCCAATGGCCAATTTCGCGGCGATCTTTGCAATGGGATACCCCGTTGCCTTGGATGCCAAGGCAGAAGATCGGGACACTCTTGGATTGATCTCAATCGCTATGATATCTTCCTTCTCATCCGGACTAACTGCGAACTGTACATTACAACCTCCAGCAAAATCTCCTATACTGCGCATCATCTTAATGGCCATATCGCGCATTCTCTGAAAAGTACGATCAGAGAGCGTCATTGCCGGGGCAACAGTTATAGAATCGCCTGTATGGATCCCCATAGGATCCATATTTTCTATGGTACATATAATGACAACATTGTCATTCTTATCCCGCAGCAATTCTAGTTCGTATTCCTTCCAACCCATGAGGGCCTTATCGATCATTACCTCATGAATGGGAGATATTTCTAGACCCCTGCTAAGTAATTCATCAAAATCTTCGGCCTTATAGACTATAGAGGCACCTGCACCACCCAAGGTATAAGAAGCTCTGATAACGAGTGGAAATCCAAATTCCTGCGCTATTTCTTTTCCTTCCAGGAAAGATGTGGCAGTAGATTGTGGAGCCATCCCTATACCTATCGCCAGCATGAGTTTTCGGAATTTTTCTCTATCCTCCGTGATATTAATGGCATCAATGTCTACCCCAATGATCTGTACATTAAAATCATCCCAAATGCCCTTGTCTCCGGCTTCAATACAAAGGTTTAGTGCGGTTTGACCTCCCATGGTGGGCAGCACGGCATCTATATTAGGATGTTTCTTAAGTACCTCAATAATAGATTTGGTAGTTAAAGGAAGAAGATAAATATGATCTGCCATAGAAGGATCCGTCATGATCGTGGCGGGATTGCTATTGATCAGAATGGTTTCAATACCATCTTCACGCAATGACCGCAAGGCCTGGGAACCCGAATAATCAAATTCACATGCTTGCCCAATGATAATGGGACCAGAACCAATAATTAAAATAGATTTGAGATCTTCTCTTTTTGGCATAACTTCCTTATTCTTAGCGTTTAGTAAATATTTGATAAAAAAAAAGGTGCTACTTTAAAAAAGTAACACCTTGATATTGTCGATTTTCAATCATTATTTTTTGTGTCTCGGCTCTGTGGAAACTGAAAGTTTCTTTCTTCCTTTAGCCCTTCTTCTGGCAAGAACTTTTCTTCCGTTAACTGAAGCCATGCGCTCTCTAAAACCATGTTTATTCCTTCGCTTGCGTTTGGACGGTTGATATGTTCTTTTCATGCTATTTTTACTTTTGTAATCCGGGCAAAAAGCACCCTTTATTTTTCTAAAATCTGGGCGCAAATATACGAAGAGTTTTTGCTTTGCCAAATGGATTTGGAAAAATATTTTCGATTGTTTTTACTACTTTTGCAGCATTCCGTTGAAAAGATCTGATGAAATTTAAAATTCTTTTGCTCGCCTTTTTTACAAGTTCGATGTGCCAGGGTATTCTGGCACAGGAAAAGCTGCAATACAACCTGAATAAGGGAGAAGTTTTTCTTGTTAAACAAGTGGCAAAGCAGACAATTGTTCAAGAAATTGAAGGGGCCACGCATGAAATATTAAATGATATCAGCGGGGTAATGGAATTTAAGGTAGTGGAGAAGCATTCTGATTCTTATGCCATAGACATCAGCTTTGAGGATCTGGTCATGACTATGACTTCAAGTATTCAGGGCGTTTTAATGGACATCCATGCTAAGGAAGTTGACTCAACGAACATACAATCCCGAATTTTCAATAGTTTGCTTAATGTACCCATTCATATTGAACTTGCGCACAACGGTGATATTATGGAAGTGCATGGGGGAGATAGTTTGGTGGTTAAAATGACAGAAGCTTCAGGACTTACAGACGCGTTCTCCTTAAATATGATGAAAGCTTCCTTAAAAAAGGAATTTGGTTCAGAGGCCTTGTCGAACAGTTATGAGCAAATGACCTATATATATCCCAATAAAAGCATAAGAGTTGGGGATACATGGGAAAACACCTATGAAGGCAAGTTAACTGCTAAAAACGTTTGGAAACTAGATACCCTCACCACCCAAAACGCAGTGATCAGTGGTATGGCAACTATTCTGATGGAAATAGAAGAACCCACTACAACAATGCGATTAGATGGGACCCAGGATACGAGTGTTACAACCGACCTTACTTCCGGATTTATTCTAAAAATGAAGGTTGAAGGAGTTTCCAAGGGGTATTCTACGATCACACAATTGGGGGATCAAAAGATCCCAACGACTATTTCCTCCACAGTAACGTACGAATTAATTCAATAAATATTTATGTTCAATAAAAATTTTAAACTGGTCATTACAGGTCTGATTTTAGTCTATGCCATTTATCAAATTGTAGAAGGTTATATTGGAAACGGCATCTTTTTGATTTTGCTCTCCCTCATTTTCGTCTTCCTGTATTTTAGAAATGAACTCATTTTACTTTCCTTCCTCAGAATGCGGAAGCAAGATATGGAAGGAACTGAAAAATGGTTAGAAAGGATCAAAAACCCGAAGACTGCCCTTACAAAAAAGCAACAGGGGTACTATAACTATTTGTTTGGTATCATTTATTCACAAAAAAACCTGACCCAGGCGGAAAAATATTTCAAGAAAGCCTTAAAACTGGGACTAAACATGGACTACGATGTGGCTATGGCCAAATTGAGTCTTGCGGGGATAGCGATGCAAAAAAGAAGAAAGCGGGAAGCTACCACCCTGCTGCAGGAAGCCAAAAAATTAGACAAAAACAATATGTTGACCGAGCAGATCAAAATGATGCAACAACAAATGAAAAAGATCTGATGGCATGCCATCAGATCTTTGTTGTTTCTGTTTGAAATAAAATTCCCTTTATCTGGCCGTAGAATAATAGCCCTTATTCGGTATCTCAATGGAATACTTCTTCCCGGAGGCATTGTTTAAATGAGGCTCCCGTAACCAAGGGTTATGTCTTTTCAGAATCTTATAATTGATCTCATAATTCTTGGCAAACGACGCAAAATCTTCAACAGGATTTTCTATAGATACTGTAAAAGTAGGTACCGTCTCATACAGATCTTTCTTTGCCAGTTCAAAGCCATATTTTTCGGGATTAGAAAGAATTTCTTTGATCGCCATGATCCTAAATACATATCTTCCTGTTTCGTCACCCAGGAGCAGATCATAATAATCTGAAGCCTGTTGGATACCCATATATCTATTGATAGCCCCTGCACCCGCATTGTAAGATGCTGCTGCCAGGGTCCAGCTGCCATAACGTTCTTTATTCTTTTTCAGATAGTCACAAGCCACCTGAGTTGCCATCGCCAGATGATACCGCTCATCGACATTTGAATTTACTTCCAAACCATATTCTCTACCGGTCTCCTTCATAATTTGCCAGAAACCTGCTGCACCTGCCGGAGATACCACATTTTGCAGACCACTTTCGGCTACAGCCAAATACTTAAAATCGTCCGGAATACCATTTTTGGCCAGGATGGGTTCTATCACCGGGAAATATTTATTGGCTCTTTTAATGAGAAGTACGGCATTAGACTGCCAATAAGTATTTACCAAAAACTCCCGATCAATTCGTTCCAGGATCTCAGGATCTTTTTGCGGAACCGATTCTCCTGCAAAATTTAAATCCTCAGGAATATCTATTGCGGTGATCCTATATTCGTCTGCCACACTTTTAACAGCGTTGGAATCCGTGGATTCATCGATAGCCGGGGCAGAGGACAAGTGCCCTTGTTGTACTGAAAAAATCAGGGTACTGGCAATAAAAAGTACTCCCAGAAACATCAAAGTTGCTTTTAAAAATTTCATTGCTTTATTTTTGATAGACATTCAAAGGTATACAATAGAACTGCCTTAATCCAAAATAATTGCAGGTAAACGTTCATTGAACCATTTAAATCTATGAATGATCATGGTGTGGGTACCATTCTTTATAGTGATACAGTTCTTGATGTGATGAATAGGAAACACAGCATCCTTGTCTCCATGAATATGAACAATGCCTGGATCGTATCGATCTTGCTTCCAATGAATGATCTTATCAATGGACCAGTCCAGATAGTAAATATCCTTAACAAACAAATATTCCCTGTAGAGTTCCAGCCTTTGTGTAACCGTTTCGCCAAATGCATACTTGGCAATAAGATCAAGATTGTTCACCAGGCTGGTTGGCAGTAGCTTATGAAGCCTGGTATATTTAGCAAAAATGAGCCTTTTGGGCATCTCAGATCGAAGTTTCACACTCGAAATAATAATTACTTTTTTAACTGCTATGTATTTTGCCATTTCCTGAACCAACATCCCGCCAAAAGAAACTCCGATCAGGACCGCATCATTGTGGTGTATAAAAGTGTTCATTTTTTTCGCATAGGCTTCGAGGCTCATTCCCTTCACGGGAACGAACCACTCCAAAAGATGTGTCTCAAATTGATCTGCCGGAAGTTTTATATGCTTAAAGATACTGTTGTTGGCAGCCATTCCCGGCATAAGGTATACATGTATCTTCTTTGTGGTCATAGTAGGTTCGGCCTTTGTTTTATTTAGGAAATTAGCATTTTTTTTACTACTTTTGTAAACTGCTTAAGGTTTTTAAGGGGTTTTTAGACTATTCCAAAATGAACAGTTTAAGAAAAATATAAATTACGAGTCGCTCGTAATTTTTTTATCTGAAACCAAAACTAAATCTATCTATATGAATGAAGTAGTAATTATTGATAATAGTTTCCTGCGTCAGTTTGAAACTAAGGTGAATGGCCATTTGGCAAAGATTGAATATTCTTCTCAAGAACGTAAAGTATTTCTCACCAAATTGGTTATTCCGGAAGAAATCACAACGAATGGCTTCAAAGAAGATTTTATTAAATCAGTACTGCATCACATACAAGAAAAGAATTTGAGAGTTGTTCCTACCAGTCCTCAAATAGCAGGATTTCTGAGAAAAAACAGGCAGTATAAAGAGATGCTCCCGGTCGGGATCAGAATCTAACACTAACAAACCTCTCACTTGAGAGGTTTTTTTATACCACTTATTTCAGCAGGTGACAAAATTAAATCGGACCAAGCCATCCTCATCTATTTCAGTAAGCTCAACCTCCTGCAGCGTATTACTCAAAGCAGGATGCCAGGGTGCTCTCACCTTTACGTAGTTTTCTGTGAACCCGTAAATATAGCCCTCCTTGTTTTCGCTTTCAAATAAAACCGTCCGCTGGCTTCCAAGTTGACTTTCGTAAAATGCTCTTCTTTTTTTCACAGACAGCCCACGGAGCATCTTACTCCTTTTTTGTCTGATTTTCATTGGTACAGGATCGGACAGGTCCGCAGCTACAGTGTTATCTCTTTCCGAATAGGTAAAGACATGAAGATAAGATATATCTAATTCATTGAGGAAATGATAGGTTTCCAAAAAATGTTCTTCTGTTTCCCCGGGAAAGCCAACGATAACATCTACTCCAATACAGGCATGTGGCATTTTGTCTTTTATGGTGACAACCCGCTCCTCGATATAATTCACGAGGTATCGCCTTCGCATTTTCTTTAGCAGCGCATTACTTCCGCTCTGCAGAGGGATATGAAAATGAGGAACAAAGCATGTTAGAGCGGGATACAAAATCTATGGTCTTATCCTTTAATAGATTTGGTTCAATAGAGGAAATTCGTAACCGTTCAATTCCTTCAACGTCATCCAATGCCTGTACTAATTCATAAAAAGTGTGTTCGTGCTTTTTATTCCCAAATTCACCCTTCCCATAGTCCCCAATGTTCACTCCGGTAAGTACAATTTCCTTTATGCCTTGTGCGGCTATCTCTCGGCATTTTGTAACACATTCTGAAGGGTATCACTGCGGGAAATGCCTCTTGCTAATGGAATGGTACAATAGGTGCATTTATAATCGCAACCATCCTGAACTTTAAGAAAGGCCCTGGTTCTATCCCCAATGGAATAACTGCCCACATAAAAATCAGCTTCCTCTATCTCGCAGGAATGGATTGTTCCAAAATCGTTCTTGCTTAGATCATTCAGATAATCCGTAATTTTAAATTTTTCAGTGGCGCCCAGAACAAGGTCAACACCATGTACGGCAGCCAATTCATGCGGTTTAAGTTGTGCATAGCAACCAACGGCGATCAGGAAGGCTTCCGGATTTATTTTTTGAGCTTTTTTTACTATGGTCTTAAACCTTTTATCTGCATTCTCGGTCACCGAACATGTGTTGATAACATAGATATCGGCCCATTCCGTAAAATCTACCTGCAGAAAACCCTCACTCTTAAAACTCCGGGCAATGGTAGAGGTCTCTGAGAAATTAAGCTTACATCCCAAGGTATAAAAGGCAACTTTCTTTTCCATTTTTATTTGATTCAAGAGAAAGGGATGGCAAAGATACTATTTTGAGTCTTGTCAATAAAATTGTAGCGCTTACCCCGAAAGCAACATTCTCTAATATTTTCGCCATTTTTTAGTGAGCTCAAAAACGTGTTCCATTATGGATGCTTCCTTTTCATCAAAGGATTTCCCTCGCCTTGCCATCATCACTTCTGCAGCTTCAAAGGCTTTTGCGGTCTGGTAGGTCGTAAATCCGCTTGCCCCTCCCCAACTAAAGCTTGGAACAAAGTTGCGAGGAAAACCAGGGACGTAAATATTGCAATTCACCCCAATAACAGTTCCCGTATTAAACATGGTATTGATCGCGGTCTTACTGTGATCCCCCATCATCAGGCCACAAAATTGGAGTCCAGTTTGCTCAAAACGCTCACTGGCGTAATTCCACAATCTTACTTTTGCATAATTATTCTTGAGATTGGAATTATTAGAATCGGCTCCGATATTGCACCATTCTCCTAGCACTGAATTACCGAGGTATCCGTCGTGGCCTTTACTCGAATACCCAAAAATGACAGAATTGTTGATCTCACCACAAACCTTCCCATAGGGTCCTACTGTGGTTGCGCCATAAATCTTGGCTCCCATTTTTACAACGGCATTTTCGCACAGTGCAAAAGCTCCACGGATCATGTTTCCTTCCATGACCTCAGAATCCTTGCCAAGATAGATAGGTCCCTCCGTGGCATTTAGAATGCTGTACTCTACTTTGGCACCATCTTCAAGAAATATATTTTCCGGGGCGATAAGCCTGTTCGTGCCAGAGATAGGAGCACTTTTTCTTTCTTTGGTGATCAGATCAAAGTCTTGTTGAAGGGCTTCCCCGTTCTTCGAGAAGATATCCCAGGTATTCTGCACCCTGATCAAAGGGTTGCGAAAGCTCGTTTGTTTTAATAAAGAAATGTCTGATTCTGAAATATCCTCAGCAGCTCTGTATGCCAGAATCTTTTCCTCGTATACAAGTGCCGATTTTGGTTCCAACTTCTGAATTTCAGCAACCAATTCCGGGGTAGGTAAAAAAGAGGCATCAATAAATATATTGTCTGCCTTCAACCTCATCGGATATTTCACCCTGAGATACTCGACTGTTTTAAAAGAGGTTTTATCCTTTAAATAAGCCTCCCATTTTTCCCGTAGTGTAAGAATCCCGATCCTGCACTCAGCGACGGGCCTGGTAAAAGTAAAAGGGAGTAAAGAGGTTCTTACCTCGCTATCTATGAGAATGTAATTCATACAAACTTATTTTCACCAAAAGTAAAAAAATAACGCCCCCGATGCGTATCGGGGGCGTGAGATTATTTAAACCCTTGCAAAAGGAAAATATCAGGATTTTTCCTGATCGGATTCCTTTTTCTTGAACTTCTGATATTTGTTCTTAAACTTATCGATCCTACCAGCAGTATCGACCAATTTAGCCTTCCCGGTATAAAATGGATGTGAAGTTCTGGAGATCTCTAATTTAATTAAAGGATATTGAACGCCTTCTACATCGAGGGTCTCCTTAGTTTCTGCTGTAGACTTGGTGATAAAAACCTCATCGTTAGACATGTCTTTAAACGCTACCAATCTATAATTCTCCGGGTGTATACCTTTTCTCATTGTCTTAGGGGTATTCTTTTTTCAGGCTGCAAATGTAATTAATTTTTTTAGCATTCTACAAGAAGAACATTAAAAAACCATCTTAAAAATTGTATCTTGGATTTGTAACAATCTATATAAAATTAGCACTAACAAATCACTTAACGTTAAACTGAACAAAAAAATGGAACAAAATCAACCAAAAATCGGAAAATTTTCACTCAATTATGGGTTAATCCTGGGAGCAATAAGCGTTGTATTCGGGCTGATGCTTTATTCTATGGATGCACATGCTAATCAGGATACAAGTAATACAGTCATAAGTATTGTTTTAGCTGTTGCCGTTACGATGTGGGGAATATTCAATTTTAGAAAAGCCAATGGCGGATTGCTATCACTTGGCCAGGCAATCAAACTGGGTATTGGTATCGCATTGATTTCAGGAATTATCTATATCCTTTATATGATCTTTCTCTCCAGCGTATTAGATACAGAATTCATCACAAAAATTGCAGAGAATACAAAGGCCGCTGCACAAGAAGCCGGGGTGATGACGGCTGCCCAAATAGAGCAACAGTACCAGGGAACCATCGACTACTTCTGGATTTCCTACCCATTCATCCTGATTTTTAATGTTATTATGGGCTTGGTTATCGGCTTAATAGGTGGTTTAATATTCAAGAAATCGTAAAAATGGAACAAAATCAACCAAAAACAGGTAAATACGCACTAAACTTTGGGGTAATCCTTGGGGTAATCAGCGTAGTTTTTGCTTTAATGCTATATTCCCTTGACATGCATTATCAAGGGGGATTTGCAGTAATGGGAGTAAGCCTTGTACTTACAATTATATTTATTGTTATCGGAATGATGCAATTCAAAAAAGCCAATAATGGATTTATGAGCTTTGGGCAGGCTTTGAAAATTGGGGTAGGCATCAGCCTTGTAGGTGCTGTTATTGGGGTCCTATTCAATCAGATATTGGTTAATTTCATAGATCCTGAGACTATGACCAAGGCTATTGAATATCAGAGAGAACAACTCATAGCTGCCGGACAATTATCTATAGAACAAATTGACGCCCAAATGGAAATGGGCAAGAGTTTTTCTACACCAGTAATGCAGATCGCCTTTGGTTTGCTTGGAAGTCTTTTCTTTGGATTTATTTTATCACTGGTTCCCGCCTTAATCCTTAAAAAGTCGAATCCAAAAGATTAATATTTGTACTTTTGAAAGGAAGAAGCAACGATATTCTATGACCATATCCATTGTCATTCCTTTACTGAACGAAGAAGAATCTTTACAAGAACTCCACGATTGGATTGCATCAGTGATGCAGTCCAATCATTTTTTATATGAGATCCTATTTATTGATGATGGCAGTACGGATCGTTCCTGGGAAATAATTTCCCAACTGGCGGGCAGCAATCCAAATGTCAGGGGGATACGGTTTCTGAAAAATTTTGGGAAATCACAGGCCCTCCATGCTGGATTTAAACAGGCAGTTGGTGATATCAT
The DNA here is from genome assembly GCA_963744855.1 of uncultured Flavobacteriaceae bacterium. GTDB lineage: Bacteria > Bacteroidota > Bacteroidia > Flavobacteriales > Flavobacteriaceae > Muriicola. The sequence goes on from CAVUUZ010000005.1 coordinate 421,278, forward strand.
CATTACGATGGATGCCGATCTGCAGGACAATCCGGAAGAAATACCTGCCATGGTAGAAATGATAGAACAGGAAAACTACGAGTTGGTCTCAGGATGGAAAAAGAAGCGATACGATCACACGCTGACCAAAAACATCCCCTCTAAACTCTTCAATTGGGCAGCACGAAAGACATCAGGCGTTAAATTACATGATTTTAATTGTGGCCTGAAAGCTTTCAGAAAAGAGGTCATAAAGAACATTGAAGTTTCGGGTGAAATGCATCGATATATTCCGGTCCTTGCAAAAAATGCTGGATTTTCAAAAATTGGCGAGAAGGTAGTGCAACATCAGGCAAGAAAATTCGGAAAAACAAAGTTTGGAGCCGACCGTTTTATCAATGGTTTTCTAGACCTGATCACCATCTGGTTTGTTTCCAAATTTGGAAAACGACCCATGCACCTATTCGGAGCACTGGGCGTCCTTATGTTTATCATCGGTTCGGGATTCGCACTTTATCTGGGAATTGATAAATTGTTTATCCATCCTTCAGGAAGACTCCTGAGTCAACGGCCACAATTCTATGTTGCCCTAACCGCTATGATCATAGGGACACAATTCTTTTTGGCGGGTTTCCTGGGAGAGATCATGGTGCGATCCAGAAAGAGCGAGCCACGATATACAATTTCGAAGGAAATAAATCTGTCGCCCCACGTTAAGGAATATTCTTCGTAATTTTATCTTTAATTAATCAACCTTAACTTCATGAATGATATTCTCACTACAGCCCAAAGTTGGTTAACTGATTTTTTTGACCCTGCCGTAAAAAAAGAAATTCAGCAGCTAATCGAAACAGATCCCGAAGAACTTAAGGACCGTTTCTACAAAAATATGGAATTTGGTACCGGGGGAATGCGCGGAATCATGGGCGTAGGCACCAACAGGATCAATAAATACACGCTGGGCAAGAGCACACAAGGCCTGAGCAATTATTTAAAAAAGTCCTACCCAGATACCCCATTAAAAGTCGTGATCGCCTATGATTGTCGTCATAATAGTGATACCCTTGCAAGAATAGTGGCTGAGGTATTTTCAGCTAACAAGATACAAGTTTACCTTTTCTCTGAATTACGAACTACCCCCGAACTTTCTTTTGCTGTACGGTATTTAAAATGTCATGCAGGAATAGTACTTACTGCTTCTCATAATCCACCGGAATACAACGGATACAAGGTATACTGGACCGATGGAGGCCAAATTGTTCCTCCTCAAGATGGGGAGATCATTGCAGAGATCAATGGCCTGTCTTTTGAAGAAATCAAGTTTGAGGCTAAAGAAGAATATATACAATTAATAGATACGAAGGTGGATGAGGCGTTTTTTGAGGCCTCTGTACAAAATGGCAATTTTAATGCCAGGGGGAAAGCCGATTTCTCAATTGTTTTTACATCCCTGCACGGCACCTCCATTACGGCCATACCGGAAGTGCTAAAAAGGGCAGGATACAAAAATGTGTCAATCATAGAGGAACAAGCCAAGCCAGACGGGGATTTTCCTACGGTGGTATCGCCCAATCCGGAAGAACCTGAAGCGCTTACCCTTGCCATGAAAAAAGCAGAAGATATAGGTGCCGATATGGTCATAGGTACTGATCCTGATAGTGACCGCTTGGGCATTGCTGTTCGTAATCTTGAAGGCGACATGGAATTGTTGAATGGGAACCAGACCATGGTTCTTATGACCAAATTCTTGCTGGATCAGCGAAAAAAATCCGGAATAAAAGGGCACGAGTTTATAGCCTCCACTATTGTTTCTACTCCTATGATGCAGTCTTTGGCAGATGCCTATGGGGTTGAGTGTAAGACCTCCCTTACGGGTTTTAAATGGATCGCAAAAATGATCGCAGACCACCCCAAGCAGTATTTTGTAGGAGGTGGCGAAGAAAGTTTTGGGTTTATGGTGGGCGATTTTGTGCGTGATAAAGACGCCGTAACCTCCACCCTATTAGCTTGTGAAATAGGCGCCCAGGCAAAAGCTGATAGCAGTTCATTCTACCAGGAATTGATCAAGTGTTATAACGCCTATGGCTTTTATAAGGAAAAGTTGGTCTCTTTGACAAAAAAAGGAATTTCCGGGGCAGAAGAGATCACACAAATGATGAAGGATTATAAGGCAAATCCGGTGAAATCGCTTGATGGGTCCCAAGTGATCACAGTAGACGATTACAATTCTGCGACATCCACTAATCTTGTTACCGGGAAGGTAACGCCCATTGAGCTTCCAAAATCGAATGTCCTAATTTATACGACAGCAGATGGTACACGAATGGCGGCAAGGCCGAGTGGTACAGAGCCGAAGATAAAATTTTATTTCAGCGTCAACGCAGCTTTGGACAAGGTGTCTGATTATAAGAAAGTAAATCAGGAATTAGAAGATAAGCTGGCTCGTATCCTGAAACAACTGAATTTGGATTAATGAACTATTTCAAGAAGATCCTTCGCTTTGCGATTCCCTATAAGAAATACGCATTTCTCAACATCTTTTTTAATATCCTCTATGCCCTTTTCAGTGCACTTTCTTTTGTGGCGTTGATCCCAATGCTTAAGGTGCTTTTTGACCAAAATGAAAAGGTGTACGATAAACCTGTGTATGAAGGTATAGGGTCCATAAAAGATTATTTTCAAGAGGATATAAGTTACCGGGTTACAGCCTACTCTGGAGAGGATGAGATGAAAGCCTTGGTTTTAGTTATTGGCTTGGTTCTAATCCTATTCCTTCTTAAAAATGTATTTAATTATTTGGCTATGTACTTTATCACCTTTTTAAGGAATGGTGTTTTAAAAGACATCAGGAATCGTATGTATCAAAAGATAGTGGAGTTGCCCATTTCATTTTATTCTGAAAAGAAAAAAGGTGATGTTATAGCAAGGATTACCTCAGATGTGCTTGAGATCCAACACTCCTTTTTGTCTATTCTGGAACTGATCGTAAGAGAACCCCTAACTATCTTGTTCACTATTGCGTTTATGTTCTTTCTTAGCTTTAAGCTAACACTCTTTGTCTTTATTTTTATTCCCCTGGCAGGAATGATCATCTCAAGGATTGGCAAATCACTGAAAAAGAAATCGGACAGGGTCCAAAAAGAACAGGGTGAATTCTTATCAATTGTAGAAGAAACCCTGGGTGGCCTTAGGGTGATTAAGGCCTTTAATTCAGAATCCCATTTTTATGAGATATTTAGTGCCTCCACAGAGCGCTTCTTTCATTTTTCAAATAAGCTGCTTAACCGTCAGAACCTGGCGTCCCCAACAGGAGAATTTCTGGGTATAGTAGTCATAGGTGTATTGCTTTGGTTTGGGGGAAAGATGGTGCTTCTAGATAAAACATTAGACGCAGCTTCTTTTATAGCCTATATGGGATTGGCTTACAATATTTTAACACCAGCTAAGGCAATTAGCAAAGCCTCCTATGGAGTTAAAAAAGGGAATGCAGCTGCGGAACGGGTGCTGGAGATCCTGGAAACAGAAAATCCGATTATAGAAATTGAACATCCTACTCACTTAGAACACTTTAAAACGGCTATATCTATTAAAGACATCTCTTTTAAATATGAAAAAGACTGGATTCTTCAAGGATTTTCGCTGGAGGTCCCTAAAGGAAAAACGGTCGCTCTGGTCGGGCAGTCCGGCAGTGGAAAGAGTACCATTACAAATCTGGTGACCCGTTTTTATGATGTTAATGAAGGTGCTATTAAGATAGACGGAGTGCCAATAAAACAAATATCAAAGAAGTCGCTTCGTCATCTTATGGGGCTGGTAACACAAGATTCCATCTTATTTAATGATACGGTTCGTAATAATATAGCCCTTGGAAAAGAGAATGCCTCGGAAGATGAGATCATGGAAGCCGCTAAAATAGCCAATGCACACGATTTTATTAAAGAACTACCCGAAGGTTATGACACCAATATCGGGGATAGTGGAAATAAATTAAGTGGAGGCCAAAAACAACGGCTTTCCATAGCCAGGGCGGTATTAAAGAATCCACCGATCATGATACTGGACGAAGCAACTTCCGCACTAGATACAGAAAGCGAACGTTTGGTGCAGGATGCCCTGGAGAAGTTAATGAAGAACAGAACCTCTCTAGTGATTGCGCACAGATTATCAACGATACAGAATGCAGATACCATTATAGTACTTGAAAAGGGTAAGATCATTGAACAAGGCACGCATGATATCCTTCTGAAAAAGAAAGGTGTCTACCATAAGTTGGTGGCGATGCAATCGTTCTCCTAGCACCAAACTCATACTGCAGGAACTTATGATTCGATAAAATAGCTATTTTAGAAGGTGAATAATAGCTGATTAAACCTTTTAAATAAAAAATCGTCTTACAGGCATAACAAACTGACTTTGATTGCTGAAGAAACCTTAGTTGCAGAACTAAAGCAAAAAGATACACAGGCCAAGGCTTTTGAGGTGCTCATTACCACCTACAAAGAACGCCTGTATTGGCATATTAGGCGTATTGTGCTCGATCATGATGATGCGGACGATGTTTTACAAAATACGTTTATTAAAGTCTTTAGAAATATAGAAAAGTTCAAAGGCGATAGTAAGTTGTACTCCTGGATGTATAGAATTGCCACCAATGAGGCCCTTACATTCTTAAAGACCAAATCAAGAAAACTGGGGGTGAGCAGCAACGAACTTATAGAACGAAAAGCAAATACGCTTGAGGCTGATGTGTATTTTGAAGGAGATGAGATCCAATTAAAATTTCAGAAGGCCATAGCGCGTTTGCCCGAGAAACAAAAATTGGTCTTTAAATGAAGTATTTTGAAGAATTGAAGTATAAGGAGATCTCCGAAATACTGGAAACATCGGAAGGGGCCTTAAAAGCCTCCTACCATTTGGCAGTTAAGAAAATTGAGGGGTATCTGGAGAATAATTAAACCATGTCACCTAAGAAGTGTCAAACCTAAACAATGAAAAAGTCATTTAAAAAGAACAGTTTTAAAGTCCCCCCGGGATATTTTGAAGGGCTCACAGAACGCATACAGAAAAAGATGCAGGAGGACGATGCGCAAAAATTCCCTAAAGAGGATGGCTTTGGAGTTCCTGACACCTATTTTGACAAGCTTGAGAAAGAAATACTTGCAAATACCATCGAGAAAGAAACGCCGGTCATTCAGTTACGACCGTATAAGAGATACCTTTATGCAGCTGCTGCTATTGCTGCCATTTTTGTTCTGGTGATGACCTTGCCCTGGAACAGATCACAAACCATCACTTTTGATGATCTTGCTGAGGTAGATATTACCTCCTATTTTGAATCACAGGAATTAGAATTGAGCAGCTATGAAATTGCGGAAGTGATCCCGGTAGCCAATCTGGATATTGATGAGTTTATGGAAACAGAAATGGATGACCAACAGATCATGAACTACCTCGAAGACACCATAGATGATTTAGATGAATTAAATATCGACTTAGATGAAGCATATCAGTAAAATACTCCTCATAGCCTTTATTTCTGCAAGCACCTTTTTAAGTGCGCAGACAGGAAGGGATAAGATTAAATCACTCAAGATCGCCTTTATTACAGAAAGGCTGAGTCTTACCAGTGATGAAGCCGCTGTCTTCTGGCCGGTATATAACGAACATGAAGCCGTGATTGAGGAATTACGCAGACGCGAGCGCACGGAGATCAGGAACAGATTGCAGAACTTTCAAAATATGTCTGATGAACAGGTCGGATCTTTGATGGACGAGTTTCTAGCGCTGGAAAATGAAAGAAATAACAGAAATGTAGCTTTCCTTAAAAAGATGTCAGGTTTGATCTCGGCACGAAAAACCTTTCTCTTGATAAAAGCAGAGGATGATTTTAAAAAGAGGTTGCTACAACAAATTCAGAAACGGCGACAGTAAGCCGTATTCGATAAAAAGCAGTAAAAAGGAGGCATAAAGCCTCCTTTTGTATTAAACCATGCCATTAACCCAGAGTCCTATGTACTATAAACCATTAAAAAAAAATGTTATGAAAAGCCTTAAAATTTTTTTAGTGATCATTAGCTTTTTTGGAATGCTAACTGCCGGTAATGCCCAACGAATTGTAAAAGTATATCCAAAACATGGCACTGTTGTAACCACCATTAATAAGCCGCGTTTAATACTCCACAGGGGAATTAATTACCATTTTGCCTCCGGAGTATGGTATAAGGCACATGGTAGAAAATTTGTCGTTTGTGCCGCCCCCAGAGGGATCGTGTTGAAAACCTTACCGCGAGGACATAAAGTGGTCTTTGTTAAAGGAAAAAAGTATTTTGCCTATAAAGGGATTCACTACCAGAAAATTGGACGAACCTACAAAGTTGTGTATGTATAATTAGATTTGGGTCGACTTTATAAAAGGAGTCGTATGTTAGTCATAGAAAGGGTAGACAATGTCTGCCCTTTTCTATTTAAAGTTAAGCAGCCCAATTCGGTACCTGCCGGCTGCGTATGCCGTGGAATCGGTCACAAAACGCAAGGTGTAAAATGGTTCTTCGGATAGGTTCACCCAGTTTTCACCAAAATCCCGGGAATAGCTAATACCTGTAGAACCTACTGCAACCATTTCCTTTCCACCTCCATCAGGTACAAATTGCACACAACTTTTGTACCCGGGAAGATTACCATCTGCCACCAATTTCCAGGTTTCTCCCCCATCTCTGGTGAACGCCTTATTCCCCGTCATCAAATCTGGTTTTGTATAATCCCCGCCGAAAGCGACACCAAGTTGGTCATTGTAAAAAGCTAAGGTGTAGATACCTTCTGTTGGTTCTCTTTTTACAATAGGTGTGGCAAACACCTGCCAACTTTTACCTTTATCCGGCGAATAAAAAATTCTGCTTTCCGTAGTTCCTATCCAGGTATTGTCCCCATGGACAGCAATATTTGTATTACTTGCTGCAAATGCCCCTTCTCCGGCTATGGCCTCCGGCAATTCTGAACAAGGTGTCTTTTGCCAGGAATTCCCCCCATCCCTGGTAATCAGGATAGACAAACACCCATCCATCTCATCACCCATGGCGATTCCTTCCATGTCATTCCAGAAAGTCATGGCATCGTAAAAAACTCCTTCTTCATCTTCTGAATACATCAAATCCATAAGACCCTGATTTCCTGTTTTAAATAAAAGGCCCGGTCTGCCGGCTGATAGCATGAAAAAGTCGGATTGAGTATGACCAACAGCCCTGAATTCAGGAAAGATCGTGTCGTATCTTTGTTGCTTTGCCCGTATCTGCTGACTTTTCAGATCTATTGAACCAAAAACCCCTCCATTTCCCGCAAAGCCAATGCTTCCTTGCATTAGCTCTAACGCCCTTATGCTTACAGAATCACTAAAAAGGATCGTCACCTCAACCCTGCTGTAATTATGGGATGATTGCTCCTCAGTACATCCAAGAACAACCATTACGATCAAAAAAATCAATATAGAGCGCATCGCATTTAATTTACTCAAAAATAAAGGGTTTCCTCGGCAAAAGGGTACCTTTGCGGTCTAAATTTTTTCAATGCGTTTACACAGGAATTTGGTATTTGGGGTGGTAGATGGCCTTAATATGATCTTTAATGAAGGAATCTACGCCTCCAAAGCCGTTGAACAGATCTTGAAGAGAGATAAGCGATGGGGCTCAAGGGACCGGGGTTTTATAGCAGAAACTATTTATGACATTGTGCGATGGAAACGATTGTATGCAGAAATTGCCGAAGTTAAAGAACCTTTTGACAGAGCTAATTTTTTCCGACTCTTTGCAGTTTGGGCGGTCCTCCGTGGCATTGCGCTACCGGATTGGAAGCAACTGGAAGATACCCCAACAAGAAGGATCAAAGGTCGCTTTGATGAACTTTCTAAAATTAGAAAATACAGGGAATCTATTCCGGATTGGCTAGATGAAACAGGCATCAGAGCACTTGGCGAAAAACTTTGGAACAAGGAGATACATGCCTTGAATGAGCTAGCGCCCGTGGTATTGAGGACCAATACACTCAAAACCTCTACTCCCTTTTTAAGAAAGAGACTTTTCGATGAAGGAATTGATGCTGACCTAATAAAAGGCTACCCACACGCCTTGCGTTTAAAGGAAAGAGCGAATGTTTTTGCAACGGAGGCATTTAAGGAAGGGCTGTTTGAAGTACAGGATGCTTCTTCTCAATTAGTAGCTCCGTTTCTGGATGTTTCTCCCGGATTAAGAGTCGTGGATGCTTGTGCAGGCGCAGGTGGCAAATCCCTTCACCTGGCAGCCTTGATGGAAAACAAAGGACAGCTTATTGCACTCGATATTTATGCCAACAAACTTCATGAACTAAAGCGAAGAGCAAAAAGAAATGGGGCTCATAATCTGGAAACCCGACTCATAGAAAGTACCAAAGTGATCAAAAAACTGCATAAAAAAGCCGATAGAGTTCTCATAGATGCCCCCTGTACAGGACTCGGTGTATTAAAACGCAACCCCGATACCAAATGGAAGTTGAGCTCTAATGTCTTAGAAAAGATCCTTCAAACACAAAAAGAGCTTTTAAGAGATTACAGTAAGATGGTCAATGACGGAGGTAAAATGGTTTATGCAACCTGTTCTATATTGCCACAGGAAAATACAAAACAGGTAGAAACATTCCTGCAAAGTGAGGAAGGGAAGGATTTTTCCTTGGTGAAGGAACAACATATATATGCCCACAGTTCGGGTTATGATGGCTTTTATATGGCTTTGATGCAAAGATCTTAAGCAGACATGGAGGTTGCGAGGCTAAAAAAGTAATGAACAATGACCCTTGAAAACTGTTCATTACTCCCTCTTAAAAAAACCTATAATTAGTGTAAATTTGTGGCTTCTTAAAAACCTCAACAACCTCGCTTATGATCTATTTCTTCGGGGATCCCTCATTAAAAATATTTGCTGTAGAAACAGATGCAGCTATCAGTGGCCAGGATAAGGAAAAATTGTCCTGGTTATTTGGAGACCAACCCTGCCTTTCCTCAGCGTCACTAGACGCTTTTTTTGTAGGCCCAAGAGCTGCAATGATCACCCCATGGAGTACGAATGCTACTGAAATTACCCAGAATATGGGCATTTCTGATATCCGTAGAATTGAAGAATTTAAAGCGGTGCCTGAAGATTATAAGGACTATGACCCTATGTTAAATCAAAAATATAAGGGACTTAATCAGGATGTTTTTACCATCGCTATAAAACCAGAATCTATTTTACCTATCAGCGATATTTCAGCTTATAACAACAAAGAAGGCTTGGCCTTAAGCGAAGAAGAAATTGAATATTTAGAAAATTTATCCAAAAAATTAGGCCGACCCCTTACCGATTCTGAAGTTTTCGGATTTAGCCAGGTGAACTCCGAACATTGCAGACATAAGATCTTTAATGGAATTTTTGTCATTGACGGGAAGGAAAAACCACATTCCCTTTTTAAATTGATTCGCAAAACTTCGGAGACACACCCGAATAGTATTGTTTCTGCTTACAAGGATAATGTGGCGTTTGTAAAAGGTCCGCGCGTTACCCAATTTGCGCCCGCTAGTCCTGACAAACCAGATTTCTACAGAGAAACAGATTTTGATTCCGTACTTTCTTTAAAAGCCGAAACCCATAATTTCCCCACAACAGTGGAACCGTTCAATGGAGCTGCCACGGGCTCCGGGGGTGAGATCCGCGACCGACTGGCAGGAGGGAAAGGCTCATTACCCCTCGCTGGTACAGCCGTATACATGACAGCCTACTCCAGACTTGAGGAAGGGAGATCCTGGGAAGATGGGATTGAAGCCAGACCCTGGTTATACCAAACTCCCATGGATATTTTAATAAAAGCATCCAACGGGGCATCCGATTTTGGAAACAAATTTGGTCAACCATTAATTGCAGGATCGGTCCTCACTTTTGAGCACAAGGAGCATGAAAGAATTCTTGGATATGATAAGGTCATTATGATGGCCGGTGGTATTGGGTACGGCAAGGCTTCTCAAGCCCTGAAAGATACCCCTAAGAAAGGCGATAAGATCGTTATACTTGGTGGCGATAACTATCGCATCGGTATGGGTGGGGCGGCAGTATCCAGTGCAGATACGGGAGCATTTAGTGCTGCTATTGAACTCAATGCGGTGCAACGCTCAAACCCGGAAATGCAAAAAAGAGCCGCCAATGCCATCCGCGGACTGGTAGAAAATGATACCAATCCGGTAGTATCTATTCATGATCATGGAGCAGGCGGGCACCTTAATTGCCTCTCAGAACTGGTAGAAGAAACAGGGGGTGCCATCGATATGGACAAACTCCCTATAGGTGACCCTACCCTATCGGCCAAAGAGATCATTGGTAACGAATCTCAGGAACGTATGGGGCTGGTGATCAGCGCTAAGGATAGTGCTTTTCTTGAAAGAATCGCTGCAAGAGAAAGAGCCCCCATGTATGAGGTTGGTATTGCAACAGGAGATCATCGCTTTTCCTTTACCTCGTCCAAAAGGAATGAAAAACCTATGGATCTTGAGTTGGCAGATATGTTTGGCAGTTCCCCTAAGACGGTCATGTCAGATATCTCAATAAAAAGAGCATATCAGAACCCCAGCTATCACTTGGATAACTTTAATAAATATCTGGAAAGTGTCCTGCAATTAGAGGCCGTTGGATGTAAAGATTGGCTCACTAACAAAGTGGATCGCTGTGTTGGCGGAAGGGTGGCCAAACAACAGTGTGCAGGTCCCTTACAGCTCCCACTCAACAATGTTGGGGTGATGGCAATGGATTTTAAAGGTAAAGAGGGGATTGCTACTTCTCTTGGGCATTCACCCGTCTCCGGACTGATAGATCCTGTAGCAGGCAGCCTAAATAGCATAGCTGAGGCCTTGACCAATTTGGTCTGGGCTCCTTTGGAAGACGGACTTACATCTGTTTCCTTATCAGCCAACTGGATGTGGCCCTGCAGGAATCCAGGGGAAGATGCCCGACTCTATGAGGCGGTTTCCGCGGTTTCCGATTTTGCAATCGCGCTGGGAATTAATGTCCCCACGGGAAAGGATTCTCTTTCCATGAAGCAAAAATACAAGGATCAGGAAGTACTGTCTCCTGGTACGGTCATTATTTCCGCTGCGGCTCATTGTAATGACATTACCAAGGTAGTAGAACCCGTTTTTAAAGTAAAAGGAGGTCCGGTTTACTACATCAACATGTCTCAGGATAACTATGCTGTTGGAGGATCTTCCTTTGCACAGGTCCTTAACACAGTGGGGCAAACAGCTCCCTCGGTTAAAGATGCTTCCTACTTCAAAAAAGCTTTTAAAGTACTGCAAGATCTTATCAAAAATAATAAAGTCGTGGCCGGTCATGATGTAGCATCTGGCGGGTTAATTACGACCTTATTAGAAATGTGCTTTGCTGATAATAATTTAGGAGCACGTATTGATCTTTCATCCCTATCAGAATTAGATACCATAAAAGTACTCTTTGCCGAAAATGCCGGAATTGTGTTTCAGGGAAAAGACAGCGCTATAGAAAAAGTGTTGTCAAAGGCAGGTATAGATTTTCACAAGATAGGAACTGTTATGGGTGATCCCCAACTTCTCCTTACAAATGGAAAAGATAAGATCAATATCGATGTTTACAAACAACGCGATCTATGGTACAAAACCTCCTATTTATTAGACAGTAAACAAACAGCGAATGGTCTGGCAAAAAATCGGTTCCAGAATTACAAACATCAACCCCTGCTGTATCATTTTCCAACACATTTTACCGGAAAACTGCCAGTGACCAAAGGAATACGCCCAAAGGCAGCTATTTTGAGGGAAAAAGGTAGTAATTCTGAGCGCGAAATGGCCAATGCCATGTTTCTTGCCGGCTTCGATGTCAAAGATGTTCATATGACGGATCTTATTTCCGGTAGGGAAACCCTGGAAGATATCAGTTTTATTGGTGCCGTTGGTGGGTTTTCCAACTCCGATGTTCTGGGAAGTGCCAAAGGCTGGGCAGGCGCTTTTAAATACAATGAGAAAGCCAGAAACGCCCTTAAAAAGTTCTTCGCCAGGCAAGATACCTTATCCGTTGGCATTTGTAATGGATGTCAGCTTTTTATGGAATTAGATCTTATCAATCCGGAACATGCTGTTCATGGAAAAATGACCTACAATGATTCCCATAAACACGAAAGTAATTTTACTTCGGTTCGTGTTGAAAAAAATAATTCGGTGATGCTATCGACCCTCGAGGGCGCCACTTTAGGAGTATGGATATCCCATGGGGAGGGTAAATTTTCCTTGCCACAGCCAGCTGATCGATATGGCATTGTCGCGACCTATGGGTATGATCAATATCCGGCAAATCCTAATGGAAGTGATTATAATGTGGCCATGCTATGTGATAAGTCAGGCAGGCACCTTGTAACCATGCCACATATAGAAAGGAGTATATTTCCATGGAACTGGGCCCATTATCCCTCCGGAAAAGACCAGGTTTCCCCATGGTTAGAAGCCTTTGTAAATGCGAGGACATGGCTGAACTCTACCTCATAATGCCATCAAAAGCAGGGTATCTTTAAAAAAATTCAGAGTTTCATTGGTCATTGACAACGTTCAAATGGCCAATCCTCGAATTTTTTTTAAAATTCGTAATAATTCCCTCTTTATTTTGTCATTCCCGTTTTAAAATCCCACTCCCTTTTCTTACTTTGCAAGAACGTTTAAATTTCAAAGTATGCAAAGTGTCACTCGTCTATTCGACATCCCCTATTACCAACAGGAAAATTTTCCCCTTGAGAAATCCTTAGTAAGCAAATATAAAGGTGAATGGGTGGCGATATCTACCAAAGAATATATACGAAAGGCTAATATGATAAGCAGGGGCCTTCTGAGACTCAATGTTCAGGCAAATGACAAGATCGCCGTCATTTCCATGACCAATCGCACTGAATGGAACATTTTAGATATTGGTGTATTACAAGTTGGTGCCCAAAACGTGCCAATTTATCCGACAATTTCAGAAGAAGACTACGAATATATTTTAAATCACTCTGAGGCTCAATATTGTTTTATATCCTGCATAGAAGTTTTTGAAAAGGTAAATAGTATAAAGAAAAAAGTACCTTCCTTAAAAGAAGTTTATTCGTTTGATGAGATAAAAGGATGTAAGCATTGGACAGAACTCCTTGAACTTGGGGAGGACACCAGTTACCAGGAGGAAGTAGAAATGCGTAAAAATGCAGTGAAACCTGAAGACCTCGCAACTTTGATCTATACTTCTGGTACCACAGGCAGGCCTAAAGGGGTTATGTTGTCTCATAATAATATAGTCTCCAATGTAATTGCCAGTCAGCCTAGAATACCTCTTGGGTCTGGCAGTTCGGCCCTTAGTTTCCTCCCGGTTTGCCATATTTTTGAACGAATGGTCTTATACTTATATCAATACTGCAGTATAAGTGTACACTTTGCCGAGGGTCTCGACATGATAAGTGAAAACCTAAAAGAGGTTAAACCTAATGTGATGACAGTGGTTCCCAGGCTATTGGAAAAAGTCTATGACAAGATCATCAACAAGGGAACGGAGCTCACCGGAATCAAGAAGTCACTATTTTTCTGGGCAGTAAAATTAGGATTGAAATACGAGCCATACGGAGCCAATGGTTGGTGGTATGAGAAAAAATTAGCGATCGCAAGAAAACTCATTTTCAGTAAATGGAAAGAAGGTCTTGGAGGTAATCTGGAGACCATGACTTCAGGCAGTGCTGCTTTACAGCCAAGATTGTCCCGAATATTTAGTGCCGCTGGTATTCCAGTAATGGAAGGCTACGGGCTTACCGAGACGTCTCCGGTGATTTCTGTAAGTTGCAAAGAAAACCGTGGTTGGAAAATAGGGGCTGTAGGAAAGATAATTGATGATGTTGAAGTAAAGATAGCCGAAGATGGGGAGATCCTCTGCAAGGGGCCCAATGTGATGATGGGATACTACAAAGATCCAGAGAAAACAAAAGAAGTAATGACCAATGGGTATTTCCATACAGGTGATATCGGAGAAATTGATAGCGACGGATTTTTAAGCATTACGGACCGCAAGAAAGAAATGTTTAAAACATCAGGTGGTAAATACGTGGCCCCGCAACTTCCTGGAAAACAGACTGAAGCAATCGCGATTTATTGAACAGGTTATGGTAATTGGAGAAGGTGAAAAAATGCCTGCTGCCCTCATTCAACCAAATTTTGAGTTTCTGGCAGAATGGGCCAAAAGGCATCATAAATCCTTAGGAGAGCATTCCGAGATGGTAAAAGATGGAAAATTGCTGGAGCGAATTCAGGAGGAAGTAGACAAGGCAAATGAACAATTTGCCAAATGGGAAAAAGTAAAAGCCTTCAGACTTACACCCGAATTGTGGACCGTAGAAGATGGTCACCTCACTCCTACCATGAAACTTAAGCGAAAAATTATTAAAGAGAAATACCTCCCCCTCTACAATGAGATCTACGGCTATTAAGGCAAGAAGCCTATTACATATTCTTGCTATTTAAAAAAGTGCCTCCCGTCTTTTGGCAGCACTATAAAGCCTTATACGCTTATCGACTTCCTATATAGAAGGACCTGATTTGGGATATCCAATACCTGAATACTCTCAGTAAATTTATTTAAATTTATTATGCATGCATAATAAATTTTTATATCTTTGAGAAGCTTAAAACACCCTATGCAAGAGTTAACGATCGATTACGCACTGCGCGCCACCTGGCAAATGGTCGCTAGAATGTACAATGAGGAAGCAAAAAAATTTGACTCAACTATGGCTGTTGGTTTTACACTTTTGAGCATAGATCCTAAAAAAGGAACCCCTTCCACTTCCCTGGGCCCCAAAATGGGCATGGAAGCAACCAGTTTATCGCGAATACTCAAGAGTATGGAAGAAAAGGGACTTATAGAACGCAAGCCAAATCCGGAGGATGGAAGAGGTGTTCTTATATTTCTGACTCCCTTTGGTCTGGAAAAAAGAAAAGATTCTAAAGATGCCGTCTTGAGATTCAATGAGGTGGTTAAAGAGCAATTGTCAGAATCTCAATTGAAATCTTTCTTTGAAGTAATGGAGACCATAAATCAGGTAATAACTGAAAAAAAAATATACATTAAAGAATCAACAACTAATTAATACACAATTCATTAATGAACAAGCACATTAAAAAAGTAGCCGTCGTTGGATCCGGGATCATGGGAAGCGGTATTGCATGTCACTTTGCAAACATTGGCGTGGAAGTCTTGTTATTGGATATTGTTCCGCGTGAACTTACTGAAAAGGAGAAATCCAAAGGCTTAAGTCTGAAAGATAGTAGTGTTAGGAACCGACTTGTAAATGACTCCCTAACTGCCGCCTTAAAATCCAAACCCTCCCCTATTTATCACACATCTTTTGCTTCGCGGATAAAAACAGGAAATTTGGAGGACGATATCGCCAAAGTAGCCGGGGTAGACTGGATCATAGAAGTTGTCGTAGAAAGACTCGATATCAAAAAACAAGTTTTTGAAAATCTGGAAAAACACAGAACACCGGGTACCCTAATCACCTCTAATACTTCAGGGATTCCGATACACTTTATGAGTGAAGGCAGAAGTGAAGATTTCCAACAGCATTTCTGCGGGACGCACTTTTTTAATCCGGCCAGATATCTCAAACTTTTTGAGATCATCCCCGGACCAAAAACATCCGGTGAAGTACTTGAGTTTCTGAATGGATACGGCGAAAAATTTCTGGGAAAAACCTCTGTCATTGCAAAAGATACGCCGGCATTTATTGGAAACCGAATCGGCATCTTTAGCATCATGAGCCTGTTTCACGCTGTGAAGGAATTAGGGCTCACGGTAGAAGAAGTTGATAAACTAACCGGACCGGTTATTGGAAGACCAAAGTCGGCCACCTTCCGTACTGTGGATGTTGTTGGTCTAGATACCCTTGTTCATGTGGCAAATGGTATTTATGAAAATTGCCCAAAAGATGAGCGCCACGAATTATTTCAACTGCCCGGTTTTATAAAAACCATGTCCGACAATAAGTGGTTTGGAAGTAAATCTGGTCAGGGATTCTACAAAAAGGAAAGACAGTCCGATGGAAAAAGTGAGATCCTTACCCTGGATTTGGACAGTATGGAATACCGTTCCAAAAAGAGTGCAAAATTCGGAACCTTAGAACTTACAAAGACCGTAGATAAGGTTATAGACCGATTTAAAATTCTAGTGGGTGGTAAAGACAAAGCTGGCGATTTTTATCGAAAAAGTTTTGGAGTTCTTTTTGCCTATGTTTCACATAGAATTCCTGAAATTTCTGATGAATTATACAAAATAGATGATGCCATGAAGGCCGGATTTGGCTGGGAACACGGACCCTTTCAAATTTGGGATGCCATTGGTTTAGATAAAGGACTGGAGCTGCTCACCGCCGAAAATCAAAAGGTGGCTCAATGGGTACTTGATATGAAAGCTGCCGGTATTTCCTCCTTTTATGAGGTAAAAGAAGGAGCTACTTACTTTTATGATATTCAGGGGAAATCGATGAAGAAAGTGCCCGGACAGGATGCCTTTATCATACTCGATAATATCCGAAAATCTAAAGAGGTATTTAAGAACAGTGGGGTTGTCGTTGAAGATCTGGGTGACGGAATCTTAAACGTGGAATTTCAATCCAAAATGAATACTATTGGAGCAGATGTTCTAATGGGTCTCAATAAGGCCATAGACATGGCTGAAAAGGACTTTCAAGGTCTTGTGGTGGGAAATCAGGGGGCCAACTTCTCCGTAGGTGCCAATATCGGTATGATCTTTATGATGGCCGTGGAACAAGAATACGATGAGCTTAATATGGCAATCAAAATGTTTCAGAACACTATGATGAGGATGCGATATTCCGCTATTCCTACCGTCTCAGCGCCTCATGGAATGACCTTGGGTGGCGGCTGTGAATTATCCTTGCATGCGGACAAAGTTGTAGCCGCGGCAGAAACTTATATGGGACTTGTAGAGTTTGGGGTTGGTGTAATTCCGGGAGGTGGCGGATCCAAGGAAATGGCCCTGAGAGCCTCCGATACTTTCAGAAAGAATGATGTGGAATTAAATGTCCTTCAGGAATACTTCCTGACCATAGGAATGGCAAAGGTCTCTACTTCTGCTTATGAAGCCTATGACCTGGGTGTTCTGCAAAAAGGAAAGGATATCGTCGTTGTCAACAAAGATCGTCAAATTGCCACCGCAAAGGCACATGCCAAATTAATGGCTGAATCGGGTTACACCCAACCTGCCCAAAGAACAGATGTAAAAGTTCTCGGAAAGCAAGCCCTTGGTATGTTTCTGGTAGGCACCGATTCTATGGAAGCCGGTCATTACATCTCCGAACACGACAAGAAAATAGCTGATAAATTAGCGTATGTCATGGCAGGAGGCGATTTGTCTGAAGCGAGCTACGTAAGTGAACAATATCTGCTCGATCTGGAGCGCGAAGCTTTTCTTTCACTTTGTACGGAAAGAAAAACTCTGGAAAGGATTCAACATATGCTAAAAACTGGTAAACCCCTTAGAAATTAAAACATGAAAACAGCTTATATCGTAAAAGCATACAGAACTGCCGTTGGAAAAGCACCCAGAGGTCTGTTTCGTTTCAAGCGCCCCGATGAACTGGCGGCCGAAACCATTGAATACCTTATGAAAGAGGTTCCACAGTTAGATAAAAAAAGAATTGATGACGTTATCGTGGGAAATGCTATGCCGGAAGCCGAACAAGGTCTTAATATGGCTCGACTCATCTCTCTTATGGGGCTGAAAATAGATGATGTTCCTGGGGTTACCGTAAACCGGTATTGTGCCTCAGGATTAGAAACTATTGGTATTGCAACTGCGAAAATACAGGCAGGCATGGCAGATTGTATCATTGCCGGAGGAGCAGAAAGCATGAGCTATATCCCTATGGGTGGGTACAAACCCACACCAGACTATGCAGCTGCCAAAGAAGGAAATGAAGATTATTACTGGGGTATGGGCCTCACGGCGGAGGCCGTTGCCAACCAGTTTAAGGTATCCAGAGAAGATCAGGATGAATTTGCCTACAACTCCCATATGAAAGCGCTAAAAGCGCAAAAAGAAGGTAAGTTCGAGGATCAAATCGTTCCAATCAACATAGAACACACCTTTATTAATGCGGCCGGAAAAAAGGAAAGTACCGAATATACCGTTGCTAAGGATGAAGGACCTAGGGCTGATACGGCAATAGAAGTGCTGGCAAAATTCCGCCCGGTCTTTGCGGCTGGAGGTAGTGTTACCGCAGGAAATTCTTCCCAAATGAGTGACGGGGCAGCCTTTGTGTTGGTAATGAGTGAAGAAATGGTAAAAGAATTAAAGTTAGAACCTATTGCCAGGTTGGTAAATTACGCAGCGGCAGGTGTAGAACCCAGGATCATGGGTATTGGCCCTGTAAAGGCCATTCCAAAAGCCCTGAAACAGGCAGGAATGAGTCAGAATCAATTGGAACTCATAGAATTAAATGAAGCATTTGCTTCTCAGTCCCTGGCTGTGATCCGCGAATTGGATCTGAATCAGGAGATCGTAAACGTAAATGGAGGGGCTATTGCTTTAGGCCACCCCCTGGGATGTACCGGTGCTAAGTTATCCGTGCAACTTTTTGACGAGATGCGTAAACGAAAAATGCAAGGAAAACATGGGTTGGTAACTATGTGTGTTGGAACCGGGCAAGGAGCCGCAGGGATCTTTGAATTTTTAAACTAGAATCAGACAAAACAATATAAAATGAGTACAGAAACTTTAAACAAGGATATTTTACGCGGGGGTCAATTCCTGGTTAAGGAAACCCAATGTGAAGACATTTTTACCCTTGAGGATCTCAATGAAGAGCAAAAGATGATGCGCGACAGCACTAAGGAGTTTGTTGATCGTGAACTTTGGGCCCATTGGGAACGCTTCGAAAATAAAGACTACGCTTTTACCAAAGAGTGTATGCAAAAAGCGGGAGAATTAGGCTTTTTGAGCATCGCTGTTCCAGCTGAATACGGTGGTATGGGCATGGGCTTTGTCTCAACAATGTTGGTGTGTGATTATATTTCGGGGGCAACAGGGTCCTTTAGTACGGCCTTTGGTGCTCATACAGGAATAGGAACACTACCAATTACGCTTTATGGAACAGAAGCACAAAAGAAAAAATATGTGCCTAAACTAGCCACCGGTGAATGGTTCGGTGCCTATTGTCTTACTGAACCTGGTGCGGGCTCCGATGCAAACTCCGGGAAGACCAAGGCCGTGCTCTCCGAAGATGGCAAACATTACAGCATTACCGGTCAAAAAATGTGGATCTCCAATGCAGGATTTTGCAATGTGTTCATAGTTTTTGCCCGAATCGGGGACGACAAGAACATCACCGGGTTTATCGTAGAAAATGACCCAAAGAATGGAATTTCGATGGGCGAGGAAGAAAAGAAATTAGGTATTCACTCCTCCTCCACCCGGCAGGTATTCTTTAATGAAACCAAGGTTCCGGCAGAAAATATGCTTTCTGAGCGCGGCAATGGATTTAAAATAGCCATGAACGCCTTGAATGTGGGAAGGATCAAGTTAGCTGCAGCATGTTTGGAGGCTCAAAGACGCGTTATTAAGGAAGGCGTGAAGTATGCCAATGAACGTATACAGTTTAAGACACCTATCATAAATTTTGGTGCCATTAAATCCAAAATTGCTCAAATGGCCACCAATGCATACGCAGGAGAATCTGCCTGTTACAGGGCTGCCATGAACATCGAAGAGCGCATTGCCATTAGAGAAGCCGAAGGTAATTCACATCAGGAAGCCGAATTAAAAGGCGTGGAGGAATACGCCATAGAATGTTCCATTTTAAAAGTAGCGGTTTCAGAAGATGTTCAAAACACTACGGATGAAGGAATTCAGATCTTGGGTGGTATGGGCTTCAGTGCAGATACTCCTATGGAAAAAGCCTGGAGAGACGCAAGGATCGCCAGGATCTACGAAGGCACCAATGAAATTAATAGAATGCTCGCCGTAGGTATGCTCGTTAAAAAAGCTATGAAGGGCCATGTGGACCTCCTGGGACCTGCAACGGCTGTAGGAGAAGAATTGATGGGTATCCCTTCCTTTGACACACCAGATTTTTCTGAGTTATTTGCAGAAGAAAAAGATTTGATCGCACGATTAAAAAAGGTCTTTCTAATGATCGCAGGAAGTGCAGTTCAAAAATTTGGTCCGAAGCTTGAAGAACATCAGCAAATTTTGTTAGCTGCAGCAGATATTTTGATCGAGATCTATATGGCAGAATCTACTTTACTGCGTACAGAGAAAAATGCCAAGCGAAATGGAAAAGACTCGCAGACTGTTCAGATCGCCATGACACAACTTTATTTATACGATGCGGTCGATATTGTGGTTAAAAAAGGTAAAGAAGCAATAGTTTCCTTTGCAGAAGGTGATGAACAAAGAATGATGCTGATGGGATTAAAACGGTTTACAAAGTACACCAATCAGCCAAATGTAGTAGCCTTAAGAAATCAAATCGCAGAGAAGGTAGCGGCAGATAACGCCTATACTTTTGACAGCTAGAAAGAAATGCACCGCCACCATAAAAAAACCGCCTGATACAGGCGGTTTTTTTTATTAATAAGAATGATTGTCTATTTAAGAAATCCATATTTTTTTGAATAAGACATCATCTGTCCTGCAAAGGATTCGGGTTGCACCATAATTATGGAATTAATTTCCCCTGCATCGTTCATTTCTGCCACTAATTCCGGATTCACAAATCCACTGTAAGGCGCCGACTTAAATACCGAATTACGCTCTAATACCTCAGCGTGCAACTTCTGGTCCACTTTTACTCCATACCCTTCTACCAGATCTTGTGCCGCTTTAAAATCGCCTTCGGATTTAATACGTTGTGTTTCCTTTAGTAATTCCCCGAATAAAGTTCGTAATTTCATGTAATCATTGATGTTGTAATAGGTCTTTCCATCGCGTTCCACCTTTTCGATGACATTATCTGCCATCCCTTTCTCGAAAACCCATGAAGACACCCATTGTCGATTTACCATATGATCTTCCTCTATATCATCTCCAAGATTAATTCGCACCAACTGTGTCACCAACCCATTTCTGATATACCTATCATAAGCAGTCTTCCCTAATTCCTCAGAATTATCAGTAAGGCCCAATTCCTGCAATTTCGGATCCATTAAAAAATACAATCCTACAAGATCTGCGCGCCCTTCTTCCATGGTAGATGCATAATTTTTCAAGGTTTCTTTTGGCTGTCCCACGCCTTCATTTAATTGCCCTGAAGCATGGCCAACGACTTCGTGCAGCGCCGTTAGAAGTTTTGACGCAGTCTTCCCGTATTTTTCTTCAAACGCGATCTCTTCTTCGTCGTTGGCAAATTCCTTTAAACGACCAGAACCTCCGGCATTGTTATAAGCATCAATTATGTTTCCAAGGGAAACGGACTTACTGCCATGATCTTGCCGAATCCAATTGTTGTTGGGCAAATTAACCCCTATAGGCGTACTTGGGGAAGCATCTCCTGCCTCAGCCGCCACATTCACTGTTTTATAGGATACGCCTACCACATTTTTTTTCTTATGTTCTTCCATCAATGGAGAAGTGTCTTCAAACCATTGGGCATTCTCTGATAATACGGCCATCTGTTTGGACATCTCAAAATCCTTTATCTGGATAATATTCTCATAGGATCCCTTATAGCCCTTTGGATCATTATAAACTTCTATAAAACCGTTGATCCAATCGATATCCCCTTCTTTTGAATTAACCCAGGAAATAGCGTACTCGTCCCAGGTATCAAGATTGCCTGTTTTATAGTAATCAATAAGTAAAGAAAGCGTGTTGGCTTGCTGCTCGTTCTCAGCAACGCCCTTTGCCAGCTCCAACCATTTTATGATCTCGTCTATGGCACTACCGTAGAGTCCACCCGATTTATAAACTTCCTCCATGATCTTACCGTCCTTCTTTACCAACTTAGTATTCAGACCTGTTTCAACTGGTTTGCCCTCCGGACCTTTATAGGCGGTGGCATAAAATGCTTCCACTTCTTGGTCGGTAATAGAAGGGTCATAAAAGTTAACAGCAGAGGCTGCCACATTGTCTACTCCTTTTTTTTTATTCACTTTCTTGGAGTCTTGTTCGTTGAAGATCACATCAAAAGGATCACCACTTAGCACTGTATTGGTGTCATTTAAGAGTTCCGTTAAATATTCAGAAGAGAATTCCGGAATTAATTTATCATTGGAGTAATGATGATGTATACCATTAGAAAACCATATCCTTTTTAAATATGTCTCAAAGGCCTGCCAGTTGTCATTCTCTTTATCTCCCTTGTAATTCTCATATATATTTTCAAGAGCTGTTCTGATCTGCAAATTATAGCGGTAATTCTGATCCCAAATAATATCTCGTCCGGCTAAACCAGCCTGTGATAAATAATAAACCAGTTTCTTTTGTTCAATGCTTAATTCATCAAAGCCTGGAATCTGATATCGAAGGATCTGAATATCTGCAAATTGCTCAACTACGTAATCAAAGCTAGTCTCATCTGTTGATGTTACCGGTTTTTCGGAAGAAGCCTCATTACAGGACCATAGCAATGCACCCATTAAAAAGAATGAAAACAGTACTTTTAATTTCATGTTATGTCGTTTTTTATTGTTGTAGCTCAAATGTAATTAATTATGCACGTTTCTCGCTATTTTAGCAGCTGAAGATCTCTTATAAAGATCTGATAATCTTGATGGCCAATACAAATAATGATATGATAAAGAATATCTTAAAAGAGGTTTATTCTCCTGAAACATTTCGAGAACAAGGACATGCTCTTATTGATGTTCTCGCCAACCACCTCACTAATAGCCTGCATGAAAAAAACACTCGTGTTATTCAGTGGAACTCACCCGAAGAAGAGAAGAACTATTGGTCCGACTTTTATAAAAAAGGAGCACTCGCCCAATTCTTTCCTGAGGTTTTAAACCATACAACCCATGTTCATCATCCAAAATATATTGGGCATCAGGTATGTGCCCCTGCCCCACAGGCTGCTTTAGCCGGACTCGTGAGTTCGTTCCTCAACAATGGAATGGCCGTATATGAAATGGGAATGGCTCCAACAGCTATTGAACGTATTGTAACCGATCTTCTGGCAAAAAAATTGGGTTTTAAAGACAAAGCTCGTGGTTTTCTTACTTCAGGGGGTACCCTGGCGAATTTAACAGCCTTACTTTCGGCCAGGAAGGCAAAGGCAGCACCCGATGTTTGGAATGAAGGGAATTCTTCACAATTGGGCATCATGGTTTCTGCCGAAGCACACTATTGCGTTGATAGGGCAGCCAGGATCATGGGATTAGGAACTGAAGGTATCATTAAAGTGCCTGTTACCAATGATTTTTCTTTAGATACCGCACTGCTCGAAAAATATTATTCAGATGCTCAAAAGAAGGGAATAGAGGTATTTGCCGTTGTAGGAAGTGCCCCTTCAACGGCAACGGGGATCTATGACGATCTTACGGCCATAAGTAAGTTTTGTATAGCCAAAGATATATGGTTTCATGTGGACGGAGCTCACGGAGGCGCTGCCATCTTCTCAGAAAAATACAAACATACCGTACAGGGTATCGAAATGGCCGATTCGGTGGTGATAGATGGTCATAAGATGATGATGATGTCTACGATCACAACGGCACTTATTTTCCGGGACGGGATTCACTCTTATTCTACCTTTAGTCAGCATGCGGACTATCTCCTCCAACAATCGGAGGATGAAGATTGGTATAATCTGGCGAAGCAAACTTTTGAATGTACCAAGACCATGATGAGCCTACAATGGTTCTTGCTTCTTAAGACTTATGGAGAGGCTGTTTTTGATCAGAATGTGACCACACTTTACGATCTGGGACGGATTTTGGTCAGCAGATCGATAAAGATCCAAAATTACAATTAGCGGTCAACCCTATGTCAAATATTGTTTGTTTTAGATATGTGGAAGAGGTGTGTCCCAGAATCAGTTGGATGAAATCAACCAAAGAATAAGACATGAATTGTTGAAGAAGGTAAATTTTACATTGTTCAGACCAA
This sequence comes from uncultured Flavobacteriaceae bacterium, assembly GCA_963744855.1. GTDB lineage: Bacteria > Bacteroidota > Bacteroidia > Flavobacteriales > Flavobacteriaceae > Muriicola. The sequence continues at coordinate 445,409 of CAVUUZ010000005.1, forward strand.
GATCAAGGGCATTCAATTACTTAGAACCACCATCATGAATCCATTTACCACGATGGATCATCTTGAGGAATTACTTACCCTTATAAAACAAAAGGGAGATGCTATGATCATTGCATAGATTCGAGGACCTGTTGTTCGGTAGCTTTATTTGAAAAATTGATCGCACATTCGATTAAGGCAAGATGGGAATAGGCCTGAGGGAAGTTACCCAATAACCTTTTGGTCTTAAAATCAATATCTTCACTAAACAAACCTAAATGATTACTATAAGCTAAGAAGTCTGTCAAAAAGTGCCATCGCCTTTTCTTCTTCCCCTATTTTAAACAGGCTATTGATAAACCAAAATGTGCAGATGGTAAAGGAGGAAGAAGGCAATCCGAAATCATCCTCATTCTTATACCTATACAACAATCCATCATTGCTCAATTCCTGTTCTATGGCTTTTACCGTACTTACAAATTTTGGATCTTTGGCATGAATAAAACCATAAGATTCCATCAAGAGTACGGAGGCATCCAAATTTGGTGACCCATAGGACTGTGTAAAGGCATTTACCTCTTCATTCCAGGCATTATCCATAATATCTTTCTTAATGCTTTGTTCCAAAAGGCTCCATTTTTCTATCTTCCTAGTATTTCCAAAATCCTGGCAACTTTGATCGCTCGGTCAATAGCAACCCAACATAGCACTTTGGAAAAAGTAAAATGCCTGTCCTCTGTTCGGAATTCCCAAATTCCTTTATCGGGTTCCTCCCAGTGCTTGGAAACAATCCAAACAATACCTTTGGTAATACCCCACAGTTCCTCCCCATTTTCAATATCGGTACTGTGTTTAATCAATTGCTCATAAATGACATCCATCAAGATCCCATAAATATCGTTTTGCTTTTGTTCATAAGCTGCATTTCCTATCCGCACAGGTTTTGAACCCTTATACCCACTTAAATGATCCAGGGTTTTTTCCGTTAATTTTTTTTCCTTATTGATCCCATACATGATCTGCAGTTTCTCATCCTTATCCGGAATAAGATCGACTATAAATTGAAGGTATCTTCTGGCCACATTTTTATGTCCAAGATCGGCCATAACCTTGATCACCATAGATGCATCCCTTATCCAGCAGAAACGATAATCCCAATTGCTGACCTCTCCGATGGTTTCCGGCAAGCGAAGTGGTGGCAGCAGCCAAAACAGCCCCGGTCTTATCATAGCTCAATAATTTCAGGGTAATGGCACTGCGGTTTATCTGAGCGTTGTATTTTTTATAGTTGGGCGTTTTATTGCTCCAGTTTAACCAATATACCTTTGTTCTTTCAAGTTCAAGATAAACTTTCGGGTGCTTGGTTGAAAGATTTTCTCATTATATCCCAAAAGAAAATACCCATTTTCGGTGAGCTCAATCTCCCTACCCTCCACGATGGCATTCTTATTAAATGAAGTGTACAGAAAAACAGTATCGAATTTCTCCCCCTGTGTAAGACTGACTATAAATTTCTTTTTACATATGTATGCGTCTTCCCCACAGCATATTCCAACTTGGGGTCATAATGCACACTAAAACTTGGTTTGCCATGCAATATGTTTAATAAATCGGGCTATTTCCGGAGGTCCATAATACGAATTAATCCCTTAAGATACCTTGGCATAAAATCGTGTAACTCAAAAATATTTTCCCCATCACTGAATCTGGTAATGAGGACGGCGGTGTTTTTTTTATAGCGTTGTTTTACAGTATATGCGTGCCACCATAATTTCAAAACTTCCTCCTATTTTTTCGTCCAACAATTTGGCAAAGACCGAAGAAGAATCAAACTCGGGCAAACAAGCACCAATCAATTGATCCTGTTTTGGAAATCAATGCCGCACTCTACAATTTCCGATAATTCCGTAATCTAAATTATCCATAAATGAGAATCTGTAAAAAAGTTCGTTTCATTGTATATTGCGCCGCAATTTGACGAAATTTAGAGAAATTAAAGCTAAAAGGAGTTAAAAAAATTCATTTTATGGCCAAAACTATCATAATCTCAAATAGACTACCTGTACAATTGCAAATTACAATGGAACCATCACTGCAATACCAAGTGTAGGAGGATCTGGCTACCGGGATGAAATCAGTTCACTCTGAAGGGCATAGCCTATGGATTGGATGGAGCGGCCTAACGGATGAGGAAATACCAACAGAAATTGAACCTAAAAATTGATGAGGCCCTGGCAGAGCATGGGTCTTCAAAAGTAAATTTAACCGCAGCCGAAGTTGATGGATTTTATTACGGTTTTAGCAACCGTACCATATGGCCCCTTTTTCATTATTTTCTTGGAATATTCGGAGTTTGAACTGGATAGTTGGAATATTTACAAAGCGGTCAACCAAAAGTTTGCCGATGCCATCTTGGAAAAAGCAGATGAAGATGATACTATATGGGTACATGACTATCAATTGATGTTGGTTCCGCAAATGGTTCGTGAACAACGACCGAACATTTCCATAGGCTTTTTTTTACACATCCCCTTCCCGTCCTATGAGATTTTTAGAACCTTCCATGGCGTGAAGAAGTATTACATGGTCTTTTGGGTCCGATTTAATCGGTTTCCATACCTACGATTATGAGCGGCATTTTTTAAGTTCGGTACGGAGGTTATTGGGAATGGAGGTAAGTTTTAATGACATCTATACAGATGATAGGGTCATAAAGGTCGATTCTTTCCCCATGGGAATCGATTATAAAAAATTCAGTGAAGCGGCCAAACACCATAAGATCACGACTGTCCAAAAAAAATCAATCGGAACTACAACAGAAGACTCAACAGCCATAAAAAGCTTCCCCAGATGCCAAATTACTTCTATCAATAGACCGTTTGGATTATTCCAAAGGCATCGCAAAAAGATTAAATGCTTTTGAATATTTTTTAAATAAATATCCCCAATACAAAGAAAAGGTACGGCTGATTATCTTAGCTGTCCCTTCCCGCTCCAATGTTCCCCAATACCAATTATTGAAAAGAGAAATTGATGAATTGGTAGGCCGGATCAATGGAGAGTTCTCCACAGTAAGCTGGACCCCTATTTGGTATTTTTATCGCTCTGTGCCTTTTGAAAATCTTATTGATCTTATACACCTCGAGTGATATTGCTTGGTTGACCCCGCTTCGGGATGGGATGAACCTCGTGGCCAAAGAATATATCGCCACTCGAACAGATCAGACAGGCGTGCTTATATTAAGTGAAATGGCCGGTTCTGCCAATGAGATGAACGAATCCTTTTGATCAATCCTAATAATTTTGAGCAAATTGCCGATGCCATTCACCGAGCCATAAACATGCCAGTTGAAGAACAAAAGTCCCGGAATGCAGTATTACAAAAAAGGCTTGAACGCTACAATGTGGAAAAATGGGCGAATGATTTTATGCGCTCCCTTACGGCGCAAAAGGACAAGGATGCGACCAATGTTTCAAAACGTTTACCGAAAGATCTTACCAATACTATTATGACGATTTTAAGAAAGCCAAGAAACGATTGCTGTTTTTAGATTATGATGGTACCCTTTCCGGGTTTCACAATGATCCCCAAAAAGCAGCCCCGGATGAAGCGTTGTATGACCTGTTGGACGCCTTGACTGCCTTGCCAAATACCGATGTTTATCTCATCAGTGGTCGTGATAAGGAAACCTTTACCAAATGGTTCCTAACCAAAAAATATAATATGATCGTGGAACATGGGGTATGGATTTCAGAAAATGGATCGGATTTCACAATGCTCGAAAACGTAAAAAATGATTGGATGGAAAAAATTTGCCCGTCTTGGAATCTTTTGTCGACCGCACACCCGGCAGTTTTATTGAGGAAAAAAACTATTCCCTCGCTTGGCATTACCGCAAAACGGATCCCGATTTGGGCAAAGCGGGCCTCATGAACTCAATACGGTGTTTACGCAGTCTGATCGCAAACGACGATCTTAAGTGTATTGAATGGCAATAAGGTAATGGAGATAAAAAGTAGCAATGTGAATAAAGGAAGGGCCGCAATGCGTATTTTGACGCAGGGGATTATGATTTTGTGTTTGCCATTGGAGATGACTGGACCGATGAGTTTATGTTCCAGGAACTACCGGAGTCACCGTGACCGTAAAAGTGGGCCGACAGAAAACACAAGCCAAATACTATATAGATAGTATAAAAAATGTTCGTGATTTACTCGAACGATTTACAGAAGAAAAAGTATAAGTATCTGAGAATACTGCTAGTGTTCATGCTTGGTATTTGTTCAATTGCAGCTGGAGGCCAGACAAATACGGAAGTATTTGTTATGACAGTGATCCCCAATTCGGAAGATATGCACTTTGATACCTTACAAAACATATCTAACAATCCCGGATATGACAATCAACCTTCTTTTTACAACGACAACCTGATCCTGTTCTCCTCAACGCGTAATGGCCAAACCGATATTGCAGCCTACGCCCTGAATAAGGATAGTTTGCAATGGAAGTCAGATACAAGTAATGGCAGTGAATATTCGCCTTTAAAGATCCCCGGAAAGCGATCCATTTCAGCGATCAGACTGGATACAGACGGCACTCAATTGTTATATGAGTACGACTATGATACAGGAGTGGCTGAAGTTCTTCTAAAGGACCTGAAAGTAGGCTATCACCTATGGTACGATCCAAATATCATCATCTCCTCGGTGTTGGTCGAGGATAGAATGGACCTTGTGGTCTCCAATCTTAAGGATGGAAGTAATTATACTTTTCAGAAAAACGTAGGCAGATCACTTCACAAGATCCCTAACTCAACGCTGATAAGTTATATAAGCAAAGAAGGGGGTGCCATGGAAATAAAATCTCTTGATCCTCTTTCTGGAGCGACCACAAAAATAGTGTCCTTACCCCCGGGTGTTCAGGACATTTGCTGGTTGATCAACGGGACCATCCTGGCTGGAAATGAAAATCAGATCATTAAATTCACACCTGGTTCAGACATTGACCAGTGGAAGGTCATAAAAGAATTTTTAAAAAGCGACATTACCGGGATATCCAGGATCACTTCAAATAGTATTTCCGGCAAATTGGCTTTTGTGGCGGAGGTTCCTGAAAATTAATCATAAGCCTGATGAAATTCTTACACAACATCAACAGAGTAGAAGCCTTTAGTGACGGGGTATTTGCCTTTGCGGCAACCCTGATGGTCGTGACGCTTGATATGGAGAACACGCTTTGGCTGACCGGGGCAAAAGCTGGTAGTTTTATTAGTTTTGGAGCTAGTTTCTTTGTGCTAGTGATGTTATGGAAGGTACATTACAATTTTTTTAGAAGGAATTCGTATATAGATAACTGGATCATTGCTTTGAATTCTGTACTCCTTTTTGTTGTGCTTTATTACGTCTTTCCATTAAAGTCATTGATCAATTCATGGATGGGTCTCCAGGCGATCAACAGGGACGAATTGGCATCCTTATTTGTGATGTATGGCTTTGGTTTTGCCGTGATCTTTTTATGCTATTCACTCATGTATTTGAGGGCCTACAGAAGGACGAGATCTGTAGAAAGTGCTATTGACCTTCATTTTTATGCCCAGCATTTTTCTATTTATGTACAGGTGGCAATATTGTCGATTATATTAGGAGTTTTAAAAGTTGGTATTAACTTTGGAGCTCCAGGGTTCTTATATGGCCTTTTAGGACCATTATGTTACCTTCATGCAGTTTGGTTCGATAAAAAATACAGAAAAAAAATATTATGAAAAAAATCTTTTATGTTGCCCTATTTGTTTCCTTTCAATATTCATATGGTCAATCATCAGACGCAATTTACGCGATTATTGATGCTGTTTCTTCAGAACGCATTAAAGCAGATGTGACTAAACTTGCCAATTTTGGCACACGGCACACACTTAGCGACACCCTGTCTCCGACAAGAGGGATTGGTGCTGCCCGGCGGTGGATAAAAGGAGAGTTTGAAAATATTTCATCTTCTTGTAACAATTGCCTTGACGTATTTTATCACAAAGAATTAGTAAAAAAGGGTGATAATCAACGAATTGTAAAGGATGTAATGGTCGTGAATGTAGTGGCTATTCAAAAAGGTACTAAATATCCCAATCGCTATATCATTATGAGTGGAGACATAGATTCCAGGGTAAGTGATCCAACAAATTACACCTCTGATTCCCCGGGAGCAAATGACAATGCAAGTGGCATGGCCGGCACTATTGAAGCTGCAAGGGTTCTCTCCAAATACAGCTTTGAAAATAGTATTATTTATGTAGGCCTATCTGGCGAAGAACAGGGATTATACGGCGGTAAATTTTTGGCGGGGTATGCCAAAGATAAAGGTTGGGACATTATAGGGATCCTGAATAATGATATGATTGGAAATATCACCGGCGTGGACGGTGTTACTAGCAATCGCGATTTCAGGATCTTCTCGGAGCCTGTACCTCCTACAGAAACAGAGCGACAACGAAATGCAAGAAGGTTTTACGGCGGGGAGGTAGATGGTATTTCCAGACAAATAGCCCGATATGTCCACAAGACCACCAAAACCTTCATGCCTGAAATGAATCCTATGCTGATATATCGCTTAGATAGATTTGGACGTGGGGGCCATCACAGGCCCTTTAATGATGAGGGTTTTGCCGGAATCAGGATCATGGAGGCGCATGAAAATTACACCCAGCAGCATCAGGATATACGTGTTGAAAATGGAATTGCCTACGGCGATGTGTTAGAACATGTAAATTTTGAATATGCCGAAAAACTTACGGCTGTAAATGCCATAAATTTAGCCTCTCTGGCCTGGGCGCCACCGGCACCAAAGGAAGTACAAATAGGTGGCATTGTTGCGCCCTCCGCTATTTTAAAATGGAGTAAATCTGAAGGAGCTGCCGGCTATAAGATCTATTGGCGAGATACCACCTCCCCTACCTGGGATCACAGCAGAATGGTAGGTGATATTGATGAGTTCACCTTAGATGGTATCGTGATCGACAACTTTTTCTTTGGCGTTGCTTCAGTCAGTCCGGAAGGATTTGAAAGTCAGGTAGTATTCCCCAATGGTATATTTCGGAATTAAAGAATAATGGCAAAAAATCAAATTTTGAACAAAGGGCTATTTGGTGGTCTTTGTTTTTTACTGCTTAGCTGTGGCGAGCCCGAAAATGAAAAGGTTTCCATGGCCCGTTCCGGCTACCTTCCAGATCTTAATGTTCTTTTCGAAGACTACGAGAGAATGGAACGTAACAGACGTTATGACGAGATTGCAAGGGAGATCGTTGAAGCAAATATTGACCTTAATTCATCAGAGCTTTATATGGAAGCTGCTTCACTCTATCTCCTTGCTGATAAATTAGATTCTACAGTACTTCTTATCCACAAAGCCATTGATCACGGAATGGCCAATCCAACCATTCTCAAACAATATCCGGGACTAGTTCAATTAAACACTAAGGAGGCAAAACATCTAAAAAAACGTCTTGATTCTCTTGAAGTAAAACTTCATAAAATTTCAAACTTTAACTTGGAAATGAGGTCGATGGATCAATTCTGGCCCTACTTTGAGCAAGCAAAGGCCAGGCCGGACAGTGCCAAACAGTATTTAAAGGAATATGTATTACTTGGGCCACCTGAAATCAGGGACTATTACGCCATCAGATACTACAATCTGGAAAATATGTACGGGCAGATGATCAATGGCTCGCCAAAGTATTACACCTATCTTAAAGATTTTTTAAAAAAACAAAATGTTGAGGGACTGAAAAAACGAACTGAATCGGCCATGCAGACCTTTAAAAAAAACTATCCTGATGCTGTTTTCCCAAAGGTATACATGGTTCCGGGACTCCTAAATTCCGGAGGAACTGCTTCTGAAATGGGGTTATTTATTGGCGGAGACATGTACGGAAAATCGGACGGAATGCCAATGATGGAGCTTAATGATTGGCAAAAAGATGCCATTATGGACATTAGTATGCTTCCTCAACTTATCTTACATGAGTTAATGCATTTTCAGCAAAATTATGGGGATCAGGAAAACAAGGATACCATTCTCTATAAGATCATAGAAGAAGGCGTATGCGATTTTTTGGTGGAGCTATCCACTGGAGTGCCCCTGCAATCAGCGCAAATAGAGTATTTGAGCTCCCCGGAAAATCTGGAGATGATTTTCTCAGATTTGCAGGATGAACTCTACTCAGAAGATCTTTCGAATTGGCTCTATAACGGCGGCTCTATAGAAGACAGACCGCACGATCTTGGTTATGCCCTGGGCTATCTGATTTCAAAGTCGTTTTATCAAAATACGGTCGATAAGAAAAAAGCCCTGGAAATTCTATTGACCACAAACAATATGCAGTCTATTCTTGAGGCCAGTGATTATGCGTATCTTTTAGTCTCAAAATCTAATTCCTAACTACTACCCAATGAAATACAACAGGTTTTATCTTCTGGCCTTTATCGTGGTATGCGGTTATCATTGCAGTGCCCAGGAATTTACACAACAAGACAGTCTCCGGGGAAGTATTACCCCTGAACGAGCCTGGTGGGACCTGACTTTCTACGATCTTCAAATAAAAGTTGTTCCTGAGAAGAAGTTTATCGAAGGATCCAATACTATTCACTACAAGGTGCTTGAACCAAAGCAGCTATTACAATTAGAGCTTCAGCAACCATTGAAAATCCTGAGCATATTTCAGGATGGGCAAGAATTATCTTATACAAGTAAGGGCTATTCACATTTTGTCACCTTAAAAAAACCGCAGATCGCAGGGCATGTAAATGAGCTTTTAGTTAAGTACTCTGGCAATCCCCGGGTTGCCATAAGGGCTCCCTGGGATGGTGGGTTCTCATGGAGTGCGGATGCCAACGGACACCCATTTGTAGCCACCTCATGTCAGGGCCTTGGGGCCAGTGTCTGGTGGCCGAATAAAGATCATATGTATGATGAAGTAGACAGCATGGCTATCAGCGTTACGGTGCCAAAAGATCTGGTTGCAGTCGCGAATGGTAGACTTAAAAATGTTAGTGAACTCAAAGAAACCAAAACCTACGAATGGTATGTGCAAAATCCGATCAATAACTATGGTGTGAATGTAAATATTGGTGACTATGTCTCCTACAGTGAAACCTATGCCGGTGAGAAAGGCCCCTTAGATATTTCCTACTATGTTTTACGAGATAATCTGGACAAGGCCAAAGAACAATTTAAGCAAGTACCCCTCATGCTGGCAGCTTTTGAGCACTGGTTTGGCCCCTATCCTTTTTACGAGGATAGCTATAAATTGGTGGAGGTCCCTTATTTGGGCATGGAACACCAAAGTTCCATTACCTATGGAAATAAGTATCAAAACGGTTACTTAGGCAATGATTTATCCCGATCCGGATGGGGAACAACCTTTGATTTTATCATTATTCACGAATCAGGTCATGAGTGGTTCGCGAACAATATTACCTATAAGGACATCGCAGATATGTGGATTCATGAAGGCTTTACTGCATATTCCGAAAATCTTTATCTCGACTATCACCAGGGCAAAACGGCAGCCTCAGAATACGTGGTAGGAACCCGAAGGTACATAAGGAACGACCGACCTGTCATTGGTCCATACGATGTAAACAAAGCTGGTTCCGGAGACATGTACTACAAAGGTGCCAATATGCTGCACACCTTGAGGCAATTGTTGGAAGATGACGAAAAATGGCGTAGTGTACTAAGAAGTATGAATTCGGAGTTTTATCATCAAACCGTAACTACGAACCAAATAGAATACTTTCTAAGCAAACAAACAGGCATCGATCTTACTGCTTTTTTTAATCAATACCTAAGATCTACCGAGATCCCGACACTCGAATACAAAATTGTAGAAGATACCCTTAGTTACAGGTATACGAATGTTGTTGAGGATTTTGATATGCCAGTACGTATATTTAATGCAGATACAGCACATTGGATTTTCCCTACCAAAGATTGGAAAAGCGAAAAATTACCCAATCTGGCTTCGATGCGTATCGATAAGAATATTTATATTAAATCCATTAAACTGGAGTAAAACTCGCTTCTGCTCGAAATACAATATCTTTACGATTCCATCTTGTTCTATTACTAAGCCAGCGTGTTTTCGTTCTTTGTATATAGAGGTTGATGATGTCGTTAGGACCATGTCTAAATTGCCTGAAGAATATCGTTTTATGGACCTGTCCGATTACGGGAGGGCCGCCGGAAAAAAAATAGCTATTTATTTAAAAAATACTGCTGCCACCCCCATCCATGTTACCCTCCTTTTTGTGATTTGCGGTATGCTGGCTGTCTTATGTATTCTTTTACAATATTATTGGGTGGCGGCGGCACTTTTGGTTTTAAAATCGATACTCGATGCGGCGGATGGCGAACTGGCCCGTATAAAGAATACACCTTCCTACACAGGCCGTTACCTCGATTCTATCTCAGACATCATTCTGAATATCCTTATTTTGACAACAATCTGGTATGTTAGCCAAGGATCTGTAATTCTTACTATTCTGGCCTTCATCGGGCTTCAGTTACAAGGAACCCTATACAATTATTACTATGTGATTCTGCGAAACAGGTTCCAGGGAGATACCACCAGCAGGGTCTTTGAAGAGAAAGTCCCAACGGCCCTGGCTGGGGAACAACAGCGCTATGTAACGTTACTGTTTAAGATCTATCGTTTTTTTTATGGCCCATTTGATAGAATGATTTACATACTCGACCGGGATGCGGTAACAGGTAAAATATTGCCAAATTGGTTTATGACAGCTGTTTCTACTTTTGGTTTAGGATTTCAACTGCTTATCATCGGCCTCATGCTGGCTTTTAATCTCAAGGAATATATCATTCCTTTCTTTATAGGTTTTTCTCTTTTTATTTTCATTTTTATAGGAATAAGAAGGTTTCTAAATCGCTAATTCGCTACCTTACCTACTCATAAAACTATAGTCTTAAACGGTCAGCGATGGCCGGATAAACTGATCTAATACTATGGCAATGCAACGACTTATTATCCTTCTTTCAGTACTCTTTCTCGTATCCTGCCAATCCGTTCCACAGACGAAGAAATCATCGGCAACGCTTTTATCAGATGTTTCCATACTCGATGTAGCCACCGGGAAGATTATCGAACACCAAAGCATCGAAATCGATTCGGGAATAATTAAACGTATTACAGGAACTCCTGTGGATACCACAGGTTTTAAAATTGTCATTGATGGAAAAGGTAAGTTCTTAATGCCAGGGCTGGCAGAAATGCATGCTCACATCCCGGCTCCGCCCATTACACAGGAACGTTTGGAAGAAACCTTATTTTTATACCTCTCTAACGGCATTACCACTATAAGGGGAATGTTGGGACATCCTTCCCACCTCGAATTAAAAAAATTGGTGGCCAATGGTGAAGTATTAGGTCCACGGATATTCACTTCCAGCCCTTCTTTAAACGGCAACACCGTTAGATCTGCAGAAGAAGCAAGGACAAAGGTTACTCAGTATCAAAAAGATGGGTACGATTTTCTTAAAATTCATCCCGGTATTTTAAGACCGGTATTTGATCAGGTAGTTGCCACGGCAAGGGAATTGAATATTCCTTTTGCGGGCCATGTACCTGTTGATGTGGGTATTAGGCATGCCCTGAATAGCGGCTATGCTTCCATTGACCATGTGGACGGCTTTCTGGAAGGCCTGGTTCCAGAGACTGAGGGGGTTGATCCCAGTAAAAATGGATTTTTTGGCTACGATTTTACGATGCTTGCCGATACCACCCTCATCCCTTCCCTGGTTTCCTTGGCTAATGAACATAGCATTTGGATAGTACCAACGCAAAGTCTTTTTGAAAGATGGTTCGCGCCTGTTTCTTCGGATCAATTATTAAGTGAGCCCGAAATGATCTATATGCCCGTCACAACACTCACTAATTGGAAGATCCGAAAAGAAGAGACCATGGGCAAGGGTACCAATTTTAATCTATCTCAATGGGAGCGGTTCAATGCTATCCGACTTCAATTAATTATGGCTTTGCAAGAGAATGGGCACGGGATCCTCCTTGGCTCGGATGCCCCACAATTATTTAATGTACCAGGTTTCTCTATCCATCATGAAATTGAAGGAATGATCCACGCCGGTTTAAGTCCGCTACAGATCCTTCAAAGTGGCACTATTAACCCAGCGGTCTATTTTAATCGGCAAGAAGAATTTGGACAAATCAAAGAAGGAATGGTAGCGGATTTGTTGTTGCTCAGGGGAAACCCCATGGAAGACATAAAGGCCCTGAAAAAAGTAGCTGGTGTAATGACAGGAGGACAATGGATAGACAGAAAAACGATCGACAAAAAACTTAAGGTGATTGCGGCTCATGCAGAAAATCAGTAATCATCCTTTCATGGAATCCCTCAAAATTAAAATTTTTATGAAATCATTTTTATCAAAAAGTATCTCAACGCTCATTCTTTGTATTTCATGTACAGGTTTTTGCCAGACCTTGCTGATACCTCAACATGTGTTCGATGGCGAATCTTTGCACGATAACTGGGTGGTTTTGGTAGAGGGGAACCTAATTACATATGCAGGTGCCCTAACCGGACTTAAAACGCCTGCCGGAACTACAGAAATTTCATTGCCGGGCATGACCTTAATGCCAGGCATAATTGAGGGTCACTCCCACCTCTTGCTACACCCTTATAATGAAACCTCCTGGAATGATCAGGTACTTAAGGAATCTCCTGTGGAAAGAGCGATCAGGGGAACTGTTCATGCTAAAAACTCATTGATGGCCGGGATAACAACCATGCGGGATCTGGGAGCTGAAGGGGCAGGGTATACGGATGTATATTTGAAGAAGACCATAGAGGATGGCATCATTCCGGGACCTCGGTTGTTAGTTGCCGGACCTGCTATTGTTGCTACAGGCGCATATGGCCCCAAGGGATTTCACGATGGAGTAACAGTTCCTTTGGGAGCGGAAACCGTCAGTGGCATCGATGAAGGAATCAGAACCGTTCGAAGGCAACTTGGCAATGGTGCTACTTTTATCAAAGTATATGCCGATTACAGATGGACCCCCGGAGCAGCATCAGAGCCAACCTTTTTACTCCAGGAATTAGAAGCTATGGTGGCCACCGCTACCAGCGCCGGAAGTTATGTAGTGGCACACGCCAGTACGCCGGAGGGAATGCGCCGGGCAATCATGGCAGGTGTAGAAACCATTGAACACGGAGACGGCGGAACCACAGAGATCTATCAGTTAATGAAAAAACATGGGGTTGCTCTTTGCCCTACATTGGCTGCCGGTGACGCTATTGAACAATACAGGGGATGGGAAAAAGAAAAGGAAGCGGTTCCGGAAAGGATCAAAGGGAAGAAAAAATCGTTTGCCCTCGCTCTACAGGAGGGCGTGACCATTGTATTTGGAGGTGATGTTGGCGTCTTTCCCCATGGACAGAACTACCGTGAAATGAATCTGATGGTCTCATATGGCATGAAACCCCTTGATGTTTTAAAGGCCGCTACTAGCGTAAATGCCAGCGTATTTCATCTGGACCATCTCGGCTACGTAAAAACTGATTTTCTGGCTGACCTGATAGCCGTAAAAGGAAACCCTTCACGAGATATTAGCGCAATGAAAGAGGTAATATTTGTGATGAAGAATGGGAAGATCTACAAGAATGATCAATAGCTAAACCACTAACCATTAACTTCCTCTTCCCTTATTTAGAAATTCCTTTTAAGGGCCCTTTCCGTAAAAACGATCATCGAAATACTACTCACTAAGAGTACTGAAACAATTAGTACAATATTCGTGGTTTCTTCGAACTCAAAGAAAAATCCCGTAAAAACACCAAATACGGTGAGTAAGAATCCTTGTTTTATCATTTCTTTCGCCGCAAATACCTGTGCAAAATCCCATCGTTCCTTCGATCTCATAGAAGAGGGGGTCCTGTAGCCATACCATCGATTGATCTTTTTTGGAGGATACATTCTAAGTAGGTTCCCTGTGATATAGAACGCCATCCCTGCGAATAGGCAACCAAGCATTAAGCTGTTTGAATAATTCATCGCCTCCTTTTTACAAATATAAATTTTAATGTCGAACAAAAAGTACTTGTAAAATGGCTAATTGGGAGCTATAATACTCACTTCCTTAACAACTATTTAAGAATTACAAGAAGTGATTTTGGTATATTTAGCGGACGAACCTAGAACAAACTCTAATTATGAAAAAAAGACTACTCTCCCTGATGCTTTTGGCATCTGTTACCCTCTTCTCTCAAGACTTTAAAATGGACCTGGTACAGGATCTGAAACCCCGCAATATTGGCCCCGGTGGAATGAGTGGAAGGGTAACTGCCATAGACGTTGTGCTTTCAGAACCAGATATAATGTATGTTGGGACGGCTTCGGGTGGTCTTTGGAAATCGTCTTCCGGTGGGATTACATGGAAACCTGTTTTTGACAAAGAAGTAACAGCATCAATTGGAGCTGTTGCCATTCAACAAAGCAACCCTTCTGTTATCTGGGTAGGTACAGGAGAAGGCAATCCAAGAAATAGTCTTAATGGAGGCTATGGTGTATATAAATCACTGGACGGAGGCAAGAATTGGATCGCCATGGGACTCGAAAAAACCAGACATATCCATAGGATCCTCATAGATCCAACAGATCCAAATACCGTATACGTTGGGGCCATTGGTTCTCCGTGGGGAGCCCATCCGGAACGAGGCGTTTTTAAAACTACAGACGGTGGCAAATCCTGGTCCAAAATTCTTTTTGTGAATAATACTACGGGGGTAGCCGACCTTATTATGGATCCAACGAATCCCAATAAGATGTTTGCAGCCATGTGGGAACATAAAAGAGATCCCTGGTTCTTTAAGTCGGGGGGTGCAGGAAGCGGACTTTATATGACCCATGATGCCGGTGCCAATTGGAAAAAGATCAGTGAGGAGGATGGTTTTCCAAAAGGCGAACTTGGAAGAATAGGGGTGGCCGTGGCCCGAAGCAAACCTTCAGTGGTCTATGCCCTGGTTGAAGCCAAAAAGAATGCTCTTTACAAATCGGAAGACGGTGGGTTTACATGGAAAAAGATCAATGACAAAAACGATATTGGCAACAGGCCGTTTTACTATTCGGAGATCTACGTAGATCCTCAGAATGAGAACAGGGTATATTCGGTCTTTACCTATGTGAATGTTTCGGAAGACGGAGGCAAGAATTTCACAGAATTGATGCCGGCCTATGGCGTAGCCAATGGTGTACATCCAGATCATCACGCCTGGTGGATTCATCCGGAAGACGGGCATTTTATGATCGATGGAAATGACGGGGGCATGAACATCACCAGAGACAGAGGGGAAAGCTGGCGATTCATCGGCAATCTCCCCGTTGGTCAATTCTACCATATCAGTACAGACAATGAATTTCCGTATAACGTATATGGTGGGATGCAGGATAATGGTTCATGGCGCGGTCCTGCTTATGTTTGGAAAGATCAGGGAATACGTAATAGCTACTGGCAGGAGATTGCCTTTGGGGACGGCTTTGACGTGGTTCCGGACAAAGACGATTCACGATTTGGTTATGCCATGAGTCAACAGGGATTTGTTAGCAGGTATGATCATATTACCGGGAATAACTACTCAGTGCGCCCTACCCCGCCAGATGCCACTACAGAACTCAGGTTTAACTGGAATGCCGGTATAGGACAAGATCCTTTTGACAATAACACCGTGTATTTTGGGAGTCAGTTCGTGCATAAAAGCACCGATAAAGGACTTACATGGGAAGTGATCTCAGGAGATATGACGACCAATGACCCGGAAAAATTAAAACAAAGTGAAAGCGGCGGACTAACCATGGATGCCACCGGAGCAGAAAACCATTGTACGATTTTGGTCATTGAACCATCTTCAGTGGAAAAGGACATGCTTTGGGTAGGAACAGATGATGGCCGGGTGCATATTACGAAAGATGGAGGAGCCAACTGGACAGAAGTTACTCAGAACATTAAAGGGCTCCCCAAGGGAAGCTGGATCCCTCAGATCAAAGCGTCCACAAGGAACCGGGGTGAAGCATTGCTCATTGCCAATGATTACCGACGATTTAACTATACGCCTTACGCCTACAGAACAAAAGATTACGGAAAGACATGGGAACGGATAGCGGACCAATCAGATGTGCAAAGCTATACACTATCGATCATTGAAGATCCGGAAAATCCAAACCTTCTATTCCTGGGAACAGACGACGGGCTTTATGTTTCCTTCGATGCCGCAAAAAAATGGCAAAAATGGACAGAAGGATTTCCAACGGTCTCAACGAAGGACCTTACCATTCACCCCAGAGAGCACGATCTGGTTATAGGCACATTTGGTCGCGCTGCCTGGGTTCTGGATGATATAAGACCTTTAAGAGCCATCGCAGAAGATCCGGGCGTACTGCTGAAAGATATTAAAGTGTTCGATCCGCCAACGGCCTATCAGGCAGCCTATCAGCAGCCAACCGGTAGCCGTTTTGGAGGAGATGCACTGTTCAACGCAGATAACAGAGAGGAAGGAGCTATGATCACCTATTTTTTGAAAGAAGGTCTTAAAAAAGGTGAGCATGAAAAAGACTCTGAAGAGAAAGAAGACGAGGATGAAAAGGCTGATAAAGAGGAAGGAGAAGAAACTGAGGAAACAAAGAAAACAAAAGACTCAGTAGTAGTTGAGATTTACAACGGAGAGGACCTCATTAGGACCTTAAAATACAAAACACCTGAGAAGGCAGGATTCCACAGGATCTACTGGAACATGGATGAAAAAGGTCCGGACCGTCCGTCGCGAACCGTTCGGAAACGCAACAGAGAAGCTGGTGGATTGGATGTAAAACCGGGCGTTTATAAGGTAGTGGTATCGTTTGGTGAAATGATGGATGAAACAAAGATCTCGGTTGCTTCTGATCCCCGTTTAGATGTGTCGTCTGCCTCGATCAATGAAGTGTATAATGCCGGTAAAAAACTGGAAGGCTTCACTCAAACCGCAGCGGATGCAGTTAAGCAATTGGCAGAAAGCAAAAAAATAGCGGATAAATATGAGAAAGATCTCAAAGAACTTGATAAAGATACATTTAAGGATGCTATTAAGGCCTCTAAAGATATCTCAAAGAAAATTGACGGGCTTATAGATATATATCTTGGGAAAGTTGATAAAAGGCAGGGGATCACTCGTAATCCGGAACTTACTGTTATGAGGAGAATTGGGAATGCCTACCAATACGTAAGATCCAGAAAATCAGGGATCACGGAAACGGAGACGCGACTTATGGAATTTGCAGAGGCTGATCTAAAAGCCGCATTGGACAAAACCAATGCCTTTTTTAGCGACGAATGGAAGACGTACCGTGAGACCATAGAACCCTTGAGCATCTCAATGTTCAAAGAAACAACCCCTTTTTCACTAAACTAGGTCTGGGTAATAAAACCATTAAAAACCATTGAATTAAGTATAAATACAAAAAACTGATCATGAAAAAAATAAGCCTCTTACTACTGCTCGCAGTTATCTGGAATTGCAAGGAAAAAAAGGAAGATCCTATTGTACAAAACCTTAAATCCTATACCATTGAGCAAATGATGGATAATGAAAATGTAGGTGGCGGGAGTTTTTCTCCAGATCTCTCAAAACTCCTCGTAACCAGTAACAGATCGGGGATCTACAATATGTATACAGTTCCTGTAGCAGGTGGATCCTTGCAACCGGTTACTGCCTCCGATAGTTCTTCTGTTTTTGCTATATCCTATTTTCCGGAAGACGAAAGGATGTTGTTCCGTATGGACAACAATGGAGATGAGATCTATCATATTTATTTGCGCGAAAGCGACGGGTCTCACAGGGATCTTACCCCCTACGAAGGAGCCAGGTCCTTGTTTTATCGCTGGGCCACAGATGATCAACATTTTTTCTTTGGGTCTAATCAACGGGATAAGCGTTATATAGATCTTTATAAAATGGACCTGGCTACTTATACACCTACCCTGGTCTACCAAAATGACGAAGGGTACAATCTGGAGGCTATATCCCATGATGAAAAATATCTCGCTCTTAGTAAGTCTATTAATACCAATGACAGTGATCTTTATTTATACAAGTTTGAAGACAAGTCTCTGATCAAAATAAATAAGAATCAAAGTGCGAATAGTGCTCAGGATTTTACCACGAATAATACGGGTTTTCTTTATACCACAGATGATGGTGCGGAATTTTCCTATCTGATGAAATACGACCTGGTAACCGGGACGCATGAAAAGGTGATGGAACGCGACTGGGACATTACAGGATCGTATTTCACCGAAAATGGGAAATACCGGGTAACCTACATTAATGAAGATGCAAAAAATAGTATTGAAGTAATGGAAGTAGCATCCGGCGAATTAATGACATTACCAGCCATTGAAGACATGGACATAACGAGTGTATCATTTTCCGATGATGAAAGCCATATGCGGTTTTATGCAGGAGGTTCTGGTGCTCCATCAGATCTTTATGTATATCGTATTGCTTCCAGGGAACAACATAAAATAACGGATGTTTTAAATAAGGAAATACAACCGCAGGATCTGGTCACTGCTGAAGTGGTTAGGTTCAAATCCTTTGACGGTATGGAGATCCCGGCTATTTATTACAAACCGCATCAGGCGTCTGAAACAAACAAAGTTCCTGCCCTGGTTTGGGTTCATGGAGGTCCCGGAGGACAAAGCAGACAGAATTTTAGTTCCTTTATTCAGTATCTGGTGAATCATGGTTACGCCATTCTTGCCGTTAATAACCGCGGGAGCAGCGGATATGGAAAAACCTTTTACCAAATGGATGATCTGAATCACGGTGACAAGGATTTGAAAGACTGTGTAGAAGGCAAGAATTGGCTGGCTTTACAGCCAGAAATAGATGCCGATAAAATCGGGATCATTGGAGGTTCTTATGGAGGCTATATGACTATGGCCGCGCTTACCTATACCCCTGAAGAATTTGCGGTTGGCGTTAATTTATTTGGCGTAACGAACTGGATCCGAACACTCAGAAGTATTCCACCATGGTGGGAATCCTTTAAGGATGCTCTTTACAAAGAACTGGGCGACCCAAATAGTGCAGATTCTGTGAGGTTACGAGAAATTTCGCCTCTTTTTCACACAGATAAAGTAACAAAACCACTCATAGTCCTTCAGGGCTCACAAGACCCAAGGGTACTGCAGATAGAGTCTGACGAGATCGTGGCTGGTGTTCGTAAAAATGGGGTTCCTGTGGAATACGTGCTTTTTGAGGATGAAGGCCACGGTTTCGTAAAAAAGGAAAATCAGGTTGAAGCCTACAGTAAAGTTTTGGAATTTCTTGAAGTATATTTAAAGGGAGACCAGGGCAAACCTATACAAGACGGCCAATCGATTGAATTAAATAATGAATCTGAATGAAAAAAGTAACCATATTTCTTGCTCTTTTGATAAGCGGTGCAAGTATAGCACAAAATACGGGGGAAGATGATTGGGGAGCCTGGTATATGTACTTTGGCACCAATAAGGTATCTGAAAAGCTCAGCATTCATTCTGAGGCGCAATTTCGATTTTATGAGACTGCCGGAAATTTTAATCAATTACTTCTGCGTACAGGATTAAACTATCATATAAATCCCGATGCCATTGCCACAATAGGCTACGCGTATATCGGCACGGATAATACCTTTGAAGAAGTTCCGGGGGAAATAGATTCCAAAGAGCATCGGATTTTTCAGCAATTCATCTTAAAGAACAAGGTGGGTGAGTTTAATTTTGAACATCGATATAGGTTGGAACAACGGTTTTTAGATTTTGGAGAAACCACGGATACGCAACACAGAGCGCGTTATAGGCTACAGGTAACACTTCCTCTTACAAATACTTTTTTTGTTAACGTATATGACGAAGTATTTATAAATCTACAGGATCAGATCTTTGGACAAAATAGGCTATATGTGGCCCTGGGCGTTCACATAACCGACAATAGCAGTTTGCAAGTGGGCTATCTCAAGAATCATTTTAATACGGTAAATTTTGACAGGATTCAAGTGGGAGTTTTCTTCAATCCGGACCTGAGAAAAAAAACAAAGAATTAGCATAAAACAAAGACATCCATCGAATTTATTAAAATCTTATTTTATTGACTGCCCTCGTATTATTATGTAACTTTAAGTATTAACTAAAAAAAGAGCAATATGAAATTACTAAGAATAGCGGTACTGAGCTTAATCCTGATCACCTCATACAACTGTAAGGAGGCGAAGAAGGAGACAAGTGAAACCATAGATGAAATGGAGGAGGCCTTGGAGGAAGTCACCCAGGAAGTTGAAATGATTTCTTTTAAGATGGAACCTAAAAGTGATAGTGGTGTTTCAGGGGAGGTCACCTTTGTTTCAGAGAATGGAAGAGTAAACATGGTAGGCACTTTTAGCGGACTTACTCCAGGTGAACACGCGATCCACATACATGAAAAGGCAGATTGTTCAGCTGCAGATGGTACCTCAACCGGGGGACATTGGAACCCAACGGCAGAACCACACGGCAAATGGGAACAAGCATCTGGCTTTCACAGGGGGGACATCGGCAATTTTACAGCAGATGCCGATGGCAACGGACGCATAGAGTTCTCCACGGACCTCTGGTGTTTGGGATGTGATGATGACACTAAAAATATAGTTGGCAAAGCTGTGATTGTACATCAAGGCACAGACGACTTTACTACACAACCAACGGGCGCTGCCGGCGCGCGTATCAGCTGCACTGGAATCATCAAATAAAATTGATGTAAGGAGTTTCTATATAAAGCTGTCTTCGGACAGCTTTTATATTTTAGAACAAAAAGATTCTTTTGGTGCTGCCAATGAATAAAATATTTTAAAAATAGCGAACGTACTTGTAAATTTTATTTGCGAAGTAAGTTTTGAAGTGAGCGATTTGCCATCCATATTTTTACAAATACAAGCAGCATAGCAACTGTCCAACTATAAAAAAGGAAGTATTCCATAACGTAGGTGATTCGGGTCGGTTAATACTCAGTTTTAAACTTTATTTTTCTTTCGTAACACTTGGGGCATCATGAAAGCATGTACTTAAACGATAAAAGTAGTCTTTTCGTCTGTAATTTCCTAAGATTTTGTTAAAAAAATGAATGGTGTCTCAGTGAACTAATGGGCACCTTTCCAGGATTGAAAGTCTTTACTACCATTTTTAAAATACAAAGCTTGTACTTTTTCTGGTTTCGTACCTAATTCCCATGCTGCTTCTCCTATAGACTCACGCATGGCTTTTACCTGTTCAATATCTTCTTTACCATTTAAAATCTCTGTTATGTGTAAGAGAATTGAAGGCTTTTGGCAACGACCAGGTACATGGTCCATTAGAAGTTGATGCGCCATCTCTTCTGCCCTGTCCAGAATTAAAAATCCGCGAACAGGTCGCACGTACGAGTCGGGGGTCTATCTCAACTTCTTTATTTATATAATAAACCTTGCCCCAGCTTCACAACAAACTTTCGAGGGTTTGGTTTATTAAATGTTAATTTATTCTTAACAGAAGAAAATCTAAATTATAAAGGAGGTGATGGCACTTTAGAAAAGATAATTTTTAGCGTACTTTGGCATTAAATTTTGATTCATGAATCCTTCGGGTACCAGGCTGGATAAATAAATTTGGTGAAGTTGTCACTAATAAGGCCGGCATTTTTGCTGACTTTTCTACCTTTATGAAAGCCTAAAAACAAATGGTTTTGTATATGGTATCAATGTGAATATTCCAGCTTTTATCAGTATAGAACATTCGCCTTCAGAAGATGAAATGGCAAAGATAAATTTGGTTTATGCCCTGTATTTCACCTATTCCCTGGAACGCAGGGATAGAAGCTTTAACGATTTCCTGGAAACTATCTTCTTTTTTATAAAGAATTGAATGTAAGCCAGATCTCATTTCTCAATAAGATATTAACGGGGAGTAAAACCTCGGCACAGCTGGAAAAATTGATCGATTCGAGGGTATATCTCGAAGACAATGTTATTAGTCGAACCTTTAACAGCATCATCACCAATTCCCTCTTATTTATTGATGTGCTACCTTTCGGCATTACTTACGAGGAGGCGATAACATACGTGAACATGCCCAAAAACTGGAATATCTCGCCATCAATATTACATATCACGCATTAAATGCCAAGGAAAAGAACAAAACAGATGAAAAACTTTCACAATTATTCGCTGCCTCACTCTCCTTTATCGATGATGATGAGAAACACTTTGACGGTTCCTATCGAGAAGTACTGCTTACCCATTATTCCCCATGGGAGAACCAATACTTTCTTGATGTAGCGAGTCTTACTGTTTGGGAAGACTATTCATTAGATTACAAAGAGTCTGAATTTATTTATGGCATTGGAAAAGATATGGGATTCCCCGAAGAGCAGATCTCCAGGTCTTTGGAAGACATCACCCTTTTTTTAAGAAGAACGTCCGAAATATATCCTTTTTAAAGGACACCAACATGGCCGTGCAATTTTATGACAGCATGTCAAAAGTGGTAAACAAACTTATTTTAAGAAACAGTAAACGACTTCAAAAAGAACTTTCCGAAAGTAAGGAATTGGTCGCTTTAATTTCCAAAGGACCGTCAAAGATCTAAGTCCAGATGAAAAGAAAAAATCCAAATCAGTTGATGGATGTCTTTAAAAGCATTCCCTCCCTTGCCATTTTTTTATTACCCGGCGGAGCCGTTTTATTACCTATTTTCATTAAATTGATACCGGCCTTACTGCCGTCTTCTTTTGATGAAAACAGAGTAGACAAAAAATAGATAAAGATACTCCTGCAAAAGCCACTATAAGAAAAATCTATGGTAGGTATTAAATATACTTATAATCAGTTATTTAACCTTATTTTACTCTAACCATAACTTGAAGTCTTGTACCCGTTCCCTACTTACGATGATTTCTTGATCTAAATATCGTGTTCAACTTGATTTGAAGGCGTGGAATTGGTATAGGAAATGATGTCTTTTATATGGTTGATATTCACAAAATATTTCCGGCTTACCCTAAAGAATATTTTAGGAGTTAGTTCGGTTTCCAAATTTTCCAAAGTGGTGTCCAGAAAATAATATCTCGACCATCGGATGGTTGCTGCATAGGTACCTTTATTTTCACTGTAAAAACATTCAACATCATCTGCATTTATAATTTTGAGGTGCTGCCCTACCCTAACGGTAAATCTTTTTTTGTATTCCCTTTCCACAGGATTGACCAATAGCTTTTTTATATCCTCAAAATCGATGGCTATTTTTGGAACTGTCCGATTTGATGAGATTTGAATTTATTCACTGCTTTTTCCAATTCTTCCTCATCAATAGGTTTCAACAAATAATCTATACTATTCAATTTAAATGCCTGTAAAGCATATTCATCAAATGCCGTTGTAAAAATGATGGCACTTTTCATATCGAGCACTTCAAAGATCTCAAAGGAGAGTCCGTCTGATAGTTGAATATCCAAAAAAATAAGATCGGGATGGGGATTGTTCTGAAACCAACGTATAGATTCTTCTACAGAATGCAGGATATGGGAGGCTTTTACCCCCAGAACCTCCAACATTCTGGCTAATCTGCGAGCTGCAGGTTTTTCATCTTCAATAATGAGTACATTCATAATTACTTTCAAGTAGTGGTAAAGTGAATAAACAATGGGAAGAGACTAAAAGGAGTTTTCCTTTTTCAATTCTTCCTCGAGGAATTTCTTCATTTGACGTTCTTCCCAGTTCTTTAAAATTCCAATCCCGGGTCTGAATACGATCAATCCATGAATCAGGACCCCTATCCCCCAAAGTATTGGCGTACTAAGGACGTTCCAAAAAAGCCAAAAAGTAACGTTGGTATCCACCTCAGGGTTCTTGAATTCCAGCAAATCTATCCCCTAAAACCAAAATAAACAATCAGAAGGTTTACGACAATATAGACGGTTAGGTGGCGATAAAAACGTTTGATTTTTTTTACGCGTTTTTGCGCTATTTTATATGCAGCTAGTCTTGATTCTTCCATCATTACTTATATTTTGAGGCATCGCGTTTATCTTTTTCAATGTATTTCTGGATCTGTTTCTCCTCCCAGTTCTTTCCTAAAATCGGATTGTAATTAAATACTTTAGCCGCGTGAAATGCCAACCCTATGCCCCAGAAAAATGGAGTAAAAAAGGTGCCAAACTGCCAAAACGTATCACCATCATTTAATGCACGGATTAAAATATTTACAATAATGAAAGAATTGATTATGATATAAATGGCCAGATGAATATAAAAGCCCTTTAAGCTCCTCCACCCGATTTTTTGCTCTTTTTAGCTTTTCGTTATCTACATCCTGATAATCCATATCTCAAATATTTACCCTTATTATTCCCATCGTTTTATTTCGTCCTCGTCTCGCATAAGTTCTTTGATCTTTCGCTCTTCCCAGGCGCGTCCAAAAAATGGGTTAAGATCGAAGGTGCCGATAGCGTGAAATACCAGGCCGATCCCCCAACCAAAAGCGGCCCACAGGAACCACATATATCGCCATTCATTGGTGAGATAATTGATGATCGCCAAGGCTGAAACGACGATCACATATGAGGTTAGATTTCCGTAAAATTTCTTTAATCGGTCAACGCGTTCTTTTGCCCGCAAGTATTTGTTTTCTTTACTAAAGTCTTCCATGATTCGTGTTTTATTTAGTTAAATGGATGTATCAAATCTCCAAAGAATCTAACAGTATTTCTAAAATTAATGAACCCAATTGTTGTTTTATATGATGAATTGTTCTTCCGGGCACGTACTATGCCTTCTATATTTTTAGTAACTATCCTTTAAAAATTCTCCTTTTCCATAAATTCCTTTATCTTTCTTTCCTCCCAGCTTTTCCCCCACAAAGGATTATATCCATATGCTTCCATACCGTGGGTAATTAGACCAAATCCCCATCCCAGGGCCGGAAATATAGCCCATGGGAAGTCGGTGGTCCTGTAATTGATCCATACAAGAAAAGGGATCACAAGACAGTAGGCCGTTAGATTTCCGAAGAATCCCTTTATAGCTTCTACACGTTCTTTAGCCTTTTGATATCTCTTGTCCTCAATAAATGCTTGTTGCGTTTCCATGCTTCCAATTTGTTTTGTGAGCATTGGTAGTTTTACACTGAATTCCGATGCTGTTTTGTTAATACTTACTTTTCGATTTGATAAGATGGAGTACCGCTGCTGTATATTGCGCAACCCTACCCCACTACTCCTTTTTACCACCTGCTTTTCCTGTAAATTATTGCTGACGACCAAGCATCCATCTTCTTCAAAAACCCTTATTCTTAAAGGTTTTTCGGCCGTAATCACGTTGTGCTTTACCGCGTTTTCCAAAAGCAACTGCAAGGATAGAGGAACGATCCTGGCATCTGCATTGCTGCATGTTTCTGGTATTTCAAAAACGATGCTGTCTTCAAACCGCATCGTTAAAAGTTTTATATAGGTCCTTGCGAAGTCAAATTCCTCATTTACCAGAACCAGATCTTTGTTCTTTTGTTCCAACACGTATCGATAAACCTTGGAAAGAGCTGTTGTAAAACGCTGGGCCTGCTGGGGATCCTCTTCAATTAAACTGGTAAGCACATTGAGACTATTAAAAAGAAAATGAGGATCCAATTGGTTCTTAAGGGCATCGAATTTTGCAGATGCGGTACCGGCAATGATCTTTTGCTCTTTAATTTTGGTGTCTTGAAGGGCTTTGTAGAAGTAAAAGGCGTGAATAAACAAAGACACCACAAGGGTTATGACCAGAGCAATTACGTAATAGTAGATCTTTTCATTGGCAATAAAACCTTCAAAAGTGGCCCCATGGATAATCACTTCATCGAACCATCTCACCATGCCAAAGGCGATCACAGTAAAAAAGACAGATCCTATAGCCCCAAACCATAGTCGTTTCTGTGCCTGTGTCTCCCAACTGTAACGCTTTGTTGCATACACATGAAAAAAGGAATTCACAGCTGTAAGGACAAAACTATATAAAAAGGAGATCCCAAACTTTTCCAAAATATCCATAAGATGTACCGGGTGGCCAAAGTTGACAATGAGGTTCAACAGCACAATTCCAATGGTAATTAGCAGGGAAGCCTTTAAGATCTTATTTAATTCTTTCATGAATAGCATACTTATAGAGCATAATTTAAAAACATAGGTCGCTTAAAGGTAGCAAAAAGATGATTTTTTTAAGTAATTGCGCATTTTGCAAGAGCGCCATGTCCTCGTTGTTACCCTGCAAATCTCAAAACTTCTCTTATAAATTTAAAACAAGTTTGACCGAATTGTATTTTTTACATGCCAAGCTGTAGTTTAGGACACTTTAAAATGGCATTTTTTATATACTTTTAGAACTTAGAATGTCCTATGTACATACCTGCAAAATACAAGAATGAAGATCTCTCTGAGGTTAAAGACTTTATCATATCTAATTCTTTCGCAATCCTTGTCAATCAGTTTGAGGGAAAGCCCTGGGCGACCCATACGCCTCTTGAGTTGGAGAAGGATAAAGATGGAAATGATATCCTGATAGGTCATATCGCCAGAGCAAATCCACAGTGGAAAGCATTCGATGCTACATCAGAGGTTCTTTGTATTTTTAATGGGCCACATACGTATGTTTCCTCCTCTTGGTACAAGGAAGAAGAGGTGCCTACATGGAATTATATTGCCGTGCATATCTATGGGAAACTGACGGTCATGACCGAGCCGGAAGTACTAAGCTGGTTACATGGCCTTGTTGATCATTATGAAAAAAACGAAGAAAAACCGCTGTCTCTTAAAGACATGTCCCCGGAGACCTTAAGACAAGTAAGAGGTGTGGTAGGTTTTCGGATCAAAATAAATGAGATACAGGCTGCCTTCAAACTCTCACAAGGGCGGGAAGAGGACCATGCAAGGATCATACATGAACTACAAAATAAAAAAGATCCCGGTAGCAAGGCGGTGTCTAACCTCATGAAAAAAAGAAGAAAAAAAGATTCGTAAGGGCGGGTTTTCGGGTATCTCTAACAACCGCTAAATGGTTTGCAGATGCTTTAACAATGACTCTTTATAAGATTTACTCAGTGGAATCACCTTTCTATTGATCTCTACGTGACCCTCGGCAACCACATCTAGCCGCGTGATGTTCACAATGTATGACCTGTGCACTCTTACAAAGATTGCCCCGGGCAGCTTATCATGCATCACCTTTAGTGTGGCCGTCAGTAAATAGGACTGTTTAGGGGTAACAATATGACAATAATTCCTATCTGCCTCCACATACAAAATCTCTTCCAATAAGAGTTTTATCATCTGGCCACGATATCTTATGAAGATACGATCATTTAGAAATTCAATAAGCTCCTCTTTCTCTATTCCTGATTTATTCGTTTTGTTAATTTGTTCTTCGAGCAGTGAGAGCGTCCGATGCAGATCTCGCATATTAATAGGCTTTGAGATAAATGCGAAAGGATGGGTTTTTTTTGCTTTTTCAAATGTAGCCTCATCATTGTTTGCCGTGATGTAGACAATGGGGATATCTGCAATCGTCTGAATGGAGTGCGCTGTTTTTACCCCATCAATATTCCCTTTAAGATTGATATCCATCAAGACAACATCAGGACTATTTAGCCTGGCATGGATAAGGGCTTCCTCTCCCCTAGATTCAATACCCGTAATTTCATATCCTAATTTTGACAATTGAAGGGAAATATTCGCCCCAATGATCATATCATCTTCTACAATAAGAACTCTTGTTTTTGATCCCATTTCTATGCGGCTTTTGGAAGTTGAAAATCAAAGGCAACCATTGTACCCTTGTCTACCGTTAAGGTCATAATGCCATCTAGTTGTGCTGTTAACAAGGTGATAAGTTGTGTGCCAAAACCCGTTCCGACCGACTTTTCTGAGGTATTTTTTCCGATACCATCGTCTGAAACCTCCAGATGCAAAATAGAATCGTTTTTTTGCAGTCGAATACAGATCTTGCCCTTGGCACTTTCAGGAAACGCATACTTAAGGGCATTGGAGAGAAGTTCATTGACAATTAACCCGATAGGGATCGCATGATCTATATCGACATAAAGGACGTCCATATCGCATTCTATTATCACCGTACCCTCCCTTCCGTAAGTCTGAATTACATGATTTCCCAAATTGATAAAATAATCTTTCATTTCTATCCGCGACAAACTATTCCCCTGGTATAGTTTCTGATGTATCATACTCATACTTTGAACGCGTTGCTGGCTTTTAACCATGGCTTCACGGATCTTCGGATCGCTAATCTGTGCGGACTGCAAAGACAACAAGCTGGAAACGACCTCCAGATTATTCTTTACTCTGTGATGTATCTCTTTGAGAAGAAATTCTTTTTCTTCATTCTGCATTTGAAGTAATTTGTTTTTCTTCCTGTTATTTCTTACCCCCTTGAACAATAACAATAAGAGAAGGAAAAGGAGGACAGAAACAATGATGATCAGGGTCTGCACGGTTTGTTGTTTCTTGATCTCGAGTACCTTGAAGTAAAATGGTATTTTCTTTTTGTGCCACTTCATATTCCGTTTGAATCTGAGACATTCGTTCTGCTGCTTCTGCCGTAAAAACTTCATTCTTCAGCTTATCATATACCTCATAGGCCAGGTAGGCTTCCTTGTAATTATGACTGCCGGCATAGGCCCTTCCCAGGTTTTGATAGGCCTCACTTAAATAAAAGGCATCACCAAAATCTGCTGTGGCCACCTCAATACAATTTTTAAGACTCCCTACGGCCGATAAATATTTACCCTGCAGGTTTTGCAATTTTCCCAAGGATAACCAGGATCTCATCAACATGAATTTATTATTCAATTGCTCGCAATAAGAAATTGCTTTAAGCGCCGCTTCTTCTCCTTGTTTGTATTCGTTTTGTTTGCCGTAGAGATCAGCAAGCGAAATATAGACATCGCTAAGATTGTTATAAAATCCGTACCGTTCTCCAATGGAAATGGCATGTTCAAAATGTGCCTGTGCTTTTTCCAATTCACCAATTGCCAGATAATTATTTCCAACAACGTAGAGCGTAAAATCGTAATCAAGGTCGTTTATTCCTATGGCTTCAAATAAAGACAAGGATACCAAACCCTGTTCCAATCCTTTGTCATATTTCCCTTGTTTCCAGAAAAGATTACTCAGATCACTTTGGGCAACTGCCCTTGCGTGCAAGTCGTTCAACTGCTCCCCGAGACGCAGTGACTTTAGAGCGTATTCCGCTGCCATGCTAAGATCACCTTTTCTTTCAAAAACATATCCTTTTTGGGTATACAGCAGAGGCAAGTCTTTTACATCTGTATGGCTTAGCGCTAAATCTAAGACAATCCGGGCACTATCTAATTGCTCATTTCGCAACAAAATAGCGCCTTGTGTAATTCTAAAACGCGCCAACCATCTTATACAATCCCTGGTAGCAGCTTCTCGTAAGCCGATCCTCGTAAATTCATAGGCTTTTTTAAGGTCGCGTGTATGCCAATAATAAGACAGGTCATTAAGGATCAGCAACTTAAGTGAATCCGTTGGAGCTTTTAAGTACGCGGCTTGAAGCGTATCAAGATAGGAAGGGCCAAAATTATCAGTGTCAACAAATACTCTTTTGTAAGAATTTTCTTTATTGAAATCAATGATTTGAGCCGTGCCAAAGAATCCGTTCAATAAAACAAAGACGAAGATAGGCACGACTAGAAAAAGACGAGTTCTCATTTCTTAGATATTCTCATTTAAGGGGAAATGAGGCTTTTGAAGATACAAAAAAAATGATTCCAAAACTCAGGCTAAGTAAACTACCCTTCTCGGACAGTATAGGACGGGCTTCGTCCTTTAGTGACTTATACTCTGTTATTTATTTCCGTACTTCAATGAAATTAGGCATTCAGCAACCTGTATTCCATGGAAAAAAAGTCAAATGAAGCGTGCTGTCTTTTTATCGATCTTGATTCTTTCAGCACTTTCCGGGTGCCAATCTATTATCAATGAAACTATGGTTCAAAGGGACCATCAGGAGGCAGTGGTAAACAGGTATGTAGATTCTTGTTGGAACGAGCATAAGATGATCACGCTCCATGAAATGATGACCGCGGATTTCAGCAGAAACCTGAACGGAATAAATGTAGCAAACGGACCTGTAGAATTGGAGGCGTATATAAACAATTATATAGAAGCTTTTCCTACGCTGA
The DNA here is from genome assembly GCA_963744855.1 of uncultured Flavobacteriaceae bacterium. Classification (GTDB taxonomy): domain Bacteria; phylum Bacteroidota; class Bacteroidia; order Flavobacteriales; family Flavobacteriaceae; genus Muriicola. Next base: position 475,681 of record CAVUUZ010000005.1, read on the forward strand.
AGATCAAGATAGATGCGATGATACAAAAAGAAAGAAAAGTTGTCGCCACCTGGTCGTTTGAGGGTATAAACACCGGAGAATTTGCAGAAAACCTGCCTACCGGAAAAAAAGCAAAAGTAACCGGAGTTTCCATCTTTCGATTTAACAAAGAAGGAAAAATACTAAGCGAAGATACTTATTACAATGAATTATACCTGTTGCAGCAATTGGGATACACTTTACAACCGCCTAACTTAAAATAGGTACTTACAACCATTTAATGACAAACCTTAACTAATTTAATTGAACAATTATGAAAACAATCAGACAAACTTTATTACTGTGTGCGATTATCTTGATGGTTCCTCTGGGAAGTGTAGCTCAAGATATGGCCAAAAATCAATCGTTCTGGGTGCACGAAGACGTAGTTAAGCCTGGAATGACTTCAGATTACGAGGCCATCTGCAAAGAATTTCTCGGGCATTTAAAATCACACAATATCCAGGAAGCCAATTTTATTGTAACAAATACAGCCGACAACCGCTATCTCTATGTAGGGCCAATAGACAATATGGCCGATCTGGATAATTCTGTATTCAGTACCCTTCAAGAAAAAATGGGGAAAGAAAACATGGATGAATTATTCAGCCGAATGGACAAATGCTATGATGTTGAACACGACTATATTATTACCCTGGATAATGAGTTATCCTACCAACCAGGAGGCATAGATCAAACCCCGGAAGGCCAAAATTTCAGGAAGTTCCATTATTTATATATGACACCGGGCAACAGAGCACTCGTTAAAGACAAAATGAAGGCTGTTAAAGAGATGTTCGCTAATAAAGGATCTAAGGTATATTATAGGGTTTATCGCAGTGGTTTTGGCACTCGTGGTGAGTTTTATATGGTGGCCGTTGCCGCTAAGGACGAAGTAGACTACGCTCAAAATGCGATGGCTAACGACCTGTTGCTAGGTGAGGACGGAAGAAAGACGATGCAGGATCTATTCAGCTCCCTATTAAATTATGAGGAGTTCTTAGGACAAATGAGACCAGACATGGCCTATTCGGCCTCTAATTAACAAACTATAAGTCAATAAAATATACAACCATGAAAAAATTACTAATTCTTTGTATGATAGCAGGAACATTTTGGGCCTGTAAAGATCAGGAACCGATACGTTACACAACTACCTCCACGGAAATAGATCAGGTTAAAGCAATGATCAGTGAATATGAAAAAGCCGATTGGGAAGCCTGGATGAGTCATTTTGCTGATACAGCCAGGGTATTTCAAAATTCAATTAACCATATTTCCGCTGCTGAGGCCCTTACTCAGCACAAAGCGGGTCTGGAAAACGTTTCTGAATATGGTTTCAATAAAGATGATCAATTCACTGAGATGATCCTGGACGATTTGGGAGATACCTGGGTTTATTTCTGGGGTACCTGGGAAGGAACCCTAGCGGCTAACGGCATGAAAATAGAAATCCCTGTACATCTGGCCTTTCAATTTAAGGATAACAAAGTTGTAAAAGAACACGGATTCTGGGATAATTTCCCAATGCAGGAGGCAGTAAGAGAAGCCATGGCCGTCAATGAAACAGAAACAGAATAAACAGAGATTTAAATTCTGAATTGCAGAATTTCCTACTGATTAAGCTCTTGAACAAAAGGACCCGGGGTATACCGGGTTCTTTTTATTGATCTATTTGGGTAATATCCTTAACTTTAGAGCAACATTAAAAGATACGATTATGTTACAAAGTAAATTTTGGCAAGGGTTTTTTGCCATTGCCCCCATCGCCATGCTTTTTCTGGGAATGATCGCGTATTTTTTATTTATTTTCTTCATTTTAAATCATGTGGAGGAATTAGATAATTCTTCTGAGTATTCGGCCCAGTTAATTCTGGGAAATATAGGCGCCTTTCTTCTCTATGTTTTAATAGCCCTGCTGGTATCGCTGGGAAGCCTTGTTTATTATATCGTTCATGCCGCTAACAATCCTAATCTCAGGGAAAATAATATGCTTCTTATCTGGATTCTTTTATTCGTATTTGCAAATGGGATTGGGCAGCTTATCTATTGGATCATTGAGATTATCAATAAGCGAGGGCCTCTGCCTGCAGCATCCTGAGGATCGTTTCTTTTCTGTTATATAAAGACCTTCCTTACTTTGGTAGCACCCATCATGGTGGTCCCTTCGTTAGTCGTCAAAGTTCAAGGTCGCCATTCTTGAGCTGTTAGTTCTCTCAACGCTCATGATCCATAATTCATTACCGTATTTCTCTCTGAAATTGGTCTTAACAGTTTCCAGATCTTCCTGGGTACCTTCAAAATGCGCTAAATACACGTAATTCAGTCCGTTGATCGGGTTTTTGAAATGTCCGGCACTGATGCCCTGACTTTTAAGATCTTCCAGGAATTTTTCTAGATATTCCTGTGTTTCAAAAACATTGGCTATTACATAATGCCCTTCAGGAATTCCTATTAGATTGTCCAGTAATGATGAACCGTCTTCCTTTTTATTAGGAGCTAAGGACATCTGGCTCAACTGTTTTAAGGAATCGAGATTCTTGAGCATTTGCATCTTCATGGCATCGCTAAGGCCTTGCTGCCCACCTGTAGTACTCCTTGTTGATCCCTGAGCCAATAAGCCAGGCTGTTGTTGCGATTCGAAATATGATTTGACATTATCGAGTTCCGGTCTGTTATTGCGCATGGCCATTTCGGACCTTCGTTCCATTTCGGAATTAATGGATTTCTCCAGAGAATCAACTTTATGTATCAATTCATTGATCACTGCATAATTTGCACGATTCAGTTTCCGGAGTTTGTCCATCTCCAGAAATAGTGGATTTTTGTTCTTTTTGATCCTCCTTTTTACATCGAGGTAATCTGTATCCGTTTCTTCTTCGGATTCCCTTTGCACCATATCCTCAGTAAGCGTTGGGATAAAGTTATAGGCTATAGAGACCTCATGAGTGATCCCGAAATTATTGATGTCCTGAGAAAATCCCCTTTCAAAGTTATATCCCAGGGATAGGCGCTTATTTACATTAAATCCGGCTCCGGCAGACCCTCCATAAAAACTATCGTAACCAGCTTGAATCCATCCTAGTTTAGGGAGGTCTAAAATGATTCCTCCTCCAAAAACCAGGTCTTCCTCTCCTATTTTGCGCAATCTGGCCAGAGGCATAAGTCGGCCATCTTGAAAAATACCATCGGCATATTCAAAGTTGCGGGTATATTGCAGATGTGCCGAAAATGATTTTTCATTGAATTCTGTGAGCGATTCACCGTTTTTTAGGTTAAAATCGAACAGGTCCTCCGCAAAAATACCAACATCAAAACTACCGAATGACACATTAAGTCCGGGTTGAAAGGCAATGATCGAATTCTCATCAAAACTTGCCAATACTGGATCCTCCTCATTGGTAATCGCCCTTCCTTCATCAAAACTGCTTCTATAATAAGGAATATTCAACCCAAAAGTTAAATTGCTTTTCTCAGACAGACGCACTCCATAAGCGAAATTGGTTAGGATCCCAATATTTGAGACCAGACCTTCTTGTTGATTATAAACACTGATCCCGAGGCCAGTTCGGTCGTTAATCCTACCACTGTAACTCAAAAAATAATTCTGATAATTATCCTGAAAATAGGCCGACTGGCTTCTGTGAAAAAAGTTGATGTATGATTTATCTTCCCGCACCGTAGAAAAAGTTGGGTTGATAAGAAACCGATTAAACTTTAAGAGATTTTGAAAAGGTACATTATAAGAAACATACGGTGTTTCTTCCTGGCTAGAAAGGTGTCCCGAAAATGAAAGACTCAACATAATCAATGCCCAAAACCTAAAATGGACAACACAAACAGAATCCTTGAAAATAGATAGATTATTGCAGAACATGGCACAAGTATTTTCTGCACTAAATCATAGCTCCTTTTACAAGGTGGGATCACCTTTAGCCAAGAATAAAAAATAAAATTAAGAAGGAGTAATTTCTAGTACATAGGTTAATAATTACTTTTAGATTTGGACTCCCAAGGTGAGAAAAGTACGTTCACCTGACAATTTTTTTCGCCCAAATGCAATACATACGACCAAATTTCGACGAAAGGTCTTCTAATTGTTAAAAAATGGTGTTGTTCATCGATGATTTGGATAATTTTCATTTTAAGAATTTTGTAAATAGCTCAAATTCAACCTATTAAAAATTCATAGGTAGCAGCCTAAATTTGTGTACTCATTTAAAAAAAACTTGTCTTTCGAAGCAATTATCGCATAACCGATCCTGACATTAAAGCGCTTTATAAGGCTAATATCTCCATCAACTCAAAAAACCAAGGTTTTTCTTTTGGCAATCATGGAATGTGGGCTTCGGGCTCCTTGCAATACAATTTGGTTTTATATTACGAATTGCCCAAGTGAGCCGAATCTTTAAACCCTGTTGCCTCCAAGGAGACCCTTTATTACTTTAGTTTAACTAATCAGGGTAATGATAGGTCTGTGAATTTCGAAAACAACATACCTCATAAATAACAATTGAGTCGCTGAATTTCACAGTTCGGCATCTATTATTTAAAATCAACATCAGTAGCTGACATCTTTGTGATATTAAAAACCACAAAATCGTTCTCATGAAAAAAATGACCTTTTTATTCGCCCTTGTATTTTTTATTCAAATAAACCACGCCCAGCAAACTGATGGTGTGGAATTGGTGATCATTGTTGAAAATGTCCTTTCCGACGATGGTGAAATTCTAGCCGCCCTACATACCGCAGATACCTTTATGCGAACTAATGGTATCGCAGATGTAATGATGCAGGCAAAAAAGGGGCCAGTCAGTTTTACTTTTAAGGATGTAAAACCGGGGAAATATGCGGTAATGGTAATGCACGATATGAACAGCAATCAAAATATGGACTTCGATTCTAGTGGTATGCCCAAGGAAAGCTATGGCATGTCTGGCAGCGAAATGCAAATGGGACCACCTACTTTTGATGCCGCCAAATTTGAAGTAGCCGATAAGGATCTGGAAATCAGTATCCGATTTTAAAAGAAAGTTAAAGAAAAGCCCTCATAAAAGAGGGCTTTTCTTTTTTATATCTCTTCTGTTAGCCAGGCTTTCATCTAAGTGGTTTGGCTTGTTGTTAACAGAATAGCTAAACTTGCGGCACCTTTCAATTAATTGTATTTGGTTATTTATTAGATACGACCTAAATTCATCTATTTATTGATGCTATCTATTAAATTAGGAACTTTTTGTTCGACAATTCATTTTGATTAACTCCTTAAGATATGTATAAATTGCTCCTTTCGGCGCAGCTCGTTATCTGCATTTTTTTGTTTCAGCCAGCCTTCGGCGTCCAAGTATTGAATAATAATCTAACTAATACCTCAGAAGTAGCGAAAACCCAGGAAAGGCTCGATTCCTTGGGAAGGTCAAATCCAAAGGGTACTGCAAGAGGTTTTTTTAATGCCTTAGCTGACGAGGATTATCTTAAGGCTGCACAGTATTTTGATCTGACTGCTTTGAAAGAAAAGTATAAAGACCTGGATCTTGACACCTTTGTCCAAAAGTTAGAGCTTATACTAAATAAATATGGGAGGTTTTATCCGGTTCATATCATTAGTGATATTCCAGAGGGAATGTCCAGCGATGGTCTCAACCCCAAATTAGAAGAAGTAGGTACTATTAATTTGAATGGCAACACAACCCCAATTTATTTAGAGCGCATTCAAAAGGATAATCAGATGGTTTGGTTATTTGCTTCTATCACTGTTGATGCAATCGTTTCAGAAATTTACGACAATAATGAGTCCTATAAGGAGGCACTTGTTTCCGATGGGCTGTTCTCAAGAAGATGGAAAGGTGCAGCTTTAAGTGATTGGTTCATCCAGATAGTATTTGCCATCGGGGCCTACCTGCTCGCCTGGCTTCTTACCATAGGTATACGATGGCTGGTCAAGGTGCTTTGGTCGGATTATAAAAAAAGTAAGTACAAAAGTATTGTCAGAGCGCTTCTGGTCCCCCTCAGACTGGTACTGGCCGTTGCCATCTTATTGAATTTTTCAAGGGCCATAGGTGTTTCCATCATTGTAAGGCAGGCCTTCGGCATTGTCAACCTCATCGCCATATGGCTGGCCCTGTTCATTTTTATTTGGTTACTCATTGATGCCATCACAACCTTTGGGGAGGAAAAACTGCGGGAGAAAAATCAATTCGGAGGACTATCCGCGGTTTCGTTCTTCAGAAATACTGCGAAATTTGTTCTTGTAATTACGGCCCTGCTGATCTTCTTGAGTACGCTGGGGCTGAATGTAACAGCAGGGATCGCAGCCCTTGGCGTGGGGGGCGTCGCCCTGGCCCTCGGTGCACAAAAGACTATTGAAAATGTCGTTGGAGGGTTATCCGTGGTCTTTGACCAGCCGGTAAGCGTAGGGGACTTTTGCAAATTTGGGAATACGGTGGGAACGGTAGAAAAAATAGGTATGTTTTCCACACGAATACGGACGCTGAGTCGAACCATCGTTACCATACCCAATGCAGACTTTTCCACACAGCTCATAGAGAATTATGCGAAAAGAGACCTGTTCTGGTATCATACCACCTTAGGATTGCGATACGAGACTACTTCGGATCAGATGCGATTTATCCTGGTGGAATTGAGAAAGATTCTCTACGCCCACCCCAGGGTAGATCCGGATCCGGCAAGAGTCCGTTTTCTGGGATACGGCGATGACTCTCTGAAAGTAGAACTGTTTGCCTATTGTTATGCAGTAGATTGGAACGAATTTTTGGGGATACAGGAAGATATCAACCTGCGTTTGGCTAAAGTCATAGAGGATAGTGGCAGCGGATTTGCCTTTCCTTCTCAAACCCTGTATCTGGCAAAAGATCAGGGGCTTTCCCAGGATAAGAAAGCTGAGGCTGAAAAGCGGGTCAGAGAATGGATGGAAAATGATGAATTGCGCATCCCGGATTTTGATCCTGACACTATTGAATCCCTGAAGGGAAGCCTGCAATATCCAACAAAAGGTCCGGAAACGCCCAAAAATGACAAAAATAGCTAATTCGAAACTCTGGCTTACCATTCCCAACCGATGCCCGTTCTCAGGATATAGTCTGTTTCACTGGCGTTTTCTGCAGGTTGGTTATCATAATTAAAGGTAATGCCTAAACGGATAAAGAAGTCCAGAGGCAGGTCGTACTTGGCATCAAAATTAACGTCTGCTCTATAGCGCCCTTTATCTGTGAGTCCTGTATACCCCATGTATAAAAATGACAGATGCAGGTCCCCAACGTCGTATAAATTCACTTCGGTGCCCAAATATGCTTCCCAGCTGTTTCGATTTGTTGTTTCATTTGTAAAACGCTCGAGGTTATTGTTAGTACCAGCCTTCACCCCCCAATACGCTTTATTTGAACTGATGATAAATTTCCCAATACCCAATTGAGTATTAGCACGCAGATCAATAAGTTGTTCAGTGTTTGATAGGGTGGCTATAGTACCTATCAAATACCAGTTTTTAAGCAATATCCGCCGATAATTCAATAGGCCGTCAGTACGTTTAACCGGTTCCACGTTGTTTTGGCTAGACCTTATGATATTATAGGATGCATCTGCGGTCCATTTATCGGTTTTATAGCTGACGGAACTCCGTAAGGAAAATTGACGCAGGTTCTGGGCTTTTGCTAAGTTATAACCGGCTTCCACCATGGCGCCGAAACGATCGGAAAAACCCTCTTTAAATGGATTCAAATACACGATATCATCCATTGTACAGGTGACCAAGGTGGAGTCCTTGTCAAATATCTTAATTTGTTGATCCGTTATAGAGGCCAATCTTCCCCGGTAAATTTCATCCTTAACACTTATCACAAATTGGGAATGTGTATAAATCTCTTTGATACTGGACCATTTGGTTTGGAAAATGGATTTCCAGCTGCCGAGAAAGCCCAAATTTCAGCTTTGGGATTAGAATAGTCTTCACTATATTTTAATCCAGTGGTCATATCCAGGATTTGCCTGATGGTGGCATCTCCAAAGGCAGACCCCTTTAATTCCTCCACATAGTCGGCCCCCTTTTTATTCTCATCCAATTCTCCTTCCTCTACGAGTAAGCCTCCTAAGGTTCCGGTAAACGTTTTGCTCACAGACATTGCCGCATGAAGCCCGTCCGGATTCAGTTCTCCAAAATACCGCTCGTACACTATTTTCCCCTTATGCAAAATGAGAATCCCATCCGTATAGTTCTTTTCCAGAGATTCTGCCCATGTCATCCTTTGAGAACTGTTTGCTGGCAGAAAGGTGATACCTTCAATACCGGAATCGGGCATTTCCTTAAGATATAACGTTTTCCGGATGAGGCTTTAACCACCGTGGTGGGCATAAACTGTCGCATATGGCAAACACTATATCTCAGGGCAGGGAAGGAAAAAAAACTGCCGTCTATGGCCGAAACTATTTTATCCTGAGGTGGAGGAAAACCACGCATCCAACCCATTTTTACAGGATCCGAGTTCTTGAAATCCAATGGAGTTTGCGCTGAAAGATAGACCGGAATGATGATTAATAAAAGGAGAAGGCAAGACAGAAGTTTATTCTTCATAATGTGTTTAAAATATCCCACAATTTTAGGAATTTTTTTGAATTTTATGAAGATCTCCGGATTGTAAAATTAAAAATAACTTTAAGTTAACAACTTAGTAGTCATAAGATTAGCTGATTAGCTGATTAGAATATCTAATACCAATCGGAATTTCTGTCGAACTGGCAGGTTAGATCTCCTCCGCTAACCAGGCTTTCATCATCCACACAGTCTTTTCCTGTTCGGTGATAAAGTCGCTCATCATAGAATTTGTACCTTCATCATTGGCCTCTGCCGAAGCTTCCAAGATCCGACTTTCAATTTTCAATAATTCTGTCAAAGAATCAACAATAAGTCGAATGGCTTCTTCATCCACTGTAACATTCTTACCCAATGGAACTTTGGCATTCTTGATATAATCTTCAAAAGTATGTAAGGGTACTTCCCCTAATGTAAGAATACGTTCTGCTACCTCATCCACTTTTAGGTTGGCGTCGTCATATAATTCCTCAAACTTTACATGCAGGTCAAAGAAGCGCTTTCCCTTAATGTTCCAGTGAATCCCTCTGAGATTCATATAATAACGCTGAAAATTTGCCAGTAAAATATTTAGTTCTTTACCTAAGCTCTCTAGATTGCTTGGTATCTAATCCGATGCTATTTAGTTTCATAACCTTATTTTTAATGTATAAAGTTATTGAATTATAATTATCTAATATCATAAGTTTTATCGATAGTTTTTATAAATTTATTGCTTAAAATTATCAGGATGACCATTACACAATTACAGTATGTATTGGCTGTAGCAGAATATCAAAACTTCACCTTAGCCGCAGAAAAAAGTTTTGTCACACAACCTACTCTGAGTATGCAGGTACAAAAGTTGGAGGATGAATTGGATGTTCGGATTTTTGATCGCAGTAAAAAACCTATTTCCATTACCGAGGCCGGTAAGAAAATAGTGGCACAGGCTAAGAATATTGTTAATGAGGCAAAGAGGATAAAGGATATTGTTGATCAGGAGAAAGGATTTATTGGTGGTGAGTTTACCCTGGGCATCATCCCAACTGTTATGCCCACCCTACTCCCAATGTTCCTCAAGACTTTTATAAACAAATATCCCAAGGTTCAATTGATCATCAAGGAACAAAATACAGATAGCCTTATCCGAAATTTACAAGATGGTCATTTAGATGCAGGCATTGCTGCTACACCCCTCGATATCGAATTTATTACAGAGCGTCCTCTATACTATGAGCCCTTTGTAGGATATGTTCCACCCAGTCATCGCCTGCGTAATTCTACAAAAATACAGCCGGAAGATTTGGACATCAAGGATATACTCCTGCTTCAAGATGGCCATTGTTTTCGTGAAGGAGTGGTAAATTTGTGCAAGGCGACCAGAAATCTGGTTGATGAGCATTTCCAATTACAAAGTGGCAGTTTTGAAACCTTGGTGAATCTGGCTAATGAGGGACTCGGCATGACCTTACTGCCTTATCTAAATACGCTGGATTTAGACGACCGGAAACTATCTAATTTGAAGTATTTTAAGGAGCCGCCACCGGCCAGAGAAATAAGCCTTATCTATCATAAAAAGGAATTAAAGCTTCATATAACGAATGCTTTAAGAGATGTGATTGCGGCAGTTGTAAGGGGTGCAATTAAATTTCAAGATGTAAATATCATCAGCCCGTTATCTCAATAGAGATCGGAAATGATATCCTCCTGGCAATAAAAAAGCCGCCAATCGGCGGCTCTAATTAAGCTTTTATGTACAATAAACTCTCTTTTAATTCGGGTTTATCAATGATGAACTGGCGGAGCCAGTGTTTCAGTTCTTCAATTTCAAATGGTAATAACTTCGAAATTGCTTTTTGTAGTTCCTTGCTAAATAATTTAGCATCGAAACTAACTTTCTGGAGTACCGTTTTGTAATACTCCAACATAGCTCTAGCCATACATGTGTATTTAGTAGTTAGACTGTTTCATCGAAATTAACAATAAAAAGGTATTAAATATTGCATGGGGTTAGTTAAATATTAGATAATTTCACTTTATCATCGATGAACTACGTATTTAAACACTGCATAATACAACTGAAGGGACCTGTAAAAATGGGTCTTATGTTACTGTTATCCATATCATTAGCCAGCTGTGCCTCTCAGAAAGAACGTCGATTTGAAAAAAAAATGACCAAAGCACTCTCTACGGGGGATTTTGATAATCACTTTACCGGTCTTATGATCTATGATCCCGGAACCGGAGATACACTGGCGAAGCTAAATATTAATAAATACTTCACACCGGCAAGCAATACCAAAATCTTTACCCTTTATACCGCTTTAAAAATACTCCCAGATACTATTCCCACCCTGAAGTATGTTGAGTTACAAGATACACTGTATTTTTCGGGAACAGGAGATCCTGCTGCCTTGCATCCCTATTTTCAGGATAGTAGCAGTGTTCATTTTATTAAAAAATTTACAAACCTGGTATATGTCCATGGTTTATTTACAGATGATAGATATGGACCGGGCTGGGCCTGGGAAGACTATGAAAGCGCTTTCTCGCCGGAGATGTCTGCGCTTCCATTTTACGGAAACGTCATTACAATCATGGGTGGTGAACGGCACTATGTAGTCCCAGATTATTTTAAAGACAGTGTATACCTTCAACGAAGCCTTATAAAAAGGTTGGAGGGTCGCAATTCCTTTTATTTGGATCCGAATAGAACAGATACGCTTCAGGTGCCTTTTAAAAACAGTATCGGGTTGACTAAATCTTTACTGGAAGATGCAGTAGGTGCACCTATTTCTCTTAGCCCCTCTTTTCCGGATGCCGATAGGAAAACACTTTTTAGTATCTCCTCAGATAGTCTGTACAAATACATGATGCAAGACAGTGACAATTTTATCGCTGAGCAATTACACATAATAGCCTCCTCTGTATTAACAGATACGCTATCGGGCAAAATGACAAGAGACTTTATGTTGGATTCTTATCTGGCCGATCTCAAGGATAAACCCAGATGGGTAGATGGTTCCGGACTTTCCAGATACAATCTTTTTACTCCGGCATCAATGATCTATGTTCTGAAAGCCTTGTATAATGAAGTTCCCCGAAAACGACTGTTTGTCATATTTCCTGCAGGTGGTATTTCGGGAACCCTGAAAGATTGGTATGCAGGTGATCCTGAACCCTATGTCTTTGCAAAATCAGGTACGCTGGGAAATAATTATTGTCTCAGCGGCTATTTAATTACTAAAAAAGGAAAGACGATTATCTTTAGTTTTATGAACAATCATTTTGTAGAGCCTGCCGCATCTGTGAAAACAAAAATTGAGCAAGTTCTTGAAACCATGAGGGATTCCTACTAAATTTCCTGGAATATTTTTTGGATTTGTGCATATTGGAGTAGCAAGATGGTTTTAGCATCCTTTATTGAGCCTTTTTTGATCATTTGAATAGCTTCGGAAATTGGGAGCTCCAATACCTCAATATTTTCAGTTTCTTCGGTTACCCCTCCACCCTTGCTTATCTTCATTGAATCGTCATAAGCGGCTATAAAAAAGTGTAGGATCTCGGTAACGGCACCGGGCGACATATAAGCCTCAAAGACTTTTTCTACATGTTCTACCCGAAAACCGGTTTCTTCCTCAACTTCCTTTTTGATACAACTAACGGGATCCAGATCATCGAGCACCCCTGCACAGACCTCAATCATCATTCCTGAAGCATTTCTGTTTACATACGTTGGCATGCGAAATTGTCTGGTGAGAATAACCGTTTTTTTTACGGAATTGTATAACAAGATGGCCGCACCGTTCCCCCGGTCGTAGGATTCTCGTTGTTGGGTTTCCCAACTACCATCTTCTTTATGATAGTCATAGGTATACCGGTATAGGCTATACCATTGATCAGACAACACTTCTTTCCTGATATTCCTGACAGTTCCGTTCTTCAAGTTTTGTTTTTTTAGACTTTTTAAGCCAGCCAGTCAGAAAAAGTTCGTTTCATACTTTATAAATCAGACCGATATAGCTTTATTCAAATATCGCCTGAACGGCAGCATTTCCATGTATATTTCAATGACCGTATCCTGAAAGTCAGGGGCGAGTACCGATTCTTCTGCAACTGTATGGGAAACGGCAAATGTTTTATTTCGTAACAAATCTATATATGGATGGTCTTTGGCAAATCCTTTTGGTGTAGTCTTTAGCTTTTCATCTTCATATAAGCCTCCAAATACTTTCTGAAATGAAGGCTTCTGTAAAATAGCCGCCAATTGCTCTCCATCGTAGTCGATGGCCTCCCTCAAACTACGCAAGGGCTTTGCTGCCGGCCGCCACAAACCACCGGCCAACATCGATCCCCGGATCCCTATTTCAATGTAAAAATCCCCCGAATTTGGTGCTTTATCCAAACCTGCCCCAAAATGATCTTTATACACCGGTTTATTGGGGTGAAACATCAGATTGTTATTGATCCTGTTTATTCCTTTTCTTCCCGGCGTATCAAAATAATGGGAATCTAAATCGATTAGACGCAGATTTAATTCATCGAGCCATTGAATAAATTCATTGCGAAGTTTATGGTATGATTTTCGATTGTGGTCCATCCATTCCTTAGAATTATTCTGATCTAATTCTCCTAGAAAATGAAGTAGCTCCTGAAAATTCATAGCTGTGCATTATAAATATTGACCAACGGTGACATACTAGAAGCGATTATCACCATCGATAAGGTCTCCCAGGCCTCCGAGGATACTACCTTCTCCTTTGTCTTTTCCACCGCCTTTAGGAGCCGCTGCCCAAACCCTGCTAGCCAACCTGCTAAAAGGAAGCGACTGTATATAAACCGTGCCAGGGCCTCTTAAAGTGGCAAAAAACAGGCCTTCTCCCCCGAACAAGGTATTCTTAATTCCTCCTATAAATTCGATATCGTAATCCACATCCTTGGTAAAACCAACGATACAACCGGTATCCACTTTCAGGATTTCACCAGGGCCCAGTTCCTTTGTGGCAAGGGTCCCTCCGGCATGGACAAAGGCCATTCCATCTCCTTCTAATTTTTGCATGATAAATCCTTCGCCACCGAATAATCCACGTCCGAGTCTTTTCGAGAATTCTATCCCAACAGAAACTCCCTGGGCGGCACATAAGAAGGCATCCTTCTGACAAATAAATTTACCTTGTTTCTCGGAGAGGTCGATGGCAAGAATCTTTCCCGGATATGGAGAAGCAAAGGAAAGATGTCTTTTGCCCTGCCCCGCATTCAGGAAGGAGGTCATAAACAACCCCTCGCCGGTCAATATCCTTTTCCCTGCCGAAAGTAAGCTGCCCAATACGCCTTTGTTCTGATTAGAGCCATCGCCAAATATGGTATCCATCTTAATGTCGTTCTCCATCATCATAAAACTTCCGGCCTCCGCCACTACAGCCTCCTGAGGGTCGAGTTCTATCTCAACATATTGCATTTCTTCACCGTAAATATGGTAGTCTATTTCATGTGCATTCATATTCTAGTATTTAGGTTTATTTATTAGTGGCAATCAGAAAACTTTTGTTACATATTATTTCATAATGGATTGTACAATGTCTTCTATTTCCCTGTGGCGCTGTGTACCGATCATCATTTTTTTTCCGCTTTTCAGGATCAGGAAAAGACCTCTGTTCCCTTTTACGTTATAAACAGTGCCATATGGTGTCCAGATCCTGAGACCATAGCCGATAAATGAGCTGTATTTTACTATTTCTGCCTTCTCTACCTCGCTCCAGAGAATCCGCTTCTTGGCAAGCGGTGGATATGTGATCTTTATTTCGTCCTTGGTGATCGTGGTTTGAAGTTTCAGGGCCCAAAGAAAGAAACAAATTCCAAAATTCAATATAAAAATTATGATAAGACCAACATCAGACATCGGTTGATCTCCAAAAGGTTGCTTAAATACCATCTGCAGCACAATTCCATAGATAGGAATTAGTAAAATCCCACCTAACAAAAGCCACAACCACCACTGGGTAAAGCGCTGTTCTTCCCGGAATAGTATATTTGGATCCATCGACCTGTTTTACGTATACGTTGAATTACTGTTTGCTCGACTTTAATTTAACGGTCCATTCAAAGCTGAAATCAGATACTGTTATTCCCTCTTTGTTTACCCCCCTGGAATTCATCCAAAAAGTTTGCCCCTCCCCTGTTTTTATCGTTTTATTCAAAGCTTCACGAATTACATTTCCGTCTTCACATGTAAAGGTTATTCGTCCTGTAGCCTTCTTGGAAAAGGAGCCCTTATTACTGGCAACCAACATGGATATCGGCTTTCCGGTTTGGGCAATTTGACGACTCACCAAAACACCCGTACTTAATTCAGCAGCCATTCCCTGTACTGCCCAATACATAGATCTGAAAGGGTTTTGATTCACCCAACGGTGCTTTACAGATACCTCCGCCTTCTCATCATCCAAGGCTCGCATACGTACTCCGGTCCACCAGGCGGCCGGTAATTTAAAAAATAGAAACAGATTGATTTTGGAGACATTAGCGCCCATATACATAACTATTGGTGCTAAAAGTACCCAAATTTCTTGAATGAATAAATGTTAATATTATGTTAATTTATAGTACTATGTTTTGCATAATACCTTCTTTTAGATATATATTTGCATAAGAAACTAATATGCCATGACAGAAACCTTATCAAAACACGAGAAAAATTTGTCGGCTGCAATCCATGCATCCACCTTTAGCAGGTTCTTTGTTCCGTTTGGCAATATCTTATTACCCCTTGTATTGTGGCTGGCCAATCGCAATGACTCAGCCTATGTTGATTATAATGGAAAACAAGCACTGAACTTTCAGATAAGTATGTTTTTGTATTCTGTTGTGTTTGGAGTGATCTCAATTCCCTTCTTTTTCGGCTTTTTCCCTGATCTATTCGATCATGGGTTTATGAATTGGGGAAATTGGAACCACAATCATGGCTTTCAAATGAATTTTGACTGGGACGATTTTCCCTTCCGACGTATTTGGCCATTAGGTTTTGCAGGAATCATCCCGGCGGCCCTGTTTATTGTCAATGTGGTGTATACAATTTTGGCAACCTTACGCACCAATGAAGGACAAGTATTTAAGTACCCAATAACCATTCCTTTTATAAAATAATTATTTCTATTGCAGTTTATTCATCAATCATTATTAAAGAGCATCCAATGAACCATCAAAAAACGAACAGTTAACCCAGTGCTGAAAAAAGTTCGGCTCATCACCGACTAGCATGTAACAGAAGTAAAAATTATGAATATAGAAAACACAAAAGCACAGATGCGTAAAGGCGTGCTTGAATATTGTATCCTATCTATCCTTCAGGAGGAAGATAAGTATACTTCAGAAATTCTAGATACGCTTAAAGACGCAAAAATGCTGGTAGTGGAAGGTACAATCTACCCCCTTCTTACCAGACTAAAAAATGCGGGATTGCTGAATTACCGATGGGAGGAATCTACTTCCGGGCCGCCCAGAAAATATTATGGGCTTACAGAAACAGGTAAAATGTTCCTTAAAGAATTAGATACCACCTGGGACGAATTAAGAAATGCCGTGAATTTGGTTACCAACGCTAAAACAATGAAAAAATGAACAAAACAGTCAATATAAATCTTGCCAATGTCCTTTTTCATATCGATGAAGAGGCATTCAAAAAACTACAACGGTATTTGGAGGCGATCAGAAGATCCTTCTCCGGAACAACGGGTAGTGATGAGATCATTGCCGATATTGAAGCACGTATCGCCGAACTCTTTCAGGAAAGAATGGAGAACGACCGTCAGGTCATTACCATGAAAGAAGTGGATGCCGTGATCAAGGTCATGGGACAACCCGAAGACTACAGAGTAGATGAAGATATTTTTGAAGATGCCCCTAAGTCGGGTCCTGAAGCCACCACGAGGACTAAGAAATTATATCGAGACATAGATAATAAATATATCGGTGGCGTTTGTGCCGGACTGGAGCACTATTTTGGTTTTGATTCCTTGTGGATACGTCTCATCTTTATATTCCTTGCAATCTTTACAGGTTTTGGTTTTATCGCCTATATCCTGTTCTGGATCCTGGTTCCGGAGGCGGCCACAACCTCCCAAAAACTGGACATGAAAGGGAAACCTGTCAATATCAGCAACATCGAAAAAAAAATTAAAGAAGGGTATGAAGATGTTGCGGAAAAGGTAAAAGGTGTCGACTATGACAAAATGGGGAACAAAGTAAAAAGCAGCGGTCGAACTTTTTTCGATGCCCTGGGCTCCTTTATTATGTTTTGTTTCAAGGTTTTTGCCAAATTCATCGGCATCATACTGATCATAGTAGGAGCCGCCACCCTTATCGGGTTGTTTATCGGTCTATTTACGGTAGGGGTTTTGGATGTTATTCATATTCCCGGAATTGATTTCTATGAAATGGTCAATGCTTCCGGAGCATCAGTTTGGTTGATCTCATTATTGGCATTCTTTGCAGTGGGTATCCCTTTCTTTTTCCTTCTTTATTTAGGATTGAAGATCTTGGTTACCAACCTTAAGTCGATTGGCAACGTCATAAAATTCTCCTTATTGGGGCTATGGTTGCTCTCCATTATTGGCCTTATTGTGTTCGGAATTAAAGAAGCTTCGGCTCATGCCTATTCCGGGAGTACTACAGTAAAGGAATCTTTATACTTTCCTACCGCACAGGACACACTTATGATAAGGGCAACAAGCAGTGAATTATTTGATAATCAGGAGAATGTAGGGATAAACGGTATGACCATAAGTTATGATGAAAATGGCGAGCAGGTGTTGTTTACGGACGATATTCGTTTCGATATTAATAAGTCGACCGATTCCCTTTCTTATATCAGGATCAGGAAAGACGCTAATGGCAGTTCCACTTCGGATGCCAGGGAACGTGCAGGCAATATTCAATATTCTTATTCCCTGGAGGGAAATACCCTTTCTGTGAGTAATTATTTATATACGGCCATCAAAAATAAGGTGAGAGATCAGGAGGTGAGAGTGACCCTTTCTGTTCCTTCTGGAACCTATCTTAGATTTGATGCGGGCATGCGCCGCTACCTGGGCCGTGTTACCCGATTCGACAGAGAAATGTACCGGGGGAATATCGTAGATCACCTTTGGATCATGGGGCGTAATGGAGAATTAGAATGCCTCGATTGCACGGATATCAGAAGAGGTGTACGCTGGGATAACGAAGATGAAGACGGACGTATCATAATTGATGAAGAGGGCATAGATATCAACGTAAAAGATGGTGGCGATTCCTTTAAGTTAAAGATAGATGAGAACGGGGTGGAGATCAAAGCAGATGACGGGGGTCTGTAAGATGACAATTCATCCTTCTTTATCAACAACTGGGTAATTGAAACTACCCGGTATACCAATTAAAAAATACATTTGACCTAACAATAATTACTAACAACCGAAAGGAATATGTAGCTATTCCGAATAAAAAACAACATTATGACAACACTAGCTAGAATTGCAATTGCTGTACTCATGGCCCTTTTCTTATCTTCCTGTGCCTTCGATATGAACTTTGGCGAAGGAAAAAGAGGTAATGGGGAGATAGCCAAAGAAAACCGGGAAGTTTATGAGGAGTTTACAGAAGTATCTGCCTCAGAAGGTTTAGATGTTTATGTTACCCAGGGAGATAACTTTACGATTGAAGTTGAAGCCGATGAAAACATCATTAATCTCATAGGGACAGATATTAAGAATGGTAAACTCAGAATACATGCCATTGAAAACATTGGAAGGGCTACCAAAAGAATACACGTTACCTTACCTGAAGTCACCGGACTTTATGCTTCCAGTGGAGCTGATCTTTTGACCCAAAACGTGATCAGGGCCAACAAGATCTCTCTAGACGCAAGCAGTGGTGCCGGTATCAAAGTGGCCCTTGTGGCGGATGAAGTGGAGGCCGACACCAGTAGCGGAGCCGACATTAAAATAGAGGGAGAGGCCATTTTATTCTACGCAGACGCAAGCAGTGGTTCGGATATCAAAGCAAAAGACTTTAAGGTACGCACCTGCCATGCAGATGCCAGCAGTGGAGCCGATATTTCTGTAAATGTTTCTGAGACCCTAATTGCAGATGCAAGTAGTGGTGCAGATATCTCGTATGACGGGAACCCGGATGTTCAGAAAAAGAAATCTTATTCCGGTAGTGTTCATAAAGACTAAAATACCTATCGCCTAACCACATTAAAAACCCTGAAGATTCTTTCAGGGTTTTTATTTGTCTTGAAACGCTTTGATTATCTTAGGGTTAAAATTAATACATGCAACTCAAGCTTACTTCTCATACGCTCCAACTAAAGCACACTTTTACAATTTCAAGGGAATCCCACTTAACTCAGAATACCCTGATAGTTCATCTTGGTCATGAAAATAAAACAGGGTATGGTGAAGCTACCTCGAATCCTTATTATGGACATACCCAAGAAAGCCTTCAAGCTGAAATTGAAGCGCTTAGAAACGAGATAGAGGAGTATCCTTTTACCAACCCATCAGACTTCCATGCGTGGTTAGCTAAAAAAGAGATCAGTTCCTTCGCCCTGTGCGCCTTAGACCTTGCTGCACACGATCTCTTTGGCAAAATCATGAATAAACCCCTATATGAACTATGGGGAACTTCCATTGGTAAATATCCCAAAACAAATTACACTATCGGAATAGATACCATTGAAAAAATGGTTGAAAAAATGAAGGAAACCCCATGGCCTATATATAAAATTAAACTAGGGACCAAAGAGGATGTGGATATTGTAAGAGAATTACGGGCCCACAGTGATGCTATATTTAGAATTGATGCAAACGGTGCATGGACCGCATCTCAAACAATAGCTATTGCACCAACATTGAAAGAACTGGGTGTTGAATTTATTGAACAACCCCTTAAAGCTGATGACTGGGCTGGTATGGAAAAAGTTGCGCACCATTCGGTGTTGCCTGTGATCGCAGACGAAAGTTGTCTGGTAGAAGCGGATGTTGATCATTGTGCCTTACATTTTAATGGGATCAATATTAAACTTACCAAATGTGGCGGACTAACACCGGCGCTTCGAATGATAAAGCATGGCAAAGAACTCGGGCTGAAGATCATGGTAGGATGTATGACAGAATCTACGGTGGGCATCTCTGCCATCGGACAGTTATTGCCTCAGTTGGATTATGTGGATATGGATGGACCTTTATTGATCACCAACGATATTGCTTCCGGCATCGAGATCTTAGAGGATGCACATATAAAATTCCCTGCGCTGGGAGGTAGTGGAATAACACTTTTAGAATGAAGGTAGAAGTATCCAAATTTCCGGGCAGAACGATCAATACGGATGGTAACACTTTCCTGTATTTCGGCGGAACCTCATATTTAGGGGTACAATCAGATTCTGAATTTCAGAAATTGGTTGTGCGTTCAATCAGGCAATATGGCTCAAATTTCGGAGCTTCAAGAAGGTCTAATGTACAGTTTTCTATTTTTGAAGAAGCAGAAGCTTACATGGCCAAATGGGTAGGTAGTGAAGCAAGTCTAACCATGTCTTCCGGATATTTAGCCGGACAATTGGTAGCCAACCATTTTAATACTAAAGAGTACAGAATGTTTTATGCGCCAAACAGCCATTCCGCACTATTTAGAACGAATGCCAAACCCTACACGACCTATACCACTTTAAATATTGCACTGAGAGAACACATTGAAAAAAAGAACAGGGAGATCCCGGTCATATTTCTTGATTCTATTGATTTTTCCGGATGCAATTATCCAGATTTTCAAATTCTTCAAACGCTACCTTTAACATCGTGTATTTTGGTCGTTGATGACTCTCATGGCATTGGGGTCGTAGGGGAAGAAGGGTCCGGAGTTTACGGCTCCTTGTCGGCCATTCCGTGTCAGGAAATTGTGGTCTGTGCTTCCCTGGGAAAAGCGCTGGGACTGCAAGGAGGGGCCGTATTTGGCAAAAAAGAACGAATAGAACAAATGAAGTCATCTAATTTTTTTGGAGGGGCTAGTCCGGCCGCACCTTTTTATTTAGCCATTTTTATGGAAGCTCAGGAAGTTTATTCTAAAAAAAGGAACCTATTGCAGGGAAATATTAATCGATTTTTATCTGAACTTAAAATTACCAGGCTTTTAAACTATATGCCCGGATATCCTGTATTTGGTTTTTCAAATGCCCTTCTAACGGATTACTTACGAAAGAACAACATCCTTATCACGGATTTTAAATATCCAACAGAAGACACGTATGCGACGAACAGAATTGTATTAACGGCAGCACATACAGAAGAAGATATTATTTACCTTTCTGGGACGCTCAATTGTTTTGAATAAAGGAAAGAAGCAATAAGTAACTACGGTCCACTTCATTTATTTCTATGAAGTAAAAAAAATTAACAAAATTATTGTATCTTAATTGTGTTTCTTGGAGCACTAAACTATTCAACTATGAAAAATATAATAAAGATCGCAGGATTAGCAATTATTTTGATACTTGCGGCGACAGTACTATCATCTAAACCGAATACTATGCACTCTATGCAAGGTGTATGGGAATTAGAGAGTTTTTCTAATTGGAACGGTGACAATATTGATACCGTAGCCAAAGCCCCGGGGTACCGGCAGGTAAAAGTCTATTACAATGGGAAGATCATGTGGTCTCGCTGGGTACCTGGTGATAAGCAAGGGAGGTTCGGTTACGGCTCCTATAAGATCACTGACACAGAACTTATTGAGACCATAGAGTACGGTGATTATGAAATGATGCTGGCATTGGATACGATGCGGGTGTTTACCTTTGAGCTCGACTTACAGGACGATACCTACAGCCAGATAACTTTGGACATGGATGGCAATCCTACCTCTTCCGAAAATTATATTCGTATAGATTAAGGATTCCTTATATAAAATATAAAACCCCGAACTATTCGGGGTTTTTTTATAATGCCTGTTCGTAGTATTAATTTACTTCTGCAGGTGTTTCTATAGTTGCCAGATAGCGTTCTGCATCCAAGGCAGCCATACACCCGGTACCCGCAGCCGTAACAGCCTGTCTGTATTCCTTATCCTGAACATCACCACTGGCAAAAACACCTGGTTTGGTGGTCCTTGTAGATTTCCCTTTGGTGATCAGATAACCGGTCTCGTCCATTTCTAACTGCCCTTTAAATATTTCAGTATTGGGCTTATGACCAATGGCAACAAAAAAGCCTGTAATTGGAATTTCCTCTTTTTCACCTGTCTGATTATTAACCATCCTAAGTCCTTCAACTACCTGTTCCCCTAAGATCTCATCTACTTCGGTATGATACCGAATATCAATATTGGGTAAACTCTCTACCCTGTGTTGCATGGCTTTTGAAGCTCTCATTTCATCACGACGGACGAGCATGGTTACCTTCTTACAAATATTGGCCAGATACGAAGCTTCTTCCGCCGCGGTATCTCCCCCACCTACTATAGCTACCTCTTGTCCTTTGTAAAAAAAGCCATCGCAAACTGCGCATGCAGAAACTCCGCCTCCGCGTAAACGCTGCTCACTTGGAATATTCAAGTATTTGGCCGTGGCGCCGGTAGAAATGATGACAGTTTCTGCCTCAATAACCTTAGTATCATCTATGGTTACTTTATGTATTCCCCCTATTTGAGTACTAAAATCAACCGCAGTAGCCATCCCAATGCGCACTTCCGTTCCGAATCGTTCCGCTTGTTGCTGCAGTTGTATCATCATTGTTGGCCCATCAATACCTTCAGGGTATCCTGGAAAATTGTCAACTTCAGTTGTGGTGGTCAACTGCCCACCTGGTTCCATCCCTGTATACATTACCGGTTTAAGGTCTGCCCTGGCTGCGTAAATTGCAGCCGTATAGCCCGCAGGCCCTGATCCTAAAATAAGTGTTTTTACTCGTTCTATTTTTTCTGACATACTACTAACTTCCTTAAAATTAAGGGCATAAATGTAGCCCATTCATGTATATTTCTTACCTCAAAGTTATCAAAAGTTATTATACCCTCATAACGCAGCAGAAAGGTAAAATAAGACCCATTTTGTATTAAAAAACTTCGGGAACTTTACAATTTCAACCCATAGGCAAGGTCGCCTGCATCTCCCAAACCAGGAATGATGTAGCCTTTGCTATTGAGTTCATCATCGATGGCTGCGATCCATAATTGGGTGCTTTCCGGAAAAACGGAGGAGACATAGCCCACACCTTCTTTTGAGCCTATCACTGAAATAATATGGATCTGTTTAGGTTTGCCATGTTGTTTTAGCGCTTTTAGAACGTTTTCCAAGGTCTTGCCAGTGGCGAGCATAGGATCTGTTAGGACCAATATCTTATTATCCAGATGAGGGGCAGCAAAATACTTAACGATGACCTCAAAAGCATCGCCTCCATCCGGATGATGTCTATATGCAGAAATAAATGCATTTTCAGCATGGTCAAAATAATTAAGAATACCCTGATGCAATGGCAAACCTGCTCTCAATACGGAGCAAAGCACCAACCGTTCTGAAAGAATGTCTACGTTTTTTGAACCCAGGGGTGTCTTAATCGATTTGGTTTTATACCCGATTGATTTACTCATCTCATATCCCAGGATCTCCCCTATTCTTTGAATGTTCCGGCGGAATCGCATACGGTCCTTTTGAATATCCACGTCCCGAACCTCCGCCATAAACTGATTCAATAGGGAATTATGATCCTCAAAATGATGTACTATCATAGATGGACTAATTTATATTAAAGATACAGGAATGTCGATTAAACTTCCAATTAAAGGTATAATCGCCCCCTGATTTAGAAAAAACAATGAATTGTAACAAGAGTTACCAAATGAAGATTCTATTATTCATAACTTTAAAGGATAGAAAATTGACTTAATTGTTCCCTGTATGAAGCGACGCCTTTTCCTTTCAAGAGCTGCGATGAGTTCTTTGACCACCCTTATTGGGGCCGATGTTGTATTTGCGGCCTTTGTACCTAAAGGTTATACCCCCTTATTGTTACAGGATCCTGACCCCTTTACACTATTCAAAAAAGATAAGGGGATGGAAATTTTAAACGACAAACCATGGAACATTGAGGCCAAGGCGCATTTATTAGATGATGATATAACGCCCAATAAATTTATGTTCATACGGAATAATGGACTAATCCCTGAGGATATTGACGTATCTACATGGACGTTAACCATTGACGGGGAGGCGGTAAGGGCTGAAAAGACTTATACGTTGGCTGAACTAAAATCTAAATTCAAATCATACACCTATCAACTAACTCTGGAATGTGGTGGAAACGGAAGGAGTGAATTCGATCCGCCTGCCAAAGGGAATCAATGGACCGTTGGGGCTGTCTCCTGTGCAACCTGGACCGGTGTGCGCTTACGCGACGTATTGGAAGATGCTGGCTATACAGACAAAGCCAGATATATAGGCTACCACGCGGCAGATGTACACCTCAGTCGGGACCCTGAGAAAGAACCTATTTCCAGAGGGGCCCCCATGGCAAAAGCACTGCAGGACGAAACACTCATTGCTTTTAAGATGAATGGGCAGGATATACCCCTGGCCCATGGCTACCCATTGCGACTCGTCGCAGGGGGATGGCCAGCTTCCGTCTCCGGAAAATGGCTTCAGCGAATTAGCATACGAGACCGTGTACACGATGGAACTAAGATGACCGGGGATGCCTACAGAGTACCCTGTAATCCGGTGGCACCGGGTGAAAAGGTAAAGGATGAGGATATGTGCATTATTGAATCTATGCCGGTAAAATCCTTGATAACCTATCCGCGAAGCGGTGCCATGATCAAAGATGGACAACAATTGAATATCAGGGGACATGCCTGGGCCGGGGAACTGGAAGTTGTAAAAATGGAGTATTCGATCGATTTTGGAGCTACGTGGCAAAGCTGTGCCATCGCAAAACCGAAGAACAGGCTGGCCTGGCAGAATTTTAGTGCCTCTATCTCCTTTCCTAAGAAAGGGTACTACGAAGTATGGGCCAGGGCTACAGATGCAAATGGTATCAGTCAGCCTATGTTATTACCGGGATGGAATCCTAAAGGATATTTAAACAATGCCAGTCATCGTATTGCGATCAAGGTTACCTAAGAATGGAAGAACACGATAAATTCAAATCCCAGATCAAAAGCATCTACAGGCTACTGGCCACGGTAATGGTTCTTTTTGGTATTACGGCACTGAGTATTGTATACCTTATTTCAGATCCTACGCTATCCTTCTTTAAGGAAGCTAAACCCGCTGAAGAATACGCAGTGGTGCCTCAGGAAGATGACTTTGATAAAATTGAAAATGGCATCCATGTACGTACCGGATTTAAAGATGCTGAAGGGTTAATGACCGTGGTGAACAACTGTACCAATTGCCATTCCGCACAATTGGTTATTCAGAATCGCATGAATGAGGAACGATGGAAAGCAACCATCCTTTGGATGCAGGAAACGCAGAATCTGTGGGATCTTGGAAAAAATGAAGATATCATTGTAAACTATCTCGTTACCAATTATCCTCCCCAGAAAAAAGGCAGGAGGGAAATATTAAGAAATATTAGCTGGTATGATCTTAAGGAATAGCCTTTTATTGATGCTGATGGCAAATGTATTATTTGCATGTAAGGATGCCGGGGAACAAACGCCTAAGGAGGAAATGCTTTTTAGCAGTCATTTGATCTCATACAACAGTCCGCTCATGAAATCGACAGACCGTCCTATCACTATCATCGATTTTCGAACCAAAGAAGCTTATGATACCGGGCATTTACCTGGTGCTATTAACCTTTACCGGAATGATTTTCAGGATACTACATTGCCATTCAACGGCATGCGAAGCAGCAGAACCAAGGTGGCAGAAAGATTGGGAAAAGAAGGGGTCACGGAGAAGAATACCCTGATCGTATATGATGATAAAGGCTCTTCTGATGCTTCCAGACTATGGTGGCTTATGCATCTTTATAATTTTGAAGAGGTATACCTCCTCGATGGAGGTATAGAACATTGGGTAAATATGGGTGGCAACCTCAGCAAAAACAAGCCAGAATTAAGTCCGGCTACTTTTCAGTTTACGGATGAACCCGATAAGCCTCTGATAATCACAAAAGAATCATTGCTAAAGTCGATATCCTCCGATGTTTCTAGCGTATTTTTGGTTGATGCCAGAACCAAAGAGGAATATGAAGGCAGGAAACTTAAAGCAGGGGCTAAAAAAGCAGGCAGGATCTCAAAGAGTATCAATATTGATTGGGCGGAAGCGGTAGACTACGGCAACACATACACCTTTAAGCCTTTAGATGAGCTTGAAAAAATATATGGGAGAATAGGAGCCTCGAAGGAAGATACGATCATTGTCTATTGCCATACGGGAGTCCGGTCATCTCATACTACTTTTGTATTGACACAATTATTGAATTATCAGAATGTTTTAAACTATGACGGTTCCTGGGTGGAATGGAGTTATGATGACAGTCTACCTTTTGAAACCGACACTATTGCTATTATAAAAAATTAAACTATGGAAAATTATTGGAATGCATTTGTAAGTGCCTTTAATGGAAGTCTGTCATGGACCTGGAAGTCGATCATCTTTGATGTCCCCTGGTATACAAATTATTTTTGGGGACTAATAGCCATATCCCTTTTTGCATGGCTTTTGGAAATAGTATTTCCGTGGAGGAAAGAACAGTCTATTTTTAGAAAAGATTTTTGGTTAGATGCATTTTATATGTTCTTCAACTTTTTTATGTTCGCTATAGCGATTAGCGGATTCTATAAAATGCTCGAAGTTCTGTTTAAAGATCTTGGAATCACAGCCAAAAGTCTCTCTATCATTGACCTCTCCACCTTACCTATGTGGGGACAGTTACTGATCTTCTTTATTGTACTCGACTTTGTGCAATGGTTCACACATATTCTTTTACACAAGTACAGTTTTCTGTGGAATTTCCACAAGGTGCATCATTCCGTTAAAGAAATGGGATTTGCAGCCCACCTTCGGTACCACTGGATGGAAAATATTTTGTACAAACCGCTAAAAGTTTTTGGAGTGATGATCTTGGGTGGCTTTGAGCCTTCACAGGCCTACATCGTACATTTTATTGCAATCGCCATTGGACATCTTAATCATTCCAATGTGAAAATTACGTGGGGACCCTTAAAATACGTTTTTAATAACCCTGTGATGCATTTGTACCATCATGCATACGCACTGCCAAAAGGCTCATATGGCGTAAATTTCGGAATTAGTCTCAGCCTTTGGGATTATATCTTTAAGACCAATTATATCCCTGAAGACAGTGGTAAGGTACCGCTTGGTTTTCCGGGAGATGATAAATTTCCCAAGGACTTCATACATCAGAACACCTATGGTTTTGGAAATACAAAAAAAGGATAGTAAGTTGGTTATCTGCCGGATTTTAGTATAAATTCGGCGGCCATTCTTGCGTGCAGATCGGTAGTTGCCAACATGGGTACATCTGCATGGTCTGATGACAATAGCATAGGCAGTTCGGTACAACCCAAGATGATAGCCTCAGCACCACGAGCTTTTAAAAGTGTGATTTGATTGAGAAAGAACTTTCTGGCAGCCTCCGTAAACTGGCCCTGTGTAAGTTCCTTTGAAACGTAGTGATGTGCTTGTGTCAATGCTTCACCTTCCGGAATAATGGTATCAATGTCGTAATGCTTCCGCAAGAATTCAGGGATAAAGCCCAGGGTCATGGTTGGTTTGTTTCCCAGGAGTCCTACTTTTTGAACACCTAAACGCATTGCTTCCCTGCCGGTTGCCTCTGCGATGTGCAAGATTGGAATCCCGATTTTAGGCTGAACAAATGCATAAGCCATGTGAGGGGTGTTGGCACATATGATCAGGGCCTTTGCGCCTGCTTGTTCTAATGTTTGAGCTACTTCCAGGTATTTTGCATTTATTTTTTCCGAGTTTTGTTCCCGCATCAGTTCAATATTGATGCTGTATATAAGTAATTCAGGATTTCCCTGGGCACCTATGGTTTCACCTACCATTTCATTAATAAGTCGGTAATAATCGATCGTAGAATGCCATGAAGTTCCACCAATTAGGCCAATTTTTTCCATCTCTATGGTATTTCTAGTGTTTGATGATTTAGGTAACTAATGCCTACTCATAACGTAAAATTGCTCGGTTGTTCCGAGCCGGTTTCTCCCTCATAATCCCAATGAAATTCAGCTGAATTCATTGTTATAGAATCCGAGACAATATCCACAGATGTCTTTCTCAATAGACCTCCCGAATTTGGTTTAGATATCGCTTACATATCCTAATAAACAAGAGACAAACTTACCTTTCCATAGGCTCAGTAGCAAATTGAATGCGCCACAGGCCCCTCAGTTGTTCTATATCGTATTGGATCGCCTGATCCTGAGGATACAAGGCAGATAAGGTCTCCAATACAGGCGTTGTAATTTCTTTATTGGGCGTTCCGTGGCATTGAAGGCACATGGCATTTGTAACTATAGGGTAATAATAATAGACTTCATCCTCCCTTTGTTTTGTTATCGGTCGGATCTGCCCTTTATTCTCCAACTGCCTTCTAAAAGCGATCATATATCCCAGCTCTTCTTCACTTGCTGTGTTTGATGGATTTCTAGGCTTATCCGTAATGCGCTTTATAATGACATTTTTCATGATACCCATACTATCCGTGAGCCTGATAGCCTTGGTTTTACAAAAACTAATAGCCCCTGTCGTTCCTTTTTCCTGTATGGCGTTCGTTAGGTTTTTACCAAGAACACCCTGGGTCTCCATGGCTATTTCCATCCCTTTTTCACCGTAAAAAGCCGGGATCTCTTCATACGTATCTTCCTCCATTTGCATCCCCTTCTTCCCCATTCCCTTTCCCATTCCCTTACCTTTTCCCATTCCTTTGCCCTGACCATGACCTTTTTGATAATGCTCCTCAAACCAATCTGGCTGAGGTATCTCTGCTTTATACAAATAGGATGCAATGGCCCTTATAGAGGCTTCAGAATAAGGCTGATATGGCATCACACCAAACTTTCTCAACGCACCTCGCATTCTCGATTTTTCTGGCTGAGGATCGCTGAGCCAATTGATCATAGCCTTGGTGAAATCCTCCTCACTTGTTTGATCATCAATGTAATGTTTTTTTACTGCTATCATCGGTGGGGCTATCATAGCGGCTTCTGAAGCTTTGGGGTTGTGACATATATAACAATCGTTCTCAACGATCTTCTTCCCGGGGTCTGAAGCTTCATTAATAGCCACATCAGAAGTCGTTTCTTCCACTTTCTGGTACCCTTTTTGAGTATCCTTACACGAAAGACTGAGCGCGAGGCCCAGAAGAAAAATAAGATAACGCATAGTTTTATTGTTAATTAATTCTTGTTCGTTCAATGGTTCGGATAGATTGGGAAAGTTGAAGTATACGTCTTACTTCCAGCGTAAGATGCCACCTTTTAGATCATACACCTTTTCAAAACCTCTCTCGGCTAACTGATGTGCTGCCTTATTGCTTCTACTGCCTGAACGGCAATACAGGTACAGGGGTTTGGTCTTATCCATTTTCTCAAATTCCTGATAAAAAGCTTCGCCTTTAAAATAATCTATGTTAAGGGCTCTGGCAATATGCCCCCCCTTAAACTCTCTATTAGTTCGCACGTCCACCAATTGTACCTTATTCATGTGAACAGCTTTCTTAAAATCTTCTACCTCAAGAACTGTAACATTGGCACTTGTGGCAGATCTCGATCTGAATAGTGTACTAAATAATGACATAATCTTATAATTATTAAATTCATAACCAAAAAAAAGGAGCAATAACCCTCTGAGTAATTGCTCCCTAATTCAACCTAACCAAAAAACAATTTTTATAAATCCACAGCATCTCAGACGGAAATATTGTATACAATTCTAATACTGTTATTTTATTAAAAACAAAAAAGCTATACTCCAAAGCAGTGCTTCTTTTTTTATTGTCAACTTATTTTTAGACCTTACTTCTTATATAAATAAATGTATAAAAACTTCATTTATTAACACGTAACCTAGGTTACAAAGATCCGTATTCGCATTGCTGAAATTCATGATTTTCATCAGTTCTGAAAATCTTTAAGGAAAATTTCATTAATAAGGATATAGATTCCCATGACAAGCACAAACCAACCGAAAAATCTCTTCAATCTATTTCCGTTTATAAAGGTATTGAGCCAAACACCAATTGTGATTCCCAGAAGGGAAAAGGCGGTAAAACTCAAAAGAAATACCCAGTCTATTTCCATGGTTTCTATATCGCCAATAAAACCTATGAGCGACTTTATCGCAATGATGAGTAAAGAAGTGGCCACTGCTTTTTTCATAGGTAGTTTAGCAAGAACGACCAATGCAGGAATGATCAGAAAACCCCCACCGGCTCCAACGATACCGGTAACGAATCCGACCACCATACCTTCCACAACGATCAGCGGGTAATTGTACTTTATTTCATCATTTTCCTGATCGTGGTTTTTAAACTTCCCGATGATCATGGAATATGATGCCAGCAACATGATTATTGCAAAAAAGATCATAATCCCAATATCCCGGGTCACAGTAAAGGTTCCAACTTCAAATAAAAGCTCAGGAATGCCGGGAACTATAAACCTTCTGGTTATATACACCGCAATTAAAGCAGGAATGGCAAAAACGATCCCTGTTTTAAAGTGGACGAGGCCTTTTCTAATATTCTGTACAGCACCAAGTGAGGAGGATACTCCTACTACAAAAAGAGAATAGGCCGTTGCAACTACAGGGTTAATTGAGAGAAGATAGACTAAAATAGGAACGGTAAGTATAGACCCACCACCACCAATAAGGCCGAGGACGATCCCAATGATTAGGGCGCCTAAATAACCCAGTATTTGTGTTATTTCCACTGATGTCTGATTATCCAATCAAAAGTAAGCCGACAGTGGGACTCGGGGGGTGACCCAGGTTACATTGGGCAAAGGAAGTGATCCTAAAATCAGAGCACCCAATATACCTCAATAAAGGTGTCTTTTGTGAAGGAAAATCTCTGGAACATGATAAGAATCATTTTATAGAAAAGATTAATTAAATAGCTTCATAAGGTGAATTCTAAATTAGTATTCCATGAAAACGCTATTGTATGCCACAGACTTTTCGGACAATTCAATCGGAGCTTTGAAATTTGCGGAAATGCTGCGTCATAGATTCAAGGCAAAGCTTTATATGTTGCATGTATTTGACATGAAACCCACCTTTGCCAGTACAGTGAGCATTTCGTATAGCCGAAAGGAAGAAGCGGCATTAAAGCAAACCAAAAATAAAATCACGCAGTTCTGTAAGAAGCATTTGGGAAAGGATCCGGAAGAACTTAACATATCTTTCATGGTTAGCGAAGACAGTATTCCTTCGGCCGGAATTCTTGCGAACGCTGAAAAGATCAATGCGGATCTAATTGTTATCGGTACAAAAGGGAGTACAAGACTAAAAGACCTGTTTCTGGGAAGCACTGCTTCCACACTTATCGATAAGTCTTACGTACCCTTAATTATGGTGCCCAAGACCGCACACACGAACAAGATAGAGAAGATTGTATATGCCACAGCATTTGAAGAAGCCGATATTTTAGCCGTTCGAAAACTAGTGGCCCTGGCAGAACCGTTCAACGCTCAAATAAAACTTATTCATATTTCTCCTCAAAGCGAATACGCAGGAGAAGATCAGTTGGTTTGGTTCAAGGAGATGCTGGAAAGTAAAGTTTCCTATGCTAATATCCTATTTGAACTTAGATTCGATGAAGACATCAATAGTTCTTTACAAGCGTACGTTGAAGAAGAGAATCCATCGCTCCTTGCCATGCTGGAAAGAGAGGGCCATGGACTTATGAATAGTATCTGGCACCAGGATATTGTAAAACAAATGAAATCTGTCATAAATATCCCTTTACTTAGCTTCCATAAAAGGACCTTATAAAGGCATTACCGGGTTTATTTTTCGTATCTTATTAAACCTGTAAGTACACTCTTGTTTGCAGAAATCGTACAAAAATTAATTTAACTCAAAAACCATATCCCATGAATCCTCTTATGTTTTTTATCCTGATTCTCGGTCTTTTTTTAATTGCCGGTATTCGGATCGTATTTGAATATAAACGAGCTCTGAAGTTTCGTTTCGGAAAGTATGTATCTACTTTAAAACCAGGATTTAGATGGATCATACCCTTCGTTGAGACCATCCAAAAGGTAGACATCCGGGTGATCACCATTAAGATCATTTCTCAGGAGGTAATGACGGAAGACAATGTACCATGCAGTATAGACGGCGTTGTCTTTTTTCAGATCACAGATCCTGAAAAGGCCGTTCTGGAGGTAGAGGAATTCTCTTTTGCGATCACACAATTATCTCAAGCGGCTCTCCGGGATGTTTGTGGAAAAGTGGAATTAGATACCATCCTTTCTAAAAGGGAAGAAATGGGTAAAAACATTAAAACCATTGTGGAAGGAGAAACCCAACGCTGGGGTATCGAGATCATAGATGTGAAGATAAAAGACATACAGTTACCCGAGAATATGAGGCGTATGATGGCAAACCAGGCAGAGGCCGAACGTTCAAGAAGGGCCCGTATTATTCTGGCACAAGCCGAGGACCAGGCCGCCGACATGCTTCTTAAGGCTGGAAAAAAAATAGATCAATCCCCTTCTGCTATTAAACTCCGACTCTATCAAACCTTGTCTAATATTGCTGCAGAAAAAAATTCGACAATCCTATTCCCATTTCCTGAAGAAGTGTTACCGAGAAGGCGTAAAAAAGATAACCCGAATTAGGAAGGTGTATTTTCAAAAATTGATCCTAATGAACCCATTGTTGTTTTAAAAAAAAGAGCCCTCCTGCGGGGCTCTTTTAATAAAGGCATTCATTTACACAGGAGGGCTACTTAAAAAGTGGCTTTTATCATGCAATTTCCACTTTGCGGGGTTTCAATTTTTTTACTTCTTCCTTTTTGGTTAATTTAAATTTTAAGATACCGTCATTGTATTTGGCTTTTATTTCATCTTCCAAAACGTTTTCTGGTAATAATAAAGTCCTCATAAAGGAATTGTAAGCAAATTCTTTGCGGGTGTACTCCTCATCTTTAAGCTCGTCAGTAATCTCTTTCTCTGCTTTGATAGTTAAGTATCTGTTTTCAATGGATACTTCAAAATCTTTTTTAGCAAAGCCAGGGGCTGCAAGTTCAATTTCAAAATGATCGTCAGTTTCTTTAATGTTCAATGCTGGTTCTCCAGATCTACCATTCCAGAAATCATCATTTACCAAGCCTCGATTCCATAAATGAGTGTCAAAGAAATCTTCCATGTCGAAGAAATCAGATGTAATCAGATTGGAAAGAGGTCTTCTCCGATTTTTAAATTTTGTTAGTGACATGTTATTATTTTTTAGGTTAAACAATCCGTTCAATAGTGTAAGAATCAAGGTACTCAGAACTACAGCACAAGATGGATATTAATCCATAGATTAACTATGATATTTGTCATAAAACCAAAAATTTTATAAACTTTTTTAATGTAAAAGAAGATACGCTGGCTGCTATTTATTCCGTAAAATAATATTGATCATTCCATTGGCGCCACGGGCGCCGTATAGATCTGATGGCAAAAATCAAAGTGATACTCCTAAAAAATAATTGCCATGAGATCACCGCTATCAAATGTCCTTAGTGTTTCTACCCTTCCCAGAGTTTCCAGGGTTCTCTGTAAACAGGAGACAAAAATGAGTTGGCTTCAGCGTCATTGGAAATTTGGCCCTTCACGGCATCCCATTCCAATTTCCTCCCGGTCCTGTATGCAATATTGCCCAAATGGGCCACCAACGCAGCATTCCTTCCAGTTTCAATAGTACAATTTGGATCTTCCCGACTTTGGATACATTCATAAAAGTTTCTGGTATGCTCGTCCAATCCATTGATATAACTTTTTCTGGCAGGCAAAACTTCCGTCAGATACTTCCCATCCTCTTGTAAGGGAAGTACTTTCCAACTAGCCCGGTTAATTGCCAGGATCCCTTTTTCTCCGATAAATGCGACTCCGGGTTCACCGGACTCATCGAGATAAGGCGATGTTCCCATGGCCATAAATTGTTCCCAAACCAGGCTAAACGAACCAAAATCATAGACCGTCGTTAAAGTATCCGGAGTTTCAGCCGCATTATTTGGGAACGCCAGTTTTCCCCCAATAGCCATGACCGATCTCGGTGTGGTGGCATCCATCCCGGCCAATACCATATCCAACATATGTACGCCCCAGTCGGTCATCAGTCCGCCTGCATACTCCCAGAAATACCTGAAAGAACCATGAAACCTGTTTTGATTGAATGGCCGGCTTGGGGCAGGTCCTAACCATCGATCATAGTCTACACCTACCGGGGGCATACTATCAGGTACTACTTCAAATCCTTTCCCATAATTTACATCGGCCCAGGCTTTAACTTGTCTGATACGACCCAGTACTCCGGTTTTAAGATATGCCAAAGCCTCTATCCAGTGCGGATCGCTTCGTTGCCACTGGCCCACCTGCACCACCCTATTGTACTTCCGTGCCGCCTTTACCATTAAATTGGCCTCCTTAATGCTATTGGCGACGGGTTTTTCTACATAGACATCCTTCCCTGCAGCACAGGCATCGGTCATCTGTATGCAATGCCAGTGATCCGGGGTGCCAATGATCACCGCCTGAAGCCCCTTTACTTTTAAAAATTCTCTGTGGTCTGAAAAGGTTTTAGGACGTTTTCCTGTCTTTAATTCTAATTCCTGCGCCCTTTCCTCCAATAATTGTGAATCAACATCACAAAGGGCCACACAAACAGCACCTGCGTTCTTTAAAAAGGAAGTCAGGTTGGCCCAGCCCATGCCCCTAACTCCGATAAGGCCTATATTGACCTCATTAAAAGCAATTGTCGTGGATTTTGCGTTCAGCTGACTTAGCGGGAAGGCGGTAGCTAAGGAAGCTACCCCCATGTTTTTTAGGAAATTTCTACGATTTGACATTGGCGACGGATTTGACCCTTAATGTAGGTAATTTTTAACAATTACTGTTGACCAGTAAATGGTCGAATTCGTCACATTCAAAATGCTATTTCAAGCATCACCGGGCAATGATCAGAGCCGTAATACTCATTGAGTATTTCTATATTCTTTACCTTGTCCGCCAAAGAACTACTCAGCAGAAAGTAATCTAATCGCCAGCCTGTATTGCGTTCCCTCGCTTTAAATCGATAACTCCAATAAGTATAGGCCACCGTATCCGGATTAAGTTTTCGATAGATATCTACTAGTCCGGCCTTTAAAAATGCCTCTATCCCGTCTATTTCTACCTGTGTATATCCCGCCGTTTTGTTGTAATTAGATTTGTCGTTTTTCAGATCGATGGGTTTGTGAGCCACATTAAAATCGCCACAGACAATCACGGGTTTTGTCTTTTCTTTTTCTTTGATGTATTTCAGGAAGTCGGCATCCCATTCTTTTCGGTAATCCAATCTATCCAGTTGTGACCCTGAATTGGGAACATACACATTGATCAGATAAAATTCCGGATATTCCGCACAAAGGATCCGCCCTTCTGAATCATGTTCTGCCATTCCCATATCCGCGGAAATATTTACAGGAGTAGATTTTGTAAGGATAGAAGTTCCTGAATAGCCTTTTTTATCGGCAGAATTGCTGTGCACTGCATACGTCTTCAGGGCCTTTAGGGCCGTTGCTACCTCTGCATCCTGCGCCTTAGTTTCCTGCAGGCAAATAATATCTGCATTCAATTCTTTCAGAGTCTTAAAAAAGTCTTTCTTAACAATGGCTCTGATGCCATTTACATTCCAGGTAATAAGTTTCATTCCTTCTCGCTTCTTGATTATTTTTCTTTTACGTGATCACTCCTAATACCTAATTAATTAATCTTCTTGAATACTATTAATTAGAATGTATTCTTTAGTTCCCCGCAAGTCAACATAGCTTTCCCATAGAATGGGTTCCGGATCTCTCGTTCCCAACTTAACCAATCTGCGCCTTTATTTTGGTCTGCCATGGGGCAATGAAGAACATAAACAGGCTTGTCTGAGTTCGTAATACTTGGTACAATTGCTATAATTTGTTTCGACAGCAGAATGAATTCCTGACGTTGTTCCGCAATCGATTTTGCTTTGGAAATGTTTACAAAAGATCGTTCCAATCCAGGTAGTTCATTAAGTACAGAACTTTTAATAACCGAAGTGTTGATCCTTTTAAGTTTTGACAAGGCTATATCTGATACTTGTTTTGCCCTTTCGGTGTCAGATGTTACCAGGGCGTCTTTTAGATCCATATAGGCTTTTAGCACCGGGGCAAATGTATCTGACATTACAGGTTCCCCGTTCGATTTCTTATTTTCAAGGGTGGCTCCCATACCTCCATGACCTTCATGACCTTTTATGGTATTCCCTTCTTCATTCATCATAGACTTCTTTCCTTTTAATTGGGCTGCAGCGTCTACCGTAAAGGTTCCATTTGTCACAATTTCATCGCCAGACTGTAATCCGTCTAACACAACATACCCCCCATTTACGGCATCCCCGATGGTAACTTCACGCATTTCAAATGTCGGATTATTTTGGTCTGCCTTTACGTAAACTACAGAGCGTTCTCCTGTCCATAACACGGCACTTTCAGGGATAACCAGGGGTTCATCTTTTGTTGATAAAGAAAGTGATAATGAACCTGTGACGAACATTCCCGGCTTTAGCTGTCCTTTGGGGTTTTGCAATGTTGCCCGTACTTCAATAGTCCTGGTCGATGAATTCAAAACAGGATCAATAAAAGAAATCGTTGAGTGTAATGTAGTATCGGGATAGGATTTAGTAACAATATCAATGTTTTGGCTTTCTTTTAATAGTGATATCTGACTCTCATAGGCATCAAAAACCGCCCATACCGTCCCCAGATTGGCTATTTTGAACATGGGGGATCCTTTTTTTACAAAGTCTCCAGACTCCACCATTATCTCAGATATCGTACCCGAAACATTGGCATATACAGGAAAATTTTCTTGTACCTTGCCAGTTGACTCAATTTTTACGATTTGTTTTTCGGAAAGCTTCCAAAGCTTCAGTTTATTACGAACTGCCTGATACAATTCAGGTTGGGTTTCTTTTAAACTTGCCGCCGTAATCAGTTCCTGTTGGGCAGATACCAATTCCGGGGAATAGAGGGTTGCGAGTTGCTGACCCATACGTATTTCCTCACCTTTAAAATTGACGTACATTTTTTCAATTCGACCCTCGAAATAAGACGCCTGTGTTGCCACTGTTTTATCATTTTCTTTTATGGTTCCCGAAAGTCTAAGGGAATTTTCTCCTGAAATTCCTGCCCCCACTATGCTTGTTCGAATGTCTGCCAAGGCCATTGCATTTTTGGTCATTTTGAATTGACCTGCCGCCAATCCCCCGTCCCCAGATTCCGCAGGAATCAGGTCCATACCGCAAATAGGGCAGTTGCCTGGTTCAGATTGCATGATCTGCGGATGCATCGAACACGTCCACATTTTACCCGTTTCCATTTCCTGGCTATGGTCATGCTCCCCGGTCATGGTATCCTTGAAAGAATTCCCAAAAATTAAGTATCCAGCCAACAAGCCGGCGATGACTGCCAAACCGATATAAATGATATTTTTTTTCATTTTAAACAATTAAATGTTATTTACCCAATTTTAAAATTCTGAAAGCACCCCGAATCACAATGGCAAAAACTATTGCCCCTACAAAAAGGTCCGGAATACGCGATTCTAACCACAATACCAACAAACCCGCAACGATTACACCTGTATTGATAATGACATCATTAGAAGTAAAGATCATACTTGCTTGCATATGTGCTTCCTTGCTCTTTGATTTCTGTAAGAGATAGAGACAAAAGGCATTGGCCATAAGCGCAAGAATTGAAACGAAAATCATAGTCTTGAAATCAGGGATTTCTTCCGATGCGATAAAGCGTCGAACTACTTCCACAAAACCCAAAACCGCTAAAAGCATCTGAAAATATCCTGCTGTTGTGGCAATATTCTTTTTACGTACCAAAGATCCTCCGACAGCAAAAAGGCTTAGGGCGTACACAAATGAATCTGCCAACATATCAAGACTGTCAGCAACCAACCCCATTGATTTTGATAGCCATCCAGACGTAATTTCTATAACAAAAAAAACGACATTTATAAGAAGTACAGACCAAAGTAGTTTGCGCTCCCCCGACTCTTCGGCAATAACCTTTTCATCTGTTTTAGTCGATGATATAATTTCGTCTTTGAATTTCAACGATCGTATCGTAGCATGTATCCCATTAAGATTTCCTTCATGGTAGACCGTTAACCTTCGGTCGGGTATATCGAAGTCTAACTTCTTAATTTCCGAAAATCCCTTCAGCTTCATTCTAATCATGGCTTCTTCGGAGGGGCAATCCATTCTTGATATTTTAAAGGTCGTTTTATCCATATTCTTGGATTTATTTACTTTTCAATCTTTCAATCAATTGCTTCATTTCTTCAATTTCACTTTTTTGTTCCTTTATTTTCAATCCCGATCTTTTTTTTAATTGTAATCATTACTATTTCTTGTATATTTTTCTAACGGTTCGAGAACTCACATAAAAAAGCGTAAATCCGCTTAAAATGGTAATGAGCCCCATAAGGGAAAATCCTCTTAGTACGAGGGTGTTAAAATCATCCCTCCCCTGGTAATCCATGGTGTGCATCATCCACAAGAAATCGAACCAGCGCCAGTCCCTAAAACGGACCGTTTGAAAGGACCCGTCTTTTATAGAAACATATGCCTTGATATTTTTTTGGGTATCATAAGAAATCACATAAGCAGGCAAAGGTTTTTCACGGTATTCATGATGATTTCCAACCTCCTCAATTCGTTCAATATTCTCTACATTTAAGGTAGAAAGCATATTATTTCGGGCAATTTGCAGAGCTTCCTCCTGTGTGATCTCGTTTTTTTTAGTTCCAGTTTGAGCGTCTATCAAATAACTGTCATTGATCCAGTAATAAGGCTTGTTCCCAATTTCCCTTAATTCCAGGGATGTAACTTCTTTTGGGTTCGAAATTGAAGATGGGCTCACCAGGTTTTTAAAAGACAGGGTGGCTGGATTTTCATTTCGAAAATGATCCCCATGTATCTCATCAATATCTGTCCAGCTAAAGTAGATGCCGCTTACGGTCCACATTAGAAACTGTATCCCCAGGAACAGTCCTAAGTATCGGTGAGCTTTTCGGATTCTTTGTGCTATTTTACGCTTTACCATTTAGATTAATTTAAGCTTGTTGTTCTTAGTCGTAACGCATTGCCAATCACTGAAACGGAACTAAAACTCATGGCCAAAGCCGCGATCATCGGACTTAGAAGTATCCCGAAAAAAGGGAACAAAACTCCAGCGGCTATTGGTACACCCACAGTGTTGTAGACAAGGGCGAAGAATAAATTTTGTTTGATATTTTTCATGACTGCATGGCTCAGGTTTCTAGCTTTTACGATTCCGTGCAGATCTCCTTTTACAAGGGTAATCATTGCGCTTTCAATGGCAACGTCTGTTCCCGTTCCCATTGCAATGCCCACATCACTTTTGGCCAGGGCGGGCGCATCATTGATACCATCACCTGCCATGGCGACCACCTTACCGTTCTCTTGAAGTTGCCCTACCTTTTTGAGCTTGTCTTCTGGTAGCATACCTGCTTTAAAATCGGCAAGCTTCAATTCACTGGCTACAGCTTGTGCCGTGTCGTGGTTATCACCAGTTAGCATTATAACATTAATACCTTTATCCATTAATTCCCTGATGGCCCTGGCACTCGTCTTTTTGATTTTGTCCCCAATGACCACATAGCCAGACACCTTTCCATCTATAGCCAGATAAGAGACTGTTTTTCCTTGCTTCTGATAGTTTTGGATCTCATTTTTCATTTCCGGGGTGATAGTTGCATTGGCATAGTCCATCATTTTGGGATTGCCCAAATCCAATTTTTTGCCATTAATGTTTCCTTCTACGCCTTTTCCTGTAACAGCATTAAACCCATTGGCCTTTTCGATTTCGATTTTTTGTTCCTTTCCATAATTCACAGTTGCTTCAGCAAGTGGGTGTTCACTATTGGCATTTAAAGAAACAATGAATTGTAATATATCATTTTGTGTAAAAGTGTCTCCAAACACACCGATTTTATCCACAGTGGGTTTTCCTTCCGTGATGGTTCCGGTTTTATCCACGATTAGCGTATCGACCTTATCCATTTTTTCAAGAGCCTCGGCATTTTTTATGAGTACACCGTTTTGTGCTCCTCTCCCCACGCCTACCATTACGGACATAGGAGTAGCTAATCCCAAGGCACAAGGGCAGGCAATTATCAAAACGGCAATGGCATTTACCAGGGCATATACATAGGATGGCTCCGGCCCCCAAACTGCCCAAACAACAAATGTTATGATGGCAATTACAACTACGACGGGCACAAAATACCCGGAAACCTTATCAGCCAAATTTTGAATAGGGGCACGACTGCGGCTGGCATCGTTTACCATATGAATAATCTGAGAAAGCAATGTATCGGAACCTACTTTTTCTGCCTTCATTAAAAACGACTGATTCCCGTTTATCGTTCCACTACTCACCTTATCACGGACCGATTTATTCACAGGGATAGGTTCACCTGTAATCATCGATTCATCTATGGACGTTTCGCCCTCGGTAAGAACCCCATCTACGGGAATTTTTTCGCCCGGCTTTACTTTTAGAATATCGCCTAATTCAATTTTATCTATGGACACTTCAACTTCCTCTTCATCCACGATCTTGATGGCTTTATTAGGTGCCAGTTTCAACAGTTCCTTAATAGCCGAATTGGTTTTACTATGTGCACGTGCCTCTAAAAGTTGACCTAGTAGCACCAAGGTGAGAATAACCGTTGCCGCTTCAAAATAGACATGGACCGCCCCTGATTCCGTTTTAAATTCAACCGGAAATATAGCTGGAAATAGCATGCCTGCAACACTGAAAAGCCAGGCAACCCCGGCACCTATGCCTATGAGCGTAAACATATTCAGGTTCCATGTTTTAATACTTTTGTAAGCCCTTTTAAAGAACATCCAGGTAGCGTAGAAAACCACAGGGATCGACAAACCAAACTGAATCAAGTTCCAGTACTGCTGCTTCATAATCTCATACAATGGATTTTCGGCAATCATTTCGCTCATTGCAATTATGAAGATTGGCAAGGTGAACGCCACGGCAAGCCAGAACTTTTTTAATAGTTTCCGATACGTCTTTGCCTCCGAAGAAAGATCGGGTTCCATTGGCACCAGATCCATGCCACAGATCGGGCAACTTCCCGGGTCGTCCTTAATTACTTCGGGATGCATAGAGCATGTCCACTTGCCTGAAGATGTAGCTGATGTATTTTGTTCTTCTACCAAATCCATCCCACATACTGGACAATCGCCGGGCTGGTGATAGGTCTTGTCGCCCTCGCAATGCATGGGGCAATAGAAGGTACCTGTACCCTTGCCTATATCCATTTTGACGACGGTATCATGGGGATGTTCCCCGGGCATATGGATACTATAATTTCCACCATCTTCTTTAAGTGCGTTTTTTAATGTATCGAGTGGTATGTGCTTTTCCATCTCTATGGTTGCTTCCGCTTTTTCTAAATCAACGGAAACGTCCGTAACACGCTTTATACTTTTGAGTGTTTTTTCTACATGGTTTCGGCAGCCATTACAAGTCATGCCGTGAATATGATAGGTATGCTTCATTTTTAGAATTTTGGTAGTTTCAAGATCATAGATCCACCTTAATGTAATTTATCAACATGGTTGGCAAGTTAATCATCAGCTCGTTGTAAAATATCTTTTTATAGTGCTAAACCTGCTTGTCAACTAGCAGGTTCATTTTTATATCAATTCGTTAAATAATTGATGACAGCCATCTGTATATAATAGTTTTTAACAGCCTCTATATGGTCCATTTGAAACTTCAATTGTAGTTCCTGGATATCAAGTACATCATTAAAATCAATGGTTCCGGTTTCGTAATTTTTTAAAAGTATCTCCTGGGCATTCGTGGCCTGTACTAAATTTTTAATTTGTGTATTGCATTTTATACGAGCCGATTCTTTTTTATTTATTGCTGTATTTAAGGCCGTTTCTAAGAGATTTCGTCGATTTGCTTTTTGGGCGTTGACTTCCTCCTGCCGAAGTTCGTTCTGTATGGAACGTGATTTGTATCTATTTTTGAAAATGGGGATGGAAAGCGAGACCATGGGCATTAATATGTCCTTCCCGTTATCGCTGAAATCCATATCTATCCTTTCTGCAACAGGAATATAGTCGAGTCCTATACCTAAATTCGGTTTCGCATCCTTATTGTTTACCATCTCCGATTGCACAATGGATTCATAGAGCCTATCATATTTATCCAATTCGGGATGCAGATCAATAGAGGCCCTCTGCTTTTCAAAGTCCAGGTCGATAACCAGACTATCAACCACATCTATTAATTGGCCTTCATCACGGTTCAAAAGATTATTGAAAACGCTTTTTTCCGAAAGGTGTTCCTGCTCCAACACCTCTTTTTGGGCTTGTAGTTCGTTTTGACGTATTTGCAAACGCAGCACGTCTACGGCAGAGGCATTGGCCACTTCTACAGAAGTCAGGGCCAGACGTTCATAGGTTTTCAGGAGTTGGATATTCTTGTCAAGAATCTCCTTTTTTTCCTGGATGGCATACAGTGTATAATAGGATTGGGATACCGCCATCCTCAACTTTCTTTTGGTAATAGCAATGTCCAGATAATCGACTTCGGCCAAAGAACTGGCATAGTTTTCTCTTGCTGTAATTGTACCGAACCAAGGAAGCATCTGCTTCACCGAAAACCGTGCTTTTTGTGCTCCTGTACGAGTTTCCGGTTCACTGATAAAAATACCTGCACTTATTTCCGTATTGGGAAGAGCGTCAGCTTCTTCTGCTTTTTCCCTGGCGATATTATATTTAATTTCAAAGGCCTCTACTTCAGGATTATTAGCCTCCGCCTCTTCTATATAGGATTCAAGGGACTGAGCCTGTACCAAACATACCACTAAAAGTCCAATTATATTGCTAACTATTTTCTTCATCGATTTTCTCTTTTAAGTTGCCACTCACTTTTCCAACTAAAAAGCACTGGTACCACTAACAGGGTAATCAGGGCAATGAACATTCCGCCAAAGGAGGGAATTGCCATAGGGATCATTATATCGCTTCCCCGACCTGTGGAAGTTAGAATAGGCAACAAGGCCAAAAGGGTTGTTGCCGTGGTCATCAAACATGGGCGAATACGTTTTTCACCAGCTTCCACTACCGATTTCCGAACTGTTTCCAAGGTTTTCGGTTTGTTTCGATCAAAGGTCTGGGTAAGATAGGTGGCCATTACTACTCCGTCATCTGTTGCGATTCCAAATAGGGCTATAAAACCCACCCATACAGCCACACTTAAATTAATGGTATGCATCTGGAACAAATCCCTCATAGTTTTCACCGAAGAAATTAAAATTCAGAAACCAACCCTGACCATAGAGCCATATCATCAGAAATCCCCCGCCAAAAGCTACTGCAATTCCTGTAAACACCATTAGGGAAGTAGCCACAGATCGGAACTGAAAATACAGAATCAGGAAAATAATCAACAGGGCAAGTGGCACTACTACCGTTAGTGTTTTTTCAGCCCTTAGCTGATTTTCATAAGTACCCGTAAATTTAAAGCTAATGCCTTTGGGAACAACCAGTTCTCCTAGATCTATTCTCTGTTGGATCAGGGCTTGCGCATTTTCCACCACATTGACTTCGGCATAGCCGTCCAGCTTGTCAAAAAGCACATAACCCACCAAAAAGGTGTCCTCGCTTTTTATGACCTGTGGCCCTTTCTCATACCGGATATTGACC
Organism: uncultured Flavobacteriaceae bacterium; assembly: GCA_963744855.1. Taxonomy (GTDB): domain Bacteria; phylum Bacteroidota; class Bacteroidia; order Flavobacteriales; family Flavobacteriaceae; genus Muriicola. The sequence goes on from CAVUUZ010000005.1 coordinate 519,316, forward strand.
ACTTCGCTCAAAGGAACAGGACTGCCTTTGGCAACAGGAACATAAATGTTCTTGATGTCTGTTGGGTTATCCCGAAGTTCTCTCGGATATCGTACCCTAACGCCATAACGCTCCCTTCCTTCAACCGTTTGTGTCAGAGTCATACCGCCTACGGCGACTTCCAATACACGTTGTACATCCTCGATGAGAATACCATATCTCGCCAAAGCTTCCCTATCAATATCAATGAGAAGATAGGGCTTGCCAACAATCCTATCGGCAAACACCGCTTCGTCCTTGACCCCTTCGGCCTCTTTTAGAATATTTTCCAATTGAAGCCCAAATGCTTCAATTTGTAGCAAATCTTGTCCTTTGACCTTGATACCCATTGGCGCGCGCATTCCCGTTTGCAACATTACCAATCGGGTTTCTATGGGTTGCAGTTTGGGCGCTGAGGTTACCCCTGGCAATTGGGTAACCCGAACGATTTCATTCCATATATCATCGGGCGATTTTATATCGGGTCGCCAATTGCGGAAATATTCACCGCCATCATCTGGAATCATATCATCTCTAGAAATATCTAGTGTGTACGAAATATCTATCCCTTCGTTCTTAATCCCGCTCGAACGACAGTAAAATTCGGGTTTTTGGCAAATCCCCCATTCTTTAGCACAAACAGTCCATCATCATTTACTTTATAACCGCTGACGTTCTCCCTCCTCGTTCTGCATGTATTCAGACTTGTACTGAATGATATTTTCATACATAGACATTGGCGCAGGGTCCAAAGCAGATTCCGTTCTGCCTGCCTTGCCCACCACGGTTTGGATTTCGGGGATACTGGCTACTGCCATATCCAATTGTTGCAATACCCGTTTGTTTTCTTCCACCCCCGCATGAGGAAGGGAAGTTGGCATCAAAAGGAAAGAACCCTCATTCAGGGCAGGCATAAATTCCTTTCCTGTATTTTTCATAATCAGCACTCCAAGAATGACTATGGCAGTTGGAATGGATAGGAACAGAAGTTTGTTTCGCAATGCCCATCTTAGTATTTGGGTATAGTATTTTTTAAATAGTGAGAATACAGCCAATAACCCAAAACATATCAGACCCACAAAAACAAGGTTCATGAAGATGCTTCGGTCAAAACCAAGGGGTCGCCAATAGGTTCGCTAAAAGGAATACAATCGCTGCAGCTGTTATTATAATATTTAAAATACCGGCTTGTTTTTCGGAAAGAGAAAATCCATAAAACAAGCGTCCTGCAAGTTCTGCATTTTTTAAAGGGCGTACCGTTCCAAATGCCATCAGTACCAGGCCCAACCAGTAGCCATAGACCACAGCTATTAGACCTGTAATAATGAGTAATACACTAAATAGGTAGCCCATAATACTCTTGCTCCGTTTCTTTCTAAAGAGGAAAGCAGCAAAAGGTGGTATTAGGAACAAGGCCACAATTATCGAGGCTGTTAACGCAAAAGTCTTAGTAAACGCCAAGGGTCTGAATAGTTTTCCTTCGGCACCGATCATTGTAAACACTGGAATAAAACTGATGATAGTCGTCAAAACCGCTGTTAAAATAGCTCCGGAAACTTCTGCCGAAGCATTGTACACCACGGTATTAATAGGAAGTTTATCCCCATCTTCATCTAAATGCCGAATAATATTTTCGGAGAGGATAACCCCCACATCAACCATAGTACCTATAGCGATGGCGATTCCTGAAAGTGCCACAATATTTGCATCCACTGAAAATAGTTTCATGGCAATAAAAACCATCAAAACTGCCACGGGCAGCAATCCAGAAATAAGCACAGAAGCCCTGAGATTGAAGACCATGATTACAATGACGAGAATGGTGATCAAAATTTCCAGCGTTAATGCCTCGTTTAGTGTGCCCAGGGTTTCCTGAATCAATTCAGTACGATCATAAAACGGAACTATTGTCAATTGTGAGATACGACCATTACTTAATACTTTCGAAGGAAGTCCAGAACTTAGTTCTTTAATTTTGTCTTTTACATTGTTGATGACCTCTAAAGGATTGGCTCCATACCTTGATACGACCACACCTCCAACGACTTCTGCCCCTTCCTTGTCGAGAATACCCCGACGAACGGCGGGGCCAAGGGAGACATTAGCAATATCCTTTATGCGAATAGATGTGTAATTTTCCGAGCTTACCACCGCATTTTCGATATCCTCCAATAGATTTTATATAACCCAATCCACTCACTAGATATTCAGCTTGATTGATTTCCAGGGTCTGTGCGCCTATATCCCGATTGCTTTGTTTAACTGCATTAACGACCTGTTGCAAACTGATATTGTATTGCTTCATCAATTCTGGATCTATGTCTATTTGATATTCCTGCACATAGCCACCTATGGAAGCCACTTCGGAAACCCCACTTGCTGAAGAGAGGGCATATTTTACATAATAGTCCTGAATACTTCTAAGTTCCTGTAGATCCCAACCTCCCGTTACATTTCCATCTTCATCCCTTCCTTCTAATGGTGTACCAAAAGATTTGACCTAAACCGGTCGCATCTGGCCCCAAAGCAGGATTTACCCCCTCGGGTAAGAGGTTACTGGGAAGTGAATTTAATTTTTCCAGGATACGGCTTCTACTCCAGTAAAATTCCACATCTTCCTCAAAAATGATATAGATACTGGAAAAACCGAACATAGAGGAACTCCGAATAGTCCTTACTCCGGGGATGCCCAATAGCGAAGTAGTTAACGGATAGGTAATCTGGTCTTCGATATCCTGTGGTGAGCGACCGTCCCATTTTGTAAAGACAATTTGCTGATTCTCGCCAATATCGGGAATGGCATCCACAGCCACAGGGTCACTTGGTAAAAAGCCTGTTTCCCAATTAAAAGGTGCATTTACGGTACCCCAGCCAAGAAAAAGTAGCAGAAGCAGTACTGCTACCAATTTGTTCTCGATAAGAAATTTAATGCCTTTATTCAGCATAGAAATTGATTATTAAACATTATAGAAAGGGTGTCAATAGAACACCACGTACAACAAGTTCTGCCCAAAACGGCATTGCCGATGGGCTTAGTTTTCCAATGTGTTAAAATCAAATAAGGAAGGTCTGATCCAGGATTTGAACATCCCGTATCAGCGGAGGTGGTGAATAGTCACTAAAGGCATTACCTTTTTCGTTTTGCTCTTCAAAGAGGTCAATATAAGAGTAAACTAAGGAAGCGACGAATGTCTGTTGGCTAAAAGAAAGTTTATCGAAAGAAAGTTTAAGATCTTCCTGCCCTTCGTACAGCGAATTCCACATTAGTGCAGCAATCCATTCGCATTTCCATCACCGAGCATTTGCTGGAAACTTTGGACTTAGAACCATCCATCATACAAGAATCAACCTTTTCGATAAGGCTGAAATCTACAAGATTATCTCCACAATAATGCATTTCCAATGAGAAAGACAAGGTGGAGAATAGGACCAGCAGAGACATTAAAAAAGCTCCTATGTTGCGAAGAATATTTTTCATCCCACTACAAAACTACAAAATTTAAGTATTTATTGCATTTCTTAACAAATGTTTGGGGACCTTTTTTTATGCTTTACTAAAAACCATAATCTTTTGATTAAAGAAAATAAAGTGTATTATTTTCCTACCTTGTCATGCTTAATTTAACATCGTTTAAAAATGAAATTTGTAATACTTTCTCAAAATCCAAATTTATATTCCACAAAACGCCTGGTAGAAGCAGGTACTAAAAAAGGGCATGAAATGGTGGTCATTGATCACAGTAAATGTGACCTGGTCATAGAAAAGAAAAAACCCGGACTGATCTATAAAGGGAAAGAAGTTACAGGAGTCCATGGAGTAATTCCTCGTATTGGCGCGTCCATTACATTTTATGGAACTGCCGTAGTGCGCCAATTTGAGATGATGAAGGTTTTTACCGCAGTAGAGTCTCAGGCCCTGGTTAGGTCCAGAGATAAATTAAGAAGTCTTCAAATTCTATCCCGTGCTGGTCTGGGGCTGCCAAAAACTGTTTTCAGTAATTATTCCAAAGATGTAGGAAACATCATTGACAAGGCCGGAGGAGCTCCTGTGGTGATAAAACTTCTGGAAGGAACCCAGGGTCTTGGCGTTGTCCTGGCAGACAACAGGAACTCCGCAGAATCTATATTGGAGGCTTTTAACGGCTTGCAGGCCAGGGTCATTGTTCAGGAGTTCATCAAAGAAGCTAAAGGAGCTGATATACGGGCATTTGTGGTAGACGGACAGGTAGTAGGTGCCATGAAAAGACAAGGAAAAGAAGGAGAATTTCGGAGCAATCTGCACAGGGGTGGCTCGGCAAATATCATTGAATTATCAGACGAGGAAGAAAATGCAGCTATTAAAGCCGCGAGGGTCATGGGACTTGGGGTTGCCGGAGTAGATTTATTGCAATCTTCCCGGGGCCCTCTTATTCTGGAAGTAAATTCTTCCCCCGGACTGGAAGGGATCGAAGCCGCCACCGAAAAGGATATTGCAGCAAAAATTATTAAGTATGTAGAAAGGCATGCCGAAGAATAAAATAGAATTATTGGGGCAAAATATTGCCAGAGAAAGAAGTTATCAGCTTAACCTGGATATCGCGAAATTGCATACCAGGACAAGAATTCAGGTGCCTATCATCGTGGAACGTGGTAAAAAGGATGGTCCTGTTTTACTTATCACTGGCGGTATACACGGCAATGAGATTAACGGGATCGAAATTGTGCGACAATTGATTGCAAAAAAATATAATGTTCCGGAGAAAGGGACCATTATTTGCATCCCAGTGGTAAATGTTTTCGGCTTCTTAAATCAGGAACGACAGTTTCCAGATGGTCGCGATCTGAATCGGGTTTTTCCGGGAAGCCCCAGGGGTTCCCTTGCCAGCAGGTTTGCCTATCATATCATTGAGGAAATTGCCCCTCATGTAGATTATTGTATCGACTTCCATACGGGGGGTGACAGCCGTTTTAACGTACCACAGATCCGAATCAACCAGGAGGACACCGAGAGTATGATGCTCGCAAAAGAATTCCGCGCCCCCTTTATAATTGGATCTGCCCGTCGTGATAAATCGTTCAGGCAGGCGATGCATAAATTGAAGAAAAAGATCTTGCTCTTTGAAGGAGGAAAATCGAACCATTTAGATGCCGGGGTTACCCAGGCCGGACTTAGCGGTGCCATGAGGGTCATTCAGAAATTGAAGATGCGTGATTATACAAACGAGCTGACACTTTTTGATCCTCCGGCGGATGAATCGGTCCTGATCAATGATTCAAAATGGATCAGAGCGAATTATTCGGGAATGTTTCATCCGAAACCTATCCTGGGAAAGAAAGTGAAAAAGGGATCGGTAATCGGAAGTATCTCGGACCCGTTTGGCTATTTCGAGCGCAATATAAAAGCTTCACATGCAGGCTATGTTATATGCATCAACGAATCGCCCATCGTAAACCAGGGGGATGCCGTTTTTCATATTTCACGTGATTGAACAGCTACAATTGAAGTAAGATTCTCACATTCTTATTTAATGTATTTTGAGGAGAAGGTGTTTACGAACAATATATTACCAACTTCCTCGTAGCCGGAAAACATTTCTAAATTATTCTCAGTCTTTATATTTCCTTCATGAAAACCAATCAGCGTTAGATCTGCATCCATGGAGTATTCATTGATCAATTTTTTGCGGTCCAGGTCCTCTTCTACTGCTATGACCCGAATATTCTTGGCAGAAATAGGTAGACGACCACTTGACGTAAGCTGAATTAAGTGTTCCTGTTCCCTGGCCAAATGTTCTTGAGGAAAGGTGGCAAAGATCTTGATCTCTCCGTTTTTCCAATCCGAATGGCCCAGGATAATATATGAAAGTAGTATCATTAGACTGGCATTTTCATAGTCCTCTTTACGTATCCATATATGGATGTCCTTGTGGTACCCAAAACCGCGATCCGAACTTTCCAAAATACACAAGTCATAATTGGCAATTTTTAATACATTGTAATTATCCACAACATGTGATAACCATTCCTTCTCCCCTTTCTTAAACTCAAAAAGCATCATATTATTTGGCTTACCTGATATTCCCGGTTGTTGAATAGCCTGGATGATGGCAGCTGTATTGGAAGGGGAAATGATGGTCTCCAAAAAAATATTGGATTTACTTGTAGAAGCAATTTTTATAAGCTTTTGCAACTTGGCCTCAGCAACTGCCTTCGATTCCTTGGAAAAATAGGCCTTTTCAAAATGAATATACGTTCCAAATCCATAACGGTGAGAGATCCATTTCATAAGGTCTAAAGCACTATAGCGTTCAAAAGTATCTTCAGAAAGGCATAAAACAGCTGGTCTCCAATCTTCTTCTGTCTTCGCCTTATCTGCCTTCTGAAGGAACACCTGCATGGTTCTGCTGAACTGATAAATCACCCCCTGAAAAATGCTTGCCATACCCTTTTTTGCATCGCTTTTAGAAGAAATGTAAAAATAAAGGCCAATCATTAAAAGGATGGCAGCGATGGCATAGGGCGTATTGATCTTGAACATCAAATAGATGCACATGATGGCTCCAAGTAATGAAAGATACCATTTCGATTTAAAAGACGGCCGATAGGCCGGGTCTGCGGCAAAATGCTGAAGGAATGAAATAAGGCAAAGGGATCCGTAGGTAACCATAAAGAACATGGATATTATCTCCGCCACTGCATTTACATCACCCATCAGGACAAATACCATAGCGATTACACTCGTCAATATGGTAGCATTGCGGGGTTCGTAATTATTTGCAGTGCCCTTGGAAACCCAGAAATTAACAAATCGGTTAGGAAATACCTTATCTCCGCCAATGGCCTGGAGAGTTCTCGGGGCAACCATAAAAGAACCGAGTGCGGAAGAAATAGTGGCCGCAGCCAATCCTATTGGTATAATAGGGCCCCAAAGCGCAATTTTACTCATCACCAACTGGTCATTAATGAGGTCATCAGGGCTGGCAGAACTAGCCAATTTGTAAGCAATAAAAACATACAGTATCATTCCTGTTACCGTTGCCGTAATAGTACCATAAGGAATGGATTTTTTAGGATCGCGCAGGTCACCCGATAATCCAACCCCCGCTGTCATCCCCGTAAAAGCAGGAAAGATAATGGCAAAAACATAAAAGAATCCATTTCCAGAATCCGTACCCTTGAATAATTGGGAGCTATCGAAAACCTCAGCGTAAGGAGTGCTTCCAAAAAAGAAAAGAACAAGGGAAATAGCCAGGATTGTAACCACCACATAGAGCGCTTTCATCCCCAGATCTGCCCCTCTGCTTACCATCAACCAAATAAGGATCAATAATGCCGGGATGCTGAACAAACGATTATCATAGAAGGTGTATCCGAATTCACTCTCAACCCATGGTTTTATAGCTTCAAAGGCCTCTGCGAAAGCAATGACATAAAATGCAACACTGATCGCCTGGGAGAGATACAATGCGATCCCAATGGCCGCCCCTATGTTTACACCAAAAGAGCGGGAAATAATAAAGTATTCTCCCCCACCCTCCACTTTCTGGTTGGTTGCAATCTCTGCTAATGCCATAGCGGTGGGAATGGTCACCATATGTCCAATAATTATAATGAGCACTGCCCCGGCAAATCCTACAGACCCAACGGCAAATCCAAAACGAAGGAACATGACAGCCCCAAGAATAGTAGAAATTGCCGTTAGAAAAACAGGAAGAGTTCCAAAATTGGCTTTATTTAACGCAAGTATCTTTTCCATTGCGAGTACGATGATAAACTACTCAATATTACAATATTATTTGCAAGCAAAAATGCAGAGATTAACAATTATTATGCCCCTCAATTAAAGTTCAAGTATTTGTGGTACAGCCATTTTGCTCTTCATCAGATTAAAGATATCCAGGAAAGAAACATATTAATACATCTCCATTATTAATCAAAAGACATGGCGCCATAAAAGACGGCTCCGAGAAGTGCGGTGTTTTCATTTAAAACTACGGTAACGGGAATCATTTCAAGCAATGGGTTTAACCTACCCGACTGTAGAAAATTAGTACGAAATACCTCCTTATCTATCCCTTTGAATATTTTTGGAACAATTCCTCCCCCGATGTAGACCCCTCCGGTTGCTTTTGTCTTTAAGGCAAGTTGTGCCGCTTCTGTAGCCAAATATCGGAGGTACAACTCCAGCGTTTCTACACAAACAGGATCTCTTCTATCCAGCGCGGCTGTGGTTATTACCTTAGCCCGATCTTCCTTTAAGTTTTCCTCAAAAAATCCTTTTGAATCAGGTTGATTTCTAAATCGTCTTAAAAAATCATGTATATCACAAATTCCCGGGCCAGACACCACTCTTTCCCAGCTAACATGCCCATATTTTTCGTGAAGAAATCGCCATAGTGCTATATCAAGATCATTACGGGGAGCAAAATCACAATGTCCACCCTCTGTGGCAAAGGGATGATACCGCCCACCATCCCAATACAGCCCTGCCTCCCCAAGACCTGTTCCTGAAGAAATAATGGCCGCATTGCCCGGTATTTCAGACCCGGATTTTAAAATTTCCAAATCCTCGTTTTGAAGTGCCGCCAGCCCATAGGCATTGGCTTCCATATCATTAATTAAGGATACCCATTGAACTTGCAGTCTCCTTCTTATATCTTCCTCACCGATCTCCCAAGGAAAATTTGTCCCCTGCACTATACCCTTATTTACCGGCCCTGCAGCACCCAGACATACGCCATCTATCGAAGGCGATTTTTTACCAAGAAATGAGTTGGCTAGGGCGACAAAAGAGTTATGATCTCCGGTAGGGTAGGTCCCTCCCTTCAATACGGTAAGCTGACCGTTGGATACTTTATAAAGCACTAAACTGCTTTTTGTGCCGCCCACATCGCCACCTAGAAGAATCGCCTGAGTTTCCAGATTAGTTTTTCTTTCCAAAAATGCCAGCGGAATCAAGGATTCCTGGACCAGGGGCAAAGAAAATTTTTTCCCAATTTTTATCATATTCTTATACTATACCTTTTTACTATTCTCATCGATAAATCCATTTGTAAAATAATGCTTAGTAAGGCCAATAGAAATGGCACATGCTTACCTTTTAATTGATATTATTATATGGCCCGAACAAACTTAGTTTTTGTCCAAAGTCAATAAAATGATAATTATCATAAGAGTCGTGTTAAGTACTTCTTATTTTAGAAGAGGTAATAAATGCGATCGACAATGAGGAACCGGAAAGTTCGCAAACAGATTGAGGAGGAATAAATTGAGTTGCCTGTTGAAACTGACTTTTTAATAATTGCCGGATCACCTAATTTGATTTTATGAAGGAGTAAGGGAAGATGAGATTTGCTTTTAGAAAGATGGTAATAGCGACAAATAATGCTCAATTTAATCCTATATTAGACAAAAATCATCTATAATGGATTAGGATGCTTACATTAAACAGATGCCCTGCAGAAAACCAGAAAGCGTCTATTAAATTTAATTCCTAAGAGCTAACTCGAATTGAATGAAAGTACTTTTTTTTACAAGAGAATATCCGCCTTATGTATATGGTGGCGCCGGGGTTCATGTTGAATATCTCGCGGCTGAACTCGCGAAGCTGATGAAGGTAGAGGTTCGCTGCTTTGGGGATCAGGATGTGGCCACAGATAAACTTTCTGTCACCGGATTTCCCTATGACAACCCGGTATTTGATAAAGCCGATGACAAGTTAAAAGGAGTACTTCAGACTTTGAGTACTTGCATCCATTTGAATGCTGATGACATAGATTCGGAGATTGTACATTGCCATACCTGGTATGCCCATTTTGCCGGTATTGTTGCAAAGCTTTGTTACGGAAAGCCATTGGTGATTACCATACACTCCTTAGAACCTTTAAGACCCTGGAAAAGAGAACAACTAGGCAGAGGATACGATGCCTCCTCCTGGATCGAAAAAACAGCCATTGAAATGGCCGATTCCATCATTGCCGTCTCTGAGGAAACCAAAGTAGATGTTTTAAAATATTTTGATGTGGATGAAAATAAAATTCAGGTCATTTATAACGGTATCAACCTGCAGGAATATGTAGTTACGGAAGATACTTCAACCCTGTCAGCATATGGTATTGATAAGACTAAGCCATATGTGCTATTCGTTGGGAGGATAACAAGGCAAAAAGGAATCATCCACCTCGTAAATGCCATTAAATATATTGATCCGGATACACAGATTGTATTATGTGCAGGTGCACCGGACACCAAGGAAATAGGACGGGAGATGGAAGACAGTGTGAAAGCCGTAACAAAAACAAGGTCGAACGTTATATGGATCGATAAGATGCTCGATAAAAAATCGGTTATCCAATTGTATTCCCATGCAGACGTCTTTTGTTGTCCTTCCATTTACGAACCTTTTGGTATCATCAATATAGAGGCCATGGCCTGTGAAACAGCGGTGGTGGCAAGTGCAGTAGGTGGCATCAAGGAAGTGGTTGTTGACGGGGAGACGGGGATTCTGGTGCCTTTGGAGCAGCAAAAAATAGCTCCTTTTGAGCCTGTGGATCCCGATAAATTCTCGAGAGACCTGGCAAAAGGCATAAATACACTCATTAAAAATGACACATTGCGAAATACGATGGCGATCAACGGACGCAAACGGGTTGAAGAAACCTTTGATTGGGAGGCGATCGCCAAACAAGTGGAAACCTTATATGAATCCTTAATAAAATAAACATGGTTAACAATAAAACACTCGCTATAATACTTGGGGGCGGACAGGGAACCCGATTATATCCATTGACCGAATCAAGGTCAAAACCGGCGGTACCTATTGCCGGAAAGTATCGTTTGGTTGATATCCCCATTTCCAACTGTATCAATTCCGAGATCAAGCGAATGTATGTCTTAACGCAATTTAATTCTGCCTCGCTCAACAAACACATAAAGAATACATATCATTTCAGTTTTTTTAGCTCGGCTTTTGTGGATATCCTGGCAGCTGAACAAACATTGGGCAATACTACGTGGTTTCAGGGCACTGCGGATGCGGTAAGGCAGTGCATGCATCATTTCCTTCAGCATGAATTTGAATACGCGTTAATTTTATCAGGAGACCAGCTCTATCAAATGGATTATAATCTGATGCTGGAAGAACATGTTAAGAACAATGCTAAAATTACTGTTGGGACCATTCCCGTGCATGCAAACGATGCCCCTGCCTTTGGGATCTTAAAATCGGATCCTGATAACAAGATTACATCATTCATTGAGAAACCGACCTCAGATCTTTTGCCTGATTGGACCTCTGATGTTAGTGAAGAAATGAAGGCCCAGGGAAGGCATTATCTGGCATCTATGGGAATTTACATTTTCAACAAAGATCTGCTGATCGATCTGATGAACGACCCTAATACACTTGATTTCGGCAAGGAAATCATCCCGCAGAGTATTCACAAGCACAAGACCATGAGCTATCCATTTGAAGGATACTGGACAGATATTGGAAATATCAGCTCTTTCTTTGAGGCCAACCTGGAGCTTAGTGATGAAATTCCAAAATTCAATCTATATGACAAGAATAATCGGATTTACAGCAGGGCAAGGATGTTGCCAACCACAAAGCTTAGTGGCACCAAAATAATTAATGCGGTCATAGCTGATGGCTGTATTATTCATGCCGCTAGTATAGAAAGGTCAGTGATTGGGATTAGGGCCAGGATCGGGAAGGATTCTGTTATTCGCAATACGTATGTAATGGGTAGTGATTACTACGAAACACTGCAGGAGATAGAGAGTTTCAAGATCGAAATATTAATGGGTATCGGAGAGCGATGTACCATTGAGAATGTTATTGTAGATAAGAACTGCAGGGTTGGGGATGATGTAACCATTAAAGGCGGGCAACATTTGGAAGATACGGAAACCGATACCTATGTGGTAAGAGATGGCATTGTAGTACTCAAGAAAGGGGCAGTGATCCCAAGTGGTACGGTTATTTAAGAATAAAATACGATAGATCACTTCGCAAAAAAGCCGGGCAATTAGCCCGGCTTTTTTGTCCGGATAACAGGATTTACAGAATCCCATTACATCGCATATGTTGCAAATTAAAGCTTCGCTTTAATTCTATCTAAAGCAAAAGGTTTCTTTAAGATAGTAAACTTTCTACAGAAACCTTCAATGCTTTAGTTTGTCGGGATGACAGGATTTGAACCTGCGACCACACGGCCCCCAGCCGTGTACGCTACCAGACTGCGCCACATCCCGATTATTTAATTTTCTTCCAGATACCTTTTTATTCCTCGTTTTTTTATTTTTTGTTCCAATCGAATGGCTTCAGAACGATCTATACAGTCATATGTCTTTACTACTCTCCACGGAATACCCTTAGTAGTATATTTTTTTCCTCCCTGGTTATGCGTTGCAATGCGCTTCACCAAATTATTAGTTACCCCTGTATAATAGGTTCCCAATTTTTCGCTCAACAATATATAAACAACATATTTCATATCTCAGCGACCATCACGCCAAAGGCGTGATACGCTACCAGACTGCGCCACATCCCGATTATTTAATTTTCTTCCAGATACCTTTTTATTCCTCGTTTTTTTATTTTTTGTTCCAATCGAATGGCTTCAGAACGATCTATACAGTCATATGTCTTTACTACTCTCCACGGAATACCCTTAGTAGTATATTTTTTTCCTCCCTGGTTATGCGTTGCAATGCGCTTCACCAAATTATTAGTTACCCCTGTATAATAGGTTCCCAATTTTTCGCTCAACAATATATAAACAACATATTTCATATCTCAGCGACCATCACGCCAAAGGCGTGATACGCTACCAGACTGCGCCACATCCCGATTATTTAATTTTCTTCCAGATACCTTTTTATTCCTCGTTTTTTTATTTTTTGTTCCAATCGAATGGCTTCAGAACGATCTATACAGTCATATGTCTTTACTACTCTCCACGGAATACCCTTAGTAGTATATTTTTTTCCTCCCTGGTTATGCGTTGCAATGCGCTTCACCAAATTATTAGTTACCCCTGTATAATAGGTTCCCAATTTTTCGCTCAACAATATATAAACAACATATTTCATATCTCAGCGACCATCACGCCAAAGGCGTGATACGCTAATAGCCTTTCCCGCACGTGGCGGGAACGCGCCACAATGCGGAAATGAGTGGGCAAAAATAACAAAGTTTATCTAATTCCGGAAACCTTTTGTGGTCCTTTTCAAAAAGTGAAATGTATTAGACAAACTCTTCTTTTAACAATTAATTAAGAATTTTACAAAACATGATAAATGTCATTTTAATCGGAGGCTTATATAGGTATTTTTAGCCCAATATTTGAAATAAAATTGGGAATCACATGAAAAATTCAACATTTCTTCGCGTCCTGATGATCATCACATCAGGCTTTTTATTTATCCAATGTACCAGTGACCTTGAAATTCCGGATCCTATTGCAGGACCTCCTGGGGCCGATGGTATTAATGGAATAGACGGTATTGACGGAGTAGATGGCACCGCTTCTTGTGTTACTTGTCACTCCAATGCTTCAAGAGAACCGATTGAAGCGTCATTTGCAGTTTCTTTGCATGCTACCGGTGGTACCTTTGCAAGGGGATCTTCGGCTAGTTGTGCTCAATGTCACGGAGAAGCCGGGTATATCGACTACATTACCATGGGTGCAGTGGACACTGCAGGATACGCCTCTCCCGGAATGATGAACTGTACAACCTGTCATGACAGCCACAGTACTTTCGACTTTGAAAATGACGGGCCTGATTATGCTTTGCGAAATTCAGATGCTGTAACTCTGGTAATAGATGAAAGTACAGTGATCGATTTTGGCGATGCCAGTAACAACTGTATCACTTGTCACCAACCTCGCAATAGTTATGTAATTCCAGCTGAGAATGGTACCGGCACCTATGTTATTACAAGTACCCGTTTCGGACCTCACCATGGACCACAATCTACAGTCCTGGAAGGCATCATGGGTGCAAATATTGCTGGTTCCGAAGGGTATCCCGGAGTTGGAACTGCTGCCCACCGAACAGGCTCTTCTTGTGTAGCCTGTCATATGGGAGAGTCTACAGACATCAATGAAGGATTACACTCATGGAACCCAACTGAAGAATCTTGTATTGCCTGTCACCCATCAGGTGCACCTGATGAAATTAATGGCTTTACAACCGACTTTGAATTACTGGAAACTCTTTTAGCTAATGTAGTAGGTGAGGAATATATGGAAGACGTAAATGGTGATCCTATGTACGATGTTGATGGAAATCCTATAGGTAACGGTACTCCTGTGGTAGGTATTATTGTTAATGGCAGATCAAAAACTGGGATCTATACCACTGCAGAGGCTCAAGCAGCCTGGAACTACATGACCGCTCTTGAAGATAAAAGTAAAGGGATTCACAACCCAGGCTATATGAGGGCACTTCTAAAGAACTCAATAGAGGCGCTTCAATAAAATGAACGCTAATAAGGTCCTGCTATTGAGCAGGACCTTATTAAATAGATTCCTCGACATCGGAGTTTTAATATGAATTAACTATAAATTAAGATCAAATGGCAAAAAGTGCCTGGTCTTATAATACTAATAAAATGAAAAAACGCATCACATTATTTCTTGCTGGCAGCTTGTGTTTATGGAATTTTTCGTGCTACTATGATCAAGAATTAGTGCTACCAGAAGTTCCTGATATCCCAGATAATGTAGAAATATCATTTCAAACCGATATAGAACCCCTTTTCTCTCAAAGCGGAAAAGATTGTACCGCCTGCCATGACGGAAATACAGCGAACCCAGACCTTAGGGTTGGAAATGCTTATGATGAAATAGTCCCTGACCTGGTTATCCCCGGAGATGCGGACGGCAGCGAATTTTATCAAAAACTACCGGGCAATGGCCACCCCTTCGATGTAGGTTTTGTTCTGAATGCAGACGAAATTGTACTTATAAAAGGTTGGATAGACCGGGGAGCAGAAAATAACTAACTCGTAAGACACGAAACCATGAAAAAAATAAACATTATATACATTTTTCTACTGTTATTTCCGCTATCTATAATATCTCAGGAACAAGCCAAAGACTCTGTGGTTGACAAACCTGAACGACCCGCTTTTGAAAGTTCTTATATTATTGATACACCAACTGATGTACTGCCCATAAAGAATACACTTGAGGTACATATGGCACACCGCTTTGGCACTGTCAATGGAGGCACCAATGACCTTATAGGGATCTGGGCCCCGTCTAATATCCGGATCGGATTAACATTTTCTCCTCATGACCGATTGGCCATAGGATACGGAACTACCAAATTTGACAGATTACAGGATTTCAATTGGAAAGTTGCCCTCTTACGTCAGACAAGATCTGGGAGGATCCCTGTTAATGTTACCTATTTTGGAAATTTTGTCATCGATGCACGGAAAGCAGATAATTTTTACCTGACACAGCACCGCTTCTCCAATTTTCATCAATTGATTATTTCACGCCGCTTTGATTCTAAGTTGTCATTGCAAGTAGCACCAAGTGTTTCTCACTATAATTTGGTGCCTCAGCGTATGCGAAATGATGTGGTTGCCCTTTCTTTAGGTGGCCGCTATAAAATAAGTCCACAAACTTCAATCCTGGTAGATTATACGCATCCGTTCGTACACCACCTGGATGGTGTTGATCTTGAAATGGATCCTGAGGATGGGTTTAGTCTTGGTGTTGAATTCAGGACCTCTTCACATGCTTTCCAACTCTTTATTTCGAGCTATCAGGGCATTGTACCACAAAAGAACATTATGTTTAATCAGAACAACTTCTTTGATGGTGATTTCTTAATAGGGTTTAATATAACCAGGTTGTACAATTTCTAATCAAATACGATAATAATATGGCTGATAAACCAAAAAAAGGGAACGCTATAACAAGACGAGGCTTGTTCCCTTTATTAGGAAGTTCTCTTTTGCTCCCGTTTCTGGGATATTCCAGGGTATCTACAATCAAGGAAACCGCTGAGGAAGAAGAATATGAGACCTTATTGAAGCCAGATGGAACTATTGTAAAGGTAAAGGCCAGTACCCTGAAAAACTCTAAGGTCGTAAAGAAAAATATTCCCAATTCCACCTTTCTGCAGTGGTTAGGGAAAAAATTTTAATCACATCAAGTAAGCTATGGAAGATAATACAAAGAAATCTAGGCGCACCTTTCTGGATCGGGGCCTTAAATTTGGAATAGCCGGTGTACTTGGTGGCATAGGGTTATCCAAACTTTCGGCCAAACTAACCAAAGGTAAAGCAACACCTAGCGGGGAGACCATGGAATTGATGACCACAGATGGCACGCTTATAGAGGTAGACACCTCCGAGGTCATGGAAGTAAGCCATAGCCATCATCATATGGATTACAATGTACGTGAAGGGATCCCTAACAGAAAATTTGTTATGGTGGTTGATCTTGCCAAATGTAAGAATGCTCTGAAATGCCAGTCCTCATGTAATAAAAACCATTATATCACAGGTGATAATGCATGGTTAAAAGTGTATAAAATGCAGGAATCTCCAGATACTGCACCCTACTGGATGCCTACCACTTGCCAGCATTGCGACAAGCCAGCCTGCGTTACCGTTTGCCCGGTAGACGCTACTTTTAAAAGAGAAGATGGACTGGTATTGATCGATAACGAACGATGTATTGGATGTCGCTTCTGTATGGCTGCCTGTCCTTATTCCACCCGGGTATTCAATTGGGGTGATCCTGGGCAGGAAGTTACCTTGAATTTAGACATGACAGATTATGAGCCCACACCGGAATATGCAGGAAAACCAAGCTTAAAAGGTACGGTAGACAAATGTGATTTCTGTCCTCATATGGTGAAAGAGGGAGAACTGCCTCACTGTGTAACCGCCTGTCCTAACGGAGTCTTTTACTTCGGAGACAAATATGAAGATACGGTAACAAACGGCGAAGAAACTGTACGTCTCAGTAAATTACTTGAAGACAAGTCTGGCTACCGCTTAATGGAAAATCTTGGTACCGAACCAAGTGTTTACTACCTGCCTCCAGTAGATCGCCTTGTAGATTATGAAGATGGTTTACCATTCTATACCGAATTCCAATCGGTCGAAAAACCTGCTGAAGAATGAAAAAATTAGACACAATAATAGAAGATCTTGCACCCAGAAATTTCGGCAAAAGGGGTGTGCTATGGATTGGTTTTTTAGTATTGCTCATTGTACTGGGCATCATCGCCTATGCAGATCAGGTTATACAAGGACAGAAAGTGACCAATATGAGGGATTACGCCCTATGGGGAATCTATATATCCAATTTTGTTTTTTTTGTAGCCACTAGTTTTGTTGGTTCAGCCTTTGTGGCCATTTTACGGCTTACCAATAATAGCTGGAGAACCCCCTTGGTCCGTATTGCAGAGATCATAACCCTGGCCTGTATTATTATGGCCGGGATTACCATTACCATTGATATGGCCCGTCCGGACAGGGTGATGAATCTGTTTATCCATGCAAGATTACAATCGCCTATTACCTGGGATATCATTATTATTCCCACTTTTATTGTGATTAGCCTTTTAATGCTCTATTTCCCGCTTTTACCTGATCTTGCTATTCTTAAAAAGTATTTTGCAACATCGAAACCAACATTGAGTAAATGGTATGGCAGATTTGCGATGAATTGGAGCGGAACTCTCGCTCAAAAAGGAATTCATACCTCCTCAGTACAACTATTATCTGTTTTAATATTACTGGCGGGAATTTTATTACAAACCATTGATGCCTATCTTTTCTCTACCACCTATCGAGTGGGTTGGGATAGCTCCGGCCTAGCTCCTTATTTTATATCCGGGGCGTTTGTTGCCGGTATTGGCGCCTTGGTTACGGTCGTTTATGTAGTTCGAAGAACAAGAAGGCTGGAAGCATATATTACAGATGATCATTTTGACAAACTGGGGAAACTCCTTGCACTGGTGTCGCTCATTTATTTGTATTTCAATATAAATGAATACCTGGTCCCTTTCTTTACTGCCAAAAAAGGAGAAGATGCACATATAACTGCTTTACTTACAGGACATTATGCCGGATTATTCTGGTTGGTTATCATTGCAGGACTTGTTTTACCAATCATTCTTTTATTTTTTAAGAAAGGCCGGAAACCCTTTCCATTATTTCTTATCGGTATGGTGGTTGTCATTGGTTCCTGGTGGAAGCGTTATATTATTATTACTCCTACCCTATTGGAGCCCTTTTTACCAATACAAGGAGTTCCTGAATCCTGGCGTACCTATTTTCCGAGTCTCCACGAATGGACCATTACCGTTGCGACCTTGGCAATGGCCCTTTTGATCATTACTTTATTGGTACGATTCCTACCGGCTGTTCCGATACAAAGGATCTACGACGAGCAAAAATCCACAGAAACCATAAAAAAGATCGCAACATGAAAAATTCTACCATCGTCATACCTGCATGGATTATTTGTCTGAGTATCTTTATGTTTCCGGTATTCTCTGGCCAAGGATATGCTCAAGAAGTAGAAAAGACCGCCGTTAGGCTAAAACTAGACTACACCAAGGTCATGGATGGCCAAAGTTATCTCGACATAAAAGCTATAGCGCGTATCGATGGACAAATGACCGATGTACCGGATATTACTCTGGAGGTGTATTACGAATACGGGGAAGAAGAATTTCCCCTGGGCACCAGCAAAACAAATATGAATGGGAAAAGCAGGTATTTATTACCTCCATTAAAAGACATACAGGCAGATTCTACGAATACCTATACGTTGGGGATCAGTTTTAACGGGAACGATCTTTTTAAAAGAGCTTCAAAAACAGTTGCTTTCAAAGATGCAAAAATAACTACAAGACTCTTTACCAAGGATAGTATCAATTATATTCAAGCCAATTTGAGTGATGTATTATTACAAGAGCCCATTGTAGATCAGTCACTTAGGGTACAAGTAAAAAGACTTATAAATCCACTGAGAATTGGTGAAGAATTTAATTATACCGATGAGGGTGGCACAATAATTGTTCCTGTAGAGGAGGGTATCCCAGGGATTGATGGCAAATTGACAATAGAAGTGGTTTATCCGGATAGTGACGATTATGGAACTGTTAAAGCCGCTGTGGAAGCACCATATGGAATTCCTGTGGTAAAAGACACAACATTTAATGATAGGACTTTATGGGGTCCAAGGAGTAAAACACCATATTTTATTTTATTTTTTACTATCTTTTTGATAGTTGTGACCTGGGGTCCTATTTTATATCTAATACGCAACCTTTATAAAATATCTAAATCGTAATTTAAACAAGCATGAAAACACTAAAATCTTTATTGATACTTGGAGTAGTCTCATTTACTCTTTATTCGTTTACTTCCTACATTCAGGATAAATGGGTAGTCCCGGAAAAATATGTAAATATGAAGAACCCGACAGACCCAAAAGCGGATCTTGACATAGGTAAATCCCTATATAGCAAACATTGTAAGTCTTGTCACGGGAAAGAGGGGTATGGCGATGGTCCGAAAGCGGCTGAAATGAAAGGGGATCTGGGTGATTTCTCATCTGCCGCATTCCATAAACAAACAGACGGTGAGTTATTTTACAAAACTTCGTTTGGCCGGGACGATATGCCTGAATACACTAAGAAAATGCCAGATGATGAAGACCGTTGGTTAGTGGTTAACTACATGCGTACATTAAAAGAATAATTTTAGCAATTTCTTAGCATATACTCTGCCCCATAGTAAATGGGTAGGAAACCAATTGAGTTTATAAAAAAGTTGAAGCTAGATTTTCTATGACCAAAGCGCTACGATTTATAAGTATTTCGCACACCTCTGCGTCGATAAGACAGCGGGAAGAATTCTTTATACCAGAGGAAGAAAAATTGGCAGTTATAAAAAAACTCCAACGCACATTTAAGGATATCAGCGGCTTGCTTCTATTGGTGACCTGTAATAGGACAGAAATTTATTTTGAATCTCAAACTACGTCTTCCTCAGACGTCATTGACCAACTTTGTTTTATACTCGGACGTAAATCTATTAGTAATAAGGGGTTGTTTTTCAAAAGTGATGACACTGTAAAAACGGTGCATCACCTGGTTGAAGTTTCTGCCGGATTGCGATCAAAAGTGCTTGGCGATGCTGAAATAATTTGTCAGATTAAAAAAGCCTATTCCTTATCAAGAACAGCCAATTTACAGGGGTCTTTGCTCGAAAGGGCCTTACAAACTGTTTTCAAAGCGCATAAACGTGTCCGTAATGAAACAAACTTCAGAGACGGTACCACGTCTGCTGCCTACAGGGCTCTAAAAATGATAGAATCTTCATTCGGGAAGCAGGCAAAACAAGAAATTAAAATATTGTTTATTGGAGCCGGGGACATTGTAAAACAGCTATTTAAATACAACGGAAATTTTAATTATGAGCAAGTTTTTATAAGTAATAGAACTGAAGAAAAAGCTATGTTGCTGGCAAAGCAACACAATTGTCAGTTTTATGAATGGAAGAAAGTACTGTCTAATGATTTTGAAGATTTTGATGTAATCGTTGGTGCAGCCGGAAATTCTCATCATCTGATAAAAACCTTGAATACTATAAAAAGTCAACGTTTATTAATAGATCTTGGGCTACCTGGCACCATAGATCCTGCGCTTGCCAATAAGCCTGGAATTGAATTCTATGATCTGGATACCATTTCCATTGAATTAGAAAAGAACAAAGAAAAAAGAATGCAAGCTGTTTCCAAGGTTAAAAAAATAGAAAGTGAAGAAGTTGAAGCTTTCATAAAATGGCTTGAAGAAGCACCTCTGAGAGCGTTACTTGGATCTTTTAAAATTGACATAAGCGATCAGGTTCAGGGCTTTCTAAAGAAGAGCAATTCGGAAACAGATGCGCAAAAGATGGCCATCATTACCGCAAGAGTTCTTAGGCGTCTGGTGAAAGAACCTGATATTTTCTATGTAAAAAATCAGCTGCAGGAATTGATTGAAAAGCATTCTAAATATTAATTACAATAAAGCATAGATGAATACAATGATTCAAGCCACCCTTAAAATTTATAAAAATTCATCCATTATCCTTCTGTTTACTGGTATCCTGCTTGCGGGATGTAATTTTGGACCAAAAACAGCCGAACCCTACACCATTACCCGGGCCATTGATAAAAATGCAAAGAATAGTGAAGTGAACTACGAAATGCGTGAGGTGGTCATCAAGGAATTGGTGCCTACGTCCAAGTACATTTATGCGAAAGTAAAGGAAGGTGAAAAGCTCTATTGGATCGCCACTCAAAAGCAGGAATTAGAAATAGGAACACCCTATTTATTTAACGAATCCCTGTTAAAAACTCAATTCGAAAGCAAAGAATTTGATCGGATTTTTGATACCCTGTTTTTGGTAAATACCCTGGTTCCAAAAGATCATGGCATCATTGCGGGCACCTTTCACGACAACCACAGAAGCAATGGGAAGATCGCTACGCTCAAGAAAGTGAACGTTGACCAAGACTCGACTTCTATTTTTATGGGAGACGTTCTAATTGCAGATCTTATCAATAATCCTGAAAAATACGCAGGCAATGAGGTAGTTATTCGTGGGGAATGCACGAAAGTGAATGCCAATATTCTGGATAGAAATTGGCTTCACATGAAAGATGGAAGTAAGGATGATTACGATCTGGTAATAACTTCAGAAGAAGAAATACAAAAAAGCGCAAAGATAGCTGTTCGTGCTACAGTGCGCCTGAATGTAGATTTTGGCAGCGGTTACTCCTATCCTATCCTATTGGAAAACGGACGAGTTGTTGATTGAATAAAAAGCCTTCTAAAGGCGTATGCATAATTATAAGCATTTAACGGTACAAGGTAAAATGCCCGACATACTGTTGCTTTTCTTTGTCATTGGCATTTACTACATACCAGTAGTCACCTGTGGGTAGTTCACTTCCCTCATAGGTTCCATCCCAGTTAGTAACCTGGTCGAGTACAGCAACCACACGACCGTAACGATCGTAGATTTTTACATCAATATTTGGGAAGAATTCCCTATTTCTTGGATACCAGACATCATTGTTATTATCCCCGTCAGGGGTAAAAAAGTTAGGGATATCTAACATGCCGGTAAAATCGAACGGAATGGCCATTACGGCTACACAGCCCTGCTGATCCACCACCCTAACAGTAACGGTAGCATCTGCATTGACCTCATATATATTTACACTACCATAGGATACATCCTGGAAGAAATATTCATACCCTCCAAAACCACCGGTGGCAATAGCTGTAAGCTCATTAGGCCCTGATTTTATCAGATCGAGGGTAAGTGGATCATAAGCATCAATAGTAAAATCAACAAAAGTGCTGCAACCGTTAGAATGGTAGATATATACGGTATGGTCTCCTGGTGGAAGATCACCCCAGATACGATCTATATCGGCCTGCGCAGTAATGGCATCTGTAGGATCCACAGGATCCAATGCGAACAACAACTCAGGATATTGGGTAAAATCCTGTACGGATACAGTAGTGGTGCTATTTGGGAATATACCGTCGCAGCCATAGCTAACCTCTGCTTCCGGAATCAATTCTATGCCAATTCCAACAGGTACTAGGACATTGGTCTCACAACCCCTGGCATCTCTGATAAAGATTACATAGGTATCTCCTCCACGCAGATTATTAAATGTCATGGTAGGGTTTGGGGCAAAATCGGCCGGATCAGACGAATTCAAAGAAAATTCGTAGGGCGCGGTCCCTCCGTTCACTGTAACAGTTACCGAACCATCTTCATCGCCCAAACAAGTTTCCGGAATTGAATTACCTATACCCGCAACCAATTCAGTAGGTTCCATGATAGTGACCGTTTGAGTAATGGTACATCCCAGTTCATCCTGAATGATGATCTCGTAACTTCTTGGTTCCAGATCGGTGAAAGTCTTTCTATTTGGGAACATGGGGTCATCTCCTTCAAAAAATTCACTCAACTGATCCGAAATGGAATACCGTATGATCCCGGTTCCTCCACTGGCTTCAATGATGATTTGTCCATCGATGTCGCCGAAACAACTTACAGGGACTGCCTCTAAGTAGTCTAAAACTAATGGAGGTGGATCTACAATAGTGATCGGCAGCGATATCGCTGTACAACCTCCACTTTGGGCAAATACCCAGTAAGTGCCCGGACCAAGATCTCTGAAAATTCCCGAGGCTTGTGCAGTTCTTTCCGTATTCCCGGCATTTGGGAAAGGAGGCACATCCGAATTCAATAAGGTATAAACATAATTACCTATACCCCCAAAGGCCTCAGAACGTATGATCCCGGTAGCTTCCCCGGCACAATTTATAGTGGCGTTGGCAAGATCCAGCGAAATCACAAGCGGCGCAGCCGGATCCAGAGAGATCTGATTGGAGATTTCGAACGGACATCCATTAGAATTTTGTACATCGTACTGGAAAGGTCCCGGATCTATGGTAATATCTTCAGAAATCTGAACAAAAGTTGCTAAAGGATCTAAATTATTGAACGGGATAAAAGGATCTCCTGTACCGGATCTTCGATAGAAATAACTTACACCTGCTTCCGGATTGGTAACCGTTAATTGCATGATTCCTATATCTCCACATCCGGGAGGTTGTAATTCTACCAGTTCCGTAATGACCACTTCAGGATCTATAATTGTGATCGGAATAGTGGTATAACTACATGCCCATCCGTCAAAAACAGTGATGGTATAATCTCCGGCAGATAAGTTGGCGAAGGAAGGCGTGGTTTGTAATCCACTGCTTGTTCCTTCTGTAATTCTGTTTAGTTGATACAGATAATTTCCTGCTCCCTGGCCACCACTTACATTAAATGCCTCTATCACCCCATTGTTATCATTATTACACTGCAGCGGTGTAATGATCTGAATATCTGCATAAATAGGCGTTGGTAACAGTAAAGTGATGGTATTAGGTGCTATACATCCTTCAATATCACGGACGTTGATGGTGTAAGTTCCCTCTGAAAGATTGGTGACATTCGTATTAGTGCTTGGGAAATCCTGAATAATGGTAAAACCGTCGGGAGCAATGACCTGATATTCATAGGTTCCCCATCCACCATCTCCGGTAAGAAATATCTCGCCGATGCCAGGAATGGCACAGGTTACTTCAGCGGTTTGCTGGGCAACTACGGTTAATGGCCTATCAGGCTGCCTTACAGTCGTAACGTTACTGACGGTATCACAGAAGGGCATATCCAAAGCCTCTACATGGACCACAAGGTTCCCGGCAGGTAAACCAGAGATCACACCAGGATTTTGGCCGGCGATATTGGTGTCGAATGTTCCTGTTACACCAGTGGTAGTTTCCACACCCGTATTATCTCTTGAGAACACTTCGTAATTATAAACCCCTGTGTACCCGTTGATCTGTATACTTATTTCCCCGTCGGAGCCATTGAAACAGGTTACCGGCGTTACTTCCGCAATTACTGCATCGATGGTATTGTATTCAGGTACATTCACAACGGCCGTTAAGTAAGAACAACCGGCATTTCCAACATCTGTAACACTGAAAATATAATCCCCAGGAGTACTAATACTCCAGACAACCCTGTCTGTTCCGCCGGAATTCTGTATAGGGGCAGATCCCAATGGCAGAATTTCCACATCGTAATTACCCGGACCCTGATCCATTATGATCTCAATCGATCCCGGATTTACCCCAACACCCGTAACATCACAACTAAGTGGGTTTACATTGTAGGTAAAGGTCAGATCTGTAGGCGCATTGATCGTTATCGTATCTGTGATTTCACATCCGTTTAAATCGCGTGCCGTCAGAATTATAGTTTGATTGGTTCCATCGTCAATCACCTCAAAGCTATTACTTACCTGAAAATTGGTGCCATCAAAAGCAGGGGTACCATCATTCATACTATAAGTATATGGTGCTGTACCGGTATCGATCCCTGTGCCATCGCCGTTGGTATCCGTATAAATTGTAATAGTTGCCGTATTAAATCGATTACTGCTTGGGTCACAGGTAAAATCAGTATTTACCGCATTGATCTGTAAAGGCGAAGGTTCTGTGATGATCACATCACCAGACCTGTCTGTACACCCTCTGTCCGAGACTACCTCCACCTGATAGGTTCCGGGCGCTAGATTATCAAAAAGTGCTGAACCCTGGGGACCTTGAATAATGGTGGCTGTTCCTCCATCGTATAAGATAAAGGACAATGGTGTATCAGTATCTGTTCCCGGCTGTAATTCAACAGCTATATTCCCGTCATTGGCTCCATTACAGGTAATATCCCCCGAGGGTGTTGCAGAGATCACCGGATTTGTAACTACTGTGACGTCTACCGTGGCGGTATCGTTACATAAAGGAATGGTGTTAGAGTCCAGATCGGTAACCAGTATAGTATAATTACCAGGAAAAAGATTAATAAAGACCGGATCATTCACCTGCACGATTGGCGGACTTATACCATCATCCAGTTCATATTGAAAATTACCACTACCGCCGCTGGTATTTATGGTGATAACACCATCGCCGGCATTACACGTTGGTTCTGTTGTAGCGTTCGCCGATATAGCAAAAAAGTCGAAAACCCTTGCTACAACAGTGTTGGTACATCCATTCCCATCTCGGACAGTAATGGTATAATCTCCCGGATTAGGCACCGTAAAATTTGGACTGCTTTGGAATCCTCCGCCTATATCGTACATAAAGGTATCTTCGGGGGCCGGACCTGTTGTTAAGGGACTGAGTACATCTATGGTATAATTTGCAACGGCCGTACACTGATTACTTACATCTAAGGTAGGAACAGGAACACCAGGATCGGTAGTTACAGTAACTGTGGTGAAACTTATACATCCAAAACTATCCTGTACATAAAAATCATAATCGGCAGGATAGGGTCCGGCTATCTCATAGGTCGTCTGTGCAGTAAATACCCCTGGGGCTGGGTTACCGGTTGGTACATAGGCAAAGCCGTAAGCCGGAGTACCTCCATTTCCTCGTACGGTAACCAGGGCACCTACATTACAGTTAGCAGGAAGGTTATCATCTATGACAATAGCGGGGACGTTGGGAACAATATCTACTAATGTACTTGCATTACAACTTGTGTTATGATCCTCGAACTAGGATCTGATAGTTCCCTGCTGGCATGCCTGTAAATGAGCCATTATAAGGAATAGGTTCATTGTTTAGCATGTTGGACCACTAATTATTGCCCCTGTATTGGTATCCTGTAATGAGATGGTAATATCTCCGGAGAGCCTATCCCGCTAACCTGAAAGTCGATAGTTCCATCGGCATTTGGCGCACATGCTGCCTGAGTAGCTGTAGCTGTAACCACAAGAGGAGACGGACCTACAATAGGGTCTATTCGTTCTATATAAATACAACCCAATGCATCCTGCACCTGTACAAAATACGTTACACCAAAAGTCACCTGCCCTGCAAAGTCGTGGATGTCAATCCCATTGACATTGGCCGGAACTAGTGGATCACCCACCAAACCGAATAAGTACGGTGCTGTACCACCGCTGGCTTGTAATCTGTATGAGATCCAGGGATCTGAACAGTTGAGTGGCGGCACATCAAGTGGTGTAAGGATGATCTGATTTTGCGTAATGGTAACGGTATCCCTGTCCTCGCATCCGGAAGCATCCTGAGTTATAACAGTATAGGTGCCTGGTACTAAATTTGGAAAATTAACGGCGGTAAGTGCCGTTGGCCCAACAGTGGCAACAGTTACTCCATTAATATCTTGTAAAATATACGTATATAAGGAAGTACCGTTGGCAACACCTGTAACATCAATAGATCCTTCTACTGTGGGAGCGGCACAAACAGCATCATTAGCTACTACTGTGGCATCAATGGCAACACTTGCATTGATGGTAGCCGAAAGCAAAGGAGTTGTACATCCTCGGCTATCACGGATCATAAAGGTGTTGTAAACCCCGGGGGCAAAGCCGGAGAAAACATTCTGCGGACCAAAAGTCGCACCGCTATCATCGCTATATTCATACGGTGGTACTCCAAAAGTTGTGTCAGGAGTTAAAGTAATGATTCCATTATTCTCCCCACAGCTGGTATCTGTCGGAGTAGCTGTTCCTACAATAGATTCCGGAGGTGAAATGGTTACTACATTTGTTTCTGTGGGACATCCTCTGCTATCTGTTACCAGGAACTGGAAGGTAGTATCGGTGATGATGGAACCATCATTAGGAATACTATAAACAAAGGAATTTCCTGTTATATTGGTAGCACTAGAGGTGTAAGGGGCCCCGTCTATGCTTACTTCATAAATATCATAGTCTCCTCCGGAAGGATAGCCATTGCTGATCACAACCTGAATTTCAGCCGGCGGACCGCCACAATTAAGTTCGGTAATGGTGGTTGCTATAGCTGATATTTCTGGCGCAATTGTCACCGACAGATTGTCCCTACAGTCATTGGCATCTGCCACTTCAATGGAATAGGCACCAGGGGTAAGTCCATTAAAGGTACTTCCTCCTACCCAGGGACCACCATTAATTCTGTATTGGTATGGCGGTAATCCCCCTGCTGCATTTACTGCTATGGTGGCCGCATCTACATTATCATAGCAATAATCACTCGAAGCTGCATCGATTGTCAATACAGGTGCCGAGAGTGAGGTTAGGGTAAAACTATCTGTGATGGTACAACCATTGGCATCAGTCACACTGACCTGATAAAGACCATCCAAGGTTAAATTGGAAAAAGTATTCCCGTTCTTTGGGCCTCTTATTGAAAGGTCTGGCTGTGTTAAGGTATAGCGGTTTCCACCCCATCCACCAACCGTATTGATGGTTACACTACCTATATTCCCATTCTGGCAACTCATAGGCGTTACATTCAGATTACTGATTGCAAAGGCAACCGCAGGCTCCTGAATGACCAATGTAGCTGTATCGGTACAATTTGTATCTTCATCGGTAACGCTAATCACATAACTTCCTGCGCTTAAACCGGTTAGGGGAATAATACCATTCGATTCTCCGGTAGTTAAGGGTCCGGCATCTATACTGTAACTATAGGTAGTCGCAAAACCATCGACTAAAAATCGTCCTTCACCATCATTGTCACCAACACAGGTCACAACTCTGGTTGCCTGCGCCTGTACTGAAATTGAGCTAATATCGGTGATCGCAAATACTTCGTCATAAGAGCAACCCTCATTATCCGTTACCCTGAAGGTATAAGTTCCTAATCCCAAGCCCGTAAAAACGGGGTTATTCCCGTTGTTGATGGCACTACCTGCCGGGGCAATAATTTCAAAAGTAAAAGGAGCCGTACCGTCGGTTACAGCTACAGAGACCGAGGCAGTGCTTGTAAGACAATCGATGCTGGAAATGGTGAAATCCATGTCCGTAGGTTTGTTCAGTGCATTGAAAACTATAGGGGCTAAACTTTGTACACATCCATTTGCATCTCTTATCTGCGGGGTATACGTTCCAACTCCAAGATTGGTAAATACGGTTGTTCCGCTAAATCCAGCTCCCAGACTATAGTCATACGGCCCCGTTCCGCCGGAAACTCCCGATATGGTAATTTGTCCGCCATTCTCATTTAAACAACTAGGGACAGCATCGGCTGTAGCCGTAGCTGTAATATTTGATGGTGTTCCAACCGTCTCTATCGTCGCCGGAGTGGTACATGTAAAGCTACCCTGTTGATAGCGGATCATAATGTCATAACTTCCGGGCGCTAGACCGGTAAAAACGTTACTGCCCTGATAGCTTACCCCATTGTTGTTACTAAATTCGAGATTATACCCGAAGCCATTGGTTACATTAACCGTAATACTTCCGTCATTGATACCGCCGCAATTGGCATCTGCCGTGGAAACAGTAAAAACAGGTGGTGGAAGGTCCTGAACATCCACACTAGCAGTTTTTCTACAACCATTTGCATCTTCAATCAGAATGTTATAAGTGCCGGCGGCGCTTACCGTAAATATTGTAGAACTTGCATAGGTAGCGCTAAAACTAGTTCCGCCATCCAAACTATATCTGTAAGGGGATGTTCCTCCTGAAGTATCCAACGTTACGTCTACCGTTGCTGCCCCACATCCAAAACTATCATTGGCTGTGGCAGATACTGCGATCGGACTTATGCCATTCCCTATCACAATAGGGTTTGAATTTACATCCAGAGTAATCAGCTCATTACATTTATTTGTTTCAACACGTACGCTGTAGGTCCCGGGACTTACATTGGCAAAAGTATAGTTGCCTGCGGCATCCGGGCCAAAAGTATCTACGGTAACTGCGTTCTTTATGAGTCTGTAGGTGTAGAATCCGGGAACTCCCGTAACCTGTACATCAATACTGCCTAGTTGACCGCTACAAAGAATATCATTGGCCGTTACATCTACATTAATATTAAGATCCTGAATGGTCACGGTATTTGAAGGAAATAAACAAGAACTGGCCGATACATTTTTCAGGCGTACCCATACCATATAGTTACCAGGTGCTGTAATATCAAAAAAGGGTGTGTCCTGATAAGGACCTGCGGGGTTGTTAAGGCTATACTCGTAACCCGCTGGTACATTGGTGATCTCCGCCCGTCCCGGGTTCCCACAAATAATATCTTCTTTGATAAGCTGTGGATTCAGTGGGTTGAGGGTAGATTTAAAGTAATAGTATTGACCTCCGTCAACACGAACCCTGAATTCACCACTGGTAGACAAATTATAGGTTGCACCGTTTCCTACCGTATCATAGCATGTATTTGTGGTATTGGCACAGTCTTCAATTACAGAAGCAGCGCAACGATTCGGATCTAATTTCTGCCATTCGTAAGATGAACCGGACTGACTTAAACTTAAGGTCCTAACGTCGCTCGTGCCACAAAGAAAAAATTTAGCCAGGGTACTTCCATCATTAGGACAGGTAACCTCTTCATTGGCCCCGAGAATAATAGTCACAAACATGGGAGACGCCTCCGAAATCATTGTTCCGGGGCTAAATGCAGCACTCGTTACTAAAAGATCAGCGTCTGAAAGAGCATCTGACTTAGATTCAGCACTAGTAGGCGCTTCGCTATCGAGCTTTAAAATAAACTTGTATATGTTCGGATTGGCGACGGCTGAAGTACCTATGATACAAAAAGCCAACCAAAGCACGGCATATACAAAATGCCTAGATTTTTTAGGGAGCATAGGTTAATCCATATTATGGCAAGAATATGTTGATTTGGGGTCAGTATATTCAGAGCGTAATTATTGAACTTATAGTTTTCTATTTATCTTTGGTCGAACATTAGACCTACTATTATTAAATATTTTAACGTTTGAATATGAAAAAAAGTATCGCTATCGCCTGTTTTTTCGTTGTAATGACCTTTTTATCCTGTGCCCAAAAATCTGATAATACACTTAACACTCCTGAGGAAACAAGCATTTCGGCTGAATTAATCATTAATGACCTTCAAATCCCCTGGGGCATGGTTTTCTTGCCTGACGGCAGCATGCTCGTTACTGAAAAATCGGGAGAGTTGATCCATTTTAAGGATGGTGAAAAAATAAACATCGCAAATGTACCAGCTGTATATAACAGAGGACAGGGAGGCTTACTTGATATAGAATTACACCCCAATTATGAAGAAAACGGGTGGCTCTATCTGTCTTATTCCTCAGAAGAAGGACCTGATAAAGGCGGCCATACGGCCATAGCCAGGGCTAAATTAGAGGGGAACGCCCTGAGTAATCTTGAAGTTCTTTACAAGGCAGGCCCAAACACTACCAAAGGACAGCATTTTGGCTCCCGGTTAGAATTTGATGATCAGGGTTACTTGTATTTTACGATTGGTGAAAGAGGGGAAAGAGATATTAATCCGCAAGACATTACCCGGGATGGGGGTAAGGTTTACAGGATCAATGATGACGGGTCAATTCCACAGGATAACCCATTTGTAAATGAGACAGGCGCTAAACGAGCTATTTATACCTACGGAAACCGCAATCCTCAGGGAATGTTGAAACATCCGGTAACTGGTGCCATGTGGATTCATGAACACGGTCCAAGAGGTGGTGATGAGATCAATATTGTTAAAAAAGGCGCCAATTATGGTTGGCCGGTGATCACTTATGGAATCAATTACAGCGGTACGCCAATTACGGACCAAACCCAAATGGAAGGAATGGAGCAGCCCATCCATTACTGGGTACCCTCAATAGCACCCAGTGGTATGGCCTTTATAACCTCAGAGGTATATCCGGATTGGAAAGGCGACCTTTTAGTGGGCTCACTCTCATTTCAATATCTTGAACGACTGCAATTTGAGGGAGAGAAAGTTACCTATCGAGAAAAACTTCTTGAGGATATCGGAAGAGTCAGAAATGTGAGACAAGGTCCCGATGGTTATATTTATGTGGCAGTAGAAGGAAAAGGCATTTACAAATTGGTTCCCAAATCGTAAGTCAATAGTTCATTGTACATGTCCCTAAAAATAGTTATCAGTGTCTTAGTCTTTGTAATTTCCGCATTTTTTCTAAGGGTACCACCTCAAAGTTCGTTTCAGGAAAGCAAGGCCAGAGGCGCCATTATCTATCAGGATTTTTGTGTCACTTGTCACCTTCCCGCTGGCACCGGTGTACCTGAGGTATATCCTCCCCTAGCAAATTCAGATTATTTATTATCCAATAGAACTGCCAGTATTCGGGGTATAAAATTTGGACAACGCGGCCCGATGGTAGTGAATGGACTTACCTATGACAATACGATGATGCCTATGGGTCTGGAAGACCAGGAAATTGCTGATGTGATGAATTACATTCTAACTTCATGGGGAAACACTTCGGAAAAAATGGTCACCGCAGCAGAAGTAACTGAGACTGGACCAAGATAGATTTACTTTGCGTAGTGATCCATCGCTTTTTTTACGGATCCGAACTTTTTAAGGGCCCGGGAGGCCTCTTCATAATCTAATTGCAGGCCTTCCATTAAGTAACGGGTACCCCTGTCAACCAATTTATTGTTACTCAATTGCATATTGACCATTTTATTTCCTTTAACCCGGCCAATTCGGATCATAAGGGCTGTTGAGATCATGTTAAGCACTAATTTTTGGGAGGTACCGCTTTTCATTCGTGTACTGCCGGTAACAAATTCCGGCCCTACATTGATCTCCAGAGGAATCTCCACAGAGCGTGCCAGGGGCGAACCCGGGTTGTTGGTGATGCCAGCAGTTAACAGACCTTGCTTTCTCGCTTCAGTTACTCCACCCAGCACATAGGGGGTTGTGCCTGAGGCAGCAATACCAACCACGGTATCTAGAGAGTTTATATCAAATTCTTGCAAGTCTTTCCAGGCCTGCTTGGTATCATCTTCAGCAAATTCCACTGCTTTTCTGATGGCAGAATCTCCTCCGGCAATGATACCAATGACGCGGTCGTGTGGTAGCCCAAAGGTTGGTGGAATTTCAGAAGCATCGAGGATACCCAGTCTTCCACTAGTTCCTGCACCAATGTAGAAAAGTCGGCCTCCTTTTAAGAATCGTTCTGCAAGCGCGTTTACCAGGGTCTCAATTTTGGGTATTACAGCAGAGACCGCTACAGCCACTTTTTGATCTTCCATATTGATTTTGACTAGAAGATCTGTTGTGGACATCAATTCGAGACTTTCATAGTCTGATGAATTTTCAGTAATTTTTTTAAAGTCGGTCATAATTTACAACAAGCGTATGTCCTGATTTCTAAAAAGGTTTAAAAGTGTATTCTCAGGTTGAAGTTCCGTGATCATGCTATTGATGGCATTGATATCGCAGGTTTTAAAACGATGTTGGGAATTCAGTTTTTCTGAGATACACAAAAGTATCGTTTTTTTTGAAGCCTGGATCACAGCTTTCTTAAGCTGTACCACATCCCAGTCAAACTCAGTAAGCCCGTGTAAAGAATCCACATATCCTGTCCCAATAAACCCATAGTCGAATTTCACTTCAGACAGACGCTGGATGGTGTACGATCCATTCGAGATCATGGCATCCTTAGAAATGCGACCTCCAATAAAAATAAGATCCACATTAGGCATTCCAGCAAGCTGCAGGGCAACTGGCAGACTGAAGGTAAAACAAGTCAGGTTTAGTTTTGGCGGAATTGTTCTTGCCATTTCAAGACAAGTAGTACCACCGTCAATAAAGATAACGGCCCCGTCCTTAAGAAGTGTTACGGCTTTGGTGGCTATCACTATTTTTTCATCCAGGGCATAGACATTGGTACTTCTTGCGGCTGTATGTGTATATCCCAGAGAAATGGCCCCTCCATGGACTTTCCGCAACTTGAGTTCAGTATCCAGCTCCTTCACATCCCTGCGAACTGTATCCACAGAAACTTCCAGATGTTCCGCAAGATCCGTTAATAAGACCCTATTGTGCAGTTCTACTTCATTTAATATTAGTTGTTGTCTTTCCTCTTTTAACATATAAGTAGCCCTTTATAACAAAGATAAGCAATGCGATAACATGCCGTTTTGTTCTTTATTTCTTCAAATTTATACTTTTTATTGCATTATATTGCATTATTTATTGCATTTTACTGCAGTTGTAAAATATATTTTCTATTTTTGCCTCAGATAAAAATATAAACTCTACTATGATTTCACCTGCTCTTTTACCTGAAGCCGTTACTTTCCCAACGGATGAGGAATCACAAAAGTTTGAAAAGATCAAAACACAAATTCATCAAAACTCTGAAGAGGCCTCCTTATATGTGGCCAATGAAATTGCTGACCTGATCAGGCAGCGACAAAAGAGTGGAAAAAAAGTGACTTTAGGACTTGCCACCGGTTCTACGCCCACCAAGGTGTATGACATCCTTGTAAAATTTCACAAAGAGGAAGGTCTGAGCTTTAAGAATGTAATCACTTTCAATCTGGATGAATACTTTCCTATGGAAAAAGACTCCATTCATAGCTATGTGCGTTTTATGAATGAACATCTTTTTGATCATATTGACATTAGGAAAGAAAACATACATATCCCCGATGGAACTCTTGAAAAAGAGGATGTACGCGATTTTTGTAAGGGGTATGAGGAAAAAATTAAAAAAGCAGGAGGCATCGATATCCAGGTTCTCGGAATCGGTAGAACCGGACATATTGGATTTAACGAACCGGGCTCTTCCATTGTCAGTAAAACCAGAATGGTAAGACTAGACAGGGTTACGCGCTTAGATGCGGCAAGCGACTTCTTTGGGTTAGAAAACGTCCCCTCTCGTGCAATAACAATGGGAGTCGGAACCATAATGGCAGCAAAACGTATCATCCTTATGGCCTGGGGTGAAGGCAAAGCCGGTATTATAAAACAGGCTGTAGAAGGCCCAATTCGGGAATCTGTACCTGCCACCTTCCTTCAAAACCACCAAAATTGTGACTTTATCCTTGATGAGGCCGCAGCTTCTGAATTAACAAGGGTAAATACACCCTGGCTGGTAAGCGAATGCAAGTGGGATGATACGCTGACGAAAAAGGCCACAATCTGGCTTTCAGAAAAACTAAAAAAAGCGATCTTAAAACTAACCAATGAGGATTACAATGAACATGGAATGGGTAGCCTCGTGGCCGAAATTGGTTCTGCTGAGCATATTAACCTCATCGTTTTTAATCAACTTCAACGTACAATAACCGGCTGGCCGGGTGGGAAGCCCAATGCCGATGACAGTAGCAGACCGGAACGCAAAGATCCGTATCCGAAGACCTCGCTGGTCTTCAGCCCTCACCCGGATGATGACGTAATATCAATGGGTGGTACACTATTGCGCCTGGTAGATCAGGGACATAATGTACACATAGCCTACCAGACCTCAGGAAATATTGCGGTCTTTGATGACGAAGTGATACGATTCCTCGATTTTGCCAAAGACATTCAACAAGACAACAAGGTCCTCCAAAAACAGTTCAAAGAAGTTAGAGCATTTCTAGGTCAGAAACATCCGGGACAGGTAGATAGTCCCCAAATACAACAATTCAAAGGGTTGATCCGAAAGGGAGAAGCGTTATCTGCCTGTCGTTATTGTGGTGTGAAAGAAGAAAATGCTCACTTTCAAAATCTGCCCTTTTACGAAACCGGTACCGTAAAGAAAAAACCCTATTCCGACGCAGACATTGAACAGACCTACCAACTCCTGCAAAAGATACGGCCTCATCAAATATTTGCGGCCGGCGACCTTTCTGACCCTCATGGTACGCATAGGGTGTGCCTTAATATCATATACAAAGCACTTGATAGACTGGTCAAAGAAAAAGCCGCCTGGATAAAAGATTGTTATGTATGGC
This sequence comes from uncultured Flavobacteriaceae bacterium, assembly GCA_963744855.1. GTDB lineage: Bacteria > Bacteroidota > Bacteroidia > Flavobacteriales > Flavobacteriaceae > Muriicola. The sequence goes on from CAVUUZ010000005.1 coordinate 554,661, forward strand.
TGTATAGAGGTGCCTGGCAAGAATGGGATATTGCAGATATGGAAATGACGGTCCCCGTTGGCCCTAAAGATATGCAACGAAAGAAAAATGCTATTTTTAAGCATCAGTCACAAAAAGATAGTGCCATGTTTCCCGGGAATGATAATCGAGAATTCTGGCAACGTGCTGAGCAGCGAAATAAAGAAACTGCAAAGAAGTACAATGACCTGGGACTTGCTGAGTACGAGGCCATGGAAGGTTTTGTTAGATATCATTTTATGTGATACCAAACAATCATCAGACAAAAAAGGAAATTGAATTAACGGTCTTTTTTTAAGCGAGACGTTGTAAGCCCACCGAAAGTTCTAAATTTAGCTTTGATAATAATACATGATACAAAAAGATAAATGGGCCTGGGCCTGGGTTCCTATTCTTTATTTTACGCAGGGACTACCTTATGTGATGGTAGTCACCGTTTCGGTGATCATGTACAAAAAGCTGGGGATCAGCAACGCAGACATTGGATTGTACACTAGCTGGCTCTATCTTCCCTGGGTTATCAAACCGCTTTGGAGTCCATTCCTTGATTTGAAAAGCACAAAACGAAATTGGTTCTTGCTGATGCAATTGATCGTTTCGTTTTCATTCCTGGCCATTGGTTTTGCCCTGCCAACTAATATCTTCTTTATAACCACTCTGGCCTGTTTCTGGATGGCAGCCTTTGCTTCAGCAACAAATGATATTGCCTCGGATGGATACTATATGATTGGCCTCACACAGGAGAAACAATCTTTTTTTGTAGGAGTACGCAGTACTTTTTATAAATTATCTAATGTTACCGGACAGGGGTTATTGGTGATTCTGGCGGGTTTCCTCGAAAATTATTACGGTGACAACACCAAGGCGTGGTCCATGACCATGATCTGTGCAGCTCTCTTGATGTTTCTCCTAACGGTTTCTAATTATTTTGCAACCCCTAAATTCGAATCTTCAGACGCCATTAAATTAGAAAAACCAACGAGTTTTCTGGAAGTATTTTCTTCTTTCTTTAAAAAACCAGGAATAGGAATGGCACTTGCCTTTATACTTTTCTTCAGACTCGGAGAATCTCAATTAGTAAAAATGGCCTCTCCCTTTCTCCTCGATCCTACCGAGGCAGGAGGTCTTGGCTATAGCACCGCAGAAGTAGGTACCATTTACGGCACCGTAGGAGTAATTATGCTTACCATTGGGGGAATATTGGGTGGGATACTGATCTCGAAACACGGCTTAAAGAAATGGTTCTTTCCTATGGTCCTCTCACTAAATATCCCAAACGCATTCTATGCATTTCTGGCAATTACCAATTCAAATAGTCTTGCAGCGGTTGTAACCACTGTAATCCTGGAACAATTTGGTTATGGTTTCGCAATTGCAGGATTTATGGTATATCTCATCTATATAGCAGAAGGGGTATCCAAAACTTCTCACTATGCACTTGCAACCGGATTCATGGCGCTGGGAATGATGCTTCCCGGACTTATTAGCGGGTATATGCAAGAATGGCTAGGGTATGATGGCTTCTTCATTTGGGTAGTCATAGCAGCCCTGCCTTCTCTTATCCTCTTAAAATACATCAAATATCCACCAGATTATGGAAAAAAAGGCTCAGAAGCCACAACCGTGTAACATGATACCCTACAGTGAGGCTCGCACTTCACTTTCCTCCAGAGAAAAAATAGGCCAGTTTTTTATGCCAGCAGCCTTTATTAATGACACGGAGGCTTCCATCAAAACTTTAGAGTCCTTAATCCGTAAACAAGCCATTGGAGGTATTTGTTTTTTTCACAGCAGGGCAAGTGCCGCAACAAATTATGAAGGAAAAAAGAAAGTAGCCTACAACAAGAATAGCCTTACTATTCTTAAAGCATTAATAAGGCGATACAGTAAGGCTGCCAAATACCCTTTGCTAATCAGCATGGATGCCGAATGGGGGCTGGCCATGCGTATTGAAGAAACCCCTCAATATCCTTATGCCATTACTCTGGGCGCTGCTAATGACCCTCAATTGGTCTATGAGGTAGGAAAAAAAATAGGGAATGATTGCAAGGTCGCCGGAATTCACTGGAATTTTGCTCCTGTTGCAGACGTCAATAATAATCCGGACAATCCGGTCATTGGATACAGATCCTTTGGTAGTAATAAAATAGCTGTCAGCAAAAACGCCATGGCCTTTTGCAAAGGCCTAAGTGATGCGGGGATCCTACATAGTGTAAAACATTTCCCGGGACATGGGGATACTGCCATAGATTCCCATTTGGGCCTTCCAGTAATTGAAAAATGTCGTGAAGACCTTTTTGAACAAGAGCTCTATCCCTTTATTGAATTGATTAATAACAAGGTTGATGCCGTTATGGTAGGCCACCTTTCTGTTCCGTCATTTACCCAAGGAAAACAAATCTCAGCGTCTGTTTCGGCCGAGATCATAAAAGGAGTGCTTCGCGGGACATTGGGATATGAAGGGGTGGTCGTTTCTGATGCTTTAAACATGCACAGTGTTTCCAGGACCTTCCCCAAAAAAGGAGCGCTGGAATGGGCCGCATTTAATGCCGGGAATGATGTTTTATGTTTTGCTGAAAACGTTGAGGAAGGAATAGAGGAGATCTGTAAAAAAGCATCTAATGATCAGATTGAAGAGAGCTTTGAAAGGGTTTGGAACCTAAAAATAAAAGCGATCAGCAACACTACTACAGATCTTCCTGTATTGAGTGATCCTGATCCTTTGAATGCCGTCATAGCAGCTAAAAGCCTTACATTCTATAAAGGCTCACAGCATATACTTTCAGAGTTTTCCGGCGCTCATTTCCATGGTATCCAAGTTGGAAAAAATAAGCGATCTGTCTTTTTTGAAAAGGTAGTTCAGAACACCGGAAGCACTCACCTTTTGATGGGAGAACAATCATTAAAAGAGATAGAATCAGCTATAGGTTCTAAGACGAAAGCCTTGATTGCGGTATATCCGCCAAGTATAAAACCTGCACATAATTTTGGTATACAACCATCTCAACTGGAGATTCTTATTGAGCTTATTCGCAAATATGACGTAGTTTTATACCTGTTCGGAAATCCATATTTCCTTAGGTTATTACCCCAGGACCTGCTTGCGGCCATTGTAATTGCCTATCAGGATCTCCCTGGTTTTGAAGATAATGCAGCGGCACATTTTTTTGGAAACACAAGAGCCATTGGTACATTGCCAGTGTCATTATAATAAAAAGATGAAAGTATATAAAGGTATTGGAATGATGTCTGGCACCTCGCTGGATGGGCTCGATCTTGTGTATTGCCATATTTGGAAACCCCTGAGCAGATGGGAGTTTAAAATTGAAAGGACAAATAGTGTCCCCTATAGCAAGACACGTGTAAGTCGTTTGCAGGAAGCAATCCAATTGCCTGCGGATCAATTGCTTTGTCTCCACAATGAATACGGACAGTGGTTGGGAGAGCAAGTCCTTGATTTTGTTAAAAAGGAAAAATTAGAGGTTGATTTTGTTTCAAGCCATGGTCATACGGTGCACCATCAGCCTTCTAAAGGGCTTACCTTTCAAATAGGTTCGGGGCAGCACCTGGCCAATACCTCTGGTATTAAAACTATTTGTGACTACAGAACAAACGACGTTGCGTTGGGCGGACAGGGAGCCCCGCTTGTTCCTATAGGCGATCATATGCTCTTCGGGTCCTATGATTTTTGTCTCAATCTTGGAGGCATTAGCAATATATCCTTTTTGCTTGATAATAAGCGAATAGCTTATGATATTGGGATCGCCAATATGCTACTGAATTATATTGTGGCAGGTACCGGAATGATGTACGATAAAGGAGGTACCCTAGCTCGCAAAGGGGCCATGCTTCCGGAATTATATGAACAATTAAATTCCCTGCAGTATTATGCACTTCCCTACCCTAAATCTACCGGATACGAGTGGTTTTCTAAAGAAATTGTTCCTTTGATAGAAGCTCAAGACGCTCCTATTGAGTCTTTATTGCACACCGCTGTGCATCATATTTGTGAACAAATTGGAAGACAGCTCAATAAGCTTCCGATACAAAAGGAAAAAATACTATTGATCACAGGAGGAGGTGCATTTAATACTTATCTTACCGAAGTTTTACAAGCGAAGCTGGGAAGTAAGATCAAACTTGAGATCCCTTCCAACCAACTCATTGAATTTAAAGAAGCCCTTATTTTTTGCCTTATGGGTGTACTGCGTTTAGAGCAGGAGATCAATGTCCTGCATTCGGTGACCGGAGCCCGCAAAGATTCGTCTTCAGGCGTAGTATACTTGCCGAGTTAAGTCAGTTATATTTTAAAATTGAGATTATAATGGAATATTACCATGCTTTCTGGAAGGCAATGTAACCTCCTTTTTTTCAAGCATGCGAAAGGTTTTAATTAGTTTTCGCCTGGTGTTCTTTGGTGCTATGATCTCATCAATAAAACCTCGCTTTGCAGCTCTAAATGGATTCGTAAACTTCTCTGCATACGCCGCCTCTTTTTCTGCTAATTTTTGTGCCGGATCCTCGGCTTCCATTATTTCTTTACGGAAAATGATCTCACTGGCTCCTTTTGCACCCATTACAGCGATCTCTGCGGTTGGCCAGGCATAATTAAAATCGGCTCCTATATGCTTGGAGTTCATAACATCATAGGCCCCTCCGTACGCCTTTCTGGTAATAACAGTTACCCTTGGCACCGTTGCTTCACTTAAGGCATAGAGCAATTTAGCCCCATTGACAATGATTCCATTCCATTCCTGGTCGGTACCGGGTAAAAAGCCGGGAACATCCACCAATACTAAAAGCGGAATATTGAAACTATCGCAAAACCTTGTGAATCTCGCCGCTTTTCTGGAACTGTTCACATCCAGCACTCCTGCGAGAAACATCGGCTGGTTGGCTATTATGCCAATGCTTCTGCCTGCGAGCCTGGCAAAACCTACAATGATATTCTCAGCAAAGTCTTTATGGATCTCATAAAAGCTGTCAGGGTCAATAATACCTTTTATTACCTCATGCATATCGTAGGGCTTATTCGGATTATCGGGAACCAACCCTTCTAAAACCTCCCGAACCTCTTCCCCTGTTTCAAAGGGAAGGTCCCTGGCCTTTTCACGATTGCTTTGTGGCAAATAGCTTAATAATTTCTTAACATCTTCAAGACATTCTATATCATTTGTGGACGTCTTGTGGGCTACACCAGATTTAATGGCATGCGTACTGGCGCCCCCCAATTCCTCAGAGGTAACTTCTTCATTGGTTACCGTTTTTACTACGTTCGGGCCCGTCACAAACATATAACTTGTTTCTTCCACCATAAGTGTAAAATCAGTAATGGCAGGAGAATAAACTGCTCCACCCGCACAGGGACCCATAATGGCTGAGATCTGCGGAATAACACCCGAAGCTTTTACATTTCTATAAAATATATCGGCATACCCCCCAAGGGAACGAACACCTTCCTGAATACGTGCTCCCCCGGAATCATTAAGTCCGATAACCGGTGCCCCAACATTCATTGCCAGATCCATGACCTTACAGATCTTTTCTGCATGTGTTTCTGAAAGAGCTCCGCCAAATACGGTAAAATCTTGTGCATAAACATAGATCAATCTGCCATCAATGGTTCCGTAACCGGTTACAACGCCATCACCAAAATAGATCTCTTTGTCCATTCCAAAATCGGTAGTGCGGTGGGTAACCAATATCCCCATCTCTTCAAACGAACCTTCGTCCAAAAGGTATTCTACGCGCTCTCTGGCAGTGAGCTTTTTCTTATTATGCTGCTTATCGATACGTTTTTGTCCACCACCTTGCAGGGCCTGGGCTAAGCGTTCCTGTAATTTTTTATTTGTTGTATTCATTTTTAAGGAGTTGGTATTCTCAATATTTTTTGATCTGCCAGGTATTGTTTCAAAGCTATAAGAGCGGCAATTTCTGCTTCCTCTGCTGCTTTTTGTTTAAGAATTTCCGGGGAGTAATAGTTCTTTACAAAATGGGTGTCAAAATTTCCCGATCTAAAAGCCTCATGTTCAAAGACAAATCGGCCAAACGGCAGAGTAGTTTGCACCCCTTCCACAAGATACCCGTCAATAGCCTTTATCATGATCTGTAAGGCTTCTTCCCTGTTTTTTCCATAGGTGATCAATTTAGCCAGCATAGGGTCGTAATATATGGGGATCTCCATTCCTTCTTCAAATCCATTGTCTACGCGAATACCTTCCCCTTCAGGCAAGCGGTACGTATGCAAGGTTCCAACACTAGGTAAAAAGTTGGTAAGGGGATCTTCAGCATATACTCTGAGTTCCAACGCATGCCCGTTTATCTTCAGATCCTCTTGTTTCATGGGAAGTGCTTCTCCCCTGGCAACTCTTATCTGTAATTCTACCAGATCTACGCCAGAAATTAGTTCTGTTACCGGATGTTCTACCTGTAGCCTGGTATTCATTTCCAAAAAATAGAAATTATGATCCGCGTCCATCAGGAATTCAACGGTCCCCGCTCCGAGATAATCACAAGATCTGGCGACCTTGGTTGCGGCAATGCCCATCTGATGTCGCTGTTCCGGACTCAATATGGCCGAAGGCGCTTCTTCCACGACTTTCTGGTGCCTGCGCTGAATACTGCATTCTCGTTCAAAAAAATATAGTATGGAACCATGACTATCGGCCATGATCTGAATTTCTATATGCCTGGGGGAGCTTACGTATTTTTCAATAAAGACAGAACCATCGCCAAAGGCCGATGTAGCTTCTGATATAGCCCGCTCCATTTGGGAAGCAAGATCTTTTTCCTTCTCCACCACCCGCATTCCTTTACCTCCGCCTCCGGCAGAAGCTTTAATTAATATCGGGAAACCTATCTCTTTGGCAATAGATTTTGCTTTCTCTACATCGGATATGGCCTCATCGATCCCCGGCACCATCGGAATATCATAGTGTTTTACAGCCTCTTTTGCAGCCAATTTGCTACCCATCATCCTGATGGCCTTCGGACGAGGACCTATAAAAATGATTCCACTTTTAGTGACCGCTTCTGCAAAAACTGCATTTTCACTTAAAAAACCATAGCCCGGGTGAATAGCATCCGCCTTCAGACGTTTTGCCTCTTCAATGATCCGCGTACCATTTAAATACGATTGGTTGGATGGGGCTTCCCCTATCCATACAGCTTCATCGGCAAATTTTACATGGGGTGCGTTCCTGTCGGCAGAAGAATATACAGCTACAGTTTTTATACCCATTTTTTGGGCCGTTTGCATAACACGGATCGCAATTTCTCCGCGGTTGGCAATTAGTATTTTTTTCATTTTACAAAATAGATTACTCGTAGGAGATCAGTAATTGTTTTTTATCGACCGTATCTCCCATTTTAACATCAATACTTTTAATGACACCTTCCCGTGGGGATGTAATGACATTTTCCATTTTCATGGCTTCCAGAATAAGCAGCGGGGAATCTTCCGTAACCAGTTCTCCTTCCTTCACATGAATATCGAGAATAAGACCGGGCATGGGCGCTATTATATTGCTTATATTCTTAGCAGATCCAAGGGAAAATCCCATTGCTGCGATCTGTTGATCTAATTCATTTTTAAGCACCACCTCGTAGGTCTCATTCTTCACTTTTATCTTATAAGAACGATTGTAAAACGAATTCGAAACAATCTCCACAGCAAAGGGTTTGCCTTCCTTTAACACGTGATATTTGGATGTGGAGGTATGAAGGGCATCCAGTGAAAGAAGGTCTTCTTCCGAAAAGGAAAACTCAAAGGTATCATTGACAGAAATTTTAAAACGTTTTGCCATATTTTTTTTAATATTTCAAAATTGAGATGAAGATACTATATTGAGAAAAAAGGAAGCTCATAAAATATTAATTTCTACGGATTACATAGCAGAGTGGATTTTTCCTGATCCTTATAACGGGTCAAATATAAATTTATGAACATCTCAAATCTATGATTTGTATCATAATTTAACAGCGCCAAGTGTTATATCTATGTAGCCGGAAATGAAGATGTACTATAACGAAAGATATGCATCCAAATCCTTATTTTTGAATAAAACAAAGCAAGTATGTTGATCATAGGAATTGCCGGTGGAACAGGCTGTGGTAAAACCACGGTTGTGAACCAGATCATTAATGAAATTCCTGAAGAGGAAGTTGGTGTTATTTCTCAGGATTCGTACTACAATGACCTGTCTCATTTATCCTATGAAGAACGAAGCAAGATCAATTTTGATCATCCCCGAGCCATCGACTTTGAGCTTTTAAGGGAACATCTCAGCATTCTACGAAAGGGTGAACCCATAGACCAGCCCGTTTATTCCTTCCCAAAACACAACCGTACAAAAGATACCATCAGGACACATCCAAGAAAAGTAATGATTGTGGAAGGTATCCTGATCCTCACCCATCCCGCGATCAGAGAGATGTTCGATATTAAAATATATGTTCATGCGGATTCTGATGAGCGCCTTATCAGAAGACTTAAGCGCGATATTAATGAACGTGGCCGGGATATTGGCGAAGTACTATCACGTTACCAGACAACCTTAAAACCAATGCACGATCAATTTATAGAACCTACCAAGGAGTATGCAGATATCATTATTCCCAATAATAAATACAACACGGTAGCCGTAGACATTGTTAGGACCATTATAACTGACAAACTCAACTGATCAACATGACACTAAAAGATCTAAGGGGTAAAAAATGGTTTGGAGTAGTTACCAACCTCTATGTGGTAGTGCTAACGGCCTTTGTGATTTGGATGGTATTTTTTGACACTAACTCCTTGATCATACATTGGGAACTAAAAAAACAAATAAAAACCCTTGAAAAACAACAAGAATTCCTCAAGAGTGAAATAGAAAAAGATAAAAAAACACTGGAAAAGCTTTCGGACCCTAAAGAATTGGAAAAGTTTGCCAGAGAATATTACTATCTAAAAAAGAAAAATGAGGAAATCTATCTCATAGAATACGAGGATAGTTTAAAAAATAAAAAGGATGATGACGAGCAGTAAGTTTTATAATTTTCCAAGCGTAACTGCCAAAGCCTGGAAACAGCTAATCCAGGTCGGGCTCAAAGGCGCAGATTACAACGAAAGTCTGATATGGGAAGGTGCGGATCATATTAAGGTAAAACCTTTTTATAATAGCGAGGATCTCAACGACCATCACTCCTATCCTATAGCAACACCAGCTAGCTGGAAAATAGGACAGGTATGCTATGTTCAAACCGAGAAAGCGGCTAATAAAAAAGCTGCCAAAGCACTCTCAGGAGGTGCCGAGAGTCTGTATTTTATAATCCCTTCGCCAGAAATTAATATTAAAGGACTTCTAAAGGGCATTGATCTTACTACCACACCCATTCATCTGCAACTGAACTTTGTCTCTGAAAAATTCATCGAAGAATTAGCAACCTTCAAAATGCCTGAAAGTGCCACACTCTATATCCATATGGACGTTTTAGGCGGTCTTGCGAGAACAGGCAACTGGAAACACTCCATGGAAAAGGACATGACTTCCATGGTACAATTGACAAAAAAATTACCTCAATTTCAGACCATTTCGATAGATGGGACTCTTTATCAAAATGCGGGGGGCAATCGTGTCCAGCAATTGGCCTATATGCTATTACAGGCATGTGAATATTTGCATCTTTTAGGCAATCAAAAGAATACGTTGTCCTTTCCGATTCCAGTTTTTAAGGTCGCGATAGATTCAGATTATTTCTTCGAGATCGCCAAATTACGAGCCTTGCGACTCTTATGGAAAAGTTTGGCCTCCGTGTATAAGGCCCCTGAAAATTGTCATATTGTTGCACAACCCAGCAAACGCAACAAAACCCTGTACGAGTACAATACAAACTTATTGCGATCCACTACGGAATGCATGGCGGCCATTAATGGAGGAGCAGATACTGTATTTAATCTTCCTTACGATGCCGTCTATCATAAGGATCATGAATTTGGGGAAAGAATCGCCCGAAATCAGCTATTGATCTTGCGTAACGAAAGCTATTTTGGGGAGGTATCAAATCCGGCAGACGGGGCTTATTATATTGAATCTCTGACAACACAACTGGCTGAAAAGGCGCTAGATTTATTTAAGAACATGGAGGCTTCCGGCGGCTTTCTGAAAGCTCTTAAGCAGCATTCCATTCAAAAAAAGATCAGAGAACAGGCAGAAAGTGAACAGCAACAATTTGAGCGCGGTGATAGGATTTTAGTGGGTAGTAATGCCTATGTCAATCCTAAAGATTCTATGAAAGAGGCCATAGAAATCTATCCTTTTTTAAAAACCAATCCGGGAAAGACCCTTCTCGAACCAATTTTGGAAAAAAGGCTGGCAGAAAGCATTGAACAGAAAAGACTTGACAATGAGTAGGAAAGACGTACAAAACTTAAAATTACCTTCAAAGGACCCGGCCAAAAAGCCATTGTCAAAAAGTGATTCTTTTCATTTTGCTGAAGGCATCGATGTACATAAACAGTATTCCAAGACTGAGATAGAGGCTTTGGAACATCTGGATTTTGCTGCAGGCATACCCCCTTTTCTGAGGGGTCCTTATGCCACAATGTATGTTCAACGGCCCTGGACCATCAGGCAGTATGCAGGTTTCTCCACTGCTGAAGAAAGTAATGCCTTTTACAGAAGAAATCTTGAGGCTGGTCAGAAAGGTTTATCCGTAGCCTTCGACCTGCCTACCCACAGAGGGTACGACAGCGATCACGAACGGGTTGTCGGCGATGTTGGCAAAGCCGGTGTAGCCATCGATTCTGTAGAAGACATGAAGATACTTTTTGCCGGCATCCCCTTAGATAAAATGTCAGTTTCTATGACCATGAATGGGGCCGTACTTCCGATAATGGCCTTCTATATAGTGGCCGCAGAAGAACAAGGCGTTTCCCCTGAATTGTTGGCAGGAACCATTCAAAACGATATTCTTAAGGAATTCATGGTACGGAACACCTATATCTATCCTCCCGGGCCATCGATGGAGATCATCGCAGATATTTTTGAATACACCAGCAAATACATGCCTAAATTTAATAGCATCAGTATTTCCGGATATCATATGCAGGAAGCCGGAGCCACTGCCGATATCGAATTGGCCTATACATTAGCAGATGGATTGGAGTACATCAGGACCGGTTTAAAGGCGGGATTGGATATAGACACCTTTGCCCCGCGACTATCATTTTTTTGGGCGATTGGCATGAATCATTTTATGGAGATCGCGAAAATGAGAGCAGGCCGTATGTTGTGGTCCAAACTTTTACATCAATTCGAGCCTAAAAATCCAAAGTCGCTCGCCCTTAGGACCCATTGTCAAACCAGTGGATGGAGTCTTACCGAACAAGATCCCTTCAACAACGTGGCAAGGACAACCATTGAAGCGGCAGCCGCAGCCTTTGGAGGCACCCAAAGTCTACATACCAATGCCCTGGATGAGGCCATTGCGCTCCCGACCGACTTTTCTGCGAGAATTGCGAGGAATACACAGATATTTCTACAGCGCGAAACCAACATAACAAAAACTGTAGATCCCTGGGCAGGAAGTTATTACGTGGAATACTTAACGGATGCCTTGGCTAAAAAAGCCTGGGATCTGATTGAAGAAGTTGAGACCCTGGGTGGTATGACAAAGGCTATTGAAGAGGGCATCCCAAAAATGCGCATAGAGGAAGCAGCGGCTAAAAAGCAAGCCCGGATAGACAGTGGTAAAGATATCATTGTAGGTGTAAACAAGTACCGACTGGAAGAAGAAGAACTTATGCAGATCCTGGAAGTGGATAATGCCGAAGTTCGCCGGCAGCAAGTGGAGCGACTCGAAAAAGTTAAAAAACAGCGTGATGGTAAAGCAGTGACTGAGGCGCTGGGTGCGCTTACCGCCGCAGCTGCAAATAAAGGCAAGGACCGCAAAGGCCTTGCTGAAAATAATTTGTTAGCTTTAGCCGTAGATGCTGCTCGAAAAAGGGCTACCCTGGGAGAGATCAGTGATGCCCTTGAAGAGGTATTCAAGAGATATAACGCCAAAATTCAAACATTTTCGGGAGTGTATTCTAAAGAAATAAAGGACGATAAAAACTTTAAAAAAGCAAGAGAACTTGCTGATATCTTTGCTGAAAAGGATGGCAGACGTCCCAGGATCATGATCGCTAAGATGGGGCAGGACGGGCATGACCGGGGTGCCAAGGTGATCGCGACAGGTTATGCTGACCTCGGATTTGATGTAGATATTGGTCCCTTGTTCCAAACTCCGGCAGAAGCCGCCAAACAAGCTGTTGAGAACGACGTACATATATTGGGTGTTTCCTCGCTGGCTGCAGGTCATAAAACTTTGGTACCACAGGTTCTTAAGGAATTAAAAAAGTTTAACAGAGAAGATATTATGGTCATTGTTGGTGGAGTGATCCCAAAGCAAGACTATCAATTCTTGTTTGATGCAGGTGCCGTAGCCGTTTACGGTCCCGGAACAAAGATCAGTGAAGCGGCTATTCAGATCCTGGAAATACTTCTGGACACTGATAAATAGAGATACTAGCATGCATAAAGAACCTTCATTTTTTAAGGCCGATTCCAAATTCATAAGTTATTCACCTAGTGTTAACAAAATACATTTTCTGGCTAGCCAAATAATCGTATTTTTAACCCCTAACTTACTATGATGATGGGCAAAATAATTGCTATTGCAAACCAAAAGGGTGGTGTTGGTAAAACAACTACCACCGTTAACCTGGCCGCCTCACTGGGTGTTTTGGAGAAGAAGGTGCTTTTGATAGACGCAGATCCTCAGGCGAATGCCACTTCGGGGCTTGGTATTGATGTTGATACGGTTGAATTAGGAACCTATCAGGTTCTGGAACACACAAAATCCGCCAGGGAAACCATTATAAAGACTTCCTCTCCAAATGTGGACCTTATTCCTTCACATATTGACCTGGTCGCCATAGAAATAGAATTGGTAGATAAGGATGATCGGGAATACATGATGAAACAGGCAATCAGGGATCTCAAAGAGGAATACGACTATATTCTGATAGATTGTGCGCCTTCGCTTGGTTTATTAACCTTAAATGCGCTGACAGCAGCAGATTCAGTGATCATCCCAATACAATGTGAATACTTTGCACTGGAAGGTCTTGGAAAATTATTGAATACCATAAAAAGTGTTCAGAGGATCCATAACCCGGATCTGGATATAGAAGGGCTGTTACTCACCATGTATGATTCGCGTTTACGCTTGTCTAATCAGGTAGTAGAAGAAGTTAAAAAACATTTCTCAGACATGGTCTTTGATACCATCATTCAACGAAATGTTCGTCTTGGTGAAGCGCCGAGTTATGGGGAAAGCATTATAAAATATGATGCAAGCAGCAAAGGGGCGGCTAATTACCTAAACATGGCGAATGAACTTCTCAAGAAAAATAAGGAGAAAGTATAATGGCGAAAGCAACACGAAAACAAGCCTTAGGACGCGGACTTTCTGCCCTCTTAAAAGATCCGGAGAATGACATTAACTCCGTTGCTGATAAGAATGCAGATAAGGTTGTAGGGAACATTGTTGAGCTGGATTTAGATGCCATCGATGTAAATCCATTTCAACCCAGGTCCAACTTTAACGATGAAGCACTTCAGGAATTAGCCTCTTCGATAAGAGAATTAGGGGTCATACAACCTATTACAGTTCGCAAACTGGATTTCAATAAATATCAGCTGGTCTCCGGTGAGCGGAGGTACAGAGCTTCCAGACTGAGTAGGCCTGGAAACTATTCCGTCCTATATCCGTATTGCCAATGATCAGGAATCCTTGGAAATGGCATTGGTTGAAAATATTCAACGACAAGATCTCGATCCTATTGAAATTGCCCTATCATACCAACGATTAATAGAAGAAATTGAGCTGACTCAGGAAAAATTAAGTGACAGGGTTGGCAAAAAAACGATCAACCATCACCAATTATTTAAGTCTTTTACGCTTAGATCCCATCATTCAAACCGGTATCAGAGATGGTTTTATCAGCATGGGACATGGAAGGACGCTGGTAAATATTGAACGACGTGAGGATCAATTGGAGATCTATGAACAGATTATTGGACAAATCCTTTCTGTACGGCAAACAGAGGAATTGGTAAGAAAATACCATGATACCGGAAGCATTTCTAAAAAACCGGGCTCCAAATCTATTGATAAGTCGGCCGAAATAATGCAAAGCGAAAAAACCTTATCTCAATTTTTAGAGACGCCTGTAAGCGCTAAGCACTTCAGACAATGAAAAAGGAAAAGTTGCCATTTCTTTCAAATCCAGAGAAGAATTACACCGAATCATAAAATTGATTACTGGTGAATAGGCGATTCTTTTTTTTTGCTGTTCTGTCTCTGTTGTGTTTCTGTCATAAATGCACAAGAGCAGAACGACTTCCACAGATTCACTTCGCACAAATTTTAAGGAAAAAGGGATCGTCATAGATGGCAACATAGAAAAGAAAAAGGTAAATCCGCTCGCCCCCAGTAAAGCTGCCTTTTATTCTGCTATACTTCCCGGGTTTGGGCAAATCTATAACAGACGATACTGGAAATTGCCTATTGTCTATGGAGCCATTGGTACCGGAGTATATGCTTACATGTATAATGATGATCTGTACGACCGTTTCAGAACTGCTTTTAAAAGAAGGCAGAGCCGGATACATTGATGACGAGTTTATGATGAATAATAGCGGGAAACGTGGCTGGTAGACCTGAACTATCGGATGAGGCATTGCAAGATGCACAGGAGCGCTATCAGCGAGATAGGGATTTGGCACTGCTCATCACTATTGGCTTATATGCCTTTAATATTATAGATGCCAATGTAGATGCCCATTTAAAGCAATTCAATGTAGATGACGATCTTAGTCTGGATATTAAACCCTATCTGGAATACCATCCTATCACATCCGATCCCAATTACGGCATTGCCTTAACCATTAAATTTTAGTCTTTGAAGATAGCGCTTGTTCGGATATGGTAAAATGGGCAAAATGATTGAACAGATCTGCCAAAAAAGAGGCCATCAAATAGTGGCCCGTATTGATGTTGGCACCACGGAAATCAATTACCAGGAAATGGATGTGGCCATTGATTTCAGTGTTCCCGAAGCTGCAGTGAACAATATTAAAGGGTGCTTAAAAGCAGGAATTCCTGTTATCTCCGGAACCACAGGTTGGTTGACTCAATATAAAGAAGTAGCAGATCTTTGTGAAAAACAGCAGGGTGCTTTTCTGTATGCTTCCAATTTTAGTCTTGGAGTCAATCTATTTTTTGAACTGAATAAGGTATTGGCAGGGATGATGGCCAATATAAAAAGCTATAAAGCTTCCATTGAAGAAACCCATCATATCCACAAGCTCGATGCTCCCAGTGGTACGGCTATTTCCCTGGCAGAAGGCATCATTGATAAAACGGATTATTCCAAATGGTCGCTCGGTAATGGAGAAAAGAATATCCTTCCTATTCATTCGTACCGTGAAGGAGAAATACCGGGTACTCATGAGGTCTGTTATTCCGGTAAGGAAGATCAGATCAGTATTAAGCATATAGCACATAATCGGGAAGGATTTGCCCTGGGCGCAGTAGTAGCTGCAGAGTGGATCGTTGATAAGAAAGGGGTTTATAGTATGAAAGACGTGTTAAACCTGGGTTAAAAATCGTAACAAAATGATACCTTACCCCGTCTAACGAAAAAAATAAGCAAGAATGAACGCTACACAGTGGATTCTATTTATTCTGGTAATTCAGGTTATCCATTTTATGGGAACCTGGAAACTCTATATAAAAGCAGGCAGGCAGGCATGGGAAGCGGCAGTTCCCGTTTACAATGCCATCGTTCTTATGAAGATCATCAACAGGCCTGGTTGGTGGGTGATTCTCCTGTTCATTCCCATTATTAATTTATTGATGTTCCCCGTAATATGGGTAGAGACCATCCGCAGTTTTGGGCGAAATAGCCTTATTGATACATGGCTGGTGATCCTAAGCCTGGGATTTTATATTTATTATGTGAACTACAGCCTGGAAGTAGAATATATTAAGGATCGGAGTTTACATCCCAAAAGTGGTGTTGGCGAATGGGTAAGTTCCATAGTTTTTGCCATTGTGGCCGCCACCCTGGTCCACACCTATTTTATTCAGCCCTATGTCATCCCAACAGGATCTTTAGAACGTACCTTACGCATTGGGGACCTTCTCTTTGTGAGTAAATTTCATTTTGGCGCCAGAACCCCTATGACCACTATTGCAGCACCTATGGTGCATGATACGCTGCCAGTACTAGGTATCCGATCGTATTTGAATAAACCTCAGCTTCCTTATTTCCGACTTCCCGGATTTACTAAAGTAGATAGGAATGACATTGTGGTCTTCAGTTGGCCTGCAGATACGGTTAGAGCTTTTTTTAAAAAGGAAAAGGGCGTTGTAAAACCGATAGATAAGAAATCGAATTATGTTAAGCGATGCGTAGGACTACCAGGAGATTCTTTGGAAATACGCAATGGGTACGTTTTTATAAATGGAGAGCAGCTTGTACTTTCAGACAGGGCCAAACCCCAATATGATTATACACTCTATGCCCAGAAAGGAGTCTCTTCCCGCTTGCTGATCGAAGAAGGTGTTTCAGAATTTAATAGGACCTATGTGGCGCAGTCCCTGAGTCCTCAGCAGATCATGGCCCTTCGTTCCTATGGATTTGGGGTCTATGATCAATATGATCAGCCGGTCATACTGACAGATAGTAAAGGAATCCCTACAGATGTCATCCGGACACTTCGACTTTCCCTTCGGGAAATAACAGAGAGAGAGAGGCAGGCTACCCTCACTGATGATATGGTAAAGGCCCTGGAACAAAACTCAGATATCGACTCCATTGTCAAAATACTTGAACCTAAAGGAGTTCCAGGGAATAATATTTTTCCCCAAAACGAAGTATTTCCATGGAACAATGACAACTTCGGACCAATATTTCTGCCAAAAAAAGGGAGTACTGTGGCCCTGAGCCTAAAAGTATTGCCGCTTTACAAAAAAATTATCAGGGACTATGAAGGCAACACTGTAGGAGTATCCGGAAATCAGGTTCTTATCAATGGAGAGGTAGCAGACAGCTATACCTTTAAGCAGGATTATTACTGGATGATGGGTGATAACCGCGACCATTCAGAGGACAGTCGCACCTGGGGTTATGTTCCGGAAAATCATATTGTTGGCACCCCTATTTTTATCTGGTTGAGCTTTGATAATTTCAACGAGGGTATTGCACATTGGAAGCCCAGATGGGATCGAATTTTTACTACGGTACACGGCGAAGGGGAGCCCCGCTCCTACTTTAAATACTTCCTTATGGTCCTGGCCGCATGGTTTGCAGTCGATTTCCTCAGGAAACGAAGAAAAAAGCGTACGTAAGGAAAAGGGTTAGGCAAATGGCACTTATGGATCCTCTGGTATTAATTCATCCTGCTTATTTTCCAAATATAAGCAGTATGGCACTTCTTGCTCAGAGGAATTGCCTTTGGGAAGTATGTGATAACTACCAAAAACAAACCTTTAGGAACAGAACCTATATATGTACTGACCAGGGGAAACATATGATGACCATCCCCATACAACATGTTGGTGGGGAACAAGGCAAACAGTTTTACAAGGATGTAAAAGTAGATAATCAATATCCCTGGCAACGGCAACATTGGCGTACGCTACAAACTGCCTACAGATCATCCCCTTTTTTTGAATATTATGAAGATGAACTTGTAGCGTTATTTCAAAAAAAATATGAATTCCTACTCGATTATAATCTAAGATCCATTGAGTTGATGGGTGAATGCCTTCAACTGGCTGTACCCACATCAAAAACTACGGTCTATGATCCTGATCCTGAGAATGTACTGGATCTTCGGTTTATGGTAAATGCAAAAAAATCGGATCCGTTTACCGTAGCGCCTTATACACAAGTTTTTATGGAACGTCATGGTTTTATCAATAACCTCAGTATTTTGGACCTGCTATTTAATGAAGGTACTGCAGCCTCTTCTTATTTAGAAGCGCTTTCCCTATCTTCCCTTAATGCTTAGATTTTTCCTCCATTACGGAATTCATTTTCTCCTGCCCATAATAGTGGGTCTTCTCTTTTTTAAAGAAAATAGGACAAGGGTCGTTTTAATCATGCTGGCAGCAATATTAATAGATGTGGATCATCTGCTGGCCACGCCTATTTTTGATCCCAACAGATGCAGCATCAACTTCCATTTTCTTCACCAGTACTGGGCCATGGTCTTGTACGTTGTTTTCCTATTTATAAAGCCGTTGAGGGTCATAGGAATAGGCTTGTTGATCCATATGCTGGCAGATGGAATAGATTGTCTTCTACTTTTTACCTAGTTTTACGGTAGCCATAACCGGATAATGATCAGATAGTTTAATCTCAAAATTTTGATGATCTATCACTTCAATTGTTTTGTCTGTAAAAATATAATCGATTCTAAAGGGCAAAAATTTAAAAAAGAAGGTATTTCCCAATCCGTTTCCTTTCTCAAGAAATGTATCCCGGTTGTTTTCCTTGAGTATATTATAAACCCCTGAGAACTGGGTGTTGTTAAAGTCGCCACATAATATCGCTTTATATGGCGAATTCATATAATGTTTATTAACTAATTCAGCTTGTTGCAGCTGCGATTTATACGATGATCCCAATCTATTTAGAAGTTTATTGGGCCTTTCCCTTTTTATTGAACCAGGTCTTACTTTTAAAGATTGTAAATGAACGTTATAAACGCGTAAGGTGTCTTTTGGCATTACCAGATCAACAAAAATTGAATTATTACTTGAATTAGGAAAGTCGAGTGAACCTTTTTCAATAATCGGGTATTTTGATAAAATAGTTAATGGTGAATACCTTTTATAGCGAGTCTTTCTTTTTACATAGGTATATGGATACTCTTTAACTATTGATGGAATTTTATACAAGCCTGAAAATTCCTGCAAGCAGATAACATCGGGCTTATTAACATCTACAAATTTTTCAAAAGCCGAACCCAACTTATTATCCGCAATATTTCCAGTGCCAAATAATTGAAGAGCATTAAGGGTTAACACTTTAAGACCGTCTTCAGTTTTGTTAGAATCTAAATCACCAAAAACAAAAATTGGACCTAATGAGATATAAATAAATAGAAAAAATAAAATATTAATCGCCAGGAGTATTCTATTTTTTTTTAAAAATGATTGAGCCAAGAAAAACAAAAAACCAAATAGAAGATAAGGATATAATATATTGAGAATGAAAAATATAGATAAGAAGGTTAGAGGGAAATAGTAGTTTAATACTATTAGCAACATGATAAACAGATACACTAAATTTATAAAAACAATAAGCCTGTTTATAAATATAGATTTAGGCATAAAATGCATCATTCCTCTTTACCTGCTTTAAAGAGGAAATCCTTCTCTGCTTTGGACAGACTTTCATAGCCGGATTTACTGATTTTATCTAGAATTGCATCAATCTTACGCTGTCTGCTTTCTTTGTCATAATCCACTTTTGACTTGGCCGCACTTTTAGTTTTGCGGTATACAGTTTTCATAGATGCTTTTTTCTCCTTTGGTTTAAAGAAGTCTCCCAAGGCATCCAGCAATTTTGAAAAGCCTTCGCCAATGTCTTTCCCTTTTGTTAATTGCCTGGCGTAGACATATCCCAGTAACGCGCCTCCCAAATGGGCCAGATGTCCTCCGGAGTTACTGGCCGGAATCTGGATTAGGTCGATCAGCACAAAAAATGCTCCTATATACCACAGTTTTACATTAAAGAAAAACACTCTTACCATCTGATTGGGCATATAGGCACAGATAAAGATCAGAACGGCGGTGACACCCGCCGAAGCTCCTATTATGGCTGTATTAGATCCCATAAATACAGGAAAAACATTATAGCTTAGCACAAATAGAAGCCCCCCCAGAATGACCCCTAAAAAATATACATTTATGAGTTTTCTTACAGAAAACAAATTCAAGAAGATCCTGGCTGAAAAATATAACAAAAGCATGTTCCAGAACAGGTGCCATATGTCTGCATGAAAAAAGGAATAGGTCACAATGGACCATGGCTGCGTAAGGTATTCCATTAAATTTACTGGTAGTTCAAACCATTGTGAAATGGCATTCTTCCCGAAACCAAGAAGAAAAGGCAGCAATGCGTTTAAAATAAAAACGCCCACATTCACAACAATTAGCTTTTCAGCTATGCTTAGTCGGGCGTATTGATATCTCAGTCCTCCTGTACTCATTTAATTCCACCTATTTTTATTGAACTGTGTCTTTTTCCAGTACCACATCATAATAAATCCAAATAGGGCACCTCCAACATGGGCAAAATGCGCTATTCCCTGGCCAAAGATAGAGTATCCGGTAACACCGGAAAACAAGTCGAGTCCAATCAGTACAGGAATAAAATACTTCGCTTTTATAGGGACGGGCAGAAAAATAAGAAATAATTCACTGTTAGGATAAGACATCCCAAAGGCTACCAATATTCCATAAATGGCCCCTGAGGCCCCTACTGCGGGTGTGGTATACGCCATTAGAAAATTGTCTATAGTGCTTTTGGATGCCAGATTATACCAACTGGGACTGAATTTTCCTTGTGAAATGATGTCCATGATCTCAACCTTGGTCAATCCTGAATTTAAAAGAACCTCCATGCCTTCACTAAAGTAGTAATAGTTCACAGCAGTGTGAATGATGGCGGCGCCAATCCCCGCTGAAAAATAAAAAAATATAAATTTATTTTTTCCCCACATTTGTTCCAGCGGAGATCCAAAGGCCCATAAGGCATACATATTAAAAAGGATATGCATAAAGCCTCCGTGCATAAACATATGGGAAATGACCTGCCAATATTCAAAATTTTCATTCTCCGGGAACCAAAGGGAGAACCATTGGTACATTTGTTCCCCATATAAGCTGGTCGCTACAAAAAAGAATATGTTAATGATCAGAAGATGCTTGATAGCTCCGGTAAGTCTTCCCATTTAGATGAATTTTTTATCAATTTCGTTTTCAGATAACGTAATAAAGATTGGTTTATTAAACGGACTTAACAAAGATTCCTTACAAGCAAAAAGATCGTTGACAAGCGCTAATTGTGACATACTGTCTAGTTGATCACCTGTTTTTAACTGAAAGGGACTTACAAAGTGCCTTGGCCAGCATATCGGATTGAGAAAAATTGGTCGACTTGCTTTCCATTGTACATTCGGCAATAAGCTGATCTAAAACAGAAGCTGCCTCAGTTTCTGCTACCATGGGTGGCACCCCTTTTACAACAAGTTGTTCTTCTTCTTCATCTGCAAAAACAAACCCCAATGCGTGTAAATGATCCTTCATTTGATGAAGAATGGTCATTTCATTCTTGGTAAAAGCTAAGGAGATAGGGAACAGCAATTGTTGACTTAATGATTCTTTTAAAGTCATACTTTTCAAGAACTTTTCGTACAATACACGTTGATGTGCCCGTCTCTGATCTATGATCAACATCCCTGACCTGATCGTAGTTACGATATACTTCCTTCTAAGCTGAAAGGTGGTAGAATCATTCGCAAGCTGTTCAGACAGCGGAAAAATGGACCCGGAAATGGTCTCTGATTCATAATGAACGCTGCTAAAAGAATCTTCTCTGCTTGCCTTAGATTCCATGCCCACATATAGATTCTCCCACCCTTCAGCAGAAACTTTCTTATGAAACCCACCAGCTGTGGACTTGACTGATGTCTCCTTAAAGGGATTAAAGCCGGGGTTCATCGCAACGCCGGGAAGATGTGCTTCTTTGCTTTGATACGCATACGGTGTCTCCAAATTCTGGTCCTTCTCAAAATCTAGCATGGGGGTTATGTGAAATTGTCCCAGGCTGTGTTTCACAGCCGCTCTTAGTATGGCGTAGAGCGTGTGTTCATCGTCGAATTTAACTTCTGTTTTTGTAGGGTGAATATTAATATCTATAGAGGTAGGATCTACTTTCAGATATAAAAAATACCCGGGATGTGCATCGGTTTTAATAAGACCTTCAAAAGCCGAGAGGATGGCATGATGTAGGTACGGACTTTTAATAAACCGATCATTGACAAAGAAAAATTGTTCTCCCCTGCTCTTTTTCGCGAATGCAGGCTTGCAGATAAACCCTTCGATACTTACCACTTGTGTTTCTTCCTGAACAGGCACTAATTTTTCGTCTGTCTTATGGCCAAAGATCTGAACAATACGTTTCCTTTGTGAATGGGATGACAGGTGGAACAATTCACTGCCGTTGTGAAAAAAATAGAAGTTGATTCCAGGATGTGCCAGTGCCACCCGGTGAAACTCATCAGTGATATGCCTGAACTCTACCTGATTGGATTTTAAAAAATTACGTCTGGCAGGAATATTATAAAAAAGATTTTTTATGGCAATTGAAGTACCCTTAGGCGTTGCTACGAATTCCTGAGAAACCACGTTACTACCTTCTATTTTCAGATGAGTCCCAACTTCTTCACCTTCGGGCCTTGTATGCATTTCGACATGGGCTATGGCCGCAATAGAAGCAAGCGCCTCTCCCCTGAAACCTTTGGTATGCAGTTTAAAAAGGTCTTCTGCGTTTCGGATCTTTGAGGTTGCATGCCGTTCAAAACTAAGTCGGGCATCGGTAGGACTCATACCACTGCCATCATCTACCACTTGTATCAAGGTTTTCCCGCCGTCCTTTACAATGAGTTGTATACTAGTAGCACCGGCATCTACAGCATTTTCCAACAACTCTTTCACGGCAGAAGCGGGTCTTTGCACCACCTCGCCTGCTGCTATTTGATTGGCCACATGATCTGGCAAGAGTTGTATAATATCTGCCATTAGTTGTTCAGGAATATAGAAAGGTCAAAGTCAATAATGTAAAGAAAAATAAAGATTAAGACAGCCATGATGATAAGCAGTCTAAGTTTATAATTTTGATCACCACCTCGCCGGAGGTCAGACATCGCATGGTTCAACTTGGATTTCAGGCCTCTGGGCGTTTCTACGGTTGAACGGAACCTATCTAATTTTCGTTCTATTTTAAAAGGATTTCCCTCCCCCTTATCATCGAAATATCGTGGCGTATAATTGTATTTTTTATTCTTTCGTAGTTTCGTAAATCGTCCCATAGTGCTCCTCGGTCAAAGGTACTTAAATATAAAAAAAGCGCGGAATCATGGCTCCCAAAATTTGTTAACACCATGCTGAAAAAATCTGGTATCACAAATCCTTAAGAGCTAATCCTTCTTTAATGGGTTAGGATGCAAATCTCAGTTCGAGCCCAGAGAAGCCATTTTTATGGCGGCAACGGCGGCTTCTGTGCCTTTATTACCATGTTTGCCACCGCTCCTGTCTTGTGCCTGTTGTAAAGTGTCATCGGTTAGAACACAAAAGATCACCGGGGTTGAAAAATGAATGTTCAGATCTTTAATTCCTTGAGCTGTAGCGCTGCATACAAAATCGAAATGCTTAGTTTCTCCCCGTATGACGCTGCCAATAGCAATGATAGCGTCAGGCTTTTCCTCTTGTATCATCTTTTTACAGCCAAAGGTAAGTTCAAAACTTCCGGGCACATCCCAGCGAAGGATATTGGCACGCTTAACACCGCAATCCAGCAAAGCTGTTAGTGCTCCTTTATAAAGTCCTTCTGTAATTTCAGTATTCCACTCAGATACCACCAGACCGATCCTGAGATGATCAGCTCTTGGCATACCGTCCTTATCATATTGTGATAAATTTCGGTTTGCAGTAGCCATCCTTATTGCGTTTGGGCCATTCCTATGAAAACATCGATGGTTCCCGCTTCCACAGAATTTGGAAACTCATCCTTAATCCGTTGAAAGTATCCTAGTGCTTTTTCCTTTGTTCCCATTTCCAAAGCAGCGATCCCGGCTTTGTATAGATATCTGGGCGTTGTGAGTTCATTCTCGTCTTGCGCGAAGGCCTTTTCATAATAAGCCAAGGCATCTTTTGTTTGTCCAAGCTGAAGAAATGAATCTCCTATACCCCCCAGGGCAAGTGATGCAGTAATTTCTTCATCTGCGGATACTTTTTCTAAATACTCAATGGCCTTATCGTATTGTTTTAATTCTTTATAGGCCATACCCGCGGCGTAAGTGGCGATGTTGGCGGAAGGGGTGCCAGAATATTCTTCAATGATATCCAAATATCCATATTTTCCTTCGGCACCATTAAGCGCTAACAGAAACAACGAATCCTTTTCTGCGGTACTTTGCAAGGCTTCATTAAAATATTGGTTTGGGTATAACATTTCATTTGCAGCACTTGTGTTCTTAGGTTCCTGTACGAATTGGTAGTAGCCTAAATACGCCAGAACAGCCACGGCAATGACCCCAATCACCCCAAGAATATAATTTTGATTTCGGGCTACCCATTGCTCTGAACGGGAAGCACTTTCATCCAATGTACTGAAAACCTCAGCCGTTGTACTGTCTTTTTCTGCCAGTGCCCTTTCGTCTTCCTTGTTTTTCGGCTTGTAACCTCGCTTTTTATAAGTTGCCATAGTTCCTTCAATTGATCGCGCAAAAATAAAGTTTTATTCCAAAACCGAAGGGTATTTATTTGTTATTTTTGGATATTTACAGCCCCAAAAATTATTTTCAACAACCCTTTGAATGTTTCTTCAAAATATTTCTCTTCTTAATTATAAGAATTTTAGTGACGTGAACCTTGAGTTCGACACTAAAATAAATTGCTTTGTTGGCAATAATGGTATCGGCAAGACCAATATGCTCGATGCTATTTATCACTTGTCCTTCGGGAAGAGCTACTTCAACCCAATTGCCTCTCAGAACATCAAACACGGAACCGATTTTTTTGTGGTAGAAGGAAATTTTATGCTAAACGAGCGCGAAGAGAAAATTGTTTGCTCTCTTAAACGCAATGTCAAAAAAGTAATTCGAAGAAATGGAAAAACCTATGATCGACTTTCAGATCATATCGGTCTTCTTCCGCTGGTAATCATATCTCCTGCAGACAGAGATCTTATCATTGAAGGGAGTGATACCCGCAGAAAGTTCATGGATGGGGTAATCTCCCAATCAGATACTGAGTATTTGCAAACCCTTATGAACTATCAAAAGGTCCTGGCCCAAAGAAACGCGTTGCTGAAGTATTTTGCAGCCAACCACACTTTCGAACAGGGAACTTTAGGTATTTACAACGAACAATTACACGCTTACGGCCAGGTGATTTATGAAAAAAGAGCTGCGTTTATAAAAGAATTTGTTCCGATTTTCCAGGAGCAATATCGCCTGATATCAGGGGATAGTGAGGATGTTAATCTGATTTACAATTCACGCTTGCACGAGGCGGATCTCGGGTCCCTTTTAAAGTCGAGTATTGACAGAGATCGGGCCCTGCAGTATACAAGCGTTGGCATTCACAAGGATGACCTCGATTTTGAGATCAGTGGCTATCCCATAAAGAAATTCGGGAGTCAGGGCCAACAAAAATCGTTTTTGATCGCCTTAAAATTTGCTCAATTTCATTTTCTGAAAGCCCTGGTAAAAACCACCCCCATCTTGTTATTGGATGATATTTTCGACAAACTTGATGAAAACCGGGTTGCACATATCATTACCTTAGTAGAAGACAAAAATTTTGGGCAGATCTTTATTAGCGACACCCATGCGGAACGAACGGAGAATATCATCAAAGAAATTCATCAAACCTATAAAATATTTCGCCTGTAAAATGAGACAAATTTCAATTATCCTGTGCTGTGTGCTCCTTATTTCCTGTGGCAATACGATCTCCAAAGAGGACCTCGACTTCCTCGATGGATATTGGGAGATCAAACGGGTTAAATTTCCAAATGGAGATACCAAAACCTACAACATGAACGAAACCGTAGATTACATTGAGGTAATGGGTACCAAAGGGTATCGCAAAAAGGTTCAAGCGCGTATGGACGGAAGTTTTGAGACCTCAGATGATGCCGAATACTTTTCCATCACAGAGCGCGACGGGATTTTTATCATGGTATATGAAAATGACATGTCTGTTTGGGAGGAGCAGATCAGAAGCCTGTCAGAAACAGAGCTCAGACTCGTGAATGAGGAGCAAATTACCTATATTTATGAACGTTTTCAACCCATAACCCTGGAGTAACTTGGTCCGTAAAAAGAATAATATATCGCTGGGAGAAGCCTTAAAAGAATTTATTTCCACTAATAAATTGCAAAAAGGAATCGATAAGGTGCTTGTTAAAGAAGCCTGGGTTGACCTTATGGGAAATGGGGTAAATAATTATACTACGGCCATCGACCTGAGAAACAGTACTCTTTTTGTTTCGCTTTCCTCCTCAGTGCTCAGGGAGGAACTAAGTCACGGAAAATCGAAAATTATAGCCCTTTTAAATGAAGAATTAGGTAGGGAAGTGGTCACTAAAATCGTCTTGCGATGAATGAAGTATATAGGCTACAAAAAATAAAGACCTCCCAACGGAGGTCCTTTTATTTTCTATGATCCCTGATTCTTAATAGATCTCTCTTCCTGAAAAATGAAAGCTACCTTCAATAGCAGCATTTTCATCGCTATCTGAACCATGAACGGCATTTTCCCCAATATCCTTTGCGAATAATTTCCTTATGGTTCCTTCGGCAGCTTCAGCCGGGTTAGTGGCACCAATGAGGGCCCTAAAATCTTCTACGGCGTTCTCCTTTTCAAGAATAGCAGATACAATAGGTCCTCTGGTCATAAACGACACAAGTTCCCCAAAGAAAGGACGTTCCTTATGAATCGCGTAAAATTCCTGGGCATCACGTTTGCTCAATTGAGTGTATTTCATGGCAATGATCTTAAAACCTGCAGAGGTGATCTTTTCTAAAATAGCCCCAATATGGCCATTCTCAACCGCATCGGGTTTGATCATGGTAAATGTTCTTTTTCCTGTCATTCTAAAAAATTTTCGGCAAAAATACACTTTCTAGTTGCAACCTACAACATTAATACTTTTGTGTAAGGGTATTAAGGATCTTGCCATGATCCCCTACCATCTGCATTTGAACTTCCTTGTTTGTAAGATTAATATGGACTACCCCAAAACTCTTCTTAGAAATAACTTCCCCTTTTCTATATGGATTTGGTTCTCCCGAATAACTGGAATAAACATGTGTTAGCCCACTGCTCGTAAAATCTATCACAGGATAGGACACACCCGGGATATTAATTTCTGAAAATTCCGAGATATGACGATCCCCGGAGAGAATGATGACCCCTTTGGCACCTGATTCTCTGATCAAACCATTAAGTTTATCAACCTCATGTGGAAAATTACCCCAGGTCTCAAATCCGTGCTGGTTAGATAAAAATTGAATGCTGCTTACCACCAGATTGAAATCCGCTTTCGAATTTCGTAATTCTGCTTCTAACCAGGCCCATTGTGCCGCCCCTAAAACGGTGCCCTGCCCATAAATTCCGGGCTGGTAGCGCTTTTTCTTTTCGGTTGCCGGGGTTAGTGCCGATCTAAAATAACGGGTGTCAAGAACAAAGATCTTTACAGAACCAGCGGCCAGATCATAGGAATAACTTTCATAAACGCCTTCTCGTTTTCTGCGAGGGCTATCCCAGGGCACATCCATAAAATCAAGAAACACTTGCTGACTGGCTGCTTTAGAAGTAAACTCCACACCCCCATCATTTAACCCGTAATCGTGGTCATCCCAGGTTCCTATGACCTGTACTTCATCACATAATTTTTTATAGCCGGGGATCTCTTTCTGAATATTGAACATTCTGGCAATTTCAGATGCCTGGTCCGTGTCCGCATAAATTATGTCTCCACCCCAGATCCAAATATCGGGCTGTGCAGCCAGCACATCATCCCAGAGCTTGTTCTCAATCGTATGCTTATTGCAAGAACCAAAGGCAATAGTAAAAGAATCCTGAGTGCTTGTTGGTTGGTCCTTAACCTGACTGGATTTACATCCTATCAGCAGTATAAGAAGTACTGAAAAGGAAAAATACTTTAAAAGCGTTTTCATTGTTATATCAGATTTTTAATCCATTAGGGACGTCTCGTTTAAGGCTGTTTCTATATCACTTAAAAATACTCTGTCCATTTGATGCGTATAGGGATCAAACATATGACGACCTTCCTGATACAGAGTAGCTGATCTTTTTAAGTGCTCCTTATACTTAGAGGCGTCTTCAAGTGCTTTGTAGGCCAAAGCCATATAAAACTCATTATCAGCCAGGGTATTCTCTTTTTCCTGCATTTTAAAGGCCGCTATTGCTTTATCAAAGTCACGGTTCTCCAAATACAACACCCCAAGATGCAGGTAATCGTAGAGCCCCGTAAAATGATTTTCCAGACTTAGCTGATCTTCAATAATTTCAATGGCCTTTTTATTATTTCCCAGGCCTTTATAGCAAAGGGCCTTAGCGATTTTCAAGTGATAATCCCCATTTTGGCCGAAGCCGATATCACCTTTTGAAATTTCCTCCAGGCGCTCAATATCCCTAATGGCTCCCTTGTAATCCCGGAAAAACTGATATCTGCACCACCCCCTATATCCCAGATGTTGCGCTTCCTCAAACTTTACCGCCTTATCCATTAATTCCTCCCAGCGTATAAAATCCCCGCTTTTTAAATAGGCATATCCTTTGGCCTGATAGGCATAGGCGTACGTTGAATCGATTTTAAGAGCTTCATCCAGTATCTCTTGATATTCCTTGGTAAATTGATAATACCTGCCCGCTTCTTCCGCCTTTTTACATGCCTTATACAAAGACATCTCACCGAAATACTTGTACGCCTCACAATTTGGCTGGGCCAAACTTATCAATGGCCAAAACAATATAATGGGTAGCAACTTTTTCATGGTAATATCTCGATTATCTGACCCTTATCAATTTTAAATATTAGATACATATAGTAATCGAGAGGACTTTCGTTTTTCATCAAGATCTCCCACCCATCCATCTCTTTTATTATAGACAGTAGCTCCTCCGTAATATCTCCATGGAACTCCATTGGATGGTACTCAAAATCTGAAGTTAACAATCTCAATCTGCCGATTTCTCCCTTACAATTAACAATAAACCTGATCCGGATATAGCCACTGTTATTGGCACCTTCTGTAACTGGTTTGTATGCCTGTTTAAAGTGAGTAATTAAAGCTGACTTTTCGCCTTTATACCTGAATCCTTCCCCCGTATTAAAGTATTGGAAAGCGTACTCCTCGCCATTACAAAGAGCAAAAGCAGGTTCGTCTAAATCCGGATCGGCCCTTATATCCCCTACCTGCAGCAAGTATGACTCTTCATTTAAAGTCTTCTGACCTGATTGACAAGTTGCAAATAGTGTAAGCAAAAATATAGGGAGAAGTATGTTAGATAGCAATTTCATCATTTATAAAGATCGTTTTTTTGACCTTTACTTTTATAAAACTACAAATTTGACCTGAGGAACCAAGTGGACGAGATGGATTTCAATATCTTCACAGCCTGATTTATATTTGAAGTGTAAAAAAAGTAAGATGGCCTCAGGATTTTTCGCAGTTTTAGATGATGTTGCAACCCTTTTAGACGATGTTGCCTCCTTGAGTAAAATTGCCACTAAAAAGACGGCCGGTATTCTTGGAGACGATTTAGCTGTGAACGCGGAAAAAGCGTCCGGATTTGTTTCCAAACGAGAACTCCCTGTGCTCTGGGCCATCACAAAAGGTTCGCTGCTCAATAAGATAATTATTCTGCCAATCGCATTTCTGTTAAGCGCCTTTTTACCCTGGATGGTGACAGTAATCCTGGTTCTCGGCGGACTTTATCTCGCCTTTGAAGGCGCCGAAAAAATATACGAATACTTCGTGCCTCATGAACACCCTCATCTTCCTGCTGATTTGAAGCCCTTAAGTAAAAGTGACATCCTGAAAATGGAAAAAGCAAAGATAAAGTCGGCCATCGTAACCGATTTTATTTTATCTATTGAAATAGTAATCATCGCTTTGGGTACTGTTCTTAGCGAACCCCTTATAAAACAAATCCTGGTGGTATCACTGATAGCGCTCATTGCTACCGTTGGTGTATATGGCATTGTTGCCCTTATTGTTCGAATGGATGAGTTCGGAACACGATTGATCCGCATGAATGATCTTGAAAACAGTGTTTCCGATAAGATTGGCAGGTTTTTCGTGAATTCCCTCCCTTTAGTGATCAAGTCACTTTCGGTAATTGGAACCATCGCCTTATTGCTGGTCTCCGGTGGAATTTTTGTCCACAACCTTTCCTTTCTGCACGACCTCTTTCCTGCAGTGCCCTCTTTGCTTGTCGAATTTGGAGTCGGACTATGTGCCGGATTCGTGGTATTTCTGATTTATATGGGGGTTAAAAAATTTTGGGTCAGATGGTATTTCTAATGTATAGGTGAGACAACAAGTTCTTCCTTTTATTAGATCGCTATTAATAGGATTGAGATGAATAAAAAGATGTCCATCCAAAAATTCATTACTTTTCCGATTTCTCCCACTTAGGTAAAAGAGCTTTCATGTTCTCTTTATTCAGGTACTCTTTTAGAAGTCCCCCTTTTATATTGTTCACATCGAATTCAATGATAAAAGCATTTTTATCAATATCTTCTATCAACCTGTAGGTCCTTCGAATATCAATTCTATTGATTACGGTGTGAATAACATCCATTTCGTTGCGAGGCCCCCGTTTTCCATACCCTTTTGACCCTCTATAGAGTGTAGTTCCGGTTTTGATGATCCTTATTAGATCTTCCTCTATCTTTTTCGATTGAGCGGAAACAACCATCAGACCTACATAGTCCTCAAACCCTTCAATGGTCAGATCTATGATCTTTGCCGTTACAAGAAATGTCAATGTTGAATACATTGCAGTTTCTAGGGAAATTGTGAGGGCCGTAATACTGAAAAGTATAAGATTAAAGAATAACACCACCTTTCCTATGCTAAACCCGAACTGCTTATCGGCAAATATTCCAAGTATTTCGGAGCCATCAAGTACGGCGCCATTCTTAATCGTCAATCCTATACCACCACCTAAAAATAGTCCGCCGAATATTGATATAAGGAGCTTATCGTCCGTTACCGGATTAAAATTCTCAAAATGGACCATGATGGCCAGTGCTACAATGGCCAACACCGATTTTATGGTAATCCTTCTCGACAGAGTAAACCAGGACATTACTAAAAACGGAAGGCTCACCGCCACCAGTAAGAGAGAAATATTCAAGCCGTATAACTCGCTTAATAAAATGGCTATTCCTGTAACGCCACCATCCAGAAAACCATTGGGAAGCAAGAAAACCTTCAGTCCGATACTGGCCAATAACACCCCTATTCCAATCTGGAAAAATTCTGAAAATTGTTTTATCATTTCTCTCTGCACTTTAAAATTGTTTACGATCTAGTCCTTATGGCCCAAACCTTTCAGAGAATTGAATGCGCTTTAAAAGGATCTTCTAAGCATCTTCTCCCAGCCTTGCTATTCACTTTTTCCTGCAAAGTTAGCCTTTCACATGGTTTCCAAGTAGTAATAGTTAGCAAACAATTAATAGTATTACTATTATATTCTAATAGTTTAACTAATATTTATGAATAGCAATAGTATTAATATCTATAAGTATTCTATTTTTGATCTTGAAATAAAAAAAAACTAATACTATGAAATCAAATTTGAAAATACTCAGCACCTGTCTGATCATGGCCTTCTCCTATACTTTAAAAGGGCAGTCAACCAATAATCAGAACGAACGTCTCGAAAGCGTAGAAATTAAAAGGAGCCAAATTCGTGTTGAAACAGTTTTGACCAAGGAAGAACAAGCCGCCTTAACCTCTGAAACGGTCATTGAAAGCTTGAGAGCGGGAAACGAACGATTTGTACGTAATGATCTTACCGCCAGGGATCACTCTTTTCAGATTCGTGAAAGCGCTGATGCTCAATATCCAAAGGCGATCGTTTTGTCTTGTGTAGACAGCAGAGTGCCTGTAGAAGACGTTTTTGACAAAGGAATTGGCGACATTTTTGTAGCCAGGGTAGCAGGAAATTTTATCAATGACGATATTTTGGGAAGCATGGAATTTGCCACTAAAGTTGCCGGTGCTAAATTAATACTGGTGTTGGGACATGAGAATTGTGGTGCCATTCACGCAGCGATCGATGGAGCCGAACTGGGGCACATTACCAAAATGCTGACAAACATAAAACCGGCGATCATGATATCTAATGTTGCTAAAGGTCCAAGAAATTCCAAAAACAGATTGTTTGTACACGAGGTAATAGAAAACAATGTTCGTGTTGCCATGGAGAATATTAAAAAGGACAGCCCGCTTCTCAAAACTATGGCAGAAAAGGGAGAAATAGGTATTGTAGGAGCTGTTTATGATATGGATACAGGGGTTGTCAATTTTATTAATTAAAAGTAATTTTTATGGACCCACCTCATCTCAGGTGGGTCTCGTTATTAAAGAACGCCATCATGCTATGAAAACAAAAGGTTAAACCTTTTCAACCTATTACATAGCGACGGTTTATTACATTCCTGATGCCTATAAACAGAAATTCTTAATTATATAAAACCTTAAGCTTGCATGATCCCTGTGAGTTTTTAAGGTTTATTCGCTCTTAGGTATTTGCTTTTTGGATTAAATTGTATCTTTGCGCCCATGAAAGCAGCCGATGTTGGGGCCCTTAAAACCCTGCTTAGAAGTCCTCAAAAAGTAGTAATCATACCCCATAAAAATCCCGACGGTGACGCCATTGGTGCAGCACTGGCCCTTCAATTTTATTTACAAACAAAGAATCATAACGCAATAGTCATAACACCCAATGATTATCCGAAATTCCTGAAATGGATGCCCGGAACCAACGACGTTATAAACTTTGAGCAGGAAAACAATAAGGCTGTTGAAAAAATATTGGAAGCCACCGTTATTTTTACGGTCGATTTCAACGAATTGAGCAGGATCGGGCATATGGGAGATGTGGTAGCCACGGCCACAGCTACCTTTGTGATGGTGGACCACCACCATAGTCCGGGAGACTATGCCGCCATTATGTATTCTGATGTTAGTATGAGCTCTACCTGTGAAATGATCTTTCATATGATCGTAGCCCTGGGAGGGTTAGAACTTATTTCCAACGACATGGCCGACTGCCTGTATGCCGGAATTCTAACGGATACAGGCTCTTTTAAATATGCCTCCACCACAGGTAAAACACATAGGGTAGCGGCTACGCTGATCGACAAAGGGGCTCGCAGCGCTGAGATCCACAAGAATATTTTTGATACAAATTCGGCCAGCAGATTGCATCTTTTGGGTTGTGCCCTCAAAAATATGGTCATCCTTCCTCACCTTAGCACTGCTTATATCACTTTGAGTCAGGAGGAACTGGATACCCACCAATTTAAAAAAGGAGATACCGAAGGATTTGTAAATTACGGACTTACCTTGGAAGGTATCAGATTTGCAGTCATTTTTATAGAAAACAAAGAAGAAAGTATCATTAAGATCTCATTCCGATCGGAAGGCTCCTTTTCGGTGAATGAATTTGCCAGAAATTATTTTGATGGAGGCGGGCATACAAATGCTGCCGGAGGTAAGAGCAATAAAACTATGGAGGAGACGGTTCTCTATTTCAGGTCCCTACTGGAGAAACATAAAACTGCACTAACGGCATGAAGAAAATACTTCTACTTATTCTTTTAATCGGACTTTTTGCCTGTCAGGGGCCGGAGCCTCGCAAGCCCGTTAAGGTAAATTCGGGCTCGTTTTTTAAGGAATCCATTGAAAGGAATAAAAAGTTATTGGCATTCGAAGAGCAATTAATGCAGGATATCATAAAAAAAGATAGTCTGAACACCTACATCCCTACTTCTGATGGAAGCTGGTATTATTACGATCTTAAAAATGAGGTAGCCTCCTATACACCTCAAACAGATGATCTGGTGCGATTTACGTATGCACTTTTTACTTTTGACAATGACACCATATACAGCGAACAGGAAATAGGATTGCAGTCATACAAAGTAGATAAACAAGAACTGTTTCCCGGGTTGCGAAATAGTCTTAAATTATTAAAAGAAAATGAAAAGGCGACTTTTCTATATCCTTCCTCACTGGGTTATGGGTACATGGGCGACAAAAATAAAATTGATGTAAATGTTCCACTTAAAGCGACCATTACAATCATTTCCATTGAACCAATAAAAAATATTAACTCCGAATAAATAAAAACAAAAAATGAAAAATACCTATTTACTACTATCTGCTATCTTACTCTTAATCACCGGCTGTAAAACGAGTCAGTACACACATCTTGGCGATGGTATTTTTGCTGATATTAAAACAAACAAAGGCGATATAATCGTAAAGCTCGAACATGATAAAACGCCTGTGACGGTGGCTAATTTTATTTCCCTTGCAGAGGGAACCAGCCCTTTTGTAAGTGAACAGTACAAAGAGAAAAGATATTATGACGGGCTTACGTTTCACAGAGTCATGAAAGATTTTATGATCCAGGGTGGGGACCCGACAGCAACCGGTTCCGGAAATCCGGGGTACCGGTTTAAGGATGAGTTCGTCGACTCCCTCAGACACGATAAAGCAGGAATTCTTTCCATGGCCAATGGTGGTCCTAAGACCAACGGCAGCCAGTTTTTTATAACCCTTAAGGAAACGCCCTGGTTAAATGACGTTCATACCGTTTTTGGCGAAGTCATTGAAGGCATGGCAGTGGTAGATTCTATTGGTGTTACAAAGACTGCTGCTAAAGACAAACCCGTTGTGGATGTGGTGATGAATTCTGTTGAGATCATCAGAAATGGGAAAGAAGCAAAAAACTTCGACGCCGTAAAGATTATGAGCGACTACTTTGCTGAGGAAGAAGCTCAAATCGCTGCGATGAAAAAAATGAAGGAAGATTTTGCTGCAGAAATCAGTACTCAGAAAAATTCGGTGGAAGCATTGCCGTCCGGACTTAAAATTTTAGTCTTGAATGCAGGTACAGGCGACAAACCAAAAGTGGGTCAGAAGGTATTGGTCAATTATGCAGGATATCTGGAAGATGGCTCTATGTTTGACAGCAACAAGGAGGATGTGGCCAGAAATTATAATGTTTATGATGAAGAGCGCAAAGCTGGCGGAGGATATGAACCTTATCCAATGGATTTTAGTCCGGATGCCCGACTGATCCCGGGTTTTAAGGAGGGATTGATGGCGATGAAAGTTGGAGACAAGGTGCGATTATTTGTTCCGCCTCATTTAGGGTACGGACAACAGGGAAGTGGCCCTATTCCACCAAATGCAAATATGGTCTTCGATCTGGAGATCGTTGATATCGCATCTGAATAAAAAAAGCCCGCTATTGCGGGCTCTTTTATTTATTGGGTATTTCTGTCAGGATCACTTGGAGGAACTTCCAGAATTTCTGAACCGAAGAGATCTGTACTCGTTCATCCGGGGAATGTGCCCCTTTTATATTCGGGCCAAAACTGATCATATCCATGTTAGGGTAATGACTCCCTAATATTCCACATTCCAAACCGGCATGGCAGGCAACCACCTCAGGGCTTTCTTTAAAAAGTTTTTCATACTGGGACTTTAGAACGGTTAGGATCTCCGAATTTGGATTTGGGCGCCAACCCGGATATTCTCCGCTAAGTGTTACTTTGTAACCCGCTAATTGAAATACATTTTTTATACTGTGTGCCAGATCATATTTTCCGGATTCAACTGATGAACGAGTAAGACACCCTATTTTGATCTTTCCGTTACCCACCTCTACCCGGGCCAGATTGTTCGACGTTTCAACCAAACCTTTTATAGCGGCACTCATGGCAAAAACGCCATTATGAACTCCATATAGGGCCGCTATCAAACTTTTTTGTGCCTTTTGGCTCATACAGCTACCCTGTAGCTTTTGTTCCAGAAGAACAATCTTTAACTTTGGTTCCGTTACGGACAACTCCTGTTGTATTTCTTTGGCTAAATCATTTATAGCATGCTCAACCTGTTCCTTTTGAGAAAGAACAACAAACTGCACGACACTTTCACGTGGAATGGCATTTCTAAGTCCGCCCCCAGCTATTTGTATAATACTAATTTCACCTGCCTCTGTTGCTTCGTATAGGAGTCGGTTCATAATCTTATTCGCATTGCCAAGGCCGCGGTGAATATCCATCCCGCTATGACCTCCATTTAGACCATTAACGGTAAGCTTGTATGCCGTACCTTCTTTCGGCAGCGCTTTTTCCTCATAGCTGCCTTCAGCCGTAATATCAATTCCCCCTGCACACCCTACATCTATTTCATCATCTTCCTCAGTATCCAGGTTTAATAAGATCTCACCTTTCAACAGACCTGGTTTTAAGCCTTTTGCCCCGGTCATCCCTGTTTCTTCATCGATTGTAAATAACGCTTCAAGTGGTGGGTGCGCTATAGAATCGCTCTCCAGAATTGCCATGATCGCCGCTACCCCCATGCCATTATCTGCGCCAAGGGTTGTTCCTTTGGCTCTTACCCAATCCCCATCCACATGCATTTTTATGCCTTCTTCCTCAAAATTGAATTCGGTATCGTTGTTCTTTTGATGTACCATGTCTAAATGTGATTGCAATACCACGGTCTTCTTAGATTCCATACCCGGGGTTCCAGGTTTTCTGATAATTACATTGCCAATCTCATCCTGCATGGTTTCCAGATTTAAGCCTTCCCCAAATTTTTCCATAAAGGCTATAACTCGCGCTTCTTTCTTCGAAGGGCGGGGAACCGCATTAAGGTTCGAAAAATGTTTCCAAACGGCCCTCGGCTCTAGTTGACGTACTTCCTGTGACATATTAATATTTTAAACTTCAAAAATACGGAGACTAGCAGAACATCCTCATAATTTTGGGTATTTTTATCAGCATGAATTACCGTTTAAAAAATGGCATTGCCTTTTCACTGCTCCCGCAGATTCTTGCTGTAAAATGGATTAGTACTCAGCCCGGAATCGTAGAAAAATATTACAGCAATGGACTTTATCCTTATATATCGGGAGCAATGCGTTGGGTATACGGTTGGATTCCTTTTTCTCTTGGCGATATACTCTATACGCTTCTAATCTTGATTTGTTTGCGTTATATATACAAGAACAGACTGGAAATAAGAATAAAACCGATGTCTTTTGTACGTAATATTTTTGTGGTTCTCTCTATTGCCTACTTTTCTTTCCATATACTTTGGGGCCTTAATTATTACAGGCAACCTATTTATAAGACCCTGGTATTAAATCCTAAATATACGGCCGAAGAATTGTTTGAGTTTACCGAAATATTAGTTCAGAAAACGAATACCGCACATGTGGCCTTAGTATCGGATGACAGTGTTCAGGTGGCTATTCCATATAATCACTCAGAGGTCTTTTCACGAATAACAGAAGGTTATAAGGATCTTGGCCCTCAA
The DNA here is from genome assembly GCA_963744855.1 of uncultured Flavobacteriaceae bacterium. Lineage (GTDB taxonomy): Bacteria > Bacteroidota > Bacteroidia > Flavobacteriales > Flavobacteriaceae > Muriicola. The sequence continues at coordinate 592,184 of CAVUUZ010000005.1, forward strand.
TTCTCAAATTTCCGATACGAACACCCAAGTATCAAAGGTTCTCTGTATAGTCTGTTATTGACCTATATGGGATACGGCGGCTATCTCAACCCTTTTACGCTGGAGTCTCAGGTGAATCAAAAGATCCCAATGTTTCGTTTTCCTGTTGTCAGTTGTCATGAGATCGGACACCAAATGGGATATGCTGCAGAAAATGAGGCTAACTTTATTGGGTATCTGGCGGCCTTGAATAACAAAGATGAATTTATTCGATATTCCGCGCTTTCCTACGCCCTTGGTTATTGTTTGGCTGAATTGAGAAATCAGGATGAAACTCGTTTTCAAGAGATATACAACCGCGTTCACAGGGGAGTACAGAAAGATTATGAAGAATTGAACAGGTTTTGGGTATCCTACGAAAACCCCATGGAACCAATTTTTAAAGCTTTCTATAATTCCTTTTTAAAAGCCAATAATCAATCAGAAGGAATTAAAAGCTATAGCCTCGTAGTTGCTTTATTTGTTGCCTACCATCAGGAAAATCCACTTTAGTACCAGTCCCGACTCGCAGGATGGCATATAAAATGTTAAAAAAAGACTAATGCCATGACAATTCTTTAGAGTTCGTCTATTTTTAGAGCACTAACTTAAAACACTAACTTTATGAAATGGAGACTTCTTGTGCTCGCCGCTTTGTGGTTGTGCACCACTCCTTTATTTTCTCAGGATTATTTTCCTGAAAATGATGGGGTCAAAGCAGAAAACAACAATTACACTGCGCTTACCAATGCCAAGATCTATGTGACCCCTACTCAGGTCATTGAAAAAGGCACCCTTCTTATTAAAGACGGGAAAGTTGTAGCCGTAGGTGCTACCCTAAGCATACCCGCTAATTCGGTGCAGGTAGACCTTCAGGGAAAACACATCTATCCTTCCTTTATAGATGTTTACTCCACCTTTGGAGTGGAACAGCCAAAAAGACCTGCCGGTGGCGGCAGATCCCCGCAATATGATCCGAGCAGAGAAGGTTTCTATTGGAACGACCATATTATGCCGGAAACGAATGCGATCACCGAATTTAAATATGATGATAAAAGTGCCAAGGCCCTTCGGGAAGCAGGTTTTGGTGTCGTTAATTCACATATACAGGATGGAATTGCAAGAGGAAGCGGCGTTTTAATAGCCTTAAAAGCTGAGGGAAATGACGCTGAACGGATCCTGGATGATAACTCATCCCAATATTTCTCTTTTGACAGAAGTATTGTAAAAAGGCAGTCGTATCCTACCTCACTTATGGGCTCTATGGCCTTGTTGCGACAAATGTATCATGACGCTTCCTGGTATCAAAAAGGCAATGTGGACACCAAGGACAGGTCTCTTGAAGCATTATTGGACAAAAGTGGGTTGGTACAGATTTTTTCGGCAGGAAATGCCGGAAACGTATTACGCGCCGATAAGATCGGTGATGCTTTTGGGATTCAATACGCCATCCTAGGGGGCGGGAACGAATTTGAGATCATCAACGAGATTAAAGCAACCAATGCCAAATTGATCATCCCGATCAATTTCCCAGATGCCATGGATGTATCAGACCCCTATCAGGCAGATTATGTATCCTTAAAGGATATGCGTTTCTGGAACCAGGCACCTTCAAACCCCAAAGTATTGGCAGATAATGGGATATCCTTCAGTTTTACCCTACATGAGTTAAAGAGTCCGGGTAATTTAAAAGAAAAAGTGATGAAGGCCATTGAATATGGCTTGACCGAGGCACAGGCCCTGGAGGCACTGACCAGTACCCCTGCATCTTTATTAGGAATGGCAAATTCTATCGGCAGCTTGCAAACAGGTCGTTATGCTAATTTCCTTATCACTTCCGGAGATATTTTTGATAAAGAGACCACCTTGTATGAGAATTGGGTGCAGGGACAGAAGAATATTGTAAATGCCATGGATCAAAAAGATATCAGAGGCACTTATAAACTCGCAGCCGGAGGAAGTATGTATACCCTTGATATTACCGGTGAGCCCGCCAAACCCAAGGCTGAGGTAAAACTGGATACACTTAAACTGACCTCAACATTAAAATACGATAGCGACTGGATTACCCTTTCCTTTAAAACAGCAGATTCCGAAACCTATCGGATGACGGCACGGGTCACTTCCGGGGAAGATATTTTAAAAGGAAGACTCTTATTACCGAACGGCGGGGATGGTTCATTTACAGCCACCCGAACAGAGGGCCCTTCGGAGAAATCAAAAGACGATACGGAGACCTCGTCGGAAGCTCCCAAAATAATGCCGCTTACGTATCCCAACGTCGGCTTTGGTTACGCCCAGAAACAAAGAGCTCAGGACATGCTCTTTAAAAACGCAACCGTCTGGACGGGAGAAGAAGCGGGCATATTGGATGGTACCGATGTATTGGTTAAAAATGGAAAGATCTCGAAAATCGGCAAGGATCTTAGTGCCGGGAACGCCAGGGTGATCGATGCCACAGGGAAACATCTTACCGCAGGTATCATAGATGAACATAGCCATATTGCAGGTTTAGCAATCAATGAGGCCGGGCAAAATTCCTCCGCAGAAGTAAAAATGACCGATGTGGTGGATCCGGAAGACATAGACCTTTATAGGAACCTGGCCGGTGGTGTAACTACGGTACAACTCCTGCACGGATCTGCAAATCCCATAGGAGGGCGATCTGCAATACTCCGACTCAAATGGGGAGAACCGGCAGAGAACCTCATCTTTGAGAATTCTCCTAAATTCATAAAATTCGCGCTGGGAGAAAATGTAAAACAAAGCAACTGGGAAAGTTACAGCAGGTTTCCTCAAACCAGAATGGGCGTAGAACAGGTCTTTGTAAACTACTTCCAGAGAGCTAAAGAATATGAAGCTTTGAAAAAAAGTGGAAAAGCGTATCGATACGATGAAGAAATGGAAGTTTTGGTAGAGATCCTGAATGGAGAGCGTTTTATCAGTTGCCATTCCTACGTGCAAAGTGAGATCAATATGCTGATGAAAGTGGCCGATAAATTTGGCTTTAGGGTGAATACCTTCACGCATATACTCGAAGGCTACAAGGTAGCCGATAAAATGGCCGCTCATGGTGTAGGTGGTTCTACCTTTAGTGATTGGTGGGCCTATAAATATGAAGTAAACGATGCTATTCCATACAATGCGGCCATTATGGCCAGTGTTGGAGTTACCGTGGCCATTAACAGTGATGATGGGGAAATGTCTAGACGTTTAAACCAGGAAGCCGGTAAAACGGTTAAGTACGGTGGCGTTTCAGAAGAAGAAGCATGGAAAATGGTGACCCTTAATCCCGCTAAATTATTGCATATTGATGACAGAGTAGGAAGTATAAAAGAAGGCAAGGAAGCAGATCTTGTCTTGTGGAATGCACATCCCCTTTCGGTTTATGCCAAAGCGGAAAAAACGATCATTCAGGGAACTACCTATTTTGATCTGGAACAAGACAAAGCTTTGCGCGAATCCATCAAGAAAGAACGTGCAGAGTTAGTAAAAATGATGGTCGCAGAGAAAGATGGCGGAGGTAAAATGCAAGGTCCTGCTCAGCGTAAAAAAGAACGCTTTAATTGTGATAGTTTATAATTCGAAAGACATGAGAAAAATAAAATATATAGTCGTTGCCCTGCTAATAGGGTTTATTCAAACAGGCGTTGGGCAACAAACCCCGGCCTCAGAACAAACGGAGACCATCTCTATCACTGGTGCTACCGCCCATCTGGGCGATGGTACTGTTGTTGAGAATTGTACTTTGATTTTTATCAATGGAAAGATCACCGCCCTTGGAGCGGGTATTGAACCTCAGGGAAAAGTGATCAACGCCAGTGGTAAGCATGTATATCCTGGCTTTATTGCCCCGGGAAAATCCCTTGGATTGATAGAGGTAAATTCCGTTAGGGCGAGTAATGACCAGGATGAAATTGGCGACCATGATCCCGCACGTTCGAAGTTTAATTGCGTACAATGCAGAGTCTAAGGTAGTTGAAAGTATGCGTCCCAATGGCGTATTACTTGGGCAGGCCACTCCGCAGGGAGGAAGGATCTCCGGAACCTCTTCTATCGTACAATTCGATGCGTGGAATTGGGAAGATGCCGCAGTAAAAGTAGACGATGGTATTCACCTTAACTGGCCCAATACCTTCCGGAGGGGGCGCTGGTGGATGGGCGAACCACGAGGTTATCAGCCTAACAAGGACTATGGGGAACAAGTTGAGGAAGTATTGTCCTTTCTGCGGAATGCCCGTGCCTACGGGAAAGCGAAAACCCGCAAGTGTAAATCCTGCCTTTGAAGCCAGCCAGGGCATATTTAGTGGCTCACAAAGACTCTATGTATACGCTCAGGATGAAAAACAGATCATTGATGCTGTTACCGCTTTAAAGGAAGCCGGTGTGCAGGAGTTGGTTTTGGTTGGTGGGTATCATGCCTACAGGATCACAGATTTTTTAAAGAAACACGATATTCCCGTTCTGGTGAATTATACCCATACCCTACCGGAATTTGCAGATGATGATTATGATTTTACCTATAAACTACCAAAATTGTTGGTAGATAGTGGCTTGTTAGTTGGTTTGCAAAATGCAGAAGCCTCTAATTTTCAGACCCGGAATCTGCCCTTTTATGCCGGACAGGTAGTTGGCCAGGGGCTGGAGAAAGAAAAGGCCCTTCAACTAATAAGTGGTAATACTGCTAAGATCCTGGGTATTGATGATCATTATGGCACCTTGGCTGTTGGAAAAAGTGCCACCCTTTTTATTTCGGAAGGCGATGCGCTCGATATGAGAGGAAATCAACTTACCCATGCATTTATTGATGGGCGCCAACTATCGTTGGAAACCCACCAAACAGAACTTTGGAAACGATATATGGGCAAGTATAGCCAGAAGCAATAGAATGATATTAAAAAGCGAGGGTATTCAGACGATCAGAATGCCCTCGCTTTTAGTTTAATTCTTTCAGCTTACAAAGCGGTTTCACAGGAAGTTTGGTCACCGCGCCTGCAGGTTTAGCAAAAATGGCCTCCTTAAAAGCTTCTTTACCAAGCTGAATATTTTCGAACATAACCGTATTTCTGAACTGCCCTACCTTTCCTTCTTCAACTGTATACCAGCTGATAGATTTTGGCAATACAACGCCCTCTATGTTCGTCCAGTTGTCATATCGGATCCAGTGAACATCCTCCGACTTTTCACCGGTCCTATAGGTTACGGTATAGCCTAACCAGGCCATTTGATGATTGCTGGGATCATAATGAATAAAATATTCGTCCTCCGGGGAAGCTCCAACACCTGTGTTATACCCAATGCCTATCCCGGGATACTCCTTTCCTTCAAATACAAGAGGCTCCGTTTCAAAATAGCGAATCCCATCATCCGCGAGCACAAAAGGCATCGCATAGAAATAAAACATTAAATTATGATAGAATACTGCATCTCCTTTATACCTATCATCAGGATCTAACAGCCATACATCCCTGCCATCAAAACCCATTTTGTACGCTTTTGTTTCCACAATATCTTTGCGACTATACAGGTTGATCCTATGAGACTCCGTCCCGGTCTCCTTTGGGATATCAAATAAAAGACTACGCTGTTCTTTCCATTTCTTTAATCCTCCATGTGCTTCAAAGACTTTTTGCATTGCTTCAGGATATATGGCCTGCTCAACATTCACAATAATTTCTTCGGTCTTTTCTGCATCCCCTGGAGCATCTTTACAACCGCTGATAGACAAGATCAGCAAGAGAATGTACGTTTGGATTTTCATTTTTTTATCTAATTTACCCTTAAAGGTCGTGTAAACATCCCAAAGTTTACAGATTGCGCTATTTTTGCTTCTATGCAGGCAGTAAAACACATAGCGAGTCCTCAAAATGCATTGATCAAAAAGATATTGCACCTCAAGGAAAAAAAGAAGGAACGGCTCCAATCCGGCACCTTTATACTGGAGGGACAACGCGAATTAGAAATGGCCCTGAAAGGAAAGTATCACATTGATTCTATACTGTTCTATCCTGAATTATTCTCAATAACACAGATAGCATCATTGACAGAAAATTTCGCTAATACACCCGACTTGATTGAGATCTCCAAAGAGGTGTATCAAAAACTGGCCTATCGGGAAAAAACCGAAGGAGTTTTGGCCATTGCCAAATCAAGAAGTCATGCTTTAAAGGATCTCGTCTTGCCTGAAAACCCTTTAATATTGGTCGCAGAAGCCCCTGAAAAACCAGGAAATATTGGTGCTTTATTGCGTACTGCAGATGCTGCCAAGTTAGATGCAGTCTTAATTGCCAATCCAAGGAGTGATCTGTATAATCCTAATATTATTCGCTCTAGCGTTGGCTGTGTTTTTACAGTGCCTATAGCTACTGCAACCACCTCAGAGGTGATTCACTTCTTAAAAGAAAAAAGAATCAGGATGTTTGCCGCTACCCTCTCTGCAAAGACCTCCTACACGGAAGCGGATTACACAGGAGCAACAGCCCTGGTAGTAGGTACAGAGTCGACCGGTTTATCTGATGATTGGCGCAATATGGCAGACGATCAAATCATAATTCCGATGGAAGGATCCATAGATTCCATGAACGTTTCAGTCTCTGCCGCAATTCTTATCTTTGAAGCGAAAAGACAGCGAAAATAGCCATAACAATATCAATAAAACTGTAGTTAGACTATGAGTGGTAATTCCCTATACTATTTAATTTTTGTGATTCTAATTACAGCCTTTCTGATAGAAACGCTGATGGACTATTTAAATGCGAAAAGATTTAAGGAGCCTGTCCCTGCGGAACTTTCGGATGTTTACGATGAGGAAGCCTATGCAAAATCGCAGGCCTACAAGCAGACCAACTACAAATTTGGCTTGATCACCTCTTCCTTTTCCCTTGTACTCACCCTATGCTTCCTGGGGTTTGGTGGTTTTGAATGGGTAGACAGCCTCGTTCGCACCTATACGGATCATCCTATCCCAATGGCCCTGCTCTTTTTTGGGATCATTATGTTGGGGAGTGATATCATAACCACTCCTTTTTCGTATTACCAAACCTTTGTGATCGAAGAACAATACGGTTTTAATAAAAGTACCCGAAAACTCTTTTTTATAGACAAGCTTAAAGGTTGGGGCATGCTCGCAATTTTAGGAGGGGGCATTCTAGTAGGTGTTATCTGGTTCTTTCAGTGGGCAGGCACCTCATTTTGGCTGTATGCCTGGGGTCTTATCGCTATTTTTACCATTTTTATAAATCTTTTTTACAGCAGACTCATCGTTCCCCTTTTTAATAAACAAAGTCCGTTGGAAGACGGTGGGCTTAAAGAAAAAATTGAAGGATATGCCAAAAAGGTAGGGTTCGAATTAAAGAATATTTATGTCATTGACGGCTCAAAAAGATCTACCAAGTCGAACGCCTATTTTTCAGGTTTCGGGAAGGAAAAAAGAGTTACGTTGTATGATACCCTAATCAAGGACCTCCAAGAGGAAGAGATCGTGGCGGTCCTGGCTCATGAGGTAGGGCATTACAAAAGGCAACATATAATTGTGAACCTCACAGCTTCCCTGGCCCTAACAGGACTAACCCTGTTTGTCTTGTCCTTATTTATAAATAATCCAGCAATGTCCATGGCCATTGGAGTGAGCACTCCCAGCTTTCACGCGGCTCTGATAGGATTTGGAATTCTCTATAGCCCCATTTCTCAACTTACGGGACTTGCCATGAATTATATCTCCAGGAAGTTTGAATATCAGGCAGATAATTATGCAAAGGACACCTTTGAAGCCTCCCCTTTAATCAGCTCTTTAAAGAAGCTTTCCCGTAACAGCCTTAGTAATCTTACCCCCCACCCTGCCTACGTTTTTATGCATTATTCCCATCCTCCATTAATAGACAGAGTACGTAACCTCAAGGCATGATTTTTGTTGGTAACTCCAAAAGTTTGTGGTAATTTTAAGTTATGAGGAGTGAAGCCGTCATTGATAAGGAAAACAAGGAAATAGCGAAGCAATACAAGGAACTACTGCGTATTAGCTATCAAACCTTGTCACCAGATGATAAAAAACTGATAAGATCTGCTTTTGACGTGGCCGTAGATGCGCATAAGAATCAGCGCCGTAAATCTGGTGAAGCCTATGTTTTTCATCCTATTGCCGTTGCAAAGATCGTAGCGTCGGAAATTGGATTAGATGCTATTTCTATTGCATCGGCATTGCTACACGATGTTGTTGAGGACACGGAATATACCCTCGATGATATAGAACGGCTCTTCGGAGAGACAGTAGCCAGGATTGTAGACGGACTTACGAAGATCGCGCATCTTAATAAGGACACCAACATTTCGCAACAGGCGGAGAACTTCCGCAAAATGCTACTGACACTGCACGATGATGTGCGGGTGATCATCATAAAGATCGCTGACCGGTACCACAATATGCTGACAATGGATTCCATGCCGGAGGACAAACAAGTGAAGCTGGCATCCGAAACTCTTTATATCTATGCCCCTCTGGCCCACAGAATTGGCCTTTACAATATTAAAACAGAGCTGGAAGACCTCAGTCTGAAGTATACAGAACCTGAAGTATACCATGACATTAGCAAAAAGATTGAGCATACCAAGGAAGAACAATTAAAATATATCGATGATTTCACCGGAGTCATCAAGGGCTCTCTGGACAAAGAGCATTTAAATTATGAGATCAAGGGAAGGATGAAATCTATCTTCTCTATACGTCGGAAAATGAATACTCAAAACGTATCCTATGATGAGATCTACGACAAGTTTGCCATCCGAATTATCTATAAATCAGACCGGCAGAATGAAAAATTTCTGGCGTGGAAGATCTATTCCATAGTCACGGACCATTTTACGCCAAATCCCATACGTCTTAGAGATTGGATCTCTTCCCCAAAGTCAACGGGCTATGAGGCCCTGCATATAACCGTCATGGGACCCCTGGGCCGCTGGGTGGAAGTGCAGATCCGCAGCGAACGTATGCACGAAATCGCTGAAAAAGGCTACGCAGCTCATTTTAAATACAAGCACGGGGATCAAAAAGAACAAGGCATAGAAGAATGGCTGAATAAACTACAAGAAGCCCTTGAAAGCTCCAATGGAAATGCGGTCGACTTTGTTGAGGAATTCAAACTAAACCTGTATTCCAAGGAGATCTTTGTCTTTACGCCCAAGGGTGAACTTATTTCCCTTCCCAAAGGAGCGACACCGCTCGATTTTGCTTTTAGTATTCATACCGAAGTTGGGATGCGTACCAGAGGCGCCAAGGTCAATGGAAAATTAGTCCCCCTTAGTACGGTACTTAAAAGTGGAGATCAGTTAGAGGTCATAACTTCAGACAGCGCAAAACCTAATCAAAACTGGTTAGAGTATGCCACTACGGCACGTGCCAGGTCCAAGATCAGGGCGTCTCTGCGCGATGAAAAGAAATCCATTGCCGAAGAAGGGAAAGAAACGCTTCGAAGAAAATTAAAGTCACAAAAAGTAACCCTGAACGAGGATTCTATCAATAAGATGGTGGTTTATTTTAAACTGCAAACCAGCCTCGATCTTTTTTACCGGGTCGGAATAGGGGTCATTGATAATCAAAAGATCAAGGATTTCGCCTCCTCATACAACAATGCTTTTATCAGTTTCTTCAAGAACAGAATGCGGAAAAAACCCGTCACTGAGGACATAGAAAAGGATGAATTCACTTCCAAATTTGATATGCTGGTCTTTGGGAAGGAAGAAGAGAAATTGGAGTATAAGCTTTCCCAATGCTGCAACCCTATTCCGGGTGATGACGTATTTGGGTTCATAAGTGTAAATGACGGCATTAAAGTGCATAAAAAGAATTGTCCCAATGCTATCTCCCTGCAATCTAACTACGCTTACAGGATCATCAGTGCCAAATGGATCGATTCTTCTCAGGAAGAGTTTACGGCAGAGATCAAACTGACGGGAATAGACAACCTCGGCCTGATCAATAACATTACGGAGATCATCTCAGACAACATGCACGTAAACATGAAAAATCTCAATTTCGATACAGATAGTGGCACCTTCTCCGGAAAGATCACATTGGTGGTAAAAAACAAGGCCATCTTAAAGAAATTGATCGATAATCTCAAGGAGGTTCAAGGAATAGACAAGGTAAGCAGAAGCTAATGTAAAGCTGTATAAAATCAACAATTTCGAAGCTTAAAATCCGGGGTCTTTTATTTTTTTAGCTGTACATTTGCAGTACGTCGCAGCCTAAGCTACCATCATGGGAAACAAGGATCAAGAGATCGTTAAAAACGTATTTACTGCCTTTCTGGAGGACAACGGACATAGGAAAACACCGGAGCGTTACGCTATTTTGCAGGAGATCTATGAAAGTGATAATCATTTTGATATAGAATCGCTCTACATTAAAATGAAGAACAAGAATTACAGGGTTAGCCGAGCCACTTTATACAATACCATTGAATTGTTACTAGATTGTAAATTGGTGCGCAAGCATCAGTTCGGAAAAAACCAGGCACAGTATGAAAAATCGTATTTTGACAGGCAGCACGATCATGTGATCCTTACAGATACAGGGGAAGTGGTCGAATTTTGCGATCCGCGTATCCAATCCATAAAAAAGACCATAGAAGAGGTTTTTGATATTAAAATAAGCAATCATTCGCTATATTTCTACGGCACCAGAAATCAAAAAGAAAAAACGAACTAACAAACGAATACAAATACATGGCGGTAGATTTACTACTAGGACTCCAATGGGGAGACGAGGGAAAAGGCAAGATCGTTGACGTACTTACCAAAAATTACAATATCATAGCGCGCTTTCAGGGTGGGCCCAATGCGGGGCATACGCTGGAATTCGACGGAATTAAACATGTTCTGCATACCATACCATCCGGGATCTTTCATAAGGAAGCTATCAACGTGGTTGGAAACGGCGTGGTTATAGATCCTGTGATCTTTAGGAAAGAACTGGCCAATTTATCTCAATTCGAGATCGATATTAAATCGCGTTTGCTCATCTCGCGCAAAGCCCATCTCATTCTTCCGACACACCGCCTGTTAGATGCCGCTTCTGAAACTGCCAAAGGAAAGGCAAAAATAGGATCGACCCTAAAAGGAATAGGACCCACCTATATGGATAAGACCGGCAGGAACGGTTTGCGAATAGGGGATCTTGAACTCTCTAACTGGAAAGATAAATACAGGGCGCTGGCAGACAAACACGAAGCCATGATCCATTTTTATGATGTGGACATACAATACAACCTCCAGGAACTGGAAGCCGAATTCTTTTCCGCCATAGAAACTTTAAAGAAACTCACATTTATAGACAGTGAGGAATACCTCTACCAGGCGCAAAAGGAAGGAAAGGCTATCCTTGCCGAGGGCGCACAGGGATCTTTACTCGATATAGATTTTGGCACCTATCCCTACGTTACATCCTCTAATACTACGGCAGCTGGTGCCTGCACCGGACTTGGAGTTGCCCCTAACCAAATAGGCAAGGTGTATGGGATTTTTAAGGCCTATACCACCAGGGTTGGTAGTGGTCCCTTCCCTACAGAATTGTTCGATGAAGATGGTGAAACTATGGGTCGGGTTGGTAACGAATTCGGCGCGACCACCGGAAGGCCAAGACGTTGTGGCTGGTTAGACCTGGTGGCCCTTAAATATGCGGTACAGATCAATGGGGTGACCCACCTTATGATGATGAAATCGGATGTTTTAAGTGGTTTTGAGACCATCAAAGTCTGCACGGCCTATCATTATAAGGGTAAAAAGATCTCACATTTACCTTACAATATTGAAGCCTCCAATGTAACGCCCGTTTACACCGAGCTTAAAGGGTGGAAGCAAGACCTTACAAAGATGAGTTCAGAGGATCAACTGCCCAAAACGCTGATGGACTATATTCAGTACCTGGAAGAAGCGTTGGAAGTACCTATTCAGATAGTCTCCGTAGGACCAGACAGAACCCAGACCATTCATCGGGAACTGGCAGTTTTATAAGACCTTCCCCTTCTTCAAGTATTAAAACTGTATTAAAGAAGGACCTTCTGCACCAAAAAATCCTATTTTTGGTCAAAATTCTGCCTTTGAAAGGACTTTTCAGCATATTTATTTTTATCCTTGCCATAAGTGGGGTCTGTGCCCAGGATAGTGATCCTCCGTCAAGGCAGATCAATATTGTCTACGGTGCCAATTTTACCAAGGATGAGGCAAACTACCCCGGTGCTTCCATTTTTAGCAAAGATGAAAGGCAGGTTCAATTTGAACATCAGGGTGCCGACCTTTGGTGCGACATTGCCATTTTTTATCAGAAGGAAAACAAATTAAGGGCCATTGGTAATATAAGGCTTACTCAGGGTGATTCTGTGCAGATGACCAGTGGGAAGATAGACTACGATGGCAATGTAAAACTTGCCAAGGCATGGGAAAAGGTAGTGTTGAAAAGTTCAGACATGACCCTGAGAACAGATACCCTTTATTTTGACAGGGAAAATCAGGAATCCTATTACAATAATTTCGGGACCATCATTGATACTGCCAATACGCTTACCAGTAAGATAGGCAGGTATTATATGGAACCCAAGAAATACCAGTTCCTGCAAAGCGTAAAGATCAAAAACCCGGAATACACGGTGGAATCGGCTCAGCTCGACTATTACACAACGTCGAAGAATGCATATATGTACGGCCCTTCAACGATTACCGGAGATACCTATACGATTTATTGCGAACGGGGGTTTTATGACACCATGGTAGAGACAGGGTATGGGATAAAAAATACAAAGATCAATTACAACAACCGGATCATTGAAGGCGACAGCGTCTATTTTAACAAAGCGCGGGAATTTGCTTCGGCCACCAATAATATAACCGTTACCGATACTATAAATAATGGGGTCATACGAGCTCATTATGCAGAGGTCTACAAGGCCAAAGATTCACTTTTTGCCACAAAACGTGCCGTTTCTATCAGCCTGGTTGAACAGGACTCTCTTTATATCCACGGAGATACGCTGATGGTGACCGGTAAGCCGGATGACCGTATCTTAAGGGCCTTCAGGAACACAAAATTTTACAAAACCGATTTGAGCGGAAAATGCGATTCGCTGCATTTTGAACAAAAAACCGGAATTACACAATTGATCCGTAATCCTGTTATGTGGAACATGGAGAACCAGATGACCGGAGATAGCATTTTGCTTATCTCGGACATGGAAACTGAAAAACTGGATTCCCTTAAGGTCATAAATAATGCTTTTGTTATTTCTCAGGACACCATTGGGAAAGTAGGTTTTAATCAGGCAAAGGGAAAGGACCTTTTCGGTAAGTTTATAGAGAATGAACTAAAGATCGTGGATCTGGTAAAAAACACCGAGGTCATTTATTATATGTATAATGATGATGACGAACTCATTGGGATAAACAAGACCATTTGTAGTGCCATTCATATGACCTTCGAAAATAGTGATATTGAAGATATCACTTTTGTGACAAATCCGGACGGTGATATTTTCCCGGAAAAAGAACTCCCTGAAAACAGCAGAAAGCTGAAAGGCTTTATTTGGAGAGGAGATGAACGCATACGCAGCAAGGATGCCCTCTTTGATGAGGATGATAACAATATCGTTTTAGTCACTATTCAGGGCTTGGACAATCCGATTGATACGGATGTAGATGCCGCTACCTCTGAGGTAGAAAAGAAAGCCCGCGATTTCATCAATTCGTCTACACCTGTCAAAAAACAGAATACATCGGGTCCTCCGGCTTTATCTAAAGCGATGCCGGCCGCAGGAGTTTTAGGGGAGAAAAAACGTTTTGAGAAAACCAGAGGAGAAGCAGATCTGAGTCCGGGGTTCTATCTGATTGCCAATATCTTTAAAGTTGAAGAGAATTTCTCAAAATTCTCCCGCATGTTATCGGATAGCGATATTCAACCGAAATCTTTCTACCGCAAACAGAATCAGAGCACTTATGTGTATCTGGAGCGTTATGATACGGAAGCTGAAGCCGTAAAAGCGCGAGATTCCCAATTTAATGGCAAATACACAGATGAAACCTGGATATTCCGTGTCTTAGATAAGTAACAGCTATGCAAAAGGATTTTTTTTCCTATCAGGCACAAACTACCCCGCATCCCCTCGCTATGGAGGTGTCTCATGCAAAAGGTAGTTATATCTATGATGCCGAAGGAAAGGCCCATCTCGATTTTGTAGCCGGGGTTTCAGCCTGCAGTCTGGGGCACTGCCATCCGAAAATAATGGCGGCCATAGAAAAACAATCCAAGGAGTATATGCATGTTATGGTATACGGGGAGTATATTCAGGGCCCTGCCGTTGCCTACTCAAAATTGCTGGCAAGTCTGCTTCCCGATCCATTAGAGACCACCTATCTCGTAAATTCCGGCACCGAGGCAATAGAAGGGGCCCTTAAGCTGGCCAGACGGGTTACCGGAAGATCGCAGATCCTTGCGGCAAAAAATGCCTACCACGGAAATACCATGGGGAGTTTAAGCCTTATGGACTACGAAGAACGAAAAGCCCCGTTCCGGCCCTTGTTGCCCGATATTGGATTTATTTCCTTTAACAAGAAAGAAGATCTGAACAAGATCACCCAAAAAACAGCTGCCGTTATTTTGGAGACCATACAGGGTGGTGCAGGCTTTATACTTCCTGAAAATGAGTATCTATTGGCAGTACGTGAGAAATGCACGGCTATGGGAGCATTGCTTATCCTGGACGAAATACAGCCCGGCTTTGGCAGAACGGGTAAACTGTTTGCTTTTGAACATTATGATTGTGTTCCTGATATTCTTGTTATTGGGAAAGGTATGGCCGCAGGATTGCCGGTTGGTGCTTTTACAGCATCTCATAAGATGATGGCCACTTTAAAAGAGCAACCCATGCTGGGACATATTACCACTTTTGGAGGGAATCCTGTGATCGCAGCAGCTGCCCTGGCGACCCTGGAGGAAATTACCACGACTTCCCTGATTCCCCAAACGACGGAAAAGGAGGCGCTCTTCAGAACCCGGTTGAAACATCCTTTAATCAAGGAAATCAGGGGAAAAGGACTGATGCTTACTTTGATCATGGAAAGTAGTGAGATTGCAAATGATTTAGTACTTTCGTGCGCCCAAAACGGACTTGTACTGTTTTGGCTGCTTTTTGAAAAAAGAGCGGTACGGATCACCCCTCCACTGACCATTTCTGAGAAGGAAATTGAAGAGGGTTGTTCGGTGATACTGAAGGCATTAGAGAAGATGCAACAATAAGTTGTTAACTATTTTGTTAATAATATAGCCCTTACACGGAGATAAAAGTAGATTTAAAAGCTATTTTTAAGTCCATAGATTAACCAAGCACGTTCCTATGGCGTTAGATCCTAACGAGAAACCGCACCAACCCATTACCAAATTCGAATCCATGCTCAAGACAGATGATGTCTATTTCTTCGATTCTGAAGATTTTGAGGATATTATTCATCACTATCTGAACAATGGGAAGATCTCCCTGGCAAAAAAAGCAATTAAGATCGGTTTGCAGCAACACCCCGAATCCATGGAGCTCAAGCTCCTTGATGTGGAAGTTCTGGTGTTTGAGAACAACCTGGAAGTGGCAGAAAAGATCCTCGACAATTTACAATTGCTCGATAGTACCAATGAGGAGATTTATATTCAAAGAGCCAATATATATTCCAAAAAAGACAACCATGAAGCGGCCGTTGTCCTGCTAAAAAAAGCCTTGGAAATGACCGAGGAAAGTTTTGATATTTATGCGCTTTTAGGCATGGAATATCTTTTTATGGACGATTTTGAGCGGGCAAAGACGCATTTTATGAAATGTGTGTCCTTTGATGAACAAGACTATTCCTCCCTATACAATGTGATTTATTGCTTCGAATTTCTGGAAGATTACGAGGGAGCCATTGAATATTTAAACGATTACCTGGAACGCAATCCGTATAGTCAGGTAGCCTGGCATCAACTGGGAAAACAATACTTTAGCATTAAAATGTTCGAAGAGGCCCTCGCTGCCTTCGATTTTGCTATTATTGCCGATGATACTTTTATTGGTGCCTACTTTGAAAAAGGCAAGGTTTTAGAAAAATTAGGCAAGTATAACGAGGCCATTGAAAACTACGAAACCACTATCAAAATAGACGACCCGACCTCCCATGCCTACCTGCGTATTGGGAAGTGCCATGAAAAACTGCAGAATTACGATCTGGCAAAATTCTATTTCTACCAGACGGTACATGAGGACCCGCTCTTAGATAAGGGCTGGTTGGCCATTACAGATTTTTATTTTAAACATCACAAATACGACCGGGCGCTTTATTACGTCAATAAGGCCATCAATATAGACGGCGAAAATGCCAAATATTGGAAAAAGTGTGCCCGGATACATGCAGCTTTGGAACACTATGACGAAGCCGATTTCGCCTATAAGCAAACGGTAGACCTTGGAAATTACGAGTTAGATACCTGGCTCAACTGGGCCGAGGTGGTGACTCAAAATCAAGACCCGGAAGCAGCCATTCAAATCTTATTGCAAGGCCTTGAGTTCTATCCTGACAAGGCCATTATACAATTCAAAATGACCGGATTATACCTGATGGCCAACGATCCTGTAAAAGCACAATACCGCTTTAGAAAAGCTTTAAAACAAAATTTTGACCATTTAAGTTACTTTAAGGAAGAATTCCCATCCTTTTATGACTCCGTTTGGGCCCGGAATATAATAGCGAGTATCCAAAAGGCTTCCGACTAAAAAAACTATTTTTGTTTTTTTTACGACTATGGGGGACCGTTCAATACTTCAGTATATCATTGTTGCCTTAAAGGGAATTGCCATGGGAGCTGCTGATGTGGTCCCAGGTGTTTCCGGAGGCACCATCGCTTTTATCTCCGGGATCTATGAGGAACTGATCACTTCTATCAATCAGATCAATCTGTCGCTTTTAATTACTCTGCGCACCAAAGGTGTTGCAGCTATGTGGAAACAAGTTAATGGAAATTTCCTGATAGCCATTTTTCTGGGAATTGCCATAAGTGTTATTACCTTGGCCAAAGGTATTAGCTGGCTACTGGTAAATGAGCCGGTACTGCTGTGGTCCTTCTTCTTTGGCTTAGTGATCGCCAGTATTATTTTTGTGGCCAAAGCCATCGAAAAATGGAACCTTGCTGCAATCATAATGTTAGTTCTTGGCGCTGCTGTGGCCTATTATATCACGCAATTGCCTCCTGTAGAAAATACAGAAAGCCTGCCCTACCTTTTCCTTTCGGGTGCCCTTGCCATATGTGCTATGATACTTCCGGGGATTTCAGGTGCCTTTATCCTGGTCCTGTTAGGGTCTTATAAAACCGTTTTAGACGCCGTTCATGAACGCGACTATGCCATTTTGTTTACGGTCTTTGTCGGTGCCATTTTCGGGCTATTGTCCTTTGCACGACTTCTTAAATGGATGTTTGAACATTATAAGAACATTACTCTTGCGCTCCTCACCGGCTTTATTATCGGTTCGCTCAATAAAATTTGGCCATGGAAGGTGGTGCTTACAACCAAAGTGTTCGACGGAAAGACCATTCCTATCCTGGAAGAAAATGTTAGTCCCTTCGCCTATCCCGGCGATCATCAACTTCTCTGGTCCATTTTACTGGCTATCCTTGGTTTTTCGCTTATTTTTATGCTTGAAAAGCTTGCTGCTAAAAAATAAAGCGACGTATCATGCATCAGCCCAGATCTTTTTTTGATAAAGTCTTCCTTATTATCAAGGGATTGGCCATGGGTACCGCCAATAAAGTACCAGGCGTCTCAGGCGGCATAGTGGCCTTTGTCGCGGGTTTTTACGAGGAATTCATCTACTCCCTGCAAAAGATCAACCTAAAGGCTTTTAAATTACTTTTTAACGGTCGTTTTAAAAGCTTCTACCGATACGTAAACGGACAATTCTTAAGTCTGCTTATTTTTGGGATGCTGGTGAGTTATTTTAGTGTCTCCAAACTCCTGGATTATTTTTTGGAGCACAATGAATTATATGTTTGGGCCACCTTCTTTGGAATGATCATTGGATCAATTTATTTTATAGCCAAAGATTACAAACACTGGAACCAAAAAACACTTACCTATGGCATCATCGGCCTCTTAGCAGGGATATCCATTAGTTTTTTGAGTCCGGCTAAAGAAAATGACAACCTCTTCTTTATCTTTTTATGTGGCATGATCAGTGTTTCGGGGATGACCCTTCCGGGTCTTTCGGGTTCTTTTATTCTTATTCTTCTGGGAAATTATGTCTTGCTATTGGTAGATTCGGTAAATGCCTTGTTTGATACATTTGCTGAGGTTATTCAGGGCGATTTTGGCTTTACCTCAAATCAGGAACGCCTGAATACCTTAAAAGTATTGGCCGTCTTTACCCTGGGGTCCGCAACCGGACTGGTAACTTTATCGCATATTCTGGGATATGTATTAAAGCATTTTAGGCACATCACTACCGCTGTGATCATAGGTTTTATTACCGGAAGTCTGGGCGTTGTATGGCCCTGGAAACGCACTATATTTGTTTTAGACGAACTGGGGAATCACGCCCTTGATAGCAATGGCGATGAGATCATCAGGAATTATGAACGATTCTTGCCAAATTTAAACCAAGGAGATACCTGGTGGGCCTTAGTCTATATTGTTTTTGGCATAGGTATCCTGATAATACTAGAATGGTATGGAAAAAACAGAACAAAAGCATAGCTACGGGCTGCTTGGCCGTGATATTTCCTATTCTTTTTCCAAGGGATATTTTAGAGATTTCTTTAAAAAAGAAGGGTTACATCATTGTTCCTATGAAAACTTTGATCTTCGCGATATTTCAGACCTGGAGACCATCTTAAAAGAATATCCCGAACTTCGGGGCCTCAACGTAACCATCCCCTATAAAGAGGCCATTATCCCCTATCTGCATACCTTAGCTCCTGAGGCAGCGATTATTGGAGCCGTTAACACCATAAAATTCACTAAAACAGGACTCGTGGGCCATAATACAGATGAATATGGATTTCGAAGTTCCCTGGAACCTTTTTTGGCAAAAAAAAGTCATACCCATGCACTGATACTAGGAACTGGCGGTGCCTCCAAAGCCATAGCCTATGTGCTCAAACAATTGGGGATCAACTATCATTTTGTTTCCAGAAATCCAGAAAAGGAGCAATGGGGATATGAGATGCTTACCAAAAAAGAGATCGCACAAAATACGCTCATCATCAACTGCACGCCCATGGGGACCTATCCAAGACTCTCTGAAAAGCCTGCCATTCCCTATCAGTTCATTGGGCCTGATCACCTCTTGTACGACCTTGTCTATAATCCTGAAAAATCTGCCTTTTTACAGGAAGGTGAAAAACAAGGAGCCGTTATTTGCAATGGATTGTCCATGCTCGAAGGGCAGGCAAAAAAATCCTGGGAAATATGGCAGGAATAGGATTGCAGAAGCCTGTATCGCTACAATACAGAATGACCAACACCTTAAAAAGATCATCGATTACCTTTGATGTCTCTGGGGTTGTTAGTATCTTTCAAGGGGATTAAATTCCGCAAGCGCATAACATCCAAAAACTATCATCTTGGAAGAGAAAGAACAGAAACTACACACAGATGTAGGGGGTAAAGAAACATCGGAGACTACTGAGAAGGAAAAGCACTCAGAGAAAACTTACGAAAAAGAGGCCAAGGCAGCATCAAAAGGTGTTGCTGTTAAAAAAGACGTGGTTGCCACAAAGAAAAAAACCGTAAAAGCGACTAAGGCTCCCAAGGATGCTGAAGAGAAAGCGGAAGTAGGGGCTGAAAAGAAGAAGGCCACAAAAAAACCGGTGGAAGCAACTGAAGTATCTGCAGAAACTAAAAAGGAGTCAGCAGCCGCTAAAAAAACGGCCAAAAAGACCGGAGCGAAAAAAATCAAAGAAGTGGCCGGAGAAGAGGCTCCAACGGCAGAAAAAAAGGCCACTCCGGAGTCAGGGGAAAAAGAAGACGTCCTCAATGAAATTGAGGAAACGAATGCCGAAGATGCCGAAGATGATGACAATCACAGAAGACATCATATCCCCATGCATGATTACCACTCCATGTCCATGGAAAATTTGGTTGGGGAGTTACAACGGCTCATTCGCACTGAAAAAGTACAGGCCATTAAAAATCATGTAGATGGTATCAAAACCGAATTCGATCTTAAGTTTCAGGAGTTTATAGAGGAAAAAAAAGAGGAATTTGTCAGCAATGGAGGCAATGAAATTGATTTTAGATACAATTCGGTTACCAAAAGGCAATTTAACGAGGTATATTCAGAATACAGGGAAAAGCGCAATGCTTATTACAAAAGTCTGGAGACCAACCTAAAACAAAACCTGGAAAAGCGTTTACAGATCATAGAAGAACTAAAAGCGCTTGTGAATGTAGAGGAAGATATTAATACCACTTATAAGCATTTTAAGGACCTGCAAGAGCAATGGCGCCATGCAGGTGCCATCCCAAGAAGCCAATACAATGATGTTTGGCGCACCTACCACCATCATATAGAGATCTTTTATGATTTTCTGCATCTGAACAGGGAGCTACGGGATCTCGATTTTAAACACAACCTGGAAGAAAAGGAAAAATTAGTGCAGCGCGCTGAAGCCCTGGCCGATGAACCTGATCTGAATACAGCTTTCCGGGAACTTCAAACGCTTCACAAGATCTGGAAAGAAGATATTGGGCCCGTAGACAAGGAACACCGAGAGGCCATCTGGGATCGATTTAGTAATGCTACCAAAGCCATGCATAATAGAAGGCAGGAGCATTTTAAGGAGATGGAGAAAGTATTTGAGGTGAATTTTGTGAAAAAGAACGAGATAATTGCCGCTATCGCGCAGTTAGCGGGAGACGTTGCCACCCATCATAAAGGATTACAGAAACAGATTAAGGAACTGGAAGCACTGCGAACGGCATTTTTTAAGGCCGGGAAAGTACCACAAAAGGTCAATGAAGATACCTGGAGCCGATTTAAAGAAGCTGTGAGGGCCTTTAACCGCAAGAAAAACCTTTTCTACAAAAACCTTAAAAAAGAACAGCAAGACAACCTCGACAAGAAAAGGGCCCTGGTGAATTTGGCAGTTTCTATGAAGGATAGTGAGGAATGGGAGAAGACCACTCCGGAAATGAAGCGTATCCAACAAGAGTGGAAACAAATAGGGCATGTACCAAGAAAGTATTCGGACAGTATCTGGAAAGAATTTAAAGCTGCCTGCAATCATTATTTTGACCGTATGCACGCACAAAAAAATAAGGCCAGTGGTGAGGAAACGGAAAATCTGGAGAAGAAAAATGCCTGCTTAGAAAAGTTACAGGCCTTTGAACCGGGGAAAGCGAGAGACAAGGACATTGCCACCATTAAATCCATTATTGATGAATGGAAGTCGATTGGCAGAGTTCCCTTTAATAAGAAGCATATCAATGGTAAATTCAATAAGGTGGTAGATGCCGTCCTCAATAAACTGGGGGTAACTCCACAGGAGGCTGAATTATTAAAATACGGCAATAAATTACAGCAATTAACTTCCAGAGATGATGAATACGCCTTGCTTAAAGAGCGGAGTTTTATTAAACGTAAAATTGATGAGGGCAAGAGTGAAATCAACCAGTTGGAGAACAACCTGTTGTTCTTCTCTAATGCTTCGGAAGATAATCCGCTTGTAAAAGAGGTTGTCCAAAAATTAAATAAGCAAAAAGAAAGTCTTAAAACCTGGAAGGCCAAGCTTAAAAAGATCAATATTCTACAACATTCGCTTGCTAAAGAGGATGAGGATCAAAACGTGAGTGAGGATCCTGAGACTGAGGAGAATTAAAGAATTAAGCTAATTTAGCAGTACTTCTTTTAGTCTTAAAAGACAATTCCTTTTTGATTCTGCTATTCTTAAAACGATAAAGACGAGCAACGCTGTTCTCCTTAGCAGTCTCAGTAACGATCTCTTTCTTGGCAGTTTCTACTTTTACCTCAGCAGTATTTTCCTGAGCCTGGGCAGCGAAGCTGATGAAGAAGATAAAGATGATTGTTAGTAGCGTTTTCATGTCTTGCGTTTTATATATATAAAACGCAAGGATCGGGGGTTCACCGGGTTGCCGTTCGCTGAAAAACCCTTATTTTTCGGTATCTGGCAAGAACTTGGGTAAAGTGCAAAAAATCATCGGTGAACGTACACATCCCCAAAAACCGCTTACCGAAGAAAGGAGTCGTTAATCCCCAATAGAAGCGCTTGGAGAAAAAGATTTTGAACGCAGACATCTTTTATGGACCAAAAGCAATGCACAATCTTAAACTATGGAGCTCCCTTAGTTTTAAATGGAATTCTATTTTTTTACCTTATTTTAGTTTTAAGATAGAAGCAGATGAAGACTCTTTTTAGAAAACCTCATTACTTTTTTATTGTGGCTAGTCTGATCATGGCAGGTATAGGACTTATAATCCCACAAAATGCCTTGGCGTATGATATAAATGATACCTACTATGTGATCTCTAACACCTTTGGATTTCATCTCTTCGCGCTTATTGGTTTTATTATGGCTTATGGTTACTGGACGGCCTATCGCAGGGAGAGGGCGTTAAATTATCGCTTAAATGTCATCCATGTGGTCATATCCGCCTTGGGGCCACTGGGCATCTATATCGCCTCCCTATTTTACAGAGAGGTCTTACCCCCTTCAGAAAATGTGGTGGCCGACTGGGAACACAACACCTCGGTTAGCATGGTGATCTTTTCTTTAGCATTAATTACCCTCTTGGTTCAAATAGTGTATCCGGTGAATCTGATCAGGGCCATATGGAAAGGAAAGAGGAAAATAAAAGATTAAGCCAATTTAGCAGTGTTCTTAGAAGTCTTAAAAGACAATTCCTTTTTGATTCTGCTATTCTTAAAACGATAAAGACGAGCAACGCTGTTCTCCTTAGCAGTCTCAGTAACGATCTCTTTCTTGGCAGTTTCTACTTTTACCTCAGCAGTATTTTCCTGAGCCTGGGCAGCGAAGCTGATGAAGAAGATAAAGATGATTGTTAGTAGCGTTTTCATGTCTTGCGTTTTATATATATAAAACGCAAGGATCGGGGATTCACCGGGTTGCCGTTCGCTGAAAAACCCTTATTTTTCGGTATCTGGCAAGAACTTGGGTAAAGTGCAAAAAATCATCGGTGAACGTACACATCCCCAAAAACCGCTTACCGAAAAAAGGGGTCGTTTATCCGATTAATCTTCTCTCAAATACCGCTGAAATTCTATTTTTTATCTCATCTTCTATCAAGGCTTAGGAATAGGCACGGAATTTATTACATTTAATTCCCCGGCATTATACGGATCGAAATACATCCATATACGTTCTAAACAAAGCACAAAGAATACTAACTCTAATTCAATATTAGGTATGAAATTTAAACTTCTGGAAGAGTTCAAGGAATTTGCAGTAAAAGGAAATATGATAGACATCGCTATTGGTGTGATCATCGGTTCTGCATTTAACAAGGTGGTAGATGTACTCGTGAAGGAGATCTTCCTGCCACCTCTGTCTTTCCTAACCGATGGCATTAATTGGGAAAACAGGAAATGGATCATACGTGAAGCGGTTACCACAGATGGCGTGGCCAACCCGGAACAAATTGCCATTGGCTATGGAAAACTGATAGAAGCCTCCTTTGATTTTATCATCATTGGCTTTACGGTCTTCCTGGTGGTCAAGTTTATGAATACTTTACGGAACAGGGCGCAGGACCCAAAGGATGTAAAAGTTTCCACCCCCAAAGACATAGAACTGTTAAACCGAATCGCAGAATTAATGGAAAAGCAAATTGAACTTACAGAGCAAAATAAATCCTGAGCCAAATAGCTGGTCTAACCTAAAGAAACAATATCACAACTCTACTTCCATTCGAATAGGTAGGGTAACGAAGGTTTTCAGAAATAATGGCGTGGCCAGCGGAGGTGCGTTTCGTGAAACGAAAAAGAGCATGCGCGATAGCCGCGCCATGGTTTTGTGCCCGATGATATGTATCGGGTCCTAATAGGCACAAAAATTTCCTAAAAGCTTCTTGATCTTTTGGTTCGTTTTGGATCAAGCTAAAACGAACAAATGAAAAAAAAGATATAGACTAAAATTTAATTTTTATTGGGGACTGGTGGTGGCTTCACTTAGATTTAAACTTTACATGATTTCTTAAAAATTTCATCAAAATAATAACAGAACAGAGGGATATGTAGACAATTCCCTATTTTAGAGCAACCATCATAACGCACACCAAATACCTACCCTATGAAAAACTTCTGCACCACTCTCGCCCTTTATTTCTTCCTTTCCTTTTCCTTCGCTCAAAAAGAAGAAAAAAAGGACTTTTCCGAAGCCTTTACCCTGATAGAGGTATGGCTCGATGCGCAAAAAGATTACGAACAATTACCGGGCATATCAGCGGCCGTCATTGAGGACCAGGAAGTACTATGGTCCGGCGGCTTTGGAATGGCCAATAAGGCCCAGAACCTGGCCATGTCTGCCGAGACCCTCTGCAGTATCTGCTCCATTTCCAAACTTTTTACGGCGGTGGCCATTATGAAACTCTATGATGCCGGCAAACTTCGGCTCGATGATACCGTAAACGCCTTGCTGCCCTTTTATGACCTGAAACAACAATTCCCGGATAGCGGGCCTATAACCGTACGAGCACTCCTTACCCACTCCTCCGGCTTGCCCCGTGAGGCGAACTTTCCATACTGGACAGGACCCGACTTCCCCTTTCCCACCCAGGAAGCGGTGAAGAGTGCCCTGGGAGCCCAGGAAACACTCTACCCTGCGTCTACCTATTTCCAATACAGCAACCTGGCCCTCACACTCTTGGGAGAAATCGTGGAGCAAGTCTCAGGCATGTCCTATGAGGCCTATGTGCAACAACATATTCTGGATCCTCTGGTTTTGGGAAATACGCGTGCAGAAATGCCTAAAGCCATGTACGGGAAAGACCTGGCCATTGGTTATAGCGCCCTAAACAGACAAGGGGAGCGCCCTGCCGTGAATTATTTTCAAGCCAATGGCATTACCCCGGCAGCCGGCTTTACATCTAATGTTCTCGATCTGGGGAAATTTGCTTCCTGGCAGTTTCGCTTACGCGATTCTACCATCAATGAGATATTGGCTCCTGCCACCCTAAAGCTTATGCAACAGGTACATTTTTCAGATCCCGGTTGGAAAACTACCTGGGGCCTCGGCTTTGTAGTGTACAAAGGACCCAATGGTACTACCTGGGTAGGGCACGGAGGGTCTTGCCCGGGTTACCGTTCTACGTTGCAATTAGACCTTAAGAATAAGCGTGCGTATTCTGTAATGATCAATGCAGGAGGGACCAACCCTAACCGCTACAGCAGTGGCCTGTATGCCATTTTAAACAAAGTAAAAACCGGGAAAAAGGATAGCGTTTCCGTAAACTTACAGGAGTATGTGGGCTATTACAATGCCCTTCCCTGGGGGAGTGAAGAATACATAGGGGCATGGGAAGGACAGTTGGTTATGATGTATCTCCCAACGCGCGAACCTGTAGAAGCGATGACACTATTTAAACACATAGAAGGTGACACTTTTAAGCGTGTACGCGATGACGGAGAACTGGGCGAAACCGTAGTTTTTCAGCGAGATTCCCGGGGCAAAGTGATCAGCTATACCCAACATAATAATACGTCTGAACGAATATCAAAATAAGCAGTTAAAAATTACTGATCCCACTCCTATGCACACTATCTTAAATCGCACAACCATACTAAGTTGTTTTTTATTAGCTCTTTCTGCTGTGTTTCCACAGGAAGAAAAGCATGAAGAAAAACCCCTCCCGGAACCACTGTCCTTCGTAAGCCAGCACCAGGGTATCTATGGAGGTAAGAGCATCGCCTATACCGCAAAAGCGGCTGAACACTATTTAAAAGACGAAACGGGAACAGCCGTGGCTTCTATCTGGGCAGTATCCTATACAAAATATGGGGTAACAGATCCCTCCTCGAGGCCGGTGACTTTTGTTTTTAATGGGGGGCCCGGGTCTGCTTCCGTATGGCTGCATATGGGGCTGTTGGGGCCTCAATTGGTAAAAGTACCATCAAAAGCAGATGCCGATGACGGGGCGGCACCCTTCCGTATGAATGCCAGCAAGGAAGGAATACTAGACCTTACGGATCTGGTTTTTATAGACCCGGTTGGCACCGGGTATAGCAGGGTTCTGGGAAAAGGGAAGGTGGAAGACTACTGGGGGCTGAACGAAGATGCCAATAGCATCGCCAAATTTATGCGGCAATGGATCACCGAGAACAACCGTTGGTTCTCCCCAAAATATATTGCGGGGGAGAGTTTTGGAACCACAAGGGCCGCAGCTGTGGCCCATGTACTCGAAGGGGACGGACAAGACATGTCCCTTAACGGTCTTATCCTTATCTCACAGGCCCTGGATTATGCGGGGTCTACCTCCATACACGACAATATTACCTCCTACCTCACCTATTTACCCAGTATGGCCGCTACAGCATGGTATCATAAAAAAGCGGGGCAGGGAAATACACTGGAAGCCTTTGTACAGGAATGCCGCGAATTCACCTATGAGACCTATGCACCTGCGTTGTATAAAGGGAACCTGCTCAGCCAGGCACAAAAAAATCAACTGGCAGAGCAATTGGCTTATTATACTGGCCTCGAGAAGGCGTATATTTTAAATAGCAACCTCAGGATACTGGTCCCACGTTTTCAGAAAAAACTTTTGGAAGAAAAAGGAGTGGCCATTGGCAGGTTAGACGGCCGATTTATGGGCGACGAAGGGGATGATGTGGCGGAAGTGCCCCATTTGGGAGACCCGGCTTCCTACCAGATCTCATCGGCGTACACTGCGGCCCTGAACCACTACTACGCCAACACTTTAAAAGTAAAGATGGACAGGCCCTATTTCACCGGTAATGATGCCATTGGCAACCAATGGCGCTGGCGCACTGTCCCTGAAGGCAAGTATTGGGAACCAATGCCCGTAAATACGGCCCGTTTATTAGGTGATACCATGAGGCGAAATACCGCTATGAGGGTATTGGTGGCCAGCGGCTATTACGATCTTATTTGTCCGTTCTTTGATGCTGAATACACCTTTAACCGCCATGATATTGTTACTGAACGTGTTTCTTTTGCCTATTTTGAGGCCGGACATATGATGTATACCCATGAACCCGATTATGTAAAGCTTATGGCTGAGATACGTGCCTTTCTTGAGTAGGAAGGAGGTGCCTTGTGAGAGAAGAACGATACAGGTGGTAGTTATTGGGCCATAGCTCCTGCTGGCTGGTAAATATTTTTTGTTGAAAACTCCCCAAAAAATGTAAGAAAAGGGCTTTTAAGCTGGGCGCTCTTTTGTTATACTTGATGTAACTATTAAAAAATTCCTATGACACAGTTTTTAGCCCTTGGACCGGGTTGGATTGTTCTGATCACTGCCTTGGTTCTCGCCAGCCTGTTATTTACCATAATGGCCCTGATTGACATTTTAAGAAGTGAATTTAAAGGAACGAATGACAAGCTGATCTGGGTCCTTATTGTGCTTTTTCTCGGAATTTTAGGGGCCTTGCTGTATGTACTTATTGGGCGGGAACAAAAAGTAGTAAAAACGGATGGTTACTAAGTATTGACAGAAAATAATGGCACCTTGTAAGAAGCTTTTCTTATTGCTTTATCCAATTAATCAGGAGTGATTTAAGAGTGCTTTTTTGCATATATAACCAGTTGCGCAACATTAGCGAAACGAAAAACGGATATTAAAAAAAATTATGAAACAAAAGGGTTTGACAGAATTGAAAGCAGAAATTCAGCTTCAAGCAAAAAATGGAATTGATTTCATTTTTTCTGCTGGCATATTGTGGCTGGCAATATCTTACATATGGACTTTAGAATACACTTCATATTACAGAAGTATATTCACCTTTATGATTGGTGCAATCTTGCTTCCTCTTGCTTTTGGATTATCTAAAATCTTAAAAACAAATTGGAAAGTAAAAGATAATCCTCTACAACCACTTGGGCTTTGGTTGAACTTTGCTCAACTAGTTTATTTTCCATTCTTAATTTTTATTTTAATCAAATATCCTGATTATTTTATTATGGCTTATGCTATTATAACAGGTGCTCATTTATTTCCTTACGCTTGGTTTTATGATGAGATTGGATATGCAGTTTGGGCTATAATAATTTCAGTTGGTACATTATTTATCACCCTAAATATTGAAATTGAAAAAATATGGATTGTTCCATTGTTTACATCAATTATGCTATTCTTGCTTGCTGGTTGGATTTTAATGAGGATGAAGAAACAGAAAAAATAAAACGTTGCACAACAATGTATAACCGCAATTACGGCGTCCCGATAGCTATCGGGACGACTACGTCCGAATCCACTCGGAATTGCTAGCGTCAGAGCTAAACCCAAAATTAACGCATATAAAACCGTAACTGACGGTTATACTAGACCGTTGGCAGCAACTAAAAAACTTATTTATGAAAAGTACATTGAGAACTTTAATATTATCTCTTGTAGTAATTTTTAGCTTATTTATCAGTTGCCAATCAAATCAAGGCAAAACGATAGTGACAGAACAGCTAACTGAAGTACAGGAAGAAAAAATCTTGAATCCGGAGGAAGAAAAAATAAAAGCAATGGTTGAAAAGCTGTTGATGGTTGCAGGTAATTATGACTTGCAGGCTATGGATTCCATAATTTCAGACAAGGCAAACCTGGGAATTGCCGTTATTCGCGATGGGGTCTGGACCAATTCAGTAGCTACGATAGACGAATATTTTGAACGTGTTAAAAACAGTGAAGTACAGCCTTATTTCGAACCCGTCAATGAATATAAAATCCTAGTAAATCAAGGGCAGATTGCTTTAGTTTGGGCAGATGCTACCTTACATGCATATGGCGTTCCACGTACGAACAATATCGACAATTTCACACTAATCAAGGAAGATGGCGAATGGAAATTCATTAACCTCTCATTTACAAATACACGCTTACCTGAGGAGATGAAAAAATTTGATCTGGAGGTTTTTGCCAGGAGTTACGCACAAGTATGGTGTAGTCAAAGACCAAATTTTGTCTCATCCTTTTTCTCTGAAGATGGAGTTCTACAGATAAATGATGGCATACCAGCAGAAGGCACTGAAGCCATCACAAATGTTGCGAAAGGATTTATGGAGGCTTTTCCGGATATGGTTGTTTCAATGGATAGTCTGAGTACTAATTCGGACAAAACACGATTCTATTGGACATTGACCGGAACAAATAACGGAACCCATGGGACTGGAAATAAAGTAAACATTAGCGGGTTTGAGGAATGGACTATCAATGACAAGGGATTAATTCAAAAATCAAATGGCCATTTTGATGAAAAAGAATACAAGCGACAACTTGAATTTGGAGCTGACGAATAATAAATGCAGCCAAGACCCTGTTTAATTCATTGCTGGGAAAAGCCAACTTACGGATCCCCATAGCTATCGGGACTAGCGGATTCTCTACCTGCATACCTGAGGTATCTAAACCAGCAGATACGGTTTGTATTTGCTATATTGGTTTCTTAAACTAACCACACAATTTTATAAAAAATGTGCACTAAGATGCGTAGCACTTTAATTACATTCGGATTATTCATACTTCAACTCGTAGCTATGAGTGTATGGTTTTATGTGATGCAACCGGCTTCTAAAGAATCATTGGATATCTTTCTTTTAATTCCCGTGCTCATTGGAATCAATTTGATCCTTTCGCTGGTCCTTTACTTTATGAGAAAGCCATGGTCCATACTACTTCTTATGAATTCAATTATATGTCCATTGATGTTTTATGCTATTTGGATAATGTGGTTTACGTATTGGTCCGTATAGATAAAGGATGAAAATTAATGAAAGTGCCTCTGCTACTATTCAAAACCAACGTACAACTAAGGTTTACATTCATTGGTGCGATAGAACTTCCTCAGAATTTCCTACATTTAATGCACCCTACAACCCGCTTGAATGTTGAATTGCTTGAGCTCGCTTTGCCTGTCTGTAAACAAACGGTATGTAACCCGGCAGGCAGGTTTGTCCTGTATTTGTTAAATTAGGTGCGTAAAAACATGTATCTAATCTTATACGAACACCTTGTGCTCCATTATGACTAACCATGGCCCATGATAAAATTCTTTCGTAAAATCCGACAAAGACTCCTAACTGATAATAAGTTAAGTAAATATCTGCTTTATGCAATTGGAGAGATCTCCCTTGTAATGATTGGGATTCTGTTGGCATTACAAGTAAATAATTGGAATAATAGTAATAAGGACAGGAAATTAGAAAAACAGTATATCTCGGGCCTTATTATTGATCTCGAAGCAGACTCCATTGCAATTGCCAGATTAAAGAAAGAATCAGACGAGCAAGTGAGGAGGAAGAGAAAGTTAAATGACTACTTTGAAGGACAATCGTTTTCTAACGATTCTATCAATTATTATTTTTCTATGCAATGGGAAATGGCTGTTAGTTTTACTCCAATAACCACTACGTTCGATGAAATGAAAAGTACAGGAAGAATAGTAGTGATTCAAAATCCATCGGTAAGAAATAATATTCTTAGAACCTACACTAACTACCAGATGTTTATAAATACAGGGCAAGCTTACTATGAACGTCAAAGAGGAGAACTTCGAAAATATGCTTTCAAAATCCCAGGATTATATTTAGGTCAAGATCCTAAGAATGAGGCACAACCAGACATAAAAGAAGCCCTAAAAGATGTTGAACTTAGAAATGGGATTTTCTATAATTATGCCTTTACAGTTAATGAGATAGTCGTGGCTTTAGAAAAGGATAATAAACAATTACTTACCAGCCTAAGGAGTTATTTGTCAAAATTTTAAGTACCAAAGAACACCCTAATTATCACAATGTATAAATGTACTAATACTAGTCGGTCTCAAAACCTCCTAGATATTCGGCCCTGCGGATTTTTTATTGAGTTTGTATTTACTAAATTAGTTGCCTAGCCAAGCAAAAAACCATATACCAAACCTTGTGTTTAAATTAAAAAATTGAGGTAACTCAAATCAGGTTCTTATAATTATTTACTAATTCAATTATATAAATACTAACCAAATAATACAATAATGAAAAAATTCTATATGCTCTCGCTTGCATTCCTATGGATTGGTATGCAATGTACTCAAGCTCAAAAAACAAAAAAAGAGGTCGAACAACCTCTGGATAACATAGAAATTGATGGTCTTAAATGGAGAAGTATTGGGCCTTCTCTTACTTCAGGCAGAATTTCAGATATTGCTGTAAATCCAAACAATCCTTATGAATATTATGTAGCCACATCAGCGGGCGGAGTATGGAAAACTATCAATGCGGGAATAGAGTATGTCCCAATTTTTGATAATGAAGGCTCCTACTCTATTGGTTGTATTACTTTGGATCCTAATAATTCTAATGTTGTATGGGTGGGTTCGGGAGAAAACAACAATCAACGTTCTGTTTCCTATGGTGATGGTGTTTACAAGTCTCTTGATGGTGGAAAAACATGGAACAATATGGGCTTAAAAACTTCAGAACATATTGGTCGAATTATTGTTCATCCTGAAAACTCTGACGTGGTTTATGTCGCCGCTATTGGTCCATTGTGGAGCAAAGGAGGGGAAAGAGGTTTGTATAAAACAACCGATGGTGGAAAAACATGGGAAGCCATTCTTTCAGTAGATGAGCATACAGGAGTAAATGATGTGCAAATGGATCCACGAAATCCCAATGTCTTGTACGCATCAACATTTCAACGCAGAAGACATGTCTTTACATACGTTGGTGGTGGTCCAGGTTCTGGTATGCATAAGAGTACTGATGGAGGAACCACTTGGACAGAAATCAACACTGGATTGCCAAAAACCGAATTAGGACGGATAGGTTTAGCAATTTCTCCTGCAAATCCGGAAATTATTTATGCAATTGTTGAAGCGGCAGATGATAAAGGCGGATTTTTTGCGTCTACTAACAGAGGTGCGAGTTGGGAAAAAAGAGGAGATCATACCACAAGCGGAAATTATTATCAGGAAATTATTGCAGATCCCATTGATGAAAACACCATCTACTCCATGGATACCTGGATGTCTGCCAGTCATGACGGCGGAAAAACCTTCAATAAAGTTGGTGAGGTAGCCAAACACGTAGATAATCATTCCATGTGGATTGATCCAAACAATAATAAGCATTGGCTAGTGGGTTGCGATGGAGGCGTATATGAAACATTTGATGCCGCCACAACATGGGATTTTAAAGAGAATATTCCTATTACTCAGTTTTATAAAGTAGCCGTTGATAATGATACTCCTTTTTACAATGTCTATGGTGGAACCCAGGATAATTTTAGTATTGGTGGACCATCCAGAGTATTGACCGGACATGGCATCACCAATTTTGATTGGTTTATTACCAATGGTGGTGATGGATTTGAATCTCAAATAGATCCAGATAATCCAAATATTGTTTATGCACAATCTCAATACGGATTTCTGGTACGTTATGACAAAAAAAGTGGCGAAATTATGGGTATACAACCTACGGAAAGAGAAAATGAAAATAGCTATCGTTATAATTGGGATGCTCCATTGGCGGTTAGCAGACATGCACCAGGCCGTTTATATTTTGCAGCTAATAAAGTATTTCGCTCAAACGATTACGGAAACAGTTGGGACGTTATTAGCGATGATTTAACACAACAAATTGATAGAAATAAACTAAAAGTTTTTGATCGGGTAGTTAGTATTGATGCCGTTGCGAAAAACGGTTCAACATCACTTTATGGTAGTATTGTAGCCTTATCTGAATCGCCTATTGACGAAAATTTAATTGCGATTGGAACTGATGATGGATTAATTCAGATCACAGAAAACGGAGGAACAAACTGGCGGGTTATTAAAAATATTCCGGGTGTTCCAAATCAATCGTATGTCAACAGCGTTTACCTTTCTAAACACGATGTAAATGTAATGTATGTTGCCTTTAATCATCACAAATACGGGGATTTTAAACCGTACATATTTAAATCAAACGACAAAGGAAAAACATGGACTTCAATAAGTACTAACCTGCCAAACAAAGGAAGTATCTATGCCATTGAGGAAGATCATATTGATAGTGATTTGATCTTTTGTGGCACGGAGTATGGCGTATTCTTTTCGCCAAATAAAGGACAACGATGGAAAGAATTGGCTTCAGGACTTCCAACTATTGCTGTTAGAGATATAGCAATTCAAGAACGAGAAAATGATTTGGTCCTTGGTACTTTTGGCCGGGGATTTTATGTGATGGATGATTATTCCGCATTGAGAACTCTTGAGAACACTGCACCTACTGAGACAGCTAAGATATATCCTATAAGAAAAGCATTATCATGGGAAAAAAGTCTTCCGTTAGGCTTACCTGGTAAAGCATTTCAAGGTGACAACTTTTTCACAGCCCCTAATCTCGGGCCAGAAGCGATGATTACTTATTACTATAATGACACCTATAAATCGTTGAAGGACAAAAGAACTGAAATAGAAACAGCGCTTATTAAAAACAGAAAAGATGCAAAGTACCCAGACTATGAGACTCTAAAAGCAGAACTAAATGAGAATAAGCCATCGTTAGTCTTTACCATTAAAAATAGTGACGGACAAGTTGTAAAAAAAGAATTTAAAACACCCAAAGAAGGCCTGCAACGTTTTCAATGGGATTTACGCTATACACTTCAAAAGCCAATCAACTTAAATAAGTCATCTTTCTATAACCCATGGGAAGCTGTTGATGAAGGCACCTTGGTAGAACCTGGAACATATACCGTAGAAATGGACTTGTATAAGGATGGTGAATTAATTGCTTTGGTGAGCCCTGTTTCATTTGAAGTCATCGGTTTAGATAATACTGTTATGCCAGCAGAAAATAGAGCAGCCAAAGTCGCTTTCCAAAAGCAAGTTTCACAACTTGAGGCCGATTTCGAGGCTTGTCAGAAGATTATTGGTGAATCTAATACAAAACTAAACTATATTAAATCTGCCATAAAACGCTCTGAACTGCCGTATGCCGAGCTTTCAAAATCAGTTTTGGATATTGAAAATAAACTAAAGGCTCTCGATGTAGCACTTTATGGAGATCCTGCCAAAACCAAATTAGATATCGGTCAGCCTAAAAGTCCTGCCGCTAGAATTGGAATCATTAGCTACGAACAAAAATACTCGACCTCTGCTCCTACCAAAACGCATAAGGACAGTTATAAAATTGCCAAAGTTGAAATTACAACCTTAAAACAAAAAGCAGAGTCTATATTTAACAGTGATATCAAACAATTGGAGGAAAAGCTAATTAAAGCCGGAGCACCTTACACTCCAGGACGTGGTTTTGATAATGGATATTAAATATTTGAGATTCTATGGTTGGTTAATGTTGATTTTGCCATAATACATCTATTTTTTTACAACATTAGTGCCGTTTTCAGTATCACCAATCATATACTATGATAAAAAACTTCGGAATGGATTATGATTAAATTTTTCAGAAGAATACGCTACGACTTTATGGAAAAAAATAAAACAGGAAAGCCCGCCTGGCCGGCCGGCAGGTATCTTAAATACGCAATAGGAGAAATTATTCTCGTCGTTATTGGGATTTTAATTGCATTACAAATTAATAACTGGAATGAAAATCAAAAATTAGACTCAAAGAAACAGGAATATTATGTGCAATTATTAGACGACCTGGACAATGATTTAGTCTCTGCTGAAAATACAATTAAAGAATTCAGGAATCACCAAAAAGAATATAGCAAATACACAAACTCCTATGATAGTGAAGTGTTAACACCAATTAAAGCTTATGAACAGATTTCAAGACTTGCTTTAATATCAACACCTTTAACATTCAATACAAATACTCTCGAGTCACTTCAGAACAGTGGTGATATTGGTTTAATTCCTTCACAAATAAGAAATAAACTAATGAACCTAAAGCGTCTGCAAAACCTTACTATAAAACGTTTTGAAGACACAAGTAGTGGACAACAGGATATAACTCAAAAATTAAGTGATCTGTTAGGGTCAACAACGCTACCTAAAAGGCTGGAAAATCAACCTGAAATGAAAGAATTTTTAAATATTGATAAAAATTTAAAGGAACTGATTTTAGTATATGAAGGTATACATCGTTGGAAAAGTATATCTCAACTCGAGACTATTGATAGATTAGAAGACATGCAAAAGGAGATAGATAATCTTATAGAACTAATTAATACCGAATTAAAGAAATAACGAAAGTCTGCCTGCCTCACACCTTCCTAAGTCTCGTAGGAAGGACAGGCATGCAGGTTTGGCCTGTATTTGCTAAATTAAGTGCTTAAAAACACATAACTAATCTTATATACACACCTTGTACGTAATTTGATAAATGACCCGTCCCAAAATAGAGATCCCAAGAACTACCTTTGATACAATCATCCTGATTGCAAGCATACTTTTGCTTCTGGGTTCGGGCTTACTTCTCCTTATTTATTATAACGATTTGCCTGATAGATTGCTCATCCTCTTTAACACTCCCCAAAAAGATACCGATGGATATGGTAACAAAAGCCTTTTGTGGGAATTACCCATCATCCTCGGCATTATTGTATTCGTTGTGATAAAACTTAGTAAGTATCCCCGCATCTTGAATTATCCGACAAAAATTACACCTGAAAATGCCGCATACCAATATAAAATGGCATCTCAAATGTTAAGGGTGCTGGGATTGGCCATCAGCCTTAGTTGCTTTTCCCTTACACTTTTATCCGTTTTAAATGGACTGGGCCACTATTCACATATAAATAGCTATGTAGGGCCCGCTCTTCTGTGTTTTTTGGCCGGGATACCAATAGTGTATCTTGTTATTTTATTGCTGAATACATACCGGAAATAAAAATAACCTTAAACCGAAGTTGTTATCAAACTCATTTGAAAAATCCCTATTTTTAAGTAAAAGAACTACCCTTATGAAAATTCTCACGCCCATACTATTTCTCTTACTCTCCACCCTAACTGTGGCACAACAGACCCATCAGAACCCACAGCTCGAGATCACCGGAGCGGCCCGAATGGCCATGAGTCCGGATACGGGTATACTCAATATATCCCTGAGCCAGGTGGAGATGCAATTTGGAGACGCCATAACTAGCCTGGAAAATAAAGCGCAAGACATCCGGGAACAGATCCGTAAGATGGGCTTTTCACAGGAGGGTATTATGACCGATAATTTTCAAGTACGGAAGAATACCATGTATAGAAATAACCGGCAGATAGACAGCGGGTACGTTGCCACCCAACAAGTGCATCTGGAATTTAAGAATACCAAGAACAATCTCAGCAAGATCTTATCCCAATTCTCAGAGAGTGCCTCTGAGTTCGATCTGAGTTTTAATTTTACCCTCTCAGATGACCTGAGGGAGTCCGTTGGGGACCAACTCATTCAATTGGCAACCAAAGATGCCTTTAAGAAAGCTAAGTTGATCAGCACAGCATCCGGGACCACCCTTAAAAAGGTGATCCGCATTCAATATGGCAATTCGTATGCGACCCCCATAAGAGCAGAAAATGATATTATGAGCCTCCGTGCGGCCTCCAAAATGTCTGAAGGCTTTACGCCCAGTGACCTCGACTTTTCAGCATCTATTGTAGTGGTTTGGAGTATCGAGTAATGGATATCATATTCAAAGCAAATGGTTAGGTGAAGAAATTCCTATTTTTAAAATCAGCCAACTGCTTCCAATCAAATTCTTCCGACATATTAGAAAGGATCTTATTGAGAAAAACAAAACATCGAATTACCTGAATTATGCAATTGGAGAAATAGTGCTTGTGGTCTTTGGGATCTAAATAGCCTTGGTGATCAACAAAGCCAGTGAAGAAAATAGGAGCAGATCACAGGTATTATAAAAATTAAATTTGGGTATCTCAATGGAAAAATGATCGTTGTTCAGATATTATAAAGACTCCAAGGAAGATGGAATGATTAATTGGGAACAATAAAAACATCTAGTCAAAGATTGAAAAACTCATCTCCATGAAACTGATCAAACAAGTACTCCATCTATGCAGTTACCTGCAATATCCGTCCATGATACTTGCATTATATTATGTGGCACAACCCCTGTTTGCGGGCAGTGAAATAGATTGGCCAGATCTTAATAGTTCACTTATTTTTGTTGGATTGGGAATTAGTCTGGCAACGCTTCAGGATCCTTCAAAATCTCAGAATAAGATTTTTAAATACTTAAAAGATCGGCCAAAAGAAGCACCTAGCATTATCATTCTTATGGCATCCATTACCCTTTTTATTATGGTTATTGGCCTTCTTGGTTTTTTTTCGGTTCAAAATGGGGCACTACATGAACTTTATTTTGGCTTTTTCTTATTAGGGGTAGGTCTTATCGGTTTTTTAAAGAGTGCGGTAGAAATTCTTGAATTGTAGAATCTTTAGGCTTTTGGCAAAGGAGAATACGACCATTGAAAGAAGATGTCTTTTAATTCTTAGAATAAATTCATGAATGTAAAATTACAGTCCGTACATAAGTTTAAGCCAATACAGCAGTGTTCTTAGAAGTCTTAAAAGACAATTCCTTTTTGATTCTGCTATTCTTAAAACGATAAAGACGAGCAACGCTGTTCTCCTTAGCAGTCTCAGTAACTATCTCTTTCTTGGCAGTTTCTACTTTTACCTCAGCAGTATTTTCCTGAGCCTGGGCAGCGAAGCTGATGAAGAAGATAAAGATGATTGTTAGTAGCGTTTTCATGTCTTGCGTTTTATATATATAAAACGCAAGGATCGGGGGTTCACCGGGTTGCCGTTCGCTGAAAAACCCTTATTTTTCGGTATCTGGCAAGAACTTGGGTAAAGTGCAAAAAATCATCGATAAACGTACACATCCCCAAAAACCGCTTACCGAAAAAAGGGGTCGTTTATCGTCACAAACAACTTACATCTTGAGCAGTATATTGGGATCAGGGCAGTTAATTTGGTAAAAATGGAGCTCAGAGGGCCTGCAAACTCCGGGATAGTCACCCTGTTGGCCCTGTAGATCAACAATTAACTGAAAATGCAGGTGTGGGGCGTAATTCACATTAATTTCTGCAGAACCCAGGGTAGCAAGGGTCTCCCCCTGTTCAAATACCTTTCCTACATAGAGTTCACTTAACGATTCGAGCGACAAGTGGCCATAAAGTGTATAAAAAGCAGTATCTCGCAAGCTGTGCTTCAAAATGATGGTAGGGCCATAATCGCCCTTGGTAGCATTGTTCTGAAAACTATGCACCTTGCCATGTAGCGGAGCAACCACTTTGGTACCGGCCTCCGACCAGAAGTCGATTCCCAAATGAACATCCCTCCGTTCTGCTGCATGGGATTCAAAGTTTGTATTACCCCTGTATAAATTTCGTTGTTCCAGATACCCCCCATAAGCCACCTGCACATTGTTTGTTGCCAAAACATGGTCTAAATACTCCTGACAGGCATCAGGATCGCCAAGATCTACCCCTTTTAAGACATGATTGGAAATAGAAAGATCTACAGGAGTATAACGATCCAAAGGTATTTCCGGGTCCAATACCCGGATTGTCCCAACCTTATTAAGGGCTTCAATAAATTTATTCAAAGCAATTTAAATTTCTTTCTGAAAGATAGGGGTTCAGGATGAGTGCACCAAAGGTGGAATTAACATGGATTTAACCACTATTATGGAAAGTATTTTTAACTTTTGGATACTAATGATAAAAAAGATGATGAAAATATTACAAGTCTCCTTTATTACTATACTATTACTGGTCACAGGAAGTTGCCAGTCTAAGACTAAAACGCCCCAGCCACCGGGCGAACCTGTGGCCCAGGCTGAAAAACTGAGTGATTCCGAGCTACAACAATACGAGACTGCCTACTTCGCCAGCGGTTGTTTCTGGTGTGTAGAGGCCATTTTTGAAAGCGTAAAAGGGGTAAGAGAAGCAGTTTCAGGCTATGCGGGGGGTTCGGAAGAAAATCCTACCTACGAACAGGTCAGCTATGGAAAAACAACTCACGCCGAGGCTATAGAGGTCTATTACGATCCTGAGGTAATTTCCTTTTTTGAATTGGTACAGGTCTTCTTTGGATCACACGATCCTACAACCCTCAACAGGCAGGGACCAGACAGAGGTCCGCAATACCGGTCAATTGCGTTCTACAAGAATGACGAACAGAAGCAGATCATTGAAGCATACATTAAGGCTCTGGATGACAACAAGGTGTATAGCGAGCCTATTGTTACAGAAATAGAGCCATTTACGGTCTTTTGGAAGGCTGAGGAATACCATCAGGACTATGAACGGAAACACCCTGACAATTCCTACATCACCAATGTATCCATTCCAAGACTGAACCGGTTTAAACAAAATTTTCCAAAGTATTTAAAAAAAGACGCGCATTAGGTCCATTTAAAATTTAAAAAAATAGCCGATTCATCAGAATCGGTTTTTTTTTTGGACAAGCCTGATCCTTGTAGAAGAAAGACAGCCATTTTTGATGCTTTGTGCAAAATTCCTACAAAAAAGAAAACAAATACTGAGGAATTTGTATCTTTCATTGACCATAGTAACCCCAGATCTATGACGAACGAAATGCCAATGGGCTACCTATCCTCATTTGCCTGTGCATTCCTTTTGAACATAGAGCACTTTAAAATGAACCTTATGAAATATGCGATCTTACTTTGCGCTTTGGTCTGCCTTGTAGCTTGTGGCGGAAAAAAAGAAAAAGAGGACCATCAACTCCTGAAGGTCAAAAAAACAACATCCCCTCCTACCCTAGATGGCAAGGCCACCGAAAATTGCTGGAATCTTGCCACCTGGCACCCGTTGGACCAGAACTGGCTCGGGGAAGCCTTTAGTTTTCAGGATTTTAACGGGCGATATAAACTTAGCTGGGATGACGACTATCTCTATCTGCTGGTTGAAATCACAGATGATACCCTCTATGATGCCAGAAAGGAACCTTTAAAACTATGGTGGGATGATGATTGCGTTGAAGTATTCCTGGATGAAGATAATTCCGGGGGCCTGCACCAGTTTAGCCACAATGCCTTTGCCTACCATATAGCATTAGACGGAAATGTTGTAGATCTGGCCCCGGACAGGGAACCAAGACTTTACAATGATCATATTCAATCTTCCCGTTCTACTATTGGTAAACTAACAACATGGGAAATGGCGATCCGACTTTATAGTGATCAGTATAAGGATGACCAAGTAAATACTCCGGTGCCATTAAAGCAAGGCAAGAAGGTGGGCTTTGCGTTGGCGTATTGTGATAATGATGGAAGCAAGGAAAGGGAGAATTTTATCGGATCGGTCTTTGTTCCGGGCGAGGATAAGAATCAGGGGTGGATCAATGCCGATATCTTTGGGACCCTGATATTAGAAGAATAGATCTATTTTAAAACAATGTTGCTATAGGCACTTT
This sequence comes from uncultured Flavobacteriaceae bacterium, assembly GCA_963744855.1. GTDB lineage: Bacteria > Bacteroidota > Bacteroidia > Flavobacteriales > Flavobacteriaceae > Muriicola. The sequence continues at coordinate 632,788 of CAVUUZ010000005.1, forward strand.
TCAGTGTCAGCTTTTTGGAGGTAGTTCCTTTTTGGGAATAGCCTGTGTGAAGGATTTCCTGCCCATTTTTGGTACTATTCAGTACCCAGTTGGAAGGATACTTGAAATCAGAGCGTGTATGCGCTGTACTTACCGTAAATGGGGTTGATGGCATGACACATTGCAGTTCCCCATTCTGAACCCTGATATCCAATTTTGTAAAATTAGGATCCACCGCTTTGATCGTGAGTAATCCAAGATCATTGGTACATAAAAGATCCTTGAGTACTTTATTAATGACCACTTCTGAAGAGGTTGTTGTGAGGGTTAATTGAGTTACCGCATCGAGTTCTACGGCATCTGAAAAACTGGTATTTAAGTTGCCAATCTTCCACTGGGCGACCTTAACAGGGGAATAGGACGCATTGATCTGCGTCCTGTCTCCCTCAATAGTGGAAGCCTGCAAGCTCGCATATGCCAAACGAGCATTGATATTTTTTGTATTGGCCGCCAGTTTTACTTCCCCGTGCCTTACGTTCATCTTTAGGGTGGCCGACTTTGGCATTTTTATCTTGATGGTCTTTTTTATCTTATAATTCTTAGGTTCGCCATCTTCTGAGCGATAAAAAATAGTAGGAGCATCTGCGTCTCTCATTTGGAAAAGCATCTTTTCCCTTGCTTCCTTAGCGTCTTTCATAGCTATTTTGCGTTGCTCTTGTGCTTGCTCTCTCATTTCCATAGCCTGTTCGCGCATTTCGGCTCGCTGTTGTTCCATTTCTTCCCTATGTGCCTCCATGGCCTCAAGGCGCTCCTGCATCAGATCTTGCTTTGCTTCAGCACGTGCGGCGAATTCCTTCCCCCAGGCTTCCATTTCCTCCTGGTACTCCTTGTCAAAATTCTTGTTGAATTCCTTTTTCCATTTCTTTAAATATTTATCGCCATCTTTCTGATAGGCTTCATAATCAAAATTAACATTGGGTGTCGGAGGCAAAGGCGGCATTTCCGGCATGGGTGGTAATTCTGGAATTTCAAGTGCAAGGAACAATGGTTCCATATTCGGCATTGGTTGAACAGGGTCCGCGGGCCACAATGAGTTTCTAGTCGTCCAGCTGTTATTTCCATAGGTGCTGATCTCAATGGTTTTACTGTTTCCAAGGATCTTGATGCCGGAATTTTTAAAATAAGCTTCCGCCTCTTCCGGGGTGGCGCCGTCGAGCTCAATACTGGCCTCAACAACCACCTCATTTTTATCCCAGGTCTCAAATTGAATATCTGCATAGCTCGTATTTATATCGAGTACTGCATCGGTTCCCACATTGAATTTTTCATTGTAGGTCCTGGTTTGCTTCTGAGCAGCCAGGTGTATGCTGAAAAAGAGCATTCCCAGAATTAGTATCCTAGGCATTGTTGGTAGTAACTGTTTCATTTTCTGATGATTTTAATTGATGTAATTTTTCCTTTAATTTCAATAGTAATTGTAAGCGCAATTGCAAATTCTTGATAAGGGCTCCAATGGTTTGTTCGTTCGGGCCCACTTCGTTTAATTCATTGTTCAGTTCTTTGTATTCTGTATTTAATTCTCCCAGCCTCCGCATAAAATCGTCGACCACCACTTTATTTTCAGAAGACATCTCAAGGCTGGCTAATTCCAAATTGATAGAATTGACGTAATAGGTCTCTACAAGTTTCAGATCCGGTGATACATCGCCCAGGGAGATCCCCTGAAGTTCAGGCTTTTGCTGGATCACTACGGTTTTCGTTGGTTCGTCAACCCCACCGGTCCCGAAGAATACTATACTAAGTCCAACCAATATCACTACAGAAGCTGCCACCCCAAAAAAGTAGAATCGAGATCTTTTTGGTGTTGGGAATGCCTCGTCTAGACGATGTGTAAACCGTGCTTCGTGACCTTCTTTCAGCACATATTTTTTTTCGCGTGCTTGTTTCAATAAATTTCTAAGATCCTGTCCCATGATTTTCTTTTGTTAAAATGGCCCTTAAAAAGCCTTTACCTCTTAATAAGCGTGTTCTGCTGGCCGTATTAGACAGCCCAAGGATCTGCGCTATCTCCTCGTGGTCATACCCTTCCAGCAAGAATAATTGCAATACAAATTGATACTTTTCAGGTAATCTTGTCATGGCAGCTTTTACTTCTTCCATGGACACATCGCCCTCTACAGTCCAATCCTGATCCTCTACGATTTGGAGGGTATTTTCCTGGATTTCTACCGTCCGTTCCTTCTTTGTTTTTAAAAAATCAATACTCTTATTGATCACAATTCGTTTCAGCCAGGCGCCAAAAGTAACATCACCCTTAAACTGATGTATTTTTTGGAATGCTTTAATAAAGGCTTCCTGCAATACATCTTCCGCATCATCTCTATTGTTTACAAAACGCATGGCAACACAGAACATCCCATCACAATACTGCCTGTACAAGGCGAGTTGTGCTTTCCGGTCGTGCTGCTTGCAGCGCTCTACCAGATCAATACGAAACATGTGGTTAGTTTCCAACCTTGGTTTTGTTGTTGCTATTTAAAAGACGAAATAAAAAAAGGGATGTTGCAAAATGTCCTACATTTAAAGAAATTTTAAGCAAAATACTTGCAACAAGTTACCATAAATAACGGTCTGATTGACCTAAGTACCTTTGACTACGGGGCCATCATCCAAAAAATTCTATTCAGGGATAAAAATGGCAGGCAACAGAATTGTGTAGCCGGATTTGAAGAACCTCAGGACTATCTTAAGGATCATAGATTTTTAGGAGCCTGTGTTGGAAGATTTGCCGGCAGGATCTCACAAGGCCAATTTCGAATCGGAAATACGGCCTATCCCCTATTTGAGGAAGATGGAGTTCACCTTCATGGAGGCAAAAAAGGATTTGGCCGCAGGTATTGGAAGCTTATAGATCATTGTGAAGACAAAGAACCCTATGTTAGCTACCAATATATTAGTCCCCATCTGGAGGAGGGTTACCCAGGCAATCTCACTGTTACTGTTACTTATCAACTTATAGAGAATACGCTCAGGGTATACCACAAGGCAACTACAGATGAACCCACCGTAGTAAATCTGACCAATCACTCTTATTTTACCCTGGATAACGAAGCCACCATAAACGATATTATCCTCCACATCCGAAGCAGAAAACGACTTTCTACAGGCGAAAAATTGCTTCCTACGGGAATTTTGGAAAATATTGAAAACACGGTGTTCGACTTCAGACACCCGAAAAAGATCGGAAATTTACGATTAGACACCCCTTTTGTCATAGAGCCTAAAGGTCTTCCTTTTGCCAGTGCATATTCAATAAAATCCGGGATACAACTGAGTGTACGCTCAGATCAACCCGCTCTGGTAGTATTTACCCCGAATGACATGGCAGCCATTTGTTTTGAGACACAGAACTATCCGGATGCCCCAAATCAGCCTGCTTTCCCCTCCGCTTTACTTTTACCCGGAGAAATCTATATCAATGAATCCTTTTTTACATTCGATTTAGTACCTTAGAACCTTAATACTTATAACAGCCACCACTATGAAAATTTTAAAATGGATCCTCGGGATCTTAGTCGTGCTGGGCCTGCTCTTTTATTTTGTAGCCATGCCTTTTTTACGAACACAAACCAAAAAAAATAGTCCGGAAACTACCACCACCTATACTGAGGGGTCGTATGACCTTCTGGTAAACTACAGCAGCCCATCCAAAAAAGGACGTATTATTTTCGGAGAACTTGTTCCCTATGACAATGTTTGGCGCACTGGCGCCAATGAGCCCACCCGTTTTGAGACCAAAACTGCACTTACAATCAAGGGAAAGACACTCCCAGCCGGCAAGTATTCCCTGTGGACCATTCCACGAGAAAAAAACTGGACAGTGATCTTTAATAATGAGATCCCGGACTGGGGGGCCACCTTAAGCAGTGGAGGTTCGGAGGCCACAAGGAATCCTGAAATGGATGTGCTACAAGTAGAGGTTCCTGTAATAAATATGACCCAACCCCAGGAGAGTTTTACGATCAGTTTTGATCAGTACAATGGGCTCTTCTTAACCTTAGCATGGGATACTACGAAGGTTCAGGTACCCCTTAATCAATAGACTTGGGGGTAAAAAAGAACATAGTATGCGTTAGCATATCTAAAGTTCTAGGCCATCGAAAAAAATATTGTCGTCATCAATATAACATAGGATTTTAGTTTAAAATAGGGGCTAAGAATCCATAGAAAACCGTCTAATTGAATTCCTTTTTATTATTGATTTAGTACATTAGGGTATCATAAACCAAAACCATCGTTTTAATGAAAAAGTGGATATGGATCTCAACGGTTTTAATCGTACTTGCATTACTTTTTTATTTTGTCGGCATACCTCTTATGAAAAGAATGCCCTTTGTACAAAAAATAGTACGGAAAAGCCCTGAAAAAACTGCGATTTATACACAAAATGATTTGTCTTTATCAGTAACATACAGCAGTCCATCTAAAAGAGGGAGGGTTATTTTTGGAGAATTGGTGCCTTATGATAAAGTTTGGAGAACGGGCGCCAACAAAGCAACTGTTTTTGTCACTGCATCAGATATTACAGTAATGGGCAATGCGCTGCCTACCGGAAGTTATTCTTTGTGGACCATACCACGCGAAGACAATTGGTCTGTAATATGGAATAAAGAAATCCCGGATTGGGGATCTAATTATGATAGTAACGGAAATGCTGTAGCATCTAGAGATCCAGATGAAGATATTATGGAAATACAAGTGCCCACTATAGTGCTGCCACAATCTGAGAAAAGTTTTACTATCGCTTTCGAAAATGAAGATCAATTGTATTTAACTTTGTATTGGGACACCACCAAAGTAAAGGTCCCTATTAACAAATAATATTTGGGCGGGAAAAAAAATATAAGTTCCAGTAGCATTTCTAAAGTTCTTAGCCAGCGGAAACAAGTGCCATCCGTTTCAGAACTTGTGGCTGGTATACGCAATCGGGACCAGTCGCTTTTAGCCCGAGCCATTACCCTGGTAGAAAGCACTCAGGCTGTCCATCAGGAAAAGGCCTATGAGATCATTGAAAAATGTCTTTTAAAAACCCAGGATACTCTTCGTATTGGCATCACCGGAGTACCCGGGGTTGGCAAAAGTACCTTTATTGAGTGCTTTGGGAGTACGCTCACTAACATGGGCAAGAAAGTAGCCGTCCTGGCGGTAGATCCCAGCAGTACGATAAGTAAAGGAAGTATTTTGGGAGATAAGACCAGAATGCCTCAACTTGTAAAAGACACGCAGGCTTTTATTAGACCTTCCCCATCCGGGGATTCTCTGGGTGGCGTTGCCAGGAAGACAAGAGAGAGTATTATTTTATGTGAAGCCGCAGGCTATGATGTCATCCTCGTGGAAACTGTGGGGGTGGGACAAAGCGAAACCGCAGTGCACAGTATGGTCGATTTTTTCTTGCTCCTGAAACTCACCGGAGCCGGTGACGAACTTCAGGGTATTAAACGGGGCATTATGGAAATGGCCGATGCCATTGTCATCAATAAAGCCGAAGGTGACAATATTAAGCGGGCCAACCGGGCCAGGGTTGAATTTGAAAGGGCCCTTCATCTGTATCCCCCCAAAGAGAATAGCTGGACGCCAAGAGTACTGACATGTTCTTCGCTAAGCGGGGCCGGAATTCCTGAGATCTGGGAAATGATCCACGACTATCAAACCAAAAACAAAGCAAGCGGCTTTTTCGTAAGCAAACGAAAATCGCAGAATACTTATTGGTTCAACCAAACCGTGGAACGACTTTTAAAACAACAATTCTATAGTACCCAGGCGGTTATAAAAATGATGGGGCCCTTACAGAAAGAGGTAGAAAACAATGCCATTTCTCCTTTCCGTGCTGCCGAAAGGCTAATAGCGCTCTATGCAAAAGGTCTTAAATAAAAAACCTAAATTTGCCAGCAAACAAGCCACTTCCATGAATCCGAATACCAAGGCTCTTTTATCTATCGTCGTTCCGCTTTACAATGAAGAGGAAAACGTGGAATTGCTTACTCAAAAGATTCATGAAAGCCTGGAAGGGTATACCTATCAGATCATCTATATAGACGATTTTTCGGAGGACAAGACCCGCACCGTGATCCGGGATATGAAAGATCCCAAGGTGCATTTGTTGGCCCTAAAAAAAAATTACGGACAAAGTCTGGCTTTGGCAGCAGGTATAGATTATGCCCAGGGTGAATACATCATCACCATGGACGGGGATCTCCAGAATGATCCAAGCGATATTCCGCAAATGCTGAGCTATGCCCTCGATGGAGAATATGATCTGGTCACTGGCATCAGGCAAAAACGGAAGGATTCCCTGGTTAAAAAGATCCCCTCCAAGATCGCTAATTTCCTGGTAAGACGTGTAACCAAATTAGATATCAAGGATAACGGCTGTGCCCTCAAAGTGTTTACTAAAGACATTGCAAAAGACCTCAATCTCTACGGAGAAATGCACCGGTTTATAACCCTGTTGGCCTTTTTGGAAGGTGCCCAGATCAAGCAGGTACCCGTAAAACATCATGCCCGGCATGCAGGGGTTTCCAAATATGGCCTGGAAAGGGTGTTTAAGGTAGTAGCAGATATGATGCTTCTATTGTTTATCCGCAAATACTTTCAACGCCCTATACACTTATTCGGGATACTGGGCGTACTCCTTATTCTTTTGGGCGTTCTGATTAATTTTTACCTTCTGATTGTGAAATTGGGGATGGGTGAGGATATTGGAAACAGGCCGCTACTTATTTTTGGGATGATGTTTATCCTGGCCGGTATTCAACTCTTTACTATCGGAATCGTCATGGAACTTCTGATACGCACCTATTACGAATCTCAAAGCAAAAGACCTTATCGCATCAAAAATATTAGCATAGGTGGAAAACCTTGGTAAAAAAGGGATCACCCTGCTGAAGATTCTCATAAGTGCTGCCCTGCTCTATTTTATTTTTACCAAAATTCCATTTTCTGAGGTACTCGGTGTCCTTAAGAAGGCACAACCATTTTTCGTGATCATTGCCTTGTTGTTTTTTGTGATCTCGAAGGTATTGGCTGCTGTTAGGCTCAACCTTTATTTTCATGAAATAGGGGTGATACTCACCCATAAAAGCAATCTGAAACTATACCTGCTGGGGATGTTCTATAATTTGTTCCTCCCCGGTGGAATTGGCGGCGATGCCTATAAGGGGTATTATGTAAAAAAACAGTTTGAGGTGCCTACCAAAAAAGTGGTCGCCGTGCTGTTATTAGACAGGCTAAGTGGTATGCTGCTGCTCTTTGTTTTTGCCTGTATGCTTGGCCTCACGCTTAAGGATCCAATCCTACTTCCATTTCAATGGGTATTTTGGCTGGGCATTCCCCTAAGTGTTCTTGTTTTCTGGGCATTACAAAGGCGATTTTTCACCTATATTCTACCTGTTTTTTGGCGGTCTAATGTACTCTCTGCCCTTGTACAACTGGCACAATTGGGATGTGTACTGATGATCTTACAGGCCCTGAAGATTGAGGTATCTACCCTGGAATATCTCTTTATTTTTCTGATCTCTTCTATTGTATCAGTACTTCCCCTTACCATTGGAGGAATAGGAAGCAGGGAATTGGTGTTCCTCTATGGGGCACTTTGGTTGGGTCTGGAAGAAGATAGGTCGGTGGGCATAAGTATGCTCTTTTTCCTGATCACGGCCTTTGTTTCTTTGCTGGGCATTTGGTACCACTTCAGGAAACCTATACTGAATACAGAACAGCAGCCCTAGTCTTCACTTAATATGCAGAAGATACATCTTGTTTAAAACAGCAGACCGTGTTGATGGATTTAAGAATTTTCCCTGAAGTCGGGTTATCCTGAATTGGTCTACTTCTAATTCCCGATCCCACACAATTCCGGCTTTCGTCAGGTCCGATAATTCTACCTCCGATGCATAGACCCAAACATCTTTCAAAGCGCCAATCTCATTTACCGTAGATATACGCAACGGGTATCGATTGTAAAAATCAAGGGACCAGGTATGAGCATCGGATACTTTATAAATACGGTCGACGGCTATCTCCTGCTTTTTAACTATAGCTGCCATGTTAGAGCCTCCCTGATACTTTAAAAGCTCCGGATAGAAATGGAGGTTTAAAACACCGTTTAGGAGCACAGAGGCCAGTACGGAGATAGTAATGATCCGAATATAGGGTGCTTCTTTCTTGACAACAAAAAAGGCGACCACCCCATAGGCTATAAATAGGGGCAAGTACGCGAGCCAAGTATCCCATTCAAAAACATAAAAACAGAGCAGGGCCGTAACCATAAAAATCAGGCCTAAAATAAAATACTGCCCCGCCAGCAACAGGTTCAGAGACCTGGTTCTTCCCCTCTTTTTAAGGGAGACAAGATAGGCCGCAGCCAAAACAGAAAATAATGGAATCAGAATATTCAGGTAGTGCGGTAATTTGAACTGCGCAAAACTAATGATGATAAAAAGTAAGCTTATGCCCCCAACGGTGAGTAGTTCATGTTTAGAATTTTTTCTGAAATGCAGCTTAAAAAAGGTACGTAAGTGATTCCAATAGGCAGCTATTCCAACAATGGTCCAAGGGAGAAATACCCAAAGAAAGGTGTGAAAGAAAAAGAAATAATCGCTGCTGTTCTTCCCTACTCCTTCCCCACTAAGCCTTTCAAAGCTTTGTTCCCAAAAAATAAAAAGCAATCCACTCCGTTCGGCACGACCCCTGATCACCTTTTCAGGATGAAGGTCGAATTGCTGATAGTAGGCATATAGCATGGGACTGATAGACAAGGCAAAGACAAGTAAGGCGAGGATCACTTTCCAATTAAACAAAACCTTCCACCTTCTTGTATATGCGATATGGCATAATAAAGGGAGGCCAATTACCAATAAAGCGATCTGCCCTTTGGTTGAAAATGCGATCCCCGCTCCAAAGGCCCCTAATACAAGGGCAACGAAGCTCCCATTTTGAATGTAGACCGCCAATTGCCAAATGGCAAAAACGGTAAAGCCGGTTAGAACGGCATCCGTACGCACATCTATGTTTGAGAGGACGATGGTTTGGGCCGATAAGAAAATAAGAGCCGCCAGCTTCCCAACGTTTTTATTATAAAGAAGCTTTCCCAGGCCAAAAGTACTGTAGGCCCCTAAAATGGAAGCAAGCAAAGCCGGGATGCGATAGACCCAATCATAAATTCCAAAAAGCTTGTAGAAAAGAGCAGACAGCCAGTAATGCATATGGGGCTTATCTAAGTATTCCTCCGGACCTTTGAAAAGGCTCAGGAAATCGTTTTCCTGTACCATACGCATCGCCATCACAGCAAACTGAGCAGAATCGTTTTCAAATAGCGTGACAAACATCCCTGCCAGATAAACCAGAATCATCAGAACTACCAAACCCCAGTACCGAACGGTTGATATCATAGTGGCCACCTATTAGCTGTTAAAACATACAAACGATAAAATAGCCAGCCCAAGAACGATCCTATAAGTGCCCCTGAAAGGACGTCGAGTGGGAAATGTACGCCCACATAGATTCGGCTATAGGAAACAATCAAAGCCCATAAAAGAAGAATCCCCACAAGAATTTTATACGATCGCTTAAAGAAATGTGCAAAAAAGATGGCGATAGCAAATGAATTGGAGGCATGGGCCGAAAAATAACCGTATGTACCCCCACAGGATGCCTTTACCAGTCGGATAAGTCCGGTAAGATCCGGGTCATAACAAGGTCTGAGTCGGGCTACGCCAATTTTAAAAAAATTAGAAAGCTGGTCACTTACGGTGATCAGCAATGCAATACTAACCAATAGCAATAAGGTTTTTTTTGCACCGAGGGATCGGAAAGACAGAAGCAATAAAAGTACATACAGCGGTATAGAACTCCACTTGTTGGTCATGAACAGCCAGAAACCATCCCAACCTGGAGATCCCATAGTATTCAGATACAAAAAAACCTCTTGGTCTAAGTGGAGAAGTTCTTCCAGCATATTACGAGTCGTATCGTGCTATTTCCCTGTCATAAAATTTATTGGCGGCCTCTATCAGGTCCCTGGCTTCCGCGGCAAGTTCCTTTTCATCATCTTGCGTAAACTCCTCCAGCCACTCCACCTCATCGTTTTCCAGATTGATGACAAATCGAGGATATTCGGTATGAATAATAAAGATGGCGGATGGATGATCTGTATTGTCGCCCAATAAGAATTTTGGTAGGTCCATAGGATGTTTTTATGGCATGTTTACCCCGGTTTTGACAGCGGCTTCCATGGCCAATTTTTTAGTTAAATAATTAAATCGAAGATACAACATAATCGCCGAAGCAGTTAGTCCCGCCAGCAGTCCGATCCAAATTCCCGTACTTTTTAAGTCGGTATGCAATCCAAGGTAATAGCTTATGGGGAAAGCGATCATCCAGTAGGCAATAAAGGTAATCGCAGTGGGGATCTTCACATCCTGTAATCCACGCAAGGCACCCAAAATCACCACTTGTAATCCGTCGGAGATCTGAAAGAAGGCAGCCACCAGTAATAATTCTGCAGCCAATCCAATTACTTCCATATTATCTATTTGATTCCCAATATCGTCTACATCCAAATAGATGGTAGGGAACCAAAATCTACAGATGAGAAAAAGTGCCGCAAAACCAATTTCTACCAAGAGGGTTAGGAAGAAAATAGACTGTGCTATACGCCTTAATTCACTGTAATTCTTTAATCCCTTTTGATTGCCAACCCGAATCATAGCTGCCACACCCAGACCCATACCAAACATAAAGGTCATGCTGCTAAGATTTAATGCGATCTGATTCGCCGCCTGAGGATTTTTACCCAGCACTCCGCTAAGCCATATAGCCGCCGTAAAAATGGCCACCTCAAAGAACATTTGCAAGGCAGATGGAAATCCAAGATCAATGATCTTCTTCATTACCTTGCGCTCTAATGTTCTAAAATTAAAGCCTGTAACATAAAAATGAAACTTCTTCTTTTTATTTAATAGGACCCAAATGAAAATCAGCATTACCACCCTGGAGATCAATGTACCAATAGCGGCCCCGATGATTCCCATTTTTGGAAACCCAAATGTTCCGAAGATCAGCAAATAATTCAGGATAATGTTAAGGACATTCGCTATAATCGTAGCATACATGGGGTATTTGGTCTGTGAGAGCCCTTCAGAAAATTGTTTGAAGGCCTGAAACATGATCAGGGGCACCAGGGAAAAAGCAACCAGATCCAGATATGGAATTGCGAGGACCACCACTTCCGGTGGTTGATCCATCATATACATCAATGGTTTTATAAGAAGAATTAGGCCAAAAAGCGATATTCCCAGCAAGGTACAGAGTACCAGACCATGCTTAAGGGCTCGTTTTCCATCGTTCTTATTGCCCGCCCCATCTGCCTCTGCTACTAAGGGGGTAATAGCCGTTGAAAAACCAATTCCCAAGGACATCGCAATAAAAACAAAACTATTTCCCAGTGATACCGCAGCCAACTCCGCCGTACCCAATTGGCCTACCATGATATTATCTGCAAAGGCCACAAAGGTGTGCCCCAGCATCCCAAGGATAACCGGAACCGATAGTCTTATATTGTAACGAAATTCTTTGGTATAGCGAGCTAACAAACGTCTGTTTTTATCTTATAGTTGTTTTGCCTCGTTCCAGTGAACGTCCATTTCCGCCAGGGTCATTTCCCTGAGCGACTTTCCTGCTTCTTTGGCCTTTCCTTCCAAATATGAAAAACGCCTGATAAATTTCTTATTGGTGCGTTCAAGAGCATTTTCAGGATTTATCTTTAAGAACCGGGCATAGTTGACCATTGAGAACAAAACATCCCCAAATTCGGCTTCTATCTGTTCCTCAGAACCATTTGTAAGTTCCTCCTGAAGTTCCCCGAGCTCCTCCTGTAATTTTTCAAAAACCTGTTCAGGCTTTTCCCAATCGAACCCCACACCGGCAACCTTATCCTGTATTCTATTCGCTTTAACTAGGGCCGGTAAACTCGCCGGCACCCCTTCCAGAACACTTTTCTTTCCTTCCGATAGCTTGATGTTTTCCCAATTTCTTTTTACATCCTCCTCATCTGCCACCTCTACATCTCCATAAATATGTGGATGTCTGTGAATCAATTTCTCACAAATCGAATTACTTACATCAGCAATATCAAAATCCCCCGTTTCAGAACCAATTTTGGCATAAAAGACTATGTGAAGCAACAGGTCCCCCAATTCCTTTTTTATTTCCGGAAGGTCCCCCTCCAAAATAGCGTCACCCAATTCATAGGTCTCCTCAATGGTAAGATGTCTCAAACTTTGCATGGTCTGCTTTTTATCCCAGGGACACTGGGCCCGTAACTCATCCATGATAGTGAGAAGTCGGTCTAAGGCTTTCAATTGTTCTTTGCGCGAATTCATGGGAATGGTTTTGCGCAAAAGTACAAAGATGAAAGTTTTGGGAGTGCCCATTTTTTAGAGTATTTTTAAGTACCACTCCAGAAAATCCGGTTTGGCCTGAGAATAGAAAATCCGGTTTATGAAACGATATTCAATGTTAGTTCTACTATTCATTATTGGTTTTTTAATGAATTGTTCCACCCCTGTCAAATATGATATTCTGATCAAAAATGGCTTTGTGCTAGATGGTTCCGGAAGTAAAGGTTTTGTTGGTGATTTAGGAATCAATGCGGATACGATCGCGGCCATGGGAAACCTCGCCAATGCCATGGGAGAATTGGAAATTGATGCTACCGGACTAACCGTAGCTCCCGGATTTATAAACATGCTGAGTTGGGCCAATGTTTCCCTGATAGAAGACGGAAGATCTCAGGGTGATATCCGTCAGGGAGTTACCCTGGAAGTGATGGGCGAAGGTCATTCCATGGGACCATTAAATGAGACCATGGCCAGAGAAATGAAGGAAGGGCAACAGAGCATCACTTATGATATACCCTGGAATACTCTTGGGGGATATCTCAACTTTATGGAAGAAAAAGGGGTTTCCACAAATATTGCCTCTTTTGTTGGGAACGGAACGGTTCGTGAATATGTCATGGGATATGAAAACAGAATACCCACTAAGGAAGAATTAGCACAGATGGAAGCCCTGGTGGAACAAGCCATGCTGGAAGGTGCTGTGGGCCTTTCTACATCCCTGATATATGTTCCCAGTGGTCATGCACAAACCCCGGAGATCATTGCACTCGCAAAAGTTGCCTCCAAACACAATGGGATGTATATTTCGCACATCAGGGATGAAGAAGGAAAACTGCTCGATGCGGTTCAGGAACTGATCACGGTATCTGAAGAAGCCCGTATCCCAGCCGAGATCTATCATTTTAAAGCCTCAGGCACCGCTAACTGGCACTTGCTCGACAGCGCCATACAATTGATAGAATCTGCAAGAACAAAGGGCCTGCCCATTACAACGGATATGTATATGTATAACGCCAGTTCAACCGGCCTTAATGTACTGCTCCCGGCCTGGGCCAAGGAAGGCGGACATCAGAGCACTATAGCCCTTATGGCACTACCTTCCAAGCGCCAAAAAATGATTGAGGAGATCGATTTTCATGTGCCACCTGAAAATATTTTGCTTGTTGGTTTCAGAAATAAGGATTTGAGATCCATGATTGGAAAAACTCTGGCCGAAGTAGCCAATGACCGGGGAAAATCTGCCAGAGAAACTGTGGCAGATCTTATTTATGAAGATGATAGCCGTATTCAAGTGGTTTATTTTTCAATGTCGGATGAGAATATCAAAAAGAAACTGGCCCTCCCTTATATGGCTATTTGTTCTGATGCCGGTTCATATACCAATGAAGGCGTATTTTTAGAACAAAGTACTCATCCAAGGGCGTATGGTTCTTTTGCCCGACTTCTGGGTCATTTTGTACGGGAAGAAAAAGTGATCTCGCTGGAAGAGGCGATCTATAAATTAACGACACTGCCTGCCACCAACCTGAAACTTAATAAAAGAGGTGCCTTGAAAAAGGGATATTTCGCGGATGTTGTTCTTTTCGACGCGGATAAAATAACGGACAATGCCACCTTTAAAGAACCACATCAATACGCCACAGGAATGATCCATGTTCTGGTAAATGGAGTGCCTGTTTTAAGTGATGGAGAACACACAGGGGCTTTCCCGGGCCGATTTATAAAAGGACCTGGTTGGAAAGTAGAATAATGTCATAATAATGATCAGTATTTTAGGAGGAAGGTGCCCTTCATGCGACTTGCCTGATAGGTTAATTTTCCGTAGCTTAACAAAGTAAATCGTTTTATGGTATGAAATCGTATACGCTAAAAATCAACGGACGAAAATATGAGGTGGAAACGGATGAAGGAGCCTTATTACTATGGGTTTTAAGAGAACATCTGGGATTTACGGGTACAAAATACGGTTGCGGTATAGGCCAATGTGGCGCCTGTACAGTCCATGTGAATGGGCAACCCATAAGGGCCTGCACGATGCCCTTATCCGGAGTTACTCAAAACCAGGAGATCACAACCATTGAGGGCCTCTCCAACGACGGAACCCATCCTGTCCAGATGGCTTGGATTGAAGCACAGGCTCCCCAATGTGGATATTGTCAGAGTGGTCAGATTATGCAGGCTGCCGCGCTACTCGAACAGAATTCATTTCCATCCAGAGAAGAAATCAAATCCTATATGAACGGTAACCTATGCCGATGTGGCACCTATATGCGTATCGTAAAAGCCATTGAAATTGCCTCCGCAAAGAATAAGACTTCCTGATTATGAAACAGCCCAAAGCACTTCCTTCTCAATTAGATCGCCGACAATTTCTTAAAACAACCACTGGCGCTTCTCTTTTTATAGGTATTTCAGGGATGTTCCCAACTTTTATAGCATGCAAGGATTCAAAAGAAGTGGAGGAACAACTAGAAAAACACGCATTAACTCACTGGGTACAACTTACGGAAGATGGCCAAATCACTATTTTTAATCCGGCTGCTGAAATGGGTCAGGGTTCCATGACCTCATTACCCGCAATTTTTGCCGAAGAAATGGACGCATACTGGCCAAATGTGCGGGTAGAGTTCTCACCCCAGGAATCTGCTATATACGGTTCTGAAGGTTGGGGTAATACTGGAAAAATAATGCTCTCAGCCGGTAGCAGGGTAACCAAAGGGTATTATCCGATTATGAGAAGGGCCGGAGCACAATCTCGTTATATTTTAATGCTCAATGCTGCAGACCAATGGCAGGTTCCAATGGAAATGCTCAAAACAGAGGATGGTTTCGTGAAACACAAGGAAGATAATAGAGAAATTAGCTATGGGGCATTGGTGCCCTCACTGAAAATTCCGGAGACCCTCCCAGAATTTACGGAAGCCCAGTTCAAAGATCCTTCAGAATATAAATTAATTGGGAAAGATCTTCCAAGGAAGGAAATTCCTCAAAAGGTAGACGGATCAGCTCAATTTACAATGGACATTGCCATGGAAGATATGGTGTATGCCGTTTTGGAGCGAGGAAAACAACATGGTGCAACACCCGTGCTCCAGAATGAAACTAGCCATTACAGGTCTTCCTGGTATCCTTAAAGTGGTGACTTTGGATTATGCCGTTGGAATACTGGCATCATCGATTGAGCAGGCTTTGGAAGCAAAAAAACAACTACAAATTATCTGGGGATCTTCCCCAGCCGCAGGATTCAATTCCCAGGATGCCTTCAAGAGTTATGAAGCGATGCTAAATGGCAAGGGAGCTGGAAGGATACTTACCGAAATAGGGGCGGCAGATGCGGCCTTTAAAAAAGCAACCAAAGTCTTTCAGGCAGATTTCAAAAATGACTATGTATACCATGCACAGATGGAACCACTTAACTCCATTGTAAAGATTTCTACTGATCTCAAAAGTGCCGAGGTATGGGTAGGCAGCCAGCAGGGATTTGATTCTAAATTAGGAGTTCCACAAGTTTTGAACATACCTCCTGAAAATGTGAATATCAATTTGCAATACCTGGGCGGTGGATTTGGACGGAGGAGCATGACAGATTTTGTAACAGAATGTGCACTCATGGCAAAGGAAATACCAGGGAAGCCAGTGAAACTCATATGGACTCGTGAGGACGATTTGAGGTACGGCGCCTACCGTCCTTTAACACTACAGCGTCTTAAAGCCGCTACAGATAATAAGGGAAATATAACTGCCTTTTCCCATATTGTAGTAGGTGATGGCGGAAACCTGGTGGCAAGCGGAATAAAAAATGCCTATTACAATATCCCCAATCAATATGCCGAATGGCGGGAAGTTTCCAATGGGATACGACTCAAACATTGGAGGGCAGTAGGCCATGGTCCCAATAAATTTGCCATTGAATGTATGTTAGATGAAGTTGCACACGGCCAAAAGATAGACCCTATTCAACTCAGGCGAAAATTGATGATCAATGCACCCAATGCCCTGGCTACACTTGAAAAAGCAGCGAGTATGGCAGATTGGTTTGGCCCGAAAAAAAATGGCCGTGGGAAAGGGGTTGCCTTCCTTGAAAGGAGTGGCACCTTAAGTACCGGGATCTGCGAAATTTCTGTGGACTATACTACCGGAAAAATTAAGGTACATCATTTTTGGAGTGCTCATGACGCCGGTATTATCATCCAGCCAGATAATGTGAAAGCACAGATTGAAGGGGGTATTCTTATGGGAATAGGGAGTGTTTTAACCGAACAGATCACTATTAATGACGGGGAAGTTCAGCAATCAAATTTCAATGATTATCAGATTCTGCGAATGGAAGATATTCCTGACAGCGTAGAAACGACATTGATATCTTCCAAAGGATCACCTCAGGGCGTAGGAGAATCCGGAACACCGCTGGTGGCCTGTGCCATCGCCAATGCATTCTTTGATCTGACGGGAAAAAAATTAAGGCATTTGCCCTTTTTACCCCAAAGGGTAATGGAAGTATTAAACAGTTAGTTCAATACCCGGACATGTGTTACGACATTCAAGCCAGTTTAGAAGCTCAATTAAAACGTGCCAGGCAATACGGTGACGAGATCGCGATTAGGGAAATAGAACAAAAATTGGGGCCATTGACAGACCTTCCTATCTACCATGCGTCTGGATTTCAGCATCCAAAACTCCTGATCTATACCGAAGAAGATCGAGTGGTTCCGGAAGTGGCCACCTGGGGTCTGGTACCCCACTGGGTAAAGGATAAAGTACAGCAAAAAAAGATCTGGAACAATACCCTGAATGCCCGGGGGGAAACCATTTTTGAAAAACCTTCCTTCAGAACTGCAGCTACGTATCACCGTTGTCTTGTGTATGTAGACGGATTTTACGAACACCACCATTTTAAGGGAAAGACCTATCCATATTTTATACATAGAAAAGATCAGCAGCCTTTGGTATTGGCCGGACTATGGAACAGGTGGAAGGATCCCGAAACAGCTGAATATCTCAATACGTTTGGTATTGTAACAACGGACGGCAATCCTATGATGGCCAGGATACATAATAACCCGAAACTTCAAGGCCCAAGAATGCCTTTGATATTGCCAGATGACTTGGTAGATAAATGGTTGATCCCTGTGGAAGATGAATTGGATGAGAAAGCTATTCAAGAGCTTATTCGTTCCTACCCCGAAGAAGAACTTCAGGCTCGTACCGTCCATAAATTGAGAGGCAAGGAATATATTGGAAATGTACCGAACATAAGTGAAGAGGTACGCTATCCGGAACTTCAGGACTAAGATCTGGTACTATTTTACTAGATCGAACATCCGTGTATACTTAATGATAAAGCTGTTA
Organism: uncultured Flavobacteriaceae bacterium; assembly: GCA_963744855.1. Taxonomy (GTDB): domain Bacteria; phylum Bacteroidota; class Bacteroidia; order Flavobacteriales; family Flavobacteriaceae; genus Muriicola. The sequence goes on from CAVUUZ010000005.1 coordinate 650,571, forward strand.
TTGAGTGGGTCTCCGTCTCTTACATTATGGTTATACACTACAAAGAGTCCTGTATTAGCTCTTTGTAGCCAACTGAAGCGAACATTTACAGCCCAGAGGTCGTCCACAGTATTGTTTTGTATCAGTCCCTGAAGATATATACTCGGAGTAAAGGCATATGAGAGCTGTGTTCTTAGGATATTGGCGGTAAAACTTCCTCCGGGCAATTCAAATCTGTTGTTTTGATAACTAAGGTCGATATTAAAATTATCCCCCTGGCGGTAGCTTAGCGTACCACTGTTCAAATACCGCGAACCTCCAAAAGAACCACCCATTACGGAACGTATGTTAATTGAAAGGGGCTTACTCCTGTTGGTGAAAAATACTATTTGGGCTTCCGTATGGTCATAGGTGCCTTCGGGAACAAAAATGCCCTCTGAGATCTCAAAGGCATTGACCACCCCTTCCGTGGTAAGATTCATCCCAGTGTGAATCTCCAGCCCACTTTTAAACTCCCAGTGGTTATCTAAATGAAGGAAGCCTGTCTCCTGAAAACCATCAAAATTCCAATATCCCCTATATGATATATGGGGTCGTAATTCCAGGATCTTCGAGTTTTCTTTTTTAGGTCTGTAGCGATAAAGTATTAGGGCCTCCGGCTTTCGGAAAGCAGATCGTAACAAGAAGCCTACCTCGGGGTTAAACCCCTGCCCTACTTCGGTATAAGCAAGACGCATTTCGAGATTGTCCCATAGATAATCGGCCTGCATTTTAAAAGCATGCGCATTGATCGTATCATTAGGGTCATAAGTACGCGCATAGAATCCGGACAGGCGTGCTTTGTTTCCCAATCCCAATTTACCATCAATGGCAGCGGTACGGTTAAAATCATTGCTGTTCTCTAAACCAGAACGATTAACAAACACTGCTCCCAATGCCGACCTTCCTTTGAATTCATGATTCACCCTGGCCACACTAAAATTGTTCTTTTCTATACCAGCCTCAGCTACATCTTCTGTGAACATGGACAACAATCCAACATTGGTCCTATTGAGCTTTCCTGAGAGACGGGCCCCTCCGATGATAGGTACTAGATTTCCTTCCGTTCCTATACCGATTCTTCGGCTAAAAAAAAGATCTACTTCCCCGGGACTTCCCACGGTAAACAAGCCTGCATTTTCTAAGAAAAAAGCTCGCTTTTCAGGAAAGAACAGGTTAAATCGATCCAGATTTACTTGTTGATCATCTACCTCTACCTGAGCAAAATCTGTGTTATAAGTAACATCGAGTGTAAGGCTTGGCGTTATACTATATTTAATATCTCCTCCGGCATCCGGGCTAAAATCAACGCTGGGATCTGTTTGTTCGTAGTTCTTTTCAAATTTGCCTAAAACATAAGGTATTACCTTTAAATTGCCGGGGCTTCTTAGATCGAGATTTGTCAAAGTACCTGCCAGAGATAACCTGTTGATGGAAAATCCAAGTGGTATTGGTGCCCAATAGGCTACCTCGTTCGACTTTCGAATATTCCTTCTAAAATTGATGCCCCAATCTTTGCCAGATTGGAATCGAATAGTTCGCAAGGGAATGGCAAATTCTGCACTCCATCCAAATTCTCCCACCTGGGTTTGAACCACCCAGCTGGCATCCCAGTTTAAGTTAAAACCACCTATAGTGCCCCCTTGCTGTCTGTTTGCGTTAAAATTTCCCTGCCCTTCATTGTCAACTTGTGCATCATACTCCACCCCCTGTGAGTTGGTGCCAAAAATAAAACCGTTCTGTCCGTCTTTATAGGTGTCCAGGATAAAAATAAAGGCATCAGTATTGTCCAGATTAGCGTCTCGCCTTGCATCAGAAACAACTAATTCTGAAGGGCGCGCATCATGACAGACCACAGATAGATAAAAGGTATCATCAGTATATGCTATTCGAATATCGGTCCGTTCACTGGCCGGATATCCAAAATTTGGTTGGGTTTGAATCAGATCACTGTATTGCGGAATGGACTGCCAAAGCGGGTCATTCAGTACCTCCCCGTCTATCTCCGGTGAAGATGCTATCTTAACGGCCTTCATGCTGGGCCTATCTCCTTCGTAGGTAGTTCCCGCAACCTGAGCTGAAAGCGATAGGCAGAAAAATATATTCAGAAGAAATATATAAGACCTGGTCTGGATCATTGAAAGTATTGACAACTTAAAGTATTAAATGTAACATTATTTTTAAAATTAAGAGGTCAATACAGTATTTGATACAAGATATTATTTCCTATTTTAGAGCTTCGTCCAAAATGGACCTAACTTGAACAATAATGAAAGCACCTATTCTATTTCTATTGTCCCTTTTATTCGCATTTAATAGTGAAGCACAAGAGATCATTAAACTACCTCATCAGATTCCCGAGACTGTGCAATGGGAAGGAGGCGAAAAAGCATTCTTTTCAAAAATTTGGAACACCGAGGTGGTTTGCAATGTATCTAGCCCAACAATGGAAGTGTTTAGACCCGATGCATCCATTGCTAATGGAACCTCGGTTATTGTGGCTCCGGGCGGAGGCTTGTACGCCCTCAGCATAGAAAGTGAAGGCAATATGGTGGCAAAATGGTTAAACGAAAAAGGGATTACCGCATTTGTTCTCAAGTACAGACTGGTACCAACCGGAGAAGATGGGGTAAAGGAACTCAATGAAACGAGCAGTAAGGATGCAGATAAATTCATTAAGATGGTAGGTGATGTATTGCCCTATTCTGTAACCGATGGGCTTACAGCGGTGCAATATGTAAGGCAACATGCAGCAGACTTGGGTGTTGACCAAAATAAGATCGGGTTTATGGGATTCTCTGCGGGAGGTGCCGTCACCCAAGGAGTTGCTTATAAAGGCAAGGGAGACAACCGTGCAGATTTTGTTGTTCCGGTGTACTCATGGACCGATGCTATGCCTGTGCAGGAGGCCCCTGAAAATCCGCCTTTAATGCTGGTTATTTGCGCATCTGATGATCCTTTAGGGCTGGCAAAGGGCAGTATTGAACTTTATAATTCCTGGTTATCGGCCGATCAAAAAGCCGAACTTCACATGTATTCAAAAGGAGGTCATGGATTTGGGATGAAAAAACAAGATCTGCCTTCTGATTCCTGGATTGGACGCTTTTATGAATGGGGGATAGCAGAAAATATCATAACACCTGTCAAATAAATAAGTACAAGGTCAGAGCTATGCTTCCAATCAAACATTTCTGTCTTCTATTTCTATGTGGATTTGTGGTCTTTCTTGGAAATGCACAAAAAGCAGAGGATTTTTCTGAAGAAGTTGCCATGATAGTCCAACGAAATGACAGTATTTGGGATGAGAAGAAAGAAACAATCGTTTTTACAGGGAGTTCCAGTGTGCGTTTGTGGGAAGGACTTGAAGATCTTTTTCCTAATCGCCAGATACTCAATACAGGTTTTGGCGGATCACAAACAAGAGATCTGTTAAAACACCTCCAACCCTTGGTGCTTTCTTATAAACCCAAAATGGTCTTTATTTATGAAGGTGACAATGATATCAATTTTAAGAAAAAACCAAAAAGAGTCATCAGACTTACCAGAAAGATCATTGACAAAATTTGGCAGTACTATCCCGAGACTGAAATAGTTTTGATCTCCACAAAACCGAGCATCGTTAGATGGCATTTAAAAAAGCGTTATATAAAGCTAAACCGGAAATTTAAGGAATTTGCTGAACGAACCCCTAAAGTAGCGTTTGCCAATATTTGGGATATAATGCTGAAAAATGAAGTTGTAAACGAAAGTTTATTTATTGAAGACGGCTTACATATGAATCAAAAAGGGTATGACCTATGGAAAAAGGTGATCAAACCCTTTCTTAACTAAACTATATGAATACAATGAACAACAGATTGGCTAAAACAATAGGAGTACTAAGTGTTATCCTAAGCATGGGGTGTGAGGCTCCGAAAAAAGAAATTCTAATGCCGGAAACAGATCTTAAAAGTGAAAATCTGATTCCTATGCCCGGTTCAATAGTGGCTACAAATAGCGGATTCCGGTTAGATCAATATACACGAATAGAAACCAGTCCAAACAATGTCAGCTTACAAGAAGTGGCGAGTTACCTTTCGGAAAAGATTACTGAAAAAACAGGTTTAAGACTAGACACAAGTACCGATGAAAGTAAAAATAATGATGCGGTCATTTACCTTCTTCAAAAGGAAGATAAACAATGGCCCAATGACGAAGCCTATACACTTTCTATTAGTAAAGATTCTTTGATACTGGAAGCTCCTACAGTAAAAGCAGCCTTCAGAGGAGTACAAACCATAAGACAACTTATTCCTGAGATCAGCAACGACACTCTTATCAGAACAGCCTATATGGCCCATCTCTACAGGCATTATAGAAGACCATCCTAATTTTGAATACCGTGGTTCCATGTTAGATGTGGCGCGACATTTTTTTTCAGTAGAGGATGTGAAAAAATATATTGATCTTCTGGCATATTACAAAATAAATGTCTTGCATTTACACCTAACCGATGATCAGGGATGGCGAATAGAAATAAAATCCTGGCCTAAGCTCACCGAAATAGGTGGCAGCACAGAAGTAGGTGGAGAGGCTGGAGGATTTTTCACACAAGAGGATTATAAAGAGATTGTAGCCTATGCAGCGGCACGTTATATGATGATTGTTCCGGAAATTGATATGCCGGGCCATACCAATGCTGCCTCAGTCTCCTACCCATTTTTAGATGGCACCGGAAAAACCCCTCAATTATACCAGGGAACACGCGTTGGCTTTAGTACCTTCGATACCAGAAAAGATACCGTATATTCATTTATTGACGACGTAGTCCGCGAGATCAGTGCGATTTCACCCGCACCATACTTCCATATTGGTGGCGATGAGAGCCATGCCACTAAAAAGGAGGATTACATCTATTTCGTGAACAAGGTTGAAAAGATCGTTCAGAAGTATGAAAAGATAATGATCGGTTGGGATGAAATTGTCACGGCCGATGTTGATAGTGAATCCATCGCACAGTTCTGGGCTGATGAAAGTAATGCCACCACCGCCATTAAGAAGGGTATGAAAGTAATCCTTTCCCCGGCAAAAAAGGCCTATCTAGACATGCAATACGATAGTCTTTCCCCGTATGGCTTGCACTGGGCAGCCTATATCCCGGTTGATACGGCTTATGTCTGGAATCCGGAAACTTATGTAGCTCAAATCCCAAAAGATATGATTCTTGGGGTAGAGGCACCTTTATGGTCAGAAACAATAAGCAACATGGAGGAATTAGAATATCTGGCCTTTCCACGGGTCATTGGGTATTCAGAATTGAGTTGGAGCCTGGAAGAGAACAGGGATTGGGAAAACTTCAGAGTGCGACTTGCCAATCAGACTCCTTTTCTGGATATGATGAATGTTAACTATTACGCCTCCCCGAAGATCGATTGGGTAAAGAGCAATCAGGCATACAAGAAGATCCTCAAAGATTGAGAATCTGATAAAAACTAATTTAAAAACTAAAACCAACCTATTATGAGAACCGTATGGACATATTTTGCCTTGCTGTATTTTGGACTGATATACCCGCAAACTGAGAAAGACACCATACCAAAAGCGGAAGTCTCCACCACCATGCAAAGCGTAGTTATTAATGGCAAGACCATCTATCTAACAGCCCAGGCAGGAACTTTTGAGGTACGGGATGAAAATAATAAGCCCCTGGCCCTAATGGGACATACCTTTTACAGCAAAGGAGATAAACGGGATATGAATACCAGAAAACGGCCAATTGTATTTGCATACAATGGAGGACCCGGCTCTTCATCCTTTTGGCTCCATATGGGTATTTTAGGTCCCAAGCGTATTGTAGTAAATGACCCGGATTATACCCCTGCTGCTCCTTATCAACTGGTTAATAATAATTATTCTATTTTGGATGTAGCAGATCTGGTCATGATAGACCCGATTGGAACCGGACTAAGCGTGCCATTAGGGAAGGCGAAATTCAAGGATTTTTGGGGAGTAGATCAGGATATCAAAAGTCTATCACTTTTTATAAAACAATTCCTGATAGAAAACGACCGGATGAACAGTCCAAAATACCTCCTTGGTGAAAGCTATGGTACATTTAGAAATGCCGGACTGATGAACAAATTACTGGGGGATGGTATCGCAATGAATGGGGTAATCATGGTATCGGCCGTTTTTGACCTGAGAACGCTGCTCTTCCCCCCTAATGATGACCTTCCCTATATTGTTCATTTTCCCACCTACGCAGCAACCGCATGGTACCATGACAGGGTTGAAAATAAACAAGATAATGTCTATGACTTTCTTGAAGAGATAAGAACCTTTACAGAGGAAGTATATACTCCAGCCTTGTTCAAAGGCGATGCGCTTGACCCCGAACAAAAGAAATCTGTGGCGGCCAAATTAGCGGCTTTTACCGGGACTAGTATGAACTATTGGTTAAAAGCCGATCTACGTGTTACCAACAGCGAATTTTTTGCGGAATTCCTTAGAGAACAAGGAGAACTCGTAGGACGCTTAGATTCTCGATTTACAGGGATCAATCAGGATCCGTTGGCTCAGGAAGGGGATCGTGATCCTCAAAGTGATGCTATATCACCTGCCTATATTGCTGGTTTTCTCGATTATTTATATCGGGATCTCAAGGTAAATAAGTCACTAAATTATGTTACGTCTGCCTATGGTAGGAAAGGGTTTAAATGGGATTGGTCACATGTGGGAAATGACAGTTGGGGTACCCAAGCGGCAATCAATACAGGGGTCGATATGGCCGAAGCCATGTCTAAGGATCCCAATATGAAGGTTTTGATCCTGAATGGTATATATGATATTGCCACCGTTTTTTATGGGGTAGAACATAGCATCAACCATTTAGGGCTGACCAAGGAGATCAAAGAAAACATTCTGATGAAATATTATAAGGCCGGACATATGATGTATACGCATCCGCCCTCTATGGCACAGTTTAAAAAAGATGTGTCCGATTTTATAAAGGATACTTCCCGTTAAGAAATAAGGGGGGAAAAGTGATGGATCATTTATTCTCCTTATCCGCTTCGGTCTTTTCTTCTTCAGTAAAATCTATGATCTCATGCTGATGTAGTAAATTATACCATTGTATCACCTTTTTAATATCGCTGGGATACACCCGGTCCTCATCATAATCGGGGAGTACTTCAAAAAAATACTCCTCCAGTTTTAATTTGTCTTCTTTGTGCCCGATAGAGGTCTTTCCGCCATTTTCTTTCTCCTGGATCTTTTTAAAAACAACTTTTAATGGCAATTCTTCCTCCAGGGTAAATATGGCGATCTCGGATAAAACACTGACGTTGCTGGTCATTCCAACAGTTATTCTCTTTCCATCCATAAGAGACTCGGCTACAAAGCCCGTTCTTGTTTGGGTAATTAATTTAAATAATCCGGGTTTTCCCCCAATTGATAAGATCTTATCTAAACTCATAGAATTCAATGATTTCGCCGCAAATATGAAAAATTAAACTGATTCGACCTTTACTGACGGGCTTTTTTTAACATCGGAAAGCGCATTTTATAATCCACCTCTATTTTTCCCTTAGAAATATTGGTCAATTTACCTTTTAGTAAGCGTTTTTTTAAACTGGAGACCTTGTCAGTAAATAGTATTCCTTCGATATGGTCATATTCATGCTGAATGACCCTCGCAAGAAGTCCATCATAGGTATGCCTGTGCACCTTGAATTGTTCATCCATGTACTCAATATTGATGGTGTCTTTTCTCGAAACATCTTCACGGATATCCGGAATACTCAGACAACCCTCATTAAAAGACCAGCTAACACCAGTTTCCTCTATGACCCTGGCGTTGATGAATACTTTTTTAAATCCTGCAAGTTGCTCCTGCTCTTCTTTTGTCAGCTCCTCATCATCAGCGAAAGGCGAGGTATCAACCATAAACAGGCGTATTGCCAAGCCAATTTGCGGAGCAGCAAGGCCAACACCATTGGCATTGTACATGGTATCCCACATATTGCTGATAAGAGTTTCTAATCCCTCGTACTGTTGATCAATATCCGTACTCACTTTCCTAAGTACCGGATCCCCATATGCTATAATAGGTAATATCATGTGCTATTCTTTTTATGCTTTAAGCCAGTATATTCTTGCTCTCTTATTTCTTTCGTTCCAGATAACCTTGAAGGATCAGCGTTGCGCTGATCTCATCTATCAACCCTTTATCCCTTCTATTTTTCTTTTTCATTCCGGAGGCTACCATACTTTTGACAGCCAATTGTGAAGTAAAACGTTCATCCTGCCTAAATATAGGTATTGTAGGAAACGTTTTTTTTAAAATTTGGATAAAGGGGCCGATAAAGGCCTCTGATTCCGAGGGCAAATTATTCATTTGTCTGGGCTCTCCTACAACAAAGGAGGAAACCTTTTCTTCACTTAGATATTCTTTTAAAAAGGATAATAATTCTGAGGTAAGTACGGTAGTAAGACCCGATGCTATCAATTGCATCTCATCAGTAACAGCAATACCTGTCCTTACTTTTCCATAATCCAAACAAATTATCCTTCCCAAATATTTTTTTTGCAAAAATACAGGATAAATTGTTATTCCTGTAAAATTCGACCTCATAATCCCAGCCTACCTCCTATCTTTGCAAAAATTTTAAGCACCTCCATGAAGGAATTACAAACTAGCATTGAAACAGCATGGGACAACCGTGAATTACTAAGAGAACCAGGGACCCAGAAGGCCATAAGGGAAGTGATCAATCTGATTGACTCGGGCAGCCTTCGGTGTGCCCAACCTACAGCAGCCGGATGGCAGATAAATGAATGGGTTAAGAAGGCTGTTGTTCTTTATTTTCCTATCCAAAAAATGGAAACCATGGAAGTTGGGATCTTTGAATACCACGATAAGATTCCTCTTAAAAAAGGATATAAAGAAAAAGGAATTAGAGTAGTGCCCCATGCTGTCGCCAGGCACGGGGCCTATATAGCGCCGGGAACTATCTTAATGCCGAGTTACGTGAATATTGGTGCTTATGTAGATGAAGGCACTATGGTTGATACCTGGGCAACGGTAGGTAGTTGTGCTCAAATAGGAAAAAATGTGCATTTAAGTGGTGGTGTGGGGATAGGAGGCGTCCTGGAACCCTTGCAGGCTTCTCCTGTTATTATTGAAGACAATGCTTTTATAGGGAGTCGCTGTATCGTTGTAGAAGGCGTAAGGGTTGAAAAAGAAGCTGTATTAGGTGCCAACGTTGTACTGACGGCTTCTACCAAGATAATAGATGTTACAGGGTCTGCACCTGTAGAATTAAAAGGTAGGGTTCCAGCTCGTTCAGTTGTTATACCAGGGAGTTACACCAAAGAATTTTCGGCAGGCGCCTACCAGGTGCCATGTGCCCTGATCATTGGAAAACGCAAACCGAGTACAGATTTGAAAACTTCCTTAAATGATGCCTTGAGGGAATATAATGTAGCTGTATAGTTTGTAGGAAAAATTCACCTTAAGACAATTTTATGACATTTTTATTGTTATAACTTTGTATTTAAAATTAGAGACTTATTAGTTCCTGTTAGTATGAAAAAAGAGAATCAAAGAATAACGGCGCTCATTATCACTTTCAATGAAATGGGGTATATTCAATCCTGTATTGATTCTGTTTCCTTCGCCGATGAGATCGTGGTAGTTGATTCATATAGTACAGACGGCACTTATGAATTTTTGCAAAAACACCCAAAAGTAAAGGTAATACAGCATCCATTTTCCAATTTCACTTTACAGAAAACTTTTGCCCTTACTCAGGCTTCTAACCCATGGGTTCTTTTCCTTGATGCAGACGAAATTGTCCCGGAGGAACTAAAAAATGAAATTGAGGCAACCGTAAAGGAAGAGGAACCTCATGCCGCCTATTGGTTCTACAGAAAATTCATGTTCCAAAAGTCTGCACTTAGATTTAGTGGATGGCAGACGGATAAGAATTATAGGCTTTTCCAAAAAGAAAGAGCCAAGTTCTCAGACAAAAAAATTGTACATGAAACCCTCGAAGTTGATGGCACTTCTGGCATCCTCCAGGAGAAACTCATCCATTACTGTTATAAAAACTTTGAGGACTACAAGGCAAAGATGTTAAACTATGGCCGATTAAAAGCCAGGGAAGATTTTTACCGGGAAAAACGTTTCAATTACTTCTATTACACCCTAAAACCGGCATGGAAATTCTTTAACCATTACATATTGCGGCTTGGTATTTTGGATGGTAAAAAAGGAATTACTATTTGTTATTTAAATGCTTTGGGCGTTCTTGAACGATTCAGAGAATTAAAGCGCCTGGAAGTAAAGAATGAGCTAGCCTATTACTTGCTGATGCCATAGTGTGTCCACACCTGCTTTTTTGTTCTTGTCTCTTTGCGAATCGACTTATTTTTTTCGATGGATTCGGGAGTCTTGTATCCCCTTTTATGATCTAAGTGAACGCATACGGCACTGTATCTTAGCTGCTTGGATTTGATCCCAAAATTAAAGAGCCGCTCCCCCAATTCTCTATCCTGCCCACCGTATTGCATTCGTTCATCAAAGCCATTTATATTTAAAATATCCTTTTTCCACCCCGAGGAATTATGACCGTTCCAACTGGCATTGGTCGGGTGTAAACGTATTGAATAAGGTTGAGATAAATCCTCTGGCCGTCAACTTGTTATTCTTAAAGGTCTTTGGAATGCCCATCTCTTTTAACCAATTGATATTAAAGCATTTTTGAGCTTCTATATCATTCCTGGTGATAGCTTTGGAAATATTCATAGGAAGCATATAGTAACCTCCTGAGATAAAGAACCCGGGTTCTTTATTTATATAATGTACCATTACAAAATCCTCCCTTGGAATACAATCGCCGTCTGTCATGATAATGTAGGAAGCATTACACGCCAGGACAGCCTTATTTAAGATCCTTGATTTCTGAAACCCTTCATCTTCCTGCCATACATGAACTATAGGGTAAGACACTTTTTCTTTCATCGCCTCCAATAGGGCTTTGGTCTTGGGTCCGGATCCATCATCTGCTACCACCATCTCAAAATCCTTAAAGGTTTGATACTCGAACCCCCACAATACCTTCTCCAGCCATGCCTCTGAATTATAGGTGCTAACAATGATTGAAATTTTTGGATCTGCCTGTTGCATCGTACAAAAATAGAAAAGTCTTTTTAACTATCTTTACTCAATTTCTTTTTCATTATAGAACAGGAGGTTTTCAGTATCGTTTTCTCGCCAGATATTATTGAGTATTACATGGAATTTCAGTCTCTTATTTTGTCATAAAAATCACTTTAATGAAGGTAGTAAAAGAACTTGGTCCCTCTTTATTTCACAGCCTTAGGCTCCTGCTAGTCCCAACATCGCGCTTGCTTACTCCAAAAAATGAACCCCTCCCCGTAATTGTTTCACTAACCTCAATCCCAAGCAGAATAAATACCCTTCATATTGTAATCCGCAGCTTATTAACCCAGGATCGAATTCCCAAAAAAATTGTGCTCTGGCTAAATGAAGGTTTAAAAAACAATCTGCCTCATAATCTTGTTTCCCTGCAATCTCCCTATTTTGAAATTTGCTTTTCCGATCTAATTTCATCGCACAGAAAACTTGTACACAGTATGGAAAAATATCCGGATGAGGTAATCGTAACCTGTGATGATGATATGATATATAGGCGGAATTGGCTTCGTTTGTTATATAAAGAACACCTTAAAAATCCCTCCCTAATCATTGGGAACCGCACAGTAACAATTAAACATGACCCTAAGGGCAACCCGCTTTCTTTTAAATTATGGCGGCATCCCGATAAAAATGAATTCAATCCCAGAGCAGTTTTAGCTATTGGAGCCTGGGGTATCTTATACCCGCCAAATAGTTTGTCTGAACAAGCAATTGACTCTGATTTATTTATGAACCTTGCACCATTGGCAGATGACCTTTGGTTTAAAGCCATGGCTTTGGTAAAGGGTACTATAACGTCTCAGGCAACGTCATTACCGAAAGAACCCATTCCAATTATTGGCAGTCAGAAGGTTGCATTAAAAAAAGAAAATATAACTCAAGATAAGAATACAGAGGTCTGGGAAGACCTTAATGAACATTTCAAGCTGAATAAAATCATCTTACAAAAATGAACAACACACTTTTACAGTTTCTAAAAATAGGTCTTCAACCCTATCATTTTTAATTTATTCTTGCCGAATGAACAGCCTGCCCAACCCATATCTGAAAAGATGTAAGCACATATTTAAGTATCTTTGATCGCAAACTTAATCTCCAATACAGGAATGAGAAAGCTACTTTTGGCACTGTTGAAGAAAATGAAATTTCTTCCTCCTCCATTCTATGTTTCCATTTATTATGAGTATTACACCGGAAAAAAAATGGACATTGATCATCCCATTGAATTCAACCAAAAACTTCAGTGGCTCAAAGCATATTATAAACCTTCCATTCTAACGCAGCTGGTAGATAAATACGAAGTGAGAACTTACGTAGAGGAAAAGGTTGGTTCAAAATACCTGAATAAATTAATTGGAGTGTATTACAATTCACGGGAAGTAGATTTTGATGTCCTTCCCAATAAATTCGTTCTCAAAGGGGCTCATGGTTATAATTTCAATCTTCTTGTGACCGATAAGACCAAGCTCAATAGAATTAAAGCAACATTTCTATTAAAAAAGTGGATGTCCAAAAATCAATACTACCGGGGTGGTTTGGAGTGGGCCTATAAAAACGTCGTCCCAAAGATAATCGCAGAAGAATTCTTAGAAGAAGAAGGCAAGGATTCTATTAGTGATTACAAATATTTTTGCTTTGATGGAGAACCAAAGTTTATACAGGTTGACCTTGATAGAAAATCAGGGCATGTTCGCAGTTATGTTGATCTGAACTGGAATAAACTCGCGTTTACCACCATTGGGATTGAGGATTATAAAGGTGAGGTAAAGATTCCAAAAAATAAGGTCGAAATGGAAAATGTTGCCAGGAAGCTCGCAGCAGACTTCCCCTTTGTTCGGGTGGATCTTTACAATTTGAATGGCCGGATAATTTTTGGTGAAATGACTTTTTATCCCACCGATGGGCGGATGGATTTTGCCCCAGACAATTATAACAAAAGCATTGGTGATTATCTTCAGATTCCAGCAATTCCAGAAGGCCAAAAATACATTCATTAACACACAAACCATTATTTCTTTGAACAAGGAGATCGATAAGTCAATAGCTTCCCTTAAAAAAGGTGAACTAATTCTCTACCCAACGGACACAGTCTGGGGAATTGGTTGCGATGCAACGAATGAATTGGCGGTAAGAAAAATTTATTCACTTAAAAAAAGAGTTGATACAAAGGCACTGATCTGTTTAGTGGCTAATGTTGCCATGCTCGAAAGACATGTGGAAAACGTTCCGGACGTAGCCTATGACATCATCGACCTAGCAACGAAACCTACTACTATAATCTATGATAATCCCAAGGGGGTAGCTGAAAATCTCATTGCTGCTGATCATACCCTGGCCATTAGAGTAGCCTCCGACAAGTTCTGCCAATATCTAATAAACAAGTTCGGCAAGCCAATCGTGTCCACTTCAGCTAATATATCTGGCGAACCCACGCCCGTTGCTTTTGATAAAATAAGTGATGCCATTTTAAAAGGAGTAGACTATGTGGTAAATTTGGATCGTGAAAAAATAAATGGTCGCTCTTCATCCATCTTAAAATTAGGCAATGACGGTACCGTAAAAGTCATACGGGAATGAATATGAATAAAAACAACTACAAGGAAGCATTACAGGATCCGGTATTTAAAACCATCTCTGAGTCGGCCCGGGCACTTTCTTTAGAGTGTTATGTTATTGGCGGCTTTGTAAGGGACCTGTTGCTCGATCGCGGTGTTCCAAAAGACATTGACATTGTTGCCGTTGGCAGTGGAATTGACCTGGCCAAAAAAGTGGCATCATTAACGCCCGGAAAACCTGAGGTTACCGTGTTTAAAAACTTCGGAACCGCCATGCTCAAATACGAGGATAAGGAAGTGGAATTTGTTGGGGCCAGGAAAGAGAGTTATAACCGCGAAAGCAGAAATCCGGTAGTTGAAAATGGCAGCCTGGAAGATGATCAGAAACGCCGTGATTTTACTATAAATGCCCTGGCATTATCATTAAATTCATCTGATTTCGGTTTGCTTATTGATCCGTTTGATGGAGTGGACGATCTTCAAAAAAAGTGCATCAGAACACCCTTAGATCCTGCAATAACATATTCGGACGATCCTTTAAGAATGCTTAGAGCGATCCGGTTTGCATCACAATTGCATTTTACAATTGAACCAGGGTCCCTGGAAGCCATCACCGAGAACAGGGATAGGATCAAGATCATTTCCAAGGAACGCGTTGTAGATGAAGTAAATAAGATCTTATTGAGTAAGGTGCCTTCTGTAGGATTTAAACTCTTACACAAGACTGGGTTAATAGGATTGATCCTCCCGGAATTAATTGCCTTACAAGGGATAGAAGAAAAAGAGGGCCAAAGGCATAAAGACAATTTTTGGCATACTCTGGAAGTGGTAGATAATATTTCAAAGACAACAGATAATCTTTGGCTAAGATGGGCCGCCTTATTGCACGATATCGGCAAAGCGCCCACAAAACGATTTGACAAAAAGCTTGGTTGGACGTTTCACGCACATGAGTTCGTAGGGTCTAAAATGGTCTACAAACTATTCAAAAGAATGCACATGCCACTAAATGAGAAGATGAAATTTGTTCAGAAAATGGTGCTTATGAGTTCCAGACCCATTGTGCTTTCAGAAGATTTCGTGACCGATTCCGCGGTCCGCAGATTAATATTTGATGCAGGTGAATACGTTGATGACCTCATGACACTTTGTGAAGCCGATATCACTACCAAAAATCCAAGGAAACAAAAGAAATACAAGAATAACTTTCGCCTGGTCCGCGAAAAGATAGAGGAAGTAGAGGCACGGGATCATGTTCGCAATTTTCAGCCGCCCGTCAGTGGTGAAGAGATCATGGAGACGTTTGGACTACCCCCATCCCGTGAAATAGGGATGATCAAAGATGCGATCAAAGAGGCCATCCTTGAAGGGGAGATCCCGAATGAATACGAGGCAGCCAAAGCCTATATGATCCAAAAAGCGAGGACCATGGGACTTACAAAATAGAATCGACTTATCCTCCATCTTATTAATCTATGAACTAGTACCAAACCAGGGTCTTTTTCTCTAAAAAGAGTAGTATTTTTGTAGGCCCAAAACAGGATTTTTATGATCAGAATGTTCCGTCCGCTTGCAAAAACATCCCTAATCCTGGTTTACCTGGTGATCATTGCAGGGGCCGTGGTGCGCATGACAGGGAGTGGCATGGGATGCCCCGATTGGCCCAAGTGTTTTGGATATTACATCCCTCCGACCGAAGCCTCCGAATTGGCATGGCAACCCCAAAGAGCATTCAAAGCAGGACAGGTGATCATTAGAAATGAGTCTCTATGGATCGCTACCAGGGATTTTAGTACCGGAAGTACCTATAATGAAGCCAATTGGGCAGCCTATCAAAAACACGATTATGCCATTTTTAATGCTACCCACACCTGGATAGAATACATCAACCGCCTTTTAGGAGCGCTCGCCGGACTTGCAACATTATTTCTGGCCATAGCCTCCTTCTACTATTGGAAAACAAACAAAAAGATCACTATTATCTCCTGGGTCATCGTTCTGGGAATGCTCTTTCAGGCGTGGCTTGGAGCCACTGTGGTATATTCTGTATTACTCCCGGCAAGGATCACCATGCACATGATCATGGCCCTGGTTATAGTTGCCTTGCTGATCTATGTATTGGAGAAAACAAGCACCAAAGCAGGTTTGGCTGCATCTCCCGGTAGAATACAACAATTTTTATGGGTGGCCCTTGGCCTGACCATGGTACAAATCATCCTCGGAACACAGGTAAGGCAATTTGTGGATGATCAAATAGACCAGGTTGGTGAACAAGCCAAAATGCTCTGGCTGTCCCAACCCGAAATACAATTTTACGTACATCGGTCTCTTTCAATCCTTGTGGTCCTTTTCAATGCCCTGATCGCCTATCAAATCTTCTCAAAAAAACTGGAATTAACCAAGATTTATTGGGTACTCATCCTGATAGTCGCTGAGATACTAACCGGAATAGCCATGTTTTATTTTGATTTTCCATTCGGAAGTCAGCCTCTTCATCTTGTCCTGGCTTCTCTGCTGTTTGGCCTACAATTTTATTTGGTATTGGAAACCCAAAAAAAGGGTACAACCATCGAAACTTTGTAACTTTGTCACCAGCTAAACACAGGAAGCATGATTTATAAGATCAGGATCATTCTGGATGCAAAGGAAGATATTTTTCGAGATATCGAGATACAGGCTGAGAAAACCCTTGAAGACTTTCACAACACAATCACACAGGCTTTTGGCTTTTTGGGGGATGAAATGGCATCTTTTTATATCTGTGATGAAAATTGGAACCAACAAGAAGAGATTGCACTTTTTGATATGAGCGAGGGTACATCCTCCGTGCGATTGATGAATGAATCTTTTTTAGAAGACATCCTTACACGCCAAACTCCAAAATTGATCTATGTATATGACTTCTTAAGTATGTGGACCTTCTATGTGGAATTGGCAGATATCGTTGAAAATACCGAGGGGCACGACTATCCCAACGTACTTTTCAGTTTTGGTGAATTACCGGAATCACCGCCGGAAAAGAATTTTGAAGCAGATCCCAATTTCGATTTTGACGAAACCTTTGATCGATACGATGATCTGGATTTTGAAGAAAACTGGAATTAACTTATCCCCTGCAGAAAGGACGCCATGAACTTCAACAACACCCCAACTCTTTTTTAAACCAAATATTCCGTATGATCAATCTTTTCAATGCACAAATCGATAGTTTATCGCTCCACCGTGTTGGTAATAAACAAAAAAATGAAGGTCTCTTTCTCTCAGACGAGCCTCAACCGCTCAATGATGAAACCAGGGGACTATTAAAGGAATTCTTTCTTAAACCCTTTCGCGAAAAGGAAGAGAATTACTTTAAGCTTTCCCATGAGGCAGACCTTGAATTTAACGAGATCTACCAGGCTGCCGGGGCCATTTTCGAAGATCCGGCCTCACTTCAGGAGAACGCCAGAAAAATCACCCGCTTTTTATACGAGCAATCAAATCATCCACACATAAAAAGTGGAGAAGTTTTTGTTGCGCATTTCAGCAATATGATGCTAGACAATGAAAAAATAGAAGCCATTGGGATATTCAAAAGCGAGATCAAACAAGAATTTTTACAATTCCGGGAAAAAGGATCACATCTTGAAATGATCCTGGAACAGGGCGTAAACTTGAATAAATTGGATAAAGGATGCCTTATATTCAATACCTTGGCCGAAGAAGGCTACAAGGTTTTGTCTGTAGACAGTAACCGATATGACACTAAGTATTGGCTGGAAAATTTCCTGGGGGTAGATGTACTTGCTGACGACAACTTTTACACAAAGAATTACCTCAAATTCTGCCAGAACTTTGCCAAGGATGTGGTCCTGCCAGCAGAGGACAAACAACAGGAAGTACTTTTTATGAACCGGGCCGTCAACCATTTTGCTAAAAATGATGCCTTTGAGGAATCCCTTTTTCTCAATGACGTCATGGAAAATCCGGAACTGATACCGGAGTTTAAGCATTACAAAGTGGAAAGAGGTCCTAAGTACAGTATAGAGGATGTATCC
This sequence comes from uncultured Flavobacteriaceae bacterium, assembly GCA_963744855.1. Lineage (GTDB taxonomy): Bacteria > Bacteroidota > Bacteroidia > Flavobacteriales > Flavobacteriaceae > Muriicola. Next base: position 668,384 of record CAVUUZ010000005.1, read on the forward strand.
ACTTTTCCCATAGCCAACAAAGCGGTTTCAGATTCCCGGAAAAAGATCAAAAATGTCATAAACCTGGATACCAACATTCAGATACGGATGGATTTTATAAATCCTGAATCTGCCGAGCGATTTGTAGAAAAAGGTTGGGACGAGGAAAAGCAGATGTACTATTACCTGGTATACTTTAACAAGGAAATGAAGTAGTTCGGGCCGGGGATTATCGCAACCTTAGTGGCCCCGTATTATTTTAATGTGATCCTTTTATCAATGATCTGTCTCATCGTTACATTTTCGTAGTTTCTTTTTACAAAATCTAAAGTAAGGTTAAGGATCTCTCCCATGTTCTTGCACTTTTTGAATTTGACATCGTGCGTAAATTCGAAAATTTCCATTTTTAATCGTTCTACGTTCTCGGGAAGGGAAATTTTATCGGTTTTACAAGCATTTACAAGTCGTTTTATACGCTTATTGGCACTAATGATCCTCTTGGCGATTATAGAACGTTCCTCAACTTTATATTGCTCTATGGAATTATCAAGTAATTTACTAGACACCAACTCGACCATCTTTAAATTTTCTTTAAAAAACTGAGGTCGGTAGACATTGAGTTTTCCTTCAAAGCATTGCTGATCAAAATCAATGGCACGTATTCTGTAAACTACGTGGTCAAAATCATGAATCGGGATGATCACATAGTTATAGGAACGCATATCCCCTAATAATTGTATCATGGAGCGTTCATTAAACTTTACAAACTCTTTTGCCAACTGTGACTTCTCAGTATCCGTGCATTTGGGTAACATATTCTTTATAAAAATATCTCCCGGGATCCCTGCAATATGTTCCTCTATGAGTGTATCCTTGCAAACGAGATAATTCAAATTATAGGGAGAAAGCATGTGCTCTAATTCTAACCCGTAAATACGCGATGCGTCTGCCTTCTTTACATAAAAATAAGTGAAGTTCTCATTTAATATATTCCTGACCTTTATTCTAATGGGTTTGGAATTGCCAAACGTGCAATAATCCACAGCGTCGATATTGAGATATTGAAAAATATGGTCGGTACCATCCGAATGGAGAATGGAATAGACTTTTTTTAAACTAAGATCAATTTCCTTACGTTCGGAATCGGAATAATAAACCCTGATCCATAAGGTATCAACACCATCATCATCATAGACCACCACAGAGCCAGAAAACCTGAGAAGGTCTTCGTAAAAAATAGGGATCTCAATTTTTCTGTTGTACATTTCCAGAAAAGCATCAAGTTTTTTACTTACCGGAAAAGAGGGCTTTTTCTTGGACATCAGCCGTTGTTGCGTCATAAGATCTTACCTTTTATATAATTTTAATGTAACAATTTCTAGTTTTCGTCGTCAAGTTACTATAAACTGCCTAAACTATACATTATTTGGAAACGATTCTTACGGTCTCTAATCTGACCAAAAAATTCGGTTACCTTACCGCAGTAAAAGATCTGTCTTTTTCTATAGAAAAAGGCAATGTTTATGGCATATTAGGACCAAATGGCAGCGGTAAATCGACTACCCTTGGGATTGTCCTCAATGTCGTAAACCGAACCAGTGGCTCTTTTAGCTGGTTTGATGGAAATACAACGACCCATGAGGCTTTAAAAAAGGTGGGGGCTATCATTGAAAGGCCCAATTTCTATCCGTATATGTCCGCCTTACAAAACCTGAAGCTTGTTTGTAAGATCAAAGGTGTCTCTGATGATAAGATTGAAGATACCCTGCAATTGGTTGGTTTATGGGAAAGAAGGAACAGTAAATTTAAAACTTATTCCCTGGGCATGAAGCAGCGGCTTGCCATAGCATCGGCACTGCTTAACGACCCGGAGATCCTTATTTTGGATGAGCCTACCAATGGACTCGATCCGCAGGGGATCCATCAAATAAGACAGATCATAAAAAAGATTGCCGCTCAGGGCACTACCATCCTTTTGGCATCCCACCTTCTGGACGAGGTAGAAAAAGTATGCACCCATGTTGTTATTCTGCGAAAAGGAGAAAAATTATATTCTGGCCGGGTAGACAATATGTTGGCGAGTCATGGCTATTTAGAGCTAAAAACCAAGGCCACCGAAGCGCTGATAAAGCTATTAGAGGAAGATCAAAGATTTGGAAAGATAGAGGAGGAAAGCGGCCTGATCACTGTTGTATTAAATGAAAAAATGGACCCTGGCAGCCTGAATGAATTCTTGTTTAAGAATGGGATCATACTTACGCATCTAGTGATGCGAAAAGAAAGTCTTGAAGAACAATTCTTATCACTTACAAAGAACATAAACAATTAAAAGTCAGGTAACAACCCTATGAAAAGGCTATTACAAATAGAATTTATAAAACTTTGGAACAACCGCTCCAGCAAGGTCCTTATCATTGCGTATTTCGTGTTACTCACGTCTATTGCCCTGGTCGCCGCCATTAAATTTGATATTGGGCCTATTAAATTTCACCTGGCAGAACAAGGTATTTTTAACTTTCCTTACATCTGGCATTTTAACACCTTTGTAACGGCCTTTTTTAAGCTGTTCCTTGCCATAGTGATCGTTTCGATGATGTCTAATGAATACAGTAATAAGACTATCAAACAAAATCTGATTGACGGACTTTCCAAGAAAGAATTTGTGCTATCAAAATTCCTGACTGTTATCTCGTTCGCACTGATCTCTACCATATTCGTTTTTACGGTCTCAATGATCCTTGGACTTATCTATTCTGACTATGATGAATTTTCCATAATATTCTCTGACCTTGAATTTTTACTCGCCTTTTTTGTAAAGCTGGTTGGGTTTTTCTCTTTCTGTTTATTCCTTGGGGTGTTGGTTAAAAGATCTGCCTTTGCCTTGGGATTCCTTATTTTATGGCAGGTATTTGAAGGCTTTGTACGAGGAATGATCCGCTGGAAGCTTTTCGATTCTGAGACCACAGATGCCATCATGGGTTTCTTCCCGCTGAATTCCATGTTTAATCTTATCAAAGAGCCTTTTTCCCGCTTGAACGCTGTTCAGACGGTGGCCAATCAGATTGGCGAAAAAGTAACCTTGAACTACCACGTACATTGGTACGAAATTCTCATTGTATTGGTCTGGACCTGGATTTTTGTCTATTTGTCCTATGTGTTATTGAAAAAGAGGGATTTATAGTATATTGTAGTGTTTGCGAAGACACTATGAAAAAGTTTGCCTCAACGATCGGTTTTGATCATGTGTTCCCAGTAAAGCACTTAAGTTAAAGAGTGTACTCTCAATCTTTTGTCAGAATAGGACCATGCCACTCATACGATCAACATATAGAATAGCCTCAGCATCCAATGCTATTGGATGCCTGTTTGTCTTGCTTTTCTTTTTTACACAACTAAGCAATGGCCAGGAATGTCCCGCTCAGGTATTAACTAGTCCGCTGAATGGCGCTACCAATGTAGCGGTCGACGCCAGTATCTCTTGGAATCCGGTGGCGAATATCCCCGGTTACATTATTTCTCTTGGCACCACTCCCGGGGGCACAGATATTCTCAACAGGGAAATTGTAGGGAGCGCCACCACTTATGACCCGCCTTTTGGGCTACCGGAAAATACACTCATATATGTCACCGTGATCTTATTCGACTTTGAAGGTGGAAATATCGAAATCCCGTGTTCAAGTGAATCCTTCATTACAGCTGCTATTTCGGAGGCACCAAATTGTACCCAGATCCTTTTTCCTTCCAATGGGAGTACGAATATTAATCCTTCCACCAATATTCGCTGGGAGTATACCCCATTAGCGATAGGATACAGACTCAGCATAGGAACAACACCTGGAGGAAGTGACATTCTTAATAATGTAAATCTGGGCAATACTTTGAATTATAATCCTGGCACTGATTTTCCACCGGAGACCACTATTTATGTGCGTATAACTTCATACAACAATATTGGTGCTTCTTCCTCCTGTTCGGAGTTCAGTTTTACCACAGGGGAAGTTGCTGTTTTACCAGGCTGTACATCGCTGATTAATCCTATAAATGGAGCAGTGAACGTACCCCTGACCCCAATTTTAGAATGGGTTGCTGTTCCAGGGGTTACAGGATATCGAATAACACTGGGCTATTCACCTTTTACCGCGGAAGTCCTGAACAATACCGTATTCCCACCTGTTAATCAGACGGGAATCTTGCAATTAGAAGGAAACCAGACCTTTTTTATTACCATTATACCTTTTAATGATGCCGGGGATGCCATAGGTTGCCAGCAACAAATATTTTCAACGCTACAGGGCTGTGGACCATTTTTTGATCCATTAACCGGAGACCTGGTTAGCCTGAATCCACAGATCAATTTTCCAGATACCATTGCCAGCTGTTCGGATGATTTTCCTTTAACCTACACTACTTCGGATACTGCGGACGGCTTTCGATGGTATCGCATCGATAACAATGGGAATGAATCTTTACTCTCTAATTTGCCTAGTGTTACTTTTAGTGCTCCAGGAGAATATCGGTATGAAGCGTATAATCTAATTCCTCAAAGTGGGAATCTTGAATGTCCGACTTCACAATTATTCAGTGTGAGGAGTTCGGAAATTCCCTCCATCACAGCTATTAATGTTACTGAGCAGGCCAATGGAATTCGGATAAACATACTAGTCTCCGGTACGGGAGATTACGAATTCGCGATTGATAATATTAACGGGCCCTATCAGGACAGTAATACCTTTACCAATGTGCCTTATGGAACCCATACACTCTACGCACGGGATAAAAACGGATGTGGTATCGCAGAAGAACAGATCGTTCAGGACCTTACGCTCGAAGGCTTCCCGAAATTTTTCTCGCCTAATGGCGATGGCGTCAATGATTACTGGCAATATATTCCTCCTGAGATGAGTGGTGAGCTTACCCTGATACGCATAGAGGTCTATAACCGGTATGGCCAGCTTTTGGTTCAGATAGATCCAACATCAAGAGGATGGGATGGCACTGTGAATGGAGGAACGCTCCCGGCGTCGGATTATTGGTTCAGAGCAATCGATAACACCAACAATGAATTGATCGGACATTTTTCCCTGAAACGATAATTCCCAAAAATCTGGAGTTATCACAATCATCAAACCAAGGGTCTTTCGTAATTTTACATTATGAAGTTTAATGTAGTATCTGATTTTAAACCAACAGGGGATCAACCTGAAGCCATCCAACAGCTCGTTGATGGAATAAAAGTCGGCGAGCGCTATCAAACTCTTTTGGGGGTAACAGGTTCTGGGAAAACCTTTACCGTTGCCAATGTGATTGAAAGAGGTACAAAAACCAACCTTGGTCCTTGCCCATAACAAAACACTGGCCGCGCAGTTGTATTCAGAGTTTAAGCAGTTCTTTCCTGAAAATGCCGTGGAATATTTTGTTTCTTATTACGATTATTATCAGCCCGAGGCCTATATCCCCACCAGCGGACTATACATTGAAAAGGATCTGTCGATCAATGAAGATATTGAAAAACTACGGCTGAGTGCCACCTCCTCCCTGCTTTCCGGGAGAAGAGATGTGATGGTGGTCGCTTCCGTATCCTGCCTCTATGGAATTGGGAATCCGGTGGAATTTCAGAAAAATGTGATCACCATACGAAAGGACCAGGTCATTGCCAGGACAAAATTCCTACATCAATTAGTGCAAAGTCTGTATTCCCGGACCACAGCCGATTTCAAAAATGGAAATTTCAGAGTAAAAGGAGATGTGGTAGATGTCTTCCCAAGCTATGCGGATAACGCGTTCAGGATCCATTTTTTTGGAGATGAAATTGAAGAGATTGAAGCCTTTGATCCATTTAACAATACCCTGATTGAGGTATATGAGACTTTAAATATATATCCGGCAAACATGTTTGTGACCTCCCCGGATATTCTTCAAAATGCCATTCACCAGATTCAACATGATCTGGTAAACCAGATTGACTATTTTCCGAAATTGGAAGCCACTGGAAGCAAAAAGACTGGAAGAACGGACCAATTTTGATCTGGAAATGATCCGGGAATTGGGATATTGTTCGTGGTATTGAAAACTATTCAAGATATCTGGATGGTCGTGAACCCGGAACCCGACCTTTTTGTTTACTTGATTATTTCCCTGACGATTATTTGATGATCGTAGATGAAAGTCATGTTACCATTCCTCAGGTACATGCCATGTATGGCGGAGACAGATCACGAAAGGAGAATCTGGTAGATTATGGATTTAGACTACCGGCAGCCATGGACAACCGACCTCTGAAATTTGAGGAATTCGAAGCCTTGCAGAATCAGGCTATTTATGTTAGCGCCACTCCGGCCGATTATGAACTGGAATTGTCACAGGGCGTTTATGTTGAACAGGTAATTCGTCCGACAGGCTTATTGGATCCGGCGATTGAAGTGCGCCCCAGTAAGAATCAGATAGATGATCTGGTAGAAGAAATACAACAACGGGTTGAGAAGGACGAACGAACACTGGTTACTACCCTCACCAAAAGAATGGCGGAGGAACTCGCAAAATACCTCACCCGGATCAACGATTCGGTGCAGGTATATCCACAGTGATGTAGATACGTTGGAACGTGTGGAGATCATGCAGGATCTCAGAAAAGGTATTTTTGATGTTCTTATAGGAGTGAATCTGCTCAGAGAAGGGCTGGATCTGCCTGAGGTGTCGCTGGTGGCTATTTTAGACGCTGATAAGGAAGGGTTTTTACGGAGTAACCGATCTCTAACACAAACAGTTGGAAGGGCCGCGAGGCACTTGAATGGCAAAGCGATCATGTATGCGGATAAGATCACTGCAGAGCATGAAAAAGACCATCGATGAAACAACCTATCGAAGGGAAAAACAAACGAGTTACAACAAGGAACACAACATCACCCCGACCTCCCTCAATAAAAGCCTGGACAGTGCTTTGGCAAAAAATTCAGTATCTACCTATCACTTTATAAAAGAAGAGCTGAGAGCTGCAGAACCAGATCTGGAATACCTAACCAAGGAACAGAAAGAAAAGATGATCCGAAGTAAGCGCAAGGCAATGGAAAAAGCGGCCAAAGAGCTTGATTTTATGCTGGCCGCCCAGTTAAGAGATGAAATAAAAAGTCTTCAAAATCAGGATTAGCAATACATTAGGCCATGAAAAAAATTGGTTTCTTTTCCCTTATATGCCTCTTTTCTATTGGAGGCACCTATTGTCAATCTATGTCTGGGGTTGATATCAGAAAGGCTGCCAACGAACAATTAGAAGCAGGGCTGAACGAGTTGATGAGTTTTATAGAAATTCCAAATATCGGCAGCGACCCGGAACAGGTAGCCAACAATATGGCCTGGTGCATAAAGCGATTTCAGAATTTGGATTTTTCTACAAAGAGCCTTCGTACCAATGGGGCCCCTTTATTATATGCTGAGAAATTGATCTCAAAGGATAAAAAAACGATTTTGTTTTATCTGCAGATTGATGGCCAGACCGTTGATGCCTCTGAATGGGATCAGACAGATCCTTTTATTCCGGTAATGAAACAGCAGGAGGCTGATGGAGCCTGGAGGACCATCAAATGGAAAACTCAGAAAAAGATTGATCCTGAATGGCGAGTTTATGGAAGATCTGCCTCCGATTCAAAAGGCCCGGCAATAGCTTTCATAAGTGCTCTTGATCTCTTTAAACAGCGCGGTTTAAAGACAGATTTTAATATTAAGGTGATCATGGATTTTCAGGAGGAATTAGGATCTCCTACCTTGGCATCGGCCGTTGAACAGTATCGAGACCTTTTAAGGGCAGACATGATGCTTATCATGGATGGCACCCGACATATCTCCAATTGGCCAACACTAACCTATGGAGCCAGAGGCATCGCTACGGCAACCATCAGGATCTTTGGGCCAAAAGCCCCATTGCATAGCGGGCAATACGGAAATTATGCTCCTAACCCTGTATTTGAAGCATCGCGCTTTATAGCCAGTTTAAAGGACGAGGAAGGAAAGGTAAAGATCAGAGGGTTCTACGATGGCATTTCCTTGACAGAGGCCGATAAAAGAATATTGAATTCACAGCCTGAAAATGAAGACAGTTTAAAACTTCGTTTAGGAATTGCTAAAAGTGAGCAGGTAGGTGGCAGTTATCAGGAATCGCTGCAATACCCTTCCCTTAATATCAGGGGTTTGCGCTCTGCCTGGGTAGGCAAAGAGGTCAGAACCATTATCCCCGATGAAGTAGAAATAGAAATTGATATGCGCTTGGTACCGGAGACTCCCGGAGAACGCATGGTTGACTTGTTGAAGAATCACTTAAAATTGCAAGGGTATCATTTGGTTGATAGCGTTCCCACAACGCTGGAACGGAGTTCTTATCCCAAATTGGCTTCCATAAGCCATCGACTGGGGTCACAACCTTTTCGTACCGAAATGGATTCTGAGGCAGGGAGCTTCCTTAATAAAGCCATGCAAGCGGTCTTTGGCACTAAGGTGATAAATATGCGAACCACAGGAGGCTCTCAGCCCATTGCGCCTTTTGTAAAGTCCTTAAAGGTCGCAGCCGTTTCTATTCGCATACCAAATCCGGATAATAATATTCATGCTCCGAATGAAAATTTAAGAGTTGGAAATTTCCTGGAAGGGATCATGATGTGTTTGAGCATACTGAATGAACCCTTATAAAAAAATAGCGCTCCAATTTTCTGGAGCGCTATTTAACTAACCAAACAAACCAACCATTATGAAAACCCGCAGAACGGGTTCAGCATAATACTTTTTTACCTTACTTTCCTATTTCGATCATTCGTTTTGGTTTAGGAAGTGCTTCCTCTTTCTTTGGCAAGCTAAAAGATAGGATTCCATCCTTATAAACCGCTTTGATCTTTTCACTATCTACCGTTTCTGGTAAGGTAAAGGATCTTTTAAAAGAAGTATACGAAAATTCCTTGCGGGTATAATTCTCATCTGTTTTTTCATCTTCTGTTTTGGTCTCCATAGAGATGGTTAAAACATCCTTTTCTACTTCTACGTTAAAATCTTCTTTCTTTTTTCCGGGAATCGCCAACTCCAGATGATATCCCATTTCATCTTCTTTGATGTTCACTGCAGGCAGTGTAGATTCATAATTCTCTCTTCCTCCCACCCAATCTGGTCTGAAAAACTCATTCATTAGAGATGGAAACATCAATTTGTTGCGTGTTGCTATACTCATGATCTTTAGATTTAAGTTGAACTTTATTTTCTCTCTATAGAGCAAAGGATATACCAAGAGGATAAAACTGCCCTTTTGGCATTATGCTGTACAATAATACTGCCTTAATGACAGTATTAATTAAGTTGCAATCCGATCAAACCATGATTTACGAATATACCCTTACATTGCATAAATAAAGAGTACTGCCAGCGTAGGTTGTTTCTCCTTTTATAATACCTTGCTTAAAACTTCTGTAATGACAAACAATGATATCTTAAAAAAGCTTCGCGTTGCGCTGATGTTAAGAGATGATGAGATCGTGGATATTCTGGGTCTGGTAGATTTCCGGATATCGAAAAGTGAGATCGGTGCTTTCTGCAGAAAGGAAGGGCATCCCAAATACAAAGAATGCGGGGATCAGGTACTACGTAATTTTTTAAATGGCTTGGTGCTGCATTTAAGAGGGCCCAAGGAAGCTCCCAAAGATCCCAAAGAAGTATTAAATACGTCCAAAAAGAACCCCGTTAAAGGATCTTCAAAACCCAGAAAAGGTAAATTTACAGGCTTGGGCTCTGTACCCTATAAAAATAAAAAAGGTCCTAAGAAACCTTAGGACCTTTCCTGATAACTCCAGAATCTATCCTGTAATACGGACAGGAACAGTGTACATTTTTCCTTCATGGCCATTCGCTAATTCAACAGCTTGATAATTCAAGCGGCTTTTCACAAAACGCTCCAATACCTCATCTTCTGTATTTACAGAAATGACTACGATTTCCTTCTTACTATTCAGTGTAAACAACACCTCAGCTTTGAGGTCGTGATCTGCTAAAATAAAAGAATTGTTATCCAAAAGTTCGCTGATCTGGATCGCCAGATCTTTTTTTGGATCGGTCAGTTTGGAATCATTTGCAAAAAGATTTCCGGCTGCAAAAAGAAGAGCCGCTGCTAGTACTACAGGTAATTTTCTCATGACTTGTTTGTTTTTGATTAATAATTAGATTGATGATATATTCTAAAAGACGACACTCTTTTAGGAATGTTACTAATTTTTGGCTTTTTAACAGAACTTTATATTTTAGATTGGAGGAAATTATCTGAAGCTTGCTTCTTTCTGGCAGGCAAAAATATTCGGCATGGCCGCCTTTAAGATCATGATTTATTGCAAGCCCCTGATATAGCGAAGTCAATAAAAAAAGGCGATATTTTAAAAAAACACCGCCTTTTTTTTAAATGAGTATTTATTATTAAGCAAGTACGGCTTTTACCTTATCTGCAGCCTCCTGGAATTGAACAGCAGATTGCACTGCCAAACCGGAATTGTCAATGATCTCCTTTGCCAAATCTGCATTGGTTCCCTGGAGTCTTACAATGATGGGAACCTTGATGGCATCACCCATATTTTTATAGGCATCAACCACTCCTTGTGCAACACGGTCGCATCGAACGATCCCTCCAAAGATATTGATCAGGATAGCCTTCACATTCGGATCTTTCAGAATGATCCTGAATGCCTCTTCCACTCTTTTGGCATCAGCTGTTCCTCCCACATCCAGAAAATTGGCAGGTTCTCCACCTGCCATTTTTATAAGGTCCATTGTGGCCATTGCCAGGCCTGCACCATTTACCATACATCCCACATTGCCGTCGAGGTCAACATAATTGAGTCCAACCGCACGTGCCTCCACTTCAATAGGGTTCTCTTCCCGAAGATCGCGCATTTCGGCGTATTGTTTTCTTCTGAATAAAGCATTGTCATCTATGGATACCTTGGCATCTACGGCCATTATTTTATCATCTGAGGTCTTTAAAACCGGATTGATCTCAAAAAGACTGGCATCACTTTGTTCGTATGCCTTATACAAAGAGGTGATGAATTTTGTCATCTCTTTAAAGGCTGTTCCTGAAAGTCCCAGGTTAAAAGCAATTTTACGAGATTGGAATGGCAGTAATCCTGTAGACGGGTCCACTTCTTCCGTAAAAATAAGGTGAGGAGTTTTTTCAGCCACTTCTTCGATGTCCATCCCCCCTTCTGTTGAATACATAATCATATTACGCCCTCGGGCACGATTCAAAAGAACCGAAACATAGAATTCACTGGTTTCACTTGCACCAGGATAATACACATCTTCAGCAACCAGGACCTGATGTACTTTTTTTCCTTCTGCCGAAGTTTGCGGAGTAACCAGTTTCATCCCGATGATCTGACCTGCGATATCTTCAACCTCTTTCAGGTTCTTGGCAAGTTTTACGCCCCCTCCTTTTCCGCGGCCACCTGCATGCACCTGAGCCTTGATCACATGCCAGGAAGTACCTGTATCCAGTGTTAATTGTTTAGCCGCATCTACCGCTTCCTTGGCATTATGCGCTACAATACCACGTTGTATACGAACGCCAAAACTGGCTAAAATTTCTTTTCCCTGATATTCGTGAAGATTCATATGGTTGTTTTGATAGTTGCTTGCAAAAATAAGAAACACAGCCGAGTTTCACTAACTAAATTGAACCTGACATTAAATATTAAAATCTTTAAAATCTAAAGGATCGAAATTTCTGAAATGTCCGTTCATGTCAATCAGTTCCTTGGTTCTGTCTACCTCTTTAAGGACCTTAATGGTCTGATCCAAATGCCTTCGGATATAAGCAAGTCTGTCGCTCTCCTTAATCAATTGCATCAGCTCATATTCCTGTTCAAAGGAAAGGCCCATTTTATGAGCAAGCATATAGGGATTAAATTTCTCTGCCGGGATCTTTTCAAAGACGACGCCCATAAGATCATAGAGTTCCTGAATTCTATCGAGGACGGCCTCTTTAGCCTGAATATCACCATCATTGATGGATTCCAAAAATTTAACTTCCCCTCCGGCGTACATTTTACCTTCCATTTCATTCTCAAAGGTCATAACCTGAAATATTTGTCTTCCAACGCAGGTTACATCCATTGAACCATTCTCGTAGGTACTTACAACATTTACAAGCTGCACCTCGGTTCCGTAAACGATTCTGTCATCAATATAGACTGGAATACCAAATGTGATGGCATCTTTTCTACAATCGTTAATAAGTTCTTTATAGCGATCTTCAAAAATATGAAGTGGTACTGTTTCCCCAGGAAAGAATACTGTTTGTAATGGAAAGAAGGGTAATTTCACGGCCTAATTTTAGTAAAAATACAAAGACGACAGGTGCATCGCAAGTTTAAAATTCAGAGAATATTGTTATATTTATAACTTTTTGTTGTATTTATTTAATTATCGTAGTTTATTTTGGGTTAAATGCCTGAGAAGAGTAGCTTTGCAATTAAAGTTATTTCTATGAAGCATTCAGATCTCTTAAAGATTGTTCAGAATTATGGGGCGCCTGTGTATGTCTATGATTCGGAAAAGATCATTTCTCAGTTCAACAGGCTGACAAAAGCTTTTGGCAGTGTCCCGAAACTGAAATTGAATTATGCAGCAAAGGCATTGTCAAATATATCGATCCTTCGTTTGATGAATAGTTTGGGGAGCGGACTAGACACGGTTTCCATACAGGAAGTAAGGCTAGGGCTTATGGCGGGCTTTCAACCCCATGATATTATCTATACCCCCAACGGTGTTTCTCTGGAAGAAATCGAAGAGGCATCAAAATTAGGGGTACAAATCAATATTGACAATCTTTCCATTCTGGAACAATTTGGAGCCAAGCACCCCAAGGTGCCTGTTTGCATTCGAATTAATCCGCATGTGATGGCTGGTGGGAATTCTAATATCTCGGTAGGACATATCGATTCTAAATTCGGGATCAGCATACATCAGATCCCTCATTTACTCAGGATCGTAGAAGTAACTAAGATGAATATCAACGGGATTCATATGCACACAGGAAGTGACATTCTCGATATTGATGTTTTCTTATATGCCTCCGAAATTCTATTTGACACCGCCAAGCATTTTAAAGATCTTGATTTTATAGATTTTGGAAGCGGATTTAAAGTACCGTACAAAGAAGGTGACATTCAGACCAATGTTGAAGAGCTGGGTCTAAAATTAGCGGGACGATTCAACGAATTCTGCCGGGATTACGGAAAGGATCTTACGCTTGCCTTTGAACCGGGTAAATTTCTGGTAAGTGAAGCAGGATTGTTTTTGGCGAAGGTCAATGTAGTGAAACAAACTACCTCAACAGTATTTGCAAGTGTTGATTCGGGATTTAATCATTTGATACGTCCAATGCTCTACGGTTCTTCCCATCAGATCATAAACATCTCTAATCCGGAAGGCAGAGAACGCTATTACTCTGTAGTTGGATACATCTGTGAAACGGATACTTTTGGAAACAACCGAAGGATCAATGAGATTTCAGAAGGTGACATCCTGTGCTTCCAAAATGCCGGTGCCTATTGCTTCACCATGGCCAGCAATTACAATTCCAGATATCGCCCGGCTGAAGTACTTTGGCATAAGGGAAAGGCATATCTTATAAGGGAAAGGGAAACTTTTGATGACATCCTTCGCAATCAGGTAGACCATTCCTCATTGTTCAAACCCGTTATGGAAAAGGCTGATGTTAAATAAGAAACCTATCCTTGTTTTTTAAAACTTTAAGAGTTGGCATCTTTCTTGTACCAGAAAGAAAAGGATCCCTTAAAATAAAGCATAGACATATTCGTTATTTTATTGACATGTATACGACTATGTTCACAAAGTAAGCCCTATGAAACACTTTCAAATATCAACTCTTGTTCTAATAATGACGCTGGTATTAGCGCTAAACGTGCAGGAAGCACAGGGCCAGCAGGTAGAATGGCTCAGTTGGGAAGAAGCGACAAAATTAGCGGAAACCGAGGCAAATCCTAAAAAAATATTCGTTGATGTATACACCGATTGGTGCGGTTGGTGTAAACGTATGGATAAAGACACCTTTCAAAATCCTGAGGTTGCCGCCTATATGAGTAAAAACTTTTATATGGTAAAGATGGATGGCGAAGGAAAAGATCCGATCGAATTTAAAGGCAACACCTATACGTACGTACCTTCCGGAAGAAGAGGCTACCATCAGTTTGCAGCATCCTTGCTTCAGGGCCGACTAAGCTATCCTACCGTAGTTTTTCTGGATGAGAAATTAAATATGCTCTCCCCGGTTCCCGGCTATCAGAAACCAGCTCCTTTTTTAAACATTGCCCGTTATTTTGGAGACAATGTCTACAAGGAAAAAGATTGGGAAACCTATAACGGTCAGGGTAAGTAGGTACAATTACCTGCTGTAATTAGGTGATTCTTTTGTAATGGTTACATGATGAGGGTGACTTTCAGTGATACCACTGCTTGTAATCTTTACAAAACGTCCACTTTCTTTGAGGGCGGAAATATCCTTGGCTCCACAATACCCCATTCCCGCTCTAAGTCCACCGACAAATTGATGAATACTTTCAAAAAGATCCCCTTTATAAGGTACTCTTCCAACGATTCCCTCGGGCACCAATTTCTTAATATCATCTTCCACATCCTGAAAATACCGGTCCTTGCTCCCCTGCTTCATAGCCTCAACAGAACCCATTCCGCGATACGACTTAAACTTACGTCCTTCGTAAATGATGGTTTCGCCGGGAGATTCCTTTGTACCCGCTAGTAAGGAGCCCAACATGACAGTATCTGCGCCGGCTGCGATCGCCTTTGGGATGTCGCCGGTATAGCGAATTCCCCCATCTGCAATTACAGGCACGCCACTTCCCTTGATGGCCGCTGCCACTTCCAGTACTGCCGAAAACTGAGGAAAGCCTACTCCCGCTATCACCCGCGTGGTACATATTGAACCCGGACCAATCCCAACCTTCACCGCATCAGCCCCAGCCTCTACCAGGTATTTAGCTGCCTCTCCGGTAGCAATGTTTCCAACAATCACCTCAAGAGAAGGAAACTTTTTCTTTACTTCTTTTAATACGGAAACAACACCCTTGGTATGTCCGTGGGCGGTATCTATGACCACAGCGTCTACGCCGGCCTTTACAAGGGCAGACGCCCTTTCGAGAACATCAGGAGTTACGCCCAAAGCCGCCGCTACTCGCAACCTCCCATATTGGTCCTTATTGGCTATGGGTTTTTGTGTTAATTTGGTAATATCCCTGAAAGTGATAAGGCCCACGAGTTTGTACTCAGCATTCACTACCGGCAATTTCTCGATCTTATGGGCTTGTAAAATCTCCTCTGCCTGCTCCATGGAGGTCCCTTCTGATACAGTCACCAGATTCTTGGAAGTCATTACCTCAGAGACAGGCCGACCATTGTTCTTTTCAAATCTGAGATCCCGATTGGTTACGATCCCAATAAGTTTTTGATTCTTATCTACAATAGGTATACCCCCAATACTATGTTCCTTCATATTTGCCTTGGCATCTCCAACCAATGCATCCTTTGGTAGGGTTACCGGATCCAGGATCATACCACTTTCTGCCCTTTTTACCTTTCTTACCTTCATCGCCTGGTCCGCTATGCTCATATTTTTATGCAAAACCCCAATGCCACCTTCCTGAGCCATAGCTATGGCCATTTTTGATTCTGTGACGGTGTCCATTGCGGCAGAAACAATCGGTATGTTAATAGTGATATTACGCGTAAACTTGGTTTGGATATTTACATCTCTGGGCAGAACGTCTGAAAATGCGGGTACCAATAGAACATCATCGTAGGTGAGTCCTTCTCCAAGAATTTTATTTAGGTGGGCTTCCATGCAATTAAGGATTAATTGCGTGCAAATGTACGTTTTTTTTAATGGACACAGAATTTTGTGAAATTGTTTTTATAGCGCTGCTGCCCCTGGAGAATAAGTCCAACAATTTGATACTCAGAAATTCATTTATTTTTATTTAGAAATATTCTAAATAGCCTTTAGAATACGGATAAAAGTTCTTAATTTTGCTCTTCATTAGTTCTTATTCATATTTAGTCTAAATAAAATGAAACAATTTTTCCCTACCCTTATCTCCCTGCTAACACTTCTTCCCGCACTTGCTCAAAACAGTGGAACTTTTGAACAAGCCAAAGATTCAAATCTTATAAGGCTAGATGAAGTAGTGCTTTCCGCCAACGTCATCCTTGGAAGTAAATATCAGGCTAAAAACCGAACAGGGTCGGCCTATTATATTTCCCCGGAGGAACTGGCCGCCTTCAATTATACGGATATCAACAGAGTTCTGCGTTCCGTGCCGGGTGTTTCATATTACGAGGAGGATGGTTTTGGGTTGCGACCAAATATTAGCCTGAGGGGTACCTCTCCCGAGCGCAGTGCCAAAATAACCCTGATGGAAGACGGGGTTTTGATTGCTCCTGCTCCCTACAGTGCGCCTGCTGCCTATTATTTTCCATCCGTAGCCAGAATGCAGGCAGTAGAGATCCTAAAGGGTAGTAGTCAGGTTCAATACGGACCTTTTACCACAGGGGGTGCCATAAATATGCTATCCACTAAGATCCCGGATAATTTTAATGCCTTCCTATCTGCTTCCTATGGGAGTTTTAACAGCGGTAGATTACATACCAAAATTGGTGATTCCAAAGAAAATTTTGGGTATATGGTGGAATACTTAAACTTTAATTCGGATGGATTTAAGGATCTTGACCTCGGTGGGAACACCGGATTTGACAAGAACGATCTGGTAGCCAAATTCCGAATACATACTTCTGAAGACGCTGCCTTATCGCAAGCACTTGAATTTAAGTTTCAATATTCTGATGAGGATTCTAATGAAACCTATGTAGGGCTATCAGATTCAGATTTTGATGCCACGCCATTCAGGCGGTATGCAGGATCTCAAGTTGATGAAATGGTCAATGATCATGTGCAGTTCATGGCCACTCATTTACTGGCCTTCAATGACCATTTTCACATTACTTCCAATGCTTACTACAATGGCTTTAGCAGAAATTGGTACAAACTAGATGCCGTAACCTTAAATGGGGACCGAAGAGGAATTGCCGGTATTCTCAGCAATCCGGATGAAAATCTTCCGTATTATCAGCTTATTTCAGGAGTAGCAGAAGGGCCTGCCGATGCCTTGTTGGTTAAGGCCAATAATAGAAGGTATATTTCAAAAGGGATACAGACAAAACTGGACTATCATTGGATGGGAGATCAGACTTTTCACGATATTGAGATTGGCCTGAGATATCACTATGACGAAGAAGACCGATTTCAATGGATCGACGGCTATGATATTATCAACGGCACAATGAATCGTACCTCTGAGGGAACTCCCGGTACTGATGCCAATAGAATTAGTGATGCCAGGGCTTTTGCCACCTTTGCACTATACAAACTAAAATACAAGAACCTGACCATTACTCCGGGCTTGCGTTATGAAAACATAGTTCTTAGCAGAACAGATTATGGTTCCAGCGATACCGCACGCAGAGGATCCGATCTTTCCTTCAGAGAAAATATCAGTGCCGTTTGGATCCCGGGGATGGGTTTTAACTATAATTTTGATAAATTTTCCATTTTTGGTGGCGTCCATAAAGGGTTTTCTCCCCCTACCAGCAAAGAGGGTGAAAAAGCTGAAGAAAGCATCAATATGGAACTTGGATCCCGGTTTACATTTAATGGACTATCTGGTGAAATCATTGGCTTTTTTAACGACTATAGCAACCTTCTTGGAAGTGATCTGGCGGCTACAGGTGGTACCGGAAGTTTAGAACAATTCAATGCAGGAGAGGTAAATGTACAGGGATTGGAAGTATTACTCAATTATGATTTCCTTGCGGGAAACAAGACACTAAAATTGCCGGTTACCCTCGCCTATACATATACGGATACTGAGTTTAAATCTAGTTTTGGAAGCGATCAGGATATTTGGGGTGAAGTAACCAGGGGCGATGAATTACCCTATATTTCCAAACATCAGTTCAATACAAGCGTATCGCTGGCGCACCCGTCCTTTGATATTAATCTAAGTGGACGCTTTAATGGTGAATTCAGGACACAAGCAGGGAAAGGGTCCATTCCTTCCGATGAATTGGTGCCCTCAAGTTTTGTTCTTGATGTTTCCGGCGCCTATCATCTCAATGATCACGCCAGTATTACAGGAAATGTAATTAATATGCTGGATGAGGTGTATGCAGTATCAAGAGTGCCATCTGGTTTAAGACCTGGTCATCCTTTCGGAGCCTATATAGGCATTCGCCTGCAATATTAAATAAGCGTATTAATGATAGGCTGAAAAGACCTGAGTGGCCTTATTAAAAGCCGCTTCAAATACTGGCCAGCTAACACCCGTGTCCACCTTTTTGGAAGTAAAATAGGATAACATCTTTTCAGTTGGCATATTCCCGGTGAGATCATCCTTGGCCATAGGGCAGCCTCCAAAACCCTGAATGGCTCCGTCGTAACGCCGGCAACCGGCCTTAAAAGCTGCGTCTATCTTTTCGTGCCAGGTACCGGGCGTGGTGTGTAGATGCGCGCCAAATTCAACGGTAGGATACAAGGGTATTAGATTAGAGAATAGATACGATATAATCTCAGGAGTTGATGTGCCTACGGTATCTGAAAGTGATAGGATTTTTACCCCCATAGAAGTGAGTTTTTGTGTCCACTCCCCTACTATCTCCACATTCCATGGATCACCATAGGGGTTCCCGAACCCCATAGAAATATAAACAACTACCTCTTTACCGGAATTAGAAGCAATATCCAACAATTCCTTTAAAACCTCCGTAGACTGGGAAATGGTCTTGTGTGTATTCCGCATTTGAAAGTTCTCTGAGATTGAAAATGGATATCCTAAATAATCTATCGCATTAAATTTACAAGCATCCTGAGCCCCTCTTACATTCGCCACAATAGCTAATAATTTAGAAAGGTTATGCTGCAGGTCGAGGCCTTGCAAAACCTCAGCAGTGTCTGCCATTTGCGGAATTGCCCTGGGCGAGACAAAGCTGCCAAAATCAATGGTGTGAAAGCCACAACCAAGCAAAGATTGCAGATATTGAATTTTCTTGTCCGCAGGGATAAACATCTTGATCCCCTGCATGGCATCCCTGGGACATTCAATTATTTTAACCTTCTCAGACATACATTAAAATTATTCTACCCTTCAAAATTACTATTATTTATAGGATAATAAGAGGTAAAGACCGATCCCAACAAAAACCACTATTTGGAGCCATTTTAAAAACTGTGGAGCTTTTGGATGCTTTTGAAGATACCCGGATATGGCCCCTGCCATGACTGCGATTGCAGAAAAGATGAAGAAGGAAATAAGCATAAAAAGTAATCCTAAAATATAGAATTGAAGGGTAGTACTTAAAAAATTACTAAAAAGAAAACCCGGAAAAAAAGCTAAAAAGAAAATGGTGACCTTGGGATTCAGAACATTCATCACAAAGCCTTGTCGGTACAACTGCCATAGCGTTCTTTTTGGTTTATTCATGGTATCTATGGAAATGCTGGCTTCAGAACGCAATACACGAAAGGCCAAATAGAAAAGGTAGAAGGCCCCGAAAAGCTTGATCGTAAAGAACAAGGAAGGATTCACACTGATGATAGCTGACACACCAAAAGCTAAAAAGCTAGTATGTACAAGGCAACCAGAGATCAATCCGGCTGTAGTGGCAAGGCCATACTTTTTTCCGTGAGCAATGCTTTGGGTAAGGACATAAATATTATCGGGACCGGGAAATACAGCCAAGGTGGCCGTGGCCAATGCAAACGCCCATAAGATCTCCAGATTCACTGTGGTATTCGATTTTTTAATGGATAACAAACAAACGTACTTTTTTATATCTTACAAAAAATTCAAGAATGAAATTTTATGTTACACTCTTTGTGTTGCTCATAGCCTTTTCTTCATGGGGCTTTAACAAAACACCTATGAATTCAAAAAATTCCCTAAGGAATGCCGAAACTTTACAAGATAGTGTACTGCGCCATGTCGTCTTGTTCAAATTCAAGGAAGGGACTACAAAAAATCAATTGCAGGAGGTAGAATCTGCCTTTGTTGCCCTAAAGAGTAAGATACCGGAAATTCAGTCTTTAGAATGGGGCCTGAATAATAGTCCTGAAGGGCTGAACAAAGGGTTTACCCATTGCTTTTTCCTGACCTTTGCAAGTGAAGCTGCGCGCGAGGTATACCTGCCCCACCCGGATCATAAGGCTTTTGGAGCCTTACTCGGGCCTTCTTTGGAGGATGTTCTGGTAGTGGATTACTGGACACCCTAAGAACTCTTTGCCAGGAGCGCCTTGTTTATTTTTTTTACCAAAACCGGACCCTCATAAACAAATCCGGTCCACAACTGCACCAGGCTGGCGCCGGCTTCTAATTTCTCTATGGCATCGGCCGCTGAGTGTATCCCCCCTACGCCAATAATTGGAAAGGACCTGTTGCTTTTCTCTGCCAGGAATCTAATAACCTCGGTACTTCTTGATTTGAGTGGTACGCCACTTAATCCTCCGGCTTCCTCTGCCAGAAAACAATCCGACTTGAGGTCTTTTCTCTCAATAGTTGTATTGGTAGCAATCACTCCATCTGTTTTTGTCTCAGCCACAATGTCAATAATATCTATCAACTGCTCCTCAGAAAGATCGGGTGCAATTTTTAAAAGAACAGGACGTACTTTAACTCCTTTTTTCTGCGCCAGGTTGCTGTTTTCCGCTTTTAAAGATTTTAAAAGTGCGGTTAAAGGAGCTTTCTCCTGTAATGCTCGTAAGCCTGGTGTATTAGGTGAACTTACATTCACGACAAAATAATCAACGTGGTCATACAGGGCCTTAAAACAAAGTAGGTAATCTTCTACAGCCTTTTCATTAGAGGTCACTTTGTTCTTACCTATGTTTCCCCCGATCAAAACTTTGTGTTCTTTCTTCAAGTGCTCTACGGCCGCCATAACTCCTTCATTGTTAAATCCCATACGATTGATGATCGCATTATCTGCCTTCAATCTGAATAGGCGTTTTTTAGGATTCCCCGGCTGCGCTTTGGGTGTCAGGGTGCCAATTTCCACAAAACCAAAGCCAAAATTGGAAAGTTCATTATACAGGACGGCGTTTTTATCGAATCCGGCAGCAAGGCCAACGGGATTTTTAAATTTCAGACCAAAA
Source organism: uncultured Flavobacteriaceae bacterium (assembly GCA_963744855.1). Classification (GTDB taxonomy): domain Bacteria; phylum Bacteroidota; class Bacteroidia; order Flavobacteriales; family Flavobacteriaceae; genus Muriicola. The sequence goes on from CAVUUZ010000005.1 coordinate 689,616, forward strand.
ACCTCTTTTTCCAATCGAGTGTCCTCAACGACATATAATCTGCGGAAAAGACCTGATAGTCCAAGTTTAGAAGTCAATTTTATAGCCCAAAAGGAGAAATGATGTACCTTCTCAGGGTCAAAGAAAAAAAGAAGTGGTCGGAGAATCGCTTTGTACATGCCAGTTATTATTTGGCAAAAATACAAACTTCAGAAAGGATTTTTGCGAATTTCCACACTAATTCAACCTCGATTTATTCTGGATTCCTGGGCGGATATGGCTGGGGAATTACCTGAAAAGGGATCCTATTGGCCGTAGCACACAATTCGAGATAACGATCGTATTGTTTGGGATTAAACAGTGCGAGCAATCGCCTGTCATATTCCTTAGTATTGGCAAGGACCTGGTCCTTTAATACTTTGTATTTGGTCGCCAGAGATTCAAGATCTTCCGTTTTACTTTGAGGGTGTGTATCGAAAAGCAGCGTGATCTCATCCTGGGATCTCTTATTGGATTCCTTGAGTTCTGCTATCCACTCATTCATTTTTTCAATTTGTTCTTTATTCAATTGAAATACCTGAATAATGGTTTCCGTTGAACTGCCGCCAAGTCCAAGCATGCAATCACGTTCCTGTGCCTCTATGGAAAAAACAAGCGCAAGTAAGAAAAAAAAGAATAGTTTATATTTCAATGTGGGGATCATGGATCTGATGAATAACTGTGTTATGCTGATTAACTGATAATTCATTGGTTTAGTATGCCTACCCATGTAAATTAAAAAACCCTCCGAAGAGGGCTTTAAAATTACATTCTAAGATCGCTCTTATTTTAGAGAGATACTAAGTCGTGCAAATAGGAAGCGGCCCCCAATTCCAAATTGCTGAGATCTTCGTGACCAATCAAATCGCCCATCACTTCTGTTTCCAAAAGCAGGATCTGCCCTGTCCGGATAAATATCGAAGAGGTTATTGGCTCCAATGGTAAGCGTAAAGTTTTCTGTAGCCTTGTACCCCAGGGAGAGGTCTGTTACCAGTTTGGTTCCGAAAACCTGCTGATTCGCAATGGTGGTAGTGGCTTCTGTCACTTTTCCGAAATAAACATTGCGAAGGAAAATCACGAATTTATCTGACAGAAAGGTGTTTGTGAGGTTAACCTTTGTCCTTGGCACTGCCTGTTCCAGGTATACCCGGCTATCTTCAGGAAAATAAGTGTCTACTAATCCTGCATCTATCAAAACATCAGATGCCTTAATATCTCCGACTTTCTTTGTTTTGGATAAAGTCCCTGCAAGTACCGATTTTAATCTCCAGCTATCAGAAAGAAAAGCGTCTTGCGTTACCACAAGATCTAGACCTTTGGATTCAGTATCGATCGCATTGGCAAAGAAGGAAGCTGCTGTCGCATTCGCCTGCCTTAACAAATTATCGAGTTCTGTTCCTGTTCCCGGACCGGAAAACTGACCCGTATAGACCACTCTGTCATCGATCTTTACAAAGTATCCATCGACGGTAACGGTTAGGTTGGCCGAAGGTATCTTGGAGGTTAAACCGAGACTGATACTTTGAGAAGTTTCCTCTTTTAAGGCTGGAATACCTAACAAATTAGCAGCCTTGCTATCATTGGCGAAGGTGCCCACTTCCTGTGGATTTCCAAGGTTGTCAAAGATCGTGGATGTAGAATTGAAATTAAGCTGATGTAAACTGGGTGCTCTGAATCCTGTATTTAACGCCCCTCTTAAATTTAAGTTCTCTGAAGCTTTAACGCGTGCTGCGAGCTTAAAATTAATGGTGGACCCGAAATCACTATAATTTTCATAGCGGGTTGCAAAGCTGGCCAGGAAGGCATCAGAAAAATCGGCTTCCAGATCGAGATATCCAGCTACGCTACTTCGTCCTCTTGACAAAGCGTTGGTAGGAGCAAAACCCGGAAAAACCTGAGATCCTCCGGGACGTGAAGCATCAAAAAAGTCGACTGACGGTTGTTGTGAAGCCAGTTTAACAACTTCTCCGTTTGCGGTGTATTGAGCATAGGAAGCTTCTTCACCGGCAACGATATCATAATTCTCTGATCTGTATTCTGATCCAAAGGCAACATTTAGACCATTAAGAACATCATCATAGAATTTTGAAATGTCCAAATTGGCGGTATTCTGTGAAAAAGAGAATCCTCCTGCATCAAAAGTTGTTGGTGATGCATTTTGAAGTGATGCGTTATAGGTATTCCCTATCACATATAGGAAGGAGTTTTTCCCGTAGGTATTACTGAGATCTACATTCCAGTCCCCTATCATCCCTTTAATTCCCAGGGAAAAGGATTGATCCCTTACATTGGAGTTGATCTCCGGAAGGAATCCATTAAAATAAGCGGGCGTATAGGTCCTGCTTTGGTTAGGCAATCTGTAAAAACCTGCTGAATTACCATTTCGTGAACTAATACCCGCAAAAGAGTATATTTCGGTACCATTGTCATCCAGTGGTAAAGAGAAATTCGCAAAAAATCGGCCACCGCGTAAGGCAGATTGACCAACTCTCATATTAAAATCGCTTCTTTCGAGTCCGCGGGCAGAAAGTTCTGCGGTGGTATTATCCCCGGAAAGAATTGGTTGTAATTCGGCCTTGGTCGTGGCTCCCTGAGTGTCTATACCGGCTGCATTTGCATATTGCAAAACATCGGTGACGTCATCGTCTAAAAGCAATGAAAGGTCAGCGCCATCTTCCCTGGCAAAGCGTTCTACGGTATTGTAAAGATTAAAAACGGAACCTTCCCATTCTTTCATCCTGCTGTATTCCTGCCGAACATCAAAATCGCCTGATAAAGTCATATATCCACCTTTTTCTCCCAAGGAAATTCCATAACTACCTGCCACATTTGTAGTGGCTCCATCAGAGCCCCCGGTTTGATCGTTCGCATTTTTTGAAAAGTTAGCTCCTGTGGTAGCGGTCAAAGTTAATTCGTTTACCGTACGGTTCAGTATGATGTTGATCACCCCTGCAATGGCATCGGATCCGTACTGAGCAGCGGCTCCATCGCGGAGAACCTCAATACGTTGAATAGCGGCTGCGGGTATGGCATTTAAATCTGTCCCCACACTACCTCTACCAAATGTTCCATTTACATTCACAAGCGAAGAAGTGTGTCTTCTCTTCCCATTGATCAGAACCAGCACCTGATCTGGTCCCAATCCCCTGAGGGAGGCCGGATCTATATGATCTGTTCCATCTGAAATGGTCTGCGTATTGGAAGTAAAGGATGGTGCCACATAATTCAATATCTGATTCAGGTTCACCTGCGGAGATACATTGGCGAGTTCTTTTACGTCAATAACATCCACAGGGACCGTACTTTCAGTAGCTGTTCTGTTTGGGTTTCTAGACCCGGTAATGACCACCTCAGATAAGGCTACCCCTGAAACAAGGGTAATAGATAGGATGGTGCTGTTGACCTGTAACTCTCTGGGTTCAAAGCCGATGTAAGAAACGATCAATCGATCGCCTATGATGGCATCAATAGTAAAGTTTCCATCAAAATCTGTCGTAGTTCCCACCTGGGTACCTTTTTTAACAACGGAGGCTCCGGGTAAGGGAGCGCCGTCTTCGTCTTTAACCGTCCCTGTAATCTGCGAATGAAGCAAGGTCAGGGAAGTAAAAAAAAGACATACAAATAGAAAGTAGTTTTTTTTCATAATTTGAGTGATTGAGTTATTAGATTTATAAGGTAAGGAAATATGACGCCGATCCTCGTAAAATATCTAATTATTTGTTTCTCAGAATATTATATGTTTAATCACCAGATTGAATTTGAGGCTTCTTTGCTATACAGTACATTTGTTTAAATTGAAAATGCATGCGACCAATAATTGATCGATTTATACGCTATATTTCTATGGACACTCAAAGTGATCCACACTCAGAGACCACCCCAAGTACGGAGAAACAATGGATACTGGCCAAGCACTTATTTGAAGAATTAAGGACCATAGGATTGCAGGAGGTCACTATAGACGACAAAGGGTATATCATGGCTACACTGCCGTCTAATGTCCAAAAAGAAGTGCCAACAATCGGATTTATATCGCATTATGATACTTCCCCCGATTTTACAGCCACCGCTGTAAAACCCAGAGTGATTGAGAACTATGACGGTAAAGATATTGTTCTGAATAAAGAAGAAGGTGTATATCTCTCTCCAGATTATTTTGAAGATCTTTTGCTCTACAAAGGACAAACTCTAATTGTAACGGATGGCACTACATTGTTGGGGGCCGATGACAAGGCAGGTATCACAGAGATCGTTACCGCCATGGATTACTTAATAAAGCATCCTGAAGTAAAGCATGGAAAAATCCGTATTGGATTTACCCCTGATGAGGAAATCGGAAGAGGCGCCCATCATTTTGATGTTAAAAAATTTGCTGCCGATTGGGCATACACTATGGACGGCAGTCAGATCGGCGAACTTGAATATGAAAATTTCAATGCGGCAAGTGCTAAGATCACGGCGCGAGGAAAAAGTGTACATCCGGGCTACGCCAAGAATAAAATGGTCAATGCCATTGGGATCATTACAGAGCTGGCAAACAGCTTCCCAAAAAAAGAGGTGCCGGAACATACAACGGACCGAGAAGGTTTTTATCACATTCATCAACTAAATGGAACTATTGAACACGCTTCCCTTGAGATGATTGTCAGGGATCACGATAAAAAGGCTTTTTTAGATCGAAAAAAGTTTATTGAGGATGTTGTAGCGGAATTAAATGACAAATACTCCAATTGTCTCGAATTGGAGCTTAAGGATCAGTATTACAACATGCGTGAAAAGGTTGTGCCTGTCTTCCATATCGTAGAAATTGCCAAAGAGGCGATGGAGCTGTTGGGAATACACCCCATTATTAAACCAATTAGAGGCGGTACAGATGGTTCTCAATTAAGCTATAAAGGATTGCCATGTCCTAACATCTTTGCCGGCGGACACAATTTTCATGGTAAATACGAATACGTTCCTGTGGAAAGCATGGAAAAAGCCGTTGAGGTAATAGTAAAAATTTGCGAACTTACAGCAATGAAATCCTGATAAAAAATGGTAGACGCAACTTCAAAAATAGAAGCCTATTTTGCAAAAGAAGGGCCTTTTAAAGAAGGCCTTGCTAAGCTTCGGGAATTGGTGTTGCAAACAGAACTTACGGAAACTTTAAAATGGGGCGCCCCGGTCTATACCATAAATAACAAGAACGTTGTGGGGGTCATAGCATTTAAGTCATATTTTGGACTCTGGTTCTATAATGGTTGCTATTTAAAAGATCCTGAAAAAGTACTGGAAAATGCACAGGAAGGAAAAACCAAGGCCATGCGCCATTGGAAGTTTCAATCGGTTCATGAGATCCCACCCCAAAAAGTGCTCAGCTATATAAAGGAGGCCATATATAATCAAAAGAACGGATTAGAATGGATCCTTGAAAGAAAGAAGGAGACCATTATTCCACCCGAACTCAAGGAAGCATTTACAAAAAATACTGCGCTGGCAGCATCCTTCAAAGCCTTAACTCCTTACAAACAACGCGAATATTGTGAATATATAGAAACTGCCAAACAACAAAAGACCAAAAATAACCGATTACAAAAAATAGTTCCAATGATTCTGGAGGGCTCAAGTATCAACGACAAGTACCGCAAATCTTAATGTCTAAAAAACGACGTGTTTACATAAAAAAACACCGATACGCCTTGCGTATCGGTGTTTTTACATATTAAGCGAATGCTTTTATTTTTTAGCAGGCACCGATAATTTGTTACTCATCTCCATTGAAATGGCAGAACGATCGAACTTTAATCTCCCCGCCATGGTCTCAATGACGCAAGACAGATCCTTGTCATTAAGCTCCACAATCTTACCATGAAGACCACTTTTGGTGACTATTTTGTCTCCCTTTTTTAATGCTGCTGCAAATTTCTTCTCATCTTTCTGACGTTTCATTTGAGGTCGTATCATAAAAAAATACGCTACCGCAAATATCAAGATCATTGGGAGGAATTGTCCTATATCACCCATAGTAATTTTGTGTATTAAATAATTATTTAACAGGACCCACAGCCGATGCAGAAGCTCCGACTTTAGGATTTACAAAGGCTTTAATTCGCAACAGTTCAGATCCTTTTGCAGTATTCGCAGAAACCGTGATTGTTTTGGTTACCTGATTTTGACCAGAGCCATTAAATTTCACCAACATCTCCCCTGTCTCTCCAGGTGCAATAGGTGTGTTTTTAGGATATTCTGGTACTGTACAACCACAACTGCTGGTTGCATTGGTAATGATCAACGGGGCATTCCCTGTATTTGTAAATGTGAAGATGGTTTCCTGAGGGGTCCCCTGATCTATAGTACCGAAGTCGTGCTCGGCTTTGTCAAAGCTCATAACAGGAAGGTTTTTAGCGGCAGCATCTCTTTCTGCGGCTACTTCAATGTTTGCGGTTTCAATTTTGTTTGATGCCTTTTCTTTACAGGAAACAAATCCGATCATAGATATGATCCCAAAAGCGATAAATACTTTTTTCATACAAGTAGATTTTAATATTTTGGTGCAAAATTAAGGAATATTTGCTTACAGTAGTCCTCTCCCGGTTTTTTTAAGTTTTCCATCTGTTTTGTACTCCTTGACCAACTTGTCCAGAATACCATTGATAAATATGCTGCTTTTGGGAGTTGAATATTCCTTTGCGATCTCCAAATATTCATTGATAGAGACCCGCTCCGGTATTGAAGGGAAATTTAAAAGTTCACAAATGGCCATTTTTAAAAGGATAGCATCTATATCGGCAATACGGTCTTTGTCCCAATTTGGTGTTTTGCCTTGAATTTCATCTTCTAAAGCTTTGTTGTTCAACAGCGTCTTTGCCAATAACTTTCTGGCAAAATCCATATCCTCTTCGTCTTTAAGAAGTTGAGGAAGAAAGAATGATGGAGGCTGATCTTGCTTAATACTTTTAAATTGCTTGAGAAGAAAAGTATTTACCAGGGGAATATCATCTACCCAGGTGAGTTTATCGTCCTCAAAAAATTCATACAATTTCTCGTTAGGTGCAATGATCTCCCGGAAGAGGTCGACGATCAAATTTTTGTCTTCCCCGTAGGAACTCCCTTCTTTAGCCATGTAATTCTTATAAATCCGACTTTCAGCTATTTCCTTGTAAATGATCTTTACATAATCCTCATTCAGATACCAACCTTTAATCTTCCTTTTCTTCAATTCATTCGTTAGTGAAGGATTGTTTACCAATTGTAAAATCAATTGGTTCTTGATAAATTTTTCTTTATCCGGGAAACTATCTGAAGCGGAAGCCAGATATTTTTTAGTATCATGAAACACATGATGTTCGGCCATCGTATGCAGTTCTCTTAAGAGACAAAGTAGTAAAAGGTAAAGCGTATAGGTGTTCTCAACACTTACTTTAAGGAATTTTTCTTGTTTTTCAAGGGAATCATCTTTGGTTTGGGTTAGTGCATAAATACACTGCATTACCTTCACCCGTAGTTGCCTTCTCGTAAGCATGTTTAAAGAACTTTAGTCAATTATCTGTAATCATTGGGCAAAAATAACAATATCTTCCACATGATCATGCTTGTTATGAAGGATTATCTTAAGCCTTTTATAACATTTGATTTCTAGCGAATCTGCTATCTTTGCGCTGTTGCTATTTTTTCTTGAAGCAACCAGAGTCTATGAAAGAACTAAAACACCTCAATAAATACTTTAAAAAATACTGGTTCAAATTATTTCTGGGGATCCTCATTACCATTATAGCGAGGGTCTTTCAACTCGTTATGCCATCGTATGTAAAGAATTCCATAGAGGTAGTTGAAACGTATTTGGGGGGGATAACACCAGTAGCCGAGGCAAGATCATTGCTCCTTGAGTATATTCTGATCATCATTGGGGCAGCCCTGCTATCTGGTTTCTTTACGTTTCTGATGCGACAAACTATTATCAATGTTTCACGCTATATTGAATTCGATCTTAAAAATGAGGTATTCGACCATTATCAGTTGCTGAACCTCAATTTTTACAAAAGAAACCGAACCGGAGACCTGATGAATCGGATCAGTGAGGATATTAACCAGGTACGTCTTTATGCGGGTCCGGCCATAATGTATGGGATGCAAACTCTGACTCTTTTCGTCTGTCTTATTCCCCTTATGTTCATCAAAGCGCCAACCATCGCTTTCTATGCCTTATTGCCCCTGCCCATTTTGTCGATTTTGATCTATTGGATCAGTAGGATCATTCATAAAAGAAGTACGAAGGTGCAGGAATTCCTATCTACCTTATCCACCTTTGCGCAAGAAACTTTTTCAGGGATCTCAGTAATAAAGGCTTACACCCTGGAACCTAAGATCAATTCTGAAGGCAGTTCACTGGCCATTGAAGGTAAGAACAGAAGTATGGATCTCGCCAAGGTAGATGCGTGGTTCTTTCCCATGATGATCTTACTTATTGGGATCAGTAACATCTTTGTGATCTATATTGGCGGGAAGGAATACATCAATGGCCGAATCGACTCTATCGGGACCATTGCGGAGTTTATCCTTTATGTCAATATGCTGACCTGGCCAGTGGCTATCGTGGGTTGGCTAACCTCTCTGGTGCAACGCGCAGAGGCCTCACAAAAACGCATCAACGAATTCCTTAAAGAACAACCCGATATTAAGAATGAGGTTTTTGAGGAGACGCCAATCAAAGGACAAATAACATTCGACAAGGTATCCTTTACCTATGAAGACACGAATATTACTGCCCTTAAAGACATTTCTTTTAACATTGAAACAGGCCAAACAGTGGCCATACTAGGAAAGACGGGATCAGGGAAGTCGACCATTCTAGACCTTGTGGCGCGACTCTACGATGTTAGTTCAGGGGAGATCAGGATAGACGGCATACCATTAAAGCAACTTAATCTGGATAGCTTACGGAGCGCCGTTGGGGCAGTACCACAAGATGCGTTTCTGTTTTCCGATTCCATTTCAAATAATATCCGCTTTGGAAAGGAAAATGCAACTGATGAAGAGATCATTGAAGTTGCCAAAAAAGCTGTGGTACACGAGAATATCATGGGATTTTCTAAAAAGTATGATACAGTTTTGGGAGAACGGGGCATTACTTTGAGCGGCGGACAAAAACAACGGGTTTCCATTGCCAGAGCCTTATTAAAGGATCCGGATATCTATCTATTTGATGATTGTCTTTCTGCCGTTGATACGGAGACGGAAGAAGCTATTTTAAACAATCTGAAAAAAGCATCCAGAAATCGAACTACCCTTATTGTAAGTCATAGAGTCTCTTCTGCGAAGAATGCCGATAAAATCATAGTTTTGGATCAGGGAGAAATTATTCAGCAAGGTACCCACGATGTTTTGGTGGACCAGGAAGGCTATTACAAAGAGCTATATGCACATCAATTGTCTGAGAAAGAAAACTAGAAAATTGTTGCTGAATTAGGTTTTTTTTTACATTTTTGATGACTTGATAAATAACCACTACTAGTTTACAACACATGGGCGATAAAGATTTAATGGATCAGGAGGAGATTTTTTCAAAAGTTTTAAGAGCCGGAAGAAGGACCTACTTTTTTGACGTGAGAAGTACAAAGGCCGGAGATTATTACTTAACGATCACAGAAAGCAAGAAATTCACCCATGACGATGGATCTTTTCACTACAAAAAGCATAAAATTTACCTTTACAAGGAAGATTTCCAGGCTTTCAGAGAGAATATGGAAGAAATGATGGATTATATCATAGCCGAAAAAGGGCAGGAAGTGATCTCAGAAAGACATCAGAAAGATTTTAAAAAGGAAGAGGAGGACATCCGCGAAAGAGGACAAATCTCTTGACAGTTTTACGGATGTCAGATTTCGATGACATTTAAATTATCATTCTAATCCTATCCTATAAAAGGCCTTTATCTAAGGTCTTTTTTGTTTCTACAAAATTATTCGAAAGTTAAATAGCCGCTATTTGTTCTAGGGCTTAGTATTTATTACATTTAGCGATCATAAAATAAACAGCATGAAAAACTTTTTTCTAGGACTGGTCACCATGGTCTCTACAGGCCTTATTGCACAAGAAACAGTAACCCTGGATTACTATTTACCGCAACAGATAAGTTATGATCCGTCTATTCCAAAACCCGCAGATGTTATAGGACATGAAGTAGGTGAATGGCACGTAACCCATGACAAGCTTATGTTCTATATGCAAACATTGGCGGAGGCCAGTGATAGGATCACGATCGAAAATAGAGGAACCACCTTTGAGGGAAGGCCCATTTTGTTGCTTACGGTGACCTCTCCAAAGAATCACGGACAGCTGGAGGATATTCGTCAAAAGCATCTTGCGTTAACGGAAACTGGCGCAAATAGTTTAAATCTTGACGATTTACCTATCATCGTGTATCAGGGTTTTTCCGTACATGGAAATGAGCCTAGCGGCGCCAATGCCGGTCTGGCCTATGCCTATTATCTGGCTGCTGCCCAAGGTCCGGAAATAGACGCTATGCTCGATAAGACAGTGATTTTGATGGATCCTTCTTTTAATCCGGACGGATTGCAGCGTTTTGCCTACTGGGCCAATACGAACCGCAGTATGAACCTCAACCCGGATGGTAACGAACGGGAATATCACGAAGTATGGCCCGGTGGCCGAACCAATCATTACTGGTTCGATATTAACAGGGACTGGCTGCCGGTTCAATTACCGGAAAGCAGGGCTCGTATTAAAACGTTTCATAATTGGCTGCCAAATATTTTAACCGACCATCATGAAATGGGCACCAATTCTACTTTCTTCTTTCAACCTGGTGAACCAACAAGGGTACATCCCTTAACCCCAAAAATGAATCAGGAATTAACGGCGGAGATAGGAACATACCACGCAAAAGCCCTGGATAAGATAGGTTCACTCTATTATTCCGAGGAAAACTATGATGATTATTATTATGGTAAAGGCTCTACTTTTCCCGATGTAGTGGGCAGTATTGGGATTCTTTTTGAGCAGGCAAGCTCCAGGGGCCATATTCAGGAAAGTGAAAATGGCATACTCACCTTCCCCTTTACGATCCGGAATCAATTTACAGCGGCCCTTTCAACTGTAGAGGCTGCTCAAAATATGCGTACAAAGATCCTTGGATATCAAAGAGATTTCTACAGGAGTCTGCGCGATGAAGCAGCCAAAAAGTAAGACCAAAGCCATCATCTTCGGTGATGAGAAAGATGCAGCCAAAGCCTGGCATCTGGCCGAGATCTTGAATAGACAAAATATTAAGTTTCATGAAGTGGCCCAGGACGTGACCCTCAGCGGATCTCGTTACAAAAAGGGCAATAGCTATGTGGTACCGATGAACCAAAAGAATCATCGTCTTATAAAGGCCATGTTTGAAAAAAGGACCACCTTCGCAGATAGTCTTTTCTACGATATCTCTGCCTGGACCTTCCCCCTTGCCTTTAATCTGGATTATGCAGAACTATCTTCCCTGGCGAATGCAGGACCGGAGATCACGGAATTCAAACCTCTTACCGGCACCGTTAGTGGGGAGAGCAGTTACGCATATCTATTCGAGTGGCATGAATACTATGGTCCAAAGGCACTTAATAAGATTCTGGATAAAGGAATCAGAGCCAAGATTGCCCAATATCCTTTCAGTATGAATGGCATTTCGTATGACTATGGAACGGTAATGATCCCGGTTCAAAATCAGGAGCTGAACAAGAAGCAACTTTTTGATTTTCTAACCGAAGTAGCAAAAGAAAGTTTTCTTTCGATCACTGCGGTGAGCACCGGAGCAACAAACGGAATAGATCTGGGCAGCGGGGATTTTGAAGCTGCAGAAAAACAGAAGATCGCCATCATTGTAGGAGAAGGGATCAGATCGTACGATGCCGGCGAAATCTGGCATTTATTCGATACCCGATATGATATTAAACTCACTAAGATAGATACGGAATATTTCAGCAGGACAGACCTTAGTTCATATACGGATATTATCATCCCGGGGACCTGGGGTGGCGGCGGACTTAGTAAAAGCAATGCTGAGAAATTGAAGGAATGGGTAAAGGATGGTGGCAGCCTGATTGGTTTTCGTACCACCGCCAATTGGTTTGCACAACAAGAATTTCTGGATCTGAAATTTAAAAAGGACACCCTGGTAGCTAAGAATATATCTTTTGGGGATAAAGATGACTTTAGAGGTGCCCAGGTAACAGGCGGTGCCATTTTTGAAGCGAAAATAGACAGGTCTCATCCCGTTAATTTTGGATATAAGAACAATACTATTGCTCTTTTCAGAAATAGCAATATTTATCTGGAACCTGAAAAGGACAGCTATGATAATCCTATACAGTATACAGCCTCTCCCTTACTAAGTGGGTATATTTCAGAGGAGAACGCCGGACTTATAAAAAATAGCGTGCCCTTTAAAGTGACCCGGATGGGTCGGGGTAGGGTAATTCTGTTTACTGACAACACTAATTTCAGAGCTTTTTGGTATGGAACCAACAAACTTTTGATGAATGCAATTTTCTTTGGAAATATGATGTAGATCCAAGTTGGTAATTCACTAGTACGGCAAGAAAATTGCTTCAGGATCTGCCAAACCTAACATAGGCCAGATTAAACAGGAAGTGCGCAAGAACAACGACAGTTGCCGTCAATGGATCGAAAAGTTCGGCACAAACATACCAAATGCCAAAATAAAAGACAGGCTGCACCAAAAAGGCAAAAGCGAAGCGGAACGTACTTACAAATTCAACTTCGTCTATCCTTGGTTTTAAGAATTTCCGCCACAGAAGAAGCATGGGCCAATTCAGTAGTAGAAAAATAAAGAACCATCCTTTGGCATCCTTCCTCAAATGTTTTCCTTCCGGTGACGCCATGTCTTTTTTAAAGGCCCCCAGGGCATTGTTGACCTCTTGAGGGTTCAAATAGTCACTGCCCACCTTTTCCAGATACTCCTCATATACCGTATAATCATTTATATCTTCTATATGGGTTGTAAGTTTCTTAAGGGCTTCAAAAACAGTGTTCTTGATGTCCGAAACGGAGCCTATAAGGTCATCTTCCCTGTACAACCGGCGTGAAGAAATAGGATCACCAAAATAAAAAGCTACCCGATCCGGAAAAGCGTCTGCCTTTTCATAATTGATTCCCACGGGAACAAGTTGGATATCTATTTCCGGGTCTTTTTCAAAAGCGGCAAAAAGAATCCGGGTAAACCCCTTACTTAATGGCCTAACCCGCCTCATTATATTATGATTGGCTTCGGGAAAAAGAAGAATGGCTTCTCCTTTTTGCAAGAGTAAGGTACATTGATTAAAAATCGCTTCATTTTTACCGAGGGTATCCCGCCCATCTCGTATTCGATAAATCGGAAGCATCCTCAGAAAACCAAAGATATGGTTGAACAGACGATTGGTAAACACGTCTGAGCGCGTTAGAAAATAAGATCTAAATGGCGTAAAAGCAGCTATTATAAGCGGATCCAATAAGGCATTCTGATGGTTTGCCAGAAACATTACCGGGGTATTTCGGGGTACTTTTTCCATCCCATGGAGCCTAACTTCCCTGTAATAGCAAAAGAGCCCGAAACAAGCTACTTTCTGTGTGATATAATAAAGCAGCGTCTTCATTCCTTACTCTTTTTTCTAAATGGTTTTTGGGCCCAATAAGAACCCAAAAGTAAACCCGAGATAAGATGCCATATTCCCCAAAATGCTGTTAGTATAGCCATGCCACCAAGTCCGTCAAAAAAAGTAAAGATAAGCACCAGACCTAAACCCGAATTTTGTATCCCGGTTTCAATAGTAATGCTTCGCACATCAGGCCCTGGCAATTTGAACAGTTCGGCCAAAGAAAAACCTGTTAAAAATGCAGCTGCATTATGAAGCAGTACGATCCAAAACACATACGAAAGATATTCTTTGATAAGCAACCAATTGTTAAAAACGACCACCAGTATGAGGCAAATAAAGAATCCCAGCGAAACTATTTTTAAATACTTGGAAAGCTTGCGCGCGAAATGATGGAATTTATGATTGATCCAAACACCCATGAAAAGGGGCACACCCAGGATTAAAGAAACAAGCTCTATCATCTCAAGCGGTACGATGGCAATTTCCCTTAACATCAAATTTGTGGGTTCGTAGAGGGATCCCCATAAACTGAGATTTAGGGGTGTGAGTAAAATAGCCAATAAGGTAGCATTTGCTGTTAAAGTAACAGACAATGCAGTGTTTCCTTTTGCCAAAGCTGATATGAAATTTGAGATGTTTCCACCAGGACAGGCTGCTACCAGAAACATTCCCAAGGCCATACTTGGCATTGGTTCTATTAAATAAACCAGAAGAAACGTAATAAAAGGAAGGATCATAAACTGACTTAACACACCAACAATGATGGGTTTTGGATTCCTTAGAAGCTGTTTAAAGTCGTTCACCGTAATCTCCAGTGCCACCCCAAACATTATGAAGGCAAGAATAAGATTAAGGATCCAGAGAGTTTCTGTATTAAAATTGATTCTAACAGCGTCTAAAGTAGTTTCTATCACCTATGACAAATTAAATTCTAAAAAGTTATGACTGGGCATCTTTTCAAAGATATGTAAGTTACCGTTCTATAATGAAAATGTAGACAGATCAACAAATCTAATTGTAGCCACTCCCTTTTTTTGCTTGAAAAAGAACAGGATATGCCTTATGTTCTTTTTGAGCTTGTTACTTTTGTATTTAAAAGGAAGAAAACATGGCACGAACTGCAAGCAGTATGGTACCCTTGGGAACGAAGGCTCCTTATTTTTCATTGCCGGATACAGTTTCCGGGGAGGTTAAAGACCTGGATGCGGTAAAAGGAGACAAAGGAACTGTCATTATGTTTATCTGCAATCATTGTCCTTTTGTAAAACATGTCAATAAACAGCTTACAATGTTAGCAAAGGAATACCATAAAAAAGGCATAGGATTTGTGGCGATTTCGAGCAATGATATTGTGAACTATCCCCAGGATGCTCCACATTTAATGAAGGAAAACGCAGCAAAAGAAAACTACCCCTTCCCCTATTTATATGACGCCACACAGGAGGTCGCCAGAGCCTATGATGCGGCATGTACACCCGACTTCTACCTTTTTGATGGGGATGCCTGCCTGGTCTACCGCGGACAATTAGATGATTCCAGACCAGGAAACGGTTTGCCGGTTACCGGTGCTGACCTGCGGGAGGCAATGAATTGTTTGTTAGCGGCGAGATCTTTGCCTCAGGATCAAAAACCCAGTATAGGTTGCAATATTAAATGGCGAGACAATTGATCCAAGATGGAGAGCAAAATTGGTCTGGAACCTTTATCTGAAGTTACATTCGCCACCTATTGCAAAATTGGTGAGCAGGCTTACAGGGATCATTATCTACATCTCTGGCCTGGGGAAGATCCATCCCCGTATATAGAAAACAGTTTTAAAAAGAGGGTCCTTAGAAAAGAAATCAACGATCAGAATACCTTTCATTTTATTATTCGAAAAGGAACTGAAGCAATAGGCATCCTGAAATTAATCAGGAAGAAAGGCGTCAAAGATTTACCGCAAAAAGATGCCATGCTGCTAGAAAAGATCTATTTGTTAAATAAATTCACGGGGCAAGGTTTTGGCAAACAGATCCTGAAGCAGACGGAAACTATGGCTTTAAATCTTCAGGCAAGGTATATCTGGCTGGCTACCATGCAAAAGGGGCGCGCATTATCGTTTTACCAGAATTTGGGATACGCTATCATTGGAGACCAAAAGCTGCCTTTTGAGAATGCCAGAGAAGAAGAAAAAGGAATGTTTCTTTTGGTAAAAGAGCTTTTCCACTCAACTATTTAGCAGGATCACCAGTTGTTTCGGTCACTTAGTGCCTGTATATGCGCCAGGTGATGATTTCCGTGCCAGGCATAGCGTCCTATATTTTCGTCAAGACTTGTTTCAGTGTTGCCTACGGGATGAATAAAAGTCCTCTTCAGATCTTGTTCAGATAGGCCATAAAGCAGGTAAACCAATTTAGCATGAACTGCATTGAGATGCGAAAGTGATAGGTCAATAGGGCCCGAAACCGAATCAAATAATTGTGCCCATTCCTTCTCTAAATAGGGTTTTATGACCGGATTTTCTTCGGTTAATGCCCATTTAAATCGAATATAGCTATGATGATGACTATCTGATAAATGATGTACCACCTGACGCACTGTCCAGCCTCCCGACCGGTAGGGCGTATCCAATTGTGTCTCAGACATTGGGGTAACAAGGTCTGATACCTTCACCGGCAAAGCCTCAATTTGTGCGATCCAATCTTTAACGATCCACGGATCGATGCTTGCAGGCCTTACAAAATGGCCTATCGGATATTTTAATTCTTCTAATGACATGTCTTCCATAGATCAAAAATAACAAACTCTATTATTGGCCAAAGGCTTTAGAGGATCAAAATAGGTCTCCAATTTTAGTGCAGCGCATTTTCAAAAAAATTTAATACATATTTAACCTATGTGATCCTTTAAAGATAATATTTCTCTATTAAATTTGTAGGGTATATAGGATATTTAAAAAATATAATTATGGCAATTTTAAGACTAGGCGACACAGCCCCCGATTTTACCGCCGAAAGTTCTGAAGGAACGATTAAACTTATACAACTATCTAGGGGATAGTTGGGGTATTTTATTTTCCCATCCTGCAGATTTTACTCCGGTTTGTACCACTGAGCTGGGTACCGCAGCTAAATTTAAAAAGGAATTTGACAAACGAAACGTAAAAATGCTGGCATTAAGTGTTGACGGCATAGACTCTCATAAGGAATGGATCAAGGACATCAATGAAACCCAACATACGGTTGTAAACTTTCCCATTATTGCTGATGAAGATCGAAAAGTATCAGATGCATATGATATGATCCATCCGAAAGCGAATGATACCCTTACCGTTCGTTCAGTTTTTATTATAGCGCCTGACAGGACCATAAGGCTAATGCTTACCTACCCAGCTTCTACAGGTCGGAACTTTTATGAATTATTACGGGTTATAGATTCATTACAACTCACGGCGTATCAAAAAGTGGCAACCCCAGCGAATTGGAAACAAGGAGAAAAAGTAGTGGTCAGTCCGTCTATTTCAACAGAGGAGGCCCGCAAATTATTTACAAAAGGAGTAGAAGAGGTAAAACCTTATTTAAGATTAACGCCGGATCCATCGATCTAAAACCGTTATCTCTCAATGATCAAATCATATTCTCTAAAATTTTTTTTAGAGGTTAGTTTAAGATTCTATCTCAAAAGTCCTTATTTCCAAATATTTAAACGTACCTTTGCAACTTAATTAACAATTTATTTTTTATTATTATGAGTAAAGGAACAGTAAAATTCTTCAACGATTCAAAAGGCTATGGCTTTATCACTGAAGATGGTTCGCAAGAAGATCACTTTGTACACATTTCTGGCTTAATTGACGAAGTACGTGAAGGTGATGTTGTAGAATTTGAACTACAGCAAGGAAAAAAAGGATTAAACGCCGTTAATGTGAAAGTATTAGATTAGGTAAAAATTCCATTTTTTAGCATAACCCTGGCCAGTAGGTCAGGGTTTTTTTGTGCTCAAAGTTTTGATTTTCAATTTGTTCATAAGTTGTTATTAACTTCCACTGTTGTCAAAGCAACAATTTCTGAATTTTCACGTCTTTAGTGTACACCCCTATAACCAATTAATAACCAACGGAATGTATTCTTTCTTTTGGACCCTATTGATATTGATCGCTATCAATATCATTTTATTATTACTAAGCGTTATCAGGAAGTCAAAACTGTAAAAAAACTCTACAAAGCGGTAGGGTTTAGTTCGTTTAAGATGTTACACTTAAAATAAAGACTATGTCTATTTTCTTTAGCATCTTATTGTTCCTGGTTGTACTCAATATGGCCTTGTTATTGTTTTCAATACAAATAACAAAACGCAGTTGAGTAACTTTTAGATCATTCCTGAAATTCCAAGCTTGGGAATGTTTCTATTTTGCATCCATTAATTCCACATCAAAGATCAGCGTAGCGTCCGGAGGTATTACCCCGCCAGCTCCCGCACTTCCATACCCCAGATTGGAGGGAATCACAAATCGAGCCTTATCCCCTACTTTTAAAAGTCCGATGCCCTCATCCCATCCCGGAATTACCTGACCAACACCAAGTTGAAAAGAAATAGGTTTATTTCTTTTATAGGAAGAATCAAAGACTTGTCCATCCACAAGAGAACCCTCATAGTGAACAGAGACCTCCTTTCCTTTTGTAGCTTGCTTGCCAGATCCTTTTTGGATCATTTTATAGCGAAGGCCACTTTCTGTTTTATCAAAACCCGCAGCGATCTTCTGTAATTCTAATTCTGCCTTCTTTTTTTGTTCCGCGAGTCTTTTCTCCCTCGAGCCTTCAAACGTTCTGAAAGATTCGATGGCATTCCAGTCTTGAGCTTCCTTACCAACACTTAGGATTTCTAAAGTTTCAATAGTATCACCCTGTTCAATGGCATCTACCACTTCTTGTCCGCCTTCTACCTTGCCAAAAACTGTATGTTTGTTGTCTAACCAGGGTGTTGCTATATGAGTGATAAAGAACTGACTGCCATTGGAACCGGGACCTGCATTGGCCATAGACAGTACACCTGGGCCATCATGTGTTAGTGCAGGATGAAATTCGTCATCAAACTTATACCCGGGATCGCCGGTACCGGTGCCCAAAGGACAACCTCCCTGAATCATAAAGTCTGGAATTACCCTGTGAAAAGACAGTCCGTCGTAATAGGGTGTACCCTGGGGCTTCGATTCATTTTCTAAGTTTCCTTCAGCCAGCGCCACAAAATTCCCCACAGTACCCGGGGTTTTGTCATGAGTTAATTTTACCAGGATCTCTCCTTTTGTCGTATTGAATTTAGCGTAAATTCCGTTTTGCATATAATCTGTTTTAATGAGCTGCAAAGGTAAT
This sequence comes from uncultured Flavobacteriaceae bacterium, assembly GCA_963744855.1. GTDB lineage: Bacteria > Bacteroidota > Bacteroidia > Flavobacteriales > Flavobacteriaceae > Muriicola. Next base: position 708,616 of record CAVUUZ010000005.1, read on the forward strand.
AAATTTAACAGGGACCCACCCTCTAAGACCTTCCTTATCCTTAGTAAAATGCACTAAATATTCTACTATTTTGCAGATCCGAGATCATATTTGTCTGCGAGATATAGCAGGCTCGCCATCGCTGCGGCTCCCAGTTCCAATTCGCGTTTATTCACGTGTTCAAAAGTATCGTTCTCGGCATGATGGTGTGCAAAATATCGCTGTGAATCTGGTCGCAGCCCTGCCAATACCATTCCCTCCTTTTTAAGAGGACCTATATCTGCGCCTCCGCCACCTTGGATGAATTGGTGTATCAAATAGGGTTCAAAAAGCGATTTCCATTGCAGGATAATCGAAAAATCGGATGCCGAACTATCAAAGGAAAATCCTTGTGGGATAAATCCGCCCGCATCACTCTCTAAAGCAAAAACATGTTTTTCGCCTTTAACTTCCGCTTCAGAAGCATATTTCCTGCCACCTCTAAGGCCATTTTCCTCATTCATAAATAACACTACCCGTATGGTTCTTTTGGGTTTATAGCCGCTGAGCTTCATTAGGCGTAACACATCCATACTTTGGACGCAGCCAGCTCCATCATCATGAGCCCCATCCCCAAGATCCCAGGAATCGAGGTGTCCGCCAACCACCATGATCTCCTCAGGCTTTGTGCTTCCCCTGATCTCACCAATGACGTTATAAGAAAGGACATCTTCCAATTGTTTGCAATTCTGTTTAAAATAAAATTGAATATTGGGATCTAACTTAAGGGTGGTACTTAATAAGTCTGCAGCGTTTGTACTTATTGCGGCCGCTGGGATTTTTTGGTCCTCGGTAAGATCGCCATAATTCGTAGAACCGGTATGAGGAAAATCATCGAGCCTGAGGTTCATTGATCTTACTATGACCCCAACTGCTCCGTATTTGGCCGCTTCAGCTGCTCCCGAAGACCTTTGGTTCACAGCCCCGCTATAGGCCTGAAATGTATTTAAGAGGGTTGGATCCATAGGACGATTAAAAAAAATGATCTTCCCTTGTATCTTCTCCTTCCCCAAGGTTTTCAATTCACTTATGTCCATTACTTCAAGTACATTTGCTTTTACACCCCCGGGAGGCGTTGCAACCGAGCCACCTAAGGCGCAGATTGGAACGTTACTGGTATAGCCGGGCGTGCTTTCAATATAGGCAAATTCCGGAGTGCCACGCACCCATTTAGGCACCATAACCTCTTGCAACCAAACCTTATCGAGCCCCATTGAATCTAGTTCGGCTTTGGTATACAAAATGGCCTGCTCAGCTTGTACCGAACCAGATAAGCGGCCCCCGATCTGATTTGACAGATAATTTAGCCAAGGGTATGACTTACCCTTTGTAAGTGCAAGATCATAGAATTTTTTTAGTTGTTTTTCATCTTCCGACTGGCCGTAGATCATAATTAAATTGACCATAAGGATCAGGCATAGTATTCTCTTTTTCATTCGTTCTCTAATTGTGTTTTATACGATTCAATATTAGCCTTTGTTTCTTCATCCAGTGCTGGTTCCACCACGTCTGTATACTTCGATAAGGCCTCTAAGAGGATTTCTGCGACAATAACCCTTGCAGCCTCCTTACTATCTGCGGGTATCACATACCATGGTGCGTGTTTTTTAGAAGTTTTGTTGATCGCATCCTCATAGCATTGCTGATATTTATCCCAAAGAGCGCGTTCTTTAAGATCTCCTGATGAAAATTTCCAGTTCTTTTCTTTTAACTCCAACCGTCTTAATAAACGCTGCCGCTGTTCTTCTTTAGACAAGTGTAGAAAGAATTTGAAAATGATGGTCCCATTCTCAGCTAAATGTTGTTCAAAATCGTTTATCTGTTTAAACCTCTTTTTCCAAAAAGCCTCGTCTATATCTTCTACATGCTGAATATCCGGAATATGCTCTCCTAAAATATAGGCCGGGTGAACCCTGGTTACCAGTACATTTTCATAGTGGGTACGATTAAACACCCCAAATTTTCCTTTGGCAGGCAGGGCTATGTAATGCCGCCAAAGATAGTCATGACTTCGTTCAAGATCTGTTGGCACCTTAAAACTATGAACTTCAACGCCCCTAACATTAAAATCCTTAAATACCTCGCGTATTAAACTATCTTTCCCGGAGGTGTCCATGCCCTGTAAACATATAAGGACGCTGTATTTATCATGAGCGTACATAACATCTTGGAATTTCCCCAACTTTGCCCGTATTTTTTTCAGGTATTTCTTGAGTTGTTTCTCTGTAGCCTCAAGTTCCTCAAGTGTTTCCCGGGAATTCAATTGAACAGCCCGGTCTACCATATATTTATTTGTATCAATTTTCTTCATGGGATGAATATAAAATAATTTATTATGCCCCGGTAGTCCCTTATCACAAATAAGAGCGGATCAGGGAGTGTGAAGCTTCATAAATACACCTAAAACGTAGCTTTTTCCCATTATGACGATAAAATGAGGTGGTCCAAGACTTCTAATTTATCTTTATTCTACCAAATCTTATTGTTAAAAGCCCTGGCTTATGAAAGGACTAATGGTTTCTTTATGGCTTTCCTTGTTCCCGGTACTGCCTGCTGGGGATATGTCCAATGCTTGTGACTATGCAAGCTCAAATATCAGTTATATAAAAACGCAGACCCTAAACGCCATAAACGCCCAAAAGCTGAATATGGCACACTATTATTCCTTTAAAGCGTTGAATGCGATTGAAAAATCCAAACAGCAATTCAGAGAATGTGGATGTGAATATGCTCAACAGAGTATTGAGGAAGGGGAAAACAACCTAAAAAAGGCCGTAAGGGTTACCTCCTTACTAAGTTCCAGGATGTTGCTTGAAAAGGCCATGGAAAATGCACAGGGAAGTTTGGAAGCTTTACAAGATCATGAAGAAATACATAAAAGTGAGTACGGTACTGATATGCTGGCCATGAATACCAATGACCTGAAGACACCATTAAAGCGCTTTCAGCCTACTCAAGGAAAGATACTTGAATCAAAGATCGACTCCTCCCTGATCAGCTTTCAGAACTCTCTGAATAAGGTCGTATCAACCGTAGAATGCCGGGAGGCACAGGACTATGTGAAGCAAATTTTCGAGCGTTGCGAACTGGAGCTACTTAAGACAAACTTGACCGAAGGCAAACGTTACTATAATTTAAGGACAAAGCAAATAGCTGGCAAAGCACTTGAAGCACTATCTGTTAGTTGTTCTCAGGAATAGATAAGCATTTCTAAAATCGACTTTTGTAAAATATTTATTTACTTGCAAATAATTTTACGTCCTCCTCAGATATTTCGTCATTACCAAGGATGGTAAGTCGTTCCACCACATTGCGGAGTTCTCTGATATTCCCGGTCCAATCATAGGCCTTAAGAAGTTCGAGTGCCTTTGCTGAAAACCTTTTAGGGGCAATCCCCTGTTCGGCTCCAATTTTGTCTGAAAAATGTTCTATTAACAATGGGATATCGTCTCTTCTGTCATTTAATGACGGTACTTTCACCAAAATGACAGCAAGTCTATGGTATAGATCTTCACGGAATCTGCCTTCCTCAATTTCCTTACTGAGATCCTTGTTGGTGGCAGCCACTACCCGTACATCAACACTGATATCTTTATCAGATCCTACCCGAGAAATTTTATTCTCTTGTAATGCCCTTAAAACCTTGGCCTGTGCAGATAGACTCATATCTCCTATCTCATCCAGAAAAATTGTTCCTTTATTGGCAGTTTCAAATTTGCCCGCTCTGTCCTTTATGGCCGAGGTAAAGGCTCCCTTTACATGACCAAAGAGTTCACTTTCTATTAATTCTGAGGGAATGGCAGCACAGTTCACTTCAACAAACGGAGCCGTATTGCGTTCACTTTTTTGATGGATCCAATGCGCAACGAGTTCCTTCCCAGTTCCATTTGAACCGGTAATAAGCACCCTCGCATCTGTTGGAGCCACTTTCTCTATGATCTCCTTAATACCAGTGATCTGAGGGCTTTCACCAATCATTTCGTAATTCTTACTTACCTTTTTCTTTAAGATCTTGTTTTCTACCACCAGTTCTTTCTTGTCCAGGGCATTTCTTACTGTGGTCAGCAGCCTGTTTAGATCCGGGGGTTTTGATATATAATCGAAGGCACCGAGGCGCATTGTATTGACCGCTGTATCCAGGTCTCCATGACCCGAGATCATTATAAACGGTATCTCAGGCTTTATTTTTCTGGAAGCCTGAAGAACCTCTACTCCATCCATTTTTGGCATTTTTATATCGCAGAGCGCCAGATCATAATCATTCTTTTTGATCATTTCCAGGCCTTTTTGTCCGTCTTCTGCTTCCTCTAATTGATAACTATCGTTTTCTTCGGAAAGAATTTTAACCAATACTCTGCGGATCGCAGCTTCATCTTCAATAACTAATATTTTTGGCATTTTCTAAACTATTTAATTCAGGATCTTTTATCAGACTAATATGTTTTACTCTTTTTCAAAAACGGTGCCAGGTATCCCGGTCTTTATTTCTCCTTAGACCAAAACCTTAAGAAACTCCTATTTTGCTTTTTCGGTATCTGGCAAAGTATCGGCATTTTGGTGCAGGAAAGGATTCTGTTGAAACACATGTACATCTCGCTGAGGAAAAGGAATCGTGACACCATTTTTCCTGAATTTTTCATCAATTTTATACCGCATTTCACTTCGCATCCTGGGAACCCCAAAACTATTTGAAATAAAGAAATTAAGCGAGAAGATCAAGGCTGAGTCGCCAAAATCATCAAACTGTACAAAAGATTCCGGTGATTTTAGTATTCCCTTTTGATTGCTTCCCAACGTCTAATAATATTTTAGTAACCAGTGCCACATCACTCCCGTAAGCCACACCCACAATTAGGGACTCCCTGGTCATATCATGATTTTGGGTATGGTTGTATATAGTATTGGTCAAAAAGATATGATTTGGGATAATGATCACTTTGTCATCTCTGGTGATGGCCCTGGTGCTGCGCAATCGTATTTCGAAAACCTTGCCCTACTTTGCCATCCACTTCGATGATATCTCCCACATGAATAGATTGATCCAAGATCATTAGCACACCGGAAATAATGTCCTGAAAAAGATTCTGCAACGCAAATCCCAATCCCACGAATAAAGCAGCAGAGGCTGTTAATAGGACAGTTAAGATTAACTCCTGAAGTATGGAGCATTACGATAATCACAAAAATATAAAAGAGGTATTTTAAAAAAGAGAAGATGCTGACAAACTTGTTTTTATCGGATTCAGGTAATTTTTTGACCACCACATTATGAATTATTCGCAGTAAATAAGGTCACCACGATACCGACAATCACTATGCTCAGAAACGTACCCATGGTGATATGTAATATTCTCACCATCATACAATTGATAAGACAGAAAATCCTTGAATCTTGAAAATATGTCCTTTAGCTTTTCCATCTTAATATTTTAACCATTTAAACAATTCCTTGTAGCTCGGTTTTTTACCATACATAAGGATACCTACCCTGTAGATTTTTGCCGCCAGCCATACAATCCCAATAAAAGTCCCCATCAACAAAGCAATGGAAAGTAGCAATTGCCAAATAGGCACTCCTCCATCTCCAATTCCCCCAGGCAGACGCATGAGCATAACAATGGGCGAAGTAAGCGGAAAAAGTGAAAATCCTACCGCTATGGGCCCATGTGGATTTCCAAAAACAGAAAAGAATCCGACATAAATCGCCAGCATTAAAGGTAAAATGATTGGAAAGATAAATTGTTGGGTGTCTGTCTCATTATCAACTGCCGCGCCAATGGCAGCATAAATAGAACTGTATATCAGATATCCCAGAACAAAATAGACCATAAAAAAGAAGATCAGCATCAGCCCAGGGAATTTGTAAAAGCTCGTTGGCATATAGCTGCATTTCATTGACATCTGAAGGCGTCGGTACCAATTCCGTTCACTGTAGTACCCGGCAAGACAGCCGCATTGCTGAATGGTCCTGAAGTGCTCCAGATCAAGAAAAGACATAATGCCACCAATCAACAACAGGCCCGCTAGAAAATCCAAATGGCAAATTGTGTAATGCCGGCCAAAGAAGTACCAATGATCTTACCCATCATCAATTGAAACGGCTTTACGGAAGAAATAATTACTTCAATGATCCTACTGGTTTTTTCTTCAATGACACTTCGCATTACAAAGCCACCATAAATAATAATGAACATCATGATCAAATATCCAAAGCCACCACCGATAAAGGCCTTTATTTCGTTAATTCCCTTTAAATTTTGCATCCCTTCAAAGGTTTCGGTTTGAAGTTGAAAATCCGATATCAATAGCCTCAAATTCCTGAGCAGAAACTCCAAGTTTCTATCAATCTTCTCCTGGCGCAGTCGCTCCTGAAAACAGCTTCGAACTTGCCTATAACAGATAGAATTAGGCGCTTCTTCAGTAAAAAAATAGGCGTTTTTGGCCACCTCTTCAACAGATATTCCATCAGGGATATACAAGCAGCCCGTAATAGATATTGTGACCGTGTAGAGTCTTTTGCTTCTTCCAGAGTAATATCTTTTAAAACTAGTACGAAGTGCTTTCAGTAGAGCCAAAATCATGTGGAAAAATAATTGCTTTCATTTAACACACTGATAACCCTTGTTTCACTATCATTAATCTTTGTGAGATAGGCAATGAGAACCACCATCCCTACCATTAAAACAGGACTCAAAAAGGTCATGATCACAAAAGACTTGTTCCTCACTTTTGCCAGATACTCCCGTTTTATGATTAACCCTAATTTACTCATGGATAGATTTACTTTGAACGGTTTTTATAAAAATATCGTTGGCCGAAGGAATGGTCTCCACAAAATTATGGACCGTTGGCCTTTGGAGGTTAAATGATAGACAATTCACTTGTATCATCCGAATGGTAGTTGTATTTGAAATTCTAACTGGGCCTCGTCTTTATCAAAGGCGGAAGAGGTTATCTTGAAACTTTTCCGATAGTTCATTAATAAAGGCTTCCCCTTCCTGTATGGCCATAACCAACCTTAAAGATATTGTTCTTGTATTCCTTTTTTATATCGGATAGTTTTCCGTCCAAAATTTTTTCTGCGTTGTGCATCAGTGCAATATACTCACATAATTCTTCAACAGATTCCATCCGATGGGTAGAAAATATGATAGAGGTTCCGCGTTCCCTTCAAATGTAAGATCTCATCTTTAATGATATTGGCATTAATAGGATCAAACCCACTGAAAGGTTCATCAAAAATCAATAATTTAGGTTCGTGTAAGACCGTTACAATAAATTGAATTTTTTGGGCCATTCCCTTAGATAATTCCTGAATCTTTTTATTCCACCAGTCCCCAATTTCAAGTCGTTCAAACCAATATAACAATCTTTTTTTGGCTTCCGTCTTGGAAAGTCCTTTTAACTGTGCCAAATAGAACGCTTGTTCTCCTACCTTCATACTTTTGTAAAGACCCCGTTCTTCGGGCAAATAGCCTATCATGGATATATGTTCTGCCTTTAAGGGTTCTCCGTCAAAAAGACCGTGACCACTATCCGGATAGGTAATTTGGTTGATGATCCGAATCAGTGTTGTTTTTCCTGCACCATTTGGACCTAAAAGTCCATAAATACTGTTGTTGGGAATTTCCAAGAGAAACATTTTTAAGAGCGAAATGAGATCCGAACTGTTTAGAAATCTGCTCGGTGACCAAAATAGAATTCATGTATGCAATTTTGTCAAAGATATAGAATTGGAAGAAAAGACTTTTGAGTTTAAATATTATAATTATGCGACAAAATTCGCACTAGTCAGAACAACTGTAAAATCGTTAGAAATTAGGAACTTTTATGGCATACCCGGATAATTCAACATAAGAAAACACCAAAAACTTGGAGTTCAATAATTAGATCTCAACCCCTGAAAAAACAAAACCCACCCTTAAAAGAATAAGGATGGGAAAAAAATTGCTATGAAAAAGAAAATTAATATTGGTTACCCAATATTAGGTCCAAATATACGTTTTTTATTTAAAATGAATATTAATAATTTAAGAAAACATATCTTTTACCTTTTCAAAAAATGATTTATCCGATTTTTCCGGTTTGGGTTCAAAATTTTCGTTCGTCTCATTTTTTCAAAAAACTCTCGTTGTTCTTTATTCAAGTTCTTTGGGTGTCCAAACATTTACATGCACCAGAAAATCCCCACTGCCATAACCATTTATACTTATTAATGCCTTTTCCCCTTAACCGTAATATTTTACCAGACTGTATCCCCGGCTCAAACTTGATCCTGACTTTTCCGCTAACCGTATCTATTTCTTTCGAGGTCCCCAATACGGCATTCTGAAATACTGACATAGAGATCATAATGTAAATTATCTCCTTCTCTTTTTAAGGTCTCGTGTTCTTTGGTTTCAATGGCCACCAAAAGATCGCCAGGTACGCTATTTCCCGGAGCCTCATTTCCTTTTCCACTAACCTTTAACTGCATGCCTTCTTCAACACCTGCAGGAATTTTAATAGAAACCGTTTCTTCTGCCTATTGTTAATCCCTGTGCATCTGCATCCGCTGGTCTTTTGTCTATTATTTGCCCACTACCACCGCAACTGGAACAGGTTGCTGCGGTTTGCATTCTGCCCTAAAATGGTATTAGTGATCTTAGTTACCTGTCCATTTCCATTACAGGTGGTACAGGTTTTATAAGTAACCCCCGGAGCCTGTACTTTTCGTCTAACTTTTACCTTCTTCTCAACCCCATTGGCCACTTCTTCCAGAGTAAGCTTAACACGAATTCTCAGATTACTCCCTTTAACCCGCCGCTGCCCCCCGCCAAAACCACCGAAGCCGCCAAACCACCACCACCAAAGGCACTGCCAAAAATATCGCCAAACTGACTAAAAATATCTTCCATGTTCATGCCGCCACCGCCAAAGCCACCGCCTTCAAAGGCCGCATGGCCATATTGGTCATATCTCGCACGTTTATCAGGATCACTCAGAACCTCATAGGCCTCAGCAGCTTTTTTAAACATTTCTTCGGCCTTTGGAATCACCTGGATTCTTATCTGGATGGAATTCTAATAGCCTTCTTTCGATAGGCTTTTTTGATCTCAGCCGCAGAGGCAGATTTGTTAGCCCTAAAATTTCGTAATAATCTTCCTTCATGTCCCTTTTTTAATTGCCAACGACCACTTTTGGGTGCCTGATCACTTTATCTCCAAGGCGATATCCCTTTTCCACCACATCGATGATCTTCCCTTTTAATTTTTTACTCGGTGCGGGAATCTGAGTGATGGCATCGTGTATCTCAGCATCAAAACTATCACCTTCTTTTGCCTTTATCTCTTCCAGTCCCTTTGATTTAAGCGTTTCCTTAAATTTGTTCGAAATCAGCTCAACTCCTTTAAAAAGTTCCTTTTCAGAAGATTTGGACAGCTCCTTTAAAGCCCTTTCAAAATCGTCCATAACCGGTAAGAGCGCCGATATAACTTCCTGGCCTGCCGTCCTGAAAAGATCAATACGTTCTTTGGATGTCCGTTTTTTATAATTTTCGAATTCCGCAAAAAGTCGTAAGAATTTATCTTTTTCTTTGCCTAATTCATTTTCCAGAATTTCTTCCTTAGAAGCAGATTTAACTTCCTCATCCTCATTGGGCTCTGCAACGCTTCCTGTTCCTTCTTCCCTGTCAACTGCTTCGTCCTGAGACAAGATGTCGTTTGTCTCATCCATATCTTCTATTCTATCTTTTTTACTCATTTTTGATCATTTTTTCAAACAATACCTCTTGCTGTGTGCTTGAAGATGGCAAAAGTACTGCCATTTATTTAAAAATGTCAAAATGTCATAAAAAAACATCCCGAATGCAGGATGTTTTTTACACGACTATGTGCTTTTTGAACTAAACGAATTCTTTTTGATAGATATCACTCGAGTCCTCCTCGTGACAAAGAATGCTTTCAAGAGCAGTACAGATATTTTTGTGATCGAATTCAAATCCTTCTTCTTCAATCTTCTTACTGCTTACCCTTTGACTGGCATACAAGAGGTAGGACATATCGCCTAGAACCAATTGCATAAGTCCTCTGGGAACATTAGGAAGCAACAAAGGTCTGTTCAATAAGGTAGCGATCTCTTTTACCAGCTTGGAGTTTGTCACGGGATTAGGCGCAACACCGTTAAAAGTGCCTTCAAGTTCCTGTTCAGTTACAAAAACAAAAAGTCTTGAAAGGTCTTCAATATGGATCCATGACTGCCATTGTTCCCCATTCCCAAACGCAGCACCCACATAAGATTTTATTGGTCTCACCATAGCCGGTAAGGCACCACCTTCTGTTGACAGGACCAACCCTATGCGAATGGCAGCAACAGAAAAGGAAAATTTTGAAAATTTATTGATCTCGTCTTCCCATTGTTCAACTACCTCCCCAAGAAAAGTGGGATCTACATCGGTTACATCTTCAGTGTAATATTTGTCGAATGAATTTGGATAAATACCAATTGCTGAAGCAGAGACAAAGGATCTGATAGATGACGTTTCTAAACTATCAACTGCTTTTCTCAAAGTCTGTAAGCTGTCTAACCTGCTTCTAAGGATCCTCTTTTTATTTGCCTTGGTCCAGCGCTGAGAAATGGAGGCTCCCGCAAGATTGATCACTGCAGTGACGCCCTCAAAACAATTCAAATCAATTTCTCCATTCGTCGGATTCCAATAAAACCCTTTGAACCCCTCTTCCTGTTTTAATTTACTTTTCCGGGTGGTCAGATAGTGAACTTCAATATTTCGTTTAAGAAATTTCTCAGTAATAGCCTTGCCTATCAACCCTGTAGCCCCTGTGATCAAAACGCTCATGCTCCTTTTTTTTGTAAAGATATTTGATTTAAGATGGAGATAACACGGGTTTATATTAGGTTTAACAGTATTGTTTAACACCGCTCGTTTTGGCAGCCTTCCAGCCTGAACTTTAAAGCCTTGTGGCTCGTAGCATTTCACGTTTTCCGGGCGGTCCGGGAAGTCGCTCTACCTGGAAGCCAACGGCTATCATAGCGCGTCTCACGCTCCCTTTTGCTGCATATGTCACCAGTATTCCGTTCTTTTTCAGAGCGTTAAACATATTTTGAAATATCTCTTCGGTCCATAATTCGGGTTGAACCCTGGCACCGAAGGCATCAAAATAAATAAGGTCGTACAGCTTTTTATCCTCAATATCCTTAAAATCCTTTTGTTGTTTGCAGAGCTTGAAATACGGCGTGATCTCTTTTTCTACCTCCCAGGAAGCTCCGTGCATTGAGGTAAAAATGCTTGAATATGTATCTGCTTTGAGTTCGGAAATATAATTTAATTGCGCCAGTTCTTCTGCAGTAACCGGATATCTCTCTATTCCCGTATAGCTAATTTGCATGCCTTTCGATGTAGCCTCCAGGAAAGTGATAAGGGCGTTCAGGCCCGTTCCAAAACCTATTTCGAGAATTGAGATGTCCTTTTTTTTAACTGTGGATAAACCATGATCAACAAATACGTGATAGGCTTCCTGAACCGCTCCGTGCTTTGAATGGTATTGTTCATTCCAAGCTTCTAAATGAATGGTCGTAGATCCGTCGGCTGTGGTGATTATGGTACGCTTCAACCTATTCCTCCAAAATCACACCATTGGCAATAAAACTCCGGGTAAGCTTCACCGCGGTTATCTTATCGATTTCCTCTTGAGAGGCTCCTCCGTCTTCGGCATAATGCTTTTGATCTTCCACACTCATACTTTCAATAAAACCTTTTCCCTCTACAACTACCTCTTTTCCAACGATATCCTTCGGGACAAAAAATCCATAATCCTTAAAAGTAACCCTCGTTTCCTCTCCGTTACCCAGCGAAATCTTCATCCAACATCCCTTTGCCTTACAAACCTCAGTTACTACCCCACGAAAGGCCGTAGTTAGAGTATCTGTTTCCGCCAGGTCTGCATAGGCCCCGGCTATTTCTGTCTCCTTCATAGCTTTGTTAGCGTCGAACGAAGCCCCAAAGACCTGCACTTCTTCCATTACCGCAACTTCTGCTTCGGTATTAGATTGAGTATTCTGCTCTTTACAACTTCCAAGTACCAGCAAGATCACAATGATTATGTTAAATCCTTTCATTTTATTTATGAATTAATATTACACTACAAATCTGGCGATTTTTCGCGGAAAAAAGAAGGAACAAGAAGGCATAAATGTTTAATTTTGGATGGTAAATTCAAGATGATGGAGACCAACGTCACAAACATTACTGTTGAAAAAGTTAAAACTTCCAAAATTTCTCAGGTAGATTTTTCCAATCTTCCCTTTGGTAAGGTGTATTCAGATCACATGCTGGTATGCGATTATTCAAATGGAGAATGGCATACCCCAAAGGTAGTTCCCTATCAGGGTATCACCCTGGATCCGGCTGCCAAAATTTTCCATTACGGCCAATCGGTATTTGAGGGAATGAAGGCGTATAAAGACGAGAACGGTCAAATTTGGCTCTTCAGACCTGAGGAAAATCAAAAAAGACTAAACATTTCATCCAAAAGGATCTCCATTCCGGAACTTCCCAAGGAATTCTTTATGGAAGGACTCAAAACCTTATTGCGGGTGGAGAAAGACTGGATCCCAACGACACCTGGCAGTTCTTTATATGTCCGACCTTTTATTTTTGCCTCTGGCACGGGACTGCATGCTTCCCCGGCGGATCAGTATAAGTTCATAATTGCCTGCGCCCCTTCCGGACCCTATTTTTCAGGAAAATTAAAGGTGTTGATAGAAGAAAAATATTCGAGAGCGGCCAACGGCGGAGTTGGGTTCGCCAAAGCAGGGGGAAACTATGCAGGTCAATTTTACCCCACACAACTTGCCGTAGCCAAAGGGTACCAGCAAGTTGTTTGGACGGATGACAACACACATGAATACATAGAAGAGGCCGGCGCCATGAACATCTTTGTTCGAATCAACGATACCTTGCTCACGAGTCCTGTGAGTGACCGCATCCTGGATGGCATTACGCGTAAAAGTGTCATCGATCTGGCAAAATCTGAGGGTATTTCTGTAGAGATCCGCAAGATAAGAGTAGAAGAAGTTATAGCTGCTTCTAAAAATGGCAGTCTGAAGGAAATGTTTGGGGCGGGCACCGCCGCTGTAATTTCACCGATTTCTGGTTTTGGTCACAGGGATCAGGATTACGAATTACCAGAAATTGAAAATAGTTACGCAGATCATTTAAAGAAACGCATTACGGATATTCAGTACAACAGAGCCGAGGATCCTTTCAACTGGCGCTACCAAGTGTTATAAAAGATCAAAGATAATTGCTGGCTCCTTTTGACACCTATTATTTATCCAGGATGTTTTTGATATTGGGTTTAAAGTAATCAGGGCCTTTTAAAACTTTTCCATCTTCCCTGTAAATCGGTTGCCCATCCGCGCCCAATTTACTCATGTTACTCCGTTGGATCTCGTCAAAAACCTCCTCAATAATATGCTGCATACCGTGCTCTAATATAGTACCGCATAAAATATATAACATATCTCCCAAGGCATCTGCCACCTCCACCAGATCGTTATTTTCGGCAGCTTCATGATATTCCTTATTCTCTTCATCCATCAGATTAAAACGGAGTTGATTTTTTGCAGTACCCAAATTGGCCCTTGGCTCTTCAGATACCCCCAAACCAAAAGAATGATGAAATTGCGCAACAGCCTTTATCTTGTTTTTCATACTAGCTCATTTTAATGTAGTTTTGCGCTAAAATATACATATGTTTAGTACAGGACAATTAATTTTCGCAGCCTTTTTTGTGGTTTTTTTCGCGATTATAATCTTCCTCTCGTATCGGAAAGACAAAAAACTACATACTAAGAACTATAAAGGAGTTAAGTGGGTAGGTATAGTCTTTATTGTATTCATAATTATCCTTTTTGTCATTAAGGAATGGCTTAAAAATTAACACTTTTATTCCCCAAACCACAATAATCAGCAATCTCACAACTTAAAATGGATTTTATACGTATACTATAAGAAAACATGTACTTTTGCGTTATACTTTCAAAGAAATCCGATAAATGACAACCTTTTTTACCATTTTCTTTGTTTTGGTCTTAGTCAATGCAGCGCTTTTATCCTTTAGCCTGGTCACAAACGGACGAAGACAAAACGATTTTTCAAAAGATGAATCTCAGGATTCCAAAGACAAGGTATACCCTTTAGATTTGACGTCTTCAGAATTCAGAAAAGCAATTTAGATTCCTATCTTTAGGGAATGAAACAATTTTTGCTGGTATTCCTGGGCGGTGGAATTGGTAGCGGTCTTCGCTACCTCGCAGGCAAAACACTCAACCCCTTTATCTCTAACTTTTACATTGGAACCTTTGGTGTCAATATTATTGGTTGTTTTATTATTGGAATCATTCTGGGAATATCTGCCAAATCAACGGCCCTGAGCAATAATACCATCCTGTTTATTACCATAGGTTTCTGTGGTGGATTTACTACCTTCTCCTCTTTTGCACTTGAAAATTATGGCATGCTGCGCGAAGGACATATAAGCTCTTTTCTACTCTACACTTTAAGCAGTATACTGGTGGGCATCCTTGCTGTTGCCCTTGGTCTCTGGCTTTCCAAGATCTTCTAAACATTCCTCTCCACCCCTTGCATCATCAGGGTCTTCCTTTCCCATCCCTTCTTTTTTTTATAAAATGCCCACTTCCTACACGGCTTGTTAAAAGAACCCTACAATAAAATCATATAGACAAAATATTATCTTTTGAATATTATACCCTAATTATTTTAGGGTCTAAATTATTATAATCATAAAAATTTTCATATCAACCCCTATTTTTTTAGGGGTTATTTTATTTAATATACATTTGGCGCATCAACAATAAACTAATACAATGAAAAAAGTAGAAGCAATTATTAGAAAATCAAAATTTGATGATGTAAAAAAAGCACTTCATCAAATTGAAGTAAACTTTTTTAGTTACTGGGATGTAACAGGAGTTGGCAATGAAAAACAAGGTCATGTTTACAGAGGTATCTCTTATAGTACCACTGACATTCAGAGACGGTATTTGGAAATAGTAGTTTCTGATGATTTCCTTGAAAAAACGATCGAGACCGTATTAGAATCGGCCTATACCGGGAACGTTGGGGACGGAAAGATCTTTGTCTCAGACGTTATCGAAGCATACAGGATACGAACCAAAGAGAACGGATACAAGGGTATCAACTAAATAAAGAAATAACTAACAAACAATTATTGAAAAATGGACGCAGGATTATTTACAGCTAACAATATATGGATGATGACTTGTACCGCATTGGTATTTTTCATGCATACCGGGTTCGCATTTCTAGAGATAGGACTGACCAGACAAAAGAACACTATCAATATTCTATTTAAGAACATTTTTATAATTACCGTAGGCCTATTGATGTACTATATAGGTGGATTTAACCTAATGTACCCCGGTTTCGCGGATGGTTCCCTGGGTATTCTTGATTTTGCAGGCTTTGGTATAGCCGCT
The DNA here is from genome assembly GCA_963744855.1 of uncultured Flavobacteriaceae bacterium. Classification (GTDB taxonomy): domain Bacteria; phylum Bacteroidota; class Bacteroidia; order Flavobacteriales; family Flavobacteriaceae; genus Muriicola. Next base: position 724,153 of record CAVUUZ010000005.1, read on the forward strand.
CCCGAAAATGGGATGACACCCGAATATGCCGATGGAGGGTATACCTGGTGGACCGACTTCCTATTTCAGGGCATGTTTGCCGCTACAGCCGCAACCATTGTTTCAGGAGCAGTCGCCGAACGAATGAAAATTGGTCCGTTTATGATCTTCACAATTATATATGTTGGATTGGTTTATCCAATTGTGGGATCCTGGCAATGGGGAGGTGGATTCCTCTCTACTCTTGGCGGTGAGGAAGGATTTTATGATTTTGCAGGATCTACCCTGGTGCATTCCGTGGGAGGATGGGGAGCGCTAATCGGGATCTACCTATTAGGTGCCCGTATTGGTAAGTTCAGCGATGAAGGAAAAGCTCAGGCGATTCCAGGACATAATATACCTCTGGCAACCGCCGGTGTACTGGTTCTATGGCTGGGATGGTTCGGATTTAATGGGGGTTCTGTTCTTTCAGGAGATCCCGAACTTACCTCCCTTGTATTGGTCACAACAAGTTTAGCTGCGGCAGCAGGTGGGGTCGGATCCCTTATCCTGTCAACAATTCTTCATAAAAATTTAGACCTCACCATGTTCTTGAATGGTATCCTGGGAGGCCTGGTAGGTATTACCGCCGGAGCCGATCTCATGTCACCCAATGAGGCCGTTTTAATAGGTCTTATTGCCGGATTCATCATTGTCCTGGGTGTAGCCTTTATTGATAAAATAAAACTAGACGACCCGGTGGGAGCAGTTACTGTTCACCTTATCTGTGGTATGTGGGGAACACTGGCCGTAGGTATCTTCGGCGCCAAAGCAGGCGGGGACCAGTTCTTATACCAATTAGCCGGTGTAGGTGCTGCCGCAACCTTCTGCTCCTTATCGGCCTTTATCATATTCTATACCTTGAAGAAAACTGTGGGTATCAGAGTATCCAAGGAAGAAGAACTAGATGGTCTGGATCTCCACGAACATGGGATGGACGCCTACTCCGATTTTAGGATGAATCAACATTAATCTATAAAGAACGGAGCGTTTTGCAGAACGCTCCGTTCATAACCATTTCAAAATTTTCAAGTTAAAACAAGTACTAACATCCTGTTAAAGGGACATCACAAACATTGAATTATGAAAACGATTATAAATACAAATTTCGCAAAAAAAATATTATTTCTTTTCCTGTTTATACAATCAATTACGCTCATGGCACAGGAAGAAGAATCAACAGACACTAAAAAGTTTAGCATTAGCGGCACCGTAGATGCTTATTACAGAGCTAATTTAAACTCTGCTAATTCTGGACCCAATTATTCAGTACCAGGCAGCTCGTTTGCTAATTTACCCGGTTTTGCCCTTGGTATGGCCAATGTCATTGCCAGTTATGAAGGTGAAGATGTAGGTTTTGTAGCCGATCTGGTTTTTGGTCCCCGAGGTACGGATGCCATTTTTGCATCGCCGCTCTACTCGGCAACCGGAAATATTGTAAACCAATTATATGTGTATTGGAATGTAAGCGACAAAGTGACCTTGACCTTTGGGAATTTTAACACCTTCCTTGGGTATGAGGTTATTTCTCCGGCAGGAAATTTCAATTACAGTACCTCCTATCTTTTCTCCTATGGTCCGTTTAGCCACACCGGACTTAAAGCAGATTTCGATTTAGGAAGTGATTGGTCCTTAATGCTGGCAGTGATGAATCCTACGGACATTACCGAATTCAACCCTAATGGCAAATATGCCTATGGTGCTCAATTGGGATACAGTGGTCAGTATTTGAATCTAATTGCTGATGATGGAAACTTCGAAATAGATTACACAGGAGGTTTTGATCTTAGCGAGGACTTTTACCTCGGTATCAATGCTGCCTATTTTGACGGGGCCGATGATACAGGTTTCGCTGGCGGAGCCGTATATCCTCAGTACAAAACTTCCGATACATTTACACTGGGTCTGAGAGGGGAATATTTTGTTGAGATCGGAGATTTTGGAGCAATAGGAACAGGTGTTGATGATTCAAGTGTCCTGGCATTGACCTTAACCGGCAGTGCAACCATTGGTGACCTTATGATAAAACCAGAACTTAGATTAGACAACGCTTCAGATGATGCCTTTCTGGATACAGATGGTGCATCTATGAAAAGTCTCTCCTCGTTTGTTCTTGCAGCAGTATACTCGTTTTAAGCTCTTATTTTAGTTTTGTTTAGTTCGTTGAGTTGAGTTAGCCCCGGAATTTTTCCGGGGCTTTCCTATAGAACTACTTAAATGCCTTAACGCCTGCAAAAACCTTTATATCGAGGGCATTTTGACCAGGGACCAGCGGGCAGGAATACTTTTTATTATAGGTGCAATAGGGATTGTAGGCCTTATTAAAATCGATTACTATATGTTCTCCTTCCGGAATCGTAAGATCTAGATAACGGCCACCCTCATAGGTTTCATCTCCATTGGTTGCATCTGTAAATGGCAAAAATAGGTAGTCATCATAGCCTTCCTCCAGCAATAATTCTTCATTTTGGTAGACTTCCAATTGATAAGCCTTTCCCTTTAATTGAAAAGATACGATCCCAAAAACAACCTCTTTAGACATTCGGTCCGTGTTTGTTGGCATTAAAAATGGGGTAGCATCCGGTGTTCTGGTAAACTTCGCATCTACGATAAATGAAGTATCAGGCTTAAAAAAGTCTAAGCCATTAAAATCCTTTCTAAATCGATCCGGCAAAGGTGACGTCTCCGGATCCGAAAACTCTTTATTTAATTTCTTTTGAAATTCTGCGATGGAAGCAAGGTCTTTATTAGATTCATTTATTGTTTCCCTTGGCTGCTCATCGTGGTATTTCTTCCCATCCCCGCAGCTCACTACAAAGAGAAACACAAAAAAGACCACCCTTCTTATCTGTCTGCTGTAAACCATATTTCTATTTAGGTTCAAAAATACAATTTAGGTTTTTTTTTGGCTAGATTTGATCCACTAATATACGTTAGACTAAACTCCTTTCTCTGAACGACTCTTAAGTGTACAAGGTCAGCAACTAATAAAGACCTCTTATCATGCGATTTTTATACACATCCTACATAAATTCCTTCAGAGGGCTTTCTAAAGAAGTATGGTGGTTGGCATTGGTGACGCTCATTAACAGAGCCGGCACCATGGTCATTCCATTTTTATCCTTATACCTAACTCAGGACAGAGGATTCACCTTGGAAAATGTGGGTGTGATCATGAGTTGTTTTGGTCTGGGCTCTTTAGTAGGATCGTGGTTAGGAGGAAAACTTACCGATATTTTTGGATACTACAAGGTTATGTTCGTTAGCCTTCTGCTAACGGGCCTGATGTTTCTCTGGGTTCAGGTCCTGGAATCTTACGAAGCTTTGTGTTTCGGAATATTTATTCTCATGGTCATTGCAGATGCCTTCAGGCCGGCCACCTTTGTGGCTCTAAGCGCTTATAGCAAACAAGAGAATAAAACAAGATCCGTTACGCTGATACGACTAGCCATCAATCTTGGTTTTTCGGCCGGGCCCGCTATTGGGGGTGTCATCATTGCCTCCTTGGGGTATTTCGCATTATTTTGGATTGATGGCATTACATGCATACTTGCCGGAATTCTATTACTCATAGTACTGCATCCTAAAAAAGCAAAAGAACTCGATTCCCTAAAAAACACAGCACCTCTTTCCGCATATAAGGATACCTCCTATTTAATTTTTATTGGGGCCATGGTTCTGTTTGGCTTTATTTTCGTTCAATATTTTTCCACAGTCCCTATTTTTTATAGCAGCGAACGCGCTTTAAGTGAATTTCAAATTGGCCTTCTGTTAGCCATGAATGGATTCCTCATCTTCGCATTCGAAATGCCACTGATCAAATACCTGGAATCTCGTCCCTATTCCAGGGTAACCCAGATGATAATAGGCCTTCTACTTACAGCCTTTAGTTTCTTCTTTCTTACATTCGGTTCATGGATTGGACTTCTGATCATTGGAATGGTCTTTATGACCATAGGGGAAATGATCGCTTTTCCATTTTCTAATGCATTTGCCATGGATAGATCCAGAAGAGGCAAACAAGGAGAATACATGGCACTTTACAGTATTTCTTTTTCCATTTCCCATATTTTTGCCCACAATAGCGGTATGTTATCAATTGCCCATCTGGGCTTTAAATCGACTTGGTATGGTGCGGTTATTATTGGTATTCTGGGAATACTGCTATTGTTAGGATTACGAATGCGTTTAAAACAAAAAGAATTTTTATGAAACCAATCAACATACTGGCGTGCCTTTTTCTACTACTTATCCCTGGATGCGGAGAAACGAACAAGGCTCAAACAGAAAACTTATTACCCCCTGCCTACGAAATCGACTTAAAACCTAATCGGTATAACGTAGCTTTTCTCCTGATGGAAGGGACCTATAACACAGAGTTTACTGCACCTTATGATATTTTTCAACATACGCAATACAGAGAGGGCATTAAGGCAATGAACACTTTCACAGTTGCCAATACTAAAGATCCGATCCGAACTTTTGAAGGGGTACGTATCCTCCCGGATTATGATTATACGCAAGATTCCCTGCCGCCAATTGACATCTTAGTGGTCCCCAGTGCGGAACGTCATCTCAGCACTGACCTCAACGATCTTGAAATGATCGACTTTGTATACCAGACTGCCCAGAATGCACAATTTGTAACCTCTCACTGCGATGGAGCATTTGTACTCGCAAAAGCAGGATTGTTAGATTCTGTGGTCTCTACCACCTTCCCCAGCGACATAAACACCTATAAGGAAATGTTTCCAGCCCTCAGGGTTCAAGATAGCGTGCTCTTTGTACATGACGGAAAATATATCACCTCAGCAGGAGGCGCTAAAAGTTTTGAAGCGGCACTCTATTTATGTGAATACCTTTACGGAAAAGAGATCGCAGATTCGCTCGCTAAAGGCCTTGTTATTTCATGGGATCTGGAGGAAGTACCTTCCCTCATTCTTCAATAATCTCGTAACGGGCGTCATTGAGGTATTTATCGATGATCTTATTGTATTCTGGCGTGATTCTTAAAAGAGCCGTATTTTTCAGAGAATACAGTGCAGCCTTATCGGTATATCCATTTTTTAACAGTTCTTCAAGATAGAATAAGGCGGTGCCAAAATCTTCATACTTGGCGCTATCAGAAATGATTTTAAGGTAATTGTCAAATTCCAGAGGTGCCGTGATGGTTTTTACCATCCACAAATAACTCAAAGCCTCTTCATTTACCGGATTTTGAGCTAGTTCTAAATCAATATTGTCCTCAACCAGGGCATTTAGGAATCCCAGGAGCCTGATCCCCATTTCTTTCACATAAGGATCTGCATTTTTTCTATATTTTTTGATCTCACCCATTTGATAGTTCCACCATCCCAGATTGTTATAATTTAAGCTGAGTACATCATCATTTAAATTGTATTCATAATCCTTCCTGATAAAGTATTCCTGTCCTAGAATGCGATTTTGTTTTCTATTCTGAGCAGCGTACTCCTTTTCTCTGGAGATCAGCTTTACCCGTTTTTTTAACTCGTCTAAATCCAGCAAACCATTGAACTTGGTTAGCATTTCTACGCCAAGATACATGGCGGCCAAATATTCATTGGATACTACAAAATTGTTTAAGGTAGAGAAATCCCTGTTGTATATTCCGTTTATATAAGCAGAGTCCTTCGAAATATTATCCTTGTTCATAGATTTAAGCGTTAGAATCTCTAAGGCTCTTTGCAAGTACGAACTATCAGGCCAGGTACGGCCACCATCAAAGACCAGCAAATAGTTATTTACGGGCCGCTTCTTCATAATTCGCTTCACGGTGGCATTCAAATCCTGTTCCTGAGACAGGTCATTGAAATTGAAATCGGTTCTGCCAACGATACCAATGAACTGGAATGGTTTTTTCGGGTCCAAAAGCTCCTTATACAGATTCCCGGATCCTAAAGAAATAACACCTTCAACAGGTCTTATTACAGAGGGAATTATAGAAGCGAATCTGGCACCATTTGCAAAACCCGCCGTATAGGTTCGTTTTTTGTGAATAGGAAATAAGCTGTAAACGTTGTTGAACATCCGACTGGCGATCAAGGTATTTTTCACTAAGGAAAGGCTGTCATGAATGCTGTTGGAAGCAGCCAAAATATAGCCTTCCTTTTCTGCTACCTCCCTGAACATATGAAGTGCCTGCTTTCCCTTTCCCTCCATGTCCATAACAAATAGTACAGGCCAGGTATCAGATGGCTTGTAGCTCTTGGGCAGATATACAGCGTAGGATTCAGGAATGGAATCATTGATCTTTAAAGAATCCTGGACGACACCTTTTTTGATGGTTATTTCTTGTCCCTGAATCAGGAAAAGATCGCAAATAGCGACCATAACAAAAAGAAGAAACATTTTTTTCATAGCAAAGTATTCCTCAAAAATCTGGCCAAAATAAGATAAGAGCTTTCAAAAAATGTTTGTGGTCCGTATTTCTGGCACTTACAACTCTAGGATCTAAATAAAGACAACTTTTTGACTCCAATTTACACATTATTATTATCCTTTTCGCTTTTTTATTGGAGCATCGGCCACTACATCAGATAAAATAATATGTGTCCGAGTCTCTCCGTACAGTATCAATTTATCAATAAATTTTTCCAGATGGAACTGATCTCGTAAAACGACCTCCATAATAATATTCTCGTTCCCTGTGATCCGGTAACAATTCACCACTTCATCCAGGGTAACCACCAATTCTAAAAAAGGTTTTAACTTCCCCATAAAAGCCTTCAACGTAATTATGGCTTTTAATTGATATCCGGCCATGGCATGGGAAACCCTGGCATAGTATCCATCAATAATTCCAAGGTCTTCCATTTTCTTTACCCGCTCGGCTACAGCAGGAGGCGTAAGTCCTACCTTCCTGCCTATACTGGCAAAGGATTCACGAGAATTTTCCTGTAAGGATTGTAAAATTCCCCAGTTAAGATGATCTATCGCTGATTTCAAATTTTTTAACTACGAATTACTTAGTTTATAAAGCTAATATACAATATCTCTTTAATATCAAAAGCAATTTCCTATAAATAGCAGCTAATTTTAAGGTAATTAATTTTGCTGAAAGAGAGTCATGTCCCACCAAAATCTTGGATCCTTACCGGTCTACCAAAAAGCATTGGAACTTTGCACCCTAAGCAGGGAGCTTGCATCTTTTGTTACCTACAACAAGAACATGCTTACATTGTACCAGTCTCAAAGTCTTCGTGATCACATCGCAGACTCTTTACTTACCGATGCAGTATTAATCCCGCAACAAATAGCAAGAGCCGAAACCTCAGATTCTGTTAGTGACAGAATGAAAAGCGCCACTTTTATCGGGATCATGATCCGCAATATAAGCGCTTATTGCAATGGCCTTGAACAAGATGGCGTTCGGGAGAAGGAATATTTGCATCTTCTGCGACGAGAGATCCGAATTTTCAGAAAATCATTCAAAAAATGGCGAAAGTCAATCGCCCATTACAAACAATCTGAAACCTGGAACTTCAGGGAATATCTCAGTTAAGAATAACCCTTTTATTAGTTCATTACGGATATGACGGTTAAAAACCTGGTTGATAGGCTAGGGTTATGCTACATGTTCCGTCTATACTGCCCCCCTACTTCAAAAAGCGATTGGGTGATCTGTCCTAACGAACAGAATTTAGTGACCTCCATAAGTTTCTCAAAAATATTCTCATTGTGCACAGCAGATTCCTGTAGCTCCTTCAGGCCCTTCTTTGCCCTTTTATTATGCAATTCCTTTAGTCTTGCCAAAGTCTTTAGCTGCACTTGTTTTTCTTCCTCCGTGGCCCTTATTACCTCTGCGGGAAGAATGGTTGGCGAGCCTTTTGAACTTAAAAAGGTATTAACACCAATAATTGGAAAGTCGCCATTGTGTTTTAAGGTTTCATAATGCAGGCTTTCCTCTTGTATCTTGGAACGCTGATACATTGTTTCCATGGCACCTAAGACACCTCCTCTTTCTGTGATACGGTCAAATTCTACGAGTACTGCTTCTTCAACAAGATCTGTCAGTTCCTCAATGATAAACGAGCCTTGTATCGGGTTTTCGTTTTTAGCTAATCCAAGTTCTTTATTGATAATCAATTGTATGGCCATGGCCCTTCTTACAGATTCTTCCGTTGGGGTTGTTATGGCTTCATCATAGGCATTGGTATGTAAAGAATTGCAATTATCATAGATTGCATAAAGCGCCTGAAGTGTTGTCCTGATATCATTGAAGTCAATCTCCTGTGCATGAAGACTTCTGCCAGAGGTTTGTATGTGATATTTAAGCATTTGAGCCCTTGGATCGGCACCGTATTTTTCCTTCATGGCCTTTGCCCATATCTTTCTTGCTACCCGGCCAATCACGGCATATTCCGGATCAATACCGTTAGAGAAGAAAAAGGACAGATTAGGACCAAATTTGTTGATATCCATGCCCCGGCTCAAATAGTATTCCACATAGGTAAATCCATTGGAAAGCGTGAAGGCGAGTTGAGTGATAGGATTAGCACCGGCCTCCGCAATGTGATAGCCTGATATTGATACTGAGTAAAAATTCCTGACCTTATTCTCTATAAAATATTCCTGCACATCACCCATCAGTCTCAAGGCAAACTCGGTAGAAAAAATACAGGTGTTCTGTGCCTGATCTTCCTTTAAAATATCAGCCTGAACAGTCCCTCTTACTTCTTTTAAGGTCTTCTTTTTAATAGCCTCATAGACATCGGCTGGCAATACCTGATCTCCTGTAACTCCCAGAAGCATTAACCCAAGACCGTTGTTCCCTTTTGGTAAGGCACCTGAGTATGTCGGTTGACCCTCCTTACTATCTTTTATAAGGGCTTGTATTTTACTGCTTGTCTCTTTCTCCAGTCCATGTTCAACAATGTACTTTTCACAATTCTGATCGATGGCAGCATTGAGAAAAAATGCCAGTAACATTGGTGCCGGACCATTAATGGTCATACTTACGGAGGTCATGGGATCCGAGAGATCAAAACCAGAGTATAGTTTTTTTGCATCGTCCAAACAGCAAATTGAAACTCCGGCATTCCCGATCTTTCCATAAATGTCTAGCCGTTCTCCGGGATCATGTCCGTAGAGCGTCACGGAGTCGAAGGCCGTGGAGAGTCGTTTTGCTTTCATGCCTAGGCTAACATAGTGAAATCTCCTGTTGGTCCTTTCGGGCCCTCCTTCTCCTGCAAACATGCGCGTGGGATCTTCTTCTGTCCGTTTGAAAGGATAAAGTCCGGCCGTATAAGGAAAAGATCCCGGCACATTCTCCTGCAGCGACCATCGAAGCAAATCTCCCCAAGCCTGGTATCTGGGAAGCACCACTTTTGGGATCTTCATAAAAGACAAGGATTCTGAATGGGTCTCAATATCAATGACCTTATCCCGTACCTTAAATTGGTAGATCGGCTCTTTATAACGTTGCACCTTAGATGCCCATTGAATAATGGTTTGCCAGTGATACGGATCCAGGTTTAATTTGATTCGGTTAAACTCTGCAATTAGAAGTTCTAAGAATGCCTTTTGGTCCTCAGGCGCTCCTTTTAAGAGTGCTTCTTCATTTAAGCCAACTTCAAGTATAAATGGGAGAGCAGTGTCTTTAGGTTTCGATTCATTTTCAGACATCACAGACAGTATCGTTTTATAAACTCCATAAAGGGTTTGTGCTGTGCTGCTTTGGATGTCAACCTGTTGATCATACCCCCTGTTCGATTCTGCGATCTCAGATAAATAGCGTGTTCTTGCCGGCGGAATAATAAATCGTTTCTCGGGCTCATCTATAGCCACAGAGAAGTTAGATTTTAACGTTGCTCCTGTTTTGGCCTCCAATTGCTGCATCACAGCCTTATATAGACTGTTCATGCCCGGATCATTAAACTGGGAGGCAATAGTACCATAAATAGGCAGAGATTCAGGATCTACATCCCAAAGATTATTGTTTCGCGTATACTGTTTACGAACATCCCGGAGCGCATCCAATGAACCTCGTTTGTCGAATTTATTTATGGCCACCAGATCTGCAAAATCTAGCATATCTATTTTCTCCAGCTGGGTGGCCGCACCAAACTCTGGGGTCATTACGTAAAGTGACATATCACTGTGCTCAACGATCTCAGTATCAGATTGCCCAATTCCTGAGGTTTCAAGGATAAGAAGGTCGAATTCTGCCTGTTGCAGAATAGTCAATGCATCTCCTACGTACCTCGAAAGTGCAAGATTCGATTGACGCGTTGCCAGAGAACGCATATATACCCTGTCATTATTAATGGCATTCATTCTAATTCGATCTCCCAAAAGGGCCCCACCTGTCTTCCTTTTAGAGGGATCTACGGAAACCAGTCCAATAGTCTTATCGGGAAAATCAAATAGAAAACGGCGAACCAATTCATCTACCAAACTCGATTTTCCGGCTCCCCCTGTTCCCGTGATGCCCAGTACAGGCACTTTTTTGATACTTGCAGGCAGTTCCTCACAATGTCTTTCAAAAACGTTGTGATCGTTCTCTGCCAGACTAATTAAGCGGGCTATGGTAGTAATATCCTTATCCTTCAAGGACTTTGTCAGATCTTTTCCTTTTGGCAATTCTAAAGGGGGTGTTGGATAATCTGACTGCATTACAAGGTCGTTGATCATTCCCTGCAGGCCCATAGTCCTCCCATCATCGGGAGCATAGATGCGGGTAATTCCGTAGTTCATCAAGGCCTCTATTTCTTTAGGTAAAATCACACCTCCACCGCCACCAAAGATCTTTATATGACCCGCTCCCCTTTCCTTCAGGAGATCATACATATACGTAAAGTATTCGTTATGCCCTCCCTGGTACGAGGTCATGGCGATAGCATTTGCATCTTCTTGTATGGCGCAATTCACCACCTCTGAAACAGATCGATCATGTCCTAAATGAATAACTTCAACTCCGGTCGATTGAATAATTCGCCGCATGATATTGATGGCAGCATCATGACCATCAAATAGGGATGCCGCTGTTACAATTCTGATCTTATTCTTCGGGATATAGGGTGTAGTTTGCTCCATTTCTAATAAACAGTCCTTTACAAGGGTGCAATTTACGATAAATGCAAAAATTATTGATTTACATTTCGAATTTTATAATATTCTTACTGTTATTTGGGTGTGGGACCATTTGTACTAATTTTACGGACTAAAAGCAAAGACCATTGAAAGCAACCTTCCTAATTCATTGTCCGGACCAGACCGGGATTATCAGCAGAGTGACGAGTTTCATTCAGGAGCATGGAGGAAACATTATTTACCTGGACCAGCATGTAGACAAGGAGGCCGACGTTTTTTTTATGCGATTGGAAAGTGATTTTACGGATACGCAAAATTCTGAAATCGATCTCAAGAGTCAATTTGACCAAAATATTGCCCAATTCTACAAAATGGAATGGAGTGTACATTTTGGAAATGAAAAACCAAGAATGGCGCTGTTTGTAAGCAAGTACAATCATTGCCTTTATGATCTTTTGAGCAGATACTACTCCGGAGAATTGAAAGTAGAGATTCCTTTTATCATTAGTAATCATGATGATCTGCGATATATAGGGACTCAGTTTAACATCCCTTATTATCATATCCCTGTGACCAAGAACACCAAATCGAGTGCGGAACAGGAACAATTGCAATTATTAAAGGAGCACTCTGTAGACTTTATTGTGCTGGCCAGGTATATGCAGATCGTTAGTTCAACACTCATAAAAGAATACCCTGAAAAGATCATCAACATACACCATTCCTTTCTACCGGCCTTTGCGGGAGCAAAACCTTATCATGCTGCATTTGACAGAGGCGTAAAGATCATAGGGGCCACCAGCCATTATGTAACCGAGGAATTAGATGCCGGACCTATCATTGAACAAGACACCGCCAGGGTGTCTCATGTGCATAAGGTACACGACTTTGTAGAAAAGGGTCGTGATCTGGAGAAAATTGTTCTTTCCCGGGCCGTTCAATTGCACGTTCAAAGAAAAACCATGGTTTACAACAATAAAACTGTGATCTTTTCCTAATTGTAAACAAACAGGAAGATAGTTATGTCCTTTGGTTTTTAATTCTTTGCTTCGTTTATTTTTCATAAATTACTCCTCCAATTAATAAGGATGCTTTGTTGTAAAGATCGAATCAAATAAGATTCCTTTTACAATCAAGAACACCACATAATATGACGAAAATAGCTATTCTTGGTCCGATCCCAAGAGACACCATTGTTACACATCACGGGGAAACCATAAAGAAATATGGCTGCGTTACGCATCCTGTAATAGCCCTTTCAAAACTGTTTGGGAATGATGGCACTGTATTTCCGGTCTCTCATGTTCATGAAGTAGATTATCAAAATATTCTGGAACTTTTTAAACCCTATACAAATATTGACACCTCCTATGTTTCAAGTAAACATGACAGAGGGACCGTTATAGAATTAAAATTCATTGACCAGAATAATCGTTTGGAAAGGCAAACGGCTTGTATGAGACCCATAGTCCCTAAGGACATATCGGGTATTGAAGAGATGGATGCCTATGTTTTTATTCCTATTACTGATTTCGAAATATCTATCAGGACCTTAAAATTTATTAAAAAGAAAAGAAAGGGGTTGGTTGTGTTTGATGCCCATGGCCCTACTACCTCCATGGGTATGACAGGGGATCGCTACCGAAAATTTTGGGTAGATATGGATGAATGGCTGAAGTACATAGATATTTTAAAAATGAATCTGGAAGAATCACAAGCATGTTGGTTCAAAAAGGAATACTCCGCAGCAGAGATGACCAGTTACGATGAGGAACGAACGGAACACTTGGATGAGATGGCAGCCTATGTCCTTAAAAAAGGTGTAAAATTCTTTTATGTCACCTTGGATGCTAAAGGTTGTGTTTTCTATACCAAGGAAGGGAAAGAGATAAAAAAACAATTTATAAAATCCGTCTATGTTGATCATGTGGTAGATACAACGGGGTGTGGAGACTCTTTTGCAGGAGGTCTGGCCTATGGCTTTGCCGTCTACAATGATCCTGTGAAGGCCGCACAGTTTGCGAACGCCTTAGGTGCCCTGCGTACGCAGGGCAAAACGTTTGATGTCTTTAAATCTAAAGAGGACACTGAGAAATTAATCTCCGAATATTACAGAAAGCTAACAAAATACCCAGTCTTAAGCTCGATCATATTAAATCGTAAATCCCTTATAATCAATACTTTTATTTCAAAACTTACCTTTTGACTTCAAGAAGTTACAATAAGTCTATGCTATTCCCGTTAATTACATAAGTCTGATAAGGTAACTTTCTTTTAATCTTTAGGTAACCCAAGCAGCACCAAAAAAAATTATTTTTATACCCGTATTATTTGAGTTAGTATTTTTGAGTTAGTTAGTTTAAAAAACCGGTGTAGTGGCCGGTTTTTTTATGCATTATCCTGAGATATGAACCCTATCCCAGGCCCTTAATTTTTCTTCGTGTACAGTCCATCAAAAAGAATGCTTACAGAAACTTCATCGTGAAGCACTTCCCAAAGTTGTCGAATGCTTTTATCTACATTTAGCGTATATGTGATCTGCTGTACCTGAGAACTTCCATCTTCTTGAGATACGGGATCTGATCGAAGAATCATTTGGTTCGCTACCCTCTTGCCTTTTAGTTTTAAAATTGTCCCGGCCACATCAAGCCATAGTTGCTCCCATTCTCTGGTTCTTACATTGTAGTAATTAAAACTCGTACCTGTAAAATTTCCGTTGGCACTTTTCCAGCTTTCTTTAAGTACACAACCCGCCTGTTCCTTTATAATGGTATTTTCTCCTGCTTTTACCCCACTCGGCAGGGTAACCTCCCACTCCCCGATCCAAAAATCAAATTCAGTGTGTGCCTCAGTACAACAGGCACAAGGCGAATTCTGAGCCACCAAAGTTGTGATAGACAGCAAGAATACTAATCCCGTTAGTAATTTCTTCATCGGCTTTGAAAAATTGCTTTTAAGGTACAAAAACGATCCTCGACTTTTATAACTTTTCACAGCATTATTGCCTGAATTGTTAAGGATAAGCAACCAGAACGTTAAAAATTAGATAAATAACCTCAATTTTAGCCGTATGCCCCAATTTTAAAAAACTATAGAGGCTAAACGTACGTATCTTTATACAAAAGAAAATTACCATGGAAAACCAACATTGCAGAATTGGAGCAACCACTCATATAGCAAGTGGATCTCATGCTCCGGACAGAGTAGAAAGTTTCTACAATTCTTTTGTTTCCCTGGCCTCAGATACGCAATATTCAGGAACACAAATGGGAGAATTTTTTGATCGAAAAGCTCGATCTCTAAAAAAAATACTCGAAGAACTAGTTTAAGAACCCATCTTTCTTTTTTTCTAATTCAAGGGCCATGCCCTGTCTCAGAATTCCGGCCTCTTCTGCTGCCTTTTCCGCAAAATCTTTCCCTCCTGAAGCGTATAAGATACCTCGGGAAGAATTGATCAATAGACCCACTTGCTCATTTATTCCAAAACGACAAACCTCATCTAGCTTACCCCCTTGGGCGCCCACGCCAGGAACCAAGAGAAAATGATCAGGAACTATAGACCTTATCTCTTTTAAATAGTTTGTCTTGGTTGCCCCAACAACATACATCAGGTTTTCAGAATTCTTATATTCCTTTGAAATCTCCAGGACGGTTTTATACAATTCTGTATTGTTGACCTTTTGTGTTTGAAAATCAAACGCCCCGGGATTAGAAGTTAAGGCAAGAAGAATCGTATGCTTGTTCTCAAATTCCAGAAAGGGTTCTATAGAGTCTCGACCCATATAAGGAGCCACCGTTATAGAATCAAAATTCATCGATTCAAAAAATGCCTTGGCATAGCGCGTTGCTGTATTCCCAATATCCCCTCTTTTAGCATCGGCAATAGTAAATATTTCAGGATAGGAGTCATTAAGATACTCAATGGTCTTTATAAGTGCTTCCCAGCCTTTGAGACCATAAGCCTCATAAAAAGCCGTATTTGGTTTATAGGCTACGCAGAGGTGATGTGTTGCATCAATAATTGCCTTATTAAAGGCAAAGATCGGATCTGGTTCATTCAGGAGGTGAGGAGGTATTTTCTCAAGGTCCGTATCGAGACCGATACACAAGAACGATTTTTTAAGATAAATCTGTGCTACTAAGTCGGCTGTGGTCATACGTATTAAAATATTTCAGAAGCCTCCTTTAATTTTTCGGTATTATCAACAAGCATAAGTTCGTCTATAATCTTTTGAATATCGCCGTTCATAATATTCTGAAGATCGTATAGCGTTAGCCCAATCCTATGGTCTGTAACCCTGCCCTGTGGATAGTTGTAGGTCCTGATCTTCGCAGAACGATCTCCACTACTCACTTGTGAATTTCTCTTTGCGGAATCCTCTTCCTGTCTTTTCTGTAATTCCATATCGTACAAACGTGACCGAAGCACTTTAAAGGCTTTTTCTTTGTTCTTATGTTGCGATTTTTCGTCCTGACATTGCGCTACCAATCCTGTTGGCACGTGTGTTAATCTTACTGCAGAATACGTAGTGTTTACGGACTGTCCTCCAGGCCCCGAAGAACAGAAAAAATCGATTCTGACATCTTTGGGATCTACTTGCACATCAAAGTCTTCAGCCTCCGGAAGGACCATTACCGTAGCTGCACTGGTATGAACCCTGCCCTGTGTTTCTGTCTGCGGAACCCGTTGTACCCTGTGTACTCCTGCCTCAAATTTTAGAGTGCCATAGACATCTTCTCCTGTTATTTCGAAATGGATCTCTTTATAGCCCCCGCTGGTTCCTTCATTTAAGTCAATGATATTGGTTCTCCAGCCTTTAGACTCGCAGTATTTGGCATACATTCTATAGAGGTCGCCAGCAAAAATACTCGCCTCATCCCCTCCTGTACCTGCTCTGATCTCCATGACCACATCCTTGGCATCCTCCGGGTCTTTGGGAATCAACAAGAACTTAATTTCATCTTCTAACAGTGGCAAGGCTTGTTTGGCTTCCTCCAATTGCATTTTTGCCATTTCGATCATCTCAGGATCGGCGCCGGCAGCTAATATCTCCTCTGCTTCTTCAAGATTATTCTTTAATTCAATGTAGGCATCCCTTTTATCAGATAATGCCTTAAGGTCCTTGTATTCCTTATTTAATTGAACGTATCTTTTTTGATCTGAAATAATATCTGGCTGTATGATAAGGTCGGATACCTCATCAAAGCGCTGTTTTATAATATTTAATTTATCTATCATGGTCTTGCTTCCCTTAGGCTGCGAATTTACAACATTTAAGGGCAAGAAAGATATAATAAATTAAATGCTGTCAAATAGAAAGTCCTACCATTTAGCGCAGTTCAGGAGAATGGCTATGGTATTTTTCTCTTAAAAGAACAAGGTGATCTTACAACAAAAATTACTCAAAAACCCTTAAAATATCCCCATTGAGCTCCGTGTTAAAGATCTTCAAAGGATTATTGGTAATGGTATTCAGGGGTGAACCATTCTGATCGAACCTGGAACCATGAGTAGAACAGTAAAAAACACCGCCGTCATCGTCGATAAAACGAACCTGATCCGTCTGCTGGTGGCTGCATATCTGGCTGGCCGCAATAAAGTTTCCCTGTAAATTCTTAACTACCACTACCTCGTTCTTCAGAATGAAATCTCCATTATTTTGGAGCTGGGCTCCTTCACTAGAAGTCAGATCGATCGTAAAATCAATGCCTGTCGGGATGGGTAGCCCCCCTTCTTCATCCTTTGAACAACCTTGAACACAGGGGAAGGTTAAGGCAAATGCAGCGCCTGCACCCAGGGTTCTTAAAAATGCTTTTCTTTCCATAACACTGTTTTTCTTATTAAAAAGAACGCAGCAATAAAAAGAATCGTATGTCTTAGTAGGTAAAGCTGCCGAATTCGCTTTGGATCGTGAGTTTTTTGGCAGGATGTGACTCTACCCGCCCAATGACCTGAGCCGGGATATTAAAACTTTCTGAAATTGCAATAAGATCGGCTGCTATCGCTTCGTTCACGTATAATTCCATCCGGTGTCCGCAATTAAATACCTGGTACATCTCTTGCCAGTCAGTTTTGGATTGCTCCTGAATAAGTTTAAACAAAGGAGGAATTGGGAAAAGGTTGTCCTTAATGACGTGAAACTGGTCTATAAAATGTAAAATTTTTGTTTGCGCCCCACCACTGCAATGTACCATACCATGGATATCTTTTGCGTCAAATTTTTCCAACATCTTTTTGATCACAGGGGCGTAGGTACGTGTTGGAGAAAGGACCAATTTACCTGCGTCTAAGGGCACATTTTCTACAGCTGCAGTAAGTTCTTTATGACCCGAGTATACTAACTCTTCAGGTACCGAGGGATCATAACTCTCTGGATATTTTTTTGCCAGAGTCTTGGAAAATACATCGTGTCTGGCGGAGGTGAGTCCGTTACTTCCCATACCTCCATTGTATTCGGTTTCGTAGCTAGCTTGTCCGAAAGAGGCCAGCCCTATAATGACATCGCCTGCTTTTATATTGGCATTATCTATAACATTCGCTCTTTTTATTCGCGCAGTGACCGTAGAATCTACAATGATGGTTCTAACAAGATCGCCAACGTCCGCGGTTTCACCTCCCGTAGAATGAATATGCACCCCATAGAGAGCCATTTCCTTAATCAGTTCTTCAGTACCTGATATTATAGCTTCAATAACCTCTCCCGGGATAAGGTTTTTGTTTCTTCCAATGGTTGAGGAAAGTAAGATATTCTCAGTGACCCCAACGCATAATAGATCATCCAAATTCATGACCAGTGCATCTTGCGCAATCCCTTTCCATACAGACAGATCCCCGGTTTCCTTCCAATACATATAGGCCAGAGACGATTTGGTTCCTGCACCATCAGCATGCATTACCAGGCAATACTCGGTATCGTTTGTCAGGGTGTCTGGCACTATTTTGCAAAAAGCCTTTGGAAAGAGGCCCTTGTCAATATTCTTAATGGCTTTATGTACATCTTCTTTGGCAGCAGAAACTCCTCTCTGGTGATATCGTTTACTGATGGGCGTGCTCATAAGGAATGATTTACGGCAAAAATAGAGGAATGATCTAAAACCGAGGCAACCTTTAACGGCTTTCTACACAGATTTTGATTTATCTGATAAATAAAAGTTCTCTGTATTTTGCCAGGGGCCAACTCTGGTCGTCAACCAGTTGCTCCAATTTATCACAATGATAACGAATATCATCAAAATAAGGCTTAACATCATTGCAATAGGCCATGGCCTTTTTATGAATGTCGTTTCCTGCGTTTGCCTTTTTACGGGCTTCAATCATAGCATCCGATTTTTTCTTTGTAGCGCCAAGATGTAAGGAAAGTTCTTCCAGGATGGTCAATTGGCCTTCGGCCATTTTCTTATAGCCTGCACCGAACACCTCTTTAAGACCTTTTACATTATCTATTACCTTGTTCTGAAACGCAATGGCTGCAGGAATGACATGGGTGTTGACCAACTCATTAAACACCCTTCCTTCGATCTGCGTTTGCAAAATATAATTCTCCAGATCTACTTCCTGCCGCGCACGCACTTCTACTTCACTCATTACCTTCATATCCTGAAAGAGATCGAGGCTTGCTTTGGTTGTCAAAATATTCAGTGCTTCAGGCGTAGTTTTATTGTTGCTCAGCTTTCTTTTTGCGGCCTCTTTTTGCCAGGCATCACTGTACCCATCCCCGTCGAATCGGATTCTTTTAGACGACTTTATATACTCCCGAAGTATGTTAAAAATAGCCTCATCCTTTTTGAGATTTTTCTTGTCTATCAATGCATCTGCTTCTTTTTTAAAATCAATGAGTTGCCTGGCCATAATGGTGTTGAGTACGGTCATCGGTTTGGCACAGTTCACTTTAGAGCCCACTCCCCTCATCTCAAATTTATTACCTGTAAAAGCAAAGGGAGAGGTGCGATTCCGATCCGTGTTATCCAACAAGATCTCAGGGATCTTTCCTACCACATTTAGTTTTAACTCCGTTTTCTCCTCCGGAGACAGTTTTCCTTTAGACACACCTTCTAATTCGTCAAGAACCCTTGAAAGTTGCTTCCCGATAAAAATTGAAAATATCGCAGGTGGCGCCTCATTTGCTCCCAGTCTGTGATCATTACTTGCAGAAGCGATGGATGCCCTTAAAAGCTCCTCATATGTGTCTACCGCTTTAATAGTATTTACAAAGAAAGTGAGGAATTGCAGATTTTTCATTGGCGTGGACCCCGGACTTAACAAATTCACCCCGGTATCTGTAGCCAGGGACCAGTTGTTATGTTTTCCTGAGCCGTTGATGCCCGCGAATGGTTTCTCGTGAAAAAGTACTTTGAGTTCGTGCCGGTCCGCAACTTTCTCCATCACATCCATTAAAAGTAAGTTGTGATCCACTGCCAGATTGGCCTCTTCGAAAACAGGCGCAAGTTCAAACTGGTTTGGAGCCACTTCGTTATGTCTTGTTTTTACAGGAATTCCCAGTTTAGTACATTCCACTTCCAGATCCTTCATAAAATTGAGCGCTCTAAGCGGAATCACTCCAAAGTAGTGATCATCTAACTGCTGCCCTTTGGCTGCTGAATGCCCTACCAGCGTTCTACCGGTAAGCACAAGATCTGGTCGGGAATTAGCCACAGACTTGTCTATTAGAAAATATTCCTGTTCCCATCCGAGCGTTGCGATCACTTTATTTACGTTTTTATCAAAGTATCTGGCTACGGCCGTTGCGGCTTCATCCACGGCGTGCAATGCCCTTAGTAAAGGCGCCTTATTGTCTAATGCTTCTCCTGTATAAGAAACAAATACTGTAGGTATACAAAGCGTTGCCCCATAAATAAATGCGGGAGAAGTGGGATCCCATGCCGTATACCCCCGGGCTTCAAAAGTATTCCGTATCCCACCACTGGGAAAGCTGGATGCATCCGGCTCCTGTTGTACCAACTGACTCCCGCCAAATTTCTCAAGTGCCTTCCCGTTAGGTAAAAGATCAAAGAAAGCGTCGTGCTTTTCGGCGGTAGATCCGGTGAGGGGCTGAAACCAGTGCGTATAGTGTGTAGCCCCCATGGATATAGCCCAGGCCTTCATAGATTCCGCGATCTGGTCCGCCATTTTTCTATCTATCTTAGAGCCTGTTTGTATGGCATTTTTCACACTATCCATCGCATCTTTTGTAAGGAATTGCATCATGCGATCTGTGTTAAAAACATTTAGTCCAAACACCTCAGACCTTCGTGTATTTTCCACCACCGGGAGTACTTTATGCTGAGAACTTTGTAGGATGGCATTAAACCGAATATTTGACATTGTCAGTATTTTTATTTTTAAAAAGTAAAATTAAACATTTCATACATATCCCCCCTAAAAATATCATTTTATATAATTTACCCTTTAAAAAAAAGGGGTGTTAATAATTATGTCGAATTTTTTGATAAATACCCCCTATATTTTAATGGTTGTACACAAAAACTATTATTTTTGGAGACCGAAAAAAATTAACTTTTAAGATTATGAGCAAGACAAAATTAGAATACATCTGGTTGGATGGGCACGAGCCAACGCAAGAACTGCGAAGTAAGACTAAAATAGAGAATGATTTTAGTGGAAAACTGGAAGATTGTCCTATCTGGTCTTTTGATGGGAGTTCAACAGAACAAGCATCAGGAGGATCTTCCGATTGCTTGTTAAAACCTGTTGCAATTTACCCTGACCCGGAAAGAGCACAGGCCTTTTTGGTAATGTGCGAAGTTTTAAGCGCCGATGGATCTGCGCATCCGTCCAATCATCGTGCAAAAATCGATGATGATGATGATGACTTTTGGTTCGGTTTCGAACAGGAATATTTTCTGATGGATACGGAAACTGATTTACCTTTAGGTTTCCCAAGAGGAGGATTTCCGGGACCACAGGGTAAATATTATTGCTCTGTAGGTGGCAGATATACCTGGGGCCGTGAATTTGTAGAGGAGCATATGGATATCTGTATTGCGGCCGGAATCAACATTGAAGGGATCAATCAGGAGGTAGCACCCGGCCAATGGGAGTTCCAGTGCTTTGCAAAAGGTGCTAAGAAAGCCGGAGACGAGATCTGGGTCGCACGTTATTTATTAAACAGGCTCACGGAAAAATATGGGTACTATATTGAATTGCATCCAAAACCGGTTAAAGGGGATTGGAACGGTTCAGGAATGCATGCTAATTTCTCCAACAGCACCTTGAGAACCTGTGGATCAAAAGAGGTATATGAGCAAATATGTGAGGCGTTCAGACCAGTAGCAGAAAATCACATAGACGTTTATGGTGCTTACAATGATGAAAGACTTACCGGTCTGCACGAAACGGCATCTATCAAGGATTTCAGCTATGGAGTTTCGGACAGAGGTGCATCCATTCGTATTCCAATCATTACGGTGGAAAAAGGATGGAAAGGATGGTTGGAAGACAGAAGACCTGCTTCTAACGGAGATCCATATAAGATTGCCGGTAGAATCATTAAAACCGTAAAATCTGCGAAAGTAGACGTTCCGGCTTAAAAGCAAATTTTTGTATATATTAAAACCGTTTTTGGGGAATCCCTTAAACGGTTTTTTATTTATTGGACCTTATTGCAAAGTCACCAAGCAAGTGATTAACCAAGCGTAAAATACAGAAAGGCAGCATATCCCACCAAAAGAATAATGCCATCCCGCCATTCTAATCGAAGTCCTTTTGGAAAGAACACCAATGGGAGGACAAGAAAAGAAAATCCCAGCATCCAAAAAATATCATTTGTTAACAACCCCTGATCTATAACACCTATGGGGGTTATCAAGGAAGTAATCCCTAAAACGGCCAGAATATTAAATATATTGGACCCGATCAAATTACCCAAACTAATAGCCTTTTCCTTTTTCAGGTAGGCTATGACCGAGGCCGCTAATTCGGGGATACTGGTACCAACAGACACTACAGTAATTCCAATGATTCGTTCACTTACCTGGTAAAAGGTAGCCAGCCCAATCGCTCCGGTGATCAGAAATTCCGAACCCGCCCATAATCCTACACCGCCTAATCCCAGATACAAAACTGCCTTGTACAAAGGAAGCGGAAAAATATCTTCATGCTCTTCTTCAATGACAGCGGGTTGCTGAAATCGAAGCAGATAAACAAGAAACAGAAAGAGCGCAGCCAACATAAAAGCTCCTTCATAGGACCCCAGTACCCCATCGAAGTACACAAAAAAGAAGAACATGACAGAGGCCACCATCATAACAGGCCAATCAGTAATATAAAAAGCTTTTCGTACATCTATAGGTCCAAGAACAAGAATGATTCCCAGCACCAGGCCCAGATTTGCAATATTAGATCCTACCACGTTCCCTAGGGCCAGATCCGGAAAGCCATCCATGGCCGCATTCACACTCACAATCATTTCTGGTGCCGAGGTGGCAAAGGAAACTATGGTCATTCCAATGATGATCCTGGGAATATTAAGTCGGAGCGAAAAGGCTACAGCCGATTTTAATAACCAATTGCCTCCCAGGATCAAAAGAATCAAACCCAGTAAAATCAATATTAAATTCAAAGAGTAAGGTGTTTCGTCAAAAATACTATGTGCATTGCAATATGCAAATCAATAGTACAAATAAGATAAAACTGGATTTATAGTTTTTTAACTATATTTTTAGTTTTATAACTAATTATTTAGTTTATATTTGATGCAATATTACGATTAAGTCATCACTAATTTACTACTTAACACTACATCTATGAAACAGGTCTTTTTTGTGAGTTTCTTCTTTGTGATGCTATTTTCGGCATGTAGTGACAAAAAAGCCCATTCGGATACGGCTGCATTGAAAGAGCCGAAATTAATTGCCCTTGAAGCAAAAATTGAACCAATTGTCAATTCGTATCTGGAATTGGAAATATTCTCAGGAGTTGTGCTTGTTGCGAAGAATGGTAGTCCCTTTTTTCACAAGGCGTATGGCCAAATGGATAGAAATACACAACAATTGGTCACTAATAAGACCCTTTTCGATATTGGATCTATGAATAAAACATTTACAGCTATAGTAATAAAAGAACTAGCTGAAGAAGGAAAACTTTCACTTTCTGACCTTCTTATAGATCACATTCCCGGATTTTCCGATCCACTGGCAGGACACATTACAATATCACATCTATTAGAGCACCAGTCGGGCTTTGGCGACTATCATCATTCAGGTTATTTTGACCTGCCGTTATCACAAAGAAAACTAGGGGCCATCATAGACAGAGCAAAAAGTACATCATTAGACTTTGATCCGGGTACTGAACAATCTTATTCGAATTTGGGATATGTCCTTTTAGGAGGAGTTATTGAAGTTGTCAGTGGCAATTCTTATTTTGACAATGTTCAAAAAAGGATAATTGATCGTCTGAAATTAAATGATACCTATCTTAATGATTTTCAAGGCCTGGAAGATCGCATCGCCATTGGGTACTATTATACGCCTCTGGGTTTTATAGAAGAATCTGTTCCAATTCAAGATGAGCCTAATCCCGACGGGGGCTTCCTTTCTACCACAGAAAACATCATGAGATTTTATAGATCTTATTATTATGATAATGTCTTACTTTCCAAAAAAACCAAAGAAACCGATCCTTTTTTCAATTATTTAAAAGAATTGCCAGAGGGAGGTGCAATAGGAGCTGCCGGTGGTTTTGAAGGATTCAACTCCAGCCTTTTACAGGTAATCAGTGACGACCTAACTATTATTGTATTTGCCAATATGGATGAGCCGGTTGCTGAACGTATTGCTTCGGACATCTTGGATACATACAGAGGAAAAGCTATAGAAAAACCTCAAATGCCTGCAGTACAGAATGTACGTCAACATTATGAAGAATACGGTATTGAATATATTAAGGAACACTTCGAAGAATTAACGGTAAATTTTCATCCGACGGATCCAAAGGACCTTATCTTGAATACGCTGGGTTATGCATATCTTTATTCAAAACAAGATACCGACGGAGCAATTGCGCTGTTTAAATTAAATTCAGAACTCTTCCCGGATGTGGCAAACTGCTGGGATAGTTATGGGGAGGCACTTAGAAAAAAAGGTGACAATGCCGCCGCTATAAATGCTTACAGCAAAGCACTGGAAATACAACCAGAATTGGAATCTGCAATCACAGCGCTGAACGAATTAAAAAAGTAATAAAAATGATTCAAAAACTAACAAACAAAGAGGAAGAGATCATGAAGATCTTATGGCGTCTTGAAAAGGCATTTGTGAAGGAGATCCTTGCGGAGATGAAGGAAGACAAGCCACATTACAATACGCTATCTACCATAGTTCGAAATCTGGAAGACAAGAAGTACGTTAGCCATGAAGCTTTTGGCAATACACATCGGTATTATCCGCTTATCGCTAAAGAGACTTATAGAAAAAAGTTCGTAAATGCTACTATCGCCGACTTTTATGACAATTCCTATAAAAGTCTGGTGTCGTTCTTTGCAAAGGAAGAAAAGATATCGGTGGCAGAGCTAAAGGAGATCATTGAACTCATAGAAAAGAATAAGTGATGGAAACTATATTTGAATATCTTTTAAAAGCGTCCGGGATACTTGGTATCTTCTATGTGGTCTATCTTTTATTCCTTCAAAGGGAAACGCTTTTCAAGGAAAACAGGCGTTTTTTACTTTTCGGAATTTTTTGCGCTTTGCTTTGTCCGTTTCTCACTATTCCGGTCTACATAGAAATGGCTCCTGCCACATTTACACAAATAGGCTTTACCTCAGAATCTTTTGCAGATTCCACCACAGAAACGGGAATAGATCTTTGGATACTAGGCACTGTACTTTATGTCTCAGGAATGCTCTTTTTTATGGGTCGACTAGGCTTTCAGGTGTTCTCCTTACATTCGGTACTCACGCAATCGGTCAACAAAACGAAACGGGGAGGCCTGGTATATATTGAAACTGCCAAAAAAATGGCCCCGTTCTCATTTTTCCATTATATAGTCTACAATCCCACATTATATAGTGAATCGGAACTGGAAGCTATTTTAGCACATGAAAGGGCGCATTGTTCAGAAAAACATTCTTTAGACATCCTAATTAGTCATCTGATTACCGTGGTTCTATGGATCAATCCTGTAAGCTTTCTATACAGGAATACTATCCGTCAGAATCTCGAGTTTCTCGCCGATGCCAGTGCCACCAGCGCTCTACCCTCCGTAAAAAAATATCAGTACGCCCTCTTAAAAGTTTCCGGGCACACATTGCCCTTACCAATCGTCAATCAATTTTATAATTCATTAATCAAAAAACGAATCGTCATGTTACAAAAATCACAATCAAAAAAAGCGAATATGTTGAAGTCGGCCCTTGTTCTTCCTGCCCTGGCCCTCTTTCTCTTCAGTTTTAACACCAAAGAGGTTTATGTGCCCGATGCTTCAGATACATCGCTCAATTGGTCAGTGGTGGACGACACTCAAAAAATAGAGATCAGGATCACCAAGGATACCTCTGATTCGGAATTGGAAAAAATTAAACAGGATATGGCGAAAGATGGGGTCGACTTTTCTTATACCGTAGTACGAAACAGCAATAAGGAGATCATAGACCTTTCCGTAGATATGAACGCTAATCCGGATAAAGGCAAGCAATTCAGAGGCTCTTCTAGTTTTGATAATGACGGCGAACCCATCGATCCGGTCACTATAGTTTTTGATCCTGATGGCACTCTGATGTTTATGGGAGGTGGCGATGATATGGTATTTGATTCTAAATCTAAGGGGGGAAAGATGACTTGGTTCATGGAAGAGGATGAAAGTTTGACTGAGGAAGAGAAAGAAAGATTAAGAAAGGAAGGTGCCGATTTTATAATTATTACGGAAGACCTAGAGGATTCCACAGATGAGGAAGAAAATGTGACCAAAAAAACATGGGTTAAAAAGGGTGGCGATAATAAAGACGGACAACGTATCACTGTTAAGATAGTCAAAAGAGGAGATGTAGACGATGATGTTAAGTTTATTGGAAAAAAAATAGTCATAAAAGACGGCGAAGAAATCATGGAGCTTCATGAAGGGGAAGAACATGAAAAACACATAGAGGTTATCTCATCTAAAGGTGGCAAAGGGAAAAATGTCTTTATCATGAAAGATTCTGGTAATGAGGAAGATATTGAGATCATTGAAGGCGAGGGAGAGGCATTTTTCTTTATGGATTCTGAAAAAGGGGAAAAACCGCTTTATATAGTAGACGGGAAAGAAGTAAATGAAAAGAAATTTAAATCAATCTCACCAAAGGACATTGTGAGCGTCAATGTATGGAAGGGCGAAAAAGCCATAAAAAAGTATGGGAAAAAGGCAAAGGACGGGGTCGTTGAAGTTATCACCAAAAAGGAGTAAGCTTGAGAGTCAACGAAAACCGACCACTAACACCTTGAGAAAAACCGACCATCTGCCTGGTCGGTTTTTTCTTATTTAAAAGATGAAATCTTTAAAAAAGTGGGTTTTACAAGGATTATCTGTCTACAATAAGGAAAACGTGTCTAAAAATGCTCTACAAATATTACGATCTGAAATCATATATTGAAATAAATATTACTATTTATTAGTTCTTTGTAGACATAATGTTATAATATAAAATATATTTTATCTTTTAACTTTCAGAATTGTATTCACTTTTATTAATAATACTACTTTTCCTTGGAGCGGTATAACTGCTTTTCTATCTTCCTCAAATATTATTAATCAAAGAATAAAAAATATAAAAAGTAACACACAATGATTGCATTAGCCAAATTAATTCTACAAGCTTTTGTCTTGCTAATAAGTATTCTCTTTTAGAAAACTTTATAAAATGAATTTAAAGAACTTTTCACGACTCCATATATTTGAAACATGGGTAAGATGATCTTTAAAATAGTTGCTAAAATCAACAAGCTAGTACTTCCATCGTTTTCGAAAAAACGTTTAGACCTTTCAAGGGCCAGTAGTGTTCAAATGGCGCTCATAGGCTGGAGGTACTATATTACCACCAGGGCATTAGATTAGAACCGCAAAAGGGATTGCACCTCATAGCCAACCAATTTGGAAGCTCCATGGAGTGCTTTGATTTCCAGGAGGAAATTACATTGCACCACCACCCCACCAAGGGCTTCAATAAGTTTGCAGGTTGCCTTTGCGGTTCCCCCGGTGGCAAGTACATCATCGTGTACCAGTACCCTGTCACCTTTCACAATGGCATCTTCATGGATCTCTAATGTATCTGTACCGTATTCAAGGTCGTAGGTATGACTGATTTTCCGGCTTGGCAATTTACCTATCTTCCGCACTGGAACGAATCCTGCATTCAAAGCTACCGCTAGCACGGGACCATAAAAAAACCCTCGGCTTTCCATTCCTACCACTTTATCAATCTTTCGATCTCCAATAAAGTCAAGCAAGGCATCGGAAGCTGCTTTCAGCGCCTCAGGATCTTTTAACAATGGGGTAATATCCTTAAAACTAACACCTGGTTTTGGAAAATCAGGGATGTCTCGTACAAACTTCTTAAAATCCATCTATTTGGTTTCGCTTAATTTTGCCCTAAATGTAAAAAGAAATATATTTGCAGCCCATTCAAAGTTTCATCATTATTCTCTATAGGGTATGTATGGAAACTAAATGTACAAAAAGGCCTTGTGGCGCAATCCGCCTAAGGCGGACAGGCTGAATACGAGCCCGCCACCGGCGGGGCGCATCTGTAGCAGATGAAATATTTTGTATACGTTCTTAGAAGTTTAAAATTTGAAAGAAATTATGTTGGTTTTACAATAAATCTTGCGAAACGGCTTAGGCAACACAACGCAGGTAAAAACAGATCAACAAAACCATATATACCTTGGAAAGTACTATTTTTTGAAATCTTTTCCACCAAAATTGAAGCATTGGAAAGGGAAAAGTTCTTAAAATCAGGAAAAGGTAGAGAGTTTATTAAAAAAAGGCCTCGTGGCGCAATCCGCCTAAGGCGGACAGGCTGAATACGAGCCCGCCACCGGCGGGGCGCATCTGTAGCAGATGAAATATTTTGTATACGTTCTTAGAAGTTTAAAATTTGAAAGAAATTATGTTGGTTTTACAATAAATCTTGCGAAACGGCTTAGGCAACACAACGCAGGTAAAAACAGATCAACAAAACCATATATACCTTGGAAAGTACTATTTTATGAAATCTTTTCCACCAAAATTGAAGCATTGGAAAGGGAAAAGTTCTTAAAATCAGGAAAAGGTAGAGAGTTTATTAAAAAAAGGCCTCGTGGCGCAACTGAATAGCGCATCTGATTACGGCTCAGAAGGTTACAGGTTTGAATCCTGTCGAGGTCACTACAAGCAGAATGTCCATTACGCAAGTAATGGATTTTTTGTTTTATGGAACAGTGGAAGCCAGTACTTCCATCTGTGGAATAGAATAAAAATAACAGCGCGTATGCGATAGACATTCTATTTGCGAAGGGGAGCTTTGTCAGGATCACGAGTCCCGATAGCTATCGGGACGAGTAATCCTGTAATTCTTACATAACCCACTTCTATTTTGATAGAAGCTAAAAACAAATGGTAGCGGGGGTTACAAACTGGCGGTAATTGAGAAACCTTACTTTAGTTTCCCATCCTTTTCCTCAGCACTCTTAATACTATCCATCTCCCTTCTAAATCGGAGGATCATAAAGCTATCCAATTCCTGTCCGATACTATCACGCATCCTCCGCCAGTTGGCCGCATTCATTTTTTTCGTGTAGTTCCTGATGTCATTAAATCTGGAAAGATTATATCTGTTGGCCTTCCAGGCAGCTTCTGTGCTTTCCTGATGCTTTAAGTCCTGCAGATAGATGCCTACCACAAAGCCAACAACTACCACGATAAGAATGACGATAAAATGTTTCCTGGTTTTTAAAAGCATCAGTCCTTTATTTCCAACTAAAATGATATCAGCATTAGGAATACTAAATTACTATTTTATTATTCAGATCGGAATTATTCGGGATGAAGTGATTCTAAATCAGGGTGTCTCGGAAAATACAGATCCCTATATTTCTCAATGTCATAGTATTTTTTTGCCGAAATACAGCAATATCTATCAGGTAGACACACATTATTAACCCGTATCAATTATGAAGATACGAACTTGCAGAAAAATGAATGATTTATCTTATTTTTGGCATTCTCCAATGGGAACTGTAAATCAGAACACGCTTATATTAAGCCCAGGAGTACCTCAAATGACAATATAAATAACTGCTATGAAAAGTATAAAATTCGCTTTTTTAATCTCACTAGCCTTCACACTTAGTTGTTGCTCAAGTGTAAAAGTATTGAACTCATGGAAAGCCTCAGACGTTGAAGGATTCCGGGACAATAACATTTTGGTAATCGCCAGAACAACAAACGAAGAAGCGCGTATTGCATTCGAAAAGGAAATTACCCGGGAAATTAAGGCCAAAGGTATGAATGCTACACCGAGCTATACCAAATTTCCTACTTTAA
Organism: uncultured Flavobacteriaceae bacterium; assembly: GCA_963744855.1. Lineage (GTDB taxonomy): Bacteria > Bacteroidota > Bacteroidia > Flavobacteriales > Flavobacteriaceae > Muriicola. The sequence continues at coordinate 753,740 of CAVUUZ010000005.1, forward strand.
GACCAAACGAGAAACTCACTGATGAAAAAAAAGCTGAGATCAAAAAGCTTTTACAAAAAGAAGGTTTTAATGGAGTTGTTCTAAGTGTAGTAAAAGACTATCAGGAAAGGACCAGAGTAATAGGTGAAGGAGGTTATGAAGCTTCAGTGAACTATGGTTATACAGATTTTCCAACGTACGTTGGCGGCGGTTTCTACATCTATTACTACAGCCCCTTGTCCTATTCCAATGAAGACATTTACGTGCCGGAATCTGAAGACACAATTACCTCCAAATTATACGTCCTTGAAACCGTTGCATACGATTTGGAACTAAAAGAAGATAAACAATTGGTTGCCTGGGTTGTTTCTGAGATCGAAAACCCCAGTGGAGCCATTACCACTGCGAATAGTTACGCCAAAGCCATTTCAAAAAGATTTAAAAAGTAGGTGTTCCTGTAATATTCAATTTCTTTTAACTGCGTGCAATACCGCGGTTTCAACTCTGTAGCGAACCCTACTCAAACATCAAACTAATAAACTCGGCTACACAAGCAGGTTTTTGTGAGTCCTCTATCTCCACTTCACAATGCCAGGTAATTTTCAGGCCACTGTCGCCATAGTCGTCGATCTTCATTACCCTGCCCATTAAGCGTACCCTGCTGTCCACCAGTACCGGACTAGGAAAACGAACCTTATTCAAGCCATAATTAACGCCCATTTTTACCGACTTCACCCGAAGGCTATCCCCCAAAAGCTTAGATAGCAGTGAGACCGACATAAACCCATGAGCCACCGGTTTTTTAAAAGGAGAGTATTTGGCGGCCTTCTTCTCATCTACATGGATCCATTGAAAATCCAGGGTCGCTTTTGCAAAATCGTTGATCATTTCCTGGGTTATGGTCAACCATTCCCCTGTTGGGATCGGTTTTCCCTCTAACTTTCTAAATGCTTTAAAATCATCAATTTCCAGTGTTGCCATGATTCCTTTTTATCGTGAGGTTCCGCCGTCTATGGTTAAACAGATCCCGGATACAAATCGAGCTTCATCCGAGGCCAGGTACAAATACCCATATGCAATATCAATAGGCTGTGCCACCGTTTTCAAAGGTATACTCGCCTTGATGGCGGCAAAATGCTCTTCCGGGATCTTATCTACCATATCGGTCATCGTAAATCCGGGCGCTATTGCATTCGCTGTGATCCCATATTTCCCAAATTCTACCGTCCAGGTTTTAGACATAGCAATAACACCGGCTTTCGTAGCTGCATAATTAGTCTGTCCAAAATTTCCCCTCAAGCCAACATTCGATGCCGCGCTCACAATCCTTCCATAACCTTCGGCCTTCATATAAGGAATAACGGCCTGTGTACATAAGAACACACCTTTCAGGTTGACATCAATTACCGCATCCCATTCAGCCTCGCTCATTTTTTCGAGCGTTCTGTCCCTGGTTATCCCCGCATTGTTGATAAGGATATCTATTTTCCCATATGTCTTATGTACTGCGCTAAAAAGGTGCTCTATGGCGCTCCTATCGGTCACAGAAACCGAATGAAATTCGGCTTTACCCCCTTTGGCATTGATCCCGTCTGATACCTCCTGCCCCTGCGGTAACAGGTCCAGAATAATGACTGTGGCACCTTCTCTTGCAAAGAGCTCTGATATCGCCTGCCCTATTCCTCTTGCACCACCTGTCACAATGGCTATTTTATTTTCTAATCGCATAAATCAAATAATTTTATGTTTACATCTTAACCACTATCTTACCCTTTACTTTCCTGTCCATCATCTCCTGTAAAGCCTCGGGAGTATCCTCAAGGTCCCAGATTTTATGAATATGAGGCCTAAGCTTGCCTTCGCCCACCCACTTCATTAAGGTCATAGCATTCTGCATATTGGTTTTAGGATCCTTCATCGCAAAAGTGCCCCAAAAAACACCCGCAAGAGAAGCTCCTTTTAATAAGGGAAGGTTTAAAGGGATCTTTGGGATATTCCCTGCTGCAAATCCCACCACCAGATGTCTTCCTTCCCAGGCGATTCCCCTAAAAGCAGCCTCCGTATAATCACCGCCCACAGGATCATAAATAACATCCGCCCCTTTACCATTGGTGAGCTCTTTGATGGCCGACTTTAAATCTGTTTTATTATAATTAATGATCTCATCCGCGCCATATTCTCTGCACAAGTCTAATTTGTCTTCCGAGGAAGCTGCTGCAATAACCCTGGATCCCATCAACTTTCCAAGTTCAACCGCCGCGAGGCCTACGCCTCCTGAGGCTCCTAATACAAGTAAGGTCTCCCCCTCCAGAAGTTTAGCCCGATCTTTCAATGCATGATACGATGTACCGTAGGCGATCATAAAGGAGGCCGCAATCGGAAAATCCATGCTCTCCGGTTTCCGGAAGCAGGCATTTGCCTGTACCACTACTTCCTCCGCGAGGGCACCATGGGTCACGAAACCAAAAACTTCATCCCCCACAGCTAGGTGTTTTACTCCTACTCCAACGCTTTTTATAACTCCGGCAAAATCACTGCCGGGAGTAAACGGTAATTCCGGTTTAAATTGATACAGCCCCTGGATAATTAAAGTATCCGGATAATTGATGCCACAAGCTTTTACCTGTACCACTACCTCATCCTCTTTTGGAATTAAAGCCTCTAACTCTTCCAATACCAAAGATGAGGGAGGTCCGTATGCCTTACAACGTATTGCTTTCATCCCTTTTTAATCTTCAATGACTTTCAATACCAATTTCCCAAGTTTGTCCCCTGTGAAAAGTCGCTTAAATGTTTCAGGGAAATTCTCTATTCCCTCATAAATATCTTCACGGGCCTTAATTCTTCCTTCTGCCATCCATCCACCCAGAATTTTAGCGCCCTCTGCATATCGAGCCGCATAGTCAAAAACAACCATGCCCTGCATGGTGGCCCTGTTCACTAAAAGAGACAGGTAGTTACTGGGTCCCTTTACTGCCTGTTTATTGTTGTACTGAGAAATGGCCCCACAGATCACGATCCTGGCATGCATCCTTAATCTGGTTAAGGCGAGATCTAATATGTCACCTCCTACGTTGTCAAAATACACATCGATCCCTTTAGGGCATTCTTCTTTTAGTCTGGTCGCTACATTTTCATTCTTATAGTCTATACAGGCATCAAAACCCAACTCGTCTACGACATAGCTGCATTTGTCTGCTCCACCGGCGATTCCTACTACCCTGCACCCTTTGATCTTCGCTACCTGCCCAACAATACTCCCCACGGCACCAGCTGCACCTGAAACCAGCACAACATCGCCTTCCTTTATTTTACCCACTTCGGTAATTCCAAAATAGGCTGTCATTCCAGGCATTCCCAAGGCACCAATATAGGTTGGCAAAGGAGCGATCCTTGGATCTACCTGATAAAATCCTTTTCCATCTGTAGCGCAATATTGCTGCACCCCTCCTGTACCAACGACATAGTCGCCCACCTTAAATTTTGAGTTTTTCGAAGCAATTACTTCTCCCACAGAACCGGCACGCATTACAGAACCAATGGCCATTGGTTCAATATAGGATTTGCCCTGATTCATCCAGCCGCGCATCGCAGGATCCAGAGACACATAATGCTGTTTTACTAAGATTTGCCCTTCTTCAATTTCGGGAATGGGATTCGATTCTAATGACCAGGTAGAAGCATCTGCTTCTCCGATGGGCCTTTTTACAAATAAGAGTTGTTTGTTCATTACATTTATATTTTCTTTTTATTGGAAAAACTATCGACATACGCTTCCATCTTTGCTCTGATCTCCGGCTTCCACCATAAATTGGCCGCTTCTTTCAGAGAATTCTCCGGATCCGGATCCAGTTTGTCGAGCCAATGTTTTCTGAGTTTCTTTTTGGTTTGAATCCATATTTCGGTATCTGCTTTCAAATAATGCTTCATCTTATTTTCTGCATGCCCCAGGACCTCCTCTAAAGGAAGCAAGGCATCTACTAAACCTGCGGCCTTGGCCTCAAGACCCGAAAGCAATTTACCCTCCAAAATGTACCTGTTCGCAAGGCCCTCTCCCATCCAGAAAGCATACCCCTCCGTAAGGTTTTGCGATATTTGAATATTGACAGCTACTTCATTTAACCCGATCCTGTATTTTTCGCCACTTGCCATATACCTGTTATCACTCGTAACCGCCAGAACACAACCCCCAGCAGGAGAATGACCCGTTATTGCACTTATAAATGGTTTTGTGAACCGCACCAGTTCAAGATATAAAACTCCGAAGGCACTAAAAAAATCATGGATCTCTTTTTGATTATACTGTATAAGTTCAATAAGATCTAACCCCGCAGAAAAATAGTGTGGTTGTCCTGTTAAGATCACTCCTTTTACCTTCTTATCTTTTTCAATATTGTTAAAGACCTCCCTAAGTTCCAGCACCATTTCATAGTTAATAGCATTTACCTTTCCCCTGTTCATTTGGACAATGGTATAGCCTTCTTTTTCAATTAGTCGTAGCGTATTCATGCTTATCTGTCGTATTTAATTTAATGCAAGGATGTTCCCCCATCTATGGTAATAGTTTGCCCTGTGATGTATTTTGAATTGTCTGAAGCAAGCCACGCAACAGTTTCGGCCACTTCTGTGGCTTCTCCGAACCGACCCATCGGGATCAAATGTTTTAACCTTTCTTCCATATCTGGCCTGCTAGATAATAACTGGTCTAAAAGTGACGAATGGGTATATCCAGGGCAAACTGCATTGATCCGTATGTTTTTACTCCCGTATTCCAAAGCAGCTGATTTAGTCATCCCTACCACGGCAAATTTGCTTGCACTATAGGAGAGATTGTTTCCCGAAGGTTTCAGACCGGCCAGAGAAGCTATATTTATTATATTTCCTCTTCCTTGTCTCATCATATGTTTAAGCGCCAATTTCATGCAATAAAAGACACCTGTCTGGTTTACTGCAATAACATTGTGCCAATCATCCAGCGTATGCTCTGCCGTTTTGTTTTGATTCTCACCCCCGATTCCTGCGTTATTCACCAGGACATTCAGACTCCCGTACTCCTTAACGACGTTGTTCAGCAGGGCTTCAACCTCTTCATACCTTGTTACGTCTGCCTGAAATGCGGTTGCCATACCTCCCGACTTTGAAATATCTGAAACCACTCTCTTAGCATTTTCCAAATCAATATCTGATACTATGACCTTGGCCCCTAAGGAAGCCATTAATGACGCGGACGCCTCTCCTATACCGCTTCCGGCACCTGTTACCACAATTACCTTATTCTCTAAATCCATGTTTCTATGTGCTTAATACAAATTGTCTATCTGATTTTTCTGAATGGCCCGCCAGGCTGTATTGCAGGAAAGGGCAGATACCTTGTTCAATTGCGCAAAGCGCTGGTCAGTGGTATATCCGTGCTTAAATCTGTAGTAGATCTGTTGGGCAATCACAGCAATTTTAAACAAGCCGTACACAAAATAGAAGGTCAGATTATCAATATTTCTACCGCTTTTAAGGGCATATTGTTGAACGATCTCTGTTCGGGTAGGGTTTCCCTTCATGACCGTTGGAGAAGGAAGGCCCTGTTTCATGATGTCGGCATCATTGGCAGACGTCCAATATCCCAAAGATGTTCCGAGATCCATCATCGGATCTCCCAATGTACACATCTCCCAATCTAAAATAGCGAGGATCCTTTTCCATTGCGTATCTGAAAATACAACGTTATCATATTTATAATCGTTGTGAATTAGACTGAAAGAATACTGCTTGGGTTGATGATCTTCCATCCATGCCATTACCTTTTTAGCGCTGGGCACATCATCTGTAGCAGCCGCAAGATATTGTTTTCCCCAATTGGTCACCTGTCTGGACACATAACCCTCGGGCCGACCAAGCGAACCCAGACCCGCTGCCTTATAATCCAAACCATGAAGTTCCACAAAAGTATCTAACCAGGTATCAGAAATGGTTTTGAGTTCGGTAGGATCTAGCTTTCTTTCAGCAGCTTCTTTTGTGGTCAAAATAATTCCATCTACCTTTTCCATAATGTAGAAAGGCACACCGAGTATTTTAGGATCTTCAGTGTAGGCATATACCTTGGGGATCTTATCAAAAACAGTTTGTAAAGCACCTAATACCTTAAATTCCCTCCCCATGTCATGACCCCGTTTTGGAGCAGAAAAAGGAGGTCTTCTCAGTACATATTCCCTTTCCTCAATGTTCAGCTGATAGGTAAGATTAGAATACCCGTTTTGAAATTGTCCCACCACCATTTCGCTGGATTCATTTTGTATGAGCCCGTGACCAAATAAAAATCTTTTAAGATCTTTTACATTGAGTTCCTCTCCTTTCCTAACCGATTTTGTTTGCTGCATCCCAGATATTATGATTGTTCTATGTAATGCTTTATGGTGTTTTTACCTAACTGACTCATATGAACCTCATCCGGGCCGTCTGCCAACCTGAGAGTTCTGGCCGCGGCATAAAAGTGTGCTAATGGGGTATCCTGACTCACCCCTTTTCCTCCCATGATCTGAATCGCCCTGTCTATAACCTTTTCGGCCATAACAGGTGTCACAATCTTGATCATGGCGATAAGATCTTTTGCCTCCTTATTTCCGGTTTTATCCATTTTATCGGCTGCTGAAAGCACCAGGAGTCGCGCTTGTTCTATTTCGCATCTCGAACGGGCTATATCCTGACGAATACTGCTGTAGGTGTCCAGGGATCTCCCAAAAGGAGTTCGCTCTGTGGTCCGCTGTGCCATTAACTCCAATGAACGTTGCGCCATACCAATGAGCCTCATACAGTGGTGTATTCTCCCAGGGCCCAATCTACCCTGAGCAATTTCAAATCCTTTCCCTTCACTAAGCAGTATATTTTTCTTTGGTACCCTTACATTATCTAAAGTGATCTCTGCATGTCCCTCAGGAGAATCATAATACCCAAAAACACTTAATGGGCGTTCAATATTTACCCCAGGTGTATCCATGGGGACCACTATCATACTTTGCTGTAAATGCCTGGGTGCCTCAAAATCCGTCTTACCCATAACAATAGCAATCTTGCAATGCGGGTCCATACCGCCTGAGGACCACCACTTTGTCCCGCTAATCACATAGTCCTCTTTATCTGCGACTATTGCTGTTTCAATATTGGTGGCATCGGAAGAGGCTACATCGGGCTCTGTCATTAAAAATGCAGATCTGATAGTGCCTTCCATCAAAGGGCGCAACCATTTCTCTTGTTGTTCTTTGGTGCCATACCTGGCCAATACCTCCATATTACCCGTATCCGGCGGACTACAATTAAATACTTCTGATGACCATTGTACCCTACCCATACATTCTGCCAGGGGGGCGTATTCTAAATTGCTCAGGCCGGGACTCAGGGCCCCATAACCCTTTGGTAAAAATAGATTCCATAGTCCCGCTTTTCTTGCCTTTTCCTTCAGATCCTCCAGGCCCGGCCATTTTTGCCAGATATTTGCCGGATCTCTGTAGAACGCCGATACCTCATCATCCACAGGAAGAATGTTCTTCTCAAAAAACGCATTTAAGTTGTCCTGAAATTCTATGGACCTTTTGCTGTGATCAAAATTCATTTTACTCCTATTTTTTTATTCACCTTTATCCCGATACCATATAACCCCCATCAGCTATATAAACACCTCCGGTCATATAGGACCCCGCATCAGAAGCCAATAGTGAGACCAAACCGGCCATTTCTTCCGGATCAGCAATTCGGTTCATAGGTAGGGACCTGGTGAATCTTTCAACCAGTTTTTCATCGTTCCACAGGCCTTCACTGAATTTTGTTTTAATTAATCCTGGACATACTACATTGGCTCTCACCCCATACCTTCCCCATTCTTTGGCCTGATTTTTAGTGAGCATGATCAAGGCAGATTTGGTGGCACTGTATAGTCCAAGGCCAAATCCGGGTCGCAATCCTTCTACGGAAGAAATATTGATGATACTGCCTCTCCCATTTTCCTTCATATAAGGCAAAACCAGGTTGGAGAGCAGCCACGGTGCCTTCACGTTGATATCCATAATCTTATCGAACACAGCTTCATCAGATCCTTCGAGTGGACCGTAGTACGGATTGATCGCGGCATTATTTACTAAAATATCTATCCTGCCATAGTGTTTTATGGTTTTGGAAATAAGCAATGAACGTTCCTCAGGATCACCAATATGACATTGTATGCCAATTGCTTCAAGACCTTTGGCTTTGAATTCATCTACAACCTTGTCTACCGCCTCTTGTTTCCGGCTGCTGATCACCAGTTTGGCACCGTTCTCTGCCAGACCCAGAGCTATGGATTTTCCTATTCCTTTGCTGGAACCCGTGACAATGGCAGTTTTCCCCTTTAGATTAAATTTCGATTTTAAAGTATTCATACTCTTTATGCTGTCTTTTTGAAAATTTATTTTTTAAGCAAATATTTTAGTGTCCGTTGGTATTGTTAACACTTCATTGCTTGAAAGTACTTCTGCCAAGGATGTAGTTTTCGGAAGCTCGTATTTGAAATAAAATTTCATTGCATGTATCTTGGCTTTATAGAAATCATTGGAGTACTTCGTATTTACTTTTTCCATAGCATTTTGGGCACTTCGGGCGATATCTAACCACAACCACGCCACGGTTATGTTTCCGAAAAATTCCATAAATACGGTAGCATCAGCAAGAAAACGCTCATAATCACCTTTTACTGCAAAAGCCATAAGAGATTGCACCACCTTTTTAGCCAGATCCACTTTATCGCTTAGCAATGTAGCATAGGGAACAAGAGATTCATGGGTCATTGCCTGCTCAATAGAATTAGAAATTTCCTTGATTAACAAATGAAAGGCACGACCCTTGTCCATAGGTATCTTTCTTCCCAAAAGATCTTGAGATTGAATACCTGTCGTTCCTTCATAAATTGAAAAAATACGTATATCCCTAAGATATTGCTGTAGAATATAATCCGAACAGAAGCCATATCCGCCCAGGATCTGAACTCCCTGGTCTACTGCTGCCTTACCCATTTCGGATGGATAGGTTTTTACGATAGGTGTCAGTATTTCTAATAAGAGGGTATATTTCTCTTTTTCTGCGGGATCTTTTATAGATAGTGAAAGATCCTGATATTTAGCCGCTAAAAAAATGAGGCTTAAGGCCCCTTCTGAGATCGCCTTTTGAAACAATAACATTCTGCGTACATCAGGATGATTAACAATAAGTGTTTGCTCCTGGTCTGCGTCTTTTTTCCCGCTACTGGTAAGTTTACGGCCCTGTGGGCGTTCATTGGCATAATTTAAAGACGCATGATAAGCCGCCGTTGTAATCGCAGCGGCACCTCTGCCCACGCCTATTCTGGCGCCGTTCATCATAAGGAACATGTATTTCAAACCTTGATGCGCCTCCCCAATCAACCATCCTGTGCAATCTTCCTTATCCCCAAAGAACAAGTGCGTGGTACAATAGCCTTTCTGTCCCATCTTCTGAAAATCGGCCACCGTAGTAACATCATTCGATCGCAAACCTCCCTCTGTAGAGGGCCTTTTCTTTGGAACCACAAAAAGTGAGATCCCTTTGGTGCCAGATGGTGCTCCTTTAATACGAGCCAAGACTAAATGAACAATGTTTTCGGCCCCCTCATAATCTCCGGCCGAAATAAATATTTTCTGTCCTTGGATCTTATAAATATCTCCATCCGGGGTGGCGGAAGTAACAATATCAGAAAGTGAACTCCCTGCTTGTGGTTCTGTTAAACACATGGTGCCCCCCCAAATTCCATTTAACATCTTAGGTACATAGAGATCATTCAATTCCTTATTGCCAAAATGTGTGATAAGTTCTGCGGCACCAATGGTTAACCCTATATAGCCCGGTAATTGATTGTTGGCCGCTTCCTGGATATAAGCAGATGCATTCACTGCCATAGCCGGCATTTGCATTCCCCCGGAATCTATACTAAATGGTCCGGAGATAAAACCCATCTCACCACCAGCCTTCATGTATTTTGTTACCTGTGGGTGCACTACTATTTTTCCATCCTTATAATGAGCCGGATTTTCATCCATTTCCCTGAAATACGGAAACATCTCTTTGTCTGCAAAATCCTTGACGGCATTCAGCATCATATCAATAGATTCCTTATCATAATCGGAATACCGCTCTTGTTTTAAAACAGCTTGGAGGTTGTGGACATCAAAAAGTAAAAATTTAAGGGTGTCCATGTCTATATATTGTTTTGCCATAATGCTGGGATATTTTTATCAGTCTTCTAAGATAAGGGTTTAAATGTGCACTTCCTTGTACTGAAAGTAGATCCTTGGAAAACTTGATGAAAACTTCAAAATTTAATACCAGCAGATCTTGATTCATCTCTATTTAAAAAGGCACTGAGATCCACTTTTAACTACCTAAGTAATTTCTAAAGAATCAAAGATATTGGAGCATCCCATAATGGGATAAAGAAGGCGCTTCCCTTTCCTTTAAAAGGCTATATGCACTATCTTAGCCAAAATTTTAACTATGAAATTACATACTTTAACCCAGTTATTCTCAGGGCTGATGCTGCTTATTATAAGCTCTTGCTCTGAATCTTCCACGGAAGAAACCGCTATTTCTCAAGACCAACTGAACATCATCAGCGGCATGTATAACCTCACAGAATATATCATTAGCCCTGCGCAAGATGCCAATAATGATGAGGTATTCTCTGAGAATTTATTGGATGAATTAGACTGCCTTAGCGCCAGCATTATTCTAAGGGAGGACCTCAGCTTTAGTTTTTTTGAGACACAATTGCAGATCACGTCTATCACGAACGACCAATATGCTTTCTTGTGTGGTGATACTAAAACTACCACCGGCACATGGGATCTGGTGAACAACCAAATCATTCTGTCACAGGGAACAGAGGGCACCTATTCTCTCAACGGGTCCGTGCTCACCCGGAATGAAGGCAAAAATCTACCCGATTTTCAGCGTCTGGTATTTGAAAAACAGTAAGAATCTCCAAAAAAAATAAGGCATACTAGCTTATTTTATTGATCTGAACTCAAAACTCCTTTGTGAAAAGGTTCACGTTTAAAGAACCGCATTGCTGTATCTTTGCAAAAAAAATTGATGGAAGTACTCTTAAAACCATGGCCCTGGTATGTTTCGGGACCTTTAATCTCCCTGGTCATGATAACCCTGATATACTTTGGTAAAACTTTCGGGATGTCTAGTAACCTGCGCACTATGTGCAGTATGGGGGGAGCAGCTAAATACGCATCTTTCTTTCAGCTCGACTGGAAAGCGCAACGATGGAATCTAACCGTTGTATTGGGCGCGGTCCTTGGTGGATTTATCGCTGTAAACTTCTTATCTGACGGGTCGGTAATGGATCTCAATCCAAAAACAGTGACAGACCTTAACGAACTCGGGTTTAAGAATGCCGGTGCAACGCTTTTACCGCCGGAACTTTATGACTGGAACGCTCTCTGGAACCTTAAAGGATTGCTTATTCTCGTAGGTGCAGGATTTATTGTTGGTTTTGGCACACGCTATGCCGGCGGATGCACCTCTGGTCATGCTATTTCCGGATTAAGTAATTTACAGTGGCCTTCCCTTGTTGCTACTATTGGATTCTTTATTGGTGGCCTATTGATGATCCATGTTTTCTTCCCCTTAATTTTCTCCTCATGAAGTTGTTAAAATTCTTATTTGTCGGAATCTTTTTTGGGATCATCCTGGTAAAGTCAGAGGCGGTTTCCTGGTACAGAATCTATGAAATGTTCAAGTTTCAATCTTTCCATATGTATGGCATTATCGGATCTGCTGTTTTTATAGGAATCATTGGCATTTGGGTCATCAAAAAAAAGCAGCTAAAAAGCATAGAGAACGAATCCATCAAAATACCTCCTAAAGATAAAGGCATGTTTAGCCTTCTGTTAGGAGGAACCATCTTTGGGTTAGGGTGGGCATTGGCCGGGGCCTGTCCCGGACCTATGTATATTCTGGTGGGAGCCGGAGTTTTTAGTATGTTTCTGGTCATCGCAGGCGCCCTCCTAGGAACCTTTGTTTATGGTTTACTTCGTGATAAACTGCCCCACTGAGTATGCTACATTGGCACTTCATCCAATTGAAGTGAAACTTTTATCATCCTTATTTCTCCTGTTCTCTGAAAAATCTTCGTGCTGGTCTCGGTATCCAGCATGATCTCATCAGAATGCTTTACCGATCCGTCCTTGAATTGAATTTCTACGCCATCAGCATTTCCAAAAGTATAGACCACAGGGGTTTGACAATATGTGAAGGCTAAAGATCCGGGAGCTAAAGAAATGGACTGCTCTTCAAGATCGAGGTCTATGTATGAAAATTCCCGATCTTCCTTCAGGATCTCTTCCTTTTGCAACAAACCTACTCCAAAAAAGAGCCTGCCATCACGGACCCCTACGCCTAATTCAGCCATACGACTCAGAATATCTTCTTTTACCTGTCCGGTCATTCCAGGCTGCTGCGCTCCTTTGGTTGCCGGGGTATGGGAATAGGGATCTGTTGGAAATGCCCCATATAGCTCAGGTGATTTATGAACGCCAATACCTTCATTGATCTCATGGAAATGTTTCATAAGACCTTTTACAATTTCTTCGTTTGCACCTTGTTCTTTAGCACTTTTACAACATTCCATTACAGCCAGTAGTAATTTGGATACCATATGCCAGTAAATAGATCCAAGTCCTTCATACCCAAAAAATGTACCCGATCTTCCTGTGAACGACTTATGATCGAAGACGTCCTCAAAGATCTCCAGGATACGTTCTTTTTCCTTACTTACCAATTTGGAATAGGAGCCCGCTTCCAATACTTCCAAAGCACGTTTCAGGTCCTTTGCATTGTTAAAATTTCCATTAAAATGATAAGTTCCTTCTGTGTCCTGCTCTATAATCTGCTTGTTGCCCTCTTTTGTCAGTTGTGTAAGCAGTACTGAACTTTTTACAGCTGCCGCTGGAATCACATTCTTGTCCATAAAGCGAGGCAGCTCCTTATTGGGATACAGAATATAGCTAAACTGATCCTTCCTGTACAAGGCGCTTTTTTTCAAATTGTCCAGCAGGTCGAGCGCCTTTTCCGGACTTAAATATCCTGAACTGAGGACCGCTACCTGCCCTTCAAGCATTACACTTAAGTAATCTACAGAAGTACCTTTTTTAGGGCCTATTTCAATAAGATTGTATGAATGATACAAATGGTCCTTGCGTTCGTTGGCGTCGATAGAATGCTCTAGATATGGCAACATGGTATCTGTAAATTGAAGCAATTCATTCTTTGAAACAGTAGTTTTTTCTTCCACTGTATCCTGAATTATAGATTTGCTCCCTGTAATCACTGCCGGCCATACCAAGTCCGTCCATGATCTGAAGACGTTCATGATCCGAAAATGTACTGTCCAGGCTATTTTTATGTGTATCCAGTGTGAGCACTACTGATTTGAAGAATTGTACCAATTCCTCAGATACTTCTACTTTGTTAGTAGCATTTCTTTGAACGATTTCCCTGAATTTTACCAAAAATCTGCGCAGATAATACAAGGTAACCATTGACACTCCATTACCAACCAGAGCATTGTTCGCATCGTTCCATTCCGGTCTTTGGGTATTTAGCCAGATCCCGCCATCCGGAACAAAATTGTAGACTTTGGCCAGCACCGTTGCCAATAATTTTTCACTAAATTGGCATGTTACACTTCCCGCTCCATTCCTTAATAGGTCTGCCATCGGCACCAATTTTCCTTCACCCGTTTGATGTTATGATCGAGGTATGGTCAAAATCGATGGTGTCTTTAGGGTCTGCTTTTTTATCGCTAGTAAGCTGCGAATGCGATAGGGAACATTGGCATACACAAAATTGTTCTGTCCCAGTATTCATCAAGTTTGCCGGATAATAATCTCTCGGATGAACTCTAGAAATTTTAACAGATAAATGATCTGATGATCTCCCCAATAGCCAATATACGACCATGGATCGTTTGGTTCGATGACTTCCCAGTCGAATGCCCTCTCGCGTTACCCGATAAGGATTGTATCCATCGAAAGTAGAGGCATTCGAAACTTGGTAATCATGCCCTCCATAAACTCAGGAAACGAATACGCCAGCGCCTCCCAATTCTGGAAAATATCGCGCCAATTGCCTTCGTAATAGTGTTTTGTAGGCCGTCCACGTCAATATCGGTGTTGATAGAGAATTTATTCCAGGGTCGGCTAGGGTCTCCATGTCTGCGGCTAAATTAAGGGTAGATATTCTGAGCACAGGCGTTGAAAATCTGCATTCGTACTTTTCACGGACAATGCCCGAAGGGTTGCACGCTAAAAACCTCCGGCAAATCTGTATTTTCTTTGAAAAATCTCATAGACCTTTTTATTTGCGTTTTGCAAATAAGTAATGAGATCGATCTTTCCACATCGTAGTCGTGATCAAAAATTCCACCCCGCATAATGTTGAAGAGCACGTTGGCATAATGTCTGGAGGTTCTCATTTATCTTGTGTTCTTTGCAAGCCATCGGCAGCGCTGCTAAAAAACGCAACCCTTTGGTTCCCCTTTCCACATCTGCCTTAACTACTCTTCTCTAAATTTGCAGGGGATTTTAGTCTTAAAGTTCAGGTCGGCAATTACCAGAAGCTACTTTGGTTTACATTCGCAACGATCATCCACTGTATGGATCGTTTGCCTTGATTGATGTAGACGCATTTACAAAGTAGGCCCCTTTTTCTGCTCTGAATATCGGTCTTCCTGAGAAAGTGACCTTCCCTCCTTAAAATCTTGTAGTTGTAGCGATGATACAGATACGTTGCTTTTTTGAACCCAGGGACCAGGCCACATTGGCTTTTAAGGCCTCGCTTGGTTCGGCCTTATCTACAATAATGGCGCTTAACGAATAAATTCCCAAGCCTGAAGAAGGCAGTAATTCGCTCTTCTTATAGGCGTCTACCAGATTGCTACGGGTATTTTGAAGTTCTGTAGTAACGCCATAAGGAAGAATGTTCTGGATTCCATCGAGAATATCTACTTTCACTTCCTTGTCTGACTGATTTGTAAGGGTATTGCGCTTTACAAAACCAAACTGGTTGCTGGAATTCCATTGATAGGAAAAGGTTAGTTTAAGGTCCTCATTGATCTCTTCAAAAATGACCTTATTCCCATACATATTCTTATAAAGGTTTCTTTGGATACTATAAACCCCCTTATATTGATCTGAAAATGGTTCCCATAGAAACGTACCTGAATCTCTTTCTACACGTAAGATAGTTTTACTACCTGTGATCTCTGCAGACTCAGTGATCTTATCATCTGTATAATAAGGAAATAAGGAATACTCACTGTTCTTTCTTCCTGCACTAAGCCCTCCATTACTGGAAATAAACATCCAATGGTTAGATTCACTTACAATACTCATAAAGAATGGTCGCATCGAATCACTATTCTCGATTTTGTAATAAGGTTCATTATCAATCACAACCTGGCTGCCTGTAACTTTAACAGCATCGGTTTGTATTGTATTCTTTCCTATTCTAATTCCTTTCCCCATGGTATATGCGTTATGTTATTATAATTCTTTTTTATCCTTAAGGACATTTATCTTTAAAAACCCATTATGCTATTCCACTAAAAATGGAATATTGGCTGTGGCAGCTTTGTTATAAGAATCTTTTGAATACATAAATAACCGATATTTTCCAGCCTCAGGAGCCTTTATTTTAACAGTATTCCCGCTTTGTTTTAGTAAAACACCGTCAACCGCCTTTGGTTTCTCTTCATGATCTCCCCCATCCTTCAGATCTGTGCTTTCTGGTAACACTTCCCATTCGAAGCTCAATGATTTCTGCGGGTGACCACTTATTTCAACAACAGCCTGGTATTCTAAATTTGCTCTCAGAGTTACATTTTCATAGGCAGATTTACCATTGAGAATGAACGAGTCTATTTTGGGCGCTCTGTTTTGAGGCCATGTACCATTCCATATGTAGTGCATTACGTCTACGACCTCTGTTTCCTGACCATCTTCAAGAAAAATACCATACCATGTAGGTGTACGTTCCTGTTTGTTTCCCCATAGAAAAACATAGGATCCTATACACTGCTTAGGGTCCGATTCAATCCCTGTTCTGTATCGGTCTAAATAATTTGCTGCTTTTACCGCACTGTTCTCTTCTATAGGTGCACCCCAGGAAGTTTGTGGTACTTCCCAATGACCGGTAGCACCCCATTCAGAAACGATATATGGGCCTTCCCAGCCAAATTTTCGTATCATTTTTGGTAAAATTGGCAAACTACCGTAAAGTTGGAAGGAAAGAATATCAAGATCCGGACAACGTTCTTTGATACATTGTACTTCTTTCCGGAAAATCCCTGCTAAACTTGTTGTAGTTAAATGATTGGGATCTATATCATGGATCATTTCTGAGATCTCATTGACGGCATCCCAAACTCTGGGATTTGTGTACCTGAGATTAAGTTCGTTTCCAATACCCCACATCAACAACGCAGGATGATCCTTTAGGCGGAGCACTTCTTTTCTCACAGCTTCCAGCTGATCCTTAACCTGTTTGGGATCATCGTAATCAAATCCGTGACGCTCGCGTCCCACTTCAATACCCATGCAAACCATTAGACCATATTCATGGGCTTCATCCAATATTTCTATGGCAGATCTGATACCGTTTTCGGTACGCCAGGTTCGAAAAGAGTTTCCCCCATGTCTGGCAAGGGTACGGATATCTCCGAATTCGAGTCCGGCACCCTTAATATAGAAAGGCTCTTTATTTACCATCAACTGAAACGCCCCATCGGTTTCGTGTATTTCCACTACGGCAGACATTCTTGCGTTCGATTTTTTCTCTGTTGCTTTAATTTTAGTTACCATTTTAATCTCTGCTATACAGTTTCCATAAAACGAGTAGATTCTGGGGGCCAAACACTTATTTTCTGATTAATAATTCCTCTACTTCTTCAAGTGTTCTGCCTTTTGTTTCTATTACGAACTTATACACAAAAAAGACGGCTAATAGCGATAATAAAGCATAGAGAGCAAAAGTCACTGTTGGCCCTAAATTAGAAAGTTCCCAGGGAAATACCTGGGTTACGGAAAAACTTATCAGAGAATTAAAAAATCCTACCACCGAGACCGCAATGCCTTTTATTTTACTGGGGAAGATCTCTGAGATTAGTGTCCACATCACCGGCCCTAATGAAATGGCAAAAGAGGCCACATACAACAAGATCGCTATTAAAACCATGGTGGCATTGATCTGTATAAAATTGGTGATCTCATTTCGTTTAAAAACAAGGAACTGTGCTTCACTCAATCTTTCTTCAACTGCAGAAAAAAGTACTGCCTGCCCATCGAATGAAGATCCATTCAAATCGGTAAGAGCCATTTTAACATCCTGATCAGTTACCTTTTCCAGAGTTTTATCATTAAAATCATAGGTTGCGTTATTAAATGCGTAGGTAGCCATCAGCAAGGCAATGGTCATGCAGGTTGTTCCTATCAATAGTAAGGGTTTTCGTCCAAGCCGGTCTATTAGCCAAATAGCCACCAGGGTAAAAACCAGGTTGGTCAGACCCACGACAATAGCCTGAAGAAATGAAGAATCTGTGCTGCCGCCAGCCTGTTCAAAAATGGTAGGCGCATAATAGAATACGGCATTGATCCCTGTTATTTGCTGAAAGAAGGCAATACCCAAAGCGATCACCATAATGGTGGCATACTTGCTTTTGAATATGTCCGATAGTCTTCCCTTCTCTTCTTTCTTATCTACTCCCCGCTGAATTTCCTGTATGGTAAGTTCTGCATATTGCTCCCCTCCAATCTTCATCAACGTCTTACGCGCCAACTCCACCTTGTTTAATTTTTGAATGAGCCAGCGTGGACTTTTGGGCACCGTCCAGAGGGATATAAAGTAGATAGCAGCAGGAATGGCTTCTACGCCCAGCATCCACCTCCAGCTATCGTCCCCTAGATTAATCAGAAAATAATTTGAAAAATACGCAACAGAGATCCCTATGACGATATTCAACTGATTAAAGGAAACCAGGCTTCCACGTAACTTGGGAGGGGCTATTTCAGCTATATAGATCGGTGCAATTAGAATGGCCCCGCCTATACCCACTCCCCCTATGATCCTGGCTATTATAAATTCGGTATACCCTGTGGCCAGGGCAGACCAGCTTGCGGATATTGTAAACAGGGCCGCTACCACGATAAGCGTATTCTTCCGTCCAAAACGATCTGCAACCGGGCCGGCCATTAGGTTACCGGCCATGGCTCCAAAGACGACACATCCTACCGAAAAGCCCAGCATCCACTCGGTCATTTCAAAATAAATGGTAATACCCTTTACAGCACCTGAAATAACAGCACTATCAAACCCCAATAAAAAACCGCCTAGTGCTACAATAAGACTAATTAAAATAGTGTATGACTTATTCATTTTTATGTGCATTGCCGGGGATTCCATAATGAAGTTCTTTAGTTGGTTGGTCTAATTGAAAATGTCGACAAACATCTCCATGTACAAGTCTTTAAATGTAAGTAAAAAAAAAGGCCAGCCGGAAGTAACTAACCCTTTTCTTCGCTAAAACGAATAGTTGTTTTGAATGCTCTTTCCTGCTAAAACATACTGTGATTGATATAGGCAAGCTGCCTTTCTTTATTAAAATTTTAGTCTTTCATCTTTATCCCAAAGGCCCCAATAGGCTCCCACATCTCCTTCGGCACCCACTTTCCAGGATTCATCAAATGATGAAAAGTAAAACACTTCAATATCATCTTCTAAAGCCCATTTCTGGGTATTCATAAAGTATTTTAGTGCATTTTCGTAGGAAGGGCATGCCCCTTCAAGACTTGTCCCTTTTTCGGGCCAGCCTGTTTCTGAGATAATTACTTTTTTACCATTTGCCGCTTTTAGGGCACGTTGAAACATATCCTTCATGTAAAGCAAGGAATAGTCCATATCACAGCCTTCCCAGAAGGGGTAACAATTGGCTAAAATAACATCACAGGCTTCCGCTATTCTGGGTCGCTCTGCAAATTCGTAATACGCATCCACATAGGCCACAGGAATATCGGGTATGGATTCCTTAACATGATGAATAGTCGATAATAATTCATCTTCTGTCAGATCCCCCCGCAACATCACTTCATTACCAACTGCAGCAATATCTACATATCCTTCATTGGCTAAAACAATTAAGTTTTCAACCTCCTGTTTATTAATCTTTGGATCGTCTCCCAACCATGCTCCCACCATGGTTTTGATACCCATTTCTTTCGCAATACGCGGAATTGCTTCATTGCCCTCGGTACAGGAAAATGACCTAATCCATTCTGTATATGGTTGAATGATCTCCATTCTTCGTCGGATCTGTTCTTCTGAGATCTGATCACCCGGTTTCTGACCTTCCATATAGGGACTAAAGCATAAGCCATGCATACCCCCTTCTAATACTTTTTTGCAGAGTTTTTTAAGCTCTTCAGTTGACTTCCCTGCGTACTCGAGGGACGCTAAGGCTAAATATTTTTCTTTTCTACTCGAAGACATAATGATAAAATGTAATTATTGTATACTATTTATTTTGTAACAGGATTTACAGTTTTCCTCTGCGTTCTTCTAACTGTTCTTTTATTTCTCTAGCTCTAGTTTCAGAAAGGCTGTACTTCCACATCACCCACATAGCTAGTGCCGCGGTTAATGATGGGATTATGATATCGGCTATTCTAAGTCTATTCATAGTCTCCATGCTTTGTTCGGTAATATTCGGATCAAATCCTACGATCTTTAAAATTAATCCGCCTAAAACCAGCGCAATAGCCTGTCCTAATTTCACCATCCACCAATAAATTGCACCGAAGGTACCTTCCTTTCGTGGCATCCCATTTTCAAGTTCATCTAAATCGCATACGTCTGCCGTCATAGACATCATTAGTGTAAACAATCCCCCCATTCCAAATGCAAATAAAGGAATTGGTACAAAGATCAGCCACGGTATATCATTACCCGGATCTATTGAAAACCAGGACATTCCAATATCATCTAATATTGGGTTTAACCATTCGAAAATTCCTCCAATGGCTGAAGTTAATCCTTTCCCCATCCCTGTTTCATTGAATTGGGCATTTAACTCTTTATCAAAGCCCCACCATTTTAACAGATAGCCGGCAATCGATAAGGCGGTGGAAATTAAAAAAGCTCTTTTTTTGCCCCATTTGTCAGCCATTTTTGAGATAATAGGTATTACCAAAAATGCGGTAATCATTGCATTTATGGTATTAAACCAAGCTGGCCAGGTACCTGCTAATTCATAACTACCGTTATATATATAAAAAACGATAATGAAAACCCCAAAAGCGGCAACTAGTTGAAATCCATTGAAAACCAAAAATGTGGCCCCACACAATTTCATAAAAGGTTTATTCTTGGAAACCTGAACAATGCCAGCAAACAATTCCTTCATATTGGAAGCAAGTGTTTTAAAATTAATTTTTTTGCGGTTCGCCATATGAGACGAGTCAATTCCTTTACAGAATAAGGCCGGTAAGATCCCAAAAACAACACGTCATCACTCCCACAATCATCGCCATCGTTCGAACACCTTCGGTTTGCGTATTAAAGGTATCCGAGTCTGGAATTATTACATACAACCAAGGCACGATCATCCAGGCAATTTGTCCCATGCTGTTTGCAAAACTCATTAATCTTGTTCGTTCATTATAATCTGAGGTCATTTCATATCCAAGACCTACCAATGGTGTTGCAAACATGGTATTGCCCACCAGGAATAGGATTTGAACAATCATTACATGCCATATGATATAAGATTGTGAGGCATTGTCATCTAGCTGCCACATTAAAAAGAAAAGAATACCACTTATAATTGCCCCGAGGAAAATGTATGGCCTTCTTCGCCCCCATTTAGAGGTTGTATTGTCAGAAATAAAGCCCATGATGGGGTCCGTAATCGCATCAAATATTCTTGGAAGACCACCTAAAAGTCCGGCCCATAATGGATCTACTCCCCATGCAGTAAGCAAGAAGAACTGAATAAATACCCCTAGTGTTCCAGGCAAAATATTTAAGATAAAGTGACCTGCTCCAAAGGCCGCTTTTTGGCCTATAGGGACCTTATCTGTAGCGGCAGTTTTAATGTTCGGCATAGTATTTAGTTTTAGTTAGTTGTTGTCTCCAATGTTTGATTATGTACTAGGGATGAGTATTGTTTGAATGGCTTGTTCACTTATTTGAATAGCGGCAGTACTTTCTCCTAATGATAAATTAAAGTTTTTAGCGTCGGCACCCTGATTAAAAACAACTACGGCAATGGATCCATCCGGATTTTTGGCTGCGGTGACCATCAGATCGTCATCAGAGTTTTCAAAACCGATGCGCACAGCACCGGGTCTAATGTATTTACTAAAATGAGTAAGAGTATAATAGATGGGCGTGAAATAAACCTCGTCCTTTTCCGGATCTACAATTACCGGTGCTACACACCAGTTCTCGAACCAATTAGGACCCCCCTGGGTGTCTAGCACCATATTCCAGTCTATCCAACCATCAACCCAATTGTTCATACAGCCAATTATATCGCGTGCATAACGGTTTACAGGAGCATATTTTGGATGTAAATGCTTGTCTTTTTCCGGGGCCCAATCCCATCCCCAGTCAGTTGCTTCTTTGGACCAATACCAAGCGTCATCTTGCCATTTTGGTATTTCTGCATCGACGCACGCTTCTGATTGTATCAGGTATTTATCCGGTGCTTTTTCGTGGGCATATTGGAGTGCTTCCGGAAAATAATCGACTGTACTTGCATACCAGTGAATGGCTGTCCCATCAAAATATTTTGATGACTCCTCGTCCCGGAACATTACGTCTACCCATTCATTGAGGTGCTCACGATTCTGATCATAGCCAAGAATTTTCACATTATGACCATCTTTTTCTAACCTGGGTCCGAGATATTCCTTTACAAAATCTGTCATACCCTCCGGAGTGAAATGCATGCTTTCCCAGTTATTGTCATTCCCAAGGGGTTCATTTTCTACAGTAAAACCCCAGATGTCTATGCCTTCGGCCTTGTAAGCATCAATGTATTTAGAGAAGAACAACGCCCAGGTTTCATTGTACTCCGGCAACAATGAACCTCCGCGCCAGTCTTTATTATCTTTCATCCACGGCGGTGCTGTCCATGGCGAAGCCATTATTTTAAATCCGTCTTTAGAGGTCTCCATGGCGTCCTTGATAAAGGGTATGAGATCATCCATGTCTTCCTCAATGGTGAAATGTTCTAGCTCCATATCTCCTTCAACAGCAGCATAGGAATAATTACGCAATGAAAAATCGCACGAGTTCATGTGGGTGCGGGTGAGGGAATATCTGGCTCCCTCATCGCCAAAGTAAGCATCAATGATCTTTTTGCGATTCTCCGGACCAAGCTGGTTGATCAAATATGCCGAAGCTTCAGTAAATGACCCTCCGAATCCCGTGATCGTTTGAAATTTCTCTTCCGGAAGCAATACAATGGATGAAGCACCTTCTTCATTGTCAAACTCTGCGATTGACTTTAATTTATTGCCATTTGCTGAAGTTTCAAAGACTTCAACCTTCAAGGTATTCTCTGCCGTACAAGCACTAAGTATCAATGTCAATGCTAAAAAGAAATTATACGTATTAAACTTTCTCATAATTTGATATTTCAAATGGTACGAGTTTTTTGTTTCGATCCCTGCAATATACTAATTGCCTATTCATTAATGGATGGTGGCACAAGAACATCCGTCATTAATGCTTCTTTGTCTCCATCATAGGTTTTTACAATAGGGTTGCCGTTTCTTGTCAGCCCCTTAAAAGTTCCCTTATCTACCATCTCCCACAGTGCATATTTGGCCCTACCATCTAGCGTAAAAAGACCGAAATGATTCTCAGAACCTTTTGCATTATGTGCATCCTTCCATTGTTCATCAAATGCCTCAAAATAAAAACATGAGATACCTTCAGCATTGGTCCAGGCGCGCATAAGGTCATGGTACCTTCCTTCTTTATATTCATCAGTTGCTTTAGACCCTTTTGGACCATAATGACCATCAGAAATGGTTGCCCATCCGGTTTCACCTATATGGATAGGTTTCTCCACTCCAAGGCTTGCAACATACTCAGAGACAGCCCTGTACTGAGATTTAGCAAAGTCTCTGGCACGCAACATGGCAGCCTCAACCTTTTCAATTTCTGAAAGTTGTGCCTCATCTTCCGGAACCTTCCAGAACTCTGGGTTGTAATGAGAATTATGATAGGGATAGGTATGCATGGAAACATAATCTACAGCCTTAATCAATTTTTCCAGGTCTTCTGTGTGGTAGCTATCCTCTCCACCTCCCCAGGAAGCAAAATCGTCAGAACTGGTGATCCATAGGTCTTTTGGCAACTTCCCTGCATTCTTTAATCCCTGAAGATGATTTACCCATTTTAAAATAACCGATGGTTGTACATAATAGCTGGTGGCCCATCTTACCATGGCCTCATTCCCAACGGCGATCACCTTAACGATATCCGGATACTGATTAGCCAGCGCCGCTGCCCTTGCTATTTCCGCCTCATTTTGTACACTCTCTATATTGTGATCGGGTTCTTGTTCCGTCCATGCATTTTTACAGTCTATCCATGCCCCGAGCATTACAAACATTTCAAAATCAGGATCTTCCTCTTTCAGTTCCCTTATCGCAACCAAAATGTTGAAGGCCTGTGGTAAATGAACATTATAGGTACGTATAACCCGTATCCCCATGGCAGAGAGAATTCTCATATCTTCCTTGATCTCGCTGATTGTTGGTTGAAGTGTAAGATCCCGAGCCTTCAGTCGGTAACCACCATATGAAATGGCCAAGTAATCAGGGTTTCCTAAAATATCCTTTGCTGTCACTTCTTTTTTTGTTTGAGATTGATCTTGATTAGCTTTATTGTCATTGCATGAAAGCGTTAATAGCAATGCTATTAAAGCAAACATCGCTTTTACTAGAGTCTTCATTGCATTATCCTTTTTTTTATAAATAACAAATCAATTTCCGTTCGAAAGTATTCTTAGTAGTTGAAACAATTTCAATATTCCAACCCATATCCAAAGGGAAATAAAGGAGCATAGGTGCTGTCCCAAAAATTTGGACCGAATTTTCCCTGATAATCCTCTACCGATCCCGGCCATGAATGTGGCAATTTTCCTTTAAAATTATACTCTCCAAATAATACTTCGGCTATTCCGTGTCCTTCAGATCCTGGCAACCAGGCAGCGACAAAGGCATCTGATTTATCTATTTGATCTGTGGTTACAAGTGGCCTTCCGGAAATCAGCACTACAACTACTTTGATACCTTTATTGACATAGGTATTGATGTAATTTTTATGATTTTCTGTAAGTGTCAAATGATAAGCATCTATTTCGCCCCCAATATCACCAAATAATTCGGCATAAGGGGTTTCCCCGATAACAATGATCGCAACCTCCGCATCCTCATGATGCCCTGTAGCATCTATATCATAGATCACTTCCCCTTTTGCCAGGCTTTTAATTCCTTCAAGAATGGTGGTAGAACCAGCATAATTTTCTGTAGAGCCCTGCCAGTGTATAGACCAACCACCCGACTGTAATCCGGCATTATCAGCGTGCTCCCCAACCACTACGATCTTTCCTAAATTCTTGTCCAAAGGCAGTATTTTGTCTTGATTCTTTAATAATACCAATGATTCCCTTACTGCCTGTCTTGCGACATCCCTATGTTCCTCAATACCTATTTTGGCAATAAGGTTTGCATCAGGATATAGATCATCAAACAGACCCAAGTTAAATTTCTGCCGTAAGATTCGGCGTACGGCATCATCTATACGTTCCTGAGATACCTGCCCATTTTCCACCCCTGTTTTAAGTCCTTCGCAATACATCTCAAAGTCACCATCTACGGCCATCACCATATCTATTCCTGCATTGATAATCTCATTCTCTCCAAAACGCGAATACCCTTTCCAATCTGAAACCACAATACCGTTAAACCCCATTGATTCTTTAAGGACATCGGTGATCCAATATTTATTGGCATGCATCGGTACTCCGGCCATGCTGTTAAAAGAGGCCATAACGGCACCTACACCTTCGTCTACTGCTGCCTGATACGGTGGCAAAAGACGTTCTCTGACTTCTTGTGGACTCAAGGAACAATTTCCTCCTTCCACTCCATTGTCAGTGGCTCCATCCCCAATAAAATGCTTAGCGGTTGCCATAATAGAATTTTGGTCTAAACGTCTTCCCTGATGACCCTTTACAGATGCCCTTGTCATGCGTTCAGTTAACTCTGTACTTTCTGAAAACGCTTCATAGACCCTCCCCCATTTTTCATTGTAGGGTATAGCGACACAGGGTGAAAACACCCAATTAAATCCGGTTGCCTTAGATTCCAAAGCCGTAATGCTAGCCGCTTTTTTCACAAGCTTTGAATTTCTCGTGGCACCTAAGCCAATATTATGAGGAAAAATAGTGGCTCCTTCGAAGGTATTCTGACCGTGAACGGCATCCACACCAAAAAGTAAGGGAATACCCAATCTGCTAGACAAGGCCTTTTTTTGTAAACTTATAAAGGTTGCTTGCCAGGCGGCCGCATCTGGACCAGGCAATGGTCCTTCAGTATGAATAATAGACCCAATAGCCCCGGTAGAGATAGCATCTTCCGGGATTTCCTCAAAATGACGTACCTGGGTCATCTGACCTATCTTTTCATCTAGAGTCATCACCGCCAAAAGCGAATCAACTTTCTTTTCAATTTGGATATCTATGCTATCTTCTTGCTTCATCTATTGTTTTTTACAAGACGAAAAGAAACAGCAGCCTAAAAGGTAAAAAAGCCTAGCAAGATGTTTTAAAGCTATTGCCTTCATCCTTGCTATAGTCTTAAGACTGCGGTCATCTGCACTAATTGAACTACTCCTTTGTGGCCAAAATATATGTCGCTAAAGGATTTAATCGATCAATTATATATAATCCAACAAACGGCAGAGATTTAAATCTCTGCCGTCGGCTGGTTTTTTAATAAATTATGGGTTAATAGTTACTGATACATTGTCGAAGTATGCATCTATTTTACATCCTGGATTACCACCGCAATCAGCCTTTAACTGAAGCGTGATCCCGCCACTAACATCAGGGCCGGTTGTAGTAGTAAAACTATACGTTGTCCATGTTCCATTTGGAAATAGCGGGCCTCCGCCTAAGATTTCTGAACTTGAAGTTCCTCCTCCACTTAACTCCGAGAAAAACTCAGCAAATACAACGCCTCCTGCTCCGGCAACAGATCCATAAAGATCAAATGTAATGGTCACTGATGTATTTGGAGTAATAGTTCCAATACCAATATTGGCTTGTTTTACGACAGGGAAAGATGGGGACCCTATTCCATCCACATCTGCAACAACCAATCCGGAATACAAGCCTCCATTTGCTTGAGCGGTTGTTACTTCAAAGGTTCCGTTATTGTCCGTAGCAAAGGAAGTCCAACCTGTGAGGTCTCCTGTTTCAAAATCCCCATTTATTGCTAAGTTGCCACCAGCACCTCCTCCTGGTTTATAAAAATACAGGTTATCTATATAAACCTCTCCTGCATTTACAAGGTCTATCACCACTTGCTGGATATTGCTATACCCTGCCAGACCATTGGCCTGCAACTCGGTAATTGGAATATCAAAAGACAACCAGCTACCCTGCGCCATGGCCGGGGTAGAAGAGGCTCCAATATTTATTGCACCTTCTGAAGCTGCTCCTGGAATATCTACCACCTTCATAAGGAAGGCAGAACTACCATCCACTTCATTCGGGAACCATAGATCGAACCTGAAATTTGTCATCCCGGCTGCCGCTGCATCAATCTGATTGCCACCTCCAAGCTCTATCACCTGGAAGTTTCCTCCACCACCTGCTACAAAGGTGTATTTTAAGGCAGCGTTCCCGCCAAGGTCTACCTGCTCAAAGGCAGCTGAACCGTAGTTGTTAAACCCTGAATTAGGTACATCGGTATAACTATCACTAAAGATCGAAATTACATCTGCTGAATTCTGCGTTGGTGCAGCAGGACCGGCTGTAGGGGCAATGGGCCCACCGCCGCCGGCTGGTTTATAAAAATAAATGTTATCTATATATACCTCCCCTGCATTTACAAGGTCTATCACCACTTGCTGGATATTGCTATACCCTGCCAGACCATTGGCCTGCAACTCGGTAATTGGAATATCAAAAGACAACCAGCTACCCTGCGCCATGGCCGGGGTAGAAGATGCTCCAATATTTATTGCACCTTCTGAAGCTGCTCCTGGAATATCTACCACCTTCATAAGGAAGGCAGAACTACCATCCACTTCATTCGGGAACCATAGATCGAACCTGAAATTTGTCATCCCGGCTGCCGCTGCATCAATCTGATTGCCACCTCCAAGCTCTATCACCTGGAAGTTTCCTCCACCACCTGCTACAAAGGTGTATTTTAAGGCAGCGTTCCCGGCAAGGTCTACCTGCTCAAAGGCAGCTGAACCGTAGTTGTTAAACCCTGAATTAGGTACATCGGTATAACTATCACTAAAGATCGAAATTACATCTGCTGAATTCTGCGTTGGTGCAGCAGGACCGGCTGTAGGGGCAATGGGCCCACCGCCGCCACTTGGGGTTTCCTGAACTATATCATCAATGTAATAGGTTTCTCCACCTGCAGGATCCGTATCCCAATCTGTATTAAGTACCATCCTTGTATAAACATCGCCGGATGTAGCTGGTGTGGTTGAAAAATCGAACGTTACGGTTACCCATTCATTCGCATTTGCGACTGTCTGGAAGATTTCATACGCAGGAGGATTAGTAACCCCCGGCTCTTGTTCTAATCGCATACGCACATTAATCCCTGCCTTGGGAGACCAGATTTTCATGCTAAACGCCAACCCATTTGCCAAATCTATGGATGGACCATTGAGGGCCGGGTCTGAATTGATCCCTGCAAAAAACGGAGCACCTGAGGGTTTTCCTAATTCTAAGACTTTAGAAGAAGGATTTCCTGTAGTTTGCGGATTATCGATCACAGCCACAGTGGCACCTTCAAAGGCATTGAAAAATAAAAGTCCATCTTCAAAATCGAGCGGGAAGGTTGCTGGTGTTCCACCGCCACCGCCTCCGGTTCCATAAAGCGCAAAGTCATCAATATAGTAGGTCTCTCCACTATTTGTGGTAATATCGAAGAACAATACGATCTTGTCGTACTTTCCACTTTCGGATCCAGGAAAATCAAAGGTTAACTCTTCCCAGGCATTGGCCGTAGTGGTTACAGCTCCTACCTCGGTATTAATACCTGAATCTGTTTTATCTTCGAGTTTTACCAAAACATTGGTGCCCACGGCTGGTGCCCATACTTTCAGTTTAAATCCTGAATTAGTTGTAAAATCGAATTTTGAATCAACTTCTATCTGACTATTTGCAAATGGCAGGGAAGCATCTCTTACGATCTCTCCAACCTTACAAGAAGGATTCACACTGTTGTCAAAGTCAGGATTGTCAATAAAGGCATATGCTGCTCCATCACCTACTATAACACTACCAGGGTCTGTCTGGAATGTAAGATTGAAATCTGCACCACCAAGTGATTGCTCGGTCTCTGCCGTACACGGTGCCCCACTTCCACCATTGTATAGCATGAAATCATCAATATAATACGTGGCATCGCTGTCGGTTGTAATATCAAAGAACAAAACTATCTTGTCATACGTGCCACTTGCAGAGGCATCAAAATCAAAAGTCAGTTCCTCCCAGGCATTGGCTGTAGTTGTCACAGCACCTACTTCAGTATTGATTCCTGAATCTGTTTTGTCCTCCAGTTTTAAAAGCACGTTAGTGCCAACGGCCGGGGCCCATACTTTCAGTTTAAAACCTGAATTAGCATTAAAATCGAATTTAGTATCTACTTCTATTTGATTATTCGCGAATGGAAGTGATGGGTCTCTTACAATCTCTCCAACTTTACAAGAAGGATTTATGCCACTTGTATCAGGATTATCAATATAGGAATAGGTTGCTCCATCACCCACAATAGCACTGCCGGGATCTGTCTGGAACGTTAGATTGAAATCTGCGCCACCAAGTGACTGGCTGGTCTCTGCAGTACAAGTACCGCCATTACCACCGCTGTTTAATGCAAAGTCATCTAAATAATAGGTAGCTCCGCTATCTGTATTGATATCAAGGAACAGTACAATTTTATCATACGTACCACTTGCAGAAGCATCAAAATCAAAGGTAAGTTCCTCCCAGGCATTTGCCATAGTTGTAACGGCCGCAACTTCTGTATTGATATTACTATCAGTTTTGTCCTCAAGCTTAAGCAATACATTGGTCCCGACTGCCGGGGCCCAAATTTTCAATTTAAACCCTGTATTGGTATTAAAATCAAATTTGGCATCAAAGAGTATCTGATTGTTGGCAAAAGGCAGACTCGCATCCCTTACAATCTCCGCAACCTTACAAGAAGGATTTACTGTATTGTCGAAATCGGGATTGTCTATGTAGGAATAAGCCGCACCATCGCTTACAATAGCACTTCCCGGATCTGTTTGGAAGGTCAAATTAAAGTCGGCTGCATCCAAAGACTGTTCAGTTTCTTCCGTACAAGGTTCTGAAGGCGTGACAATAAGGATTGTAATGTCGTCTTCTGAAGTGTCAGAAGCACCTGCTTCATTGGTTGCTTTGAGTGTAACCGTATAGGTGCCAGATTCTTCATACGCCTTTACAGGGTTAATTTCGGTAGAGCCATCGCCATCACCAAAATCCCATATATAAAACTTTGCGTCTTCTGAAATGTTTATAAAAGTAACCACCCCGGTATCTTCATTTATGGTATACGTAAATGCAGAAGTGACGGTCGGAAATAAATTTTCAACGTCTTCACATCCTAAATAGGATAGGGCCAATACAAAAACGAAAATGTACTTAGCTTTTTTGAGTAATAGTTTCATAGTTTTCTTTATTAGTTTAGTCCGTTATATTCATACACCCTCACATAGTCGACCAGCATGGTCTGAGGAAATACCGTTTCTGCATTAGGTGATCCCACAAAGGTTCCTCCCACTGCCATGTTAATTAGTATATAAAAGTCATTGTCAAAAACCCATTCTGCTCCTTCAGGGAGGTCATCCGGGGTGATTTGATTATATAAAACATCATCAACATAATGATTCACATAATCCGGGCCCCATTCTATGCCATAGACATGAAAACCCGTATCTAAGCGATCATTTGGCAGGATGTACTCCTTGGAAATTGCTTCGCCCGCAGAATACCCCGGACCATGCAGGCTTCCTATCAATTTAGTAGGATCTTGTCCCCGCATTTCCATGATATCAATCTCCCCGATAAAAGGCCAGATTTCATTTGGACTATCCTGAACCCCCAGCATCCAGAATGCCGGCCAGATTCCCTGGCCATAAGGAACTCTTATACGGGCTTCAAAGCGCCCGTAGGTCTGCGAAAACTTATCCTTCGTTAATAGCCTGGCGGAAGTATAGGAGGATCCCTGAAAATCTTCCTTTCTTGCAGTGAGCACCAATATACCGTTATTGATTGTTACATTTTCCGGCCTATCGGTATAATATTGCAATTCCTGATTTCCCCAGCCATCCCCATTTGGGCCATTGCCGATGTCATACCCCCAAATTGAACTATTGGGAGCACCATTGGTATCGAACTCATCCTGCATGGTTAGTGTTGTAAAATTTACAACAGTTTGCGTATCATCTACGGAACAGCTAAAATTGACCAGGAACATAATAGATAGCAAAAGACACCCGGCAATTAAAAAAGTTGTCTTCTTAAGAGCTATGTACCTTGGCGGTATTAGTTGCTTTCTCATTTGTATTTGTTTTTTCTGATTCATACTACTTTTCTAAAATTGATGTGACCCTATGCTATTATCTATAGAAATAAATGTTGTCTACCAAAATATCGGAAATGGTAGCATCTGAGATAAAGAAGAACAGGGCAAGGTTAGATGTGTTCAAGCCACTGAAATCGGATAGTGGAATATCCAAACTGACCCATTCACCCGAAACCAATGTAGGGCTCGTAAACTGAACTGATGCTTCCGTATCATCCCCCGTTCCAATAATATCGTCAGGGCCTGCATCCAATAATAAGACTCTAATAAAATCCCCCGGATCAATTTGTGAATCCGCAACCTGAATATCCACGTGAAAATCGGTCATCATTGATGCATTCACTGTATTTAATGTCTTCAAGGCAACAAAGTTCAGATCCGTATAGAATATAATATTCTCATCACCAACTTGAACATTTCCGCCTTGTGTTGTTTGGCCATCCGGAGTAAAAAATCCGTTATAGTAGTCAATAGCCACGTCATTATAGGCATCACTAAATATGGAGACCACATCGGCTGCGTCACGAGCAGGGGGAACAGGAGCAAAATCAAATCCACCCGACACAGTAATTGTTGCTGACCCTTCGGCTCTAACACCTCCAAGGGTTGCGGTAATTTCTGCTGTTCCAAGGCCAGCGGGAGTAAGTACACCCAACTCACTAACCCTTAATACATCTACGTCAGAAGATTCAAATGTAAAATAGGAAGGAGCCGCATTGACAGTTTCATTGATCCCCGATGCCAGGTTAAAGGTTTGGGTAAGACCCGCAGAAGGAATAAGACCATCAATATTCAGAAATGCCTCTCCCACTATATCTTCCCCGGAAAATATTGCAGGTTTTGGCTGTGCAACGGTCCCTAATTTTTCAAATTGCAGTTCATCGATCCAAAAGGTATAGCCGTCCCCATTCTCCGGGCCTTCAGCATACCAGAACATTCCATTTTCAACGGTTAGTAATGATGGATCCGGGATAGGGATGGTATATTTTGTCCAACCCGTACTAATTCTGAGGTTATTTTTTGTGACAAGGTATTTGTTCTCACCAAAATCATTTCCAAAGCCAATCTCATTTATGGTTGCGGCTCTGGTTGCTTTTGCCCAAAATGTGAGGGCATCATATCCTGAAAGGTCACGACCCCCATAGTCGGGGAAAATGGCACCTGCGAAACTTCCTGCCGGATCTCCAACATTTGGCACATCAAATCGCATAGATGCCTCTCCTGCATACTTCACTTCACTATCTACACTAAATGCATCCAGCTTAGATCCGCCAAAAGGCAGGTATTCCAACCCTCCGCTAAAACCATCAATAAAGATCTCCGGATTATTTGAAAACTTGGCAAATTCTACTTCATCAGAAACTTCCCTTTCGCAACCGGAAATAAGGATGAAAATAAAGCTCATGAGAAGCGTGCTCTGTAGATAAATAAATTTTCTGTTTTTCATGTTTCTTTTTTTTATTTACCAATATTGATATGTACATATGTTCTTATTTCCCATTCATTCCCATTACCAAATCCAACCGGACTTATAATAGGTTGAGTTGCAAATTCTGCTGCCGCATTTGGAAGGTAACGGGGAGAGAATTCATTCATGGTTCGCCAGGTACCTCTTATACCCACTTGGGTATTCGGTAAAATAAACCAATCTGGCTTACCTAGTGTTGTGGATATATCCAGCATCAACTGAACGGGATAGGTAAGGTTAAAATCCCTATGATAGTCAAAAGGACCCCAGTCATTAATTTTCCAGGCATGTTCTATCTTTATATTATTGTAGAGGAATCTGATGTCGCCACCGATTCGTTCTATTACTCGTTCATCACTACCATTGGCCTGGGCATTCCCAAAATACACGTTTGCGATCATGCCTAAGTCCGGACTTATTTTTGAAACTATCCGTGCATGGGTTTCCCACAGATCCTTAGCCGGAACGGAATTTGGAAAGGCAAACAAGGTACGATTGCCTAAAAATCCAATGGCAGCATCCATGGTCGTAGGCTGATGCCTGAAGACAAAACCGGCGCTCACGGCGAGCTTTGCATCTTCAGCCCTGTCATTATCCCATTCATACATCCAGGTTCCCGGGGTTGGATCCCAGGTAAAGAGTATTTCACCTGCTACCGTTTCCCTGTTCGCCCTAACCACAAAAGGATCATCCAAAATGTTCCTTAGCCTGCCCGGGCCCTGAACATCGTTCGGCATAGGGCCCACTATTGGTTTTTGCCATAAGAAGTTGGGCGCTATTTGGACATCTCCCACTGTATAAGTCAGGCCTGTTAGAAAGTTGGTTTGGTTTCCACTACCGGAATCTTTTAGTTTCCAGCCTGTAAACGTTCTTGTCTGATCGGCACCACCTCCGGCAACCAAACCTTGCACAGCACCCTGGGCATACCAGTTAAAACGACCTCCGGAGTACATGATTTTTGCCTTAGCTCCCCAATTATCTTTGCTATTCAATTCATCGGTATATACGATGTATTTTGGGTTCGCATCGGGGTTAGAAGGATCATAAGCAGGATTGTCTTCTGTAATCTGGAATTCTCTTCCATTTAATGGTTGTCCGCCCCATATACCACCAAGCTCAATACCAAAATCTCCAAACTCTCTTTCAATATGGAGTGTAGCTCTGCGGGTTCTGGGCATAGGTACAGCCAGGGAAGAAACAATGGTGCCAAAATCATCTATATCCTCATGGAAGATACCGGTTACATCAAATTTCCCGATGGTCCTGCTGTACTTCAAAAGTACTGCCGGGTTGGCGCCCCACCAAAGTTGAGGTCCAAAGGCTGCTTTTAATCCTATGATGTCTCTTTTTCCGTCAAATTCAAAGCCACTGATTTCTCCATTATAAATATCGAGGTTCGGGCCATAATTTGCCTCAGGATAGAGACCGAAAAAATCTCCTTCATAACCCCAATGGTAATGACCTGTTCTGTAAAAACCTCTTAGGTCAAAGTTTTTTGAGCTCCATTCGTATGAGGCATTATAAATCTGAACACGATTAACGTCTTCAAGGAGTACATTGCCTTCATCCGTATTAACTTCTATTGGACGACCCCGGTTCTCATAAAATATTTCATCAATAGGATTTGTTGCTACATTTCCGAGAATGTTAATATTTACATTTGCCCTCATATTTGGCGCGGGTTCACCTTCGAACCCTACAAAATAGGATTGCATATGGTCAAAACCCAACTGATCCGGATAGGTTGTTTCATCAGGATCAGGAGAATCTGGAGTGGTTATAAGGTTACCTCCTGTATTATAGGTACTAAACCTTGCTTCCATTCTACTGACCCTAAGTTTGCTACTTTGCTCTCCTACCAGGGCAGCTTTATCCCCACGTGCCTTTAATACGGCATCCATTAGTTGAATATTCTCAAAATGTTTTTGGACAAACTCCTGTGTAACACCCTCCTCATAAGGATTGAGTTGATGTGCTTCTTTTAAAGCGTAATACGCCGCTCTTGGATACAATTCGTATAGCCCTCTGGGGTCTGTTTGGCCTTTGGCACAAATACCAAACCACTCCTCATTCATATTATTTTCGCCTTCAGCAGCAAGGTCTATAGCATAACCCCCGTTAGACCAGGAAGCATTGGTATCGTGCACATCGGCATTTTCCCTGTCATCAAAACCGTATTTCCACCAGCCGTCGCTGAATTGAAAAGTAAAGCCCCCGATTGAGTTTTCAGCCTTGCCAAGGCCCGCAGCATTTTCATAGATCTCTTTCCAGTTACCGACCATATAATAAGCCTGCGCTTTCTGATCCTCGGCATTTTTAATGGCATTAAAGGCATCAGCACCAAACTCAGTAAACATCAAAGGCATATTCAGTTTCTCTTTAACTACCTCGAACATATCCCCAAAAGAGACACCCCTGTACGTATTGGTTCCATAGATGTCTATGTCTTTACATTCTTCCGCAACAATGTCTATGAACAAAACATCTCCGTTACAAATGGCAACAGGATGAGAGGTATCCATAGACTTCATTAATTTTGCGGCCTCGTTCATAAGCTTGTACATGGGTCTTCCGCGCTTTTCACCTATAAAAGCTTTTTCCTGCTCGTCATCAGGGAAGTCTTCCGTTTCGGCCCCTTGCCAGAAAAGGCCATAATTATTTTCATTACCCAACAAATACAACAATAATCCTGGTGTATTTTTATAGTCCCTGACCAGGTTTTCTACTTCAGACATCAGGAACTCTGCAGTTTTAGGATCGTCATAAACAGTGACAGGTGTCCAGACCCCATCCAATGTCAAACCATAGCGACCAAATGAATGATTCAGCATTGTGTAAATGCCATAATTTTCATAAATATATTTGATCCATCTTGCCGGAACACCAGTGTACTGTCTGATGACGTTCACATTCATGTTCTTTAATAGTGACATTTCTGTATCTAAACCGGCTTTAATAATATCGTCCGACTTTTTCCAGAATTCGGCATCGACCGTATTTCTTCCTATAGGAATGTAATCCCAGTTCATACCATTGATCATAAAGTCCTCGCCATTGACAACCAATTTCATTCCTTTCCCATCTTGCACAACAGATACCTGATCTGCCTGAGCATAGATGCCAAGTGTAAAAAAGAATAGTAGTGCTCTCAGTAGATAATTCTTCATAGTGCTGTTTAGTTTAAATTGATCTATTTAGTAAAAGGCTTGTATTGAGTTAGATTACCGGCTCAATAAATTAGTATCAGTCAACCGACATAAAAAGTGCCAAACGACTTGGTTCCCCATTTACCAACCGTTAAACTTATCCTAATATATTATTATATCCATATTTTTTACCTGTACAAAAAACATACATGATAATTTAATAAGCCTTTTTATGTGAACTTGATAAATAAAGCCCTGTTTTAGGGTGTTTGAAGCAATATCCGATTTTTCCTACAATTTTCTGAATATAACAAATTGTATAGGTATTGTTGAGGTAAATGACGGGAATTGTTAAGGTATTAGAGGTTGAGTATGTAGTTAACCAGATTTTCATCGTGAGGTAAATCCATTTTCTTGCGAAGCCTATAGCGTTTTATTTCAATGCTGCGGGCCGAAATATTCAATAAAGGAGCGATCTCCTTGGAGGATAAATTTAATCTCAGGTAGGCGCAAAGTTTAATATCATTAGGAGATAGGTTGGGATGTGCCTTCTTGAGGTTCTTTAAAAATTTTCTATCGGCATTGTCAAAGGCCTCCTTAAACATTTCCCAGTCATCGTTCTGTTTGAGGCTTTGTTCAATAATGTTGATTATTGGCCTTATAGTATCCTTATTTTCAACCGCAGAAGTAAGCTGGTCCTTCACCTTATACAACAGTTCATTCTTCTTTATGATGCTGAGGGTCGAGGCTGCCAACTCGTTGCTCTTGCTTTTGAAATCTTCCTTCAGTTGCTCATTTTTAATTTTGATGATTTCTTTTTCATTCTTGGCTTTAGCCAGCGCCAACTCACCTTTATTCTGCTCTATCAATATTTGTTGACGTTTATGGTAGTATCTCTTATAGGCCTTATGAACGGATATAGATGAAATTAACATCAACAGTATGTAAAGAGCTATAAACACATTGGAAAAATACCAAGGTTTACTAATTTCAAAATTGTAGGTGGCAATATTACCAGAAATATCATCGCCCACTTTTGCCCTTACTTCAAACACATAATCCCCGGGAGGGAGATTTTCAAAACGTGCTTCAGCTTCGTTCTGACCATGGGCTCCAATGGTCGTAAATGTCCCTAAGTTTGTATTGGTAGCTCGGTTTTAAATATTTGCTGAATTCTGTGGTGTGATACTGAATTTCAAGGTTGTTTTCATCGCTTCTCAGAGCCCCATCTGAATTTAGATTTAGAAGGTTTACTGAATTTTCATAATTACTTTTACCGGCTTTACGTATCCTACTGATGTCTACAGTAAAATCTCTTTTCTTAATTTTTTGAATATCAATACTAATGAACCCAGTACTGGTACCTATTAAATACGCATCATCATTGCCAAGTAAGGATACATTCTCATAACCTACAACACCACTTCGTACATCTTCAGTTAACGGAATTGACTTAATGACCGGTGTATTTGTCAATGTCCCCGCCGAAATTAAATTTATTTTGGATTTGCTGAACAGCCATAAATATTTCTCATCAGGATCCACGATCATCTTTCCCGAAAGGTAATCGTCCTCGGTGTAGACCTGACTTAAAACACTGTCTCTTTTAAACTCCTGAGTTTGTTTATCATATTTAAAGACCCCTTTTCTATTCGCAAATAAAAGATCCCCCTGATACTTGATAAGACCTGAATTTGAGCCGAGAAGCACGGTATCTAAACTTATATTTTCAACCTTTGAGAAAGTACTGTCTACCTTTACCTTAAAAAGACCCTTATACTCATGATTTATAAAGATGTCATTTTCATTTGATTCAAAATACCTGGATGATATGTCGAATCCTTCGATCTTATTCCTCAGCTTCCATTTGTCTCCAAGTTTTTGTAAAATATACAGTCCGTCATAACTCCCCTGTAAAATTAGATCAGGATGACCCTCCACTTCTTCTACTTTCCAGATCCCGGTTACTGTGGTTATTCTGCTGGCCCTATCCTCCTCAATTTTAAACGTACCCCTGTGATGCCCGCAAAACAAATCTGCTCCAATAATATTTAGGGACCAGACTTGTCCCTGGGTCCCTTCAATTAGTTTAAAATCGAGGTCACTATTCAATCGCTTATAAAAAAGACCTTGATTGGTTCCTAAATACAATATGTTGTTGACTATTTCTGAGGCGTATACACTGCCGGCTACACCCCTGTTATCGCGGTAATCTCTGAAAGGGGACCTCAGGTTCAGATAACTGATACCATTATCCAGACCTAACCACAGGTTGTTGTCTACATCTTCAAAAAGTGATAAGACCGTATTGTTCCTTAGTCCCTTTATCTGGTCTATGTGAACCAATAGATCCCCATACTGATCCAGATGAATTAAACCCTTAGAAATTGTGCCTATGGCAAAACTTTTATCCTCTAATTGAATACCACTATAAATACTCACAGTAGACAATAACGTACTGGAACTGAAATTCCATTTTTCCAACGAAGAACCATTTAAACGATAAATTCCATTGTTACGGGTAAGGAACAATAAGCCCGCTTCACTTTGGAAAATATTGACCACCTCGTCAGTTTTTACAATTTCATCATCGAGGATCAGAACATCCTTTCCATTTTCAATTTTATAGATTCCTTTATTTATTCTTTGAAAATATAGATCCTGCTCCAGATCAAAAATCTTTGGTAAGCTTGTTTCAGATTCTATGATATTAAAGGAATCTTTGCGGAGGTCATAAATATAAATGCGCTTGAGAGATTGAAAAATTATGTAATCGTCTATGTCGAGTATATTCCAGAATTCTTCATCCGAAATAACCTTTTTCTCAAGTTTTTCAGATAAGGAAGAATAGAGAAGTATGCCGAAATCATCTTTCTGCCAATACCCGAATTCCATATAGCTGCCGGTATAGATGCGCTCGCCTATCACCTTTACAGATCGCATCACGCTCTCATTCGGGGTTTGATATAATGTCCACTGGGCACCATTGTATTGTAGTAGCCCTTTGCTATTCGCTATATAAATAATCTTCTCCGAATCTTGTGAGATGGCCCAGTTCTGATTCTCGGCCTTGTAGTCTACGGGTGAAAAATTTTGGATGGGGGGAAGTCCTTGAGCAAGGCAAGGAAGACTAAGAAAAAAACTGAGCAATAAGATAATGATCCTCAAGAAGATATGATTTTATCCGTTGATCTATTTTCCTTCATATCAGGGAAGGAATAGTATTAAATAAATGTACTCTCAGACCAATTCGGCACTTAACCCAGCTTGAAGTAACTTGCTGCAGCGAGGCTTTAAATCGACGTATTCTCCGGTTTTTACGGTGCACTTGCCATTGTAATGCACTATAAGTGAACATTGTTCTGCTTGTTCCGGGGTATGGTCGCACACACTGATCAGGGTATCGATAACATGATCAAAAGTATTCACATCATCATTAAACAGTACGATCTCATGTTGTTTTACCGTTACTTCTTCGAGCAACAGTTCTTCTGAATATTTTTCTTTGGATCCCATAGCCTAGAATTTGCACTAATATACTAATTTTTACGACTTTCAACTTATATCCGCAAAATTGTAAAATAGCGTACTCTTATTGCTCAAGAATTACTGCTGCTCCCTACCTACTAGCGGCTATTTTTTGAAGTATTTAGCTGCTACCCAGTTGTTACTGCTTACTTTGTCGCTTATTACCAGTCCGGCCTTTTCACAAGCCTCGGAAATGATTGGCACATCCTCCAGGTAAAAACCACTGAGAACCAAGCAGCCATTAGATTTCAAATGCCCGGAATAGATCGCAATATCTTTTAGTAAAATATTCCTGTTGATGTTTGCCAGGATACAGTCATATTTCTTTTCAGGAATTACTGCGGCATCTCCCTCTAGGATGGTTATGGATCCCTGCCCATTACGCTCAGTATTTTCTATGGCGTTAAGGTAGCTCCAATGGTCTATATCTATCCCATCTACCGGAGCACCTCCTTTCATGGCCGCCAGAATGGCCAAAACAGCCGTACCACAACCCATATCCAGAACCGACTTCCCTTTCAAATCCATGTCTAAGAGGAATTGCAGCATCATATGGGTTGTTTCATGATGGCCTGTTCCAAAACTCATTTTTGGTTCAATGACGATATCGTATTGCACCTCTTTCTTCTTATGAAAAGGCGCCCGAACCATACATTTAGCACCGATCTCAATTGGGTCGAAATGAGTTTCCCATTTTTTGTTCCAGTTTTCCGGGGGAATTTCCCTGATCTGTTGCGTGATGTGAAACGATGTATCTTTTAGAATACCAATATCCTTTAGCAAATCATTATGCCAATCCTCCTTTCTGATATAGGCATTCAGGCCTTTTTCTGTTTCTTCAAAACTTTCGAAAGGATATTCGCTCAATTGAGCCAATAAAATATCCACCCCCGGTATGCTTGGGGCGACCTCAAAGCTGAATTCGATATAAAAATGACTCATGTCAATTAAATTGCCGCCACAATGGCTGCAAAATCTTCGGCAACAAGAGAAGCTCCACCGATTAGTCCACCATCCACGTCTGGTTTAGAGAAGATCTCGTTGGCATTGCCTGGCTTTACACTTCCGCCATAAAGTATAGTGACCATTTGGGCCGTATCCTCATTATAGGTTGTGGCTATAGTTTTGCGAATAAAGGCATGCATTTCCTGTGCTTGCTCGGGAGAAGCAGTTTCTCCGGTACCAATGGCCCAAACCGGTTCATAGGCCAGTACAATCTTGCCCCATTGCTCTTTATCCAAATGGAAAAGTCCGTTCTTTAGCTGTACCTCCACAATCTTAAAATGATTCCCGCTCTTTCTATCCTGTAATTCCTCTCCGAAACAGAAGATCACCCGCATACCCGACTTTAACGCCGCATCAACCTTTTTTGCCAACAGGGCATCATCTTCTCCAAAGTAGGCCCTCCGTTCAGAATGTCCCAGGATCACTGTTCTAATACCTATAGACTGTAACATATCTGCAGATATTTCACCGGTATAGGCACCATTCTCCGCAAAATGCATATTCTGAGCAACGACCTCCATGGAGGACGATTCAAGCTGCTTTACTGCCTGTGACAGGTTAACAAATGTAGGGGCCACCATTACCTCAGCTGTTGTATCTGGTATCTTGCTCAACAGTTGGTTCAGAAGTTCTGCAGTTTCACTGCTATTCTTATTCATCTTCCAGTTCCCTGCAACTATATTCTTTCTCATTTTGTTCATAATATTTGTGGTCAATTATTAAATGTGAGTTCGTCCATGTCGTTGTAATGAACTTTTTGGGTTATCACCCCCTTCTTTAAAACCAATACTCCAGGATTAGACCTTACGATAGTTTTTAGCGTGGTCTCATCCGTAAAATAAAAGGGGAAATCGAGTTTATATTCCCTGATCACCTTTGAACTCCATTCCTCATTGGAAGCCGACAAGGCAATGACCTTATAGTCCTTCGACAAGGCCTCATCAGTGACTTTTTTAAGTATATTGTATACCGAAAAATTACTCTTGGCGAGGTCATATGCAATGACCATCACAAGATCTTTTTCCTGCAGCAAAGTCTCAGACAAATCTTCGCCATTTTGTTCAATGGTAAAATCGTGAATAGGGGGCTCGTAGCCCTTTTGTATCTCCGTGGTTTCCACTCCAATAAATTCGCCATCAACGGTAGGGTAATCCCCATTGGTTACTATAGTGGTCTCTTCGCCCTGTAAATCAAACGTCCAGGCGTATTCAAAAATGGCTTTTGGCGCATCTGCGGGTACCGTCATTCCATCCGGAATACTCGCTCCGATCTTATAGGGCCTGAAATCGATCCACGGCAAATGGTTTATCACATAATTTACAAAAAGTCCGCAGACAAAAAGTGAAATTACCGTAATGATCCTTGATGTCCCAGGACTAAAAAGTGGCTTTATATATTGCTTCCCGTACAGGAGGATGAGAATAAAGACCAGCAAAACAATGTCCTTAGTAAAGGATTCCCAGGGTGTAAGTTTTACAGCATCCCCAAAGCACCCGCAATCAGTGACCTTATTAAAATAGGCCGAATAGAAGGTGAGAAAGGTAAAGAAAACGATCATAGCCAGGAGGCTCCATAGTGTTATCTTGCGCTGGTATCCCAACAACAACAATACGCCAAGCAATACCTCTAAAATCACAAGAATTATGGCCAGTGACAGGGCGTATGGCATTAAGAATCCGAGATCTAAGACTCCGGGACTAAAATATTCCTCCAGCTTAAAGGAAAACCCCACCGGATCGTTTAGCTTAATGAGTCCTGAAATTATAAACAGAACTCCGACAAATATTCTTGAAATGGTAACAATGATCTTCATAGACTTTATTTGGGGTCAGGAGTTTTCTTCTTCCAGATGAATCATAGCAAATACTGCATAATTAATAATATCCTGGTAGTTGGCACCAATACCTTCACTCACCAGGGTAATTCCTTTATTATCTTCTATCTGTTTTACACGGAGTAATTTTTGAAGTATCAGGTCCGTCAGTGAACTTACTCTCATATCACGCCAGGCTTCCCCATAGTCATGGTTCTTATCTTCCATAAGAACTTTGGTCTCTTTGGCATACTTGTCGTAAAGTGCACAGGCCTGATTGATATTGAGATCTGGTTGCTCCACCACGCCTTTTTCAATTTGAATAAGCGCCATGATAGCATAATTGATGATTCCGATGAATTCAGATTTTTCGTCCTCATCAACTTTACGAACATCATTTAGTTGTAAACTTCGTATGCGTTGTGCTTTAATAAAGATCTGATCCGTGAGCGATGGAAGTCTTAGGATCCTCCAGGCACTCCCGTAATCCTTCATTTTTTTAACGAACAATTCCCTGCACTGCATTATGATGGCATCGTATTGTTCTGAAGTTTGCTGCATATTCTTCTAATTTGCGTACATTTCGTACGAAATACATTCGGCTTCAAAGGTCGGAGATTAATCTAAATCAGCAAAATGAATTCGGGCAGATAACGCCTGTTCCTATATGATGACCTTAAATTGCAAAGGAAGCCTTATTGATCTGCAACAGCCTAAAGTAATGGGCGTCCTAAACCTAACTCCGGATTCCTTTTATGATGGGGGTTCCTACAAAGACGAAAAAAGCATCCTGTCCCAAACCGAAAAGATGCTCGCTGAAGGCGCAACCTTTATCGATGTTGGAGCCTATAGTTCGCGCCCCGGTGCAGACGATATTTCAGTGGATGAAGAATTAAATAGAATTACGCCGGTTGTTTCCCTTTTAATGGAACATTTTCCAAACATTATTCTCAGTATTGATACTTTTCGGAGCAGGGTTGCGCAACGATGCATAGAACTAGGTGCAGCCATGATCAATGATATTTCTGCAGGTACCTTAGATCCTAAAATGATGGAAACGGTCGCTAAAATGCGGGTACCGTACATAATGATGCACATGCAGGGAACTCCGCAGACCATGAAAGATCTGAATACTTATAAAGATCTTGCAGAAGATATATGTTATTATTTTTCAGAAAAAATTGCAGCGGCACGGGCACTTGGAATACACGATATTGTCATAGATCCCGGTTTTGGTTTCGCCAAGAACATTGCACAAAATTATGAATTACTTCAAAAGTTCTCATTGTTTAAAACCTTTGAAGTGCCTTTGCTGGCCGGACTTAGCAGAAAGTCGATGATCTATAAGGTGCTGGGGAATACCCCAGCGGAAGCCCTCAATGGCACCACAGCCTTGCATATGGCAGTGCTGGAAAGAGGCGCCAATATTCTCAGGGTACACGATGTAAAAGAAGCGGTAGAATGTGTGGCCCTCTTTGAAAAATTAAGCACACAAGAAGAATAGTCTTTTGTAGACTATTTTTTCTAATTTTACAAAAACGACCGACTTGGACTTTCTGAATTTCCTGGATTTCAAAATTACAGATCTCATAGACATCCTTCTTGTCGCTATCCTGCTCTACTACATTTATAAGTTGGTCCGTGGAACCGCCGCTGTCAATATCTTTTT
The DNA here is from genome assembly GCA_963744855.1 of uncultured Flavobacteriaceae bacterium. GTDB lineage: Bacteria > Bacteroidota > Bacteroidia > Flavobacteriales > Flavobacteriaceae > Muriicola. The sequence continues at coordinate 797,325 of CAVUUZ010000005.1, forward strand.
AGGGATCGTATTTGTGTGGGCCTTCTGGAAACTCACCCAATTGCTGGAAATGAAAATGATCAGCAGTGTTGTTGGCGGTTTTATGCAGGTGGGGCTTATCGCACTGATCGTTGTCTTTCAACAGGAAATCCGAAAATTTCTATTGATGATCGGCTCAACAAATCTGTCGAACAAACGCAATTTTGTTAAAAGATTCAATTTTTTAAAACAAGACGGGATTGTCCCGGATCTTAAGGTTTCAGTGGTCCTCGAAGCCTGTGAAAAAATGGCAAAAAGCAGAACCGGTGCCATCCTGGTCATTGAACGCAGCAATTCCCTTGATTTTATAAAGTCGTCCGGGGACAGGATGAACGCAGAACTGAACCTCCCCATTTTGGAAAGTATTTTCTTTAAGAATAGTCCCCTGCATGATGGAGCGGCCATTATCAGGGGCAACCGCATTATAGCCACCAGGGTTATTTTACCATTGTCTCAGGAACGCAACATCCCTTTGAGATTCGGACTCAGGCACAGAGCGGCCATAGGGATCACCGAAAAAACAGATGCCCTGGCACTGGTGATAAGCGAAGAAACCGGCAGTATTTCCTACATCAAAAATGGGGAATTCATCATGTATAAAGATATCAATGAATTGGAATCGCTGTTAAAAAAAGACCTTCAGTAGTATGAATTGTAAAAATTGTGAAACTCCACAACGAACCGACTTTAATTATTGCCCCAGCTGTGGAGCCAAGGTAGTTCACAAGCGGCTTACTTTTAAAAATTTAACCTATGATATCACCGAACGGTATTTTAATCTTGACAATACCTTTATAAAAACTGTCGTACAACTTTGTATTAGACCTGATGTAGTCATTGACTCTTATATTCAGGGTGTCCGCAGAAGGTTTCTAAACCCTATAAGTCACCTTGGGATTGCTTTGACACTTTCAGGACTATTAATCTTTATAATGCAAAAAGTGCTTACCTCGGATATGTTCAACACATATGGGGGACAATTGTCTGAAGAGGCGTCCACTAAACTATTTGATACTGTATTTGACTATTCTTCTTTATTGTTTGTGTTATACATCCCGGTTTTTGCCTTTGCCGGATATGTAACTTTTAACCGAAAAGGTTATTTACTTTCTGAATATATTATAGCCTATATCTATATCATGGCCCAATGGAGCATCGTCATTTTTCCAATTTCATTAATAACCTTGATGACTGCGCCTTCGTCATATATGTCCTTAAGTATTCCTTTACTATTTGTCATGATCCTTTACTGCATCTTTGTGATGCAGCGTATTCACAGATACCCCACAGGGGCAATGATTCTAAGATCAATAACTTTTTTCATTCTTACTATATTCGGATATTTTGGAATAGTAATCCTGTTTTATATTGTTATGTTTCTTACCGGCACATTTGAATTACAAGATTTTGTTCCTCAGAAATAGAACTCTTGATTTTATTTTAGGCTACCTCCTCAGCGAGGAACTGAGCTTCGTATAAGTTGCTGTAGTAACCACCCTTTTGTAGCAGTTCTTTATGCGTGCCCGTTTCCACGATTTTTCCTGCATCCATTACAATGATCTTATCCGCTTTCTTTACGGTCGCCAGGCGATGGGCTATAATGATGGATGTTCTACCTTCGGTGATCTTATCCGTCGCCTTCTGAATAAGTTTTTCAGTGTAGGTATCGACGGAGGAAGTAGCCTCATCTAAGATCAGAATACTTGGATTGGTGACATAGGCCCTTAAAAAGGCGATGAGTTGCCGCTGCCCGCTGGAAAGCATGGTACCCCGTTCCTTTACATTATAGGTATACCCGCCGGGCAGGGTATTTATAAATTCGTGTACGCCTATTCTCTTGGCTGCCTCTTCAATAGTGGCCACTGAAATGTCTTCATCTTTCAGGGTAATATTATTGGCGATGGTATCGGCAAAAAGAAAGACATCCTGCAAGACAATAGCAATGTTTTTACGAAGGGAAGACAAGGTATATTCCTTGATGTCTACGTTATCTACCATGATGGTTCCCGAATTTATTTCGTAAAACCTGTTGAGAAGATTTATGATGGTCGATTTCCCTGCACCGGTTGCCCCAACGATGGCTACAGTTTCACCTGCTTTTACCTCAAAGGAAATACCGTGCAGTACCTCTTCATCCTCAAGATACCCAAAACGCACTTTTTCGAATGTAATATCACCACGCACCTGCTCCCTCTGATGGGTGCCAATATCTTCAATTTTACTATCCGTATCCAATATTTTAAAGACCCTGTTAGCCGCTACCATACCCATTTGAAGTGTATTGAACTTATCTGCTATCTGACGCAGGGGTCTAAAAAGCATTTCTATATACAGGATAAAGGCAAAGATGGTACCGGCGATATCCACGTTGATATTCGCAATATTCTGCAGCCCGCCGTACCAGACCACCAGGCCCACGGCAATAGAGGTGACAATTTCTGCAATAGGGAAGAAAAAGGAGTTATACCACACCGTCTTCAGCCAGGCATTCTGATGCTTTTCATTGATTTCCCTGAATTTATCACTTTCTATTTTTTCACGCGTGAAAAGTTGCACGATCTTCATACCGGTAAGTCGCTCCTGTACAAAAGAATTCAAATTTGAAACCTGCGCCCTGACCTCAATAAAGGCGACTTTCATGGCTTTTTGAAATACCCGGGTGGCATAAAGAATGATTGGCAGAATAGCAAAAACCATAAGTGCCAGTTTCCAGTTCATAAATAACATGATACTCGCAGCGGCTAACATTTTTAAGAGATCTGATACGATCATAAAAAAACCCTGGCTAAAAATCTCCCCGATGCGTTGCATATCCGCCACGGCCCTTGTTACCAGAACCCCGATAGACGAATTATCAAAATATTTCATCCTGAAGCCCATCATCCTTTTAAATAGCAAGATCCGAATGTCTTTAATGACAGATTCGCCTAACCAATTGGCATAGTAATTAAAGAGGAGTTGAAATATTACCTGTCCTAACAAGACACCCAACATGGCCAGGGAGAGCCAAAAAAGGGCATCCATGTCCTTAGCACTGATGGCATCATCAATAATGATCCGTAAAATATAGGGCGTTAGTACAGCGAAAAAGGTTAGAAGAATGGCGGCCATCGCAACTCCCAAAAAGGTGATACGATAGGGTTTTGTCTGAGCAATTAACCTCTTAAATAACTTGTAATCAAATGCTTTTCCTGTTTCTTTATCCATTAAGATCAAAAAGGGTCTTAGGGTACGTAATCTTCGTCAAATATAACCCTTTTGCAGGCACCGAAACGCCGGCTTCCCCCCTGTCCTTACTTTTTATAATACTATTAACATTCTCTATGGAGGTCTTCCCAAGGCCCACATCAAGCAATGTACCCACAATGGCCCTTACCATATTTCGCAGAAAACGATCAGCAGTTATGGTAAATACAAGTTTTCCATGATCTTCGGTCCATTGTGCCTTCTTTAAGTGACATATATAGGTCTTCACATCTGTATTTGATTTGGAAAAACACTCAAAATTAGTATGCTCAAGAAGCAGAGTTGCTGCTTTGTTCATGGCTTCCAGGTCTAGAGGAAGATGCACATAATATGCCCTGTTACGGGTAAAAGGGTCCTTTTGCTGAACAACCCAATACTCGTATGTACGCTCCAGGGCATCGAAGCGTGCATGGGACTTATCACTGACCCGAAATATCTTTTGAACAGCGATATCTCCCGGAAGAAAAGCATTCAACCGATGCAGCTGTCCTTCAGTATCAATTAGTGTGTCCAAATCAAAATGCGCATACATTTGCCGGGCATGCACGCCGGCATCTGTACGACCTGCGCCTGCCAGTTGAACAGTGGCCCTTATTTGGGTAGTCATAGCCTCCTCTAACGTTTGTTGTACGCTAATGGCGTTAGGTTGCCGTTGCCATCCGTGGTAGGCCTTGCCATCGTATGAAAATTCGACAAAATATCTCAAAGTGATGTCTTATTTTTGTTTTTCCAAAGATACCCTTAAATGACCAAAATCTTACTCCTTTCCGATACCCATGGACATTTGGACAAACCTATTTTAAAATATGCAAATCAAGCAGATCAAATATGGCATGCCGGGGATATAGGGAGCATTGAGGTCGCAGATACACTGGCAAAAATAAAACCACTGAAAGCCGTCTATGGCAACATAGACAATGGCCTTTTACAGCAAGAATTTCCCCTGCATCAAAGGTTTCTTTGTGAAGATGTAGATGTTTGGATCACGCATATAGGCGGGTACCCCAACAGATATAGCCCTAAAATAAAAAGTGCCATACAAGAAAGGTCTCCCGATCTTTTTATAAGTGGGCATTCTCATATTTTAAAAGTAATGTGGGATAAGAAACTAAACTTGTTGCATATGAATCCCGGAGCCTGCGGGAAACACGGTTTTCATCAGATGCGAACCATGTTACGTTTTGAAATTGATGGGAAGGACATAAAGAATTTGGAGGTCATCGAACTGGGAAAACGAGCATCCCTGAGGAGCACTTAATTTCTTTACTTAGGACATTGGCGCATTTGATAAAGCAAAAAACCCCGGTATGGCTACCGGGGTTTCACGCACTAATACTACTAAGATGTTAGGTTTAACGTAAGCGATCAACAGATTTTACAAGATCTTCATCCTTCTTGATGGCCCTGTTGGCAAGGACCAAAAAAACGATAGAAAATACAGGAATCAGCATCCCAATACCCTTCTCCGAGACTAAAGTCCCTCCGGATAAGTTTAGCGATCGGTAAACGAAAAATCCTAGTAAAAAAAGATTAAGTATCATATTTAAGCGGTTTATAACAAATTGACTCTTTCGGTCCTTAAAACGGAAAATAGCCAATGCCGCCAAGACGGCCGACCCATAAAAGGCCAGGGAAACCACTATCTCATTCTTTGCAAAAACAACCGCACCAGCAGCATCTACCCATAGTTCTAACCAAAATGGAAGCAGTGCCCCCAGGAGGACAACAAACAGCAGATAAATGGACTGAATACGTTGTATCATTGCACAATTACTTGATTGCGATGCAAAAATAAAGGTCTTTTTAAGATTTTAAGACGAATTATTGAAAATAATTTGTAATTTTGTAACGTTATCAGAGATAGCACTTACCCACTGGGATCTCATTCCCATTTAATACCCAAGTAAAAAATACTTCGAAATTTAATTACGTATAACTTATTCAATACTCAATGTTTGAGATTTCCGATTTAAAGGCAATGAAGCTTCCTGAGCTTCAGAAGATTGCCGAAAATTTAAAAGTACCTAAGTACAAAACCCAAAAGAAACTAGATCTGGTTTATCAAATTCTGGATCTACAAGCCAGCAATCCTAAGATCGTTAAGGAGACTGCTGCCGTCGTTGAAAATACGACAGCTGCTGAACGTCCTAAGGAGCATGCTCCCAAGCCAAGGCCCAGACCTAGAAAAGTTGCTGCTTCAGAATCAAAAGACCCAAAGGCTGCTCAACAAAAAAGAGCGCCTAAAGGAGAAGCGCCCTCCGCTGAGACCACCAAAGAACATCCTAAGAAGGAGCACGCAAAAAAAGAGCACATCAAAAAGGAACATCCTAAGAAAGAACATTCCGGGAACCAATCCAAAGGACCGCGCTCCAATAAGTCACACCATCAAAATAACGGGCAGGAGAAAAAGTCGAGCAACTACGACAAGGATCTTAAAAACAAGTACAAACAACCGGAATACGAATTCGACAGTATCATAGAAAGTGAAGGTGTTTTGGATATTATGCAAGATGGATACGGATTCTTAAGGTCCTCGGACTATAATTATCTATCCTCTCCTGATGATATTTATGTTTCTCAGTCCCAAATCCGTTTATTTGGATTAAAGACAGGAGATACGGTTCTGGGCAATGTACGCCCGCCCAAGGAAGGTGAAAAATATTTCCCATTGATCAAAGTTAATAAGATCAATGGACAAGATCCTCAGGTGGTAAGAGATCGTGTTGCTTTTGAACACCTTACGCCATTATTCCCAAGAGAGAAATTTAATTTAGCCGAACGTCAAAGCAATATTTCAACCCGTATCATTGATCTTTTCTCTCCAATAGGGAAAGGACAGCGGGGTATGATCGTGTCCCAACCAAAAACGGGAAAGACGATGCTATTAAAAGATGTGGCAAATGCCATAGCTGCCAATCATCCGGAAGTATATCAGATCGTTCTTTTAATAGATGAAAGACCTGAAGAGGTAACGGATATGCAGCGTAATGTAAGAGGCGAGGTTGTTGCCTCTACCTTTGACAAGGAAGCTACGGAACACGTACGTGTCGCTAATATTGTCCTTGAAAAAGCAAAGAGATTGGTTGAATGTGGTCATGATGTAGTGATCTTATTAGATTCTATAACCCGACTTGCAAGGGCCTATAACACGGTACAGCCCGCATCAGGAAAAGTATTGAGTGGTGGGGTTGATGCCAACGCCCTGCATAAACCAAAAAGATTCTTTGGGGCGGCACGAAATATTGAAAACGGAGGCTCACTCACAATTATCGCTACGGCACTTACAGAAACCGGGTCTAAAATGGACGAGGTAATCTTTGAGGAATTCAAAGGAACCGGAAATATGGAACTACAGCTGGATAGGAGGATCAGTAATAGAAGGATCTTCCCTGCGATCGACCTAATTTCTTCGTCTACCAGACGCGATGATCTGTTATTAGATGAAAATACCATTCAAAGGATGTGGATCATGCGGAAATATTTGGCAGACATGAACCCCATTGAAGCTATGGAATTCATGGAGCAACGCATTAAGCAGACCAAAAACAATGAAGAGTTCTTAATGACCATGAGTCAGTAAGAAAGATTATAACTTTTAAAGAGATCCTGTGGTTTTAATAATCGCAGGATTTTTTTTGTTTTATCGGGAAGGCCCGGAAACAAAAAACCCGGCCTAAAGGGGCCAGGTTCTTTAAAATCTTAAAAGGACAATACTAAAGGGCAGCAACCATTTTAGTCAGCTTGCTTTTTAAATTCGCAGCTTTGTTGTCATGGATGATATTGCGTTTTGCCAACTTATCGATCATACTTACCACAGGAGGCAATAAAGCAGCCGCTTTCTTTTTGTCTGTCTCACTACGCAATTTTTTGATTGCATTACGAGTAGTTTTGTGCTGATACCTGTTACGTAAACGCACTTGTTCGTTCCTTCTGATTCTCTTTAATGCCGACTTGTGATTTGCCATCTTTCTTTAAATTATGTTTTAATAACTGTTTTAATACAGTTTCCCTGTAGCCCGTAGGGGAATCGAACCCCTGTTACCAGGATGAAAACCTGGCGTCCTAACCCCTAGACGAACGGGCCAAAAATTTCATTCAACCATACTTTCTACAAAGCGTACCGAATGTTCAGTAGCCCGTAGGGGAATCGAACCCCTGTTACCAGGATGAAAACCTGGCGTCCTAACCCCTAGACGAACGGGCCAAAGGTTTGTACAATTGCGGATGCAAAAATACAATTATTTTTTACTACCACAACCCCCACACATTATTTTTTAAAAGGCTCTTTAATAGGCTTTCGCAAACAACACTCTCTGAGCAGACGGTTTCCCTGTAACCATGCATACACCTTCTTCCTTTGGGCCATCTATTGGGATGCATCTAATTGTGGCTTTAGTCTCTTCTTTTATCATTTCTTCAGTGGCAGAACTTCCGTCCCAGTGGGCAGAGAAAAAGCCACCTTTTGTATCCAGAAGTTCCTTAAATTCCTCATATGAATCTACTTTGGTAATATGTTCTTCCCGATAGCTGTGCGCCCTGTTAAAAATATTCTCCTGAATATCGTGAAGCAGGACTTCAATATAGCTCAACACTTCATTGGAAGCTACAGTCGCTTTTTCCAGAGTATCCCTGCGAGCAACTTCATACGTATCATTTTGCAGGTCGCGTTGCCCAATGGCAATTCGCACAGGAACCCCTTTCAATTCATATTCATTGAATTTAAAACCGGGTTTATGAGTATCACGGGCATCGTATTTTACCGATATCCCTTTCGCCCTTAATTCACTTACCAGAGGATCTACTTTTTCAGAAATAGCATCTAATTGGTCCATTCCTTTATAGATTGGTACAATTACCACTTGTATTGGTGCCAGTTTAGGCGGAAGTACCAAACCATTGTCGTCACTATGGGTCATTATGAGAGCGCCCATTAATCGGGTAGAAACACCCCAGGAAGTTGCCCACACATATTCCTGTTTCCCCTCTTTGGTGGCAAATTTCACGTCAAAGGCCTTTGCAAAGTTCTGTCCAAGGAAATGGGAGGTGCCGGCCTGCAAGGCTTTTCCATCTTGCATGAGTGCCTCAATACAATAGGTGTCTATGGCGCCGGCAAAACGTTCACTTTCTGTCTTGGTTCCTTTGATCACAGGAACGGCCATATGATTTTCTGCAAAGTCGGCGTAAATATTCAAGATCAGTTCGGCTTCGTCTATAGCCTCTTGCTTTGTAGCATGGGCCGTATGACCTTCCTGCCATAGAAATTCGGAGGTTCGCAAGAACAATCGGGTACGCATCTCCCAACGCACCACATTGGCCCATTGGTTAATTAGTAGAGGAAGGTCTCTGTAAGACTGTATCCATCTTCTATAGGTGTCCCAGATGATAGTTTCAGAAGTGGGCCTTACAATGAGTTCTTCCTCCAACTTGGCTTCCGGATCTACAATTATACCGCTCCCATCTTCGGCATTCTTTAAGCGGTAATGAGTAACCACTGCACATTCTTTGGCAAAACCCTCCACATGGCTAGCTTCCTTACTGAGATAAGATTTTGGAATAAATATGGGAAAATAGGCATTTTCGTGGCCCGTTTCCTTAAACATCTTGTCTAACCCGGCTTGTATTTTTTCCCAGATAGCGTAACCATAAGGTTTGATCACCATACAGCCCCTCACACCTGAGTTTTCGGCTAAGTCGGCCTTTACTACGAGCTCGTTATACCATTTGGAATAATCCTCTGTTCGCGTCGTTAAATTTTTTCCCATCTAGTGTACTTTGGCACAAAACTTGCAACTTATGTCAAGAATAGTTGGGCAAAACTAACTATTTTTAATATGTTCAACAATATAAATTTATTCTCATGATACATTCCATATCCCACCCAAAAGCGATGAAAATGATATGCTTAGGCCTACTGGCTACCCTAGGGGTCTCTTGTGGTTCCTATCAACAAGCTTCGTACTACGATAATGATGGAGTGTATCCTGGAAGAGTAGAGCAGCCTACAGTATACAATACTCCAAGAACCAGCCAACCAACTCAACAGAAGAAAGAAGATGGTGTTTATGGAGAATATTTTGGTCAGAAAGCTCAGGAGATAGATCAGATAATGGATAACGAAATATTTACCGATGTTGATGGCTATTACAGTGGGGTTGAGAATGATAGTTTAGACTTTGAAGCAGAATCCAATTATTTTGATCCAAACAACACCTATGCAGGTAATCCCGGATGGGGTGAAAATCCCACCAGTGTCATCATAAATATGAATGACAACTGGGGTTTTAACAATTGGGGCTGGGGTGGATATGGCTGGAACAACTGGGGTTGGGGCGGATATGGTTGGAACAACTGGGGCTGGGGTCCCGGTATTGGCTGGGGCGGAGGCTTTGGCTGGGGCTGGGGCGGAGGCTTTGGCTGGGGTTGGGGCGGAGGCTTTGGCTGGGGCTGGGGCGGAGGCTTTGGCTGGGGCTGGGGAGGTTATCCCTATTACGGTTATCCTTACTATGGTTATAATAGGTATGGTCGAGGTTATCCTTATTATGGCTATAACAATTCCCGCAGAGGTTATTATAACAGAAATGCTTTAGCATCCAACTCATTAAGAGGCAGATCTAATCTGGGAACTTCCAGAAGCAGCAGTACACGTTTGAGAAACAATAGTGGTAGATCTAATATTTCTGCAAGGAGCAGTGCCAGGAGTTCTTCTGCTTACAGAGGTGGCACCACGGCCAGACGCAGCGTGAGTGCAGACGCTATAAACAGAAATAGAGCTTATCGTTCCAGCAGAAGTACACGAAGCACTCCGAGTTACAGCAGGAGTACTTTTCAGAACAGATCATACGGCAATTCATCGTCAGCGGCTCGTTCTAATACCTATAGAAGAAATACTGGCAATGCAGTACGTTCATCTGCAGCGAGTCGAAATTATAGATCAAGTTCTCCTAGATCTTCCGGATATAACAGATCATCATCGCCGTCAAGAAGCTCGGGGAGTATGAGAAGTTCAGGAGGTTCGAGAAGTTCGGGTAGCAGTGAGAAGTTCCTCAGGGAGCTCAAGAAGCTCGGGTAGTGTGCGAAGTTCAGGCGGTAGCAGATCATCTGGTGGTAGGTCATCTGGAGGTAGATCTTCGGGTGGTAGCCGGGGCGGAAGAAACAATTAATAATCTCACTACATTCAACATTTAAATCGTAGGAAAATGAAAAGAATTTTAACTTTCATCGTAGGACTGTCATGTTTGGCTGTAACTGCTCAGAATATTAACGATGTTTTAAGGTACAGCAGTGAAAACCTTCAGGGAACGGCCCGATATCAAGGAATGAGCGGTGCATTCGGAGCACTTGGTGGTGACTTATCTGCGCTCAATATAAATCCTGCAGGCTCGGCGATTTTCGCAAATAGCCTGTTTACTTTCACGGGTGCTAATTATAATCAGAAGAATGAATCATCCTACTTCGATGGTCTGGCTACTGAAACCCGTAATTCGTTCAGGCTCAACCAACTTGGCGGTGTCTTTGTTTTCAAAAATAGAAATCCCAAGGGTCCATGGCAAAAATTTGCCATGGCTTTCAATTATGATCTGGTACAAAATTATAACAATCAGGTATTTCTCAGGGGTACAAGTAATCAGGGAATCGATAATTACTTCCTCAATTTAGCACAAGGTGTTCCTTTCGGGCCGCTACTTATACAGGATGGTGAGTTAATAGAAGAAGCATATTTGGATATAGGTGCCAATCTGGGATTTCGGGAGCAACAGGCTTTTCTAGGTTATTATGGAGGGGTCATTGATCCTGTTGATGAAAACGATAATAACAATACAGCCTATGTTTCTAATGCCATATATAGCAATGTTGATCAGGATTACTTCCAGAGAACAAATGGATATAACAGCAAATTTACCATGAATTTTTCAGGGCAATTCCAGCAAAATATTTTTCTGGGTGCCTCGCTTAATATTCATGACATCTTTTTTGATCAGTATACAGAATTTACAGAAACAGGGTATGATGCGAATTCTGAAATACAATTTGTGAATTTTGATAATTATCTGCGCACCACTGGATCGGGGGTTTCCTTTAGTCTCGGTGCAATTGCAAAATTAAATGAGAATGTACGTTTGGGAGGTAGTTATCAATCTCCTACCTGGTACCGACTTTTAGATGATACCTCACAAAGAATCAATTCTGACCTGGCAGATTCAGATATCAGATTTATAGATTTTAATATAGTAAACCTTTTTGAGGTGTATCGTATTAAAACTCCCGGCAAAGCAAATGGAAGTATGGCTATAATATTTGGCCCTAAAGGTCTCCTGAGCTTTGATTACAGTTATCAGAATATGGCTAATGCAGAATTGCGTCCTACATCTGACCCTAGTTTTAGGGACGAGAATTCTTTTATTGCATCGGAGTTGGGCGCAGTAAATACATTTAGAGTTGGTGGTGAGTATAGAATAGAGAATGTAAGCTTAAGGGGAGGCTATCGTTTTGAAGGAAGCCCATATCAGGATGGTGTAACAATAGGAGATCTGGAAGCCTTTTCTTTCGGGATCGGATTTAATTTTGGAGGCAGCAGATTGGATCTGGCCTACAGCCGCTCTCAGCAAAGTGCTCGTCAACAATTATTTTCCCCCGGTTTTCCAACCACAGGACTTGTAAATAATACCAATACAAATGTCATTTTGGGATATACCCTCAATTTATAGAAGGATTTCTGCGCACAGATAAAAAAAGCCGGTTCACACCGGCTTTTTTTATCTCTTTAGTGAGAAATGAGTCCGGATGGTATTGGCCACTAGAATGCCTTGTTCATCCCTGGCATATTCCAATCTAAACCAATAATCTGAGGAAGGCATTGGCCGCCCATTAAAGGTGCCATCCCATCCTATGGTAGTTTCGTCTAATTGCTTAATCAATTTACCATAACGATCAAAAATAAAGACAACCGGATCTGTTAAGGTCTCAATGCCAAGTATGTTCCAGGCGTCGTGGATTCCGTCTCCATTAGGAGTGAAGAACTTTGGATAGCCTACTACTAAAAATGGAATAGGATCCGTAAAGCCACAGCCATTCTTATCGTTAATGATCACTGTATTTTCACCAGGTGGGATATCATAAAAGATTGGCGAGTCCTGAAATTCACCTCCATTGATGGCGTATTCGTAACTACCATCTTCAAGAACCACAAATTCTACATTGTTGCTATCGGAAAGGTCGTCCAGAATAATGACCTCATCTAATACGGGAATCCCATAAAAGGTAATAAGTATGTCATCTGTGATGGTAGTAGCTAGTGTTGTTAATATCTCCACAAAATAGCGGCCAGAATTAGGACTTGTTACCGTTAATTCAGTTTCTGTTGGTCCTGAGGCAAGTACGGCATCAACAGTGCCATCATCCTCGTAATCCACACTCCAGGTTACATTCGCAATATCTGGTCCAGCAGGAGAATTCAATGCCGTAAGGACAATATCGGGGTCGCCTTCACAGGCCACAATATCCAACCCGAGAAATTCATCTCTCAGGGTACAATCGAGTGCCGTATTCTGATCCTGATCCACGGAATATCCGGTAAAGGTCAGGGAAAAAGGTTCAGGGTCACCATCAAAATTGGTGTTGAAATTATTGATGAGCAGATAGTAGATCTCCCCTTCTTCTACAATGAGCCAATCATCGTAGGTATTCTGACTCCCGGTTAGATTAGGAGCTCCAACCTGGCCATTTTCCGGATTGACCCCTATTCCTGTAAAATTTGTATCGTTTACTTCGTAATTACATCGAATGGGCTGTGCAGAACCATTGCTGATACTTCCGCAATCCACATCAGGGCCGTACAAAGCAAAATCCCATTCAGCAGTTACAGTGCCACTGGTTCCGGGTAGGGCTTCAATATCAAACCCAATCTCGCCCCTGGTGCCCGCACGAAAAACGTACCACGACGTATTGTTCTCTATATTAGCGGAACTTACACTCCCCTTTTCAAGACAACCTGTTTCCCGGATCACATCCGGATCAAAATCATCAATATCCCCACCGCCATCTGCAAACGACAAAATAGGAGCGTCTGCACAAACAGGGATGGCACTTCTGCAATCCGGAGAGTTCTGTGCGTGGATGCCTATCATCCAAAAGAACAATATTGCGGCAAAGAACAGGTATTTCAGTATAGGGTTTGGGACCATCAAAAGACTGTTAAACAGTATGTATAACTGGTTGGCTTTCGTTTTAGTATAATTACACCGCTTTTTTTAGCCGTTAATCGATGAATGGAACCTTGCATATCCATAGGATGGTTTTATCTTCTGAGAGAAAAGTGATTGTTAATGTATTTGGCCTCTACACGCTGATCGTTGGCATCCAGATAGGATACCTTAAACCAGTAATCCGAGGAAGGTACAGGTGCCCCATTGTAGGTACCATCCCATCCCAGATAATCTTCTTCCATGACGATCAGCAATTTTCCATACCTATCGAATATTTGAACAACCGGTTCCTGAAGGGTCTCAATACCAATAACCTGCCAAAAATCGTTTGTACCATCGCCATTGGGGGTAAAAAAGGTTGAAAAGCCCACTACAACAATTGTTTCAGATACACTACCGCAACCGTTGAGATCATTGATGGTTACCGTGTGCATGCCCGGACTCACCTCTGTAAATACAGAAGATGATTGAAAAAGACCCGTATCTAGCTGATATTCGAAATTACCGGCCACCTCGTTCACAATCTCTACGGTATTGATAGTCTGAAGATCGTCTATAAGCACCTCAGAAATAACAGGGGGTTCCGAAACCACTACATTCACAGTGCGGTTTGCCGTACAATTCAATCCGGAGGTAGTATTGGTCACCGTTAGTGTATAGGCACCTGCCTGTGTAACCAGAATACTAGGTGTTGTTTCTCCTGTATCCCAAACATAGGTATACTGGGCATTGGGAAACAGTTCACCAATAGGTTCCCCGGTGGTGTTCTCACAAATGAAAATGGCATCCTCAAAACTCAGGGCTGGAGTATTGACTCCCTCTAAGGAGAACTGCTCTGACGCATCAAAACATCTTGGATTCTCAAGGCTTGAGACTCGGATATATATGGTTTGAATTCCTGAGAGCACTGTATATTGTTTAGGCACGGCATTCACGCCATTTGTAGCATCGGCAAGGCTTGTGTGATAGCTGACCACATGAGTCGTGGGGTCCTGTACGCCAAGGGCCTCCATATCTTTTTGAGCAAGATCATATATTCCACTTTCAACACATACTGCCTCATCCGTGACAAGATTTGTGACAGGAGCAACAGAAAATGCCACTTGTACGTCACTGATGATGTTTGGGGGTACAGGCATGGTTACCTGCACCCTGTACATCGCTGATGATGTTAAAGATAAGGTTGCCGTAGTTTCTCCAGCCAGGACCTGAAATCCACTTCCGGTATCACTATACCATGTGTATCCCAAAGCACCAGGTGTAGTTGCGTCCAAGACGATCGTTTCGTTGTCGCAGGCAGCAATAGGAGCGCCAAGTAAATTATTTACAATGGAACAGTCGAGTGCGTCGCTTGGATTCGTTTCAAAGATCTGCCCCGAAAACTGTATGGAAAAGCCAGAATTACTATTGCTAAAATTGTTGATCAGAAGATAGTAATCCTCCCCGGGGGCCACCTGTATCCAATCTTCGTATTGTACATTGGTGGTATTTCCCGTAGGGTCCTCTCCTACCCCCATATAGGTATCCGCATCGCTATTGTCAAAGAAGTTACACCGGATTGGATCCCCCAATAAGGTACAATCTGAAGCCCTGTAGAGCGCAAAATCCCAATCTTCAGCAGCATCGAAGCCAATGTTAAAACCGAGTTCCCCGGTGGCTCCCGTCCTGAATCGATACCAGCCGGAATTAGATTCTATAAAACCGGTCATGGTTGGTTCCAGACACCCACTGTTGGACGCATTGTTAAAGTCATCAGTACCATAGCCTGATGTACCCCCATTCACAGGCGTATTGCTGCAAATAGGAACAGCATTAAGGCAATCGTCTGCCACCTGTGCTGTAACCCCTGAAAGGGCCAACATCATTATAAAGCATAGAAAACCAGCGGGTATTCTCATTAGATCGCACACCTTAATATCTAAAAAGTTAAAAATACAGGACGAGCTTCCTTAACACTAATTTATGTTGTGTATGGCCTCAAACGGCACGTTAAGTGCCATTTTATGTATATCTTTGCCCTTTGTTTAAGTGAGTAGAAAATGAAAATAAAGAGTACTTTGGAAGAACATTTTGAGGCAGTAGGCAACGATCATGTTTCATCTGCGGAAGACACCCCCATGAGATCGGATGCCTTTGTATTGACCGATCAGGAAAAAATTGAGCGTATTGAAGACAGTGTGCGCAATATCATGCTTACCCTCGGTCTCGATCTTGATGATGACAGCCTCAACGGAACTCCAAAACGGGTTGCCAAGATGTATGTAAACGAGATCTTTAGTGGCTTGCATCCCGATAAAAAACCCAAGTCATCTACCTTCAAGAATAAGTACAAATACGGGGAAATGCTTGTGGAAAAGAATATTACTGTTTACTCCACCTGCGAACACCATATGCTTCCCATAGTGGGCAAAGCTCATATTGCCTATATTTCAAAAGGAACGGTGGTAGGTCTTTCTAAGATGAATCGTATTGTAGATTATTTTGCGAAAAGGCCACAAGTGCAGGAAAGATTGAATATTCAGATAGTACGAGAGCTGCAAAAGGTATTGGGAACGGAAGACGTGGCCTGTGTGATCGATGCTAAACATTTGTGTGTAAATTCCAGAGGTATACGGGACGTAGATAGCAGCACGGTTACCGCAGAATACGGTGGGCGTTTTAAAGAAGAAGGCGTTCGAAAGGAATTTTTAGAATACATCAACCTGGAAACCAGTTTTTAAGCGATCTTACACCCTAATGGCCCTTTACGACAACCAAATTCTAAAAATTTACAATTCCCTCTCCGGCAAGAAAGAGGTTTTTAAACCAATTAATGAAGGACATGTAGGTATGTACGTTTGTGGCCCAACCGTATATAGTAATGTGCATTTGGGTAATTGCCGCACCTTTATGTCTTTTGATATGATCTTTCGCTATCTGAGACATCTGGAATACAAAGTACGCTATGTTCGAAATATTACAGATGCCGGGCATTTAGTGGATGATGCGGACGATGGAGAGGACAAAATCGCTAAAAAAGCGAGGCTGGAGCAAATAGAGCCCATGGAAGTGGTACAACGCTATACGGTCGACTTTCATACGATACTTCAGAAATTCAATTTTCTTTCTCCGAGCATAGAACCTACCGCTACCGGCCACATCATAGAGCAGATTGAAATCATTAAGGAAATCCTTGTGAACGGGTATGCCTATGAGATCAACGGGTCTGTCTACTTCGATGTAAACAAATTTAATGAGACCTATGAATATGGAAAACTAAGCGGTCGCAAACTGGAGGATATGATTTCCAATACCCGTGAATTAACTGCTCAGGATGAAAAACGAAATCCTCAGGATTTTGCTCTGTGGAAAAAAGCAGAACCTCAGCATATTATGCGCTGGCCATCGCCCTGGGGTGATGGATTTCCTGGTTGGCATCTCGAGTGTACTGCCATGAGCACAAAATACCTGGGAGAAACCTTTGATATTCATGGGGGTGGAATGGACCTTAAGTTCCCACATCACGAATGTGAGATCGCCCAGTCTGAAGCATCCCATGGTCATAGTCCGGTGAAGTACTGGTTGCATGCCAATATGCTTACCATGAATGGAAAAAAAATGGCCAAGTCTACAGGAAATAATATACTGCCAAACGAGATTTTTTCAGGGGAAAACAACATTCTCAGCAAACCATTTCTTCCTTCCGTAGTACGCTTCTTTATGTTACAGGCTCACTATACCAGTATTCTGGACCTTAGTGATGAGGCCCTTCTGGCCTCCGAAAAAGGATATTTCAGATTGATGGAGGCAATGAAGGATTTAAATGGACTGGAAAAAAGCACTTCCTCTACTATAGACATCAAAGCCTGGCGTCAGCGCTGCTATGATGCCATGAATGATGACTTTAATTCCCCCATTTTAATTGCCACTCTTTTTGAAGGGGTGAAGTATATAAACCTTATAAAGGAAGGAAAAGAAAAAATTTCAGAGGCTGATCATGAGCTGCTTGCTAAGGGCATGCACGATTTTGTTTTTGAGGTTCTGGGATTAGAATCGCAGGAACAGGCCAATACAATTTCGGAGAAGCTTAGTGGCGTGGTATCCCTACTGATACAGATGAGAAATGAGGCCCGGGCCGGCAAAGATTTTGCCACATCCGATAAAATACGGGATGAATTGGCTGCCATGGGTATTCAACTAAAAGATGGAAAAGAAGGTACTACCTTTAGTATTTCATGAAAAAAATCCTGATAGCCCCTTTTGTTTTTCTGGTAAGAGCCTATCAGCTTCTCATATCACCCTATACGCCTTCGAGCTGCAGATACTCCCCTACCTGTTCACAATACACCCTTGAAGCTTTAAAAAAACACGGACTCTTTAAAGGCGGGTGGCTTAGTATAAAACGGATTTTTAGTTGTCACCCCTGGGGAGGCAGTGGCTACGATCCTGTTCCTTAACGTTATACGGTGCTTTCTATTTCTTAAAAGTATTTTCATTGATATGATTTTCCAATCGGCTTTTGCTGTCTATCTATTTATGTATCTTAGTCGAGCAAAAAACACCTTTATGTATTTATTAGGAATTACCTGGAATCCGGCTGATACCTTGTTTAAAATCGGATTTCTTCAGATCAAATATTACAACCTACTTTGGATCATTGCCTTTGCTCTGGGTTGGTATATTATGAAACGAATATTCCTCAATGAAAAGAAGACGGTGCAGGAGCTTGACTCCCTGTTTATCTACACTGTGATTGCGACCATGCTGGGAGCTCGTTTGGGGCATGTTTTCTTTTATGACTGGCCCTACTATTCCAATCACCTTGTCGAGATATTGCTCCCGATCCGGGAACGGGCAGGAAGTGCATTGTTCGGATTTATCAACGGTTATGAATTCACCGGTTTTACCGGTTTGGCAAGCCATGGGGCCGCTATTGGGATCATCATAGGGATGTATTTGTACTGCAGAAAACACAAAGGTTTTAAAATGTTGTGGATCCTGGACCGGGTAGTGATCCCTGTTTCTATCGGAGCGTTTTGTGTTCGCCTGGGGAACTTTTTTAATTCTGAGATCAATGGGAAGATCGTTGATAAAACCTTTTTTTTGCCACCAGATTTGTCCGGGATTCGGATGATATGCCTGCCTCTTCTGCCCTGCGGATTACAAAGGAAAACACAGTTAATGCGGCTTATAAGGCACTGGAAAACAAACCGGCATTTGCACAATACCTGGAGGCAATTCCCTACCGGCATCCTGCCCAATTGTACGAAGGAGTATGTTATATTTTTGTTTTCCTAATTTTGTATTTTCTGTATTGGAAGACCGATAAAAAGAACCGGTCCGGGTATCTCTTTGGTCTTTTTCTTGTCCTCCTTTGGACCATCCGATTCTTTGTGGA
Organism: uncultured Flavobacteriaceae bacterium; assembly: GCA_963744855.1. Taxonomy (GTDB): domain Bacteria; phylum Bacteroidota; class Bacteroidia; order Flavobacteriales; family Flavobacteriaceae; genus Muriicola. The sequence goes on from CAVUUZ010000005.1 coordinate 816,168, forward strand.
ATTCGTGAAAAAGAGTCAGGGTGGTTTTGAGGAATCATTAGGTTTACTATCAACGGGCCAATGGCTGAGTATTCCATTTATACTGGTAGGCTTCTACTTTATGTTTAAACCACAAAAGGCGTAATGCAATTTGTTACATCCCTTTTTATGAAAAGAATTATTCTGAAAATTGGTCTTTGCATGGCCATTGGGCTAGTTGTATTCTCATGCAAGGAAGAGCCAAAAAAGATCGTCACCACAACTCCAATCACCTTTACAAAGGAAGGTAGCCTCGACGTTTTCAGGGGCAAAACAGATTCGCTTCTGGTCCAATTAGATATTGAGATAGCAGAGACGGAATACGAAACACAAACCGGATTGATGTACCGTGATTCTATGGAAGATAATCAGGGGATGTTGTTTATTTTTCCGGACGTGGCCTATCATAGCTTTTATATGAAGAATACCAAATTTCCTTTAGATATCATTTATATTGATGAGGAGCTGAAGGTGGCCAATATTATTAAAAACGCACAGCCACTAGACGAGTCGAGTTTACCATCTGAGGCACCTGTTAAATATGTACTTGAAGTAAATGGAGGTTTGAGTGATTCATGGGGAATTCAATCAGGGGACAGGATCCAATTTCAACGTGTAGACTGAAAAAAACAAGCCCTGTGGATTCTTTAACAAGCATCACACAGGGTTTTTATAATTAAAAATCCGAGCCTAGTCGTCTATAATATCGGCTGTAGCTTTAATGTTATCTTTTAATTCATCGGCAATATCCTGATTACCATCTTCATCATTGGGATAGATTTCTATTACGCCATCCTGGTTATTATCTGCCGCTAAACTCAAATCTATTTCGTTAAAAGAATTTAGGAATTGTGAGATGTCAAAGGTGACCGTAAAATTCACTGTTCCATCGATTACCTGCACTCCTGTACTACGACCTACGTCAAGATTTTCACTCGTATCATGCCAGAAAACAAATGGCGTACCATCTATGGTCCCTTCAATATATATAGATTTATCGAATAGTTTGTCTGTAACTGGTAAATCTTCATCTTTGTGAAATTTGAATCGGACTTCCTTGTACATTCCATCAGGAACTACTACTGTACCAATAGTTTGAGTGAGGGCATCAGTTCCGTCTAACAGATCGATTTGAAATGGTCCTCTGAACTGAATTTCATCTGTATCCAAATTACTGTTAGGGTCATCATCATTCTTAAAAACGACATCCCTGATGGAGATCTTAAAATCTGTAAACACAACATTTTCATTTCCTTTACCGGTAACACTGACGGATTTTCCGGAAGTCCCCGGGCTATTCAGCGCAGCAAGTTTAAGATTAATTTTTCCTTCGTTGCTATCATTAGAGCAACTGGCCATCACTATGGCGAACGATAGCAAACACAATTTTTTAAATAATTCCATAAGATTTATAAATAGGTTAATAAAAAGTTTGAGCAAAAGGTAAAGTCGTTTCAGGGTATATGAACCACTCTATCTATAAAACAATCTCAGTCTGATAATTCCTGAAAAACATTTACTTAGTTTTATATTTAATTGATAATATGGCACTTGCATTATCTGATGTATAACGAAATGCAGTATTGAATATTTCAATTAAGAAGTGGAGATCCTTGCTGTTCTTTTAGGTTTCTGCTAGAGCAAACTAAAACTGCCCCGATTACGGGGCAGTTAAACAGGATCAGCCAACTTACTTCACAGGGGCATGCGAAGGGGTCCGAACACTTTCAGATCCATAGCATTAATTCTTCACAAAGACCAGTGTATCTGTACTACCATCTCCTCCGCTGATATCGATCAACTCAATTCGGGCAGATGACCTGGAGACAATATCCCAGTCGTCCGATAATTCCTCGAAAATCGGCGGGGCCGAAAAAAAGATGTTGAAATCGATATCGTCGTTACTGTTGTAATCATCGTCATCAGAACTGTCATCCCGGGTTACAGACCAGGTGCCCGTTACGGTGGTGCTTCCATTCTCTGCAATAAGGCTGCCATCAGCGTTAAAAGTAAAGGAATAGCCTGTGTAGTCACTGGTCTCATTCGTGCCTGAATCCACATAACTGCTAATGGTCCAGGAACCCGAAACAGCAATGTCGGTAACGGCCTGAATGGAGACGGTAGGATCTTGTGTGAGATCATCCTCTGAATCTGATGAACAGCCAACGGCTATAAGAGCGAGGGCCAGGATTGCGGATTTGATCAATGTATTTTTCATAGGTATTAAGTTTTAGTGTTTGTTTATTTAACTGAGAAGGAAGATCCCGAACCCGCGTAATTGAGACCCGGGAAGCTCCCTGTTTGATTCTATTAAGGGTTACAGCTGCTGCGGAACTCAAGTTCGTCATCATTAGCCATACGCAGGTCTACTTCTTTCTCGCCACCGTCCTGCTCCAGTTCGTGCAACATCCAGTCGGCATTGAAATCGGAGAGGTCAGGGATGTTGATGCTTAACGTAATGGAATTCCCTGAACCATTGCTTTCCCAGGTACCTGAAAAACTTTCGGAACCTGTATCCACGGTAATGGTCCCGTCTGAAAGGAACGTAAATTCATATCCACTGTACTGTTCTTCGAGGTCATTATCATTCCTTTCCAGATCGTCTACATACCAGCTGTCACAGCCTGTGAGAAAGTCGGCCAGTGCATCTGTGGTACAATTATCACAATCATCGTCATTGTAGTCATAGTCATCATCTTCATCACAATCGTCTTCGGCATCATCGATCACCTCTTCTAATTGGTCCAGATCAGAGACTGAAACTTCGGTGCCATCAGATAAGATCAGTGTTACAGGGAAATCTACATTCACAATATCATCATCTTCCAGATTGTCCAAAAATTGGTACAGCTCCTGATCGCTAGAAATAGTGATGGTATCAATTAATTCGTTATTGGCATTGAAGATAGAAGCCGTAATGGGATACTTAATGTCTATACATTCAATATCATCGTCGAACTCATTTTCTCCTTCACATTCATCAGCAAAATCCTCAAACTCTTCTATGGAATTAATGGTCACCTCACTAAAATCGCTTAGGATAATTGTAATAGGAAATGAGATTTCCAGGGTATCGTCATCATCATCGAACTCATCAAAAATATCTTCAACGGTATCCAGATCTTCTTCTGAGGTAACAGTGATTTCCATTCCGTTAACCACCACGGTAAATGGGAAGTCTACAGAGAAACAATTGGCACCATCTACAATGTTGTCGTCAGAACCATCTTTCATCGCGGTTCTTTGCATTAAGTTGGCAACGGCTGAATTTGCTTTCAGCGTTTCATTTTGGGGTCCTTCGATCAATACGGACTCTTCTTTTCTACAGGAGGTTACCAGAAGGGTAGCCACCATTACTAGGGATAAAATTTTCATTAAATTTTGCATAGCATACTAAGATTTAAATTAAACTGTTTACAACTAAAACAACTAAGTTTTCATTTCTCCTGAAAATTTTAAAGAAATTTATTTTTTACATTTAACGGACCTATAATTAAAATGTTTTGACAAAAGACTTACATGAAAATGTTTGCGAAGAGCATATCTACAAAAGCTTATATAACAAATACGCAAAGGAATTGCACGATTACCTGTATTACAGATATGGAGAACAAAGTAATCCGGGAGATAAAGCACAGGATGCGTTTATAAAACTTTGGGAAAATTGCAGGAAGGTACTTTTTTCCAAAGCCAGGGGTTTTCTCTATAAAGTGGCCAATAATATGGTGTTGAATGATATAAAACACCAGAAAGTAGTGCTTCGCTACCAACAGGAAAAACCACAGCAGTATACCAATGAAAATCCCGAATTCCTTATGGAAAAGGAACAGTATTTTAAAAAATACCAGGAGGCGCTTGCCAAACTTTCGGAAGAGCAGCGAGTAGCTTTTATGCTGAACAAAGTGGAAGGAAAAAAGCACGAAGAAATTGCACAACAGTTAGGAGTTACCCGTAAAGTAGTAGAATATCGCATCTACTCCGCCTTTACCCTCCTGAAAACAGAATTGGATAATTTTAAAATAAAATAATCAGGAAAAAGTAACCTATGGTTGTTATATAAGTAAGAAGGCACATTATGGATAAAAATACCTTGCTGGAGAAATGGCTCAATGACACCTTGTCCGATGCTGAAATGGCAGCATTTCAGGAGTTGGATGACTATCCTTTTTATAAAGATATTGTTGATCATGCCTCATCTTTTAAAGCCTCTTCGTTTTCAGGGGTGGCTGATTATGATGTTTTGAAGGAACAACTTTCGCAGAAGACTGCGCCTCCTTCTAAATTGATCATTAGTGCCTGGATCATGAGAATAGCGAGCGTATTTGTCATTGGCTTTGCGCTGTTTTACTTTTTCCTTTTTAACACAAACGTGAGGGTAGAAACGCTAATTGGCCAAAAAACTACCATTGAATTGCCGGATGCATCGGTAGTGGTGCTCAATGCCTCATCCGAAATAGAATATTCCAAAAAAGAGTGGGTCAATAACAGATCCTTAAACCTCTCCGGAGAAGCTTTTTTCGACGTAACAAAGGGAGCCACTTTTGATGTTATTACTCCCTCAGGTACCATTACCGTACTTGGTACAGAGTTTAATGTAAAACAACGGGGTGCGGCCTTAGAAGTAGTGTGTTATGAAGGCAGTGTACGAGTCGATACAGGACCCTACTCAGAAGTATTGAAAGCGGGGGACCGATTGCGCTTGTCCAATGGGAAACTATATGTAAATAAAACCACCTACAGAAACCCTCAATGGATTGGCAACGTAAGTGATTTTCAGCAAGTACCTTATCTTGAAGTCATTGAAGAACTTGAACGACAATATCAGGTAAAAATAGTCCGTAAAGGGGTCCCTGTGGAAGCACTCTTTACAGGTGGTTTTGTTCATGACAGCCTTGAAAATGCCTTGCAATCTATTGCGGAACCAATGGACCTCAATTTTGTAATCACTTATAATAATGAAGTCATACTGACTACCCGTGAAAATTAAAGCAGCCTACCTTATTGTTTTACTTGTTTTGTGGTCTGCCCTTAAAAGCTATTCTCAGGAAGTTAAAGAAACCATACCCTTGCTCAATATTCTGGAAAACGTGTCGACCACCTATGGCTACCGTTTCAATTATGCCTCAGCGACCATCGCAGATATTAATTTGTTGCCTCCAGACTCCAACTGGGAAATAGAAGAAATACTCTCCTATCTGACTCAGAAAACAGGCCTCGAATTTACAATTTTGTCCAATCGGTTTATTTCAATAAAAAAAGCAGATGCCGTATTTTGTGGCTATTTAAAGGATCAGAATACCCAAAATTTCTTGCCTTTTGCCACCGTCCAAAGTAGTCTTGAATCGGTCATCACGGATGAAAACGGGTATTTTGAAATTTCTGTTGCAGGGAAAACCGATGAGATCACCATCCGGTTTGTGGGTTATAAAACCTTACAGCGGCAGGCAGGCTTATTTAAATCAGGTTCCTGCGGCGATGTTTTTATGATCGCACAAGAATTTCAATTAACTGAAATTGTATTGTACGATTATCTAATTCGTGGTATCGATCAACTATCAGATGGCTCTTTCCAAATTGATTTCAGTAGATTTGGCATCCTCCCAGGTCTCACAGAGTCAGATGTATCTTCAGTCAATTCAGGCATTGCCCGGGATCCAAAGTATCAATGAAACTGTTTCCAATATTAATATCAGAGGTGGCACACATGATCAAAACCTAATACTATGGGATGACATAAAAATGTATCAATCAGGTCATTTTTTTGGTCTCATTTCCCTATTTAACCCTTTAATAACCCAACAGGTTTCCTTGAGAAGAATGGCAACTCAGCCACCTATACTGATGGCGTTTCCGGAACCATAGACATGCAGACAGACGCTAACCTCAACAACCAATTCAATGGATCTCTGGGGTTAAATTTTACAGATGTAAATGGCTTTATTGACACTCCATTAGGCCCCAATCTTCGCTTCAATTAGCTGCCAGAAAAGCAATAAGCAACTTTGTGGAAACTCCTACTTATACGCAATATTTTGAACGTATCTCCCAGGATACAGAATTAGAGGATAGCGGTATTGACGTCATCAACTCGGACAAAACTTTTGATTTTTATGACACTTCCCTAAGATGGCTATGGAAACCTACATAAAAAAGACATAGTGCGTCTTAACTTCATTCATGCCAGCAACGAACTTGGTATTCAATGAAAATGCAAATTTCAATGAGTCAGTGGTAAGCAGTGAGAGTAGTCTCCTTCAGAGTACGATTGCTACAGGACTTCAATATCAAAGGCAATGGAACCCATTATTCAGTACAAGTTTTCAGGTGTATAATTCTGACTATGAATTAAAAGCAATCAATGCGAATATCCAAAATGAACAACGATTTCTTCAAAAAAATAAAGTCTCCGAAACTGGTTTAAAAATACAATCAAAATATCTCCTGTTAATGAATGAATTCAGTGGACCAATGGGTACCATTTCATTGAAACAAAGGTCACGAATCTCGACGATGTGGACAACCCTATATTTGTGAGACTAAATGGGGATGTGTTAAGAATTCACAGCCTTTTTACTCGAAGTAGGCTATTCTTCCAAAGATCGTAACACTAGCGCCAATATTGGACTTCGATTAACTAATTTGGATAAATTGGAAAAACAATTATGGGAACCACGACTTAAGTTTCAATCAGCGGTTTCTTAAGTGGTTTACTTTTCAAATATTAGGAGAATTTAAACATCAGAATACGTCACAGGTAATTAACTTCCAAAACGATTTCCTAGGGATAGAAAAGAGGAGATGGCAATTATCAAATGAAAAGGATGTTCCTGTAATTACAAGTACACAGGGTTCATTAGGCATTGAGTTTCAATAAAAATGGCTGGTTGTTGATGCAGTAGGTTTTTACAAAAAAGTTAATGGCATCACAACTCAGAGTCAGGGTTTTCAGAATCAGTATGAATTTGTGAAGGCCATAGGCAGTTATAACGCTAATGGTATGGACTTTTTACTACGAAGACAATTTAAAAGAACAAGTACATGGCTTAGTTATTCAAATTTAAATGCCGATTACACCTTTTCACCCTTCCCGAGACTCGATTTCCCAGTAATTATGATATTACACATTCCCTAACACTTGGGGTAAGTTATAAAACAAATCAATTGCGTGTAGCGGCCGGATGGAATTGGAGAACTGGCATACCTACTACAATTCCAGATGAAACCAATCCCATTGTATGACGGGGCAATTAATTACGGAACAACTAACTCATCTCGTTTGCAGATTATATGCGGGTAGATATTTCTGCATTATATCAGTTCTATCAGTAAAACTAAAGCTTAGATTGGGTTATCCATATGGAATCTTCTAGACAGAGAAAATAATATCAGCAATTTTTATAGCCATAATGGTTCGGAGGCACTAAATGAATTTATACAAAATTCATTGGGATTACTCCTAATATTGTTGTTAGGATAATATTTTAGCGGCAATAACAACTATAGAAAAATGAAATTTTTCTATTCTAGAAGCGTTTAATAGTAAGCTTATTTAATAAATTGAAGAAAACAGCACATCTAACCTATATCACCATCATGGTGTTAATTATAATTGTGGTAACCGTGTATTTGGCATATACTGGGTACAGCTATTATGAAACACCCATGGAAGAGCGCTTTTACCATCCGCGACATAATTGGTTTAAACCAAGTGGCTTATATGGTCAAGGCCTGGGTATCATAGGTACACTTCTTATCCTCATTGGAGTTGTCATCTATATAGCAAGGAAACGCTATAACGTTCTTGCGAAGCAAATAAGGCTAAAATACCTGCTAGAATTTCATATTTTTCTCTGCACCCTGGGACCCATACTAATACTTTTCCACACGGCTTTCAAATTTGGAGGTATCGTGTCTGTTGCCTTCTGGAGTATGGTGGCGGTGGTCCTAAGTGGGGTGATAGGCAGATTTATCTACAATCAGATCCCAAAAACAATTGAAGGGAGGGCACTCACCCTGGATGAGTTAGCGCAAACCAAGACCGATCTGGCAGTGGTTCTGCATCAAAATTTTAAATTGGAATCTAATACGATAGACATTGTTACTAATCTCATGAGCGATGAGAATACGATGGAGCAAGGTAAAAAACTAGGGTATTTACGAAAGGTATTAGGAAGAAAAGACCTGCCAAAAACAGAACGAAGAGGCATTATAAAACTTGTAAAACAAGAAATAAAACTCTCAAAAAGAATTGCTCGGTTGCAAACAATGCAACGACTCTTTAAATACTGGCACGTGGCGCATATGCCGTTTGCCCTGATCATGTTAGTGATCGTCATCATCCATATTGGCGTTACAGTAGCCTTTGGATATAAATGGATATTCTAATGAATGAGGTGCTTTTAGAACAACTGATCATCTATGGAAGTGTATTTTATTTTTATGCTTCCTTACCATCTTCTTTTACCTGCGTTCAAAAAAGAAAAAAGACCATTGAAACGGTTAAAAAAGTAGCAGTTGCCAAGGCAGATGGGCTATTTGAACCTATTTCACTCTATCCGCATATAAACTTAAATTCCTGTATTGGCAGTGGTGCCTGTATCACAGCATGTCCCGAAAAAGATATCCTTGGGATACAAGACGGCATCGCCACCGTAATCAATACCTCCAATTGCATAGGTCATGGGGCGTGTTTTCATGCATGTCCTGTAGAAGCTATTTCATTGAGGATCGGAACAGAGAAAAGAGGTGTAGACCTGCCTCATGTAAGTCAGGATTATGAAACCAATATCAAGGGAATGTACATCGCAGGAGAATTAGGGGGGATGGGGCTTATCAAAAACAGTGTGGAACAGGGCCAGGCCGCTATGGAAAATATTACAAAGATCTAAAAAACCCTCTCAGGAAGGGGTATTGGATGTTGTGATCATAGGAGCAGGACCGGCAGGCATATCTGCCTCTTTAACAGCCAAAAAGAGATGGTCTTTCTTTTGTAACCCTGGAACAAGAATCCCTGGGAGGAACCGTCTATACCTTCCCCAGATCAAAGATCGTGATGACGGCCCCTATGGACCTGCCATTATATGGCAAGGCAAAACTATACGACACCTCCAAGGATGAACTGCTGCAACTATGGAAAAAAGTGATCTCTGAACACAATTTGGATATCAGGGAACAAACTAAGGTGGAACGAATTATACCTGTGGAAAAAGACGTCTTTAAGATCATTACTAATAAAGGTGATGAATTTCTCTGCAACCAGGTACTGCTTTCTATTGGCAGAAGAGGAACTCCAAGAAAATTAAATATCCCGGGAGAAGAATCACAAAACGTGGCTTATAGACTGCTGGAACCAGAGAATATTCAAAACAAAAAAATTATTGTAGTGGGTGGAGGCGATTCCGCAATTGAATCGGCCATGTTGTTGATGGACGATAATGAAGTGATAATTTCCTACCGAAAAGATCAATTTTCAAGATTAAAACCGAAGAATCGGGAAAAAATCGATAAAGCGCTTTGCAATGAGAACAATTTAGATGTTCTGTTTAATTCTAACTTAGTATCAATTAATGACCACAGTGTGCTGATTCAGGTAGAAAATGAAGAGGCTTATGAACTCCCTAATGACCTGGTATATATTTTTGCCGGGGGTGAACTCCCAACACGTTTTCTTGAAAATATAGGGATAAAGATCACGAAACGCTTTGGGCACATATTGAAATCATATAAATAAACTGGTTTGAAAACCGTTATTAATTCTCTTCCACTCGTAGTCCTTCTCTTCCTTTTCCATGGATACGGACAGATCTCGCCCGGTGACCTAACCGAGGGCGCATGCAGATCTGGAGGGGATGAGCAATTGTACCCAATGCCATGATCTGGGTGCTAAAGTAACCGATAAAAAATGTATGGAATGACATAAGGAGATTAAAAGTCTTATTAACAAAGACAGGGGTTTTCATGCGGAAAAGACGGTGATGAAGCAAAATTGTGTTGCAATGTCATAGTGAACATCACGGCCGTAATTTTGAAATGATCCGATTTGATCAGGAGAACCTTTAATCATAACTTAACAGGCTACGAACTTGAGGGGAAGCATGCAGTAGTTGATTGTAATAAATGCCACGTCTCTGAAAATATTTCAGATTCAAAACTAAAAAAACGTGAAAATACTTTTTTAGGTCTCGATGAGACCTGTTTTATCTTGTCATGACGACTAGCATCAAAAAACACTGGGATACAGACTGCCTGCAATGCCATAATATGGAAGCGTTTCAACCTGCTCCGAAATTTGATCACAATACAACAGATTTTGCGCTCAAAGGAGAACATAAAGCAATTGATTGCAAGGAGTGCCATGCAATTACCACCCGCAACGGTAAAGAATTACAGGAGTTTACAAATATCCCATTTGCCGATTGTGTCTCCTGTCATGAGGATCCCCATAATGATCAGATTCCCGGACAATGCATGCAGTGCCATACAGAGACAGCCTTTACCTCAAAGAGAAGGCTTTGGAAATTTTGAACACAGCAGCACCGGCTTCGACCTAAAGGGAAGGCACCAACAAATAGATTGTTTTAGTTGCCATGCGAATACAAGTGATCCCTTAGGTGTTTTTCAGGATAAAAAACGAGTTTCCGAAAACAGTTGTATTTCTTGCCATAAAGATGAACATGAAGGAAAATATGGAACCAATTGTGTCAAATGCCATAGGGAAAGTAGTTTTCTCTCGCTTAGGTCAATGGACTTTTTTGATCATACCGTGACAGACTATCCCCTGGAAGGGAAGCATATGGAGGTAAATTGCAGGCAATGTCATAAAAAAAGTTATTCGGACCCCATAAATTTTACCGCTTGTAATAATTGTCACACTGACTATCACAAAGGAGAGTTTACGGAAAATAACATGACGCAGGATTGTAAAGCTTGCCATTCGTTGGAAAAAGGGTTCGACTATAGTTTATACACGCTTGAAAGCAGCATCAGTCCACCTCATTTCCCTTAGAGGGAGCCCATGTGGCTACTCCTTGCTACGCTTGCCATGTAAGCGGAGACAAAAAAACGCTGGACGTTTCGAGATTTAGGGGAACGATGTATTGATTGTCATGAGGATATTCATGAAGAGTATATAACCCAATCGTATTACCCAAATAATGACTGTGCCGTTTGTCACGAAAATGAGGCCTGGTCCCAGGTATCATTCGATCACAGCACCACAGAATGGCCGCTAAACGGGAAACATCTGGAGATAGATTGCAGGCAATGTCATTTTGTGACATCAAAAGAACAATAGTACTGTTAAACAAGCGTTTAACACCCTAGAGGGGCAGTGTATTACTTGTCATGAGAATGTTGATGATGAGACTTTTGCTATTGATGGGGTTACGGATTGTAACAGATGTCATGCCACGGATAATTGGTTCCCGAAGAAGTTTAATCACGAACTCACCAACTTTCCATTAGAAGGGCAACATAAGGTGATATCTTGTAGTGCATGTCATGAAGTAACAGAGCCGGATGGGCAAACTGAAGGTTATATAAAAACTAGGTAAATTTAAATGTATCGACTGCCATTCTTAGCGTTTTTTCTCTTGGGCTGCTTCCCCTTCTGGCCCAATCTCCCCATGGGGAAAACCTCCAAATGGATTGCGTTAAATGTCATCACCCGGCAGGTTGGACCATGGACTATCAAGCTCTTCAGTTTGATCATAATACAACCGACTTTGAATTAGAGGGAACTCATGAGCTTACAGATTGTAAACAATGTCATAGTACCCTTGTATTCAGTGAGGCGCCTACAGATTGTATCTCATGCCATAACGATATTCACAATCAAACAGTAGGAAATGACTGTATACGCTGCCACACCTCCGAAACCTGGCTAGTTGATAATATTCCGGAGTTGCATGAAGAGAATGGCTTTCCCTTAATTGGTGTACATGGTAATCTAAGTTGCGTGGAATGTCACAGCTCCGATACCAATGTGCGGTTCGATCGTTTGGGCAACGATTGTATTAGTTGTAACCAGGACGACTATGCAAGCGCCCAAAGCCCTAATCACATGGCTGGTGGATTTTCAACAGACTGTACAGAATGTCACAATCCTCTTGGATTTGGATGGGATTCTGAAAGTATTAATCACGATTTTTTTCCTTTAACGCAGGGGCATGATATTCAGGACTGTGCGCAATGTCATACCACTGGGAATTATGCCGATGCCTCACCAGAATGCGTGAGTTGCCATCAACAAGACTATGCCGGGACCCAAAATCCGAATCATACGAACGTAGGGTATTCTGCAGATTGCGTGTCTTGCCATACCACCAATCCGGGATGGACACCTGCAACTATCAATCATGATTTTTTCCCATTGACACTTGGGCATGATATTCAGGACTGTGCGCAATGTCATGCAACCGCGAATTACTCAGATACCTCACCAGAATGCGTGAGTTGTCATCAACAAGACTATGATCAGACCAGCAATCCGAATCATACGGCAGCAAATTTCCCAACAGATTGCGTATCCTGCCATACTACGAACCCCGGATGGATGCCGGCCGAATTTGATCATGACGGCCAGTACTTCCCCATTTACAGTGGGAAACACAGGGAAGGAGAAGCCTGGAATGACTGTGTAGAATGCCATGCCAATCCGTCGAATTATTCCGACTTTACCTGTTTTACCTGCCATTTGAAACCGGAAATGGATGATAAACACAGAGAAGAAAATGGGTATGAATATGTAAGCACTACTTGTCTGGAATGTCACCCAGATGGTAATAATTAAACATACATGAAGTACGCCCCCCACTTCTTCTTCTTTTTTTTAATTTTTTCTTCCTACCTGTTGGGGCAAGAAGCGGGCCCTGTGATGGAAGGGATCGTATCTTTTGTGACCACGAATAATGTCTATGTGAAATTTGCCGATACCGAAGCCATTGTGCTGGGAGATAGTCTTGAATTATTTAGCTCAAACACCTCTTGCCTGATCGTTAAAAGCAAGTCTTCCACATCCTGTGTTTGCATTGTTATAGACGACTGTTCCATTAATAAAGGAGATAAAGTCTTGTTTAGTCCAAAAATTAGTTCCGATTCTGAGGAGGGCGGACAAACGGAAGAAGTAATTTCTACAGAAAATGATAAGGACATGTTTAGATTGACCTCTGCCCCTTTGGAAGAGGAAATTGAAACAAAGTCTGCCTACAACGAAAATATTAGGGGAAGCGTAGCTGCTTCGAGCTATAGCAATTTGTTTAGTGACCGTGCGGACCTGCATCGTATAATGACTCAATTGTCGGTAGATGCAAATCATATCAACAATTCCCGATTCTCTGCAAATGCCTATATCAATTACAGGCAGATCATAGATGAACCAGAAAGCAGTTCTCTCAGTCAGAATAATTTTCTGCGTATTTACAATTTAGGGGGGCGCTTTGATGCTACCCCAAATCTGTCTTTTACACTGGGGCGAAATATAAATCCGAAAATGTCATCGGTGGGTGCCATTGACGGACTTCAGGTAGAGCACTACTTTGGAGATAGTTATGTTGGGATCGTTGGCGGATTCAGACCTGATATATTCGACTATGGATTTAATGCCGATCTACAGCAATACGGAGGGTATGTGGGCACAACTACGAGTAGTGAGTCCTTGCGCTCCGAAACTACTTTAGGATTTATTGAGCAACGGGCTAATGGCGATATAGATAGGAGATATACGTATCTTCAACATACGGGCACCTTGTTTAAGAACTTAAATTTATTTGCAAGTGCAGAGCTAGATATTTTTAGCAAGGTAAATTTTACCACCAAAAACAATCCCCGTTTAACGAATCTATTCATTTCAGCGCGCTACAGATTTAATAGGAAAGTTAATCTAATGGTTTCCTACGATTCCCGGAAAAGGATATTGTTTTACGAGACTTTTCAAACTGAGATTGAACGATTGTTAGATGAAGATATCGCTAGGCAAGGAATACGTGCCAGGCTGAGTTTCAGGCCCATCAAATATGTAAATGCCGGACTTAGCTATGGTAAGCGTTTTCAGAGCGACGAACAAAATCAGTCCGATAACATGCATGCCTATGTCACATTTTCGCGCTTGCCGCAGTTGGGTGGCCGTTTAAACCTATCCTACAACAGAAATAGCTCTGGATATTTGAAAAGTAATATCGGCTCCATAAGACACTCCAGGTCCCTGCTGCGGAATAACCGGTTGAATGCAGATTTTTATTATCGCTATGTGTATTACCAATACACAAATCTTTCTGATCCCTTGCAACAAAATTATTTTGGCACTGGCATTTCGTATAATTTAACCAGAAATTTGCTGTTGAGTATCTCCGGAGAGCTAACAACATTCAATGAAGAAAATAATTACAGGATCAATACCCGCATAGTTCAGCGTTTTTATCGAAAAGCAAAAAAATAACTTATGAAATCCTTATTGAAATATTTATATACCAGCCTGCTTTTATTAGCCGTCACATCATGTAACAATGGCCCAAAGGTGATTGAAGCAGTAAACGAAACAGACCAACAAGAAAACACTGATCCATGGCTTATTAAGGACCCCGCTATTACCGTTACAGACACCAATAAAAAAAGATTTAGTGAGGACCTGCACAGGGTAAGTGTATTAGAGGTGTTACCAACTGAGCGCTATGTTTATCTCCAGGTACAGGAGGATCAGGATATTTTCTGGATCGCTACACGAAAAATTGAGGTTTCTAAAGGTGAGGTTTATTTTTACCGCAATGGGTTATTGAAAACCAATTTTGAAAGCAAGGAGTACAATAAGATTTTCGATGAGATCTACCTGGTTTCTAATTTAGTTGCGGAGGATCATTCTAAACACATATCACAACAAAATACACCTGAGATTAAAAAAGAGGTGGCCAAAACCGTAATAAAAGAAGTTATTCCAACACATACAGAGAAAAACGTCCAGCATAAAGGCACCATAAGTATTGCAGAGTTAGTCAAAGATCCCAAAGCGTATGAAGGACATACCGTTCAACTTTCTGGTTTATGCTTTAAAGTAAACCCCAATATCATGGAAAGAAATTGGCTCCATTTAAGGGATGGAAGCAAGGACAATTACGATCTTGTGATTACCAGCAACACTTTTGTACCCGAGGGAACCCAGATTACAATAAAGGGTACGGTTGCACTGAACAGGGACTTTGGAGCAGGATATACCTATGATCTGATCCTGGAGAACGGTATTTTGGTCCAATAAGGTTACGGCTTTTAGGAAATACCATGGTGTTTTTCTTCTTTTATAATAGGCCAAACTACTAATTACCAAAATAGAGAGGACCACTACATATATCCAATTAGGAATAGGTACAGGATCACCGGTAGCATACGAATGCAAGCCAGACAAATAATAGTTCACCCCATAATAGGTCATAATTACGGAAGCCAGGCCAAATATGGTAGCCACATTGTACGCAAAGAGGCCTCTTAGCTTTGGGATCAACCTCATATGGAAAATAAAGGCATAGACCAGTATAGTTACGAGGGCCCAGGTCTCTTTCGCATCCCAACCCCAATATCGTCCCCAGGATTCATTGGCCCAAACGCCACCTAAATACGTTCCTATGCTCACCATAAACAAGCCACCGATCAGCGTCATTTCACTGATATAGCTCATCTCGGTGATTATTTTTTTTATACGGGCTTTATTAGACTCTTTAAGAAAAACCATCAGTATTAGGTTAATTAAGACCAATAATGGCTCCCAACATTAGAAATCCATAACTACCTGCTTCTAACGAAACATGAATGGTTAACCAATACGACTTTAAAACCGGCACCAAGGGGGTAATTTCCGGATCTAAAAAACTTAAGGTGGACACCAGTAAAATAGTAGCAGCCGAAACCATGGTTGCTGCTAGTCCGCCAAAGGACCTTCTGGTGAACAATAAACCAGCCAGGGTAGACGTCAGGCAATATAGATCATTGATTCATAGCCATTGCTCCAGGGTGCCCTTCCTGAAACATACCAGCGTAATCCCAAGCCTAGTGTATGAAATATAAATCCTATCATAACCAGCGCGAACAATACAAGGTATATCTTGTTTAGATTCCATTGGGGTTTGAATACAGAAACAAATAAAAGGACCAAAAATCCTATTCCCAACAGTGCATAGAAGGCCGCCAGCCTGTTAAATACATTTAGATTGTTCAGAAAAATCTCTGAATCTATTCTGGTTTCAGACGGCATCACTTCTCGCCCATTCGTTTCCTGGTAAACCTTAAGTTCTGACAAAAGGTGATCTGCGTGTTTAAAATCTTTTGTGCCCATTGCCTCGCGCAAAGCAGCCTGATAATTTGTAAAAAAACCTTCGGCTACTCCTGGTGTTTCGCCTTCAGTATGCACATGGGTGTGTCCATGGGTAGACTCCCAGGTATTGTTGGGATCATTGGGGATGGGCACTATTTTTAACAAAGAACCGGAAAATACCATACTCATAATATTGACCCTTTCATCTATTTTAAGCAATTCCTTTTCCAAGACACCCCTGTCTATGGGTTCCAAGCTGTATATCCTTCTTACTTCATCTCGTAACTTATAAGAACCATCCTGTTCAAAAAAATCGGCATAAGAAGCATATCCCCCTGCAACACTCAGCATTCTATGGATATTCTTTCTGGTCTCCAAGCTTTATAATAGCTACATGGTACCAGTCATTGTTATTGGCAAACATCCCCAGTAAAATCTGATCCGCATTAAGGTTGTATAGACTTTCTTTCCTTGCCAGTTTGCGCATCACTTCACGGGATAAGGTATGGATGGGTTTCATCCTGCCTTTAAAATCCTGCACGGCCAATCTGCTGAATTGTTTGGCATGATCAGCCTCTATGATTAATTCCGGTCCCTTTTCCTGGATAGTAGTTTGAGCATTAGCCGAGAGCATTGAAAGGGAGCATAACAAGACGATGGAAGCGAGCCTTTTTTTTCGCAGTTTTTTAATTTTCTGACTCAGATCATAAAACCGGGTTCTCTTGCTAAAAAGTGTCATGATCATGCCTAAGGTTAATAAGGCATATCCAACATAGGAAATCCACGTCCCCCAAAAATCATTATTTACGCTTAAATAGGTACCCTTCTCATCCTTGTCGAAGGAAGACTGAAAAAAGCGATACCCCTGATAATCCAGGATATTATTCATAAATATCCTATAGTCCATAGTGGCGTCATTTGGTCTATCCAGCACAGTAACCTCACTGGCATATGATGACGCACTGTTGGTTCCTGGATATTTGTCCATGATAAATTTGTTAAGTCGGATGTAAAAAGGAACTTCTACAACTTTGGCCCCGTAACTAGCCGTAAACGAAAGGTCGTTGAACTGCAATGTTTCTGGCCGGCCTTCAAATCCTTTATTCCCATACAGATAGAATTCTCTCTTGTTATTATTGACTGATACCTCCATCAATAGTGATACTACACTTTCATTTTTGACCTTAGGGTCTTCAGAATTCATTCGCACCACTGCATTTGGTCTAAATTCAGAAAACACAAAATTATTGATCCCGTCCGTATGCAAAGCTCTCAACGCAAGTGAGGTTTTGGCAGCATTCGGAAAAATGGTATCTGTCTTTTGGTTTGCCATGACCGTTCTAATGAGGGTCCGGTCCGTATTTACATACAGGTTGCCGTTCTCCATTAAAATATTGATGGCACCTGCTATGGGTAATTCATTAAAATTGTAAATAAGATTTCGAATACGCTTGGTTTCGCCAGCACTTATAGAATACTCTTCCCTTCCATTGGAACCTGCCACCACTAACTTTAAGGTTGGCTTTCCATCCAAACTTTCCACAAACTCTTTTTTGGGGTTGGGAATAAACTCTTTTACGACAACTTCTATTAGATTATCCTCAATGAAGATAAGATTGATGCCAGGCATTGTTGCCTAACGAAGCAAAAAGTACAGGTTCATCGAATTCTAAATACTTTTCCTCCAAGATCTACCTTAAATTTCAAGTGCGCATCGGAAGATAGGAATTGATTACTCGCCTCATTCTCCCTGATATGCATGATTCCCTCAAATCCCCAATATCTGGTAACGCCGGCACCTATAATGATGATTATGATGGCTGAGTGAAAGAGCAGCAGCGCCCATTTCTTTTGCTGCACCATTCTGTATTTGATAATATTTACCAAAATAGTACCGGCAAAAAGAGCCAGCAAAAGCTCGAACCATTCCGATTTGAAAATCACCTTTTGGGCTGCACTGGTACCGTAGTCGTTCTCAACAAATGTGGCAAGCCCTATCGCAAAGGCAAAGGTCAGCAGATAAAAGCCGGCAGCTTTGGTTGAAAAGAGTATTGAAGAAAACTTGGCAAGATAGAATCTGAATTTATTCATATTGCTAGGAGCGTATGCATTATAAAGGTATGGTTTTGTTACCTATTAACGCAAGAGTTACAATTCCCGTATAATCCTTTTATAGGTTTTATGATTTCAAAATACCCAACACTGCAGTGAAGTAAATAATATTTAGCTCATATGACTTATATTTGTAATACCTTAATTTGAATCCCTTAAAAGATTCTACACACTGGGCCATTTTTACAGAAACCTCCACACCGGTAAGAGAACTCCTCCACTCTTTACTTCACGGTCCCTATCCGTACGGCTTTGAGCTATTGCAAAACCAAAACGGCTTACTTTTTTCCACGAATGAGATCGCTAGATTTATTGAAGAAGAATCACGCCACGATCAAAAGATCCTGAGTAAGGACAGGCCACAAAGCCTGCAGAGCATGTCTAGCGGAGAGCGTAAGAAAGCATTGTTTTCCTACCTCTTATCCCAAAACCCCGATTACCTGATCCTGGATAATGCGTTCGACAATCTGGATGCCAAAACCAGGGAGTATTTTACTCAGGCTATTCATGGGCTGAAAAGTTCAATGAGCATTGTACAAGTGCTGAGTCGAAAGTCGGACCTGCTTCCGTTTATAGATCGTTATGCCACCTGGCATCAAGATAAACTAAGCTGGCATGTTAAGATTCCCGCTACAGCAGATGGATATGAAAACGAAAGAAAATATTTCAATCAACCACTACCTTCCCCATCAGAACAGGTGGTCAATAAACATCCCAATTTAGTTGAGTTAAGAAATGTCTCCGTATCCTATGGGGACAAGCCCATTTTGAATAAGATCAACTGGAAAATAAAACCAGGCGATTTTTGGGAATTAAAGGGAGCTAACGGAAGCGGAAAAACAACCCTTCTTTCCCTCATCACCGGGGATAATCCTAAAGGATACGGCCAAGACCTAACCTTGTTTGGACATACAAAAGGAAGTGGAGAAAGTGTGTGGGATATTAAAAAACAGATTGGGTACATTACTCCGGCACTCACTGACAGGTTCAGGGGATACCATACGCTAGAGAATATGCTGATCTCTGGCCTGGTAGATTCTATCGGACTGTATATACAACCGACAGATGAACAGAAGAAACTGGCAATCTCATGGCTGATTTTGCTGGGAATGCATGATAAACGAGATACCTATTTTCATGATCTTAGCAAGGGGCAACAACGCTTGGTTATGTGCGCGCGTGCGATGATCAAACAGCCCCTCTTGCTCATCCTGGACGAACCTACTGCAGATCTGGATGATTCCTCTGCTGCATCGGTGGTTGAATTGGTCAATAAATTAGGAGAAGAAAGTGCAACGGCCATAGTTTTTGTATCACACCGAAAGGAGCCTGGATTGTATCCAAAAAGCGTCATGGAATTAAGACCTTCCTTACAAGGGTCTGTAGGAAATATTTTGAAGTAAGCCTTGAATTCGTTATTTTAATATAAACTTGATGCTTTATGCCATATACTTTAGAACATAGAGTACTGCCCGAATATTTAGAAGTTCATATTAAAGGTACCATCCTTCCCGGAGAAGAATTAAAGGAAGCTATCGAACGTTGGGAAAAAGTGGCAAGACTTTGTGTAAAGGAGGACCGCCATTTAATACTGGCCTTTATGGACCTGGAAGGGCAACATTCCCTGGATTCTAAATATAATCTGGTTGATTCGGCGACCTCTTTCGGATGGCGCCCTGAGTACAAACTGTCTATGGTCATAAAAAAGGAGGCTCTCTTTAATCACCTGTTATTTACGGAAACAGTCATGAAAAATCTTGGTTTTGAGATGAAGATATTCCGGAAGAAACGCGAGGGAATAAAATGGCTTTTGACTTAGGTCAGGCACAAAAAAAACCGCCAGTACAGGCGGTTTTCTTTTTTTAGTAACACCTAACTATTTGGTTTAGTCTTTTTTTCTTTCAGGGTATCAAACATCACCGGAGTAGCAATAAACAAGGAGGAATATGTACCAACAATAATCCCTATGATCATGGCAAACATAAAGCCTCTTAAGGTTTCTCCACCAAAAACAAAGATGGCGAGTAACACCACCAATGTGGTTAAAGAGGTATTCAATGTTCTGCTTAAGGTACTGTTCAATGCTTCATTCGTATTGATCCCGTAATTAAAGCCTTTCTCGTTCACTATTTCACGTATCCTGTCAAAGACAACCACTGTATCATTCAGGGAATACCCGATCACCGTAAGAATAGCCGCAATAAATGCCTGGTCTATTTCCATACTGAATGGCATATAAGGGCTGAAGAATGAGAAAACACCAAGTACTATGATAATATCATGGAAAACTGCAACCACCGCACCCAGAGAGAATTGCCACTTCCTGAATCGCAGAAGAATATACAGGAACACAACGGCCAGGGATCCAAAAATGGCCCAAACCGCATTCTTCTTAATATCGTCTGCTATGGTAGGTCCTACCTTTCTGTACTTCATCACCCCAATATCCTCATTGGTGCCTCCAGGTATAAAATCTTCATAGGTAGTGCCGTCTGGTAGATATTTTAATAAGGATGTATGTAAGATCCCAAGGATCTCATCATCTACTTCGGTCCCCTGTACATCTACTTTGTATTTGGTGGTGACCATGATCTGATTGGCATCCCCAAATGTCTTGGCACTGGCACTCCCTAATACCGCTGTAAGATCATTTGTGATCTCTGTAGGACTAACCGGATCAACAAACCTGATCTGGTAGTTCCTTCCCCCAACAAAATCAACTCCCTGGTCTAGTCCACGCGTAACGAGTGAAAATATGCCGGCAACTAAAACGATCCCGGAAATGATATAGGAAAACTTTCGTTTATTAAGAAAGTCGATGTTGACATTTTTAAATAAATTTTTGGTAATAAAAGTAGAAAATGTGAGCGATCTGCCTTTTCCTGAAATATACCAGTCTACCAATAATCTGGTTATGAAAATCGCCGTAAACAGGGATGTTAAAATACCAATGATTAGGGTAGTAGCAAAACCTTTGATAGGTCCTGATCCAAAAACCAGTAAGATCATTGCGGTTAATCCTGTAGTGATATTTGCATCTAGAATAGAAGACAGGGCGTTGTTAAAACCATCGTTTATGGCCTGTCCTTTTCCTTTGCCTTTTTGAACTTCTTCTTTGATCCTTTCAAAAATAAGTACATTGGCATCAACGGACATCCCAATGGTCAATACAATACCTGCAATACCCGGCAAGGTGAGTACCGCTCCGAGGCTAGCCAGTACACCAAAGATCAGGATGATGTTGAAACTCAGGGCCAAATCGGCAAAAATACCTGCTTTCCCATAGTAAAAGATCATCCAGATCAGGACAAAGACCATGGCGATCATAAATGATGTAAACCCACTGTCTATAGCTTCCTGCCCTAGGGAAGGCCCTACAACAAAGGAATCTATAATATCTGCGGAGGCCGGTAATTTACCTGCCCTAAGCACATTGGCGATATCCTTGGTCTCATTAACGGTAAAGGTTCCTGTAATCTCTGAACTACCTCCGGAAATTCCACCTACCTGGGAAACCCCGGGTGCGGTGTATACCTTATTATCAAGGACAATAGCTATTCCGGTGTTGTTAAGATTGGCCTCGCTGGTAAGCTTTTCCCATTCCTTGGCACCACGTACGTTCATGTCCATACCTACAGCCGGCCTGTTGAACTGGTCGAACTGATCTCTTGCATCACTTACTACATCGCCACTGATACGCGGCAAGGCATCTCTGTTAGACTTTAAAGCAAATAAGCCCGCCACCTCTGAATCTTGTGAGGGCCTTTCCCAAAGGAACTTGGTGAATTGAACATCTGCCGGCAATAATCTTCTGATCTCAGGCATCCTGAGCCAGACTCCTATTTCGGCGGTATCTTTTACTGCGGCTATCCCTATGGCATATCCGGGGCCGTTCAATTGTAATTTTTCAAAAAGTGGATTTCTCTCAGCAGTCAGGTCCAAAGAATCCTGAGCAACATCAGATAATAAAGAATCTATCTCTGATGCTTCCTTTACCTCCTCCTGGGATGTTACTTCCACCATGGTCTTTAGTCGATCGTTGGCCTGAATAAAGAAATTGATCAGACTTTGATTTCCCGGTTCATAGGTCTCCCAGAATTCGAGTTGAGCGGTACTTGAAAGCAGATCCTGCGCTCTGGCAATATCTCTGGCTCCCGGCAATTCAACCAAAATACGCCCTGAGGTTCCTTCCCGCTGAATATTGGGCTGTGTTACCCCAAATCCATCGATACGCTCGCGGAGTACCTCAAATGCAGAGACTATCGATTCGTCAATCTTTCTTCGGATGATAGGTTTGACCTGGTCATCTGTCATTTGAAAATTGATCTCATCGCTTAACCCCTTATTAGCAAAAATATCGGGAGAAGCGAGTTTGGTATCCCCTTTAATAGCATCAAAAGCATCAAAAAACAAGTCTATATAGGTATCGTCACTGTCCTTTGAGTTGGTATCCGCATCTGCAAGGGCCTTGTTAAAGACAGGATTTTTAGTATTGTCTGCCAACCCCTTTAAGATATCCTTTACGGAGATCTGAAGTGTTACATTGATCCCCCCTTTAAGGTCGAGTCCCTTGTTAAGCTCTTTCTTTTTGGCATCCTTGTAGGTAGTGAAACCCAGGACCGTATTGTCTCCAATAGAATCCAAATAGCTGGCTTCCATAGCCTCGCGTTCGGCGACGTAATTGTCAACGGTAGACGGGATCTTTGCGGTAGCATAAACTTCTGCTTCATCTTCAACTTTACTGGTAATGAAGGTGTAAGAGAGTTGATAAATACTAACGATCCCGAACAAGAAAGCAAAAAGCTTAATCAGTCCTTTATTCTGCATCTGTGTTTTGAATTAATTGATGGTATCCGTAAATAGCGTGCAAATATATCATTTCCAACAGGAACTGACAATTTATTTACCGGATTTATGGCTCCAAATATGCTACTGATCTTCAGGGTTTTCCCTGTTGATGATGGTCCGAAAAAAAGGCGCTCCCAAAGGAACGCCTTGATTATTATTCAGAATATAAGACTTATACATCTAATAAATTGTTGGTGTTTCTCACGCCATCGGCGCTCTCCTGCATTTTAGCTTTCTCTGCCGAATCGAGTTCGATTTTTACAATTTCTTCGATCCCATTTCTTCCCAAGATGACCGGGACACCAATACAAATGTCTTTTAAATCGTATTCGCCGTCAAGAAAAACTGAGCAAGGGAATAATTTTTTCAGATCACAGGCAATGGCCTGTACAATTCCGGAAACTGCGGCACCAGGAGCGTACCAGGCACTGGTTCCCAATAATTTTGTCAAGGTTGCCCCTCCTACTTTGGTATCTTCCACTACCTGTGCCAATCGATCTGTCGATATAAATTCAGAAACTTTTACACTATTTCTTGTGGCATGTCTGGCGAGTGGTACCATTCCGGTATCACTGTGGCCACCAATGACCATTCCATCAACATCAGATATTGGAGCCCCCAAGGCTTCTGCGAGGCGGTATTTAAATCGGGCACTATCTAGTGCACCTCCCATACCAATGATACGGTTCTTGGGAAGCCCGGTGACCTTGTGCACCAAATAGGTCATCGTATCCATTGGATTGCTGACCACTATTAAAATAACATTAGGCGAATGTTTTATTAAATTGGTCGCCACCGTTTGAACAATTCCCGCATTGATACCAATCAGTTCTTCCCGGGTCATTCCTGGTTTTCTCGGTATTCCTGAAGTGATCACAGCAATATCACTATTGGCTGTCTTAGAATAGTCGCTTGTGGTTCCGGTAATCTTAGTATCAAAACCATTGAGGGAAGCTGTCTGCATCAGGTCCATTGCTTTTCCTTCAGCATAACCCTCCTTAATATCTAACAAGACCACTTCCGAAGCAAAATCTTTAATGGCAATGTACTCTGCACAACTCGCCCCTACGGCACCTGCTCCCACTACTGTAATTTTCATAATTCTAATATTTTTAATGTATTAATGCGCCCGCTTTACCACTTTCAGAAGTCGACTATTTTCAGGCTATTTTCTTGTTTTTCCCTTTCATTTAGGGCACATCAAAAATAGGGAAATTTAACACAATTCTCGGGAAGAGTTCAGAGAATATTTGAAAATACCCAGCGTATGCTTGGGTAATTTTAGGATCTATTACATACCGATTCTATGACGTTCGTCGAATAAAACACAATTCTGTGTACCGTTCGTCGATAATTGGCAATAGATAGGAAGTAGGGGTCGTTTAGAATTTAAGTATTGACCCCAAATCTAAAAAACTGACATTTTGAAAAAGCTAGCATCCCTAATGGCAATCATAGCCATCATCCTGGCGAGTAACTGTTCCAGAGTACCAGACAATAATGACCCTATTATAGGAATCTGGGCCAAGACAGACATCATCAATACATCGGAAACAGAACGTCAAAATCATAGACAGGAATGGATCTTTAATGATGTGTACCTTGGCAGGTATCATTCTTATAATGGAAATACGCTGGACGTAAAAACAGATTTCAGCTGGACAATAGACAATGGTGTTTATACCATTTCTTATCCCGGAACTGATATGCCAAACGAAATGGTAAGTTTGAAACAATCTGTGGAAGGTAAGATCCTGGAAGACATACAGGGCAACATACTGGCCCGCAGAGAATAATATTTCCCCTGCTTTTTTCCTAATAATTGCAAAACAGCCTTCCAATGGAAGGCTGTTTTTTTATACTAAATGGTTGTTTTCTTACCTGAATCCAAAGCCAAGACCAACAGATAGGTTATTGAATTCAGCAAAGGTATAATCCGCATACAGGCGGAAAAACCCTAATTTAAGCCTTGTTCCTATATTGGCGGTTAAACCGTTGGCATCGTCATTAACAATGAACGGATCCTCGTATGATTCCTGATAGGGTCCTGATTGCACTTCATAAGTTCCCAAAATGGCCGTTTCAGATTTTCCTGTCAAATATCCCAGACTACCATAAAAGTTGATAACAGGGAGTTTTGTAGAAACCACGGCCTGGAATACCCAGGTGTTTATCTTGGATTCTATTTTTTGATCTGAACCAGAGATAATATTAGTATCCGTAAAATCATAGGAGCCATTTATATGCGTGTATCCAATAACGCCGGAAATTGCTATGGGCAATATCTTATCTGCGGGCAAGTGTTCAGTAAACTCATGCTGTATACCTATTCCATACACCCCTATTGAAACATCATTTGTTTTAATCTTTGGGAGAAACCTTGCTTTAACTTCGGTTCCCTTGATCAATCCTACACTTCCCTGTAAGTACCCCGATGGAATGAAATCTACTCCCTCGGCAGCCAAACCAGCAGGTAATTCAAACTCTTCCCTTACGGGAATTCCGGCTACATCATCCTCAACAAACACCCTAATACCTTCCAGATCCCCCAAGGCCGAAGAGACAGTTTTTGAAGGACTGCCATCTACAAATTGAAGGTTTTCATAGTCAGACGTATTTAAAATAAATGTTTTCTTGTCTTCCTTATTCTTAAAGCCTGTTATATTCCCTATTATAGCTATTTCAAAACCCCCGAGTGGTTTTGCCTTTCCTGTATTGAACCATGAGCCTGCAACGCTGTATATAGCACCTTCGGTGGCAGGAGCCAAATAATCATTCATAAAGGTTTCTGCA
This sequence comes from uncultured Flavobacteriaceae bacterium, assembly GCA_963744855.1. GTDB lineage: Bacteria > Bacteroidota > Bacteroidia > Flavobacteriales > Flavobacteriaceae > Muriicola. The sequence goes on from CAVUUZ010000005.1 coordinate 842,233, forward strand.
TCCTCCACACCGGCGGCAAAGAGATCATTTAAGTCAGTGGTGGTTTGTGCCTGAGCAGACAAAACACAAATCATCATCGTAGCAAAAAATAGATTTTTCATATCCTTATAATTTTGGCTAAAACTAAAAAACTCGCACCGGGGGTGCGAGTTTTTGTTGTGTAATGGCTTTTTTTATGCATCAATGTTCGCATATACCGCATTTTTCTCAATAAACTCTCTTCTTGGTGGAACCTCATCACCCATCAACATGGAGAAGATCCTGTCAGTTTCTGAAGCATTATCTATAGTTACCTGCCGCAGCGTTCTGTATCCGGGATTCATTGTAGTGTCCCACAATTGTTCGGCATTCATTTCTCCCAAACCTTTGTATCGCTGAATACTCACACCTCCTTTAAAAGTCTCGGCGATGGCATCTCGTTCCTTGTCATTCCATGCATAGTTCTTCTTACTTCCTTTTTTCACCAAATAAAGCGGCGGGGTAGCAATATACACATGGCCAGCTTCTATCAATTCGCGCATATACCGGAAGAAAAATGTAAGGATCAGAGTTTCAATATGGCTGCCATCCACATCCGCGTCACACATAATGATCACTTTGTGGTAGCGTAATTTCTCCAAATTGAGTGCCTTGCTGTCTTCTTCGGTCCCTATGGTTACCCCCAGGGCCGTATAGATGTTTTTGATCTCCTCATTTTCGAAGACCTTATGTTGCATTGCTTTCTCTACATTCAGGATCTTACCCCGCAAGGGTAAAATAGCCTGGAAATTACGATCCCTTCCCTGTTTGGCTGTACCCCCTGCAGAATCTCCCTCTACTAGAAAGACCTCACATAAAGCAGGATCTTGTTCTGAACAATCGGAGAGTTTTCCCGGGAGTCCACCACCACTCATCACATTTTTCCGCTGCACCATTTCTCGGGCTTTGCTTGCCGCGTGCCTTGCCTGCGCTGCCAGGATCACCTTTTGTACAATGATCTTTGCATCGTCCGGATGTTCTTCCAGATAGTTGGTAAGCATTTCAGAAACAGCCTGACTAACCGCTGCCGATACTTCCCTGTTCCCGAGTTTTGTTTTGGTCTGTCCTTCGAATTGAGGTTCAGCAACTTTAACAGAAATAATAGCTGTAAGCCCCTCTCTGAAATCATCTCCCTGAATCTCGAATTTCAATTTGTCGAGCATTCCTGAGGCATCCGCGTACTTTTTTAAAGTAGTGGTTAACCCGCGTCTGAATCCAGATAGATGCGTTCCTCCTTCATGAGTATTGATGTTGTTAACATACGAATGGAGGTTTTCTGTATAGCCTGTATTATAGACCATGGCTACCTCAACAGGGATGTCATTCTTTTCCCCTTCCATGGCAATTATATTCTGGATAAGAGATTCCCGGTTGCCATCAAGGAATTTTATAAACTCTTTCAGACCTTCGTCTGAATGGAAAACTTCGGAAATAAATTCGCCGTCCTTATCTTTTTCTCTCCTGTCGGTAATGGTGATGGTTATTCCCTTATTCAGAAAGGATAGTTCACGCATTCTGTTGGACAGCGTTTCATAACTAAATTCTATAGTTTGTGTAAAGATCTTTTCGTCTGGGTGGAAAGTAATAACGGTACCTCGCTCTGAGGTTTCGCCCACAGTTTTTACCGGATACATGGCCTTCCCACGCTCGTACTCCTGTTCCCAAATTTTCCCGTCCCGATAAACAGAAGCCTTTAAGGTATTAGAAAGCGCATTTACGACAGAAACACCAACCCCGTGAAGACCACCTGAAACTTTGTATGAATCCTTGTCAAACTTCCCTCCTGCACCAATTTTGGTCATTACCACCTGAAGTGCGGAAACGCCTTCCTTTTTATGCAGGTCTACAGGGATCCCACGACCATTGTCTTTTACGGAGACAGAATTATCTTCATTTATGATCACGCTGATGGTATCACAATGACCACCCATGGCTTCATCAATAGAGTTGTCTACCACCTCATAAACCAAATGGTGCAGTCCTCTGACACCTACATCACCTATATACATAGAGGGACGCATCCGTACATGTTCTATCCCCTCCAGCGCCTGAATACTATCTGCCGAATAATCGTTCTTCTTCTTATCTTCGCTCATAATAACTAGTATGTTGTTCTCGTTGTTTTTAATCGGAATACTCTCTTCCGGGCCTATGCAAAAAAACCATCTAAAAGGTTAAAAATCAGATAGGTTTATCTTCCTAAAAACCCCGAGGACGGCCCTGATAAAAGTAATCTCACAAATATAAGCAATAGCCCATGAAATATGGGGATTGCAGCAAATGTAAGTCTTTAAGTTATCAACAATTTAACAACAATTTCTATCAGGTTTCAAGGATTATGGGATTTTTGGATATTCCATGACAATTGTTAGCTTTTTTAGACAAAAAGAGGTCTAATTTTACACTCAAATTATAATCAACAGGTTATTATGGCTGATTCAAGAGCAGTTTCCTTAAAATTTATGTCTCATATCCAAAAGGTGGTAGACGTTCAAAGCAGAATAATCTACTTTTTACTGAGTCTTATTTTTGCTTTTGCTGTCACCTATTTTATCAACGAACCTGGCCTGGACCAAGCTCAGATCTATGTATTATTTCTACTATTTTTAGCCATTAGTCTATGGGTGACGGAGGCTATTCCGCCATTTGCAGTCGGATTAATGATCTTCGGATTTCTTATTTTCTCAATGAATAGCTACTATTCACAAATAGATCCCAATAATGTACGACAACACTATATCGGTTACATCAATTCCTGGTCAAGCAGTGTTATTTGGCTAATGCTCGGTGGATTTTTTATTGCCGAGGCCATGAGTAAAACCAATCTGGATAAAACCATTTTCAGACTTTCCATTACCAGATTTGGCACTGCTCCAAAAAAAATACTTTTAGGTCTGATGCTCACCACTGCCCTATTTTCAATGGTGATGTCTAACACGGCCACCACAGCGATGATGATAGCCTCTGTGCTACCCTTCTTAAATACTATGGACAAAAATGCGCCCATATCGAAAGCGATCCTGATCGGGATTGCCGGCGCAGCTGCCATTGGTGGCATGGGAACCATCATTGGGTCGCCCCCAAATGCCATTGCGGTGGAAGCCTTGAATAGCCATGGTGTAAAAATAGGCTTCCTGGAATGGATGATGATAGGCTTTCCAATGGCCATCCTTCTCACGGTGTTGTTTTGGTTTCTCCTGACAAAAAAATACATCCCAAGATCAAAAAAATTGATTATTTCTCTTGAGGAGGAAGCACCCACTGTAGATGTGGAAACCTTTAAGTTTGAACTTATTAAAAGGCGAATTGTACTAGCCGTACTAGGTTTGACATTGTTGCTATGGCTTACAGAAAAATTGCACGGTATTCCGGCTTCTGTGGTCTCCTTACTACCCATAATCTTATTGACTATGTCCGGGATCGTAAACGGAGATGATGTTCGAAAGCTTCCCTGGGATACTCTGATGCTTGTAGCCGGCGGCCTTGCACTCGGCCTCGCAATTAAAGAAACCGGACTTGCAAATTTCTATGTAGATAAGATAAAGGATTTTGAGCTAAACTTTTATGTACTGGTGCTTCTATTTGCCTTTTTAACAGTGATCCTGTCTAATATTATGAGCAATACCGCTACCGCCACTGTGCTCATTCCAATAGGCATTGTCCTTACCTTTAAAAATCCGGTGGTACTGCCCATGGTCATAGGCTTCTGCGCCTCCATGGCACTGTTTCTGCCAATATCCACGCCCCCAAATGCCATTGCCTATAGTACGGGGAAACTGGAACAAAGAGATTTTAGGTTCGGAGGACTTGTTTTAGGCATTCTGGGCCCCCTCCTAATCTGTATCATAGTCTTACTAACTTATATGAGCTTTATTTAAAAAGCAGGAATACAAAAGAAGCACCCATCGGGGTGCTTCCTACTATTCAATTTAATACCCCAATGTACACTGCAATTGGTGTTACTTCACATAGGCACTTTCATGAACCTTCGCCACGGCTCTGCCTGAAGGATCGTTCATGTTCTTAAAGGCTTCATCCCATTCCAAGGCTATTTGCGTACTGCAAGCTACCGATGCTTCCTGAGGAACGCATAGGGCTGCAGCATCAGAAGGAAAATGCCCTTCAAAAATGGATCTGTAATAAAATTCTTCCTTTGACCCTGGTGTTTGAATGGGAAATCGAAATTTTGCGTTGGCCAACTGCTCATCTGTCACTTCCATATTGACCATTTCCTTAAGGGTATCAATCCAGCTATATCCTACCCCATCTGAGAATTGCTCTTTTTGTCTCCAGACTACACTTTCCGGGAGATACGATTCGAATGCCTTGCGCACTACCCATTTTTCCATACGTTCTCCATTGATCATTTTATCCTCTGGGTTGATCCTCATGGCTACATCCATAAATTCTTTATCCAGGAATGGCACCCTTCCCTCGATGCCCCAGGCTGCCAAAGACTTATTGGCCCTCAGGCAATCATACATATGAAGTTTTTTTAATTTGCGCACTGTTTCTTCATGAAACTCCTTGGCATTGGGCGCTTTATGAAAATACAGGTATCCACCAAACAATTCATCGGCACCTTCTCCGGATAATACCATTTTTATTCCCATCGATTTAATGACCCTGGCCATTAAATACATTGGAGTAGAGGCCCTGATGGTTGTAATATCATAGGTTTCAAGGTTGTAGATCACATCTTTGATGGCGTCCAGACCTTCCTGAATGGTGAATTTAATTTCGTGGTGCACCGTACCGATATGACTGGCCACTTTTTTTGCCGCTGCTAAATCCGGAGACCCCTCGAGACCCACGGAGAACGAGTGAAGCTGAGGCCACCAGGCCTCTGATGTATCATCCGATTCTATACGTTTCTGAGAATATTTCTTGGCGATGGCAGATGTCACTGACGAGTCTAAACCACCGGAAAGCAATACGCCGTATGGTACATCAGACATTAGTTGACGGTGTACTGCCGCTTCAAGGGCCACGCGAATTGCCTCAATACTAGTTTCGTTATCCTTTACCGCATCGTATTCCATCCAGTCGCGGGAATACCATTGTTTTAGTTTTCCATCAGTGCTTTCCAGATAATGCCCCGGGGGAAATAGTTCTATTTTAGTGCATATTCCCTCCAGGGCCTTTAATTCTGAAGCCACATAGAAAGTACCATTTTTGTCCCATCCCATATACAGGGGAATGATCCCCATATGATCGCGTGCCACAAAATAGGTGTCCTTCTCGGTATCATAAATGGCAAAACCAAAAATTCCGTTCATTTCATCGAGGAATGCGGGACCTTTCTTCTGATACAGCGCCAGGATCACTTCACAATCCGACTCGGTCCTAAAATGGTAGGTATCTTCAAACTGCTTTCTCAGTTCCCTGTGGTTGTAGATCTCCCCGTTGGCGGCAAGGATCAACTTTCCATCTTCACTGACCAGCGGTTGCTTGCCTGAGGCCGGATCTACAATAGCGAGTCTTTCGTGCGCTAAAATGGCTTTATCATTCGAATATATTCCGCTCCAATCCGGTCCCCTATGTCTTACTTTTTTTGCCATTTCCAATAGCTGAGGCCTCAAAACTTCCGAACTTTCCTTTACATCAAAGGCACATACAATTCCACACATATGAATTTCAATTTTTATTTATATTTACAAAGATGGTCCTTTGGTTTTAAATAGAAAACATAAAAGCCACTTTAGACTTCGATTTAAATATTTATTCGTGCTATTTATATTAAATTGTAATTAAATAATGATTTATTTAAAAACCAAAGTACAATTTGTAAGATGTCTAAATTTTAACGACTCTTTATATAAATACAAAGCCTTAAGAGCTTAGATTTGACAAACTAAAAATCGAACTTTATGAAAAATGTACTGACCCTTACGATCATGGTGTGTACCATGGTATTTACTAACGCCGTTTCCGCCCAAGATTTTAGTGGGATGGATAAAAGCCCTATGGATATGGCCTCCTATCCTTCTGATTACAAGATTTCTGACAAAGCCGTCCGCGTAATTTATAGCAGACCTCAACTTAAAGGACGTTCTATGGAAGAATTAGCTCCTGCAGGCAAGGTATGGAGAACCGGAGCCAATGAAGCTGCGGAGATTACCTTTTTTAAAGGAGCCACTATTGGCGGTCAAAAAATAGATGCCGGGACCTATGCCCTTTTTACGATTCCCGGAGAAAATGGCTGGACAGTAATACTCAATAAGAATTTGAATCAATGGGGATCTTATTTTTATGACCAAGCCGGTGATGTAGCAAGAGTTGACGCGAATGTTTCTGAAGGTTCCGAATCCCTGGAGGCCTTTTCAGTGACCTTTCAGGACGTTGATAATGCAGTACATATGGTCATGGGATGGGGCACCACAAGAGTTGCTGTTCCTATTGTTTTTGTAATGTAGTCATGTAAATAAAATATTGAAAAGCCGAAGGGATTCCTTCGGCTTTTTTTTTCAAGGTTTTGGTACTATTCCGTGTCGCAAAATCTGTGAGATCAATTCCGTTAAAACCTAATGCCGGAGCTGTGTTATTTTTTTGTTCCTCCCCCTTTTACTTCTCTTATCTTTACATAGATCAGTTTTTTTCTTCCTTTGGCATCCTCTCGTCGTTCAATATCGAATTCACCAAGAGCACTTATTAATGGGGTGAGTTTTTGATAGCCATAATTCCGAGAATCGAAATTCGGTTGTTTTTTCTGAAGAAGACTCCCTACATCCCCTAAAAAAGCCCAGCCATCATCATCTGCTACATCATCTACGGTTGTGGTGATCAGCTGTATATCTTTTCTGGTGATCTTATCTACCCCACTCTTCTTATCTGATTTGACACCTCCGGGATCTGTGCCGCTTTCTTCAGATTGTTTTTTTAGGATCTCAATATAAATGAACTTGTCACAGGCCACTATAAAAGGATTGGGTGTCTTCTTTTCTCCAATACCGAATACCTGCATCCCTGCTTCCCGAAGGCGTGTGGCGAGTCGGGTAAAATCACTATCACTGCTCACCAGGCAAAAGCCATTCACTTTACCGGAATAGAGAATATCCATGGCATCAATGATCATTGCAGAGTCGGTTGCATTCTTACCTGCGGTGTACCCGTACTGCTGAATAGGGGTGATGGCGTTTTCCAGCAAAACATTTTTCCACTTTCCAAGCCTCGGATTGGTCCAATCCCCATAGATCCTTTTAATGGTAGGATTGCCATATTTTGCAATCTCTTCCATCATTTCCTTTACATAGGCCGATGGAATATTATCCCCATCGATAAGAACGGCTAAATTAATATCCATTGTTTTCTTTTTTACAAAGTACGGCCTTTATTGACAAAAGAATTGAAAATAGAAGGTCTAATCTTTGAACTTCAGATTGATATTTTCTGATCATTGTCTGTGGAGCCATCGTAGGATGTTACTCCATTATCCCTTAAGTTTGAGTAAATAAATAAAATACTATGAAGAACCTCCGATACTTCCTTTCCTTTTTTGCGACCCTGATCTTCTTTTTAATACAGACGAAAGGGCACGCCCAGGAATTAAGCCGGGAATATTTTGTCCTTCAAATTTATACCCTGACCAATGCAGAACAGGAAGACCTTACCGATGCCTATTTAGAGTATGGTCTACTCCCGGCACTTAAGCGTCAGAATATTTCCTCTGTAGGAGTATTCAAATGGAGAAAGGATGAACAAGACAGCACATTGCAACGTTTTGTACTATACCCTATAGGCAACAAGAACTCACTCGATCTAATAAAAGAAGGATTAGAGAAGGATGAAGAACTCTGGAAGAATAATAGATCCTTTCTTGAGGCTCCCCATGACGCACCCCCGTACCAACGAATAAAGACCATTTTTCTTAAAGCATTTAAAGAAATGCCCAAACTGCATACCAGCAAGGTTGAGGGACCTCGCCAAGACAGGGTGTATGAATTGCGCAGTTATGAATCACCTACCCAGTCGTTGTTTATTAATAAAGTACATATGTTTAATGAAGGAGGCGAAGTGGCACTTTTTGACCGACTTGGTTTTAATGCCGTATTCTATGGCGAGGTCCTTACGGGACCAAGAATGCCCAATCTTATGTATATGACCACATTCAAAAATATGGAAACAAGAGACCTGCTCTGGAAGGCTTTTGTTGACTCTCCGGAATGGAAAGATTTGATCAATGATCCCTTTTACAACAACAATGTAAGCAAAGCCGATATTCTTCTATTGTCGCCTACATCGTATTCAGATTATTAGAACGTCGTTTACTCTATTTTGGTAAGAATAAATTCTACCCGCCTGTTTTGGCGTCTTCCTTCCGAAGTAGTATTAACAGCAATTGGCAAGCTTCCTCCATGACCTTTCCAGGAGATGCGTTCTTTTGACAGACCCAACGATATGAAATAGTTTGCTACGGCTTCACATCGACTCCTGGATAATCGCAAATTATAAAGATCCGTACCCACATCGTCTGTATGGCCATGGATAACTATGTTCAGGCTAGAATTGGCCGCTAAATAATCAAAGGTTTCCTTTAAATATACTTTGGCCCCCTCAAGCAACTCATATTCATCAAAATCGAACAACACATGTTCAAATAGATGGGTAGTGTTTAAACTATAGGACTCTTTTACAGAAGGTGTATCCGCTAATTCCTCTACAGCAACTTCTGCTGCATTGGATAAAGAAACCATATCAACATAGTAATAAGCGCCTTGTTTTGCTCCTTTCTTAAATAAAAACTTACGGGTACGGGCATTGTTCTTAAAATTTCCCAGCGTCATAAACTGCTCATTCCCTTTAGCAACGTAGGGCGTAGAGACCAACATCCAATCCTTGGTGTCGTTTGCAAAATGGGAATACCCAATCTCCAGATACGTAAACGAGTTATCGGTATCCTTGTACAGGTGCATTTTTGAAAGTTCCTTATGGATCTCAAAATCGAGAGGCCTTTCAGAAAATACCACGCCAAATTCATTGATCGCAAAATCTGAACGCTCAGCGAGACTGACAAAAAAAGACAATTCGTAGGTAACCCCCTTTTTTAAAGGACTTAGAAGTTCGGCTTGCATGTACTCCCTGTAATCATTGGGTGCGTATAAATAAAATCCTGCATACCCCTCCCCAAAATCCGCGATTTGGGTTCCATTAAAGTTTTTTGGCGTTCCCATAGCCTGGCTGCATGCATGAAAGTAATCCGTAGATCCTTTTGTTGGCGTACTCCATCCTATAACATCTGCACTAAAGTTCCCAAGACGTATCGGACAGGCTATATGATCCTCAAAACTTGGATTCATCACCAGATTCTGAGAAAATCCAACACACATCCCATATAGGAATAGTAGCTTGATACAATACCTGCTGATCTTCTTCATCGAGATAATTCTGTAGAACGCTCAGGATAAAATTAATGAAAGTCCTGGTTTTGGGCTGGTTTTGTCCCTTTCGGTTCGTCAAAGGGTAGGCAATTTTGGGCATAACGCTTTTTTATTGTAATTATCACTACCCACATGCCTAATTTTCAACAAGCTGAACCTAAAAGTCGAATTTATAGGTAACCCCGGCAAGGATCTGGAAACTCTGAACTCTAAAGTTGGCCCATTGCTGATAGTCATTATTGGCCAGATTGCTCGCTTTGGCAAATATTGAAAGCTGGTCACTTAACCTGTATCCAATATGTGCATTTGCATCGAAGTAACTGTCCAAGGTTATAATACTAGCCGGGAAGTCTGAAGGAGCTGCATTTGGGATCACAACCGCATTTAGATCCTCCCGTTCCCCCACAAAGAATAAATTGGCCCCCATAAACCATTGCTCATCTATCTGATAGTCCATAAAAAGCGAACCTCTCAGATTTGGCAGGTTCCATGCAGGATTATCTGTCTCTGTATCATATTCGTATATAGAGGCATTGACACCAAGGGTAAAATTCCTGTTGATATCAACATTGAGTTCTCCGAAGATTCCAAGAGTTTTGACATCGTCATAGAAGATCTCAAAGGAATTACCATAGTAATACCCTTTTTCATCATCCCTGAAATTGTTTTGAGGATTGAGTTTGAACAGGGGTTTTCTATTCTCGGCTGCATAAGACCCTCTAATATTGTAGCTAAGATTAGGTAAAAGCTGTCCTTTAAAACCAATTGAGGCGTCGTATTGCTGATCGGTAGGTTGAATTGTCAAAGTAGGGGACACATATGGATTGCCATCTACAAAATCTGCGTATGAATTTTGTGTTAATTGCCCTGTAACGCCTCCGTAAACAATTACCATGTCTTCCATCAAACGATAGGAGGCGGTAACCTGTGGATAAATATAAAAATTGCTCTCACTGGCCTCCACATCCATCCCATAGACAAGATTTGCTCCCAGGTTTATACTAAGTTCATCTCGCACAATAAGAATGCTTGGACTGATCCCTACCTGAAATTGTGAATATGAAATCGCCGGGGTATTTGCAACATTGTTTACATCTGCATTCACAAATTCACCGCCTACATAATCTCCTTTTAGCGTTATGGTAAGGGCCTCTTCCTGCAAGGGGAAATTAAAGGAAGAAGAAATAAGGGCTCTGTTCTCAGCAGATTCCACCTTGTCCCAAAATCTTTTTACAAATACCTGACCTTTACTTAAGAAAGAATCTTCCTGATTCAGATGAGCCCCTAGTTCCACATTAAAATATTGTTGATTTTCATCGATCCCTGCTATGAAGGCCTCATCGTAATCTCCCTCCTGCAGGCCATACCAGTTGTAAAGCTGATGTCTGGCAGCGGCGCTGATCCCCCAGTCAAAATCGCGATCTCTATTTGAATAGGCTGCTTCCAGTTTAGTATTGTAAAAATCGGTATCCAATGGCGTGAAATCCAGATCCCCCCTTGAAGAAAAATGGTTAAGTCCGATATCAACTCGCTGGTTACCACGATCTATATCCCTGCTGGTGTAAAAGTCGAGCAAACCATTATTAAAATTACCGAGACCCAGCGAAGCAGATGAATTATACAATTTTTCAGGACTAGCTTTCTGTACTGTGGCAGCTTTGCCCTTTGCCGGTGTAAAAGTAGAAGCGACGGGGACAGAAAAAATACTGTAACGAATCTCTTTTTTTGCAAGAACGATTGAATCGTTTAAAACAGGGGTCGACTTAATTTTAAAGGCATCGGAAACGGTAGGTGAATAGGGTTTTACAACGGTCACCGTTTCGGTTCCCAAGTCCTTTTCATCCTGCCCAAAAGCGCCAAAAAAAAGGCTTAGCCCGGCTATGATCGTAAGTTGAATCTTCTTTTGCATAAATACAGCTTAAATTAGTTGCCCTCAGAATTTACAGAGGCGTTGCGCTCGGCTTCCTTGGCTTTTATACCAGCTAATACTCGTTTAGCATCTTCTACGATCTCCGGAAATTGAATAAAATTTGTGATTACGCTATCCAGAATATATGTGGCCTGGAAGGCATCGCCAAGGGCGTAGAAATTTTGAGCCATGATAAGTAACCCCTTTCCACCCCATTCTTTATAGGTAGCGAATTCTTTGGCTAATTTTTGAACCGAAGCATTACTGGCTTCATACTCTCCCCTATTGCGCTTAAAATAAGCGTCGAAATAAAGTGCTTCGGCAGCTATTGCGCCGGTAGCAATCATAGAGACCTCTTTATACGCATTTTCTGCTGTTACTTCATCTCCCGTTTTCATTGCAGATCTTGCGATCATCACATGCGCATCACTTCTTATCCGATCATCAACATTAGCATTTGCCAACACTTTATCAGCATAAACCAACGTACGTGCATATTCTTTTTGTTCAAAATATACCTTCATTAAATTCTGCTGCGCATAAATACGATTCTGAGGAATATCTGCCGCATTTTCCAATTGGATCAAGTAAGGCATCGCAGCTTTTATATCTCCTTTGGCAAGCAACAGTTCACATACTCTTGCAAGCGATTGTTCTGAAAATTCACTACTTCCTCTGTCTGCTACATATTGGTAGGACCTAAGTGCTTTTTCATTTTCTCCTTCTGAGAAATACAATTGTGCCAAAGCAAAATTAGCCGGCATGCTGTGTATCCCTGAAGGAAACTCTCTGAGGTAATTCTCATATCCTTTAATTGCTGATGCAACTTTTCCTTCTAAATTTTGCTTATTGGCAGATTCATAGGTAGCGTTCTCCAATTCAATATCTGAAACCTCCACGAAATCGAGATTCCTGACCCATGCGGCGTATTCATCAACACGTCCCATATCCATATAGACCAGTTTCCCGGTATTAACAGCCTGCACTGCTTCCTGCGTTCTGGGGTAGTCGTTTACCACTGCCTTAAACTTTAACAAGGCCTCGTTATTTCTATTGGCATTGTAATGCACCAACCCCTGCCTTAAAAGGGCCTGGGGCACAAGACTACTTCCTTTGTATTCCCTGATCAGTTGATCGTATGCCTGTAAACCTGCTTTTTCCTGATTGTCTCGTATATAAGAATTTCCCAATTCAAACAGCACATCATCTTTTAAGGTTGAACCCGGGTATTGAGAAAGAAATTCATTGAGTTCGGATATTTTAGTATCATTTTTCCCAACAAATCCATAACTAACCGCTTTTTGAAAGGCCGCATAGTCCTTCTCTGATCCCACACCCCTTCCATATTGTGAATAAGCGTCAATAGCAGCCTGGTATTTACTGGTCACAAAATAACAATCTCCCAGCCTGACCAAGGCATCAGAAACTTTGGCATCTGAAGATGGCCTTTTAGAATACTCCCTGAAATAAGTACTTGCAGTATTATAGTCCTTTAACTTAAAATAGGCATAACCAAGGTTGTAATCCAGATCGTTAAATTCCTGAGTTTTACCGGCCACACTGCTTTGTTGAAACTGGATATAATCGAGCAAGGCTTCATCAAATCGATTTAACAAATATCCGGCCTCGGCTTTCCAGTATCTGGCTCTAGCAGTAAACAATGCATCGGCGTCACTTTTTACTGCTAAATTCATCAGCTTTAAAGTCTCCGCATAATCCCCATCCAAAAACAACTCCACACCACGGTAAAAGGCTACTTTCTGAAAGGTGGCCTTATCCGCGTAATTCTTATTTTTCTCAAGGAGTTCCAGGGCACCCTTAAAATTTTTAGAGGTAAGATAAGAGTCAACCAACAGGTCTTGTAATTCTGTAGTATTGGCGTCTTTGGGATACCGTTCCAAATAATTGGATAAAACCTCTGTTACCGGTTCGTAAGCGTTACCTATATCATAACTTAAACGCGCATAATTTAAGAATGCATCTTTCTGGATCTCAGGACCAAAGTCCATTTGCGAAGCATTCCTAAAGGCATTCAGGGCCTCTTGTTTCTTATCCAGTTTTAAATAGCATTCTGCTAAATGATAATAGGCGTTTTGGGCCACGCCATTATTCCCATCAATAATTTTGTTGAATTGCAGAATGGCATTGGCATAGTCTTCTTGTTGGTAATAACAATACCCCAATTGATAAAAATCTGTATTGTTCCACTTTCCTCGTTTCCCCCGGTATTGCTCCAGATATGGTATGGCATTGGCATATTGTTGCAGATTGAAATAGCTTTCACCAATGATCTTATTTAGCTCTGAGATCTCTGTTCTATCAGACTTTGGCAATTGTTTTTTGCCCAGTGCTATAGCCTCTTCAAAATTTCCAAGTTTAAAATTAAGATCGGCTTGAAAATACGAGAGCTTTTCATCCAATACTTCCTGATCCGTTATCTGGTCAAAACGCGCGCTCGCCTCTTGGTAATCATCTTCCTGATAGGCAATGAATCCGAGATAGTATTTTGCCTGTGCTCCATAAACGGGAGAATTAGAAACCTTATTAAAATAAGATTCAGCTTCCTGGGTTTTCTTGGATGCATACAAGGAATATCCCATATTGAAATTGAAACGTTCCCTGTCCTTTTTTGGAATAGAATTTTCCCCGGCCATTTTATACCACTTTAGTGCATAGGGATATTTACCATTCTCGAAATAATAATCGGCTACATCAAGGAAAGCAGCATCTCTCTTAGTTGAGGTAGGATAATTTTCTACAAAATCTTCCATGAGGCGGTCTGCTCCCAACTGATTTAATCGCACCGCTGAAGTCGCAAAAAAATAGGCACTGTTAGCAGCCGTTTCTTCATTACTGGTGCTTGCATTTACTTTTTGAAAAAGTGTCTGTGCCGCCTGATATTGTTTATTGTTGTAAAGGTCTAGTGCCTCCTGATATTGCCTTTCATCATGGGTGTAGATCATGGATTCCTGAGCAGTGGCCGTAAAAAACAGCCCAAGGCAGACAAGGGAGAAGGCGGTGATTTTCTTTCGCATAGTGTTCTAGGGCTATTAAGAATTACCGTATTTGATTTAGTAACGCTAAATATTGTATTGCAGTATAAACCTTATCAAAGAAAAAGATTTTTAAGTCTGCTCCCTTTTTTATACTAAAGAACTTATTACTTTTATATCAACAAATGCCCCGCATGGAAGAACCCATTCTCAGCTTAAAAGAAGTATCTGTTTTCCAGAAGGAGAATTTAGTCCTTAATGACATTAATCTGGAAGTGCGAAAGGGTGAATTTGTGTATCTCATTGGAAAAACCGGAAGTGGGAAAAGTAGTTTTATGAAGACCTTATATGCCGATCTTCCCTTAAAACATGGGCATGGCAGAGTTGTGGGGTTTAATTTAAAGACCCTTGAGGAGAAAAATATTCCGTACCTGAGAAGGAAATTGGGCATTGTCTTTCAGGATTTCAAACTACTGCCCGATAGAAATATAAATAAGAACTTACTATTTGTGCTAAAGGCCACCGGTTGGACAGATACGGTCCTGATGAATGCCAAGATTGACGAAGTTTTGGAAAAAGTAGGTATGAAAACCAAAGGATTTAAATTTCCACATGAACTTTCCGGTGGGGAACAACAACGAATTGCTATTGCAAGAGCCCTTTTAAATGATCCCGAACTTATCCTTGCTGATGAACCTACCGGGAATCTGGACCCGCAAACCAGTGTAGAGGTCATGAAGGTCCTGCAAGGAATTAATAAGACTGGCCGTACCATCCTTATGGCAACACACGATTATGCCCTGATCCTTAAATACCCTTCTAAAACACTAAAATGTGACGGAAATAAGGTATTTGAAGTTGTTCAAAAAGCGATCTGACATTTCTCTACTCGTCAGGAGTGTTCTTGTATGCGCTATTCAAAAAAAAGCGTATCTTTCTTTCACCAACCAACCAATTTAAGTAAACAATGAACCTAAAAAAACTGATTCTTTCCGTATTAGTAATTACCCTATTTTCATGTAAATCAGATGTACCCCCACAAGATAATGTCTCCATGGCGGAAGTGCGTGTATGGAGCCCGGAGGACACTCGCAGCCTTTCAGGAGTAACGGCAGACAGAGGCCTGATATTTAATTCTGAGATGGGTACAGAGGGTTATGTCCTCTACGAACCCTCGAATGGCACTTTTACTTATTTACTGAACAAGGAAGGTGATGTGGTACATACCTGGACCTCCGATCTTAATTCTATGAACTCCTATTTACAGCCCGATGGTCATCTGATCAGAATGGAAAGAGATGAGAATTTTCCTACTTTTGCCGCTGGCGGCCAATCCGGAAGGATACGGGAATACGATTGGGATGGGAACGTGCTATGGGATTTTAAATACTACAATGAAAAAGAGCTAACGCATCATGATATCGAGATAATGCCTAATGGTAATATCCTGGCGATCTCCTATGATGCCCTAACTCCTGAGGAGGCGAAAGCTGCCGGCAGAGATCCTGAGCATACTCCTAAAGCCGGTATTTGGCTAGATAAGATCATAGAGATACAGCCCATTAAACCTAATGACGGCAAGATAGTTTGGGAGTGGCGGATGCAAGATCATTTGATACAAGATCACGATCAGACTGCCAATAACTATGGTGTGGTATCTGAATACCCGAGAAAAATTAACATCAATACTCCGAGTTCGGAGGCAGGTCCGCCATTGACAGAAGAACAAGTTGCTCAAATGAAAAAAATGGGCTTTTTGACTTCTAATGCAACGGTAGATAACCAAGGTTCTGATATATCCCACACAAATGCGGTCTCATATAATCCAAATTCAGATCAGATAGTTATTAGTGTTCCGGGATTTGGCGAAATTTTTGTGATAGATCACAGTACCACTACTCAGGAAGCCAAAGGCAGTACCGGAGGTAAGTACGGCCATGGGGGAGATCTTCTTTACCGCTGGGGTAACCCGGCCAATTATGGCAAAGGTACCAAAGAGGACCAAACACTGCACGGACAACACGATATTAAATGGATCCCTAAAGGATATCCGGGCGAAGGAAATCTCATGGTCTACAATAACGATATTCCCCACCCTGATAACAAGTTCCCATCCATGTGGGCCGCTCTGGGAGGAGCAAACACTCCGGAAATGAATGTAAAAATTGGTGATGTTGGAAATTATTCGGCCATTTACGAATGGGCCATTCCCACAGATAGTTCAGGAAATTATACTCCGAATGAAGAAGGTGTCTTTGGTCCGTCTGAACCAGACTGGTCTTATACCGCACCAGATAAATTTTCGATGTATTCCGCATTTATTTCAGGAGCTCATCGGCTCAAGAATGGCCATACGTTGATCACACAGGGGATGCATGGCCGCTTTATCGAAATTGATGAGAATAAAGAGATCGTTTGGGAATATTGGAATCCTTATAAATACGACTATTCCTTACCGGATGGTTCGGTTTCACAACCCGTTGGTCCCTTCATTTATGGTGTTTTTAGGAGTACCTTGTATCCTGTAGACTATCCGGGGCTCGCCGGAAAGGATCTGAAACCCATAATGCCTCGACCCGATCCTTTTATCTTTAAAATGCCACCACCATCAGAATCAGAACCTGTTCAATAACACAACTAACGAAAACTTAAAAATTATGTCAATAAAAGTAATAGGTGCAGGGTTTCCCAGAACGGGAACCACCACTTTAAAACAATCATTGGAAACGCTCGGTTTTAATCATGTTTATCACATGAAAGAACTCCTCGTGAATCCTCATAATTTGCATTATTGGAAAACCTTGTCCGAAACCGGAAGCACCGACTGGGATGGGCTTTACAAAGGCTATGATGCCACCGTTGACTTTCCGGGATATCCGTGGTACAAAGAACATATGAAACGATATCCGGACGCCAAAGTGATCCTCACGGTACGCGATTTTGACGCCTGGTATAAAAGCGTGGATAGTACCGTTTTTCGTGCGGGTCCGCAAACCCCGGGAGAGAAGATAAAAATGATGGGGAAACTGCTCTTTAGCAGCAGAGCGCGAAATGTGGTAAAGTGTATCAAATTCTTTAAGAAGACCTTCTTCGCAGGCGAACTCAATGGAAATTTTGAGGACAAGGCTCATGCCAAAAAAGTTTGGGAAAAACATCTGGCCGAAGTAAAAAGTTTTGTTCCAAAGGCAAAATTACTCGTATACGATGTTCGGGATGGGTGGGGTCCGCTATGCAAATTCCTGGGCGTTGAGGAACCGGCTGAACCACTTCCACATCTGAATAAAAAAGAGAACTTTAAGGAAATGCTTCCAAAACTCATGAAGGGTCAGATGGCTTAAAATTTTAACCGCTTTCATTTTAATAGATGCCTCGCAAATGAACATTTGCGAGGTGTTATTTACCAGACCAATTTATGAATTCTGAATCCTGGAAAGTTAAGGCAACAATATTGTTGGTGAGTAGCCTTACCATTATGTCTATGATCACTATTTCGGCCTCACTTCCGGATATGACAAAGGCTTTTGAGCAACAACCCAATGGAACGGCTCTCGTTAAACTAAGCTTATCATTCCCCGGACTTTTTATTGCCCTGAGTGCCATTATTGCCGGGATTGTAATTGACAAAATAGGGCGACTAAAACTATTGGGAGCGGCCCTCATTTTTTACGCGATTGGGGGAACTTCTGGGTATTATTTAGATGATATATATCTTATCCTTGCTGGCAGGGGATTGCTGGGTATCTGTGTTGGAATAACCATGACCATTGTAACAACCTTGGTTGCAGATTATTATCAGGGGAAAGCACGTCAAAAGTTTGCCGGCTTACAGATTGCCGTGATGTCTATTGGAGGCATCATTTTTATTACCCTTGGAGGGATCCTGGCTGATTTTGGGTGGCGGGTACCTTTTCTACTCTATCTATTCTCACTTTTGATCTTACCAGCTACATACCTTTTCTTAAAAGAACCTGCAGTTGCTGTCAATGTTCATAAGGTCTCAGGGCAAAATAAATCCCCTGCGATCATATGGCTGGTTTTTGGAAATGTTATGTTGATATGGATCATCTTTTTTATTATCCCTGTACAGATCCCTTTTCACTTAAAATCCATCGGGGTAGAAAAAAATTCACTGATAGGACTTGCCGTTGCATCTGCTACTTTTTTTTCTGCCATTTCTTCGTTTTCCTTCAGCCGGATCAAGGATGTACTCGGGTTTCGGCAGATCTTTGGATTAGGATATTTCCTATTAGCACTCGCCTTTCTTTCATTTGCCTTTGGCAATTCGTATACGATGGTTCTTCTGGGAATGCTATTGGGAGGTTTGGGGATGGGACTAATGATCCCCAATGCCAATGTCTGGGTCATGCAATTAGCCCCATTAGAAATTCGCGGGCGGGAAATTGGGCGACTAACAACCTTTTGGTTCATGGGTCAATTCTTGTCACCACTTGTGCTTTTACCTTTTTTGGATTATTTTACACAGGCCCAGTTATTCTATGGGTTAGGGATCATTTTATCTGTGGTAGGCTTTTTGTTCTTCCTTTGGTACTGGTCACAACCAAGTTTGAAATCCTCGAACTGATCATTATAAAATAATAGTGAAATAAGGTGATAAGACAAAAAAAACTGCTTCAGCCGGATAAAAAAATACATCCTCTAATCGGGGTTTTGTTATTTTTTATTTCGGTGCTCCTATTGCTAATTACGGGACCTCTTGGCCTTGTTTATGGCTTCTTTCACACCTTATTCAAAGGAGGGCTCAAGGGCCTGGGGGAATACCTCCTAAAAATTGCAGTTTCCATAGATCAATTGGGGAATGTTCTTATGCAACATTTATTAAATCTCCTTTGGATCAAAAAAGGAGGGTATCTTTTTGGCAACCGCGATGAAACCATTTCCAGTGCGTTGGGGAGGAACAAAAAATTAGGAATGCTCACCATTTTTGGAAAAGGAATCGATGCGTTTCTGGACGCCATAGACCCAGACCATTCTTTGAATTCCATAGACTACTACGTAGAACCCTCAGAGAATACTATTGACAAACTCGCCTGGATCACACTTAAAGAAAAACGTATTCTTTGCGTTCGAAGTAAGGGGAAAACTTTGTTCTATCTGCCAGGCGGCAAAAGGGATAAGGGGGAATCGGATCTGAAGGCTTTATCGCGCGAAATCAAAGAAGAATTACAGGTTATTTTAGACCCTCAAAGTTTTCAGTTTATCAGAGTCTTTGAAGCTCAGGCCGATGATAAACCTCCAGGTATTTTAGTTCGGATGACCTGTTATGAAGCAGCATATGAGGGAGTATTGAAAATTGATTCAGAGATCGAGGAAATGGCCTGGCTGGGGTATCAGGATAAGGAACAAGTATCTGAGGTATGTAAAGTGATCTTTGACCATCTTAAATCAGAAAAAAAAATGTGAATGGACGGCATGTTCCCTTCTTGCAGTTTTTTGTTACTTTTACGCCCGACTAACCAGGCAATTCGAGCCAACATTTACAAGATACTATGACAGTACTGGGAATTGACATTGGAGGATCGGGAATGAAAGGAGCCCTTGTGAATTCCATCACCGGAGAAATGCTTACCGAACGCTTTCGAATTCCCACCCCAGCTTCGCGAAAACCTAAACCAATGGCAAAAGTGGTTAAGGAGATCGTTGAACATTTTGATTATAACGGTCCCGTTGGATGTGGATTTCCGACTACTGTAAGACATGGTATCTGTAAATCCAGGGGCAACCTGCATAAGAAATGGGTAGGGGTGAATGTAAAAGAACTATTTAGCGAGGCCACCGGATTACCGGTAACGATCATTAATGATGCCGATGCCGCCGGCTATGCCACCATGAATTATGGTATTGGAAAAGGGAAAAACGGATTTGTGGTCATGATCACCATAGGAACCGGACTCGGTAGTGGTGCATTTTGGAACGGAGAACTCATTCCCAATTTTGAACTGGGGCATATTCCCTATAAAGAATTTACAAAGATCGAAGACTGGGCCGCTGCCTCTGCCAAGGAACGAGAAGGAATATCGTACGAGGAATGGGGAAAACGCTTTAATACCTTCTTAGAATTCGTGGATCTGATCATTGCTCCCGACCTTATTATCCTGGGAGGTGGTACTTCTAAAGATTTTGATGAATACAAAGATTATATTACCCTCGAGACACCGGTAATGCCTGCCGGACTGCAAAATCATGCAGGGATCATTGGGGCGGCGGCCGCAGCGATGCATCCGGCACCTATGGATTAAGAAATTGTGATAAAAAAAAGCGCCAATGTGGCGCTTTTTTTATGCTAGTTTATTGCGTTTCCTGTCCACTTCTGTCAGGAAGATCTTCCTCAAACGTATATGCTTTGGTGTAACCTCAACGTACTCGTCTTTTTGAATGTACTCTAAGGCTTCTTCAAGTGAAAATTTCATAGCAGGAACAATCTTGGCCTTATCATCGGCGCCGGATGAACGAACGTTAGAAAGTTTTTTAGTTTTAGTTACATTGATGGTCATATCATCTCCTCTGGAGTTCTCACCAATAACCTGACCCTCATAGATATCCTCTCCCGGATCAATAAAGAAACGGCCTCTTTCCTGTAACTTATCAATAGAATAAGGAATGGCTTTTCCTAGCTCCATAGAAACCAAAGATCCATTTTGGCGTTGAGGAATATCCCCTTTCATAGGTTGGTATTCCAAAAACCTGTGGGTCATAATGGCTTCCCCGGCAGTGGCGGTTAACAATTGATTTCGCAAACCGATAATGCCCCTGGAAGGGATCAAAAATTCGCACACCATTCGTTCACCCTTAGATTCCATGCTGATCATCTCTCCTTTGCGTATAGATACCATTTCCACGGCCTTTCCGGAAACATTTTCCGGCAGGTCAATGGTCAATTGCTCTATAGGTTCGCATTTTACTCCGTCGAACTGTCGAATGATAACCTGCGGCTGCCCTATCTGCACTTCATAGCCTTCTCTCCGCATGGTTTCTATTAAAACAGACAAGTGCAGTACCCCTCTTCCAAAGACCATAAACTTATCGGCGCTATCGGTTTCTTCTAACCTAAGCGCAAGATTCTTTTCAAGTTCTTTTTCCAAACGTTCTTTGATGTGTCTGGACGTAACATATTTACCATCTTTTCCAAAGAATGGGCTATCATTGATCGTAAATAGCATACTCATGGTGGGTTCGTCTATGGCAATGGTCTTCAAACCCTGTGGATCTTCACTATCGGCAACGGTATCGCCAATATCAAATCCTTCGAGCCCTACCAAGGCACAGATATCTCCGGTGGCAACTTCACTTACCTTAATTTTTCCCAGCCCCTCAAAAGTGTATAGTTCCTTGATCTTAGATTTTACTTTACTTCCATCTCTTTTCACCAAAACAATTGACTGGCCCTCCTTTAAAGTTCCCCTTTGCAAGCGTCCTATCGCGATCCTCCCCGTAAAAGAAGAATAATCAAGCGAAGTGATTAGCATTTGGGTATTCCCCTGTTCTGGTTTAAATGAGGGAATATGGTCTAATACCATTTCCAGTAAAGGCTCTATGGTCGTTGTCTGATTCTTCCAGTCATCACTCATCCAGTTGTGTTTGGCAGAACCATAGACCACAGGAAAATCGAGTTGCCATTCTTCTGCACCCAATTCATACATTAAATCGAATACTTTTTCATGCACTTCTTCAGGAGTACAGTTCTCTTTATCAACTTTATTGATCACAACACATGGTTTTAAACCAAGGTTTAATGCTTTTTGTAGTACAAATCGGGTTTGAGGCATAGGGCCTTCAAAGGCATCTACCAGTAACAAAACCCCATCTGCCATGTTTAATACTCGTTCTACTTCCCCACCAAAATCGGCGTGACCGGGGGTGTCAATGATATTGATCTTGGTCCCTTTATAGGTAACCGATACGTTTTTGGAAACAATGGTGATCCCTCTTTCCCTTTCCAGGTCGTTGTTGTCCAGAATAAGATCACCGGTTTTTTCGTTCTCACGAAACAACTGACAATAGTGGAGTATTTTATCAACCAAGGTAGTTTTACCGTGGTCAACGTGAGCAATAATGGCAATGTTCTTTGTAGTAGACATCTCTTTGTTTTGAGCCGGCAAAGATACTGCTATTTTTGGCTCGTGGATACAAAGTTGTATTTTTTTTATAATACTGGTTTAGAGTAAGTTCCACGACCAATAATGCCTCAGATTTGGTAAGAAGATAATTTTTGATAATTAGAAGGAAAGTGACCCTTTAGGGTATTTGCTTTACGATGAAGATTAATCAAATGTGGGCTTTCTCGATTTACGTTTAGTTGCGACCCATCCAAAATTAATTCCGATCAGGGGTCCGTACCCAGAAGGCGCACCGTCACCACGGTAATATCCGCCTCCAACTTCCACATTAAAATTAAAACCGTTGTCATAGGTGCGCTGTATTCCATATACCATGCCGTAGAACCCAAGGTTAAAATCATCTGGCTCAATATTAGTTACCAGCCGAAGTTGGGAAAAGAAAATAGCCTGCGCCGCAGCGATGTAATTACCTGAATTTCCTGAGACATTCTTTCCGAGGTTTTCACGACGGCTAAAATTATGGTAATACCGATACCTGTTATTCATGGCCAGGCCCAGGGCATAACCCTCCTGATACGTTGCCGTGGCCAATCCAAGACTGCTGGAGACCGTCTGGTTCCTGAAAAGTCCCAGTTCATAACTGATTCCCGGACTGAAAAGATCGAATTTAAATTGATGTTTTTCTAAATGGATCAGGCCACTACCGCGCTCTGAGATTCGGTAGTTTTGGCCCATTGAATAAATGGTAGTGAATAATGATAAGACGATAAATCCTTTTTTTAACATCTGCATGCGCTTCCTGATCTAAAACTAAAAAGGATACTGCGGTTTAATACTATCTTTGTGTAAACTTTAAGAAATGAAACTCAGTGCAATTCCTCAGATCAAATATTCCGATGGCAACAACTTCTTTCTTCTTTCCGGGCCATGTGCAATAGAAGGGGAAGATATGGCTCTTAGGATCGCAGAACACATTGTTGCCGTTACAGATCGACTAAAGATTCCATATATTTTTAAAGGCAGCTTTAAAAAGGCAAACAGAAGCAGGGTGGATTCCTTTACCGGGATTGGCGATGAAAAAGCGTTAAAGATCTTACGTAAAGTATCTGAAACCTTTAAAGTCCCTACGGTGACAGATATTCATGAGATCTCCGATGCCACAATGGCCGCAGAATACGTAGATGTACTCCAGATTCCTGCTTTTCTGGTGCGCCAGACAGATCTGGTGATTGCAGCAGCAGAGACAGGGAAGACCGTAAATCTCAAAAAAGGTCAATTTATGAGTCCGGAGAGTATGAAACACGCGGTAGCCAAGGTTACGGATTCCGGAAATGATCAGGTTATTATCACGGATCGGGGTACCATGTTCGGATATCAGGATATGATCGTTGATTTCAGAGGGGTTCCCACAATGAAACAATACGCTCCTGTTGTTCTGGATGTCACTCATTCCCTCCAACAACCCAATCAGGCTTCTGGAGTAACTGGTGGGAGACCTGCTTTAATCAGTACCATGGCCAGAGCCGGAATTGCAGCCGGGGTAGACGGACTTTTTATGGAAACACATTTTGATCCCGCCAATGCAAAAAGTGATGGTGCCAATATGTTGCCCCTTGATAAATTGGAAATCCTTTTAACCCAATTAACAAGGGTAAGGGAAACTATTAATGATCTATAATTCACTTCACTTTTGTTTTAAATTTTATAAGATCCTTTACTTTTAAAAAAAATCTTATGAGAACAAATCTATTTTTTGGTATACTCGCACTAGGCCTGAGCACCAGCATTTGGTCCCAGGACCATCAACATACCGCCGGGCATGCATTGAACTACCCGGATATTCCGGGTTTTATTACTTTAAAGACCGACCTTCACCAGCATACAGTATTTTCAGATGGCGAGGTTTGGCCTTCCATTCGGGTCATGGAAGCTTTGCGAGAGAATCTGGATGCCATTTCACTCACGGAACATTTGGAATACCAGCCCCATGAAGCAGACATTCCTCACCCGGACCGCAACAGGGCCTTTCAACTGGCCAGTGAGGAGGCGAAGGATCACGGTTTGTTGATTATTCCCGGCTCAGAGATAACACGAGATAAGCCAATAGGGCATAGCAATGCGTTATTTATCACAGATGCCAATATTTTACTGGCCGAAGAACCACTTATTCCTTTTTCGGAAGCGAAAAAACAAGGAGCCTTTGTTTTCTGGAACCATCCCGCGTGGTACAGACAAAGTCCGACTGGTAATCCCATTCTAAGTGAATTCCAATTGGATCGAATCAGGAATGGAGAACTTCATGGCATAGAGGTCATTAATGAGCATGATTACGCTGAAGAATCGTTCGCTCTTGCTTTGGAACACAACCTTACCATTATGGGCACCAGTGATATTCATGGACTGATAGACTGGCAATACCTGGAAAAGGGATTTCACCGACCTATCACTTTAGTCTTTGCCAAAGAAAGAAGTCTGGAAAGCATTAAGGAAGCCCTTTTCGCCGGGAATACAGTGGCAGTTTATAATGGCCTTTTAGTTGGAAGGCCAGAGTTTGTAAACCCTTTGGTCAAAGCGAGCTTGAAAGTAAATAGGGTTGCTTATATCCCAAATACAGAGATCCTGGAAGTAGAATTAGAGAACATTTCAAGCAGTGATCTGCTTTTTGAAAATCAGATGGATTATACGTTTTACAGTAGTTCACCGGTTTTTGAGATCCCTGCAAATAAAGTGGTTAGACTTAAAATAAAAACACTCGAAAAGGTATCATCCGTCCTATTAAAACTAAAAGCGCTGGGCGCCTATTCGGCCCCAAAGGTACATCCTGTCATTAGTTGGAAGATTAGTGTAGAATAAGCATCTATTCTTTACCATCAACGTAATCCTGTAAATAGGCGTACCGCGGGGTAAGTTTTCCGTTCTGGGTCATTCGGGCTCTTTCCAAAATACCTTCTTTATCATCATTAAAAAAGGCAGGAATGACACTTTCCACAAAGGTGTCGCCAAAGCCTTCACTGGCATCCCTTGGCAATTCCGCAGGCAGGTTATCTACTGCCATTACTGCAATGGCTTCCGTTTTCATAAAAGGTACTTCTTCTTCTGTGCTTGGATCATACCCGTATATTGGGTCTGCAATCGTAGAGGCACGTAAGAGTAGTGGCAACCGGACCGTCTATATCGCAGCTAATATCTGCCACAACCCGTATATTAAAATCCGGATCTTTCGCATCATTCCGCGTGTATAGGAAGGGTGCGCCGTCCCCGTAAAAGTGACCCGCAATATAAAGATCGCTCACTTTTGCAAAACGCATAAAATTTGATTCATAGGCCTCAGGATGATCAAAGAAATCTTGCATTGGCAGTACTTTTCCATCTATGCGTTGGTTGTAATCGAGCACATCAATTTGGCAGTAGACGGGGATGTCGAAGGACTTATTTAAGTAGTCTTCTACGCTTACTTCTAGTAATTTCATACCATCCAGAATTTCCTTGGCACCGTTACCTACTCTTCCCTTTCCGGTCAATACTATTTTTATGGGTGGTAAAGAAACTTTGAGCAATTCTCTGATCAGGTCTTTTTTGTCTTTCAGATCTTCCGCTTTTGGGATCTTAAATTGTTCAGACTTTAATCCATACGTTCTAATGCCATTAAATGCACCTACAATTCCTGCATAGCGCCCGAAGGCTACCAAACGTATCCCCTTGGTGTTCGTGATTACTTCATGGTCGTACAATTCGATGTGCTTGGATAAAATTGCCCGTAGCAATTCTCGGTTATATGGCTGTTTTTTGATTGTATGAGAGAAAAAAAAGTATTTCTTGTTTGGTATCAAAGCATCAATGGGCACCTCTTTGACACCTATGAGCACGTCACAGTTTTCCATGGTAGAGGCAACAGAAAGTTTGGCTTCCCGATATTCCTGGTCGCTAAAGACCCTAAGTGGAGAGGGCTCTACAGTAATTTTGGCCTCAGAAAATGTATTCAGGACTTTTTGACAGGCTTGCGGAGATAATACTACCCGCTTATCCGGCGGATTCTTGCGCTCTCTGATGATTCCGAAGTGTGTCATAGGATTTGGTATAGATTTTGCTCAAAATTACGTGGATTTCGACCGGTGCACAAACTTTTTGGTATCTTTGCGATCCTTTTTAGAGTTAAATGTTCATTGAAAAAAAAGATGAGGTAATGAATTCCCCCCAAGGCGGGATTCAATTCGATTAGGTTGCGCATTAGTGCAACTTTCTCATTGAAGGGGCCGACTGGTTTTGACAGCGAGACCAATGGCATTGTAAGCATGTCGAGCGCTGGGATACAGCTCGTAAATCTCATATTTCACACTTTTTAAATGGCGAATCTAATTACGCTCTTGCCGCTTAATCCGAATTATAGTAGGATTTAGCCTCGTCTCTGCCAGGCAGAGAAGCGAGATGTCCCGGGATAGCCCTTGTTGATGGCGATCTGTTATGGGACACCATAAAAATCAACATAAAGCCCTTTTCGCTTTATTAGGGTTAAAAGATAAAGAAGCTAAGTGTATAGTAGGCGGTTCATGGTCAGCTATACATCGAAAATCAAACAAGAACTAAGCATGTAGAAAGCAGTGGTATTGCTTGTTTGGACGGGAGTTCGACTCTCCCCGGCTCCACTTTGAAGCACAGCAATACTGTGACTAAAACTTATTTAAAATCTGCCAAGTTTACTTGAGCAGATTTTTTTGTTTTAGGCGCCTGGGCTGAAAGCACAGTTTGCCGTATTTGCTAAAAGGGAGACCAGGAGATCACCGAAGGTAACCTCCCCGGCTCCACCTACGCCCTCCGAAGCTCAAGTAAAACAAGAGCGAAGGAGGGCTTATTATTTAAACCACATTTCTTTTTATAAATATAAATCGTATGGGCTTGCCGCCCCCGCTGAAGCTTAAGCGGCACGCGGGCGGCGAATGCCGATCCATATTCTTTTTTAAAAATTTACACTATTCAATTCCTTTAGACCCAAGCTCGATTAAAAAGAGAACAAAGGGCCGCAGAAGGATGAATTTGAGTTACTTCACATTTTTTTAAGTAAATTATAGGAAAATATTATATGCACATCAGCATTGCCAATCTGAAATGTTTCCTATCTTAAGCGCTTCATTCTATATTTAAACAAAAATGGACATATTTAAACGGGCAGATGCCTTTATAAACCTGAAAATGAGTCATATGTCGACCAGTGACCGTGTTCAGGCGTCGAGAGATGCTAAGGAAATCATCCTCGCGATCAACGAAGTATACAAGAAAACCAAGGATGTGGAGCTTATGGATCTTATGAAACAGCTCACGGAAAAAAAACAGAAGATAGAAAAACGACTGAAAGGCTCGCCAACGAGGTAAAAGTAAATTACCTTAGTAAAAATGGAATCTTGATAATAAAATCATAGCTTTTGATAAATCCACAATAAAATGTGGATTTTTTTTTAGAACATTCCCAAAATTTATGGTTTAATATGTTAAATTTGAGGAAATTAAAATACTTGTAAAATGGGCAAATTCGAAATTAAAAAAGACAAATCCGGTCAATTCAGGTTTAACTTAAAAGCTGGAAACGGTCAAGTTATCTTAAGCAGTGAGGCATACAAAACCAAATCAGCTTGTGAAAATGGAATAGAATCCGTTCGTAAAAATTCCAAGAACGAT
Source organism: uncultured Flavobacteriaceae bacterium (assembly GCA_963744855.1). Lineage (GTDB taxonomy): Bacteria > Bacteroidota > Bacteroidia > Flavobacteriales > Flavobacteriaceae > Muriicola. The sequence continues at coordinate 870,275 of CAVUUZ010000005.1, forward strand.
TCTATGTTCGATCGAAAAGTAGCAAAAAATGGAAAACCTTATTTTGGGCTAAAAGCTTCTAACGGACAAGAGATCGGTGCCAGTCAGATGTATGCCTCTGCATCATCTATGGCAAATGGAATTGCCTCCGTAAAAAAGAACGCTGCAAGCGCTAAAGTTGTAGACAACTCCTAAGGAGCAAATAGGCGGCACCTAATGAAAATTTTGTAGAAGAGGACAGCGCTTGTTGTCCTCTTTTTTGGCTCAAAAAACAAGGAATAGGCCAGTTATATTTGCCTTAAATATCATAATAAAAGAAGTTAAACCAACACTTTGTATTGCATTGTAGACATAGAGACCACGGGGAACGGAATCAAGGGAAATAAGATCACAGAAATCTCTATTTTTAAGTATAATGGATCTCAGGTCATAGATGAATTTACATCGCTGGTAAATCCGGAATGTAATATACCCCCCTTTATAACCGGACTCACAGGAATAGATAATGCACTGGTCCGAAATGCTCCTGTCCTGGCAGAAATTGCGCCAAAGATCCTATCCTTCACAGAAGGAACTATTTTTGTGGCCCATAGTGTTAACTTCGACTACAATGTCATAAAAAATGAATTTAAGGAATTGGGAATATCCTTTGTTCGCAAAAAATTATGCACGGTTCGTTTGTCCCGGGAAGTGTTCCCGGGATATCGTTCCTATAGTTTAGGGAAACTCTGTACATCCCTCAATATCCCGCTTGAGAACAGGCACAGGGCAAGAGGTGATGCGCATGCTACAGTATTGTTGTTCCAGAAGATCCTCAATGTTCCTAAGGCAGAGAAAACGGTGTTAAAATTCCTAAATGCACGATCACAGGAAGCCACCCTGCCTCCATCCCTTCCAAAAGCACAATACGATAAATTGCCTTCAAAAACGGGAATTTACTTTTTTAAAAATTCCAAAGGCGAAGTGATCTATGCAGGGAAGGCCAACAACATAAAAAAAAGAGTACTCGGACATTTTTACGATAAGAGTGAAAAAGAGATACAAATGTGCAGGGTTACTGAAAAGATAGATTTTGAACTTGCAGGAAATGAATTAGTGGCCTTTTTAATGGAATCTTCTGCCATTAAGCATTATTTTCCTCTTTATAACAGAGCTCAGAAGAGGAGGATCCCAGCCTACGCCATTTTCCACTATGAAGATCGTGATGGAATTTTGCATTTAGCATTCAACAAGGTTAAGAACATACCTCAACCTCTTACCACGATGTACTCGATAAATGAATGCAGGGAATTCCTGGAAATTATTTGCGCCGATTATAATTTATGTGCAAAATACTGCCACTTGCAGGAGGGAGTAAACCATTGTACTCATTTCAGGGTAAAACAATGTGCAGGGATCTGCAGAGGACAGGAATCTGTAGCATCCTATAATTTAAAAGTAAAAGATGCCCTTCATCATATCGCTGACAATAAAGATAATTTTATTATCCGCGACAAAGGTAGGTATGCTGAGGAAGACGCCCTGGTAGTTGTACAGGATGGCAAATACTACGGTTACGGATTTGTTCCTAAAGAAACAGAGGTCAGGTCCATTGAAGATATTATGGCCTTTGTTACCCCTCAAAAAGAGACCGTGGAAACCAAAAGACTGGTCGCTTCCTATGCCTTCAAAAATCAGGAAAAGCTACTCCCATTTCCAGGCTAAATGTCTATTGGGGAAGGGCAAAATTTCCAACCAGGCCTACCGCCCTATTGTTTTTTATTCAATTCCTTGTACATTCTAACGACAAAGATCATCCAGATAAGGAAGATAAGCCCCACAAAAATTGAGTATGCAAGTATAAAATCCATCACTTCCTGTATTTAAAATAATTCATAAATCCAAGAATGGTGGGAGCCCAGAAGGCGATGAAAATGGCATCTAACTTGTTGCCTGAAAGAAATATATATTCTGAAACAACAATGATGGAGAGGACAACAAGGAGCAGAATAATGTTTATAACCCCTACACTCTTAATAAAATTTTTTAGCATTCTTATTTTCTAATTCAATTTAAAAATACTAAAAATAGGAAGTTAGAAAGAGTAATCTTAAAATAATTTTAAATTTTGGAAACAGCACCAGCCAAAGGAACCGGGACCTCTTGTTCAAAGGAATAAACTCCCAGATGGCTGTAAAAACTTAAGGACACCTTTTTATACCTGACCTACAACAAACAACGTGCTACTCCTTTTTCTTGACCGCACAGGTATTTAGACCGAAAATGCTATAAAGTGGACAAAAGCCTACAAGACTTGTCAAGACAAAAATAGCGACAATGGTTAGCAGGATATATGAATAAACACCTTGTACTACTTCAAAATATACCAGAAGTCCTGCCACAATAGCCACAATAACCCTGATGATCTTGTCTAGGGCACCCATATTTGTTTTCATATGTAAAATATTTAAGTAATTGAATAAACCAAATAGACCGTTAAGGATACTACAACCAGGCATGTTGTACATACCAGTAGTATTTTGATCCCTTTATCCCGGTTCATTGTGTAAAACTAAGTATTAAAGCACTAATTGTACATGATTTTTGTCATAGGGTAGAAGGACAGACATAGTTTGTTGTCTCAATTCCTGCCGTTTTTATAGCGCCAAAACCTCCGCCCACATCCACCAGATTATGAATACCTCTGCTTTTAAGAATAGATGCTGCGATCACGGAGCGATATCCTCCTGCACAATTCAAGTAAAAGGTAGTGTTGTCTGGGAAAGAAGCCAGATGTTCATTTAAGGTACTCAAAGGTGTATTTATAGCCTGAGGCAGATGTTCTGCCGTAAACTCACTTTCCTTTCGCACATCAAAAACCGCAGTTTCTTTATCTGAAAGCTCTTTTTTCAGTTCTTCTGCATGAATTGAGGGTAAACTATCGGTTTCTTTCCCTGCTTTTTTCCAGGTTTCAAATCCTCCTTTTAAGTATCCTATAGTATGATCGAAGCCCACTCTGGAGAGGCGGGTCACTGCTTCCTCTTCCTGACCTTTTGGAGCTACCAATAACAGAGTTTGGTTAACATCAGCGATTAATGCCCCTACCCATGGAGCAAAATCGCCCTTGAGACCAATAAAAATGGACCTGGGAATATGGCCCTTTACAAATTCTTGCTCACTTCTAACATCCAGAACAATTGCTTCTGTTTCATTGGCCAATGATTCAAACTCATCGGGCATTAGTGCCTTGGTGCCTCTTTTGAGAACTTCCTTGATGTCTTCATAGCCTTCCTTATTCATCTTCACATTTAAAGGAAAATACTTTGGCGGTGGCAATAGTCCTTCGGTAACCTCTGAAATAAATTCTTCCTTGGTCATGTCTTGCCTTAGAGCATAGTTCATCTTTTTTTGATTTCCCAGGGTATCAACCGTTTCTTTCATCATATTCTTCCCACATGCGGAACCGGCGCCATGGGCAGGATATACAATAACATCATCGGCAAGCGGCATAATTTTGGTCCTTAAACTATCGTATAGCAAACCCGCCAATTGTTCCTGAGTAAGATGTGCAGCCTTTTGTGCCAAATCGGGTCTTCCAACATCCCCAAGAAAGAGGGTGTCTCCGGAAAATATGGCCCTATCTTTTCCTTTTGCGTCTTTTAAAAGGTAGGTAGTACTTTCCATGGTATGGCCGGGCGTATGAAGCACCTTAATAGTAAGTGCGCCCAATTTAAACTCCTGCCCATCCACGGCTATCAGGGCTTCAAAAGATGGATCTGCGTTGGGACCGTATATGATCGTAGCTCCGGTTTCTTTAGCCAGGGTTACATGACCACTGACAAAATCGGCATGAAAATGAGTCTCAAATATATATTTGATCTTTGCTTTATCTCTGGCGGCCCTCTTAATATAGGGCGTTACTTCCCTTAAGGGGTCAATAATCGCTACTTCACCCTGGCTTTCAATATAGTAAGCACCCTGGGCAAGACAACCTGTGTAAATCTGTTCTATGTTCATACTCCTTTACTTTACTTTGCAAAAATACATCATAATCCAAAAGCTTGGGTAACTTTAGTCACCGATTGTATTCCATTGATGTGCCACTTTGGATTGCAATTGGGACTTGGTTTGTGGATCGTCAAAAAATGCAACAGCCTCACGGGTCTCTACAAAAAGACATTCTTTAGGGAGTAACCGCATGACCCCACTGGAAAAAAGTATGTCCCGGGTGGGCCCAATGGCCCCGGCTATAAAAAAATGAATGCCTTTTTCATATAATTTTTCTATTAACTTTATCAGCATATCTGAAGATGAAGAATCGATATAATTGATCGCTTCAGCATTTAAGATGACTGCCCTTAGGCCCGGGCCTTTTTCCTCAATTAAATGCATTAAATGCGACTTAAAAAAAGTAGCATTCCCAAAATACATCTGGGCATCAAATCGGACTATCAAAAGATCCGGCCGAACGACCACCTCACTCTCAAACCTGTTTATATTGCGATAATAATCAGTATTCCTGATATTTGCCAGCACTGCAAAATGGGGATGAGAAGTTCTGTAAACCATCAATAATAGTGAAATTAATACCCCCACCAAGATACCTTCCATAATACCTATAAATAAGGTCACCAAAAAAGTGGCCAGCAGCACTGCAAACTCATCTTTTCTAAACTTCCATAAAATCTTGGCATAGGGCAGGTCCACCAAGCCATAAACAGAGACCATAATAATACTTGCAAGGGCCGCCTTTGGCAGATAATAGAACAATGGTGTTAGAAATAAGAGCGTGCACAAAACTATCAAAGCCGTAATCAGTGTAGCCATATTAGTCCTCGATCTGGCTTCAAAGTAGATTGCAGATCTTGAAAAACTAGATGTAATGGGATAGGATTGAAAAAAGGAACCTGCCATGTTAGCAAGGCCCAGCGCTACCAATTCTTTATTTGCATTAAGTTTATCCCCGTTCATTTTATCTTCAATGCCCTTACCGATAGAGATGGTTTCGAGATAGCCAACAAGTGCCAAGGTGAGTGCTATGGGCCATAATTCGATTAAATAGCCCCATTCTATTTCTGGGATGCCTAACTGGGGCAAACCTTTGGGAATATCACCTACTATGGCCACGCCTTTTGAGGTCAGCTGAAATGCGAAGACCAGGACTATTCCTATAATGACAACAATCAAAATATACGGTAATTTTCGATTCCATTTTTTTATCACTATCAATAGTAAAATCCCCAGTATCCCAATTCCCAGATCGTAGGGATTTATGGTTCCCAATTTTTGAATTGCATTCCAAATAATCAAATGAAACTGATTGCTACGTTCAATATCCGTGCCCAAAAGGTACTTCAACTGACTGAACATAATGATGAGGGCCGCGCCGGAGGTAAAACCGCTAATAACAGGTTTTGACAAAAAGTTCACCAAAAAACCCATTCTAAATAAGCCAAGCAATAACTGGATACTACCCACCAGCAAGGCCAGGAAAATTGCCATAACTATGTAGTTCTCCGGACCAATAGATGCAATTGCTCCCAGACCAGCGGCTACCAAAAGAGAATCCATAGCTACCGGCCCTACGCCCAAAGCGCGGGAGGTTCCCATAAAGGAATACACGATTAATGGCACAAGGGAAGCATACAATCCGTATACGGCAGGAAGACCAGCAATTAAAGCATACGCCAATCCTTGTGGGATCAGGACTATGGCAACAGTTATACCGGCCATCAGGTCGCTGGGAAGATATGGCCACTTATACGTCCTGAGCCAGCTTAAAAACGGAAATAATTTTTGCATAGTACCTTGATCTGCATAAAAGCAAAATCTATCTATTTAAAATTCAATGAGCTGAATCTGACTGCGATGTAATTTTATTTTTCCTTCGTGCTCCATCTTTTTCAGCAATCTGGAAATCACTACCCTCGAGGTATGAAGGTCTGTAGCTATATCCTGATGTGTTGTTTGGATGATATCGTTTTGATTCACCATGGCCTTGTCTTTCAGATATTTGAAAAGGCGCTCGTCCATATTCATAAAAGCAAGGGTATCTACGGTTTCCAATAGTTCCTGCATTCTTTCGTGATAACTGTCGAGAATAAAATGGCGCCAACTTTTATATTGCCCCATCCATTCTTCCATTTTCTCTATTGGCACCATAAGCAGTTCTGCGTCCGATTCCGCCACTGCCCTTATCTTACTTTTTCCCTTTTGAAGGCAACATGATAATGTCATGGCACACGTATCTCCCTTTTCGATAAAATACAAGAGTAATTCGTCACCATCCTTATCTTCGCTTAAGATCTTTATGGCCCCACTTATGATCAATGGCATTGCCAGAATAGGATCGCCAATATCCATAAGAAAATCACCTTCCTTTACCTTTCTCAGCACCCCTACGGCTTCGATATCCTTTAGCAATTCTTCTTCAAATAAAAACCCATACTGTTCTTCTATCTGGGCAGATGTTAACTGCTTTTTATTCGTCTCCATTCTTATGAAATTAGTTGTAATTCTATCTGAAATTTTGCTTGTTCTTTATCTAAATATGTAAATCCTTCATGTAAGAAATCCTGGTCTGTGGCATATGGATAAAATGTGATGGGTTCCACACAGATCATATTGGCAGAGGGCGACCATAACATAAAATGTCCAAAGCCTTTTGTTTGAATCCGAATAATGTGTTCGTCTTCCAAAAATAGTTCTTCTTGCTGAGGAACTTCAATCGCCCGGTTACCGGCTTTTATGATCTCCTCCAATGAATATGATGCTACTGATGTTCTCACTTGTGCCTTGGTAGTACGCAGTTTAAAAGCAGGGTGATACCCTACCATAAAGGGCATATCCCTTTCTCCACTTACATCAAATGAGATCTTTAAAGAATTCTCTGTTAAACGTATGGTCTTTTTAAATTTAAAACTGTAAGGCCAGATAAGTCGCGGTGCCGTTGATCTATCCGGAAATTTCGAATTTTCAACAACAGTGCCGGCGGCATATTCCTTGACATACCTAACCAAAGTATCTTGTTTTTCTTCCACGGTATATGAAAGTTCCCTTAGAAGACCATGCTGATCCTGGATCGCGTTACCTTTTGGTACATGAACCCTAAACCCGGCTTTATCCGTCGGGCCAATTATAGGGAACATTTCAGTATCTGTATGGTTCCACCCCGGACTTCCGATCTGATGCATTACTTCATACCCGTCAACCAGGTAACTCGTAAGTTCGCCATTCTCGATGGTCACTTTTTGTTTTTTGTTATGGAGTGTTATCATAGGTGCATTAAAAAAGTAGCTGCTTTATAAAAAGCCTGAAGTTACTTTTGATTTTTAAAGTAAAATCATCTTAAAAGATACCAAAACTAATCTAAAAAGCCTTGTTTTCGCATCCATTCGTCATTGTAGATCTTCCCCACATACCGGCTTCCATGATCGTGAAACAAAACAACAACAATATCATTTTTATTGAAATGTTCTTTTAATTGAAGTACACCTTTTATGGCCGCACCAGCAGAATTCCCCAAAAACATTCCTTCCTCCTTAGCCAGGCGTTGGGTATACACAGCCGCATCTTTATCGGTTACCTTGGTAAAGCCATCGATAATATCAAAATTCACATTCTTGGGCAGTATATCCTCTCCAATGCCTTCTGTTATGTAGGGATATATCTCATTCTTGTCAAAAATACCTGTTTCATGATATTTCTTAAACACCGAGCCATAGGTATCTACGCCCCATATTTTAATCTTGGGATTTTTTGATTTTAAATAAGCTCCAACCCCTGAAATAGTACCCCCGGTGCCCACACCTACCACAAAATGGGTTACCCTCCCATCCGTCTGTTCCCAGATCTCGGGTCCGGTTGATTCAAAATGTGCCTTGGTATTTGAAGGATTATCATATTGATTCACATACCAGGAATTCGGTATTTCCTCAGAAAGTCGTTTAGCCGTAGAATAATAACTCCTTGGATCTTCCGGAGCTACATCCGTAGGACATACATGCACTACACTGCCCATGGCCTTTAAAATATCTACCTTCTCCTTGGATTGCTTGTCACTGATGACGCAGATCATCTTGTAGCCTTTTACTACCGCCACAAGCGCGAGCCCCATACCTGTATTTCCTGAAGTTCCTTCTATTATAGTACCTCCCGGTTTTAGTTTCCCTGCAGCCACTGCATCTTCTACCATTTGAAGTGCCATACGATCCTTTACCGAATTTCCCGGATTAAAGGTCTCATATTTTGCGAGTACAAGACAAGGTAATTCCCTGGTTAGGGCATTCATTTTCACCAACGGGGTATTGCCAATGGTACCCAAAATATTTTCTGCATAGTTCATCATGACGACAAAGATACTAGTTCCCTAAATCAAGGCCTAGAAGGAAAGTTTATTTGGCTTGAATTTTAGTAATAATGTCAGGGGAAAAAATACCCACTTTATCAATCGAATTTGATCGCTTTTACCGGCCTGATCCTCGTTATTATATAAGACGGGATCAATAGCATGCTCATACATAGTAACAATACGCCAAGATTTAGTAATAGGATAGTGGGAAGGTCGATATAAACAGGAATGTAGTCTATATAATATTCCTGAGGATTTGGGAATTTAAAATATTGGTATCGATCCTGGAGCCATATAAGTCCAAGTCCCAGAAGATTACCCCAGAATAGGCCTATAAGAATAAGGTATGCCGCATTATAGAGAAATACCTTGCGAATACTCCAGTTGTCTGCCCCCAACGCTTTTAAGATCCCGATCATAGGAGTTCTTTCCAAAATCAGAACCAACAGGGCAGTAATCATATTGATCCCTCCAACAATGATCATAATTCCAATGATAATGGCAATATTAAAATCGAACAGCCCTATCCATTCAAAGATCTTGTAATATTTGTTTTTTATGGTCTGAGTGTCTAGCGTGGAAAGGATCTTTCCGTAGATCTCCTGACTCTTTTCATCGATGGTATCAAAATCGTCGAGGAAAATTTCAAAATTACCTACTTCCTCCTCTGCCCATTGATTCATCCTTTGGATGTGACGAATATCGACAAAGATATAAGTGCCATCAAACTCTTCAAACCCGCTATCGTAGATGCCGGTTATCTTGAATTTTCTCTGATTAGGAACCTTCGAAGGATCTTCCTGTTTTAAAAAAAGTGTAAAGAATTCATCCCCTACCCCCATTTGCAGCCTGCTGGCCATGATTTTGGACATCAGGACCTCCGTATTCAATTCGGAGGTATAAGTTGGCAAGCTACCCGATATCACAAAATCTTCAAAAACCGACCAATCATAGTCCTTTCCTACTCCCTTGGCAATGATCCCTTCAAAGGTTTTCTCTGTCCTGATAATTCCGGCCTTAGTGGCCACCGCTTGAATATGGCGTACCCCTTCTACCAGATTAAAATCTGGATAGAAATCCTGTTGGACAGAAACGGGAACCACAGAGACGTCTGAGATGTTGTTGTCGTAATTATAGATTTGAATGTGACCATTAAAAGCCGCAATCTTTTCCCTGATCTTATACTTTAGGCCAACACCGGTAGCCATAGCGATCAACATCATCAAAATCCCCAGGGCAATAGCAGCAATCGCTATTTTTATTATCGGGGCAGATATGCTAATTTTATGCTGCTTACCTTTGACAAGGCGTTTTGCGATAAACAGTTCTAAATTCAACCGATGCTTTTTATAAAGAATCAAAAATACAGTTTTCCTCTGTTAATTGTCCACGTTTCTTGGAACAAGGGGAAAGATCTTCTGAAAAAAAGGAATTCTGCGTTTCATTTTATGCAACTACTTTTTTTTGCGTTCCTACTCTTACTTTCATGTGGCGGTAAAGTTCAAAGAACAGTGTCAATACACGATGTTCCCATAATCTATGACGGTGCTGAGGACACGACAAAAATTACGGTTGGGGCCAATAGAACCCTTGCATACCTTACATTATTAGCCAATAAAAAGATCGGAGTGGTAGCCAATCAGACCAGTGTGATCTTTAAAAATGATGCTGGGGAAAGTCAACCCGGCTATACCCATTTGGTGGATTCTCTATTAAGCCACAATATTTTAATTACTCGGGTATTTTCTCCTGAGCACGGATTCCGGGGGATGGCCGATGCTGGTGAAAAAGTGGAGGATGGAATAGATCTGGACACTGGTTTGCCAATAACCTCCCTGTACGGAGCCCATAGAAAACCGACGGAGAAGGACCTGAAAGGAATAGAGATGATGGTCTTCGACATTCAGGATGTGGGCGTACGGTTTTATACCTATATCGCTACCCTTCAGCTGGTCATGGAGGCATGTGCAGAAAACAACATACCGATAATGGTCTTGGACAGACCAAATCCGAATGGCCATTATATAGATGGGCCTACCATGGAACCCTCATTTAACAGTTTTCTGGGAATGACACCCATCCCTTTGGTTTACGGAATGAGTATCGGCGAATACGCCAGGATGATCAACGAGGAGGGATGGTTGGAAAATAAGAATAAGGCACAACTAACCGTTATCGCCCTGGAGAATTATAGGCATAACAGCACCTATCATTTGCCTATAAAACCCTCTCCAAATCTTCCAAATGACCAATCTGTAAATTTATATCCTAGTCTTGGGCTTTTTGAAGGGACTAATATCAATGCAGGACGGGGTACCAATTTCCAGTTTCAACGCTACGGAGCACCTTTTCTTAATAAGGCCGAATTCGCTTTTACGTATACTCCGGAATCCAACCCCGGAGCCAAATCGCCCAAACATTTGGGAGTGTTATGTTATGGGGAAGATCTCAGCAAGACCTCAAGGCTCTCCAAAGTATCTCTCGAATGGATCATAAATGCATACCGGTATTGCCTGGAGAAAGATCAATTTTTTAACACCTCGGGTTTCAGCAAACATGCAGGAACAGCTAAACTTCAGCAACAGATAGAAGCAGGCATGAACGAGGCTGAGATAAGGGCCACATGGCAGGAAGATCTCAAAAAGTTTAGCGGGATCAGAGCAAAATATCTTTTATATCCCTAAGGTTTAGTAACACCTCCCGTAGGTTTACGGTATTTGTGAAAGGGCTGTTTTAACAAACTCATAATATTCCCGTTTTCTTCCTTATTTGGGAAGGTATCTACCCCATAGACAATGGCATCACGGTCTAGTTCCATGTAAGTACCGAAGATACGGTCCCAGATAGAAAAAATATTGCCGTAATTCGAATCTGTATAGGGTAAGACAAAGTGATGGTGTACTTTATGCATATCTGGTGAGACCAATACCCAACTAATGGCATGATCAATTTTTCTTGGTAGCCTGATATTGGCATGCCCAAACTGTGTGGCCACCAGGGATACCGATTGATACAACATAACAATACCGATAGGAGTGCCCACCAATAATACGCCAGCAAGGGTGAAAGCAAATCGGATTAGACTCTCCAAGGGGTGATGCCTGTTCGCCGTAGTTGTATCTACCTCGTGATCTGTATGATGCACCAAATGTATCATCCAAAGCGGCTTTACGTTGTGTTCCACATAATGTGCTAAATAGGCCCCAAAGAAATCAAGCAACAATACTCCAAGGAGTATATATCCCCACAGGGGCATTTCAGGTAACCAATTGATGATCCCAAAATCATTTGCAGCCACCCAGTCGCTCGTTTTTAAGAGTAAAAAGGCCAGGGCAAAGTTGATCACTATGGTTGTTAGCGTAAAAAAGAAATTGGGCAATGCGTGTCGCCACTTCTTATATTGGAAACGAAACAACGGAACCGCCCCTTCGAGCATCCAGAAAAAACTGATCCCCAAAACCAATAAGATACTCCTGTGGCTGGAAGGGATCGTTTCAAAATAGTGAATGATGGTCTCCATGCTCCCAAAAATAATCATTTTCAAAGAATAAGGGGAAAGGCCCTATCTTTTGATTTGTCGTTTCATTTCTTCCACGATGTTATAGGCTGCCGGGCATACATACGTATTCTTAATAGTAAGTGCCCCAAGTTGTTCAAATTTTTTACGATCCGTATGTGGGTATTCCCTGCATGCTTTGGGTCTTACTTCGTAGATACTGCAATAGTTATCAGAACCTAAAAAAGCACAGGGGAGCTGCTGCAACACTTTATCACCATCTTCATCTGTTCTCAAATACTTTTCCTCAAAGGCAACGGCCTTTATCTTAAGATGTTTAGAAATCCTCTCAATATCGATCCTGGTAAAAAGCGGACCTGTAGTCTTGCAACAATTGGCACATGTTAGACAATCGGTTCTTTGAAATTCTTCCTCGTGTAGCCGTTTCATGGTATAATCCAGATCCTTTGGGGGCTTTTTCTTCAGGCGGGCAAAAAACTTTTTATTTTCCGCCTTTTTTTCTGTTGCCATTTGGGGTAGTTGTTGCAGTACCTCCTTCATAGAATTGGATTTTAGGTAATTCAGTATCCATAAATTGATCCTAAATTTTTACGGATGACACAAATATCCCACTTTTGTACTAAACAGACCTAAAGTGCAGAACGATGTTTTTGGCAAAGCAATAACGGACTATTATAAGAATAGGCATCAAGGATCTATTAAGACCTTCAGCTCGCTTCAGGAAACGGATATGATGCCTGTCGCCTATTTATTCCGTGATTTTAAGGCCATGCCGGCAATTGAAAAGGCTGCTTTGAAGGCCTGCAAGGGTACTGTTCTAGATATTGGTTGTGGTGCAGGGAGTCATAGTCTTTACCTTGCTTCAAAGGGACACAGGGTGACGGCCCTGGACGTTTCTCCCGCTGCAGTAGAAATTTGCAGGAAAAGGGGGGTCGAAGATGCAGTTCAATCGGATCTTTGGACCTATAAAGGCCGGAAATTTGACACCTTGCTACTACTTATGAATGGTATAGGCCTGGTAGGGAAACTCAGTAATCTTGATGTTTTTTTTAAAAAAATAAAAGAACTCTTGAATCCCGGCGGACAGGTGCTGTTCGATTCCAGTGACATTATTTATATGTTCGAGGAGACAGAGGACGGAGGATATTTAGTTCCTTCGGATGTAGCGTATTATGGAGAAATAACCTTTAGAATACAATACAAAGAGCTGAAGAGCCATCCTTTTGATTGGCTATATGTTGATTTTAATACTGTAAAAAAAGCGGCACAATTTCATGGATTTCAATGCGATCTTGTAAGGAAAGGCAGTCATTACGACTACTTGGCTAAATTAACACTAAGCGCATAATAGAGCCGTTAAAAACCCGTTTTTAAGTAGGGTTTATGCTCCACACCTTGTTATATTGAAGTAGATTTACCCTTTCAAACATTACATTTTATGAAAAAAGCATCTATATTAATCCTGGGGCTGATACTTTTGGCGGCATGTTCCAAGAGTTCTGATAGTCCGGATCCAATTGTTAATCCTGCAAATTTGCTCGCTACCGGTGCTTCTGCCAATGACATCTTATCAAATAATACGTTTACAAAATTACTGATCGAGATTGCCTATGTTAGAGGGTTTCAACCCAGCGCTGAGGCTATGGATAATTTTCAGACTTTCTTGCTGCAACGTACTTTTAAACAAGATATAGAGATACAATATCTGGAATTACCAAGCCCGAACGAGGATGATCTTACCCTGCAGGAAGTTGCGGATCTGGAAAGTGAGAATAGAACTGCATATAATGATGGTACCACCCTCGCGATCTATATTTATTTTGCTGACGCCCCTTCCGAAACCGATGATCCAACAGAAGATACGGTAACCCTGGGCGCAGTTTACAGGAACACTTCCATGGTGATCCACGAAACCACCGTTCGCGATATTGCCGCCAAAAGTGGCCAGATAACAATAGCAGATGTAGAAACTGCCACCCTGAACCATGAATTCGGCCATCTTTTAGGTCTGGTAAATCTTGGATCGCCACCTGTGAATGATCATGAAGATATCAATGCAGAAAGACATTGTGACATTAATGGATGCCTTATGCGCGCCGAACTTCAATTTGGTGGTGGATTAATGGGCTTAATGAACAAACGTATTTCTACCGGGAAAGCTGCCGTTCCGGGCCTGGATTCAGAATGTATCCTGGACCTGCAAGCCAATGGAGGGCGTTAGACACCTTCACGCTTTTTTCAAGTACCTTTTAAAGAATGACTTTATTTTAAGGAATGTTGAGGTATTTATGTGTTTGAAGAGAGACCTTCCATTTTGGATTCTTCATCACATAATCCACAATAAGCGGAGTCACTTTATCGCGCACACTCCATTCTGGTTGAAGGTAAAGTACGCATTGATCGATTACTTTCTCCGCATGTTCCTCGGCAAACCTCAGATCGTCCCTGTTGTAAATAATGACCTTCAATTCATGGGCTTTACTATGAATATCTCCGACAGGGCCTTTATTTTTCTTTGGAGAAAGACAGATCCAATCCCAGTTTCCTGTTAATGGATAGGCCCCTGAAGTTTCTATATGTGTGCTTAGACCTCTGTTTTTAAGAAGTGTCGTTAATGGCCCCATATCCCAGGTAAGGGGTTCCCCGCCGGTCACTACAATGGTATTGGAATACCGGGCCGCATTTTCAGCAATACTTGAGATCGCTGTAGGTGGGTGCGTAGCAGCATTCCAACTTTCCTTTACATCGCACCAATGGCAACCCACATCACAACCTCCAATTCTAATAAAATACGCAGCAGTACCCTTGTGGAATCCCTCTCCCTGAATCGTATAGAACTCTTCCATAAGTGGAAGCATTGTCCCTTTTTCTACCAGCGTCATGATCTCTTTTTCTAACATGGCGCAAAGATACTATTTAGTTGTGTAGGTATTGCTTTTTGGCGCTGGGCTCCTTCCTTATTATCGAACAGCTATCACATCAATTTCTACTTTGGCATTCCTCGCTAATCCGGCGGCAGCAAATGTGGTACGTGCTGGCTTTTTTGTAAAATGCTTTTTATAAACCTCATTAAATGCAGCAAAGTCGTCCATAGTACTAAGAATAACCGTGCATTTTACCACCTGATCTAATGAAAGTCCATGTTGCACAAGCACATCACTTATGTTCTGAATAGCTTGCTCCGTCTCGGCAGTTAATCCACCCTCTACCATAGTTCGGGTACTGTGATCCATTCCGATCTGACCGGCCAGAAAAAAGAGATTCCCTACCTCCACAGCATCACTAAAGGGTGCCGCTTGTTTCTTTGATTCGTGTGATCCATGGAATATGATCCCGGAATTTTCCTGTGCCCGGACAAGTTGAATAGAGACCAAAAGGATCGCAATGCTAAACAGAATAGTATTTTTCATAAAATGGCTGTTTTAATGTTGCTTAAAATTACCCTATTTTTATCAAAATTTAATAGGCATGGGTAGAAAGGAAGATTTTTTCGAACATATTGAAAAAGGATATACAACAAAGGGTGATTTTATATCCATGGGCGCTGCCATGCTCGATGGAGAAACGATCACCAATGCCTTGGTTAAAATTCCTTTAAAAACCCTTAACAGGCATGGATTGATTGCCGGGGCCACCGGTACCGGAAAGACAAAGACTTTACAAATTTTAGCAGAGAACCTATCAGAAAAAGGAATTCCTGTTTTATTAATGGACCTGAAAGGGGACCTCAGCGGTCTTGCACAACCAAGTCCGGGACATCCAAAAATAGATGAACGACATGCCAAAATTGGGTTTCCCTTCACACCTAAAAAGTTTCCTGTTGAGATCCTATCCTTATCAGAGCAGGATGGTCTGAAGTTACGGGCAACCGTTTCAGAATTCGGCCCTGTACTTCTTTCCAGGATCCTGGATCTTTCGGTAACGCAGGAAGGTATTGTGGCCGTGATTTTCAAATATTGTGATGACCATAAACTTCCCTTATTGGATCTTAAAGATTTTAAAAAGGTACTTCAGTATGCCACCAATGAAGGCAAAAAGGAATTTGAAGACAGTTACGGCAGAATAGCCACCAGTTCAACGGGCTCTATTCTCAGGAAAGTGATAGAGTTGGAGCAGCAGGGAGCCGATTTATTCTTTGGAGAAAAATCTTTTGATGTTAATGATCTCACAAGGATAGATGAGGATGGCCGAGGAATTATCAGTATCCTGAGACTAACTGATATACAGGACCGTCCTAAACTCTTTTCGACCTTTATGCTTAGCCTGTTGGCAGAAGTCTACTCCACATTCCCAGAGCAAGGAGATAGTGATCGCCCGGAATTAATCCTGTTTATAGATGAAGCACATTTAATTTTCAAAGAAGCCTCTACCGCCCTGTTAGATCAAATAGAAAGCATTGTAAAACTTATCCGATCTAAAGGTATCGGGCTCTATTTTGTAACTCAAAATCCTACCGATGTCCCAGATGCCGTATTAGCGCAATTAGGTTTAAAAGTGCAGCACGCACTGCGGGCGTTTACCGCCAAGGACCGAAAAGCCATTAAGCTTACCGCAGAAAACTATCCTTTATCTGACTATTATGATACCAAAGAGGTTCTTACCTCTCTTGGGATAGGCGAGGCCCTGATCAGTGCGCTGGATGAAAAAGGAAGGCCAACACCACTTGCCGCTACCATGTTACGAGCTCCTATGAGCAGAATGGATATCCTGTCGAATAGCGAACTAAAAGAAGTGATCAGTAAGTCTAAACTTGTAAGAGAGTACAATGAAGTCATAGACAGGGAAAGTGCGTACGAGATACTTAATAAAAAAATTGAAAAAGCAGAAACACTTGCCAAAAAAGAGGAAGCCAAACCTGCATCAAGAGCGCGTTCTACAAGCCAACGAAAAAGTACAAGGCAAAATCCGGTGATAAAAGTTCTTACAAGTGCTACTTTTATAAGAGGAGTTTTAGGAATATTAAGCAAGGCTATGAAATAGAAATATCTGCCTTACCTTTAAATCAATCTTACATCAATTATAAATTTCATTACTTATGAAAACATTTATGGGCCTTTGCCTGTTTATACTTATAGTATCTTCTTGTAATAAAACTGAGGATACCAGCTTTCTCATTACCAAAGATCACTTGGGACCCCTTTCAAAAACGACCCGCATTGCGCAACTTGACAGTATTTTTGCAAACGATTCGATCGTTCGGACCTCGGCTCTGATGGAAGGCGAAACAGCTTCAGGTAAAATAGAGGTTTTTGAAAAGGGAGGAATCCACTTATTAAGTATTTCGCCTACCAATGACAGCGTACCCATCATAGAGAACATCCGAATTTACGACCCCCGATATAGCACCGTGGAAGGAGTGAATGTGATGAGTACTTTTAAGGAAATCAAGGACAAGCTGGTTGTGAAAAAAGTGATCACCTCGCTGAACAATGTAGTAATCTTATTAAAAAACAGTGATCTGTATTTTACGATCAGCAAAGAAGAATTACCTGCAGAAATGCGATTTAACAACACGGATATTGATGTCGTACAGATTCCGGACAAAGCTAAAATTAAGTATATGATGATCGGATGGAATTAACTTCAATAGACAATCCTCCCAAACTTTCAAACACTAAAGAGCTAGTCCCCCGTGAAAAATCTTTACAACTCATTACTACCATTAGCGATTGGATCTTATTTTAACTTTTTATCCCTCTTCTCTAAAGAAGCGGTGGCTCATAAGGCATATACCCTCTTTTGTTCCCCACGAAAAGGGCGTATACTACCAATTCAGGCTCAGTTTTTGGAAGAGGCCAAAAAGGAAGTGGTAACAGTAGCCGATATGAAGGTACAAACCTACGGTTGGGAGGGTGATAGAGAAACCGTTCTCCTCCTCCATGGGTGGGAAAGTAATGCCTATCGATGGCGAAACCTTATTGGTTTTTTGAGAAGAGAAGGATTTGCGGTCCTGGCCTTTGATGCGCCTGCACATGGCCATTCTTCAGGAAGTTTATTCAACGTCTTACGCTATACAGAATGCACTCAAACCATTGTATCTCGCTACAATCCCGACTATATCATAGGACATTCTGTTGGCGGCATGACAGCTGTCTACCATCAATATCGCTTTCCGGATAATCCCCTAAAAAAGGTCATCAGTATTGGAGCCCCCGCAGAGTTTAGTGATGTGATGAAGAGGTACCAGGATCTCTTAGGGTTTAATGATCGGGTGATGCATGCGCTGGATACCTATTACAAAAAACATTTTGGGTTTGGCTTTGATGATTTTACAACGGCAGAGTATGCTAAGAACATTAGGATCCCTGGCTTACTGATACATGATGAGCATGATCTTGTGGCCCCGTTCATCGCTTCTGAGAAGGTACATGCACAATGGAATAATAGTCGGCTTATAAAAACGCAGGGGCTGGGCCACTCCATGCATCAGAAAGAGGTAAATGAACAGATAATAGATTACTTGAAATCATAGAAAATATTTACTTTTATGACAACTAATCCGTGCTGTTACGCAATCGAAATAGAATCATATTTTGGTGGTAGTATGCACACAACAAATAATGCCGATGTCTTCGATCACTCCTTTTCATATTGCTATTCCGGTACACAACCTCAATGAATGCAGAACCTTTTACCGGGAGGTCCTGAATTGCTCTGAAGGAAGGAGCAGTGATCACTGGGTAGATTTTAATCTATTCGGGCACCAATTAGTGATACACTACAAACCAAAATCAGGAGAGGACCTCCATACCAATGCTGTTGATGGTAAAAATGTACCTGTTCCTCACTATGGCGTTGTCTTGCCCTGGGATACTTTTCAGAGTTTTTCGGAAGAGCTAAAGGAAAAAGGGGTGACATTCATTATTGAACCCTATGTTCGGTTTGAAGGACAGGTTGGAGAACAGGCTACCATGTTTTTTCTTGACCCTGCCGGCAATGCTCTTGAATTTAAGGCATTTAAGGATATGGGGCAATTATTTGCAAAATAATCTTACGAGTCATTACTTTTTTTACGGCGATTCCAAATCCAAATTATTACTGAATAGACCAATCCAAAAATAAGGCCGTCCCTTGACTCCCTTATCAGGATCTCCTTAGAAATATCCCCTTCAAGAATAAGTGAAATAATTATATACAAAATCATGGCAACCAGAACCTGTGCGATAAACTTTTTGCCTTCCATTTCTCAAAAATTATTGGGACCAGGCAGTTGGTTTCCTATCCCATCGATGTTTTCTAAGGTCTTCAAAAAGGGAACGGGGCAGCCCTTCCCCATCACTTGTGTGAACATTGGCTAACACATTTCTTTGTTTTCGCATCCCGGGAATAACAGTACTTACAGATTTATTCATCAGGATAAAACGAAGTGCCATCTCTGCCATAGACATTCCATTGGGCACTAAGGGTCTTAACATATCTGCTCTCTCGGCGCTTGAAACGAGGTTTTCCGGAACAAAATAGCTGGCTCTCCAATCTCCTTTTGGAAAGACTGTCTCTTTTGTAATATTACCGGTGAGCGTCCCTTCATCAAAAGGAACCCGTGCAATTACCCCAATATTTAAACGCTCGCACAGAGGAAACAAGACATCCTCAGGCGCCTGATCAAAAATATTATAGATGACCTGTACGGCATCGATTAGTCCGGTTTTAAGGGCCGCTATGCCATTTTCCGGTTCCCATCGATTCATACTGATCCCCATGGCTGCTATTTTACCAGATGTTTTAAGATCCTCCACCGTTCGTTGCCATTCCTCCCTTTCTGTCCATATATCATCCCAGGTATGGAACTGCATCAGATCTATCTGCTCTACCCCCAGATTCTTTAATGTTTTATGCGTATAGTCGAGAATATGAGCTGATGGATACGAATCTTCAAAATCATACTCAGGCTTCGCCGGCCATTTAAAATTCTTGGCAGGGATCTTACTGGCCGTGAACAATTTCTTTTTAGGATGTCTTTTGAGCAGTGCTCCCAACAATCGTTCACTATGGCCCGCCCCATATGCCCAGGCAGTGTCAAAAAATGACACCCCGTGTTCCACGGCGAGGTCCAGAGAACGGGCAGACAGCAGGTCATCCGACTCTTTCCATCCGCCCATACCCCACATACCATATCCAATTTCACTTACCTGCCAATTGGTTCTTCCAAATTTTCTATATTTCATATCTGCTGATTACTTCTTTTTCAGGTCATATTATCGGTATCTCCAACTACTTAGATCGGCTCCCCTGGGTGCACTTTTAGCTATTCTCTCCATGATCTTGGGTACATACATGCTGTTATACCGAAGTCGACTAATTGCATTAGGCTGGTCCGGATCTCCATTCCAACAATGTTCTGCCCTATCCCCATAAAGCACTTCTCCTTCATAATATGGATTTGTTGTGTTCTCCAGAAAATCTTCCATGAGATAAACCGCATTGTTGAGATAATAATTATCCATATCACCACAATAAATATGGATCTTACCTTTTAGTTTGTCCCCTACTTTATCCCAATCGCGTTCCAAAATATACCGCAGGTCAAAGTTCTCTTTCCAATATTCTGCCACATTATGGTCTATATCACCTGTCATTTTATCCCAGATCCGCTGCGGATACCCGTCTGTTCCCTGGGGAGAGTAGGTAGCTTCCCATATATCCCATTGCTGCCCTGAGCGCGACTTGTCCCCCAATACAAGTTCTAATTGGTTATTACCCTTTACAGTGGCTTGTATCTGACCCAAATAATCGCGATGTGCGGGGACTTCCAGCTGTTTAAAGTCGCTTTTGTAGTAGTATGCATTTTCATCTTCATAAATATTGGTCAGGCAATACGCCCGAAAATCGATTGGATCGGGGCATGCCGCAAAACAGCCATTATATTCCTCTGGGTATTTAACCTGTACTGCCAGGGCCTCCCACCCGCCTGTTGAACCTCCATAAAGAAAACGTGCCCAGCCTTCCCCCATACCCCGGAATTCCTTCTCAATGTATGGAATAAGTTCATAGGTAATGGCATCGCCATAAGGACCCTGAGAAGCCGAATTCACGGCATAGGAATCATCGTAATAAGGTGTAGGATGTTGTATTTCAATAATGAGGAATCGTGGAAAATCGGGCTCATTCCATCGTTTATAAAAATCGTAGGCCTCTTGTGGTTGTATAATATTGTAGCCATCCAGATCAAATCTTGCTGAATATTCAGGTTTCATATTAGGATCCGGCGGCATGGTTCTAAACCCGCCAAAGTCATATGGAAAATGCCCGTGAAAGATCATCAGCGGATATTTGGCTTCCGGATGCTCCTCAAATCCTTTAGGTAATAAAACATGTGCTCCCAGATAAATGTCCCTTCCCCAGAATTCTGATAGTTTTTCCGATCTGATTTTGATATGTTTGATCCATTCGGTGTCCTCAGCTTCTTCAATCGGAGGAATTTTCTGATCCATGACGAATGTCCAGTTTGCGATGCCACTTTCAGAAACTGGTAATTTTAAAAGGGGTGACTGTATAGGTTTCCGGGCGATTTATTCCATTGTTGACCTTCCCCATTATCCATAGGTAGTTTTACCGTATGGCCCGTAGAAAGATCAAAGGTTTCGTACACATGTACAATGCCTGCACCCAGTACTCTCCCGGCGGCACCTCGGCCAAGTGAAGGATAAGGATATCCAAATGCCTCTTCATCGAATACCACTGTTTTCCCGGGCTTCCATTGCCTCAACATTCATCCCAAAGATCAATTGTGTATTGAGTCCATCATTGATCTGAAATCTGGGTTCTTTGTCATTGGTACTTTGCGAACATCAATAAAAGTCTGCCATCTTCGGGTCCTTCGCAACTGAAGTTGCGATAGAAATACATTGATATCTGCTATTTCTATAAGTCCGTTTGTTGTCTGCAAGCGAAAAAGGCAAGAAGTAAAAGGGATATAAATGGATGCTTCGTTTCATTTGGTCGAAATATTTTCGACAAAAGGTACATGATTTTGCACCTAGGCTTCCAATACCAAATGGGCTTTTTTAATGTTACGTAATTAATACAGCAATCTCGGTAATCATACCTACTAAATTATTGAGCTATGAAACGCCATATATTCTTTATTTCTTATTGGTGGTCCTTTCCATTATGGCAATGGGCAGTTGTGACAAATGATGAAAGTAATGCCGATATTGATATAATTACACCCTAATGATTCCATACAGGGAAACAGGGATTATTCACTCCCCAACTAATAAAACCCTCCAAAAGGAGGGTTCTTAATGTTTTGCTTCTTTAATCATCTACCAAATTTTCACCCTTTTCTCAGGTGCCAGATACAGGAATCGGTTTCTTTTACATTAAAAGTTGTATAAAATTCAGGGATATTCCGTCACGACCCCATTTACCCTATAATCTGCCGGGGAATGCGGATCGGTATTGATTTGAACCCTTAACGATTCATCCCTGGCTTTGTTACTCCAAGATTGTGCATATCCTAATAAAAACACGTTGTTCTCCCGTAAAGCCATCGATAATAGGGCGCTTCCGCACCTTCCAGCGACATTTTATATGCTTTCAGGGCAATACTCAGACCTCCCAGGTCACCAATATTCTCACCCAAGGGTAAATTCTCCGTTAATATTCAGATCTGGCAATACCTCATAGGCATTATACTGCTCGACCAGTGCATCGGTACGTTTTTTAAATTCTTCTTTGTCAGCATCTGTCCACCAGTTGCGCATGGCACCATCCCCATCAAAAGTGCTACCTGTATCATCAAATCCATGCCCGATTTCATGGCCAATCACAGCTCCAATAGCACCATATTTAACGGCATCTTCTGCATTTAGATCAAAAAAGGTGGTTGTAAAATAGCCGCCGGGAAAACGATTTCATTCATGGTTGGGTTATAGTAAGCATTCACCGTTTGAGGAGTCATCCCCCATTCATCCGATCAATAGGCTGTCCTAATTTTGCCAGTTCCCTATTGTATTCATATAGCCTGGATCTCATTATATTTCCAAATAAGATCATCGGCCTTTATTTCAAAATCATATGATTTCCATTTATCGGGATACCCAATTTTTGGCGTAAACTTGCTTAACTTATCCAGAGCCTCTTTTTTGGTATCCTCACCCATCCAATCCAGATCATTAATACTTACTTCATAGGCCTTTAATAGATTTTGGACTAAGGCTTCCATACGTTCCTTGGCCTCTGGCGGAAAATGTTTTTTTACATACACCTTACCAACAACTTCTCCCAAAGTACCATTCACGGCAGAAACCCCTCTTCTCCATAATGGCCTTTGTTCCTTGGTTCCGTCTTAGTTCCTTACTATAAAATTCCCAATTCTGCTTATCCATGGCTTCATTAAGCCTGGAGGCATTTGCGTCCATAGACACCCCATTTTAAATAGGTCTTCCAGGTATTTAGATCTGTCCCGGTAATGATCTTATCAAGCGCCTTAGTATACTCCAGCATCAATACGCCTAATTTTTCCTGTTTTTCCATACCGGCTTCCCCTAAGAAGGCTGTCCAGTTAAAAGAGGGCATAATATTAGCAAGGGTATCTACGGAAACATATTATATAGAGACTACCAGATCTCTTGTCTTCTCTTTTTCCAAATGCTTTTCTGCCAATTTGGTTTCCAATCCGATTACGGTAGTAGCAGCATGCCTCGGCATTGGCAAGTCCGGCCAAATCGAACATTTTTGCAATATGCTCTACATATTTGGCCCGTATTTCTTTAGATCTGTCGTCCTCTTTTCAGATAATACTCCCTATCTGGAAGTCCCAGACCGGATTGCCAGGTGTAAATCGTATAAATAGTTGGGTCCTTAAAATCCTGATAGACAAGAGTCCAAGGGGAACATTGATGTTATACTTATTGGCATAGGCAAAATAGGTAGCCAGGTCATCATAGGTTGCCAATAGCATCTATTTTGTCCAATTCTGCTTTCAAAGGAGCAGCTCCTACTTCATTACGTTTTTCCAGATCCATATAGGATTGATACATGTCCCCAACTTTTTGCTCATCGGAACCTTGTTGCAAAATCGCCAGCAGCCGATTCTTCGATAATCTTCTTTACATTGTCCTCAGATTCTTCGTATATAATATATGCAACTCCATAAGACGCTTTATCATCCGGAATTGGCGTATTCTTTACCCAGGTGCCATTTACATACTGCGTAAAGTTATCTCCGGGGTTTACGGTCGTATCCATATACTCGGTTAAAATTCCTGAAGTAAGGGGTTTTTCTTCCTTTACTTCCTGTTTACATGCAACAATTGCCAGTAAAGTGAAGAAAAGAACATGCTTTGTTACTTTTTTCATCTGTATAGTTATGTTTAATTGTTTGTAGAAGTTAGACTGTCCTTGTCCATTATTGTTACACGAATCGTGTTAAAATGTCAGGTTTATAAAACGCGACTTCAAGTTACGCATTCTTTCGATGGCGTTCCCTTGCGAGTAGCGTATTTTTCAAAAGCATGGCGATGGTCATCGGTCCAACTCCCCCAGGTACTGGGGTTATATATGAGGCCTTTTTTGAAACTTCTTCAAAATCTACGTCGCCTGTTATGTAATATCCCTTTTCCTTGCTATGCATCTTCCACTCTGGTGATGCCGACATCTATCACAACAGCTTCTGGTTTCACCATATCGGCCTTTAGAAAATGAGGAACTCCTAAAGCAGAAATAATAATATCTGCCTGTAGTGTAAGTTCTTTGATATTCTTTGTTCTACTATGCGTCAAGGGTCACCGTGGCATTTGCCGCTTTACCTTTCTGACTCATCAGAATACTTATTGGTCTTCCCACTATATGGCTCCTTCCGATAACAACAGCATGTTTGCCTTCTGTATCTACCTCATATCTGCGCAGGAGCTCCATAATCCCAAATGGAGTGGCGGAGATAAAGGTACTCCATATCTAGTGCCATTTTTCCAAAATTGGTCGGATGAAATCCATCAACATCCTTGTCGGGATGAACGGCCATCAACACCTTTTGCTCATCAATATGTTTTGGCAGGGGCAATTGTACGATATAACCATCGATGTTGGCATCATCATTTAGCTGGTCAACTAATTGAAGTAATTCGCTTTCAGTGGTTTCTGCCGGCAAATGGTGCAAGGTAGATTCAAAACCAATGCGCTTACATGAACGCACTTTGCTGCCGACATAAGTAAGGCTGGCACCATCTGTTCCCACAAGGACCGCTGCCAGATGCGGTACTTTTTCTCCTTTTTCCTTCATCATGGCCACTTCGGTGGCAATTTCATCTTTGATCTGATTGGAGATCTTTTTACCGTCTAAAATGGTCATACCTGTTTTAATTTTATATGCTCTTTAGGTGTATCATGAGCAACCTATTCCTATCCACCTGGATTGTAAATCCTAACCTCGAAGTCCGCTCATCATCTGCATCATTTTTTTTCCGCCTCCACCTTGCATCATCTTCATCATTTTGCCCATTTGGTCGAATTGTTTCAGAAGTTGGTTAATCTCCTGAATGGTTCGTCCACTTCCTTTTGCAATGCGTTTCTTTCTGCTGGCATCCAGTTTAGAAGGATTGGAGCGTTCATCCGGCGTCATAGAGTGTATAATGGCCTCTACATGCTTAAAAGCATCATCATCTATATCCATTCCTTTCAGTGCCTTTCCTGCCCCTGGGATCATACCCATGAGGTCTTTCATACTCCCCATCTTTTTGATCTGCTGAATCTGTTTCAGGAAATCATCAAAACCGAATGTATTCTTGGCAATTTTTTTCTGGATCTTACGTGCCTCGTCTTCATCGAACTGTTCCTGAGCCCTTTCTACCAGTGAGATCACATCGCCCATTCCCAGGATCCTGTCTGCCATCCTATCCGGATAAAAAACATCCAGGGCATCCATCTTCTCTCCGGTCCCAATAAACTTAATAGGCTTATTGACCACTGATTTAATGGATATGGCAGCTCCTCCACGGGTATCCCCATCTAACTTTGTAAGGATCACCCCGTCAAAATTCAAAACATCATTAAAGGCCTTGGCGGTATTTACCGCATCTTGCCCTGTCATGGCATCTACTACAAAAAGGATCTCCTGAGGACTGATCGCATTTCGGATGTCGGATATCTCGTTCATCATACGTTCATCAACAGCCAACCTACCGGCGGTATCAATGATGACCACATTATGTTCATTAGCCTTAGCATGCGCTATACCTGCTTTGGCAAGCGATACCGGGTCATTATTTTCCTTGTCTGAAAAGACGGGTACATCTATTTGCTCCCCTACAACGTGAAGCTGGTCAATAGCTGCAGGCCTATACACATCGCACGCCACTAAAAGAGGGTTCTTAGACTTTCTTGGTCTTTAGAAAATTCGCAAGTTTTCCGGAAAAAGTAGTTTTACCAGATCCTTGTAGGCCCGCCATTAAAATAACTGACGGATTTCCGGAAAGATCGATCCCCTCTGCATCTCCACCCATCAACTGGGTAAGTTCATCCTTTACGATCTTAACCATCAACTGACCCGGCTGTAAGGTTGGTCAGTACGTTTTGTCCAAGTGCTTTTTCTTTGACCCTGTTGGTAAACTCTTTCGCGATCTTAAAGTTAACATCGGCATCTAACAAAGCCCTTCTCACTTCCTTGGTGGTTTCAGCCACATTGATCTCTGTGATCTGTCCATGCCCTTTAAGGACATGTAAGGCTTTATCCAGTTTTTCGCTTAAATTATCGAACATAGCTGCTATACATTTATGAGAAATGCAAATTTAGCAATTGGATTGGGATCTCGGAAGTGTAGCCATAGAAATATGACAACAAAAAGGGCCACTTCCGGAGAAGCGGCCCTTTTTTAATGAATTAGGGGCAAAATGTTGTGCTTATGGCATTGGCTTCTCAAAAACCAATACTTCATAGCTTGCATTCATATCGTTATAGCTTTTCAGCTCTATTCTGTCATACTCCATGGTTGTTTCATTCTTAGTCATAGAAACAAAGTCCCAATCATCTGTTAGTTCTATCAGATCACCATTAATACCGGCATTCAGATATACTTTAAGTTTTCCGTCGCTGTTGCGAAGTACTCTCCATACGCCAGCCTGGGTTGTACCTGTCTGACCAGTAGTGATTCCCATTACATTTTGCATCTGGAAGGCAAAGGTATACTGCAGGTAATTCTGAGTTTCATCTACTTCACCATCTTTGTATTGAGCAACGATCCAATCACCACCCATCATTACATTTCGTATTTCAAGGACATCACCATCCGGAGTATTAGGGGCATCTTCACAGGCTCTCTGAAGGATCAATTCATAAGCAGTTCCTTCGATATTAAATTTCAAGCGGTCATTTCTCAAATCACTTAACAACCATTCAAAATATACCTCATTCGGATTTGGATCCAGCCTGTCCGGATTATTTGGATCTTCTCCAAATGTCAAGGCCATTACAAGTCTTCCCTGTGCATTGGTCGTGATCTCCCAGGAACCGGTAGAAGTATTAACGCCATTACTTAAGGTTACAACACCCTCGGCCATGAACTTAAACTCATATCCCAGTAGTCTGTCAATTTCGTCTCCATTATTTATCACTTTCTTGATTACCCAGGCACATTCCCTCAGGATCTCACGTAGCGTGTTAGGATCTTCATTGTATACATCACAGGCACTTTTAAGGATGATCTTATTTCCACCTTCGGCATAAAATTTGATCTTTCCTTCTTCAATTTCATATACGAACCATTCAAGGTTAAATTCAACCAGGACATCAAATTCTAAATTCACCAAGACACCATGATCTGTGAGTCGGCTGTTCCAACTACCGTTCAGCACATTCCCTTGTCTGTCTTTTACAGTAACATTTCCATCTTCTGTAAAGTTCATCAAATACTCGAAATATTGTTCTGTAGGATCAGCATTGAATTCAACTTCACGCACCAACCATGGACATTCTGTTATTAGATTGTTGAATCGCTCCAGGGTAAAATCATCATCGTTATAATCATCGTCGTCATCTTCATCACAAGCATCCTTAGCATTTTCAATGGCGGCGGCTAATTCGGCATTGCTGGAAACGGTTACGCGGGTACCATCATATAATTCCAAGGTTACGGGAAAATCTATACTGATCAGGTCATCATCATCCAGACCTTTGAAGAACAAACGCAATTCTTCATCGTTATTAACAGTGACGTTTCCTGTTTGTTGCTCATTGATATCGAATGTAAATAAGGTGATAGGATACACAAAGTCGATACACTCAATATCATCGTCATCGCCGCCTTCCATACATTCTTCGGCAAGCGCACGTAATTCTTCTTTATTATTGATGACAATTTCGGTAAAATCACCTAAGGTAATGGTAATTGGAAAAATGATCTCAAGAATATTTACATCATCATCTATGGCATCAAAGATCTCTTCAATGAGATGTAGATCCTCACGAGAATCAATGGTTATCTGAATTCCATTTACCTCAACGGTATATGGAAAATTAAGCGCAACACAACTGGCGCCATCTACAATATTGTCAAAGGAACCATCATTAGTAGTGGTCCTTTCAATTAATTTGGCCGTAGAAGAACTGGCCATAATGGTTTGTTGCTCGTCTGGTTGCGGTAATTCTTCAAATTCTTCCTGACAAGAAGTAACCATTAACGTTGCCATAAATAGCAACCAAAACATTGGATACTTAAAAACATTTTTCATAACGATTTGGATTTTTTGTTGTTCGTATGTTACTATAACACCTCTCTTTTGAAATACCCTACCTGCTTTTTATTTTTTTTAAAATATCTTTGGCACTAATCTATCACATAATAGGCTCACACTATGGATAATGTCTGTGAAGAGAAAGTATTCAACACTATCTTCAAATCCAATTCTAAAACGATCTTTAATTACATATATTATAAATATGGGAATGAAGAAAAAGCCTATGATGCTGTACAAGAAGCTTTTGTAAAACTTTGGGAGAATTGCGCCAAGGTTGCCCCTGAAAAGGCGAAGGCATTTGTATACAAGGTGGCGAATAACTTATATCTCAATGTACTGAAGGCCGAGAAGGTACGATTGAAATACGCCGATAAAACTCCTAGGACCTCTCAGGAAACGCCTGAGTTTCTCATGGAAGAAAAGGAATTCAAAGTAAAATTAGACAGGGCACTGAATAGCCTGCCGGAAAATCAGCGTACCGTTTTTCTTCTCAACCGGATAGATGGAAAGAAATATGCGGAGATCGCAGAAATGGAAGGTGTGAGTGTTAAAGCTATTGAGAAACGAATGCATTTGGCTCTTAAAACCCTGAGAGCGCAAATAGATTCAATTTAAATTCATATCAACGACCTTCTGAAACCCCAGTGTTTCTGGCGGCTCGTAAAAAAAATACCGACCAATGGTAGGGTATTTTGTAAACTAAGTGTTATTAAAGAGTAAAGATCAGAAATCATGCAAGAAAATTACCTGGCCAAATGGCTCAATAACGATCTAACGGAGGAGGAACTAGCCTCCTTTACCCAATCTGAGGAGTACGCCTCCTACCAAAAGATCGTACGTGCCGCTGAAGCTTTGGAAGCTCCGCATTTTAATATGGAGAATGCCCTTGATGATTTCAAAGCAAGGCAATTGAAGAAAGAAACAAAGGTCATTAAAATGAGACCTGTGCAATATCTTATGCGCATTGCAGCAGCGGTCACTGTTTTATTTGCTGCCACCTATTTTTATATTGCTTCCCTTGATGAAACCTTTTCAACTGAATATGCCGAACGCTCGGAAATAGTATTACCAGATGCTTCAGAAGTGCTGCTAAATGCAGAATCTGAACTTTCATACAGTGAACGAAATTGGGATACTGAAAGAAAATTATCTCTGCATGGAGAAGCTTTTTTTAAGGTCGCGAAGGGGAAAAAGTTTACTGTTGCAACAGATCTTGGTACCGTTAGTGTTCTTGGGACCCAGTTCAATGTAGAAAGCAGAAAGGGCTTTTTTGAAGTAAGTTGTTATGAAGGACTTGTAAGCGTAACCTTTGAGGGGAAAGAACAAAAACTACCTGCAGGAACCTCTTTTTTAATGATCAATGATCGCATTGTTCCTGTAGAGGCACAGAAGGCCTCAGAGCCTTCGTGGGTAAATAATGAAAGTAGCTTCAGGAGTATTCCCCTTACCTATGTCTTAAATGAATTTCAAAGGCAATACAATGTGAAGGTTGAAACCAAAAATGTAGATCTTACCCAACTTTTTACTGGTTCTTTTAGCAACACAAACATTAATTTGGCGTTACAGAGTATAAGTACTCCTTCTCAAATAAAGTATACCTTAGAGAAGAATAAAGTGCTCTTTTATGCAGAAAACGCGCCTTAAGAGAATCACCTTTAGCTTTTTGATTTTTTTTTGGGTCCTTGCACTAGGTATGGCCCAGGAGAACGATAAGGTATCTCTTATCCCATTCATACTGGAGCTAGAACAAGAATTCAATATTAAATTTTCCTATGTGGATGAGGATCTTGAACCGTTGAAGGTTCAACGCCCTGTATCCTACGAGCTGCAGGAGATTTTGGAAGCTCTTAGACTTGAAACACAACTCCGCATACAAAAACTATCAGATAGATATTATACCATTACGAAAAGTGTCACTATTGACATCTGCGGGTTTGTTTTTGATAATTTTGGTCAAAATAATATTCCCGGGGCATCGGTTGAAGTTTTAGGGAGTAGTTTAGCCATTGTAACCAATCCCGACGGGCAATTCTCATTAACGAATATACCCAGAGATGCCAATATCCGCATCCGTTTTCTGGGTTTTAAGAGCCGCTATATAAAAGCATCCGACCTAATTGACAGCGGGCCGTGTAAACCCGTTCTCCTTGCCCTGAATTATCAGGAATTAGAAGAGGTGGTAGTGTATCAGTTTTTAACGACCGGACTAAGTCGGGAAACCGACGGAAGCATCCTTTTAAGTATAGAAGATTTTGGAATACTTCCCGGATTATTAGAGCCGGATATACTTCAAACCGTTCAGGCTTTACCCGGAATTAAAAGCATCGATGAGACTGTATCCGACATTAATATAAGGGGCGGCACCAATGACCAAAATCTAATCCTTTATGATGGAATAAAAATGTATCAGTCTGGTCACTTTTTTGGTCTGATTTCAGCCTTTAACCCCTACCTGACAGATAAGGTTACCGTTATAAAGAATGGAACCAGCTCCCAATATGGGGATGGTGTAAGTGGTATTATTCGTATGGATACAAAAGATGAGGTTAAAGATGATATCTTCGGAGGGGGCGGTTTCGATCTGATAAGCGGAGACTTTTATGGCCATGTACCCATTTCAGAACAACTCGCTGTGCAATTCTCGGCAAGGCGCTCGGTCACCGATTTCTTAAATACACCCACTTATAATAAGTTCTTTGATCGTGCCTTTCAGGATACGGAAGTGAAAGGAGGAGGTTCCGGAACAGATGACCCCATTGCCAGAGAAGAGAATTTTTATTTCTACGATTTTAGTGGTAAAGTCTTGTACGACATCAACAGATATCATAAAGCAAGGGTGAGCTTTATCAATATCAATAATAATCTGGACTACCTTGAAACGGATGAAAATACGGGCCGAAGTAACCAAAGTTTGTTAGACCAGACCAATTTTTCTTTTGGAGGCCGACTGGAAAGTAGCTGGTCGGATAGATTCTCTACTCGAGTAAATGCCTATTATACAAGATATAATCTGGATGCTGAAAACATTGAAGGCAACGGTCAACAATCGCTTTTTCAAAACAACCAGGTTCTGGAATCTTCTGTAAAAGCAATTACCTCGTACAAATTATCTGATAAACTAATTACCAATAATGGGTATCAATTTACAGAAGTAGGGATCACAAATTTTACCAATGTTACCCAACCCCCTTTTAACAGCAACATCAAAGGTGTGATCAGAACTCATGCCGTATATAGCGAATTACAATATAATTCGCCTGATGAAAAAGTAGATTTTACAGGGGGAGCCCGACTCAATTACATCCAAAATCTGGGGACCTTTGATGCGCTTATCCTGGAACCCAGGGTCAATTTTAGTTATGTTCTCCTTCCGGATTTCCGGATTGAGTTCCAGGGAGAATTCAAGAACCAGACCACCAACCAGATCATTGACCTGGAACAAAATTTCTTAGGCATTGAAAAAAGGCGATGGATCCTATCTGATGATAATACCCTGCCTATTACCAAAAGCAAACAGGGTTCTTTGGGAATCAATTATGACTACAACAAATGGTTCATCGGGCTTGAAGGATTCTATAAAGATGTGGATGGGGTCAGTACAGCCACTCAGGGATTTCAGAATGAAGATCAGTTCAATGGGGAGATCGGAAGCTATCGTATTAAAGGAGCAGAATTTCTTGTGAATTATAAAAATGCCAGATTCAGCAGCTGGCTCAGCTATGCCTATAACAAGAATACTTACTTTTTTAAGGATATTATTCCGAATGAATTTCCCAATAACCTGGACATAAGGCACACCCTTACGCTGGCATCCACCTACAATTACAGGAACCTGAAACTGGGCCTGGGCCTTAATTATCGTTCAGGCAAACCATACACAGAGCCACAGGAAGGAGCCAATGCCATAAATAATACTGTTTTTCCCAGCACTATTAATTTTCAAAGTCCTAATAGTAGCAGGCTTCCAGAGTATATCAGGGCAGACGCCTCCCTTATTTATACATTTCAGTTGGGAGAAAGTGTAAAAGCAACTACAGGTGCATCGGTTCTTAATTTGCTCGGGAAACGCAATGTTCTCAACACCTATTACAGATTAAACGATCAGGACGAGATAGAAACCATAGAAAGCATTTCGCTTGGACTAACACCTAATTTTAGTTTCAGGATCCGTTTTTAATGGCGATTTAGTCGGGTCATTACTAAAACATGGGGGAAAGTAATGGCCGCTAAAAAATAGATCATGATCGAGAGGAACAAGCCATCCCTATCCTGAAATAAATAATAAAGCAGGGCCAATCCTACCATAGATATCAACCAATAAAGAAATGACGTTTTAAAATACTGAAGAAAAGTACCCTTATTGACTGTCCCATATAAATACTGTATCTGATCTCTGAGAGAAGGAATGCTGTGCCAAACAACAAAATAAATACTGAAGGCCCATAAAAGAGACGCTGTTTTAAAAACAATAAAGAAAACAAGTAGAAAAAAGAGTTCTTTAATAATGTTACGCTGTATTTTCTTGTTAAAAAACCACCAGGCATAGATCCCGATAAATCCCGTAAAGGATCCGATCAGGGTGTATAAATAATATTCCGGCATCATCCGCACTCCTGTTATTTTTTCAATGATTGGTGTTACTTCCTGCTCATTGACGTAAAAAAGCAAAAAGAAAATAACCAGGCCATAACAGGTATAAAAAGCAGTAGTGAGCGCAGATTTTACATCGCTATCAACCCAATGTTGTTCCCCGAAATGATAACTGCTTGCCACCACAAAAAAAAGCAAGGCCACAGAGGGAACAAAGGAAAAGAACAAGGCCGTTATGGCTACAACTGCCAGATAACTCACCAAAGCACTTAAAAAGAAGGACCGCTTGGTAAAGGATCTTGATTTCTGAATCAGCTTTAAATCATTGGATCCATGAAAGATCCCAAAGGTAAAAATGAGAAAATAAGCAAGGATCGCTTCTTCTTTTACACTAAATAAGACCGCGACCCACAAGAAAAAGAAGGTGATCACGATCATAAAACTGCTAAAAGTGTTAATATTTTGTTGTTTTTTTTCCAATACAGCAAAAATATGCAATTAAAATTATCATATAATGTTTAGCTTTATTTATATTTGCTTAAACAAAATTAACTAATTCTATATCTATGGAAAATTTTTTAGCAACAATTTCATTGGTTTCCCAAATGGCAACTGATGACTATGTAGGGTTTACCTTCTTCGTTGGATGTATGGCGATGATGGCTGCTTCTGCATTTTTCTTTTTATCAATGGGGAGCTTTGATAAAAAATGGAGAACTTCTATCCTGGTTTCAGGATTGATCACCTTTATTGCTGCTGTGCACTACTGGTACATGAGAGATTACTGGGCAGCTTTTGCTGAATCTCCAACATTCTTCCGCTATGTGGACTGGGTATTGACCGTTCCATTAATGTGTGTTGAATTCTTTTTAATTCTTAAAGTAGCAGGCGCTAAAAAATCTCTTATGTGGAGATTGATCTTTGCATCAGTGGTGATGTTAGTAACAGGGTACTTTGGTGAAGCAGTTTACAGAGACAGCGCCGCATTTTGGGGCTTTCTTTCTGGTCTTGCTTATTTCTGGATCGTTTACGAGATCTGGTTTGGAGAAGCCAAAAAACTCGCTGTTGCAGCTGGTGGCTCTGTCTTGAGTGCACACAAAACACTTTGCTGGTTTGTCCTGGTAGGATGGGCGATCTATCCGTTAGGATATATGGCCGGTACTCCAGGTTGGTATGAGGGTCTTGGTGCATTAGGACTAAACATGGATGTTATTTATAACATTGGTGATGCAGTAAACAAAATAGGCTTTGGACTTGTCATCTACGGATTGGCAGTGGCTCAGAGTTCTGAAAAATAGTTTTCCAGAATAACATATGAAGAAGACCGCCTTAGTGCGGTCTTTTTTTTACATCCTTTCCGGCACTTCAATTCCTAATAGGCCAAACCCGGTTTTGATCACCTCCGAAACCTTTGCAGCAAGTAAAACCCTGAAGGTCCTGATTTCGGCATCGTCTTCTCCCAGGATAGACACTTGCTGATAGAAGGAATTAAATTCCTTTACGAGATCATAGATATAATTCGCCACTAAGGCCGGACTAAATTGAGCTGCCGCCTGAGAAATCGTATCCGGAAATATTAATATTTGTTTTATAAGCTCCTTTTCCTTGGGGTGCAGGGAAAGATTTTGTTTATTTAAATCTGTTTTTTGATCTACAAACTCGACTGACTTTCTAAGAATAGACTGTATCCTGGCATAGGTATATTGAATAAAAGGCCCGGTATTTCCCTGAAAGTCGACCGACTCCTCAGGATCGAATAAGATCCTCTTCTTAGGATCTACCTTTAAAATATAATACTTCAATGCCCCAAGACCAATGGTCTTGTACAACAAAGCTTTCTCCTCTTCAGAGTAGGCATCCAACTTCCCCAAATCGGCGGAAATATTGGCTGCTGTTTCCGTCATCTCCGTCATAAGGTCGTCTGCATCTACTACCGTTCCTTCTCGGC
This sequence comes from uncultured Flavobacteriaceae bacterium, assembly GCA_963744855.1. Classification (GTDB taxonomy): domain Bacteria; phylum Bacteroidota; class Bacteroidia; order Flavobacteriales; family Flavobacteriaceae; genus Muriicola. The sequence continues at coordinate 905,312 of CAVUUZ010000005.1, forward strand.
TCTTCATTTTCCCGCTCGGCAGGTCCACCATCCCATAACTCAAATGATACAGATGTTCCGCCCAGGAATACCCAAGTTTTTTTAAGATCAGGAACAAAACTTTAAAGTGATAATCCTGCTCATTGCCCACCGTATAGACCATACCATTGATATCTGGAAAGTCACGCACACGTTGTATGGCCGTTCCTATATCTTGAGTCATATAGACCGCCGTTCCATCAGACCGAAGCACGATTTTCTCATCCAAGCCTTCATCCGTGAGGTCTATCCATACACTACCGTCATCTTTTCGGAAAAAAACGCCACTTTGGAGGCCTTCTTCCACAACATCTTTCCCCAGTAAATAGGTATTGCTTTCATAGTACAATTGGTCAAAGTCCACACCCATATTAGAATAAGTCTCCTCAAACCCCTTATAGACCCAGGCGTTCATGGTCTTCCAAAGAGAAACCACTTCAGGCGCTCCTGCTTCCCATTGCCGCAACATTTCCTGAGCTTCCTTTAGCAATGGTGCTTCTTGTTCTGCTTCTTCCTTAGACCGGCCTTCTGAAATTAATTGATTTACTTCTTTTTTGTAAGCTTTGTCGAAAGCAACGTAGTAATTTCCAACCAGCTTGTCTCCTTTCAGGCCGGAAGAATCGGGTGTTTCCCCATCACCAAAAAGTTTCCAGGCCAGCATACTTTTACAAATATGTATCCCCCGGTCATTAATGATCTGCGTTTTATACACTTTCCTTCCTGAAGCTTTAAGTATCTCGGCTACGGAATAGCCTAATAAATTATTCCGTATATGTCCAAGATGAAGAGGTTTGTTGGTATTTGGAGAAGAGTATTCAACCATCACCGCCCCTTTTTCCTTTTCCTGCTGTATGCCGAAGTCCGATACCGGCTGTATATCTGCAAAAGCGTTTATATAGTATGAATTGTCAATGCTAAGGTTCAGAAACCCCTTGATAACATTAAAGTTGGCCACATCCCCTACTTCCTTTTTTAAATAGTCTCCAATAGCCCCACCAATCTTTTCCGGATTTCCCTTAACAAAACGCAGCATTGGAAAGATCACCACGGTAATATCGCCTTCAAAATCCTTACGTGTAGGTTGAAATTCTACAGATGGAAGTGCTACTTCAAATAGATCCTTAACAGCCTCTTTTACCTTAGTGCTAAGTATGTGTTCAATATTCATATGTCGGGCTCTTTAAAGATGCAAAATTACGGCTTTTTTGCGCTTTTGTTGTGTTCTTAATCGGGTTTCACTAATGTTTTCGGTAACTTTATGCTGCTAATGAAAAAGAACAAATATGCTTTTAAATGTATCGTACAACAACAAAGAAATAACCCGCAAAATAGATGAGGAGGTAGGGAAACCCTTTCCTCTGAAAGAACGTTGGGCCATGGGAGGAATAGGCTCTCCAAAGCTCTTTATCACAGAAACGAGTCTGGAAATACACAACCTTCTTATTCTGGACAATAATTTGGATAGTTGCAATATCGAGATCAGGCCAAAAGGCATCATAGTGCGTTTCCGGTCACTATTGGAGACCTTTGCCCTTGTCATCCCATTTTATAAACTCACAATTTATAAGGGAGATTTCGCCGTATATTCTATCTACCGCGATCATTATTTTATTAAGGTCCGTTCCGATACCAAGGCGATTCAAAAATTCTTTAAGAAGTTGTTCAATTATAAGGCAGATACGGCACCAACCAGCATAGAAGACCTATAAAAATGAAGATCCTACTTACCGGAGCCAACGGTTACATTGGCATGCGATTATTGCCAAGATTACTTGAAATGGGTCATGAGGTGATCTGTGCGGTTCGCGATGAAAAACGATTATCGGTCGATGAGGAAACACTCTCAAAGATCACCGTAATTGAGATCGATTTTCTTCAGAAAGTAGTAGAGGATATTCTTCCTAAAGATATTGAAGCCGCCTACTACCTGATCCATTCCATGAGTTCTTCTACCCAGGATTTTGATGAAAAAGAAGCACTGTCCGCGGAAAACTTTAATGCGTATATGAAAACCACCACGGTGGAACAGGTCATTTATTTAAGTGGCATCGTAAATGAAGAGAAATTATCCAAACATTTAAAGTCGCGTAAAAACGTAGAAGAAATACTGTATCAGGGATCTTTTCAACTCACTGTACTCCGGGCCGGCATTATTGTAGGATCTGGTAGTTCTTCTTTTGAAATTATCAGGGATCTATGTGAAAAATTTCCCCTGATGATCACGCCCAAAGTGGGTGCTTACAAAAGCACAACCTATTGCTATTCGGGATGTAATAAACTTCCTTTCGGGAGTCTTGGCAAAAAAGAGACTTATAATGACTCTTTTGACATAGGCGGGAAAGACATCCTGACGTATAAAGAAATGCTTCATCAGTATGCCAAGGCAAGAGGGTTTAAGAATTGGATCTTTACTGTTCCTGTTATGACCCCTAAACTTTCTTCCTACTGGCTATATTTTGTGACCTCCACTTCCTACAAGCTCGCCGTGAACCTGGTAGATAGCATGAAAATGGAAGTGGTAGCCAAGGACAACCGTTTGCAGGAACTACTGGGTATTGAGACCCATTCATATATGGAGGCCATCGATATGGCCTTTAAAAAAATTGAACAGAATCTGGTTGTAAGCAGCTGGAAAGACAGTATGGTAAGTGGTCGTTTTCAGAAGAACTTAGAGAAATACATTCAAGTGCCCAAATACGGGGTCTTGAAAGATGAACAAAAATGTGAAAGTACAAGATCCGGAAGGTGTCCTGGAAAATATATGGAAAATTGGGGGTGATCAAGGATGGTACTATGGCAATTGGCTATGGAAGATCCGTGGCTTTATTGACAAATTAACCGGTGGCGTAGGGCTGCGTCGCGGACGCACCCATCCTGATAAAATATATCCGGGGGATTCCCTCGATTTCTGGCGTGTTCTTTTGGCCGACAAGGAAGAAAAACGCTTGTTGTTATTTGCTGAAATGAAATTACCGGGAGAAGCCTGGCTCGAATTTAAGATCGATAAGGATGATATTTTACATCAAACAGCTACTTTCAGACCGAAAGGACTAAGAGGCAGGTTGTATTGGTATTCTATTGTTCCTTTTCATTATTTCATCTTTGGTGGAATGATCCGAAATATTGCAAAGACAAAAAAATAAGATCTGGTCCTGTCATATTCGATCCTTAGATGATCCCTGCATATTTCTAATGGTCCTAGCCTCTGCTTTTCTACCGTATTTTCTGATCAGGAAAGGGTACTTGTCCTTGGAAGGAAGATCTCAGCCATCATACAGCGTGCACTGCCGCCACCGCAGGTTTCAATGGTGTCGAGCGGACTGTGAATGATCTCGCAGTATTTGTTTATTGCTTTCCGCTGCTCTGATGTAAGACTTGCAAAAGCCGCCGTACTCATTACTAAATAGCGCTTTTCTGCGGCACCAATTACCTGCAGCATATTTCCGGCGAAATTTTGTTCCTGTATCTCCGTAATGGCGATGATCTCTTTCCCGTCATTTTTTAAATGATCAATAACATTTTTCCGCTCCTTCTTGTCATCAATAGCATCCAAACAGATCACAGCGAAAGACTCGGCAATGCACATCATAACATTGGTATGATAGATAGGCATTCTGTTGCCGTCTACTGACTGGTATGCTGTAAATATCACGGGCATACAATCCAAATCCTCACAAAACTCAATAAATAGGCCCTCATCGGCCCTGGGAGATAATGCACAATAAGCCTTTTGATTTTCCCGGTCCATTACGATACTGCCAGTACCTTCCAGAAATAACTCCTCTTTCTCAGCAGAGGTATAATCCATAACCCCTTCAATGATGAATCCTTTTTCTTCAAGTATATCCAGGATATCCTCACGTCTTTCTCTCCGCCTGTTTTCAGCGAACATGGGATACAAACCTACTATACCATTTGAGTGAAATGAGATCCAATTATTGGGAAAGATAGAATCGGGGGTATCTCGTTCAAAGATATCGTCCACTACAATGACCTCCACTCCTTTTGCCCTTAGAGCAGCGACAAAATCATCGAATTCGGCCTGGGCTCTTAGATTGATCGTCTGATTTTTAATATCCAGATCTTCCTGAAAATAATTATTCACGGCCGTTTCTTCATTCATCCGAAAACGAACGGGCCTCACCATAAGAATAGAATTTGTAATCTGCATATAAAAGGAGAATAAGCGCTGTAAAGTTATGTCTTTTTAGGGGTCTTATTGTTGTTGGATCTAAAATAATAATAGCACAGTTTTTTACGTAAAAAATATACTATTCCCTGATTAAAGGCAGGGTACTACAGCGCAACAATCCTTCTTGTTTTCCAATTTCTGTGTATGGGACCTCTTCAACGGTAAATCCCTGCTCGCGAAGCCATGTATTTAGTCGGGTAAAAGATCTTTCTGAAACGATCACTTCGGGGGAAATAGAAAAAACATTGCTAAACATCTGGTACATTTCATCGCTACTTATCTCGAAGATATTTTCCCTGCCAAAATAGTCGACCAGCCACTGATATTCCTCTTCAATAAGAAATCCATTCTTGTGAAGGATGGCTTTGTCCTTCCCAATCGGCTGAAAACAACAATCAAGGTGCAGTGCATTCTCTTTTGGATTAGTATTGGATTTTCTCAGTTCAAAGGACTTGATGGTCTTATGAGGAAATTTCTCCTTTAGATACGCTACCGCGGCCCTATTGGTTCTTGCCGTAATATAGCTGGCGTAGTCCTCCCCACTATAGGTTCCAACAAAAATATACTCCTTCCAGGGCATTACATCGCCTCCTTCAACATGTACTTCAGGAGGCGGAATAAGAATGTGCTCAGGATTTATCACATCCAGCACATGAATAATGGCTTCGAACTCCTTTTCTCTTTCTGGCAGGATATTCGCTTTGATCAGTTTATCTTCTATGACAAAGGCAATATCTCTGGAAAAGATCTGATTACAATCCGTAAGTATTTCAGGCCTGAAAACTTGTACGCCGTGTTTTAGCAATACAGCGTTAAAAGCTTCCATTTCCAACACCATATCCGCTTCTTTAGGATAGGTGCCTGCCAATATATTTTCAAGCGATTTTGGGTCATAAGCCTCCTCAGGAGAAGGAACCGGGCCACAGACTTACCGCTGTTCCGAGAACTACCGCTTTAAGTAATGATGTTTCATCCTTAACGTTGAGTTGGAGCATACATTAGGGATTCTACCGCTTATTTAAAGGCACAAATGGACGTTGATTCTCTCCGATATAAACTTGTCTTGGCCTGCCTATTGGTTCACCGCGCAATCGCATTTCACGCCATTGAGCGATCCATCCGGGTAATCTTCCCATGGCGAACATAACGGTAAACATTTCGGTAGGAATTCCCAGGGCTCTGTAAATGATTCCTGAATAAAAATCTACGTTTGGATATAATTTGCGTTCAACAAAGTAGGGATCTTCTAAGGCCACCTTTTCCAGACCTTTGGCGATGGTTAAAATTGGGTCCTCAATTCCAAGGTCGCCAAGTACTTCATCAGCAGCGCGTTTTATGATCTTTGCCCTGGGATCGAAATTTTTATATACCCTGTGCCCAAAGCCCATCAATCTAAAAGGATCATCTTTGTCTTTGGCTTTGTTCATATACTTTTGAGTATCGCCTCCATCTTCTTCAATGGCCTCCAGCATTTCGAGCACCGCCTGGTTTGCACCACCATGAAGCGGGCCCCATAGGGCTGAGATTCCGGCCGAAAGTGATACAAACAACCCGGCATGCGAAGAACCGGTAATTCGCACTGTAGAAGTTGAACAGTTCTGTTCGTGATCAGCATGCAAAATCAATAATTGGTCCAAGGCGTCAATGACGATCTTGTTTTTAACATAGTCCTTATTGGGCCTTTTAAACATCATTTTATGAAGGTTTTCCACATAACCCAGGGCGTCATCACCGTAATCCAGGGGAAGTCCTTTTTGCTTTCTCATGGTCCAGGCTACCAAAACAGGGAATTTTGCCATGATTCGGACGATCGCATGGTACATATCCTTTTCTGAGGTAATATTTACAGAAGTAGGATTAAAAGCGATCAATGCACTCGTCAGGGAAGACAGAACACCCATGGGGTGCGCCGACTTTGGAAAGGCATCCAAAATCTTTTTCATTTCCTCATCTACATGCGACTCGTGTTTGATGTCCTCGTGGAACTTCTCTAACTGCTCCTTATTGGGTAGTTCCCCGAAAATGAGAAGATATGCCACCTCCAGGAAATCAGCTTTTTCAGCCAACTCCTCAATATTGTAGCCTCTGTATCTCAGTATTCCTTTTTCTCCATCCAGATAGGTAATAGCACTTTCACAAGATCCTGTATTCTTATAACCCGGATCAAGAGTGATCATGCCCGTTGAAGATCGTAGTTTTTTAATGTCGATAGCGAGTTCATTTTCGGTGCCCTCCACTACCGGGAATTCGTATTTTTTTCCTTCGTATTCTAGTATTGCTTTATCTTTCATGGACATGATTTTGAAATTATTTTGAGCGTGTGTTAAAGGTAAGAAAAAGGGCTGTCCTTAACAATTATGCCAGGCTGTTTATCTCCAGATTTTGAGGATTATTTCTAGTGTTGTCTATTCCTGGAAAAGAAGCTTCTATTTTTTAATTTCAGGCCGAAATCTCCTGCTATGCTTCTTTCCGTCGTCCATAAAAAAAGGCCTTTCAAATCATGAAAGGCCTTCTCGTTATGTATGGATCATTTATTGGCCGACTTTAAAGGCCTGAACTCCGGGATAGTAGGCTACAGAGCCCAGCTCCTCTTCAATACGCAATAACTGATTGTATTTTGCCATTCGGTCTGAGCGGGAAGCCGAACCTGTTTTAATTTGTCCGGTATTTAAGGCAACCGCTAGATCGGCGATGGTATTGTCTTCTGTTTCCCCTGATCTGTGCGACATCACACTGGTATATCCGGCATTCTTGGCCATATTTACAGCCGCAATGGTCTCAGTTAAGGTTCCGATCTGATTTACCTTTATAAGTATGGAATTGGCAATTCCTTCTTTGATACCTTTAGAAAGTCGGGTTACATTGGTCACAAAAAGGTCGTCCCCCACCAACTGCACTTTATCTCCAACAAGATCGGACAGAATCTTCCAGCCTTTCCAGTCATTTTCATCCATGCCATCTTCTATGGATATGATAGGGTATTTCTCACATAGTGAAGCCAGATATTTTGCTTGTTCTTCAGAGGTTCTGATAGCTCCTTTATCACCTTCAAATTTTGTGTAATCGTATTTTCCGTTTACATAAAATTCAGCAGCAGCGCAGTCTAATGCTACCATAACATCATCTCCAAGCGTATAACCTGCTTTTTTCACTGCCTTGGAGATGGTGTCCAACGCATCTTCTGTGCCGTCTAAGGTAGGCGCAAACCCACCTTCATCTCCTACCGCTGTACTCAGGCCCCTATCGTGCAATACCTTTTTAAGGTTGTGAAAAATCTCGGTCCCCATCTGTATGGCGTGCGAAAAATTCTTAGCCTTTACCGGCATAACCATAAACTCCTGAAAAGCAATAGGTGCGTCTGAATGCGATCCACCATTAATAATATTCATCATAGGAACGGGCAAAGTATTTGCACTTACTCCGCCTATGTAGCGATATAGTGACATGCCCATTTCATTGGCTGCTGCTTTGGCAACTGCCAGTGACACACCTAGTATGGCATTTGCGCCTAATTTGGATTTGTTGGGGGTCCCATCAAGGTCGATCATAGTTTGATCTATCAGGTTTTGGTCAAAAACCATCATACCCCGAATCTTATCTGCAATTTTAGAATTTACATTCTCAACGGCTTTTAATACGCCTTTGCCCATAAATGAATTTCCTCCATCTCTTAATTCTACAGCTTCATGTTCCCCGGTGGAGGCTCCGGAGGGAACCGCAGCTCTTCCTAAAACACCATTTTGTGTAACCACATCTACCTCCACGGTAGGATTTCCTCTTGAGTCAAATATTTGACGGGCATGTACATCCAGGATGATACTCATATTTCCTAACTTTTATTGATTGAATTCTATGCTGACAAAGATACAAAAGGCCTCTTGGAATTGAACTTCTTTCCCAAAATATTGCCTTCGTTCTCCGGCACTTTTATACTAAAATATCTTTCTTACTATGTTCCCTGATCATTTCGAAATATTGATCGAAAAGATACACTGCATCATGCGGGCCGGGACTTGCTTCAGGATGGTATTGTACGGAAAAGACATTCTTGTCCTTCATACGTATACCGGCCACAGTTTGATCATTAAGGTGTACATGGGTAATAATCAGCTCCGGATGTGCCTCTGTTTGTTCCCTGTTGATCGCAAAGCCATGATTTTGAGATGTGATCTCACCCTTTCCGGTTTCTAAATTGATCACCGGATGATTTATCCCCCGGTGGCCGTTGTACATTTTATAAGTAGACACCCCATTGGCCAGCGCTATTACCTGATGCCCCAGACAGATCCCAAATAATGGTTTGTCTTGTGCAATGATTTCTTTGGCTGTTTGTATCGCCTCTTTTAGGGGTTCCGGATCACCGGGGCCGTTGGAAATAAAGTATCCGTCAGGATTCCAGGCTTCCAGTTCTTCAAAGCTGCTGTTGTAAGGGAAAACTTTTATGTAAGCATCTCTTGATGCCAGGTTCCGAAGGATGTTCTTCTTTATACCAATATCCAATGCGGCAATGCGGTAGGTAGCATCTTCCTTCCCGTAATAGTAAGGGGCTTTTGTAGAGACCTTTGAAGAAAGTTCAAGACCCACCATACTCGGTACTTTTTCAAGTTCTTTTTTTAACTCATCTATTGCATCTACCCGGGTGGAGATAACAGCATTCATGGCTCCATGATCTCGTATATAACTTACCAGTGCTCTCGTATCCACATCAGAGATTGCGAGGGTTTTATTCTTTGTGAGAAATTCTTGTAAACTTCCGTCGGCATCCGGTCGTGAATACTCATAGCTAAAATTCTTGCAGATCAGCCCTGCAATCTTAACCGATTCTGACTCCACTTCCTCATTATTCGCCCCGTAATTCCCAATATGAGCATTCGTCATTACCATAAGCTGTCCGAAATAGGAAGGATCCGTAAAAATTTCCTGATAGCCCGTCATCCCCGTATTAAAACAAACTTCCCCAAAGGCGGTCCCTTCAGTATTCCCAACGGACTTTCCATAAAAGATAGTGCCGTCTGCTAATAATAAAAGCGCTTTCTTTTTCGTCTGATACTTCATTGAATTGTACTTTTTTTAGATTTCACAAATAAACACAAAAAAAGGATAGACTTTTAGGTCTATCCTTTTCAAATTTTTAAAACGTTATAAACATCCTATTCCTTTGAATCATCTGTTTTTGTTTCTTTAGGACCATCGCCCTCCGCTTTCTTTGGAGCTTCTTCTGCCGGCTTTTCTGCTTTAGGCGCCTTTTCTTTCGGAGTTTCTACTTCTGCAGTTTTGGCTTTCGGAGTTTCCGTTTTCGGAGCTTCAGTGTCCTTCGTTTCTTCCGTGGCTACCGCGGTCGTTTCTGATTTCTTTCCACTGCGGCTTCTACGCGTCGTTTTCTTTTTCTTGGCCTTACCAGCATTGTAGATCTCGTTGAAATCTACCAACTCTATCATAGCCATGTCTGCGTTATCTCCCAAACGGTTACCCAATTTAATAATTCTGGTATACCCTCCCGGTCTGTCGCCTATCTTTTCAGAAACAGTACTAAACAATTCTGAAACTGCGTATTTATCCCTGAGGTTCCTGAAAACAATTCGTCTGTTATGGGTACCTTTTTCAAGGGACTTGTTATTCTCCGCCTTAGATTTGGTAATCAAGGGTTCAATGAATTGTTTTAAGGCCTTGGCCTTGGCCACTGTTGTATTGATTCTTTTGTGTTCAATTAAGGAACAGGCCATATTCGCCAACATGGCAGATCTATGTGCTGTTTTTCTCCCTAAGTGATTGACTTTCTTACCGTGTCTCATCGTTCTGTGCTATCTGATCTTTTTTTCGGGCCTATGTGAATAGCCCCAGGTAAAAGCTAAAATTAATCTTTATCTAGTTTGTATTTGGAGAGGTCCATTCCAAAGTTTAATCCCTTGTTGATCACAAGTTCTTCTAACTCCGTTAAGGATTTCTTCCCGAAATTCCTGAATTTCATCAAGTCGTTCTTATTGAATGACACCAAGTCGCCTAAGGTATCAACCTCTGCTGCCTTCAGGCAGTTTAAAGCTCTTACGGAAAGATCCATATCCACCAGTTTGGTTTTCAACAACTGTCGCATATGTAGCGACTCCTCGTCATAGGTCTCAGTTTGAGCGATCTCATCAGCCTCCAGAGTAATGCGCTCATCCGAGAATAGCATAAAGTGATGAATTAGCACTTTTGCAGCCTCAGTTAAGGCATCTTTTGGATGAATTGAACCGTCGGAAACGATCTCAAAAATCAATTTCTCGTAATCGGTCTTTTGCTCTACCCTAAAGTTTTCAATGCTGTATTTTACGTTTTTCACCGGAGTGAAGATAGAATCTACAGCGATCGTACCTATTGGCGCATTGGATTTCTTATTTTCCTCAGCAGGCACGTATCCTCGTCCTTTTTCGATGATCAATTCCATATTGATACTCACCTTAGGATCCATGTTACAGATCACAAGGTCCGGATTTAACACCTGGAACCCTGAAATGAACTTCTGGAAATCTCCTGCGGTAAGTTGTTCTTTTCCACTTACGGAAACTGAAACTGTTTCTTCGTTAACGTCTTCAATCTGTCTTTTAAAACGAACCTGCTTCAGGTTAAGAATAATTTCCGTAACGTCTTCTACTACGCCTTCAATAACGGAAAATTCGTGCTCCACTTTATCGATCCTCACCGAAGTAATCGCGAATCCCTCTAAAGACGAAAGCAAAACTCTTCTAAGTGCGTTCCCAACAGTTAATCCATAACCAGGTTCCAAAGGGCGAAATTCAAACTTCCCTTCGAAATCTGAGGAATCGATCATTATAACTTTATCGGGTTTCTGAAAATTAAATAATGCCATAGTCGGATATGTGTTGTTTATTTAGAGTATAACTCAACGATTAATTGTTCTTTGATGTTCTCCGGGATCTGAAGTCTTTCAGGAACGGAAACAAAAGTTCCTTCCAATTTATCAGTATTCCAGGTAATCCATTCGTAAACGCGACTATTTGCCGCCAAGGAATCACCAATGGCTTGCAGAGATTTAGATTTTTCCCTGACACCTACCACGTCACCGGGCTTTAAAGAATAAGAAGGAATATTCACTAATTCTCCATTAACGGTGATGTGTCTGTGAGACACCAATTGTCTGGCACCACTTCTGGTTGGAGAAACTCCCATTCTGTATACTACGTTGTCTAAACGTGCTTCACAAAGTTGTAATAACACCTCTCCGGTAACTCCTTTGCTTCGGTTGGCCTTCGCAAACAAATTCCGGAATTGTTTTTCCAGAATTCCATAGGTATACTTTGCTTTCTGCTTTTCCATTAACTGGATAGCATACTCTGATTTCTTTCCACGGCGTCTGTTGTTACCGTGTTGTCCTGGAGGGTAATTCTTTTTCTCAAAAGACTTATCGTCTCCAAATATCGCTTCTCCAAATTTCCGGGCGATCTTTGATTTTGGTCCTGTGTATCTTGCCATTTTCTTTAAAATTAAAAGTGTGATTATGAATTAAGGCTTATCCTTCGATAATCGTAACTACACTTTTGTGAGAACTTTGTTTTAGGATTTATGATATGTACTTAAACTCTTCTTCTTTTAGGTGGCCTGCAGCCGTTGTGTGGCATTGGGGTTACATCAATGATCTCCGTAACCTCTATTCCGGCATTGTGCAAAGATCTGATGGCAGATTCACGTCCATTTCCCGGACCTTTCACGTATACCTTCACTTTTCTCAAACCTGCCTCATGAGCGGTTTTTGCACATTCTTCTGATGCTATCTGAGCAGCATAGGGGGTATTTTTCTTAGACCCTCTAAAGCCCATTTTACCGGCAGATGCCCAAGAAATAACATCGCCTTTTTTGTTTGTAAGGGAAATGATGATGTTATTGAATGAAGCAGTAATATGTGCTTCTCCGGTAGATTCTACAATTACCTTACGTTTCTTTGTTGATTTTGTACCTGTCTTTGCCATACTACGCCTTATTACTTAGTAGCTTTCTTCTTGTTAGCCACTGTTTTTCTTTTTCCTTTCCTGGTTCTGGAATTGTTCTTGGTGCGTTGACCGCGCAAAGGAAGACCAGATCTATGCCGGATGCCTCGGTAACACCCAATATCCATGAGCCTTTTAATATTCAGCTGATTTTCTGAACGCAATTCACCTTCGATCTTATAAGAAGAAACCACATCCCGGATACGACCAATTTCATCGTCATTCCATTCAGATACCTTTGTATCTGCACTTACCTTGGCCTTTTCCAATATTTCCAATGCTCTGCTTTGACCTATTCCGAAGATGTAGGTAAGTGCAATAGCACCTCTTTTTTGTTTTGGGATATCTACCCCTGCAATTCTTGCCATAATTACCCTTGTCTTTGTTTGAATCTAGGATTCTTCTTATTAATTACGTACAATCTGCCTTTTCTGCGAACAATTTTGCAGTCGGCACTTCTCTTTTTTATCGATGCTCTTACTTTCATGTTTCGAGTTTCTTAATATCTATATGTAATTCTAGCCTTGCTCAAATCGTAAGGACTCATCTCGAGCTTCACTTTATCGCCCGGTAATAATTTTATATAATGCATCCGCATTTTTCCTGAAATATGAGCGGTAACCACATGACCATTCTCCAACTCAACCCTGAACATGGCATTGGATAATGCTTCAATGATACTTCCATCTTGCTCTATAGCTGCTTGTTTGGCCATAATTCTATGCTACTTTTCTATTTTTTCCTGTTTTCATCAATCCGTCATAGTGTCTGTTCAAGAGATAAGCATTTACCTGTTGTACCGTATCAATGGCTACCCCCACCATAATTAGCAAGGACGTACCTCCGTAAAACAAGGCCCAACCTGCCTGAATATCCATCAGCTTTACAACAATGGCCGGCAGTACTGCCAACATGGCCAAAAATACAGATCCCGGTAAGGTGATCAGGGACATTATTTTATCCAAGAAACTCCCTGTCTCTTTTCCTGGTCGTATGCCGGGAATGAAACCACCACTTCTTTTCAGATCATCCGCCATCTTATTGGTAGGCACAGTGATCGCGGTATAGAAATAGGTAAATATGATGATCAATAAGGCAAACAAAATGTTGTATGCCAATCCAAATATATCCTGAAACTGAACTTCCATCCATTGACCAATAGCGGTGTCATTAAAGGTCCTTCCTAACAATCCGGGCGCAAACATAATAGCTTGTGCAAAGATGATCGGCATCACCCCGGAAGCATTCAACTTAAGCGGAATATACTGCCTGGAACCCATCACGTTCTTCTCATATCCGCCTGAGGCAGACCTTCTGGCGTATTGAACAGGTATTCGCCTGGTGGCCATTACCAACAATACACTTAACAAGATCACAACGAACCACAAAATAACTTCTACCAATATCAACATTGGGCCGCCATTTCCATCCCATCTCGTGATCGCTTCCTGCACAAATGACTGTGGCATGGTAGCAATGATCCCGATCATTATCAGCAATGAAATCCCATTTCCGATCCCTTTGTCAGTGATCTTCTCTCCGAGCCACATGGCAAAGACACAGCCGGTTACCAAAATGATCACGGAAGGCACAATAAAGTTTAATCCTTTGCCTAATAAAAAGGCAGAATCAGGAACGCCTAATGCTCCAAGGCTGTAAAGATAGGCCGGGGCCTGTACGATACAGATCCCGATGGTTAACCATCTGGTAATTTGATTCTTTGTTTTTCTTCCACTCTCCCCTTCCTTATCCAATTTTTGGAGATAGGGAACGGCAATACCCATCAGCTGCACCACAATCGATGCAGAAATATAGGGCATGATGCCTAAGGCAAAAACAGAAGCATTGGCAAATGCACCTCCCGTAAACGCATTTAGGATACCTAAGATACCCTGTTCGGTATTGGAGGAAAGCTCTGCCAATTGTGAGGTATCAATACCGGGAAGCACTACCTGGGCACCAAAACGGTACACTACCAGCAAGCCTAGGGTGACTAAAATTCTATTCCTTAGCTCCTCAATCTTCCAAATATTTGATATGATCTCAAAAAATTTCTTCATAGTGCCTGCTCTCTTATAACGTTATGGCTTCTCCCCCTGCAGCTTCAATAGCCTTTTTGGCCGTTGCAGTAAATTTGTGAACAGAGATCTTCAGTGAAGCTTTTAATTCTCCGCCTCCAAGGATTTTAACCAAATCGTTTTTTCCAGCTAAATTGTTTACAATCAGATCTTCGAGACCTATGGTGTTCTTAACAGCACCTTTGTCTACCAGTTCCTGAAGTGTGTTCAGATTGATACCTCGGTATTCAATCCTGTTTATATTGGTAAAACCAAACTTAGGAACTCTTCTTTGTAACGGCATCTGACCCCCCTCGAAACCTATTTTCTTTGAGTATCCAGAACGAGACTTAGCACCTTTATGACCTCTGGTTGCAGTGCCTCCTTTTCCGGATCCCTGTCCTCTACCAATGGTCTTTCCATCTTTATGGACGGCACCTTTTGCTGGTTTTAAATTGCTTAAATTCATTTCAACACTTATTTCTTAAGCTTCTTCTGTAGAAACCAAATGTTTAACTTTATTGATCATCCCAAGGATAGTGGCAGTATCATTATGAACTACCTCTTGCCCTATCTTACGCAGTCCTAAGGCCTCTAAGGTCCTTTTTTGATTCTGAGGTCTTTTTATACTGCTTTTTAACTGAGTAACTTTAATCTTTCCCATGGTTCCTTATCCTTTAAATACTTTTTCTAAGGCAATACCGCGCTGCGTAGCTACCGTTTTTGCATCTCTTAATTGCAAGAGTGCATCGAAAGTTGCTTTTACGACGTTATGCGGGTTTGATGATCCCTGAGATTTAGACAATACATCTTGTACCCCAACGGCCTCGAGTACCGCTCTAACAGCGCCACCGGCTATAACCCCGGTACCGTGAGATGCAGGCTGTATATACACTCGGGCGCCACCATATTTCCCTTTTTGTTCATGAGGCACGGTACCTCTGTTCAATGGAATCCGAATAAGATTCTTCTTTGCATCTTCAATCGCTTTTGCTATTGACGTTGCCACGTCCTTGGATTTACCAAGGCCATGTCCTACAACACCACTCTCATCTCCTACCACTACGATCGCAGAAAAACCAAAAGCTCTTCCCCCTTTGGTTACCTTGGTAACCCTTTGAACACCTACCAGGCGATCCTTAAGATCAAGACCTCCGGGTTTTACTGTTTCTACATTTTTGTATTTACCGTACATAGTATTAATTAAAATTTTAATCCACCTTCTCTGGCGCCTTCGGCCAATGATTTTACCCGACCGTGATATAAATTTCCACCTCGATCAAAAGCTACTGCCTCTATCCCGGCTTTCTTAGCCTTTTCTGCTACAGCCTTTCCTACCTGAGAGGCAATCTCCATCTTGGTGCCTTTGCTTTTGGTCAATTCCTTATCTCTCGATGACGCAGCTACAAGAGTTACACCCTTAGTATCGTCTATCACCTGGGCATAGATCTCCTTGTTGCTTCTGTATACAGACAACCTGGGTCTTTCTGCAGTGCCATTAGAAATCTTTCTGATTCTCTTTTGGATGCGCTCTCTTCTCTGTGTTTTTGATAATCCCATAATCCTATTCTTATGCTGATTTACCTGCTTTTCTTCTTAATTGTTCACCCACAAACTTGATTCCTTTTCCTTTGTAAGGTTCCGGTTTGCGGAATGCTCGTATTTTGGCAGCAATTTGTCCGATCAATTGCTTGTCATGCGAGGTTAATTTTATGGTCGGATTCTTTCCCTTCTCTGCTGTTGTTTCAACTTTTACTTCCGGAGTAATTTCAAAAACAATATTATGAGAGAATCCTAGCGCAAGATCCAATTTCTGACCCTGATTTGTAGCTCTGTATCCAACGCCTACCAATTCCAATTCTTTGGACCATCCTTTAGACACACCTTCAATCATATTAAAGATCAGTGATCTGTAAAGTCCGTGTTTTGCTTTGTGCTCCTTAGAATCTGAAGGCCTTGTAACCCAAACTTGATTATCCTCCACCTTAATAGCCACTCCTGAGAATTCCTGTGTCAATTCTCCCAATTTTCCCTTCACGGAAATAATGTTCTCCTGTATTTCTACAGTAGTCCCTTCTGAGATCGCTATCGGGTTGTTTCCTATTCTAGACATTTTCTTTAACTTTTATTCGGTTTAATAAACGTAGCACAAAACCTCGCCGCCTACATTATCTTTTTTAGCTTGTTTGCTGGTCATTACCCCATGAGAGGTAGAAACTATGGCAACTCCCAAACCGTTCAAAACCCTTGGTAAATCATCAGAAGCTGCATACTTGCGTAAACCGGGCTTGCTGATTCTTTGTATTTTTTTAATGACAGGTTCTTTGGTATGCTTATCGTATTTCAAAGCAATTTTTATGGTACCCTGAACCGAATCCTCTTCAAATTTATAGCTAAGGATATACCCCTGATCGAATAAGATCTTGGTAATTTCTTTCTTTAAATTGGAAGCTGGAATCTCAACTACCCTGTGACCCGCTCTACTGGCGTTTCTCACTCTTGTCAAATAATCTGCTATAGGATCTGTAAACATCTTCTTGCCTTTTTATATGGTACTACCAACTTGCTTTTTTAACTCCCGGGATCAACCCTTTATTGGCCATTTCTCTGAACATTACCCTAGAGAGGCCAAAGGTCCTCATGTACCCTTTAGGTCTTCCGGTAAGTTTGCAACGGTTGTGCATACGCACAGGAGAGGCATTTCGCGGTAATTTTTGTAATGCGTCATAATCTCCTGCCTCTTTCAAGGCTTTTCTCTTTTCTGCGTATTTCGCAACTGTTTTTGCCCTTTTACGTTCACGGGCTTTCATTGATTCTTTAGCCATACTAATTCTTTTTAAAAGGTAGACCCAATTCTGCCAACAAGGATTTTGCTTCTTTATCGGTTCCAGCGGATGTCACAAAAGTGATATCCATTCCGTTAATTCTATTGATCTTATCTATGTTGATCTCCGGAAATATAATTTGTTCGGTCACCCCCAAATTATAATTGCCACGCCCATCAAAGCCAGTAGCTCTTATGCCTTGAAAATCTCGTACCCTTGGCAAGGCGGTGGTCACCAACCTGTCCAAAAATTCGTACATACGTTCCCCTCTCAGGGTTACTTTAGCACCAATTGGCATGCCCTTTCTCAATTTGAAGGAAGCAACATCTTTCTTGGAAATCGTAGAGACCGGTTTCTGACCAGTGATCATAGCCATTTCCTCCATCGCGTGGTCGATAAGTTTCTTATCTGCCACAGCGGCTCCAACACCTCTGCTGACCACAATTTTCTTCAATTTTGGTACTTGCATGACGTTGTCATACCCGAATTCCTCGGTAAGCGCAGTTATAACGCGCTCTTGGTATTCTTTCTTTAATCTTGGAACGTAAGCCATAACTATATTACCTCGTTAGATTTTTTAGAAACCCGTACTTTTTTACCATCTCTCATTTCAAAACCAACTCTGGTAGTATCTCCAGATTTGCCATCGATCAATGACAAGTTTGAAATATGAATGGGGGCCTCTTTTTTTACTATCCCACCCTGTGGGTTCTTTGCACTGGGCTTCTCATGTTTGGATACCAAATTAGCACCCTCAATGATTGCTTTATTTTTTACGCGGTCTACAGTCACCACTTTTCCTTCAGTACCTTTATGGTCTCCGGCTATGATGCGAACTGTATCCCCTGTTTTAATTTTTAATTTCATAGTCTGTATGATTATAGCACCTCAGGAGCTAATGAAACAATCTTCATAAACTGTTTGTCCCTAAGCTCTCTGGCTACAGGTCCAAAAACCCTGGTTCCTCTCATTTCTCCGGTTGGGTTCAAAAGAACACAAGCGTTGTCATCAAAACGGATGTAAGAACCGTCTGGTCTGCGTACCTCTTTTTTGGTGCGCACTACAACGGCTGTGGAAACGGCTCCTTTTTTGATGGTACCATTTGGAGTAGCTTCTTTTACAGATACTACTATTTTATCCCCTACAGAAGCATATCTTCTTTTGGTTCCTCCAAGGACGCGGATCGTTAACACCTCTTTTGCTCCGGTGTTATCTGCCACTTTAAGTCTAGATTCTTGCTGTAACATAATTATTTAGCTCTTTCAAGGATTTCTACCAGTCTCCAACATTTGGTCTTACTTAAAGGTCTTGTTTCCATGATCTTTACTGTATCCCCAATATTGCAATCGTTGGTTTCATCGTGTGCAACATATTTCTTTGTCCGCAATACGAACTTACCATACATAGGATGTTTTACCCGCTTCACTTCAGAAACCACTATTGATTTCTCCATTCTGTTGCTGGTTACAACCCCTACTCGTTCTTTTCTTAAATTTCTTTTTTCCATAAAGCAGAACCCGTTATTGGTTTTCCCTTTTTGTTATTTCAGTTGCCAATCGTGCTACTGTTCTTTTCACTTTCCTTAACTGAAGTGGATTTTCCAGTGGCGTTACGGAATGAGCCATTTTCAAGTCGGCGTGTTGCTTTTTGAACTCGGCTACCTTTTCCTTTAATTCTTCTACCGATAATTTTGTTATCTCTGATTGTTTCATGATCTTAATCAATAAAAATTACGCGGCATCGTAATCTCTTGCCACAATAAATTTGGTTTTTACCGGTAATTTCTGTGCAGCCAATCTCAAAGCTTCCTGCGCAACATCCATCGGTACTCCGGCTACTTCAAACATAATTCTGCCGGGTTTCACTACGGCTACAAAATATTCCGGAGCTCCTTTTCCCTTACCCATACGAACCTCTAAAGGCTTCTTGGTAATAGGCTTGTCTGGAAATATTTTGATCCAAAGCTGCCCTTGTCTTTTCATAAATCGTGTAGCTGCAATACGCGCGGCTTCTATCTGACGAGAGGTAATAAAGCTAGAATCCATTGACTTAATTCCAAACATCCCGTTAGAGAGTTGATGACCCCTCCCGGAATTACCTTTCATACGCCCTTTCTGCGCTTTACGAAACTTGGTTCTTTTTGGCTGTAACATTTCTTCCTACTACTTTATTATATATTACTTTCTTCTTCGTTTCTTTCCAGGATCATTCTTATCTTTTCCTGTGCCCTTAGACATGCCCACTAATGGAGAAAGATCTCTTTTTCCATAAACCTCCCCTTTCATGATCCACACTTTTAAACCCAATCTTCCATAGGTTGTGTGAGCCTCGTCCATGGCATAATCTATATCTGCTCTAAAGGTTGATAATGGAATACGTCCTTCTTTATAAGACTCTGATCGTGCCATCTCCGCGCCATTCAATCGGCCCGAAATCTGTACCTTGATACCTTCAGCATTCATTCTCATGGCGGCCGCGATCGACATCTTGATAGCCCTTCGGTAAGAAATCCTGTTTTCAATCTGACGTGCTATACTCGCAGCAACCAGATTGGCATCAACTTCAGGTCTTTTAATCTCAAAAATATTGATCTGAACTTCCTTATCAGTAATCTTTTTAAGCTCCTCTTTTAATTTATCAACTTCCTGACCACCTTTACCGATAATAATACCAGGTCTTGCCGTGGTGATTGTCACAGTGATCAACTTTAAAGTTCTCTCAATAATTACTCTGGAAACACTTGCTTTCGCCAAACGAGCATGAATGTACTTACGGATCTTATCATCCTCTGCAAGTTTATCACCATAGTCATTTCCTCCATACCAGTTAGACTCCCATCCTCTGATGATCCCTAAGCGATTTCCTATTGGATTCGTTTTTTGTCCCATACTAAGCTTCTGTATTATTGTTTGCCCCTACTACCAAAGTAACATGGTTAGAACGTTTTCTTATTCTGTGTGCTCTTCCCTGAGGAGCCGGTCTTAATCGTTTAAGCATCCGACCAGAATCTACTCTGATCTCTTTTATAAAAAGATCAGCCTCTTCAATATTAGCCTCTTCATTTTTAGCCTGCCAGTTAGCGATCGCAGAAAGCAATAATTTCTCTAACCTACGGGAAGCTTCTTTTGGATTAAAACGGAGAATAGCTAGTGCTTTTTCAACTTCTGCACCCCGAACTAAATCAGCCACCAATCGCATCTTACGAGGCGAGGTTGGACAATTATTTAATTTAGCGAAGGCCAGCTCTTTCTTCTCTGCCTTTATTCTTTCGGCCATTTGTTTTTTTCGAACTCCCATAGCTTACTTACCTTTTACCTTTATTTTTTGCTCCCGCATGACCCCTGAAAGATCTTGTTGGAGAGAACTCGCCTAATTTGTGACCTACCATGTTTTCCGTTACATAGACAGGAACAAATTGCTTTCCATTATGTACAGCGATGGTTTGACCTACGAAATCAGGAGTGATCATCGAAGCTCTTGACCATGTTTTAATGACGGTCTTTTTACCCGCATCTACATTCTGCTGGACTTTCTTTTCCAGGCTATTGTGAACGTAAGGTCCTTTTTTTAGTGAACGTGCCATTTCTTTCTACTTTTTATTTCTTTCTACGTTCTATTATATATCTGTTGGTATCCTTGGTTTTAGAACGAGTTCTATATCCTTTGGCAGGAATACCATTTTTAGATCTTGGATGACCTCCGGAAGCCCTTCCTTCACCACCACCCATCGGGTGATCTACAGGGTTCATTGCTACCGGTCTTGTTCTTGGCCTTCTGCCCAACCATCTGCTTCGTCCTGCTTTACCGGAAACGATCAACTGGTGATCCGAATTCGAAATAGCTCCTATAGTAGCCAGACAATTTCCAAGTACCATCCTCGTTTCCCCTGAAGGCAATTTGATGGTCACATACTTTCCTTCCTTGGCCATAAGTTGAGCGAAAGTACCGGCACTTCTTGCCATTACAGCTCCTTGCCCGGGACGTAGCTCAATACAGGAAATGATCGTCCCTAAAGGAATCTCATTCATCGGTAAGGCATTTCCGATCTCTGGTGCCACACCGTTACCAGAAATTACAGTTTGTCCTATCTGTAATCCATTCTGGGCAATTATATAACTCTTTTCTCCGTCTTTATAGTTCAGAAGAGCTATAAAGGCAGTTCTGTTAGGATCATACTGAATAGACTTAACTTCGGCCTCCACATTGTGCTTCATCCTTTTAAAGTCGATAATACGATACCTTCTTTTATGACCCCCACCTTTATGGCGAATGGTCATCTTTCCATGACTGTTTCTACCTCCCGACTTTTTTAACGGAGCAAGCAAGCTTTTCTCCGGCTTATCAGCAGTAAGCGCGTCAAATCCGTTTACTACTCTAAATCGCTGACCAGGAGTGATCGGTTTTAATTTTCTAACTGACATTTTGTGTCTTTATAGATTACTGTAAAAATCAATGACATCGCCGTCCGCAACATCAACAATTGCCTTTTTATAAGCATTTGTTTTTCCCTGCTGTACGCCGGTTTTGGTGTATTTGGTCTTGCGGTTTGGACCGTAATTCATGGTACGAACCTTTTTAACGGAAACTCCATAAGTACCCTCTACCGCATCCTTGATCTGAATCTTGTTTGCTTTTGGATTTACGATAAAACCATAGCGATTATACAACTCGCTATCTGCTGTCATCTTTTCCGTTATGATTGGCTTTATTAACACACTCATGATTTTCCTATTTATTTAAGTTGGATTCAATGCCCTCTAAAGACCCTTCCAAAAGCACAATATTATTTGCGTTTAATATTTTGTAAGTGCTTAATTCTGAATTAGTTACGACCTCTGAACCTCCTAAATTGCGCGACGACAAATATACGTTATTATTTGAATCGCCCAACACAAATAGAGACTTTTTATTTTCAAGACCCAGCCCCTTTAAAACCTGAATAAAATCTTTAGTCTTTGGCGAATCAAAATTGAAGTCCTCTACAACCATAATTGCGTTCTCCTGACTCTTTATGCTCAAGGCAGATTTACGAGCCAAACGCTTTAGGTTTTTGTTCAATTTTAAGCTGTAATCTTTAGGCCGTGGACCAAAAATTCTACCCCCACCGCGAAAAATTGGCGACTTAATGCTACCTGCTCTGGCGGTTCCGGTTCCTTTTTGCTTTTTGATCTTACGGGTACTCCCTACGATCTCAGCTCTTTCCTTGGTTTTGTGGGTTCCTTGCCTCTGATGTGCCCTATACTGTTTAACATCCAGATATATGGCATGGTTATTAGGCTCTATCTTATAAACAGCATCAGAAAGGTCTGCCTTCCTGCCTGTCTCTTTTCCTTTGATATCTAAAACTGCTACCTTCATTATTTCTCGATGGTTACGTACCCATTTTTATGACCGGGAACAGCACCTTTCACGACGATCAGGTTTTTTTCCGGTACTACTTTCAATACTCTGAGGTTTTGAACAGTAACTCGTTCGCCGCCCATTCTTCCAGCCATCTTCATTCCCTTGAAGACCCTGGCAGGATATGAGGCTGCACCAATAGATCCAGGTGCTCTCAATCGGTTGTGTTGTCCATGAGTAGCTTGTCCGACACCGCCAAAACCGTGTCTTTTTACTACCCCCTGAAACCCTTTACCTTTAGAAGTTGCAGAAACATCCACAAACTCTCCTTCAATAAAGAGGTCTACACCGAGTGTATCCCCTAATTTATGTTCTCCTTCAAAATGACGGAATTCGACGACTTTTTTCTTGGGAGAAGCACCTGCTTTTTTGAAATGGCCCGTTTCGGACTTTTTCGCACGTTTTTCTGCCTTGTCATCGAAACCGAGCTGAAGGGCATTATACCCGTCTACCTCTTCGGTTCTGACTTGGGTAACGATACATGGTCCTGCTTCAATGACAGTACATGGAATGTTCTTTCCATTCTCATCAAAGATGCTGGTCATGCCCACTTTTTTTCCTATTAACCCAGACATACTATTATTATTAATTAATTACTATTCTATTTTTTCTGACAAAAAAACAGGGCCAAAAATAATTCGACCCCGAATGTATTTTTGTTACCGTTTTTCCTTTGCAAACTGCGCCGGACATGTCATGGAAAGAACAATCTCCTTCCTATGCTTTTATCACACTTTGATCTCTACCTCAACACCACTTGGAAGCTCTAATTTCATGAGCGCGTCAATGGTCTTTGAAGAGGAACTGTAAATATCAAGCAACCTCTTGTACGAGCTCAATTGAAATTGTTCTCTGGATTTCTTGTTTACGTGAGGAGAACGCAGTACCGTAAAGATCTTCTTGTGAGTAGGTAATGGAATTGGTCCCGTAACCACTGCACCTGTTGATTTAACAGTTTTCACGATCTTCTCGGCAGACTTATCCACCAGATTGTAATCGTATGATTTTAATTTTATTCTGATTTTCTGACTCATCTTCTACAAATTAAGCGGTTACCCCTTTAGTTGCTTTTATAACCTCTTCTGCTATGTTTGAAGGGGTTTCTGCATAATGTGAAAATTCCATGGTACTGGTTGCTCTTCCTGAAGAAAGTGTTCTTAAGGACGTCACATACCCGAACATTTCAGATAGTGGAACTTCAGCTTTAATAACCTTTGCTCCGGCCCTGTCATCCATATTGGTAACGTGTCCGCGTCTTCTGTTAAGATCTCCTACAATATCACCCATATTCTCTTCGGGAGTGATTGCCTCCATCTTCATAATAGGCTCCATAAGGACTGCCCTCGCAGCTTTGGCGGCCGTTTTATAACCAATCTTGGCAGCCAGTTCAAATGAAAGCGCATCAGAATCCACCGGGTGAAAAGATCCATCCTTTAGGGTAATTTTCATGCTATCCATCTCAAATCCTGCCAAAGGACCATTCTTCATGGCCTCTCTGAATCCTTTTTCAACAGAAGGAATATATTCCCGCGGAATGTTCCCCCCTTTGATCACGTTCACAAACTCAAGTCCGGGTGTATCAAGTGTGGAAGGTTCCATCGTAAACACAATATCTGCAAATTTACCACGACCCCCGGTCTGTTTCTTATAGGTCTCACGATGGTCGGTAGACCTTGTGATAGCCTCTTTATACTCAACCTGTGGCTGACCCTGATTTACATCAACTTTAAATTCTCTTCTTAAACGATCTGTAATGATGTCTAAGTGAAGCTCACCCATACCAGAAATTATGGTTTGTCCTGAGGCCTCATCTGTTTTTACCTGAAATGTAGGGTCTTCTTCCGCCAATTTGGCAAGTGCCATTCCCAGTTTATCTACATCTGCCTTGGTTTTTGGCTCTACAGCTATCCCGATCACAGGATCAGGGAAATTCATACTCTCCAGAACGATCGGATGTTTTTCATCAGAAAGGGTATCCCCTGTCTTAATGTCCTTAAATCCAACCGCTGCTCCAATATCCCCTGCTGCGATAGAATCTACTGCATTTTGTTTATTAGAATGCATTTGATATATCCTGGAGATACGTTCTTTGTTCCCAGATCTGTTATTTAGCACATAAGACCCCGCATCTAATTTCCCGGAATACGCTCTAAAGAATGCCAAACGGCCCACAAATGGATCTGTAGCAATTTTAAAAGCAAGGGCAGCGAAAGGCTCCTTAATATCTGGTCTTCTTTTTTCTTCTTTCCCTGTGTCAGGATTCACCCCAACAATACCCTCTTTATCCATAGGAGAAGGAAGGTAACGGCATACAGCATCCAAAAGGAACTGTACCCCTTTATTTTTAAAGGCCGAACCACAAATCATCGGGATGATGCTCATGTCCATTACCGCGGCCCGTAAGGCTGCGTGTACTTCGTCTTCGGTTATAGAATCTTCATCCTCAAAGAACTTTTCCATTAAGGTTTCATCATACTCAGCAACAGCTTCTATAAGCATTGCTCTGTATTCTTTCACCTCAGCCTTCATGTCTTCAGGAATATCTATAACATCGAAGGTAGAGCCCATGTTATCCTCGTGCCATACAATGGCCCGATTCTTAACAAGGTCAACAATTCCTTTAAAATCAGCTTCATCTCCAATTGGCAATACAATAGGTACAGCATTAGACTTCAACATATCCTTCACTTGCTTACACACGTTCAGGAAGTTAGATCCTTGTCTGTCCATCTTATTTACAAAGCCCATCCTTGGAACTTTATAATTATCAGCCAAACGCCAGTTGGTCTCAGATTGAGGCTCAACTCCATCCACAGCACTAAAAAGGAACACCAACCCATCTAAAACACGTAAAGATCTGTTTACTTCAACCGTAAAGTCTACGTGGCCGGGAGTGTCAATAATATTAAAATGGTAAGGTTTTGATTCTTCAATAAGCTCACCGTTCTTCATCGGGAAGTTCCACGTACAGGTAGTAGCCGCAGAAGTAATGGTTATACCACGCTCTTGTTCTTGCTCCATCCAGTCCATAGTGGCAGCACCATCATGAACTTCACCCATCTTGTGGCTAACGCCAGTATAGAATAAGATTCGCTCAGTAGTAGTGGTCTTACCAGCATCAATATGTGCTGCGATCCCTATATTTCTTGTAAATTTTAAATCTCTTGCCATGCTAGGTACTAAAATCTAAAGTGAGAAAATGCTTTATTGGCTTCTGCCATCTTGTGCGTATCAACACGTTTCTTAACGGCAGCACCTTCTTCCTTAGCGGCAGCAAGAACTTCCGCAGCCAATCTTTGTGCCATGGACTTTTCATTGCGCTTTCTGGAATAGCTGATCAGCCATTTCATGGCCGTAGAAATCTTTCGATCTGGCCTTATTTGCATAGGAATCTGAAAGGTTGCACCTCCCACCCTTCGGCTGCGCACCTCTACGTGAGGCATCACATTAGAAAGGGCATCTTTCCACAACTCCAAGGCTGTTTTTTCTTCGTCTGTTTTCTTTTCATCTACTATGTCTATTGCATCGTAGAATACTTTAAAGGCAACCGACTTTTTTCCATCCCACATCATCATATTGACGAAACGAGTCACCAACTGATCATTAAATCTTGGATCTGGTAAAAGTGGTCTTTTCTTTGCCTGTCTTTTTCTCATTGCTTCTTCTTAAAAGTGTTGCTTACTTTTTGGGTCGTTTTGCTCCGTACTTAGATCGTCTTTGTGTCCTGCCGGCAACGCCCGCTGTATCCAAAGCTCCTCTCACGATGTGATATCTAACTCCTGGCAAATCCTTCACCCTTCCGCCTCTAACCAATACTATCGAGTGCTCTTGCAGGTTGTGCCCTTCTCCGGGGATGTATGCGTTTACTTCCTTTCCATTCGTCAACCTTACCCTGGCCACTTTTCTCATGGCAGAATTTGGTTTCTTTGGAGTGGTCGTGTAAACACGCGTACAAACCCCCCTTCGCTGGGGACACGAATCCAAAGCAGCCGATTTACTCTTCTTGGTAATTGTGGCCCTTCCTTTTCGTACTAATTGTGAAATTGTTGGCATATATTTTACTAAATAATAATGGTACCCTATTTTAAGGGTCGGCAAATGTAGTAATTATTAAACATAATTCAAATGGTTGCCGGCGAAATTTATAAGATTTTTAAATTCTCCTCAAGCAAGACCTCGCAGACACTTTTCATTTAGATGTTTTATACCTTATATAAAGGACATCATTAAGAAATACGAAATTGGCTCAAAAATCATCTTTATATAGGCCAATTAAAACAACCAAATAACGGCGCCCTGGAATGTGCTATTGAATTGCTTTAAACTAATTATTGGTCTTAGAGCCTGAGTTTCATGATGTTCCAAAAAAATAAACCCACAATATTTAAGGCAGTGATATCAACAAACCTACATAATACACAACCCGCTAAATGATTGATACCTCTAAAAACCCACATAACGGTTCTTCACAAAGTCCTTCAATCCAAAAATTATCTTAAAAGTTTATTAAAATATGTTTGGATTATTAACATAGAATTATGATTTTCGCACTTAGCTAATTCAAATAAATAAAAAATGAGAACAAATTTAAATGGAATCTTAACACTGTTATTGGTGTTGATTGTACAGATTTCCTTTGCTCAGGTAAAGAGTGTATCAGGTACGGTTACGGACCCGGATGGTCTACCACTACCGGGAGTTAACATCCTCGTAGAGGGAACCACGGTTGGTACCCAATCTGATTTTGATGGAAATTATGTCATTCAGGCCAGTGCCGGACAAGTTTTGTCCTTCACCTATTTGGGAATGAGCCCAGAAAGAAGGACAGTGGGTGCAGGTAACACCGTAAATGTGCAAATGACAGAAGACGCACAGGCCCTGGAAGAGGTGGTTGTAACCGCTCAGGGTATTAAGCGTGAAAAGAAAGCGCTGGGTTATGCCGTTTCTTCGGTAGGCTCAGATCAACTTGAACAACGAACGGAAGGAGATGTTGGCCGTATCCTTACAGGGAAGGCCTCCGGGGTAAATATCACTGCACAAAGTGGTGTTTCCGGATCTGCAACCAATATCGTTATTCGTGGGTATCAATCTTTTAGTCAGAACAACCAACCACTGTTTATTGTGGATGGAGTTCCTTTCAGTAGTGATACCAACGCACAGGGTAGCTTTGTTGATGGAAACAACGGTTCTTCCCGTTTCCTTGACTTAGACCCTAACAACATAGCGAATGTTAACGTTTTAAAAGGACTTTCCGCTGCCACTCTCTATGGGGAGCAAGGAAAGAACGGGGTAATCCTGATCACTACAAAAAACGGCGCCCTAACAGGACAGCCAAAAAAGTCTGAGATCACTGTTACATCGTCCATGTTCTTTAACAAGATAGCTTCGCTGCCAGATTATACCATGAATTATGGAAATGGTTTTGACCAGGCCTTTGGATGGTTCTTCAGTAACTGGGGACCTTCTTTTGAAAGAGAAGGACGCTCAGGATGGGGTAACAGTGCGAACTTCCCCGGAGTATACGATCTGCAATCAGATGGTACTATTCTGCATCCATTCTCTACCGCTGGTGCTTCCACAGGAATTCCTGCTGCCTTCCCTGAATTTCAGGGACGCCGTTATCAGTGGAAACCATATAACAGTGTTGAGAACTTCTTCCGAACAGGTACGGTAGCAAGTCTTTCTATAAATGCAAATGGTTCTTCAGATGACGGAAAATTATCATACAATGCCAGTTATGGGCACTTAGAGGACGAAGGATTTACACCCGGAAACTCACTTAACAGAAATACCGTAGGTATTGGTGGACGGGCAGTTTTGAGCAATAAGTTCACTGTATCAGGTACTATGAACTATTCCAGAACAGATTTTAAATCGCCTCCTGTAGCTCGTGGAGATGGAAACCAGGTAACTGGAGACGGAGCCTCTGTCTTTAGTAACGTTTTCTTTACACCGCGTTCAGTTGACCTAAATGGCATACCATTCACTAACCCAATTACGGGTGGAAGTGTTTACTATCGTCAGAACAACAGTATTCAGAATCCTCTTTGGACCGTTGCCAATGCAAAGACGCGTCAGTTGACCAATCGTGCATTTGGTAACCTTTCTGCACAATTTGATATTTCTGACAATATAAACCTCCTATACCGTTTCGGTTATGACGTTTATAATGAACGTAATACCAACTTACAGAATAAAGGAGGTATCGGAGTTTCTACTGAGTATCAGGGTGGTATATACCAAACCTGGGATAACAACAATACCATCTGGGATCACAGTATCATCTTGAATGGTTCTTTTGACCTCACTGAAAAACTGGATATGAATTTTAACGTAGGGGGAACCACAAGGTCCACTACCTACGACCGTCAAGGTGTTGCCAGTAGTGGTCAGAATGTTTTTGGTGTAAACAGACACTTTAACTTTGATGTTCAAAATGAGATCCAATTCACCAATCAGCAAAACATTGCTGGGCTTTACGGGCAGGTAGATTTTGGATATGACAACTTCCTTTACCTTACGTTGAACGGGAGAAATGACTGGGTATCTAACCAGTCGCCAGATAACCGTTCTCTATTCTACAAGGGCGCAAGTTTTTCCTTTGTTCCGACCTCCGTCTTTGAAGGATTATCGAACCCTAAAGGTGTAAACTTCCTTAAATTACGTGGAGGATACGGAGAATCTGCTGGATTTGCCAACGGTTATCCTACATCTGTAGATTTATTCCTGGACACACAGGACTTTATCAACGATGACGGACAATTTGTTGTAACCAATACGGTTTCTAATACGATCGCTAACCAAAATATAAAACCGGAGAAATATTCCGAAATTGAAATAGGTCTTGAAGGGCGTTTCTTTAACCTCATTACGCTAGATGTTTCAGCTTATGAAAGGACAACAAAAGATCTCATCATCAACAGACCTTTGGATCCTTCAACGGGTGGTACCGCCATTCAAACAAACGTTGGGGAAATCAAAGGAAAAGGTCTGGAGATGGATCTTGGACTTTCCTTAATTAAGGGAGAAGACTTTAGCTGGGATCTAAATTCAAACTTTACTACAGGATACTCAGAAGTAACTGACCTGGGAGCTGATACCGACATTATCGTCTACGCCGGTTTTACCAACCTTGGTAATGCAGCAATTGAAGGTGAGCGATTAGGTGTCATTGTAGGGGGCCGAATCGAGAGAGATGATAATGGTAACTTCGTCGTTGATCAGTCCGGTAACTATGTCAACCAGGAAACGGATGAAAATGACAGGCTACCTGTTATTGGAGATCCAACTCCGGATTTTATTTTGAACGTTGGAAACACCTTAAATTACAAAGGTTTCAATTTTAGTTTCTTGTTCAATCACGTACAGGGAGGTGACATTTATTCTCAGACCATAGCAACTTTGCTTGGTAGGGGTCTTGTTTCAGATACTGATAATCGTGAGGCAACCTTTATCTTACCAGGTGTAAGTACAGATGGAAGTCCTAATACAGTTGCTATAAACAACTCGGGTTATTACTTCAGCAATGTACTTTTCGGACCTTCTGAACTTCAGATATACGATGCCACTACATTGAGATTGCAGGAAGTATCCCTTGGGTACAACGTACCTAAGAAGTTTCTTGATAAAACTCCGTTTGGAACACTTTCTTTTACCGTTTCAGGTTTTAACCTGTGGTATAAGGCCTTTAACGTACCAGATAGCACAAATTTCGATCCTAACGTAGCTGGATTAGGTGTTGGGAACGGTAGAGGGTTTGACTACCTTAACGGTCCAAGTTCTAAGCGTTATGGATTTAGTATTAAAGCCAGTTTCTAAAATAATTCAAGTAATAAATGATTATGAAAAATATAGTTAAAATAGTAAGTTTCATACTGGTGATGGGAGCCCTTGTGTTCCAGTCCTGTGAAACCACAAATTTGGATTTGACAAACAATCCAAACGCCCTTTCCCCGGAAAGTGCAGACCCGAACTTCCTGCTAAATGGAATTCAGGAAGACTTCATCCGAAACGTCCAGACTTTTGGATCTCGTGGAGGTGAATTCGTCCGTACGAATTATCTTTTCGGAAGGATCTATAACAACACCTATCAACCTAATAGCTTTGATGCGCAATGGGAAGATGCTTATACAGAACAACTGACAGATACTTATGTGATGTACGAGTTGGCTGATAATGCAGGTTTATCCTATCACAAAGGAATGGGCCAGTTTATGGAAGCATTTACCATGTCTATGTTAGTAGATTATTTCGGAGATGTTCCTTATTCTGAGGCAAACCTAGGTGGAGATAATTTTAATCCCGCTCCTGATTCCGGTGCAGATATTTATGCTCAGATGTTAAGTCTGTTAGACGATGCCATCGCAAACTTTAATGCCGGTGGTGTGGCTCCACAAAATGATTTCTTTTATGGCGGCGACGAAGATGCCTGGATCAAAGCGTGTAACACGTTAAAATTAAAACTGCTGATTACTACGAGATTAGTTAATACAAGTGCTGTTGCACAATTCAATAGCATTATTTCCGGAGGGAATTATATATCCTCAGTTGATGATGATATGGATTTTCAGTGGGGTACCAATGCGGTTCTTCCCGATGTACGTCATCCCGCCTATGCAACCGATTATACAGCTTCAGGTGGTGAAGATTACCGTTCTAATCACTTGATGACTTATATGCTAAACAACGATGATCCACGCAGACGTTATTATTTCTATCGCCAGAATGCGGAAACTCCCGGTGCCGATGGAAATGCGCCTGACCTGGAGACTATAGAGTGCTCTTTACAGACGCCTCCTCCTCACTACTTTGGATTCCCGTTTTGCTCTTTGTCTGATGGGTACTGGGGTCGTGACCACGGAAGTGACGAAGGTATTCCACCAGATGGTTTCTTAAGGACCTTAATTGGTGTGTATCCTGCCGGAGGGAAATTTGATGACGATACTTTTGAAGGCCAGGTGCTAGGAGATGCAGGTGGCGGTGCTGGAGTAACACCGGTGCTTATCGCATCACAAGTAGATTTCTGGAGAGCAGAATTGGCACTGGTTGCCGGTAATACCCCTGCAGCACGTCAGTTTGTATTAGATGGTTTGGCCAAATCTATAGAAAAAGTAACACCCTTTGGTGGTATAGATCCAACGGCTGATCTTTCTTTCGCACCCACTAGCGGTGAAATTGCAGCTCATGCAACCGTTGTAGGAGATGCCTTTGATGCTGATAGCGAAGGAGGATGGAACGTTATGGCACAGGAATTTTATGTAGCACTTTACGGAAACAGTATAGATGCTTTTAATTTTTACAGAAGAACAGGGTATCCTGACAATTTACAGCCTAACCTGGAACCAAATCCGGGAAGCTTAAATAGATCTTTCTTCTATCCTGCCAATGCGGCGAATAACAACTCGTCCATTTCACAGAAACCGAATGTAACCGGTCAGGTATTTTGGGATACCAATCCTGCTGGTCCATCGTTTCCATTTTCTAACTAATACTAATTGAACGAAAGATGAGAAAGATATATTATAAATTTTTAACCTTCACTTTAGCCCTGATAATTTTAGGGTGTTCTAACGAAGAAAAAGTGATCGATAAAGTATTTGATGAGACAAATACAGAAACGCCATTTTTAAGGATCCTAAATGTCGCTGGGGCGAATCTGGATCTCTTTGACACCTCTTCCGTCCATTCATGGGAGTTGGAATATCAGTTGATCCCTAATAATCCATCGCTGGATAAATTACAGAGTGTGGATTTTGAGGTTTCTTTTACAGATAACAATGCTGACGATCCTACGGATAATTCTGCGGGTCCTGTAGCTTTTGGTTCCCTAAGTGCAAGTGATTTCTCGACACCGGGTGATTTTGGAAATGTTAAAACCGATTTCAGCTACACTCTTCAGGAAGCTATGGATGCTTTGGGCCTTACCCTAAGTAACCTTTCAGGTGGAGACACCTTCCTTGTAACCTGGGAAATGACCCTTACAGATGGAACCGTTATTGGACCAACAGATGTAAGTGGAGATGTAGCCGCCGTGGGTGGGTACTATTCCTCTCAGTATCAGTTGCAGTCCTCGTTGGTTTGTATCTTTGATCAGCCAGATTTCTTTACAGGGACCTATCAGATAGAACAACTTACCGGTTCAGATCCATTTTTTGCAAGTGAAACTTTTGGCACACAAACTGTTGAACTTACAGGTTCCGGAACCACACGTTCTTTTGAATTCGTTTACTATCCTGGAAACTTCGATTTTGGACAATCGTTCACTATGAACTTTGTCTGCGATAGAATAGAGTTCACAGGAGCTGCCCTTTCTGGAACACTAGGTTGTGGAGATGGTTCGATTACTCAGGGGAATACACCCGGTACACCGACATTCTTTGATCAGACCTTTGTAAATGATACGGATATCATTCTGTACATTCAGGATTTTGACAGTGACGCAGGTTGTGCTACAGGTCCTAACCAGATTACTGTTAGACTTACGAAAGTATAACTGAGATCTTTATAATTCAAAAAGACCGTTCTTAGCGAACGGTCTTTTTTTTGTCCTATCATGAGATCTTAAATTCTCTTAAGTCCTTACCACAGTTCAGGTTTTTCTTCTGGGTTGTGATAGCATGAATGAATACGTTTTCCTATATTTGCAAAAATTTTTTAAATGAAAAAGCTGATCTTTTTATCTACCGTTCTATTACTTACTTGTTCTTTAGGTTACAGCCAGGCCTTCCAGAATTTAAGAAGCGATGGAATGAGCGCTGCAAATAACGAATTCTTTACAAAAATCAGAAAAGTTAAGGATGTGGAAACAGGCGTTCTTGAAACCGTGGGAACTCCTTATATCGATGAATCCTTTCAACCAAGTGAGATCTATTATGATGCGGAGTTGGTTGGTAAATTTTTCTATCGCCATAATGGCTATAATGACCAGATAGAGATAAAAGACACCCAATTAGATGAAGAAGAGCCTGCCTCCCTGGCAACGCTCAGACAACTGCGGATCATTGATAAAACCACAGGGCAGGAACTTTCCATGATCGCCTATAAAAATAAAGAAGAACAAGTACGAAACGGATACATGTATAAGCTGCTGGAGGTTGACGAATACAGTTTATTTTATAAGAAAAATGTTAAATTCACCCAGGGTACCTTACCAGTGAATTCCCTGGTAAGACCAACCCCCAATAAATTTTCAAAATTTATTGAATATTACTTTATTGAAAAGGACAGCAAAGTTGCCGTTTATATCCCAACGAACAAAAACAAATTCATAAGGTCCTTCAATAAAGACATTCAGCCAGATCTAAAGGATTTTATTAAATCAGAATCTATTAATTTAAAGAAGGAAGAAGATTTGATCAGGGTATTTGAGTTTATAAATAAAAGCGTTTAATACAAAGACGATATTTAAACACCCTTCATTCTCTGAGCATTTTTTTATGGTCTTAGCGCTCATGTAGGATGCTCCGCAATTCTTCCCGTGGATAGGAATGGTCAGGTATTGACACCAAACATGCTATAGAGGAACCTCGATCATTGCTGACTAAGCTACCAGGATTCAGGAGTATTCAAACAGCGTTTGCCATACTATATTCCTCACTATCATTAGTATTAGTTGTCTGAGATTCCTAAAGATTAAAGACCTAATTAAAGAACATCCTATTTGTACGCAAAGTTAATTGACCAGGAATAGCATATGGAAAAAAATACTCAGATCTATGGTTTACGGGCCGTTATCGAAGCCATTCAAGCTAATGAACCGATTGATAAGGTATTTATTCAGAAAGGGCTGCACGGTAGCTTGTCTAAAGAATTAGAAGGTCTGGTTCGTAAACAAGGCATTACAACCTCCTATGTACCCCTGGAAAAGATCAATCGGTTATGTCAGAATAATCACCAGGGTGTAGTGGCCACTATTTCACCTATTTCCTTTTATGTCTTTGAAACCCTAGCAGACCGCATTTTGTCTCATAAAAGCGACCCTGTGTTTCTATTACTTGATCAGGTTTCAGATGTTCGAAACTTTGGAGCCATCATCAGAACAGCCGAATGCACCGGTGTAGACGGCATCATAATCCCTAAGAAGGGCTCGGCACCTGTCACCGGAGACACCGTCAAAACCTCTGCAGGAGCTGCCTTTAAGGTCCCTATTGCTAAAGTAGATCATATTAAAGACGCTATCTTTTACCTTCAGGCGTCCGGCGTTAGCATTGTTGCGGCCACTGAAAAAGCGAATGACCTTATCTATGATGTAGATCTAAAAGGCGGGGTTGCATTGGTTATGGGAGCAGAAGACATGGGCATATCTCCCTCAATTCTGAAAGCAGCAAATCACACGGCTAAGATTCCAATGCTTGGAGAGATCGGCTCTCTGAATGTTTCTGTGGCCTGTGGTGTTTTTTTATACGAAGTGGTTCGTCAAAGAAATACTTAATTTTCCCCTTCCCCGGCAGTATCATTTTCCTTCTTGTAATGATATTTTATCTCAATCCCTGATTTATCCACTTCCGGAACAGTGTTTTCTATAAAATTCCCGTCGGCATCAAAATGCTGAAGGAATTCGTCCTCTTCTTCATTGTAGTCTTCTTTTTCCCAGGCATATTTTGGTATTACAGGCAGTTTAGCCCTCAAAAACACAGCCATCAACAAACCAATAAGGAAGCCCCCCAAATGGCCCTCCCATGAGATCTCCTCCTTTATTGGAAAAATATACCACAGCATACTCCCGTAAATAAAGGATACTATAAGCGATACAGCCACCAGGCGATAATGTTTGGTAAAAATTCCTTTAAAAAAAATAAAACTTGCCAAAAGATAGATCACCCCGCTGGCACCAATATGGTAAGATGGTCTTCCAATGACCCAGGTAATTAGACCGGAAAGTAACATTCCCCAGAAAAGTACTTTAAAAGAAATACTGCGATAGAAATAAAGCAAGGTGGCCGTTAAGATGGCCAGGGGCAATGTATTGTTGTAGAGATGTTCTACCGATCCATGCAGAAAAGGTCCGAAAACGATCCCGCGCAGGCCTTTTAAGGTCCTGGGGTAAATTCCAAAGTCGTTCCAATTGCTTTGAAATCTAAGTTCCAGCCAAAAAATTGTCCATATCAGCAACACAGATGCCATGGGAACCAGCAAAACTCTATTAGAAAAGGTAAAGTGTTTCTCCACAGACATAGCGGTCATTTTGATGGTAATACTACAAATTTCGCACCGTAAACCCAAAAGCTGCCTCCTTGTCATCCACAGAAAAAATGTACTTTTATCGTTATGAATGAACCATTGGCAGAACGTGCTAGGCCTAGGACGCTGGAAGCGTATATTAGTCAGCATCATCTGGTAGGTGAGCAAGGGTCACTTACGCATCAGATAAAAAAAGGGATCATTCCCTCCCTGATCCTTTGGGGTCCTCCCGGAACCGGAAAAACCACATTGGCTTTGATCATTGCAAATGAAAGCAAAAGGCCTTTTTATACATTAAGCGCCATCAATAGTGGTGTTAAGGATATTCGGGAAGTGATTGAGAAAGCAAAAGAACGGGGGAATCTCTTTAGTACAAAAAATCCCATCCTGTTTATAGATGAGATCCATCGTTTTAGTAAATCGCAGCAAGATTCCCTGTTAGGTGCTGTTGAAAAAGGCCTGATCACCCTAATAGGGGCTACTACGGAGAATCCCAGTTTTGAAGTAATTCCGGCCTTGCTAAGCAGATGCCAGGTATACATTTTAAATTCCTTTGGAAAAGAAGATCTGGAAACCCTTCTCAGGCGGGCTATAAAGGAAGATACACTGCTAAAAACAAAAAAAATCACATTAAAGGAAACTGAGGCCTTGTTGCGTTTATCTGGCGGGGATGCCCGTAAATTGCTGAATATTTTCGAATTAGTGGTCAATTCGGAAAGCACAGATCAAATTACTGTCACCAATGACCTGGTGATGACCAAGGTCCAGAAAAATACAGTGCTCTATGACAAAACAGGGGAACAACACTATGATATCATTTCTGCTTTTATTAAATCTATCCGTGGTAGTGACCCCCAGGGTGCGGTGTATTGGTTGGCAAGAATGATAGAGGGTGGTGAGGACGTTAAATTTATCGCCCGCAGATTATTGATCTCTGCCTCAGAAGATATAGGACTTGCCAATCCAACCGCCCTGGTGATCGCTAATAACACGTTTCAGGCCGTGACCACTATTGGCTACCCTGAAGCACGAATACTTCTGAGCGAATGCGCCATTTATCTGGCCACCAGTGCTAAAAGTAATGCCAGTTACATGGCTATTAAACGCGCCCAGGAGGCGGTTCGGGAATATGGAGACCTTTCTGTTCCAATAAACCTGCGCAATGCACCCACCAAACTAATGAAAGACCTGGGGTATGGTGCAGATTATAAGTATGCGCACGACTTTCAACATAATTTTGTAGAAGAAGAATTTTTACCGGAAGCTCTTGTGGGAACTTCTTTTTATACGCCTGGAGAAAATGCCAGAGAAATGGCTATCAGGGAATTTCTTAAGAACAGATGGAAAGATAAATACGACCTTTAAAATTTTATTTGCAGTAACTCTTGCACCCTATCGTCCCCTTCATAATATTCAAAGACCCATCCTTCGTTTCTTTTAAAAAGTAAACCCGACTGCCCCCTTCTTTCCGCCATAAATATGTTGGGTATGGAAGTTTCCTTTAATATAAATTGAATACTGGGTTTAGTATCTACCAATTGATATCCCGTTTCCGTTTTCTGGGCGTAAAGGGTCATGATCTCAACGGCTTCAGACCGCACTTCCTCTGCAATTGCTTCTTCTAAAGTAATTGCTTCCATGACCTCTTTAGGCTGAGTTAAGGAAAGGATCTTTTCCTTGTCTCCTTCGCCCTCTCTCGAAATTTCTGTATCAGCCATCTCAAGACTTTTAGTTTTTCCTTCAGGTTTAGTCACCTGTGTGGGTAGTGCTTTTACATCATTCTTATAAGTAAGAATAACGGTTTCATCGTTCTTGCCCTTCCGGGCATAGGAGTATTGAAAGCCCTTCAACGACAGGAAAGCCTCTTTAATTGATTCTCTGTACGCTTCCTTGTATTCTTTGGCCTTGCTGCTTCCAAACTGAGTTCGGTAACGCTCAACACCCTGACAATCTTTAAAAGCAATAGCCACCCTCGTTGTAAATAAGGATGACTCCTTTGCAAGAGTTGCGATCAGGCCCAGACAGCGATCGTTGTTTAAATCAGTAGGCAATGCATCTTCATACAAAGCGTTAAATCCTTGTTCTACTAAGTAATACTTTACCATGGTGCTGGTTTGGTACATATTCTCAGATCGAAAATCTTCAAATTTCTTTGGAACAATCACATATTTATAGTCATTTAACACAGCTTGAGAATGTGCATGGTAACCCATAGCCAGTAACAGAATAAAACAAAGATTTTTCATGGAAGTGTTATCTATTGGATCCCCAAGATAGGATATTTAATCCTATCTGAAAAGATGCGTAATGACTGTCTGCCACGTTTTGGTATCCAAGTAGATTATTTGCCATCGCGTAAAAATTTACAGGGCCCGCCTGAAAATTGACTCCCAGCCCAATATTGGTCATTGAAAACTTATCTACCGTATAGGTCGTCTTTACGGCCAGGAAATTTCCAACCCGCCTTAAATAAAAGGCTGTTAGAGCGGCCTGAGGACCTCTTGGACGGTTTATAACATGCAGTTGGCCTCCTAATGCATTCCTGTATTGAAAGCGTGTGTCAGCGCTTGTCACCCCAATATCGCAATCGCAATCCATATCCCCATTCACAGGCTGCCCAAAATTATATCGAATAGAGCCATAGAGCTGGGTAGGCCTGAAAGTGATATAGCTATTATAAGTATCCTCAAATGGCAATAAAGCCTCAATTTCATCTACAAGATCTTGCCAAAAATCTGCATTGGGATCATCAAAAGCATCTGGCAATATAATTTCAACCCCTTCTGTAGTGGCGCTTCCCTGCAGGGAATAGCCCTTTACGTCACCGGCATGATACACAAGTCCCAGATCCAAAAGACTGGCCGTAACTACCGTTCTCTGATTTAAATTATACGTAAACCCCAGGTCTATCCCCAACCCGAGATCACCTCCAAAAAGCGCTCTTTTTGTAAGCACATTCGCAACAGTACCGGGTCTCTCATTATCTAAAATAGCTCTGATCTCCTCAAATCCTGAGGTCCTGAGCTGCATATCTGCAACTAAGGTGTTAGACAAGAGCCCGTTTTGACCTTCATTAGTTACAAAGTAACCGGTATTGGCAGAGGAATGAAAATCGTAGATCCCCGAATACAACTTTGCCCGTGCTCCTACTATTAAATTTCTGTTTATTTCTTTGTTCAAGCCAAAATGAAAGACAGTGAGTCCCTCTCCCCTGGTCTTGAGATGCCCCAGATCAAATCGTCTACCCAACTGATCGGCATTGCCTTCAAAAGCCAAAAATGCAAGATCTTGTGGCCAATACAAAATAGAATTCGATTCAAAATATACTCCAAAAGAATAAAATAGAGCCGGGTTCTTTTTGCTTCTATACCCCACATGCAAAAGTTCTGTTTGAATGTTGTTGCCAAATTCATCTCTCCTGGTTAAACCATTAAGAGCTCTGTCTCGTACTTTATCATTTATATCCAATCCATCATTGGCAAACAGATCATGTACGGTAATTCCACTGGTCCCGGCCTGTCCATAGATCCCCGAAGCAGCTGGTATACCTGCATACCAGGAAAAAGATGTGTTCATCCCTGGGTTCAATAAAATAGCCTGGGGAATCTCCGTAAAATCGTATAGTAATTCTTTGTTCTGAGAAAAAAGGGTGCCATTATAAAGAAGTATGGCTAGTAAAAAAAATAGCCCGTCTCTCATTTTAGCTGTACCCTGAATTTTCCGCTTGATCTGAAAATGATTTTTGGATCTGCTAAAGATGAAATACTGGTCGTATCACCAAAATTACTCGCGCTTACCCGTATCTCGGAAGTATTTCGAATAATATCCAAACTACGCCCGGTTGGGGTGCCATAGGTAGTTTCCCGGCGAATAACTGCTGTTGGTGCCGGCGGAATCATAAACGTTTCTGTATTCAGGACATTCCCTCCATCATCCAGGTACTCAAGTATGAGCTCCAATTCTTTACTGGTGGTGTTTTCGAGCTCATAGACAATGACCCCATCCAAAACATTTTCTTCAAAAAAGCCTTCGTTAAAGGCGTCAAAATTAAAAGTCTGTATGTACCATACGGCACTTGAGGCATCATTGATCTCGCTTTCCGGGCTTTCCACATAAAATATACTTGCTTCTATGGTTGGAATGATCTCCAGATCATCAAACTGATCAAAATTTTGTTCTTCTACACAGGAGGAAAGACCTATGATGAATACCAGTAATATAAAAAGTGATTTTTTCATCTCAATATGAATTCAATAGAAATCATCAGGAAATGCAGCTAAACACCCTTCTTCTATATTCTATATAACTTTATAAATACAATTTTATTTCACTGAGATCATCAATGATCTCCCCATGGTTATGAAGGGGGTCATTATGTACATTAAGATGGATGGTATGAAAGCCTACAGCTCTTGCTCCGAGAATATCAGCTTCCAGATTGTCGCCTACCATAAGGGCATTTTCAGGCAGTACTCGTGTACGTTCTAAAGCAAGGTGAAAAATAATAGGGTCCGGTTTTTTAACGCCCGCCATTTCTGAGTTGATAACATGATCAAAGTATCCCAGAATATTTGAATTTCGTAATTTCTTCTCCTGAATTTCTTCAAATCCATTGGTAATAATATGCATCCGATACCTCGGTCTTAAATAATCCAGGATGTCCCGCGAATTTGGCAAGAGGTGATCATAGGTAGACAGATGTTTAATATAAGAATCGGCAAGATCTGTAATAAGCATATCATCAATCGGGTATCCAATGGCATCAAATACGTTGCGTAACCTGAGATATCGCAAAGACTCCTTCTTGATCTTATTTTCCCTGTACAATTTCCAAAATGCTAAATTGACGGGGACATACGCCTTGAGAAAATCTGGCAACTCAACTTCTACACCGTGTTCGGCAAAGATCTTCTCAAAGGTTAACGCAGAATTCTTCTCAAAATCCCAAAGGGTATGGTCCAGATCAAAGAATACATCGGTCACGATTTCTTTATACATGATAGCGGCCAACAATTTTGTCATAAAGTTCTATCCAGTTTATCTCCCCTTCAGTACCCAATAATTCATTAGAAAACACGGTCATAAAATGGCCGTTAACTTGCCTAACCTGCGTATAAAGCTGA
This sequence comes from uncultured Flavobacteriaceae bacterium, assembly GCA_963744855.1. GTDB lineage: Bacteria > Bacteroidota > Bacteroidia > Flavobacteriales > Flavobacteriaceae > Muriicola. Next base: position 946,088 of record CAVUUZ010000005.1, read on the forward strand.
TCTAACACCTTAAAAATCTCATCCTCGGATTCATATTTCAAAAGGGCATAATCATGCACTGCAAAGGGATGGATCTTAATTGGCTGTTGTATTTCCAAGAGAATATCATAATAGTAGAATGAGGTACATGTTCCTGCTTTAAAGCCTGTTTCATGGGTAAATCCCATACTAAAATCATCCGTAAATTCAGCTCCAACCAAATTGCGATAGGTCTCTGGAATATCGACACGGTTATACCGTTGCCTGACAAAATTAACGGCCTTATTGATAACAAGGGCAAGGTTTTCTTTTTCCTGCTTTAGCAGCTCCATGTTTGTGAAGGAACTATAGGATGCAGCGAGTGATACCGTACTGTAATCTGCTACCGATTTTATAAGATGTTTAAAGGCATTGTTTTCGGTAGAAATGTTCTTATCATATCTGGAATACCGGGCATATTGAAAGAAAAATATACTAGAAACCCCACATTTTTTGTGAATATCAATCAGGGGAATAAAGTTATCATAGGGATCTTTTCGCAGCTTGCTTAAAACAAGCAGACGTTGCCCTACTTTTCTGAATTTTAGCCCAATAAGATCCAGAAACATCCCAATACCCCCCCGAAATAACCCCCTATGGGCAAAACTGTGAGATACTGAAACGTCAATGAGCGAAGTAAAGCGAACCGATTTAGATTTTTGTTCCAATCCGGGGAAACGCTCTTTTAAAACGTATACTAATTTTTGAGCCCATAGATCTACTACCGGTTTTTGTAGAAAACCATGCTGGTGTCCCAAACTTTCCTTATACGGAAATCTGCCAACCAGATCCTTTACATGTGGCACATATTCCTCATACCTGGACAACAGGTAAAAACTTGCCGCAAATATATCATAAGGGATATTACTTCGTTCTCCCGTAGGAAAAAAACAGGGCGTATCTCCCCATTCACTCATTGTAATCTGCAGATCATTTATACCCTGTTCGAATAATAAGGGATGACTTCTTACAAAGAACTCATTCTGCAAAGGCTGTCTGGTATAAGTGATCTTAGGGCCATTGTGTTTTATAAAATCTTCGACCTTGGTCGTAAAACCCACTTCTATCCCAAGAATTCTGAGAAAGATCTGCCTCATGATATAGGTAAAGCGAGGGGTAATCTTATGGGTATAGATCAACAGCATCCTTATAATATTTGATGGTCCGCAAAACTAAAAAAGGCCTTTTCAGTAATAATGAGATGATCCAATACTCTTATATCCAAAGCTTGGGCGGCTGTCTGAAGTTTTACGGTAATATTTTTATCTGCTTCACTGGGTTTGAGAATACCGGAAGGATGATTATGAGCCAGGATTAGGGCAACTGCTCCTAGCTCAAGTGCTTTTTTTAACACCAATCTACTATCGACCAATGTTCCGGTAATACCGCCCTTGCTTAATTGGGATTTATGAAGGATCGTATTCGCATTATTTAAGTAGAGGATCCAGAACTCTTCGTGTTCCAATTCACCCAAAATTGGCTGCAGAACAGCAAAGACATCTTCACTCCCTTTGATCTTTGTAACCTTTTCTTCACGGGCTTCGCTCCTCCGCCTGCCTACTTCCAGGGCCGCTGCTATGGCTACTGCCTTAGCTTCGCCTATTCCTTTAAACTGCATGAGTTGTCTTACAGAGATCTTCCCTAAGACGCTGAGATTATTATTGGCACTTTTCAGAATCCTTTTAGCCAGACTTACCGCACTTTCATCCCTGCTGCCCGAACCTATCAGAATAGCCAATAGTTCGGCATCAGAAAGAACACTCCTTCCTTTATGGAGTAATTTTTCACGTGGCTTATCATCATCAGCCCACGACTTAATCGGTAAAGAGGCCCGCTTTTTTTGCATGTCTAAAGATAAACAACTAATATTTTTAATGTACATTTCCTCAGTAAATTCAATTATCCGGTATATGAAAACACTATTTGAACAAGCCAACTATGAAGAGATCCTTAAAAGAATCGACAATTTAAAAGAATCGGATGTTGGGGAATGGGGTAAAATGACTGTTGGACAAATGGTATGGCATTGTCAGGTACCATTAAAAGTGGCTATAAAGAACAAGCCTACCAAAAAAACAGGTAATATTTTTATAAAATGGTTCTTTAAAAAATCGCTTTACAATGAAAAACCATGGCGAAAAAACTTACCTACCTCATCCTTTGCTAAAGCCAGCGAACAGAAAGATTTCGAAGAAGAACGTGCTATTTTACGCAACTTAGTGTCCGATTTTTATCTTTTGAAAGACAGAACTGAATGGAACCCTCACCCGCTTTTTGGTGTTTTTACACATGATCAATGGGGTGCCATGCAATACAAACATCTGGATCACCACCTGCGGCAGTTTGGTGTATAAAGCAAAGAAAAGAGTTAAGCCCCCAGATGTTTAAGAAAACCCTTAAGGTCCAGACCACCATAATCCCCTGAACTCATCAATAAAAAGACCGTATCTTCTGTGTCTTGCGCGTAAAGGAATTGCTCGAATTGCACTGGGTCTGTAAATACCTGCAGGTCATCCCTGTGAAAAGCATCCTTGATCTGAAAGGCTGATAGTTCCTCTAATTTTTTTATGGCCACTGACTTAGGCGAATAGAAAACGCTGGCAACCTCAGCGGCTTTTAGCGTTTGTTCATATTGTGAAAGAAAATCTGCATTAAGGCTGCTATAGGTATGCAGTTCCAGGCAAGCGACTAATTTTTTGTTCGGAAATTGTTCTTTTACTGCGGCTGTGGTTGCTGCAACTTTACTGGGGGAATGTGCAAAATCTTTGTATACGATAGCAGTTTTTGCTTCACCCAATTTTTCGAGTCGTTTGGAGGCACCACCGAAGGAACCGATCGCCTGATAAAAATCCTCTTCATCTATCCCCATTTGCTGACAGATCCATTTAGCACCGGCAATATTGCTTAAATTATGTTGTCCGAAGACATTGATAGGCAAAGGACCCTCCGCGGTCTCGAGATAGGTTTGTCCGTCATTAATTTGGTAAGACGGCGTCTTATACGGGAATTTTCTAATGGTATTCTCAGTGCTTTGAACAACGGCAGCTACCTCTTTATCTTCTTCATTATACGTAATGCTCCCACCTTTAACAATACTCTCTACAAAGATCCTGAATTGTTCTACATAGATATCGAATGTAGGGAAAACGTTCATATGATCCCAGGCTATTCCACTTAACAAGGCAATGTTTGGCTTGTAGAGATGAAATTTGGGTCGTTTATCTATAGGTGAGGACAAATACTCATCGCCTTCGAGCACGATAAAATCATTTTCTTCGGTAAGATGCACCATACGATCAAAGCCATCTAATTGAGCGCCCACCATAAAGTCAACCGCTCTACCATGATAATTCAGTACATGCAAGATCATGGATGTTATGGTAGTTTTTCCATGGCTACCCCCTATTACTACCCGCGTTTTATTCTTGGATTGTTCATAAAGAAATTCGGGATAAGAATAGATCTGCAGTCCCAATTCTTGTGCCCTGAGCATTTCGGGATTATCCTTTTTTGCGTGCATCCCTAGAATCACAGCATCCAGATCCTTGTTTATTTTCTCCGGATACCAACCGAATGTTTCTGGCAATAAACCCTGTTCCTTCAACCGGGATCTGGATGGCTCATAGATCACATCATCACTTCCTGTAATTTGATATCCCTTATCGTGAAGTGCCAACGCCAGATTGTGCATAGCGCTGCCCCCAATGGCTATAAAATGAATTTGCATCCCTGTGTCATATTTGCGGCAAAGATAGGCATTGAAAAGTGCATCCCAAATCATTGTTTCCTTTGGAATCTTTCTATCTTAGTGAACCTTATTTACAATGCTCCGTGGACCAGAAAATCAACATTCATGAAACCGCTTTTGTCACAGCCGCTTTCAGAGCAGCTAACAGCGAGTTAAGCGGGGATCAATTTGCCCACCTTTGGGCCAACTCAAGTGTTGCGGTTCACGCCCAAAGATATTGCAGTGCCGTATCCAGGTTTGAAGAAGATGCGCATTGCTTACGAAACCGATATTTTTATGATACCCTGAAGGGCTTAATTAATAAGGAAGGCATAGAGGTCCTGATAAATTTTGGTTGTGGATTTAGTATGTATCCATTTCTACTAAACGCCTCAGTACATTATATAGAAATAGACACAGTAGATGTAATTACATATAAAAAAGAGAAAATCGAAGCCTGGCAAAAGGAAGGAATACTGCCAGATAGGAACATAACATTCCTTGAAGCCAATTTTAATGCCCCTTCACTTCAGGCGCTTTACAGGAAGTTGGCAAGAATAAAATTAGACCGAAAATCTTTTATTTTACTGGAAGGTGTTTTATTCTTCCTGGGCAAGGGCGATACAAACCGTCTTTTTAACCTTTTTAAACTTTTACAGGGATCCGAAGAATTTCTTGCCAGTGTATCTTTCCAACCGGAGATAGAACAACAGCTGGTGTTTGAAAAATTGGTCGATTTTGTAGAAGAAAATTTAGAGAAGAATCAGCAATTTGACTATCAAACGGTTCCCGATTCATTTTACAAAGGCATTGAAGGATATACGCTACTGGATCATCAACACACTTTGAGTCTTTCCGAACGATATGTGCCAGAAAGTGACTTGCCCCTTGAAGAGATCCTTAACGAACATATGTACCTATTAAAAAGAATCACAAAAAATAAGCAATGAACGTACACTTATCCGAATTAGAAGCTAAAGAGATCATGCCGGGTTACCATGGTAAATTGATACATGGAGAAACTATGACATTGGCATTCTGGGATGTGGAAGAAGGTGCCTGCGTACCAGAGCATTACCATGTGCATGAGCAGATCATGCATGTTCTGGAAGGAAAGTTTGAGTTTACAGTGGCGGGTACAACCCGGGTGTATCATTCGGGAGAATTGGTGGTTATACCATCGAACACCCCTCATAGTGGCAAAGCCTTGACGGCTTGCAAGCTCATGGATGTTTTTAGTCCGGTGCGCGAAGCCTATAAATAAGGATTATTATGATAGTATCACTTAAAGGAAAAAATGCCCTCATAGGAGGAAGTAGCAGAGGCATTGGTCTTGCCATTGCAAAACAACTGGCTGAAAGTGGTGCAAGTGTCACTATAATGGCTCGTAATGAGGCTAAATTAAAGGAGATTGTGGCTTCATTGCCTGAACATGAAGGTGGAAAATCGCATGCCTACTTGGTTGTTGACTTCACTGATTTTGAAGGCTACAAAGGGATCATGGAAGCCTATTTCAAAACGCATACTATAGACATTCTTGTTAATAATACCCAGGGTCCCAGGGCCGGCACTCCTCTTGAAAAAGAAATTACAGAATATCAGGAAGCCTTTGATGTCATGTTTAAGTCGGTTGTATTTACCACCCAATTGGCCTTAACTCATATGAGAACAAAAAAATATGGGCGCATTATAAATGTAGCTTCCATATCCGTTAAGGAGCCACTCTCATACCTGGTTCTGTCAAATACCATTAGGGCAGCTGTTGTTGCCTGGGCCAAAAGTCTGGCCACAGAAGTAGGTCCTTTCAATATTACCGTGAACAATATCCTTACCGGGTATTTTGATACCGAGAGGCTTTCAGAGCTTAACCAGAAAAAAGCCGAACAACAAAAAATATCGCTTACAGAAGTGAAAGAACACATGAAGACTCAGGTACCTTTGAAACGCCTGGGCAACCCTATAGAATACGGATATTTGGTAACTTTTCTCGCCTCTGAGCAAGCATCTTATATTACGGGTACCAATATCCCCATTGATGGAGGCTTATTAAGATCTGTCTAAATTACAACGCTTTAAAAGGCCAGGGCTTGTATTCTTTTATTTCCTTGGAGGATATTTCATCATTACCTTTCCAACGATCTCATTTAGTATCTTTTCTCTGGTACTGGGAGAGGCATTTTCTTTATAATTACTTGAGGTAATTGCCTGCCAAAATAAAGCATCTTTTTCGCTGTCGATAAAATCGAAAATTATTTCTCGTCCCCTGTTGGATGATCCTATAGGCATGCCAATAGAAACTCCACCTCCAACATTTCTGCCACCACCCCCTACTCCAATTCCTACAGAATTGTTTTGTGGCAGCTGATATTCGCGCGATTCTATATTAATTAAGAAATCTGGTTCTTCTGAAGATTGAATGCCCTTTGTTAACAAAACAGAATCCAAGGCTCTAAGCAAGCGTCTCGTGTCTAACTCACGTTAACCCTGTTTGCATATCAGTATAGTAATTATAGGTTCTGTAATTTGAAAAATCAGCATTTTTATCATAGTCATAGTCTACCCTCAAGCCACTACAGCCAAGACACAAGAGACATAAAAACAGCAGGCAGATTTTCATATTTAAAGTTCCGGAAATAAGTTGTCTTCTTTATTCAATGCAAAAAAGAAGACCCTACTCTTAATACTCTAAAATACGGAAAATTGAATTTTATTGGGAGAGAATGGAGCTTTAATCGTTTAAAAGTGACCACAATCTATCCTTGAGATCCTGCAATCCGTATTGAGAAACGGAGGATATAAAGAGAAATGGAACATCGCCAAGGTCCTTTTTAACCTCTTTTCGCATTTCATCCATTAATTCTTCGTCTAACATATCCGCTTTTGAAATGGCCACAAGCCTGTTCTTATCTAACATTTCAGGATTGTATTTGCGAAGTTCACTGAGCAGGATCTCATATTCCTGAGAAACATCCACACTATCTGCAGGGATGAGGAAAAAGTAGGATTGAATTACGTTCTATATGACGCAGGAAGTAATGACCAAGGCCTTTGCCTTCTGCCGCCCCTTCAATGATCCCCGGGATATCTGCCATCACAAAACTCTTAAAATCCCGGTATTGTACAATTCCAAGATTTGGTTTTAAGGTTGTAAAAGGATAGTCCGCAATTTTAGGTTTTGCAGAGGTTAAAACGGAAAGCAAGGTAGATTTCCCGGCATTGGGAAACCCCACCAGACCCACATCAGCCAAAACTTTTAGTTCCAAGCGTAAAGTCTTGCTCCGCTACCCGGTATTCCGGGTTGGGCATAACGCGGAGTTTGATTGGTTGCAGTTTTAAAGTGCCAGTTTCCCCTTCCGCCTTTTCCTCCTTCCAGGGCTATTTTTTCCTGCCCGTGTTCTGTGATCTCAAACAGGACTTCGCCTGTTTCAAAGTCCTTTACCACGGTCCCTAGTGGAACATCCAGATAAATATCATTTCCGTCGCCACCCGTACTCCTGTTTTTACTCCCATGTTCGCCATGACCTGCCTTAAAATGCCTTTTGAATTTAAAACTCAGCAAGGTCCATAGGCTTTCATTCCCTCTTAAAATAATATGACCTCCTCTACCCCCATCACCACCATCCGGACCACCTTTTGGGACATATTTTTCCCGATGCAGATGCGCAGAGCCCTTTCCTCCATTGCCAGAAGCAACCGATATCTTAACATAATCTACAAAATTGCCTTCTGTCATTTCTTAGGAGTACTTGCTTATCGGATAAAGGTTTACTACCTTTTGTAAAAACCTGAAAATAAGATCTGTGTTTACTTAAGGGTGTTGATCACTTTTGCTAACCGCTCCGTAATTTCTTCAATACTACCGATCCCGTTTACACTGTAAAATTTTTCCTGAGCCTCATAGTACGATTTTAATGGGGCCGTTTTTAGATTGTATTCTTCGAATCTGTTTCTGATCTTAGTTTCATCCTGATCATCTGGGCGACCGCTGCTTTTTCCTCGTTCCAACAAACGGGTAATAAGCTCCTCATCATCAGCCTCCAGAGCAATGGTAGCATGTATTTTCATATCCTTGGATTCCAGAAAATTATCCAGCGCTTCCGCCTGGGCAGCCGTTCTGGGAAACCCGTCAAAAATAAATCCGCTTGCTTCGGGGTGATTCTCTACCTCATCCTTTAACATGCTAATAGTCACCTCATCTGGCACTAGGTCTCCCTTATCCATGTACGATTTGGCTAATTGGCCCAAACTTGTATTGTTCTTAATATTATAGCGGAATACATCGCCGGTAGAGATATGTTTCAGATTGTATTTTTCTTTCAGGAATCCTGCCTGAGTACCTTTTCCGGCACCAGGTTTTCCAAATAAAACAAGATTGATCATATGAGTTTGGTTAATTTGATAGACATCGCGCAAGTTCCTTCCCTGTTCCAAATAATCCAGGCCATACCCTACAATAAATTTGTCTGGAATTTCGATACCAAAGTAATCGATCGCATACTCTCCATTATAGACTTCAGACTTAAAGAACAAACTAGCAATCTTAAAATTCTTTACGTTAGTATTGGAAAATATATGTACCAATTCCTGAAGTGTTCTTCCTGTATCAATAATATCTTCCAGGATGATCACATTTCTTCCTTCAATAGAATCTGGTACATCTAACAGCGTTTCTACAATACCTGTAGAAGTTAGGCCCCTGTAAGAACTTAATTTCACAAAAGATACTTCACATGGATAGGGATAATATTTCAGGAAATCTGAAACAAACATAAAAGCCCCATTCAGAACACCAACAAAAATTGGCACTTCATCCTTGTAATCTTCAGCAATTTCTTCTGCAATACGTTTTACCGCTGCCAGAATTTCTGCTTCGGACAAAAAGATCTCAAAATTTTTATTGTGAATCTTAATCAAAGTGCTGACTATCTTTTGGTGGGCAAAGATAACACATAGAATTCTCTTTTTGATGGCGCCTCCCTTGGTTTATAAGATTTAGATGTATTTTTGTGAAAAGTTTATCCTGTAGTTCAACAAACAAAAAAAAGCGTTCATGAATTATTTTTCTTCCCGTTTTACTTTAGGAATTTTGGGAGGTGGACAATTAGGCAAAATGCTTTTGTATGAAACACGGAAATGGGATATCGCCACGAAGGTAATGGACCCCTCTGCGGAGGCCCCTTGTAAAATAGCCTGCAATGAATTTTATACAGGGAGATCTTATGGACTTCAAGACGGTTTATGACTTTGGGAAAACAGTGGATGTGCTGACCATTGAGATCGAGAATGTTAACATAGATGCCCTGGAAAAATTAGAGGATGAAGGAAAAAGCGTATTTCCTTCCCCAAAAGAATTGAGAATCATCCAGAACAAGATCACCCAGAAGTTATTTTATATTGATCATGATATCCCAACGGCGCCCTTTTCCCGTTTTGCGTATTCCAGCGAGATCAAAGAAAGCATCGCGCATGGAGGTTTAAAGTTGCCTTTTGTATGGAAAAGCGCTCAATTTGGATATGATGGACAAGGTGTAAAGATCATCAGAGAAGTTAAAGATCTGGCCAATCTTCCCAATGTAGAATGTTTAGCGGAAGATCTGATCCCTTTTAAAACAGAGTTAGCCGTCATTGTAGCAAGAAGTACAAAAGGAGAGGTAGCTACGTATCCGGTAGTTGAAATGGAATTTCATCCGGAGGCAAATCAGGTAGAATATGTGTTATGTCCGGCCAGAATAGACGACAAGGTGGCTCAAAAAGCCAAAAAATATAGCGTTGAAAATTTCAGAAGAATTAAAACATACAGGGCTTCTCGCCGTTGAAATGTTTCAGACAGAAAATGACGAGATTTTAGTAAATGAAGTAGCACCGAGGCCACATAATAGTGGGCATTATAGTATAGAGGCAAGTTACACCAATCAGTTTGAACAGCACCTTCGCTGCTATTTTAGGACTACCTTTGGGAACTACCGACAGCAAGGCGGCGGGGGTCATGGTAAATCTTGTTGGCGCAGAAGGTTATGAAGGCGACGTTCACTACGATAATATCGAAGAAATATTGGAATTAAAGGGAGTTACACCGCATATTTACGGAAAGACAAAAACACGCCCTTTTAGAAAAATGGGGCATGTCACTATAGTGAACAAGGACATGGATGAAGCCAGAAGAATTGCACAAAAAGTAAAAGAGACCATCAAAGTAATTAGTAAGTAAAAAATTATGAGCAAAGTAGCCGTTGTCATGGGAAGTACCAGCGATCTCCCGGTAATGCAGGAAGCCGTCGAGATCTTAAAAGGATTTGATATTGAGGTAATGGTCGATATCATTTCGGCCCATAGGACTCCTGAAAAACTGTTTAATTTTGGACGTTCCGCTCATCAAAATGGATACAAGGTGATCATTGCCGGAGCGGGTGGAGCTGCCCATTTACCTGGAATGCTTGCCTCCTTGTCACCACTGCCTATTATTGGGGTCCCCATCAAAAGCAGCAATTCCATTGACGGATGGGATTCTGTCTTGTCTATTTTGCAAATGCCAGGAGGTGTACCTGTAGCCACCGTAGCATTAAATGGGGCTAAAAATGCCGGAATATTAGCAGCTCAGATTATTGGCAGTCAAGATTCCTGCGTAATGGACAAGATCATTCTATATAAAGAAGGGCTCAAAGAAAAAGTTATTCAGGGCGCCAAGAACGTTAAAAAAGTAATCCTACTATAAATCATGTTTAGCTCTCCTAAGCAAAGACCCCTGCCTCCCTTCCGGGTAAACCTAGGATGATCTTGTTGACAGATCTAAATGTATAAATCGCATTCCCTTTATGAAGAATTTATTGCTCACCGCATTTAATCAAGCTCCTTTTGAACATATTGAAACCGTTCATTTTAAACCTGCTTTTGAGAAGGCACTACAAGATGCCAGGGCAGAAATAGATCAGATCACGGCGACTAAGGATAAGCCTACTTTTAAAAACACCATTGAGGCGCTTGAATTCTCAGGAGCTCATCTGGATAGGTTATCGAGCTTATTTTTTAATTTGAATTCTGCTGAAACTAACGAAGAGCTTCAGCAATTGGCTCAGGAAATTTCACCCATGCTTACTGAATTCAGTAATGATATTGCTCTGAATACCGTCTTGTTTCAACGAGTGAAAACTATATACACGGCGAAGGATACCTTGTCTTTATCAGGCGAACAAGCGATGCTTCTTGAAAAAAAATACAAACATTTCAGCAGAAATGGCGCCAATCTTCCACCGGAAAAGAAAAGCAGACTAAGGGCTATAGACAAAGAATCGGCACAATTAAAGTTAAATTTTGGGGAGCATGTGCTTGCCGAGACAAATGCTTTTGAAATGCATCTCACCAAAGAAGAAGAGGTGGATGGGTTACCCGAAGGCGCCAAAGAAGCTGCCTCACAACTGGCAGCTTCCAAAGACAAAGATGGGTGGTTGATCACACTAGACTATCCCAGCTATATTCCTTTTATGACCTATGCCAGCAACAGAGCGCTTCGAAAAAAATTATCAATAGCGTTTGGCAGCAAGGGTTTTCACAATGACAAACTAGACAATCAAGAACTTGTACTAAAAATAGCCAACTTACGGCATGAACGCGCCGTCTTACTGGGGTACAAATCTCACGCTCATTTTGTGTTAGAAGAACGAATGGCGGAAACACCGCAAAAAGTACATTCCTTTCTCGAAGAATTGTTGGAAAAAGCCAAGCCGGCAGCAAAAAGGGAATTTAATGAATTAAAGGAATTTGCCAAAAAAGAAGACGGGATCGACGCGTTGTACAAAAATGGGACGGGAGTTATTATTCTGAGAAACTAAAACAGAAAATATTTGATCTGGATGACGAAAAATTAAAACCCTATTTTAAATTAGAAAAGTAATTGACGGTGTATTCAGGATATCTGAAACATTATTTGGTATTATCATTTAAAGAAGTTGATCATGTTGAAACCTACCACAAGGATGTGAAAACCTATCGAGTAGAGGATAATAATGGGGACGAAGTAGCCTTGCTCTATGCCGATTTCCATCCCAGACCAGGAAAAAGAGGCGGGGCCTGGATGACTTCATATAAACCGCAATACCTAAAAGGCAGTGTTAATGAACGCCCTCATATTTCCATCGTATGTAATTTTACAAAACCTACTAAAAGCAAACCTTCGCTTTTAACTTTTAACGAAGTTACCACCCTCTTTCATGAATTTGGCCATGCCTTACATGGTATGCTGGCAAACACTACCTATCCCAGTCTTTCGGGAACATCTGTTTATTGGGATTTTGTAGAATTGCCCAGTCAGATCATGGAAAACTGGTGTTATGAGAAAGAAGCCCTGCAATTGTTTGCGCATCATTACGAGACCGGGGAATTGCTCCCGATGGATCTGATCACAAAGATCAAAGAGTCGGCTAATTTTCAGGAAGGAATGGCCACCCTAAGGCAATTGAGTTTTGGATTTCTGGATATGGCCTGGCATGCAAAAGATCCGTCCTCTATCACTGATGTTAAAAAGTATGAACTTCAAGCTTTCAAAGACACTTTATTGTTTCCTGATACGCCGGAAACTTGCATGAGCACTGCATTCTCCCATATTTTTCAGGGGGGCTACTCAGCGGGTTATTACAGTTATAAATGGGCTGAAGTTCTAGATGCAGATGCCTTTGCTTACTTTAAAGAAAAAGGGATTTTTAATAAGGAGGTCGCACAGAAATTTAAGGAATATGTCCTCAGCAAAGGCGGGACCGAAAAACCAATGGAACTTTATAAAAAATTCAGAGGGAGTGAACCCAAACTCGATGCCTTACTTGAGCGCGCCGGACTTCTCAAGAAAACGGGCTAAAATGCGTTTTACTCAGGTTGGTAGGCATCGTATCCGCCAGTGAGATCAATCGCTTTGAAGCCAAGAGAATCTAACAAGGCTGTCGCCTCGGCACTCCTGCCTCCTTTTTTACAATACACGTACAGCGTGTGTTCTTTTGGAACGTCTTTCAGCTGTTCGATAAAATCAGCATCATACCAATTAATATTTACCGCATTTTCGAGATGACCTGAGGCAAATTCCTCAGGTGTTCTCACATCTAATAAGGTATAGTCGGTAAGGCCTTCCTGGGTAAATTCTGTTATGGGAAGTGCATTAGAGTTGCCACATCCTGCGGTTAGTATCGCAAGAAAGAATATAATAAGAAAATTTTTCATGGTATAGTGTTGAACCTCAAAGGTATAATATTTCATTAAAAATCACTTATTTTTGATAGTTATATAATTCGATATGTCTGACCACAAATTACAGCCCAATACCTGGGTAGATGCTTATGCAGACTACCTTTTTAACTATGCTGTGGTCCGTGTAAGCGATGAAGAAATTGCCAAGGATCTTATCCAGGAGACCTTTATAGCCGGGTTAAAGTCGGCTAAAAATTTTAAAGGACAGGCCAGTGAACGAACATGGCTCATTGCCATCCTAAAAAGAAAGATCATTGATCACTACCGCAGGGTCAATTCCAAAAAGGGAAAGGCCGAAGTAAGACTGCAATACAGCACCAGTGAAGATTCAGAAAGGGATTGGCTGGAGGAACAAGTAGCGGATCCTGGTAGTCTTAAAGAGAATGATGCTCTCGAGAACGAAGAATTGGGCCTGGCTATTCAGGTTTGCATAGACCAATTACCTGTAAAACAGCGGCAAGTTTTTACCATGAAGACCATGCGTGGTCTGGCCACCGAAGATATTTGTAAAGAACTCAATATAAATCCGTCTAATTTATGGGTAATGATCCACAGAGCCCGAACAGCACTTATGAGTTGTCTTAATCAAAATTGGTTTACGGTATGATCTCTTGTGAAGAAGCCGCAGTGATTTGTAATAAATCACAATACAAAGAAGCTAGTCTGTCTGAAAAATTTAAGCTCAAAATGCACATGCTTTTTTGCAGGACCTGTGCTGTTCTTTCAAAAAAGAACAGGCAACTAACGACATTAATGGGTAAGGCAAGAATTTATTTGATGAGCGACTCCGAAAAAGATATCTTGAAAAAAAAGATTGAAAAACTACTTTAAAATATCCCCGTACTCCCCCATACGAATAGAGCCCAGAAAATAGGGAACGCCTCTACCCAGAAAGCGCTAAAATACCTGGATTGCACCTTGGGCATAAAGAGCATAAGGGCGCCTAAAGAAAGTAAAATAAAAGCTTTACTCAGTAGCTCTCCAGGGGAGAGATCTTCTTTCAAAAAAGTTGCAAAAAAAGACAGAAAACTCATAAAAACCCCGGCAATACGGGTATTTCTGATGCCCAATCGCTGTGGAATTGTATGCAATTCCGGAGGGTCATTATTCAGGTCCCGGATCTCGAAAGGGATCATAAGCACTAAAATGGTTAAAAACCGTTGAAAAAGCTCTATCCAAACATCTTGTGAAACTTCTGTAGGTACTTCCAACACCGGCAATAGGACGGTGGTACCAGACCATACAAGACCAACAATGATAATCTTGAGGGTTCCAAGGTTTCGGAGATTCCTTCTTTTGGGAAAAATGGGTATGGCATAGAATGCCGCAAGAATTCCAAGAACGACTACCCCTTTCCAGGTTGCTATACTGATGTAGTATGCAAAATAAAGGGAGATCAGTAAACTAAGGAAACTCAGAAATTGTACAGGTCGCTGGGCCGCATTCTTACGAAATAGATACTTTTCTCCCTTTACACCGTATTTGATCATGTTATAGGCGGGAATTGTTCCAAAAAAAATAAATAAAAACAAATTTTTATTCGGGGAAATGTTTAAGAAATGAAGGGTTAAATACATGAAGGCAATAACTGCAAAAGCCACGTGGATACTAGCCTTAACATAAAAACGAAAGAAATGTTTTAGCCATTGCATTAAACAAAAGTAGACAAACTGTTTATATCCCCTATTTTTCGTTAAAAACTTTAAGGTCGCGCCACCCTAAAGTGGTTATTTTACGGGAATAAATACCTAATTTTGTGCTCTCTTTAGAGTTTTTAATTTTACAATCGGATTTATGAAAACAGATTCTTTTGCATTGCGTCATATTGGTATCAGAGAAGAAGACCTAGCAGTAATGCTTCCAATAATTGGAGTTGATAGTTTGGATGAACTTATGTACCAAACCATCCCCCAGGATATCCGCTTAGACAAGGACCTTCCGCTAGACGCCCCCATGAGTGAACATGAATTCCTGAATCACATACACGCTTTGTCCCGAAAGAACGAAGTTTTTAAATCCTATATAGGACTAGGGTATCATGAAAGTATTACCCCGTCTGTAATAAAAAGGAACATATTGGAAAATCCGGGCTGGTATACAGCATATACCCCTTATCAGGCAGAAATAGCTCAGGGCCGACTTGAAGCTTTATTGAATTTCCAGACAATGATCTGTGATCTAACCGGTATGGAATTGGCAAATGCCTCCCTTTTAGATGAAAGCACCGCAGCGGCAGAAGCGATGACCATGTTATTCGATGTTAGAAGCAGGGATCAGAAAAAACAAGAAGTAGTTAAATTCTTTGTCTCCGAAGAAGTTTTACCACAAACCATTTCCCTACTGAGGACCAGGGCCACTCCTTTAGGAATAGACTTAGTGATCGGAGATCATCAGAAATTCGATTTTAACGACGCGTTCTTTGGCGCCTTGCTTCAATATCCGGGGAAACACGGACAAGTGTATGATTACGCTGAATTTGTGACCAAAGCAAAAGAAAAAGACATGAAGGTAGCAGTAGCTGCCGATATTCTAAGTCTTGTATTGCTAACCCCGCCGGGTGAATTTGGGGCCGATGTGGTAGTAGGTACCACACAGCGCTTTGGGATCCCATTAGGGTACGGAGGCCCGCACGCCGCATTTTTTGCCACGAGAGAGGAATACAAACGAAATATTCCAGGACGAATTATAGGTGTCACAAAGGATACCGATGGAGCCAGAGCACTGAGAATGGCCCTGCAAACCAGGGAACAACATATAAAAAGAGACAAAGCCACTTCTAATATCTGTACCGCCCAGGTGCTATTAGCGGTAATGGCGGGAGCATACGCGGTATATCACGGGCCAAAAGGTTTACGATATATTGCTGATAAGGTGCATGCCAGAACCATGACCTTAGTTGATGGCTTGGAAAAAATGGGGATCTATCAAATTAATTCTGCCTACTTTGACACGGTACTTGTTAAGGCCCAGGCTGCAAAGATTCGTCCTCTGGCCGAAAAGCATAAAGTAAACTTTCTTTATGTCGATAGCGAAACCATAGCTATTTCACTTAATGAAACTACTTGCGCAGAGCAGCTAAAAGAGATACTGGATATTTTCGCAAAAGCGATTGGCAAGACACCTCACAAACAAGTAGGTGAAAAAAGGCAAACGGTCATTCCTGAGTCCCTTCAAAGGAAGTCAGACTTTTTAACACATGAGGTTTTCAATTCCTATCATTCTGAAACGCAATTGATGCGTTACCTCAAAAAATTAGAACGAAAGGATCTTGCCCTTAATCATTCTATGATCTCCCTTGGATCCTGTACAATGAAACTCAATGCCGCTACTGAAATGTTGCCATTGAGTATGCCAGAATGGGGAAATATACACCCCTTTGTACCTCTAGAGCAGGCGAAAGGATATCAGCAGATCCTGAAAGATCTGGCGAATGAATTAAGTATTATAACCGGGTTTGAAGCAACTTCTTTACAACCCAATTCCGGGGCTCAGGGAGAATACGCCGGCTTAATGACCATTAGGGCGTACCATGAGTCAAGAGGAGATGTTCACAGAAATATTTGCATCATCCCCGCTTCGGCACATGGAACAAATCCTGCTTCGGCAGTGATGGCGGGCATGAAGGTGGTGGTTACCAAAACGGATGAAAAAGGTAATATAGATGTTGCGGACCTGGAGGAAAAAGTGCTGCTTCACTCAGATAATCTAGCGGCTCTAATGGTTACTTACCCTTCCACTCATGGTGTTTTTGAATCTTCCATTCGCAAGATCACCAAAATGATCCATGATCACGGAGGACAGGTATATATGGATGGTGCCAATATGAATGCACAGGTTGGCCTAACCAATCCGGCCATTATTGGCGCAGACGTTTGCCACCTCAACTTACATAAAACGTTCGCGATCCCGCATGGAGGTGGCGGTCCCGGAGTAGGTCCTATTTGTGTTGCAAAGCAATTAGCGCCCTTCCTGCCCGGCAACCCCATTATAAAAACAGGAGGCGATAAAGCGATCACAGCCATAAGTGCTGCTCCATGGGGCAGTGCTCTTGCTTGTCTAATCTCATATGCATACATTAAAATGTTAGGGGCACAAGGATTGAGAAAAGCTACAGAGATAGCAATACTAAATGCCAATTATATCAAACAGCGTTTAGAAGGAAAATACGAAGTGTTGTATACTGGCGAAAAAGGCAGGGCAGCACATGAAATGATCATTGATTGCAGGCCATTTAAAAAGAATGATATTGAAGTAACAGATATTGCTAAACGGCTTATGGATTACGGTTTCCACGCTCCAACAGTATCTTTTCCTGTCGCAGGTACCATGATGATAGAACCCACGGAAAGCGAAGGTTTGGCAGAGTTAGATCGATTCTGTGATGCCATGATCTCCATACGGCATGAAATTGATGAAGCCAATGCTGAAGATGGAAATAATGTCTTAAAAAATGCACCCCACACCCTGCAAATGGTCACAAGTGATTCCTGGAGCTTTAGCTATACAAGGGAAAAGGCGGCATTTCCACTTTCCTATGTTTCAGAAAATAAGTTTTGGCCCAGCATAAGACGTGTAGACGAAGCTTATGGCGATCGTAATCTAATTTGTACCTGTGCGCCCATTGAGGCATATGCGGATGCAGAGTAATTTACTCTTTATCAATTAATTATGATCTTAACTTTAGTTTAAATGCGGTTCCTAGGCTACGTATTAACAATTGAACATCGTATTTGAAAGGAAAATCATTTCTTATTATATACTACTTTCTTTAAATTTCCACTTCAAACTAACTAGTAGAATATGACTGTGGCAATTACCGGAACCGGATCGTATATACCAGATGTCCTGGTTCCCAATAAGGCATTTGAGGATAATCATTTCCTGAATAGTGACGGCTCTGTTATTCCCCATTCGAATACAGTGATCATTGAAAAATTCAAGGCAATTACAGGCATACGTGAAAGACGTTACGCCAAAAAAGAATTTAATACTTCCGACATGGCCTTTATAGCGGCTAAAAATGCTATTGAGGATGCAAATATCAATGCTGAAGCCCTGGATTATATCATCTTTGCACATAATTTTGGAGATATTTCATTTGGGATGACTCAGGGAAATACCCTGCCCAGCCTGGCCACCCGGGTAAAGAATAACCTTCAAATCAAAAACCCAAAATGCGTTGCCTATGACATCCTATTTGGTTGTCCTGGTTGGGTTGAAGGCGTGATACAAGCCTATGCATTTATCAAAAGTGGCATTGCCAAAAAATGTCTGGTCATAGGAGCAGAAACCCTTTCAAGAGTTGTGGATCCCCATGATCGCGACTCTATGATCTATTCTGATGGTGCAGGCGCCTGCATCGTTGAATCTAAGGAGGGAGCCGGGGAGATCATAGCACATAATTCCGCGACCTATGCAAATGAAGAGGCCTATTATTTGTTCCATGGATCTTCCTATCATCAGGAGATTCCCGATGATCTTAGGTATATTAAAATGTACGGTCGGAAGATCTACGAGTTTGCAATTAGTTTTGTACCAGGAGCCATGAAAGAATGCCTCGACCAGAGTGGCGTGTCTATAGATGCGGTAAAAAAGATCTTTATCCACCAGGCCAACGAAAAAATGGATGAGGCCATCGTAAAACGCTTCTATCAATTGTATGGCAAGGAGATGCCCCAGGGCATCATGCCCATGAATATTCATGAATTGGGGAATAGTTCCGTAGCCACCGTCCCTACTCTGTATGATATGGTTAGAAAAGGAAAAATAGAAAATCAGCAGCTTGCAAAAGGGGATGTTGTTATCTTTGCAAGTGTAGGCGCTGGTATGAACATCAACGCCATTGTTTATAGATATTGATGAATGTACGAAGCACATTTTCCAAAAAAACGATATAAGAATACTCTTTCCTTTTTACAGAAACACATAAACACTTCCGAGCGCATTCTTGATCTTGGAGTGGAAAATCCATTTTCCCGAGTGATGAGCGATCATGGGTATTCCGTTACTAATACAAGAGGTGAGGATCTGGATATCGACTTTTCAGGAGTTTTATCCTCTGAGGCTTCCGTAGTTACCGCTTTTGAAATATTCGAACACCTTCTTGCTCCATTAAATGTACTTTCTAAAGTAAAGGCAAAAAAATTAGTAGCAAGTGTACCACTTAGGCTTTGGTTCTCAACTGCTTACCAAAGTAAATCAGACCCATGGGACAGGCATTATCACGAATTTGAACCCTGGCAATTCGACTGGCTCCTGGAAAAGGCAGGATGGAAGATCATAGACCAGGAAACATGGACACACCCTGTGAAAAAAATAGGGATCAGACCGCTTTTACGTCGATTTACCCCTCGCTACTATATAGTTTATGCGGAACGAACTGAGCCTTCCGATAAATAGGTTATGCACCAACAGTGCGAACTCTCGATGGAATGAAGTATTATATAATCATACCGGCCCATAATGAAGAGGTATTCCTTGGGGAAGCGCTCGAAAGTATTCTTGCACAAACCAACCCTCCGAAAAAAGTAGTAGTGGTGAATGACAACTCTACTGACAGAACTGCAAGTATCATCGGTGAGTATGCTTCCAATAATTCCAACATAGAAGGGGTCCATATCCAGTCATCAGATGAACATTTACCCGGAAGCAAAGTAATCGCAGCTTTTAACAAAGGGCTGCCGCTTATAGATGATGACTATGATTTTATTGTTAAGTTAGATGCGGACGTTGTTCTTCCGCCTGATTATTTTAAACAGATAGAAGCCATTTTCAGATCTTCCAAAAAGATTGGAATAGCCGGAGGATTTGCTTATGAAAAAAATGATGATGGTAGGTGGGCGTTAAATCATCCTATGGATAATGACCATGTAAGGGGCGCATTCAAATCGTATTCCAAAGCCTGTTTTAAGTCCATAGGAGGCCTAAAAACTGCTATGGGGTGGGATACAGTAGATGAGTTACTGGCACAATACCACGGCTTTCAGATTGTCACAGACGCCACCCTCAGAGTAAAACATCAAAGACCCATTGGCGCAGCTTATAATAAAAAAGCCAGACGTTCTCAGGGTAAAGCCATGTATCTGATGCATTACGGAATGGCTATCTCACTTATCGCTTCCTTTAAAATGGCATGGAAGAACAAGAAATTTAGGATTATCCAAGACAATCTTCAGGGTTTTTTGGAAGCAAAACAACAGAGAATTCCCTTTATTGTAACTGAGGAGGAAGGTCAGTTTATCCGAGCTTTGCGCTGGAAAAAAATTCTCAAGAAACTATTCTAAGACCTCTTCAATAGGACTCCCGGATGTTCCACTGGGAAATGAAATGCCCAATAAGGTAGCTATAGTAGGCGCTATATCAGAAATTTCAGTGCGTTCAACAGTACTTCCTTTGGGTATTCCCTTTCCATAGAATACTAAAGGAACATGCGTATCATACTCGAAGGGAGAACCATGCGTAGAACCTGTTTCAGGGTAGTATACCACTGAAGGGTCTAGCACCAGTAATACATCTCCGGACCGTTTCTGGTTATATCCGTTTTGAATAATATACGGTATCCCTTTGGTGTATTCATTCTGAACCATTTGATGACCCGTATAAACCTGACTAATACCATCATAGCTTAAAAGTTCTTGTGCGATGTCTAGCTGTACATCTTCAAGTCTTAAATCGAGGTTTCGGATAACATCATGATCCAAAAAGAAAGACGCATTACTATAATTCCTGACCAGTTTAGCATCCCCATACGTAAAAGACATAAACTCGGTAAACTTTGCACTCATTCCCTTAGAATCCATATAGCCTGCGGGAATTTTCTGGTCTCGCAAATATGCAGGTACGTCTACGGCTCCATGATCTGAGGTTAGAAAAACCACATACTCTCCAACACCAACTTTTTTATCGAGTGCCTTGAGCAATCGCTCAAGGTCCTGATCCAGACGCAAATACGTATCCTGAATTTCCTTAGAGTTTACTCCAAATTGATGCCCCACATAATCCGTGCTGCTATAACTAACTGCCAGAAAATCCGTGACATTATCCTCCCCCAGTGCCTCCCCATCCAGAGCGGCCAAGGCAAAATCGGTTGTAAGGCTATTGCCGTAGGGCGTAGCTTTTAAAATATTAAATTGGCTGTTACCATCCCAAAGTGCAGGCAGATCATGGGGGAAAACCGCGGCTGTTTCCCCGGCAAAGGGGCCTTCATACGTATTATTATCTGTACCACTTTCAATATAGGTATTGATGTCTTTCAGTGTATCCCAAGATTTTTTGTATTTTTCAACGGCGTTTGATTTGTTAAAATCACGCACCCATTTAGGTAATTCTGACATATAATACGAACTGCTTATCCAATCGCCTTCTAAGCCCCCATTGAACCAATACGCGGCATTGGCCATATGACCTCCGGGCAATACTGCACCCCGATCTTTTAGTGCCAATGCAACGACTTTTGCTTTATTCTGAGTAAACAATTTTAATTCATCCGTGATGGTTGTAACGGTCAACCAATGTGGGGACATCTGACCAGAATCCATGTCGGTCCCAATTGAAGTATACCGGTCATCAGAGGCACAGTAAACAATGCTGCCGGAAACTTTGTCATACCATGAATTTCCAATGATCCCATGGGTAGAAGGCGTAGATCCGGTATATATGGATGCATGTCCGGGTCCGGTAGTCGTAGGGGCATAGTTAAAATGGTTATTCTTACATGTAAACCCATTATTAACCATACGTTTAAAACCGCCTTCCCCATAATGGCCCCAGAATCGAGTTAAATAATCATAGCGCATTTGATCTACCACAATCCCAACAACCAGTTTTGGATTGGAACCAAAAGGTTGGTCTGCGGAAGATTGTGCCGAAATTTCAGGTGAAAGAGATCCAAAACCGAAAGTGGATACTATAAATAAAAGAAGAATTTTTTTCATACTAAAAAGCTTATCTATCAAAAATAATTAAATAAACCCTATAAATTTTAAATCAGGGTTATAAGACCGTTAATATTATTATTTTTACAGCAAGAACCATTCCATCACCCATGAATTATGTATCCTCTATTGGCAGCTACACTATAATGGTTCGAGAGGTTTTTAAAAAACCGACCAAGTGGCCAATAATGAAATCCCTTATTCTGAAGGAAATTGATGAATTGATCTACGGATCTATGGGGATCATCATTTTTATATCTTTCTTTATTGGAGGTGTAGTTGCTATCCAAACTGCACTTAATATTAACAATCCGTTAATTCCAAGAAACTTGATCGGTTTTGCCACACGCCAATCGGTTATCCTGGAATTTGCGCCTACTTTTACCTCTATAATTATGGCTGGAAAGGTAGGGTCCTATATAACTTCGAGTATTGGAACCATGAGGGTTACCGAGCAAATTGATGCTCTTGAGGTAATGGGTGTTAATTCCTTAAATTACTTGGTATTCCCCAAGATCATTGCCATGTTTCTATATCCCTTTGCCGTTGCTATCGCCATGTATGTTGGGATCTTTGGCGGATGGATCGCCGGCGTTTTTGGTGGATTCAGTACTAGTGCCGACTTTGTTGAAGGACTTCAGCTAGATTTTATACCCTTTCATATAACCTATTCTTTTATCAAAACGGTGGTGTTTGCCTTTGTAATCGCTACCATCCCATCGTATCATGGGTATTATATGAAGGGGGGAGCATTGGAAGTTGGGAAAGCCAGTACCACTGCCTTTGTATGGACCAGTGTGGTGATTATTGTTTTGAATTATATCCTCACTCAACTTTTATTAGGCTAATGATAGAAGTAAATAACATACACAAATCGTTTGGAGACAACCATATTCTGAAGGGAATAACAACCACCTTTGAAAAAGGGAAAACAAACTTAGTCATTGGGTCAAGTGGTTCCGGTAAAACTGTTTTTGTGAAATGTTTGTTGGGTTTGTTCGAGCCAGAACAGGGTACCATTAGCTATGATGGAAGAATCTATTCGGACCTAACGCTTGCGGAACGAAGAGACCTTAGACAGGAAATGGGTATGGTATTTCAGGGCAGTGCCCTGTTCGACTCAATGACCGTAGAAGGAAATGTAATGTTCCCCCTGGAAATGTTTACCAATCAGTCTAAAGCAGAAATGCTGGAAAGGGTAAACTTTGTTCTAAAAAGGGTTAACCTCGCTGATGCCAATACCAGGTTTCCGGCTGAGATCTCCGGTGGAATGAAAAAAAGAGTGGCGATTGCCAGGGCGATCGTAATGAAACCCAAATACTTGTTTTGCGATGAACCAAATTCTGGTCTAGATCCCAAAACAGCCATCATCATAGACAATCTTATTCAGGAAATAACACAGGAATACGATATCACGACGGTAATAAATAGTCACGATATGAATTCTGTCATGGAAATTGGTGAAAAGATCGTCTTTTTAAAAGATGGCCTTAAAGAATGGGAAGGGTCTAACAAAGAGATCTTTAAAACAGACAATGCCGCCGTTACGAACTTTGTGTATTCCTCTGAGCTTTTTAAAAAAGTCCGTCAGATGTATATTGAAGAACGCAATTAGTCTGACGCCGGCTTGACTATTACTTTATTGTCTTTTAAGCGGATCTTCAACCAATCATTCAATTTTTTCGATTCTGTATTGATCATTTCGGTATTTGCAGGATCCTTCCACCTCACTTCAAAAACAGGAATAGTATCCTGAGAACTGAAATCTGTGGTAACGACATACGAAAATGATAAGGTAGCCAGATTGTCATAAGTACTCTTTGCTTCTGCGCTGATATCATTAAAAGGGATCTGTTTTTTAGCAAAAGAACTAAGCTCTGCCAGTTCATTTTCTAGTAGTTGGATGCGTGCATCCTTACTCTTTAACTCCTCCTTTTTTGATTCATAGAGTTCATTCACATAGTTAAACTTTTCTTCAGTATCATCCTTACCTCCCTGAAATATCTCAAGGTCTGTTTCCTCTAATCTTGAGTATTGACTCATCTGATTTCTCCAGGTTGCGATCACATTATCAGGAATAGTTTCATCCCCCATGGTCACTAATTGAATGGATGAGATCCCATCCGGATTATATTTTATTTCAGTTAAATTCTTCATATACCTGCCATTTTCTTTGAATTGGTAGATTCCTATGGTCTCCTGAATGAGTTGATTTGCCTGAATCATAAAACGTGATTCCTGGAATACATTGTAGAAAGTAATTCCGGCAGGGACCATCACGAATAACGCTACAAGGGAGGCTATCCTGGCAATCCTTTGCCGCTTGGCAGAATCCACATACTTCACCATGGGGAATCGCAATATTTTCAGAACCAGAAAGGTCGCAAGACCAATAAAAATGGTATTGATAGTAAACAAATACATTGCCCCCATCGCAAAATCATAGTTCCCGATAGCCAATCCGAAACCTACAGTACATAACGGTGGCATAAGGGCCGTGGCAATTGCCACACCAAAGATTACACTAGCAATGGTTCCTTTCTTGGCCCTGGCAATTACCAAGGCAAGGCCCCCAAAAAAGGCAATAAGGACATCCCTAATATCTGGTTTTGTGCGGGCAAGAAGTTCGGAAGATTCATCTCGCAATGGAAAAAGCTCGAAAAATAAATAGGCCGTTAAGACACTGAGGACAACCATCACTGTAAAACTCCGCAAGGACCTCCTGAGCGTATCAATATCATTAACTGCTATAGACATGCCAATACCAAGAATTGGGCCCATAAGCGGACTGATAAGCATGGCGCCGATCACTACCGCAGTAGAATTCGCATTCAATCCTATGGAAGCAATAAAAATAGAGCATACCAGGATCCAGGCGGTATGTCCTTTAAATGGAATATCGGCAATAATAGCTTCCTTAGTAGCTCCCCTGTCAGTATTTTTACGAATATCTAATAGTTCCGTCAGAAAAACTTTAGTAGAACCCAGAAATCCCTTAAACTCCTTTTTGACGTCTTCAGCGCCCTTTATGTCATCCTTATTCACCGGATCAGTTTCTTTATTCATCTTTGAAATTAAAATTAACCGTATTGTTCACCAAAAGTAGCTTTTGTCTTAGCCACTATCTCTTTAATATCCTGCTCTTTTGCTTTAGGCACAATCAATAAAATATCTTCCTTATCTACTATGATATAATCTTCAAGTCCCTCTATTACCGCTATCTTGTTTTTTGGTAAGCGTACCATATTGCCCGTAGAATCTATGTCGAGTAATTTACCATTGACCACTGCGTTCCCAAGTTCATCCTTATCTAATTTATCATAAAGCGATCCCCAGGTACCGAGATCATTCCAGTCAAAACTAGCGGGCAAGACGTAGATTTCCTTGGCCCTTTCCAGGATAGCATAATCTATTGATATGTTCTCTGCTTTTGCATAGTTGCCCTGAATAAAATCACTTTCATTCTCCGTATTATACGATGAAATTCCAGCATAAAATAATTCATATTGATCTGGTTGATACTTTTTAAAGGCCTTTATGATCGTTTGAACACTCCACATAAAGATTCCTGCGTTCCAAAGAAAATTACCCTGCTCTAAAAATGACTTCGCCGTTTCATAATCCGGTTTCTCTCTAAATTGGGTTACTTCCTTTAATGAATCAGATTGCTCTTTGTTAAATTCTATATACCCAAATCCCGTATTTGGGAAAGAGGGCTGTATGCCTAAGGTACAAAGCACTTCTTCGGCTTCACACTTTTGAAAGCACTGTGTAACATCCTTTGCAAATGCGACTTCATTCTCTATCCAGTGATCACTTGGTGCTACGATCATTACGCCCTCAGGATTCATCTTCTGGATCTTTAGTGCGGCATAGAGAATACACGGGGCAGTATTTCTCATGGCAGGTTCGAGCACAACCTGTTCTTGTTGAATCAAGGGCAATTGCTCAAGGACGAGGTCATTGTAACGTTCGTTGGTAAGGATCAGTATATTCTCGGTCGGTACAAATGTATGTAAGCGTTTGAAGGTCTTTTGAATCAATGTATCTCCTGTACCCAACATATCGTGAAACTGTTTAGGATTCTTCGCGGTACTTACCGGCCAGAATCTAGACCCAACGCCACCGGCCATTAAAACTGCATAATAATTCTTATTTTTCATCTATAAACACTTTTAATAGTTCTACCTCAGCGTTGGGCTGAAACAAATACAATCTTCCTGTTTGCACCTCAATGCATTCATATCGTTTTACCTTCCGATTCCCCTTTTTAAATAGCCGTCCATTATATATCCTGAAAATACTCCCCATTGGCAACTCATATACAAAGGTAGTGTCTGATGGAGGATCATATTGTTTCAAAGCTATGGCCAATTTTGCATCCGTACCACTGCTTGCCCTTGGATTGCGGAAATGTTTCGCCAGAAGGGGCAATAGGGTAGATGGAAATATCTCCGGCCTCAAGAAAGGAAGCATAAGATATTGAAAGGTTTTCTTCCATTCTTTTCCATGTGGTTTTATACGCCTTCCATATTTTTCAAAAGCCACCAGGTGAGCTATTTCATGTAGTAAAGTAATAAGGAATCTATAAGGATTTAGATTGGCATTCACCGTGATTTGATGTGCCCCACCAGGCATTTGTCGGTAATCTCCATGACGGGTTACTCGTTCATTAACTACCTTGAGATGCACCCGATTATCCTTAATAAGTTCCAGACAAGGGATGATTGCCCGTTCCGGCAGATACTTCTGCAAAATATGATCCATAAGGCAAAAATAAGGTTTCTACCATTTACTGATACCTGAAATATCTCAAATTAAAACACAGGTTGACAAGATTTGGTGACATTTTCTATACACCGTGTGCCAATAGCCAAGGCTATGTGCTACTTATTTAAAATGCTGATCCACAACGCACATAAAAAATAGGATGCAGTTCCTCCAGATAATACCCTGGCATTAGAAATTTGAAGGATTCTGATATCCTTAAGGAGTAGATTTTGATATCTGTAGTAACTTTCCGTTATAAAGTTGTTGGCCTGAAAGGGCAAAGTTCATAATGTAGCTTGCCATTTGATTAGCCGTAACGGGAGCCTTGTAGCCTGGAAAAGCTTCTTCCAGCATTTCTGTTTGCACTGCACCAAGTGCCAGGACATTAAATGAAGGCCCTGTTTCCTTGTATTCCTCTGCCAGCAACTCTGTTAAGGTTATTACGGCCCCTTTGCTTGAGCTATAGGCAGCCAATCCGGGAAATTTAGAGCTTCCCTGAACCCCACCCATGGAGCTGACAGTTACTACGTGCCCATCGCCAGACATAAAGGGCAAAACAGCTCTGCTAAGTGCTGCTACTCCAAATACATTCACCCTATACACATTTTCGAACATTTCAGTAGTAGTTTTCATAAATGCCTCATTAACCAGAATACCGGCATTATGAATCAAAATATCTACCTCTTTCCATTGGGCTTTGATAAAGTCGGTAACTTTTTGAAGCGATTCCTCTTCTGTGATGTCGAAGGAAAAACTGTGAATGTTCTTCCGATTCAGATTGAGCATCGGTCTTTCATTTCTTGATAATGCCAATACCTCATGCCCCTCTTTGGCAAAAAGACCTGCAAGTTCGTAGCCTATTCCCCGGCTACATCCTGTAATAATTACGTTTGCCATTAGTTTAGAATGATCTCTTTCGTGCTTGCATTTGTGATCCCCTGTACCACCGGGATCATTTTATTGACGACCTTGGCCATATGTGAAAAATCCATGATACTCGCTTCATCACCTACTTTGTGATAATATTCAAAGTTGGTAAAATCGAATGTAGAGAAGGTATGAGCCGGAATTTTAAATACCTCATAGAAAGGATAGTTATCTGAGCGTTTAAATAAATTATACCCTTCTGCCGTAGGCAAAAATCCAACGATATTCTCTTCAGCATACCCATTACTTATTGGCCCGATATTAGACATATTAAATCCTGTGGCATAGACCAGATAATCCTTATCTGTCATTGGTGCTCCTGTCATTTCAAAATTTAATACGGCATATAGATCTACTCCATCTTCCCGCATTTGCCCGGCCAGGTGCGCAGATCCTCTAAGCCCCTTTTCCTCTGCACTAAATAAAGCGAAGAGCATGGTGCGTTTATTAGTCCTGGCTTTGGCGAAATAGCGCGCTAATTCGAGTACTGTGGCGGTACCGCTGGCATTATCATTAGCACCATTGGCAATGGAATCGCCATTTTGAGCACTAAGTACTCCGATATGATCATAATGAGCCCCTACTAAAACAACCTCCCCTTTTAAAGATGAATCGTTTCCTTCCAAAACTGCGACAATATTATAGGCCGTTGCTTCATAATTTGACAACGTATCCTGGTAAGCATTATAATAAGAACCTATGCCATTCTCTTCCATTCTATCTATTATATAGGAAGCGGCAAGATCAATACCCTCTGAGCCTGTATCTCTTCCTTTTAAAGCATCAGAAGCCAGAAAATTCATATGATCTCCAATAATAGTAGCATTGGAAAAATTGGCAATATCTATTTCCTCTGCAGTAGTAGATATTGTCTTCCCCGACTTGCAGGCTGTTATCAGAATAAGAAATAAAAATATCCCCGTTTGTTTCATATTTATATTTTTTAATACACTAAAAAAGCATTCATAGCGTGCCATAAATGCTTTTGTAAAATTTTAGTTTTAGATGTTCACCGGTTTCTCGTCTTAGGCAAGCATGGTTACCGGATTCTCCATAAAGGCCCGGAGCGTTTGTAAAAACTGAGCCCCGGTGGCACCATCCACGGTTCTATGGTCACATGCAAGCGTTAATTTCATCGTACTGCCTATGACTATCTCGCCATTTTTCACAACAGGCTTTTCTACAATGGCACCTACTGATAAAATGGCTGAATTAGGCTGATTTATGATCGAGGTAAACTCCAGTATACCGAACATCCCAAGATTAGAGACCGTAAACGTACTTCCCTCCATTTCAGCCGGGGTTAATTTTTTGATGCGTGCTCTTCCTGCAAGGTCCTTTACGGCGTCTCCTATTTGTGTGAGACTTAACTGGTCGGCAAATTTTAATACAGGAACAACCAGGCCATCTTCTACCGCCACGGCTACGCCCATATGAATGTGTTTGTTGTAGCGAGTTGTATCCCCGTTCCAACTGGTATTTACCTGAGGATGTTTTTGCAGTGCCATGGCACATGCCTTTACCACCAGGTCGTTATACGAAACTTTGGTCTCCGGAAGATTATTGATATGCCCTCTGGACGCTGCAGCATTTGCCATATCTACCTCGATGGTAAGATAGTAGTGTGGCGCTGTAAACTTGGATTCGCTTAAACGCTTGGCTATAACTTTGCGCATTTGAGAGTTTTTTGATTCCTCAGACCCTTCTTCACCAACAGGCAAAACTACAGGCTTCATAGTCTGAGATGTTGATGTATCAGCAACAGCTGCCAGAGGGGCAGTAGATTCTGCAGGGGTATAGTTTTCAATATCGCGCTTTACGATCCTGCCATGATCTCCGGAACCTTTTACAGTTCTAAGATTAATACCTTTATCCTCTGCCATTTTCTTGGCCAAAGGAGAAACAAAGATCCGCTTTCCGTCCTGAGAAACGGCAGCTTCGTTGCAGCCACTTCTTTTGTTTCCGCAACTTGTAAGTCATTGCTTTCAGGTTCCGTTCTTTCCGACTCTTTTTCCTGAGTTCCGCCGGATTTTTTATTGAGAATAGCCTCAACATCGGTTCCTTTTGGGCCAATGATCGCAAAACATCATCAACAGGTGCAGATTCTCCCTCTTTGATGCCTATATACAATAAGTTCCCGGAATAAAATGATTCAAATTCCATGGTGGCCTTATCTGTCTCAATTTCGGCCAAAATATCTCCCTCTTCAACATCGTCCCCTACTTTCTTCAGCCAGGTAGCTACCGTACCTTCTTCCATGGTATCACTCAAACGAGGCATTTTTATGACTTCAACATCTTTTGGTATTTCGGTGACCTCTTTTTCCATTCCGTCAGATTTTGCGGCAGCTTGCCTTAGGTGTTTCGTCTGCTTTTGGACTTTCGTTTTTTGTACTGCTCTTATCAAACCCGCCTCCTAAAAGAGCCGAAATATCTTCTCCTTCCTCACCAATGATGGCCAACAGGGAATCAACAGGTGCGCCATCTCCTTCCGCAATACCTATATGCAGAAGTGTTCCTTCATGAAACGATTCAAACTCCATAGTGGCTTTGTCCGTTTCAATTTCCGCTAATATGTCGCCCTCTTCTACCTTATCCCCTACCTTCTTCAGCCATTTTGCCACGGTACCTTCCTCCATGGTGTCACTTAGCCTGGGCATATTTATGATCTCTGCCATGTATCTATAATTTGTGTTCTATAAACGGATAATCTTTTTGTTCGTATACCATGTCATACAATTGCTGAACAGGTGGATAATCTGACTCCTCTGCGAATTTTTCACATTCCTTTACCAGCTTTTTAACCCTTTTATTAATTGCTTTAATTTCTTCATCATTAGCATACTTCTTCTCTTTGATCACTTCCAATACCTGTGTAATAGGGTCTATTTTTTTGTATTCCTCTACTTCATCCTTGGTACGATAATGTTGTGCATCAGACATGGAATGCCCCCTGTACCTATAGGTTTTCATCTCGAGAAAGGTAGGTCCTCCTCCGCTTCTGGCCCGTTCTATGGCCTTGCTCATTTCTTCAGCTACGGTAACAGGATCCATGCCATCTACCGGGCCACATGGCATTTCATATCCCAATCCTAATTTCCATATTTCGGTAGAATGCGAGGTTCTAGCGACGGAAGTACCCATGGCATATCCATTATTCTCACAGACAAACACAACTGGTAATTGCCAAAGCATGGCCAAATTAAAGGATTCGTGAAGGGAACCCTGGCGCACGGCACCATCGCCCATATAACATAGTGGTTACTTCGTCCCTTTTAAAATATTTATCACCAAAAGCCAGACCTGCACCCAATGGGATCTGCCCTCCAACAATTCCATGACCTCCATAAAACCGATGTTCCTTTGAAAAAATATGCATGGATCCACCCATTCCCTGTGACGTACCTGTTACCTTTCCATATAATTCTGCCATCACCTTGCGAGGATCAACTCCCATTCCTATGGGTTGCACATGGTTCCTGTACGCAGTGATCATCCGATCCTTGGTTAGATCCATGGCATGTAATGCGCCTGCCAATACAGCTTCTTGTCCATTGTACAAATGAAGGAATCCCCGAACTTTTTGTTGAATGTAGACCGCAGCCAATTTGTCTTCAAACTTTCGCCAAAACAGCATGTCCTCATACCATTTTAAGTATACCTCCTTGGTGATTTTTTTCATTCAGTGCATTCTTTTTGGTTAATAACCTCAACTATTCAGTGATCGCTTCAATGAAATGACTTGAAGAAAACAAAAATACACATTATATTAATAGTGAAAAAGAAATGCTAAAAAAGCTTGAAAGGCCTGCAGCCTAGTAATTCAAGGCCTTTACATAAATTTACATAAAGCGCTATTTTCCCAAAGAATCACTTCCGAAAGCAAGGGGCAAAATATCTTTAATTGAGTGACATTGATAGATTGGGCCATTACCACCCTCAAGCAGCAAGGTAATAGGTTTTTTTTGCTTATTCTCATATTCAAATATAGATTGTCTGCAATTCCCACAAGGGGCCGCCGGTTCACTATTAGGTGACGAATCCGAACTTGCCACAATAGCGATCTTTGTAATTGAAACCCCCGGGAATTTGGCACCTGCCTGAAAGACAGCAACGCGCTCTGCGCATAGGCCGGAAGGGTAAGAAGCATTTTCCTGATTATTCCCTATAACGATCTCTTGATTTTCTAATAATACGGCTGCACCTACCTTAAATTGAGAATAAGGTGCATAGGCATTTTCTCTCGGCTTCGGCCGCTAGGTTTATAAGTTCCTGATCTTCCTGAGGTAGTTCAGCCAGCGATTCAAAAATACTCAGCTGAAAAGAAATTGTTTTGCTTTTCATCAGATAAATATACAATTCCTTTCCCCCTAAAATAAAAAAACCTGCTCGAAGGCAGGTTTATAGAAGTTTGTTTTTATTTAGTTGTTTATAAATTCCTGCCCTAAGTTAAATATCAGGGAAAAACGCAACGTATTTTCCAAAGGATTTCTTACCTGCGAAGACGAAAACAAATAGGAAAGGTCTATTTGTGCTGACTTAAATTTAAATCCGGCACCAAGGGAAAAGAATTTTCTGGACCCTTTAAGTTCACTTTCGTTGAAATACCCGGTTCTTATCATAAAGGATTGTTGGAATGAATACTCTGCCCCCAAGGCCCAGGTAATTTCCTTGAATTCTTCACTTATTCCATCAGGAGCATCTCCGAAAGACTC
This sequence comes from uncultured Flavobacteriaceae bacterium, assembly GCA_963744855.1. GTDB lineage: Bacteria > Bacteroidota > Bacteroidia > Flavobacteriales > Flavobacteriaceae > Muriicola. The sequence continues at coordinate 978,405 of CAVUUZ010000005.1, forward strand.
AAAAACGCCACTGAGAAATCCAATTTGTTGGTATTCATCATTATCTGCAGAATCTACGTCTCCATCATCATCAAAATCTCTGGGGGTAGGAACCAATAGTTTGTTAAACTCAGCGGTTATCCCAAGTACATTGTCTTCATCAAGTATAAAATCGAATCCACCGCCAAACCTTAGGTTCGTAGGCAAGAAATTCTCCTGGCCCCCTTCGTCATATTGAATTTTGCCACCAAGATTGGAAACATTAAAACCGGCCCGCCATCTTCCATTAAAACTGGAGAAAGCTACTTCCTTAGACCTGTAATATCCGGCAACATCAACAGCGAAGGCGCTGGCAGCCTGGGAATCTACATTACTAATCTCTGGCAATCTCAGGTTAGACCTTATAAAGCGGCCTGCAACAGCCATTGAGAAATTATCACTCAATTTTAATGCATACGACCCATCTAATGCTAATTCATTAGGTTTAGCAAGTGTTCCCGGATCATTCGCAAACTGTCTGAGCTCAATTTCTCCCAGGGTAAAATATCGCAAACTGAAGGCAAATGCACTTCTGATCATTGATCTTATTGTAAAAACTACCGTTAAGTAATGAGATATCTGTAATAATACTTTCCAAATAAGGCGTATAGCTTACTCCGATCCCCATTTTCCTTTCGGCAAAAGCAAATTTAGCGGGGTTCCATTGCTGTGAGAAGGCATCTACGGAAGTCGCAACACCCATATCACCCATACCTGCAGCACGGGCATCGGCTGCAATAGTAAGGAAAGGAACAGCGGTTGTGATTACCCTATCTTGTTGTGCAAGACCCTTGTAAATAAATACCAATAAAAAGACGACTAGTAAGTTTTTCATTTTTTTCACACCTAACTAAATTAAAAGAATCCTATTCTATTTTTAAGTTCTCTCGCTTCTTTAAAGTTTTAAGGTAAGAAGATTAGAGGCCAGGTCACTATTTTACTTCCTATTCTATCAGGATTCATTATTTGTACATGTGGTAAACGGCCTTTTTGAAAATATCTTGTACAAAAGACAGTATTATTTCTGTTGTATAAGAGCAATATCATTGGTATTTCATCGATGCAAGTATATTGTATAAGGTTCCGGCCGTAAGTACAACATAATTTTAACAGTAAAGGCCGTAAAGAATATCTCAGCCTCATACTATAATGAATTTTGTTCCGTTATGAATTTGTAAAGATGGCCTGATATCATATGATATAAGGGCCTCAATTATTTTAACGGCTATAAAATATTATGCGGAAAACATCGTTTAAGTAGCCGAAAGTCTTATAAAATCAATAAACACAGGATCATTTACATTAACAGGATGATCCAAAGCGTAAAAAAGTCCGGAAGGAATTTAAATCAAAGATCAACAGATGAAAAAACAATTTATCAAAGTTGTACTCTCTTGCACAGTGCTAGTAGCAGGATTTACAGCCACCAGCTGTAAAAAATCGTCTAGTTCAAAAAATACTTCTCGTGCCACAGGTTGGAAGATCAATGCGAAGGAAGGTGGTTTTCAATACAACTCCGATTTTAAGGAGCAGGAAACCTCTCCCGGACTTGTCTTTATTGAAGGAGGTACATTTACTAAAGGAAAAGTACAGGATGATGTGATGCATGATTGGAACAATACCCCTACCCAACAACACGTGCAGTCTTTCTATATGGATGAAACTGAGGTAACCAATGTAATGTATTTGGAATACCTGGATTATCTGAAGAGTGTTTATCCACCTGAAAACCCAAAATATGCGAATATTTATAAAGGTGCCCTCCCGGATACCTTGGTTTGGAGAAACCGTTTAGGTTTTAACGAGACCATGACAAATAATTACCTGCGTCACCCTGCCTATGCAGAGTATCCTGTTGTAGGGGTCAACTGGATGCAGGCAACGCAGTTTGCCGAATGGAGAACAGATAGGGTTAATGAAGCCGTCTTGGAGCGAGAAGGTTTTCTGGCTAAAGATGCCAAGTACCAGGCAGTTACCGGTGAGGTCGCCGGGACTTTCAATACCGAAGCCTATTTAAACAGACCTGAGTCTGTTTACAATGGTCAGATAGATTCACTACAGGGAAATAAACAGAAAGATTCTGTCTCTGTTTTTGCAAAACGCAGTAGTGGGATCATCTCTCCGGAGTACCGACTTCCCACTGAAACCGAATGGGAATATGCGGCAGCAGCCTTGCAAGGGACCAGAGAATATAACAATTACCGAGGCAGAAAGAAATATCCATGGGAAGGTGAATACACCAGAAACGGACAACGCGTAGGTCGTGGCGATCAATTAGCCAACTTTAAACAAGGAAAAGGTGATTACGGCGGAATTGCAGGATGGTCTGATGATGGCGCAGATATTACTGCCGAAGTGAAATCATATAAGCCAAACGATCTGGGATTGTATGATATGGCAGGAAATGTTGCAGAATGGGTGGCTGATGTCTACCGACCCATTGTTGATGACGAAATAAGTGATTTTAACTATTACCGTGGAAATATCTATACAAAAACAGCCATTGGAGAAGATGGGAAGGTAAATATCCTGAGAGACAGTATTGTTTTTGACACGCTACCCAATGGAAAAGTCGTAGCGGTAAATCTTCCCGGAGAGATCCTTATGGTTCCGGTTGACGAAAACGAAACTTATTTAAGAACCAATTTCTCAGATAGTGACAATAGAGGCTATCGCGATGGTGATGCCGGATCAACAAGATTCTTTGATCGCTTTAGTGAAGACGATGATCCTGAAAATCAACGTCAAATGTACGATTCCCCTAAACATAAAATTGAAAGAGATTCTACCGGTAAAATCATTAGAGGTTATGATACCAGTAACGAGCGTTCTACCCTGATCAATGATGAGGTTCGTGTATACAAAGGTGGATCCTGGCGAGACAGGGCCTATTGGTTAGACCCTGCCCAAAGAAGATTCTTACCACAGTATATGGCCACAGATTATTTAGGATTCCGTTGTGCCATGTCTAGAGTAGGCTCTAAAGCAAAAACAAAAAATAAGACCGTACGAGGTAAAAAAGCCAAATAGATCTTATTTCTAATAAAGTAAAGAAAAGCCCCGAAATAACTTTCGGGGCTTTTTCTATCTTTATGGCATGAAAATAGAACTGCTCCATGAGCGCTTTTTAAAATTTCCAACGATCTCCACAGACACCAGGAAGATCAGTAAAAACTGTCTTTTCTTTGCCTTAAAAGGCCCTAATTTTAACGGGAACACTTTTGCAAAGCAAGCGCTTGATTCCGGTGCTGCCTATGCCATCATTGACGAAGAGGAGTTCTTTATCGATGAACGATGTATACTCGTAGAGGACGTCCTATCAACACTCCAGGCAACTGGGAACCTATCATCGGTTTCAATGCGGGGCAACCATTGTAGCCCTTACCGGAAGTAATGGAAAGACCACTACCAAAGAATTGATACATGCCGTACTTTCCCGGAAATTCAGGACCATCTCAACCCGCGGAAATCTGAACAATCATATTGGGGTTCCCCTTACTTTACTTTCAATTCAGGAGGATACCGAGATCGCCATCATTGAAATGGGTGCCAATCATCAGAAGGAAATCGAATTTCTTTGTTCGTTGGCACAACCAGACCACGGCTATATCACCAATTTTGGAAAAGCGCATCTGGAAGGATTTGGAGGCGTACAGGGTGTCATCAAAGGAAAAAGTGAATTGTATGAGCACCTAATGACCCATGGGAAACATATCTTTTGGAATGCGGACGACCCTATTCAGGAAGAGAAACTAAGGGACTATACCAACAAGACCGGATTTAGCACCGAGAATCCGGCATTCGAATGCATTTCCTTTCTTGGAGCTGATCCTACCGTGAAATTGAAGGTAAAGGGCGATACTGTAGTTACACAATTACCGGGCGCTTATAATTTTACGAACTGCGCAATTGCTGCCCTTATTGGCATCTATTTTGGAGTACCTCTAAACGACATAAAAAAAGGAATTGAAGCCTATCACCCGGAAAATAACCGATCGCAGCTGATCGAAAAAAATGGGATACGTATAATGCTTGATGCTTACAATGCGAACCCCAGTAGTATGCAAGCCGCTCTGGAGGCTTTTGAAAAAATTGAGGCACCCAATAAAACGGTCTTGCTCGGCGATATGTTCGAATTGGGAGAAAGCGCAGCCGAAGAACACCAGAAGATCTCAGAATTGGTAGAGGAAATGGGGTTTCCCTACTGTTTTTTGGTTGGGAAAAATTTTTATAATACGGATACCAAGTGTCATAAATTCAATTCATTTGAATCCTTTTCGGACTATTTAAAAGATAATCCCATCGAAAAAGGCTTTTTACTGATAAAAGGGTCGAGGGGTATGGCACTTGAGAGGGTGCTGAACATACTTTAGGTAACTTCAAAATAATGTTCATCCAATAAAACAAGTCAATTGGCCGGGGAAAGAGGTTTGGCAATAAAATACTATGGGCGACTATGTTTTAAGATCTCTAATGGTTTCCAGGGTGCGATACACCTTGTTTTCTAATCCTTTAAAATCATTGGCAGCCAGGATCTCCTTACTAATGAGTTGAGAACCTATTCCTACGCAGGTTACGCCAGCCTCAAACCATGCTTTTAAGTTGGTCTCATCCGTACTTACTCCCCCAGTAGGCATTATACTTGTCCAGGGCTGAGGACCTTTGATGGCTTTTACAAATTTGGGGCCGTATACATCCCCTGGGAATAATTTCACGATCTCACATCCCATTTCTTCTGCGCTATTAATTTCTGTTAGTGAACCGCAACCCGGGGACCAAAGTACTTTCCTTCGGTTACAAATAATAGCGATATCTTCTCTGAAAGAAGGGGTAACAATAAAATTAGCGCCCAGTTGCATAAACATCGAAGCCGCGGCAGCATCGGTAACAGAACCCGCGCCCAGAATCATTCCAGGCAGTTCTTTAATCGCATATTTATTTAACTCTGAGAACACCTCAAAGGCAAAATCACCCCTTGCAGTAAACTCCATAAGTCTTGCACCTCCGTCGTAGCATGCTTTTAGTACATTTTTACCTACTTCAAGATCTGGGTGATAAAATAATGGGACCATGCCGGTTTCTTGCATAGCCCTAATCATTCCAATCTGGAATATCTTGCCATCTTGTTTATTTTTTCTAACGGACCACTCTCCCCGATTTGTCGCCATCCATTAACTTTTCCACTTCCTCTATTGTCACCAAGTTGGCGTCTCCTTTAATGGTATGCTTTAAACAGGACGCGGCCACAGCAAAATCCAAGGCATGCTGATCATCATCAGGATGCTGGAGCAAGCCATATATTAACCCCCCCATAAAGGCATCGCCCCCACCCACACGATCTACGATGTCTGTTATTTGATACTCTACAGACTTATAGAGGGTTTTACCATTGTACAATACTCCTGCCCAGGTATTATGGGAAGCAGATATTGAACCCCTTAAGGTTATAATCACCTTATTTGTAATTGGAAATTTCTTCATCATTTGTTGACAAACCGATAAAAAAGCATCGGCCTTAACATCCTGGCCCTGAGTTTTGATATCTAATCCTTCGGGATTAATTCCGAAATACTTTTCGGCATCTTCCTCATTCCCAAGAATAACATCGCAATAGGACGTTAGTTTAGTCATAATTTTTTCCCGATCGCCGCCATAATTCCAAAGTTTTGCTCTGTAGTTCAAATCCGTTGAAATGGTAACGCCTTTTTTTCTAGCAATTTTGACCGCCTCCAGGCAGGTATCAGCCGCACCCTGAGAAATTGCAGGGGTGATCCCAGTCCAATGGAACCATCCGACGCCATCAAAAACTTTTTCCCAGTCAATCATCCCCGGTTTTATATCACAAATAGCAGAATGGGCACGATCATAAACCACTTTGCTTCCTCTGCTTACTGCGCCTGTTTCTAAAAAATAGATACCCAGGCGGTCTCCTCCATATATAATTTTATCAACCCCAACTCCTCGTTTACGAAGCTCTAACATGGCACATTCTCCTATGTCATTCTTTGGCAAACGCGTTACAAAATCGACAGGCACTCCATAATTAGCCAATGACACCGCAACATTAGACTCTCCTCCACCGTATAAAACATCGAAACTAGAAGCCTGCGAAAAACGCAGGAAGCCCGGAGGCCCCAAACGCAGCATAATTTCACCAAAGGTTACCACTCTTTTCATACCTTACATAGATTCGCCGTGAAAGCGGGATCGTTTCAGTGATTCTGGTAATTCATACCTAGGGTTTCCTAGTCAAAATTGAATCAATCACCATCTTTATTGCTCAACGATGTTAAGGTAAAAAAAAGAATTGAATCCATGTTTAAACTGAGGCCACACCTTTATGTGGCTTTTGTTTTTGGAACGTTTAGATATATCTCGTTATTCTCAAGGAGTCAAATAGCGGCCGCTGCTGCAGACCTGTACCGCCTATATCCGCGGGATAGAAAATAACACCATTCTTTCTTGCGGCATTTTTTTTGCCCTATAAAATTCAGGCAAACTAGAATTCCCAACTAATTCAGGATCAACGCACTGCGTGCGATGATCCCGGATAAGCCATTCAATTCAGTAAGGAGTCAATACATCTATATTGTAACTTAGCCAAACCTCTTTGAAAAAAAAGTTTACCATCCCCCGCCTCCGCCTCCGCCGCCTCCGCCGCCAGAGAAACCACCTCCACCAGAACCACTTCCACTGCTCGATGGAGGTGTTGCAGAACTGCTAATAGAATGAGACAATGATGAATTTAATGAATGATTAAATGTAGAGAAGTTTGCAATATTCCCGGCATACCATGCGGGTTGGTAGTTTTGATCAATCAATGATTTGTCAATCAGGTTTTGAAATTTTTCTCCCCAAACATCTTCTGCTCCAAATACTAAGGCATAAGGCAATAATTTTTCAAAAATTTCCGGTGTTAAATCTGGAGGATTAAAATGAGCTATTTGTTTTTCTTCTGCAGCACCTAAATACATCTTAAATCCCTCTAGCAAAGATTTGAGTCTAAGTTTTTCAACGGTAGGTTTTCTAATTAAATATTGGTAAACCAGAAAGAATACAATATTAAAAATGAGAAATAACAAAAACACCTTCCCATCATTTTCTCCTTCAAAAAATCGCTTAGCAAGAAAAATAAACAAGAAAACATAAGAAAATATCATCAAAATAGGAATCACCCAAAACTTCAAATTCAAACCCTGATAAATTAAACTATTATGTTGTTTTTTTAATGATGTTTTAAATGCAATCACCGCACTTTCCACTTTTGAATCATATTTTCCTTCTAATAGTAAAGTGGATTTATCTGAAAATAAGTTTGTAAGCAATACTTTTTCCTCATTATTAATCATTCCTGTACCCTCCTTTATTTTGTGAATTATATATCGCTTGCTTTTGAACAATCCAAAAATATATTTTTCAACATCTTCTTCAATTTTAATATAACCATTAACCGCTAAATTTATAATAGAGCCTGTAATCAAATCACCATAATAGCGTTGTTTATCAATCATTCCTACAGATGCGGGTGTCATTTTTTCCGGCACATCAAACTGTGGGACTACTGTTGGCTTTACAGGATCAATTCCAAACTTTAACCAGGTAAATCCATAATAAAACAAGAGAGAAAAACTAATCAACCCACTTAAAATAAGGGCTCCAAACTTTTGAAAAAATGTGGGCGGTGGTGGTGGCGGTGGTTGACGCACCACACCTTTTTCAAAACCCACTGCTATAGTTAAGTTTTCTCCGGCACTTACATTCTCAGCACTAAAACGAATGCTATTCTCAAATAAAAATGTTGAACTACAATTTGTACTATCACTACCATAACTACCGGTGTAGCAAGAGTTTTGAATAATTTTCCCACCGGCTGGAAGAGTAATTTTACAAGAAACTTGATTGAAAGGCAAATCCCACTTAAAACCATTGACATTCCAATATATTTCATCGAAATTATCAAAATATCCTATTTGTCCACTCATACGATAAGTAATCGTATAGTCATATTCACCTTCATTTAAATAAACATCTTTTTCTCCTACGAAAATGGTAATTTCACTATGCTCTTTTTGAGTGTGAAATTTTGAAACTTTACCATCTTTTTGTACCGATAGAATTTCATACTCCAGTTTATTTTTTTTACCCAAACTATCAATTCTTTCAATTGGAATAGTGCGGGTAATACCCCTTTTAAAAATAGTTCCTGTGGCGTAAATTCTAATAGTCTCTGTTACAGTGATCTCACTTGATACATCCACATTGATATCTGAATGAAATGAAAGAACTCTTTCACTTTGCGAAAACAAAGAAAAAGAGCTCGTAATTAACAGAATAAGAAAAAAGAGTTTCTTCAACACTTAAAATTTTACTTGTGGATTTTGTCTCTCCACTTCAGTATCAATTTCAAAAAATTCTGCTTTGTCGAAATTAGTCATCCCTGCGATGATATTTGATGGAAAAGAATCAATTAAAATATTATAATCTCGAGTGGTTCCATTATAATATCTTCTTGATTTTTCAATGTCAGATTCCACTATAGACAATTCTTTTTGCAAACTCAAGAAATTTTCATTTGCCTTTAGTTCAGGGTATTGTTCAGCTACTGCAAATAAGTTTAATAAAGATTTGTTTAATTGATTTTCAGCAGTTTGTTTGCCTTCAACAGTAGTAGCATTTTGAGCTTGATTTCTGGCTTTTGTTACATTCTCTAGGGTTTCTTTCTCATGACTTGCATAACCTTTTACCGTTTCTACTAAGTTTGGAATTAGATCGTAACGCTTTTTCAATTGCACATCTATCCCACTCCAAGCCTCAGCCACGAGTGTTTTTAATTTCACCAACCTATTGTAAATTCCTATACTATAAAATGCTACTAATAAAAGAAGACCAATTAATGCATAAAATATTATCATAAATTATTTAAGTATTTAAGTATTTAAGTATTTAAGTATTTAAGTATTTAAGTATTTAAGTATTTAAAGATATTGAAATTCAGTAAAATTAAATTGCCTATACGTTGAATTATCATACCAAATCTACCATTTTATTAACACAATATGCTCGGTGATCCAAAGTTAGTTTGCTGCTGAACTCCGCTGCTGCAATTAGAAAATAACACCGCACTTCCGTGCGACGTATGTTTTATTCCCTCCAGATACTCAAACTGCGTTTGGAATAGGATTACTCACTGCGTTCGTGATCCAAAGTAGGTCCGCTGCTGCAATTAGAAAATAACACCGCACTTCCGTGCGACGTATGTTTTTATTCCCTCCAGATACTCAAACTGCGTTTGGAATAGGATTACTCACTGCGTTCGTGATCCAAAGTAGGTCCGCTGCTGCAATTAGAAAATAACACCGCACTTCCGTGCGACGTATGTTTTTATTCCCTCCAGATACTCAAACTGCGTTTGGAATAGGATTACTCACTGCGTTCGTGATCCAAAGTAGGTCCGCTGCTGCAATTAGAAAATAACACCGCACTTCCGTGCGACGTATGTTTTTATTCCCTCCAGATACTCAAACTGCGTTTGCTATCTTTCGGGAATAAAAAAATCCACACTTGTCGGTGTGGATTTTCTGAGTGATGTGGAGTGTATTGGATTCGAACCAACGACCCCTGCCCTGTCAAGGCAGTGCTCTAAACCAACTGAGCTAACACTCCGGAGTTTTAATCTGATAAAGGAAATCACTTTTCCGGAACAGGAAGGTCAAAGATAGAAAATCTATGGTTTATTCAACGGTCAAAAAATCAATGAATCTTTGCTTTTTCCATGGCAGGCCACAAGCGTACATTTTTTCCCTGGTAAAGCTCCATATCCTTAAAAATAGTGTCTAACAATTCAATGGCTTGGAGAATATAAGGTCCTTTGTTAAGCATAACACAATCTGCTCGTTGAGCCATTGCTGTATCTGTCATTTCGGCGCGAGAAGGTATACCTCGCTTGGAGAGGTTTTCCAAAACCTGAGTTGCCCAAATATCAGGAACATGTGCCGCTCTGCAAAGTGAAAGAATTTCCCTTTGAACCCTGCCAATATTTTCCCATCCACACTCTATTGCCAAATCGCCCCGGGCAACCATTACACCCAAGGGGTACCTTCTCATACCCTCTAATAGAATTTTGGCAAGGTTATTAAAACCACTTTGGGTCTCGATCTTTAGAATGATCCCGAAGTTTTCCGGAGCATTTAATATAACCAACTGAGTAATGAGATCCCTAACATCCCTTTTGCGGTTCACAAAAGAAACGTTTACAGCATCCGCATTCTGAATAACAAACGCCAGATCCCTTTTATCCTTTTCCGTCAACCCCTTTATTTCTAATTTGCTGCCAGGAAAATTTATTCCTTTATCTGACCTTAATTTACTTCCATTTTGTCTGGTGTTAAGAATTTCGACAAGAATCTCACTATTTTCTACCTTGCGAATAACACCTTCAATCTTACCATCATCAAAGAAAACAGGTTCTCCTTCCCTTACCTGCTCAAAAACCTCGCCTAACGTACAGGAAATATGTGCAGGGCTTATTAAATTGTCATCCTTGTCCCTTAAAGCTCCTTCACCGGGCACGGCATCTTTATGCAATCGCAAAAAATCTCCTGTATGTAACAATATGAATTGATCCACCCTGGGTAATTCCCCAATAATTATAGGCGATGAGGAATACTCTTCGTTAGTAAATAATTTCATGCCTGTTTCCAGAAAAGTGGTCTTACTACAGCTTACAATACGTCCATTTCCGGTTTTTTTTGTAATTGTAAACTCCCTTTTATTATTTCTGGTATCCCTTAAAAACAATCGATCCCCAACTTTTAGTTTTTCCAAATCTGATATTGCTACAGGAAGGTGTGACAAATTTGGATCTTTATGGACCTCCGGTCCCATCCATATCTCGCAGTCCTTAAGAACAATTCCGCGTACATCCTTTGATGGACGAAATCTTTTTACCCTTGGACCTGCTTTTAATAGACCGGTCCGTACTTTAGGACCTCCCAAGTCCATGGTAATCTTACATTTTTTTTTCAATTTTTTAGCTGCCTTCCTTACATGCCCGATCATTAAACTCCATTCTTTCTCACTGTCATGCGCACAATTTATTCGTACACAATTCATTCCCTTGGCAATCATTTCATGTACCAATTTATAATTTTGTGCACTTGCAGCAGGTAGGGTAACCATGATACGGGTGCGCCTTCCCTTTGAGCGATAACCCAGTAATGATTTTGCATTGGATCTGCCCAGCCGATTACTTTTTTTAAAAGTCAATTCGGCCTTGTGCTTTTTTATAGGTGTATTGTTTAAAAAACTCTCCAGAATGGCCCTGCTAGCCAACAAACTCGCAATAACATGTCCTTCCGGTTTATCGAGTCGAGAAAGTCCCATATTTGCAAGCTTATTTTGGACAACCCTTATATCTTCTTTACGCAGTGCGCGGTAATGGATAAGATTTCGGGCACTTTTAATAAAATTGGGATGGATTTCTGAAAGCTCGGTCGCATATTTGGCCTCAAAATGTTCCAGACGTTTAATTATAGCCGAAATTTCATTTATCAGCCATTGAATCTTTGCCTGTTTTTTGCTAATTTTTGCCAAAATACCTAGTTAAATAGCCTTACAACCATGAATTTAATGGTTATTTTCCACATTTTTGTAATGAGTTTTGAAATATAATTGTGGCCATTTCTGAAATAGCTCACTTCCCATGCTGAACCGTTGGGAAACCACACCTGCAAGCTTGCCTGTCGGAGGCATGGAAGAAAATTACACCCCACTTTTGAGCGGTGAATATTTTTATTCCCTCCAGATACACTAACAAGTTTGGGATTGGATTAGCTCCCTACGCTCGCTGATCCTCCGGGAAGCCACTTTTGCAAATACCAAATCCCGACGACATGCGTCGCCGATGGTTTTCTATTTTTCCCTCTCATGCTCATACAAGTATGGCATAGGATTACTCACTGCGTTCGTGATCCATAGTAGGTCCGCGGATGCAAATAGAAAATTACACCGCACTGCTGTGCGTCGTATGTTTTTATCCCCTTCAGATGCTCAAACAAGTTTGGCCTCTTTCGGGGATAAAAAAATCCACACGTTTCCGTGTGGATTTTCTGAGTGATGTGGGCCCTGAAGGATTCGAACCTTCGACCCCCTGCTTGTAAGGCAGGTGCTCTGAACCAACTGAGCTAAGAGCCCTTATTAAGGAGTGCAAATATAGAATAGTTTTTTATTACCTAAAACAAAAAAGATAAAAAATCATACTACCTCAGCAACCGTAAAATTACTCCCACCCACAAAGATGAGATCATTCTTTTTTGCTTCTTTTCTAGCCGCCTCTAATGCAATAGTTACAGAACCATAAACACTGCCTACTAATCCGTATTCAGCAGCCTTTTTTTGCACTTCGGCTGCATCCATCCCTCTGGGAATATCTGGTCTGCAAAAAAGATAGTGCGCCTTTTCAGGGAACATGGGCAGAATCTGATCCAGATTTTTTTCTTTTACAAATCCTAGGACCATCCATACCTCATCGAATTTTTCCTGAGATAGCTGATCCAAAACGAGCCGAAGACCTTCACTATTATGCGCGGTATCCATAATGACCATGGGACAGCCTTGCAATACCTGCCACCTGCCAAGCAGCCCTGTATTCTCAACAACCCTGTCTAGGCCCTTCTGTATATGTTCTTCCCGTATCTCAAAACCCGTAAGGGTGCCAACCACCGCCACTACCCCACGTATATTTCTATCCTGATAGGCTCCTTTTAAATCCGATGAATACTTTTTCAATGGCAATTCCTCAGCGAAAATAATAGGGGCCTGCTGACCTTTCGCCACCTCCATAAAGACCTCCGTGGTTTGCACTTGCTTTTCACTAATGACCACCGGGGTATATGGTTTTATGATGCCAGCCTTCTCATAGGCAATCTTTTCTATAGTATCACCCAAAAGATCGGTATGGTCCATGCCAATATTAGTGATCAGACATACTTCCGGATTGATAATATTCGTTGAGTCGAGCCTACCCCCCAATCCAACCTCTATAACAGCTATATCAACTTTTTTATTCGAAAAGTGAGCAAAGGCCATGGCCACGGTCATCTCAAAGAAGGACATATGATTCTTTTCAATATATGGCTTGTTCTCATTTATAAAGAGCACAACCTCTTTCTCAGAGATCATCTCCCCATTGATCTTAATACGCTCCCGGAAATCTTTCAGATGTGGCGAGGTGTATAATCCAACCCTATATCCTGCTTCCTGCAAGATAGAAGCCAGCATATGACTGCTAGACCCTTTTCCATTGGTCCCGGCCACGTGAATGCTTTTGAAGTTGTGATGAGGTTCCCCAAGATGGGTGGCAAATGACTGTATCCCCTGAAGTTTTCCGTTATAGGCACTGGCCCCTTTTTGTTGATACATTGGAAGTTGTGCAAACATCCAATCTAAGGTTTCCCGGTAGGTCATGTATTATTCCCCCAATTTAAAATTGACGACCACAAATCCTATTTGTTGGCTGGGTGCCTTAGCATCAAAATTCCAGCTGTGAAGAAAAGCAGTTTTTCTGGCTGGCTCTAACAAACACGGGTTATTATTTGTAGTTCCTTTTACCCCGGGAGTAGCCTCAATTACCTTACCATTTTTGTCCACTACGATCCTTACGACTACCCGGCCCTCTTCATTACATTCTTGTTGTACTTTCCCCTGATTCACCAGGGATCGCCCATTAAGGCCATAGCCCCCTGTACCACTACCAGATCCGGGGCTGCCGTAATAACTGGTCGCATATGGATCCCCGTTAGGCTGGCCTTTATCCCCGGGACGTGAATCATCTCCTTCGCTCCCCTGGGCCGTACCATCTGAATTATTTAACCCTCCCATAAGGGCGTCCAGTTTCTTTTTCTTAGCCTCTTCTTCCAACCTGGCCTTTTCGGCTGCAGCTTGTTTTGCTCTTTCCGCTCTTTCGGCTTCTTCTTTTACTTTTCTGGCAGCTTCCTCTGCCTTGCGTTTTGCTTCCTCCTGTTGTTTTATGAGAATAGATTCTTCATTCTCCTGAGTAAGTACCTTTTCTGATTCTTTTACCGGCGTAGCAGGTTCTACCACTGGTTCTTCTACTTTTTCAGGTAACTCTTCCGCTTTTTCTTCAGAGACCTCAGGAGTTTCTGTCTGCTGAGGTTGTATCTTTTCCTTTGGCTGTATGTTCCCGGACCCGTATTCCATACTGCCGAAATTTACGGTAATACCATTTTCAATAGGAGGGTCCATATAGGTAAGTCCGATATAAAATAGCAAAAGGAGTAAGGCACTTAACAGAAAGACTGTAAGTGAGAAGGATTTTTTCTTGTGTCTCGTATCTAAAAACGACATTAATTAGGTCGCACCGCAAGGATCACCTTATAACTATTCCTATTGGCAATGTCCATTACGTTTACAGCCTCCTTAATGGCCACGCTTTCCTCTGCCCGTAGAATAATTGTGGGGTTCTCTTTCCCTTCCAATGCTTTTTTTAATTCAATTTCAATATAGTCTCCGTTGATCTGTTGGCTGTTCACAAAGTATTCCAGATTCCGGTTGATGGAAACGGATACGTTCTGAGTATTGGTCGATTTTCCTTTTGCTTTAGGTAATAGAAGATCCAGCGCATTTGGCGAATTTGCCGTTAACATAAAAAAGATGAGCAACAGAAATACAATGTCTGTCATGGAAGACATGCTAAACTCCGGACTGATCTTATTTCTACTTTTCAGTTTCATGGGAAGTAGTTAAACAGGTTCGTTCAAAAGATCCAGGAATTCTACAGCGTTGGCCTCCATCTTATGGATCACTTTATCCGTGCGGTTCACAAGATGATTATAGCCCATATAGGCTATGATACCAACGACGAGGCCCGCAACGGTCGTAGTCATGGCGGTATAGATACCAGATGCTAAAGCACCCATTTCAGCCTGTCCTCCGCTGCTTGCCATTTGATGAAATGCAAGGATCATCCCAATAACAGTTCCTAAAAAACCGATCATAGGGGCCGCACCAGCCACAGTAGCCAGCACATTCACATTCTTCTCGAGTTTATATACTTCTAAAGTACCCGCATTCTCAATGGCAGCATTGATGTCATCCAAAGGTTTTCCTATTCTGGAAACCCCTTTTTCCGTTAATCGGGCAACAGGAGAGTCGGTTTGCGCACAAAGGATCTTGGCTGCTTCCAACTTGCCATTCATGACATGATCCCTTATTTGATTCATAAAGTTCTTGTCGATGGTAGATGCTGCCTTTATCGCGAGTAATCGCTCAAAATAAATATACAAGGCCACCGCGAGCATGACGAATAGTACCGAAATTATGACGATGCTTCCTGCACCCCCACTTAAAATTAGATCAATAACGGAAAGTGTCTTTTCTTCAGATACAACCTCCCCTACCTGTGAATCATTCACAAGATCTTGAAACATTACCATATGCGTTCTCTTATTAATTTGCCCCTATAACGGTAAACTGCAGATTTAATTATGCGTTCAATACTAAATTTCTTATTAGTATAAAACATGCCGCTCCTGCCACAAATCCGACCATTGCCAGGAATGCAATTTTTTTCAAGTACCAGAAGAAGTCTATTTTTTCCATTCCCATGGCTACAACCCCGGCGGCAGAACCAATGATAAGCATGCTCCCACCGGTCCCTGCCGAATAGGCTATAAAATGCCATACTGGATCATCTACCGGAATCAGAGAACATTCCCATACTCGCAGCCACCAGAGGCACATTGTCTATCACCGCAGAACCAACCCCAAGAATTACCACCACAAGATCAGAGACGCTCGTGCGCCATAGATTCAGTACCAAGCATAGGCATGGTTTCATCGAGCACTCCCGCAAATTCAAATAACATTCCTAAGGGATTCAAGCGCCGCCACTGCCAGTAGGTATTCCTAAGAAGAAAAGAATACTCGGAAGTTCAATTTTTGATAGCGAAGAGTGCACCGGACTGTGATGTGAAGCTTCATCAGAATCTGAATTAACAGAAGAAATACTGAACTTTGCATTGCTGTAAATCTCAGCAAAAGTAGCCACTATTGCCAAGTGATAACATCATCCCAACATAAGGTGGAAGATGTGTAATGGTCTTAAAAAAGGGTACAAATACAATAGATCCCAAGCCCTAAATAGAGCATGGTGGCTCCATGGGGTGACTTTGGAATTTCCTTTTCTTCCAGATCTCCTTCAATTTCTCCTTTAAAAACTTTGTATCTGAGCGCAAAAAGCACAGGTACCACCATACACACTACTGAAGGAATAAAGACATGTTCAATGAGTTGCATGGCCGTTACTTTATTGGCGATCCATAGCATGGTAGTAGTAACATCTCCTATAGGTGACCAGGCCCCACCGGCATTCGCAGCAATGATGATCATACCTGCGAACCAGAGTCTTAATTCACGATCTTTTATTACTTTTTGTAAAATGGTCACCAATACAATGGTTGCTGTTAGGTTATCAATGATGGCAGAAAGAACAAAGGCCAGAATAGAAAATAACCATAGGAGCTTAGATTTCTTCTTCGTCCGTATATAGCCCTTTATAGTAGCAAACCCATCAAAATAATCAATGATCTCCACGATGGTCATAGCCCCTAGCAGAAATACTAATATCTCCGCAGTTTTACCCAAATGATGCAACAGCATTTCATCGATATGGGAAGGCTCTAATTCCTTTAAAGTGGTATTCACTTCAAAAACCGGCATATGTGTAAGCGCAATAATAGCCCATAGAATAGCCATCATAGCCAAAGCGGGAATTAGCTTATCTATTTTTAAATTATGTTCTAAAGTAATTGCCAAATATCCTGCTACGAATATGATAATGATAATGGTTTCCATACTAGTTGGTGTTTATAGTAGTTGTTTTAGTGCTATTTCAAAAGCGGTCTTGCTCAAGTTTATTTTAGTAGGATTTTGCCTAAAGATATTCAAAATTGCTTTTCTAATGACATCAGAAGTGTCATTAAATATCAATTCATCGTCCATGGCTACCCTTCCTTCCATAAAATAAGCAAAAACTCTGGCCATCCCACAGTTCGAAATAAAGTCGGGTATAAGGCTAACTCGTTCATCCGTATACTCCATGATAGGTCCAAAAAATATCTCCTTATCTGCAAAGGGAACATTAGCTCCGCAAGAGATAACTTCCAATCCGGAATTTATCATTTCGGAGATCTGTTCCTGGGTGATCAATCTGGAGGCGGCACATGGAGCAAAGATCTCTGCAGACAAACTCCAGATACGCTCATTCATTTCCAAAAAGGGAATCATTTTATCCGGATCCGCAATAAGGGTGTTGCCCTTTTTATGAAGAAAAAAGGTCTTTATCTCATCAAACGAAAATCCATTTTCATTGATAACTCCACCCTCACGGTCGATGATCCCAACCACTTTCGCGCCCATTTGAGCAAGATAAAAGGCTGCTGCTGCCCCTACATTTCCAAATCCTTGCACAACCGCTTTTTTTCCGATGACAGAGCCACCTGAGATGTTGTAATAATGCTTTACCGCTTCAGCAACCCCAAAACCGGTGATCATATCGGCTACTGTATATTTTTGACTTGTATCCGGGGAGTACATTGCGCTTTCCAACACTTTGATCACACCAAGACGCAGTTGTCCGATGCGATTGATCTTATCGGCTTCCGTAGGTTTAAAATGCCCGTTAAATACCCCTTCCTGAGGGTGCCATACTCCTGCATCCTCCGTAATTGGGATCACTTCATGGATCTCATCAACATTAAGATCCCCACCGGTACCGTAATAACTCTTAAGCAAAGGGGCCACCGCACTGTACCAGCGTTCAAGAACGCCTTTCTTTCTCGGATCATGTGGATTAAAATTTATTCCAGATTTGGCGCCTCCAATGGGTGGTCCCGAAACTGTAAATTTCACTTCCATGGTCTTGGCGAGTGACAGCACTTCGTTCATATCGAGTCCTTCACGCATTCTTGTGCCTCCGCCGGCAGCTCCTCCACGAAGCGAGTTTATAACCGTCCAACCTTCGGCTTCCGTTTCAGGATCCTTCCAGTTGAACACTATTTCCGGTGCTTTATTTTCGTACTTTTTTAATAGATCTTTCATTAAGGAATAGAATTATTTTATAAGCTTTTCATTTTTTAAGGGCCTGCTCTGACCCTTACTTTATGGATCAATTTTTATAAAGCTAATGCTGTCTCATAATTCCATTTTGTTATCTGATTGCTACTATGTACCTAGCAACAAATATAAAAATATTGACGAGGTATTAAAGTATTTTATAGGGTCGCCAACAGGAAACCAAAAAAGATGTTTTGTGATATTCTCAAATTGCTATTATTATCATTGAATAATTTCCAACCAAGACGTATATTTGTAGGCCTTTTTTAACAATACAATAAGAACTATGGATTTTAAACTTTCTGAAGAACAACGGATGATCCAACAGGCAGCCCGTGATTTTGCCCAACAAGAATTACTGCCCGGGGTCATTGAAAGAGACGAAGCACAAAAATTCCCAACGGAGCAGGTTAAAATGATGGGAGAATTAGGGTTTATGGGAATGATGGTGGATCCTAAATACGGAGGAAGTGGTTTAGATACCTTATCCTACGTACTGGTTATGGAGGAACTATCAAAAGTTGATGCCTCCGCTTCTGTTATAGTTTCGGTAAATAATTCCCTCGTATGCTGGGGAATAGAAACCTTTGGCACAGAAGAACAGAAGCAAAAGTATTTAACAAGATTAGCCACAGGGGAGATCATAGGTGCTTTTTGCTTGTCTGAACCGGAAGCTGGCAGTGATGCAACTTCACAAAAAACAACGGCCATAGACAAAGGCGATCATTACCTTCTTAATGGCACCAAGAATTGGATCACTAATGGGAATTCTGCAGACGTTTATCTGGTCATAGCACAAACCGATGTCAAAAAAGCCCACAAAGGAATCAATGCACTGATTGTTGAAAAAGGAACTAAGGGATTTGAAATTGGCCCGAAAGAAAATAAATTAGGTATTCGTGGGAGCGATACGCACTCCTTGAATTTCAACGATGTAAAGGTACCAAAGGAGAACAGGATAGGGGAAGACGGATTTGGTTTTAAGTTTGCCATGAAAACGCTCGCAGGCGGAAGGATTGGGATCGCTGCCCAGGCCTTAGGTATTGCCGCAGGTGCCTATGAAATGGCCAAAAAGTATTCCAAGGAACGAAAAGCCTTTGGCACAGAAATTAGCAATCATCAGGCCATAGCTTTTAAGCTGGCCGATATGCATACCCAAATAGAAGCAGCACGATTTCTGGTTTATAAATCAGCATGCGACAAAGATAACCATGAGAACTACGATCTATCTGGTGCTATGGCCAAATTATATGCCTCACAAGTAGCCATGGAAACAACGGTTGAGGCAGTCCAGATCCACGGCGGCAACGGTTTTGTAAAGGACTATCACGTAGAGCGCCTCATGCGAGATGCTAAGATCACGCAGATCTATGAAGGTACCTCTGAAATTCAGAAGATCGTTATTTCAAGAAGTATATTGAACTCCTGAGAGCATCATGCTGCCTGTGCTCCAAAAACACTTATAGCCTTCCGGAGGTTATTTAAAAAGACCCATTCTTATGGGTCTTTTTTATAATAACACATTATCAAAATCCCATTTAAAAGGAGAATAAAAAGACATATTGCATATTTTTTAACGGTTTATTTAATTCGATGCATTTTTTGCACGTTGCAGGTTCAAAACATAGATGAATCTCAGTCATTTTGGTATTTTTGAGTAAATACGAAAATAGATGTTGAAGAAGCAAGGATTGTATTTGCCAGAGTTTGAACACGACAACTGTGGTGCGGGTTTTATTTGTAGCCTGAAAGGAAAAAAATCGAATGATATTATTCATAAGGCCCTGGAGATTCTCGATAAATTAGAACACAGGGGTGCTGTGAGTGCTGATGGAAAAACCGGGGATGGCGCAGGGATCCTGATAGACATTCCCCACCTTTTTTTTAAGGAAGAATGCTCATTTGAATTACCAGCGCCGGGAAACTACGCTGTTGGGAATGTTTTTCTCCCAAAGAAAGCAAATCAACGTGCTTTTTGCATCTCTGTATTGGAATCAGAAATTAAAAGACAAGGCCTGCATTTGCTTGGATGGCGGGATGTTCCTGTCAATGCAGCCGTTCCGGGACATATAGCGGCAAAAACTGAGCCTTTTGTAAAACAAGTTTTTATTGCAAAGGAAAATGAGGAACAAGACTTCTTTACTTTCAATCTTAAACTTTTTATTGCCCGGAAAGTAGCGGAGCATACCATCATTCATTCGAAACTATCTGAAAGTAAGTTCTTTTATTTACCCAGTCTCTCAACGAAAATTATAATTTTCAAAGGGCTTCTGATGCCACAAGACATCAAAAGATACTATACGGATCTGATGGACCCAAGAGTGGTTACAAGGCTTGCCCTGGTTCATCAACGTTTCTCAACCAACACCTTTCCCACCTGGGATCTGGCACAACCGTTCCGCTATATGTGCCACAATGGGGAGATCAATACACTACGAGGGAATGTATCCCGAATGCGATCCCGGGAAGAACTCATGGAAAGTCCGTTATTCGGACCGGAAATAAAGAATATACTGCCTGTTATACTTCCGGGAAAATCCGATTCTGCAACTATGGACATGGTGGTTGAACTCTTACTGATGACCGGAAGGTCTTTACCTGAAGTAATGATGATGCTGGTTCCGGAAGCCTGGGAAAAGAACACCGAAATGTCTGAAGCCAAAAAGGCTTTCTATGAATATAACTCCTGTGTCATGGAACCCTGGGACGGTCCGGCGTCTATTCCCTTTACAGATGGTAATTACATTGGAGCCGTTTTAGACAGGAATGGACTTCGACCATCTCGCTATTCGGTCACCAAAGATGGCTACGTCATAATGTCTTCAGAAACAGGCGTTTTAGACATTGCACCTGAAAATATTGAACTTCATGGCCGCTTGGAACCGGGTAAAATGTTTCTTGTAAATATGGAGGAGGGCCGGATCATAAATGATGAAGAAATAAAAGAAGATATCGCAAAACGACATCCTTACAAAAAATGGCTCGACAAGAATTTGGTACATCTCCGGGATATTCCCTATAATGATTGCCCTCTTTTTATTGGCGAGGAATCTGTAGAAAAGAGGAAAGCGGTTTTTGGATATACGCTAGAAGATATCAATACCATCGTACTTCCTATGGGAAAAACTGCCAAGGAACCTATTGGGTCCATGGGATCGGATACTCCTATCGCCGTATTATCTGAACGCCCTCAGTTGATATACAATTATTTTAAACAACTGTTTGCTCAGGTAACTAACCCACCCCTCGATGGTATCCGTGAAGAACTTATCACAGACATTAGTCTCACTTTGGGTACCGACAGGAATATCTTTGAAATTACCGAACTGCACTGCAGAAAACTGAAAATACAGAATCCGGTGATCTCAAAAGAGGATCTTGATAAGATTAAAAATTATGACGTCAGTCCGAATTACAAAGTCGTCACCATCCCTATTTTATATGACGTAAGCCGGGGACATAATGGTTTGGAAGAAGCATTGGAGTCTATTTTAGCGAAGGCTTCGGGATCGATAGACGATGGGGCTAATATTATTATTTTGTCTGATAGATTCATAAGCGCACAGAAAGCTCCTATCCCCGCGCTCCTGGCTTGTTCTTATGTTAATAGTGGCTTACAGTCATCGGGGAAACGCTCTAAGCTAAGCATCATAATAGAATCAGCTGAACCCAGAGAAGTGCACCATTTTGCGCTCTTGTTCGGATTTGGTGCAAGCGCCATCAATCCGTATCTGGTAAATGAGATCATTGGCGAACAAATTGATGAAAACGATATTACTGAATACTCCTTTGATGAAGCCATCAAAAATTACAATAAAGCCATCGGAAAAGGGATCGTAAAGGTGATGAATAAAATTGGGATCTCTACGCTCAATTCATATCGCGGATCCCAGCTTTTTGAATGTATTGGACTTAATACGAACGTCGTAAACACCTATTTCCCAAATACCCCAACACGTATTCAGGGAATTGGTTTGTACGAGATTGAAAAGGAGATCGCAAAAAGGCATCAAAATGCCTTTGAGAGAAAGCATGTGGCTGCAACGCTCGATCTGGAGATCGGGGGAGAGTATCGCTGGAGAAGAGATGGGGAAAAACATATGTTCAATCCGTTGTCTATTGCCAAGCTGCAAAAGTCAGTCAGAAACAACGAACCTGATACATATAAAGAATTCGCAGAAATGGTCAATGAACAATCGAAGGATCTGATGACCATCCGTGGCTTGTTTGAATTTGCTAATTACGATCCAATTCCATTGGAAGAAGTGGAGCCCTGGACAGACATTGTAAAGCGCTTTAAAACAGGGGCCATGTCTTACGGTTCCATAAGCAAGGAGGCTCATGAAAATCTAGCGATTGCCATGAACCGTATCGGAGGAAAAAGTAACTCGGGTGAAGGAGGAGAAGATGCGGAACGCTTTTATAAGAATCAAACCGGAGATTGGCGAAACAGCGCTATTAAGCAAGTAGCTTCAGGAAGGTTTGGCGTAACATCCAACTATCTGACGAACGCACAGGAAATACAAATTAAAATGGCGCAGGGTGCCAAACCGGGTGAGGGAGGACAACTACCGGGACCTAAGGTAAATCCGTCTATTGCTAAAACAAGGAACTCTACGCCATATGTTGGTCTGATTTCTCCTCCTCCACATCATGACATATATTCTATTGAAGATCTATCGCAGCTTATTTATGATCTGAAATCTGCTAATAGAGAAGCGCGGATCAATGTAAAACTAGTTTCAGAGGTAGGGGTAGGAACAGTTGCCGCCGGAGTCGCGAAGGCAAAAGCCGACGTGATCCTTATCTCCGGTTTTGATGGCGGTACCGGGGCCTCACCACTAACATCACTGAAACATGCCGGCCTGCCCTGGGAATTGGGCATCGCAGAGGCACAACAGACCCTGGTAATGAACGACCTTAGAAACAGGGTCGTCCTTGAGTGCGATGGCCAGCTAAAAACAGGGAGGGATGTGGCCATAGCCTGTTTATTGGGAGCTGAGGAATTCGGTTTTGCAACAGCACCATTGGTGGCTTCTGGCTGTATCATGATGCGTGTTTGTCATTTAAATACTTGTCCGGTTGGCATTGCCACCCAAAATCCTGAATTGCGTAAGAAGTTTGAAGGGAAACCAGAGCATGTAGTAAATTACATGTACTTCGTTGCTCAGGAACTTAGGGAAATTATGGCTCAATTAGGATTCCGGACCATTAATGAAATGGTAGGGCAGGTTCATAAGCTCAACAGAAATAAGGCCATCAATCATTTTAAGGCCAATGGACTGGATCTAAGCCCTATTCTGCATAAAATAGACGTTCGTAAAGGAACCAAACTATATAATACACAAAAACAAGAGCATCATGTGACCGACTCCATAGAGTTCGACATAATTGGGAAAGCGCATCCTGCTCTTTTCAGAAAGGAAAAATCGACCTTACATTTTCCAATCCATAATACAGACAGAGCCGTAGGTGCCATCATCAGTAATGAGATCTCCAAGATATACGGTGCTGAAGGTTTGCCAGATAACACCTTAAAATTGATCTTTACGGGTTCTGCAGGACAGAGCTTTGGGGCTTTTGCCACACGAGGTCTTACCATGGTCGTAAATGGAAATACCAATGATTATCTGGGAAAAGGACTTTCTGGTGCAAAATTGATCATCAAAATACCGGAAAAATCGACCCTCAAACCCGAGGAAAATATTATCACCGGTAATGTCACACTTTATGGCGCCACATCTGGGGAAGCCTACATCAATGGTAAAGCCGGGGAACGTTTTTGTGTTCGAAATTCCGGAGCCACTGCTGTAGTCGAAGGGATCGGAGACCATGGTTGCGAATATATGACAGGAGGCACGGCGGTCATCCTTGGAGAGGTGGGCCGAAACTTTGGCGCCGGGATGAGCGGAGGTATTGCCTATGTCCTCGATCTTCATAAGACCTTCGAGAAACGATGTAACAAGGAAGCCTTAAACCTGCTTCGGGTAGAGGAAGATCAGGACATTCAACTCTTAAAGGGCCTTGTGGAAAATCACTACAATGCCACGCTAAGCCCACAGGCACAAAGAATATTGGAAAATTGGGAGCACTACTTACCAATGTTCATTAAAGTATTTCCTGAAGAGTACAAGCAGGCTTTGATCCGTTTGGAACAGGAAAAATTACAAACTATTTAGAGAGAAACATGGGAAAGATTACAGGATTCTTAGAATATGGAAGAAAGACAGAGCCCTATAAACCCGTAGAAAAACGGGTAAAGGATTTTAAGGAATTTACCGTGCCTTTAAAGGAAAAAGAGTTAAAGGAACAGGGAGCGCGTTGTATGGACTGTGGTATTCCCTTCTGTCATAGCGGTTGTCCCCTGGGCAATTTGATCCCTGATTTTAATGACGCGGTTTACCGTGGCAAATGGGAAAAGGCGGCAGAGATTTTACATGCTACCAATAATTTTCCAGAGTTTACAGGTAGATTATGCCCTGCACCCTGCGAAGAAGCATGCGTTTTGGGTATCAATGAAGATCCTGTCTCTATAGAGAATATTGAAAAGAATATTGTAGAAACTGCCTTTAAAAAAGGATGGGTGGTAGCCATGCCCCCGGAAACAAGAACGGATAAAAAGGTAGCGGTCATTGGATCCGGACCTGCAGGCCTGGCTGCCGCACAACAACTCAACAGGGCCGGACATAGTGTTACGGTATTTGAGAGAGATGAAAAACCCGGAGGATTATTGCGTTATGGAATTCCTGATTTTAAAATGGAAAAACATATTATTGATCGCCGTTTGGAAGTGTTAAAAAAGAAGGAATTGAATTTAAATGCGCAGTGCATGTAGGGGTTGATGTGAAGGCTGAGAACTTAAGGATTGACTATGATGCCCTTGTATTATGTGGTGGAGCCACTATTCGGAGAAATTTACCTATTGAGGGAGCGGAACTTAAAGGAGTGGTACAGGCGATGGACTTTCTGGCTCAAAATAACCGTCGCGTAGATGGAATAAAGAAATTTGATCATGAAATCAAGGCTACGGATAAGAATGTTGTGGTGATAGGCGGAGGTGACACAGGATCTGATTGTATTGGCACTTCATTCAGACAAGGAGCAAAATCAGTGTCCAATTTTGAGATCCTTAGTAAACCTACGACCGAACGGCCTGATGACCAGCCATGGCCTTTCTGGCCCATGCGATTGCGGACCAGTTCTTCCCATAAAGAAGGGGTTGAACGTTATTTCAGTATTTCCACAAAAAAGTTTATTGGAGATTCTGAAGGAAATTTAAAAGGATTGATCACCTCGGAAGTAGAATGGATCAAGACTCCTGGCGAAAGACCAGTATTGAAAGAAATTGAAGGAACTGAGAAAGAATGGCCCTGTGAATTGGTCTTGCTCGCCCTTGGTTTTACGGGCTCGGAAATGACCCTTGCCGGGCAATTAGGTATAGAGGCTGATGCCCGAACAAATATCAAAGCATCCGCAAAGGATTACAAAACAAATGTTCCCGGGGTTTTTGTCGCCGGGGATCAGCGGCGGGGACAATCACTTATTGTATGGGCCATTTCTGAAGGTAGGCAAGCGGCTCATCATGTAGACACCTATCTTATGGGTTCTTCAGCACTTCCCTTGAAAGGGGAAGGGGATCTGCCCAGAGTTTAAAGATTTGAAAAATGTACTTTATATAAGCTGTGTAACTTCACAGCTTTTTTTTGTACTTTAATTGAGACCATCCAAAATAAATAACACATATGAAAAGACCAATACCATGTATCGTTATGTCAATGCTCCTGTTGTTGATTACAGGCTGCAAAACTGATAAAAAGAAAGAAGTTTCAGAGATCCAGGCTCCTATTGAAGAGTCGAAAGTGATAAAGGTAGTCACGAAATCCATGGAATTCTATGCACCTGATACTATTCCTTCTGGCTGGAACACTTTTGTTTATGAAAACCAATCTACCGAACCCCATTTTATTTTATTGGACAAATATCCCGAAGGCATCACCATTGAGAATGCGGCGAAGGAAGTTGGTCCTGCTTTTGATGAAGGAGTAGCCCTAATCATGGAAGGGAAGAACAT
This sequence comes from uncultured Flavobacteriaceae bacterium, assembly GCA_963744855.1. GTDB lineage: Bacteria > Bacteroidota > Bacteroidia > Flavobacteriales > Flavobacteriaceae > Muriicola. The sequence goes on from CAVUUZ010000005.1 coordinate 1,004,626, forward strand.
AGAGGCCATGGAAGCATTTGGTAAATTGCCGGAGTGGTTTTCAAAGGTGGTATATTCGGGAGGTACAGGGTTGATTTCTCCCAGACAAACAGCTATTAGCACGGTTAATCTTAAACCCGGGTATTATTTAATGGAATGTTATGTCCGAATGCCGGATGGAAGGTTCCATACCTCAATGGGAATGAGTAAGGAACTCATCGTACAGGATAAGGACAGTGGACTAAATCCTCCTGAGGCAACTGTAGGAATAAGTATTTCCAGTATAGAAGGAATTAACTATTTGGGCACTCCCACTTCTGGCAACAATATTTTCTCTGTGACCTATGAGGACCAAATTGTGCATGAAAATTTTGTGGGTCATGACGTAAATCTGGT
>CAVUUZ010000005.1:1010000-1519814 GCA_963744855.1 uncultured Flavobacteriaceae bacterium
ATTCACCGGATCATGGCTGATATCCGATTACTAGCGATTCCAGCTTCACGGGGTCGAGTTGCAGACCCCGATCCGAACTGTGACCGGTTTTATAGATTCGCTCTCCGTTGCCGGATGGCTGCTCTCTGTACCGGCCATTGTAGCACGTGTGTAGCCCAGGACGTAAGGGCCGTGATGATTTGACGTCATCCCCACCTTCCTCGCGGTTTGCACCGGCAGTCTCGCCAGAGTCCCCAGCATTACCTGTTGGCAACTGACGACAGGGGTTGCGCTCGTTATAGGACTTAACCTGACACCTCACGGCACGAGCTGACGACAACCATGCAGCACCTTGCAAAATGTCCGAAGAAAAGTCTATCTCTAAACCTGTCATTCTGCATTTAAGCCCTGGTAAGGTTCCTCGCGTATCATCGAATTAAACCACATGCTCCACCGCTTGTGCGGGCCCCCGTCAATTCCTTTGAGTTTCATTCTTGCGAACGTACTCCCCAGGTGGGATACTTATCACTTTCGCTTGGCCGCCGAGCCCTAAAGCCCGACAGCTAGTATCCATCGTTTACGGCGTGGACTACCAGGGTATCTAATCCTGTTCGCTCCCCACGCTTTCGTCCATCAGCGTCAGTCGATAGTTAGTGACCTGCCTTCGCGATCGGTGTTCTATGTAATATCTATGCATTTCACCGCTACACTACATATTCCGGCCACTCCACTATGACTCAAGACAACCAGTATCAAGGGCAGTGCTACGGTTGAGCCGTACCATTTCACCCCTGACTTAATTGCCCGCCTGCGGACCCTTTAAACCCAATGATTCCGGATAACGCTCGGACCCTCCGTATTACCGCGGCTGCTGGCACGGAGTTAGCCGGTCCTTATTCTTACGGTACCGTCACCAGGGCACACGTGCCCCTTATTCTTCCCGTATAAAAGCAGTTTACAACCCATAGGGCTGTCTTCCTGCACGCGGCATGGCTGGATCAGGCGTGAGCCCATTGTCCAATATTCCTCACTGCTGCCTCCCGTAGGAGTCTGGTCCGTGTCTCAGTACCAGTGTGGGGGATCCCCCTCTCAGGGCCCCTACCTATCATAGCTATGGTGAGCCGTTACCTCACCATCTGGCTAATAGGACGCATAGCCATCCCGTACCGCCGAAGCTTTAAATTAAAATCGATGCCAATTCTAATTACTACGGGGTATTAATCCGGATTTCTCCGGGCTATCCCCCTGTACAGGGTAGGTTCTATACGCGTTGCGCACCCGTGCGCCACTCGTCAGCGGAAAAGCAAGCTTTTCCCTGTTACCGTTCGACTTGCATGTGTTAGGCCTGCCGCTAGCGTTCATCCTGAGCCAGGATCAAACTCTTCATCGTTATAACATTAATATAATTAACACTACTAAATAAAATCTAAGTTGTCCCAGCCCTAAAACGATTCTCATGTTTGTTTCAAATGATCTTAAATCTACTCCCAATTACAACAGTATTAACCACCATAACCAAAAGCAAATTCGCTGTCTACCAATATATCAATGAACTTTTTTATTCCTTTAGCACCCAACGCTCTCACGCTAAGCGGGTGCAAATATAAAGCCATTTTTTTGGTTGCACAACTCCTTTTAAGAAAAAAATATTAATAATTATTTTATCGCGCTAAGCCCTTGAAGATGAGGGTTCCTTCCAAATAAAATAGTTTACAATAAGCGTAATACCTAAGAAAAGAAATTCCATACCAGACCAAAACGAATCACAAAATCGCGATATGGATAGTTCGGAGCGGCATAAAAGGTATTGCCGGTAAAAGAGGAGTTAAAGTGTTCCGCTTTCAGATAGATACGCGTCTGGCGCACTTTCGCGTTTATAAAAAAGTCGAGTAAAGGAAAAGCCCCCAATTCTTCCCTGTTCTGCACAAAAAATTCTCCCAGAAGCGGATTATACGCATCCATCGTATATGCAGTGAAGTATTTAAAAGTAACACCCGTCTGAAGGAACATCGCTTTCTTAAAGACATTACTGGAAAAATACAAGGTATTTCTTGTCACCAATTGAGGCACATTCAATACCTGATTGCTTTGAGTTACATTCTGATACATCACCGTATTGTTTAATGCCCATTTCCCTACTTTAAATTCCTTGGCGTACTTTACCTTAAAATGATTCACCGAGGAGCCCTCTTGTTTTGGAGTAACAAAAGCGTTTTCCACTCCATCCGCTATCTGCTGATCGCTCGCATTGGATGAAAAATAGGTGTAGTTGTCCGTGGTGGCATACTGCGACATCAGATCACCCCATACCTGTGAACGTATATTGAATTTGAGACTTTGTACATTCTGATTCTCAAAGGTCTCCGAATTGTTCCAATTGTAATTTTCGTATTCCGACTGGTACAATAAAAAATTGAAATTAGGCAATCGTGAAGAAGAATGAGCATTTACCTCAAGGAGGTGCTTATCATTGATGCTGTATTTGGCACTTGCATCAAAAATATAATTGGTGAGCGCTCCTGTGATCCCATAGCTAAGAGAAGCATCGAGGACAAAAGCACCTATTTGATTTTTATACTGCCCCCCAATTGCCAATTCATCCCCTCGTAATTGATTTGGGATGGTTTCTGTATCGGTGATCAGAATACTATCAAAATAATAATCGTATTGATACCAGTTCACAAACCCTTTTAAAGTTCCCAATAATCTATTGGAGTAATCCAGGCTTACTCTGTTAAAAAAGGTCTTTAAGGTGGCCTTGTCATCAATAGGGTTTACAAGTGTCGCTCCAAAATAATCGTTCTGATTTTCTTGTTGAAATTGAAAATATTTGGTCTCATAAGTAAATTCATGACCAAGACCCACAGAAGAATAACGAAGAGAATCTTTTTTTTGAAATATCGCCAGGCGATGATCAAGGTAATACCGTTTCCCCAGGATCTTATTTCTGGCATCCGTAAAGAACACGTCTAAACGAGATCTATCCTGAAATTCCGGATCTTCTGATTCGAACTGAAGCTCTTTTGCACTTAACCCCCCATTCTCCTCACTCTCAATATCCTGGGCCGCTATATGAGCCCGCATGGTATATCGTTCATTTTTTGACTGATAATTGGCGGTGGTCCTGAAATTTCCGGATTGTATCTGACTGTACTGGTATTTTCCCAGGGAACGCATCCCCTTAAATGCAATGAAAAAATTTAGCCTCCTGGAAGTATTAAACGTTAGCGAGGCGTCTAAAAGCTGTCCTTGTTCAAAGGTGGTCTTAAAAAACAGATCGGTCAAAGGGGTGGGAACATTATAATATGATATGTCTTGAACTTCCATATAAGCAATATTCCTGGCCCTTGCTCCTAAGGAGGGATATAAAACTACCCATTCCATATCTACCCCCAGGGCATTATATGGTTGAGCAACATTGGCAAATGGCATAAGTTCAAAATCGTCCCTCCGTAGGTAATTATACTTGTATTCTTTTTGAATAGATAAGGTAGTATCCAGAAAGGTGGTGTCTCTGGCGTAGGAAATGATCTTGTAATCTTTAATACTGAGTTCTGCTTCCTTGTTTAAAGTTCCCTGAGGAATTGCCTTCTTCTTTCCAAAAAGTGTTGAGTCCTGCTTTCTGGCTGGCGAGATCGCTTTCTCCTGGGCACAAACTATTTGCAGTGAAAGGATAAAAAATAGACCTAGTAGGTATTTCATATTTAAGATTACTTCACAAAGTTACTTTTTTTGTCAGTAAAGAAATGTGAAAGTTTTGTAAGAAAAGGGTTTGAATCATTATCTTGAACGACTTTTGGAACTTATTCCCGCGAAAAGGCGCCAAAGAACTAATAAAATTGAATATTCATGATTTTTTCAGGATATTTAGCAAAAAAAAATACATGTTAAGAAAATTACTCTTGGGCTGCCTTCTTCTAGGCAGTGTTTCTTATGGTCAATTTGTTGAAAATGCGCCATGGATGGAGACATTGCGTGTAAAGCAGGGTGTTACCTCGAAGGGGGCCAATCAAGCTTTTTCCATTTATGAGATCTCTGATTCTTTTAATGCCTATTGGGCAGATAAGGATCCAACCTTAAAAGGCAGTGGTTTTAAACCTTACAAACGGTGGGAAAACTACTGGATGCATTTTGTGGATGCTCAAGGCTACCTTCCCAGTCCAAAACAACTTTGGGAAACCTGGGAAAGTAAAGAAAAGCGAATTGGTATGGCCACGAATCCTATCAGCGCCTGGAATTCTATAGGGCCCACGGATACAGGTATCTTTACGGGCAGACTTCCTGGACAAGGCAGAATGAATGCGGTTGCCATAGATCCCATTGATCCGAATATCTGGTACGTAGGTGCCCCTGCAGGCGGGATCTGGAAATCAACCAATGCCGGTGCCAGCTGGACAAACCTCTTTGATGACTTTCCACAAATTGGTGTTTCAGGAATCGCCATCGATCCAAACGACACAAATATCATTTACATAGCCACCGGAGATGATGATGCCGCCGACTCGTACAGTGTTGGTGTTTTTAAATCCCTGGATGGAGGTGCAAACTGGCAGGAAACCGGACTTAACCCTTCCAACTCCGATGTCAATACCTTAATGAATGAGATCATCATAGATCCCACTAACTCAGATATTCTTTGGGTGGCAACCAGTTCCGGACTCTTTAAGAGTACCGATGCCGGGAATACCTGGGAAATAAGGCAGTCAGGATTTATCGCCGATCTTAAACTAAAACCGGGAGATCCCAATACCGTCTATGTTGTAACCAATAGATATCTGGGAGGTGGCGGAAACAATGTGATCTTTTACAAGTCGACCAACGGTCTTGATTTTACTGCACTCGACAGCCCTGTGCTTCCAACAAATGCAGGAAGAGCCCTACTGGGCGTATCCGCTGCAGATCCGGAAGTATTGTACGTCCTGGCGGCCAACACAAGTTCCAGCAATTTCAGCTATCAGGGGCTTTATAAGTCTACGGATAGTGGGGCCACTTTTACGGTAAGTCCCAATAGCGTAAACATCATGGAATCTAGCCAGGCATGGTTCGATCTGGCACTCGAGGTATCCCCAACAAATGCAGATGAGCTCTATATGGGTTGTCTGAATATCTGGAAAAGTAACAATGGAGGGAATTCATTTTCACGTCTTAACCAATGGAACGTAAATAATGCTTCCTACACGCATGCCGATATACATGCCATTAAAATTTTTGATGGAAAGGTCTTTGCCTGTACAGACGGCGGCATCTATATGTCTCAGAATTCAGGGGCCACCTTTACGGATTATACAAACAATGCAGCCGTAGGTCAATTCTACAGGCTATCTGTGTCGCCAACTGATGCCACAAAAATGATCGGTGGTCTTCAGGATAATGGAGGTCAGATCTTGCAAAACGGAGAGTGGAACAACTACCATGGCGGAGATGGAATGGATAATGTAATGGATCCGAACAACGATAATTTGGTGTACGGTTTTACACAATTCGGAGGCTCCTTAAATATTTCCAGTAACTCAGGTCAATCAGTGGGTTTTGTAGGACCTCCACGGGATGCCCAAAACAATAGTATTCAGGGAAATTGGATCACTCCTTTGGCTATCAGCAGCACCGGAGAGGTTTACTCTGGGTTCGATGCGGTATATAAACTTGTAGGCAATGCCTGGGAAAAATGGTCGAATGATTTTGGAGGCGGCAATATTGACGATATAGAAGTAGATCCGAATAACCCGGATATCATCTATGCCGTAGAAGGCGATTTTGTATATCGCAGCGAAAATGGCGGACTTGATTTCACAGCCTTTTACCGGGCCGATGCGGATATATCGGACATGGCCATCAATACAACAGATGGTTCTTATATCTATGTTGTGACCGCCTCAAGAGTAGGGATAAGTCAGGCTAATCAACCAACAGAAAAGGGTATTTATAGAGTGGTTGTGAATGAAAATGGAGAGGCCGGAGCAGAAGAAAATATAACGTACAATGTGCCGATTGATCAGGCTTTTTTCTCTATAGTACATCAGGGAAGACATTCAGACAACCCTATTTATGTGGGCACAAGCCTGGGCGTCTATCGTCTGGATGACACCCTAACAGAATGGGAAGATTATTTTACCGGCCTGCCAAGTGTAGCGATAAGTGACCTGGATATAAGTCTGGATGATGAGCTCATTACAGCATCTACCTACGGGCGGGGTGTTTGGCAATCTCCAATTCCCATTCAGGTTCCTGATAATGATATTCGCTTGCAATTCTTAACGCCATCAAACGATAACATTATTTGTGGAGATATCAACCCGGAAATTACAGTTGAAAACAACGGGTTAAATCCGATTACGACCGTAGAGGTTAGTTATAGTGTCAATGGTGGAGGTCCGCAATCTTTCAATGCCCCTGTAAACCTGGCCAGTGAAGAAACTACTACTATTCAAATTCCTTCATTAGGCCTGACCAGTATTGGGGAGTATTCCCTTACTGTAAGTGTTTCTATATTAAATGATGCGTTCGCGGACAATAACGAGATTACCCATACCTTTTTTGTGAATGATCCCGGAGTAGAATCTGTGGTTAATACCTTTGAATCTCCTGATGATACATTGTTGACTTACAATGATGACGGAGGTACCCCGCTGTGGGAAAAAGGAATCCCGGAAGGCAGTGTATTAAATCAGGCTAGCTCAGGCACACAGGTATACGGTACCAATTTAGATGGGAACCATCCGGATGGCGTCCGCGCTTTTTTAGTAAGTAATTGCTACGAAACGGCAAGTTTATTAGCCCCCGTTCTAAAATTTCAAATGGCCTATGACCTGGAGATCAATTTTGATGTGGTCTACGTAGAGTACACCCTGGATGATGGCTCTACTTGGGAAGTACTGGGTTCGGTTAACAGTCAGCCAAACTGGTACACAAGCGACCGAACAAATCAAAGTTCCGGTACAGATGATGATTGTCAGAATTGTCCGGGGGCACAATGGACGGGCACCAATGCAACCCTCACGGAGTACGCCTACGATTTTACTACCAATGCGGCCCTTGGTGAAACAGACCTTACCAATGAAACAAATATCATTTTCAGAATCGTACTTCATTCAGATCCTTCCGTAAATGAGGAAGGGGTGGTTATAGATGATCTTGTAGTAGAAGGTTTGGTTGATGATGAAGATGATGACAATGACGGCGTATTGGATGTCGATGACAACTGTCCCTTAGTGGCAAATACTAATCAGTTAGATACGGATGGCGACGGATTTGGAAATGTTTGTGATTCGGACGATGATAATGATGGCATTCCGGATCTTGATGATAATTGCCCGCTTACTGCCAATGCAGACCAGGCAGATGCCGATGAAGATGGAATAGGCGATGTGTGCGATGATGATCTGGACAATGATGGTGTTCCGAATGCGGATGACCTTTGTCCTGATACACCGCGGGGTTCTGTAGTGGATGTCACCGGTTGCGAGGTATTTACCCTCCCATCTTCAAATTTCAGGATATTGACCGTAAGCGAAACCTGTGTTGTTAGTAATGACGGAAGTATTCAGATAGAGGCCACACTGCCTTTCAACTACACGGTTACCCTCCTGGGGAATGGGGTAGATGATTCACAGATTTTCACTGATATTATCACTTTTAATGACCTTTCATCAGGAGATTACGAAGTATGCATAACTGTTGAAGGACAAAGCGACTATCAGCAATGTTACAATATCGCAGTTTCCGAACCCGAGGACCTAAATGTTTCTTCCAAGGTAAGTTCCTTAGACAATAAAGTTACCCTAAGTCTTTCAGGAGGTAAATCATATACCATCAAGCTGAACGGAGAAACCTTCCGAACCACAGAAAGCGAGATCACACTTGCACTTTCCAAGGTAGAAAATACCCTGACGGTGCGCACGGAGAAGGAGTGCCAGGGCGTGTTTGAGGAAACCATTGTGTTGAGTAATGAACTGTTTATTTATCCGAACCCCATTGAATCTGGTGACCTCAATATATATCTGGGCAACACTAAGGCAGACCAGGTGGAGGTAGCACTCTTCGACATCAATGGTCGTACGGTATTCAGAAAACAATACGTTCCTGTAAATAATGAAGTTCGGTTTAATGTAGATGGTCTGTCTAAAGGAATCTATTTACTAAACCTGAAAACACCTACAAGCTTAACGAATTACAAAATTATCCGAAAATGAAAAATTGCTATAGCCTATTAACCGGAATTTTTTTGTTGCTTGTCTCCTGTGGAGGAGGCGATTCAACACCCGAACCACCGCCACCTGTGGTAATAACACCTCCCTCAGCAGCCACTTTGATATTTCCCGACAACAATACGGAGTGTAATGAAGGTACGGTGCTGAATCAAAATCAAAGTGCCGTTACATTCAGGTGGACAGATGCACAGAATGCAGATAGTTATGAATTAAACGTGCGAAACATTAACACAAACAGCAATTCAAGAACAAACTCAAGTACTAATAGTGCTGAAGTCATTCTGTTGAGGGGGACGCCCTATGAATGGTCCGTGGTATCATTGGCAAGTGGCACTAATGAAACTGCCACAAGTCCTACCTGGAAGTTCTATAATCAGGGTATTGGGATAGAGAATTATGCCCCTTTTCCGGCAGACGCCGTTCAACCGGCACGGGGCGCCAATTTACCAACAACCCAGACCGTAACCCTGGAATGGACCGCAACCGATGTGGATAACGATCTTGTAGAATTTGACGTTTATTTAGACACCAATGAAACTCCCGCTACACTTTTAGATACGACCACCGAAACCACCCTAGATGTGGCAGTAGTTGCAAATACGGTGTATTACTGGCGTATTGTTTCACGCGACAGTCAGGGAAATACTTCAGAATCGGAAATATTTGATTTTCTTGTCAATTAAGAAAAGCTTAACGACATTAACTTTTAAATCAGATAGTTTTTTAAGATTTTACTGAAAAATATTACTATGAAAAAAGCTTTAATACTACTGTTCGTGATTCCCTTGGTATCTTCAACTATTCATGCCCAGTCTACCAAAGTTCAAATACCGGTTGAATTTTATCGAAATGTTTTAAGAGACGGTGGTCTTCCCCCTAATGTAGTTGGGTCGCCCTATGTCAACGAAGACTTTCAGTCCGGGAAGGTCTTTATTAAAGACAGCGAGTCGTATCCTGCCATGTTGCGATATGATGCCTACAGGGACAATATAGAAATGCAGGATAATGGAAAAACTATCTCCTTATTAAAAAGAGATTATATACGTGCTGAGATAAACGGTGATAAATATGCTATTTTCAGTTTTAATGCAGAAAATGAAAGAGCAAAACAAGGATATTTTGTACAACTTACATCGGGGCCATTGATACTTCTTAAAAAAATAACGAAAGAATTTAAACCGGCCACGGAAACTACCTCCACCTACAAAAGAGAACAACCTCCCAGATTTGCCGATGACATTGAGTATTATCTTTTCTCAACTAATGAAGAAGTTGCCAAATCCATAAAACTGCGCAAAAAAAGTATCCTGAAGGTCTTAGACAATCAGATGGAAGCTTCCAAAATAATCAAAGAAAGAAAATTGGATTTAAGTGAGGAGAATGGTGTCATTCAGATGATAACAATTTTGAATAGTACTACAAATAATAGCAAATAGGATTATAGCTTATATATTGCCTTAAAAAAGCTCGCCTTTTGGGAGCGCATTTTATTACCTGAATACTCGTGAAAAGATCTATACTCAAACTTAAACATACTGATTTTGGGTGGCCAATAGTTTTCCCGAAACAGTGATAGATACGATATGAACTAACATCGGCTGATCAATATTCATATTTAATGGGCACTTCTCATTGAAGAATATGATCTACCCTTTTCCTCTAGTTTTAATAAGCATTTAGTAAAAGATAGTACTAAGTATAAGCCTCTTTCTCATAAAGATAGACAGCAAGTTCTGCTGATGAATTATACGATTCTGAAGATCGATCCATATTACCTAACACGGTTTAACATCTGCTTGCAAACAGTGCAGAATTTTTAAAAACAAGGTATTCCATTTCTCCCTCAAGAAGCTGTGCATAAGCAGTATTCTTTACATTATATAGGTTAAGTATGGACACAAAAAAGCCGCCTGTAAACAGACGGCTTTTCAATACAATTATTTTTTGTTACTATCTGGTCCTTAAGACTATTGCTGACAAAAGTCAATTACAAAGACCCCGGCGCCACCTTCTGCCAGCTCACGTGAATAAACTACATTCCCATTTGGTGCCAGAACTTGAAACGTTATTTCCCCGTAAAAATCACCTGGGAAAAACCATTCTGCTGATTCAACACCTTCTGGAATAGTAAAGCTCGCAGAACCACTAGAGAATTCATCGGTACAAGCATAAGGGGAAGCCACGTAAGGGTTACATAATCCTACTTCAAAAACCTCTCCGGTACTTAAGGTACAGGTAAGACCTGTTCCGCCATTTCCATCATCTGTTTGCCATCCGTCATCAAAAGTATCCTGCATATTTACAGTCCAAACACCAGGTGTTGGTTCTTCCGGACATTCTCTGAACAAAGTAACTGACAATGTTGAATTTTCAAATTGAGTATCGCTAGAACCTGCAATTTCGGTCAGATTTAAAACAAGGTCTACACTTCCAGCTTCAGGAAGCGCTTCGAAATTACTTGTGACAACCAGCGTTGCATCAAATTCACCAGCCGGGATTGTCAAACTGTTTAAAGAGTACTGACCCGGTTCTGCGGTAGATGAAGCATCTACTCCAAGGGATACAGTACGGTCCACATCAGACCTCGTAGATACCTCTACGGTAACTTCCAAGGTTGCACCTTCAACAGGTGTTGGGATCACTCCGGTAGCCTGGCTGAACTTAGCCAGCGTCTGACCATTATCTACATCATACACTGTCAACTCTTCCTCACATGAAGTGAAGAATGCCATCCCCATCGCTAATAATAAAATATATTTTTTCATAATATGTCTTAATTTTTGTATTAATACCCAGGGTTTTGTTGAGCTGCTATGTCAGGATTCCCTGCAATCTCCACACGTGGAATAGGCATGGTGAATCTAAAGTCGCTTGCAGCCAGGTTACACGCACTGTTCAATGAACAATCTACTGGATCTCTCTGAATACCAACCCCTGCTTTAACACCGAGTCTTTTAAGATCTTTATATCTATGACCTTCAAAAACCAATTCTATCTGTCTTTCAGCTAAAATCCCTGCAAAAGCTTCCTGTTGAGAACTATATGCCGGTAAAGGCTGTGCTGAACCAAATCTTGCATCGCGCAATTGTTTTATCAACTGGGCAGCACCGGTTAGGTCATTGCTTTGAGCACGTGCTTCCGCCAAAATAAACAGCATCTCTGAAGACCTGAATATTTTAAGGTCGTTCATTAACGGCTGGTTTTCAGATCCTGGATACTTCTGAATAATGATGATGTCTGACGCTAAAGCGTTAGGACTTGTCTGATAATCAGGATCAATGGTAGAAGTAGGGGCAACATTCACATCATATCTGATATCTGCCGGGTCTAACTGATTAAATACCACTCTTCCCATTTCAAAATAAGGGCTTCCTGTATCTGTGGCATCAACGAATGCAAAATTAGCACCTGCCCATCCGCCTGCGAAGGCGGAACCAGTATTTCCCTGGCCATCATAATTGTCCCCAACCGTACGCTCAAGTTTAAAGATGTTCTCAGTTTCATCTACGTCTAAGAACATACCCTCATACTGAACTCTGTTAGCAATTGGATACGAACTTAAAAGACTCTGAGCCAAAGGAGCTGCAGTAGCATAATCTTCTTTATAAGCCGCTACTCTTGCTCTTAGTGCGGTAACAAAATCATCATTGATGAAGGTATTACCCTGATCTTCCGTAATTAAGTTGGCAGCCTGCGTCAAATCACTTTCAATAAGTGCATAGAACTCACCATTGGTGTTTCTGGGCAACTGATCTGAAGGTGTAGGAACAAAATCTAACAAAATACCGGCAAGAGCACTGTCATCCGTTAAGTCCGGACTAAAATAAGTCATGACTCCGTGGTGAGCAGCTGCCCGTATGGCATACGCCTGTCCTAAAATATTATTGTACTGATCTTGTTCACCTTCCTGAACCTCGTAGTTATTGATCGCCTCAATTAAAATATTAACATTATTTAAAGCTGCATAGTACCCTGTCCAGAACGTTGTAGGTGCATCACTTACGTTGTTCAGCACAAAACCCCACGTACCATCCCCAAGACCTTGACCACCATTGTCAAAGCCAATAGAAACTTCATCCGTAAATACGGCATTGAATTGAATCTCACTCGATGTATCAAGCACCCCATAGGTACCCAATAATCCAGCTTGTAGATCTGCTATTGTTTCAAAAGCAGCTTCTTCCGTCAACCTACCTGGTTGATCGATCTCGGTTGCATTTGTACATGATGCTAATATCAATGTCGCAAATGCTATAATTGAAAAACTATATTTTTTCATCCTAGTATTTTATTAAAAATTAAGTTCTATTCCTAGAGAATAAATAGCAGGAGTTGGGAACCTTCTGGAGGTATTAACCGTACTCTCAGCATCGTATCCTCTCCACTCGGTTATCGTAAACACGTTTTCACCGCTTAAAAATATTCTCAGTCCAGATATTCCAGTTCCTGCCAGTTCTTTCTCATTAAATCCGTATCCAATAGTTGCATTCCGCATACGGATATAATCTGAGTCACGTAAAAATCTATCAGAATTTGTATCAAGTGCCTGATTCGTAAACCCAAGAGCCGGTATATCGGTAATTCGGTTATCAGGTGTCCAGGCTCTCTGAATATCACGAGACAATCTGAATTGACCTATGTTGGTTTGATCTATAAATCCAGCATAATCGAAGTCGAATCTATCAACACCTTCTGTGTAGGTGAAGGTAGTATTCAGGAAGAAGCCTCCATGGCTGAAATCGAAACCAAAACTACCCTGCCATTCCGGAAAGATATTCTTGCCGGTTGCTACCCTGTCTGTATCCGGATCCGGATTTTCAGTTACATTGCCATCAGCATCAAGAAATAGTAAATTCCCATTCCCGGGATTTATACCTACATATCTTGTTGCATAGATCTCTCTGAATAAGCCTCCTTCAACAAAACCATCATCAATGTTCCCATCAGGGGATGGAGTCTCACCAACTGTAGACAGGTTGTAGTTTGCCACCACTCTTAATGTTAAATTGGTTTTATTCTTGCGAATAAGATCAAAATTAGTCAAGAAATCAAACCCCTCGTTTTCAAGAGTTCCAAAGTTTTTAAATAACCCATCGGTACCATTGACGCTCGATACAGGTGTAAACTGGAACAGGTCTTCGGTTGTTTTTTGGTACCAGTCAAAAGAACCACGCAGCCGTGTATCGAACAAGGAATAATCAATACCAATATTTAATTGCTTCACCACCTCAAACTTGAGATCTGGCTGTGCAATTTGGCTTCGTGAAAATACTATTAACACCTTGATAACCTGACCCTGTGGCAAAAAATGCCTCGGTTAGGTCTGGCGCAGAAACATTGGTCAAGAAACCTCCATCATCTCTAATAATATCATTACCATTGGTTCCGTAAGAACCACGAAGTTTAAGTTCATTCACGAAATTAGCCGACTCCATAAAGGCCTCGTTTGAAATGTTCCAACGAGCTGCGACAGCAAAAAATGTACCCCATTTATTATCACCAACAAACCTTGAACTACCATCGCGCCGTACAGTACCAGAAATACCGTATCGCGTATCAAAATCGTAATCAAGCAACCCAAGGTAAGATACCCTACCTGTACTTAAGATATTTGCGTTGGCATCATCTACGAAGAAATCATTCGCAGCATTATCGCTCACAAAACTTGATCCGTCTCCTGGTGATTCTGTTTTAGGATCTGTACCTCTCGCGAAGAAACCAAAGGTATTGTAGTGGTTCTTCGTGTATTCAAAAATAGCACTGGCATCAATAGTGTGTCTTCCAAATTCCTTGGCCCAGTTGATATTTGTTGTGCTGTTAAAACTCAACGACCGCGTGTCTTGTATTTGAACCTGACCTGGAGTTGTATTTCCGGTTTGAGCAAATAATTGTCTTGTAAAACCCCGGGATGATTCTGCATCCAAACGCTTGGCGTTGGCATAATCGGCTGCTATAATATTGGACACTGTTAGCTCATCAGACAACTTGTAAGACGCATTTGCAGAACCTATTAATCTAAATTCATCGATCTCCGAAGTAAAAATATCTAACTTGTCTAACAAGAACAATGGCGTGTTTCTGAATATTGGAGTAATCAAATTACCATCCCCCGGAGTATAATCCGCAGGCGAAAGGTAAGGCACTCCTTGAAAAGCCCCCAGAATATAGTTTTGGTTGACTCCACCTGTACCAATGGAGGTTGGAGATTCAGACTGTGAATAGTTCAAAGAAATATTGGTCGCGTAATTAAATTTATCATTTTCTGACCTTCCTGTAACGTTACTTCTTACACTAAATCTTTCCAGGCTACTTTCCTGAAGTATCCCTTGTTGCTCAAAGAAACCTAAAGAGGTATATTGAGAAGCATTTTCTGATCCGCTTTGAAGCTGAATACTGTGATCCTGAGACAAGCCTTTTCTAAAGAAAACGTCTAACCATTCGGTAGTTGAGTATGCAGCGATCTCCTCATCTGTTAATCCACTGCCCAGACCTGTGCCTCTTTCTCTTTCCAAAAATAAGGTTTCCTGAGAATCCTGAAGGTTATAATCATTGGGCTGAATACGGGTCTGACCTATGACGCCACGATAACCTACTTTCAACTTCTGATTGTAAGTACCGCTTTTGGTTTTAATGATAATCACCCCATTGGCACCCCTGTTTCCGTACTGAGCTGTAGCTCCCGCGTCCTTAAGGGTGGTAACGGACTGAATATCATTTGGATTCAAACTCCTGAAGTTGTCACTCGTAGAATACGCTCCATCAATAATGAATAACGGCTGCGTAGCTCCATTAATAGAGTTGACACCTCTGATAAAGATCTGACTTTCCCCACCAGGCTGACCTGTGTTGGAAGTAATGTTAAGACCAGCAACCTGACCCTGCAGCGATTGGATGAACGATGCATTTGGTCTGTCTTGAATTGCTTCTGCAGTAATAGTGGCAGATGCCACGTTAGATTTTACTTTAGCTGCAGTTCGGTACCCCTGCACCACTACTTCTTGTAGCGCCTCGGCATCGTCCTCCATTTGCACATCCATAGTGCTTGAAGAACCTACTGTTCTTGAAACTGTTTTTTGACCCAGATAGCTATATCGCAATACTTGCCCAACACGGGCTGAAAGCGAATAATTCCCATCAAAATCAGTTTGTGTTCCTGTCGATGTACCTACGATCACAACAGCTACACCAGGTAAAGGAAGACCAGTCTGGTCTGTTACATTACCTGAAATCGTCTTTTCCTGTGCGAAGGAAAAGCTCATGCATAACACCAACAATGGTGTTAACATCCATGTTAACTTTAATTTCATTTAATTAGATTTTTGAATTAGCCAGTTGCAAAAATTATAATTAGAATTTATTTATCCAAACAAGAAGTCAAAGTTATCTCAAGGCCTGTTAAAATATGATCATTAATTACGAATCATTCAATATTTTAAGATATTAAGCGGTATTTTTCTTATTATATTTAACAATAACTATATGTTGCTTTTACGTTTTAATGATAGTATTCAAAAACACTAGTCGGAAATGTTAAAGACATTTCATAGATTTTTATTGGAGGCCGGTACGGATGAAGCCGGGCGAGGATGTCTTGCAGGTCCAGTAACCGCTGCAGCTGTTATTCTTCCTCCGGATTACGCAAACGAGGTACTTAATGATTCCAAGAAATTAACTGCCAGACAACGGAGCACCCTAAAGAAAGACATTGAAATGCACGCATTGAGTTTTGGGGTGGCCCATATAGATCCCGAAACCATCGATACCATGAATATTTTAAATGCTTCCATTTTCGGAATGCACTGCGCCTTGAAAAAACTAAGTACCGAACCAAGACATATCCTTGTAGATGGCAATAAATTTAAACCGTATGGTTCTGTTTCCCATGAATGCATCATTAAAGGGGACGGTATATTCATGAGTATTGCCGCTGCTTCAATCATTGCCAAGACCATGAGGGATTCCTATATGGAGGCCATCCATCATGAATACCCCATGTACAACTGGAAACAAAACAAAGGTTACCCTACCTTAGAACATAGAATAGCCATAAAAAAATATGGCCTGTCCAAATACCATCGAAAAAGTTTTAAAATAAAAAGCGCGCAGGTGTCACTTGAAATTTAATATTATAAATTTGTTTCAAAATCCCTGAATGAAAAGTTTCCTTGCGGTTTGCTTCGCCGCAATCTTACTATTTGCCTGCAACCGCTCTGAGAAATCTACGCTTTCTCTCTCAGGTGCTATTCCCAAAGACGCAGCCATGGTCCTGAAAATAAACAACCTGGCCGCGCTTAAAAGGGAGCTAAAAAACAATGATTTTGCACAACCCTTTTTAAAATCAGAAAATAACAGTGGGCTGTTTCGTGGATTAAAAGCCCTGGATGATCTGGATTCAGAAAATGAGGGTATGCTGGTTATGATACCATCGGATCATGACAGCTTACAATATATCTATATCACACCTGCCCAGGGATTCAATATAGCACAGGATAGCCTTTCACCTTTAAAACGCACTACCATTTCTGTTCAAGGGACCGCTCTGAACGCCTATTCCCGCAAAAATAACAGGATATACACCGCACCCTTCGGGAACCTGCAATACGTCTGTGCCGATTCCTCCCTCTTGGCAAAGACCATCAACAGCATTCCGGAAAACACCCCTAACAAGGGTCTTAAAGCACTTTTTAAAACATCTGCCTCGGGGAAATCGGCCTCCCTGTATATCAATAGCAGAAAGGTAGACTCTAGCGCCCGGGATAGTACAGACAGACCGAAATGGTCCGAAATAGCCTCATGGACGGGGCTAGACCTCAACGCGCCTCAAAGTCTTTTACAATGGAGTGGCGTTGGGATAGTGAAGGATAGCGCTCAGGCTTTCTTATCTCTGTTTGCAAATACACAACCGGTGATCAACACCCTGGCTACCCTTGCCCCGGAAGAAGCAGACGGATTGCTGTCCATCTCCTTCTCGGACTATTCAGTATTTGCCACAAACCAGAAGGCTCAATTACCAAATGCAAATACCTTCAATACCCTCCTTCAAACTGTTGAAGAAGTTGGGATCGTATTTAAAGGCCGCAATAAAGCCATCCTTTTAAACACTTATGGAGGTTCTGCCCTCTCGGAGTTCCTGGCCGAGAACCGTACCTCGGTTTATGAATACCAGGGCAAGGAAGTAGGCATAGTAAATAAACTTCCACTGTTAGAAAATGCATTTCCTTCCTTTATAAAGGATTTTAAGATCACATATTACACTATACTCGACAATGCTTTTATTTTTTGTGAATCCAAAAGCTTTCTGGAATCGATCATTCGAAATATCAATAGTGAACAAACCTTCGATACTTCAACGGCCTATGGAAGCGCCAAAACGGAGCTTGCTGAGGCCTCCAGCCTGCTCTTTGTAGCCAACAACAAGACCCTCGAATCGGTTTTAAATGAGTATCTCCCTACAAGTCTGATTGAAAATTATCGGGCGGCAAAAATACCAGACCATGTTGTTGCGTTCCAGGTAGTGGCAGATCGCAGCTTCTATCATTTGAATGCTTTTTTAAAGAGAAAATCAAGGGTACGAAAAAGGAACGCTGTATCCCCCCTATTTACAGTGCAACTAGACGCGCCTCTGGCTACTGTACCTCAATTTGTCACAGATCACAGGAATGATAAGAAAGAAATTGTAGTGCAAGACAATGAGAACAACCTGTACCTTATCTCTGCTGAAGGAAAGATCCTTTGGAAAAAGGCATTGGAAGGGCGTGTTCAGGGTCGTATTGAACAAATAGACCTTTACAAAAATGGCAGACTTCAGTTGGCCTTTACCACCAATAATCAATTTTTAGTACTCGACAGGAATGGGAAGGAAGTAGCCCCTTTCAATAAATCATTTTCCGGGGCTGCCTTAAATCCGCTGGCAGTTTTTGATTACGAAAACGATCGCAACTACCGCTTTGTGGTCACTCAGGGTACTGATATAAAAATGTTCAATGGCAAAGGTACCATCGTAAAGGGCTTTACCTATACCAAAGCAGAAAGTGCCATATTGTATCCACCCAAACACTTCCGAGTAGGCTCCAGGGATTTTGTAGTGTTTATGCTGGCAGATGGAACGTTAAAGATCCTTAACAGAACAGGAAGCACAAGAGTATCAGTTTCTGAGAAGATCGAGTTTTCTGAGAATGAAGTGTACCTCAATAACAACAGATTTATTGTAACTGATAAAACCGGTACACTTTTCGCCGTAGATACCAAAGGAAAGATCACAAAAACGCGGTTAAATCTCAACGAGGACCATGGTATAGATGCCACCAGTAAGACGCTGAGCGTCATGAATGATAATGAACTCAGTATTAAAGGCAATAAAGCTTCCCTGGACCTTGGGGTCTATACCAAGCCACGGATCTTTTACATCTATGATAAGATCTATGTAAGCGTTACGGACATACAGACCCAAAGGGCCTTTGTCTTTGACAGTAATGCCATTCTTTTTCCTAATTTCCCTGTCTATTCCAGTTCTTCTATTGATCTCACCGATATAGACAATGACCGCAGTATAGAGATCGTGGGAAAATTTGAGGAGAATTCCCTGATAGTGTACACTATTAATTGAGAAAGCAGTCCTTTTTTTTAATCAACTATTACTTTCAAACTATTTTTAGAATAGAACAATTTACCGTATTTTTAAATAGCCAATACTTTAATTATGAGACCACTACAAATTCGATCCAGCTATTTTTTACTCCTTTTTATGATCTTGTTCAGTATACCTGCCGCTCAGGGTCAGATCCTGAAAAAACTTAAGAAGAGTGCCGAAAAGTCGGCAGAACGTACTGTTGAGCGAAGAGTAGAAAAGGAGGCAGCAGAAAAAACCGATCAGGTACTGGATAGTATTCTGGAACCTGGAAAAAAAGGCGAGGTAGCCAGAGATAAAGATGGCAATCCGATCCCTCAGCCAAATACACCCGGAGCCGGAGAGGGTAATACGGATAATTCTTCCGGTACCATGGAAGGGCCACCAACCATGATGGTATATAGCAAATTCGACTATGTCCCCGGGGACAAGTTGTTATTCTATGAGGATTTTCAGAAAGATTTTATTGGCGATTTTCCCTCCAAATGGAATACGAATGGTTCAGGGGAGGTAGTGACAATGAATGATTCGGATGAAAAATGGCTTGAGCTGATCTCCGGATATAATATCTACTTTATTCCTGATGTTCCAAAACTGCCGGAAGAGTATACCATTGAATTCGACGTAATGGCCGTGGGTCTATCAAAAAAAACATCCTCCACGGCAACCCTGAGAATAGACTTAAGTGACGATGATGGTTTTAAGGAAGGAGCCAATTTTGTTCATGCTCAAATTCCATTTTGTCAGTACGGAGCCATTGGTATAACGATGGCCAATTATATCAATAACAAACGGGAAATGTACAGCACCGTCCGGGCCGATTTAAGGGACGAAGTACTAAACAGGCCGCATATTTCCATCGCGGTCAATAAACAACGATTCCGTTTATGGGTCAACGAGGAAAAACATATAGACATCCCAAGAATTGTACCCACAGGTGCTGTAATCAATACCTTAAAATTCCATATGAATAATTTCAAAGATGGGGAAGAACGCTTGTTTATAACCAACCTTAAAGTAGCAGAAGGCGGTTTAGACCTCAGGCGAACGTTGATTTCCGAAGGCAAAGTATCTACCAATGGCATTCTCTTTGATGTAGGTTCCGCCAATATTCAGCCTCCATCCATGGGAATCATAAGGCAAATTTCACAAGTATTGTTGCAAGAGCAGGACATGAATCTGCTCATTGTAGGACATACAGATGCCGATGGAAGTGACGAAAACAATATGAAACTTTCCAAAGAACGTGCTGAAGCCGTTAAAAATTCCCTGGTAAAAATATATGGTATTTCGGCCGACAGATTAAACTCTGAAGGGAAAGGGGAATCTGAACCCCTAGGCGACAACAATACCCCGGATGGCAAGGCACAAAACAGAAGAGTAGAATTTATAAAACAATAAAACCATGAGAACAAGCATCTATGCCACTTTAGCAGCATTCTTTATGATCACTGTTGGCCTTGGACAGTCTGAATGCAGCAAATACTATCCGATGACCGAAGGGGCCACCTTTCAGTATACCAACTACAATAAAAAAGGAAAAACGGAAGGGATCGCAGATTACAAGGTTACGGAAGTGTCTGATGTAGGAGGAGCAACCCAGGCGACCATGTCTATCGCACTTCGTGACGAGAAGGGCAAGGAAATCTATACCTCTGGCTACAGCTTTAGTTGTGCAGATAATAAAGTAAGAATTGACTATGAATCCTTATTGCCGGAAAGTATGATCGAGCAGATGGGGGACATGGAAATGGAGATCACAGGAACCGATATTGAACTTCCCAACGACCTCACAGTGGGTGAGTCTTTAGCGGATGCCAATGTAACCATGATCATGAGCATGGCAGGAATGAACATGAAAACAACGGTGAATATCATAAACAGAAAGGTGGAGAAAAGAGAAACAGTGACCACAGCCGCCGGGACCTTTGACTGTTATGTGATCTATAGTGACAGTCAGACAGAGACCATGGGCATGAATAGAACCTTTCCTTCCAGGCTTTGGTTGGCCGAAGGTGTTGGCATGATAAAACAGGAGACTTATAAGAACAATGGGGATCTGATGGGCAAAACTGAGTTGACTTCTTTTACTCAATAAGAGACAAAAAAGATGTTCTGTTTTGCCGCTAAACCAAGAAAAGAAAGCCGGGGATTTACCCCGGCTTCTATTTAGTGCTATTGGTTCCTTGCTAAAGCTATTCCAGAAATGACCTGCTCTTTACCCGCTTTAATTTGGATGAAATGATATGGGTAATCCAACTATATGAGAGACAATTTACTCAGTAGTGGTTTTGATATAATCAACACTTAGTAAAGAATCTTCATTGGCTGATTCCATCTCCATTTGAGTATCCTCTTCACTGGTTTTCTGTTCGATGCGATGTTCTACCAACAGCGCCTCCTTTTCATTTTCTGTTCCATTTAAAGGTAGAAAAATACTGACGAGCATTCCGATCAGGCAAACACCCATCATAATACCTTTATGTAAGAATTGAGTTCTAATGTTAGACATCTTTGTAATTGTTAAGGTTGTTTTTAAAAGGTTCTACATACTAAAGACGAATAATTGGTGTAATTGTTACACTCCAAAGGGTTAAATTTTGGAACGTTCTGCCGCGTAAGACAGCCACTGAAACTAGTTCCTGAAATGAAATATTTAAGATAGCGCTGCCTCAAAGAGCTTCCCGAAATGCAGCAGAAGTTTTTTCCGTACCTCATCCATGGGAATGTGTCTTCCCAGCTCTGAGTTCAGCGAAGTAACTCCCTTATCTTTGATCCCACAGGGGATCATCAGATCAAAATAAGACAGGTCCGTATTCACATTAAAGGCAAAACCATGCATAGTGACCCATCTGCTGGCCCTTACCCCCATGGCGCAGATCTTCCTCGCAAAAGGTGTGCCCACGTCTAACCATACCCCGGTCTCCCCTTTGGAACGTTCTCCTTTCAGGCCGTAGTCTGCCAGAGTGAGAATCACCATCTCCTCCAGCAATCGTAAATATTTATGGATGTCTGTAAAGAAATTATCCAGGTCCAGGATGGGGTAGCCCACAATTTGTCCGGGGCCGTGATAAGTAATATCGCCCCCACGGTTTATCTTATAGAAAGTGGCCCCTTTAGCCTTTAATTGTGCTTCATCAACCAGCAGATTGGTTTTATCCCCGCTTTTGCCCAGGGTATACACATGAGGGTGCTCTACAAATAGAAAATGATTGGGTGTTTCCAGGGCAGCGCCTTCCCTCCTGTTCTTTATCTTAAGGTCTACGGTCTGCTGGAACAATTCTTCCTGATAGTCCCATGTCTCTTTATAGTCCTTCAGACCTAAATCTTGTATGCCCACCTTTTTGTTCATAGGCCACAAAGATACGAGGTTCAGTTTGGATTGTTCAAAATGATGAGGGCAGCGATCACCCCGGGTACCCAGCCACAAAGGGTTAGTAGAAAAACAATGATAAAAGACCCGCAACCTTTTCCAATGACAGACAAGGGTGGAAACAGGATGGCGAGCAATACGCGTATAAAGCTCATTAATGAATGATTTTGATTGATGTATCCTATAGGTCTTTTTAAAAGCTAAAATGTTACACCGATTCCTATAAAGATATGGAATTCTATAGGTTATTTTGATTGATACATTAATCGTATGTAGCTATATTTGCAGCACAATTTTGGTCTATGCAACTGTCTGAGCAAGAAGTCATCCGGAGAGAAAAACTTTCCAAACTACGCGAAATGGGGATAAACCCTTATCCTGCCGCCTTATACCCTGTTGATACCATGTCATCTCAGATCAAAAAGGAATATGTGGAAGGAAAAGAGGTGGTGATCGCAGGCCGACTCATGTCTCGCCGTATTCAGGGGAAAGCTTCTTTTGCGGAACTGCAGGATAGTGAAGGTCGTATTCAGGTCTATTTTAACAGGGATGAGATCTGCCCCGGGGAAGACAAGACACAGTATAACGAGATCTACAAGAAATTACTAGATATTGGCGATATCATTGGTGTAAAAGGCACCTTATTCACCACTCAGGTAGGGGAAAAGACCGTAATGGTCAAAGAATTTGTGATCCTGAGTAAATCCCTTAGACCCCTTCCACTCCCTAAAAAGGATGCAGAAGGCCATGTTTTTGATGAATTCAATGATCCGGAACAACGCTACAGACAGCGATATGTTGATCTGGTAGTAAATCCTAAAGTGAAGGAAACCTTTGTAAAAAGGACAAAGATCACCAATAGCATTCGCAATTTTTTTAATGAAAAAGGCTACCTCGAAGTGGAAACTCCCATTTTACAGCCAATTCCCGGAGGAGCAGCCGCCAGGCCTTTTGTAACGCATCACAATGCACTTAACATGCCTCTCTATCTGAGAATTGCCAACGAATTATATCTAAAACGACTTATTGTTGGTGGCTTTGAAGGGGTGTACGAATTTTCAAAAGATTTCAGGAATGAAGGGATGGATCGTACCCATAACCCGGAATTTACTGTCATGGAACTCTATGTGGCCTACAAGGATTACAACTGGATGATGGATACCACGGAGCAATTGCTGGAAAAAGTTGCAACAGATACCAATGGCAGTACCTTGATCCCTGTTGGAAAAAACGAGATAAATTTTAAAGCGCCCTATCCAAGAGTTCCTATTCTAAAAGCTATAAAAGAACATACTGGCCATGACCTTGCCGGTAAAAAAGAAGATGAAATAAGGGAGATCGCTAAAAAGCTAGGGATCGAAGTAGACGATACCATGGGATTGGGGAAGCTTATAGATGAGATTTTCGGTGAGACATGTGAAAAGCACTATGTGCAGCCAACATTTATTATCGATTACCCGAAAGAAATGAGTCCGCTTACCAAAGAACACCGATCTAACCCGGCCCTCACTGAACGATTTGAGCTTATGGTAAACGGCAAGGAAATAGCGAACGCCTATTCTGAGCTGAACGATCCCATCGATCAAAGAGAACGATTTGAGGAACAGTTAAAATTGTCGGAAAAAGGCGATGATGAGGCCATGTTCATCGATCAGGATTTTCTGCGAGCCCTGGAATACGGCATGCCACCAACCTCCGGGATCGGAATTGGTATAGACAGACTCGTAATGCTGATGACCAACAATGCCTCTATACAGGAAGTATTGTTTTTCCCGCAAATGCGCCCGGAAAAGAAACCCCTGGACCTGAGTGAAAATGAAAAGATCATTTTAGAGCATCTGAAAGCCCAGAATCCGTCACCTTTAACAGCTCTGAAAGAAAAGGCTGCCTTAAGCAACAAGGCATGGGATAAAGGAATAAAAGGACTAACGGCACACGGTCTGGTAAAAGTAGCAAAGGAAGGGGAAACCCTGCTCTGCTCCCTTCAGTAGGCGCACCATCGACGAACGGTACATTTATACTTTCTAATATGTTTAGTATCAATCCATTAGAGTGCCTATGCATCTTATCGAAAAGCTGTTAGTTTATTCAATATACCACTGTTTTGAACGTTTTATATACATGGAACCCCAAATCTATGTCTATGAAAAAATTGTACCTACTGGGCGTGTGCCTGATACTATTCTCCTCTTGTTCGCAGGATGCAACCACTATCATCGATGAAAAACCCGATGAAGAAGGGTCACTTATAGCCTGCTTTGAAGTTAATTCTCTTACTCTGAACGTGGGCCAAATGCTGGAGATCAGCAATTGCTCCGAAGGAGCCACCTCCTATTTATACGATTTTGGAAATGGAGAAACAAGTGAAGAGGAAAATCCTGCGATTAGTTTTGAAACCGGGGGTTCATATACCATAACCCTTACCGTAACTAATGAAGATCAGGAAACCAAAACAAAGACCAAAATGGTCAATGTTATAGTTATAGAAGCCTTCTATCTCTTCCCTGAGATCCCTGCAGGTTTTACCGGGCTACCATTGGAAACTGGGATAAATCCTAATACAGGTAACCTCTATTCCATTGAATTATATCAGGATAATGTAGGAACCGGTGGTTCCAAATACTTCTATCGGGAATTTGATGAGAACTTTCAATACGCCTCCAATTACATTGCAGACAAACCATATAATTCTGGAAGTGCTTTTGCAAACTTCTATGCCGATGGAGAAATGAATTTTGTGTTTGCCCGCACGTTGGCTGGCCTCTATGGAACGCAGGAAGTAAATTACAATATAGTCTGGACCTTTTTAAATACCATAAATTCGGCTACCAAGCACAGTTATGGCTACCTGCCAGCGGGAGCAGAATTCCGCTACTTTGGTACACAGGTAGATGCAGGATTCTACAAAACAGCTGTTGAAAAACGAAATAGCAGCGGAGATGCCTACGATGTGGTATTAAACGGCTTTGGGCCTGCAGATTCCATGATCGGGGATATGATAGAAGTAGATGGCGGATACGCTGCCTATGGAGCGGTATTTACAAAAAACCTTTCGCTTCCTTATGTGTCCGACTACAAACCCTTACTGGTCCTTTTTGATACTGACTTCAATGTGACCAGTCATGTTATTTTTGAAGAAACTGAACTTACCAACAGTGTGAGTAATTGTAATGATCTCAATGGCAGCTATCATATTGCAGCGCTTAGCAACGGGAATCTGGTGATGTATAGCAATGGTGAGGTCCGTGTAACAGATAGTTCAGGCAATGCGGTAAGCAAGACCTATTTTTCTGACAGCAGCAATATTCAGGCGCTTGTTCCCCTGGGCGATTCTTTTGTGATCTCTACGAATGAGTATCTCAGAAAGTTCAATGCCAGTGGTGCACAAACTGCGCAATTAAAATATAACGGAAATCATCTGCCCGAACTTATTAAAAAAGATAATGTGCTCTTTTTTATTACCGGATATGAAGTTGAAAATGAAATAAAAATCTTCTACGGAGCATGTGACAATGATCTGACGCTCATTGATCTCAGTCCGTAAAAGGGTTGGTTGCCATATTTGGAAAAAGGGAGCATAGTGCTCCCTTTTTTATTTTCTAAACTAAAATATATAGTATAGTTTAGGGCTCAAATCGCAACCCATGGGATTAAGCAAGCGAATAGGACTGATCTTAGGACCAATCCTTTTTTTAGTTTTCATCAATATTCCAGATTTATTAGACAGGGAAACCATTTGCCAATGCAGTAATCGCCGTGGCCCTGTGGATGGTTATTTGGTGGATCACAGAAGCCGTATCTATCTCGGTAACGGCCCTGCTCCCTCTTGTTCTATTTCCTAGTTTGGATGTGATGGGTATTTCTGAAGTTGGTGCCAATTACGGAAGTCCGATCATATTTCTATTTTTTGGTGGTTTTGTGCTGGCCCTGGCCCTGGAAAAGGTCAATCTTCACAAACGGATCGCGCTAAATATTATCAGAATCACCGGCACTACGCCCAATAAAGTGGTCCTGGGTTTTATGATCGCTACCGCCGCCCTTAGCATGTGGATCTCCAACACCGCCAGCACGGTTGTGATGTTGCCAATAGCCATGTCTGTGATCGGTCTTTTGGTGAACGATGAAGATGGTTTTACAAAAAGTGATCAGAATTTTGCATTGAGTGTTATGCTGGGTATCGCTTTTTCTGCAAATGCGGGCGGCATTGCTACCGTAATTGGTACTCCGCCTAATTCTGTGCTCATAGGATTGCTGGAAAACCAGTACAATATAGAGATCTCCTTTCTGAAGTGGATGACCTTTGGCCTGCCCTTTTCGATCCTATTATTAGGGATCTGTTATTTGGTGTTGGTAAAATGGATGTTCCCTAACAAACAATTAAAGTTTAATGCTTCCAGGGAGGTTATTCAAATTGAATTGGAGAAATTAGGCCCAACATCAGGAAAGGAAAAAATGGTCATGGTCATTTTTGGTATCACGGTATTTTTATGGATCTTCAGGACCGTCATAAACAGTATTTTTCCCGCACTAGGACTATCAGACACTATTATCTCCATGATGGGAGCCATTTCACTGTTTGCGATTCCATATAATTTTAAAAAGAGCGACTTTATCATTGTGTGGAACGATACACAGAAACTTGCCTGGGGAATTCTTATCCTTTTCGGGGGTGGACTGGCCCTCGCCAACGGCATGTCTAGCAGTGGTATTGTAGATGTAGTATCGAACGCCATTGCTACCAGCGAATTGTCTATTCTGTTTACAGCCTCGCTTCTTATCCTGTTGATGCTGTTTATGACAGAATTAATGAGCAATGTTGCTCTTGTGGCCGTACTTGCCCCTGTAGTAGCAGGTATTGCGATCGGACTGGATATTCCAATGCTTCATTTATTGATCCCTGTAACCATTGCAAGTAGCTGTGCCTTTATGCTACCGATGGCCACGCCTCCAAATGCCATTGTTTTTGCCAGTGGGTATATTGAAGTAAAACAAATGGCACGCGTGGGCATCATTCTGAACCTTATTTCGGTTGTGCTATTGGTTCTGATGTTCCAATTTATTCTACCCTTTATTTTTTAAAAATAAAAAGCCCTGAAGTGATGTCCTTCAGGGCCTGATATCATCATTAGAGAATAATAATTACATACTCATCTCTGCATTAAAATTTGACGGCAGATACATTTTCGTATCAAAATCCAATTCAAAAAGATCGTTCTCATCTATGTATTCAATAGAATCAATATCAAAAAAGAAGGGATAAGGACTAAATTCTTTGGGCAGGTAATCCTGCGTATTGAACCCAAGTTCTATATTTAGTTGATCTCCTTCTATAAAAGATACATGTTGAAAGTTTGAAGGGGCTGCATAGGCATTAAAATCTGAAGGCAAATAAGCCTCCGTTTCAATGTTTAAAGCCGCTTCATCCTCTTCTTCAAGATATACGATGCTATCTACTTCTACATTCAAATTCTTAGTTGATGCGTTAGCCAATGCTACATTGGTCAAGGCAATTAAAACTAAAGTACTTACTTTTATTATTTGTGTTTTCATAACGCTTTTCTAGGTTAATTCTTAAGCAAAGATATAACCGAAAAGTCCCGTCTTTATTGCCTTTGAGAAATCATTAACGTTTGTGCACATCAAGCATTATTATGATTTTATCGATTTTTATAGATTACGCTTATGATTAATGCAATAGTTCTTGATAAATACCGCATTCTTCGCATTACTATATCCCTTTTGTTGTATATACAACAGTTGTAATTTTAGCGTTAAACTTTTGTTAAGCTGATAGAAAATGGTGAAGTCGTACAACAAAATGAAAAAAGCCTCCGATAAACGGAGGCTTTTACTATTCGTTATATTTAAGAATGTTTATATAATGCTACCAGAATAGAACAGAATCATCAAATCCGAATTTGAAATCATCTTCTTCAATGAACTTAATGGTGCTAAGATCTAAGTCAGTCGTATAAGCATTGAACCCTTCAGGCAAGTAGGCGCTGGTACTAAATCCCAGATCGTAATCTTCCTCTTCAATATAGGAGACGTGCATGATATTGGTCGGAGGAGCAAAAGCATCAAAAGATTCAGGTAAATAAGCTTTGGTATCAAATTGAAGCACTACCGTCTTCTCTTCCAGATAAGGAATCTCTTTTAGATCCACATAGATTGCTTCCGGATCAAACCCCTCGGGTAAATACTCCCTGGTGTCGAATCCAAGGTCAATTTCTTCTTCTAATTCTTCGTAAGGAATTGCCTCTAAATCTAAGGTGCCAGCCTCCATATCGGCAGGAGAGTAGATCACAATTGATGCTAGGTAATCTGTAGCTGATTCACTTGTTCGAGCAGTAAAGCCAATTGCTTCTAAATCTAAACTATTCATAAGTTCATTTGAATTTTCTTCTTGCGGTGTGGTGGTAATCCCCAGAAAAACCATTCCACATAGGATAAATAACTTGTTCATTTTATTGATTGATTAATGATTGATGTTGTATACTTATAAGACTGTCAAAAATGTGTTTTGTTACATCGTTAAGGATCGTTTAACACATAGTAAAAAAGGAAATAACCCACTTTCGAAAGGCATTGTTACGATCTATATTCCTAATTACCAGTGTGTTAAATTATCGAATGAAGTACGCTGCCCCCTTGTCCTACTTAAGATATTATTAACAAAACTTTCGGTTTATTTTTCGGTTCTTTGAAAACTTCAAACTAAAAAAGGAATCCTAATGATTAGAAAATTACTCCCAACAGTGCTCGTGGTCCTGCTCATGGCCGGGTTTTCACAAACTACCCAGGCGCAGATCTTCAAAAAGAAAAAGAAAAAAACAGAAGCATCTGCCTCTACTCCAAAAAGTAAAAAAGGCGGTATTGAAGCGTATGACAAAGTGATCACTAAAGATGCCGTTACTGACAGTGGATTGTTTGATGTGCATATAGTTGATGACACACATTTTTATGAAATACCAGATTCTCTTTTTAATAGAGAAATGCTCATGGTTAGCCGAATTTCCAAAACAGCTTCCGGAATTGGATTTGGAGGTGGAAAGATCAACACACAGGTGTTGCGATGGGAGAAAAAACCAAAAAAAGTACTCCTCCGCGTTGTTAGTTATGATGTGGTTGCGGCGGATTCGCTTCCTGTTCATGAGGCGGTAGTAAATTCTAATTTTGAACCTGTATTGTATTCTTTTGACATCAAGGCATTTAAAAAAGATTCGTTGAACCCCGCGACTGTTATCGAAGTCGATGACCTTTTCACAAAAGATGTTCAGGCACTTGGAATGCCAGACAGATTAAAGAAACGTTATAAAGCTACTCGGTTAGACGCAGACAGAAGTTATTTGGAGTCTATAAAGAGTTATCCGCTAAATGTGGAAGCCAGGCATGTAAAAACCTATAGTGCCGGAGACCCTCCATCCAATTCCAGTCTGGGATCTATTTCTATTGAGATCAACAATTCTATGATCCTACTCCCAAAAGAACCAATGAAACGCCGCTATTTTGACGAACGGGTAGGTTGGTTCGCCAGAGGCCAGGTAGATTACGGCCTGGATGCTCAGGAAAGCAAGACCATTACTTTTTTAGATCGATGGAGACTGGAAGTAAAAGATGAAGACATGGAAAAGTTTAAGAATGGAGAACTTGTTGAACCAAAAAAACAAATCATTTATTACGTAGACAGGGCGACACCCAAACAATGGGTGCCTTTTATCAAACAAGGAATTGAAGACTGGCAAGTGGCTTTCGAGGCAGCAGGATTTAAAAATGCCATCATTGCCATGGATCCACCTTCCCCTGAGGAAGATCCGGAATGGTCCCCGGAAGATGTGCGTTATTCTGTGGTGCGCTATTTGGCCTCCCCTATTCCTAATGCCAACGGACCTCACGTAAGTGATCCAAGAAGCGGTGAAATTTTGGAATCGGATATCAATTGGTATCACAATGTGATGACCCTGTTACGAAACTGGTTCTTTGTTCAAACGGCTGCCATTAATCCTGATGCCAGAGGCGTTGCCTTTAAAGATGAAGTAATGGGAAGGCTCATCCGATTTGTATCCTCTCATGAAGTAGGCCACACACTCGGCCTGCCGCATAATATGGGAAGTAGTGTGGCGTATCCTGTAGATTCGCTTCGTTCGGCCTCCTTCACTAAAAAGTATGGTACGGCACCATCCATCATGGACTATGCCCGTTTCAATTATATAGCGCAACCAGAAGACGGCGATGTTGCCCTGATGCCCAACATTGGGATCTATGATAAATATGCCATCTCCTGGGGGTACAGACCTATTCCTTCTACCTCAGCTGAGGATGAAAAATCAATTTTAGATTCCTGGATCCTGGAACACGCCGGAGATCCTATGTACCGTTTTGGACATCAGCAAGCAGGGGATGTAGTAGATCCAAGCTCCCAAACTGAAGATCTTGGAGACGATGCTATCCTTGCGGGCGAATACGGTATCAAGAACCTAAAACGGATCGTACCCAATCTTATAGAATGGACCAAAGAAGATGGAAAGACCTATGAAGATCTGGGAACTCTATACGGACAGGTACTATCTCAATACAACCGATATATGGGCCATGTTTCCAATAACATTGGTGGCGTTTACGAAAACCACAAGACTTACGATCAGGAAGGGCCGGTATATACCCACGTGTCTAAAGAGCATCAGGAAAATTGTATTGACTTTTTACACAAGCAACTTTTTGAAACACAAGATTGGTTGATGGATCCTGATCTTTTTGCGAAAATTGAATATTCAGGCTCCGTTGAAAGAATACGGGCATTGCAGGAAAGAACCCTAAATAATTTGTTGAGTCTTGGTAAAATGGCCCGACTCGTAGAATACGAGGCTATGTATGGCAAAGAAGCCTATACGCTGATAGATCTTATGACCGATCTTCGACAAGGTATCTGGTCCGAATTAAGAAACGGAAGAACCATCGATACCTACAGAAGGAACCTGCAAAAGGCCTATGTAGATCGTCTGGAATATATCATGAATGCAGAAGATCAAAGGAAATTACCTGACTTTGGCGGATACCGTAAGTCTACAGCTGTAAACATGAGCCAATCAGATCTGAGGTCCATTGCACGTGCCGAACTTACTACACTCCGTTCTGCTGCATTAAATGCCGTTGGCAGAACTTCCGATAGAATGAGCAAATACCATCTTCAGGATATCGCGAAACGCATAGAACAGATCCTGGAACCCAGTTAGCAGGTTTAGATCGCTACGATAAAAGGTGTTGATTCCTCCGTGTTCAACACCTTTCTTTGTTTTAATAATAACCTGACTTTTTCCGTTTACCACAATTTCCCCGGTTTTCACAACAAGCATAGCTTGGATTAACAACATTCTAGCAGATCGTCTGCTTTCTTGGTCTATATTAGAGTCATACTTAAAAACCCCGGATCATGTCTTATAAAGTAAAAAGTCTTGTTTATCTGATTTGTTTTATATGTTCTATTGTTCTTTATGCTCATATGGAAACCTCTATAGACCCTGCTCAGCACGAAGAAGTACAATTGGTTCAGACCAATGGTGAAGAGCTTCAGCAGAGCGATAAGAACGCTTTATAGGAAATTACTATTTTACATATCCCCAAATCCAGTTAAGAAGGCCCGTAGAAATACGGGCCTTATTATTATCAAATAGTCTTATTCATTGTCGCCTAAGGTTAATTTTTTCATAAAGTGAGGTGATGCCTTAAACCAATCCCCATCCCTTTGGTCATAGAGGTATAATTTAAATCTAAAACGCATGAAAAAAATTCTTATCGCTATGTTGACCATAGCCAGTTTTACCGCAATGGCCCAGGATGGACCTGATCGCGGATCACATGACAGAAAAGATCCATTAACACAGGAACAGATGGCTACCCTGCAGACCAAAAAAATGACATTGGCGCTGGACCTGACCTCCGCTCAACAAAAACAAGTTCAGGCACTAAATCTGGAAAATGCAAACATGAGAAAGGAAAAAATGGAAACGGTAAAAGGGGAAAGGAAGGACTTCAGTAGTGAAGAACGTTTTGCCCACCAGAATGAACGATTGGATCATATGATCGCTCAAAAAGATAAAATGAAAAAGATCCTAAATGAGGATCAGTTCAGCAAGTGGGAAAAGCAGATGTTGCACAGAAAACACAAAAGGGGCAAAGGAGATAAAGAAAAAAGAGAACACCGCGGAAAACGGTAGGTTTCCTATCACTTAAAAATGGGCCTTAAAGGGCCCATTTTTTATTTTAAATCAGCCGCTATGGAACGTAATGCCTCCACAGTGGCGTCAATATCCTCATAGGAGAGCGCATCATTTAAGAAATAGCTTTCAAAGGCACTTGGTGGCAAATAAATTCCCTTATTCAACATGCCGTGAAAATATTTTTTGAACGTTTCATTATTTCCCTTTGCGGCACTTTCAAAATCGGTCACCGGATCCTTGGTGAAATGTACAGAGATCATTGATCCGAATCTGTTGATCTGATGTGGAATACCCTGGTCTGTCAGTACTTTTTGCAAACCCTCATGAAGATACTTGGTCTTCTTTTCCAGACTTTGGAAAACAGCTGGTTGATCGCTGAGGGCCCTTAACATAGCTAGTCCGGCACTCATTGCTAATGGGTTTCCACTTAAAGTTCCTGCCTGATATACAGGTCCTTCTGGTGCCAGATGATCCATAATCTCTTTTCTTGCTGCAAAAGCGCCAACGGGTAATCCGCCTCCGATGACTTTTCCAAAAGTGACCAGATCTGCTTTAATACCCAATACCTCCTGTGCTCCCCCTGCCGCTAATCTGAAGCCTGTCATGACTTCGTCGAAAATTAACAGGATGTTCTCCCGGGTGCACCGTTCTCTTAACCCATGAATAAAAGAATCCTCCGGAATAATACACCCCATATTGCCTGCTACCGGTTCAATAATGACGGCAGCAATATCTCCCTTATTGGCCTTTATCAGAGCATCAACACTTTGCAAATCATTATACCTCGCCAATAAGGTATCTCTGGCCGTGCCTTTGGTAACGCCCGGACTATTGGGACTTCCAAAAGTTACCGCACCACTTCCTGCTTGAATTAGAAAAGCATCGGCATGACCGTGATAGCAGCCTGCAAATTTTATAATCTTGTCTTTTCCGGTATATCCCCTTGCCAGTCTAATCGCACTCATACAAGCTTCCGTACCGCTATTTACAAAACGGATCTTATCTATATTAGGGACCATGGAAATGGCTAATTTGGCAAGTTCTGTTTCTATCTCTGTAGGCATTCCAAAGGAAGTTCCTTTCCTTGCCTTATCGATCACCGCTTTAATTACGGGTTCATATGCGTGACCTAAAATAAGGGGCCCCCAGGAAGAAATGTAGTCTATTAATTTGTTGCCGTCCTCATCATATAGATAAGCTCCTTTTGCTTCTTTTACAAAGACAGGGGAACCTCCTACTGCCTTAAAGGCACGTACCGGAGAATTTACCCCACCCGGAATATAGCGTTGGGCCTCTCTGAACAAGGCACTGCTGCGTTCATACTTCATAGGTTTATCGGATATTATTGGACTGAATTCTGAGTTCTTGTCCTATGGAAATAACATTATCGTTCAAATCATTCAATGTTCTGAGTTCTTGTACAGAAACCATATAACGTCTTGATATAGAATAGAGGGTATCTCCTTCCGCTACGACATGAACTTTAAAATGGCTGGAAGACGACCTCTTTTCGACCACATAATTGTCTTGTAGAACGGCTTTATCATATTCATATAGTTTGTACCGCTCAATAAAAGAAATAAGCTTTGCAGGATATCTATGATCAGTGGCATAACCAGCCTTCTTCAATCCATTTGCCCAACCTTTGTAATCGTCCTGAGCTAAATTAAAAAGGGAGGCATATCGAGATCTGGTTGTGAGAAATATGCTATGATCGCGAAATGAATACATGGGATGGTTATATTTTCTGAAACACTCTCCTGCCTCGTCATCATCGTGTAGCGCATACGGACCGTCCCAACCGGTATGACACTTTATCCCAAAGTGATTATTGGTTTTTAAGGTAAGTGCCCCTTTTCCAAAACCGCTTTCCAGAATACCCTGGGCCAGGGTTATACTTGCAGGGATGCCGTAAGCCTTCATTTCAAATTGGGCCACTTCTGCAAATGTATCGATATAGTCTTCTATAGATGCGATGGGAAACTCCATAAACATGCCTGAATCCTCAGGCAGAGGATAGACCGATGATTCGGTATTTTTATAGATCCCTTTAGAGTTCGATGTTTCCCGATCATTGCTTTTGTAGGTTGTGCGTTTTTTTGTACCACACCCCAGCATCAATAATGCTATTAATAATGTCCAAATCGATTTCTTCATATGGTAAGCAAAGGTAATTTCTTTTTTTTCAAATAGGTGTTCATTCCTTGGATGCCCTGTAAGCCCCCAGTGTGAATTGCCAGGATCTTAGTTCCTTTTTTAAATTCACCATTGGTCACTTTGTCCAGGATTCCAAACATCATCTTTCCCGTATAAACAGGATCTAAGGGTACTCCGGTTACTTCTTTAAACTCATTAATAAATGTCACCAGATCTTTTGAGATCTTAGCATATCCTCCAAAATGATAGGAATTACAGAGTGTCCAATTCTTATTCTCAGCAAATTTACAAATATCTTTTTGCAAAAAATCGCCTTTAAGCGCTGCAAAGCCAAGTACTTCTTGATGCCTTCTGGCGGCATTGCTAAGTCCGGCTAAGGTTCCCCCCGTCCCAACTGAACAACAGATTACATCATAGACCTCATCCGTATTTTCTAAAATTTCCTCACACCCTTTTATGGCCAGGGAATTAGTACCGCCTTCGGGGATCAGGTATGCCGGGCCAAATATTTTCAATAAATTATTGAGAAATGATATTTCATCCTTTTGGCGATAATCCTCGCGAGTGATAAAATGAAAATTCATCCCTAATTGATGGGCCGTTAAAAGGGTTGGATTTTCTTCCCATGAAAAAGAGAGTTCTTCCCCTCTAATAACGCCAACAGCTTCTAAACCTCTTTCTTTTGCAACAAAGGCTACAGCCGGAATATGATTTGAATATGCCCCTCCAAAAGTAATGAGCCTCGCATAGTTTTTATTTACAGCTTCCTGTACATTGTATTTTAATTTCCGGTACTTATTGCCAGAGAGCAAAGGGTGGATAAGATCTTCCCTTCTTAGATGCAGGGTAATATCATGATCTTTCAGAACTGGAAGTACTATTTCATGGGTAGGAAGGGTCACCAACGGGGCAATTTTGCCTCAAAGATATTGTATAAATCGGAATCTGCCTCTGCGGGTAAGATAGTGTGAATCCGATTCATGATAATAGGCTTCTCTTTCAAAACTTATATTGCGGTAAGCCTTATATCCATTAAAATACCAGGCGCATTTTATAATCCATTCAGTCAAATACCATATATAAAAAAAGACAATAAACAATTCCAATTGCTGTTGCAGGTGAATCCGCTCATGATTGATCAACACATCATCATTGGTTAAAGAACGTTCCTTGAGAATAATAAAAGGCCATAAGGAGAGGCCTACATAATTCTTATAAAAAAAATACTTGTTTATTAAGATCATTGAACAGACTTTCGAATCAGGCTAAAAATAAGGTCATAAACTCCTTGATCCTCAAAAAGTTCGATTATTTACTCACAAAAAGGGTTGAATTTCTAATGACAGCTAATCATACAATCCATAGGCCATAAGCGTCTTATGCGCAGGGCTTATTAACAGGAAAACTCGTAATTTTACACCAAAGCGTTACGAAATCTTAGAATGAAACAGTTCTTGCCATTAGAGGAAGGGGACTTTTACCTCTCGGAAGAAGGATATAAAGTATTTACGGAGCAATATCATCTAAAGCGAGGTTACTGCTGTGAAAGCAACTGCAAACATTGTCCCTACGGGTATAATGCACGTGAAAAAAGAACATAATCAGCGTCTATTCGGCATGATATTTGAGACATTATGATCAATAAAGTTGGTTAAAAAAAGACATGTTATGAAAAAAAATATCCTATTATTCTTACCCTTAGCAGCACTATTCATGTTAAGTTCCTGTGTTTCGATACGCGTGGTGGCTGATTATGATAATAAAGCAGATTTCAACACTTTTAAGACTTATGCATTTTATAAAACCGGTGTAGATCAGGCCCAGATCTCAGATCTGGATAAGAAACGTATTTTACGAGCCATTGAATCCGAAATGGGAAGCAAGGGATTTGTAAAATCAGAATCGCCCGACCTACTGATCAGCATTTTCACAAGAGAACAAGCCCGAGTGGACATTTATAACAATGTTGGCTGGGGATGGGGACCAGGATGGGGCTGGGGCTGGGGACCAGGATGGGGATATTGGAATCCATGGATGTGGGGCGGCGCCGGCTGGGGCGGTAGCAATGTAAGTACCAGCACGGAAGGCTCCCTTTATATTGACATCATTGATACAAAGTCGAGAGAATTAATATGGCAGGGAAAAGGTGTCGGCACTTTAAAAAGTACCAAAAACATAGAAAAAAAGGAAAAAAGAATACAGGAATTTGTAACGGAGATACTTGAAAAATATCCACCAGATTCCATCGCTTCCAACTAATTGTTATAACCGCTCCCTAGAGCGGTTTTTTTTGGAACTATGTTGTAAACTGCTAAGACGAAATAA
Organism: uncultured Flavobacteriaceae bacterium; assembly: GCA_963744855.1. Taxonomy (GTDB): domain Bacteria; phylum Bacteroidota; class Bacteroidia; order Flavobacteriales; family Flavobacteriaceae; genus Muriicola. The sequence goes on from CAVUUZ010000005.1 coordinate 1,046,886, forward strand.
CGGCATCAACATCTTTATTGTTATGATTTTGTACCTTTGAAGCATATAAATTATCGCTCCATGACGTTCGAAAGTAATCCTATTTTAGACAAACTGCCTAATCATTTAAAGCAGTATATTAAACCACAGAATTATGAGGACTATACGGCAATTGACCAGGCTGTTTGGCGTTATGTAATGCGAAAAAATGTCGATTATCTGAGTCGGGTTGCACATAATACCTATCTGGAAGGCCTGGCTAAAACAGGAATCTCTGTTGATCATATTCCAAATATGTATGGAATGAACCGTATCCTTAAGGAGATCGGCTGGGCAGCCGTAGCGGTAGATGGTTTTATTCCCCCCTCCGCTTTTATGGAATTTCAGGCTTATAATGTTTTGGTCATTGCAGGAGATATTCGTCAGCTAGAACATATTGAATACACCCCAGCCCCGGATATCATTCACGAAGGTGCCGGCCATGCGCCCATCATTGCAAATCCCGAATACGCCGAATATCTCAGGCGCTTTGGAGAAATAGGTAGTAAAGCCATTTCCAATTCCAAAGATTACGAATTATATGAAGCTGTCAGACATCTTTCCATTATTAAGGAAGCGCCTGGAACGCCTCAAGAACTTATTGATAAGGCAGAGCAGAAAATAGAATCTCTACAGGAAAACATGGGGGAGCCAAGTGAGATAGCCCTTATCAGAAACTTGCATTGGTGGACGGTAGAATATGGATTAATAGGCAGTGTGGACGAACCAAAGATCTATGGAGCCGGACTGCTTTCTTCCATTGGGGAGAGTGCCTGGTGCATGACCAACAAAGTTAAAAAAGTACCGTATTCCATTGAAGCGGCTCATACTTCCTTTGACATTACCAAACCTCAACCCCAGTTGTTCGTAACACCAGATTTTGCGTATCTGAGTCAGGTATTGGAAGAATTTGCAAATACCATGGCCCTGCGAAAAGGCGGACTAAGTGGTATAAAAAAAGTGATCGCTTCCAAAGAATTATGCACCGTTGAACTTAGCACTGGCCTTCAGATATCAGGCTCCTTTAAAAAGGTAATTGAAAATCAGGATCTGCCGGTGTATATACAAACAGAAGGGTTAACAGCCCTGGCCTATCGTGAGAAAGAATTGGTTGGACACAGCACAAAACACCATGCAGCCGGCTTTGGATCTCCGATTGGGAAGCTAAAGGGAATAAATCTAGCCATTGAGGATATGAGCCCGCGCGACCTGAAAGCATATAACATTTATGAGGGAGAAACTATTGTACTGGAATTTGAGGGCAATATTAAAGTTGCCGGAGAGATCATAACCGGGACCAGAAACTTAAGAGGAGAAATCATACTGATCACTTTTAAGAATTGTACGGTAACACACGGTAAAAAAATACTATTTGAACCATCCAACGGACTTTACCATATGGCCGTAGGGGAAAAGATCGTTGCGGCATTCAATGGACCGGCAGACCTTTCCAGTTTTGATCTTGTCACCCACAAAATTTCTTCAACTACTATTAAACCTTCCATATCCCCCGCACGTAAAAAATTGCAGTTACTCTACCGACAAATACGGGAATTCCGGGAAGGCACCAATACAACGATCTCCAGAAATAAGGTCTTTAAAGAGGTAAAGGAACACTATCCCGAAGATTGGTTGCTGTCTGTGGAATTGTATGAGTTGGCAAAAACCAACAACGATAGCAACTTTGCCGAAGATATTCTTGAACATTTACAAGATGTGAAACAACAGCATCCTTCACTCGGCCATCTTATTGATGACGGTATAGCTCTGGTGGATGCGGTAAGTGCCACAACCTAAGCCAGTTTTAAAATCTGATATGGGGATACCTTGTTGTTAGGTCCTCCATTTTCTTTTTTAAAGCTGCCGTAAATTCTAAATGTTGTTTTGAGGAAGGATTAAAGGCCTTATGAGCGAGCCCTTTTTGAACTTCGGCAATACTATCCATTGTTGCGGTCTCCGCTTTTACAATACAAGCAGTTCTGAACTTTTCCCATATATAATCGATTGCCAGCGCATTAGGATGCACCATGTCTGTCTCGTAAAAACGGTAATCTCTCAATTCATCCATCATCAATTCATAGGCCGGAAAATAATAGAGTCTATTCTGCGGCTGCGACTCTAACAATTGATGGACGGCCGTTATTAAATGGGCTTTGCTGCGTTGATTTTCGGCAAATCCATCCTTGATGTGCCTTACGGGCGATATGGTAAGGTATAATGCAATTTCGGAGTTATACTGCTGTATTTTTGTTACAGCCAATAGTAAGTTTTCCAGTATCTCCGTTGGAGGGGATAAGACCTTATTAAATTCTTTTTGAGGAATTTTATGGCAATTCGCAACCCAGTACCCCGAATCTTTTTGTTCATATCCCCAGGCTGTTCCCAGAGTAAGAATAAGATGGGAGGCCGTAGTTAGCTTTTTTCTGGTGCGACTCAATTGTTCATTCAGGCTAAGTAGAAGTTCTTTCTTCGAAGTTTTACTAAGATCTGAATGCGCATCAAAACTATGCCAGCGTTCCTGATGTGAAAAAAGTTCCTCTTCTTTGTATTCCTGATTATTCAGGGCCCTTTCAATAAGATTAGTCAAAGCCCTTGGATGGAACAAGATCCCAAAAGGATTAAGGCTTGTTCTAAATTTATAATATTCCAACTTGTTTCCAATATGATTGGCAAAACACGAACCCAACAACATAACCTCGCTGCTGTAACCCATAGGATAAGGCGCAAGGCTTATAGGAATCTGGGTTTGAAGTTTCATAGCCTCAGGAGATAAAGGAACGTGCCATTTTTAAAGCTTCCGGGATGCCTGCCGGATTCTTACCTCCTGCCGTTGCAAAGAAAGGCTGACCTCCACCTCCGCCCTGAATGTATTGACCCAATTCGCGAACTACTTGTCCTGCATTCAATCCTTTCTTATCCACAAGGCCCTTGGAGATATAGCAGCTTAGAAGTGCTTTCCCTTGTTGTTTGGAAGCGAAAAGTAAAAAAAGGTCATCTTGTTCCTGCCCCATCTCGAATGCCAGGTCTTTCATGGCACCGGCATCCAGATCTACTTCTGTAGCCAGAAATCGCACGCCGTTTACGAGTTCCAAGGAATCTTTGATTCCGCTTTTGATTCCGCGAGCCTTTTCTTTTAAAAGCCCTTCCAACTCCTTTTTCATATGGATGTTCTCTTGCTGCAGGCTCTCAATAGCCTTAAGAGGGTCGCCACTATTTTTTAACCTGGATTTGATCTGATCCAGCAATTGATTCTTCTCCTCGTAAAATTCCTTGACGGCATGCGATGTGATTGCTTCGATCCTGCGCACTCCGGCAGCAATAGCCCCTTCTGAAAGGATCTTAAAATGCCAGATATCAGCTGTATTCTTTACATGAGTGCCGCCACAAAGTTCTATGGACTCTCCAAAACGAATGGTGCGGACCTCGTCGCCGTACTTCTCCCCAAAAAGGGCCATGGCCCCTTCCTCCATGGCTTTTTCCATAGAGGTAGCGCGTTCTTCCTGTAGTGGTAATTGCTCGTCGATCCTCGCATTAACAAACTGTTCTACTTTGCTTACCTCTTCTTCCGAGAGTTTGGCAAAATGGGAAAAATCGAATCGGAGATGTTCTGAATGCACTGCAGAACCTTTTTGCTCCACATGGGTCCCAAGCACCTGTCTTAATGCCTGATGCAACAAATGGGTGGCGGTATGGTTCCTTGCGGTCCTGCTGCGTTGTGCCGAATCAACAACAGCTTTCAGAGTTCCATCTAAATGTTTTGGCAGATTCTTGGTGTAATGGACTATTTCGTTGTTTTCCTTTTTTGTATCCAGAATATAGACGACGTCGCCATTAGGAACTTCCAGATAGCCTTTATCCCCAACCTGCCCGCCCCCTTCCGGATAAAAAGGTGTTTGATTAAATACCAGCTGAAATTGAGTCCCTTCTTTTTTGGTCGTCACCTTCCTGTATTTGGATAGCGATACCTGAGCCTCTAAAATATCATAGCCAATAAAGGATTGTTGATCAACATCCTTAAGGACCACCCAATCATCTTTAGCCACTTCCGAAGCCGATCTTGATCTGGTTTTTTGGACTTCCATCGCCTTTTCAAACTCTTTTTCATTCAGGGTATACCCCCTTTCACTCAGGATCAGGCTCGTAAGATCAATAGGGAATCCAAAGGTGTCATACAATTCAAAGGCCTTGTTTCCATCTATCTCCTTTCCCTTGGTTTGAGCGATCATATCGTCTAGCAAAACCAAGCCCTGTTCCAGTGTATTAAGAAAAGAATGTTCCTCTTCTCTGGATCACATTCTAGATCAGGTTTTGTTGCTTTTTTAACTCAGGAAAGGCTGTGCCCATAATATTTACAAGGGCAGCGACCAGTTTATAAAGAAAAGGTTCCTTGGTATCCAGAAAAGTAAACCCATACCGCACGGCCCTCCTTAGGATCCGTCCTAATGACATAGCCCGCGCCATTATTGCTGGGCAACTGACCGTCGGCAATAGAAAAAGCCACAGCACGGATATGATCTGCAATGACCCGCATGGCAATATCATTTGCTTCATTTTTTCCGTAGGTATGACCGGTAATACTCTCGATCTCTTTTATAAGAGGCGTAAAAATATCGGTATCATAATTAGATTGTACCCCTTGCAAAACCATACACAGTCGCTCGAAACCCATCCCAGTATCTACATGCTTTTCCGGAAGTGGTTCCAGGGAACCATTGGCTTTGCGATTGTACTGCATAAATACGAGATTCCAGATCTCAACGACCTGGGGATGATCCTTATTTACTAAACTTGCGCCGGGTATCTTTGCTTTTTCTTCCTTAGACCGAATATCTACATGGATTTCTGAACATGGGCCGCATGGACCCTGGTCACCCATTTCCCAAAAATTATCTTTTTTATTTCCAAAAATGATTCGGTCTTCAGGAACAATCGCCTTCCACAATTCAAAAGCTTCAGAATCCATCTCCAGGGCATCTGCATCCTTGCTGCCTTCAAACACAGATACATAGAGACTTTCTTTATCAATTTTATATACTTTGGTGAGTAACTCCCAGGCCCATTGAATGGCCTCTTTTTTAAAATAATCTCCAAAACTCCAGTTACCCAGCATTTCGAACATGGTATGGTGGTAGGTGTCTTTTCCCACCTCTTCAAGATCATTGTGCTTCCCACTTACTCGTAAGCACTTTTGAGTATCTGCGATACGAAGACTTTTGGAAATGCTATTTCCCAGAAAAAATTCTTTGAATTGATTCATCCCTGCATTGGTGAACATCAGGGTAGGGTCGTCCTTGATCACCATCGGTGCAGAGGGCACAATAGTGTGGTTTTTGCTCTTAAAAAAATCCAGAAAGTGTTCGCGTATTTCGCTGGAAGTCATATAAAAAGGTAAGGTTTTACTAATTTTAATGCTTTCTACAAAACAATTTTTATATTTGTTTGTTTAGTTATAATTTGATGCACAAAAATAGGATAATTTACATTCATGTCTAAAGTTAAGTACTATTACGATCCAGACACGCTCTCCTATCGAAAAATAGAGCTAAAGAAATCTCGACGTTATAGAAATCTCTCCCTTTTTTTCCTTGGGTCCTGCACTATTTGGATTTCTTGGCCTTATTTTACTTCTCAATACCAATTTTTTAAATACTCCAAGAGAACTGTCTTTGGCCAGAGAAGTAAAGAACTACGAACTCCGTTTTGAATTCTCAATAAAAAAATGCAGCAAATAGAGGAGGTGCTGGCTAATATTGAAGACCGGGATAACAACATTTACCGTCTGTATTTTGAAGCCAATCCCATCCCTGAGGAACAACGCAGGGCAGGTTTTGGAGGGATAAACCGTTACAAGTCGCTCGAAGGATTCAATAATTCCGAAATGATCATGGCCACCACTAAAAGGCTTGATGTGATACAAAAACAAATGGTCATTCAATCGAGATCGCTCGATGAGATCACGAAACTGGCCGAAGAAAAAGAGAAATTACTGGCAGCGATCCCGGCAATTCAACCTGTGAACAATGAAGATCTAACCAGAATGGCTTCCGGCTACGGTTGGCGATCAGATCCATTCACGAAAGCGCGAAAAATGCATTGGGGAATGGATTTTACAGCCCCAAAAGGCAGTCCCTATATATGCAACAGGCGATGGTACCATTACCAGAGCAGATAACAATGCTTCCGGATATGGGAAGCACGTCCGTATAGATCATGGATATGGATATATGTCTCTTTATGCCCACCTCAGTAATTATAATGTAAAACGGCGCCAGAAGGTAAAACGGGGAGATTTGATAGGATTTATTGGAAGTACGGGCCGGTCTGAAGCACCTCATCTGCATTATGAGGTTTGGAAAGACGACCAGCGTATTAACCCCATTAATTTCTATTACGGCAGTTTAACTGCTGAAGAATTTGAGAATATGCTGAAATTTGCAAATCAGGAAAATCAATCATTGGATTAATGCACGTAGAACTCCCGGAAAAAAGATATTACGGTATTGGCGAAGTAGCCAGAGCCTTTGAGGTGAACACCTCCCTGATCCGATTTTGGGAAAAAGAATTTGACGTGTTACAACCCAAAAAAAATGCCAAAGGGAACCGCAAATTTACACCGGATGATATCAAAAACTTACAACTCATCTATCATTTGGTAAAAGAACGTGGTTTTACCCTCGAAGGGGCCAAAACTCATCTCAAGGAAGAGCGAAAGAAAACGCTGTCAAATTTCGAGATCATTCAGAAACTTGAACGGGTGAAAGCCGAACTTATAAAGATAAAAAATCAACTCTGATGTAACATTCAGTTTCTTTTTACAACCAATAGATACCTAACTTAAATCTGACATACTTATGAAAAAATGGTTAATTCCCGTAATTATACTTGCGGTCGTAGTTTTTGGAATATACCGATGGGCAGTAGGTTTTAATAACACTGCCGTAGAATACGAGGCCAATGCTAAAACCGAATGGGCTGATGTAGAAAGCACTTACCAAAGACGAAACGATCTTATTGGAAATCTTGTGAAGACAGTTCAAGGAGCGGCCGACTTTGAGCGGGGAACACTAACAGATGTCATTGAAGCCAGGGCCAAAGCCACTTCTACCAATATTGATATTAACGATCTGACTCCAGAAAAAATGGCGGCCTTCCAGGAGGCACAATCCGGTTTATCCTCTGCCCTATCCCGTTTATTGGTTACCGTAGAACGCTATCCCGATCTAAAGGCAAATCAGAATTTTCTGGACCTGCAATCACAATTGGAGGGAACAGAGAACAGGATCAACGTGGCCAGGGACCGGTATAATGATGCAGTAAACATTTATGATATCCATACCACCAAATTCCCCAATAAACTATTGGCCGGTTGGTTTGGTTTTGAGGAAATGTCCAGGTATCAGGCCAGTCCCGGTTCTGAGAATGCTCCTGATGTAAATTTTGAATTCGATTGATCCTATGTCAGCATCCAGGGTAGAAGCTTTTTTATCACAGGAGGAAGAACAGGAAGTGGTCAATGCCATTCTGAAAGCAGAAAAAAATACTTCCGGGGAGATCAGGGTGCATATAGAATCCAGCACAACCCTGGATCCTTACGAAAGGGCGCAAGAAGTATTTTACATGCTGAAGATGGAAAATACCAAAGACTCTAATGGCGTGCTTCTTTACATTGCCGTGAACGATCGCACATTTGTCATCTACGGCGATAAAGGGATCAATGAGGTAGTCTCTAAAACCTTTTGGAACGATACCAAGGATCGTGATCCAATCCCACTTCAAAAATGGTTCGTTCAAAGATGGCATTGTAGAAGGTATTTTAAAGGCAGGGGAAGAATTAAAGATCCACTTTCCTTACAAATCTAATGACACCAACGAATTGAGCAATGAGGTTTCTAAAGGCTAGCATTTTATTACTTTTCCTGTGTAGCACTTCAATTGGCTGGGGACAATTCACCATACCGGAAAAACCACAACTTCAAACTAGCGTCTACGATTATGTCTCTCTTTTAAGCAAAAGCGATAAGGAGGCACTGGAACAAAAACTTATACGGTATTCGGATAGTACATCCACTCAAATCGTCGTTGTAATCTTTGCCTCTACCGAAGGGGAGTACATCAATTATCTGGGAGCTCAATGGGGCGAAAAATGGGGTATTGGTCAGGCCGAAAAAGACAACGGCGTGCTCATACTTGTAGCCAACGATGACCGTAAAATTGCCATCAATACCGGAAAAGGTACGGAGGGCGCGTTAACAGATGCACTTTGCAATCGGATCATTTCGAATGATCATAGTCCCTGAATTCAGAGAAGGGGATTACGCTTCCGGACTCAACAAGGGTGCTGATGCGATCTTCCAAATACTCAATGGAGAGTTCCAAAATGCGTTGGAAGGGAACGAAGCTCCTTCCAATAATACAGGGAAAGCGGCTTTTGTTTTCATCTTTGTGGCCTTTGTTATTTTCATCATCATCCTTATTATCATTCTTTCGAATCGCAAGAATAAGGGAGGCGGGAAAGGTGGTGGACGCAAGAAAGGACTAGACATCTGGGACGCAATCATCCTCAGTAATATGGGCCGTGGCAGTTATAAAAGCGGATCAGGGAGCTTTGGAGGCGGAGGCTTCGGTGGTGGCGGTTTTAGCGGTGGTTTCGGTGGCGGTAGCTTTGGAGGTGGAGGTGCCTCAGGAGGTTGGTAAAAACAACCTTTTCGTTTATTTAAACTCTTACTTACAGCAGGAGTATAATATTCTATGATGAAACACCTATTCACTTTTTTAGTACTAATTCTTGTTTGTTCCTGTAACAACGAAAAGACAGAAGATTGTTCCTTGGTGCTTTGTGCTGCGGGGGATGCCATCCGACTAGAACTGATTAACAATGGAGAGAACCTCATTTCTAACGGAGACTATACCGAATCAAATATTTCGGTGATCGGGGATGCTATGGAAAATTTACAAATTCGGGTTTTACCCAACGTACAGGGAGCAACTTCCGGACTTCTTGAATTAAATAATTTTGACTGGCAGCCCGGGGAATATGCCTACACGGTAGAACTTGGAAACGACTGGGTTATTAACCTTTCGGTTATTTTTGGCTTAACAGGTAAAGACATCTGCTGCGGAGATCGATTGGTAATTACAACATTGAGTGCCGGCAATTTAACAGTAGAGCAGCTGCCTAATTCGAGTTTTTATAGTATAATTCTGGAATAAACCTTCCCCTATTTCTTCCGCATAAAAATAGTGACAGGCACGCCTGTCAAAATTAAAATTCTCACGCAGCTTGTTTTCCAAAAATCGTCTATATGGTTCCCGTACATACTGTGGCAGGTTGCAGAAAAAAGCGAACTGCGGATATGGAGTGGGCAGCTGGGTAATGAATTTTATCTTTACGTACTTTCCTTTATAGGCAGGTGGTGGTGTATGTTCAATAATGGGGAGCATAACGTCATTTACCTTACGGGTAGGAATACGTTTACTGCGATTCTTATAAACCTCCACGGCAGTTTCTATAGCTTTATAGATCCTTTGTTTTGTGAGTGCCGAAATAAACAGAATAGGCACATCCGTAAAGGGTTCTATAGCTTGTTTTATTTTCTGCGTATACTCCTTTACAGCATGTGTGTCCTTTTCAAGCAGATCCCATTTATTCACCAGGATCACGATCCCCTTGTTGTTCCGATGTGCCAACCAGAAAATATTCTCGACCTGCCCGTCAAAGCCTCTGCTAGCATCTAACAACAATAAACAAACATCACAATGTTCAATAGCCCTTACAGAGCGCATCACCGAATAAAATTCCAGATCTTCCCGAACCTTGGCTTTACGACGGATCCCGGCAGTATCTACCAGATTGAACTCGAAGCCGAACCGATTGTATTTGGTATCGATACTATCCCTTGTAGTACCCGCGATATCAGTGACTATATATCGCTCTTCCCCGATCAGGGCATTGATAAATGAGGATTTGCCGGCATTCGGTCTTCCCACAACGGCAAACCTTGGCAGGTCACTTTCAGTTTCCGGTTTCTCGGGTAGTGCTTTTACCAGATCATCCAAGAGTTCCCCGCTTCCGCTGCCATTCATACTGGAGATCGGGAAGTATTCGCCAAGGCCCAAAGAATAAAACTCAACGGCATCCTGGGCACGTTTGGCATTATCCACTTTGTTTACCACCAAAAAAACGGGTTTGTTTACACGGCGTAACAATTTAGCTACATCTTCATCCATGCCGGTAACCCCGGTTTCTACGTCCACCATAAAAATAATGGCATCTGCTTCGCCTATTGCCAGTTCAACCTGTTTGTCGATTTCCTTTTCAAAGACGTCATCGCTCCCCAACACATAGCCACCTGTATCTATAACTGTAAACTCCTTGCCGTTCCAGTCACTTTTCCCGTAGTGACGATCTCGTGTTACCCCACTTACGGCATCTACAATGGCCTCACGACGCTGAATAAGTCGGTTAAAAAAAGTCGACTTCCCAACGTTGGGCCTTCCCACAATAGCAACAATAGCACTCATAGCTTAAAACTTGGGCACAAAGGTAGTACTAATCAACCAACTTCCAAGCGATTCCCATCGCTACTTCTTTACGGTCAAACTGCATAAAAAGCTGAAAAATAGTTCATTAAATTGTATCTTTTGGTTCGTAAATCCAGCTAATGAAACCTATCCCAAACGAAATTGTTTTAAGACCCCGCTTCCAATTGGAACTGGCATCAGAGAAGGAACAATTGCTTGGCACTTTTGAAAAGACTTCACAACCACCCTATGTCATAAAACGTTTGGACGATCATGTCTTTATAAAATTCAACAACCAAGAAGTACATTTTTGGTCGCCCCAACTTCAGCTGGAGGTCATAGAAAAAGAAGAAGGCGGCAGTAAATTATATGGGTTATTTGGTCCTAACCCCACACTCTGGACCTTCTTTATGTTCCTTCATTTTGGCGTGGGTACTTTCTTTATAATTCTTGGTATCTGGGCCTACAGCAGTGCGGCCCTGGATAAACCTTATGGGTGGCAACTTGGAGGGATGGCCATTTTGGTGGTCCTTTGGTTCGCTCTGTATGCCTTTGGCCGTCTAGGAAAAAAGAAAGGCAAACCTCAAATGAAAGCGCTGTATTCCTTTATGGAAGCGATTCTGGAAAAAGGAAAGTGATCAGGATTGATAGCCAAACCGTCGTAACTGATTGCTATTGCTTCTCCAGTTCTTGTTCACTTTAACATAGAGCTCTATATGTACTTGCTTGTCAAAAAATTGTTCGAGATCGCGACGCGCTTCTACCCCAACTCGTTTTAATGCACTGCCTTTGTGCCCTATCAATATTCCTTTTTGTGAATTACGCTCTACCATAATCACTGCCCCAATGCGAATGATCTTCTCATCTTCCTCAAAAGCTTCAGTTTCAATTTCTACGGCATAGGGAATCTCTTTTTTGTAGTGCTTTAATATTTTTTCCCGGATGGTCTCGTTTACAAAGAAGCGTTCCGGCCGATCTGTCAGCTGGTCTTTGGGATAGTATGCGGGTGCTTCCGGCAAGAGCTCCACAATGCGTTCAAAAACATTTTTGATGTTGAAATTTGTCAGGGCCGAAATGGGATGTAGCTCGGCATTGGGCAATTGCTCCTGCCAGTATTGTACCTGTTCCTCCAGTAGTGCCTGATCTGCCGTATCTATCTTATTCAGAAGGAGCAATACAGGGATCTCACTATTTTTGATCTGTTCGAAAAAACGCTCATCTTTTAGGGCCCGTTCTCCTATCTCCACCATATAGAGGAGCACGTCTGCGTCTTCAAAAGCCGACTTCACAAAATCCATCATGGCACTTTGTAATTCGTAGGCTGGTTTTATGATCCCCGGGGTATCGGATAAGATCATTTGAAAATCTTCGCCATTAACTATTCCCAGGATCCGATGCCGGGTAGTCTGTGCTTTGGAGGTAATAATAGAAAGTTTCTCCCCTACAAAAGCATTCATAAGGGTCGACTTCCCAACGTTTGGATTTCCAATGATATTTACAAAACCGGCTTTATGTTTTTTCATGGGCTAATTGAGCGATATATTTTTTGGCTGCGGCATTTACTTTTGGTGCCAGATAGAGCACGGCGATCATATTTGGGATCACCATAAGGGCATAGGACAGATCGATCAGGTTTTTTACCAGGTCGAGCGATGCCACGGCCGCAAAGATGATCATGATCACAAAGTACACATTATACCACTTCCCTATACGGGCATTCGATAAAAAAGACAAACTTTTAACGCCATAATAAGAATACGTAAACAGCGTGGATAAGGCGAAAGCGGTTACAATGACCATTAGTAATACATCTCCATAACCAAATAAGCTACGTCTGAAGGCCGTTAAGTGTCATTACAATGCCGCTGCCATCTTCAAGATAGGCACCGCTGAGAATGATCACCACGGCGGTGAAGGTACACACCATGATAGTGTCTATAAATGGTCCCAAACTGGCAACAAGTCCTTCTTTGATGGGTTCATCATTTTTAGACTGTCCATGGTACATCGGTGCACTACCCAAACCTGCTTCATTTGAGAACATGGCCCTACGGATCCCGATGATGACCAGGCCCCAAAAACCTCCGGTGACCATTGTTTTAAAATTCCAGGCTTCTGTCAGTATCATTTTCAAGGCCGGCCAAACCTGATCCGAATTCATGGCCATTACAACTATTACTGCCGCGAGATAGACCAGTACCATAAAAGGCACAATGGCTGAAGCGACCTTGGCAATTTTGGACAATCCGCCAAAAATTACAAAGGAAGTTATGACCGCCAAGACGATGCCTATAAGGCAGTTTCCAATTGAATTCGCTTGTTTCCCAGAGGGTTTCTGTTGGATTTACCACACTCATAAAGGTTTCGGTGAATTGGTTGGCCGTGAAGACCCCTAAAAAACCAAATAATCCGCAAATACAAAAGAACACTGCCAGAGGTCGGGCCTTTTGACCCATACCTTGTGTAATATAGTACATGGGGCCTCCTTGAAGTTTCCCATCGGAATCAGTTCCCCTGAACATGATAGAAAGGCTGCAGGAATAGAATTTAATACACATCCCGATCAGGGCGGTCATCCAGATCCAGAAAACCACTCCCGGACCTCCATCGTGGATGGCGATGGCCACTCCTGAAATATTTCCCAGGCCTACGGTGGCGGCCACGGCTGCTGAAAGCGCCTGAAAGGAACTTACATCTCCTTTGGCATTTTTATCATCGTATTTCCCGGCAGGTAATGGCAATGGCATGCCCAAAAAATCGATACGGTAAGAACCGTGGAATAAAACACCAGAAACAGGCCCCCGCCTATCAATAAAATAAACATGGGCCATTCCGTATAGGGAATCAATCTTGAAAGAAAATCATTATAGTGTCTCCATAGGAATGCTTGATAGGCTCGAAGGTAGGGATTTTAAGTTTTTCAGTGAGTTGCGGCGGCTCAAATAATTCTCCTTGTGAAGTTTTGATAATGCTAAAAAACCGTTGTATATTTGCCGTCCATATCGCGGGGTAGAGCAGCAGGTAGCTCGTCGGGCTCATAACCCGAAGGTCGCTGGTTCGAGTCCAGTCCCCGCTACAAAGAAAGCCATCAACGAAAGTTGCTGGCTTTTTTCATTGGGAGCAAGCCAAACTTGTTTGAGCTTGTGAACAAGGAAAAAAGGCAATACCTCGCTGACGCGAGGTAGATGGCTTTCTTTTTAAAGCCACCTCCAAGGCCCTTTCCGACACGAAGTGGAGGAAAGAATCCAGTCCTGAAAAATTCAAATAACAAATCACAAAGGTAAACTCAGAATCTGTTCGCTTTCTTTTTAAAGCCACCCCCAAGGCCCTTTCCGACACGAAGTGGAGGAAAGAATCCAGTCCTGAAAAATTCAAATAACAAATCACAAAGGTAAACTCAGAATCTGTTCGCTTTCTTTGTAAAGCCACCCCCAAGGCCCTTTCCGACACGAAGTGGAGGAAAGAATCCAGTCCTGAAAAATTCAAATAACAAATCACAAAGGTAAACTCAGAATCTGTTCGCTTTCTTTGTAAAGCCACCCCCAAGGCCCATTCCGAAACGAAGTTGAGGAAAGATTCCAGTTCCAAGGGAAGTTCCAAGCGCCAAATTCCAAATTTCAATAAAAACAAGCTCACTTGAGTTTGAAAAAAAGAAAAAGTAACAACAATGCGTAGCATTAAATGGTTTTTTTTTGCTCTCCCCATAAGTATTGAGCCGGGGCCTAATCACAAATTACCAATCAAGAATTAAATTCTAGATTACGTGAAGTTTAGACTTAAATTCCCTATATTCAAATTATTAAAACCAATAAAAACCAACCAATGAAAAATCTAGTAATTAGTTTTGCAGTAGTAGCGCTACTATTAAGTTTTACAGCTTGCAAACAGGCCACTCCCATAGAGGTGTTGGCAGAAACTGAAACCCCGGACTACGCGGCATTTGACGCCAAAGTAGCCGTGATCTCGGCCTTTTATAAGGCGTATTCAGAAGAAGACATGGAAACCCTTAGCAATATGCTTTCGGATACCTTGCAATGGAGTCCGCCGCAATACAACGGCAACCAGTGGCTCGGGAAAGATGACCTTCTGGCGGCTCTAAAGAACTATCACGATAATTTTGAAGACATCCAATGGACAGCCGGAGTCTCTACTCCTCAAACCTCAGAAGGTGGATACTGGTCCGGATCGGTTTTTCCTGAGGGAAGCGCCACCAGCACACCCAATGATATCAGGGTCTATGGCACCTGGAATGCCACTCATAGCGAGACAGGCAAACCTACAGGCGCAAAATTCTTTTCCCTGATCACTGTAAACGAGGAAGGAAAGATCTCAAGCGCCTCTGATTATTTTGATGTAAACGGACTGGCCGTACAGATAGCAGCGGAATAAACATGACCCTTTTAGTACAAGTTAAAATATGGCCCCTTTTTGGGGCCATAGTATTTATAATTCCCCTAGCTTTAAAGGGAAAGAATTTCTCAACTAATCTGATACCATGGCAGAACAAAAGGACCTCGACTTTACCTATACCACCATCGATGAGATCTTTCGCCTTAGCATGGGCGAAACCGGAGATTACAGCGGGGCAAAATACGATGGGGATTTTTCCATGACCCTGGAAGAGGCCCAAAAGGCCAAACACAAATTTATAGCCGATAGCCTCCATATTACTAAAGGAAGTAAGGTCCTCGACATGGCCTGTGGATGGGCACCCTTTACCCGCTATATCACTCATGACAGAGGGGCAGAAAGCATCGGCCTCACACTTTCACAAGGACAGGCAGCTGCCTGCCAAAAGAATGGCTATAACGTACTGGTAAAAGATTGCAGAACCGTTACTCCACAAGATTTTGGAACTTTTGATGCCATTACCTGTATCGGTGGCCTGGAGCATTTCTGTTCCGTGGAAGAGTGGCAGGCCGGTAATCAAGAGAAAATCTATAGTGATTTTTTCAAAACCCTGTATGATCTTCTGCCCGTAGGTGGCCGATTTTACATGCAGACCATGGTCTTTAGCAAAAACATGATCCCCTTCGAAGCCTTAGACGTGAATGCGGATAAAGATTCTGCTGCCTACATCATGGCCCTGATGGTAAAACAATTTCCGGGTTCCTGGTTACCCTACGGCCCGGAAATGGTCATTAAATGTGCAGAACCGGGATTTAAACTTATCTCTAAAAGTAGCGGTCGACTCGACTATATTGAGACCATTGCCCAATGGCGGAAGAAATTCAGAAAATTCAATCTTAAGAAGTATTGGCTCTACCTGTCCCTAATTCCAAGATATTTTACTGATCAGGAATTCCGGCATCTGGTGGCCATCTTCAGGGTAAGCCCCAACAAAGTGTGCTTTGAAAAAGAGGTGATGGATCATTACCGCCTGGTTTTTGAGAAAGTTTGATTCCCGCGCTCCCCTAACTGATTGTTCTAATAAAATATGATCAATGAAAAATAAGCTTAGATTCTGGTATATCTTACTTACAAGTCTGCTTGGACTTGGACTCTTACATTGTGAGACCAACAATGAGAATCAACTACTCGAACGTATCACCCAATTGGAAAAAGAAGATCAGCTTGTCGTTCAGATCGCTGAATTAGTGATAGACACCACCCAGTTAGAGGCCTATACAGCAATGCTCCAGGAAGGAATCAGCACCTCGGTGGAGAAAGAACCCGGGGTACTTTCTCTGTACGCCATGGCCAGTAAGAACCAACCCAACAAAATTACGGTTGTTGAAATCTACGCTAGCCAGGAGGCCTATGAATCGCATATTTCTTCACCACATTTTTTAAAATATAAAAATGGTACAGGTTCCATGGTAGATACGCTTGTACTTACCAGAACTACCCCGGTCATTTTTGCGGCAAAGTCAGAATGATATCCTTTTTATATCAAAAAAAAAGGTGCCCCTTTACGGTTCACCTTTTATCATTTTAAGATATTGCTTAGTTCAGATCAAATCTGTCCAGGTTCATGACCTTGTTCCATGCTTTTACAAAGTCGTGCACAAATTTCTCTTTGGCATCATCACAAGCGTACACCTCAGCGAGGGCACGAAGTTCTGAATTTGAACCAAATATCAGATCTGCCCGTGTGGCTGTAAGATTCAATGAATTACCAGTTTTACGATCATAGGCCTCAAATAGCTCCTGATCCTCGTTCATGGCTTTCCATTCCTTGTTCATATCCAAAAGACCCACAAAGAAATCATTGGTGAGGGTTCCTGGCCTGTCGGTAAATACACCGTGCCTGGAACCATCATAATTTGCGTTTAAGGCGCGCATTCCTCCTACCAACACGGTCATCTCCGGGATGGTAAGGGTCATAAGTTGCGCCTTGTCTACTAACCATGCTTCTGTTTGAACAGATGATTTTTGTTTCAGATAATTCCTGAATCCGTCCGCAAAAGGCTCAAGTACTTCAAAGGCCTCTGCATCGGTCATTTCTTCTGAAGCATCGGTACGACCCGGGCTGAAAGGTACAATGACATTTTGCCCGGCTTCCTTAGCTGCTTTTTCAACAGCCGCACAACCACCTAAAACAATCAGATCTGCCAAAGAAATTTTTTTGTTACCACTCTGGGCGGAATTGAAATCTGTCATTACTTTCGTAAGCGCATCCAACACTTTGCCCAATTGAACAGGATTGTTAACCTCCCAATTATTTTGGGGGGCAAGCCTGAATACGGGCTCCGTTGGCACCTCCTCTGTTATCGGATCCTCTAAAAGTAGAGGCAGAGGCCCATGCTGCTCCAACAAGTTCGGAAATGGACAAGCCAGTGGCCAGGATGTTCTTTTTTAGATTCTTAATATCATTCTCATTGACCAATTCATGATCTACTGCAGGAACAGGATCTTGCCAAACCAGATCTTCTTTTGGTACTTCAGCACCCAGATATCTGGACCTTGGCCCCATGTCGCGATGCGTTAGTTTAAACCATGCCTTTTGATAGGCTTCTTTGAACTCTTCCGGGTTTTCCAGAAAATGTCTTGAAACTTTTTCATAGGCCGGATCCATCCTCAAGGACAGGTCCGTAACTAACATAAATGGCGCGTGTTTTTTAGTTGGGTCTTGCGCATCTGGCACGGTACCTTCGCCAGCACCATCTTTGGGTTTGTACTGCCAGGCACCAGCCGGACTTTTGGTGAGTTCCCACTCATAGCCGAATAGGTTCTCCAGGTATTTATGGCTCCATTTGATTGGAGTGTCTGTCCAGGCACCCTCCAAACCACTGGTAATGGTATCGGTACCTTTACCGGTTTTAAAATTACTTTTCCATCCCAGGCCTTGCATTTCTATTGGCGCACCTGCCGGTTCTGCTTCTAAAAATTCGGCATCACTTGCAGCTCCGTGTGTTTTTCCAAAAGTATGTCCCCCGGCGATCAATGCAACGGTCTCATAATCGTTCATCGCCATTCGACCAAAGGTCTCCCGGATATCATGCGCGGCTGCTACAGGGTCCGGATTGGCGTTCGGGCCCTCCGGATTTACATAGATCAGTCCCATATGGGCGGCGCCCATTTGTTTTTCCAATTCCCCTTTTTCGTTGTATCGATCCTTATTTCCCAGCCATTCGGTTTCAGAGCCCCAATAAATATCTTCTTCAGGCTGCCAGATGTCTTCCCGGCCCCCTGCAAATCCATACATAGGCAAGCCCATGGATTCGTGTGCTACATTCCCGGCAAGAATCAACAAGTCTGCCCAGGAGAGCTTTTTACCATATTTCTTTTTAATGGGCCATAAAAGCACCCTGGCCTTATCCAGGTTCGCATTATCTGGCCAACTGTTAAGGGGGCGAATCGTTGTGCCCCTGTTCCACCGCCTCCACGTCCATCTGCGATCCGGTATGTTCCGGCGGCATGCCATGCCATTCGGATAAAGAAAGGTCCGTAATGGCCATAATCTGCCGGCCACCAATCTTGTGAATCGGTCATCAGATCTGTTAGATCTTTCTTTACGGCCTTGAGGTCAAGGCTTTTAAATTCCTTAGCATAATCGAACTCTTTATCCATTGGGTCAACCAACTCAGAGTGTTGACGCAGGATATTTAAATTTAAGGCGTTGGGCCACCAGTCCTGATTTCGTGGTTCCCCCTCCTGCAGTTTGCTTCATTTCCCCATTTAGAAACGGGCACATGCTCTCATCATTTACCTGATACGCATTCCCATTGGCCGAACCATTCATATTCTTTAATTCTTCCATGTTGTGATGTATTTTTACTTTTAGGTGAACCCTCAAATGTAACAAATGTTTGCCTATAGAATTTAGCTTTAGCATTGATAAAAACTATGGCTCATGTTTAAATCCGATAATGATAATAACTAAAAATTATCTTTAAAAATCATCTGAAGCCGGGAGGAATTCATTAATTCCGAACCCCACATAAATTTAATTAAAATAAAGCCATATAACAAGCTCCCTGCCCATTATTTATAGCTCCGATGCTTCCCTCATAAAACATCGAAAGCGTTCTATATTAGCTTGAAACCTAAACAGGATAAGCTCATATTTTTAGAGAGCAGAAATATGCATGTAATCCGATTCTATGATCTAAATAAAAATGCTATTTTTAATGAACAAGACGTATGACTTCCGACCAACCATTCATACCATATGTAGCATTTCTGCGAGGCATTAATGTAGGTGGCCACCACAAAGTACCAATGGCTGTACTGTGCGAAGTACTTGAGGGCATGCACTTCCGGAAAGTGACCACGCTTTTAAATTCGGGCAATGTTATTTTTGAAGCACAATTTTCGGAAGAATCCGGGCTTTCAGAACGCATTAGAAAAAGATTAGAAAAGGTCTTTCATTTTTTGGTACCTACCATTGTTATTAGGGCTGACCGCATAATGACCCTTTTGAATGACGATCCATTTAAGGATGAAATTCTCGACAAGGAGCGCAGAGGCTATGTTTCTTTTTTGCAAGATAAACCGGAGATCAAATTACAATTACCCTGGATCAGCGAAGACAGTTCCCTTAAAATTCTCAGGGTAAATGACCATATCATTTCTAGTTTTTTAGATCTCTCTAAAGCCAAAACTCCGGAAGCAATGAACGTCCTTGAGAAATTCTATGGGAAGCAGATGACTACCAGAAATTGGAATACTGTGCAACGAATTGGTGCAAAACTTACCTCAGCTAACTAGCTGTTTTTTATTATCTTAAGTAATTTTAAGTTGGATTAAAGTAATGCTCATGCCAATATTGAGATTTACAAAAGAAAAGCAGTACTGGTTTTGGGCAATCCTGGTATATAGTACCATTCTTTCTACCCTTTTTATAGGACAACCCCTGGCCAATGAGTTAAGGGATCAAAATGTTCAGGCAATTTTTTTCCTCTTAGGGATGGCTTTGGTAGCTACTGCTGTTTTCATTCACGGGTTCATCAATAAACCAAGCAAGATTGAATACGGCATCCTTTTGGGGATCATTGCGGTATATGTTATGTTCTTCTTTCGTTTAGGTGCTCCCGAGCGCAGCCACCTTATTGAATACAGCGTTTTGGCCATATTGTTGCATAAGGCTTTTAAGGATCGATTTAAGCAAGAAAATAAAATATTCAAGCCTGCATTTTTCTCATTATTTGTTGGCATTGCCATGGGTGCTTTGGATGAGAGCATACAACTTTTAATTCCTCATCGCTATTTTGATCCACAAGACATTATCTTTAATTGTTTGGCCATCTCCATGGCTCTTGGAGCTAGTTTACTCCTGACAGCGATTCAAAAGAAAATCATTAACAAAAAAGGCAATTGAACATATGAAATGATAAAAAATCCATCTGCCAACCATTGGCAAAGCGCGCAGTCTGGGACGTAAAAAAATATACATGACCAAAAAATAATTAGAGGATCTATCAATTCGTTGATTTACCTTTAAGTACAATTAAAAAATCACTGTATAACACCTTAGGAACGTATATGATCCATCCGAAAACAGAATTAAAATACATTAATGCAACCATTGGTCATGGGGTGGTCGCAACAGAATTCATCCCTGCAGGGACCATTACCTGGGCGCTGGATGAACTCGACAGGGAATTCACGCCAAAACAGTATGCCTCTATGAAACCGCTTTACAGGGATATTCTGGATATTTACTCCTATCGGAACAACAAAGGTAATTATATGCTATGCTGGGATTATGGCCGTTTTGTAAACCACAGTTTTAATTCCAATTGCCTGAGCACTGCCTACGATTTTGAGATCGCCATTAGAGATATTGAAAAAGGAGAACAACTTACGGATGATTACGGATACTTAAATATCACAGAACCTTTCAGAGGTTTTGATGAAGGCACCGAAAGAAAAATTGTCTACCCGGATGATCTGCTCACCTATTATGAGATTTGGGACCAACAAATTATACAAGTATTTCCTCAGATATTAAAAGTAAAACAACCACTTAGCGACTTCATTGAGAAACCTTTATGGGCTGCAGTAAAAGATATTATTGATGGCAAGCAAAAGATGAAGTCTATTCTTGATAATTATTACCGACCGTAAGTCCTGAACGCTGCTACTCTTGCAAGCAGATCCTTTTCCCTTTCCCATCAATTTCCTATTTTTATTTAGAATTTATCTTTTAACTCTTTATTGTTGCCACAATGCCACTATCCGCACTTCTCGCTAAACACATCAAAGAGGTTTACTTTGGAGGCAACTGGACAGCAGTAAACCTGAAGGATACCTTGGATGAGGTGGACTGGAAAATGGCAACGAAAAAAGAGGCTCCATTCCACTCTATTGCAGAACTGGTGTATCATATGAATTATTTTGTTCTCGTAGTGCTCAAAGTGTTAAAAGGCGGGGCCCTGCAAGGGAACGATGCTGTAAGCTTTGATTGCCCACCCATTTTATCTCAGAAAGATTGGGAGGTCTTTAAAAAAAAGATCTGGTCCGAGGTGGATGAATTTGCTTTGCTACTTGAAAATCTGACAGATGAAAAGATGACAGAACTTATAGGAGATCCAAAATATGGCTCCTATGAAAGAAATATAATGGGGATCAGTGAGCATTGTCACTACCATTTGGGACAGATCAATTTTTTGAAGAAACTATTGACAGATTCTTATGCTTAGGATTCTATCAATTTTATCATTGTGCCTGCTTATCAATACCTGTAACAATACCGGACTACCAGCGGAAAAAATTTCACAATTTACATACAAAAAAGAAGTCTCTTTAAGTAATGACACCTTATCGATAGCACTTGAAAATCCACTTCATTGTCCGATCCGGTTAATAATTGAAGACGAAACACCCGCTTTGAATGGCAAATTAGTATTCTCAAATCCGACCATACTAAAAGCAAAGAAAGATACAGTTTTACATTTCTATGGATTCAAGAATAAAGCTCCTTTCCTTAAGATAAGAGCCACACTGGGAGACACTAGTAGTATTACCGGCACCCCGGAAGTGGAATTGCCTTTCTTAAAAAATAAAACATCGAGAATCATTCAGGGTTACAATGGCGACTTCACACATAATAGTACGTATTCCAGATATGCCATAGATTTTGCAATGAAAAGAAATGATACTATCTGTGCAGCAACCGATGGCTTTGTTGTTGGCGTCGTGGAGGACTATAAAGATGGTGGTCCGGGAAAAGAATGGAGACCTTTTGCTAATTTCATCACCTTATATGACCCCGTATCTGGTATTTACACTCAATATGTTCATCTGGAATATAAAGGAAGTCTCGTGGCTATAGGCGACTCCGTTAAAGCGGGCAGTCCCATTGGCCTGGTTGGACTAACAGGACAGACAACGGTAGAGCACCTGCACTTCAATTGCCTTGTACCTGTAAATTCCCCAGACGGTATCAAATCTATCCCGGTTACTTTTAAAGAAGGTTTTACAGGGTATTCCCTTAAAAAAAATGATCGTGTGACAAAATCATTTGGAGCAGATAGTATTCCTTAAAAATATTACCAAAATTCCCAATAGAGAAGGTTAGTCCTGACTACTTTCCCAGAACCATACTCTGAGGTCATATAATTAATAGAAATTCACTACATTTAAGAGGCCTATAGGTGTTTTATTACAAGTAATACGGACATTTAACAACCAAAAACCAACCAAAATGAATCCGATCCTAAGAAATATACTAGCCGTTATCGTGGGCCTTGTTATTGGAAGTGCCGTTAACATGTTCTTTATTTCACTGAATGGAACTGTCATTGGCCTTCCGGAAGGGGCAGACGTGAGTACCATGGAAGGACTTAAAGAAAGTATGAGTTTGTTTGAACCCAAACATTTTATCTTTCCCTTCCTCGCCCATGCCATAGGAACTTTGGTTGGTGCTTTTATTGCAGCAAAAATTGCAGCCACCCATAAGACCAAATTTGCCATGGCAATTGGGGTCTTGTTCCTCATAGGAGGAATTATTAATGTGATAAACCTACCGGCACCAACCTGGTTCTCAACCCTCGATCTGTTAGTCGCATACCTTCCCATGGGATGGTTAGGTGGAAAATTGGCGGCAAAAAAATAGCATGGCCTATAGTTTCAAATAAAACATGCCATAAACCCTCCTCTTTACTTCTAACACTTTTTCCTTACCTTTAAAATTGAAGAAAACTGCTTATTTCTTTTACATATACCCGAAAACCAACTAACCTATGTTTCTATGAAAAAGGTTTTAATACTCAATGCCCTTATCTGGGCGGCAGTCATCCTGATAACCTCCTCCTTATTGGGCGATCATGAGAAGTCGGATACCATCATTGGAGTCATAGTTGTCGCTTTTAGTCTTCAAAATGGGTTTACCTATGCCATTTTGAAGAAAAAAGAAACACCTAAATGAATATCCGATGCGCGTACAATTAATCAATAAATACTACTTTAAAACTACAGTTCATTGTTTCGTACTATTATTCCTAAGCTCTATTGCTGCGATAGGCCAAACAAAACTACCTAACGAAGTATCGAATGAGCACAGTAAAAATGTATCTCCTAAGATAGCCATCGCCGGTATTGCCATTGAGTCCAGTACTTTTTCCCCTGCTCTAACCCATGAAGATGCTTTTCATGCGAAAACAGGAGAGGCCGTGTTTTCCTATTACCCTTTCCTTGATGCAGATTCGCTCATGCGAAAACGCGCACAATGGCTCCCAACTTTAAAAGGCCATGCCCTTCCGGGGGGAGCGGTAACCCTGGAAGCTTACGAATCTCTTTTAGGCAAAACTCTTAATATGCTATATAAAACGCTCCCTTTAGATGGGCTCTTTTTAGATATTCATGGAGCTATGAGCGTGGTAGGATTAGAGGATCCGGAAGGTGATTTTATTACCCGGATCAGGGAGGTAGTAGGTACCGAAACGCTTATTTCCACATCCATGGATCTGCACGGCAATGTTTCTGAGCGTCTTGCCCATCACTCAGACCTGATCACTTGCTATAGGATGGCACCCCACGAAGATGCCATGGAATCTAAAAAGCGGGCCGTAGACAATTTGCTGACCAGATTAGAAAACGGGAAAGGGAAACCTACCTATAAAGCCTGGATCCCTGTCCCCATTCTGTTGCCCGGTGAAAAGACAAGCACACGCATAGAGCCCGGGAAAAGTCTCTACTCCCGGATAGGACCCATAACAAGGCAGGAAGGTATTGTAGACGCCGCTATATGGATCGGTTATGCATGGGCCGATGAACCACGTAACCATGCCGTGGTCATGGTAACCGGAGATAATAAACAATCGGTGGTAAGAGCAGCAGAAGATTTGGCCCGGAGTTTTTGGAATAAAAGAAACGAATTTCAATTTGTGGCACCAACGGCAAGCCTGGATGAAAGTCTTGATAAAGCCATTGCTAGTGCTGTACATCCTTTTATTATCAGTGATATGGGTGATAACCCCACCGCAGGTGGAGCAGGTGATGTCACCTGGACATTAAGAGAAATACTGGCCCGTCCGGAGTTTAAATCCGTGGAAGGCCCTTCCCTTATTTATGCATCTATCCCGGGTCCTGAATTCGTAAAGGAAGCCGTCAAAGCTGGGATCGGAGGCCGGGTTACCGCCTTTGCAGGGGCCGCTGTTGACGACCGTTACGCACCACCATTGGAACTCTCAGGAACTATAAAAGCTATTCATTATAAGGATAAGGATGCCGAAACCGAAGTGGTCGTTCAGATAGGAAGTGTATATGTGATCGTAACTAAAAAACGTAAGCCCTACCATCATGAAAGCGACTTTACAAACCTTGGATTAAATCCGAGAGCAATTGATATTCTGGTGGTAAAGATTGGCTATCTGGTTCCTGAACTCTACGATATAAGAGCCGACTGGATCATGGCCCTTACCCCCGGCGGAGTAGATCAGGATTTGGAACGCCTCCCTTACAAAAACATTAAAAGACCTATGTTTCCTTTAGATAATGCCATGGAGAAGCCAGATCTAAGTGCGCGACTCATACCATTGTCAGATAAGAATTAACAGTTTAACGAACCTATTACTATGAAATTAAAGCCTCTTTTTTTTCTGGTTATGATTCTTTTTATCGGAGTAGGAGCTGCCCAGGAACCCTTGCTTATAAATACATACCATAGAAAAACACATTCATTAAATGGGAATTGGAAGTATATTGTAGACCCCTATGAAAATGGGTTTTATAACTACCGTTTAGAAGCTTTTGAGGATCATAAAGATCCTGGAAAAGCTGCTTTTTTTACCAATTCGAAACCTTCCAATAAATCGGAACTGGTAGAATATGATTTTGATCTGAGCGATAGTATTTTAGTGCCGGGAGACTGGAATACGCAGAAAGAAAAACTATTCTATTACGAAGGCACTGTTTGGTATAAAAAATCTTTGGATTACCGTAAAACTGATGCGACAAACCGGGTTTTTGTCTATTTTGAAGCTTCGAACTACCAGACAGACGTGTACTTTAATGGCACCAAACTTGGCAGACATGTAGGTGGCTTTACGCCCTTTAACTATGAGGTAACCCATCTATTAAAAGACCAGGACAATTTTCTGGTTGTTAAAGTAGATAATAAAAGGATTAAGGAGGGCGTCCCTACCCTAAATACAGACTGGTGGAATTACGGCGGACTTACCCGCGATGTAAAACTCCTGGAAACAAGTGCTACTTTTATCAAAGATTATTTCTTGCACCTGGATACGGAGAACCCTCACGAGATCAATGGTCTTGCACAACTCGATGGACCCGTATCGGGAGAACATCCAATTCGTTTGCGCATCCCCGATTTATCTATCGATACTACTTTTTTAACGAATAAAACGGGAAGAGCCAACATCAGGCTTATATCAGATAAAATTGATTATTGGTCACTGAAAGATCCTAAACTATATCAGGTGATTTTCTCATCTACAGAGGATACAATTACGGACCAGATCGGTTTTCGCTCTATAAGTACTAAAGACGATAATATTCTGCTGAACGGAGAGTCTGTCTTTTTAAAAGGAATCTCTATTCATGAGGAAAGTCCGATAAGGGGAGGCAGGGGGAACTCTATAGAAGATGCCCGCAAATTGCTTAGCTGGGCTAAGGAATTAGGCTGTAATTTTGTAAGACTGGCACATTACCCTCACAATGAACATATGGTGAGATTGGCTGATGAAATGGGAATACTGGTCTGGGAGGAGAACCCTGTTTATTGGACCATTTCCTGGGAAAACCCGGCCACCTATCAAAATGCCGCCAACCAGCTTACAGAACTCATAGCCAGGGATAAAAACAGAGCTTCTGTTATCATCTGGTCCATGGCCAACGAAACACCCACTAGTGAGTCCAGAAATTTATTTCTAAGTAAGCTGGCTGCATTGGCAAGATCCCTGGACCCAACTAGACTTATTAGTGCTGCCCTGGAACAGAGTCCCTACCGGGGTGATCCCAACGTCCGTACCATTCATGATGCTTTTGCAGAGGTAGTAGACATCCTGAGTTTTAACCAATATATTGGTTGGTACGATGGGCTGCCCGAAAAGGCGCAAGATATCAGCTGGGTTATTGAACAGAATAAGCCTGTTCTAATCTCTGAATTTGGGGGTGGAGCAAAACAGGGGCTGCACGGTGATAAACATACCCGATGGACAGAGGAATACCAGGAACATCTATATATTGAGACATTGAAGATGCTGAGTTCTATTAAACAACTTCGTGGAATGTCGCCCTGGATCTTGGTAGATTTCAGATCCCCCAGAAGAATGCTTCCACAAATACAAGATGGCTGGAATCGCAAAGGCCTTATCTCTGAAGAAGGGAAAAAGAAGAAAGCCTTCTTTGTACTGCAGCATTACTACAATTCCAAAGATTAAAGTCACCTTATGTTGGTTGCCAAATTTACCGTCATCGCCTATGCTGTTTTTATCATTGGCGTAGGATTTTTAATGCTGCTAACTCCTCAGAAGGCCAGAGCAATTATTAAAAAAGCAGGAAGTACTCCTTTGATCAATTACGGGGAACTGATACTGCGAATGATCCCGGCTGCCGGAATGATACTCTGTGCGACAGTTTCAAAATTTCCGCAATTCTTTAGCGTGCTGGGGTGGTTTATGATGGGCACTTCTGTTTTTCTAATGATACTTCCCAGAAAATACCATCATGCATATGCCTTAAAGTCTGCTGATATTCTTACCCCTTCCAGGATAAGAATCATTGCCCCATGCTCCTTTATTTTTGGTGGATTTCTAATGTATGCGATCCTTTGACTTATAGGGCATCATTTATGATCGCCTCAACCACCTCCGGGTTTAGTAGCGTACTGATATCCCCTAGATTTGATGTGTCTTTGGCCGCGATCTTTCTTAAAATTCTGCGCATGATCTTCCCGCTTCGGGTTTTTGGCAATCCTGGCACAAACTGTATCTTATCCAGCTTTGCAATAGGGCCAATATGTTCCGTAATCTGCTGGTTGATCTCCTTCCGCAGGTTTTCCGGTTTTCGAGACTCCCCTATTTCTTTCAATATGACAAAACCGTATAAAGCGTTCCCTTTAACATCATGTGGAAATCCAACAATAGCCGATTCCGCAACAGCAGGATGTTCGTTAATAGCATCTTCTATAGGAGCCGTTCCCAGGTTATGACCCGAAACTATGATCACATCATCTACCCTTCCCGTTATTCTGTAATAGCCTACAGCATCTCTTTTTGCTCCGTCTCCTGTAAAATACATGTTATCAAAGGCAGCAAAGTAGGTGTCGTAATATCGTTTATGGTCGCCCCAAATGGTACGCGCCATGGAAGGCCAGGGATATTTAATACACAACCTGCCTTCAACCTGATTTCCCTTTAATTCCTGCCCCTGCTCATCCATTAAGGCAAGTTGTACCCCTATAAACGGAAGGGTGGCAAAAGTAGGGGTTGTTGGAGTTACATATGGAATCGGAGTGATCATGATCCCCCCGGTTTCAGTTTGCCACCAGGTATCTACAATGGGGCTTTTATTCTTCCCTATGTTATTGTTATACCAATGCCAGGCCTCCTCATTGATAGGTTCACCCACGGTTCCCAATACCTTGAGAGACGAGAGGTCATAGCTATCTACAAAATCAAGATTTTCCTTTGCCAGCGCCCTTATAGCCGTGGGGGCTGTATAGAACTGGGTTACCTTGTGTTTTTCAACGACCTCCCAAAAACGTCCATGATCCGGATATGTTGGCACCCCTTCGAACATTACTGTGGTAGCACCATTGGCAAGAGGTCCGTAAACGATGTATGAATGCCCCGTGATCCATCCGATATCGGCGGTACACCAATACACGTCAGTTTCCTGATAATTGAAAATATTCTTAAAGGTATAGGCTGTATATACCATATAGCCCGCACTACTGTGTACCATACCCTTTGGCTTCCCCGTTGATCCTGAGGTATACAGGATGAACAAGGGATCTTCAGCGTCCATAACTTCCGCGACATTCTTTGAACTGGCCTTATCTAACAAGGGCTGAAGCCACTGGTCCCGACCTTTTTCCATTTTGACGGATGCACCGGTCCGTTTCACTACTAAAACCGATTTGATTCCGGGGCAGGTCTCCAGGCTTTGATCCACAATTTCCTTTATATCAATGGTCTTGGCACCTCTGTAGGAACCATCTGAAGTGATCACCATTTTACAATCGCAATCATTGATTCTGGTGGCGAGGGCCTGGGAAGAAAATCCTGCAAAGACCACTGAATGTATGGCCCCAATGCGGGCACAAGCGAGCACAGCAATTGCCAGTTCAGGGATCATGGGTAAGTAGATACAAACCCGGTCTCCTTTAGCCACTCCCTGCTCTTTGAGTACATTGGCCATTTTACACACCCGCTCATAAAGATCATTATAGCTAATATGCAGCGCTTTTTCCCTGGGATCATTGGGTTCAAAAAGTATGGCTGTTTTTTCACCCCTGATGTGGAGATGCCTGTCGATACAATTTTCTGTAATATTTAATTTTGCATTTTCAAACCAGGCAACTTCAGGTTTCGAAAAATCCCATCTCATCACATTGGTCCATCTTTTTCGCCAAACAAAATGTTCTTCGGCTATTTCCTCCCAGAAATTTTCAGGTTCCCGTACCGATTTTCGGTAGATCTGAAAATATTCCTCCAAATTTTTGATATGGTAATTGCTCATATTTTTTTATTTAATGTGACCTGGCCCTTGCTGAGCCCTTGGGTAACCTAATGGTTTCAACTATTTGTTGTACTTCCTGTGGCGGGTCTTTGGTAAATACTGAAATAACAAGGGATACTATAAAATTAAGCAACATTGCCACAGTTCCAAAGCCTTCCGGAGAAATTCCGAACCACCAATCTCCCGGGCCTCCTCCTCCAAACATATCGAATTTAAATTTTAACATATAGAAGAGCATTACCAAAATACCTGCTACCATTCCAGCGGTCGCCCCTTCTTTATTCATCTTCTTATAAAATATTCCAAGAATGATCGCGGGAAAAAAGGAGGCAGCGGCCAACCCAAAAGCCAAAGCCACCGTAGCTGCCACAAAATCGGGGGGATTGATACCAAAATAGCCAGCTATACAAACAGCTACCACAGCAGATAACCTGGCAAAAACAAGCTCGCCTTTATCCGAAATATCCGGCTTCCATTGCTTCTTTATCAAGTCGTGTGAAATGGCCGTTGAGATCACCAATAATAGTCCGGCAGCAGTTGACAATGCCGCCGCCAATCCACCGGCGGCTACCAAGGCAATGACCCAATTCGGTAGGTCGGCGATCTCCGGATTGGCCAATACAGTAATATCAGGATCAACGGTTAATTCATTTCTATCCGCGTCTCCAACATATTGGATGAGTCCATCGTTATTCTTATCATTAAAAACTATGAGACCTGTCGTTTCCCATTTTTGAAACCAGGGGGGCATATCCTTATAAGGTTGATCACTAACCGTCTCCAGGAGGTTCGTTCTTGCAAAAACGGCAACTGCAGGTGCAGTGGTGTATAAAATGGCAATAAAAAGTAGCGCATACCCCGCCGATTTCCGGGCGTCCCGAACATTGGGAACAGTAAAGAAACGCACAATTACATGCGGCAAACCCGCTGTTCCTACCATTAAGGCAGCCGTGATACAAAACACATCAATCATAGTTTTGGAGCCATCTGTATAGGCTGTAAAACCCAGGTCTGTAGATAGTCCATCCAACTTATCTAACAAAGACATTTCTTCCCCCAGCACATTTGCTCCCATACCCAGTTGCGGAACAGGATTCCCGGTCATTTGGATAGATATAAAAATAGCCGGCACCATAAAAGCAAAGATCAGTACGCAATATTGGGCCACCTGTGTATAAGTGATGCCTTTCATCCCACCCAAAACGGCATAAAAGAGTACTATGATCATCCCTATCATTACTCCTGTGTTAATTGGCACTTCCAAAAAACGTGAGAATACAAGGCCTACGCCACGCATCTGTCCTGCTACGTAAGTGAAAGATACTAGCAAGGCACACACCACAGCAACCGTTCTCGTTATATTGGAGTAATACCGGTCGCCAATAAAATCGGGCACAGTGAATTTCCCAAACTTCCTAAGATAAGGTGCCAGAAGAAGGGCCAGCAGAACATATCCGCCGGTCCAACCCATAAGGTATACGGAACCATCGTACCCGGTAAAGGACAACAGGCCCGCCATGCCGAGGAAAGAGGCTGCCGACATCCAATCTGCCGCAGTAGCCAATCCGTTGGCCAATGCCGGCACATGTCCCCCTGCGATATAAAAATCACTTGTTGAGCTTGCTCTCGACCATATAGCAATGCCAATGTAGATCGAAAATGAGATGATAACCAGAAGGAGGGTCCAACTTTGAACATCCATAATTTAGGCCGTTAGTTTTGTAAAAGGATCAGTCATCATACCCATATTTCTTATCGAGTTTGTTCATGAGTCGGACATAAATAAAAATGAGGATCACAAAGACGTAAATAGCCCCTTGTTGGGCAAACCAGAATCCAAGGCCAAAACCACCAATCTTAATAGTATTTAAAGCGTCCTTAAACAGAATTCCGGCACCAAAGGAGACCAGGAACCATATGCTTAATAAAAGTATTAGGTACCTTAGGTTTTCTTTCCAATAGGCGGTTGCCTTTTTTTGTTTTTTATCCATACCTAACCAGTGTGGTATGACAAAATACTAAATTATTGGGGATTAGCTTCCCGCGGTGTATTTAATCGAAAAAGAATTGATATAAATCTATTGTTCGAGGCTGTTGGCTTGAAATCCCTGAAGCTCCTGATGATCAAATTGAGCAGTTACCTCAATAGGATTGCAACAAACCTCGCAGTCCTCCACATAGGTTTGGGTAGAAATGGACACGTCTAAAAGCATTGAGATCTCTTCCCAGCAATACGGACATTGAAAAAAGTGTTCAAACATGTACCTGCTTATAATTCCACATTCAGCAACTGCCCTGTGAGTTGCAACAATTGAAGTTCTGCAAGTTTTGCGTCGTACTTTGCTAAGTTTTTATTCGTAAGCGCATTGAGCAGATTGATCTGCGCTTGCCTGAATTCTATAGAGGTGATTCTTCCTAATTGAAATTGTTCCCGGGAACGATCAAAATTATTTATATTGGTGATCACATTTTGTTCCTGTATGGCAAAGATCATCAACCTGTTCTGGTAAAACTCGAGTGCGTTGAGAATATCCCGGTCTACTTCCAGCTCGACTTGCTTTTTAAGCAATTCCTGATTTTTAAGGGCGATCTTGGCATTCTTTACACGTACTGCGGTACCTCCTCCATCAAAAAGGTTCCAGGTTAAACTAGCACCCAAATTAAGATTGTAGGTAGTATTATTCACCCCAGGGAAGAAGGCAGAAGCGGCACTTTGATTTAAATTCCACCCATAAGATCCGGTTAAACCTATATTTGGAAGATACCCGCTCCTACTAACCTTAATATCATAATCATTGATCATCAGATTTTTCTCGGTCTGAAGAACAGCCACATTATTCTCTTTGGCTTGTGAAATATACTCGTCTAATTGTAGTCTTGGAATAAACGCCACAACGGTATCTACTTCAAAAGTCTCATTCAAATTCTGATTGAGAACAACATTAAGATCTCTTTTGGTATTCGCCAATTGTTGTTGGGCGTTCAGCAGGTTTATACTATCATTGGTAACATCTACCTGGGCATTCAGGATATCCAATTTGGTATTCTGGCCATATTCAAATGCGTACTCTGCTCTGGTAATTCTATCCTTTGAGATCTCTAAAGCCTTTTTAAAAACATTGACATTCTCCGATAGTCGGGCTACCTCAAAATAAACACTCAGCAATTGAAGCATGGTATTTTCAATAGTCTCACGTGCTTGCAGCTCAGTGAGTTGGTATTGTTCTTTCAGGCTCCTATAATTATACAAGCGTCCTAATCCATCAAACAGGGTATAGGCCAATGAAAGGCCGCTATTATAGCGTTGTGCCTCTGCCTGGTCGATCTGCAGATCTGGCCTGGGATCCCCATTTTCAAGGATCTGGCCCGGAAACTCAATGTTGGAATCATCCCTGTTATAACTAGCTCCCGCATTTGCAGAAAGTGCAGGAAGAAATCCGGAATTGAGTATGCTTTGGTTATTATCTGCTATTTCTATTTGGTTTCTGGCTACCTGTATACCAAAGTTATTTTCCAAGGCCACATCTACCGCTTCCTGTTTGGAAAGAATAGTTTCCTGGGCTACTGATTGAAAGGCTCCAAAAAGAAATATTAGGAGTATGGAAGTAAAATACCTGCTTCTCATTAAACGTTGTCTTCTATATTTACCTGTTCTTTTTTCTTTGGCCTTTTTGACTTCTCCGCAATGGGAGGTAATTGACTTTTGTTCGCCTTTTTTAACTTATCCCTCAATTTAGCTTCTTGCATTTGCTCCTTTATGACACGTTCTACTGTTTCCTTCTCTAAACGCTCCCCGGTCTTTAACCAGGCAATATTTCCTTTCCAGGCATTTACCGCAGAGAGTAATAAAGGAAGCATTAGTAACGTAAGAACGGTGGCAATCCCAATCCCATAAGAAATGGAAATGGCCATAGGTTTCAGGAATTGTGCCTGTCTGCTTTTTTCGAGCAAAAGGGGCGCAAGACCGGCAATGGTGGTCAATGAGGTCAAAAAGATAGCTCTAAATCTGGATTTGCCGGCTTCGTATAGGGCATCGTCAAATTTCATGCCTTGTCTCAAATAGGAATTGAACTTCCCTATGAGCACTAACCCATCGTTCACCATAATACCTATTAAAGCAATGATGCCTAATGCAGATAGAACATTAATAGGAAATCCGTGAATATAATGACCCCATGCTACCCCAACGATACTGAAAGGAATCATGGAGAGCAAGATCACCGGTTGGCTATAGGAACGAAATGTAAAGGCGATCACCGCATAGATCAGAAATAAGATGATCGGGAATACGGCATTCGCGGATCTTGATAGCTTTTGTGCCTCCCTGTTCTGTCCTTCATAAGAGACTGAAAGTGTTGGATATTTAGATAGGAGTCCCGGTATAAAATTATTTTGAACATCTAAGAGGATATCGGTGGCACTTTCACTCGGATTCTCCAGATCTGCTTCAATACGTATTTCCCGCTGGCCATCTAAATGACTTATAGACTCATCCCCCCTTGCAATACTATAGGAGGCAATTTCAGAGAAGGGAACCCGCTGCCCGGAAGGGGTTAATATCCTCATATCGTCTAAATCCGAGATGGAGGACCTGTTGGATCTATCATAACGCACCCAAACCCGGATCTCATCCTGACCCCTTTGAAAACGTTGAGCCTGAGCCCCGAAAAACCCGGCCCTTACCTGACTCATTACTTGTTGAAGGTTTAAACCAAGGGCATAGGCATTCTCTTTGAGTTCAATATCCAATTCCTTTATTCCCTCGGGATCTGTATCCGTAACATCTTTTAATTTTGAGTTATTCTCGAGATATGTACGAAGTTCTTCCTTGGCGTTTTCCAATTGTTCATTATCATTTCCTAGGAGGGCTATAGAAACCGGGCTTCCGCCAAAATTACCCCCTGAACCAAAGGTAAGTCGTTCTACGCCATAGACCTCCCCCACTTCTTCCCTGATGGCATTTGTAATATCCGGAGAAGGGAAATCGCGTTCTTCCCCGGGTAATAAATTTACACGTAGAGAGGCCTTGTTATTCCCCGGGCCAACTCTTTTAATGATATTTTGTACAACTTGCAGATTACCTGTCTGTCTTGCAGTGAAATCTTCATTTACTCTCCAGGCAGCAGCTTCCACTCTGGTAATTAGTTCGTCTGTGATCTCCGGGTTGGTGCCTTCGGGCATTAGTAGTTCAATACTTACCTGATCACTCGCCACACTCGGGAAAATAGTAACACGGACGATCCCTGAGATAATAGACGCTATGGTTACTACTAAAAGTCCGGTGAAAATAGAAAAGCTTATGAAACGATGATTCAGCACAAAATGTAGTGCCGGGCTGTAGAGACGGTCCCTTAGATAGCTCATGAGCTGATCACCAATCTTGTTAAAAACCCTGAGCTTGGTCAGAAATTTATCGATTCCTTTTTGATTATCGAGCGCTTTCTGATCTTGTCTTACCAACGCCTTGGAGTGCGCGATATGTGCCGGTAGAATAATAAGGGCTTCAAAAAGTGATACAGTAAGCGTAAGAATCACTACCGTAGAAACCTCCCCAAAGAATTCTCCAATTCGGCTATCGAGGAATAAAAAGGTTGAAAAGGCAAGGATGGTGGTGATAATGGCCGACAAAATAGGTGGGATCACCTCTAAAGTACCGTCAATTGCGGCCTGCACGGGCGATTTTCCCATTTCGTAATGTTGGTATATGTTTTCCGATATTACAATACCATCATCCACCAGGATACCAATAACGATGATCATTCCAAAAAGGGAAAGAATGTTAATGGTTACCGAGAACATCGCAGCAAAAATGAACATTCCTAAAAATGAGATGGGAAGGCCAAAAGCGACCCAAAAAGCTAGTCGCGTATTAAGGAAAAAAGAAAGAAAAAGCAGGACCAGGAGTATTCCTATGGCCCCGTTCTCTATCAATAAGGCTGTTCGTTGTTTTAATGAGATAGATGCATCAGAGACCACGTCTAACTTAACATTATTATGAGTGGCGTTGTATTGCTCAATATAGTCGTTGATCTTTTCAGCCGTTGGGATCAGGTCTTCATTGTTGGTATTACTGACCTGCACATTGACGGAGAGGTTCCCATTAAAATAGGAAACATTAGGATTTTCTGAAAATCTGTCTCTGACCTCGGCCACATCGCTAAGTCTTACAATATTGCCACTTGCA
This sequence comes from uncultured Flavobacteriaceae bacterium, assembly GCA_963744855.1. GTDB lineage: Bacteria > Bacteroidota > Bacteroidia > Flavobacteriales > Flavobacteriaceae > Muriicola. Next base: position 1,082,200 of record CAVUUZ010000005.1, read on the forward strand.
TCAGACCTTACTATCAAGTTGTTTAGTTCATCACCATAGTAAGAACGGTTTTTAGCCCGGATAAGATAATCTTCTTGTTCTGTTTTTATTTCGCCACCTGTAGTTAAGATATTGGTCTGTCCAACGGCCACCGCTACTTCCTCAAAACTCAGATTGTATGCCAATAGATCTCGTTCTCTAATGGCAATTTCTATTTCTTCTTCCGGATACCCTGTGATCTCTATTTGGGAGATTCCCTCCATGGCCCGGAGATCGTATTCTATTTTCCGGGTGATCTGCTTCAGATTTGCAAGGGAAATTCCTTTCCCATTCACAGCAAAGCTTATGGTAGGTCTGATAGATTCTTGTTTGGCAACCACTAAGGGCTCCATGCCTCCCGGAAAGTTAGGAACTCTATCTACCGCATTCTTTACCTCGGTGATCATCACATCGATATCCTCATCAGAGTCGATCTCAACACTTATGCTTCCCCCATTCTCTCTTGAAGTTGAGGTCACCCTTTCTATTCCGACCAACCCTTTCAGGTTGTCTTCTATTTTAAGCACAACGCCTTCTTCAATCTCAAGAGGAGCAGCTCCGGGATAATTTATACTGATGGTAATGAGTTGTGAATCGATCAGAGGAAAGAATGAAGAGCGCATTCTCAGGGCTCCAAGGATCCCAAAAACGACAAAAGCCAGGATGATCACATTTACGGCTACATCGAATCTAATAAAATATCCTATGATCTTACGCATCCTATGGAAGTTGTTTTAAGTTATTGGCTTCAGCAACATTGGCAGTATCGCGAAAAGCTTTTACGATCATACCAGCATAGGCGCCGGGTACTGGTCTTGACAAAATAATTGTTCCATTATCAACCCCTCTGATAACAGCTGTTCTGTCTGAGAAATAGACAGGCTTTACACTAATGACATCAAGAATCGTATCTCGTACCACAAAGAGTTCTTTTTGGTCATTCAGAAGCTTTCGAGAAATTTCAAAGGCATTTTCTTCACTACGGCCTTCAATCTGGGCTTCGAGATACATTCCTTCTTTTACCCGTTCGTCCTGAACATCAATAAATACAGAAATTGTTTGAGACTCCTGATTTACGGAAGCATTGATCCTGGCAACTGTTCCTTTAAACTCTTGGGTTCCCTCCAGGTTTTCCAAATTAACTGCCTCACCAACTTTTAAGAAATCACTGTATGATTTATTGACGGCGACTTGAAGTTCATAAATAGAGGGGTTGATAAATTCCCCTAATTTCTGACCTGGGCGAACGAGGCTACCCTCGGTCACCAATGCTTCAGTAAGTACTCCATCAAACGGAGCCCTGATAATGTATTTAGAAAGTCTTCTTTCCAGGTTCTTAACATTGTAATAGGTGGTTACGATGTTCCTGCCATTGATAAAGTATCGTTCTTTTTCAGAGGTTATTTCCGGAAGTTCTGGCGTACTTTTCTCAAGATCAAACTCAGAAAGGTAGGCTTGCCATTTGGGGTATGCCTCGGGATAATCTAGCCGAAGGTCTGGCATCGCAGCTGTAATTAGATTATACAGACTACTTTTTGAACTCTGAACAGAAGCCGCATATTCATCCGCATCGATTCGCATCAGCGTTTCTCCCCTTCTGAATGCTTGCCCCGGCTTAAAGGGGTGGCTGCTGCTTCGAAAGATACCTTGTACCTCAGCAAAGACCTCTACCCGCTGCTTGGCTTCAAGATTCCCATTGGCAGAAATAATAATAGGAATAGTCTTATTTATCACTGTGTCAACGAACACAGTTTTGACTTCCTTAGGTGCCACTGGTTTTTTCTGTTCTTCAGCCGTTACCAGGAGGTAGGATACTACAATGGCTACCACCAATATAATAACACCAAAGGCGTAAAGTATAAGTTTTCTCATCCGGTAGAGGTTGATTTTAGAATTTGTTAAGGCACAAATCTATATAATTGACAAGTTCGAGGGAGTTAAATAAAACATAAAGTGTTAAAGTAGAATGAAATAAGGGTCAACAAAAAAGGGATGCTTTCACATCCCTAAATTATAGCTAACCAACTTAAAATTGACTATTCATGATCAGGATCATCGTCAAATTTTGTTTCCGCCATTCGTGACTTTTTAAAATCGATCTCCTTAAAGTTTAACTTAAGATCTCCTTTGTCATAGTCGAACACCAGGAATTGTCTTGTATTCATCGTCTCTAAGTTCTTGAGAGAATTAAATTTGTTGTTTTGTATCTGAAGGATCTCCAGGCTGGCCAATTGGCTAAACTCTTGAGGGATCTCTCCATCTAGCTGGTTATTTGCTAAGATCAATTCCTTTAATTGAACCAGTTTGCCAAATTCTCGGGGTATAGACCCCTCCAGGGTATTTTCAAAAAGTCCGAGACTTTCTAGTTCACTTAATTTTCCCAAGGCCTCTGGAATAGCACCTTTTAAATTATTGCTGGAAAGATTTAATATCTTCAATTTTGTAAGTTGCCCCATGCTTTCAGGGATACTTCCTGTAAAAAAATTATTAAAGGCCGTAAGCTCCTTTAGATTAGATAGTTCCCCAAAGGATACCGGCAAGGCACCTTTAAACCTGTTCATCTCAATTTTTAACACTTCCAGGTTTTCCAAACTGACTAGAGATTCGGGAAGTTCCCCTGTTAGCGCATTAAAAGCCAAATTTATTACTCTGAGATAACTTAAGTTTCCGAAACTAGCCGGTAAGACACCTTTTAAATTATTTCTGAAGAGATTGATTTCTACCACGTGGTTATTCTCCACCTTTACTCCATACCATTGAGAAACCGGAGCATTCAGATCCCAGCCTCTTACCCATTCGGCACCGTTCGTGCTCTCGTATAAATCGACAAGCGCTTTTGTTTCGGCTTTGGTTACCCTGGCAGAAACAACAAATGAAGCGCTGAGCAAAACAAGAATCAGTATCAGCGAATTTTTCATAGTGCTAAAAATTGAGCGCAAAGTGAATTTTTTAAACTAAATCTTATGTATTACCTAAGAATTACCTTACAAATATACCGAAATGTAGGGATTGGATGACATTTTTTCCGACGAACGGTTCATATTTGTTGTGAAACCATGATTATTTGTGGTGAAGAAAAAAAATGGACTACAAAAAGAAATTCCGCACCCTATTTCTCCAGTTTTAAGGTAAGATCTTCCCACTGTTTCATCAACGATTCCAGCCGTTTTTTCTTTTTTTGATACCCGTCAAAAAAATCCGGTATGGCTATGGTCTGATCGTAGTTCATCAGCAGTTCATGATCAATATCTGCGATCTCTTTTTCAAGGACACCTATCTCACTCTCCAAATTGCTGAGTTTATTTTTTAAGCCCTTTAGTTTCTTCTGGTCATGATAGGGCCTTTCAGCCCGGGCTTCTTGTTTATTCTGTGCAGCTTTGACCGATTTCTTTTCAATAGCTCTGAAATCTTCTGCCTTGCGCTCTTCCAGGAAATAATCGATATCGCCTAAATATTCTTTAATCTTCTTGTCCTTAAACTCATAAACCTTATTGGTAAGGCCTTGAAGAAAATCCCTGTCATGTGAAACTACGATCAAGGTTCCTTCAAAATTTATAAGGGCCTGCTTTAATACATTTTTGGAATCAATATCCAAATGGTTGGTAGGTTCATCCATCACCAGCACATTAAAGGGCTGTAACAACATTTTAGCCAAAGCCAACCTGTTGCGTTCCCCTCCAGACAGTACTTTTACATATTTGTCTACTTCATCCCCCCTAAAGAGAAAAGAACCTAGAATATCCCGAACTTTACTTCTATTCTTTTCATTGGCCGCATCGATCATGGTATCCAAAACCGTTTTATTGCCATCTAAATATTCCGCTTGATTTTGAGCAAAATATCCGATCTGAACATTGTGGCCCAATTTTACATGGCCGTCATAAGCTAATTTCCCCCACCAGTATCTTTGGCCAAGGTTGATTTGCCTTGTCCATTTTGACCAACAAAGGCCGTTTTACTATCGCGTTCCAGCAATAGGTCAATGTCTTTTAATACTTCCTTGGAACCGTAATTTTTGATAAGTCCTCCATTTCAGCCACTACCTTCCCGGGTACTACGGAAACAGGAAAATTAACTTTCATAACACTATTGATCATCTTCATCTACCTCAATGCGATCCATTCTGTCTAACTTTTTTATAAGCGATTGGGCCATAGAGGCCTTAGAGGCTTTTGCCCTGAACTTTTCAATAAGTCTTTCGGCCTGTTGAATTTCCTTTTCCTGATTTTTATGGGCATTCATTTGTTGTTCCTTGATCTCTTGCCGTAAGGACCAGAAATTGTGAATATGGCTTATTGTAGTCATAGATCCTGCCCAGGGAGATTTCAATGGTTCTGTTGGTCACATTGTCCAAGAACATTTTATCATGAGATACGATCACTACGGCCCCAGTATAATCCTGTTAAGAATTGTTCCAACCAAATAATAGATTCGATATCGAAGTGGTTAGTAGGCTCATCGAGCAACAAGACATCATTATTCTGCAGTAACAATTTGGCCAATTCGATCCGCATGCGCCATCCTCCTGAAAACGTATCGGTCTTTTTTTCAAAATCTTCCCTTTTAAATCCCAAGCCCAGTAAGATCTTTTCTGTTTCCCCTTGATAATTATACCCCCCATGAATTTCATAGTGATGGGTATAATCGTTAAGATCTACCATCAATTGATGGTACCCTTCACTTTCATAATCTGTTCTTTCCGCCAGTTGTTCGTTGATATGGTCCAACTTTGCTTCCATGGCCTTAATTCCTCAAAGGCCTGGTAGGCCTCTTCCAAGACCGTATCGTCCCTCGTTCAAAATCAATATCCTGTCTTAGAAAACCTATACTGTATCTCTTTATCGGATAGCGATGGTCCCTGAATCCGGGGCCATATCCTTGGACAACAATTTTAACAGCGTAGATTTTCCTGCACCATTTTTACCAATAAGTCCTACCCTGTCACCGGCATTAAGTCGAAAGGAGATTTCCTCAAATAAATATTCGCCCGAGAAAGAAACGGAAAGATTGTGAACATTAAGCATTATTGTGACTGGGTTACATTGAGGCATAAGCTGCAAAAACGTATTTTTGCCCAAAATTTTTGCAAATGTTAAAAAAAGGAAACAAACTCTACAGTATTTTAACAGGAAGTTGTCCTAAATGCCATGAAGAAAGCATGTATACCTATAAAAATCCTTATAGAATTGGGTTCGCTTTTTAAAATGCAGGAACGCTGTTCTCATTGCAATACCAAATACAAGATCGAACCTTCTTTTTTTTATGGGGCCATGTATGTGAGCTATGCCGTAGGAATTGCCTTTGCCGTGGCTGCTTTTGTAATTTCCTTTTTGTTGCTTCAACTCCAGTTTGTCACCACTTTTATAAGTATCGTAATTACCATGGTCGTATTTTTGCCGGTAATAATTACGTTTATCCAGAAATATCTGGATCAATATTTTTATGAGTTACGATCCTAAAGCGGCAAAGCACTAATCCTGCCATATTTCTTCCTAAACCTGGGAAATATCCATTTCCGGGTCTAATGCCTCGCCATTTTCAATAAAGTTATACAGAGCCTTGGACGCATAGGGGCGATCATAACTCCCCTGGAACCAAATCCATTCAGCACATACAGAGTGTCTATAAGGGGATGTTGCCCACCAAAGGTCTTCTATCTGCCACCGTAGGTCGAATGCCAGCCACATGATGTACTACCTCGTAATCACATCTTAAGAAAGGTCTTCAACTTTGTTTCATAGTTCCTCTTTTGCCTCTGCAGTAGGCTCATTGGTCTTATCCTGCCATTTATAGGTGGCCCCAATGCGATATTGTCATTCTCCCAGCGGAATGATAAACACAGAAGATTTAATTACATTGGTTTCTTTTAGCTCTGGGGCTTTAATGGTAAGTAATTCCCCTTTGGTGCCGTTTAGAGGCAGATAGTTAAAAAATGGGTTCTGTTTAGTCCAAAACCTGTGCAAAAACAAGATGTCTTGCCTGAAATCTTTATAACTAATTCATTCTCTTTTGATTTGCAATAGTTCATATTGAAAAGTTTCCCTGGAACAGAATGCTTTTTATCGCAGATAGGCTTCATAGGCTTCGTAACAAGCGTGTATCTATTCGTCCTGTTCCCAGAACTTCCCCAAAACCATATGGGGCATCAATGGCATTGATTTGTATTGGCGATCAATGTTGGTAGACAATAAAGGACTTCAATGCAGCCTTATCTGCAGCTTCGAACCACCGATTTTGTTCTTCAACACTGGCAAATCTTCGTAAGACTCGAAGCCTATGATCTAACTGTAACTCCCAAGTTTCTCTTCCAGCTTTGAATAAAATGGCATCAGCCAGTTTAATTGTTCATCGGCCTTCCAAGCAAGAGTAAATCGTTTAAGAATACAGGATTGTACAACCACCTGCCACAATGGAAGCTTGTTGGAATCATCGTTGATCACTTTAAAAGATCTTCCTTGCTTCTTCAAGGGTTCACAAAAGGAAATTCCGGCCAAACCAGGCCCACCACAAGATAATCTACCATGGTACAAAAATAAAAAACGCCGCTTCATAAAGAGCGGCGTTTCCATTTTATAATTGAATTGGAATAAACTTAAGCATTTTAATAGGCCCACATATCTTGTTCCCTATCTCTGATAGCTTCTTTGATACGATTAGACTCCAGTAGCTGGAACAAGGCATTATCGGCAATATAATCATCTAATACACGGTCTCCATGAACATTATCCTCCCTGTAGATGACTGCCATTGAACCTTCTTGCATTCAACAACATATCGAAAGATATAGGTTGTGCCGAATTTCGTTGGTTAAACACTTTGGCGTCATGCAAGATCTTCCTTGCACTTGGATACCATACCCAGAACAATTCTACCTTATTATCGGCAGGATTCATGGATTCATCATCGACAAAGTTAACATCCGGAGCAACTGGTGCAATCCCCAGGAGGCGATATTTCAATTCTCCCTGGCGCTTATCAAAATACCAAATACCTTTGATGCGATACTCTTCAATATCTGCCGCAGTGATCTCTCTCCTGTTAACATATTCAGGAGAAAGTGCTTCCCCGGCATTTATCTGTTCGTATCCCAGATCTGTAGTATCTACCCTTGTGAGGGTTGCTTTCAGATCTTCGAATTTCCTTCTTTCAGTGAAATAAGAATCCACATAGACATCTTTCAGTTTTCCATTCTTGATGTTCTTAAGAAAAACATCATAAAGAGATCTTCTATCAGCTCCTATATCCACGGTATCCGTAGGATAGTAGAGGGCAAAATTTACCCTTTCATCAAGATCAATCACTTCCCAGATGGTCTTCGACCAGAGAATATCTCTGTCATCCACATACCCATAATCTAAGGGTACATCATTGTCCATGGCCAACTGATTCTGAGTCTTCTTACCAATCTCCTCTGGTTTCTTGGCATTCAGGATATTCGCTTGCGCCATGATGGACATTGGTAGCAAAGAAACGGCTCCAACAATTAAAACATTCTTCCAATTCATAAAATTCAATTTTACTAACTATTCTTAGTTTGTGATCTCCACAACAACCGGAGATACTTTCTTAAGCTTATAGCTCTTGTTATTTGTGATATAGGCTTCAATATCAAAGATTTGAACAGCATCACCTCTTTTAGCTCTTTTTAGGGCCGATTTTGCTCTACATCTAATTTGTTTCCTTTTACAACTACTGATAGGCTGTCCGGGTACTTTGAACTTAAATCCGCTTACCGCAAGATTCAAGTCAAAGTCGAAATCTTCCAACAAAGCTCCAATAGTAGCAATTTCCATGTTACGACTTGGCATCTTGGCACTTCCGGCTTCACCTCTAACAGATCCTGCAGGTCTTGGAATATCCTTGATCCTGAAGGTTGCCGGTGTAATGATACGCTTCCCATCTGGCAATACACCAGAGGCATTAATGGTCACTTTCTTCCTGTTCCTGGATTCATGATATATTTACTTCCACTCAGCCTTTTAAGTCCTGAAGCGCAAGCAGATACTTTATTATCCGGAATACCAGGAATAGAAATGGTCATAGGGTTTGCAACCCCACGGTATACCACGTTCATCTTATCGGCAGAGATCACGGCTGCATTTGGCTTGGAGATGGTAGAAAAGGAATTCTTTACCGGAACTTCTGTTTCTGCACCATCCTGCATATAGAACAAGGTACCTGCAATCTCATGATCACCTGCAGCTACCTGCACCGATCAATAGCTTTACCCCACCTTCTTTGAGTTCGTAATCTTTACCTTCGGTCAATTTTCTTCCATCCAGGGTCAGATTCTGCTTTTACTGGCTTGGCCGATCTATCGGTCTTACCAAGACAATGCTTCCACTGAATTTCTCACCTGAATAAAAAGCCGATTTTTCAGAGAAAAGTTGCGTTTCAAAATTTGTCAAGGAAACCTGACTAGTTAGCTCTCCCTGCAACATAGCTTTTAAAGCAGCTTCTTCAGTTGCTTTAATATCGGACTGTAATGGCGGTTAATTTAGTCAAAGAAGCAATCAAAGGGAAACCTTCATAGTGATAATTGATCCAGTCTACCTTAACGCCATCTCTGCGTTCTAACTTTACCGTTAGCATCACCTGTTTGAAAGCGGGTTTCAACCTGGCTTTTACTTCAGGATAATCCTTCCCGATAATAGCAATTACCTGTGAACGATAGTCATTTAATCCTTTTCATAAATTCCTTTCCTTCAGGAGCTAAATTATCTCCCTGGAAGAACTTCTGATCCAAATAATCGGCTTTGTCCATTACCTGATAATCCTTTGTGTCTTCCACATCTTCGGTCATGGATTTTTTAAGATCTTCCAAATAGGTAAAATAGTCCTGTGAAAGTTGCTTAATTTTCTGTGCATCCTGTATAGAGCACTGAATATTTAGCTGCATCCTCTGATGCTTTGGTCTCCAGACTCGCCAAGAAAGCATCATTGCTTTCCGTAGCCTTTATATTGGAAGCTTCGAACTTTTCGTTCATTAGGCCAAAAGCGGCTAAAACTTCCTTACTCATATTGAGCGCCAGCATTGCGATAAAGATCAAATACATTAAGTTGATCATCTTCTGACGTGGTGTTGCTTTTCCTGATGCCATGTTTTTCTAATTAGTTTTGATTAATAACTTGATTTGGGTTTATAATTCTCGACTAATTAGTTTTTGCTCATAGCAGACAACATACCACCATATACTCCATTTAAGGATGAAAGGTTAGAGGCCAATGATTCCATTTGATCTTTTAGGGCACTAGCATTCTGAACAACTTCCTCGTTAATTGAGGCTTGTCTGCTAGCACTTTCTAATTGAACTTTGTACAAGACTATTCAATGACTCCATCTGGGCAGCTGCCTGAGACATTTCATCAGAATACTTCTTGGTAGACTCCATAGCATCTACAGAAGGGGCAATACCTTTGGCGGCACCTTCAAAATTGCGTAATGCTATCTCCTAAGCTGTTCATCAATTCGGCATCGATGTTAGCTTCTTTCAATAATTGATCTAATTTTTTAGATAATAATCCTTCCGCTTCTTTCGCATCAGATTTAGATTTACCATTAGATTCTCCTCCGGCTAATTCTGGATATACCAATGACCAATCGAATTCATCATCTACCGGTTCAAATGCACTGATAGCGAAAATAAGGGCCTCTGTAATAAGACCTACAGCGAGTAGTAATCCACCTGTTAGCGGACCAAATTCCCAGTGAAGGATTTTAAATAATGCTCCAATGATCACCACTGACGCACCTAGCCCGTAGGCCATGTTAAATAGTTTTTTTGTTGATTTTGACTGTGCCATAATTTAAATTTAATTAAGTTTAATAATAAGTATTTGGTTTTTGTTTGATCTTTTATTGGTACGTCTTTTATTGTGTTGAATCTTCTTCTCCCATGTAATCCTGTACTGTTCTAAAGCCGATATAACTCCTGGCAGAATCTGCGTATTCATAATCCCTGGTACTTACCTGCAAGAAGTAAGCAACATCTTTCCAGGATCCTCCCCGGATCACCTTTCTGGCATTTTCACCAGAATCCGCCATTAGGGTTCATGGTAGAGACATATTCATAGGAACTTGGGTAATAACTACTATTTGTCCATTCCGAAACGTTTCCTGCCATGTTGTACAGGTTAAAATCATTGGGTTCATACGACTTGGCTTCTACTGTATACAGAGCAGCATCTGCTGCGTAATCGCCACGTTGTGGTTTAAAGTTTGCCATAAAGCAACCCGTATCACTGATTACATAAGGTCCACCCCATGGATACGTACCTCCTTCGATACCACCTCTTGCGGCATACTCCCATTCTGCTTCCGTTGGCAATCGGAACTGGTTTACAAATTGTTTGCCTCGACTTTTTTGATCGTCATTCTTGAACTTGGTTCTCCAATTACAAAAAGCTTTGGCCTGTTTCCAAGAAATACCTACTACAGGATAATCACTGTAGGCATCATGCCAGAAATAATCATTGTGCATGGGTTCATTATAGGAATATTCGAAATCGCGGATCCATACGGTAGTATCCGGATAGATCTCCAATTCCTCGGTCTTAATAAAATCTTTTCTACTGCCTGTATCTCTGGAACTGCGGCCGCTTCGATATCCATCCAGCTATACTTGTACTTTAATTTGGTGACATCTATAATACGTTGTCCATTATAAGATTCCTCTTCAGGAATATATAATGAATCCATGATCTTCTGTATAATATTCATCCGGATAATCAGAGGTATCCCAAATCAAGATCTTCATCTTTGTTCAAGGCTCATAGCCTTCATAACCGGTTTCGCCCATACCCGCAGTAATTATCTAGCATATATTTGTCATAAACAGACATTCTTGGTAGTATCCGCATCTTTAAATGCAAATTCTCCAATCCCTCCATCTTCCGGACCCAAGCCTAAATCATCGGCCAAAATAGCCAATTTGGTTCTTGCGATAGAATCGCTGAACCCATTCCACAAATTGGCGGTATTCACTGTTGGTAATTTCCGTATCGTCCATATAGAACGATCGAACCGTTACAGTTTTGGTAGGGGCATTGAGAACCTGCGCCATGGTCTTCCTCGCTTTTACCCATGATAAATGCGCCTCTTGGGATCAGTTCCATTCCATAGGGTTTTTCCGGGATACCACTTTTTACCTTGGACACCCACTAGCTCTCCTTTTGTTTTTGACCCACAACTCGAGAGTAAAAAAACAAACGCTATAGATAACAACAATAGCTTCTTCATACTTTAGGTTAAATTTCGATTTAGACTTTAAACTGCAATACACAATTATCTATTCTCTAAAACTACTTTTTGAATAAATTATTGTATCTACTGGCCTTCCTTATAAAAAATTCACGTTTAATTAAAACCTTTCTTATAGGCCTTAAACCACCGCTCAGGAATAATCTGATCGCACGCGTCCAAATAGTCCTGCTCAGTGCAGGGTAATAACGCAGGTGAATTTGATTTAGTATGTGAAGAAACAAAATTGGTGGGACTTCCACCCACCATCTTTGGGTAAGTTGACTCTTAAAGAATACCAATTCTTCAGTCTCTGTGGGCACAATAAACTTTGTAAAGTCCTTGTTGCTCGGAACTGGGCCGTTCTTTGATCCTGAAGTTGAAGCCCTTCCATAAAGTACCAGATGATCTGAGCTATCAATTGATAGGACTTGTGGGGTATTTTCGCATTTCATAGATGCCAAAAACAGCCACATTTTCGCTGATTCCGGCATATCTGGCAATAGCACAGATCTCCCTGTCCGTCAAAGCCATTTGGGGAAAAGTTTGAGGAAAGGCCAATTTCACTAGCTTTAATGGCCCGTAGCATCTAGACTTACCATATGGGCATTTCGCAATACCGGTTCTGCCAAGGATAGGTCATTGAAGTAATCGATCCTAAACGATAGGCATCAAAAAAAAGCCGCTCCATAAGATCTATCTCTTCCTGGGCGTTGAAATAGCTCTGATACCCAATATTGGAGAAATTAAAAAGATTATTGGGCTTATCGGTAATGATCTTACTCATATAGGAACTGGAAGAAATAAGCTCTTCGTCTACGCCAAAATCGAAACGGCTATCGATGGAGACCAGATTGATCATGGTCTTTATTCCATCAAAAGCCCGGTAGGCTGGATACGTAATATCCTGTGTTGCACCTATAATAATAGGAATAACATTTTCCTCAACAATTCGGCAACAATTTCCTTTACCACAAAATAGGTGTCTTCTACCGACTCCCCTTCTTCTACATCACCCAGATCCACGATATTAGCATTCCAGTTCCCCATCATTAGCTTATACAGCTGGATCCGGATCTCCACGAATTGTCCAGTTTTTCTGGCTTTTTTTCAAAAGCATTTCGGGATTCATTAACTCCCATTATAGCGAAAGAAGCATTGGCAAGCACGGGGAGGCCATCCCGATGGGTGTGCTTAAACACATTTTTTCCAAGTGATTGCTTTGGCAACAACTCACAATGAGCAATGCCTTATCTTCTACCGGTACTAAGAAATCGAATGCCATAGGATGTACAACAATAAGTAGGGTTACTTACGTTTTTTCTTGGGTTTTTTCTTTTCAAGGAGCCCCTGAGCATCTTCCAGACTAAAATTGGTGACATCTACTTCCTTCGCGAGTTCTGCCTTCAATTTTCCTTTGATGATCTGATGTCTTCCCCAACGTGCTTTTTCTATGCGAATGCCTTCTTCCGGCCACTCCTTAACAACACGCTCTGCTTCCTTCTTCTTTTTAGCCTCAATCAATTCGGCGATATCCGCTTCAGAAAGGTTATCAAAATCGTACTTTTTATTCACATTGATAAACATCCCATCCCACTTTATAAACGGTCCAAATCTACCTGTTCCTTTGGTGACATCTTTGTCTTCGTAGGTTGTGATAGGGGCATCGGCCTTCTGTTTTGCCTTGATCAACTCAATAGCTCTGTCTAGTCCTATATCCATGGCACTTTCCCCACTCTCAAGGGAAACAAATTTCTTTCCAAAGCGCACATATGGTCCATAACGCCCCACATTCGCCTCTACTTCCTCTCCTTCGTATACCCCCAATTTTCTGGGTAGTTTAAAAAGGTCCATAGCATCTTCAAAAGTAACTGTTGCTATAGACTGATCTGGGAGTAAACTGGCAAATAATGGTTTCTCCTCTTCTTCTACCGTACCTATTTGCACCATGGGACCAAAGCGTCCTAAACGCACGGAAACCTGTCTCTTGGTTTTCGGGTCTATCCCTAAAACACGTTCCCCGCTTGCCCTATCTGCATTTTCCTCTACATCGACCACATTGGGGTGAAAGTCCTTATAGAAGTCTTTCATTACCTTTTGCCAATCTTCTTCTCCGGAGGCGATCTCATCAAAATCCTTCTTCCACTTTTGCAGTAAAATGATAATCAAGGATTTTGGCGAAATGGTCCACTAGAAAGTCGTTCACAATGATACCAATATCTGTTGGCACCATTTTACCTTTGTCAGAACCAACCGTTTCCGTTAGTTGTTTTTCATTGATAGTGTCGTTTTCTAAAACCAATTGGGAATACTCACGCTCAGTTCCATCAACACTCCCTTTCTCTATATAGCCTCTATTTTGTATTGTAGATATCGTTGGCGCGTACGTTGAGGGCCTTCCAATTCCCAATTCTTCCAGTTTCTTCACCAAGGTGGCTTCTGTATACCTATAGGGTGGCCTGGTAAATCTTTCGGTAGCCGTTATGTGTGAATTGTATAAGGTTTCTGATACTTTTAAAGCTGGGAGCATTCCTTCCTGCTCTTCTGCCAGATCTTCTTCGTCCTTCCCTTCCAGATACACTTTTAAAAAGCCATCAAACCTGATGACCTCTCCATTGGCAGAAAACTCCTCTTTATGGGTATTTGTCTTGATCTTTACATTGGTGCGCTCCAACTCGGCATCCGCCATTTGGGAAGCCAGTGTTCTTTTCCAGATCAGTTCATACAACTTTGCCTGGTCTCGCTCCACCTTTGGGGATTGAAGGGTCATGTCTGTTGGGCGAATGGCCTCATGGGCCTCCTGGGCACCTTTACTTTTTCCTTTATAATTCCGAACCTTGCTATATTTTTCGCCATAATTGGAAACAATGGCCTGCTTGGCTTCATTAATGGCTTCCTTAGACAGATTTACACTATCTGTTCTCATATAGGTGATCAGCCCGGCCTCATATAACCTTTGAGCCACTTGCATGGTCCTGCCTACTGAAAAATATAATTTCCTGGATGCTTCCTGTTGCAAAGTTGAAGTTGTAAAAGGAGCTGCCGGAGATTTTTTGGCTGGTTTCTTATCCAGGGAAGCAACCGAAAAATGTGCTTTCAGATTTTGCTTTAAAAAGGTTTCTGCTTCCTGTTTGGTAGCGAAGGTCTTGGAAAGCTTTGCACTGAAAACCTCCCCCTTTTCTGTTTTAAATTCTGCATTGATCCTAAAAGAAGCTTCAGGGGTAAATGCCTCAATTGAGCGTTCCCGTTCTACTATGAGTCGGACAGCCACCGATTGCACCCTCCCTGCCGAGAGGCCCGGTTTTATCTTTTTCCATAAAACCGGAGAAAGTTCGTACCCAACCAACCTGTCTAAGACTCTTCTAGCCTGTTGGGCATTTACTAAATCATAATTGATCGCCCTTGGATTATCTATCGCCTTCTGTATGGCAGATTTCGTAATGGAATTAAAAACGATCCTTTTGGTCTTGTTCTTATCCAACCCTAAAGTCTCCGATAAATGCCAGGAAATAGCTTCTCCTTCGCGGTCCTCATCACTGGCCAACCAAATCATGTCAGCCTTGTTAGCCAGATCCTTTAATTTTTTAACAAGTGACTTCTTATCTTTATCAACAATGTATTTAGGCAGAAAATCATTTTCTACATCCACACCCAATTCCTTGGAAGGAAGATCTGCAATATGCCCAAAACTCGATTCTACCTTATAATCCTTCCCCAGAAATTTTTCAATAGTCTTCGCCTTGGCGGGTGATTCCACAATTACTAAATTCTTAGCCATTCATTGATTTTTGAAGTCACAAAAGTATAGCAAAATTTTGATTTGCTTTCTTTTATCCACTAGGACGCATAAAATAGCCCTTGAAAATCGCAGTTGAATTGACCTTCAAGGCCTACTGATTAATTAAGGGACATTGAACTAATGAGTGCAAGGCTATTACCGGCGTACGAATACTGATACAGGGTTCCTTCACCAACCATCAGAAGGTGGTCCTGTAATGGGATTACATCGAAGGTAGTAATGTCTTCAAAATGGTCAATGGCAAGAAGATCAGGAACATTCGTGTTATCGAACACTTTTAGGCCAAAACTTCCGTCACAGACAAAAAGGGTATTGTTCATAATACCGAGCCCATAAGGTTCTTCCATAGGGTAACTAGCTGCAAGGACAGGATTTGCGATGTCTGAAATATCGACCAGAAATAAGCCACTCTCCGTGGCACCACAACCATTGCCACCCCTCAGGGTAATATAGGCATAGTCGCCATCTACTACAACAGGATCACAGGCCGTACCATGTTGGAATTCGGAAATAAAACTCGGATTGGCAGGTTCTGTGATATCATATATATACATCCCTCTTCTGCTGCCTAAAAATAATTGATCTCCCCGGTTAAAAATGGTCTCAATATCAAAGCCGGCATAGACGTCCTCCATATCCTGAGGATTCGCAAGATCCGAGATTTCAAAAATATTGATACTGTGATTGTCAACGGCATATAGATAATTGGCCACAATCTTAAATCGCGCCAGGGACCCCCCCTGCCCAACACTATTTTCAGCTGCATTGGCCATAAGGATATCCTCAAAGCGCTGCGGCACCTCCTCCACCAATCGGCGTTCCGTTGTTACTTCCCATCCAATAAGTACCGTATTCTCATAGTTCCAGTCACCGTATTCAAAAATATCGGCTTCCATAGGCCAAACTACATTATCACGCAAAACATTATTTAGGCGATTAACGATTTGAATATTGTTTATTTCAGAAATATCAAGAACTATTAGATCGGTTAAACTATCAGCGTATAGAAAATTGTTCTTGATGGAAATATCGACATTCCCCGCAATTTTAATAAAAGATACTTTTCTCGGCGCAGCAGGGTCTCTATTGTCAATGACATGCACTCCCCTATATCTATCGTTTACAAAGATATAATCCTGATACGCATAAATTTTTCCGGATTCTGCAATGGGTTGAGGACTTATCACATCCACCCCATTTTTAAATTCCTCAACGGAAATCGTCAATGGACGGGCTACCAGATAGTCTGCGTATTTACCGGTGTCCTCTTCACTACAGGAAAAGAATCCGAAGGCTATAAAACAAGCAAAAACAATTTTAAAGGGTTTCATTTTGGCAAGATTAAAAGGTTAGGTACAAAAGAGATACGTAAAAAGAAGGAAGTTGCGTCTAATTTTAAGAAAACATTTACCTGTCATCTTGTCATAAAAAAAGATATTGTGCTACCTTTGCGATCCTTATATCAGTCGATTTTGCAATCTACACAATGGAGAAAGTAATAGATGAAAGTGTTCAGGGCTCAGCGCTTATCTTAGATAAAGTGCAACAAAACAATAGAAAGCTCTACATAGAGAGTTACGGCTGTCAGATGAATTTTTCTGACAGTGAGATCGTCGCTTCCATATTGACCACTGAAGGTTTTAATACGACCAATGAATTAGAGGAGGCCGACCTTGTTTTGATCAATACATGCTCCATCAGGGAAAAAGCAGAATCTAATGTTCGCAAAAGGCTTGAAAAATTCAATGCGGTAAAAAAGACAAAACCACATATGAAGGTTGGCGTATTAGGTTGCATGGCGGAGCGACTTAAAAGTCAGTTGCTGGAGGAGGAGAAAATTGTGGACATGGTAGTGGGTCCGGATGCATATAAAGACCTTCCCAATCTTATTCGCGAGATCGATGAAGGTAGGAATGCAGTCAATGTAATTCTCTCCAAGGAAGAAACATATGGGGACATAGCCCCTGTACGATTAAATTCTAACGGGGTGACCGCATTTGTTTCTATCACCAGGGGATGCGATAATATGTGCACCTTCTGCGTTGTGCCATTTACACGAGGTAGAGAACGAAGCAGGGACCCTCAATCTATTGTGCAGGAAGTAAAAGAATTATGGGCAAAAGGATACCGTGAGGTAACCTTGCTGGGACAGAATGTAGACAGCTACCTGTGGTATGGAGGGGGTTTAAAAAAAGACCTTGACAAAGCTTCCGAAATACAGAAGGCCACTGCCGTAAATTTTGCCGGACTATTAACGCTGGTTGCAGAGTCTCAGCCAAAAATGCGTATCCGATTCTCTACATCGAATCCGCAAGATATGACACTGGAAGTGGTACGAACCATGGCCAAATTTCAAAATATTTGCAACCACATTCACCTGCCCGTTCAAAGCGGCAGCAACCGCATTCTTAAAGCCATGAACAGACTGCATACCCGGGAAGAATATATGACCCTGATAGATAACATTCGCAGCATTATCCCCGATTGCGGTATCAGTCAGGATATCATCTCCGGCTTCCCGACGGAAACAGAAAAAGACCACCATGACACCCTTTCCTTAATGGAGTACGTGAAATACGACTTTGGCTTTATGTTCTCGTATTCGGAGCGTCCCGGAACCATGGCTGCTAAAAAACTGGAAGATGATGTTCCGGAAACAATAAAGAGTGTAAGGCTTCAGCAGATCATAGACCTGCAAAGGAAACACTGCTTATACAGAACCAAAAAACATTTGGGAAGAACAGAAGAAGTGCTTATTGAAGGACATTCTAAAAAGTCGGATGCCCACTGGATGGGCCGTACTTCTTCGAATACGGTCGTAGTGTTCCCAAAGGAGGACTACAAAGCAGGAGACTTTGTAAACGTAAAGATTGCGGATTGTACCTCCGCCACCCTTTTTGGAAATGCCGTGGGCCTAACAGAAAATAACTAATAATGGAAAGTGTACAAGCCATAAAGCAACGTTTTGGAATCATAGGCAATGACCCCAAACTAAATCGTGCCCTAGAAAAGGCGATTCAGGTGGCCCCCACAGATATTTCTGTGCTGGTTACAGGAGAAAGTGGGGTTGGGAAGGAAGCAGTTCCTAAAATAGTACATGCACTTTCTCATAGAAAGCATTCAAAATACATCGCAGTAAACTGCGGAGCTATACCCGAAGGCACTATAGACAGTGAACTGTTTGGTCATGAAAAAGGATCCTTCACAGGAGCAACCCAAACCCGCAGCGGTTATTTTGAAGTGGCAGACGGCGGCACCATCTTTTTGGACGAGGTAGGTGAACTCCCTCTTACCACCCAGGTGCGTTTATTGCGCATTCTGGAGAATGGAGAATTCCTGAAAGTAGGTTCCTCTCAGGTTCAGAAGACCAATGTCAGGATCGTTGCAGCAACCAATATGAATATGCTGGATGCGATCAAAAAAGGCAAGTTCAGGGAAGATCTTTATTACCGCTTGAGTACCGTGGAGATCCACATACCACCTTTACGAGACAGGAAGGAAGATATACATCTTTTGTTCAGAAAATTTGCCTCCGACTTTGGACAGAAGTACAAAATGCCCACGATTCGATTGGATGATGATGCTGTACAGTTGCTTGAAAAATACCGGTGGCCGGGTAATATCAGACAATTGCGAAATGTTGCAGAACAAATATCTGTCTTGGAAGAGAGCAGAGCAATCTCACTGTCAACATTAAATGGATATCTGCCACATGCCAATGATTCCAATTTACCGGCTGTCATTGAGCGTGAATCAAAAAAAGGTGATTTCAGCAATGAGCGGGAGATCCTTTACAAGGTGTTGTTCGATATGAAGGCAGACCTGAATGATCTTAAAAAACTGACTTTGGAAATGCTCAATTCAGGAGATTCCGATAAAGTTCAAGAGGAAAATGAAACCTTAATTCGAAAAATTTACGGGTCTAACGGGGAAGAGGCAGAGGAAGAGGCAGCACCCGTTGAACTATTACCCCCGCATGAGAACAGGGTTGAGAAAACCAAGGAAATCTCACAGGAGGATAAGTATCATTTTGCGGAAGAAATCCAAGAAGAAGAAACCTTATCTTTACAGGAAAAGGAGGTCGAACTTATCAAAAAATCTCTGGAACGTAACCGCGGGAAACGTAAAGCGGCTGCTTCAGAATTGGGTATCTCTGAAAGAACTTTGTATCGAAAAATTAAACAGTACGATTTATAGTGAGAACACGTCTGAGCAAACTTTTACTTTTCTTTTTGATAGGCTCCCTTTTTGTAGGCTGTGGCGTTTATAATTTCACGGGCGGCGATGTTGGTACCGCCAAGACATTTACAGTCAACTATTTTCAAAACTATGCCTCTCAAAGTCCGGGATCCACATTTGATCCGGGCTTAGACAGAGAATACACCCTTTCCTTGCAGGATCTGATCTTGAATCAAACCAGTCTTGATCTGGTATCTTCCAATGGGGACCTGCTGTATGAAGGGGAGATTGTAGAATACAGGGTCTCCCCGATGTCTGCTACCGCCTTACAGAATGCTGCCCAAAACAGACTTAGTATATCGGTAAATGTTCGTTTTTTTAATAATACCAAGGAAGGGGCCGAGTTTGAACAGCGTTTTTCATTCTTTTTTGACTATCCGGCCACCTCACAGTTGGCCTCAGTGCGAGATGAGGCTCATCAGGTCATCTTTGAGCGTATCAATCAAGACATTTTTAACAGATCCCTGGCAGACTGGTAACCGATGAAAGTAACAGATTTCACATACCTATTGCAACACCCGGACAAAGTGGTAGAACCTGTCCAAACGCGCCAATTAGAAGAGGTGGTTAATGAATATCCATACTTTCAGGCCGCGCGTGCCCTGCAATTGAAAGGATTGAAAAATCTCAACAGCTTTAAATACAATAACGCCCTTAAAGTAACTGCGGCCTACACGGCTGACCGCGATGTCTTGTTCGATCTGATAACCTCTCCGGAGTTCCTGCAGAATTCTATTGCCGATACAATTTCTGGTAAATCAGATCCTCTTGAGGCGCAGGATATTGACGCAGAAGTGATCCAGGCTAATCCAGAAACAGATACTACCCTGATCGTTCCATCGGAAGATGAACCCCTTCCAAGAACCACTAAGGACGCGGACGCTATATTAGATCCGACACTATTCTCCTCGAAAGACCCTGCAATAGATAAGGCTATTGCGAAAGAAAAGCAACAAGCCAAAGAGGCTTTAGAATTAGGAAAGCCTTTAGCTTTTACCAAGAAGGAAAAACATTCATTTATGGAATGGCTGCAATTAAGTGCTGCCAAACCTGTTGAGGAAAAGAAAGCCGCTAAAAACGAACTCGCAAAAATTCCTGAAAACATGGAGTTCCCGTTAGCCGAAGAATCCGTCAGAAAAAAGAAGTTTGATATGATTGATCGCTTCCTGGAGGATAATCCAAAGATTGTTCCCAAGGAACAAGGGGTCGCAAAAATAGACATCAGTGAATCCACCAAAATGGATTCTGAGGAGCTGATGACAGAAACCTTGGCCAGGGTATATTTAGAACAAAAGAAATACAAAAAAGCCCTCCAGGCTTATAAAATTTTAAGTTTGAAATATCCGGAAAAAAGTAGTTTCTTTGCAAGCCGAATTAAAGCAGTAAAGCAATTACAAAAGGAAAACTCGTAAGATGAGCACATTTACAATATTCTTGGTTCTTATAATCGTAGTATGTTTTCTTCTGGTATTGGTCGTCATGGTCCAAAATCCAAAAGGCGGCGGATTATCTTCCTCCTTTGGCGGTGGTGGAACCCAGGTTGTAGGCGGAGTAAAAAAGACCGGGGATTTCCTGGACAAAAGTACCTGGACATTGGCCACACTCCTGGTCGTACTTATATTGTTATCTAATGTTGCCCTGAAGGGTAATTTTGGAGATGCTGATTCTAAATTATTACAGGGTGATGACATTGAGACCACTGTTCCTGAAGCTGTTCCTGAGGAAGTGGTTCCTGCAGATACAACTAGTCCACTAGATACTATTCAATAAGAAATTGAACTATAATGACACTTTAAATGCCAGCCAAAATGACAAGCTGGCATTTTCATTTTACAAACTGTCAGTTTTTACTCCTTGGCATAATTTCTGCCATCAATAATCAGAATTTTAAAAAATCTAAATAATAAAGACATATGGCTAAACTTAGCATTAAACCATTAGCAGATAGGGTTCTCATAGAACCAATGGCAGCGGAAACTAAAACTGCTTCCGGATTATACATTCCTGATACTGCCAAAGAAAAACCACAAAAAGGAAAGGTAGTGGCCGTTGGCCCGGGCACCAAAGATGAAAAGATCACAGTAAAGGTGGGCGATACAGTGCTTTACGGAAAATATGCAGGAACAGAACTGAAATTAGATGGCACAGACTATCTAATGATGCGTGAAAGTGACATTTTAGCAATCATTTAAAAAAATTTAAGGCAAACCTGCAAATGCAGGTTGTTCTTATTGAAAAATAAAACAAACAAAATTATGGCAAAAGAAATAAAGTTTGATATAGATGCAAGAGACGGCTTAAAGCGAGGCGTAGATGCCCTGGCCAATGCTGTTAAAGTTACTTTAGGACCAAAAGGAAGAAATGTAATTATAAGCAAGTCTTTTGGTGCCCCTGTAGTGACAAAAGATGGGGTAACCGTAGCAAAGGAAATTGAACTGGCAGATGCGCTTGAGAACATGGGAGCTCAAATGGTAAAAGAAGTAGCATCCAAGACCAATGACCTTGCAGGAGATGGTACTACCACGGCTACCGTACTAGCACAATCCATTGTTAAGGAAGGTCTTAAGAATGTGGCAGCTGGCGCTAATCCAATGGATCTAAAAAGGGGAATTGACAAGGCCGTTGAAGCAATTGTTGAACACCTTACCAAACAAGCAAAAAAAGTAGGCGACTCTTCTGAGAAGATAAAGCAGGTTGCTTCAATATCTTCAAACAACGATGAAACTATAGGAGAACTAATTGCGCAGGCTTTCAACAAGGTAGGCAAAGAGGGCGTCATTACGGTAGAAGAGGCTAAAGGTACTGATACCTATGTAGATGTGGTAGAAGGGATGCAGTTCGACAGAGGGTACCTTTCTCCATATTTCGTGACCGATTCAGAAAAAATGATCGCGGATCTGGATAATCCTTATATCTTATTATACGATAAGAAGATCTCCACCATGAAAGACTTACTTCCTGTATTGGAGCCTGTGGCGCAATCCGGAAAGCCTTTATTGATCATTGCTGAAGATGTTGACGGAGAAGCATTGGCAACCCTGGTGGTAAATAAATTACGTGGTTCCTTAAAGATCGCAGCAGTAAAAGCTCCTGGATTTGGAGATCGCAGAAAAGCCATGTTGGAAGATATCGCAATCCTGACCAAAGGAACGGTAATCTCAGAAGAACGAGGTTTCTCTATGGAGAATACTACCATAGACATGTTGGGAAGTTGTGAAAAAGTGACCATTGATAAAGACAACACCACCATCGTAAACGGCGCAGGTAGTGCAAAAGATATCAAGACCCGAGTAAATCAGATCAAATCTCAGATAGAAACAACAACTTCAGATTACGACAAAGAAAAGCTGCAAGAGCGTTTGGCTAAATTAGCCGGCGGGGTTGCTGTTTTGTATGTAGGTGCTGCCTCAGAGGTAGAGATGAAGGAGAAAAAAGACAGAGTGGATGATGCCCTGCATGCGACAAGAGCTGCCGTAGAAGAGGGTATCGTTGCAGGAGGAGGCGTAGCATTTCTTCGCGCTAAATCTGTTCTGGCAAAAGTGAAGGTAGAGAATCCGGATGAAGAAACAGGCCTGCAGATAGTAGCAAGAGCCATTGAATCACCTTTGAGAACTATCGTTGAAAATGCCGGTGGTGAAGGATCCGTCGTTGTTGCAAAAGTCTTTGATGGAAAAGGAGACTACGGATATGATGCCAAGTCCGAAACCTATGTTGATATGATGAAGGCAGGGATCATTGATCCTAAGAAAGTAACCAGAATTGCGCTGGAAAATGCAGCTTCTGTTGCAGGAATGATCCTAACCACAGAATGTGCACTTACAGACATCAAGGAAGATACGCCTGCAGGCCCTCCGATGGGTGGAGGCGGAATGCCCGGAATGATGTAGACCATTCTGAAAAAACCAGAAATTAAAAACCGCCTTTAGAGGCGGTTTTTTTATGGTGGTATCCTTTGAGAAAAAGTGAGATGTTCAATGCATGTCTTTCACTACTGTAGAATCACGGTACCGGCAGCAAGGATGCACCTTTAAATATGCTTCTTCGGTCGCCTTTAATTCCTTGGTGTCGTGCCCAACTGCTACCAGCGCAGTTTTGATGATCATAGGATCTGTTTTCCGCTCGTCAATTATTAGCGAAAGCTGATGGGATGGAATGTCCCATACCGCATATTTTACACCTTTTACACCAATGGCAGCTTTTTCAATCCTCATTTTGCACATCTCACAAATCCCATCAACTTCAAAGGCTATTTTTTTATTCTTCTCCTGTGCCACAGCGATTGTGGATATCATGCACAGCATTAATCCAATTAGATACTTTTTCATATTAATGTTACTTTTTCTTTATAATCTTTTCGCCTAAAGCAGGGTAAACCTGAATCCTGCGTAATACATTCTTCCCATGATGGGGGCAAACACAATACTTGTATCAAAATACGCTCCAAAAGGATCATCTGCACTTACAATTGGATCTTCTTGGGTAAAATTAGTAATATTTTCCAAGCCCACATAGAGTTCCCACTGTCTGGAAAATACCCTGGTAATCTGTGTATTCATCAAACTGTATGAGTCAGAGAAAGCCGGCAATTGGAATTCTTCCGGGCTAGAGGCCGTATCGGGTAATCTCTGAGACCCCACGGTGTGCAACGTATAATCGAAACGCCATTGAGAGCCTTTCTCGCTTGGTGCACTCACATATCCAAGGTTGGTGAAGAATCTATGGCGGGGTAGTAATGGCTTCTGCAATAGTCCTGTTTGGTATTGCGTTTTTACTTCATAGAATTTGTATGCCGTCCTCAAATCAAGGTTCCTCAGAAGCGTGTAATTAAATTCAAACTGAAAGCTGTTGGCAAAACTTTTACCATCGAGGTTAGAAAAGGAGATCTCCAGTGGATTTTCCCAATCTACAACCACTTGTTCTCTGAAGGAGGTACGGTAAAAGTCGACCGAAATATTTCCGCTGCGGTTGGCAAGTGTAAATCCCTGTAGGATACTGATTCCATAATTCCATGCATCTTCAGGTACAAAACCATATATTTCACCATTGGTGTTCAATAGTCGTATTTGTCTGGCAGTCGCAAATAATTGCTGGTTCTCGGCAAAAATATTGGCCGCCCTGCGTCCTCTTCCAAAAGAGGCCCTGAAACTAGATTTTTCCCAAGGGGCGTACCTCAGATGCAATCTCGGCGTTACAAATGTGCCAAGTCGGTTATGAACATCAGCCCGTAGTCCGGCAGTAAAACTTAGCTTTTCCAGATCGTCATAATTGTATTCAAAGAAAGATCCCATGGACCGGTCCGACCTTTCAAACAATTGCTGATTTACATTTTCGTTGTACCCATCATAGGAAGCATTCAACCCTGTTTTAAATTTGTGTTGGGTGTTTCCTATGATAGAATTAAAAATAAGGTTAACGTATGCACTTTCATGGTCTATATCATAATTATTCAGTCCAAAATAGGATTCTTGCTGATGGTTGCTGAACGCCACTTGAAATCCCATGCTTTGAAAAGGTAAAGCAGGGAAGACGTAACCCAATTTTAGTGAAGTGTCGAATCGTTTGGTATCTATTTCACTTCCCCAGGAATTGGTGGTAAAACGATCGGTCTTCGGGTTAAAATTGGTCTGACCGACCTGTTTAACATCCTGAAGGAACCTTACATTGATAAAACTCACCCACCCTTTTTCCGGATCCTGGTACTGCCATCTGTTCTGAATATTCAGCTGGTCTGCCAACGGAGCGTCCAAAAATCCATCGCCATTATCGTCTACCTTGGTATCCCTTTTGTTGCCATGAAGGTAGAGCCCTGTACTCCATTTATCGGACAACTTGTAATTTAAGTGCGTATTTAACTCCAACCGGCCATTTCTATTGGCGTACCCATTGACAAAAAGAAAGGGGTCTGTAAAGG
Organism: uncultured Flavobacteriaceae bacterium; assembly: GCA_963744855.1. Classification (GTDB taxonomy): domain Bacteria; phylum Bacteroidota; class Bacteroidia; order Flavobacteriales; family Flavobacteriaceae; genus Muriicola. The sequence goes on from CAVUUZ010000005.1 coordinate 1,107,406, forward strand.
GTTTCACTAATTCCGTATTGATTTGTCCTGAAATACTTTCATATCCATTCACAACGCTCCCAGCTCCTTTGGTGATCTGTATACTCTCTATCCAGGTACCTGGAGTGAAGGTAAGTCCATATGCCTGAGAGGCTCCCCGTACCATGGGAATATTTTCCTGGGTGATGAGCAGATACGGACTGGTTAAACCCAGCATTTGTATCTGTTTGGTACCTGTTAAAGCATCCGAATAATTTACATCTATTGCCGGATTGGTCTCAAAACTCTCTGATAAATTACAACAAGCCGCCTTTAATAGCTCAGCACTATTGATAGTTACAACATTCTGTGTGCTGAAAAATGTTTTTTGTACCGCGTCTCTTTTTTTTACAACCTCAACCTCCTGCAATTCATTGGAGGGCCTCAATCTGTGTGTAATGTTCCCGGGATCCTTAATGTTCAAAGTGTCTGATCGAAAACCAACGTAGCTGATGATCAAAGATGAATAGGCTTTATCAAAGGAAATTACAAACGAACCATCCTCTTTGGTGATGGTCCCAATTTGGGAGTTCATCCAATAGACATTAGCCCCATCTAATGGGATAGAATTCTTCTTGTTCTCCCCGGCATAAACGGTGCCGGTAACACTTTCCTGTGCCCTGAGAAACATAGAATAAAGAACAAGAATAAGAACACATAAGATCTTATGATGCCTCATGAAATCAATTGCTTTTTAAGTCCTCAAAATTACGATTATTCTGATTTGTAGCGGTATAAAGGCATCAGTTCCTTTTCTACGTCTTCAAAAGGATGTTTAGACGGAATACCTTTTATATCTTTGCAAAAAAAATATGAATTCTTCAATAAGACATCGCGTAATTGCCCTATTAGAAAATCAGGATCAACCGGTAAATACCCGACTGCAATTGATCTGCGAATTGCTCAAAGAAGAAATCCCCTATTACGATTGGGTTGGTTTCTATTTTCGTAATGGAGAAAAAGAAGAATTAAAACTTGGCCCGTATGCAGGTGCCCCTACTGATCATACTATTATTCCGTTCGGAAAAGGAATCTGTGGACAGGTAGCCTTGAGTAATTCGAATTTTGTGGTCCCCGATGTAGCAGCACAGGATAATTACATTGCCTGCAGTATTACAGTAAAAGCCGAGATTGTGGTACCTCTTTTCGTAAATGGTGCAAATATTGGCCAGATCGATATAGATTCGAACACCCCAGATCCATTTACAGAAGCAGATGAACGATTTTTGGAATTTGTGAATCTGGAGGTCTCAAAAATTCTTTAAAACTTTCTCTTTTTGTTGATAAGACCTGCCATTTCGTAGCCGCTAAAAAAGTACCTTTGAATTCTAAATTTACGCACTAAAAGCCATTAAAATGGGTACTGTTAAAAAAGCCACTTCCGCACTTATTTCTGTCTTTCACAAGGACGGTCTAGAACCAATCGTTAAAAAATTTCAGGATCTTGGGATCACCATGTACTCCACTGGGGGAACAGAATCGTTTATACGATCTCTGGGGTTAGATGTAGTTCCTGTAGAAGAAGTGACAAGCTATCCCTCCATTCTGGGTGGCAGAGTAAAAACCTTACACCCAAAAGTGTTTGGAGGCATACTCAACAGACAGGATAATGACGGGGATATAGCCCAGTTAGAAGAATTTGATATTCCCCAGCTAGATATAGTCATTGTAGACCTTTATCCTTTTGAAAAAACGGTGGCTTCCGGAGCAACAGAACAGGAGATTATCGAAAAGATAGACATTGGGGGCATTTCACTGATCAGGGCAGCCGCTAAGAATTTCAAGGATGTACTTTGCGTTTCTTCAATGGAAGATTATTCAGACTTCCTGGACATGATCACCACAGGTGAGGGACATACGAACATAGAGCAGCGAAAAGTCTATGCGGCAAAAGCATTCAACGTGTCTTCACATTATGATACCGCCATTTTCAATTACTTTAACAAAGACCATGAATTGGCTGCTCTTAAGATCAGTGAAACACAGGGCAAAGTATTACGCTACGGAGAGAATCCTCATCAGAAAGGATATTTCTTTGGTGATTTTGACGCCATGTTCACCAAAGTACATGGAAAAGAATTGTCGTACAATAATCTGCTAGATGTAGATGCAGCCGTGAATCTGATGGGCGAATTTCAGCTGGATGATCCGACCTTTGCGATTCTAAAACACAACAATGCCTGTGGCCTGGCAACCAGAGATACGCTTCACCAAGCCTATGTAGATGCGTTGGCAGGCGATCCGGTCTCTGCCTTTGGAGGAATTCTTATTAGTAACATAGAGATAGATGCCAAGACAGCCACAGAGATCCATTCCTTATTTTGTGAAGTCGTAATAGCTCCTTCCTATTCAAAAGAGGCTTTAGAGATTTTACAGGGCAAAAAGAACCGAATTATTTTAATTCAAAAGGAAGCAGTACTTCCCGAAACAATCGTTAGAACCTGTTTAAACGGCATTTTGGTTCAGGAAAAAGATCATGTAACAGACACTTTGGCAAATCTCAATAATGTTACAGAGAAAAATCCTTCGGAGCGTGAATTACAGGATCTTATTTTTGCCTCCAAGCTCTGTAAGCACACCAAATCGAACACCATTGTCCTTGCCAAGAACCGGCAATTATGTGCCAGTGGTACCGGTCAGACCTCAAGGGTTGATGCGCTCAACCAGGCCATACATAAGGCTAAGTCGTTCAAATTTGATCTGGAAGGAGCAGTAATGGCCAGTGATGCCTTCTTTCCATTTCCGGATTGTGTGGAAATAGCGCATAAAAGTGGTATTACCAGCGTCATACAGCCAGGAGGCTCTATAAAGGATCAACTTAGTGTGGATTATTGCAATGAAAATGAAATTGCCATGGTAATGACTGGCACACGTCATTTTAAACATTAATTTTACTACTTTTGTCGATGAAATGCACCCGTTTATCTTAACCAAACTAAACAATCATAATGGGATTTTTTGATTTTTTAACCGAGGAGATTGCAATCGACCTTGGAACCGCCAATACCCTGATCATACACAATGATAAAGTGGTAGTAGATAGTCCTTCAATTGTTGCCCGAGACAGAATTACAGGAAAGATCATTGCTGTAGGCAAGGAAGCCAACCAAATGCAGGGGAAAACCCATGAAAACATAAAGACCATCCGCCCCTTAAAGGATGGGGTAATTGCTGATTTTGATGCCTCTGAAAAGATGATCAATATGTTCATTAAGAACATTCCGGCCCTAAAGAAAAAATGGTTTCCGCCTGCTTTAAGAATGGTGATCTGTATTCCTTCTGGAATTACTGAGGTTGAGATGCGTGCGGTAAAAGAATCGGCTGAACGTGTCAACGGAAAAGAGGTCTATCTTATTCATGAACCCATGGCGGCAGCCATCGGTATAGGCCTGGACATTATGCAGCCGAAAGGAAACATGATTGTAGACATAGGTGGAGGAACAACAGAGATTGCTGTTATAGCGCTGGGTGGTATCGTCTGCGACAAATCAGTTAAAATTGCAGGTGATGTTTTCACCAATGATATTATTTATTACATGCGTACCCAACACAACTTATACGTTGGTGAAACCACCGCGGAAAATATAAAGATTAAAATAGGTTCGGCCACGGAGGATTTACAGTCACCCCCTGATGAGATGTCTGTTCAGGGAAGAGATCTATTAACAGGAAAGCCAAAACAAGTATCCATTTCGTACCGTGAGATCGCGAAAGCTTTAGATAAATCCATTCTAAGGGTGGAGGATGCCGTAATGGAAACCTTATCACAAACGCCTCCGGAACTGGCGGCGGATATTTACAATACAGGAATCTACCTTGCGGGTGGCGGTTCTATGTTAAGAGGCCTGGACCGAAGACTGTCTCAAAAAACTGATTTACCTGTGTATATTGCAGAAGATCCGTTGAGGGCCGTTGTTAGAGGCACCGGTATTGCGCTGAAAAATTTAGAACGCTATAAAAGTATTCTTATCAAATAGTTCCTTGGTATGATCCATTAACGGCTCTTACAGGTTCTGTCATGAAGGAGATAAGAGCATCCAATAGATAAAGTGAATGCAGCAGATTATCAACTTCATCCTTCGCAACAAAACCACGTTGCTTTATCTTTTCTTATTATTTGTGGGGATGAGTCTCAGTATTCAAACTCACTCCTTTCACAGAGCTCGTTTTTTTAATTCTGCCAATTGGGTATCTGGCAGTATTTATAACACAGAATCGAGTATAACATCCTACTTCGATCTTCGGGAAGAAAACGAGAAGCTGATTGAAGAAAATACCCGACTAAAGAAACTCTTGCTTAATACGGAGGTAAATTCAATAACCCCTCAGGAAATAGATTCCTTTGCCTATCAGATCATTCCAGCAAAGATTATAAAGAACAGTTATTCACTTCGCAATAATTATATTACTATCAATAAAGGGGCCATACATGGCGTAGAACAAGATATGGGGGTCATTACTTCCAGGGGTATTTTAGGGATCGTGGAACATACCACCAGGAAATTTGGAGCAGTTCAAAGTGTATTGAACACCAAATCGAACATTAACGCCAAGATAAAAAACACAAATAATTTCGGTTCTTTAAAGTGGAACACAGATCGTTTCGACGTAGTCCAGTTAGAAGATATTCCCAGAATGGTTCCTTTAAATATTGGCGACACTATTGTAACAGGAGCCATGTCTAGCATTTTTCCGGAAAACATTCCGATTGGCACTATCAAAAAATTTGACCTTACAACGTCCCAAAGTTTTTACAGTATTGAAGTGGCGCTGTTCAATGACATGACGAATATTAAACAGGTGTATATCATAAGAAATGAGAACAGAACTGAAATACGAAGTTTGGAAGAAAAGATAAGCAATGACCAATAATGTATATCTTATAAACTCCCTGCGATTTTTGCTGCTGGTACTGGCGCAGGTATTGGTATTCAACAAACTAAATTTTATGGGGTTCATCAACCCAATGATCTATATCCTTTTCTTGTACTGGTATCCTATAAAACAGCGACGCGGTGTATTTATATTAATAAGCTTCCTGCTTGGATTCACTATTGATGTTTTTTCAGACACCCTCGCCTTTCATACCATTGCGTGCATTACGATGGCTTATTTAAGGCCAACTATTATGCGTTTTGTCTTCGGTGTAAACTTTGAATTTCAAAGTTTTAAACTGACCAATACCACGAAGGCACAACAAATTACATTTTTGGCGTTTTTAATAATAGGGCATCATACTATTTTCTTTTTGCTTGAAATTTTTAGTTTGGATCATTTGCTCTTACTTTTGAAAAAAATAGTATTTACAAGCATAGGAACTCTTTTACTATGTGTTCTAATTACTTCACTTTTTAGTGCAGAGAAAGAATGAAAAAGATTTTACTTTCATCCATCATTGTAATCATAGGCTTCGTGTTTATTGGAAGGCTTTCGTATTTACAGATCTTTAGTTCTTCCTCTACCCAGATTTTAGAAGATTCTGCCATAAAGGCTATTTATGATTATCCCGAGCGGGGTTATATATATGACAGAAATGGTGAGCTCCTGGTAGCAAATCAGCCAGCATATGATGTAATGGTCATTCCCAGAGAAGTGAAGCCCCTTGATACGCTTGAATTCTGTTCACTACTTGGGATCAAAAAAACTGAGTTCAATGATAAATTAAATAAGGCAAGGGTGTATTCCCCCCGTCTTCCTTCCGTTCTTGTTCCTCAACTTTCGAAAGAAGACTATGCGCGTCTGCAGGAGAAAATGAGAAAGTATGAAGGTTTTTACATTCAAAAAAGATCGCTTCGCTATTATGCTACCAAAAGTAGCGCGAATGTTTTAGGCTATATCTCTGAGGTAAATGAGTCTGATATTAAAAATAACCCCTATTACAAACAAGGCGAGCTAACCGGAAGAACCGGAATTGAAAAACAGTATGAGAATTATCTAAGAGGAATAAAGGGTGTTAAGTACATTCAAAAGGATAGGTTTAACAGAGCCATTGGCCCTTACAAGGATGGAACCATGGATACCCTACCGGAACAGGGTAAAGAAATACATGTAACGCTTGATAAGATATTACAGGAGTACGGAGAGCGACTAATGAATGGGAAACGCGGTGGCATAGTGGCCATTGAGCCAGGCTCCGGAGAGATCCTTGCCCTGATCTCTGGACCCACATATGACCCTGCCTTGCTGGTAGGAAGGGAACGGTCCAAAAATTACAGTAAGCTTCATTACGATACCATATCCAAACCTACCTGGGACCGGGCACTTTTGGCACAGCCCTCTCCGGGTTCACCATTTAAAACACTTAATGCCCTTATTGCCTTACAGGAAGGCGTTATAAATCCTGAGACTACAATAAGGTGTTACAACGGATTTTATGTGGGAAATAAGAAAAGGGGGTGCCATTGCGGGGGAGGATTAAGGAACATGAATTCTGGTATTTATAAATCCTGTAATGCCTATTTTGCGGGCACATTTCGAAAAATATACGACAAATATCCCACGACCGACGAAGGCATGGACATATGGGAGAAACACATTAAAAGCTTTGGCTTAGGCGATTTCCTTGGATACGATCTCCCTACAGGAAGAAAAGGAAGAGTGCCAAACAAGGCTTATTATGACAGGGTATACGGAGACAATAGATGGGCTTCTTCCTATATCATATCCAATTCTATCGGGCAGGGCGAAGTTTCTGCAACACCTATACAATTGGCTAATATGACCGCCGCGATCGCAAATAGGGGGTATTTTTACACGCCTCATATTATCAAAACCATTTCCGGTGAGCCTATTGAAAATCCGGAATTTACGACACCTCATTATACCACAATAGAACAACAATACTTCGATCCTATCATACAGGGAATGGCGGATGTATATACAAAAGGTACCGCCAAATGGTTAAACATTCCAGGTATTAATATCGCCGGTAAAACGGGAACAGTAGAAAATTTTACCAAGATAAATGGCGTTCGCACCCAACTTACGGACCACTCTGTATTTGTTGCTTTTGCTCCGGTTGAGAATCCAAAAATAGCACTTGCGGTCTATATAGAACATGGGTATTATGGAGCCAGGTATGCTGGTCATATTGCTTCGCTTCTTATAGAAAAATACCTCAAAGGCGAGATCACTCGTACCGATCTTGAGAAACGCATGTTGGATAAAACCCTGGAAGCAGAATATGCCAAACCCTATAGTGGTGAGGAGTTCAAGATAAACGAATATGTCTGGTAAAAGCGTCCTTAAAAGGGTAGACTGGTTAACCATTTTTATCTTCTTAATGTTAATCGCCATTGGATGGGTCAACATCTATTCCAGCACCTTCACTGATAACAATTCTTCTATTTTCGATTTCAGTGAACTCTATGGGAAGCAACTCTTCTTCATCGGTGTCAGCTTGCTGGCCGCTTTTATTTTTTTGTCTTTAGAAGCTCATTTCTATGAACGCTTCTCTAGCCTATTGTACATAGTTACTACCCTCCTACTTCTTGGACTTTTTCTTTTTGGGAAGACTATCGCGGGGGCGACTTCATGGTACGACCTTGGTTTTTTCAATCTACAACCCTCAGAACTGGCTAAATTTACTACTGCACTTGCGCTGGCAAAATACCTCAGTGATATCCAGACCGATATCAAACGGACAAAAGATCAACTTTATGCCTTATTGATCATTCTTATTCCGGCCATACTCATTATTCCGCAACCCGATCCCGGGAGTGCGCTTGTATTTTTGGCGCTGGTTTTTGTACTTTTTAGGGAAGGATTCCCGCTTTTTTATCTGGCTATTGCTTTTTTGGCCGTAATTATATTTATTGCCACTCTCATGTTCGGGACTATCTGGGTGAGTATCAGCTTGGCCCTTATCATAGCCACCTTTCTCCTGGTAAAAAAGGCCAGCTTTAAAGTGCCTGTTTTCCCCCTGAGTCTTTTCTTTATTATAGCCGTGGTTTTTTCACTCTCAGTAAACTTTGTCTTTGAAAATGTTTTTGAGCAAAGGCACCGTGACCGCTTTAGCCTATGGCTTCGATTAGAAAAAGATCCTGAAAAACTAGATGAGATCAGAAAGACCATAGGGTATAATACATACCAATCTGAAAAAGCAATTGAATCCGGTGGTAGCTTTGGAAAAGGATTTTTGGAAGGCACTCGCACCAAAGGCGACTTTGTTCCGGAGCAACATACGGACTATATCTTTAGCACCGTAGGAGAGGAATGGGGCTTCTTTGGCACAGCAACTGTGGTTATTCTATTTACTATATTGCTCCTCAGGTTAGTGTATCTTGCCGAACGGCAAAAGAACGATTTTAGCCGGATGTATGGATACGGCGTCATTTCTATTTTACTTATCCATTATTTTATCAATATAGGGATGGTAACCGGGATCTTGCCAACCATTGGGATTCCCCTGCCATTTTTCAGCTATGGAGGTTCAGCCTTATTGGGTTTTACAGCCTTGTTGTTTATATTCTTAAAGTTAGACGCCAACAGGCTCAATGAATGGAATTAATAACGCCAACGCGATCCTTTAACGTCCTTTTCTATTAGAACTTCCTCTGCATCCTCTAATGCCTCGAAAAAATCGATTCCTGTTTCTTGTTCCACCTCATCTATAGAAACCTGAAAATAGTTCAAAGACTTGTCTGTTTCCTGATGAGGTATCAGGAAAGTAATCGTTTCAAGACTTCCGGGGACACCTCGTACAATGATCTTATAAAAAGCCTCTGGCACTGCTACGGACTCATACCCGATGGAAGGCAAACCTTTCTTTAGGACACCTCCGGTAATGATATAAAGAGCATCATATTTCATAGCCCATTGTCTGACCCTATTTTCGAGTCGGTTCCATATACCAGCGTTAAAATCAGGCTTCATAGGGCTGATATTGCTGGTATAAAAAGTCTCCTCATAGGCGGCCTTCGAAAATCTGCGATCTCCGGCCGGGCACAAATGACCCCTGTCAAAGCCTGAGTTTTTATAATTTCGCCAATCTGCAGAATGCGTAGCTATTTCGGGGTCTTCAATGAAATAAGGTCTTTTGCGATCGTCTGAAGTTAGATGAGATCTCCTTAACTGGTACACTACCCATTCTGACTGTTCTTCAGACTCCTTATAAGAAAGCCCATAGTAATTATGAAAGATCACCGTTTGAGTTGTTGAAGATGGAAGTACAAAAGAAGGAATTTCCTTCCTCTCATCATATACAACCGCTGCTGTCGTATTCTGGCCAAAAGAATTTCTCAATAGCCCAAAAAAGAACCATCACCAATAAGATAAGGCCTGCATAAATAAGTCGGTCTTTAGTAACTGATCTCATTGGAAGGATACGGGGTATTTTGACCTGGCTAAAATACATCAATTTTAAGGAGGAAGTCCTACCTTTAGGTTGTAAGGACATAAAGAGAAATCCGACAACTCATCAGAGGTATTCATTATTAATTTAAAAGAAAGAAATAGTATATGCTCACTTGGAAAGATATAATACATTATTCGGTTAGTGGCAATCCGGCTCCCGATATAAGAGTAGAAAAAACCGAAACCGAATGGAAGGAGTTGCTTACTCCTGCTCAATTCAGGATCACGCGTCAGAAGGGAACAGAATCTCCTCATTCCGGAGCGCTTTGCAGTATATATGAAGCAGGAAAATATGCCTGTGTGTGTTGCGGCACTCCGCTTTTTGATTCTACCATAAAATTTGATTCGGGAACAGGCTGGCCAAGCTTTACCCAGCCTATTAAGGAAAACGCGATACAGTATGACAAGGACAATTCATATGGTATGGTACGAGTTGAAGTTATGTGCAATACCTGTGACGCCCATTTGGGGCATGTTTTTCCCGACGGCCCTGAACCGAGTGGATTGCGGTATTGTATTAATTCTGAATCAATGGAACTACTAAAAGATACTAAAATCGATGAATAATCATACCTATAAAGTAGCCACCGTTGGTGGTGGATGTTTCTGGTGTACAGAAGCTGTTTTTCAAGAAGTTAAGGGGGTCCAAAAAGTAGTTTCCGGGTATACAGGTGGAAATGCACCAGGCAAACCAACGTACCGAGAGGTATGTTCGGGCCTAACCGGGCATGCCGAAGTGGTACAGATCACCTACGACCCAAATGTACTTTCGTACCACGACCTTTTGGTGATCTTTATGACAACGCACGATCCTACCACCATGAACCGGCAGGGAGCTGATGTAGGCACTCAATACAGGTCCGTGATCTATTTCCATGATGCGGAACAAAAACAGGTGGCAGACAAGGTTATTGAGGAGTTGGCAGCCTCTTTTGACGCTCCAATTGTAACAGAAGTAAGCCCTTTGGCCACTTTTTACGAAGCAGAAGAATACCATCAGAACTATTATAAGAATAATTCGAGTCAGGGCTATTGCAGTTTTGTAATAACGCCAAAGCTCAATAAACTGCGCAAACTACATCTAAACAAATTAAAAACTGCCTGAGGAAACACATAGGGAAAGGCATTTTATTGTGCAAGTGATTTTTTAAATGATAAGATTTTGTCCATAAAAAAAGGGCTCATTTCAGAGCCCTTTTTTTATGTATACTGTTATTTTATCCCTTTACGTGAGCTAATTTTTCGTTCTTAATGTTATTGATCTTTAAGTCTCTCAGCACATTAACAGCCTCCTCTATATAAACATCCTTCGCAAGATTAATATGCCAACGATTTCTTTTTTCCCGTAAAACAGAATCTTTTGTGAATAAATCCTGCTCGTATTTTAAAGATTCAAAATCGAGTTTAGAATCGTATTCAGATAACTTTTTGAAATAATCTGATTTAGCTCTGCTTTCTTTATCGCGTGCTTTGTAAAGATCATAGTTCAAAGGCATAGACATTTCATCTTGTTGCTCTTTTAACCATTTTGCATTTTCCTCAATAAGTTTGATCTGTGGATTGGATGCAATTCTTTTATTACTCTCCTCCACTGTTTTTTCAAAATCAATATACCCATCCCAAACTTTGTATTTGGCTGGTTCAATTTTATCCCAGTTCAAAGCATTTGTCTGTCCTTTTTCACCCAAAACAATATAGCGATAACGATCCGGAATTACCACATCACTTTTAACGCCTTCTAATTGATTAGATTCCCCGTTGACACGATAGAATTTTTGAATAGTAACTTTAATTGCTCCCAGGTCTCCATACTCATTTACATGAACCACATTTTCCAATGGATACATAGTTTGTACGGTTCCTTTTCCGAAGGTTTGATTACTTCCAATGATAATAGCCCTTTTGTAATCCTGCATGGCGGCAGCAAGAATTTCAGATGCAGAAGCTGAGAATTCATTTACAAGAATAACCAAAGGTCCATCCCACTGAATTCGTTCATCTTTATCATCATAGACCATCTTGTCATTATCAGAAGCCCGCACTTGTACTACTGGTCCGTCTTTTATAAACAATCCGGCCATATCAATAGCAGTTCTCAGGGACCCTCCTCCGTTGTCACGAAGGTCCAGGATCAATCCTTCTATGCCCTCTTCTTTTAGTCGTTCTATTTCCTTAGCGACATCACTGGCAGCATTTCTGTCTGCGTAGTCCTTAAAATCTGCATAGAACCCGGGAAGATGGATAAGTCCAAATTTCTCGTCTTTGTTGATCACTTTTGCCGATTTGGCGTATTGTTCTTCCAGCTCCACTACATCTCTGACAATGGCCACTTCTTCAATGGTTCCATCTACCTTGCGAACGGTAAGGTTTACCGTAGTTCCTTTTGGGCCTTTTATTAGTTTAACGGCATCATCTAATGGCATACCGACAATATTCACAGGAGTTTCATTGGCCTGTCCTACTTTAATTATTTCATCCCCAACTTCCAGCAGTTGTCCTCTCCATACCGGGCCTCCTGAAATAATTTCAATGATCTTGGCTCCTTCAGGTTCTGGCTGGAGGCGCGCTCCGATGCCTTCAAAACGTCCGGATATCTGACGATCAAAGTAGTCTTTGTCCTCAGGGGCAAAATAGGCTGTATGGGGATCGAACTTGTCAACAATAGTATTGATGTATTGTACAAAACGGTCTTTTCGTTCCAGGTTATCTACAAAGTCGAAGAACTCTTTTAAGGTTTTCCGTGTAACATCTCTCGATTCCTTTTCCACTTCCTTCATAGAAAGTGAGGTATAGCTGGGATCGTCCTTTTTCTTTTGGATCTCATCTTTTAATTTAGAATCAAAAGTGTTAAGCGTCCAAAACTTTAATTGTTTTCTCCACCGTTCCTTAAGTTCGGATTTGGAACTAGTAAAAGGTCTTTTATCGTAATCGGAATTAATAGATTCCTCAACGGTATAGTCAAAAGGCTCATCCAGAACTTCTTCAATGATCACCTTTACTTCATCCATTCGCTGCATATAGCGTTCGTGAACCAGATTAAAAAAGGAGATATCTGTATTCTTTATCTGGTCGTCGATCTGAAATTTAAATTGCTCAAAGTCCTTAATATCCTCCGCCTGAAAATAACGCTTTGTAGGATCGAGTACATCGATAAAGTCTTCAAATACACTCACAGAAAAGTCATCATTAATGTCTTTTGGAGCATAATGACCTTTTTCGAGGATATAAGTGATGATATCTAATAACAGTTTGTCCTTATCGTTGTTTTCAAAGGTCTTATTGGTAAAACTACAAGAAGCAATTGCTATAAGTACGGCTAAAAAGCCTAAAACAAGATTCTTTTTCATGTAAAATTTTTTTCATTCAGATTTAGCCAACATTGATAAATGTCATTTAAACCTATGCTTTATAAAAGTTATCAATGCCCTAAGATATAGAAAAAACCATGCCATAAAACGCCCTGGGCGATAATTTTTTGTTAAAGGCGAACTGAGCTAATCCTGAGTAAAAACGTATTTTTGCGCCTTAAAGTATGTGCTATGAGCAAACCTTTGATCCTGGTAACCAATGATGATGGAATAACGGCTCCCGGTCTACGTGCTCTTGTAAAGAGTATGCAAGAGCTTGGCGAGGTAGTAGTGGTTGCTCCAGACAGCCCTCAATCTGGGATGGGACATGCCATAACCCTTGATAATACCCTATATTCTAAAAGGGTCATCATAGATACTTCAAAAGATGCTGCCAAAGAATATAGCTGTAGTGGCACTCCGGCAGATTGTGTAAAACTGGCCCTGCAGGAATTATTGGATAGAAGACCCGATATTTGTGTCAGCGGAATCAATCACGGTTCCAATGCCTCAATAAATGTTATATATTCGGGTACCATGAGCGCTGCTATTGAGGCCGGCATTGAAGGGATCCCGGCTATAGGATTTTCGTTATGTGACTATTCATGGGAAGCTAATTTTGCCCCTGCGCAGGAAGCCATAAAAAAGATCGTATCTGAAGCATTACAAAATGGCATTCCGAAAGGTGTGGTGCTCAATGTAAATATTCCTAAAACAGCTCAGGGGGAAATAAAAGGAATCAAAGTTTGCAGACAAGCCCGGGCAAACTGGAAGGAGAAATTTGATAAGCGTACGAATCCATCAGGGAAGGACTACTATTGGCTCACCGGAGAATTCCAACTCCTCGACAAAGGAGAAGATACAGATGAATGGGCGCTTTCCAATGGGTATATCTCTATAGTCCCCACCCAATTCGACCTCACCGCTCATCATACGATACAAGACATCAATACATGGAATTTAAATGAATACTAAAAAAGAATTGATCATAGGATTTGCAGTGGGGCTTATTGCCAATACCATAGGTACACTGCTTTACATACTATTATTCTCAGAACTTGGAATAACAGAAACGTTCGTGGCGGCGGATTCACAGGGGTATTTAGGCAGCTTACTGGCGCTTGGAGCCATTCTGAACCTGGTTGCCTTTTTTGCATTTTTGAGGTTAAGAAGGGATCAAAGGGCCAAAGGAGTTTTGGTAGCCACTTTACTGACAGCGCTAATCATTTTGTACTACAAGGTATTCTGAGATGAAATATTATATCATAGCAGGGGAAGCATCAGGTGACCTACATGGATCTAATCTTATAAAAGCATTACGGACAGAGGATGCTGAAGCCAATATTCGATGCTGGGGTGGTGATCTTATGGAAAAGGCAGGAGGCATATTGGTGATGCATTACAAAGAATTAGCTTTTATGGGCTTTTCGGAAGTGATTGGAAATCTTCGGAAGATCTTTAAAAATATCGCATTCTGTAAGGAAGATATAACCGATTTTCAACCAGATGTGGTCATCTTTATTGATTTTTCCGGTTTTAACCTGAGAATTGCCTCTTGGGCCAAGCAACATAAGTTCCGCACTACTTATTATATATCTCCCCAGGTCTGGGCCTCAAGAGCAGGTAGAATAAAAAAGATCAAAGCTTCAATAGACGCCATGTATGTCATTCTTCCATTTGAGAAGCAGTTCTATGAAGAGAAATATGGGTATCCTGTGCAATTTGTAGGACATCCACTGCTTGATGCCATTGATGCACAACCTGATGTAGAAATTGAAGAATTCAGAAAAAGAAATGGACTAGATCCCAAAAAGAAGATCATTGCATTGCTGCCGGGTAGCAGAAAACAAGAGGTTGAAAAAATGCTCTCCATCATGCTTTCAGTTTGTTCCGAATTTCCTGAATTTCAATTCGTCATTGCGGGGGCACCCAGCTTAGATGAAGCTTTTTATAAAACATTTCTGAATAATGCGCAGGTCCATTACCTTACTAACCAGACCTATCCCCTATTGCGTTGTGCCCACGCAGCCCTTGTAACCAGCGGCACAGCAACACTGGAAACTGCTCTCTTTAAAGTACCACAAGTGGTTTGTTACAAAGGAAGTTGGTTATCCTTTCAAATAGCGAAGCGTATTATTACCTTAAAATATATCTCACTGGTCAATCTCATAATGGATAAGGAGGTGGTAAAAGAGCTTATCCAAAACGATCTTACCAAAAAGACACTTACAAAAGAATTAACAGCAATTCTATCGGGTTCAAACCGCGATGGTATACTCAAAGATTACGACATCCTGGAGAAGAAATTAGGAGGCCCCGGGGCAAGTGAAAATACTGCCAAAAAAATTGTTGCTTCCTTAAGATCTGCGTCGCAATAAGGAGTTCTATTCTTCGTTCACAACATAGACTTAATTGTTTTCTTAAATTTAGAGTGCAAAGTGACTTCAGAAATAATCCTTAATTTTGATGGAAGGATGCTCCTTTTTTCTTGACCTATGATCAATAAAATACTGTTACTTGCTATAAGTCTTGTTCTCGTTTCTTGCGGAGCGGGAAAGAAAAAGACAGCCATTAAAAGTGAACGTAAGATCACCGTTGAGGTAGTTGGGAATCCTGCGTATGGTAATGAAGAAGTAAAAGATGCAAGCGGGGTTGAAAACGCAGATTCCGAAGCGGTTACCACCCTTGAAAAATCTGAGGATATCATTGATACTGCACTAAGCTATTCCGGAGTCCGCTATAAATATGGCGGTACTACGCGAAAAGGCATGGACTGCTCTGGTTTGCTTTATGTTTCTTTTATGGAGCACGAAATCTACCTGCCGAGGGTTTCCTTTTACATGGCCCATGAAGGCAAGCGTATAGATCTAAAAGAGGTCTCCAGAGGAGATCTTTTGTTCTTCACAACATCGAAACGACGGAAAAGAATTAATCACGTAGGCCTTGTTGTAGCAATTGAAGGTGAGGAGATCAAATTTATTCACGCCACTACCTCCAGAGGGGTCATCGTCTCTTCACTTCAGGAAGGATACTGGAATTATGCCTTTGTAAAAGCAACCAGGATCTTATGAGATGAAACCTTATGATTTTATCTCGGTAAAACTCTGCAGTGCCTTAATTACAGGCATCCTAATAGGTCGTTTTCTAGATATTTCAATTTTATCCGCTTTCCTACTCTTAGGAGTTTCCTTACTCCTTGTTTTACTTCTCTACCTAACTGAATCCTATAGAACGGGTATTTATTTTGGTGTAAGCATCTTGCTGGCCACCGCGAACCTGGGAACCTTGGCAATTATCTTAGCGCAACCCAAATTATGGCCCGATCATTATTCAAAAGTCGTTTTATCTGAAGATGCTATTTGGGAATTAAAACTTAGTAAAATATTAAAATCGACTGCCTTTTCTGATCGCTACTTGTTTGATGTTTGCGCTGTTAATGGAAAAAGATCTCGTGGTACCCTTTTGGCCAGCTTCAAAAAAACAACTCATTTAAGAAGGTATGTGGTAGATGATATGCTTGTCTATTACGGTCAGGTTCGCCCTATCCCACCTCCCTCCAATCCGCACCAATTCGCCTATGATGCCTATATGGAAACACAGGGGGTTTATGATCAGATTCTATTAAACCCGGAAAGTATTCTGAAACGATCCAAAGGCATATCTACTTTAAAGGGAAAAGCTGCTTTTATTCAGAGCTATATTACCCATTCGCTGGAAAGAACCCCCATAGAAAAAAAGGAACTGGGTGTTCTGCAGGCCATTGTCCTGGGACAGAGAAACAAATTGGACTCATCTACCTACGAGGATTATAAAAATGCCGGTGCCGCCCATATACTGGCTGTTTCCGGACTCCATATTGGGATCTTATTGCTACTCCTCCAAGCGTTGCTAAAACCCATTAACAAGCCTGCGATACGGTAAATTTTTAAGGCTGGGGCTGGTGGTATGTGCATTGTGGAGCTATGCATTCTTCACTGGTCTCTCCCCCTCTGTAGTGCGGGCTGTAACCATGTTCTCTTTTGTGGCATATGCCTTATTCTTAAATCGGCCAACCAATATCGTAAATATTCTGGCCCTGTCAGTCTTTTTTATCCTTCTTCTTCACCCCATGTTTCTTTTTCAAGTTGGATTTCAGATGAGCTATGCCGCAGTATTTGCCATTGTTTGGATCTATCCTATTTTGATGAAATTGTGGAATCCAAGGCATTGGATCTTAAAAAAAGGTTGGCAACTATTTTCAGTAAGTCTGGCTGCTCAGGCCGGCGTCTTCCCGATATCTATCTTCTATTTTCATCAATTTCCCGGACTCTTTTTTATTTCAAATATGCTAATCGTTCCCTTTCTTGGGATACTACTTGGATATGGGATTCTTGTCATCGTATTATCTGCTGTCAACATGTTACCAACCAGTATCGCCATCATTTACGATCTACTGCTAAAAACAATGAATGCCGCAGTACAGTTTGTCAGCCAACACGAAAAATTCATATTTAAGGAACTGTCTATAGACCCAATAAGCATGATTCTTATTTATTTGTTGCTTTATTTTGTCATTATCGGGCTTCAGAATTTTAAATTTAAGAGGGTGTTGAATATTATCTTTTGTATCATCAGCATTCAGCTATGGACATTTTACCGGTCTTACAAAAGCTCACAAAAAGAAAAGGTTTTCATTGTTCAGCAAGTGGCCAATACTGCCCTCCTTTATCAAAAAGGGAGGACCCTTCAGGTAATGTCCCGAGATCCTGTTAAAATGCTATCTCTTGCAGAAAATTATTCCATAAAAGAATTCCTCAGTTCTATTCAACAATGTCCTTTACCAAATTCATTTCGTTTTAATGGGCAACAATGGACGGTGATAGACAGCAGCGCGATTCTGCCCCCAGTAACAATAAAACCCGTATCTCTTTTACTGACGCAATCGCCCCGAATCCATTTAGATAGAATACTCTCCACCATACAACCGGATCTTGTGGTCGCCGATGGCAGCAATTATACTGCGGACCTTGCTCGATGGAAAAAAAGTTGTAATAAAATGGGAATTCCTTTTTTTTCAACAAGTGAAAAAGGAGCCTATTTTTTAAAAAATGATTGACCGCTTTATCTAATTCCGTGCATTAAATATTTAAGGGGCTTGTTTAATATAATAGATATCAGGCCGAGCAGCACACAAAGAATCGTAAAGATCAGGAAAAAGCTACTTAAGGAATATTCAGCTGTGATCTCATCGATCATTCCGCCAAGGGTTCCTGCCATTTTCTGTCCTATGGCAATAGCAAGGTACCAGATCCCAAACATAAATCCGATCATTCTGGGTGGCACCAACTTACTGAGGTAGGAGAGCCCGACAGGAGAAACACAGAGTTCGCCCATAGTGATCAGAAGATACGCAAAGATCAGATAGATCATACTAACTGAGGCTGTTGCTGCGCCCGGTGCTATGTTTAGTGTACCAAAAACCAACACGGCAAAACCCAGACCCTGAAGAATTAGTCCGATACCGTATTTGTGGGCTGCACTGGGATTGTATTTACTTTCCCACCAGCGCGAAAACAAGGGTGCCAGAGTAATGATAAAGAAAGAGTTAAGAATAGCGAACCAACTCGCCTCCACCTCGTTCCCTTCCTGGGCAAATTTTTCATAAAGACGAAATAGCAAAAGTCCCCAAATACCAAGAAATGCCACTCCTAAAGCAATGTTCGAAAATAGGATCCTGGAGTAGGTCTTTTTAAAGAGCAGATACAGAACCCAGGTAATGATCATCATGGGTACTGTTGTAAGCAATGCATCTACGATCTTAAAGATCAGCGAGGCAGAACCTGTAAGTGTTCTGTCTGTATAATCTCTGGCAAAGATCGTCATAGTACCCAAATTCTGTTCAAAGGTGGCAAAGAAGATCACTGTAAAGATCCCGAAAATGGATACTGCAAAGATCCTGTTGCGCACCAACTTGGTATACCTGAGGGTTCGACTGATGATAAGGACCAAAAACAGGAACAAGGCAGCCAGTACGGTAACTATAGATCCGTCTAGGTCACCAACGGAGAAATCGAGGAAATTAATGTTCTCGATCTTGGAAAGCGGGTCATTGAAAAGGTATAACAGCCCTCCTAAAGAAGAAAGGATAATAAGAACATAGTCGAACTTAGTAAAAGGGTTCAGCTTCCCTTCTACTTCCAATGCCTCGGAATCAACAATGTCATTTATTTCGGAAGCCTTCATAGGTTTATCTCCAATTTTTCCAAAGAGATTACCTGCCAGCCAGAATTGCAGCATGCCCAGGAACATAAATATCCCGGCCAGGCCAAATCCCCATGACCAGCCGTAGTTTTCAGCCAGGTATCCGCAAAGCATCATTCCAAAAAAGGCTCCGGCATTCACCCCCATATAAAAAATAGTGTAGGCCCCATCTTTTTTAGATTCTTTACCTCTGTACATCTCGGAGATCACCGAAGTGATATTTGGCTTAAAAAATCCGGTTCCTATGATCAGAAGTGCAAGACCCACATAAAGGGACCAAACGGTTTCGAGTGCCATAGCAGGCATGTCCAAGGGTCATTACAGCACACCCAATGATAATCGCTTTTTTATAGCCAATGAATTTATCCGCAATGTATCCCCCAAGGATAGGGGTTAAATACAACAGGGAGGCATAGGTGCCAATGAGTGCCAGGGCATGTTCTCTTGGCCATTCCCAACCCGGGTTGTCTCCTATTAATGGCGCGGTTAAGAAATAACACCAGAAGAACACGCATTCCGTAAAAGGAAAAGCGTTCCCACATTTCGGTAAAGAAAAGCACAAAAAGTCCGGCCGGATGGCCCAGTACTCTGTCTTTAAATAAATTTTCAATATCGGTATTCATAGATTTATTGTTACAGTAACTATGGTTGTAATCTCAATAGCTCAGTGGGTCTTATTGATTCTAAGAAAATTCTAAACTTCATCGCAGTTATACGTGTTCATCATCTTCTGCTCCATGTGTCAATTTTTTCTAATTTTTTTCTGAACACCATAACAAGTAATCCGAAAATGATACAAAAAGTGGCGATGCCGGTAAAGACAGTTAATTCCCAAATTGGAAGCAGATTCTCCTAATAGTCCGGCCAGCTTATTTCCAATACCAGTCATGGCAAAATAGATCCCCATCATAAAAGAGGCGTATTTAAGTGGCGCTAGCTTTGTTATATATGATAAGTGCCACAGGAGAAATACATAACTCTCCCACGGTATGAAATAAATAAGCCAGAACCAACCAGTACATGGCAGATGAGCCATCACTATCATATTCCACGGCAGCGGCCGACATAAAGAAGAAACCGGTTCCCATAATAATGAGCCCCAGAATCATCTTAAACAAGCCCGTTGATAATTTTCCTTTCAACTTACGTTTGGCCCAATAGCCGGCTACCGAAGTTCCGAGAAAAATGATAAACATGGCATTTAGTGACTGAAACCAAGAGGCTGGTATTTCGTTACCAATAAACGGCAGAGAAAAAGACAATATCCTATTAGTTTTATCTGCTGCATACAAGTTCATTAATCCCCCTGCTTGTTCAAATGCCCCCCAAAAGACAATTACCAAAATAAATGAAATGAACAGTACTACTACTCTATCTTTTTCAATTTTGGTCAATGGCTTATCCATAGCCTCCTTCTCTGATTTATCCTCAGAGGTCCCTAGATAGTTACCTACATGTTTTAGGTATTTTTGACCGTATACATACTGAAGCAGACCCAATGCCATCCCAATACCGGCCAATCCAAAACCATAATGCCACCCATAAACTTCTCCAACAGTACCAACTATTAAACTAGATAAAAACGCACCTACATTAATTCCAATATAAAATATTGTAAATCCCTTATCCCGTCTTATATCCCCTTGTTTGTAGAGACCTCCTACCATGGTGGAAATATTGGGCTTTAGCATTCCAACTCCTGCAATTATAAATCCCAAACCCGAATAAAATGCCCACATTTCTTCTATTGCCAAAATACTGTGCCCAATGACCAAAAGGATTCCTCCGTATAAAACAGATTTTTTCTGACCAAGAAATTTATCTGCGATCCATCCTCCGGGAATAGACGCTACATATACTAACATAGTGTACCAGCCATACAAAGCAAGCGCTTCACCATTAGACCATCCCAAGCCCGCATTATTATCAGTGGTTTTTGCTACCAAATAAAGCACCAAAATAGCGCGCATTCCATAATAGGAAAATCGTTCCCACATTTCGGTAAAAAACAAAATATAAAGCCCTACAGGGTGTCCAAAAAGTTCTTTTTGAATTGTTGGTTTCGTTGATGTTGCCATAATTTTTTTCTGGTTTGGTTAAAGATTCTCTTTTATAAAATTGGTCATTTTAGTATACAATTGAAGTCGGGTATTTCCGCCTGAAATACCGTGATTTTTATCCGGGTAAATTGCCCAGTCGAATTGCTTATTGGCCTGCACCAATGCCTCGATCATCCTCATACTGTTCTGTACATGCACATTGTCATCTCCGCCACCATGAACAAGTAAATACTTTCCTTTTAAGAATTGAGGGTAGGTCAATGGACTATTCTCATCGTATCCGCTGGCATTTTCTTGTGGGGTTTGCATAAACCGTTCCGTGTATACCGTATCATAAAAGCGCCAGCTGGTTACCGGGGCCACGGCGATCGCCATTTCAAAAGTATCATTTCCTTTCAGGATACAATTTGAGGCCATAAATCCTCCGTAACTCCATCCCCAAATTCCCGTCCTGGTCTCATCGATATACTCGTATTCACTGAGTTTTTTAGCCACCGCGATCTGATCTTCCACTTCATATTTCCCTAATTCCTTATAGGTCATTTTTTTAAAATCCCGACCTTTTAATCCTGTCCCCCGGCCATCAACACAAGCTATTATAATACCTTCCTGAGCCAGCATTTGATGCCAGTAGTCATTGGTCCCAAACCAACGATTGGCCACTTGCTGCGACCCCGGACCGCTATATTGGAATAGAAAAAGAGGATACTTTTTGGAAGAATCAAAATTGGCTGGCTTTACCATCCACATATTAAGGTCGTGTCCATTAATATTGATGGTAGAGAATTCTTTCGGACTGGTCTTGTACTGAGATAGTTTATCAGCCAAGGCCGAATTATCAAGGATATCTTTCACCTTTTCCCCATCTGTGGATTTGTGAAGAGTATAGACGTAGGGTGTGCTGGCACTTGAGAACGTATTGATGAAATATGTAAAATTTGTGCTAAAGGCTGCGCTATTTGTTCCGGTTTTATCAGTTAGCCTTTTCTTGTTCCTACCATTGTCCCTAATACTGTAAACATCCCTGTTGATGGATCCATTCTCGGTGCTTTGGTAAAAAATGGTTTTCTTATTCGAATCAAAACCGTAATACTTGGTCACTTCCCAGGGTCCTTTAGTAAGCTGTGTTTTCAAGGAACCGTCTGCATTATGCAAATAAATATGATTAAATCCGTCCTTTTCACTGGTCCAGATAAAACTGTCATCATCTAAAAAAGTCAAATTATCTGTTACATCTACATAGGCCTCATCCTGTTCCTCCAGCAGAACGGATACCGAAGCATCCTTGGCATTCACCGTGTACATTTTTAGATGATTCTGGAGACGATTTAAAGTTTGAACACTAAGTTCATCAGCGTTGTTCTTCCATTGCAACCTTGGAATATAGTAGCCTCCGGGCAAATCAATATTGGTGGTTGATTGTTGTGAAATATTGTATAGATGAAGGGTCACCGTTGAATTATCTTCCCCGGCCTTTGGATATTTAAACCGATGTTGAGAAGGATATAGGTCCGACCCGTAGATGTCCATAGAAAATCCTGGTACTGCCCGTTCATCGAAGCGAAGATAGGCCAGCATGGTACCATCAGAATTCCAGTCAAATGCTCTTACAAAACCAAATTCCTCTTCATATACCCAATCTGTTACCCCATTAATTATGGCATTCATCGCTCCATCAGAGGTCACTTGTGTAATATCTCCGGAATTTAGGTCGAGTATAAAAAGATCATTTGCAAAAACATAGGCTACTTTATTCCCGTCTGGTGATAATAAAGGCGACCTAATTTTTTTGTCAGCAATTTTAAACAATCTTTTAGATGCGATATTATAAATATAATAGATCGCTCTTCTAGAATGTCTATAAATCGTATCCACCTCTGTTGCCAACAAAAGTTTGGTCTCATCTTTATTAAAGCTGTATGAGGTGAAATAAGGGATACCATTAGACCGTGAGGACGCAAGTATGGTCTCGGTAGGTTGTAATGTTTCATATGCATATTTTATAATGCTACTTGTTGCATTTGCTTTATTTAAATCTAACAGCGTGTAATGGCTCCCATCATTCATAGACGTTAGCGCATCCATCCCTTTGGTGGAAAATGCTCCTTGCCAAATTTCTTCCAGTGAAATTTCTTTTTGTTGAGTGTAAACATAGGTGGTTGCCGAAAGAAAAAGCAGCAAGAGAAGGTATTTTTTCATTCTTTGGGTTTGTTTAGATTCAAACCCTCAAGTTTACTAATATTTTCCCTAAAAAAATAACTTTCCCCCATGCAATTGAACACCAACCTTTGTGTATATATGGCTATTATGATCAATTAGCACCCATTTCTATTCCAGAGGCGACATAAAGGAAATATTGTCAATATCACTATCTTTGAGGGCATATACAAGAATACAATGCCCTCACCTATTGAAGGATTTTCAAAGCTATCGAAAGAAGAAAAGATACTATGGATCGCAACGCACTTTACGCACGATCCTGACGCAAGTATATCCCTTATAAAAAGCTATTGGAATACCAACACGGCCCTGCAGCAGCTGCACGATGAATTTATTGAGAATACCCTCACTAATTTTTACTTGCCTTTAGGAATTGCCCCCAACTTTTTGATCAACGGGAAGCTCTATGCGATCCCTATGGCTATTGAAGAAAGTTCAGTGGTGGCAGCCGCAAGCAAAGCTGCCAAATTTTGGTTAACCCGTGGTGGCTTTTCCACTGAGGTGCTTGGAACTGAGAAAATTGGGCAGGTACATTTTATGTTTCAAGGGGATCCCACCCGATTAAAAGCTTTCGTGGATCATATCCAACCACTTTTTTTAAGTGAAACAGCATCTATTACCAGGAACATGGTTACCCGGGGGGGTGGCATAAAAGAAGTAGTGCTGAGGGACAAAAGCAGGGATTTAAAGGATTACTACCAATTGCATTGTACCTTTGAAACGCTCGATGCCATGGGGGCCAATTTTATAAATTCATGTCTTGAACAATTTGCAAAAACCTTACAGCGCGAAGCGAGTACCTCATCTATCTTACTGCCAGAGGAACGACACCTGGAAGTAGTGATGAGCATTCTTTCCAATTATGTTCCTCAATGTCTGGTGCGTGCCGAGGTTAGTTGCCCGGTGAAGGATTTGGGAGCCGTGGGAGGGATCAGTGCTCATGAATTTGCCGAAAAAATGGTGCGAGCCATCTCCATTGCCAATATTGAACCTTTTAGGGCAGTGACGCATAATAAGGGGATCATGAACGGAATAGATGCCGTTGTCCTGGCCACAGGCAATGATTTCAGAGCGGTAGAAGCAGGTATACACGCCTACGCATCCAAAGATGGCAGGTACAAAAGTTTAACCCATGCGAGTCTTGAGAACGATGTATTTCGATTCTGGATCGAGATCCCACTCGCCTTGGGTACTGTAGGAGGTCTTACCAAGCTTGCATCCACTGTCAAAACTATCTTTAGAGATATTGCAGAAACCATCTGCCGGAGAACTTATGGGATTGGTTGCGGTAGCTGGCCTGGCTCAAAACTTTGGAGCCGTGCAATCTTTAGTAACTACCGGAATTCAACAGGGACATATGAAGATGCATCTTCTGAATATTTTGAATCAGATGGGCGCTACTGAAGATGAAAAAAAACAGCTTGTAGAACATTTTAAAAAACACAGTGCTACCCATAGTGCTGTGGTGGATGCCTTACAAAAATTAAGAAAGACATCATAAATGAATGTCAATTACCACAGTAACGGGAAGCTTTTACTTACAGGTGAATATGCTGTCCTTGACGGGGCACTGGCGCTGGCACTTCCGTGCCAACCGGGGCAGAGTTTATCGGTTGCCGAACATCAGGAAGCAGGTTTGGCATGGCAAAGTCTGGACCACAATAACGCGATCTGGTTTGAGACCAGATTCGAAGTTTCCGAAGTAGTATCGAATCCTACTAGAAGTCAGTTCCCCAAGCATTCGGGACACACTCTTATTTATCTTGCAGGGTGCGATCGCATTAAATCCTGATTTCGTGAAAAAACTTCAGGGACACAAAGCCACTTCGACACTCGAATTTCCAAGAGATTGGGGCCTGGGAAGCTCCTCAACGCTTATCAACAATATAGCCCAATGGGCAGAAATTGATGCGTATACACTTTTGCAGAACACATTTGCCGGGAGTGGGTACGACATTGCCTGTGCACAAAACAACCAACCCTTAACATATCAGTTAATGGGAACTAAACCCAGGGTGACACCTCTGCAGTTTAATCCTATGTTCACCAAAGAACTTTATTTTATACATCTCAATAAAAAACAGAATAGTCGGGAGGGAATAGCACGTTATAAAAAAATAGTGCCGAATCAACATCATTTTATTGATAAGATCTCTGAAATAACAAATGCTGTTGTGGCGTGCGGTGATCTTAGCAAATTTCAGGAGTTACTCTTGCGCCATGAAGTGCTGGTATCAGAGACCATCCAACTCAAAAGAATACAAGACCAACTTTTTCCAGATTTTACAGGGCTTATTAAAAGTTTAGGGGCATGGGGAGGCGATTTTATACTCGCCATGGGTGCTGATCATATTCAGGAATACTTCAATTCCAGGGGCTATTTAACCGTACTTCCTTATGATGAATTAGTGCGATAAAAAAAGCCCCGATACTTTACCGAGGCTTACTATTATATGGTTCAACTTCTAGTAGAAAATGGACCGATTGTCTTCTATCTCTGCTTTCTCTATTAAGGCATTTACGACACCATTTGCCACAGTAGCTGCATTGGCCGCCTGCAAGGCATTGGCATATGTAGCATAATTGTCGAGCGCAGGCGCTTCTTCCTTATTGGTAACCTCAAACTTAAACACACCGGATTCACCAGTTACAAGTTTAGAGATATCTCCTGTATTCATTGAAAAAGCTGTACCTACAACCAGTGGTTCTCTTCCTGCTCCGGGAATAGTGGGTGTTTTTACGGTTAGTGCAGTAGCTGTTGAGACGTTTGTATTATTGGATGATGCAATGTCCTCTATAGATTTTCCACTATTCCAGCCTTTATCTTCTCAGCCTTCTTTTTCTTGCGAAGGATTGGAAGCACCGTCACAGAAGCATCTTCAACATCCATAAGACCTTTTTTATAGGTAGCCGTTAATTGAACTACGGCATAGCCGTTATTAATATCGAATCGTTTTATATCCCCTAATTTAGTGTCTTCAGCAAAGGCCCATTGTACGATCCTCCTCTGGGCTCCCAGGCCGGGAAGATTTTCATCCATTGCCATTTAACTTGTTTACAGGTCTAACGACATAGTCATTTTCCTTTGCGATTTCATTAAAACTTTTTTCAGCATCTACAGCCGCCATTTCAAACTTGGTAGCATCTGTGAAAAGTGTATTCATAGTTTCGTCTGAAGGTTCAATATCCCTGCTAAGGGTGGCTAATTGAACCTGATCTCTTTTATCATCAACTTTTACGATATGATATCCAAATTCGGTTTCTACTAGGCCGATATGTCCTATTGGGTTTCCAAATGCAAAATCATTAAATTTGGGGTCATAACGCCTTCCTGGAAATATCCAAGATCTCCTCCCCTTGGTGCTGAGGGCCCGTCAGAATTATCCCGTGCTAATTGAGCAAATACGGCATCCGCTTCGAGAGCACTTGCTAATACTTCCTTCGCTTTGGCTTCAGCTTCTTCTTTGGTTCTTTTAACTTCCGGATTGGCACGTTCAGCGCCTTCATAAGTAATCAAGATATGACTGGCTTTTACGGAACCGTTAGGTTTTTTGGCCATCATTCGTGTTATTTTAAATACATCCCCATCTCTGTATGGACCAAAAAGCTCCCCTACATTCAATAGCATCAATGAGTCTGCAAATTTCGCAGGGAGTTCATTTTGAGTTTTAAAGATCGTATCGAACTTAGTGTCAGAATTTCTGTCTAGAAATGCTTCTACATCCGCAGTATTTCTGAATCCCTTAACGGTGATAGTCGTATCTCGATCAGCAAAATATTCCTCAGTATCATTTAACAATTGTGTAATGGCATTTTCTGTAGCTTCCAAATCCGTTGGGGATGGTGCTTCTTCAAAGTAAACAAATTGGATATCTCTGGATTTCTCCTGAGTATACCTTTTTTGATTTTCCTTTATGTAGGCTTCAATTTCACTTTTGTTAACCACAATGGTACTGTCTGGAATTGAAGTAAATGGCACCCTTACGTACCGTATGTCTACTTTATTATTTGCCAATTTGTAATCAAACTCCCCTTCTTTCAGGGTAGCGCCCATTCCGGAGCGGATCAGGTTGAAATAAACCTGTTGTTTGGCGCTTTCAATGATCGCCTCTTCATCTTGTAACCAATCCTCGTATTGTGTTGGCGCATTGAGTTTAAGTTCCAGGATAAAATCTCTGAACTTTCTTTCATCAAACAGACCATTCTCATCTACAAATTGAGGATTCTGAGCAAGGCCCGGACTATTTTTTATTACTTCGATGATCTGATCTTGCTCAATATCGATCCCAAGAGAAGCAATCTGTTGATCTAACAAGGTGCTCCGTTCTACCTGATTCCAAATACTGTTAACCAATTGCATGGAAGATGCATTAGGACCGCTATTCCTGGAAGCGCGTTCAATCTTTTTTCGGAAAACATCAATAGATATTTCCTGTCCATTGATCTCCCCTACTGAAGAGCCTACTTTACCTCCAGAGAAACCGTTACTGGTAAAGATCCCGGAGATCACAAAGGCAAATAATGCCATACCTATGATCAGGATCAATACTGTAGTTCGTTTCCGAATATTTTCTAAAATTGCCATTTATCAAGATTGTTTAAAATCAGTGGGCGAAATTACCATTTTCCCTTAAATAATAAAAACGAAAAGCCCGCTATCTGCAAGTAGAACTTTGCTTAGTTATTTTCAGTCACCTCCAGGGTCACTAAATCTATTTTTGTGCTGGATACTTCCAGGACCGTAAACAGGTAATCCCCAATCCTGATTTCTGTGTCTTTTTCCGGAATCTCTCCTGTTTCGTGAACAAGCAGCCCTCCCAGGGTTTCAAATTCTTCTGTATCAGGAAGTTCCAATTTATAGGTCTCGTTAATATAATCTACCTCAAGGCGTGCAGAAAATTTAAAAGTGGTTCCATTGATCTGTTCCTCCAAAAGGTCCGTGGAATCGTGTTCATCTTCGATTTCACCAAAAAGTTCCTCCACGATATCTTCCACAGTCATAACTCCTGATGTACCCCCATACTCATCTAAAACTACAGCCATACTCTTCCGTTTTTTCGTCAGAATTTTAAGGATATCATGAATAAGCATAGTCTCCGGAACAAATTCGACCGGCAACAATATACTTTTGATGCTCTTAGGTTTCTTAAAGAGCTCATACGAATGCACATAGCCAATAATATTGTCAATAGTTCCCTTATACACAAGGATCTTAGAATAGCCTGTTTCCGTAAAAAGTTTTGCCAGGCTCTTTGGTGTCTCGTGTAGTTCCACAGCAGTTATCTCGGTGCGGGGCACCATTACTTCTCGTGCCTTTACCGCAGAGAATTCCAGCGCATTCTGAAATATCTGTATCTCAGAATCCACATTATCTTCCTCTTCCAGGGCTTCCATTTGTTCTGTAATATAATCCCCTAGTTCCATTTTACTAAAGGCTAATTGCACCTCATCACCATCGGTTTTAAATATGGTGCGAAGTATAAGATCCGTCAATTTTATAATAAAATCGGAAACAAGTGAGAACAGAGCGTAAAATATATACGCCGGAATAGCCAATATTTTCAAGAGCGTATTGGCGTAGATCTGGAAAAAGACTTTTGGCAGGAATTCTGCAGAAATAAGAATGATGATCGTCGAGATAATAGTTTGGGTAAGAAGGCTAAAGTCTGTGAGCCAAATTTGTACAAAGCCATATTGTGAAGGCAGCATACTTTGAAACCAGTTCATTAGCAGGTCTCCCATATAGAAACCATAGATCACCAGGGCAATATTATTGCCAATAAGCATGGTGGCAATAAATTTTGAAGGCTTATGGGTAAGTCGGGCTAAAACATTGGCTAAAAAGCCTGCTTGTTTTTTTTCAATCTCTATATGGATCTTGTTGGCCGATACAAAGGCAATCTCCATTCCCGAAAAAAAGGCTGAAAGTACAAGGGATAAAACAATAATTAAGATAGATGTATCCACAGTTATGATTGGTTTTCCTTCTTCCTCTTCTCAAAACGTTTTCGGTAGGTCCGGCGAAAAATAAACATCCCTATAGACACTATGGCAAAAAATATAAAGATATACGTCCCTTCCCTGTCTGTTTCCCAAAGATCTCCGATCTTATAAATGGATACTAGGGCAACAATAAGATATAAGTATTCCGTAAAACGCAGTAGTTTGATCATGATTTGTCTTCTTTAATATTCATATACCCATAGGTCTTATGAGCTTTAAAAAAACTGAAATCGCGGTTAAAATCCATTCCTTCCCCGTCCATTATGGTGCCATCTTCAGGATTGGTGTATTTAAATTTTTCCTGAGTAAAGATCCATTCTTCCGTTCTGTCCCAAAAGAGTTGTGGTGCCTCTAACTTTTTTCCGTCATGGGTCTCGATCACCACATTACCCCGAAGATCGATTATATTGGTTTCGGAATAAATGATCCCAAAATCTGCCAATATGGTACTCTTGTTATTATCCTTGTCAAAATATTCAACTTTCAGACCTTTAGGAAAGGTTCTGTACTTAAACAGCATATTGTCATAGTCTTCACTAATGGGACTTTTTAAAATAGCTATTACTCTGGAAACACCTTCATCTTCACTCTCTAATTCCTCTGTGGTCTCGGTATAGGTGAGCTGAAAATTTTGGGCAATACCCTGCGGATAGATCACCATTTTTTTTTCGTCACCTACCCGTTCA
Source organism: uncultured Flavobacteriaceae bacterium (assembly GCA_963744855.1). Lineage (GTDB taxonomy): Bacteria > Bacteroidota > Bacteroidia > Flavobacteriales > Flavobacteriaceae > Muriicola. The sequence goes on from CAVUUZ010000005.1 coordinate 1,137,334, forward strand.
TAGGTGTCCTGGCAGCTATAAAAAAAGATTGCCACAGTAAAGACCATGGCAATTGAAATTGGTATTTTGTTACCCAAAGGTTTCATTCTTATAAACTGGGCACGGTAATACTTCCACCTACCCAACATTTAAAGCTAAGCGTTTTTCCAGCCATGCCAGAGTTAAATATATCTGTTTTAGAAGGTGCTTTGGCTTCATAACTGGCAGCGGATTGGCTCGCCCTTCCGCTGAGGGATGGATCAACTCTTCCTGCTTTTCGTGCCATATCAGCAGCTTTCCAATATATTGCACGTTTTTCAAATGGAGTATCCCCACATTCATTGGCACTGGCAGCATACAGACTAGCTATAAGTAGGTATGCATTCCCATTCGATGGATTAGCATCAATAGCCTTTAGTGCATAACTTCTGGAGGTAGACTTGCTACCCCTTCTATAACTCGTTGCAATCTTATAAGCGATATTCGATTTCTTTTTTGGATTTGTTTCCAAATCCAGGGCCTTGTTAAAGTCGGCAATTGCCCCGTTGTTATCTCCTGCTTTTTGTTTTAATGTACCTCCGTAAACATAAGCGTCTGCGGATGGATCCAGGGCAAGCTGAGCTTCAAAAAGCTTCTTGAACATTGGATCATCAGTACATTCCTTGCTAAACATTCTTCCTACGGCTCTTTTCACCCAGGTGACGTCTCCCTTTTTAGATTCAAAACTGCGTTCGTATAATGGGATCAGGTTTTCACAATCCGCCAATGCTCCTAATTTTGAGTCAACGCTCCCCGCGATTTTTCCGTAAGATTCTGAGTTGGTGGTTGCTACTTTTAAACTTCTTTTTTCCTTAGAAGTAAGGGTACCTGCATCCTCTTTGGGCAGTAATTTCGTGATCACATCCGTCAATTGACTGTTCTCTTCTTCAATCTTCTCCGTTACATCGTCATAGGTGTCAAAAACATCCTGTAATTCCTTTTTATTGGCCCCATAAAGGTCTACCAGACTAGAAAAGTAAAGGTAAAGTGCTTTTGGATTTTTGAAGTTTTCTTTGTCTTCCTTAAAGGCTTTATCTAACATAGAAAAGATCTGATCATCAGAAGCCATTTTATTATCGTACATCAACAAGACCTTATCGATGGCTACCTGACCCACTGAAAAACTTCCGGGATAGTACTTATTACTATCATCATAAAGTTTCATTAGTTCTTTGATAAAGGCGTCTTTTTCGGCTCCGCTACTTTTATCGATCTTATCTGCAAGAATCCTTTCCCCGTAAGAAAAGTTTGCCTTATTGATATCCGGGCAATTGGTATAGACCATTTTCCATGGGCCATAAGCGGCATCATAGTTTTTAACTTTAGCATGCTCAGCGTAAATGGAAAGGTTTGTCATGCATTCAGGATTTTGTGCCTGTCCTAAACTTATGCCCGTGAAGCCTACTAGGGCAATCATCATCAAGTAAAGTTCCTTTTTCATCGTGTTACGTTTTAAAGGGGTTAATGTACTAATTTTTTATTAATTTATTTTTCTTTTTTGGAACCATCTATCGTTGAATGATAGTCCTATATTGACCCTAAAGTATTTTTCTTCGATAAGATCTGCTGCAGTGGTTCCTCTTTTGCCCCACTCGAACCCGAGATTTAGGTTAGAGAAATTTCCGCCCAACGGTAAACCTAAACCAAAAGTTATGCCAAGATTTTCGATCTCCTTCTCATTGACCACAATTCCGCTCATGTCATAGCGAATTCCAGCCCTATAAGTTACTCTTTTAAAATAACTCCCGAAAGAAGCATAATCGGGAATGTAATGGCCACCAAGGGCGTATGAACTTGCATCGCGGTATTCCTGATTCTCAATTTCTAAGAATCTGTTTTCAAAAGTACTTAGCTGCTGAAAACTGTATTCTGCCCCTAAAAACCATTTTTTTTCTTCCCCAAATCCCAGACCTAAGGTGGTTACAGTGGGTATCTTTAATTCTGTGTTTCTAAGGCCCTGCGCTTGCAGATCTATCTCTATTTGTTCTATAGTAGCTCCTGAAGTTTGAGAAAAGGAGCCAAAAGTCTGTATGTTCTCAGAAAGCAGGTTTACCTGAGTATTCACTACTGCCGAAGTATATAAAGTGTATTTATTTTTTATGGTAGGGGTATAAGTAAGGCCGTAAACAAAATCGAATCCATTTATTTTAGACTCCTGAGTTTCCCTGGTACCAAACTGCACACCATCAATTCTTTGAATTTTTTCACTCTCCAATGTCCCAAAATTAAAATTCATGCTCGCCCCAATGTTAACATTTTTGGCTACTTCATAACCAACAGAGATAAAAGCCTGGTTTATACCTCCTGAACCTGAATAGAGATTCGTTACATCATTCCCACTAGGATCCACTGTGTTTTGCAAAACGTCATAACCCACCGCTGAAAATGGTCTTAATCCCATTCCCAAAGCCATTTTTGGGGTAAGGGGAAAGCCTATTGCCAGATATTCCACATTCGTCACCGACGTCTTTTCCTGCTCTGTAAAACTATTTAGTGAGATCTCCTTATGGCTTACCCCCATAGTATAGGTAGTAAGGCGCAATTTTCCATAACCGGCCGGATTTTTAAGCGTTAGATGAATGCTATCTGTGTATAGACTCAGGCCACCCATCATTTGATTTTCTATGGTACTACCAGACTTAAGGTCTCCTATTCCAAAGTAAGAATAAGGCGATACCGTTCCATTTTGCGCGTACAGACCAAAACCTGCAAGGCATATTAATACAAAACCTATTTTTCTGATCATTTAGCGTTTGTTGTATTCGAGCAAATAGTTTAAGCCCTCAAGGAGAAAATTTGAATGGGCAAATATGGTATTTTTTAACCGATTGGACAAAAATTGACCATCTCCCCCTGTTAAAATAACTGTTAAATGTTCGAATCTTCTTTTGTATTGAGAAATTACACCATCTATCTCCTGGCACATCCCGTTGATAACACCGCTATGCATGCTGTTCTCCGTTGAATTACCAATAAGCTCAACAAATGGGCTGGGATCTAATAGTGGCAATCTGGCTGTATGCTGATGAAGTGCTCTGTACCGCATCATGAGTCCCGGAGATATGGCTCCTCCAAGGTATTCGCCGTAATCATTAATTATATCATAAGTAATACACGTACCGGCGTCTATTACCAACGTATTGGCTATTAGGATGGTTATAAAAAGCTGCGGTAGCCAGCGCAATCCGGTCTACGCCCAAGGTTTGTGGGCTGGTATACGAGTTTTTAAAAGGTATATTTGCAATGGAAGTCAGCAATTGTACTTTACAAAATATGGCAAGGACATTTAGATCTTTTTTGGTAAGTGATCCTACAGATGCCACCATGGCATGTGCAATTTCAGGGAACTTGGAAAATACATCCTTTACCGCTTTGGCAAAGCCTGCCCTATCAGAATTTGTTAGGAATAAAAGCTCTTTTTTTCTGAACACAGCCATCTTTATGGAAGTGTTCCCTGCATCAATGACTAGGTTCATACTACAAAGATTAAAAATAGATAAAAAAGAACGTCCTTTTTTTCCTTTTTTATTGGTAGTTCCTAAATTTGAATTTATATTTGCCCCCGCCTAACAGGCATGGTACCTTAGCTCAGTTGGTAGAGCAACGGACTGAAAATCCGTGTGTCCCTGGTTCGATTCCTGGAGGTACCACTTAAAGCGCCAAAACCCGCTCCAATGGAGCGGGTTTTTTGTTTCCGGGACGCGTCAAAAGCTCGCTTTTGTTAGCGAACTGGGAACAAAAAACCGCCGCTGGAAAGGCGGCAAGGGTTTTGGCATTTTCAGGAGCGGTTCCAAAGGAACACCGAGCCCTACGTTCCCGAAAGGGATAAGGAGGGGGAGGTATCTCCTGGTATTTAGTCAAAATCCAAATACCTATCAGGACGCAAAAACCACGCAGACAACGAAACTGCAGGTTTGGCATTTTCAGCAGGGGGACCAAAGGTACAGCGACCCAAAGTAGTGCCTGGCACACTTTGGGTGAAGCTAATCCTGGAAATTTGAGGCACCTGTTGAGTTAAGAAAAAAACCGTTGCCGCAGGTCAATGCTCTTTTGTACCAAGCCTATGGCAGGCAGGTTTGAAGTAATGAAACCTTAGGGAAAGAGCCCCTAAGTGTGTTCTGCCCTTTTTTGTTGGAGCGCTAATCCAGTATAATCTTGAAGTGCCTATTATTCTTCGAAAAAACATTGCTTATTGACATTGTGAATATATTTAAAAATTATAAATTTAAAGATGACACTATCAGACTGGATAGGCACTTTAGGAGTATCCTTGATATTGCTAGCTTATTTCTTAAATATCACCGATAAATTAAGCAGCAAGGAACTTCCGTTTATTCTGTTGAATTTGATGGGGGCCTCTCTGGCATGTCTGGCTTCAGTTATGCTCAACTACCTGCCGTTCGTGATCCTTGAAGGTGTCTGGGCGCTGGTCTCCGGTTATGCTCTTTTTATATTCTTCTCGAAAGGTATTGATAAACATCAATAAGACCTGGGTATCCCCGGCTGGCGCCAGGTTAGGTGAGAGGGGTTATTTCGACTGTTTTTCTAATTTTCTAACTGCGGCAAGTAGTACCATGACTACACCAAATAAACCTTGTAAGATGTTAAAGAAATCTGGGCTTTCATGTGTGTAGAAGTTATAAATCGCAGTGGCTATCAACAGAATTCAATATCCTGCAGCATAATATTTTAAGAATTGCCGCTTCCTGGCCTTTGGTCCATTACCTAATTTGTTCATACCCCAACTAAGAAGAGCAACCCCTGCAAATACGATCAATAATATTAAGAGTCCTTTTCCCATAATTGCAAGAAATGAAATACTATTTCAACCTTGCTCTTTTTTATTTCATCTATAAAACCGCTTCTAAAAGCCCATTGATACTCCTTTTATCGATGAAAAGCACAGGAAAGTACAAAGTTGTAGGGTGCACATATTATTTTTCATATCTTTGAGCAACAAGCCCAATTTTAACCAGAAATAATTTCTTAAACCAGGGCTTTCCAAAGACATTGTTAGAATCCAATTATAGACTTTTTAAGCATAATACACTATGACCAATGAGGAATTCCCTATGACCGAAGGGAACAAAAAAAAAGATCTGGAAACAGCTTCAAAAATTGAATTGATCAAGAACCTGATATTTGGTGAAAATATCCAGGCCTATGATTCGGAGTTCGAACTTTTAAAAAAGGACATCCTTTCCAAGAAAAAACAACTCGAAGAGCTCATTGAAGCTGTGAGAACAGACTTGCGTATGTCTATTAATGATGTCTCAACAGATATTAATATTCGCATTACAGAATTAGAAGACAAACTGGAAGATCGGTTCGAAGACATTGAAAAAGAGCAACTCAATGCCTCACAATTAGGGGATCTTTTAATAGAACTTGGAAAAAAAGTAAAGAATACGAAGTAGCAGTTTCATGCCCATCAAGACAAAGCAACAGGATAAATTCGAAATGCTAAAGGACCTTCTCTTCACCCGAGAACACGAGGCCCTGGAAGATATTTCACTAAGAATAAAGCTTCTGGAAAAGGCCCTGGAAGAGCAAAAAACAATTCCTGCTCAAATAGATCTGCTGGTCGACAAAAAATTGGAAAATCAATCCCAAAAGCTACAGGAATCTCTTGGCCCTTCTCTCTACACTACCTTGGAAAAAGAGATTCAGAAAGATCCCGAAGCTACAGCACAACTGTTTGCCCCCATCATCGATGGTCTTATGAAACACCATAAAAAACAGCGACGAAAGAAATTTCTTTATTCTTTAGGGGCCCCATTAAGATACTTTCAACAAGTAGGAAGTACAGTTTCTGCAGTATTTAAAGGCGGTACGGAAGAAAAACTACTTGAAAAACAGCTAAAATCGGCCACCATTGCACAGGTACTGCTGCTTGATCGCAAAACCGGTAATTTACAAGCAAGTTATTCTGAGACTGACACTATGGACGAAGCAAAGATTACGGTTCTATGTGGCATAATCAATGACTATATCCAAAGGCACTCCCTCCAACAAGACCAGCATTTGGAATTCATTCCTTATCGTCAGCATCAGATCCATGTTCAGGGGTTTGTAAAGCACTACGTAGCCGTGGTAATCTCAGGAAAAAAAGAGCTGCGTTGTAAAGAGAAGTTACAAGACATCATCTTCAACTTTTACTATCAATTCATGGAAGCCAATCTGGATCTCCTGAAAGACTCTGACGCTCCTGAAAAAATGAAAAAGACCATAAACAAAGACCTTTTGGAAAAAGCTATGGCCAAGAGTTTTGGAAACACTTCACTGTAAATCCCCCCTGTTTTCCTTAAAAAAGTGTATTTTTAATAGCACACACTAAAATCTTTGTTAGATGGAGCCAGCCCTTCAAAGCATGATAGCAAACATGCCCGAAAAGACCGGAAAGTCTCTGGAGTCATGGAAACAATTACTTCATGAAAAATCTTTTGCAAAACACTCAGATGCGGTTAACTTTCTCAAAAAAGAACATGGGGTTACCCATGGTTTCGCCAACACCATAGTACATCTCTCCAAAGATGACGGAGCCACTCCAGATGATCTTGTAACAACCCAATACAAAGGGAAAGAACACTTGCTACCTGTCTTTGAAAAAGTGAGAGATGCGGTGAAAAAATTAGGCCCTGATGTCACCATCACTCCAAAAAAGACGAGTGTAAGCTTTATCCGGAAAAAACAGTTTGCCCTTATTACCCCGGCAACCAAAACTCGTTTAGACCTGGGACTAAAACTGGTTGGGAAACCACTTACATCCCGACTGGAGAATTCAGGCCCATTTGGTACCATGTGCACCCATAGGGTCCGACTGGAAAAACCGGGAGACATTGATAAAGAACTGATATCATGGCTCAAAGAAGCCTACGAAAAAGCAAATTAACCCTAATAACTTACCACTATTATTTAAAAATTATGGCAAAAAAACCTGAAGCAAAACAATACGAGATCAAAGGACATCAATTGCGCTGCCAGATCTGCAAAAACGACACCTTCTGGCCGCGAAAAACACTTATGAATACAACAGGCATGACCTTTCTTAAACTCGACTGGGCTAACAGATCTGCACAAAATTTAATATGTGATAATTGTGGGTATGTGCATTGGTTTTTACAGACTTAAAATAATTAATATATCGCAATAGGACCTTAAAAATAAAGTTATGTGGATAGATAAACTCAGTCTGTACGATGCCCTGGTTGACAAATGTCCCCGCTTTAAAAGAAAAGGAAAAACCATGCCTTACACCTCTGCTAATGGCTATATGTTCTCTCAACTTAATAAATCCGGAGAATTCGGGATGCGTTTTTCCAAAGAAACGCAGCAGCGTTACATGAAAGAATGGGAAACTGACTATTTCAGATCTTATGGGGCTAAAATGAGAGGCTACGTCCTTATCCCTGAAAAAATGTGGGCAGATCTGGACACCCTGGCCAAATACCTCGATGAAAGTTACGACTATGTAATGTCTCTGGAGCCAAAATAAACGCTTCTTTTAAAGGGCTTTACTCTTTTTTGATTATCGATCTACCATGCTGAAAACTGAAGAAATAAGCCTTGGAACATTGCGATTCGACTGCCGGTTAGCAGGTAAGGAATCAGATGAGTTGGTCGTCCTACTACACGGTTTTCCTGAAACTTCTATCATGTGGCAACGACTGATGGAAGATCTGATACCAAAAGGATTTTTTTGCGTAGCACCCAATTTGCGTGGCTATAGCAAAAATGCCTGTCCCAAGGGTAAAAAACACTATAGCATAGAGAAGCTTAGCCAGGATGTGATAGACCTGGCACAGGCGATGGGGAGAACTAAATTTCATTTGGTTGCGCACGACTGGGGGGCGGTTATTGGCTGGTACCTGGCCTATCACCATTCCACCAGCATCCTGAGCTATACGGCACTTTCTGTCCCTCATTTAAAAGGGTTTTTTGAGGCCCTGCAAACCGATGCTGACCAACAGGAGCGCAGTAAATACATTAAATTGCTGGTGATTCCTTTTGTGGCGGAATACACGATCAGGAAGAACGATTTCAGCCTGTTTCGAAAATACTGGAAACACAGCAATGAGGCAGAGCTGCAGGATTACCTATCTACTTTTCGGGAAAAAAAAGTGTTAACGGCCGCTTTAAACTACTACCGAGCCAATATGGGAAAATCGCGTACGGAGGAAATTGGAGATGTCGAAATACCAACCTTATTTATCTGGGGCAAAGAGGATATGGCCATAGGAGCCAGAGGAGTAACCCTGGGTCAGCAATATGTGAAAGGCCCTTACACCTTCCTGGAATTAGAGGCAGGGCATTGGCTGATACAAACCGTGTATGACAAAATAAAGCCGGCAATTCTAAAACATCTGACAGAGCACAAAACGATCGCTAAAAATATCTAGGAGCTTCTTTGGTTTTTTTAGTAACTTTCTAAACGGAAGTGAAGTTGTTCTTATACATCTTTAAAGCCATAGACCACATGAACCAACCAGCATCTTGCCAAGGGCACCATAATTCCCGTAATCAATAAATGAGCCCACACTTAAAGAAGATCTTAAATGCCCTTGAAAAAACCAAGTCTATTCCTGCAAAGGAAAAGGCCAGCCTGCGCAAAGAACTTGAGAAAGAAGTGAATACGATAGAACAGAACCAAGCCATTCTTAGCAAATTAAAAAGGGAACTCAAAATTGAGGCATCCTTAGAAGTGATTCGTGCCAGAACCATGGCCATGCAAAGCACGGATGAACTAACAGCCGTACTTTCTTTACTTTTTGAACAATTCGATGTGTTGGGCATACACCCTTCCTTTGCTCATTTAACGCTCTTTAATGAGGCCAATGATACATTTTCAATTAGGATCACCGGCACCTCCGGGCAACGGGTCATTGCTGAGCATGTAATAGACATGGACAGCTATCCTGCCTGGCACGAATCCTATGAGAAATGGAAAAAAGGTCCACCGGGAATCGTGGACTGCATTGATTATCCGCCCGAGGTAGTGCCCGCGGTCTTTGAGATCATGGCCCCAATTTTTGATAAGCTCCCTTCCGGATCAGAAATCAAAGCAGAAGATTTTTCAGAAGGAGTTTACACCACCCAGGGACATTGCCAATATGGGTATATTGGCTTTAATCACAGCAGGAGGGCCACGGAAGAAGAAAAAGAGATCGTGCAAAAGTTTGCCAAAGAATTTGGCAGGCTATACCAACGCTTCCTGGATATTCAGAAAGCAGAGGCCCAGGCGAGAGAAGCACAAATTGAAACTGCCCTGGAAAAAGTACGATCCAGAACCATGGCAATGCATAAAAGTGAGGAATTAGCCGAAACTGCCCTTGTTCTCTATGAGCAATTTGCCCAATTAGGGAATATCCCGGATAGGATGAGCATCGGTGTTTTTACGGAGGAAACCCGCGAAGTTACACTGTGGGGCACGGATCAATCCGGTAGTCAGATAAACCAAAAATTCACCGGCTCCTGGAAAAGATCGGCCGTCATGACCAATTTCTATAAAAACTGGAAAGCGGGGGGTGATTCTCTGGTTGCCGATCTTTCAGGACAAAAACTAAAAGTTTGGCTGAAATTTATCAGGGAAGAAATGAAGTTATTCGTTGATGACACTAACATAAAAGGACGCAGGGTTCAACAGGCAGCCTTTTATTCTCACGGCTTCCTGCTTCTCACAACTAACGACCCGGTTGCTAATGAAATTATGCAGTTATTGGTGCGGTTTGCAAAAGTATTCAGTCAGACCTATACCCGTTTCCTCGATCTTCAAAAAGCGGAAGCACAGGCGCGGGAAGCGCATATTGAGGTATCTCTTGAAAGGATACGCGCCCGGTCCATGGCCATGCATTCCTCAGAGGAGCTCAATGAGGTCCTCAGAGTTATGTTCCAGCAGGTTGAAGCCCTGGGTATCGATGCCAAATGTGCGCACCTCACCTTGATGGATCTGGAAAACAACAGTTTTAGTTTCAGGATTACAGGAAAAAACGGTGCAGCCAACATGGGCGAACAGATCATTGATCTAAATGCCATGCCTATTTGGAAAGAGACGGTTGCCAAGTGGAAAAAAGCAAAACCCCATAGCCACCAGTGCCTGGTATATCCACCGGAAATCCTGCCTGATCTTTGGAAATTGATAGATACCTCACTTAAGTCCCTTCCGTACAAAGAGCGTATAAAAATCTCAGATTTTCCGAATGGATTGTTCGATTGTGAAGGGCACAACAAATTTGGCTATATAGGATTTAATAATTCAAGACCTCCAACAGACGAAGAGATCAGGATAGTGATCAGGTTTGCCCGGGAATTTGAAAGAGTATATCAGCGATTTCTTGACATCCAAAAAGCAGAATCACAGGCACGTGAAGCCCAGATCGAGGCTGCTTTAGAAAGGGTCCGTTCCAAGACCATGGCGATGCATAATAGCCAGGATCTGGAGGATATCGTTATTTCATTATTTGATGAGGTAATGAATTTAGGTTTGGATAAATCATTACGCTGCGGAATTGGTATTCTTGAAGGTCATGAAGGAATGGAAACCAGATCCGTGAATGCAAATCCCGATGGCACCCTGGAACTAAGAGTAGGGATGTTAAATATGGCCATTCATCCCATGTTGGTAGGGCTCAAAAAAGCCTGGAAAAAAGGAAGTAAAGAGTATTCATATGAATATACTGCAAAAGATGTCAGAAAATATTATGAGGCTCTCAATAATGATCCGGGATACCCTTTTAATGCCGATCTTGAAAAATTACCGGAAAGACAGTTTCATAAGAGTTTCTTTTATTCTTCGGGGATCCTTTTTGCGTTTTCTGAAAACCCTATATCTGAAGAATCATCTGCAATATTAGCACGCTTTGCCGCCGTTTTTGGCCAAACCTACAGACGCTTTTTAGATCTGCAAAAGGCAGAAGCCCAGGCCCGTGAAGCACAGATCGAAGCGGCTTTAGAGCGCGTAAGGGCGAGGACCATGGCCATGCACAACACAGATGATATTGGTATTACGGTCACAACGTTCTTCAAGGAGCTTCTGGGTTTGCACTCGGATAGCTCTATTCGTTGCGGTGTGGGAATCCTTAGTCAGTCGGAGCACATGGAATTATGGACGGCATCGATACGGGAAGCCTCCCAGACCGTTCTGGACTCCGGCACCCTGGATATGTCCCTGCACCCCCTTCTGAAAGGGGTTAAAAAAACATGGCGCACCAAAGCGAAGGCCTTTAGCTATACGCTGAAAGGCAAGGATGTGATGAAGTACTTCCGGATCTTAAATGAAGCTCCGGATTATCCCGCCCATTTTGACCTGAAGGCGATTCCTAAGACTGTTTACCACAATAGTTTTGTCTTTAGTGATGGGGTTCTTTTTGCATTTACCGAAGCCCCTTTACAAGAAGATATCCGTAAAGTCCTGGAACGGTTTACCTCCGTCTTCGGCCAGACCTATACCCGCTTTCTGGATCTTCAAAAAGCAGAGGCACAGGCCAGGGAAGCGCAAATTGAAGCAGCCCTCGAAAGAGTGAGAAGTCGCAGTATGGGGATGCAGAAAAGTTCGGAAATGCAGCAGGTGGCAGATGAGATTCATAATCAGTTAGCATCCATTGGAATTAAATTTGATGCTTTTGGCATGAGTGGTGTCATTGAGGGAGAATCAGATTATGAAGTTTGGGTTGGAGGACAGCATCTAGAAGAGCCACTAAGGATCCCTTACAATGAAGCTACTCAGGTTCAGAGGGAGTACAACAAGGTACTAAGTGAAAGACCCGAAATTTATATGCAATCTTTCTCCGGAAAAGAGATGCAGGAGTATTTTGATTACATGCTTACGAGGGTTGAGTTCAGCCAAAACCTGATCGACCTCATGCAATCCTGCCATTCCTTCACCACTTCTATTACAACGTGTAAAAATTCGAGCACCCAACTCGTTCGATACAATGACGAGATATTTACAGAAGAGGAGAATGAAGTTTTAAAGCGATTTGGGAAGGTTTTTGAACAAGCCTATATCCGTTTTCTCGATCTGCAAAAGGCAGAAGCACAGGTAAGGGAAGCGCAGATCGAAGCCGCACTGGAGCGGGTGAGAGCCAGGGCCATGGCCATGCACAATACGGGTGAGCTCAGTGAAGTACTATCTGTTTTATTCGATCAGTTCGATATTTTAGGTGTGAATCCCACCTGGGCCCACCTGAGCCTTATTTCTCTGGAAGACAACACTTTTACCTATCGCATGACCGGACCCAAGGGAAGGCGACATATGGCTGAGCAGATCGTGGCACTAGATGCCAGGCCCGAATGGCAGGATGCTATTGAGGCCTTCAAAAAAGCAGACCCGAATACGGTGAATATGCTTCATTTTCCCAAAGAGGTCTTACCTCAGGTCTGGGACCTCTTCTCGGAAACCCTCAATTCATTTCCGGAAGGTGAGGGTTTCAAACATGAGGATTTTCCCGATGGCCTTTACAACATTCAGGGGCACTGTAAATTCGGCTATATAGGGTTCAATCACGCCCGCCCGCCCACCGAAGAGGAGAAGGATATTGTGGCCCGTTTTGCCAAGGAATTCGGCCGCCTGTATCAGCGTTTTCTGGATATTGAAAAAGCAGAGGCCCAGGCCCGGGAAGCACAGATACAACTGTCTTTAGAAAGGGTGCGGGCCCGTTCTATGGCAATGCATTCCTCTGACGAACTCAATGATGTACTAAGTATCCTTTTCCAGCAATTTGATGTGTTGGGAATTAAGCCGGTGACAGCATTCCTGAGCCTGTTTGACATTGAAAACAACACCTTCACCTACCGATCCACCAGCAAGGCAGGGAACAGGATGCAGACCCAACAGGTAGTTAACCTCAATTCCATGGAGATATGGCAGGAGATGGCTGAAAAATGGAAAAATGATAAACAGGATTCTCTTGAAGTGATCTATTACCCCCCTGATGTACTACCTCAGCTTTTTGGCCTTTTTGAAGAGACTTTTTCTGCCATGCCGCAAGAGGAACGCATGACCATGGCAGACTATCCCAACGGGGGATACTCCATGCACGGGTATTGTAAGTTTGGCTATATAGGGTACAACCATACCCGCCTCCCAACTGATGAGGAAAAAGAGATCCTGATCAAATTTGCTACTGAGTTTGGCAGGGTCTACCAACGATTTCTGGATCTTCAAAAGGCAGAAGCACAAGCAAATGAATCGGAGATACAATTAGCGCTTGAAAGGGTTCGCGCCCGGACTATGGCCATGCACAAGAGTGCTGAATTGAGTGAAGTGGCCGAAGTGCTATTCGAACAAATTTCCTTATTAACTACTTCCCCTGATCGGTTTCAAATAGGGATCATTCCGGAGGAGGCCAGGTCTATAAGTCTTTGGCTCACTGACCAGAACGGCCATCGGGTGACTCAAAAATTCGAAGCCTTAGCATCAAAATCTCCGGTGATCCGTAAGGTTATCAGAGCCTGGAAAAATCAGGACAGCTATGTGGTTCTGAAACTAAAGGGCAAGGCTTTGGAAAATTGGGTACGTTATATGGGGGGAGAACTGGGAATTCCTTTCAAGAATAAACACGTTGGAATGCAACGTCACATTTCCGGTGTGTTTTTTTCCAACGGTTTCATCGGGACTACTACCTTAGAAGCTCTCGATCTTGCCACGCTAGAACTAATCGAACGTTTTTCCAACGTTTTTCAGCAAACCTATACCCGTTTCCTTGACCTGCAAAAAGCTGAAGAACGAGCCAGAGAAGCACAAATTGAAGCCGCTTTAGAAAGAATCCGTGCCAAATCCATGGCTATGCATGCTTCCGAAGAATTGAGTGATGTGCTGGAAGTGCTTTTTGAGCAGTTTGTGATTTTAGAAATTAACCCGGTGTTTGCTGTTTTAAATCTCTATGATTTAGAAAACGACACCTTTACCATGCGGGTAACCGGGAAAAACGGTGCAAAAGTCATCGGTACACAAACCGTGAAGTTTAGTGCAAATGAAATTTGGAAGGATTACGGAGAAAAATTCAGACAGGGTAATCCTGATATGATTAGCGATCAATTCTATCCTACTGAAATTTTACCGGATGTATGGGAAACTTTAAAAGACCTTGTGCATGCAGTTCCTGAAGATGTTAGGCCATTACCCTCAGATTTCCCAGATGGCCTGTACAATATTGAAGGGTATTGCAAATACGGAACCATAGGTTGTAATCTCAACCGACCGCCAACAGAAGAAGAGAAAAATATTGTAATAAAATTTGCTACCGAATTCGGCAGGCTCTACCAGCGCTTTTTGGATATTCAAAAAGCAGAGGCCCAGGCCCGGGAAGCAAAGATAGAAGCCGCATTAGAAAAAGTGCGGTCCCGCTCTCTGGCCATGCAAAAACCGGGTGAACTGCAGGAAGTGGTGACCGTGGTAGGGGAAAAGCTACAGGAACTGGGGGTCATCCTCGATTCGGGTGGTGTAGTGATCTGTACCTACTTCCCGGATTCAAAAGATGTGATGCACTGGACGGCTAGCTTCGATACTACACACCCTTCTGTTCCCTATTACCTGCCTTATTTTGACACCCCCATCTGGAAAGAAACCTGGGCTTCAAAATGGGAAACGGATGATGACTTTTTCGAAAAGGTGTTCTCCTTCGAAGACAAGAACCATTTTTTTAATAAGGCATTTGAGATCTCAGACTATAAGAATCTGCCGGAGGAATACAAAAAAGAACTTCTGGCTGTTGAAAACCACGCCCTCTCTTTCGCCTGGCAAACGAATTCGGCATTGATGATCGCGTCCCACAACGGAAAACTTTTGCCCGGGGAGCACAAGACCATCCTAAAACGCTTTGCCCGCGTATTTGAACAGGCTTATATCCGTTTTATGGACCTGCAAAAAGCAGAAGCACAAGCACGGGAATCCAAGATAGAAATGGCCCTGGAAAAGGTCCGCTCCCGTACCATGGCCATGCACAAAAGTGAAGAACTTGGGGAAGTGGCTGCCGTTTTGTTCGAACAGATCAGTTCCCTGACCTATGCCCCGGAAAGGTTCAATATCGCCATTGGCAACAGAGAAGAGAAATCCTTCGATATCTGGGTGACAGATCAAAAGGGCCACGAGGTTAGCAAGCGATTTATGTTTCAGGTAGAGAAGTCGCCCGTAGTGAGCGAAGTATTCAAAGCCTGGGGTAAAAAGCCCTATATCGTCCAGGAGCTGCATGGCAAAAAATTGCAGAAATGGGTACGTTATATGCAGGAGGAAATCGGAATTCCATTTGACGAAGCCCGTTTAAGTGAGCACAGATATATCAACTCGGTCTTCTTCTCCCACGGATGTATCGGGATTACTACCAATGAACCTCCGGAGACTGAGACATTGGAGCTTATTGAGCGTTTTTCCAAGGTCTTCCAGCAGACCTATGTGCGCTTTCTGGACTTGCAAAAAGCAGAAGTCCAGGCCAAAAATGCCATTAAACAAGCCTCTCTGGACAGGGTTCGTGGCGAGATTGCCAGCATGCGTTCTACCAAAGACCTGGAGCGGATCACCCCCCTAGTATGGAACGAACTTAAAGCCTTGGAAATTCCTTTTATCCGCTGCGGGGTCTTTATTATAAATGAGGCAGACCATACCGTACAGGCCTTTTTATCGGCTCCTGACGGGAAATCACTGGGTGTCATGAAAATTCCTTTTAATTCCGATAAAGACACTGATGAAACCGTAGCACATTGGAAGAGACACGAGGTATACAGAACCCATTGGGACAAAAAAGAATTCCTGACCTTTATGCAATCCATGAAAGACCTGGGGCAGGTAAGCAATGAGAAGGAATACCAGGGCTCCGAGCAGCCACCCGAATCTCTTTATCTGCATTTTGTGCCCTTTACACAGGGTATGATGTATGTTGGAAATATGGAATCCCTGGACCAGGAGCAAATAGAAATGGTACAATCCCTGGCGGACGCCTTCGCCATAGCGTATGCCCGGTATGAAGATTTTGTTCGGTTGGAAAATGCCAAAGAAAGCGTGGAAAAAACACTTTCTGAACTAAAGACCACCCAAAACCAGTTGGTGCAGTCCGAAAAAATGGCCTCCCTGGGTGAACTTACAGCCGGGATCGCCCATGAGATACAGAATCCCCTGAACTTCGTGAACAATTTCTCTGAGGTTAGCAAAGAGCTTATAGAAGAAATGCTGGAGGAAATGCAGAAAGGCGATATGGAAGAAGTTAAGGCCCTGGCAGATGACATCATCCAAAACCTGGAAAAGATCCACCATCACGGGCAACGAGCAGATGGCATCGTAAAAGGAATGCTGCAACATAGCCGCAGTAGTACTGGGGAGAAAGAACCCACAGACATCAATGTACTGGCAGATGAATACCTGCGTCTGGCCTACCATGGCTTACGTGCCAAGGACAAGAGTTTTAATGCTACCCTTGAAACTGATTTTGACGAGTCCATAGGAAAGGTAGACGTGCTGGCACAAGACCTGGGGCGCGTGATCCTCAACCTCATCACCAACGCCTTTTATGCGGTAAAAGAGAAATCCTCCAAAGCCTTGGCAAAGGAGGGTGACAAGTACCAGCCTACAGTAACCGTTAGCACAAAGAAAACAAAAGAGGGAATCGAAATTAGCGTAAGGGACAATGGTAACGGCATCCCCGAAGCCATCAAAGAAAAGATCTTCCAACCCTTTTTTACCACCAAACCCACCGGGCAGGGAACAGGATTAGGGCTGAGCATGAGCTACGATATTGTGACCAAGGGGCATGGGGGAAAATTAATAGTAGAAACCAAAGAAGGAGTCGGCACCGAGTTCATAATAGTAATTAAAGAGTCTTAACATCATGGCCATGTCATTACGCAACTCCATCATTCTGTTCACGCTCCTTTTCAATTGCGGGCTTTTTGCACAGGTACAAGACACCACCGTATTTCAACTTACATCCGCACAAATTAACGAGTATGGATCGTTGCAACTACCACCGGTTACCAGGTGGAAATTCAAAAAAGGTAATGATCCGTCTTGGGCGAACCCTGACCTGGATGAGCGCGGATGGGTACTAATGGATTCTCTGGAGATCGCTTCTCTAAGCTATGATAAAAATGACAGATTCGAAGGTTGGTTTCGGTTTCGATTCCGTTTTGACCCTGATATAGAGGTCCCACCTCAATTTTTGTTTAGTACAAATGGAGCCGCTCAAGACATCTATCTCAACGGAGACCTGGTGGCCTCCTTTGGTGATACAGGTTCCCAATCCGGAAGCTATATGCGCAATAAAGGCGGCTTTAAGTATCTTCCTTTTCAGCCCGGTAAAGAATACCTCGTTGCCATCCATTTTTTGGACTGGGTTGGCCCTATTTCCAGAAGTGTCTCACTCATTCGTGTGATGGGAAGCCAGAGTTTTCTTTATCTGGCAACAGATGCAAGACGAACCAGGTTGGATAACCAACAAAAGACATACGAGCGTGACCATTTGATTATGTTTACGATCTTAGCCCTGATAACCCTCTTGTTTTGGCTGATTTTTGTCTTAAACTCAAACGAAAAGTACTTGCTATTCATTGCATTACTAACAACTTTCATCTGCCTCAGGCCCATGGTTGTTGTACTTTCTTATCTTTCATCAGATGTCTTGTTTTTAAACGCTGAGTGGACTGCTTTATTAATTATTTCAGGCAGTTTAGGTGGTGGCGGGATTGCCTTCACCTTTCCGCTTGTTCTTGCGGCCATTTTTCTTCCTTCAATACCTAAATGGTTAAAATGGCAGAGCTTTGCAGTACTTGGAATTTTCTTTCCGATTTTTGTTTTTTTTGCGGGGAGTGTTGATTTAATTGCTCAGATAATACCGATACTGGTTACCATTGCAGCTATATGTTCCTCCATCATTATCCTCTACAAATCATGGAGATCTATCAAAGGTGCTAAATGGATCGTAACCACAGGTTTATTTGCTTTAATGATTCTTATTTTGTTTGGCATAGTTAGCCAGCAGGTAGGAGTTCAGCTGACCAATAACCAACTGAATTACTTGATGTTTAGTAGTGAATTATTCTTCCCTGTTAGTCTCCTGATTTATGTGGCGTTCTGGATAAAAGAATCTCGATTGGCAGAACAAAAAAAGGCCAGGGAAGTGATTCGGGTTACTGCAGAGAAACAGGAGCTGCTTACTCAGCAAAACGTCTTACTGGAGAAACAGGTTAAAGAACGAACAACAGATCTGCAAAATTCCCTGCAAAACTTAAAGACAACCCAATCGCAACTCATCCAGTCAGAAAAAATGGCTTCCCTGGGTGAACTCACCGCCGGCATTGCCCATGAGATTCAAAACCCCTTGAATTTTGTAAATAATTTCTCCGAGGTGAGCAATGAGCTGATAGATGAGATGAATGAAGAACTAGAGAAGGGTGACATCCCTGAAGCAATGGAAATTTCGAAAGATATTAAACAAAATTTGGGGAAGATCCTTCATCATGGTAAACGGGCAGACAACATTGTAAAAGGAATGTTGCAGCACAGCCGCAGTGGTAGTGGCAAGAAAGAACTCACCGATATCAATATGTTGACAGATGAATACCTGCGCCTGGCCTACCATGGCTTGCGCGCCAAAGACAAGTCCTTTAATGCCACCATGGCAACCGATTTTGATAATTCCATTGGGAAAATAGCGGTTATATCACAGGATTTAGGCCGCGTCATCCTGAACCTCATCACCAATGCTTTCTACGCCGTTCAGGAGCGCAAGAAAGAGGGAGCCAAAGGATATGAGCCAACAGTTAGTGTCCTTACAAAAAAAACAGGAAACATAGTAGAGATCCGTGTAAAGGACAATGGCAATGGTATCCCGGAGGCCATCAAAGAAAAGATCTTCCAGCCCTTCTTTACAACCAAACCCACCGGGCAGGGTACAGGCCTGGGACTCAGTATGAGCTATGATATTGTGACCAAGGGCCACGGAGGAAATTTAAAAGTAGAAACAGAAGAAGGTAAGGGAACAACATTTTGTATTAACTTACCAATAAGTAAATGATTATGAAAAGACCAACCACCTTTAAGCTTTCCTTAGGTATCTATATGTTGTTATTTCTTTTTCTTGCCGCTTGTACTGGTAGCAGGGAAGCGCCCCCTTTTCCAAAAACAGAAAGTGAATTCAAACAACCCCTTACCAAGAAGTTTGAATTTACCAAAGAAGACACCATTATCTGGAAGACTAAAAAAACAACTCCTTTTAGCAAGCTGCCTACGAAAAAATTCAGTTGGGATCAGTTAGCTGCCAAACCAATAGATATTGGCTTGCCCATTCCATACAACGGCAGGGGAGAAGAAAAACCCTTTAGCCTGGAAAGCCTGCCATCTATGCCTTTTAATTTGGATAGCTTACCACAAGCAACGATAACCATTAAGACAAAAGTTTTAGGAGATCCTGAAATTGTTGAAGCAGGTCCCTTCACAGATCTACCCGGGCTAAGCAGAGGTGTTGCCAGAGCTAGTCTTGACATGGGACTTCCAACTGAAATTTTTAGTTTATTAAAAGACCGCAATGGTATGTTGTGGATGGGCATGCAGGGACAAATTGCCAGATACGATTCAAACACCCTTGAAATCTATGGGTTAGAACAGGGAATCGCTAGTGCCACGATAACTGGCTTATTTGAAGATTCTAAAGGCAGGTTGTGGATTTCAAATAGTTTGGAAGGCACAACTATACTCGATTTTGAAGCCAAACTGATTTATGAAATAACCAGTGATTTGCCCAATATAAGTGGCAATAGCATCATTGAAGCAGCAGATGGTAAGTTCTGGTTATCAAATCTAAGAA
This sequence comes from uncultured Flavobacteriaceae bacterium, assembly GCA_963744855.1. GTDB lineage: Bacteria > Bacteroidota > Bacteroidia > Flavobacteriales > Flavobacteriaceae > Muriicola. The sequence continues at coordinate 1,157,139 of CAVUUZ010000005.1, forward strand.
CTGGGTATGACATTATTGATCTGGAAGAAAAGCTGACCTACCGTTTTACCCCTAATGAAGGTCTTTTGGACATATTCAATGTTAAACTACATCAGGACAAAAAAGGGCTTATTTGGCTTCCATCCAGCGGGGGTGTAAACATTATTGACTTAGAGTCTGGTAAAAATATGCAGTTGACCACAGAGAACGGCCTTCCTGGACTATTTACAGCAGGCTTTTTTGAAGACAACCAGGAAAGGCTATGGATTGCCAATCAAGGTGGGGGCATTGTCTTAAATCCGGAAAGAACATCATTATCCATATATTCTTTTGGCAGTTTATTTCAAAAGGGAAGTCAGATAACCGGGGTGTTTCAGGATTCCTCCGGCAAGTATTGGTTCGGGGGAGGCGATGGAGTACTCTATCTCTTAGATGAAAATATGAAACAGATAGAAAAAATAAATCTATCTAACAGGCCTTCTCAGGCGGCGATACATTATGAAGAGGATGCAAGCGGCCAGGTCTGGACAGTAATGCCACAGGGAGGGCTTTATAAAATTGACCTACATACTGCCAGACCGGGGAATTTCACTATCGAAGATGGCTTGACCAGTAATTCGATTTGGCACACCTTAGAAGCAAGAGATGGTAAAATATGGATAGGAGGTTATGAGGGTATTGATATCTACGATCCGGAAACCAGAACTATTAAACATTTAGGGGAATCTGAAGGTTTGGTCAATGATAGAAATAGCCGGTTAAATGAAGATTCTGAAGGGCGAATTTGGGCAGTTGGCAGTAGATTCGGTGTAAGCATTATAGATCCTGCAAAACAGACAATTCAACAACTTACCAATGTTCAGGGATTGGAAACCAACATTATTTCCGATGTTTTAGAAGACACCAATGGTCGGTTTTGGATGGGTGCTGACCAAGGGGAAGTATTACTGCTAGATGAAAAGAAATCAGAATTAAACTATTACCTGCCTACTCGTGCAGAGGAAGTTTTTCAAAACAATGTCATTCATGAAGACACCAATGGTAATATCTGGATTGCCGTAGTAGGTGCCGGTATTCAGCGAATAAATCCAACGACCAACGAACGCGTCTTTCTAAATACTGAGGGGGGGTTACTATCTAATCAGGTTTTTTCAATCGCTCTTGATGACAAAAACAATGTTTGGGCCGCCATGGATTTTGGGGTACAATACATCGACTTAGAAACCAATGAAATTACCACTTTTACTACTGATGAAGGCCTTGCAGCCAATGATGTGTATGCAATTGCGGTGCATGATGGTGAAATTTTTGCGGGAACTTCCAGAGGTTTAACGATTTTGAGACCACAAACCGAATCTGATGAAGCAAAAATACAATGGTCAGTAAAAACTATTGGAAAGGGCCAGGGTCTCAATTTACTTGACTTTTCAGAAAACAGTTTCACCTTTGATCGAAATAATAGGTTTTGGGCCGGGGTACAAGGCGAAATGTTAACGGTGATGAATCCGCTTGAATTGGATTCTACCACAACTTCTACCAACATCACAGGAATTAATATCCTCGATAAACAACAAACGTTTGTTGATTATAAGGCAATTCAAAGTAAAAGAGCAGGTTTAGATGCCATTTGGGCAGCCGGTTCAAATGATTCTATCATTGAAAATAAGAATGATAAAACTCCTGTTAACAGAACCATCGAGGGTATAGAATGGAAAACAGTTGAAGGGCCATATGATATGCCTGTTGAACTCGTTTTACCCTATACTCAAAACTACCTTAGTTTTAACTATAATAGCGCAAATTTTACCAACCAGGACCAGGTGTATTATCGATATATTCTGGAAGGCATAGACAAAAATTGGAGTCCAATTTCACAAGAAAAAGTAAGTGAGAATTATAGAGATTTGCCTCCTGGCTCCTATTCGTTCAAAGTAGCCTCCAAGGGCTTTGATGATGTTTGGAGCGAACCGAGTTCCTTTAGTTTTACCATTTTACCCCCCTGGTGGCAAAGCTGGTGGGCCTATGGAATCTATCTTGTAATGCTGGTGCTTTTAGGCTACCGCTTCCATCTTTATCAAAAAGCCAGAACCTTAAAAAAAGTAGAGGAAGAAGCACGGCAAAAAGAACTGGAACAAGCAAAGGAAATAAAAAAGGCGTATGCGGAACTTAAAGCCACCCAGACGCAATTGATCCAAGCCGAAAAAATGGCCAGCCTTGGAGAACTTACCGCGGGTATTGCTCACGAGATCCAGAATCCTCTCAACTTCGTCAATAATTTCTCCGAAGTGAATAGGGAACTCATTGAAGAACTAAAAGAGGAGCAGGCAAAGACCAAGAAAGATCGTGATCTGGATCTGGAAAAAGAACTACTGGCAGACATTGATCAGAACCTGGAGAAAATCTCTCACCATGGAAAACGAGCCGATTCTATTGTAAAAGGGATGTTGCAGCACAGCAGGGCCAGCAGTGGAGAAAAAGACCCTACTGACATTAATCTTTTGGCGGACGAATACCTGCGCCTGGCCTATCATGGCTTACGTGCCAAGGACAAGTCCTTTAATGCCACCATGGAAACCCATTTTGACGAGAAGATCGGAAAGATAGCCATCATTCCGCAAGACATGGGCAGGGTGATCCTGAACCTCATCACCAATGCTTTTCATGCGGTACAGGAGCGAAAGAAACTAGGGGAAGAAAACTACCAGCCCACTGTTATTGTTTCTACAAAAAAGGAAAAGAATGGCATTGAGATCGAAGTAAGGGACAATGGAAACGGGATCCCTAAAAAGATCATTCAAAGGATCTTTGAACCGTTCTTTACCACAAAACCCTCCGGGCGTGGTACAGGCTTAGGGCTAAGTATGAGCTACGAAATTGTCACCAAAGGCCATAACGGAGAATTAAAGGTTGCCTCCACAGAAGGAGAAGGAACCACTTTTACCATTGTTCTACCGGAGGTGAAACAAACCAAAAAAAAATAAGTAAACAATAAACCATCAGACACATGAAAATTTTAGTTGTAGACGACGAACGAGACGTGCAGGTACTTTTCCAGCAGCGGTTCCGAAGAGAGATCAGGAATAACGAACTTGATTTCGCCTTTGCCTTTTCCGGAGAAGAGGCACTCACCTATATGGATGATCATAACCATGAGGCTGTACTGATCCTATCAGACATCAATATGCCCGGCATGAGTGGCCTGGAATTGCTGGAGCAAATAAAAAAGAATTTCCACAAACCCCCACCGGTGGTCATGATGATCACAGCTTACGGCGATAAGGAAAACTATGATACGGCCATGAAACTCGGAGCAGATGACTTTCTTACAAAACCGGTGGAATTTGGTATCTTAAAGGAAAAATTAAAAGCAATACTCTGATGGCAAGAATTCTGGTGGTAGATGACGAGACCGATCTGGAGGTCCTTATCAAACAAAAATTCAGGAAACAGATTCGTCAAAACGAATACGAGTTCGTTTTTGCCATTAATGGTGTAGATGCCTTAGACAAACTAAATTCGAATCCTGACATGGACCTTGTATTAAGTGACATCAACATGCCCGAAATGGATGGCCTTACGCTGCTCACCAAAATTCATGAATTAAATCCCTTGTTAAAATCTGTCATCGTTTCTGCCTACGGGGACATGGAAAACATTCGCACGGCCATGAATCGCGGGGCATTCGATTTTATTACCAAACCCATCAATTTTGAGGACCTGACCATCACCATGGAGAAAACCCTGAAACACGTGCGGGAACTCCAGGAAACCCTGAAAGCTGTACGGGAAAATAACATCCTTAAGATGTATGTAGATGAGAATGTTCTGAATTTTATGGGGAGCAAGGAGTATGAGTCTACGGTGATGGCCAATGAGAATGTCTCCGCTACCGTAATGTTCATAGACGTCTGTGGCTTCACTTCACTGAGCGAAACTACCAGCCCCGATGTGGTGGTAAGCATGCTTAATTCCTATTTCGACACCATGGTAAAAGAGATCATAGCCCAGGAAGGTTATATAGATAAATTTATGGGAGATGCCGTAATGGCAGTATTCCGGGGAGACTACCACCTGGATCGGGCCCTGGATGCCGCCCTGGCAGTACGGCAGCAGATCAGTAAACTTCCTAAAATAAAGGAGATGGGCGGATATGCCCCCAGCGTTTCCATCGGGATCAATAGTGGGGATATGGTCTCCGGAAATATTGGTTCCTCCAGTTTAAAACGTCTCGATTTTACGGTGATAGGAGATACGGTAAACATTGCGGCGCGACTTGAATTTGCCGCGGAGGAGAATCAGATCCTTATCTCAGCGGAATGTTACGAGCAAGTAAAAGAGGCTTTTAAATGTAAAAAGATAGGTGATATACAGCTCAAGAATAAAAAAGAAATGATCACCGTTTATGAGGTTTTGGAATAGAACATTAAACCGCCCAAAATGAAGGGTTCTTTCACTTTCAGTAGATGATCTTTACCATTGTCCCAAACGTACCCGAAGTCCGGACCGTATCATACGAACGCCTCCATTGTTTTCCTGATAGATCTTCCAGCTGGCATCTCTGGCCTTTCGCTCTTTTGGAGTTATCATTGAATTAGAGCCGCCTATGGCATCCTTAAAGTCCTTATAGCCGGCCAGGACCCAACGATTCTCTCCTTCCGGTGATATCCCGGAGGTAAAGTTCCCCATGATAACCACTCGCTCCACTGGCGGATGGCCTTCCTGATATTTTGAGTAAGAAGTTTCAAAAGCCGTAGAGTTCTCTACATCCAGTAAAAAATAACGCTGGACAGGATAGTCGCCGTCCGTGTCTCCAAAAGAAGCCTTTGTAGTTCCCATACGGGCACCGACATCCTCTTTGATAAAATTTTCCAGACGAGCAGCCAATAAAGTCCATGCGTCACCTCCGCCTCCTGTATAAACGGCAGCTATGGCATCCAAAGAACCTGAGTACACAAGTACATGGGTCTGTCTGTTATTTTCATCATGAAAATGGTTTGCATAAAGACTTACTGTAACTCCTTCCCATTTATGCTCTTTAAAATATTCGTCCATGAGTTTAAAAACCGTTGCCTCATTTTGAGGTTCTACGATAAAACTGTAGTGCGTCCAATACGATTCTTGTGCGCTGATCGCGAAGGCTACGAACAGCAACATAGTTGTTACTAGTTTTTTCATTGTTAGTTGGTTTTTAAACATGCCTTAAGATAGTCATTATTAATATTTGGGACAATACCACCCCATTATTATCCGTTTATAATTCTTTAATTCCAGACCCCAACCACCTTATTTACCTTAAGATTCTGGAGCTGTAAAGGGAGTGTGCCCGTGTTCGCAATTTTTATATCGGAATAGGAATCTATAGGGAACAGTTGAGCGGTCATTACGTATTGCCCTTTGTTTATAAATACTTCTACAGACGAAGCATCGAGAAAGATCCTGAATTCTACCGCTCCCTCGGGCAAATTATCGACAGGCATCTGCTGGCTGCTCGCAAATGTTTCATGAAAATCTACAAGTCCACTTTGGGAACGATCTAACAAAAATAGATTTTCACTGCTATCAATTTCCAAAATCAGTTCTTCCCCCTGGTCATTTATAAAAGCGATCTCCAGATCCCTTGCCTCAGACATAAATTGAATTTCATTCTGATTACCTGGCTCAAGCGCAATAGATTCCTCACCCCCTACTGGGATCGTTAAACTCATGGCAGCCAATTCCTCCATCAGATCGTCCACCCCCGAAATTGGGTAGTTGATCAATTCATATTGATCCTTTATTTTTACTAAGCTCAATGTCCGTGGTAAGGTCATGGCACTGCGCCATACCTCTGTAGGAGTGTCCCTTGCGTAGTTCCAATTGCTCATCCACCCTATAAACAAACGCTCGTTATCCGGTGTGTTATTGTACGTAACCCCTGCATAATTATCAGTGCCCCAATCGAGCCATTTTGCTCCCTTTTGATCAGATGTAAAAGTGGTGCCATCATAGTTACCCACAAAATATTGGGTGCCACTACCCCCGTTGGGTGCTCCGGGATTAATGCTGATCAACAGCACCCATTTGCTTTCTTTCGCACCTTCAACCTGTAGTTCAAAAAGATCCGGACATTCCCATACGCCCCCATGGGCACCTTGAGTTGCTCCAAACCTGCTCATATAGGTCCATTCCAGTAAATTATCCGAACGATACAGTCTAAGATGATCACCGGCCACCAGGGCCATCACCCACTGAGCAGTTATATCGTCCCAAAAAACTTTTGGATCTCTAAAGTCTTTAAATTCAGAATTTAATAAAACAGGATTGCCCGCATACATAGTAAAACTTTCCCCATTGTCTAAGCTATAGGCCACCCCCTGAGTTTGATAATCCAGGCCACCTGCCCTTTCTTTCTCCATATCGTGGTAGGTAAAAATCGCCACCATAGGCGGATTCTCAACAGTGCCAAGCCCAGAGGTATTATTCTTATCTAATACCGCACTGCCGGAGAAAATCAACCCGTTCTTGTCAGGATATAATGCAATAGGTTTATTTTCCCAATGAATCATATCCGTACTGGTAGCATGGCCCCAGTGCATTGGCCCCCAAACAATATCTTCCGGGTAATATTGATAAAATAAATGATAAACACCCTGGTTATACAAAAGTCCATTTGGATCATTCATCCATTTTTCCGGGGGCGAAAAATGATATTGAGACCTGAATGCTTCTTTATACAATGCTGTTTCTTCTATTATTTCGCTGGATTCTTTCGGGGCTTCCCTGCAATTTGTTAAAAGCAGAAATAAAGAGATTAAAAAAATGATGGGAACACGTATCATATAAAGGTATTTCCACTAAAAATACCCTTTATTTTTCATTCCGAAAAGGAGGCGCTTCGTTTTTGGATCCTGGGTAATATAGTATCTTTGTACGCATGATTAAAGGAAGTTTCTTCTTTGCAATAGTATTCATTACAATACCCGGCTTCGGGCAGCGAACGCTCGAAAATATCATGGAAAAGTTAGCCAGCAAGGATGTCCCACTGGCCACAGTGACAGAAATAGCCGTTAATCCGTCCTATGTGCGTCTGGATACTCGCGAAAAGGAAGAATTTGTGGTAAGCCATATAAAGGACGCTCATTTCATTGGATATTCTGATTTTGAAATTTCAGAATTTACAGAACATTTCCCGGATAAGGATGCTACCTATGTAGTGTATTGTTCTGTTGGTGTTCGCTCCGAAAAAATTGGCAAAAAATTGATTGCCATGGGATACACCAATGTTAAAAATCTTTCCGGAGGTATCTTTAAATGGATCAATGAAGAATATGAAGTTGTAGATAGTACAGGAAAGAGAACTGCAAAGGTCCATGCCTATAACAGATTCTGGGGGTTACTTCTTAACAAAGGCGAGAAAGTCTACGGATCGGAAAAATAGAAATAAAATTGGTGCAGGATACTGAAAATTTGTTGATGATCTTTACCCGCAATCCGGAACTTGGTAAATGCAAGACCAGATTGGCAGCTTCTGTGGGCGATGAAACGGCACTGGCTATTTATATTTTTCTGGTTGAGCATACTGTATCCGTTACCAAGTATCTTAAAGTAGCTAAGGAAGTACATTATTCGGAGGAAATAAGGGATGTAGATCTCTGGGATCCATTAATCTTCCAAAAAAAACTACAACATGGAGATGATCTGGGTGAACGCATGGCCCATGCTTTTGAAGCAGGTTTTAATGCAGGTTATAAAAGAATCGTGATCATTGGCAGTGACCTCTATGATCTATCTACAGCGGATCTGGAAAATGCCTTCAATTTACTTCAAACTAAGGATTTTGTAGTGGGACCCGCTAGTGATGGAGGTTACTATCTGCTGGGCATGACTTCTTTTGTTCCGGCCATTTTCCAAGACAAAAACTGGGGTACTTCCAGTGTGCTTGAGAATACCTTGGCAGAACTTAAAAATAAAAATGTTTCTTTGCTGAAAACGAAGAATGATGTTGATGTTCTTGAAGACATCGCCGGAGTTCCTGTTTTTCAGCCCTTTTTAAAAAAAATACGATGACCCAAAAACAATTAGATGAATCTACAGAGTTTCTGGAAAGTAAAGGATTTCTCGCTCCGGAAATTGGAATTGTACTCGGAACCGGTCTTGGAAAACTGGTAGACAAAATTAAAGACCCCATTGTTGCCCATTATCACAATATTCCATTCTTTCCGCTTGCCACAGTTGAATTCCATACCGGTAAATTGATCTATGGTACCCTGGAAGGAAAGAAAGTGATGGTGATGCAGGGGCGTTTTCATCTTTATGAAGGCTACGAATTCTACGACGTAACCTACCCCATCCGGGTGATGAGGCAGCTTGGAATCTCTAAACTTTTTGTTTCCAATGCCGCAGGTGCCATAAACCTCAACTTTAAAAAAGGTGATATCATGTTGATCGAAGATCATATCAACCTCCAGGGAGGATCTCCCCTGGCTTTTAAGAATGTAGCCGCGTTTGGGGATCGGTTTGTGGATATGAGCCAACCTTATGATGCAGGAATGTGCAAAACGATCGAGAAAATCGCAACAGCGCAAAACATTTCTCTTAAAAAAGGTGTCTATGTTGCCGTAGTTGGGCCACAGCTGGAAACAAAAGCCGAATACCGGATGTTAAAAACCCTTGGTGCCGATGCCGTGGGAATGAGTACGGTACCCGAAGTAATTATTGCCAATCATTTACGACTACCTGTCATAGCAGTATCAGTTTTAACTGATGAATGCGACCCCGACAACCTGAAACCTATCAATATTTCAGAGATTATCGAGGTTGCCGAAAAAACGGAACCCAAAATGATCACATTATTCACAGAATTAATCAAAACCCTATGAGCTATTTAGAAGCCACCAATGATCTTTACAAGCAAGCAGCCCTTTCTCCGGATGTAGGGCTCTGCTGCACCACCAACCCGGTTTGGCAATTACCCGGCCTTTCAATTCCAACCATCATGCAGGAAATGAACTACGGTTGTGGTAGCACAGTCTCGGCCTCGGACCTTGTGAACGAACCAAAAGTCCTGTATGTGGGAGTGGGTGGAGGCATGGAACTCCTTCAATTTGCCTATTTCTCCCGTCAAAAAGGGGGTGTAATTGGGGTAGACGTAGTAGATGAGATGCTGGAGGCCTCCCGAAAGAATTTTAAGATCGCTGAAGAACAGAACCCTTGGTTCAAAAGCGAATTTGTTCAGCTCAAAAAAGGAAGTGCCTTAGAATTACCCATCGAGAGTGAAAGCATTGATGTGGCGGCACAGAACTGCCTTTTTAATATTTTTAAGGCTGAGGATCTGAAAAAAGCAGTGAGAGAAATGTACAGGGTGTTAAAACCTCATGGCCGCTTGGTGATGAGCGATCCTGTCTGCGAACAACCCATGAACGATACTTTAAGAAATGACAACCGTCTGAGAGCGCTGTGTTTAAGTGGCAGTATTCCAATCAAGGATTATATAAAAGTTCTTACTGATGTTGGGTTTGGGACCATTGAGATCAGGGCGAGAAAATCGTACCGGGTTTTGTCCCCCAACCACTATCCAACGGACGAATTAATACATATTGAGTCGATCGAAATAGCCGCTATCAAGGACCCCATGCCTGAAGATGGCCCTTGTATATTTACAGGCAAAACAGCCATTTACTTTGGGGGAGAACCTTATTTGGACGACAAAAAAGGGCATGTGTTAATTCAAAATCAGCCCCTGGCGATCTGCAACAAAACAGCAACAGCACTGGCCAGAGTTTCAGATCAGATTCATATTTCAGAGAGTACCTGGCATTATGATGGTGGCGGCTGTTGTTAGGATGCTATTTACGACCCAATTCAGGAATTTTTTGAATACTTTAGGATGTATCTGAGTAAGTTTCAGCTACTTTTTACCTCTAATAAATTATGTGCTTAATACTTCTGATTTTTCTCTTTGGCACCTTGCAGCCCACTGATGTCATTACAGACAATACCACCCCTAGCCATGATTCCTGGAATAGCCTTGTAAAAGAGTTTGTTCAGAAAAATGGCAATGTGGATTATAAGGGGTTTAAAAGAAAGGAAGTGGAGCTTAATAAGTATCTAGCCTATCTGGCGGGTTTTAGTCCCTCTCCTGCATGGCCCATAAATGAAAAACTAGCCTATTATATAAATCTTTACAATGCAGGCACGGTTGCACTTATTTTAGAGAACTATCCCGTGGAAAGTATAAAAGACATTAAGAACCCATGGGGCAAAGAACGAATAAAAATTGGAGATGAAACTGTTTCTCTTGGCCATATAGAAAATAGGATCCTTAGAAAAATGAATGAGCCCCGTATTCATTTTGCCATCAATTGCGCTTCCCACTCCTGTCCTAAACTGCTAAATGAGGCCTATACTTCGGATAAGATGGAAGAACAACTTCAGGAGGTGACCTTCAATTTTGTCAATGACTCCAGTAAAAATAAAATTAAAGAAAGTAGTTTGGAATTATCCGCTATTTTTAAATGGTATAAAAGTGATTTTACGGAGAAAAGAAGTCTAATCACCTATCTTCAACCCTATACAAACATCTCTATAAAAGAAGATGCGAAGATCTCTTACCTATCCTATGACTGGCGACTCAATGAAGGAAACTAATCTTCCAAGGATCAGCCTTATCATTCCGGTCTTGAATGAGGAAGAGGCCCTGGAAGTTTTATTGCCATATTTGCAAACCACTGCAGCAAATCCAAATCATTTGGAAATCATTGTCTCCGATGGCGGCAGCAGTGATCGAACCATTTCAGTAATTGAGCAATACGGGGTTTCATGGATAAACGCTGAACAAGGACGTGCGGCTCAAATGAATGCAGCTGCAAAAAAAGCTAAGGGGGAGATCCTCTATTTTTTACATGCCGATTCACTTCCCCCTAAACACTTCGATCAAACTATTAGAAGTGCTGTAAAATCAGGAATGCCCGCAGGCTGTTTTCGGTTGAAGTTTGACGTTCCCAGCAGATTTCTCGCTTTTTTTGCCTGGTTTACACGCTTTAATTTTCCATTGTGCCGGGGAGGAGACCAGTCGCTCTATATCTCAAAAAGCCTGTTCCATTTTCTGGGAGGGTTTAACGAGGCCTTTAAAATATATGAAGACAACGAATTTATTGGACGCATCTATCGCAAGGCAGGCTTCCAGGTACTCCCTCAGGAGGTCATCACTTCCGCCCGAAAGTATAAAGAGAACGGAGTGATGAGGCTTCAATACCATTTTGCAATGGTGCATCTAAAGAAATTCAGCGGGGCCTCACCGGCTTCTCTCTACGCCTATTACCGAAAACACATCCGGTAATTGAAATATCTATCGGCTTTCAAAATCAGCCATAACGCCTTCGGAGATCCACTTCGCCAACGCCTGGCGGTTGTCCGGATCTAAAATTCTGCGTTGGTCCTTTCTGTTTTTTAAATTCCCGATCTCAATGTATGCCATGGCAGGCAAGGTATTTTTTACCAGGTATAAATTACTGCGATCAGAAAAAGTACCTGTATATTCCCGGTTAGGCTGATATTCCTTGTATTTTGCCAGAAAGGTATTGTGTATGTTTTCTGCCAATCGTTTCCCATTCCTGCTCTTTTCATGGTGATAAAAGAAAACATCAATATTCTGACCCTTACTCCTGCTGTCTACATGGGTAACGAGTAGACGTTGATAGCTCCCCTTATTTGAAAGATATAGTTCGTTCACCGCCTCTACCCGTTGTTTTAATCGGGCTAACTGCTTCAGGGGAATTTTTTGTTCAGGATACACCACCTCATCCCTGTCTATTTCCAGGGCCCTGCTATTGCGGATTCCATCGTTCTCGTCCCTCACGATAATATAAACTTTAGCTCCATGGGCCAGCAACTCCTTGGCAAGTCTGAGCGTAACGTCATAAGCGTATTCGTCCTCGGCGATGGTCACATCCTGATAGGTCTCTATGGCTCCAGGATCCGGACCTCCGTGTCCTGAAATCAAATAATAAATGGCTCCTGAGAGTCGATCACTTTTATTGACCACCAAGCGCCTCTTCTTCACCAAAAATGGGATAGCGTATTCCTTTTTCTTCTGAAAGGACCACTTTAGAAAGATCAGTTTCAATCTCTGATGATCTAATAGAATCCTCAGTGGTAGGGAGTAGATAGGAAGTCCCTTCATAAAGGTGTTGTCCTTCTCTAAGATTCTCTTTATTTAACACGAGAAAATCCTGATAATGATTAATTGGGTCCATCCCTTGTTTGCGAAGCAGGGAAAAGATACCGTCGCCCTTTTCCGCTACCACCACTGCAAGGCTATCCTGACCAAAAGCTATAGTGGTAAAGAAAAGTCCAATTAGAAAAGCACAAACTATGCGACTCATGACCTCGAAGGATTTTTTAAATCAATAATTAATAAAAAGGAAATCAAATTCCATGCCTGTGGTTTAATAGACCTTATAAAATGCCTTAATTATCTCTTGTGCAGGCTTATTCTGAGGCGTAAAACGGTTGTCTGCCGGACCACCCGACTTTTCATGATTGATAAACCATTTCCAAACAAAACCGCCGGCAAACCATTCTTCATCCCAAAAAGATTCAAAGATCGCTTTTTTAGCATTCACCTGCCCATCCAAATTAACGCCTTCCTCGCTCCTATCTACCAGCCAGGGTTTCTTGGCTGTATAATCCATGCTCCGATATCCGAATTCAGTAAAAAGCACTGGTTTATTTACCTTTAAGGACAGATCCGATATCTTTCCTTTCCAGGGTTTCCAGCCCTCCTTTAATTCCTCTACTGAAGGGGTTTGTGCCTCCGATAGTGGAAAATAGGCATCAATTCCAATAAAATCTAGAGAGGCCCAAAAAGGAGTTCGATCAAACTCATCCCAATTGGCTGCATAGGTAAGTTTCCCTTTGTATGCTTTTCGAATCTTGCCAATAAGCTGATTCCAGAACTCGGGCCTGTTAACAATAAACTGCTCCAGTTCAGTTCCAATACAAAAGATCTCAGCCTTAGATTCTTCCGCCAAAACGGCATATGTAAGGATAAAATCCTCATAAGATCTCTCCAGCTCCTGCCATGCCTCTTCAGTTTCCATCTTCAAGCCCCCGGTGAATACGCCTCGCCAGATCCAGATTTGAGGTTTTACCATCACCTTGATCTTATTTTCGTGAAGTAATTCTATATATTGTTTGGCCCCCATCCTTGTTTCACCAAACCACTGCCGATCCGTATTGTGAATGATCTCCGAAGAATTCAATTCCCGTATAAATCCAAAAGGCATTACGGCCGCATGATCTGCATAAACATCCTTAATGGGGGCAATGTTACTCTGAGTAACCTGGTCCCTGGAAGCAACAAAGCTGACCCCATTGATCTTTCCTACGAACTGACTACTGCATGAAAGTTGCAGAAAACACAAAAGAATCAGGAACCCTTGCTTCATGGCTATCTAATTGATTTCCATCAAAATTACAATTTTTTAAAGATCACAAAATCATAAAAGGCTGTTAAGTTCTTATATTTAAGGCGACTGAACCTTGGAAACTATCCCATTTAATGGAAACCATCATAATTATTGGCAATGGCATCTCCGGAGTAACCGCCGCAAGGCACATTCGAAAACTTTCAGATAAACGTATTATTATCATCTCCGCGGAAAGTGAATATTTCTTTTCCCGTACTGCTTTGATGTATGTTTATATGGGTCATATGAAATTTGAACATACACAACCCTATGAAAATTGGTTTTGGAAAAAGAATCGTATAGAACTTGTTCAAGCCTATGTAACAGGAGTAGATCACGAGCAAAAACAACTCTTGCTAAAAGATAAAGATCCGGTAAGCTATGACAAGCTGATTATTGCCACCGGTTCTAAACCCAACAGGTTCGGATGGCCGGGACAAGACTTAAAAGGAGTTCAGGGATTGTATTCAAAACAAGAGTTGGAACAAGTAGAGGAAAATGCTCCTGATAAAAAAACATGCCGGAGAGCGGTCATCGTAGGAGGCGGTCTAATAGGCATTGAGCTTGCCGAAATGCTCAGGAGCAGGGACATTCCTGTTACCTTTCTGGTACGCGAAAGTAGTTTTTGGAATGGTGTACTTCCCGAAGGTGAATCCCAAATGATCAATGAACTTATCCGTGAACATCATATAGATCTAAGGCTTAATACCAATCTGGTAGAGATTCTGGCAGACGAAAATGGAAGAGCAAGAGCCGTGGTTACAGACCATGGAGATACCATTGCATGTAACCTCGTAGGCCTTACGGCGGGGGTAACCCCAAATGTTGATTTCTTAAAAGGGTCCGGAATTGAATTGGGAAAAGGGGTAAAAGTGAATCGATTTTTGGAAACAAATATCCCTGATATCTACAGCATCGGAGATTGTGCCGAACAACACGAGGCCATAGGCAACAGGCGTCCTGTTGAGGCCGTATGGTATACAGGTAGAATGATGGGAGAAACCGTTGCCCAGACCATTTGTGGAAACCGGATTGCCTATTCCCCGGGGCATTGGTTTAATTCCGCCAAATTCATCGATATTGAATACCAGACCTATGGTTGGGTTCATAGTGAACAAGGACAAAAGGAATATGAGGAACACTTCCATTGGCGACATCCAAAAGAAAAGATCTGTATCACAATTTCCTATCACAAAAAGAATAAAAAATTTCTTGGAATAAACACCTTTGGGATCCGGATGCGGCATGAGATCTTTGATCAATGGCTAACAGAAGAACGCTCTGTTGACCATGTAATGGAATATCTAAAGGATGCCAATTTTGATCCGGAATTCTACAGCACCTATGAAAGCGCCATTATTGCCAGCTACAACCAGCAGTTTGGCACCGCTATTAAAGCCAAAAAGAAAAGCTGGAAACGAATTTTTGTAAAAACCTAAGTCCGGAAAAATAATGAAAACTATAAAACATATTGGACTCATTGTTTTCCTGATCGGTTTGGGAATCTTTACTGCGCTGCCATTGATCGGCACCTTTTCCTTAACTCAGTTAGATTTTGATCAACTGGTATTAGACAACAAAATTAAAAGTGAACTTTTCATCTCCTCAATAGAAAAAAACGTTGTTGGGAAAAAATTCGAAGGCATGCAGACCTTTACGCCAATAGTTGCAAATGCCCTGGAAGAAGCCAATGCCCGGCATCGTAAAAACAAGGAATACAAAAAGGTGATCTATACTAATCCGCACGATATGGCTGCTATGATGGGTAAAAGAGCAGGTAGCGGGTTTATTCCTGATAATAAAGGTCTTATGTGGTTCTTAACATTTGGGTTGGGAATATTTGGAGCACTCCTATATATTCTTCCCAATGTAGTCCTGCTGGGACCAAAAGGGATAAAGAACAATGGGATCTACCTGGAAAACGCTACCAACCGTGGCTGGATCGCCTGGATGGTGTTTATTTTCCTTGTTTCCTTCTACCTTGTCTTGTATTTCAGGCCACAATTTGCAGTTAACTGGACCTACCTGGTTGATCCTATTAGTATGAACATTAGTGGTAATATGGCAGGACATTGGTTTGTCTACGGTTTTATGTATTGTGTGGTCATGACCGTAATGGCGGTAAGGATGTATATTAAATACCGGCATAATGTATACCAGATGGTTCGCACTACTTCTGTATTGTTCTTTCAGATCGTTTTTGCATTTCTTATCCCTGAGATCATGGTACGCCTGCAGATGCCCTATTATGACTTTAAAAACGCTTTTCCACTCGACTATGATTTCTTTTTCCAATGGAATTTGCGTTCCCTGATCAACAGCGGAGGGATAGGTCTTTTCATTTTGGTTTGGGGAACGGTTCTCACCCTTGTCATTGTACCCGTGATGGTGTATTTTTTTGGAAAACGATGGTATTGCTCCTGGGTTTGCGGTTGCGGGGGTTTGGCAGAGACCCTGGGAGATCCATACAGACAACATTCAAGTAAAACCCTTTTTTCATGGAGGGTAGAACGCTGGCTGGTACATGGTGTCTTGGTATTTGCTGTTGGCATGACCTTAATGACCCTCGTATAGTTTCTTTTCAGAAACAGGCACTGTCTTGGGTATCAAAACTGCGAGTGTACAGAATTCTTACAGCCTTTTGATAGGCTCCATCTTCGCAGGGGTTATTGGAACCGGGTTTTATCCTATTTTCGGCAACCGTGTATGGTGCCGCTTCGGTTGTCCTTTAGCCGCTTATTTAGGTTTTGTTCAACGGTTTAAATCGAGGTTTCGCATTACCACCAATGGAGGGCAGTGTATCTCCTGCGGGAATTGTTCCACCTATTGCGAACAGGGAATCGATGTCCGTGCCTATGCCCAAAAGGGCGAGAATATTGTCCGTTCAAGCTGCGTGGGTTGTGGCATCTGCTCTGCAGTTTGCCCCAGAGGCGTACTCAAACTGGAAAATGGCCCGGAAAAGGGGCGAATTAATCCCACACAGGTCTTACTTGGGAACGATGTGGATTTAATGAATCTTGTCAATGAGAAGTAAAAGGAGTACCCTATTTTTGCGCACATATAGCGCGTTCACATTTGACATACGCTGAGCCTTACTACATGAAGGAGATCCTCGTTATTATTCCCGCTTTTAATGAAGCCCAATCTATAGGACTGGTCATTACTGAGATCCCTGACCTGGTCTCAGAGATCATTGTTGTTAATAATAATTCCACAGACAATACAGCCGCTTTAGCAAAGGCAGCCGGGGCAACCGTCCTGTTTGAAGAGCAGATGGGCTATGGTTATGCTTGCCTAAAAGGAATTAATTATGCAGGTAAACGATCCAAAACACCCGATATCATCGTATTTATGGACGGAGATTACTCCGACTACCCGGAGGACCTGCACAAAGTGATAGAGCCAATTTTGGCTGGAGAAGCAGATTTTGTGGTCGGTGCACGGGATAAGGAATTGAGAGAAGAGGGCTCCATGACACCTCAACAGGTGTTCGGAAATTGGCTGGCAACCTTTTTGATGAAGTTGCTTTTTAGAGCAAAGTTTACCGATCTGGGGCCGTTTAGGGCCATTAGATTTGAGCAACTGAAAACCTTGGAAATGGAGGATAAGACCTATGGTTGGACGGTAGAAATGCAATTGAAAGCACTAAAGAAGAAAATAGCATATACCGAAGTACCAGTGCGTTACAAAAAAAGAATTGGAATCTCAAAGGTATCAGGTACCGTAAAAGGTAGTATATTTGCCGGCATAAAAATCCTGGGGTGGATATTTAAATACAGTTTCAAATAATATGGATCTAACAATCGCGTACATCATCATCGGAATTTACAGCTTGGCGCTGGTATTGATTTTCTTCTACAGCCTGGCGCAATTAAACTTATTGCTCAATTATCTTGGCTTTAAAAAGAATCAGAAAAGCGAGCCTAAATTCAATTTATTGGATCCAAAGGAAATTCCAATGGTTACCATTCAACTTCCTATTTACAATGAGGAATATGTGGTAGAAAGATTACTCGATAATATTGCAAAAATTGCCTATCCTAAAAGCAAGCTGGAAATACAAGTATTAGACGATTCTACGGATGATTCTGTAATTGAGACTGCGCAACGCATAGCGGCTCTTAAAGAAACCGGTCTCGATATTCAGCATATTCGAAGAGAGAACAGACAGGGTTTTAAAGCAGGCGCTTTAAAGGAAGGCCTGATGATCGCTAAAGGGGATTTTATTGCCATCTTTGATGCCGATTTTCTTCCTGATCCGGATTGGTTGAAAAAGACCGTCATCTATTTTAAAGATGAAGAAATTGGTGTGGTACAAACCCGCTGGGGGCACATCAATCGTGATTATTCTATTTTAACAAGGATTCAGGCTTTTGCACTTGATGCTCATTTCACCCTGGAACAGGTCGGTAGGAATGCCAAGGGACACTTTATAAATTTCAATGGCACCGCCGGGATCTGGAGAAAGGAATGTATCATTGACGCAGGGAACTGGGAAGGAGATACCCTTACAGAGGACCTCGATTTAAGCTACCGTGCTCAATTAAAAAATTGGAAGTTTAAATATCTTGAAGACGTTGAAACACCAGCTGAATTACCCGTTGTAATTAGTGCCGCCCGATCACAACAATTTAGATGGAACAAAGGGGGTGCGGAGAATTTCAGGAAGACCGTTGTAAATCTCGTTTCCGCTAAGAACATTCCTTTTAAAACAAAGTTTCACGGGGTTATGCACCTCTTAAACAGTTCTATGTTTTTATTTGTTTTCCTGGTGGCGGTATTAAGCATCCCAATGCTATACATAAAAAATAGCTACGGACATCTCGGATGGATCTTCGAAGCAACCAGCTTTTTCATCGTCTCTACGATTATTCTGTTTATCTGCTATTGGTTTACCTACAAAAGCATACAAGGCAGTAGTATAGATCACTTTGTTGATTATATAAAGCTGTTTTTTACCTTCTTCTCTGTGGCTCTTGGATTTTCCTTGCACAATACCGTGGCAGTTATAGAAGGTCACATGGGGAAAAGAAGTGAATTCGTACGCACGCCAAAGTTCAACATCAACAATCTTACAGATAGCTGGAAAGGAAATAAATACCTTACCACCAAGTTGTCACCAAATATGATCCTGGAGTTTGCACTAATGGTCTACTTCCTATTTGGCATGTACAGTGCTATTCCTCTGAATGATTTCGGATTGTTCCCCTTTCATTTTATGTTATTTCTGGGTTTTGGGTTCGTCTTTTTTAAGTCCCTGACCGCCAAAGTGTAAGTACTGGAAACAAGATTTTATTAGCCCCAATTTTTAAACGCTCAGCGCCTCATGATATGTCATGAGGCGCTTTGTTTATTATTAATATTCCTCATTTTTTCGGTTATTTGCAGAAACAATCAGCATCCTACCTTATGCCCAACTCGGTGCTCACCTATTGGAAACTTCACAAGGTTGCTATTCTGCTCTCGGTACTTTGCGCTGTTTTTTATTACACTTTTGCCTACCATTTAGAGAGAACAGACTTTACGAGATTAGCTTTTCTTTATGCTGCCCTCTTTTTTCTCTGTTATAAGTTAATCCAATTCGAGAAATGGAATTTTAAACTCTTAGTGGGTCTGGGCATTATTTTCCGCCTCATCTTCCTTATGGCCATTCCTAATCTCTCACAAGATTTTTACCGGTTCTTTTGGGACGGCCAATTAGTGCTCCTGGGAGAGAACCCATACCTGTATCTCCCAAATGAGATCTTAGATAAAGGCGAGATGCTGATTCCACAAGCCCAGTTATTGATTCAGAAAATGGAGTCCCTTAGTGCCTCCAACTATAGCAACTATCCTCCTTTTAACCAAGTTCTGTTCGGGATGTGTGTATGGCTTGGCGGGGGAAAAATAATGGGGGGACTGATCGCTATGCGTTTGCTTTTACTGGGTGCAGATATTGGGATCCTGTATTTCGGCCGGAAACTCCTGAAACACCTAAATAGATCTCCTCACCTTATTTTCTGGTATTTCTTAAATCCATTGGTCATTATTGAATTGAGCGGGAATATTCATTTTGAAGGGGTCATGCTTTTTTTTCTTCTCAATACCCTCTACTTTCTTTCAATAAACAAATGGATCCTGGCCGCCTTTCCCCTTGCCCTGTCTATTTCAATTAAACTGATCCCGCTCATGTTCCTTCCTTTATTTTTTAAGACCCTGGGGCTTAAAAAAGGGTTAGTTTTCAATTCTCTGGTGATTGCTGGTGTATTGATAACATTGATACCTTTTTACGATCCCGTATTTGTTGCGCATTATTCCAATACGCTTTCCCTGTGGTTCTCTAATTTTGAGTTCAACGCCAGTATATACAATGTGGTAAAAAATCTTGGCAAGCAATTGGATCTCAAGCCGTGGGAACTCATTAAGACCTATGGAAAGATCTTTCCCATGCTTGTCATAGTATGGGTAGTACTGCTTACTTTCCTTCGGAAAAATAAGCAACCAATAATACTTGTCGTATCCATGCTCATGATTCTAACCCTATATTTATTTTTAAGTACCACGGTTCACCCGTGGTACATTATCTCGCTTATACTTTTGTGCCTTTTTACAGATTTTCGGTATCCATTGGTATGGTCTGCCACCATAATTCTAAGCTACTCAGCCTATGCAAATCCGGATTATAAGGAAACTATGTGGTTGCTGATCATTGAATATTTAACGGTAATCGGGTTTTTGGCCTACGAATTATTTAAACGAAAAGGCATAAAATCATTTATTCCCAAAAATTAAGGGCTTCATGAGGTTAGTTCAATAAAATTTGTACATTTAACCTTTATGAAAACAATAGCACATAGTTTTACGAATCTTAGAATAGCCTCCAAGGCTACTTCTTTTGTGCCTGCACTTCGCCGCCCGTAAGGGTGTTCTTCTCTCATGGAAATAGGTGAGTCCATTTCCGCAACGATCCTTAAGTCATTTTCAGTTTACGATTAATTTTAAAAGCAATGGATATTGTAATTGCTAATGAATCACATATAAAATACGCTACCATCATTAGCGAAACCATTTCAGAATCTGCGAAGGTTCGGGGAACAGGCATCGCAAAAAGAACGCCCGATTATATAATAAAAAGGCTTGTAAATGGCAATGCAGTTATAGCGCTCGATCAAGAAAAGTTTGCTGGCTTTTGCTATATTGAAGTTTGGGGCCACCAAAAATTTGTCGCAAATTCCGGACTTATTGTACATCCGGATTATCGAAATCAGGGACTTGCCAAAAAAATTAAGAAAGCCATTTTTGATCTATCCCTTGAAAAGTTTCCGGAAGCAAAGATTTTTGGGATCACCACGGGCCTGGCAGTAATGAAGATGAATTATGAACTTGGGTATAAACCCGTGACCTTTTCAGAACTAACAGATGATCCTGATTTTTGGAAAGGCTGCCAGACGTGTAAGAATTTCGATATTCTCACTAGAACCGAGCAGAAAATGTGCCTTTGTACCGGGATGCTTTACGATCCTGCATTAAAAGAAAAAGGACAGAAAAAGAATGTGAATAGAAAGGCTTTTCAGCGATTGCAGCGAATAAAAGAACAACTCTTCCTTAAAAAGAAAAAAGAATAGCATGACCACATCCAACAAAAACAAGAAGAAATTAGTCCTCGCCTATAGCGGCGGTCTGGATACTTCCTACTGTGCTTTGCATCTTTCCATGGACCATGGCTATGAAGTGCATGCCGTTAGTGTTAACACCGGAGGTTTTGATGATAATGAGATACAAGACATAGAGAAAAAGGCTTTAGAACTAGGGGCACATTCGTATATTTCTATAGACGCAGTTCAAACGTTTTACGATACGGTGGTTAAATACCTCATCTTTGGAAACGTACTTCGCAACAATACCTATCCGCTTAGTGTTAGCGCAGAGCGCATTGTACAAGCCATCGAAATTGTAAAGTATGCGAAAAAAATCGGAGCCAACGCCATTGCCCATGGAAGTACCGGGGCCGGCAACGATCAGGTGCGTTTTGATATGATCTTCCAGATCATTGCACCGGAAATTGAGATCATTACCCCCATCCGTGATAGGCAACTTTCCAGGGAAGCAGAGATCAATTACCTAAAAGAACACGGTATTTCTTACTCCTGGGAAAAAGCCCAATATTCTGTCAATAAGGGCCTTTGGGGAACTTCAGTTGGGGGTGTTGAAACCCTTACCTCCGAGAAGGGACTTCCTTCTGAGGCGTATCCTAGTCAATTAAAAACTCAGAAGCCCGTAGATGTAAAACTCTCATTTACCAAAGGTGAACTTACTGCCATTGACGGCGAACCCGATAGTCCGGTGAAAAACATCGAAAAATTACAGAAATTAACTGCCGATTATGCCATTGGCAGAGATATTCATGTTGGCGATACTATTATTGGTATTAAGGGTAGAGTGGGATTTGAAGCCGCGGCACCATTGGTTATTATAAAAGCGCATCATCTTTTGGAAAAGCATACCCTGAGCAAATGGCAACAATTTCAAAAAGAACATTTAGGGAATTTCTACGGCATGTTGCTGCATGAAGGTAATTATCTGGATGAAGTAATGAGAAATATTGAAGCTTTTCTCACAGATACTCAGAAAAATGTGAGTGGCGATGTTTTTGTAACGCTCCACCCATATAGATTTGAACTCAATGGAATTTCTTCAGATCACGATCTGATGGCAGCTTCCTTTGGGAGTTATGGAGAAATGAACAAGGCCTGGACAGCCAATGACGCAAAAGGGTTTATCAAGATCCTATCGAACCCTGCAAAAATAGCAACCAAGGTAAATAAGCAACATGATTAAAGTAGGTATTATAGGTGGCTCGGGGTATACCGGTGGTGAACTGATCAGGCTACTGCTTCTTCATAAAGAGGCAGAGATCAAATTTGTTTATAGTACCACACGTGCCAGCTCAAAAATTTCAGCTACCCATTTAGATCTTCTTGGACAAACCGAAATGGCGTTCAGCAAAGAGGTCGATTATACTATAGACCTCGTCTTCTTGTGTTTAGGTCATGGAAACTCCACAAAATTCTTGCAGGAGCATCCCTTTTCAAAAACTACAAAGATCATTGATCTTAGTAATGATTTCAGATTGGAGAAAGATAGTTCCTTTGAAGGGCGTCACTTTGTGTACGGCCTTCCGGAACTCAATAAAAAAAAGATACAAAAAGCACAACATATTGCAAATCCCGGGTGCTTTGCAACGGCCATTCAATTGGCACTACTACCACTGGCGAAGGCTAACCTATTAAAGGATGAGGTCCATATTAATGCAACAACAGGAAGTACCGGTGCCGGAGTTGGCCTTTCTCCCACCACCCATTTTAGTTGGCGCGAAAACAATATGTCTCACTACAAAGCTTTTTCACATCAGCATTTGGGTGAGATCAGTGAAAGCTTAAAACAATTCCAAAATGATGCAGGTGAACTTCTGTTCATCCCAAACCGCGGAAATTTTACAAGAGGGATCTGGGCTACCGCCTATACGCATTTTAAAGGAAGTGAGGCCGAGGCGATCAATATGTATCTGGACTTTTATAAAGAAGCCCCTTTTACACAACTTTCTGAAACCCCTATTGCCTTAAAACAGGTGATCAATACCAATTATTGCCACTTGCATGTTATAGTGCATCATGGTAAAATCCTTATCGCTTCAGCCATAGACAACTTGCTCAAAGGGGCAAGCGGACAAGCAATTCAAAATATGAACCTTATGTTTGGCTTTCCTGAAAAGGAGGGCCTGCAACTAAAATCGGGGGTGTACTAAAACCCCAGAAGTATGTACAAGATAATATTAACCAGCAGAAAAAGTTTATGAAAATAGCCATCATTGGAGCCGGAAATCTGGGAATTGCCATTGCGAAAGGAATTTTACACAGCAATGGGGCAACTACCATGTATCTCACCAAAAGACACCCTGAAAGTATCAAAGAATTTGAGAAATACGGAAATGTCACCGTTTCATCAGACAATGCACTGGCTGTAAAACAATCAGATATTCTTATATTTTCGGTTCAACCCGGTCATTTTGAGCAAATCCTGCATGAGATCAAAGGGCACCTCAATGAGAAGCATGTCGTCATTTCTACTATCACAGGATTCAGTATCAACAAGATTGAATCCATTATTGGAAATAACGCATTTATTATTCGAAGCATGCCAAATACGGCCATTTCAGTTGGCAGGTCCATGACCTGTATATGCAGTAATAAGATGGGGGCAAAACGCATCGATCTTGCAAAGGCCATCTTCAACAGGATGGGGCATTCCATGGAGATTCCGGAAAGTCAGATGCAGGCCGCTACCGTGATATGTGCCAGTGGTATCGCTTTTTGGATGCGACTAATAAGAGCGACTACACAGGGTGCCATACAACTGGGATTTGACGCAAAGGAAGCACAAGAATTAGCCATGCATACCTGTAATGGGGCAGCTGCCTTATTGATAGAATCGGGAAATCATCCGGAAGAAGAAATAGACAGGGTTACAACACCCATGGGGTGTACCATTGAAGGCTTAAATGAAATGGAGCATCAGGGTCTTAGCTCTTCGCTGATACGAGGGATAGTAACTTCGTTTGAAAAAATAAGTCAGATCAGAAAAGGTTAATATGAAACTCTTCGATGTATACCCCTTATACGATATAACACCGGTTTCTGCCAAAGGAGTGATCCTTACGGATGACAAGGGTCAGGAATACCTTGATTTTTACGGGGGCCACGCTGTGATCTCAATTGGTCATGGACATCCACATTATGTGACCCGGCTCAAAGATCAATTGGATCAGATTGGTTTTTATAGCAATGCCGTCCAAAATCCATTACAACAAGAATTGGCCAAAAAACTGGGCAGTCTTTCAGGATGCGATGCCTATCAACTCTTTCTGTGTAATTCTGGCGCAGAAGCCAACGAAAATGCTCTAAAACTGGCCTCTTTTCATACCGGCAAATCGAGGGTAGTCGCTTTTAATAATAGTTTTCATGGGCGCACCTCTGCAGCTGTCGCAACAACAGATAATCCTGCGATAAACGCTCCTATCAACAAACAGCAAAAGGTGTCATTTCTTGCATTTGAAGATATACAGGGATTAAGAAAAACTTTGGAGAAAGACGATGTCTGCGCTGTAATCCTTGAGGCCATTCAAGGAGTTGGGGGTTTAGATGAGCCTTCAACTAAATTTTACAGGGAAGTAGCTCAGATCTGTAAGGAACATAAGGTAGTACTCATTGCGGATGAAGTGCAGTCGGGGTTTGGCAGAAGTGGCAAATTCTTCGCCTTTCAGCACCATGGTATTGAGCCGGATATAATCTCCATAGCGAAAGGGATGGGCAATGGCTTTCCCGTGGGCGGTATTTTGATCCATACAAAAATTAAAGCGTCCCATGGAATGCTGGGAACTACCTTTGGAGGCAATCATTTAGCTTGTGCAGCCACTCTGGCTGTTTTAGAGGTCCTGGAACAAGAGAACCTTATTTCTAATGCCGATCAACTTGGATCTTATTTTAAAGAAAAAGCCCTGCAAATTCCGCAGGTTAAACGGGTAAAAGGAAAAGGCCTGATGCTTGGTCTAGAATTTGATTTTGAAGTGGCCACACTGAGAAAAAGACTCATTTATAATCAGCATATTTTCACCGGGAGCGCAAAAGACAAAAATGTATTGCGGATTCTTCCCGCGCTCACGATTAAAAAGGATCATATAAATGATTTCTTTGATGCCCTAAAGAAGGAACTGTCATGAAGCATTATATCACTGTGAACGACATAGATTCATCCACGGAATGGATAGATTTAGCAGGGGAATTAAAGAAGGACCCTTTTAAATTTAAAGGACTAGGCGAAGGGAAAACAATTGGTTTATTATTTTTTAATAATAGTTTACGTACTAGGTTAAGTACACAAAAAGCAGCTTTTCATTTGGGCATGCACTGTATGATCATGAATTTCAGCAATGAAGGGTGGGCCCTCGAATTTGAAGATGGAACTATTATGGATCAGGGAAAAGCAGAGCACATCCGCGAAGCAGCCCAGGTGGTCTCACAGTATTGTGATGTTCTTGGAGTTCGGGCATTCGCTTCGCTGGCGAATAAGGAAAAAGATGAAGCAGAAATTGTATTGAATGGTTTTAAAAAATATGCGTCTATTCCTATTCTGAATATGGAAAGTGCCAATGGGCACCCCTTGCAGGCTCTGGCAGATCTGATAACCATCAGAGAACATACAAAGAAAAAGAATCCTAAAATAGTATTATCATGGGCGCCACACCCAAAAGCACTACCACATGCAGTGGCCAATTCTTTTGTAGAGATCATGTTACAGAATTCTCAGATCGACTTTAGTATCACACATCCCAGGGAATATGAACTAAACCCTGCGATCACTAAAAATGTTCCTATCCTGTATGACCAGGAGAAAGCCCTTGAGAAAGCCGATTTTGTCTATGTTAAGAACTGGTGCAGTTATAGTGCTTACGGAAAGGTGCTCAGTACAGATCCACAATGGATGATCACTAAAGAAAAGTTGGGAAAAGCACAGTTCATGCATTGTCTTCCCGTAAGACGCAATGTGGTTGTAGAAGACGCCGTACTAAATGGAAATCAATCCCTGGTGATGCAGCAAGCGAATAATAGGACCTATGCCGCTCAGGTAGCATTGATCAAAATACTAAAAGGATTATGAAACCTGTATTGTCTATCATAAAAATAGGAGGTAACATCATTGAAAACGAGAAGGAACTAGCTCGTTTTATAGTCCTCTTTGACAACATCCAAGGTGCTAAGATCCTTGTACACGGCGGCGGAAAAAAGGCCACGGCAATGGCAGAAAAATTAGGTATAAAAACTGCCATGGTCCAGGGAAGGCGCATTACCGATAAAAAAAGTTTAGAAGTAGCTGTGATGACCTATGGCGGACTTCTAAATAAATCTATAGTTGCTTCCCTACAGGCAATGAAATGCAACGCCATTGGTCTTAGTGGTGCCGATGCAGGGATCATTCAAGCCGTGAAACGACCGGTAGATATAGTAGATTTTGGGTTTGTTGGTGATATTGTATCCGTGCATACGGAATCCCTTCTTACTTTTTTACAAACCGGACTTGTACCCGTTTTCTGCGCCTTATCCCATGATGGAAAGGGTCAATTATTAAATACGAATGCAGATACCATTGCCTCAGAATTGGCCATTGCCCTATCTAAAGAATATACCACTTCCTTATATTACTGTTTTGAGAAACCCGGCGTATTAAGTGATATAAGCAGCGACAATTCTGTTATTTCGCATATTAATAAACAGATCTATTATAGCCTGCTTAGAGAACATACTATAGCCGACGGTATGTTGCCAAAATTAGAAAATTGTTTCTATGCACTAGATCATTCAGTTCATAAAGTATGCATAGGAAATCTGCAAATGTTGCACCCAAATTCTAAGACCTATACAACTCTTACCTTATGAAGCAAGATGTAACACAATTAACAAAAAATGCGCTGTCATTATTACAGGAACTCATCAAAACTCCTTCCTTTTCCTCAGAGGAAAATAATACCGCCTTGCTTCTTGAAAAGTGGTTCACTACCTATGGCATTCAGTATAAAAGAGAAAAAAACAACGTATATGCCTTTAATAAATACTTCGATAAGGCTAAGCCCACATTACTGCTAAACTCGCATCATGATACTGTACAGCCAAATACGGCCTATACAAAGGATCCGTTTTTGCCCCAGATAGAAAATGGCAAGCTCTATGGGCTGGGTAGTAATGATGCAGGCGGAGCGCTCGTGTCCCTGATGGCCTCTTTTGCCTATTTCTATGAGCAGCAACACCTTTCACACAACCTTATCATGGTAGCATCCGCGGAGGAAGAGAGTTCAGGACCCAATGGCCTCAATTCAATGCTTAAATTACTTCCGGAAATTGCGGTGGCCATTGTAGGTGAACCAACTTTAATGCAACTCGCTATCGCCGAAAAAGGATTGGTTGTCTTTGATGCAGAGGTAAAAGGCACACCTTCTCATGCTGCCCATCCCAATGAGGATAATGCTATTTATAATTGTATTGAGGTGTTGAACTGGTTTAAAAAATTTAGATTCCAAAATGTATCAGAAGTTTTAGGTGAAGTAAAAGTAACAGTTACCCAGATAAAGGCAGGAAGCCAGCATAATGTGGTTCCGGCCAAGGCAGATCTGGTTATAGACGTCAGAGTTAATGATTGCTATACGAACAAAGAAATTGTTGATATACTGCAAAAAGAGGCCCCCTGTAAAGTAACGCCACGCTCATTACGATTAAACTCCTCTTCTATCCCTAAGGAACATCCCCTGGTGCAGTCTGGAGTGTCATTGGGACGATCAACCTATGGCTCACCGACCCTGTCTGATCAGGCCGCCTTAAGTTGTCCATCCTTAAAATTAGGCCCCGGCGATAGCACGCGTTCTCATAGTGCCAATGAATATATCTATGTCCATGAAATTGAAGAAGGTATTCAACTTTATATAAACTTGTTAAAAGGATTTTTAATTACACACTAATCTTACAAACCATTTAAAACAGTACATCATGAAACTTTGGGAAAAAGGAATGAAAACGAACGAGAAGATTGATCGTTTTACAGTGGGAAATGACCGGGAATTAGATCTTGTCCTTGCAAAATATGATGTTAGGGCATCAAAGGCACATGCAAACATGTTAAGTTCCATAGGCTTGTTGTCTAAAGAGGAAAACCGCTCTTTGATCTCGGCGCTAGACGATATCCATGATTCTATCGAAAGAGGTGAGTTTACTATAGAAGATACCTTTGAGGATATGCATTCCAAAATTGAGTATCTACTGATTCAAAAACTGGGGGATACCGGTAAAAAGATCCATACCGCTCGTTCCAGAAATGACCAGGTGCTCGTAGCCATGCAGCTTTTCATAAAGGAAGAGTTACAAGGCATCAAAAAACAAGTTGAGGAACTTTTTGAAATCCTTCTTCAATTGGCTGAGAAGCATAAAGAAGTGATTCTACCTGGATATACTCATCTTCAGATAGCTATGCCCTCTTCTTTTGGCCTGTGGTTCTCTGCCTATGCAGAAAGTCTTATTGATGACCTTATTTTTTTGGAAGCGGCCCTGAAGATCGCAGACCAAAATCCTTTGGGTAGTGCTGCAGGATATGGAAGCTCTTTTCCCATTGATCGCGCAATGACTACCCGGGAATTAGATTTTAAAACACTTAAATACAATGTAGTAGCAGCACAGATGGGAAGAGGGAAAGTGGAAAAGGCTGCTGCCATAGGAATGGCCAGTATAGCTTCAACACTTTCAAAAATGTCCATGGATATCTGCCTATATATGAGTCAGAATTTCAATTTTATTTCTTTTCCGGACGATCTGACTACAGGAAGCAGCATTATGCCACACAAAAAGAATCCGGATGTTTTTGAATTGGTTCGTGGTAAATGTAATGTAATTCAGGCCCTGCCAAACGAACTTACCTTATTGCTCACAAACTTGCCCAGCGGATATCACAGAGACCTGCAGGTAACCAAGTCTAGTTTGCTGCCGGCATTGCAGGAATTAAAGGCTTGTTTAGATATCCTGAGCTTTAGTCTTCCAAAGGCAAAGATTCGAAAAGATGTACTTGAAGATCCCAAGTATGATCTGCTCTTTACAGTAGATGCTTTAAATGAATTGGTCATCCAGGGGATTCCGTTCCGGGACGCCTACAAGCAGATAGCCCTGCAAGTTGAAGATGGGAAATTTAAATTTGGGAAAGATGCCAGGCACACGCACCAGGGAAGTATTGGCAATCTATGTTTAAAGGAGATACGCGATAAAATGAAACTTCTGTCCTAATCGAAATTTAACATCGAATAACAATTTCTTTTTATCTTTAAGGCAACAACCAATAACATAACCAAATAGACCATGTTTAGTTTAGTCTACCGATCTGTTGCCAAACCAAGTTTTGATCTCGCTCAAATTCAGGGAATGCTTCTGAAAGCAAAGGCCTTTAACAATGAACAAGGTATTACCGGATGCCTTCTGTATTATGAAGGCACCTTCATTCAATATCTTGAGGGAAATCAGTATCAGGTTTTAAAGCTATACGATAAAATTAAAATAGATAAGAGGCACAAAAAGGTAGAATTGCTTTCATATGGAGAAATAGAAAAACGTGCATTCGAAAAATGGGATATGGCGTATGAGAATTTTTATGGTGAAAATGAACAGATCGCACATCTAAGACTTCTGGTAAGCAATTATATGGATACTAAAAACCCATCTATTGCCCTGCATCCTTCGAAAGCCATTTTCTGGGAAACCATTGGCTCCGTATTATATGCAAAATCTATCTCCTGATTTCAGCTTATTGTGTCATTCCCAAATTAATGACCTCTTGAGAGGTTAATGGCCTCCAATGACCTCTTGGCAGGTCCTTTTTGGTAAGGTTGGCAAAGACCACTCGGTCCAGTTTTACCACCTCATAACCCAATTGTTCAAAGATACGCCGCACTATCCTGTTCTTCCCACTGTGTATTTCAACTCCTACTTCTTTCTTTGGAGCATTGTTCAAATAACTTATCTCATCTACTTTTATTAGGCCATCTTCCAGCATCAGACCCTCTTGAATCTTATGGAGATCATCTGTCTTCAGGTTTTTATTGAGTTCCACGTGATAAATCTTCCGTACACCATACCTGGGATGGGTTAGTTTTTTTGCCAGGTCCCCATCATTGGTGAATAATAAAAGTCCGGTTGTATTCCGGTCTAACCTCCCTACGGGAACCAATCTGGAATTCGTAGCATTTGAGATCAGCTCCATTACGGTTCTTCGGCCTTTCTCATCTCTTGTGGTAGTGATAAAATTCTTGGGCTTATTCAGGAGAATATATTCCTTTTTTTCAGGATTGAGAAGGCGTCCATCGAAACGAACTTCATCCGTCATGCTTACTTTATGGCCCATTTCCGTAACCGGTTTTCCATTCACCGTTACATTCCCGGCTGCAATAAAGGTATCTGCTTCTCTTCTTGAACAAACTCCAGCATTAGCCACGTACTTGTTCAGGCGAATTAAGCCGGCATTTGAGGCTTGATTTTTCTCTCTATGTTTTTTTATTGGGGAATTCCCACGGGCATAGCTTTTCTTCCGGTAATTTCCGGCACCTCGTCCTGAAGATTTTCCTCCATCATTATTATCAGCTCTGCTCATGTCTACATTTTTTGCAAAGGTAGCAAAATGCTATAAGCCATACTATCTTCTTGTCCTGAAGTGTCATCACTGTAAAAATGGTAAAGGCGTAGAAAGAAATTACAAGATCCGATTTAATACAAGATCTACATTGATCAGAAGGATACTAAACACCCCTGCAATGATGATAAATTTGAGGATGTTGTGCAACCAGACATAATGCTTTTTGGTTGAAGATCCCCAAAGAAGAATCAAAAAGAAGATCAACAAAACAATACATGCAATAAAATACAAATACATATACCCCACATCAAAGGATCTGATCAATAAGATGGCAGGAACCAAGGTAAGTACTACCAATAGGGTAATATAAGCCTTCGAATATTTAGTGCCGTACAAGATTGGGATTGTCTTGTAGTTGAGCGCAATGTCCCCGGCCATATTTTCCATATCCTTAATCAATTCTCTTGCCAAAATCAGGAGGAAGAGGAAGATTGCGTGAACAAAGATGACCGTTTCAAAGTTTCTGTAATACACAAAGACCGCAAAAAAAGGAGTGATGGCGAGGAAGGCAGAAACCAAATTTCCAACAAAGGCTATCTTTTTTAATTTATGTGAATACAGCCAGATGCCAAAAATGTAACCTGAGAAAAACAGCACAGCTTTAAAAGACACATAACTTGCAAAAAGAACTGCCAGGAAATTAAGGACAAAGTAGGTACTCAATTTGGTTCTCTGGCTAACCAGACGGTCGAGCATAGTTTTTCTTGGCTTGTTGATCAGGTCCTTTTCCGAATCGTAAAAACTATTTATGATATAACCGCCGGCAATGACCAGGGAAGAGGCAAAAACAATAACAAACAGACTCAGGTCAAAAACCACTTTCCACAGGGGAAGATCTGGAGCGAGTATGTATATAGATGCCAGGTATTGGGCAATAACGATCATCAGTACATTATACCCTCTAACAATAGAAAACAAACTCAGCAGCTTCAAAAGCAAGAGTTTGTTCTTTCTACTAAGCATTTTTGTTTTATTAGAAGTTGTAGACCACTTCCAGGCGATACTCCTTAAGTGCTTTCTTGGCTTTTTCAATGTCCTGAGTGAAGCCCAGGATATAGCCTCCGCCTCCGGAACCACATAGTTTTAAATAATAATCATTTGTTTCTATCCCCTGTTTCCACAAGTGGTGGAATTGCGGCGGAATCATCGGTTTAAAATGGTCCAAAACAACGTGAGAAAGTTGCTTTATGTTCCCAAATAAGGACTTAACATTCCCTGTGAGAAAATCCTCAACACAGGCATCCGTATGTTTTATAAACTCGTCTTTAAGCACGGTCCTGAAACCTTCCTGTTTCATTTTTTCCATAAAGATCTGAACCATAGGAGCTGTTTCGCCCGTTATACCACTGTCTAAAAGGAACACTGCGCCTTTCCCATCTTTATTCTGAGACGGAATGCTGGTAGATTCAATATTGTCTTTGGAATTGATCAATATGGGCAAACTAAGGTAGCTATTCAAAGGATCTAGGCCAGATGATTTACCATGAAAAAACGATTCCATTTTTCCAAAAATATGCTTTAATTTAAGCAACTTTTCGCGGGTAAGATTCTCCAGAATAGTGATCTTATTTTTGGCATATTTATCATATATCGCTGCAACTAAGGCGCCGCTGCTACCAATACCGTATCCTTGAGGAATAGAGCTGTCAAAATACATCCCTTTGTCAAGGTCATTTCTTAGGGCGTCTATATCAAAGGTAACCATTGAAGGGTCCTCAGCCTGTATTTCATCCAGGTGTTCAGCAAATCTCTTAAGACTCTCGTTAGATTTTTTGCCAGCTTCGGACAAGGTTTTTCCTGTCTTTAAAGCTCCTTTAAAAAAATTGTAGGGAATAGATAGGCCTTTGGAATCTTTTATGATCCCGTATTCTCCGAAGAGCAGGATCTTTGAATAAAACAGGGGTCCTTTCATACGCTGTTTGCTGATGCTCACTAAAAATAGCACTTAATTACGGATGATATTCCAAAATATCAAATTTTCTTGGAACCTTCACCAACTTGATCGCAAATATACTGCCCATTTTCACAATACACAACAAGCTCATTCTTAATAAATTGCAAAACTTTATCAATGTATTCCTGAGGATACAAGAGATGAACGTTAGCGCCGGCATCCAGTGTAAAACACAATGGCACTCCTGTTTGCTTCCTATACGCCCATATTTTTTCAATCACAGACAAGGTTTGTGGCTTCATTAGCACATAATACGGAACACTTGTCATCATCATGGCATGTAACGTAAGTGCCTCACTCTCCACAATTTCCATAAAGTCGGGTAGATTCCCCGTCTCGAAAATACGGAGGAGTCTGGATAAATTCTCATTTGCCTGAGAAAATCGTGGTTTCGCGAAAGGATGACCCTTCATAAGATTATGCCCTGCTGTGCTGCTCACAGTCTTTTCTCCTTTATGAACCAAAAGTACAGTATCCTGATAACCACGGAAGACCTTGTGAACCTTTCCTCCATATGGCAAGCCAACCAGATCAGAACTATCGGAAAGATCCCTGTGTTCTCCCCAGGTGACTATGGGGCCGCGAATACTTCTACAGGCACTACCAGAGCCTAAACGAGCGAGAAAGGATGCCTTTCTTAAAAAATATTCAGCATTCATTGAAGGAGCCATTGCTTTTTCTATATCCATAAGGCATAAAGACAAAGCAGCCATACCACTTGCGGAAGAGGCAATTCCACTGCTATGAGGAAAAGTGTTCCCGGTATCGATCTCTAAATGAAAATCGCTTAAAAAGGGCATATATGCAGAAATACGCTGAAGGAACGTACTGATCTTGGGCTTAAAGTCTTCTTTAGGCCTACCTTCAAAAAGTAGATCAAATGTCGGACCGTCCTCCCCCTTATCCTTTCTTTCAAAGGAAACTGAGGTGGTCGTGGCGGCATTTGTCAGGGTAAAACTAACTGAAGGGTTTGCCGGGATCTGACCTGGCGATTTCCCCCAGTATTTTACTAGCGCTATATTACTTGGTGCCCTCCATGTTGAGATCCCGGAAGTAACCGAGGTGGGGAATTTCGAAGGAATAAATTCCTGTTCGTTCATGCTATGCAATTTTGAGGCAAAGATAGTTTTTCAACACTTTAGGTATACCCTCAATTAAAATAAATTCCTACTTTAGGGTACTGACCAGGGTTTCCAATGAAGAAAAAACTGCTATATATTGTCATTGCCGTCACCATCTGCCTGCTTATAGGTTTTTTATCCGGTTTTGCTACCCAAAGCGCTGTAAGCACCTGGTATACTACCCTTAACAAACCAAGTTTTAATCCGCCAAATTGGATTTTTGCCCCTGTTTGGACCATACTTTATATATTGATGGGAATTGCTGCAGGCCTGGTCTGGGCAAAGGGATTTTATCATATTTGGGTTAAAACAGCCCTTTATTATTTTGGATTTCAACTTCTTTTTAACGCCCTTTGGAGCATTGTATTCTTTGGTTTTCAGCAACCTTTTTGGGCCTTGTTGGTGATTGTAGTTTTATTGATCCTTATTCTCTTCACTATAAAGTGGTTTAAGATCGTCAGCAAGCCTGCAGCCTATTTACTTATCCCCTATCTCCTTTGGGTAAGCTTTGCCATGATTCTGAATTATAAGATCTGGGAACTGAATTAATTATTTAAATTCTTTCCTACAGATTTTTGAACTTTTTACATCTCAAATTTTCTGCCCGGCATCATTGATTATGTTAAATAAAATAATTCTTTTACATTTAAAGCATTTGAGTATCGAAAAAGAGAACACAACATCTAAACAATATGCAATCATACATTTTGGCACTCGACCAGGGCACCACAAGTTGTAGAGCCCTTGTATTTGACAAAAAGGGAACTATTGTCTCTTCTGCTCAAAAAGAATTTACCCAACATTTTCCAAAACCCGGATGGGTAGAACACGACGCACAAGAGATATGGAACACCCAGGCGGAAATGATGAAGTTGGCCCTCGGTCAAAAAAAGATATCGCCTAAGGCGATCGCTGCCATAGGCATTACGAATCAGCGGGAAACAGTTGTAATTTGGGACAAAAATACAGGAATCCCTGTTTATAACGCCATCGTTTGGCAAGACAAACGCACTGCTGAGTATTGTGATGCTTTAAAAAAACAAGGATTGTCTGCCATGATACGGCAAAAAACCGGGTTGGTCATAGATGCTTATTTTTCAGGGACCAAGGTAAAATGGATTCTGGATCATGTTGCAGGTGCTCGCGAAAAAGCAGAAGCGGGCGATCTCCTGATGGGGACCATAGATAGTTGGCTAATTTGGAAAATGACCGGGGGCCGCTTGCACATCACCGATGTAACCAATGCGTGTCGTACATTATTTTTTGACATCAATACCCTCAGCTGGGATCCGGAACTATTAAAATTGTTTAACATTCCATTATCTATGTTACCGGAAGTTAAATCCTGCAGCGAAGTTTATGGTCATACCTCAGAATCACTTTTAGGGATAAAAATACCGATTGCCGGCATCGCTGGAGATCAGCAGGCAGCACTATTTGGCCAAATGTGTACAAAACCGGGAATGGTCAAAAATACCTATGGTACAGGTTGTTTTATGTTAATGAACATAGGCGAGAAACCCATCGTCTCGAAATACAATTTGCTTACCTCAGTGGGGTGGCAGATCAATGGCAAAACGCAGTATGTCCTTGAGGGCAGTATTTTTATCGCAGGGGCCGTGGTACAATGGCTTCGCGATAGTTTGAAAATCATTAACTCATCAGCAGAGGTGGAACAAATAGCCTGCTCCGTTGATAGCTCCGATGGCGTATACTTTGTACCGGCCTTCGCAGGTTTGGGGGCCCCTCATTGGAATCAGCATGCCAAGGGAGCAGTTTTTGGGCTTACCCGGGGTAGCACTTATGCTCATATAGCACGAGCAGCGCTGGAATCGATAGCTTATCAAACCATGGATGTCTTAAAAGCGATGGAGGCAGATTCTGGCATTGATATTAAGGAACTACGGGTAGATGGCGGTGCCACCGTAAACAACTTGCTGATGCAATGCCAGGCAGATGTTCTAAATACCACGACAGTACGGCCAAAAATTGTAGAAACTACGGTCATGGGAGCCGCTTTTCTAGCCGGTTTGGCGGTGGGCTATTGGGAAGATCTTGAAGAAATTCAAACTATCTGGGAAAGTGAACATCGATTTCTTCCGAATCAGGATAGAACGGAAATTGAAGCAGGAATTAAAGGTTGGTACAAGGCAATCAACGCCCTGGAATACTGGACAAAAGAATCTTAATATATTATTATGACCCCTTTTATTGCTGAATTAATCGGAACTGCTTTTTTGATTACCATAGGTTGCGGTGTTGTTGCCAATGTGATCCTCGAAAAAACAAAAGGACATGGAGGTGGGTGGATAAGCATTACTGCTGCCTGGGCCTTTGGTGTTTTTATAGGCGTAGTGGTAGCCGGTCCGTATAGTGGAGCCCATATAAATCCGGCAGTAACCATTAGTTTAGCCGTGGCAGGTAGTTTTGAATGGACCGAAGTACCTTCCTATATTCTCGCACAACTTCTCGGGGCAATGATTGGAGCCACATTGGTTTGGCTCGTTTACAAAGATCACTTTGACATCACTAAAGATAAAAACCTGAAATTGGCAGTATTTTCAACGGCCCCTGCAATCCGCAACTATGGGTCCAACCTTTTTAGTGAAGTTCTTGGTACGTTTGTTCTGATTTTTACGATACTTTTTTTTACTGATGCGTCTATGACTACCTCACAAGAGATCATAGGCCTTGGTTCTCTGGGTGCTCTTCCCGTATCACTTCTGGTATGGGCTATTGGACTCGCCTTAGGAGGAACCACCGGCTATGCCATTAATCCTGCTCGTGATCTGGGCCCGAGACTCATTCATGCAATAATGCCTATCAAAGATAAAGGTGATAGTGACTGGCGGTATTCCTGGGTACCCATTCTGGGGCCTTTATTTGGGGGTATTGCAGCTGCCTTATTATCCCTCATCCTGAAGTAGAACAGATTTTCTTAAGTATTTGCGATAGCCCGGGCTGCCAAAAAAGAACCTGTCCAGGCACTTTGGAAATTGTACCCCCCAGTAATCGCATCTATATTTAATACCTCCCCGGCAAAATAAACTCCGGGGAGTAGTTTACTTTCAAAGGTCTTAAAATTCAACTCCTTCAGGTCTATTCCTCCGGCTGTTACAAATTCTTCTTTAAAAGTGCTTTTTCCCTCCACTAAAAATTCCCCCGCCGTAAGTTCTCTTGCTAACTCCTGCAGCTGCTTTTTAGAGATATCAGCCCATTTCTGATCGGGTAAAATTCCCGCTGCCTTCACTAATTTGCTCCAAAGTCTTTTAGGTAATTCTAAGGGATAGGTTCGAAAGACCGTTTTCCTGGCTTCCATTTCTTTTACTTCCATTAAGAAAGAGAACATCCCTTGCTGATGATACTCCGGCACCCAATTTACCTGTATCCTAAATCGGTATTGGTAGTCATTGAAAATTCTTGCACCCCAGGCTGAAAGTTTAAGGATAGCAGGCCCGCTCATGCCCCAATGCGTGATCAATAACGGACCTTCGGAAACCAATTCTTCACTGCGTTCCGCTGTGCTTTTCAGGGATACTGTTATTTTCTTTCCAAGAATATCTCTGGATACCAATTTTACCCTGGCGTGTGTGCTTAGTCCGGGAATCCCTTCAATTCGAGGATCACGGATATTAAAAGTGAACAAAGAAGGAACTGGTTCTATGATGGTATGGCCCAGCCTTTTCAGAATATTCCACATTTTTTGGCTACTCCCGGTTGTAATCAACAACCGCCTGGCAAAAAAGGATGTTGTTTTGGTCCTGACCTCATACATATTCCCATACTCCGAATCTGCAGTAGAAACAATGATATCGGTCACCACCGTATTTCTGATAAGATCGATGCCGGAGTTCGCAATGGCATCCATAAAGCAATCGATAATTGTTTGAGAAGAGTTGGAAACAGGAAACATCCTTCCGTCTTCTTCAACCTTCAGTTCTATACCGCGTTTTTGAAAAAATTCTACCGTGTGTTCACTGTTATGAGCTACGAACGGACCGAGCAATTCTTTTTCCCCTCTTGGATAATGTTGGGTTAGGATTTTAGGGTTGAACTGGGCATGGGTCACATTGCAACGGCCTCCCCCAGAAACCTTTACCTTTCCCAGTACCTGCTTTCCCTGTTCAAGAATAGCTATTTTGAGATCTGGCCTAAATTCGGCCAGATTTATGGCTCCATAAAAACCCGCGGCGCCCCCGCCGATAACAATTATATCATGCATTAGTGGGCTCGCTCAGGAAAGTTGGTAAAGATTCCGTCTACCTGAAAAGATCTCATCATTTCAATGTCTTCTGGCTCGTTCACCGTCCAGGTATATACCTTAAATCCTTCATCATGCAATGACTTAACTGTCTCGGCATTCAGGTTCTTGAAAAATGGATTGATCGCCACAGCCCCTAATTTTTTGGCAGTGGGGATCGCCTTCATTGGATCATCTTCCGTAAGAACGGCAATAGCAATTTCCGGATTATAGGATCGCATACTCTCCAATTCCTGCCAATTAAAACTTGAGATCAAAAAATCTTCCAATTTCCATCCCTTTTCTTTGATATAATAATCTATAATAAAGTTAACCCGGTCTGAGGTATCAGCCCCTTTGAGTTCGATGTTCAGAGGTACTTTGTGGTCCATCAATTTAAGGACGTCCTGTAGCAAAGGGATCTTGTGATTCCCGTCGAGCGTCACTTGTCGCAAATCAAACACATTGTAGTCCTCAACAAAACCTCCTGCATTACTTAGACGTTCCAGTCGTTCATCATGAAAGACAACAATCTCGCCACTTTTGATTTTAAAGACATCGATCTCGATCATATCCACGCCCAGTTCCATTGCTTTCTCAATGGAAGCGAGGGTATTTTCGGTCTCATGACCCATGGCCCCTCTATGACCTATGACAAGCATGTCATGATTCATTTTCGAACAACTTGAAATTAATACAATCAAAAAGGTAATCCCATAATTCTTCATGGCCCATGTTTTTTACTATTTCCCAAAAATACAACTTGCTGGCAAAAGTTATCAAAGCTTTTTATAACTAATGGATTACTATTTTTTAAGTAATTATATTATCATTATAATATTTTTTATGTTAATTTTTTTGTATTTATATATCTATTGTTTAATACCTTTAAAAATACAACAACGAGTTAAAATTCAAAACCATGTTCACTAAACAACATCTTTTGGCTACCGTGGTAGCCGCCGTTACTATGTTCGTTCTAGGTTTCCTCATATGGGGAGTAGCAACTGTCGACTTTTTTGACGGGCATTCTACGAACAATGTTATGAAAGATCCTCCACTTTTTCCATGGATCATTCTATCTAATCTGATTGCTGCATTTGCACTGTGTGCCATTTATGGCAAATGGGCCAGGGGGTATCACAGTATGGGAGGTGGTTTTCAATTCGGTATCTGGATCGGCATCTTTATGGGATTAGGGGTCGGACTTCTATGGTATGGAACATCAGACCTTATGGACCTGCAGGGTCATCTTGTGGAAGCAGTATTAGACATTGTCTATTACGGAATTGTTGGTATGGTGATCGGCCTGATGTTCAAGGCGACACAACCAAAAGGACAGAATCCTTGACAGGGGGCTTGCTTATTTACTTTACTTTAAAAATATAGGACTGGAGCGGGGCCAGGGCCACGTCAAATAGACCCTGCCCTCCTTCTATCCTAAGGCTAACTTTATCTTTGTTGTAGAGCAGGTCATTCATTTCATAGGAAATCCCCTCCTGAAGCCCCCATGCCTCTACCACCGAGGAAGGTATCTTCATTTGAAACTGATAGGATTCCTGGGTGTCGAAGTTGGAAAGTACCAGCAAACGTTCTTTGTCTTGCCATCGTACAAAAGACAGTACTCTGTAATTATATCCTTCTGTATGATCCCTGTTGTAATAATGAATATCTTCATAAGCGCCCATCAGGGCATCGCTACTGATGGTCACATTGAGAAGACGCTTATAAAAATCGCGAAGCGACTTTTCATCTTCAGACAGCTGACCCCCGTCGAAGTTTTTGTTGTTCATCCAGCGCTGATGATGCGGCACCCCTATATAGTCAAAAATTGAGGTTCTGGATGGCGATCCAAATCCGGCATTTTCAGCTCCGGGCTCCCCTACTTCCTGCCCAAAATAGATCATGGTTGGCGAGGTACTTAAAGTGGCAGATACCACCATAGCCGGCTTGCCGATCTGGGCGTTCCCAACAAATTCCGGACTTGCGATTCGCTGTTCATCATGATTTTCAAGAAAATGCAGCATATGGTGTTCTATATCCATCATCCCTTTCTGCACCACCGGGATATGGTCTGTCCACCCATGCCCCTGCATAATATGTTTTAAACTATCATAAAGTTCTACCTTATCATATAGGTAGTCCATTTTTCCCTTAAAAATATAGTCGCGGTACAACGAAGGATTATAGACCTCAGCCAATATCATTGCGTCTTCATTTTTTTCTTTAATATGTGAATTCAGGTAGCTCCAGAATTCAACCGGGACCATCTCAGCCATATCGAAACGAAAACCATCAACGCCCATCTCCAGCCAATACTCAGCGATGTCTTTAAATTTGACCCAGGAATCGGGCACCGCATTAGCTCGCCAAAAATCAAGATGTTCTTTATAGGTCTTCGATCCAAATTCGTCTGGCAATCGTTCGAAATCAATACTCCCATCCGGTCTTACACCATAATTTATTTTAACTGTCTCATACCAGTCGTTCATATCCGGTTGTGATTCTCTCGAGCCATTCCCCGTCCATTTTGCAGGATCTTCCGGGAAGTAATGATCTGCCAAAGGATGTGGATCCCCTCCCAGGGGTTGGTACCCGTTGGTCCATTCAGGCACTTTAAAGGACACTCCCGGGATATAATAAAAATTATTATCCTTACTGTATTCCAGGGCAGCGTTATCTGAGGCTCCAAAAGGCTCTTTCCCGGAGGGCGTTGAAGCACCTTCATAATGTCGGGCCACATGATTAGGGACAATGTCAATGATCAATCGCAAGTCCGCCTTGTGGGTCCTTATGATTAGTTCCTTAAATTCCTCCAACCTTCTCGCAGGATCCATCGCCAGATCCGGATTTACATTGTAATAATCTTTTACGGCATATGGAGATCCCGCCCTTCCTTTGATAACATCAGGATCATCGTTCGTAATACCATAGGCCATATAGTCCGTAACGAGGGCATGGTGAGGTACACCTGTATACCAGATATGGGTGACGCCCAATTCCTTTATTTCCTTTAAGGCCTTGGGTGTAAAATCATCGAATTTCCCAACACCGTTTTCCTCCAGCGTCCCCCAGGGTTTGTTGTTGGTATTTGTATTTCCGAAAAGTCTTGTAAAAACCTGGTATATTACTTTTTTTCTTTCCTTTTTCATAACTGTAACTTCTTCTATATCCTTTGAAACATCCTTGTTATTCTTACATGCAATACCTGCCAAAACAAGAATTAAAGTGATTAGACACCTACTTTTCATATCCTATTAATTTGCTAGAATGAGCACTCCTCTTCTCTCTAATTTAAGCTCAATTCCAACGTCTACTTTTTCTCCGGAAATTACATTCTTGAAACTTGATCCATACATATCCATTTCACGGAAACGATCCATGGACAGGGAAGTGGGCTCATCATTTTTATTTAAGATCAAAAAGACCTTTTTATTCCCAAGATATCTTACCATTACGTAGATACCCTTCTCAGGGGCAAAGTGCCTGGTGTGCCCATCGTGAATCACAGGCTCGTTCTTTCTAAAAAGCAATAACGTTTTCAAAAATTCCTGCATTTTCTTCGCCTTTGCATCTAGTCCCGATCCGGTAAAAGCATTTACCTTATCTCCTTCCCAACCTCCTGGAAAATCAGTTCTGATTAATCCATGATCTCCTGGTTTGATACTATTATCCATTAAGATTTCAGTGCCGTAATACACTTGCGGGATTCGCGGGGCCAATAGCACAAAGGCCAGTGCCATTCTCGTTAAGACCTCATCTTTGTGTAATTGGGTATAGATTCGATCCATATCGTGATTGTCTCCAAAAAGCATCATGTCTTTCGGGGAAGCGTAATAAAAATCGTTCGCCAGTCCCTCATAAAGTTTGATCAAGCCCGTGTTCCAATCTTCTTTCTCATTTAAAGCATCGACCAATGTCTGTTGCATTGGAAAATCCATGGTAGAACGAAGGTATGATGTATACCCATCTCTATTCTTCGCCCCTTCTTGCCAGTACCCCACTACCAGTGGATTATAGCTCCATTCTTCTCCCACGATGGAGAAATTAGGATACTCTGACATAATTCTT
This sequence comes from uncultured Flavobacteriaceae bacterium, assembly GCA_963744855.1. Lineage (GTDB taxonomy): Bacteria > Bacteroidota > Bacteroidia > Flavobacteriales > Flavobacteriaceae > Muriicola. The sequence goes on from CAVUUZ010000005.1 coordinate 1,199,202, forward strand.
TTGGCCCATTGTGCCATAAAGTTTTTGTCCGGATACGGGTAAGTGTCCTGCCGAATTCCACCTAAAGAGAGCGTTTCTATCCACCATAGGCTATTTTGGATAAGATATTGCGCCAGAAATGGATTCTCCTGATTCAGGTCTGGCATTGAAGGAACAAACCAGCCATCGTCCATTAGTTTTTTATCCGAATCGGCGGCATAGATATCCTGGTTAACGGTTCGTCTGTGATTGGTTACTGTAATTTCCTTCCCCTCCTCGAAGGGTTGCTGATAATTGATCCAATTGGTAAATGGGAGGTCTTGCATCCACCAATGAGCCAGACCACAATGATTGTTTACCTGATCCATGATCAATTTAATACCTCTTTTTTGTGCCTTTTCAGATAATTCAATGTATTCCTCTATGGTGCCAAACCTTGGATCCACCTTGTAAAAATCTGTGATTGCATAACCATGATAAGACTCTCTTGGCATATCATTGATTAGAAGGGGACTGGGCCATAAGGCTGTAAATCCCATGTTTTCCAGATAGTCCAGATGATCTATCATCCCACGGATATCGCCTCCATGTCGTGCGTAATCATCCTTTCTATCGATCGACTTTTCTTGTAAATTTATATCAATATCGTTAGTAGGATCCCCATTAGAAAACCGATCCGGGGTTACTAAATAGATCACATCTTTACTCGAAAATCCTATATACTCTTCGGGTCCTTTTGGCCGTTTTTTTAAATTATATGAAATTGTAAACGCAGGTCCCTTGACTTCCTCCAAACGTATTACGAAATTTCCCGGAGGTGTGTCTGAAGGAATCTCAAGATCCAAAAAAAGATAATTAGGACTATCTGCCTTATGGACCTTTAAAAGGCGAACTTTATTGTTTTGAACGCTCACCTGAAAGTTTCCAATGTCAGGACCTTTTAACATAAGTTGCAGCCGAATGTCCTCAAAACCCACCCACCAGTGAGGAGGTTCAAGTCGATCAATCTGAACTTGAGCGGTCGTTTTGGTCATAAATAAGATAAGTATACCCAGAACACAGGTGAGTTTTAGATCTAAAGATGTTCTTCCAAAAGCCCCTTGGGTGTTATCGGTCATTCTACTTCACACTATTTCTTGGAAGTTGGTTGCAAAACAAGGCGCTCTCCATTCAATCTGATCGACATTTCATGGTCTCCTTCCAACTCGAAATGACAGCCTTTTTTGTCAACCATAATCTTTAAAATTCTATTTCTGAAATTGACCTTAAAGGAATAGGACTCCCACTCATTTGGAATACGGGGTGTAAAAGACAATTTGTCGTTCCGGATCCGCATACCTCCAAAACCTTCCACTATACTCATCCAGGTTCCTGCCATGGAGGTAATATGCAACCCTTCTTCCACTTCCTTGTTATAGTCATCCAGATCCAGCCGTGAAGTTCTCAGATAAAATTGATACGCCTGATCCATTCTATCTAACTTAGCCGCCTGTATGCTATGTACGCAGGGGGATAGCGAGGACTCATGAACCGTAAATGGTTCATAAAAATCGAAATGTTTTTCAAGATCTTCTGCAGAAAAGTGATCTTCAAATAGATAAAACCCCTGAAGCACATCTGCCTGCTTTATATAAGGTGATCTTAGAATCCTGTCCCAACTCCATTTCTGATTGATCGGCCTTTGTGATTTAGGCAAATCCGCAACTGTCACCAGTTCTTTATCCAGGAATCCGTCTTGTTGCAGATATATCCCAAGTTGTTCTGAGAAAGGAAGGTACATGGCATCTGCTATCTTTTTCCATTCTTCAGTTTCTGCAGGCTTTAATTTAGCATACCCGATGATCCGGTCATAATCTTCCTTATAGCCTGTTTTTACCTTTTGCAATTGTTCTAAGGTATACTGTATACACCATCGTGCAATGTAATTTGTATACCAGTTGTTATTTACATTATTCTCATATTCATTGGGGCCCGTGACCCCAAGGATCACATATTTGTTTTTTTGTTTTGAAAAAGTGGCTCTCTGGTGCCAGAATCGTGCAATCCCTATCAACACTTCCAGGCCCATTTCAGGAATATAGGTATAGTCACCCGTAAAGCGATAGTAGTTGTAAATTGCAAAGGCGATGGCCCCATTTCTGTGGATCTCCTCAAAGGTGATCTCCCATTCATTATGACATTCTTCTCCGTTCATGGTTACCATGGGATACAAGGCTGCACCATTGGTGAATCCCAGTTTTTTTGCATTTTCAATAGCCTTTTCCAAATGATTGTAACGGTACTTCAAAAGGTTCCTTGCCACATGATGGTCTTTGGTGGCCATATAAAAAGGAATACAATAAGCTTCCGTATCCCAATAGGTGCTTCCTCCATATTTTTCACCAGTAAATCCTTTTGGACCAATGTTGAGACGTGAATCTTTTCCAAGATAGGTCTGGTTCAGTTGAAAAATATTAAAGCGTATTCCTTGTTGGGCCTTGGTATCTCCTTCAATGGTGATATCGCTCATTTCCCAGATGTTGGCCCATGCCTTTTTTTGTATCTTCTTCAAGGCATCAAATCCGAATTTTCCGGCCTTATCCAACACCTTCTTAGAAGCGGCAACCAAATTACCACCTTTGTGATTTCTGGCAACTGTATACCCGCCAAACTTATGAAAAGAAGCAGTAGTACCTTTCGCAACTTTCTGTTCATAAGTATGCCCAACCCACAATTCTTTTTCTTCTGTATCTTTTGGTGCGCTGATCATCTTCTCATTATAATGGAGATGGCATTCCATAAAGGTGCATGTCTCAAAATTGGTCTTCATGGTATGAGCTTCAATAAATGCCTTATTTCCTTCAGAAGTAACTTTCGTAGTATTCCAAAACTTGTCATCCCAATTGGTATCCTCATTGGTAATACCACTATCCAAATAAGGAGAAAAAACAATAGTGATGTCTTCCTTCACCGGGGTTACATTGTATTCTATAGCCCCTAATTCGTCTAGTTCCAGACTTAAAAATCGGGTTACCGATACCTCAATGATCTTGTTACTGGGAAGGGTAGCCGTAAAACTTCGCTGATACCATCCTTCTTTCATATTCAATTCGCGGCGAAAATTATCTACTTTGCTACAGGTGTTCAGGTCCAAAGCTTCTCCATCCACAAATACGTTTATTCCTATCCAGCTAGGGGCATTTATCACCTTGGCAAAGTATTCCGGATAACCATTTTTCCACCAACCTACTCTGGTTTTATCAGGATAGTAAACCCCGCCAATATAACTCCCCTGAAATGTGGGGCCCGTATACAGCTCTTCAAAATTCGCCCTCTGGCCCATGGCGCCATTGCCGAGGCTAAAAAGACTTTCGGAGGATTTTACATTCTCTTTTTTAAACCCCTCTTCAATGATTGACCAATTGTCTGCTTTTATATACTCTTTATTCATATCCTATAGTTCTGCTAATTCTTTAATAAATTCGAGTTTAATTTCCGTGAAATCCCTGAATACGAATCGAGCTTCAGTGAGGACCTCTTTTTTTCCAATACCAATACTTGTCATTCCTGCCCGGTTTGCAGCTTCTATACCTGCAAGGGCATCTTCAAATACAATACAGTTAGTCGGCGCTACCTTTAAGTCTCTGGCGGCAATCATAAATACTTCAGGGTCTGGTTTTGCCTTTTTAACCTGAGTGCCATCAACAATGGCAGTAAAATAAGAAATTAGTCCCACTTTTTTTAAAATAGGTCGGGCATTTTTACTTGCGGAACCAAGTGCCATCGGTATAGAATGTTCCTGAAGATAATTTAATACTTTAGGAACATCGGCTAAAATTTCAGATGCCGTCATCGTTTCAATATAACCCAGGTAGTCCTCATTTTTTTCTGCCAGCCAGGCATCAAACTGTGATTGGGATACGGTAAGATTCCCCCAATCAAGAAGAATTTCGAGACAGCGTTTTCTGCTCACCCCCTTAAATTGTTCATTTTGTTCGACAGTAAACGGTATTTCTAATTCATCGGCCAAATGTTTCCAAGCCAGATAGTGATATTTGGCAGTGTCAACGATAACGCCATCCAGATCAAATATAAATCCTTTTTTGTGCATCCTATGGTTGGTATATTTTTTATGTCAATCTTAAAAGTCAGGGCTTATTTCTATTGGATAACTTATCCCGACTTTTAGTAGGTTTGATAGACTGGACTTATTTCAAAAAACAGTTGCCAAGATACAAAGTTGATTGATGATTGTGGTTGCACTTGGTAAAATACCTCTTAAATTGATCCCTTTCTCTTATAAAAAACCGAACTAAGGGCAAAAATTTAATGAAATAAAGGGGTAGAAGCCCGTTCAATTAAGGTAGTGCTAATAATCTTTGTTTCGTATACCTCTTCTTCTTCACCTTCATGATCTCGTTCAATCTTATCAATCAACACTTGAGCAGCAGTCTGACCCATAATCTCACCATGCTGATCTACTGATGTTAAAGCAGGGGTGGCATAACGAGATAAAATACCATCTGTAAATCCAACGAAAGCGACATCCTCAGGAATACGATAGCCAAGCTTTTGGGCAATTCCCATACTTTTCACCGCAAAAATTTCATTAACACATAGTACAGCATCCACTTTATGGTTCTGGAAGAAGGTTTCGCTCTTTGTTTCATCTTGCTGCTGATACGGAAGTTGTAAAACTAGTTTAGTATCCACAGGGATATTGTGCTCTTTTAGCGCCTTGTAATATCCTTCTGCTCTTTTAGCGCTTACATTTAAATATCCCTCTGTGGTGATCAGGGCAATTTTCTTTCTTCCGGACTTGATTAATTTCTTTACCACTTCATAGGCAGCAGTCTCATCGTCGATTATTACCTTATCACACTGTATTTCATCTGTGACACGATCAAAAAGAACCAATGGAATGCCTTGTTCAGTAACCTCTCTTAAGTGATTGTAGTCATTCTTTAATTGAGTCTCCCCTGCCAAGGCCATTATAAAACCATCGATACTTCCATTGGCGAGCATCTCCATATTAATGACCTCCTTATCAAAGGATTCATCGGAAACACAGACGATCACATTATATCCCTTCGCATTTGCATAGTGTTCGATCCCCCGAAATACAGTAGTAAAAAAATGATGCACAATGTCTGGTACAATAACTCCGATGTTCCTCGTTTTCTTATTCTTAAGACTTATGGCTATATTATTGGGCTTATAGTTGTAGAGCTTAGCAAAAGCCTGAATCTTATCCTTGGTATCGCGACCGATCTCTTCGCTGTTCTTTAATGCTTTGGAAACTGTAGAAATAGACACATCCAATTCCCGTGCTATATGTTTTAGAGTGATCTTTTGTTTCAAGTAGAGTAATTTGCTTGGTTAGATACGCAATTGAAAGATACATAAAGCGGTGTTAAAAAAGCGGTTTTTTTAACATTCATGTTGCACTGATTGCCGTTCAAAATCAATTATTTTAGGAGATCGCAACGAAAAATCATTATATTTGTTGCGAAATCAGTAAAAAAATTACCCCATATTTATCGAATATCAGTTCTATGGACCTTTAATTCATTACATTAGCATGTTGTTATAAGTTATTAACACGAAACCGTTTTCGTAGACCGTCAATGCCATTGTTTTATGAAATTAACAATTATTTTATATATGTTTAACTCTTGAATTCAATTAACTAAACTTAAAATTTACTATTTATGAAGATTACACTACTAAAAAGTCTTATGCTGGTTGGAGCAATTTTATGCTTCGGATTGGTTAAGGCACAAGATGTATCAGGTACTGTTTCTGATGCTACTGGTCCATTGCCCGGGGCTAGTGTTGTAGTACAAGGTACTACAAATGGTACTCAAACAGACTTTGATGGTAATTATAGTATAAGTAATGTTGGCAGCGATGCAGTACTTGTCGTAAGTTACATCGGTTACAAAACACAGGAAGTTGCTGTGAATGGCCGTTCTACCATAAACATTGTTCTACAGGAAGATGCGCAGGCATTAGACGAAGTGGTAATCATTGGGTATGGTACCACAACCGTTAAGGATGCTACAGGAGCAGTGACTGCTGTAACTTCTGAAGACTTTAACGGCGGGGTCATTGCTTCACCTGAACAGTTAATTCAAGGTAAAACTGCCGGGGTTAACATTCAGCAAACAAGTGGTGAACCAGGAGCAGGAATCTCAGTTAACATTAGGGGTTCTAACTCAGTACGTGCCAACAATAATCCTCTATTTGTAGTAGATGGTGTGCCATTATCAGGAGAGAATACTTCGCCAAGCGGTGATTCTGGAAGTGGTGGAAGTGCTGCCAGAAACCCATTAAACTTTTTAAACCCGGCAGATATTGAGAGCATGAGTGTTCTGAAGGACGCTTCGGCTACTGCTATCTATGGGTCCAGAGGTTCCAATGGTGTTGTGATCATAACAACCAAGAGTGGTAAAGGAAGTTCTACAGGGAAACTGGAATTCTCTTCTTCCTTAAGTATTGCTACTCCGGCTAATGAATACGATCTATTGAATAGAAACGAATTCCTGGATGCCGTAACTCAATTTGGAGGAAACGCTGCTGCCGTAGATTTCGGAGGTAATACTAATTGGCAAGATTACCTTACAAGAACTGCAGTATCTCAGAATCAGAATGTTTCCTATTCCAAGAATTATGGCAAAGGAAATGTACGAGCTACATTTGGGTACTCTAAACAATTCGGGGTTGTTGAAAAAACAAGCCTGGAAAGGATAACAGGAAGGTTAAATCTAACACATAGATTTTTAGATGACAAGTTGACCTTGAACGTACAAACTACCATTTCTAGAGTTAATGATGAAACTGCTCCTTTAAGCGCAGGTGCCGGTTTCCGTGGTGATATCTTAGGTGGTGGATACTCTGCCAACCCAACCTGGCCTTCTAGTATTGGTTTTGATGATGGAGGAACTCAGATTAAGCCGGCTAATTATCTTGCTAGCGCTCAAAACGAGACCCAGACAGACAGAGCACTTTTGAACGGTTCTTTAGAATATAAATTTATACCAGAATTAACTGGTAAATTAAATGTAGGCTACGATACCTCCGCAGGAGAAAATATCTCTGTAATTTCTGGAAGTGTACTGGGCTTCCCGGGGATCTCTGATAGAGGTCTTGGTTTTTACAACACCCTGGAAAGGCAAAGTAAATTATTGGAGCTAACATTTAACTGGAAGAAAGATTTTGGAAATTCTAATATTGATGCCCTTGTAGGGTATTCGTTCCAGGATTTTAGAGTAAGTGGTAGAAATTCTCAAGGTAGAGGTTTTGGTACGCAAGAATTAAATCAAATGGGAGCTGATCTCAAGGAAACTGTAAATGGTGCTCAATCTTCCATTGATGGAGCTTTTCAACAGTTTTATTACGGGACCAATACTTCCGGACTTCAAATAAACAGATTATTTCCCGTTGTTGTGGCCGGAGAAGAAATTGGATATGGATTTGCAAGAAAGGTGCAAGCCCTAAGTGCTGACAATTTTGATAATACGGACGAATTACAATCCTTTTTTGCAAGGGTCAATTATTCCTTGTCTAATAAATATTTATTCACTGCGACAGTTAGGGCGGATGGTTCATCAAAATTTGGACCTGAAAATCAATATGGATATTTTCCATCAGGAGCTTTTGCATGGAAAATTAATGAGGAAGACTTTATAGGAGATGCAGTATCTACTCTTAAACTTAGGTTAAGTGGGGGTATTACAGGTAACCAGGATGGTTTACCATATGGAAGTTTTGTTTCCAGACAGCGTTTCTCTGGAAGGGGCACCAATGATGACGCCTCCGTAAATACAAACGGACTAGCCATTGTTGCCACCGATGTTCCTGATCTTAAATGGGAAGAAACATTAAACGTCAACGTAGGTTTTGATTTCGGATTTAATTCCGACAGACTTTCTGGTAGTATCGACGTCTATAGAAGTGAGACTTCAGATGTACTTCTGAGAACTCCTCCTGCAGCACCAGCGGTTGACCCTTTCCAATTTGGAAACGTGGATGCCAAAATTTTAAACCAGGGTGTTGAATTTGCGCTGGCATATGATTTTATACAGTCAGACAATACGAATTTTTCTGCAGCCTTTAACATCGCCTTTAATGACAACGAAGTACAAGACTTCGACAGTGCTATAAATACAGGTGAAATTAATGGACAAGGACTTAGTGGTGCTTTTGCACAGCGATTTGAAGCAGGAAGATCCCTCTACTCTTATTACATGGCCATCTTTGAAGGATTTGACAGCTCAGGCTTTCCAATCTACCAGGATGTTGATGGCAACGGGGTAGGAGATCCAATCGCAGACCAAACGTTTGTTGGAGAAGATGCCCTTCCGGATATCACCTCTGGACTTTCCTTAAACTTCAGAACTGGTAACTGGGATGCTTCGGCCTATTTTTCCGGCCAATTCGGTTTCTCTGTCTACAACAACACGGCTAATGGTTTCTTTACAGCAGGATCCATTAACAATGCAAGGAACGTAACTCAGGACGTAGTTACAAGTGGTGAAAATGGTGGAGCTTCTGCAGACGTTTCTACCCGTTTTCTTGAAAAAGGAGATTTTGTTAGGCTACAGAACGCAACCCTTGGTTATAATGTTCCTCTAACTGGTGATGGACTGTTTAAAACCTTACGTTTGTCATTAACAGGTCAAAACTTGTTCCTGATAACTGATTACAGTGGGTTAGATCCTGAGGTAACCTCAGCCACTGGCGATTTAGGTTCTGGGGTCCCAACACGTGGTATCGATTGGTCCGCGTATCCAAATCCAAGGACCTTTACCATAGGATTAAACGCATCATTTTAATTAAAAAAAATTGATAATCATGAAAAGAAGTAATTTAAAAATTTATTTAATCACGCTGGCTTCTGTTATTGGGCTTGGTTCATGTACTAACCTGGAAATTGAAGAAACCGACTCTATCATAAGTGAAGGTTTCCAGGGGTTAGCAGATCCCGGGTCAGCAGTAGATGACCTGTATAACAATCTGGGCGGTGCTTTTGGTACTCAGGAAAACCTTTATGCCCTTAGCGAAGTAACCAGTGATGCTGCTTTAGTACCTACTCGTGGAACTGACTGGGGAGATAATGGTAGATGGAGAGTTTTACACCAGCATGCATGGAACAACGAACAATTGTTCATTGTGAACACCTGGAACCAATGGAATGCTTTTCAATTAAATGCCTCTCGTATTTTAGATTCGAGAAGTACTCCTTCAGCTCAGAACATCGGAGACGCAAGTTTCGTCCGCGCATATGCTGTTTGGGTAATTTTAGATCTGTACGGCCAGGTACCTTTCAGAGATGTTGCCCTTCCTTCATCTGCTTTACCTGAGGTCCTTACAGGCCAGGCAGCAGTTGATCAGATCTTAGCAGATGTTGATGCTGCTATTGCCAACCTTCCGGCGACAGCCGCAGGTTCAGGAGATGCTAACGGAAAAGGGAGCAAAGCAGCTGCCAGATATCTTAAAGCAAAAGTACTCTTAAACAAACATATTTACGTAGGCGGAGATCCTTCTCCGGGTGATATGGCTGAGGTAGTATCTTTAGTAGATGCGATTACTGCAGACGGATATGCCCTCGAATCAGATTATTTTGGAATCTTTAGGGATACTCCCGATACTGAAAGTATATTGCATTTAAGAGCCGATATCGGAACCAGAATATGGAACGGATTGCATTATAACTCCACTACTATAGAAGGCGGTGGATGGAACGGATTCAGCACACTTGCTGAGTATTACGATCTGTTTGAAGGGGATGCAAATGCAAATGAAATCACTGTGAACGATGGAGCGCCATTAAACAATCAGGAACTGAGAAGAGGTGGCGTGCCACTAGAGGGTACACCTTTTACCGGTGTTGCAGGTACCACAAATCAGGATGGATATGAAAATGGCTCTAACGTTGGATTTGGATTCCTTGTTGGGCAGCAATATGGCTTAAGTGGAAATTCACTTACAGACAGAGCGGGTGCCCCATTGACTTTTAAAAGAGAGTTCCAGGATGGATACTGGTGCAACCAGCTTTATTAACAACGACGAAACAACAGGTATTCGTGTTATTAAATACCACCCTAAATACGGCGGACGGTTACAACATATCGTAGTATTCAGATATTCTGATGCTCTTTTAATGAAAGCAGAAGCCATACTTCGTGGTGCCAGCGGAGATGCTGCAGCTATTGTAAATCAAGTTCGGGTAATCAGAGGTGTTGATCCTTTAGGTACGGTAGATTTACCGACTCTATTAGACGAAAGAGCACGTGAATTATTCGCAGAAGGTTGGAGAAGAAATGATTTGATTCGATTTGGTGAATATGGCAGAGATTGGTTGTTTAAAGAACCAACTTCCATAAACAATCCAGATTGGGAGTTGTTTCCAATTCCAGGCCCACAGTTATTGGCGAACCCTAACTTAGTGCAGAACCCAGGATACTAATTCCTTTATAATATTTTCTAAAAACCCCGGCTTACCAGCCGGGGTTTTTTTATTCTCAATTCTATACATCCCTTTTAAACTTTCCTGTACTAAATTATTTTGCAGGTATACAGGGAATACCCTACCTTAACTATCGATGCGAAGGATCAACAGATGTATTATATAGGATATGACATTGGGAGTTCATCTATTAAAGTAGCCCTTGTTGAGTGCACAAGCGGCAAACGCATCGGTGTTCAAAAAGAACCAGCCAATGAAATGTCTATTCTTGTCCCTCAACCCAACTGGGCAGAGCAAGATCCTGAAGTATGGTGGAAACACCTTTGTAAAGCCACTAAAAGCCTTTTAACTTCTTATTCCATAGAAAATACAGCCATCCTTGGAATCGGGATCTCCTACCAAATGCACGGTTTGGTTGTGATCGACTCCGCAGGTGAAAGCTTGCGCAATGCCATTATCTGGTGCGATAGTCGTGCCGTCGAAATCGGAATCGATGCTCTGGAAAATTTAGGCAGGGACAAATGTGCTACACATCTTTTAAACGCTCCGGGCAACTTTACGGCCTCTAAATTAAAATGGGTCAAAGACAATGAACCTTCTTTGTTCAAAAAGATATACAAGGCCATGCTCCCAGGCGATTACATAGCTTATAAGTTAAGCAATAAGGTGGCGACTACCCTATCTGGTTTAACCGAAGGTATCTTTTGGGATTTTAAAGAACAGGAAATAGCTGAATGGTTGCTTAGTTATTATGGACTCTCCAAGGATCTTCTTCCTGAGATGGTTCCTGCGTTTGGGAGCCAGGGAAGAGTGTCTTCCGAGGCGGCCGCCGAAACGGGCTTGGCACAAGATACTCCCATTCTCTACAGAGCAGGAGATCAACCTAATAATGCATTATGTCTGAACGTTTTTCAGCCGGGAGAAATAGCGATGACCGGAGGAACCTCTGGTGTTGTTTATGCCATAAGTAAATCGCTTTCAGGTAAAGAAATCTCACGAATCAATAATTTTGCACATGTCAACTATAGCGTAAAGGAACCCATGCTTGGAAAACTACTATGTATTAACGGCGCGGGAATACAGTATCGTTGGTTACGTCAAAATCTAAAAGTCAACACCTATCAAGAAATGAATACGCTGGCCAATGAGGTAGCTATAGGATCGGAAGGTATTTTATTATTGCCCTTTGGTAATGGAGCAGAACGCATGCTGCACAACAATAATAGTGGCAGTCAGATCTTGCATTTGGATCTAAACCTTCATTCCAAAGCACATCTATGCAGGGCCGCTTTAGAAGGGATCGCATTTGCTTTTGTATATGGAATGGAGATTCTTATGGCTGAAGGTCTTCAACCCAAGGTTATAAGAGCAGGCAATGATAATTTATTTCAATCAGAAGTATTCACCAATACCATTTGCACTTTAATAGGCCATCCTATTGAACTTTACAATACCACAGGAGCCGTTGGAGCGGCCAGAGCTTGTTCATTACAAGACGGAGATTTTAAAGCCTATGGTGAAACCCTCTTAAAGAATGACCATTTGCATACCTATAATCCTTTAAAGGATACCAAACCCTACCTGGAGGCATATCACCACTGGAAAGAAAGAGTGGAAAAAGAATTTTAAAACAATCGTATGGCACTATTAGGCACTAAAGAGTACTACCAAGGAATAGGCGACATTCCTTTTGAAGGCAAGAAATCAGACAATCCCCTGGCCTTTAAATACTATAACCCTGAACAGCCGGTGGCCGGCAAAACAATGCGAGAACACTTTAAATTTGCAGTAGCCTACTGGCATTCTTTCTGTGGGCAAGGCGCCGACCCGTTTGGAGCCGGAACTCAGGATTTTCCGTGGGATCTTCCTTCAGATCCTATAGAGGCCGCAAAGGCCAAGGCAGACGCTGCCTTCGAATTTATCACCAAAATGGGCTTCGGGTATTTCTGTTTTCACGATTTTGATCTTATTCAGGAAGGGAAGACCCTGAAGGAATCAGAACACAGACTAAGGGGCATTGTGCCCTATATTAAGGAAAAACAACAAGCCTCGGGGGTAAAACTATTGTGGGGCACCGCCAACTGTTTTTCGAACCCCAGATATATGAACGGAGCTGCTACCAATCCTGATTTCAGAATAGTGGCAAACGCCGGAGCGCAGGTAAAACTGGCCTTGGATGCCACGATGGAACTACAAGGTGAAAACTACGTTTTTTGGGGAGGTAGAGAAGGTTATATGTCTCTGCTGAATACTGATATGAAACGAGAATTAGATCATATGGGACAATTCCTGAGAATGGCCAAGGACTATGCCAGGAAACAGGGATTTAAAGGCAACTTTTTCATTGAACCCAAACCCATGGAACCAATGAAACATCAATACGACTTTGACGCTGCTACTGTAGTAGGCTTTTTACACCAATACGATCTTCAGGATGATTTTAAATTGAATCTGGAATTTAATCATGCCACCCTGGCCAACCATACCATGCAACATGAAATGGCTGTGGCCGCTTCTCATAATATGCTCGGAAGTCTGGATGCCAACAGGGGTGATTATCAGAATGGCTGGGACACGGACCAGTTCCCTAATAATCTCTACGAAGTAACCGAGGCTATGCTGGTATTTCTTAAAGCAGGTGGCCTACAGGGCGGGGGAATTAATTTCGATGCTAAAATTCGCAGGAATTCCACAGATCCTGAAGATCTGTTTCATGCCCATATAGGTGGTGCAGATATTTTTGCAAGAGCACTTTTGGCCGCGGAAAGTATCCTTTCTAAGTCTTCATATTCTGAGCTGCTCAGAGAAAGATATGCCTCCTTTGATACAGGGAGTGGAAAAGACTTTGAAAATGGAAAATTAAGTTTGGAGAATTTATATCAGCTGGCTTTGAATTCAGATGAATTTCCCCCGCAAAGTGGAAAACAGGAAATGCTCGAAAATATAATAAATCAGCATCTCTAGGCAGTGTAAAAAATCCTATACAAGCCATAAAAGGTGGGTTTAGTTTTTTATTTCGCAAAATAAATATAGATCCCCACCACTATGACTACTATGATCATTCCAAACTGTTTTACGTACTTAAAAGGCGTAATCTCAACTTGTTTGGTGTATTCCTGTATATAGGGAGTTTCCCTTGGCCTTAATTTGCCGATAAGAAGCATAATTACAATGTTCGTTATAAATAGTATAGCCATGACATGTAAATAATGCGGATAAGCATCTGCCTGTACAAGGGCCAGTTCTCCGGCATCCGTAACTCCCGAAGCCTTGGCGTTTTCTAAGGCTGCATCCACAAATTTGGGTTGGAGCCAGAATTGGGAAATGATGTACAGCACCGAGCCGGAAATAATACCGATTTTGGCGGCAATGGCAGGTACACGCTTGGTGGTATAGCCTATTACTATGATCGTTAAAATAGGAATACTATAAATACCGTTTATTTCCTGTAAATAATTAAACAAACTACCTGCATTCGCGATCATGGGTGCAATAAACATAGCTGCCAGGGCCAAACATACCCCAAATATCTTCCCATACCTTACGACCGTCTTTTCCGGGGCTTCCTTATTGATATGTTGTTTATAGATATCGATCCCGAATAAGGTTACTGAACTATTTAGTACACTATTAAAGGAACTTAATATGGCGCCAAAGAGTACTGCAGCAAAGAACCCTATCAATGGTTTTGGTAATACGGCACGTACCAGTTCGGGATAGGCCAGGTCACTGGTGGCCAGGCCGCCTTCGAAGTAATGATAAGCGATCATCCCCGGCAGCACCAAGATCAAAGGCCCTAAGATCTTCAAAAATGAAGCAAGAAGAAGTCCTTTTTGCCCTTCCGCTAAATTTTTAGCTGCCAACGCCCTTTGGATAATCTGCTGGTTGGTACCCCAATAAAAAAGTTGTACCAGCATCATTCCTGTAAAAATTGTCGAAAAAGGCACCTCTTGCCCGGCTTCACCTGTAGAATCAAATCGTTCAGGGTTTGTTGCCATCAATGTATCCAATCCGCCAAAAATACTGCCGTCTCCAATGGCCATCAACCCAAAGACCGGAATAAGAATACCTCCTATGATTAGTCCGATTGCATTTATACTATCGGAAACGGCTACCGCCTTTAAGCCGCCAAATACCGCATAGATGGAACCAATGATCCCAATCCCCCAAATACAAATGACAAGAGCACTCTTATCCGATACATCCAACAGTTCTGGAACATTGAACATCCCACTGATCGCAACGGATCCCGAATATAGAATTACAGGAAGTAACACAACTACATATCCGGTCAGAAAAAGAGCTGAAGTAATCGTCTTAGTCGTAACATCAAAACGCTTTGCAAGGAATTGCGGCACTGTTGTAAGCCCTCCTTTAAGGTACCTTGGCAAAAGAAAAACAGCGGTAACAACGATGGCTATGGCTGCGAGCGTTTCCCAGGCCATTACAGACAATCCATCCTTATAAGCACTTCCGTTAAGTCCTACTATTTGTTCGGTAGAAAGATTTGTCAAAAGAAGCGATCCGGCAATCACCCCTGCAGTAAGGCTCCTTCCTCCAAGAAAATATCCATCGGAAGAGGTCTCATCAGTGCTCCTGGTTGCAAAATATGAAATTATGGCTACCATGGCGGTAAAGCCCACAAAGGATAAAATACCTATCATTTTTTAGGGTAGTTAATTAGTGCGTTCGTTAATTTCTTTAAATATATTGGATTATTTTCAAACTCTTCCTGGTATACAATATTATTCGGTTTTTTTATCAAACGGGAATACATTTTAGCATAAACATTAGCACCATAGATTTTCATCTTCATCTCAGATTGAGTATCTTGTGCCCCTCTTATAATAGTGGCATGAAAAGGAAAAATAAGCATTTTTTATTCCTTAAAATACAGTTCCTAAATACCTCAGAAAAACGATTAATTACGACCCCAGCTATCTGGAGACATCTATAATGTCTTTATAATTTTAATTGGACACCTTTAGCAAAGATCATGACAGCAAGAAAAAATATTATTTTTATCGCACTTATTGGGGCCTTGGGGATCACCATGAGTTGCACCTCAAAAAAAGACGCCGAGGCAGAAGTCTTAGAAAAGACCCCTACCCTGTTTTCTCTTCTCCCTTCATCCCAAACCGGGATAGATTTTAAGAACAGCATTGAAAACCAAAAGAATTTCAACATTTTTAAATACCGGAATTTCTATAACGGAGGTGGCGTAGCCATTGGAGATATTAATAATGATGGCCTTGCTGACATCTACCTTACCGGAAATATGGTGCCTAATAAACTCTATCTTAATAAAGGCAACTTAACTTTTGAAGATATCTCTTTAAAGGCGGGGGTTGAAGGAAACAAACCCTGGTCCACTGGAGTTGTGATGGTAGATATTAATCAGGATGGATTACTCGATATCTACGTCAGCAATGCCGGGAATATGAAAGGGAACAACCATGATAATGACCTTTATATCAATAATGGGGATCTTACTTTTACAGAAAAAGCGGCAGAATACAATCTGGCAAAGACAGGCTTCTCCACACATGCCTCGTTTTTTGACTATGACAAAGATGGCGATCTTGATGCCTATATTCTAAATAACAGCAACATTCCGGTTAGTAGTTTGGGCTATGCGGCCCAGCGAGACGTAAGGGCTCAGGATTGGGTGGGCGTCCCCACTATTTTTAAAGGTGTTGGGGATATGCTTCTCCGCAATGACAATGGAAAATTTGTAGATGTAAGCGAAAAAGCCGGGATCTACGGCAGTCTTATTGGTTTTGGCCTTGGCATTATGATCACCGATATCAATAAAGATCTCTATCCCGATATCTATGTGTCCAATGACTTTTATGAACGGGATTACCTCTATATTAACAATCAGGACGGAACGTTTACAGAAGATATCAAGGGATGGACCTCCCACCTATCCCTTTCAGCCATGGGCATTGATATGGCAGATATCAATAATGATGGAAATGCTGAGATCTTTATTACCGATATGCTGCCCGAAGCCAATGAACGGGTTAAATCGGTCATGGAGTTTGATGGATATGACGTTTTCAGTTTAAAACAGGATAAAGATTTTTACCAGCAATACATTCAAAATACCCTCCAGCTTAATAATGGGAACGGCTCTTTCTCCGAAATCGCGTATTACAGCGGCGTAGATGCGACTGACTGGAGTTGGGCAGGGCTTATGTTCGACATGGATAATGACGGGTTCAGAGATATCTTTATTACCAATGGGATCAACCACGACCTTACCGATCTCGATTTTGTTGATTTCTTTGCAAATGAGATCATTCAAAACATGGCGCTTACAGGACGCAAAGAATCCATAGATTCCATCATCAGTAAAATGCCCATCAGACCGCAACCTAATTACGCCTATAAAAACAACAAGGACCTGACTTTTTCAAATGCCAATAAAGATTGGGGATTTGAATTACCCACCATGTCTAATGGTGCCGCCTATGGCGATCTGGATAATGATGGGGATCTTGATCTTGTGATCAATAATGTGAACATGGAGGCTTTTTTATATGAAAACCACTCAGATTCCATGACAGAGAACCGTTATATCAAATTTAAGTTTGAAGGCTCTGAAACAAATAGGTTTGCCATAGGAACTTCCGTGTATCTTTATTACGACAATAATGTGGTCTACCAGGAATTGATCCCGTCCAGGGGCTTTCAATCTTCCATGGATTATGGGATGACCATAGGATTGGGAAACGCCAGTAGCATTGATTCAGTAAGAGTAATCTGGCCAGATGATCTAACCCAGTTGACACAAAACATAACAGCAGATCAGACTATCCTTTTTAAGCACTCAGAGGCAACTTCAAAATACAAACCAATAAAGCCAGAGAATATCACCCCGCTATTACAGGAAGTTAAAAACAATTCTTTGCTTGCGCATAAAGAGAATAAATACAATGATTTTGATTATGAAGGACTCATATACAAATTATTGTCTGAGGAAGGTCCGGCACTTGCCGTAGGAGACATTGATGGCGATGGAAACGAAGACTTGTTCTTAGGAGGAGCCAACGGACAGCCGGGGATCATATACAAACATCTAGGCAACGGTAACATACGTCCTCTGACCCAGCTTATTTTGCAAGAAGATCTGGGATATGAAGATACGGCCGCTGCTTTTTTTGATGCCGATGGAGATGGCGATCTGGATCTATTAGTGGGCACAGGCGGCAATCAGGTTGGCGAGGAAATGACCTATAGAAACAGGTTATACCTCAACAACGGCAAAGGAAATTTTGAACGTTCAACCCAGACCCTGCCTTCCACTTTTAAAAACGTTTCTACAATTGCCCCCTATGATTTTGATGGGGATGGAGATATGGATGTCTTTATAGGGTCTAGAAGCGTTGTGGGTACCTATGGAGTGGATCCAGATCATTTATTCCTGGAAAACGATGGAACGGGTAGTTTTAAAGATGCCACCGAACGTTTAGCCTACGATCTGAAAGATGCGGGTATGATTACCAACGCTATATGGGCCGATATGAATGGAGACAACAAAAAAGATCTGGTAACGGTATCAGAATGGGGAACCCCAAAAATCTTTAGGAATACCGGAAGACGCTTAGCTAAAATGTCTTCCTCTCTTGATAGTCTGGATGGTCTCTGGAATATTGTGGAAGCAGCAGATCTGGATAATGATGGAGATAATGATCTTGTATTAGGGAATCAGGGTGCCAATTTGCACTATAAGCCAACTCAGAAAAATCCCATGAAGATGTGGATCAATGATTTCGACGGAAATGGCACTATTGAACAAATTGTAACACTCAATGAAAACGGGAAAGACTATCCCTTGCATCAAAAGAAAGAACTGACCAATCAGATCGTTTCTCTTAAAAAACAAAACTTAAAGGCCTCAGAATACGCAAAAAAAACCATTGAGGAATTATGGCCCCGGGAAATAATCGACAATTCTATCATGAAAAAATCAGGGATCTCTGAAACTGTGATAGCCATCAATGAAGGAGGGGGCAAATACAGTATAAAAATTTTACCCCCAAGGGTGCAACTATCCTGTATTTGTGGAATATCTTGTATGGACGTAAATAATGATGGATACATGGACCTCATCATGGGAGGAAACAATTTTGAATTTAAGCCTCAATATTCAAGATTGGATGCGAATTATGGCAATGTTCTCTTAGGCAATAAAGAGTTGAACTTTCAATGGGAAGACTATACTAAAAGTGGATTTTTCATCCGAGAGGAGATCAAACATTTAAAACAATTTAAGGATCGTGATGGCAAAAGCTTTGTCATTGCAGCTTTGAATGACGCGCAACCCAAGATTTACAGGCTAAATGAATAAAACAATTCTATTTATTGGTGTTTTGTTGCTCTTTCTAGGATGTAAAAAAACAGTTGGTGATCTTTTTTCCAATCCACCATCAAAAGACTCTGGCATTGTCTTTAGGAATGATCTAACAGAGTCAAACGACCTAAACATTCTCGACTACCTTTATTTTTATAACGGAGGTGGAGTGGCCATAGGCGACATCAATGGGGATGATTTGCCAGACATCTATTTTTCGGGAAATCAGGTAAAGAACAAACTCTATCTCAATAAAGGCAATCTAAATTTTGAGGATATAACCGAAAAAGCCGGAGTAGGCGGCAATAGTACCTGGAATACCGGGGCGGTAATGGGAGATGTCAACGGGGACGGCTTATTGGATATATATGTCTGTGCGGTAGTCGGCATCAATGGTTTTAACGGATACAACGAACTTTTTATTAATAACGGGGACCAAACATTTACCGAAAGTGCAGCTGAATACGGCCTGGATTTTGACACCTACAGTTCCAATGCAGCTTTCCTGGACTACGACCTTGACGGGGATCTGGATCTTTATATTCTCAACCACGCAGTGCATACTCAGGAGTCCTTTGGCAAAGCCGATCTTCGAAATAATAGAGATTTTCAAACCGGCGATAAGCTTATGAGGAACGATGGCGATTCTTTTGTAGATGTGAGCGAAGAAGCAGGTATCTACGGCGGGATCAACGGATATGGTCTCGGAGTTGCTGTCAGCGACTTTAATCAGGATGGATATCCGGATATTTATGTTGGAAACGACTTTCATGAGGATGATTATTACTATCTGAACAATGGTGATGGAACTTTCACCGAGAGTCTAAAAACCTATTTTGGACATACCACCAGATTTTCCATGGGGAATGATGTGGCGGACCTGAACCATGACGGATGGCCAGACATCCTGTCACTGGATATGCTTCCAGAAGACGAGACCGTATTAAAATCCTCTGAGGGTGATGACGATTTTCAGATTCAAAAAATGAGGATAAATCAATACGGGTATCACTACCAGTTTACTAGAAATATGCTTCAGGTAAATAGGCCGGGGTATGGTTTTGAAGAAACCGCCCTTATGAGTGGTATTGCCGCAACAGACTGGAGTTGGAGTGCGCTCTTTGCCGATTTCAATATGGACGGGGAACAAGATGTTTTTATTTCAAATGGAATTCCTAAACGACCAAATGATCTCGATTTTATCAATTTTGCCTCCGATGACCAAATAAAAAAGAAACTGAACAATACGAAATTAGTGGACCAGCAGGCGCTCAATATGATGCCATCAGGGGCCATTCACAATTATGTATTTCAGGGAACGGATAGTTTATACTTTATTGACAGGAGTTTAGATTGGATCGCAAAGGATACCCTTGTTTCAGGCGCTACTGCCATAGGTGACCTGGATAATGACGGTGATCTAGATCTTGTTACAAACAATATCAACAGCCCGGCTACACTTTATATAAACCAGACCAATTCGGACGCTAATTTTTTAAAAATCAGACTTCATTATCCCGGAAAAAATCCATTTGGTATTGGAACAAAAATAGTATCCTATCACAAAGGAATTCTTCAGTTTAAGGAGATGTATACTGTAAGAGGATTCCAGGCTTCCTCCGAACCTGTCATTCATTTCGGTTATGGGGCTCAACCCGAAGTAGATTCTTTAAGAATTCTATGGCCGGATAATACCACACAGGTCCTGAAAAATGTAGCTGTTAATCAGACTCTTGTTATAAAACCTCAGGATAATCTGCCATTTACTTATCCCCGGGCGGAGAACAATAAAACAAAGCTCTTTGAAAGAATTGAGGATAATCTGGGCATCCTATTTGAACATCAGGAAGATCCCTATGTCGACTTTAATCGCCAAAAGTTGATTCCCTACGAAGTGTCAGATCGCGGGCCGGCACTGGCCGTGGGAGATATCAACGGCGATGGAGAAGACGATCTTTTCTTTGGAAGTTCCAAATTTCAACCCTCTACCTTCTATGTGCAAACATCGGATGGATTTAAGGTATCTTCATTTCCGGAAGTCACCAATGATTCAATAACGGAGGATGTGGTGTCCGTAATTGCTGATTTTAATCAAGATGGTAAGAACGATCTTTTTATAGGGACGGCAGGGGCCGACTTTTTTAACCAAATGCCTCCACTCCTGGATGCCTATTTTGTGAGATCCGATTCTAGTTTTATAAAAAATGAACTTCCTGCGACTTTTCAAAATGCGGCTGTCCTTGCCCCCGCCGATTTTGATATGGATGGAGATATCGATCTTTTTGTAGGCAATCAAATGATCACAAATGATTTTGGAAAGATCCCTGAATCCTATATTTTGCGAAATTCAAACGGGACCTTTGAAAGGATAGAAAATAAGGACCTGGCTTCTATTGGAATGCTTACAGATGCCATCTGGGATGATTATAACAGAGATGGCGCGCCCGATCTTATTGTGGTAGGAGAATGGATGTCGCCCGTTTTCTTTAAAAACGAAAATGGCATCCTGGTAAAAGAAAATCTGTTAGAAGATAAGATCAACGGCCTCTGGGAAAGCATTGTAGCTTTCGATATAGACAAGGATGGCGATACAGACTATCTCCTGGGAAACTGGGGGTTAAATACAAAGTTTAAGGCCTCGGCAGATGCACCTATGAAAATGTACTATTCAGATTTTGATAAAAATGGAAGTACCGAAACCATCCTTACCACAGAAAAAAATGGAGAGTATTATCCCATTGAAGGGCTAAAAGGCCTGGCTGACCAAATGGTAAGTTTACGAAAGAAGTTTACTGCGTATAAAGACTTTGCCGGGAAGCCTATCGAAGAAATCCTGGATAAAAATCAATTAGAAGAAGCTACAAAATTTGAGATTAGCGAATTACGTTCAGGATACCTTAAAAATGACCTAGGCAAATTTCGATTTGTTCCATTTAAACGAGAATTACAAGTGGCCCCTATCATGGAGTTTTTAGCTTATGATTTTGATGGTGATGGTGCAGAAGAAGTGTTGGCTGCAGGGAATTACTTTGGAGTAAAACCCTATCACGGAAGATTAGGGGCGTTTGCCGGGGCTATGATAAAAGAAGAAAATAATGTAATTTTGGGCAATCATTTGGGATTAGATTTTGCACAAAGATCCATCAGACATCTCAATATCCTTACCATCAACAACCAACCTTACCTATTGGCAACATTTAATAACGAAAAAGTTCAACTTTACCAATTGATAAACAAAATAGACAAATGATGAAAAAGTATCTCCTAGTACTGGCATTGGTGATCCTTAGCTGTCAAAAAGAAAAAACGCCCATAGTGGTAACACCTCAACAATTGCATAGTTCAATTGACAAAGTAACCGAAATCATGATTCATGATATCTTTTCCCCCCCTGTCGCCAGCCGTATTTATACTTATCCAGCTATCGCTGCATATGAGATCATTAGTCTTAAAGATGACAGGTTTACTTCTTTGGTTGGACAGGTCCATGAATTAACCCCTATTCCTACCCCAGATACCACCAAACCCGTCAATAATGCCCTGGCGGCACTTATTGCCCACATGGATCTTAGCAGACGTTTGATTTTTAGTGAGGATAAAATGGAAGTTTTCCGGGATAGCTTGTACACCGTTTGGGCTGTTGAAAATGAAGATGAATTTGAGGCTTCCAAGGAATTTGGACTTCAGGTAGCAGATCATATTGGCGCCTGGATGGATACCGATAATTACAAGCAAACCAGGACAATGCCCAAATTTACGGTGAATACAGATGAAGTTTCACGTTGGCAACCTACCCCTCCTTCCTATATGGCAGGTATTGAGCCGCATTGGAGCAGAATAAGACCCTTTGTTATAGAAACTGCAGATCAGTTTAAGCCAGTTCCGCCGCCACCATTTTCGATGAAGGAAGGAACCGATTTTTATAAGGAAGTAAAGGAGGTGTACGATATTAGTCAGAAAATGACGGAAGATGGTGATAATTCTGAAGAAGTTCAAATTGCTAAATTTTGGGATTGTAACCCCTATGTTTCAGTGACCAGAGGTCATTTAATGTTTGCCACCAAAAAGATTACTCCGGGAGCACATTGGATCGGGATCGTAAAAATAGCCTGTAAACAAACAAATAGCGATTTTGATACTACGGTTTACGCCTATACCAAGACTTCTATGGCCATCGCAGATGCCTTTATTAGCTGCTGGGACGAAAAATACCGAAGCAATCTGATAAGGCCGGAAACACTGATCAATGAGCATATCGATGAGAATTGGAAGCCAGTACTCCAAACGCCGCCCTTTCCTGAATATACCAGTGGTCACAGCGTTGTTTCAGGAGCAGCTTCCACTGTACTTACAGATATCTTTGGGGATAATTTCACCTTTAAGGACGATACCGAATTGCCATATGGACTACCTGTAAGAACATTCTCCTCTTTTAAGGCAGCCGCAGATGAAGCAGCTATCAGCCGAATGTACGGAGGCATTCATTACCGTGCTGCCGTAGAAGTAGGTGTTAAACAAGGGCGAGACCTCGGTTCCTTTATTGTAAAGAACCTTAGAATGGAAAATAAATCGCGCTTGGCTCAATCCCAGTAATTTAATGAAGAAAGTAAGTGTGTTTATTTTACTTCTCATCCTTGTAGGGATCGTTCTGTATCTTTTTGTATACCCTTATGATTATTTAGTAACCATGCGGCTCAAGGCAAATACCGGTACCATCAATCAAACTGTAAAACTTTGGAATACCAACCTGGAAAACTCAGAAATAACATATAATGAAGATCTTGAACATCTCACACAGAAGTTGCATTTTAATGATTCCACTCATATTTATGACTGGGAACTTAGTAAGGTAAACGACTCTGTTTCCAAGATCAAGATCTTTACAAAGGATAGTGCTCATTCGCTCGCGAACAAAATCAGGATCCCATTCTTTGATACTGATTTTGAAAAACGAACTAAAAAGACTTTAAAAGAATTTTCAAACCTGCTCGCAGAGGATCTGAGAAACATCAAAGTAGAAGTTATTGGTGAAGGAGAAATAGAGGCTACGGCTTATGCTTATATAAGCAATAAGACCACTCAATTTGGCAAAGCTGGTGGGATGATGAAAAATTTTTCCTTGCTCGACCCATATTTGGTGAATAAAGGGGTGAAATTAAATGGCAATCCATTTATTGAAATAACACGATGGAACAGGGCAAAGGACAGCCTGGAATACAATTTTTGCTATCCAATAATCAGAAATGATAGCCTTCCTCAGCAGCCGGATCTTAAATATGGGTTCAGGAAACAACAAAAGGCCTTAAAAGCTATTTACAATGGAAACTATATTACCTCTGACAGGGCCTGGTATGCCCTCTTAGACTATGCGGAAAGGAACAATATTAAGACCACTGGCTTGGCGGTTGAGATTTTTTATAACAATCCCAATATGGGAGGCGATGAAATTAACTGGAAGGCAGAGATATATATGCCGATTTCTGATAAAAAATGAAACTTATCCTGTGTTTATTTCTGTGTTTTATTAGCACCGGTTGTGTGCAGCATGGGCAACTGACTTTTATTTGTGATTTGCCGAGAGAATTCAATGAAAATTCCGGGATCACCATTCTGGAGAATGATAAGGTATGGCTCATTGAGGATAATGGGAATGATGATAAGATTTATGAGGTGAGCACCCGGGGAAATCGACTAAGAGAATTCAAGGTGAAAAACGCCAAGAATAACGACTGGGAAGACCTTACTAAGGACGAACTGGGTAATCTCTATATAGGCGATTTTGGGAATAATAACAATGACAGGAAAAATCTGGTCATCTATAAAATCCCAAATCCCACGAAAGAACCCGGCGATAAAATAGAAGCGGAGGAAATTAATTTCAAATATCCTGAACAAAAGAAATATCCTCCCATCCCATCAAAAAGGAAATATGATACTGAGGGCTTCTTCTACCTTGAAAATGAACTCTATATAATTACCAAGGACCGAAGTTATCCTTTCTCTGGTGAAGCCCTGATCTATACAGTTCCTGCACAAGCCGGCAAATACGACGCAAAACTCGTGGGTACTTTTAAGACCTGTACCGATTTTAGTATCTGCCAGATTACCTCGGCTGCTATTTCCCCTGATAAAAAGAAGATTGTATTGCTGGGCTATGGCACCCTTTGGTTGATCACTGAATTTGACCTGCCAGATTTTTCAAAAGGATCTGTACAATTTATTGATCTAGGTCTAAGAACTCAATTAGAGGCCGTCTGTTTTAAGGACAATTCTACCATTCTGCTTTCAGATGAAGAAAATCATATGTCTGGAAGAAATCTATATTCCTATAGATTACCCTGATCTTGTAACCTCTGTAAAAAGCAGCAAATAAATCCTTTTCTTCTTGAACAGAAAAAATACACGATGTTCCTCACTTTTTTAAGATATTTATACAAAATAACCCTATGTCTTCCAATACAAGGCTCAGCAGGGCCTACAAGAACGCCAGAACACTGCTCTTCGACGATTCTTCAAAATTTATCTTCTTCAGTGATTGTCATAGGGGAGATAACAGTTTTGCAGATGATTTTTCCAACAACAGAAACATTTATTTTCACGCCATCAGGCACTATTTCAAGGAAGGATTTCAGTATTGCGAACTGGGGGACGGGGACGAACTCTGGGAAAATATACATTTTAAAGACATTTTTGACGCCCATAAAAACGTTTACCAGCAGCTTCGTGAATATCACTTAAAAAACCGTTTACACATGATTTGGGGAAATCATGACATGGTTTACAAAGACCCAGATTATGTCAAGAAACACTTAGGAAGCTATTTTGAACCTATAGATGAATCTAACAAAGAACTTTTTAAGGGCATTACGTACCACGAAGCACTTATTTTAAAACATCGTAAGACAGAACAACAGATATTTCTTGTACACGGACATCAGGCCGATTGGTGGAATTATCTCTTCTGGCGTTGGGCAAGGTTTTTAGTACGGGTGCTATGGAAACCTTTGCAAGTATGGGGAATTGCTGATCCTACGAGTCCGGCAAAAAACTACAAGGAGCTCATTAAAGTGGAAAGACGTATAAAAAAATGGATCCTGAAAAACAATAGGGTACTAACCATTGTGGGGCATACCCACAGACCGCGGTTTGCTTCCCCGGGAGAAATTCCTTTTTTTAATGATGGTAGCTGTGTTCATCCCAGAAGTATAACAGGAATTGAGATAACCAATGGCGAAATTGTATTGATCAAATGGCATATAGCCACAAAGGAGGATGGCACACTTCAAATTGTAAGAGTAATACTGGAAGGGCCCAAAAAGCTTAGTGAGTATTAATAGAAAAGATTCATCTCCAGACCTAGCCCCACCTTGATCTGCACTTGAGATGAATCTTTTGAGAATTACTTTTACTGGATTACAAAGTTTATTGGGATACTGTAGGGAACCGAGACGGGTCTTCCCCTTTGTTTTCCGGGAGTCATTTGTGGGAGTGATGCCACTATCCTTTGGGCCTCTTTTTCCAAAGACCTGTCCGGGCCCCGCATTCTAATTCCTCCGATATTACCCTTTGAATCAATAAGGAACTGTACAAAGACCCTTCCTTGAATACCTAATTCCAGCGCTGCAGGAGGATATGTAAACTCCTTATTGATATGCTCCTGAATCTTCTGTTGGAAGCAAATTTTACGTTCTTCATTGTTTCCGGCAGATTCGCATCCGGGAAAAATAGGTACGTTTTCTATAATTGCGAATGGCACCGTTATTTCTTCATCTTCTTCCCCAACCTCTACATCGTCAACTTCTATTACGGCATCAATCACAGTTTCCTGACTGATTTCGGTGCTTTCTATGATCGTCTCTTCGATCTCTTCGGTGTCTTCCACCACTTCTATTACCTCGGGTGCAGATGGAGGTGGTGGAGGCGGAGGCGTTTTGATTGCTTCCGTAATAGGCACATCCTCTTTTAGGTCATCCACGGCCATCACCATGTCTAAGGTTTCACTATCTTCCGGATAGCTCTTATACTCTAGTGCACGCCATGTTAGGAACAAAACAATAGTTAGCCCGATCACAAAGTACAGGCTGCTATTTCTATTCAAATCGAATTCTGGGTTTTTTTTGACTTGCATGATATTGACTTTTAATACCTTGAAATTAAAGCCAATATCAAACAATTACTATGACATTTATCAGTTTTTAAGTACCTGACGGTAAGTAGTATAGTGATTTTCTACGACGGTATATCAGGTAGATGACAACAGTACTTCATCAAAATTAATCCCTTCAATAGGTACAATTTTTTGTTGTTCATGATCCCAATCTATCCTTCTGCCCAGCTTATATGCAAGTCCGGTCATATGGGCTGAGATAGCCTCATCAAAACCTTCTTTTATGCCACAACTCAAAGTACCTCCATTTCTAATACAGCTTAACCATTCTCTTAAATGGAGGAAAGTGGAGTTCACCCGAACACCATCTATATACGTCCACATAAGCCCTTTATCTGCAAAATATTGTGAGGTTGCTGAGGAAACTGCATCTGGCATATTTGCACCCGGATTATAATGATAGATAGGGACATTAGGCTTCATTTTTCCCTCCTCGATCATGGCAGCATACTTCGTTGAACCACCATCGGGCCAAACAGTAAGATTATTTCCCAGTTCCATGGAAGCGTCGTGACCCATCAAAATAGTAGGTCTGTTAAATCCATTGCCAAGGGTGGCACTATACGTAAAAGTCATTCCTTTTTCTTTTCCTTCAGGCTGACTACTCCCTGTACTAAAATCTGGAAATTCCATATTTACCTGAAGTACATCAGGTACGTTTCTTCCATCATTATGAGTATAGATTCCACCAGAGGCCGTAATGCTCGATGGTATTCCCATTCCTAGCACACAATTTAAGCGGTCATAGTCATGTGTGAGCAGATCCCCGGATAAACCAGAACCATAGGCCCACCATTTGCGCCATCGGAAGAAATGGTTTTTATTAAATGGTATTTTAGGGGCACTTCCCAAAAATAGATCCCAGTCAATCGTTTGTTCATTTGCTTTATCGTGAATGTCATAATTCCAGGCACCATTATCATCATTCCTGTTCGTAAACGTTTGTATCATAGATACATGACCCAGAACACCCTTTTAACAATATCATTTGCGGTTTTAAAGCTAAGGGTTTGCCTGTGTTGATGTCCCACCATAAGTAAGGCATTTGAATTTTTGGCGGCATCCCGAAGTTGATAGGTTTCCTCAACCGTGTGAGTCATTGGTTTTTCCACATAAACATGAACATTGTTGGCAAGCGCTTCAATAGCCATTGGTGCATGCCAGTGATCTGGCGTGGCAATGATAACAGCGTCAACTTCTCCACTCTGAATCATTTCCTGATAGGTAGTGAAGCGTTTTACAGTATGTTCCGGAGTAGAAAATGAAGCGATGACATGCTCGGCTCTTACATCAAAGACATCACAAACCGCACTCATTTGAATATTTAGTTTCTCCTGATCCAAAAACTCCCGCAGTTGTGTGTTTCCAGTAGTTTCTTCTTCAATTTTCATCTCTTCAAGCCAGTCCTGTGTTGCAAAACCTAAAGCCCTGCAAAGCTGTTCTCCCCTTATTCCGAATCCTATGATACCGAGACGGATTGGTGCACCTCCGATACTGTGGTAAGGCAGTAGGTAAGGAAGGTTGTATTTTTAGTTGTTCTAATATCTCAGAGCGGTCTTTACTTTTTACCAGGGCGTTAGCGGTTCCGGCCCA
The DNA here is from genome assembly GCA_963744855.1 of uncultured Flavobacteriaceae bacterium. Taxonomy (GTDB): domain Bacteria; phylum Bacteroidota; class Bacteroidia; order Flavobacteriales; family Flavobacteriaceae; genus Muriicola. Next base: position 1,227,750 of record CAVUUZ010000005.1, read on the forward strand.
CCAAACAGTACCCAGGATGGGCAACCCGCCTAATCCTTTTAAAACGTCGCGTCTTGTCCATTTCATAATTGTGATGTTTTTGCAGTGTTAGTTTTTTGATTTTTTAAATATCCCAGGCCAAAATAAGCTCCTGTAGGATATTGAAAAAGTACCCATAAGGCAGCTATTTCAATGAGGTTCTTATTCACAAACCAATAGCTTCCTTCAACATTAAGTTGCTCTAACCAGGGAAATGGTGGATGGGCAAAATAATACATGGCTAAAAGAACTATACCTCCTATAGCACCTAATTTTTCATAAAATCCGAGAATAAGGGTAATTCCAACAAAAATGAGTGTAATCATATTCAGGGTATCTACCCATCCAATAATTGCATCATTGGCCATGGAGATAAAAACCCAATCTAAAGGCCCCTGGGCTGTAGCGAGGTATCCAAAAGCTGTCCAATCCGGATTAAATAGTTTTATTACACCTTCGTAAAGGAAATGCCATCCGATTAGGATCCGTAAAAATACCAAACTCTTTGTGAGCGATTCATTTTGAAGTGTCCCTGTCATTATTTTATCTTTTTTTAATTCATAGTGGTACCATCAAACACCCTTAAGAAAGGTGTTGATAATAGTATTGTGACAAATGCTCAAAATTATGGTCGTTACCAATAAAATACTATGATTTTTATCAGTTTAAAGAACCAGCGCTACTCATAAACCGACTAAAAATCAGTTTCTAATTTATTACCTAAGCCCGATCTGCTAAAGTCCTAATTGCATAGATAAAATGATCTAATTCTTTAGTAGTTGTATACACATTTGGCGTTATCCTGCAGCCTTGTACATTATCCTGGTCAATTGAGACCGTAAATATTTTAAATTCATCTAGTAAGGTCTTAGCCAGGTCTGAGGGCTTCATTCCTTTTATACCCACATTGGCAATGCCACAGCTGCGATGAGCTTCAATTGGAGTATTCAGGATAACATTTTTTGTTTCCCTAAGGGGATCAGACCAATATCGCTGCAGAAACCTCATCCGCTGTTCTTTTCTTTCCAGTCCAATAAGATCCAGATAATCAAGGGCGTCATTAATGGTTAGATCTGTATGAACAGGATGGGTCCCTATATGATTTAATCTACCTATGTCATCTTCCTCCCGGTGGTGTTCAGCCAATAGTGGCCATATCTTTGGTATATTCTTTTTCGAAACATAAAGGAGTCCGGCTCCCAGAGGCGTACTAAGCCATTTATGAAGACTGGAACCGTAATAATCACACTGCAATTCAGGAATATTTACCTTAATATGTCCCACACAATGGGCGCCATCGACCATAACCTCCACGCCATGTGCATGTGCCATATCGCAGATCTTGCGTATAGGCATAATTTGGCCAGTGATATTTACCATATGGCAGACCATCAGCAATTTCGTTCTGGAAGTGATCTGCGATTCATACAGGGCCACTAATTCTTCATCCGACTCCGGATGATTGGGAATTGAAACTGTTTTATTCACAACCCCATATCGCTTGGCGATAAGTTTAAAATGCTCACGCATGGCACCATAATCCTGTATGGCAAATATGGCTTCATCTCCCGCTTTCCAGGGATAACCCCCTATGATCATATCAAGGGATTCTGTGGTGTTGCGGGTTATGATCAATTCATCAGAATCACATCCTACCAGGTCCGCAAGGCGATTTGCTATACGTTTCTTGTTGTCCCATTGTACTGTTCGCATGTAATAGGAGCCCTCATAATTCACCTGTTCAATGTGCTTATGAAATTTCTGCATAGTTGGAATAGGAGCAATATTATAGTACCCATTTTCCAGGTTTATATAATCTGGCTTGAGCGCATAATCTACCCGGATCCGCTGCCAAAAATCAGCGTCATTAGACACCTCATACGTTGCGGCAGTCCCCGGTGTTCGGGCACTCAGATGATAAGGCAAAAAAGGAGTCATTACTGCTACCTGTCCTATTTTTCTTAAAAACGATCGTTTGTCCATATTGCTGAGATTGCACTACAAGATAAAAAATAGATCCTTACATGTCTTTTCAAATTGTATATTTAGTAACTAAACTAAAAGAATAACAACCAAAAGAAAGCCATGCCTTTAGTAATTGTCATTATCGGAATCCTTATCCTGTTTTTTCTGATAGCCCGATGTAAACTCAATCCCTTTATAACCTTTATCCTGGTTTCGTTATTCGTGGGTATTGCCGAAGGAATGGATCTGGAAACCGTTGTTGGCTCTATTGAAAACGGCATTGGCAATACGCTGGGATTTCTGGTAATGATTCTCGGACTGGGCGCCATGCTTGGTAAGCTAGTGGCAGATAGTGGCGCCGCACAACGAATTACTTCAAAATTAGTAGACAGATTTGGACGTAAATATATCCAGTGGGCTGCCGTTTTAACAGGATTTATTGTTGGTATACCCTTATTCTATTCTGTTGGTTTTGTTATTTTGGTACCCCTGGTTTTTACCGTCGCGGCAGCAACAGGCTTACCCCTTCTCTATGTTGGTCTTCCCATGCTAGCTTCGCTATCGGTCACTCATGGTTACCTTCCGCCCCATCCTGCACCTACCGCAATTACGGTAATGTTCAACGCGGACCTGGGTAAAACTTTAATTTATGGAATGATAGTGGCAATCCCTGCGATCATCATAGGAGGACCGCTATTTTCGCGGACGTTAAAAAACATCAATGCCACACCTCTGAAAGAATTTGTAAATCCACGAATTCTGTCGGATGAAGAAATGCCAAGTATGAGGATAAGCATTTTTACGGCCTTGTTACCCATACTACTTATTGCCATGGCAACCTTGGCTGATTTGTTGTTTCCAAAGGAGTATTTGTTTAAAGATGTCGTTGCCTTTTTAGGGAATCCTGTGATAGCCATGCTGATTGCTGTATTAGTGGCCATCTATACACTGGGATTAAGACGCGGAAAAAAAATGGAAGAGGTGATGACTTCTGTGAGTGATTCTATCTCAGGTATTACAATGGTACTTTTAATAATCGCAGGTGCAGGCGCATTAAAACAGGTTTTGATAGATAGCGGTGTTAGCCAGTATATTGCCGATTTACTTAAAGATTCTTCATTATCCCCGTTATTTTTGGCCTGGCTTATTGCCACCGTGATCCGTGTTTGTGTTGGATCTGCCACAGTAGCCGGATTAACAGCAGCAGGCATTGTCTTACCCCTGATTGAGGCCACAGGAGTAAGCCCTGAATTGATGGTACTTGCAATAGGTTCTGGCAGTTTGATGCTTTCACATGTTAATGACAGTGGCTTTTGGTTGTTCAAAGAATATTTTAATCTGTCTGTAAAGGATACACTACGAAGCTGGACACTAATGGAAACCACCGTTGGTGTTGTGGGTCTTCTTGGAATATTGATTTTAAACCAATTTATATAAATTACTATGGATAAAACACCGTCACAACGACTAAAAGAACTTGGATTGATTTTACCCCCGGCTCCTCCTCCGGCAGGCTTGTATAAACCTGTATTGGTAATAGACGGTTTTCTCTATGTGTCTGGGCAGGGTCCGATGCAAAATGATGGCACCTATATTACGGGAAGACTTGGAGATGATATGAATCTGGGGCAGGGTAAATTGGCAGCAGAACAAGTAGGGCTTACCATGCTTTCAACCATTCAAACACATTTTGGAAGTATCGATCAGATCAAAAGGGTGGTAAAAGTGTTGGGGATGGTTAATTCCGCTCCCGATTTTGGTCAGCAACCCCTTGTTATAAATGGTTTTAGTGAATTGATGGCTGATATTTTTGGAAACGATCTGGGTGTAGGTGTTCGCAGTGCAGTAGGAATGATCCTCCCCGGAAATATTCCCGTGGAAATTGAAGCTATGTTTCAACTACATTGAAAGAATTAAATATGAAAAATGATGCTTGGTATCAAATAGAGAATACAGATAAGATCGTCTCGCCAACTCTTTTGGTGTATCCAGGGAGAATTGAAAAAAATATTCAATTAATGGTGAAAATGGCAGGAACCCCTGAGCGACTAAGGCCACATATTAAAACACATAAGACCAGAGAAATAATTGAAATGCAGCAGGCATATGGAATACAAAAATTCAAATGTGCAACGATAGCTGAAGCTGAACTTTTAGGGCAATGTGGGGCTAAAGATGTTCTCCTGGCCATTCAACCAGTGGGCGCCAATATTTCAAGATTCTTCCGGTTAATTGCAAAATTTCCTGAATCTACCTTCTCTACCATAGTAGATAATGCGGTCATCATTTCACTTATTTCTGAAGAGGCAGCTTCCAAAGAAGTCAGGGTCCCCTTATTTCTAGATCTCAATACTGGCATGAACCGTACGGGAATAGAACCAGGCGAACACGCAGCAGACTTATGTCACTTAATTTATAAAGATCCCAATTTGATCTTTAAAGGACTTCACGCCTATGATGGACATATCAGGGAACCTGATATAAAAGATCGAAAAAAAGTTTGCGATGCAGCTTTTGAAAAGGTAATAAGCTTAAAAAACCATTTGATCAAAAAGGGAATTACCGTTGAAACTATTGTAATGGGTGGGTCTCCTACCTTCCCTATCCACGCGCAAAGGGTGGGAGTGGAAGTCAGCCCCGGAACAACGCTGCTGTGGGACGAACGATATTCCAGTTCTTTTCAGGATATGGAATTCTTACATGCCGCTGTTCTGCTTACCAGAATTATCAGTAAGCCAGGGCCAGATGTGATTTGTCTGGACCTGGGACACAAATCGATCGCCCCCGAAATGAATTTTCCCAGAGTTAAAATATTTGGACTCGAAGACTGTGAACAAACAGGACAAAGTGAAGAACATTTAGTGCTCAGTTGCCCATCAGACAAAAACGTTGCAGTAGGTGATATTTTCTATGCAATCCCCATGCATATTTGTCCGACGGTGGCAAAATACCCAAAAATGGGTACAGCAATAAATGGTAAGATAACTGGTTCCTGGAACGTTGCGGCAAGAGACCATAGCCTTGTAATATAAAGTACTCATATGCTCATATTTGATGCACATCTGGATCTTGCCATGAATGCCCAGGAATGGAACCGGGATCTAACCAAAACGGTCGAAGAGATCCGAAAAGGGGAAAAAGGGATGACAGACAAACCGGATCGCGGAAAAAATACGGTTTCCCTGGATGCATTGCGCAAAGGAAATATCGGTATTTGCGTGGCTACTCAAATAGCGCGGTATTCCAAAAAATCCAATCCATTGCCCGGTTGGAATTCCCCGGAACAAGCAAGGGCTCATACCCTGGGACAGCTAGCTTGGTATAGAGAAATGGAAGCCATTGGGGAGATGACCCAAATTACGAATTGCAAACAATTAGACAATCACATACATCAATGGAACCAGGATTCTATTGAGAAAAAGCCCATTGGGTATATACTTAGTCTGGAAGGTGCAGATTCAATAGTCTCTTTAGAGCATTTGGAAGCATCCTATCATCAGGGCTTAAGGGCCATAGGACCTGCACACTACGGGCCGGGCACATATGCCTTTGGCACAAATTCTAATGGGGGCATTGGAACCAAAGGAAAAGAATTATTAAAAGAGATAGAGCGCTTGCAGATTATACTGGACGCGACACACTTATGTGATCAAAGTTTTTGGGAAACCATGGATTTCTATAATGGACCCGTTTGGGCCAGCCATAATAATTGCAGAGCCCTTGTGGACCATAACAGACAATTCTCTGACGATCAGATCAAGGAATTACTTACTAGAAATGCTGTCATCGGAATGGCCCTTGATGCATGGATGATGGTTCCGGGTTGGGTACGTGGCCAATCATCACCGAAAGACATGGGAGTAACCTTAGATACTATGGTAGACCATATAGATCATATTTGTCAACTCGCAGGGAACTCCCTTCATGCAGGCCTAGGAACCGATCTTGATGGAGGATTTGGTAAAGAGCAATCTCCGGCAGACATAGATACTATTGCCGATCTTCAAAAAGTTCCGGAAGTATTAGCATCAAGAGGATATTCTCATATGGACATAGAAAATATCATGCATAAAAATTTTATCCGCTTTTTACGCGATACCTGGGAGGATTCATAACGAACTCCGGTCCTTAATGACATCCTAGGAGATGATCTTCTCTTCCCTGAGAAACGTATCGAGGCTATTCGCGATATCAAAACATCTGCTCACTTTTTCTGCCCCTTCGCAATATCGGGATGACAGATCATGCGACTGGCAATTGAACCCCGCGAGATTTACCTTTTCAAAACGTCCATTAATCTCTAAACAGCGCCCATACAAATCGTCAATAGTTTCATTTTCCTCAGTTTCTATTCCATTTTTAGAAAGGTATCCTTTAAGAAAATTTTGAATGGCACTTTGAGCATTTTTACAAACTAAAAAGGACACAACATCTTCTTCAGGTCTGTATAGCTCTGTACTTGCCTGTTTCATTTTACTGATGGCTTCATCAAAATAATTAGCAGCTAAGGTTTCCATCGTATTAGAATTTTGGTTTAAAGCATTACTCGTATTCGAAAAATACAATCCAAATCGGAAAAGAATATGAACTTACATATTTCTAAAAAGTTCCAATCGCTCCCATTTGGTCGTTACTTCTTCCTGTGCTTGTTTTAAAAGTTCAGCGCCCAATTTTGGATCATCTTTGACTACCCTGGTAAAGCGCGTTTCCTTATACATAAAATCTTCCAAAGGTTTAGAGGGTTCTTTAGAATCTAGTTTAAACTTTTTCCCTTTGGGCTTAGAAGGATCAAATCTGAAGAGTGGCCAATACCCTGTCTCCACAGCTCTTTCCTGATGCATGGCGCCATCTTTTAGGTCGTATCCATGTTCTCCACAATGTGAATAGGCAACAATCAGGGAAGGTCCGGGATATGCTGCAGCCTCCTCTATCGCCCTCAGGGTTTGCATATCTTTAGCGCCCAGGGCCACTTGGGCCACATATACGTTTTCGTAAGAAACAGCTTGCAAAGCCAAACTTTTCTTTCCGGTTCTTTTTCCGGAAACCGAGAATTTGGCACTGGCTCCTAAAGGCGTTGCCTTTGACGTTTGGCCACCAGTATTGGAATACACTTCCGTATCTAAGACCATGATGTTTATATCTTCTCCTGAAGCCAGCACGTGATCTACACCACCATATCCAATATCATAGGCCCAGCCATCACCCCCTATGATCCAAACTGCCTTTTTTCTCAGGTATTCTGTGAGATGTAATAACTTTTTGGCATCTGGAAGGTCCTGATGTTTGGATAGGATCTCTTTGAGTTGGTCGAGATGTTTGAATTTCTCTTTTCGTTGAGATTCATCCTCCTCCGGATTATTGAGTATCGCTTCAACAAGCTCCTTACCTACTGTCTTTTCAAAGGATTTTAATAATCCAACGGCGATTTCCTGCTTCTTGCTTAGCGCGAGTTTCATACCGAACCCAAACTCTGCATTATCTTCAAATAAGGAGTTGGCCCATGCTGGTCCTCTACCCTCCTTATTGGTTTTATAGGGAGTGGTTGGTAAATTTCCTCCATAAATAGAGGAACAGCCAGTTGCATTTGCTATCAAAATACTATCTCCAAACAATTGGGTCAATAATTTAATGTAGGGTGTTTCCCCACAGCCGGAACAGGCTCCTGAAAACTCAAACAATGGTTCCAGAAATTGTGAACCTTTCACATTTGTTATTTGCAAAGCAGTACGATCATAATCAGGAAGTTTTGAAAAATAGTCCCAATGTGTATTCTCTACAACATCGTGCTCTAATTTCTTCCTCATGTTGATGGCCTTAAAGTCCGGTATTTCCTTACTTTCGGCCGGACAAACGGCAACACATAGATCGCAACCGGTACAATCTTCAGGGGATACCTGTAATACATATGATTCGGTGTCTTTAGAAAAAGGTCTGCCTTTAGCCGGACTCCTTTTCAGGGACGCAGGGGCATCTGCCAGGATTTCATTGGAAACCACCTTTGCTCTGATAGCGGCATGCGGACAAATAACAACACATTTATTACACTGGGTACATAATTCTTCCGAATCCCAGATAGGAATAAAATCGGCAATACCTCTTTTTTCATATTGCGTAGTGCCTGTTGGGTAGGTCCCGTCTATAGGAAAATAACTTACGGGCAACTCGTCTCCTCTTCCCGCCAGGATTTTACCAAGTACTTCTTTAACGAACGGATCGGGTTCACCAGACATAATAGATCGCAAGCCCCTATCATTTGTAGTTTTTTGCGGATAGGATACCTTTTGTAAATGTTCGAGGGATTTATCTACCGCATTAAAATTCATTTTTACCACTTTATCCCCTTTGTGAGAATAAGATTTAACAATGGCATTCTTAATTTTTTCAATGGCCTCTTCCTGAGGTAAAATACCTGAGATAGCGAAGAAACAAGTCTGCAATACCGTATTGGTCCGCTTGCCAAGATTAGCTTCATGAGCCACCTTGGTGGCATCTACCACATAGAAATTCAATTCATTTTCGATGATTTCCTCTTGCATGATACGGGGTAATTTATCCCATATTTCGTCTTTGGAAAAGGGCGAATTTAACAAGAACGTTCCTCCCTTTTTGATGTGATTCAGGACATCGTATTTTTCAATAAAATTAAATTGATGACAGGCTACAAAGTCGGCCGTATTGATCAAATAAGAGGAGTAAATAGCTTGTGGCCCAAAGCGCAGGTGTGAAATTGTTTGTGCCCCCGCCTTTTTGGAATCGTATACAAAATACCCCTGAACATAGTTATCTGTGGTATCACCAATAATTTTTATTGAATTCTTATTGGCTCCAACGGTTCCGTCTGAACCCAATCCATAGAACATGCAATTAAAGGTCGTTTTTCTTGTTTTAAATACCGGATTGTATTCAAGGCTGGTATGCCCCAGATCATCATTAATACCAATAGTAAAATGGTTCTTGGGATGTTCTTTCGACAATTCATCAAAGATTCCTTTAACCATGGCAGGGTTGAATTCCTTGGATGACAATCCGTATCTGCCACCTACAATGGATGGCATATTTCGCTGGCTTTCCACATAAGCGGTAACTACATCCAGGTATAGGGGTTCTCCTATACTACCGGGCTCTTTGGTCCGGTCTAAAACAGCTATTTTCTTTATGGTTTCGGGCAATTGCTGAAGGAAGTATTCTATGGCAAAAGGTCTGTATAAGCGAACGAATAATGCCCCTACTTTTTCGTTTTGTTCAACAAGTGTTTCAACGGTCTCTCGTACCGCACCTTCCCCAGAACCCATGATAACGATCACTCGTTCTGCTTCCGGATGTCCTAAATAGTCAAACAGATCATAGCGGCGGCCGGTATGCTCATAAAACTCATCCATAACCTCCTTAACGATACCTGGCACTTTTGCATATTGAGGGTTAGCAGCTTCCCGTGCCTGGAAAAAAACATCGGGGTTTTGTGAAGTTCCCCTTACAACAGGATGATCCGGATCCAGTGATCTGTCTTTATGTTCCATGATCTTATCGTCGGGCATCATAGCCTTGATGATATCATCTGGTATGGCATCAATTTTTGAAATCTCATGAGAGGTCCTGAATCCATCAAAAATATTTAAAAACGGCACCCTGGTACGTAAGTGTAGCTACCTGAGCGATCAAAGCAAAATCCATGGCCTCCTGAACCGAGCTTCCAAACAACATAGAAAACCCTGTTTGCCTTGTGGCCATCACATCAGAATGATCTCCAAAAATGGAAAGGGCATGGGTGGCTACTGTCCTCGCAGCTACATGAATAACGGAGGGTAATAATTCTCCGGCAATTTTATACATATTAGGGATCATTAGCAACAGGCCCTGTGAAGCGGTAAAGGTCGTAGTTAATGCGCCTGCCTGTAGTGAACCATGGACCGCACCAGCGGCGCCACCTTCACTTTGCATTTCAACGATTCTCGGAACATTGCCCCAAATATTCTTTTGCCCTTCTGAGCTAAAAACATCAACATGTTCCCCCATGGGCGAAGCAGGTGTTATGGGATATATCGCACAAACCTCATTGGTCTTATGTGCTATTCTGGCTACCGCCTCGTTAGCATCGCATATTAATTTTGGAAATTCTTTTTTCATGATATATAAATTTCATTAAAGACCCCTTGATTTTATTATTGCCATTCAGAGCAGGAAGATGAGCCTTCCCTTTTTTTGATATTGAACCTATTGTAATTGGGACAATTGGCTAAAAGTAGTATTCCTCAAGAGGGTAAACTATGACATTTATCAGTTCCGAAACTTCGTCTATTCAGCAAATTTCACTTTAACTGATTATGATTAATTGATTTACTTTTATAGGTTGAGAAAAATAAAGGATTGCATAAAAAACCACCCTCTATTTGAAGTGAATAAAGGGTGGTAATTTCAAATTAGATTATGGTACAGAATTACCGAATATCTAAAATATCCTATGAGTCAATATCTAACTCTATAGTTTTATTCGCCGTGCAACCATGCCTTTTTGCCAAGGAGCTGTTCTTCAGTTTCCACATGATCCTCATCCGGAACACAACAATCTACAGGGCAGACAGAAGCACATTGTGGTTCGTCATGAAATCCTTTGCATTCTGTACATTTGTCAGGAACAATATAGTAAAACTCATCTGAGATAGGTTCGTTTTCTGCATTTGCATCCATTTCGTTCCCACCCGGGGTGGTAACCATTCCACTTAAAGCAGTCTCATCTGAATAAGACCATTCCTGGTCTGGCTCATATATCGCATTGTTAGGACATTCGGAAATACAAGCGTCGCAGTTTATGCACTCATCTGTAATTATGATCGCCATTTCTTTCTAATTTGATTAAATATACGCAAAAATAGAACCCAACTTATTCTTGGTAAATGATAAAAGTCATGTTTACTTGATTTTGTAGAATTTAAATTTGATCTTTATATACCTTGGGTACATTGTAATGTACTTTAATTTTAATCCCGATCATCATGGTAACAAACGTTGACACGCCACAAGAAGTATTAGAGGCCGTAATTATTCGATTTGTAGGGGATTCTGGAGATGGGATGCAACTAACAGGAACTCAGTTTTCTGACACATCGGCCATGTTTGGGAACGATGTGGCTACCTTTCCCAATTATCCTGCCGAAATTAGGGCTCCCCAGGGCAGTCTTTATGGTGTTTCCGGCTATCAGGTCCATATCGGGAGTGTGGAAATAAGTACCCCTGGCGATGAAGTTGATCTTCTTGTAGCCATGAATCCGGCCGGTCTAAAAACAAATTTACATTCCGTAAAACCTGGTCACACGATCATTGTGGACACTGATTCTTTTTCTAAAAAGAATTTAGAAAAGGCACTATATGAATCAAATCCACTTGAAGATAACAGCCTCGAAAATTACCGGGTCATTGAAGTAGCCATGACATCCCTTACCAAAGAGGCTTTAAAAGATGTACAGGGCCTAGACAATAAGGCTATTACCAGAAGTAAAAACATGTTTGCTTTGGGGATGGTGTACTGGATGTACCATCGTTCCACGGAACATACCATAGAATTTTTTCAAAAGAAATTTAAGTCAAAACCAGAGATCATTGAAGCCAATACAAAAGTGCTCAATGCGGGATATTTCTTCGCAGAAACCCTGGAACTGATCCCAAATGCCTATACAATTTCACCTGCAAAAATGGAAGCAGGAACTTATAGGATCATCATGGGAAATACGGCTACAGCCTGGGGCTTCCTGGCTGCTGCGGAAAAATCGGGAATGGAATTGTTTTTAGGCTCCTATCCTATTACACCCGCCTCAGATATATTACATGAACTAGTAAAGCACAAACATTTTGGCGTGAAGACACTACAGGCTGAAGATGAAATTGCCGGAATAACTTCTGCGATTGGCGCTTCATTTGCCGGCGATCTGGCCATAACTACTACATCAGGACCTGGATTGGCACTAAAAGGAGAAGCCCTGGGGTTGGCAATGATGATCGAACTGCCATTGGTTGTGGTAGATGTTCAAAGAGGAGGTCCTTCAACCGGATTGCCGACAAAAACAGAGCAATCCGACCTGCTGCAAGCCATGTACGGCAGAAATGGAGAAAGCCCAGTGATCGTTATCGCTGCGAGTACCCCTGCCAATTGTTTTAATTATGCTTATGAAGCGGCAAAACTTACTCTGGAACATATGACCCCTGTGCTATTAATGACCGATGGGTACATTGCGAACGGTTCTGCCCCCTGGAAAATACAATCGGTCAATGATATGCCCGACATAAAAAATAGGCGTTTAAATGAATTTAAAGAGAACTACCAACCTTATGAACGCGACAAGGATTCTCTAGCCAGGGCCTGGGCAGTGCCGGGTACCCCTGGCCTGGAACACCGTGTGGGTGGTTTGGAAAAGGATAAATTGACAGGGAACGTGTCCTATGTGCCCGAGAATCACGAGTACATGACCCGTATTAGGGCCGAGAAAGTAAAACGAGTGCAGAATTATATTCCGGACCAGAAAACAGAGTTTGCAGAATCGGGGATCTACTGGTCGTAGGATGGGGAGGCACCTATGGCAGTTTGCATTCTGCTGTAAAACATCTTAATGAAGAAGGTTTAACCAATATTGGATTCGCTCATTTTCATTATCTGAATCCTTTACCAAAAAATACGGATGAACTTTTTAAAAGATTCAAAAAAATAGTCGTCTGTGAATTAAATACCGGACAATTGATAAAAGTGTTCAAAGCAAACTACACTGGCCATGAATTTTTACAATTTAATAAAATTCAAGGTTTGCCATTTGCCAACAATGAACTAAAAGAAAAGTTTAAACAAATCCTATCATAATCATGGAAGCAGCTGTAAAAGAGTATACATATAAGGATTTTGCCAGCGATCAGGAAGTTAGATGGTGTCCCGGTTGTGATGATTATGTGATCTTGCGATCGGTACAGAAAGCACTTCCAGAAATAGGGGTAAATAAAGAAAACATCGTCTTTATCTCCGGGATTGGATGTTCTTCCCGCTTTCCTTATTATATGGAAACATACGGAATGCATAGCATTCACGGGAGAGCCACTGCCATAGCCTCTGGTGTAAAGCTCGCTAATCCAAAGCTTAGTGTATGGGTCATTACAGGAGATGGCGATTCTATGGCCATTGGAGGCAATCATTTTATTCATGTATTAAGAAGGAACCTCGATCTCAACATCATTTTGTTTAACAATGAGATCTATGGACTAACAAAAGGACAATTCTCTCCTACTTCTCTGGTTGGGCAAAAGACAAAATCTTCCCCGTATGGAAATACCCAGCCTCCATTTTCCGCAGGAGAACTTGCCCTTGGGGCACAGGCCAGGTTTTTTGCCAGAATTGGTGGGAATACCCCAAAAGAGATGACCGAAATCTTTATCGCCTCTGAAAAATACAGAGGCACCTCCCTTGTGGAAGTACTGCAAAACTGTCCTATTTTCAATGATGGATGTTTTACCAAGTACACAGATAAAGCGGTTCGAGAAGACAGGCAATTGTACGTAGAACACGGAAAACCTATGATCTTCGGAAAAGAGAAAGACAAAGGATTAGTACTGAAAGGTCTTCGCCTAGAAGTAGTTACAATAGGTGAAAACGGGGTGGAGGAATCCGACATCCTCATTCACGATGCTAAAGAACAAGACCCCACCTTACATCAAATGTTGGTGCGTTTGGAGTATCCTATGGTCACAGGAATTATCCGAGCTTTTCAGGATGTAACCTTTGAAGAACGGGAAGACGCCTTAACGGCACAGGTAAAAGAAAACTCATCCTTCAGGAAGACGGATGACCTGTTTTTTTCAGGGGATATTTATGAAATTACTTGAAAACTCAAAAGTAGCTTATGGGCTCAGAAGCCATCATAGTATTTATAATCGCCGGAGTAGTTCTGGTTGCAGGGGCGAATTTTCTTTCGAATCTGATCTCACCAAAATCTGACAGCGAAGCAAAACGAGCCCCCTATGAAAGTGGAATGACAACTATAGGGCCCACCTGGGTTCAATTTAAGGTAGGTTATTATTTGTTCGCTATCTTATTTTTGATCTTCGATGTGGAGATAGCCTTCTTGGTTCCCTGGGCAGTCGTTTTTAAAGATATAGGGGCAATTGCATTTTTAGAAATAGTGATCTTTTTATTCATACTTGGATTGGGCCTGTTATATGCCTGGAAAAAAGGAGCGTTAAAATGGGAATAAACAAAGCAAATGAAATACCTGAAGATTTTCCTGGAAAAGTAATTCCTGCAGGGAACGGAGCCAATGTGGTAGTAACCAACCTCGATAAGGTCATTAACTGGGGGAGATCTAATTCTCTTTGGTCCCTTTACTTTGGAACCAGCTGTTGCGCCATTGAAATGATGCAGACAGGAGCAGCGCGACATGACTATTCCAGGTTTGGATTTGAAGTGGCCCGTCCTTCCCCCAGACAAGCAGACCTCATCATCATTGCCGGTACCATCGTTAATAAAATGGCCCCTGTGCTCCGAAGGCTTTATGAGCAAATGGCAGAGCCAAGATATGTGATCGCTATGGGGGCGTGTGCCATCTCAGGAGGTCCTTTCTTCTACAATACCTATTCAGTAGTAAAAGGAGCAGATCATGTTATTCCTGTTGATGTCTATGTGCCGGGATGTCCCCCAAGACCAGAAGCCCTTTTAGAAGGAATGCTGATGTTACAGGATAAAATTAGAAAAGAGAGCAGAAAAGACAAAAAGGATCCGGTAGAGGGTTTTGATGAAGGATTATAAAATGAGGACCTATGACCAACCAGGAATTACAACAATTAATAGGTAGCTGGATGCCAGCATTGGAATTTACAGAAGAAGAATCCCAATTTCTGAATATTTCAGTACCGGCAGAACATCTTCACACTCTAATGTCGCAGTTGAAAAGTCATCCTGAGACACAGTTCGATTATCTTTTTTGCCTGAGCGGAGTAGATTGGGGAGAAAACTTGGGGATCGTATATCACCTGGAATCAACCACCAAAAGACATATCGCAGTAGTAAGAGTATCGACAGAAGATCGGGAGAAGCCAGAATTTGATACTGTATTCGATATATGGGCAACAGCCGAGTTCCACGAGCGTGAAGTATTCGATTTCTTTGGTATAAAATTTACCAACCATCCCAATTTAAAACGTCTCTTTTTAACGGAAGATTGGATCGGGTATCCCCTCAGGAAAGACTATGAAGACGAAACCAATATGATTTTATACTAACATAACATGGAAACCGAGGTTGTACATGCTAATTTTAAATCTGAGGAATACTTCATCAATATGGGGCCTCAGCATCCTGCCACTCATGGTGTACTTCGGCTTCTACTAACCATTGATGGGGAGATCATCAAAAAAGTAGAACCAGATCTGGGGTATATCCATCGCTCTATCGAAAAAATGTGCGAGCGAGATAGCTATCAGCAAATTGTTCATCTCACCGATCGCATGGATTACCTCTCAGCCAATATCAACAACGAAGCCGTCTGCCTGGCTGTAGAAAATGCTCTTCAGCTTGAGATCCCGGATCGGGTAAAGGTCATACGAACTATTATTGGCGAATTGACAAGAATTTCTTCACACTGTCTATGGTGGGGTGTTATGGGTATGGATGTAGGGGCGCTTACAACATACTTCTACGGATTCAGAGACAGGGAAATGATTAACGATATCATGGAGGAAACCTGCGGTGCCCGCCTAACAATGAACTACAATGTGCCCGGAGGACTCATGTTGGATATTCATCCGAATTTTGTAAAAAGGGTAAAGGATTTTATCACCCATTTTAAGACAAAACTCCCGGAATATGATCGCTTATTAACAGGAAATGTAATCTTCAAAAAACGAACCGTGGGAGTAGGTGTGCTAAGCAAGGAGGATGCTATTTCATTTGGCGCTTCTGGCCCGGTTGGCAGAGCTTCAGGCTATTCCTGTGATGTTCGTAAACATCATCCTTACAGTGCCTATGACAAAGTGACGTTTAACGAGGCCATAAAAACAGAAGGCGATACCTATGCCCGTTATCTTGTAAGGATACAGGAAATGTGGGAGTCCCTCTCTATTATTGAGCAATTAATTGATGTCATCCCGGAAGGAGAACACAGAGTTGCCACGAACGCAGTGATCAAATTGCCAAAAGGAGAGTACTATCAAAAAGTAGAGACCGCCAGAGGCGAACTTGGAGTTTATATTATCAGTACAGGGACCAAAAGCCCTTATCGGCTTAAATTCAGGTCTCCTGGCTTTTCAAATTTATCTTTGTTAAATCATATTGCCGTAGGGGGGAAAATAGGAGATCTGGTGGCCACAATGGCAACACTCGACCTCGTTATCCCTGATATTGATCGTTAAAAAAAAGTAGATGATCCTATTAAGTATCACAGAGAACATTCACAATTGGCTATTTAGCACGATGCCTGAAGGCGTTGCCAGCATTGTGGAAATGGTGCTTATAGCCATCGTATACCTCACAGTATTTGCTATAGCAGGATTGTTTCTGGTACTTATAGAAAGACGGGTGGCGGCATGGTTTCAATTAAGAATAGGCCCCAACAGAGTGGGCTTTCAAGGCCTTTTACAAACTATGGCCGATGCCATTAAATTACTGACCAAAGAATTGACAGGAACCGATAGGGCAGACAAATTTCTCTATAACCTGGCCCCGTACTTTGTTATCATTTCGGCCCTTATGGCCCTGGCTGTTATTCCTTTTTCCCAGGAATTCCACGCATTCGATATCAATATTGGACTCTTCTTTTTAATTGCTATTTCATCCATTGGGGTCATTGGAATACTTCTGGCCGGGTGGAGCAGCAATAATAAATTTGCGATGATCGGAGCCATGCGAAGTGGGGTGCAAACGATCAGTTATGAGCTTTCAGTTGGTTTATCATTGTTGACCATGGTGGTGATCACCGGGAGTTTACAACTCTCCGCGATCATTGAAGTTCAGAAAAGCGGATGGCTCATTGTACAGGGACATATCCCTGCTGTGATCGCCTTTATGGTCTTTATGATCTCCGGAACTGCAGAAACGAACAGGGCACCCTTCGATATGGTAGAGGCAGAATCAGAACTTGGCGCGGGATTCCATACCGAATACTCCGGAATGAAATTTGCCTATTTCTTTCTGGCAGAATTTATTAACATGTTCATTATAGCATCAATTGCCGCAACTGTCTTTTTTGGAGGCTGGTTATCTCCTTTTGGAATTACGGAGTCTATTCCAGCACTGGGCGTTTTTTGGTTTTTGGCAAAAACAATGGTATTGGTATTTCTTATGATGTGGTTCCGATGGACATTCCCCCGCTTAAGAGTAGATCAATTGCTAACACTTGAATGGAAGTATCTGCTTCCCATTAATTTAGTGAACATTGTCCTTATGGCTGTATTGGTATGGCTCAATCTAACAATAACATTCTAATGCTATGAGTTATTTCTCTGACATTTATAAAGGAATAAAGACCCTGCTAACGGGGATGAGTGTTACTGGTAAATATTTCGTCACTTCAAGAAAAGGAACCATAACTCAGCAGTATCCGGATAACAGGGATACCTTAAAAATGTTCGATCGCTTCAGGGGAGAGGTCATCATGCCCCATAATGAAGAAAATGAGCACCGCTGTACAGGATGCCAGAAATGTGAAATCGCATGTCCCAATGGAACTATCGAGATAATTTGGGACCGTGGCATTGACGAAGAAACCGGGAAAAAGAAAAAGAAAATAGACAAGTTTGTCTATCACTTAAGCATGTGCACCATGTGCGGCCTATGTATAGATGTATGCCCTACTGATGCCATCGAGTGGGGTCAGAATTTTGAAAATTCGGTTTATGACCGTACTGCCCTTACAAGGGTGCTAAATAAACCAGACTCTAAATTAATGTCGGGAGTAGAAGACTAAATAAATGGAAAGAATCATTTTTTACATCCTGGCGTTTATAATAATCGCCTTTGCACTTGCCTCCGTTACGAGCAGAAAAATGCTGAGGTCCGTCATTTATTTACTCTTCGTTTTGTGCAGTATTGCGGGCATCTATTTTCTAATCGACTATAATTTTCTGGCAGCTATTCAACTGACTATTTATGCCGGGGGAATCATCGTCCTGATCATTTTTTCAGTACTTCTGGTGCATCACATTGAAATGCGCCTGGAAATCGCAAAGCCATCAAAACAACTTTTAACCGGACTTGTCTGTTTAATTGGGCTTGGCTTATTCTTGGTTACGATTTATTCCTATGATTTTCATGTAGTAGAGAATACAACAACTACCAATGTCACCGATATTGGAACAAAACTATTAAGCTACGAAGCAGGTGGATTTATATTGCCTTTTGAAGTAATTAGCGTGTTGTTATTAGCAGCTATGATCGGGGCCATTGTGGTCGCAAAAGGAAATAAATTATCTGAAAAAAACAACTAAGGAAAATGATCGCAGAAATTACTATATATGAACTTTTAACGGTTACTTCCATTTTGTTTTTCATTGGAATCTATGGATTTATAACCCGAAAGAACCTCATTTCTATTCTGATCTCGGTTGAACTTATTCTCAACGCTTCCGTGATCAATTTTGTCGTGATAAACAAATACATGTACCCGGATATGTTACAGGGCGTTCTTTTTTCAATCTTTATAATCGCGGTGGCAGCTGCGGAAACCGCACTTGCCGTATCCATAATTTTCAACCTCTACAGACAAATAAGCTCTGTTGAGGTCAAGGATATTGAAACTATGAAGTATTAAAAATTCATATGATGAATTACACCATTATTCTGTTAATCCCTTTGATTCCCTTAGCAGTATTTCTGCTACTGGGATTATTTAATCAGAAAATAAAACCGGCCGTCTCCGGTCTTATTGGTGTCTTTGGACTAGTGCTCACAACCCTTTTTTCGTTTTACACTGCGTATCAGTACTTCTTTGTAATTGAAAAAGATTCAGGGGCATTCCCAAATCTTGTACAAAAATTTGTCTGGATGAGATTTACAGACACCCTGCATATCGATATGGGCATTTTGATAGATCCTATTTCCGTGATGATGCTGATCGTGGTCTCTACCATCTCCCTGATGGTACACATTTACAGCAGGGGCTATATGAAGGGTGACGAGGGGTACACCAAATTCTTTGCTTTCCTGTCCTTATTCACCTTTTCCATGTACGGACTGGTTTTAGCCACTAATCTATTTCAGATCTATATCTTCTGGGAATTGGTAGGCGTCTCCTCATATTTGTTAATAGGATACTATTACACCAAAGAATCAGCGGTCGCCGCAGCCAAAAAAGCATTCATCGTGACCCGTTTTGCAGATCTTGGATTCCTTATCGGCATCCTGATCATAGGATTCTATACCGGTACCTATGATTTTGAAACACTTAATAACCCCGAGGGAAGTGCCATTCTGAACTGGGCGTCCACATCCTTTATGGGACTGTCCATTCTAGCCTGGGGGCTGCTACTAGTTTTTATCGGAGGTGCCGGCAAATCGGCAATGTTTCCTTTACATATTTGGCTCCCCGACGCCATGGAAGGCCCTACTCCCGTCTCCGCCTTAATTCATGCAGCGACCATGGTGGTGGCAGGGGTGTTTTTGGTAGCCCGACTTTTTCCTATGTTCTATTTTGTAGAAGACGGATTTGTGCTTCAAATTGTTGCTTTTGTGGGTGCATTTTCTTCCCTGTTTGCCGCTATAATTGCTATTACCCAAACTGATATAAAAAGGGTGCTGGCGTATTCCACCATGTCCCAATTAGGCTATATGATGCTCGCCTTAGGTGTTTCGGGGTACGATGGACACGATGGCCTTGGTTATATGGCTTCTATGTACCACTTATTTACACATGCCATGTTTAAAGCATTGCTATTTCTGGGGGCTGGTTCGGTGATTCACGCTGTTCATAGCAATTACCTGAAGGATATGGGTAGCCTTCGTAAATATATGCCCGTCACTAACGTCACCTTTCTAATTGCAGCGCTTGCCATCGCAGGAATTCCACCATTTGCAGGATTTTGGAGTAAAGATGAAATCTTAGTAGCTGTCTATGAACATAATAGCTTTCTTTATGCTATTGGTATCATAGTAGCGGGCCTTACAGCCATTTACATATTCCGTATCTACTTTGGAATTTTCTGGGGACCAAATAAGAATTATCAACATACCCCCAAGGAATCCCCATTCTCTATGACCTTTCCGTTAATGGTGCTTGCATTTCTCAGTACCACGGTTGGTTTTATACCCTTCAGTGAATTTATTAGTCCGGATCGAATGGGTTTTGTTGGTCATCTGAACATTCCCCTTGCGCTTGTTGCCGTATTGGCTGGAGTTATTGGGATTGCCATTGCCTGGGTACTGTATAAAAAAGAAAACGAATTGTCAGCCAGAACGGCCCAACGATTTGGTCCTTTTTACACTTGGGCCTATCATAAATTTTACCTGGATGAACTATACCTATACGTTACCAAAACCATATTATTTAAAGGTATTGCTTCCGGCGCAGCCTGGTTCGATAAGAATATTGTAGATGCTACTATGAATGCCATTGGAAATTCAACAGTAGCGGTTTCGGCTAAAATTAAAAGTGTACAATCCGGAAAAGTACAAGACTATGCCATGGCCTTTGTCAGTGGAATTATAATTCTGGCAATTGTTTTTATTTATATATGGACCAATTAAGATGATCCCTATGGATATATTATCGCTTTTTATTGTCGTTCCCTTGCTTACGGTGCTGGCATTGCTTTTTGCCAGGGATCTTAAACAGGCTCGCATCATTGCGATGATAGGAAGTATTATTCAACTGGCTATGTCCGTCAATTTGCTATTTGCATATTTTAAAGAAAGAGCGGTTAATGATGACATCATGGTCTTCACCCGCGATCTTGTTTGGTTCAAGGATTTCAATATTCATTACAGCGTTGGGGTTGATGGTATTTCCGTGGCTTTGCTCTTATTAACCTCCCTTGTGGTCCTGGCAGGTGTCTTTATTTCCTGGAAGATGAAGGAATTGCCAAAGGAATTCTTTATTTCCCTGATTATACTATCTACCGGAGTTTATGGATTCTTTATTTCGCTCGATCTATTTACCATGTTCGTATTTTTCGAAATTGCCGTCATACCAATGTTCCTGCTTATAGGAATATGGGGTTCCGGGCCAAGAGAATATGCCGCTATGAAATTAACCCTTATGCTCATGGGAGCCTCGGCCATTTTGTTGGTTGGTATTTTAGGCATCTATTTCAATACCGATGTGGATGGGGGACCATTGACCTTTAATATCCTTGAAATAGCCAAAGTGAACATTCCTTTGGAGGCACAAAAACTATTCTTCCCCTTAACTTTTATAGGCTTTGCTGTAATAGGTGCACTGTTCCCGTTTCATACCTGGTCCCCGGACGGACATGCCTCGGCCCCAACAGCAGTATCGATGTTGCACGCAGGAGTCTTAATGAAATTAGGCGGATACGGGGTCTTTAGGGTGGCCATGTACCTATTGCCGGAAGGCACATTACATTGGTCCTGGTTCTTTATTGTCCTGGCGGCCTTTGGCGTTATTTACGGGGCCTTTGCAGCCATCAGGCAAACAGATCTTAAATATATAAATGCGTATTCTTCAGTAAGTCATCTGGGGTTGGTCTTGTTTGCGCTATTAATGCTTAATAAAACAGCCTGGAATGGAGCCATACTACAATCCCTATCTCATGGGTTTATGACGGCCCTCTTCTTTGCCTTGATCGGGATGATCTACGGAAGGACGCATACCAGGGATGTGACGAAACTAGGGGGGCTGTTAAAAGTAATACCCTTTATTTCCGCGACCTATGTTATTGCAGGTCTAGCTTCTTTAGGTTTACCAGGCTTCAGTGGCTTTGTAGCAGAAATGAACATTTTTGTGGGCGCTTTTGAGCATCCAGAACTTTCATATAGGATCGCAACTATCTTCGCGATTTCAGCCATTGTTGTTACCGCAGTTTATATTTTACGTGTGGTAGGGATCATGTTGATGGGGCCTGTTAAAAATGAGTCGTTTTTAACGATGGAAAAAGTAACCTGGTATGAGAAAACTGGCATATTGCTTATGCTATTGCCTATCATAGGAATAGGGGTTGCCCCCCTTTGGCTAAGTGAAATGATTTTAAAGAGCATACAACCCTTTATACAAGGCGTATTATAAAAGAACCGTATCATGGAGATCGATACTTTTTTACTGTTAAGACAAGAAATTTCACTTTTGGCGATTGCCTTATTCTTGCTCATAGTTGAAATTTTCATATCCGAGAATAAAAAGAGACTTGTTGTTCCCTTCGTAGTCATACTCTTTGGCATCCATACAATGCTGGGGTTTCTGCCTATGACAGAAGGGAATTTATTTGGCGGCATGTTCCGTACCAACGATCTGATACATTTCTTTAAGAATATATTGAACCTTGGGGTATTCATTGTGCTGTTGCAAGCTGCCGACTGGGTCAAAGGAGAAATCGTCGAACAACACAGGGGTGCCGAATTTTTCATTTTGCTATTTTCTTCATTATTGGGAATTTACTTTATGGTCTCCTCCGGTGATTTTTTGATGTTTTATCTGGGTTTGGAATTGTCAACACTTCCCCTGGCCTCCCTGGCCGCTTTTGAAATATTTAAAATGAAATCGAGTGAAGCGGGAATAAAACTTATTTTATCATCAGCCATGGCTTCCGGGATATCCTTATTTGGTATCACCCTTTTATATGCCACCACAGGATCAATATATTTTGTAGATATCATTGGTTCCATAACTGCAAGTGATCTTACTCTTTTGGGTATGGTGCTGTTTTTCGCTGGTTTGGGATTCAAAATTTCCCTGGTTCCATTTCATTTCTGGACCGCTGATGTCTATGAAGGTGCCCCGATTTCCATTGCCTCATACTTATCCGTTATTTCCAAAGGGGCAGCGGTGTTTATTCTTATGATCTTGCTGTTCACCGTTTTAAATCCTTTAATGCAGCAATGGGAAAACTTGGTGTATGTGCTGGCAGTACTAACCATGTTTATTGGGAATTTATTCGCTTTAAGGCAACAGAATATGAAGCGTTTTCTGGCATTCTCATCTATTGCCCAGGCCGGATTTATCCTTTTGGGAATACTTTCCGGGGATCAACTAGGCACTGCTACCGTTGTTTATTTTGTATTGATTTATATTTTCTCAAATCTCGCAGCTTTTGGTGTCGTACAATCTATTTCATCTCAAACCGGAAAAGAGAATATGAAAGACTATGAAGGGCTCTATCGCACAAATCCGAAATTGAGTCTGGTGATGATGTTAGGACTCTTCTCCCTTGCAGGAATTCCCCCTGTAGCCGGTTTTTTTGGTAAATTCTTCTTGTTTACAGCAGCCGCGAGTAAAGGGTACTATCTGCTGGTCTTTCTAGCTGTGGTCAATGTCACCATTTCTCTTTATTACTATCTGTTGGTAATAAGAGCCATGTTCCTGCGTACCAGTGAAGATGCAATTCCCTATTTTAAGAATAAAATCTATATGCGATTGGGACTAATTATTACAGTTGTAGGCATTTTGTTGCTAGGGGTCTATAGCCCTGTTTATGATTATATTTATTCATTAAGTACGGCATTTAATTAATAAAATATGGGATTAGGAGGTAAACATATGTTTGGTAGTATTGAGGAAACCAGGGTGACCTTTGTGGAAAAAGGGGTAGAAAAAGACCGTAGAGATTTCTTAAAAAAATTATTGGAACACAATGGTTTTGAGGTACTTACCGAAGAAGATAAAAAAAAGAATGAGGAAGATCCCCAACTATATACAGTTGCCGTTACCGATATGGTCTTTAATCCTACCATTTGGATCTACCAACGGAAACTTAAAACTTTTGATGGTCATAAAGTAACTCCTGCCTATTGGAATCAGGAAACCTCCGATACCCGACCTCAATATTGGGAAAGAAGATCCAAAAACTAAGCTTGACATTTTCAACAAACAAGGCCAGATCCTAGAAGGCATTTATCGAATTTAACAACGATTTATATCCACATGGCAGGGTATTTGCTACCTTTATCCAGTTAAAGTGTTGCTATGAAAGCCTTTTCTATCCTATTTTTCATTTTGGGTTTTGTTGCTCTTGGAATGTCACAAACGGATATTCCCACAACTCAGCCATTGAAAATAGGGCCAAAACCCACACTCGATATTAAAGCAAATCCGAAGCAAGGCAATGCCCTCAGAATGCCTTCTGTAATAGATATGAGTAAAACTCCTAATCTAAAAGATTCGCTTATGGCCAGAAATATTCAAATGCTCCCTGATAATGAATTGAGACAAGCGGGTTATGATCTAAAGATCGATCCAAAGGTTGGAGAACGAGAAAAAGGGAATAGCAAAGAACATTATGGCGACATGTATTTGGGGGATATAAAGACTACTTCAAAGTTCGTAGGGATCGTCTGTCGCGATCATGAATATGTGGACGGGGACAGGGTAAAGATCTATGCCAACGAACATGTAATAGATCCTAACATTCTTCTTACAGGAAGCTTTAAAGGGGTGAACCTTACGCTGGAAAAAGGATTTAATCGCTTAGATTTTGAGGCGCTTAATCAAGGAACCTCCGGACCAAATACCGCTCAAGTCGACGTCTATGATGATATGGGCAAGCTGATATACTCCAATAAATGGTTGCTTTCCACAGGTTCCAAAGCATCCTTGATCATTGTAAAAGAATAGCCCTTTAACGCTTACCGGGCTTGTAAGTCTCTTTCGCCGTTTTTAAAACATCCTCCTTGTAGTAAGCCACATCTTTAAATTCCACATTGGCATAGGGTTGGGCCTGATCATCAAAATGAGGTGAATTGGGATCTCCGCTTTGTCCGCCCTGCCAAAATACTTTTTGCTTTCACTTGTTCGCCAAACTCCACCACGGCTACAAAGCTATTTCCTCGGGTACCATAGATCTTTTTCGTATTGTTATCATACCTTGCGCCATAGGCAGCCAATGCTCCCCAACGGCCGGAGGCAAATCCAATGGGAATACTGGGCTTTGTATCATCAAAAGCCTGGCGAATATCACCATTAAGACGTTGGTACCTGTTCACTTCTCCCCATGGTAATTCCCAGGTACCGAAATCATCTTTGAGCTGTTTTAAGGTCATTTCAAAAAGGCCTATTCGTTCTTCGTAAGGGGAGGCAGACCCAAAATAGGTCATGGCTGCCATATCATCCATGGCATATGGCCGGGCCCCTTCCCTGCCATACATAGTGCCATAAAAATGTGCCAGGGTCATTGCTATGGATTCTTTTGAAGTCTTGTAATCCCAGGCTCTTAGCACCTCAATGGCCCTTGCCATTTCAGGATCTTTGGTTTGAGAGTGGTCAAAGGCTTCCACCAAGCCCGGTATAAAGCACCGAAAATGCCGGTAAATAAGGATCGTATGCCAGTTGAATAAGACTATCTAACGTATAGCCACTTCTGTTTCGCAATAATTCTATCGCATGTACACCTCTGAAATTCTCCCGGTCAATAGACATATAGTTCGGATAATTCTCTTTCTTTGGACTGAACTCAAGAGCCGAAGTAAAAGGTGTTGAATTGCAATTTTGTATCCAGCCATTCTCCGGATTAAACACCAGAATATTATCGTCTACCTCGTGTAATCCTTTCCAATCAGTATTGGGATCCTTGCCTTCAACCGGTTGTGAATAATCATAGATGGTATCGCGAATCGGTATAAAATTCCCATGGAAATAGGCAATATTTCCTTCTGCATCTGCATAGACAGTATTGTTGGAAGAATTGGTACGGATGTCCATCATCTTTTTGAACCCATCATAGCCATTTTGTTTTGTACGTATATAAGATTGTTCCAGCGCCTTTACCGGTTCCCACATCATGGCAGAAGCTACCACTCTATCCCCTTCCATATGGGTGATGGGTCCGTGATGTGTTCTGTAGGCAGGGAAGGTCCTTTCTTTTAATTCGTCTCCTTCCTTATACTTCAGTGTAATTTCTGAGATGATCACCGGCCTTAATTCTTCTCCGTATTGATAGAGCAGATCTCCATCCTGATCGACCACAGTTTCTATAAATTCATCCATCACATCCGTATAGGTAGAGGTATGCATCCAGCCTGTTTTTTCATTGAAGCCCTGATAGATAAAAAATTGCCCCCAGGTTACCGCTCCGTAGGCATTTAGCCCTTCCTCGCTGACCGCATGAACTTCACCTCTAAAATAGAAGGAGGTATGTGGGTTAATTAAAAGCATTGCATTGCCAGACTGAGTAAGATCTCCCGAGATTGCGATCCCGTTAGACCCCTGAGGTTCCAGTTCTGCCTCCTTCTTTTCAATTTTGGCTTCTATGGTCTTTGGGAATTCAATTCCTTTTTCATACATAGCCTCTATTTTTCGAGTACTAATACGTTCTATATCTCCCCCAATAGAGCCTTCGCTAAAGTACATAGGCATCCAGGGTTCAAATTTTGTCAATAATCTGGGGCTTACTTCCGGATGGGTATATAAATAGTAGTTTATTCCTGCCGCAAATGCGTCACATAGTTCTTTTAACCATTCCGGACTATTCTCATAATTGGCAATGGCCTCATCTTTTGTCATAAACAAGTGAGCCCGCAGATCACTGTAAAGCGCTTCTTCCCCTTCTACCTCTGCAAGTCTTCCAGTGGCCCAGATATAGTTCTGTTCTACCCTGTTAAAATCATCTTCGCATTGGGCGTATAACAACCCAAAAACCGCATCTGCATCTGTTTTACCGTAAATATGGGGTATGCCAAAACTATCCCTGATGATCGTGGTATTTTCCGCATACGCTTCCCAACGTTCGAGCGATGCAGGCTTGTCTGAAGATTTACAGGAAGCAACAAACAAAACAATGAGTAGTACAAGTACCTTATTCATAACTAGGCTTTTTTTAAAAATTGTGTTTTCAATACAATGGTGCTTTTACCTATCCTGCATTCAACAGAATCTACATCTGAGGTAAGTCTAATATTTTTGATCAGGTTACCACGCTTTAAGGTCTTTGACATGCCTTTGATCTTTAAGTCTTTAGTTACATGAACGTTGTCCCCGTCTTCGAGTAGATTTCCGTTACTATCCAGTGTTTCCATACTTCGTATTTGTCAAAGTGTGAATTTACCTGACTTCAGGCTGAAATACTAATTTACCTTAAAAAAATACCCGTAAACTGCTGCATATATTTTGCTTATTTTATCCGTAACTTGGAGGCCTTCTGTTGGAAATTATCAATTCATTTATGGCCGATAAAAAAGTAAGCATTCTCAAAGCATTTAAAACTATTATTTGGCCTCGCCGAAATCTCGTTTTCATTGGTCTCATTTTAATTGTTATAAGCAAGGCTGCCAGTTTTGTAGCGCCTATGTCCTTAAAATATTTAATGGATGATATCATCCCCAATAAGGATCTTCCCTTTCTTAAGCTGCTAATAGGAATCGTAATTCTGGCCATTTTGGTGCAAGCCGTGACCTCTTTTCTATTAACAAAAATATTAAGCGTTCAGGCTCAGTATATGATCTCTGAATTGAGAGCTCAGGTACAGCATAAGATTCTGACCCTCCCAACAAGATTCTTTGACAATACTAAGTCGGGCGAGCTGGTTTCCAGGATCATGACCGATGTTGAGGGCGTGAGAAATCTTATCGGTACAGGTTTGGTACAATTGGTAGGTGGCACCATTACAGCAGTAGCGGCTTTGGTTCTTTTGCTCAATATTAGTGCAGCCATGACCCTATTTGCGCTGATTCCCCTCGCCATATTCGCTGTAATTGCGCTTAAAGCGTTTAAGATCATCAGACCAATTTTCCGAAATCGTGGAAAAATAAATGCTGAAGTTACGGGTCGGCTCACAGAAACACTCGGCGGAATCAGGGTTATTAAAGGATTCAATGCCGAGGTACAGGAACACGATGTGTTTAAAGATGGTGTACATCGTCTATACCAGAATGTAAAAAAAAGTCTCACGGCAACTGCGGTAATGACGAGCTCTTCCACTTTTCTTTTAGGGGTTGCCACCACCAGTATCATGGGAATTGGAGGTTATAAAATTATGAATGACCAGCTTACTATTGGTGAGTTCTTGGAATTCACTTTTCTTCTTGGGCTTATGGTAGCGCCGATTGTTCAGATGAGCAATATTGGGAGTCAGCTTAGTGAAGCACTGGCAGGATTAGACCGAACAGAAGAGTTGATGAATATGGAGGAGGAAGAAAACTCTGAAGATCGTACTATTACTATAGAAAAGATCAAAGGAGATATTGAATTCAAAAATGTATCCTTCGCTTATGAAGAGGAAAAAGAAGTTTTGCATGCTATCAGTTTTAAGGTCCCTTCGGGATCTGTGGTTGCACTTGTCGGTAGTTCTGGTTCTGGAAAAAGTACCATTGCAGGACTGGCGGCCAGTTTTTTGAATCCCGATTCTGGAGAAATCACTGTGGACGGGATGGATTTATCAAAAATATCACTTAGTAGTTACAGAAAATATCTGGGCGTGGTGCTGCAGGATGATTTTCTATTTGAGGGCAGTATCCGGGAGAATATTTTATTTCCAAGACCCAATGCAACTGAGGAAAAATTATTAGAAGCTGTCAAAGCGGCTTATGTGGACGAATTTACCGATCGTTTTGAGGAGGGTCTGGATACGTTGATTGGTGAAAGAGGTATCAAGCTTTCGGGCGGGCAAAGACAACGCATTGCGATTGCCAGAGCTATTTTAGCAGATCCCAGGGTGCTCATTCTGGACGAGGCCACTTCTAACCTCGATACCGAAAGTGAGGGACTCATCCAACAGAGTTTAGCGGCATTGACCAAAGGACGAACAACTTTTGTAATTGCACACAGGTTAAGTACCATTCGTCGTGCAGATCAAATACTGGTTATTGAGGAGGGACGTATTGTAGAGCAGGGCAAACATGATGAATTAATCGCAAAGGAGGGGCGCTATTTCAACCTGTTTACGTACCAGGCCAGGATCTGACAAGCAATAATTAATATGACGGATTTCACAGAGAGAGGCCATTAATCAATCTCTTAGAAGATAGGAATTAATCAACGTTTATGACCTGTTCTATTTGTGGTACATATTTCTTTATGGTCATTTCAACACCACTTTTCAAGGTCATTTGATTTACGCTACAGCCAACACAATTTCCCTCTAATCTCACTTTCACAGAAGTATTATTTTCAATAGAAACAAGGGAAATGTCTCCCCCGTCACTTTGTAAAAAAGGACGTATTTCATCCAGCGCTTTTTCTACATTATTTCGTAGTTCCTCTGATGTCATTACACTTTCTTTTTAACCGCCGCACATCCAGCCATAGTGGTAATCTTTATAGCCTCCGTGGGAGGTAAACTTGTATTTCTATTGACAATTTCCTGAACTACATTTTTAGTCATCTCCTGGAAAGCAGTTTCTAAAGATGTAGAAGTCTGCATTGCTGCGGGCCTGCCCACGTCGCCTGCCTCACGAATACTCTGAACAAGTGGTATTTCCCCTAAAAATGGCACGCCTATGTCCTCTGCCAAATGTTTTGCACCCTCTTTGCCAAAAATATAATATCTGTTATCCGGTAATTCCTCTGGTGTAAAATAAGCCATATTTTCCACGATGCCTAATACAGGGACGTTAATCGCTTCTTGTTGGAACATGGCGACTCCCTTACGCGCATCTGCCAACGCAATTGCCTGAGGTGTACTAACAACCACAGCTCCGGTGATTGGTAAGGACTGCATAATACTAAGGTGAATATCGCCGGTTCCCGGAGGGAGATCTATGAGCATAAAATCTAATTCTCCCCAATGTGCATCAAAGATCATCTGGTTCAAAGCCTTTGCTGCCATAGGGCCTCTCCAGACAACCGCTTGATTGGGTTGTGTAAAAAATCCGATAGATAATATTTTGAGTCCGTAGTTCTCAACAGGTTTCATTTTTGATTTCCCATCGACCTCAACGGCTAATGGTTTTTCCATGGCTACATCGAACATAATAGGAATAGAAGGTCCGTATATATCAGCATCAAGTATCCCCACCTTAAAACCCATTTTTGATAATGTTACTGCCAGGTTTGCCGTAATGGTAGATTTTCCTACCCCACCTTTTCCGGAAGCAACTGCAATGATATTTTGTATGCCGGGAATAGGCTTCCCTTTGATCTCATTTACTTTGGGCTGAGTAGCCGCCGCCTCTACTTTCAGATTTACAGTAATCTTAGCCTTCTCATAGACCTTTCTGTGTATCGTCTGGAGAATAGACACTTCCGTTTTTTTGCGAGCCTGTAAACTGGGGTTCTTGATAATAATATCTACCACTACTTCATCACCAAAGACTTGTATGTTTTTAACAGCTCCGCTTTCTACCATGTTCTGGCCTTCACCGGGAACAGAGATGGTCTGCAAAGCTTGTAAAATGTCGTTTTTATTCAATTTCATCAGGATATCTCCTTGAGTTAATATAAAATGATTCTAAACAACAAAGATAGGGCATCAAGCTGAGATTTGGAAAGATCTGAATGGAAATGAAATATGGTATCATACCTCTTTCTCAAAAGCACCTGAGTGCCGGTAAAGTGCTATTCTAAAATGGTTCTCCAAGTTCCTTCAAGGGATCCCAAAAGTGCTTTTTAAATTCGACGATCTGATCGTTCCTGACAATGATTCCCTCATTCTCAAGCAATTGCTGCATGAGTCGGGTTCCCTGAAAATGATGTTTCCCGGTAAGTAGCCCATTTCTGTTTACAACACGATGTGCTGGGACCGTTTCCCGATCCCCAACATTGTTCATGGCCCAACCTACCACCCGGGCACTCCTTGCTGAGCCCAGGTATCTGGCAATTGCTCCATAGGAGGTAACCCGTCCATAGGGAACATGTTTCACGATCTCATAAACCTTCTCGAAAAAATGAGTTTTATCACTATCCATGGTCTCTATAAAACAATCGTATTACGGTTATAATGAGTAAAATAAGCATAAGTACGCTAAGGACATAGTTGGAACTTTTTGAGAAATTCTTGGTCTTTAATTCCAGTTTATTAAAATAGAAAGTATACAAATAGAGCACCGCAAAAGTTCCGCTGCCTGCTGCCAGGATAAAAGTTGCAATATCCCACATCTGAAATTTGATCCAGCCGGAGGCGTTCCACATAACATTAAGCCCGCTATAATAGGGAATAGTCAATAAATTTAAGGCCGCTAATAACATCCCTTTGAAGAAGCTATTCTTCTTGCTCATCTTTACAATTCGAATCTTATTCGGTTTTATTTTTTTAGCCATCACAAAAAAATAAATGGCAAAAAAAGCAAAGATCCCGAGTGCTATTTTCATTAAAAGATCAATGATCTCCGGATTTTTATAAAGGAATTTTGAAATGAGCACTGCAATATAAGCCTGCATCATAATCATTGTAGAAACCCCAAGACTAAAAATTATCCCGTTAATCTTACCTTTTTCAACACTTGTTTTGGCTGCATTCATATTGAGTAGCCCCGGCGGAACTGTTGCCATAAAGGCTGCCGAAAAAGTCACAAAAAAAAGAATAAGTATGTGGGTCATATGGATGTGATCCTGAATTTCAAATAGGTAATAGGTTTTCCTCTTTCAAGATACTGATTTTCATAAAATGTCTGTATCTCCATGACCTCCTTTGGGCTTCCTTCATTCTTGTAAACATCATGATTGGCATAAAGTATTTCTAATCCCAACCCTTGCAATACACCCAGGGTGTACCCATGCATAAATTCACTATCCGTTTTTAGGTGTACTATCCCGTTTTTCTTAAGAATCGTTTTATACTTCTCTAAAAACTCAATATTGGTAAGTCTGTGTTTAGTTCGCTTAAATTTTATCTGCGGATCCGGGAAGGTGATCCATATTTCAGATACTTCATTTGGAGCAAATAGTAGGTCGATCAGTGATATCTGTGTTCTTAAAAAGGCTACATTTTTCTGAGCATCCTCCAGAGCAGTCTTAGCACCTCTCCATAAACGAGCACCCTTAATATCTATGCCGATATAATTCTTATCTTTATTTAATTTCGCCAATCCTACGGTGTACTCCCCTTTTCCACATCCAAGTTCAAGAACTATAGGATTGTTATTTCCAAAATAAGCCGGCCACTTGCCTTTGTGTTTAAAAGTACCTGATAGTACTTCATCCCTTAGAGGTTGAATTACATTTTCAAAATCTTCATTTTCCTTAAAGCGCTTTAATTTGTTTTTACTACCCACCTAGTTATAGGAATTGATTCATCACAAAGCTAAGGAATTAGAAAGATGAGGGGGTAAATTACGCCGACTGTTTCTTTGATTTTTCGAGTGTAAATGAAAATTCAGATCCCACATCAACCACACTTTCCACATAGATCTTTTCTCCGTGGGCCTCTATAATATGTTTAACGATTGACAGCCCCAGACCGGATCCTCCCTCCTTTCTGCTGCCACTTTTATCGATCCTGTAAAATCGTTCAAAGATCCTTTGGATATGTGACTCTGGTATTCCTTCACCATTGTCTGTTACCCGAACTATGACCTTGTTCTTAATTAGATTTTCAACACTAACCTCTGTAGTACCGCTTTCATGACCATATTTTATAGAATTAACGACCAAGTTGGTGATGACCTGCTGTATCTTATCGCGGTCGGCCCAAACATAAATGGGAGTGTTGTATTCCATATCGAAGGTGAGGGTAATATTTCTTTTACTGGCTTTCATCTCCAATAGATCAAATACATTTTGAATCAATTCAATGGCGTCAAAACTGCTTAATTCCAGACTGAGATCGCCTACTTCTAATTTGGTGATCAAATCGAGATCTTTTACTATGTATATGAGGCGCTCTACTCCTTTGTTGGCCCGTTGCAGGTACTTTTTCCTTACCTTTTTATCTTCCATGGCCCCGTCTAATAAAGTAAGTATGTAGCCTTGAACGGTAAAGAGCGGTGTCTTAAGTTCATGTGAAACATTCCCTAAAAAATCTTTCCTGTACTCCTCTCTTATTTTAAGGGTATCTATCTCAATCCGTTTATCTTTTGCAAATTTTTCAATTTCTGAGGTGAGGGTAGCCATATCTGTAGTAATTGGCCCGGTTGTAAAAGAGGTAGACTCAAGAAGCGATACATCGTCGTATATTTTCTTAATCCTTTTATAGATGAATTTTTCTACTCTGATTTGAATAATGATAAATGAGATCCCACAAGCTAAGAGGGCAAACAGGACCATAAATGGCCAATACTTCCAAAGATCAGCAATATAGCTGACTCCCAAAATGAATATTGTCAGCAAAATTGATATATACAAGGAAGATCTGAAAGCAAACTTATAAGATTTCCTGAGCTTTATGGCCATTACAATACAAACTTATAGCCAACTCCCTTAACAGTTTTAAAATGGTGATCGCCGATCTTCTCTCTTAATTTACGGATGTGAACATCTATAGTACGACCGCCAACAACGACTTCCTGACCCCAAACCTTATCTAGTATAACCTCTCGCTTAAATACCTTATCTGGTTTTGAAGTTAAAAGGGATAATAGTTCAAATTCTTTTCGGGGTAAAATAATTTCCTTCCCTTTATTGATTACTTTATACTCCTCCCTGTTAATGACAATGTTCCCAACTTTCTTGATATCCACTTGAGCATCATCAGATTCTCTCAAGCGCCTTAATAAGGCTTTCACCTTACTAATTAAAACCTTTGGTTTTACAGGTTTGGTGATATAATCATCTGCACCTGCATCAAAACCGGCGACCTGAGAATAGTCCTCTCCCCTTGCCGTAAGAAAGGTTATGATCGTATCTTCAAGTCCCTCAGTTTTTCTGATCTTTTCACAAGCTTCTATCCCATCCATTTCGGGCATCATAACATCTAAAATGATAAGGTGAGGTTTTTTCTTCTTAGCTTTTTCTAACCCTTCCAAACCATTCTTGGCAGTTGATACCTGATAGCCTTCAGAAGTTAAATTGTATTTCAATATTTCCAAGATATCTGGCTCATCATCAACAAGGAGAATTCGGATGTCCTGTTTCTTCATCGATTACATATTTAGCGATCTTTTCAAATGTATAAATAAATCGTACACTCCCTGAAGACATCGACTTTAATTAACGAACATAACAATTATATAACATTGAGATATAGTCTCTATCCCATGGGCAGGGGAATTCTATGTTTTGTTAAGAATGAAAAACTGTGAAAAATTGGAATGATTTGTGCTACAAATGTTAATAAAGATGTATTTCATCGATTTTCTTAACCAGAATAGACCTTCTGAGGACCTTGAATTGCTAAAACAAGTATATTTGTTTACAGATCTTTGTAACCCCTTCTGTATGAAGCACTTCTACCTACTGGCTTTTTTATTAGTATTCTCTTCCGGACTTGCCCAAGATAAGCAAAGTAATCCGGGCGAGATCGCTGGTTTTACCTTGTATCCAAACCCCGTTGTTAATGGGAAAGTTTACATTGAAACTGAAGCTAATGCCCCTAAAAAAGTGTTGATCTTTGATGTCTTAGGTACTTTGGTCATCCAAACAACGATTCTTGGTAAAGAACTCAATTTGTCTGATTTGGATTCAGGAGTCTATGTGCTAAGGGTTTTTGAAAAAAACAAAGTTGCTACTCGTAAATTGATCGTAAAGTAGTTTTATTGCATTAACCTTAGCCCAATACCCCCATTTCTTCAAAAACACCTTTATCGATAAAAGGACTGATTATATCGATAAAATACTTTCTATAAATTTTTCACCTACATTTTTATTTCATTCACAACAAATTCTATGCATTCCTAAGTGCTTGTGCTATTTTTAAGTATTGATCCCAAATCAATATTGATGAAAATACTCTACTTAACCTCTTTCTTACTCATTTCAGTATGGGGTTTTGGGCAGGACAAAGAAACCCTGGTTTCCGCCTTATCACAAGATATTCCCAATTTTAAATTGTACCCTAATCCTGTTTATGGTGATGTGGTGTATATTTCTTCAGATTTCAATGACACCAAACTTGTCACTGTATACGACGTACTGGGGGAAGTCGTGCTTACAGATAGAATCTCAACAAACACACTCAACATTTCACAATTGGTTCCAGGTGTTTATGTGTTGCAGGTCACAGAGAGACAGAAATCCATGACCAGGAAATTGGTTGTAAAATAAAGCAGTGATTCCGGTTTTTTCTTTATTAACGGCCTTTCTCTATGGGTTCTTATTTTACCTATTTTTGCAGGAGTACCGTGCTCCATGGACCCATTAAGATTTTTAAACATTAAAAACAGTCGAGAATTTTCTTCCATAGCACTGGATGTTTTCAATTATCAGTATCGTAATAATAAAGTCTACCACGAATTTTGCGACCTCCTTGGCGTAGTTCCTTCCCTGGTAAAACGAGTTGAAGATATTCCTTTTTTACCCATCGAATTCTTTCGCCTAAAACAGGTTTTGAGCGCTGCCAAAACACCTTCTATTGTCTTCAGAAGCAGTGGGACTACTTCCACCAATCCAAGCAGACATTACGTCTCCGAAATATCCCTGTACCAACATAGTTTTAGAACCGGATTTAAGCTATTTTACGGCGATGTACAAGAGTATTGTATTCTGGCCCTGCTACCGTCTTATGTAGAAAGAGAGGGCTCCTCTTTGGTTTATATGGTAAATGATCTTATTCAACAAAGTGGTCATCCTGAGAGTGGTTTTTATCTGGACGACCTGGAAGTATTGGCCAAAAAATTATTGCGGTTGGACTCTCAAGGGGTTAAGGTTCTTCTTATAGGGGTCTCTTTTGCTTTACTCGACATGGCAGAGGCCAACACTTTTCAATTAAAAAATACCGTCATTATGGAGACAGGCGGCATGAAAGGCAGAAGGAAGGAATTGATACGAGAAGAACTTCACGAAAGGCTAAAATTAGGATTTGGTATTGATACGGTGCATTCCGAGTATGGCATGACAGAATTATTGTCGCAGGCATACTCTAAAGGCCGTGGAATCTTTTATACTCCTCCGTGGATGAAGATTATGATCAGAGATACGGAGGATCCCCTGAGTTGGCATTCCAAGGAAAGATCCGGGGGTATTAATATCATAGATCTTGCCAATTTTTACTCTTGCTCTTTTATTGCCACTCAGGATCTGGGTAAAATTAGAGAAGATAATGGCTTTGAAATTCTAGGTCGTTTTGACCATTCGGATGTAAGGGGTTGTAACTTGATGGTACTTTAGGCACCTCTGACATTTACTCAAAAACCAGTACGAAATAATTCTTCTTTCCCCGCTGAAGTAACACATAACGATCTTTAATAAGATCCGGTTCTTTAATCAGATAATCCTCGGATACTTTTTCCTTGTTTACCGAGATCGAATTCTGTTTTAACTCCCTTCGCGCCTCCCCATTAGAACTTAAAAATCCTGTCTTTGCCGAAAGCGCAGCTATCATGTCCAGTCCATCCCCCAGATCGTCTATGGAAACCACGGCTTGAGGTACCCCTTCAAAAACCTCAAGAAATGTGTGTTCATCTAACTTTTTAAGATCCTCAGAGGTTGATTTTCCAAATAGAATGGTTGTGGCCATAAGGGCATTTTCGGATAATCCTTAGAGTGAACCGTCACGGTGGTCTCTTCCGCTAAACGCTTCTGTAAACTCCTTAGATGAGGCGCTTTGATGTGTTCGTCTACAAGTTTTTCGATCGCTTTCTTCGATAAAAAAGTAAATATCTTAATATATTTTTCAGCATCCTATCAGAAGTATTAAGCCAGTACTGATAAAATTTATAGGGAGAAGTTCGATGTGCATCCAGCCAGACATTGCCATCTTCGGTTTTACCAAATTTAGTGCCATCTGCCTTTGTAATCAGTGGGCAGGTAAGGGCATATCCCTTTCCGCCCCCAATCCGGCGGATTAAGTTCGGTCCCGGTGGTGATATTTCCCCACTGATCACTGCCCCCCATTTGCAGGGTACAATTACAATGTTGATAGAGATAAAGGAAATCGTACCCCTGTACAAGCTGGTAAGTAAATTCGGTAAAAGACATTCCTTCCTTGGCCTCCGCATAAGTCTTTTTTTTACTGAATCTTTGGCCATCATATAATTAACGGTAAGATGTTTCCCCACATCACGAATAAAATCGAGGAAGGTAACATCCTTCATCCAATCGTAATTATTTACTAAAACAGCAGCATTGTCCGAAGTAGAATCAAAGTCGAGGAATCGAGATAATTGTTCTTTGAGCGCTTCTTGATTTAATCGCAAGGTTGTCTCATCCAGCAAATTGCGTTCAGTAGATTTTCCTGAAGGATCTCCTATCATTCCTGTTGCACCGCCTATTAGCGCATAGGGCTTATGCCCGGCTAATTGAAAATGCCGGAGCATCATCACCCCCACCAGATGTCCAATATGAAGAGAATCGGCTGTTGGATCAATCCCCACGTAGGCAGCTTGCATTCCTGACAAAAGGTGTTCTTCTGTCCCGGGCATAACATCGTGCAGCATGCCCCTCCATTTTAGTTCAGCTACAAAATTTGAATTCATCTGGTGTAATTTTCTTGGAACCATGCAAAGATAGAAGAAATACCTATGAGCCAAAAGTTGGCCGGGTAAATATATCCATCGGATTTGAGTACTTTAGAACCATGATTTTAGTAACAGGAGGCACAGGATTTTTAGGATCTCATCTCTTATGGCGGTTAGCACAAAAAGATGTGCCCGTGAAAGCCATTTACAGGTCGGAAAAGACACTGAAGGAGGTGAAGACCATTTTTTCATATTATACAAATAATGTTTCTGGCTATTTTGATAGAATAACCTGGATAAGAGCGGATATTACAGATATTCCGTCCCTTGAAGAAGCATTTGTTGGGGTTACCCATGTGTACCACACAGCGGCATTGATCTCATTTAATCCGGCGGCATGGGAATCTTTGAAAAAAATTAATGTTGAAGGGACCGCGAATATCGTTAACCTGTGTTTAGCACATAAAATTCAAAAATTATGCTATGCGAGCACCATTGCGGCCATAGGAAAATCGTTAGACGAAACACCGGTAACTGAACAGAATGAGTGGCTGGAATCCGAAAAAAGTGTATATGCCCTGTCAAAACACCGTGCAGAAATGGAGGTTTGGAGAGGTTCTCAGGAAGGTCTAAAGGTGGTAATTGTTAATCCTGGTATTATTCTTGGGCCCGGTAACTGGGATCATGGAAGCCTTCGGTTGTTCAAGAATGTTGCAAAAGGGATGCGATCGTTTTTCCCGGGTGGAACCGGTTTTGTATCTGTCAATGATGTTGCTTCCATTATGACGCAACTGATGCAAATGAATGTTTCTAATGAAAGGTATATTACAATCGCAAAAAATATGCCCTTTGAGGAATTATTTTCAATGATAGCTACCTCCTTTGAGGTCCAAATACCAAAAAAAGAAATTCCATTTTGGGTCCTGGAAACAGGATGGAGATTAGACTGGCTCAGTCATCTATTTCTCCGAACAAAGCGCAAGTTGACCAAAAATACTGTCAAATCGTTGCGCAACAGACAAACTTACAGTTCACAGAAGTTGGAAAAAACCCTGGCATATACCTTTGATGATATGGATAAATACATTGATTTTTCTTGTAAGATCCTGAAAAAGAGATATCCCGATTTCTTTTAGCGATCCCTTATTCCGGATCGCTTTTCCTTAACTGTCTTGATTTTTTAGCCAAACTATCATTGAGTATTTTTCTTTCTTCGTCTAACCTGCTTTTTTCCTTGTCTAATCTGTCAGCTATTTCTTTGTATATGGCCTCGTAAACCAATGGCTGTGAAGCATAGAAGAGATCACTTTTTACAAACTGAACACTGTCAACCCCATATTGCTCCAAAAGAAAATCGGTAGGCGAGTCAAAATGCCTTTCAAGCAGTGCCGCGTTTGTGCTCTTAGCCGCATTTAAAATGGCCATGTCCGTTAGCAATTGAGTCATTTTATCCCGGGGAATGAGATCTTTCGGTTTTTCTACAATCTTTTCCACACAAGATGCAGCCATTACTAATACTATGAGGAAAGGTGTTAAATTCTTCATGGACGGTTAAATGTTAATCGTTTGGCGTTCCTGACTGTTGAAAATTCTCCATTTTTAAAACCCAAATGCCCATTTACAAAGGTATGGGTGATTTTTGAATTGAACCTTTCCCCTTCAAAGGGAGACCAGCCACACTTGTAGAGTATATTACTCTTGGTTACCTCCCAAGACTCATTGGGATCTACCACCACCAGATCAGCAAAATACCCTTCTCTTAAATATCCCCGGTCCTTTATTTGAAATAAGACAGCAGGATTATGGCACATTTTTGTAACCATGGTTTCCAGACTGATCTTCCCTTCAAGTACTTTCTTCATCATGGCCGGCAAAGCATGCTGTACCAAGGGTCCGCCAGAAGGGGCTTTTAAATATTTCTGGTCCTTTTCCTCAATTGTATGAGGTGCGTGGTCTGTAGCTAATATGTCGATCCGATTATCCAAAAGTCCCTTCCAGAGTTCCTCCCTGTCGCTAGCCTTCTTTATGGCCGGGTTCCATTTGATATGTGTTCCGAATTGAGTATAATCTTCCTCTGAAAACCATAAATGATGAAGGCAAACCTCAGCAGTTATCTTTTTTTCTTCCAGGGGAATATCATTTTGGAACAGCGAAAGTTCTTTCCCGGTAGACACGTGAAACACGTGAAGTCTGGCCCCGGTTTTTCGGGCAAGTGCTACTGCCTTGGAGGAAGACAAAAAACACGCCTCCTCACTTCTAATCAAGGGATGGCATTCAATCGGAATATCCTCCCCGAACTTTTCTTTATAGCTATTTAAGTTTTGTTTAATGGTGGTTTCATCCTCGCAATGTGCAGAAATAACCATTTCTGTATTATTAAAGATCTGTTCTAGTACCACCTCATCATCCACAAGCATATTCCCTGTAGAGGATCCTAAAAAAAGTTTCACACCAGAACAGGCATTTTTATCTAACTTTTTTAATTCCTCCAGATTATCATTTGTGCCACCGAAAAGAAAAGAGTAGTTAGCAAAAGATGACATAGCCCCCAGGGCAAATTTATCTTCTAATTTTTTGATACTGGTGGTTTGGGGAATAGTATTCGGCTGTTCCATAAAAGTTGTGATCCCTCCTGCAATGGCGGCTCTACTTTCAGTGGCTATAGTTCCCTTATGGGTCAATCCCGGTTCTCTGAAATGAACTTGATCATCTATGATACCAGGCAATAGATAATGTCCTTTAATATCTATGACGGTTGCGGAATCTGTTGTAATGGAACTCGCAATCTTTGCAATCCTTTCCCCTTCAATTAGAAGATCTCCTTCCCATTGTTTTCCCTCATTGACGAGGATCGCATTCTTTAAGAGTGTTTTTTTCATGCTAATAACCATTATTCTTGAACAAACTACGAACTCTCATGCTAATCACCCCAAAGATCGCTTCCCAAATAATGGAAGAGCTCATCTTGGACTTTCCTTTTTCGCGATCCGTAAAAATGATTGATATTTCTTCAATTTTAAATTTCATTAGGTGCGCCCTGAACTTCATTTCTATCTGAAAGGCATATCCAATAAATTTCACAGCATCCAGATCCAAAGCCTCTAAAACTTCCCGTTTATAACAAACAAAGCCTGCCGTAGGATCATGCACACGCATCCCGGTAATGATTTTAACATAGAATGAGGCCCCGTAAGAAAGTAAAACTCTGTATAAAGGCCAATTTACCACATTCACCCCTTTTTTATAACGAGATCCTACTGAGACATCTGCTCCATTAAGACACGCCCGGTATAACCGTGGTAAATCTGATGGACGATGTGAAAAGTCGGCATCCATTTCAAAAATATATAGATAATCCCTTTTTAGGGCCCATTTAAAACCATGAATATAGGCAGTTCCCAAACCAGCTTTCTCGGTCCTCACTTCCAGAAATAATGTATCTGAGTATCGTATTCTGTAAAGCCTTTACCACCTCAGCTGTGCCATCAGGTGAATTGTCATCTACCACCAGTACATGGAAATCCTTGGGAAGCTTGAAGACAGCATCTATAATGGCTTCAATATTCTCAAGTTCATTATAGGACGGAATAATAACTAAACTGTCTGACATCTAAAGGTAGAAATTATGTCAAAAATAGTGCTTTAATGCGACTGAACCGAAATCATACTTTAATTTTCTTCCCGGAATAAACTAAAGGTTACGTCCTATTATTTGTAATTTTGGAGTCAATTCGATCTTGAATGAAACAAAAATTTCCAGCACTATTCCTTTATTTCCTGACAGCCGTATTCGTATTGAATATTGTTCAGGCGGCGACTACCGAATTGATCTTTGATGAGGCCTACTATTGGTATTATGCTCAGGATCTGGCATGGGGGTACTTTGATCACCCTCCCATGGTTGCCTTTTTGATTTCTATGGGTAGCGCACTTTTTAATGGGGAACTTGGAGTTAGATTACTAAGTTGTTTTTTAGGTATTGGCACCATGATGATCTTGTGGTTACTCATAGATAACCCAAAAAAGAAGGAGTACGTGCCACATTTTTTCGTGCTTATCTTATCAATGACACTGGTTCATGCCTATGGATTCTTGATACTACCCGATACCCCTTTGTTGTTCTTTACGGCTATGTTCTTTTTTGTCTATAAAAGGTTCCTGAAAACCCCAGGATTGCTTGTTTCTCTGTTTTTGGGAATCGTAATGGCCGCCTTAATGTACAGTAAATACCATGCTTTTTTGGTGATCTTTTTCGTCATTCTCTCTAATTTTAAACTTTTACGGAACAGGTATGCCTGGCTCGCCGTCTTTATTTCACTGCTTTGTTATTCACCACACTTT
This sequence comes from uncultured Flavobacteriaceae bacterium, assembly GCA_963744855.1. Lineage (GTDB taxonomy): Bacteria > Bacteroidota > Bacteroidia > Flavobacteriales > Flavobacteriaceae > Muriicola. Next base: position 1,269,619 of record CAVUUZ010000005.1, read on the forward strand.
TATTGGCTTTATGAAAACGATTTTGTTTCCATTAAATATCATCTTTTTGAAAGGCCAAACAGACCCTATGAATTCTTTGACTTTACTGTTGGTTACTTTGTGAACCTACTAGCTATTTTTGGTCTGACATTTCCCTGGGTATACCAAGCATTGATCAGATCTAAAGGGAAAGATCTTTACCAACGAGCTCTGTTATTTGTGAGTTATGGTATTTTATTGTTTTTCTTGCTTTCAAGCTTTCAGCGCAGGGTACAAACACAATGGATCATTGTAATATGTATTCCTATGGCCATACTTACCTATCAATATATGTTGAAAAATGAAGTAGCCCTGAAAATGGATAGTACGGCTTGGGATTGGCAAATATTGTTATTTTGCTTTTTCTTAGAATTGGATTGGTTTACGCACCTTTATTCCCCAGAGTTTATGAGACCCATGGAAATAAAACATGGGTTGGAAAGATTACTTCGCAAACTGGAGATATTCCTGTGGTTATTGAAAATTCATATAGGATGACATCTATGTTTACCTTTTATTCCGGCATCCCTTCTTATTCTTTAAATAATCTGTGGTACCGCCAAAATCAATACTCTATAGATCAATCTGAAGAGGTAGTTAGAGGGCAGAAAGTACTTTTTGTATCCAAATTTATGGATAAAGGTGATATTTCCTTTGCAATGCCAAATGGCACCATTTTTTACGGCGTTTATATAGACTTCTTTTGAATCATACAGAAAGTTGAAAACCCAGATAACCTCTATTTCAACTACTGAGGAAAGTCATAATCCCTCTTTTAGTGTTTACAATCCATACTCTTTCACTATTCCTATCCATAAACTCCGGTTTGGCCTTGCCTTAATGGATAGGTACAAAAAGGTCCTGGAAATAGTTTCGGTTGAGGCGATTCCAAAAAGAGAAGCAGAAGATCTTGCTCCCTTGGCAGAGCAGGAATTTGAATATATATTGCCAGATATTTCTTTAGAAAACGCTACCTATTTGAAAATAGTTATTTCAGAGAATGGATTTCGATGGGGATTGAACGGCGAAAAGCTTAAGATAGACTAATGGAACCTGTTCTAAGAGAAATTGTTGAAGCAGACTGGATCACACTGATCATTTTTTCCAGTGTGATATTTCTTGTACTCGCTAAAAGCTTGTTTTACAGCCGTTTTCTAAATTTTATCATCCTCCCGTTTAACAACAAATACATTTTTCTGTATAACAAGAAGGACCGTTTAATGAATTGGTTCCATATTTTTTTTACATGCTTTTCAATTGCTTAATTTATCCTTGTTCCTGTATCTGGCAATCACCATTTTAAAACCAGATGAAGTATTTCCTTCACCCGTATTATTTGCGCTAATTCTGGGGCTTGTTTTTTTATTTCTTTTTGTCAAGGTGCTGATTCAATTGGGAAATAGTTCCATTTTTAATAGTCAGTCTGTAATTGCAGAGATCCTCTTTAAAAAAATATCCTATTTGAATTATAGCAGCCTGGTATTGTTTTTTGCCAATGTACTATTGACGTATGTTTTCATTGGTTCAAAAACAGTGGTATTTCTAGGAATTGCACTCGTTTTACTTATCCTGACCATGGGTTGGGTCACAATAATTAAGACACATCTTAAGTTCCTCACCAACTACTTTTTCTATTTTATTTTGTACCTTTGCGCACTTGAAATTGCCCCGATTATTATTATTGTGAACTCTCTAAAAGTGTGATATCTATGAAAGTCAAAACGATTTTGGTATCCCAGCCAGAACCTAAGATGGAAAACTCGCCATACTTGCGCCTTATTGAAAAAGAGCACGTACGAGTAGATTTCCGACCTTTTATCCATGTGGAAGGAGTAGAAGCCAAATCGGTTCAGGCAACAAAAAATAGATCTAAAGGACTTTACTGCTATCATTTTAACGAGCAGGAATTCGGTAGACCATTTTTTCCGTATTGCAGAGGAAATGAGATTTAAGGTGCCGGATTCGATGAAGTATTTTTGTCAGTCAGAAGCAGTTGCTTATTATCTTCAGAAATATGTTGTTTACAGGAAACGGAAGATCTATGTTGGGAAACGAAATTTTGTAGATCTGCAATCCTTGTTTAAAAAATATAAGGATGAAAAATTCTTACTACCATCTTCGGATGTCTTAAAGAGTGTGGTTCCGGACATCCTGAATGAAATGAATCTGAATTGGAAAAGAGGGATATTTTACAAGACTGTTATTAGTGACCTTTCGGACCTCCGAAATGTATATTATGATGTTTTGGTATTTTTCAGTCCTTCCGGCATCGAGTCACTTTTAAAGAATTTCCCCGACTTTGAACAAAATGAGACAAGAATAGCCGTTTTTGGTAATTCTACCATTGAGGCGGCTACGGATGCTGGCTTACGAATAGATATTCAGGCGCCTACGCCAGAAACTCCTTCTATGACCATGGCCTTCCAGAAATACATTACCAGTGTCAACAAGAAATAATTCCTGTTTACATCATATAATAAAAGCCTCCCTTACGGAGGCTTTAGTTTTTTAAAAAGCATATCGCTGTGGACCACCTCTTCGAATTTCCTCATTGGCATATGACTCAAATTTTACGAAATTCTCCCGAAAGGCATTAGAAAGCTTAAAGGCAGTTTTATAATAAGCCTCATCATTGTTCCATGTTGCTCTGGGACTTAAGACAGCTGGTGGGAACTCCGGGGCACGATCTTGGTTGTGCAACCCCAAAAACTGAATGGATATGATAGGTATCATAGGAGTACAATCCCAGATCCCCGTTTAAAGCCGCATGGATCATGGCCCGGGTGTATTTTAATTTCATTCTGGTCCCCACACCATAGGGACCACCTGTCCATCCGGTATTCACAAGCCATACATTGACCCCGATTCTTTCATTTTTCTACTGAGCATTTCTGCATATTTCGTAGGATGCAATGGCATAAATGGCGCTCCAAAACAAGCAGAAAAAGATGGTATCGGTTCAACTACCCCGCTTCTGTTCCCGCTACTTTTGCAGTATATCCTGAAATAAAATGATAGGCAGCCTGGCTGGGGGTTAGCTTACTGATAGGAGGTAGTACTCCAAACGCGTCTGCTGTTAAAAAGAAAATATTCTTAGGGTTCTTTCCTATGGACGGTTCCTGAATGTTATCTATATGATAAGATCGGGTAACTAACGCGGGTATTCTGAGTGATAGAGGTATCTTCAAAGTCTACATTCCCCAGTTCATCCATGATCACATTTTCGAGGATTGCTCCTTTCTTAATGGCATTATAGATCTCAGGTTCATTCTCGCTGGGACAAATTGATCACCTTGGCATAGCATCCACCTTCGAAGTTAAAAATGGTATCTTCTTTGGTCCATCCGTGTTCGTCATCACCAATTAATCTGCGATTAGGATCTGTCGATAAGGTGGTCTTACCTGTGCCAGACAATCCAAAAAATATGGCAGTGTCACCTTTGGGCCCCACATTGGCCGAACAATGCATAGGCAGGGTTTCTTGGTAAACAGGTAACAGAAAATTTAAAGCGGAGAAAATACCTTTTTTGATCTCTCCGGTATATCCTGTACCACCAATAAGCACAATTTTCTTGCTGAAATTTAAAATGGCAAAGTTGTGCTGCCTGGTCCCGGAAGTCACTGCGTCTGCTAAATATCCCGGTGCATTTAGTACGACCCAGTCTGCGGTAAATGATTCCAGTTCCTTTTCATGTGGGTCTAATAAACATATTATTGGCAAACATATTAGACCATGGATATTCTGTAATTACCCTGATCCCCAGTTGATATTTCTTATCAGCGCAAGCAAAACAATCTCTTACAAAAACCTCTTTGTTTGAAAGGTAGGCCGTTACTTTATCATAGAGTACATCAAATTTTTCCGGTTCAAAGGCTTATTGATAGGGCCCCACCATACTTTGTCCTCGGTAATATCATCTTTTACAATAAACCGATCCTGAGGAGCTCTCCCGGTGAATTCTCCTGTATTAACCGCAAGAGCACCAGATGAGGCTTCCGTTCCCAATCCTTTTTCAATGGTCAAATCATGAAGTTCATCTGATGAAAGTTGATAATGAACTTGTTCACTTTTTATCCCATATGTATTTAACGAAATCGATTTCGTAGATGGGTTAGAAGTTGTCATAAACGATATTTTTTCCGACACAAAGCTAGATAAAAATAGAATATTGCCCTATAAAACAGTCCATTGTTTAGCTCAAATACTTAAAAACACGATGTCCAATTAGTAACCAGCCACTAATTAGTAATCCTCCACCCAAAGGGGTCATAAATGCAAGGGATTTAAAACTTAGAGCCATAAGATCATTCGTGGCTAATAAATAGATAGAAAAAGAAAAAAACACCACCCCGGTAGTGAGAAAGTAATAGATCCATTTTTTTTGTTCAGGGGTGATTTGAACAGTTGATCCCAACCACAAAAGTACAAGGGCATGATACATTTGATACGACACCCCTGTTTGATAACTGTCGAGGGAAGCTTCACTAATTATACCTTTCAGTCCGTGCGCCCCAAATGCCCCTAATATGACCGATAGCACCCCAAGGAATACACCAGTGAGTAAAATTGTTCTGTTCATAACTTAATGGCCTTGTTTTTTTATAAATGTAACAAATTGATACCTTAGTATTTCTTGAAATCAAAAGTAACTCAAAAGAATGACGCGTAAAATTTTGGTCGTGGGAGCCGGCAAATCGACCTCCTATTTGTTAGATTATTTTCTGGAGAAATCCAGGCATGAAAACCTCCACATAACGATTGCTGATCTATCTACAGAAGGCATCCCCGCATATATTAAAGAGCACAGCGCCTGTTCTTTATTAACATTAGATATATTAAATTCTGAGGCTAGGCAAGATGCTGTTTCAAAGGCAGATATTGTTGTATCCATGTTGCCTGCAAGGTTCCATATCACCATAGCTTCAGACTGTCTGTTGCTTAAAGAAAAATTTGGTGACAGCATCCTATGTAAGTGACGAAATGAGAGCAATGAACGATGAAGTCAGAAAGGCCGGACTCATCTTTATGAATGAAGTAGGCTTAGACCCGGGGATAGACCATATGAGTGCCATGCAGATTATCGATCGAATCAGGGATAAAGGAGGAAAAATGCTTTTGTTCGAATCCTTTACAGGAGGTCTTGTTGCACCTGAAAGCGATTCTAACCTGTGGAACTACAAATTTACCTGGAATCCCAGAAATGTGGTGGTTCGCCGGGCAGGGAGGGGCTGCAAAATTCATTCAGGAAGGAACCTATAAATACATTCCTTATCACAAGCTCTTTCGCCGAACAGAATTCATGGAAATAAAAGGCTATGGCAATTTTGAAGCCTATGCCAACCGCGACTCTCTGAATTACAGGGAAGCGTATGGCTTAGAAGATGCCCTTACCCTTTATAGAGGTACGATGCGCAGGGTAGGCTTTTCAAAAGCCTGGAACATGTTTGTACAACTTGGCATGACAGATGACAGCTATATTGTCGAAAATTCGGAAGGAATGTCCTATAGGGACTTTACGAATCTATTTCTTCCTTATTCTCCTACAGATTCTGTGGAACTTAAATTACGGCATTATCTTAAGATAGATCAGGATGACAGTTACGTGGAGCAAACTGCTGGAACTAGATCTTTTTAATCCCAAAAAGACAATTGACACTTAAAAAGGCGACGCCCGCACAAATGTTACAAAAGATACTTGAAGATCAGTGGACCTTGGCGGAAGATGATAAGGATATGATCGTTATGTATCACAAATTTGGTTATGAAATTAATGGAAAAAAAGAACAAATAGATGCCAATATGGTGGTGTTGGGAGAAAATAGAACCCATACGGCAATGGCCAAAACCGTTGGACTTCCCGTTGCAATGGCAACTCTTCTTATCCTAAATAAAAAGATCACTGCTCCTGGGGTGCAGATCCCGATAAAAAAAGAAATCTATGAGCCTGTTTTAAAGGAACTTATCACTTATGATGTCGAATTCAATGAATATAAAGTGCCTTATCTTGGGTATAATCCAGATTCTGTTGCTGGTTAGAATATGTAAGGAGAAATAGTATCTTTAGTAAATTTTCAAAACATATATATGTCTTCTTCTAACGACAAAGTAAAAATAGACGGTATTGACAAAAAGATACTGCGGTATTTGATGGAAGATGCCAGGAGGCCTATTCTGGAAATTGCACGAAATATCGGTATCTCGGGTGCCGCAATTCATCAACGGTTGCGAAAACTTGAGAAATCTGGCTTGATCGCCGGCTCTAAATTTGTGATCAATCCAAAAATTCTGGGCTATACGACCATGGCATATATTGGAATTTTTCTCGATAAGGCCATGAGTAATCCAAAAGCTGTAAAAGCACTGGAGAAGATCCCCGAAGTTCTGGAATGTCATTATACTACCGGAAACTGGTCTATCTTAATCAAGGTTCTTTGCAAAGATAATGAACATCTTATGCAAGTTCTCAACAAAGATATTCAGCAAATTGAAGGAGTTTCGAGAACCGAGACCTTTATTTCGCTCAATCAGCAAATAGACCGCCAAATTACGATCTAATAAAAAAGCCAGTTCAGTAAGTATCCGAACTGGCTTTAGTCAATATTCACTTGAATTAATCTCTTCCTCCAAAAACTTGAAATCCCCAATAAACAAGGGATGCCAAAGATCCGATGGCCGCCACTAAATAAGTGCGTGCCGCCCAATTAAGGGCATCTTCAGATCCTTTGTATTCCTCCGGAGTCACTATATTCTTTCGTTTTAACCAGGCCAAAGCCCTGTTGCTGGCATCGTATTCCACCGGCAGTGTAATAAAACTAAATAATGTAGCTAATCCCATCAATATTAGTCCGGTTACCGCTACCCAAAATCCGAGTCCGGCCCCTGCAGCTGCTCCAAGTACAATGCCGCCAAATACGATCCAGGTAGACATGCCGGAAGTGACACTAACCACCGGTACCAGTTTGGAACGCAGGGTCAACCATTCATAGGCCTGGGCATGTTGCACGGCATGGCCACATTCGTGAGCTGCTACCGCTGCCGATGCAGCATTCCTCTGATTATAAACGCTTTCACTCAAATTCACGGTTTTGTTTACAGGATTGTAGTGGTCTGTTAACATCCCGGCAGTTGAGACTACTTTTACATCTCTGATTCCATGATCTGCCAACATCTTTTCTGCAATTTCAGCACCACTCATTCCATTTCTGAGATGCACCTTGGAATAATGTTTAAACTTACTCTTTAACTTATTACTCACCAGCCAGCTTACCAGAGCAATGGCCCCAAGTAAAATATAATAGATCATCATATAGGTTTCATTTAACTATTAAAATTACAAATTACATATCAAAAACCCCGCCAAGGAGAGCGAGGTATAAAAAACTGACAAAATGTTAGTAAATCTCAGACTAAAACCTCATTCCATTGAAAGGTTTCTATAATTTCTTTATACGCCACTTCACCTTCTATAATATTCAATCCCTTGTGCAGAGAAAGATCTTCTTCACAGGCCTTATACCAACCTTTATTCGCCAGTGAAAGGACATAAGGCAGGGTTACGTTGGTTAGTGCCATGGTAGAAGTGTAAGGCACAGCTCCTGGCATATTTGCCACAGAATAATGGACCACATCATCAATGATATATACCGGGTCTTCATGAGTTGTAGGTTTTGTTGTTTCCACACATCCTCCCTGATCAACTGCCACATCGACAATTACCGTTCCGGGGCGCATAGATTTTAACATGTCTCTCGTGATAAGATTGGGGGCTTTTGCTCCTTTAAGAAGTACTCCTCCAATGATGAGATCGTGCGTTTGTATGTGCTTTCGAATATTAAATTCATTAGAGAACTCCGTAACAACATGGCTTGGCATTACATCATTGATATAACGCAATCTTTTCATATTAATATCCAGGATGGTAACATGTGCCCCTAGGCCTGCTGCCATCTTAGCAGCTTGAGTTCCTACAATTCCCGCGCCCAGTACCAATACTTTGCCTGGAGCAACACCAGGTACACCTCCCAATAAAACGCCTCTCCCTTTTTCTGGTTTTTCCAGATATTTTGCTCCTTGTTGAATTGCCATTCTGCCCGCTACTTCTGACATAGGCGTTAGCAGAGGCAAAGAACCATCTTCATCTTCCACAGTTTCATATGCAATACAAATGGCACCACTTGCTATCATGGCCCGGGTCAATTTTTCACTGGAGGCAAAATGGAAGTACGTAAATATTACCTGTCCTTTTTGAATTAAATTGTACTCTTGCTCAATAGGCTCTTTCACCTTAACAATCATATCAGAAAGCGCGTAGACTTCATCAATAGCCTTCACTATGACAGCACCGGCATCTATGTAATCTTTATCAAAAAAGCCACTACCCTCGCCCGCAGAGGCCTGCACATAAACAGTGTGATTGTTTTTTACTAGTTCAAAAATGCCTGCAGGAGTCATGCCTACCCTACTTTCGTTATTTTTAATTTCTTTTGGTACCCCGATGATCATATGTATATGTTTAGTTCGTTCACCCCAAATTTGGAATTAATAATTGAAGATTAAAAATAATATCGATAAAATGTAGGGGTAATACTTCATAATATTACATTACTAAGCAATTACCCCTATTTTTTTAGGGGGTATTGATTGATTTTAGATAATTATTTCGAAATGATGACTACATAGAAGGGGGGGCTGTCCTAAAAAAATTAACCAACTATATTCACAATCTTACCAGGAACTACAATGACCTTCTTTGGGCTGCGGCCGGCAAGTTGTGCTTTAGTCTTTTCATGACTGAGCACTTGAGCTTCTATTTCATCTTTGGAAAGATCCAATGGCAAAGTCAGCTTAAATCGCATTTTCCCATTAAAGGATATGGGGTACTCTTTATTATTCTCCACCAGGTATTTGTCCTCAAATACAGGATAGGTTGCAATGCATACAGAGGTAGTATGGCCAGCCTTTTCCCATAGTTCTTCCGCCAGATGTGGTGCATAAGGAGCAATCAAAATGGTCAATGGCTCCAGAATACTTCTACAGTGGCATTTTTGAGCGGATAATTCGTTGACACAGATCATAAAAGTGGCTACTGAGGTATTAAATGAAAAATTTTCAATATCCTCATTTACTTTCTTAATTGTTTTGTGAAGGGTCTTAAGTGACTCGGCTTTCGGCTCTTCATCGGACAGGTAAAAATGACCATCTTTCCCTGAATGGTATAAACGCCACATTTTCTTTAGAAAAGAGAACACTCCGGTGAGTCCGGCTGTATTCCAAGGTTTCGACTGTTCCAGGGGTCCTAAAAACATCTCGTATAAGCGTAAAGCATCTGCGCCGAATTCCTCACAAATAGCATCCGGATTTACTACATTGTATTTGGACTTCGACATTTTTTCTACTTCCCGCCCTACATAAAAGCGACCATCTTCAAGTACAAAATTAGCCTCCTTAAATTCAGGACGCCAGATTTTAAAGGCCTCTATATCCAGTTCATCCGAGGAATTTACCAACGATACATCGGCGTGGATAGGATCTACACGTTTTCCATTTGTCAATCCTTTGGAAAGTAAGGTGTTGGATCCTTCTTCCCTATACACAAACGCACTTGTTCCGAGAATCATTCCTTGATTTATCAGCTTTCTGGCATATTCCTCTTTGTTTACCCACCCCATATCAAACATAAACTTTTGCCAGAATCTGGAATACAAAAGGTGGCCGGTAGCATGCTCAATCCCCCCAATATAAAGATCTACATCCTGCCAATAGTCAATAGCTTCTTTAGAAAAAATAGCTTCCGAATTTTCAGGGTCCATGTATCTGTTAAAATATTGAGAGCTGCCAGCCCATCCCGGCATGGTGTTCAACTCTAATGGGAAAACTTTTTTATGATCTATCAGCTCATTGGAAACAACTTCTCCCAAGGCACTGTCCCAGGCCCAATAAACGGCATTTCCAAGAGGCGGTTCACCTGTTTCAGTAGGTAAATATTTCTCAACTTCGGGCAATGTTAAGGGCAGTTTATCTTCAGGGATCATCGTAGGCACATCATGAACATAATATACAGGAAATGGTTCGCCCCAATATCGTTGCCTGCTAAATACGGCATCTCGCAGTCGGTAGTTTACCTTACCTTTTCCAAGCTTCTTTTTTTCCAACTCCTCGATGACTTTTTTTGAAGCTTCCTTATAGGCAAGTCCGTTTAGAAAGTCTGAATTGGCAATAATGGTCTGCTCCTTATCCGCGAATGCTTCTACAGAAATATCTATTCCCTCAAAGATATTAGGGATAGGAATATTAAAATGTTTCGCGAAATCATAATCGCGTTGGTCTCCACATGGAACAGACATTACCGCTCCCGTACCATATCCTGCCAGTACATAGTCTCCAATCCAAACCGGTATTTTCTCCTGGGTGAAAGGATGAAGAACATAGGCCCCGGTAAATACACCACTTACGGTTTTTACATCGGCCATACGGTCGCGTTCAGACCTCTTAGATGTCTTTTGTATATAGCTGTTCACCTCTTCTTCCTGTTCTTTGGTTGTGATCTTGCCTACCAATTCATGCTCAGGTGCCAGAGTCATAAAACTAACCCCAAAAAGGGTGTCGGGTCTGGTCGTAAATACCTCTATAGGGTACGAAGTTCTATTCTCAGAAGTAGTTGTTGTATAAAAAGTCAGAGCTGCCCCAACAGAGCGTCCTATCCAATTGGTTTGAGCATCTTTTAAGGGTTGGGGCCAGTCAATTGTATTCAAGCCATCCAGTAATCGTTGGGCATATGCCGTAATGCGCATGCTCCACTGTGTCATTTTCTTGCGAACCACGGTATGACCTCCACGTTCCGACACGCCATTTATAATCTCATCATTGGCCAGGACAGTACCTAGCCCAGGGCACCAGTTTACTTCTGTATCCGCCAGATAGGTAAGTCGGTATTTTAAAAGTAGTTTTTGCTGTTCGCTTTGGTTCAGCGCATTATATTCTTCCGCAGATATTTCAGGGGTATCCTCATCACAAACGGCATGGACCTCTATATTTCCATTGGTTTTCAGCTTTTCCTCCAAAGTGGAGATAGATTCTGCTTTGTTTGTGTCTGTATTATACCAGGCGTTGAACAACTGAATAAAGATCCACTGGGTCCATTTGTAATAGGCCGGGTCTGAAGTACGTACTTCCCTACTCCAGTCGAATGAAAATCCCAATTTATCTAGTTGCTCTCTATACCTTTTAATATTGGTTTCCGTGGTAAGTGCCGGATGCTGTCCTGTTTGAATCGCATATTGTTCAGCGGGCAAGCCAAATGAATCATATCCCATAGGGTGAAGCACATTAAAGCCCTTATGCCTTTTATAACGCGCATAAATATCACTAGCTATGTAGCCAAGTGGGTGGCCCACGTGCAATCCTGCTCCTGAGGGATATGGAAACATATCCAGCACATAGAATTTTTCCTTATCCGATTGATTGGTTGCCTTATAAGTCTGATTCTTGGCCCAATAATGCTGCCATTTATCCTCGATTTTCTTAAAATCGTAGCTCATCGTTATGTCTTTCTCTTTCTATAGGGGCAAAAATAGGCGTAATCCCTGAAACAGGAAAGCCAATACTTCGAACAATAGTGCGTTTACGTATAAGGCAGCAACAAAAAATGCTGTAGTGCATCCTAAAATTATATATTTTGCCTCCGAAATGAGAATTCTTAAAGCTTTTATAGTCTTACTTGCGTGTGGCCTTACCCAGTCAAATTTTGCACAACTGGGTTTTTGCTCAGGTAATTCCGGGAGTCCCATATTTACGGAAGACTTTGGAACCGGGATTACAAATGGCCCTGCCTTACCGGCAGGCACTACCACCTATACGTACGTAAACGGAGTCCCTGAGGATGGAAGTTATACCATTACAAGCAGTACCGCGGGCTATTTTGATTGGTTCAATATACAAGATCATACGCCAGATGACGTAAGTGGCAAAGCATTCATTGTAAATGCCAGCTTTACCGCCGGAGAATTTTACAGGAGAACCATTACCAATCTATGTGAAAACACTTCTTATGAATTTTCATCCTGGCTTCTGAATCTTCATCCCAGGTCCGGTGCCGGATGTCCCGGAAATGGTATTCCTATAAATGTAAAATTCCAAATTTGGGATAGTACAGACAGCAATTTACTTGCGGAGGGTGACACAGGAGATATTGTTGACAAGACCACTCCGGAATGGGGGCAATATGCTTTGTTATTTACAACGGAACCGGGACAAACGTCTGTAATATTAAAAATGATCAACAACGGTAGTGGAGGTTGCGGCAATGACCTGGCCATTGATGACATTGAATTTAGATCATGTGGAGATCTGATTACACTTTCAAATTCATCAAATGAAACCTCCATATATGCCTGTGAAGATGACGGCCCTTTAAGCACTATACTGAACGCTTCCCCGGACTTCAGTATATTTTCAAGTCATTTCTACCAATGGCAGGAAAGTACCGATGCTATAAGCTGGACCGATATACCGGGAGAAACAACAGATACCTATACCACCCCACTAGTTGCTACGGATCGATTTTACAGAGTAAAGGTATCGGAAGACCTGGTGAATATCTCGAATGACCTATGCAATGTTATTTCCGAGGTTTTTGAGATCATATTCGTGCCAACGCCAAATCCACCAAACAACATCGGAGATATCCGTATTTGTGAAAATATAGACAATGGTATTCTAACGGTCAGGGTTCCTCCCGGAATTATTGTTAACTGGTATGACGCTCCTGCAGGAGGCACCTTATTAGTCTCTAATAGTGCTTCGTATACAACAAACATAGCAGGTACTTATTATGCAGAAGCGGTCCCAACAATGGCAGAATGCCCTTCCGATACTAGGACTCCGGTTACGCTGGAGTTTTACCCCTTGCCGTCGGTAACGGATGAGGAGCTATTTTTTTGTGAAAATACCGAGATTACCCTGGAATCTGGCATTACCGGCGTTAATTACGAATGGAATACAGGTGAAACCACACGCAAATATCCTTGTTTCGGAATCAGGAAGGTATACGGTGGAAGTAACAGATCCCAGAGGATGTTCCAACATCAAAACGATTCTTCTGAATCAAATAGACCTACCTGTTATTGATAAGATTTTATCAGATGATTATGATATTTCTATTACCACTATAAACGAAGGAGAATTTGAATATTCCTTAGACGGGATCATCTTTCAGGATGAATCCAGCTTTTCCGATGTTCCTGGTGGTTTATATGCGATATCCGTCAGGAATAAAACTAGTTGCGGGATAGTATCAATAGAATACTTTCACCTGGTGGTCCCTAAATTTTTTACACCCAATGGAGATGCTATCAATGATGTTTTTAAAATTGAAGGCATTGATTCGAATTCAGATTACGAAATCAATCTTTTTGATCGATATGGCAAACTTTTGAAAAGCAGTTATAATCAACCTTTAGAATGGGATGGCAGGTACAATAACCGAGATCTTCCATCCGGCGATTATTGGTATTCCGTAAGGATCGCGGATAAGGAACTCAAAGGGCATGTTTCCTTAAAAAGATAGGATCAATAAGGAGGACTTCGGTGTCACCTAAAATAATTACAATCTTACAAACATAAGGTTCATCTTACTTTAGTATTTTTACGTCATTATAAGCCTACTATGAGTACATCTTTTGAACGATATCAAAAAAGGAAATTGATCTCCTCCTATTTCTCTGTGGTGCTAAGTATTGGATTGGTTCTTTTTCTTTTAGGGGTTTTAGGCCTCCTGGTCATTAATACCAAAAAACTTGCAGATCACTTTAAGGAGCAAATAACCCTATCGGTCTTTTTAAAAGACAATGCCAAACAAGTAGAGATAGATCAGCTTCAAAAAAGTCTGGTGTTGGCGCCCTATACAAAAACCGCTACCTATGTTTCAAAGGAGGAAGCCGCGGAACAACACAGTGACGACATTGGAGAGAATTTTATTGATTTTCTGGGATATAACCCCCTCAAAAATTCGATAGACGTTCAGTTAAATGCAGATTTTGTCACGACAGATCAGATCGCTTCAATTGCAGCGGAAATTTCTGCAAAGGGCTATGTAGAGGAAGTGAGTTATGACAAGCCCTTAATTGCACTTTTGACAGACAACGTTAAAAAGATTTCTTTTTGGATTTTGATCATATGTGCCATTTTTACCTTTATCGCGGTACTTCTGATCAATAGTTCGATTCGACTCTCCATATACTCAAAACGGTTCATAATAAAAACCATGCAAATGGTAGGAGCCACAAAAACGTTTATCCGAAGGCCTTTTATCTGGACAAATATTAAATTGGGGATGTTAGGGGCATTATTAGCATTACTCGTTCTGGGAGGACTTTTGTACTACATGGATCTCAATTTTCCAGATCTTAATCTTTTAACAGATCTATGGTTCCTGGGAGGACTCTTCCTTGCAGTCTTTACTCTGGGGGTATTGATCTCTCTCTTAAGTACCTTCTTTGCAACACAACGATTCTTGAATCTAAGAACAGACGATTTATATTATTAACTTTGCAGCCATGGGAAAAAAGCAAAAAAATAAACAGGAAAGCCAGAGAAAGGAGTTTATTTTTCAAAAAAAGAACTATCTCTTCATGTTCATTGGTATTGGCTGCATGGCCTTAGGCTTTATTTTAATGAGCGGGGGAGGAAGTGATGATCCCTCCGTTTTTAATCCTGATATCTATAGCTTTAGAAGGATACGTTTGGCACCCACCTTGGTACTTATTGGTTTGGGGCTGGAAGTATATGCGATCCTGTTAAATCCTCATAAGAACAAATAATTGGAAATCATTGACGCCATCATACTTGGCATTGTTCAGGGATTGACAGAATTTCTTCCTGTTTCATCAAGTGGCCATTTAGAACTAGGAAAGGCCATTTTAGGGGATGCCTCTATTCCTGAAGACAGCCTCTTATTTACAGTTGTTCTGCACTTTGCAACCGCATTAAGCACCATAGTAGTCTTCAGATCAGACGTTTGGGAAATTTTAAAGGGATTATTCAGCTTTAAATGGAATGAACAGACCCGGTTTTCCCTAAAAATCATTATTTCAATGTTGCCGGCAGCTTTTGTGGGAATATTTTTTGACGAAAGACTGGAAAGTCTTTTTGGCGAGAATGTTTTGCTGGTAGGGTATATGCTTTTGATTACGGCCTTATTATTATATCTGGCAGACAGGGCGAAAGAAACTGAGAAAAAAGTGACGTATTTGAATGCATTTATCATAGGTGTTTCTCAAGCCATTTCTATTTTACCCGGAATTTCCAGAAGCGGAGCTACTATATCAACATCGGTACTCCTTGGTATAGACAAATCAAAAGCAGCAAGATTTTCGTTCCTGATGGTCGTACCCCTGATTCTTGGTAAAATGGCAAAGGATCTATTAGGGGGAGAAATAGATTTTCAAAGTGCTCAAATTGTAAGTTTAAGTGCCGGATTTATAGCAGCTTTTCTCGCCGGACTGATTGCCTGCACCTGGATGATCCAATTGGTAAAGAAGAGTAAATTACAGTATTTTGCCATTTATTGCTTTGTAGTTGGCCTTATTGCCATTGGTTTTAGCCTTTGGAATTAATTCGTTTCACATGAAAATCCCTCTTGATTCCATATCCAAAGATGAGTTCCTGGAAGGGCAAGTGTTGCTTCTTGATAAACCTTTGGGCTGGACATCCTTCCAGGCAGTAAATTCAGTAAAATGGACGATCAGGAAAAAATTTCAACTTAAAAAAATAAAAATTGGACATGCCGGAACCCTCGATCCCTTGGCCACTGGCCTTTTGGTTGTTTGTACCGGTAGATTCACAAAGAAGATCGAAGAATTACAAGGACAATTAAAAGAGTATATTGGCACCATAACGCTCGGAGCAACTACTCCTTCCTATGATCTGGAAACTGAGGTTACGTTTACATCGAGCACAGAAGGTCTAACACCGAAGGATATTACGGAAGCCACTATTCCTTTTACAGGTAAAATTTCGCAGAAACCTCCTCTATTCTCTGCGCTCAAAAAAGACGGGAAAAGATTGTATGAATATGCCCGGGAGGGAACCTCTTTAGAAGTACCATCGCGAACCGTGGAAATTTTAGTCTTTGAGATTACGGCTATTATGATGCCCAAAATACACTTTCGGGTAGTGTGCAGCAAAGGGACTTATATACGATCTCTAGCCCACGATTTCGGGCAGTCTCTTGGGGTAGGGGGGCATCTTTCTTCCCTTAGAAGAACCAAAATAGGCGAATATTACGTAGATAATGCAGTAGATCCTACTATCTTCAGAGAACTCTTATTAAAAGAGTAAGTCGTTCTTTTTGTATTTTTAGGAGCCTGCTTAGCACTTTTTTTATGAAAAAGGTATCACATATTCTCCACTGGATAATGAATTTAAACAGAAATCAACTTTCTTTTATCATTACCTTTTTCTCCCTTTCCCTGATGATCCTGCTACTTTACAATCTTCATCTTGGGGCTAAGGAAGAGGATGAATATGTCATAGAAATGAGTCTTGCCGATGAGGATTTACAACAACTTTTGGAAGAGGAAGAGAAAAGAGCAGAAGAATTGGCCAATGCAGATCCCATTAAAAGTAGTCAGGCTATCAATGAAACTGCCAAACCAAGTTTTGGTAATCCGGAACCATTGAAGACGCTGGAAGAGCTTATGGAAGAGCATAATCTGGATCCCTCAGAGAGTTCCATGGAGGATATTTTAAATGCCGATCCTGAATTTGCAGCTTCTTTAAAAGAAATGGCTAAAAAAAGAGAAGAACGGAAACAGGAATTAGGGGAAAAAGAGGCCGAGAAAAAGGAATTTACCGATTACCTGGCAAACAAACGTACCCGCATTACCTATTCTCTGGTAGACAGAAGAAATTTTGAACTTCCTCCCCCCATCTATACCTGTCTGGAAGGCGGTACGGTGGTGATTACTATTAAGGTAGACAACTTGGGTTATGTTACGGATGCCGAATTCAATGCCAAAAGCTCCAACACCTCTAATGGTTGTTTGGTTGAAAATGCGATTGAATATGCCCGCAAAGCGAGGTTTAACAGTTCGACAAAAGCTTCACAGATAGGGACCATTACCTATCTATTTCAGAGTAAGTAATTGTTGTAAGTCGGTCAGTATATTTTGTCCTTTATCCTTATTGAACCATTGCTGCAGAACCTCTTTAAATTCTGGAGATAAGGCTCCATGTACTTGTTTGTATTCATTTGCCATCTTGGTAGCTTCTGAAGGAAGCGGGCCCCAGGTTCCTAAAACTTCCAAAGTCTTCTGATCTATTGCGATCAATTTAGGAATAGCCATTTTCTCATTAGTAAGAAAGGCGTCCATAAGGCCGGGTTGTTTATTGCGAAGTACAATTCTAAGATCGATGTTGTCATTCAACGAAGCAATCTTATTCATCACAGGAAGCGAAGGTGCGGAATCCCCGCACCAACTCTCTACAATGACCAACCAGTATACTTTCTCCTGGTATCCTTTAAGATGCTTGCTAATATCCTCTGGAAATTTTAACGTCTTATCCCAGCGGCGCATCCTTTTGTCATTTAAGACGGTATAGGCCTTATAGGCTTCTGTTTGTTCCGGTCCGGTAGTGCCATTTTTAGCTGCAAGTTCTGAAACCAATTGCCGAAATTGTTCATAGCACATTGATTCAGCAAGTGCTTTTTGAATTACTTCTTTTGTAGTTTGTTTTGTAAGAGCATTGTTCATGCCAGTGCGTATTTACAGATGACCTGGTTCTTTTGGTCATTGAAGTTCATAGATGCTTTGTAGGTCTAAATATTCATTCCTTACAATTCTTAAACCACATTTCCTACACTACAAATTCTCCGGATTGATTGCCAGGCTCTGAAAAAGTTTTGCCTTGGCTGTAAAGAACTTATTCTGAAGCTCATTCTGTTTTAGCCTGGCATCAATAAGTGTGTTTTCCCTGCTATTAATAAGGAACAATGAGCTCTCGCCAAAACTAAATTTGCGTTCTTCCCCATTGAGCAAAATGCCGTAATTATTTACAATATCGAAAACCAACTTATTTTGCTCTTCATAGGAGTCGAGTTCATTATATATAGCCAGTATCTTATTTGTAATAGAGACTGTAGCACTCGAATATTCATATTCTGCATCGCGCAATTTGAATTTTGCCAATTTCAAAGCTCCTCGTTCTTTGCGCAAGAAAAGCGGGAGACTAATATTGACACCTGCCTTATAACTTTCTGACTCCAGGGAGTTGATCAGCTCCGGAGTTTCCGTTAAAAAATTATATTCCAAATCAATTTTTGGTAGAAGTTGGTTGGTCTTCAACCTGCGATCAATAATTAATTGATCTATTTTGAGTCCGAGAGATATAATCTTTGGATGGTTCTCAATGGTAAAGCTATCTAATGGAAGTCCGAGGATCTCAAGGGCACTGTCAATCTCATTTTGCAGGGAAGTATCCGGGATTACATTCTCTTCGAGCTCCAAGGGTACATTATCAGCCATCCATAGAAAATTCGATAATTCCAGACTTTTATTTCGGAACGTAACTTCGGCTTGTGTGAGACTTAAAGCCCTGTTCTGAAATGCAATCTTGGCTTCCACAGTATCTATAGAAGCTATATCACCAGAAAGAGCCCTTGCTTTTACGGCAGCAAAACGGATTTCAGCATTGTCCAAAAATTGTTTGAATATCTCCTTAGAATTATATGCCTGTAACCAATCAAAATAAGCAATAGAGGCCGCGTAAAGAATTTCATTTACCAACAGGTCTCGGTCCGCAACCGACTGCTCCCTGAAAAACTTCGCTTTTCGAAGCGTAGCCATCCGATCATTTGCCAGGAATCCCCGCCCTAATGAAAAAGACACCCCAGCACTGTACAGTCCGTCCTCCGGCAAGGTTTCATCCGGATTTAAAAATTGGCCATCTGTTTGTTCAAAATTACCCTTTAATTCAATTCCGTACCAAGTGGGAATTTTAAAAGTAGCGTTCAACCTATCGTAATATTCAGTTCCTTTAAACTTTTTACGATCGTAGTCAATTTCAACTTTAGGATCGAAACCACCTCTGGCCTTCATTAGGTTTGCCTCGCCAATAGCCAGGACTAATTCTGCTTGTTTAGCGATAGGATGATACTTCTTCACATATCCAAGGTATTCCCTGAAATTCAGTTTGAGGGTATCAATCCCCTGGCCAAAAAGCGACATCGATACTAGTAAGCCCAATAACGGCAGGTACTTTTTCATCCTTACTTTTTCTCATTTTGAGCCATTCCATCTTCGGGCTGGTAGTAATTAGGCGGAAATCCGTTCAATTGTCTCCAAAGCTCAAACCAGATGGGTACATCTTCGAGTAATGCCAGTGTATTGGCGCCAGAACCTACACGAATATCTTTTGGCCAGGGATAATCATCCGGATCTGGTGATAATAGCACCCTATACTTTCCATTTGCACTAATAAATGTCTCAATAGCGATGACCTCACCCCCATATGTACCATAGGAGACATTGGGCCATCCACTAAAAATAATAGCTGGCCATCCATCAAACTGAATCCTTACTTTTTCTCCAATATGGATCAATGGCAAATCAATAGGTGCAACATAGGTCTCAACAGCCATGGCATATTCAGAAGGCATAATCCCTACCAATTTATCACCTTCCTTAAAGGTTTCTCCTATTCCGGCCTGTAGGGCTTTATTAATAAAACCACTTTGAGGGGCCCTTATATAGTACATCTGACTGCGGATCTCATAATTGGAGTATTCGTTTTCCAGCTTGGTCACCTGAGCCTCAGAGTCGAATTGATTCGACTGGGCTGTAAACATATCACTCTGCGCCTTAGAGATCTTATCTGTGTATTCTGCCTGCACTCTATTTATCTCCATAGTGGCATTTAGAATTTCATTCTTTGAAGCAAGGAGTTTATTTTCCTGAGAAATAAGTTTTGCCTGGGTTTCCTGAAGTTTAAGCCGCTTTTCTTCCACATCTGTTACAGCCTTTAGACCTTCTGCTTCTAACTGCACAACCCTATCGAATTGTCTTTGGGCGATGGTCAGGTTGGTTTTAGCAGCTTCCAGATCAATGCTGTCACTCTGTACTTTTAAATTAGCCTGTAATAATTTGTTCCTGGATTGCTCAAGTTTTAATTGACGTTCTCTATCCAGGGCACCAACCTGAGAATTCAGGGCCTTTACTTTTCCCTGATAGGATGTAACGGCCATAGATTTTGCCTTGATCTGATCTCCTGTCCGAGCGATTAAATTCGGATCAAAATATTCATTTTTTACCTCAGAAATAAAGAGAATAGTATCCCCTTTTTTTACAAAATCGCCTTCTTGTACGTACCACTTTTCTATTCTACCGGGGATTGGAGATTGTATGGTTTGCGGACGGTGTTCCGGATTTCGAGTCGTGAGGTAGCCCGTTCCGGAGATCGTCTGAGTCCACGGGAGGAAGAGCACAATAAAGCCTATAATCGTAAACGCCAGCAGGAAGCGATCAAAGTGCTTGTAATGCCTGGAGTGAAAGACCTTCTGAGACGACTTATATCCTAATAGATCTATCTTCCTATTAAGTTTATTTGGTGATATATTCAGCATATTTTTTAGCTTTCCTTAATAATTTTACCATCTTTCATGGTTATGATTCGGGTGCAATTTTTAACCCATCGAGGGTTTTGACTTACTACAACGAGCGCCCATGGATTGGACCGGTCTACAAGAAATTCCATAATTTTTTTGGCTTCACTCGGATTAAAATGATCCAAAGGATCTTTTAAGATCAATAAGCGTGGCTTTCGTACGATGCTTCTGGCCAGAACAATTTTTCTGGAGATCACATATGGTATTTGCTGTCCTTCCGGATATAGCGTGGTCCTCAGACCTTTTGGTTGTTCCTTGACAAAATTTGTGAGTCCGGCTTTTTCAAGCGCCCAATAAACATCGTCTTCTTTAATAGACTTGTCTCCAAAAGTGATATTTTCCAGGATGCTGCCTTCAAAGGGGGATTCTTCAGTAAGGGACTGTCCAATGTGAGATCTGTAATAATTCAAAGCGATAGACTTTAGCGATACATTGTTCACATAGATAGCACCTGCATCGGGCTCCAGAATTCCTGCCATTAGTCTTAACAGTGTTGACTTACCGGAGCTGCTATCGCCATTTATGAGTATTGTACAGCCCGGAGTAATCATAAGCGACACCTTATCAATAATGAACTTATTTGTTCCTGGCACTTTGTATTCAATGTCACTTAATTCAACATTGAATGCATCATTTTCGCTAAATGGCTGCTCTCCTTCCAATGGCTCAAGGTCTTTATCAACCACCTGTCCCAATTTCTCAAGAGAGGTCAATAGATCGTAAAAGGTCTCCAGCCCTAATATCAATTTTTCTACACTATTGATCACCAGCAGAATTATGATCTCCGCGGCCACAAATTGGCCTATATTCATTTCCTGGTTCAGTACCAGAATACCTCCGATAAGAAGCAGGCCTACTGTAACAAGTACCTTAAAGCCTATCATTTGTATAAACTGAATTACCAAAATTCGGAAATGGCTTTCACGTGCTTCCAGGTATTGCTCTACCAATATATCATTCTTATCCATCGCCAAGCTTGTCTTGCCCGAAAGTTTAAAGCTTGTAATGGACCTTGCTACTTCCTGTAACCAATGCGCCACTTTATATTTGTTCTCAGATTCATTTAAGCTGGTTTCAAGCCCTTTTTGTGCAGTGAATTTGAACACAAAATAAATAAGTAATAACAAGAGAAAACCATAAATAATAAAGAATGGATGGTAAAATGAAAGTAACATCAACCCAAATATGATTTGAAGAAGTGCTGCGGGAAAATCAACCAAAATCTTGGCCAGGCCTTTCTGCACTGTAAGGGTGTCAAAAAACCGATTCGCCAGTTCCGGTGGGTACAGATTGCGTAGTTCGCTCATCTTAATTTTAGGGAAGCGATATGCAAATTCAAAGGAAGACCTGGTAAAGATCTTTTGCTGAACATTTTCAATGATTCTTATTTGCATTAGTTGCAGTATTCCAACAAAAGCTACCCCCAGGGTGACCAGAATGACCAATACGATCCAGGAGGTACTAATTTGTGCCCCCTGGATTAAATTAATGATCGCCTGAATACCAAGCGGTAAGGATAGATTTACCAGTCCCGCAAATATGGCATAATAAAAGACTTGTAAAATATCTCTTTTGTCTAATTTTAATAGTCCTACCAGGCGTTGCCAGGCCGTTAATACAGTCTTAGCCATCTATTTTTTATTTATAGAATTAAAAATCAAATGGGTAAAATACTCCGTAGGGGAGATCTTATCATTACAATTGGTAAGTGAAGGGAAATGTTGTGTTAAAAAATACTGATGTAAAGATCCCTCTAATAAAGTGCTTGCTAAACTCAGGGAATACGGATAATCCGGATCAAGAGCTTCGATCATTTCACGTAACCGCATCACCATTCTTTTATAAATTTCAAAATATCCTTCTTTATTCTCAGCATCTACTTCTTTGGTAAGATAGGATTTGGAGTACTCATTGATAATGATATTATTGAGAATAACTTCGTTTATATGAGAAAAGGAAGCGTCTATGGTCACAGGTTTTGTAATTACTTCAATTGCCTTGCGCAATTTATCGCCAGAATCTGCCATACTATTTGTTGCAAAAACGAACTGATATTCTAGCCATCCCCAATACCAGGAAGTTAAATATAAAAGTAGTTTGTGTTTATTCTCAAAATACCGGTAAATGGAACTTTCATTAGAACCAATTCGCTCTCCTAATTTCTTAAAGGTAAAAGAATCAAAACCCACTTCTTGGATCATAAGGATGCTGTGTTCCACTATCCTTTTTCCCAAATCAGAAGACTCGGGATCTTTAACGTAGGTGTTTTTATTCACCTCTATCTTAATCGATTGCAACAAATGTTTCATATCCAAAGTAATTTCAAACGCCAAATTTAATAGTAATACTATCATATACTAATAGTTTAACTGTTTTTTAACAATAGTAATGCTTGAAACAACGATCAGAAATCGTTATATTTGAGTTATCATTAAAAAAAGTCTTATGAAACAAAAAGCTTTCTTGGTACTATGTTTTTTGAGTTTAAGCATCGGGCTCTATGCTCAGGATAAACAGCAAACTCCAATTAAGGAGGGTACTTTATTAACTATAGAGAGGCCCGTTGGAAGTGAATATCAGCATATTCATTTTCCAAGAAAAAACTTTATAATCAAAAGAGGTGGAATCGCCAATCTCAAATCTGTTTACGGAAAAGAGGTAGAAGTTATTGCCTATTCCTATACAGATGAAGGTGACACAAAGGTTACCCTTAAACGGACAGATGGCATGAAATTTTTTAGAAACTTCAGTACTGTTGATGCACATTTAGAAGATGCGCTAAAGGCAGGTGAACTGAAAAAGTAAGTGTTTGTTCTCTGATACCGGCCGTTGTTGTCTTTTAAGCTAGGATAATATAAGGCCGGTTTTTTATGCTCATATATTCCAAAACCACCACCGCAGCTAATAGTTTTCATACCAATTAAATTTTTCTCCGATCACTTCATCCTTTTCTTCTATGAGGTAATCCAGATATGCCTGGGCCGTTGGTGAAAATTTTTTTGATCTTAGCCATATGAGATTCCAGGCCGTACTGATAGGCAATCCCTTCACCGGCAGAATTTGTATTGAACCATTGTTCAATTCATTCTTTAGTCCAATAATTGGCATAATAGAATACCCTAATCCGGCGATAACTGCTTGCTTTACAGCCTCATTGGAAGTTAATTCCATGATCTTCCCGGTGCGAATGCCATTTGCTTCAAGAAAATCGACCATAGCCTTCCTTGTTGCCGATCCCTTTTCCCTGAAAATAAATGGCAATTTCTTGAAATCCGATTTATTAACTTTTTCATTCACTGCTTTAGGAAATTGACTACCTACCAGGTACAATTTATTTTGCATCAAGGTTACCTTATCTACGCTGAGCTGCACTGGCAAAACGGATACTAAGGCAAAATCTACGGCGTTATTCTCCAGACTTTTTATCACCCCGGCTTTATTGGTAACGTCCATCAGCAGGTCTACGCCCTCATTCTCCCTTATAAAACCCGATAAGAAATAAGGCATTACGTATTTAGCAGTAGACACAATAGAAATACGCAACTTGCCTACCAATTGCCCTTTATGTGCCTTGGACCTATACCTAATGGCATTCACTTCATCCAGGATTCGTTCGCTGGCCTCCGCTATCTCATATCCAAAGTCAGTAATATAAAGCTGTCTCCCAACCACCTCTGTCAAAGGAATATCGAACTGATCCTGCAATTTTTTTAATTGAATAGAAACGGCCGGCTGTGTTAAATGAAGTTGCTCAGAAGCCTTCGTAATACTCTTGGTTTCTGAGATCTTTTTAAAGATGCGCAATTGTTGCAAAGTATAATTCATAAATAATATTTATATACATCACATTAAATATAAAAAAAATAAACATATTCTTCCGAAGATCGAAGCTTCAAGCTGTGCCGAGGAAACTAGTTTGGTAAATACTTCTTTTATATCAGTAAAGCTTTTTAAAATATTCTCCTATATTTAGCAAAGGGATATGGGCAATGGAAAAAAAACGCTGTGGATGGTGCTTGAGCAGTGATTTGTACAAAGCATATCACGATCACGAATGGGGTGTACCTGTAAAGGACGACGCCACCCTCTTTGAATTTCTGATTCTGGAAACCTTCCAGGCCGGACTTAGTTGGATCACTATCCTTAATAAACGGGATAATTTCAGAAATGCTTTTGATAATTTCGACTATAAAAAGATAGCCGGGTACAAACAGCAAAAAATTGATTCCCTCCTTCAGGATGCAGGGATTATCCGAAATAAACTAAAGATCAAAGCAACAATCAACAACGCACAGGCGTTTATGGAAGTACAATCCCAATTTGAAAGCTTTAGCAACTATATTTGGGATTTTGTAGATCATAAACCCATAAAGAATTCCTTTAGCAATTATAAGGACATGCCTGCAACCAACGAAATATCTGATCGCCTCAGCAAGGATCTAAAGTCCAGAGGTTTTAAATTTGTTGGCAGTACTGTTGTCTACGCTCATATGCAGGCAACAGGAATGGTAAATGACCACGAAATCACATGTTTCCGCTACCATGAAGTATAGTCCTTTTTTAATTGTCTTAAGCTTGCTTTGGTGCTTCCCGTTATGGGCTCAGGCAAAATATGAAAGAGAATTCAGGATCAAACAAGCAGATTTCCCCCAGAAGGCCTTGGCGCTGATCAAGGATGAAATCCAGGGGGTAAAAAGGCTTCGTTTTTATAAAGAAATAGACAGTATTACGGTTAGTTTTGAAGCTAAATTTAAAAAGGACAGGCTATTCTACAGCATTGAATTCAATACCGAAGGCGAACTTGAAGACATTGAGATCCTGATACAGGAATCGGATATCCCTAATGATGTATTGGAAGCCATCACAGCCCATTTAATGCAAACCTACTCGAATTTTAAAATCCGTAAAATTCAACAGCAATACCCACTTAGAAAGGGGGAACAACTCAGGGGTTTGCTGAAAGAGGCATTTCAAAACTTACTCCTCCCTTCCCTGAACTATAATTTTCTGGTTTCAATTAGAACTGAGGATGGGAATCAGGACTACAAATTTATTTTTGATTCAGAAGGAACATTTAAATACAAGAAACCTTTGCTTCCTGCTAATTATGATCACATTCTCTATTGAAGTTCTAAGGCGTTCCATTATCATCAATGCCTTTTAATATCTCCAAATATTGAAGGCGCGAAATGGTTTCTGCACCTAAGCTTGCGAGATGGTCGGTGTGCAATTGACAATCAATCACCGCATAGTTCATTCTTTCTAATTCCTTTGCAAGATGGATAAGGGCGCATTTAGAGGCATCTTTTTTTACACTGAACATGCTTTCTCCACAAAATACATGACCGAGATCAATTCCGTATAATCCTCCAACTAAATCTCCTTCTTCCCAAACTTCATAGGAATGTGCATGCCCATTCTCATATAACTGAACATAGGCTTTTGTCATATTCTCGGTAATCCATGTTCCCTTTTGACCAGGTCTGTATGCTGTGGCGCAGTGCTGAATTACATCATTGAATGCCTTGTCTTTGGTAACCTTGTACTTTTCCTTATTCAGAGTGTTGCGCATGCTCTTTGAGACCTTTATCTTCTCTGGGTATAATACCATTCGGGGATCCGGGCTCCACCATAGGATCAAAGAATCTTCATTAAACCATGGGAAAATCCCATTTTTATAGGCCAATAATAACCGTTCTGGTGAAAGATCGCCACCAACGGCTAATAATCCTTCTGAATTCGCCATAGCTACCGGCGGAAAAAGGAGCCGGTCATCCAGAAATGTTATGGGCCTGTTCTTATTTTTCACAATCCTATTTTATCCGCACTGAAGAAGTAAAAATTTTAAACCGCAAAGTTTACCTTAGAATGGCAGGTCATCATGATCCTCTTCATTCAATTCATTCGCCGGCTCAAAGGCATCCATTGGTGGTACAGGAGGCATCTCTTGCGGCCCACTGCCTGTATCTTGTTTTTCAATGCGCCATCCCTGAATTGAATTGAAATATTTTGTTTCCCCCTGAGGATTTACCCATTCCCTACCGCGAAGATTGATACTCACTTTCACCGTATCACCTTCATTAAAAGCGTTTAATAGATCCGTTTTATCCTGAACAAATTCTATCATAATATGTTGTGGATACTGCTCTTCGGTAGTTACAACCAATTCACGCTTTCTGAAACCATTAGATCCGTAGGTTTTGGTTTCGTCAATCATTTTAACTTTTCCCTGTATTTCCATATTTATTGTTTTACCATGAGTACCTTCCAGGCAGAAGACACGTCATTATTCATTAAAAATTCCTTTGCTTTCTTATGCAAATCTTGTTTAGCTGTCATATTCTTTAACTCTGGATGTTGTTCCAAAAAATAATCAATTTCCTCTTTACCGGGTAAAGCCTCCACATTTCCCAACATCCCAAGGTCGTTCCCGGAAAGTACACTGCTATTTCTGACTGCTTCAGGCAGACTATCCACGCCTATACCGCGCGTGCTCAATGGTTTGGGCACTTCAAACATTCCAAGTCTGGCCCTAGTGTACCAATTCCCTCCCATACGGGCAACCTGATCAATTTTAGACTGATCGATCCCCCCTTGAGGGTTTAGTATGTTCTTTTTTATATGGATCTTCACCACTTCAGCAAAAACCAGATTACCCGCACCTCCCTGGTCTCCGAGGGATTCCACTTTGGTTACCTTACATTCAAACTGCACAGGTGATTCACCTACGCGAAAAGGACGTACCATATCTGAAGGCTCCATGGAAAGACCAGACTTAATAAATTCATTCTCTCCTTCACCGTACTCGGTACTTGCCAGTGACATTTGTTGTACCATGGCATAATTGACGACATTGATCACAACTTCTTTAGTAGCCAATATGTTTTCGAGGGTATGTTTGGTCGTGTTGTCACGCACCCTTCGGGCCGGCGAAAATATCAAGACTGGAGGATTGGCGCTAAAGACATTAAAAAAGCTGAATGGCGATAAATTAGGTCGTCCCTTTGTGTCAACAGTACTCGCGAAGGCAATTGGGCGCGGGCCCACAGCTCCTAATAGATAGCCATGTAATTGGGAGGTAGATAGTTCTTCAGGATGTATGGCAAGCGTATTCGACATAGTTGACAAAGGTACATAATTTGTAGGCAATTTATAATACAGACCAGTGACCCAAATACAACAAATGAACTCATTTTATGTTATCTTTAAAAGCATGTTTACCACAGGATGAACTTTAATCCCAAAAACAAAATCTCCAATATATTCTTGCTGATAGCATCCTTTGTTATTGTAAGTCTCATTCTCTGGAACACCAACAGTTTTTTCAAAAAATTCAAGGAAGAAGAACGATATAAAATGGAGATCTGGGCTACGGCCCAGTCAGAATTGCTTCAATCCTCCGAAGACCGTGATCTGGGCAATCTGCATGTTAAGATATTTCAGAACAATACATCTACCCCTATGATCCTGGTGAACAAGGACGGTTCTGTGAAGACCAATAACATGGATGATGATATTGAAGCAGATTCTGCCCAAATTCAAAAGAAAATTTCAAAATTCATGGGTGAGAATACTCCTATTGCCATAGACTATGAAGGAGAATCTCTGGCCACCTTGTACTATGGAAATTCTGAGGTACTCAATAAGCTAAAGTATTATCCTATAGCCCTATTACTTATTATTCTCTTATTCGGCACTGTTATATTCTTTTTCTTTAAGACCAACAAAGCCTCTGAGCAGAATAAGTTATGGGCAGGAATGGCCAAAGAAACAGCTCATCAGATCAGCACTCCTCTTACATCACTACTCGGCTGGAATGAACTTTTAAAGAACGAGGATATAAACAATGCTATCACCACTGAAATTGAGAAGGATATCGACAGATTGCAGACCATTACTGAACGTTTCTCCAACATTGGTTCACTTCCCAAATTAGAACGTAAAGACATCGTTGAAGAAACCAGGAAGGCGTTTGACTATTTGCAATTGCGTAGTTCTCGACTAATACACTATTCTTTTAAAACGCATCTTGAGTCGCAATCGATCATGTTGAACAGTGCCTTATACAACTGGACCATTGAAAACCTTGTAAAAAATGGGATCGATGCCATGAAAGGGAAAGGATCCATTTCCATTGAAATTATGCCAGATGGCAAATATGTTAACATCCTAATCACGGATACCGGACAAGGAATCCCAAAGAGCAACTTTAATACCATTTTTGAACCCGGAGTCACTTCCAAAAAAAGAGGGTGGGGTCTTGGATTATCTTTGGTTAAACGTATCGTTGAAGAATACCATCAGGGCAAGATCAAGGTTCTGAATTCCAGTAAAGAAGGGACCATAATGCAAATTTCATTACAAATAAACCAATAAGCATGGCCAGGGAAAAACAAATCGTCATTAAAGAATCCATTCTTAAAAATAATTGTCCTGAGTGCTTTAATCAGGAATTGAAACTAACATTTTTTCAAAAACACCTCATCAACAAATTCTACCACAAAACAACAAAGGAAGTAAGTCAGGAAATACGTTGCAGTAAATGTGGGTCATTGATCTATCCGGTAAAATGGACAGATGATATTGAACGAAGTTTTGAATATTTTCAGAAGATGGTTACACCAGAACCCACATCCTTAAGATTTTCGAAAGTAACCTATGGGCTTTTAATCCTTTTACTTATTTTGGCAGGCTCACTCTCTTATCTTTATTATGCAGGATACATTACAGCTTGGCTTTGATACTTTCTGCTATCGACTTAAATTCCGATTCGGTGAAAGACACCTTGTGTTGAAAAGTAGCGTTAGCCATACTTTGGAGGGGAATAAGGTGTACGTGAACATGAGGCACCTCTAATCCAATTACCGTGATGCCCACGCGTTTACAAGGTACTGCAGCACCGAGTGCTTTCCCAACTTTTCTTGCAAAAAGCATTAACCCCAAATAGGTCGACTCGTCCAGGTCCATGATCTTATCTACTTCCTTTTTTGGGACGCATAAGGTGTGTCCCTTAGCGTTAGGATTAATATCCAGAAAGGCAATAAACTGTTCATCTTCAGCAATCTTGTAGCAGGGAATCTCCCCCTTGATGATCTTTGTAAAAATACTGGACATTGGCTTCTATAATTAATTAAAAAATCCTATCTGTTCTAGATAGGATTAAATATAAAGAATATAAATGCTTAGTTACGAGTAATTTCTAAGATATCAAACTTCAAGGTGCCGTTTGGCACACTAATTTCAGCGGTATCTCCAACTTTTTTCCCCAATAGTCCTTTTCCTATAGGTGAAGTAACAGATATTTTACCAGACTTCAGGTCAGCCTCACTTTCCGCAACCAACGTATACTTCATCTCCATCCCATTTTGACGGTTCTTAAGTTTGACGGTAGAAAGCACCAATACTTTGGAGGTATCTAGTTGTGATTCATCTATAAGTCGAGCATTGGCTAATGTTTCTTCTAATTTAGCGATCTTTAATTCCAGATGCCCCTGAGCTTCCTTTGCGGCATCGTATTCTGCATTCTCAGACAGGTCCCCTTTATCTCGGGCGTCGGCAATGGCCTGGGAAGCTAACGGACGTTCTATATCCCTTAAATGATTAAGCTCTTCTTTCAATTTTTTTAATCCTTCCGCGGTGTAATACGATACATTGCTCATAACGACCTCATTTTATAAATAGAAAATCCCCTGCAGCTACCATGCTTTTGGCATGTATTTTAGAGAGGATTTAACGCAAATATACAGAATTTTTGATCAATTTTGCAGCAAAATCAAATCCGTAAAGCCCATATGAGACATTCCTGCATGCTTCTTTTATTATTGTTCACGCTCGCCTGTAGTAATGATCAGGGGCAACGTAATCCTTATCTGCAGGAAATTGGCTTCCGATTTGAGATCAATTTAAATTTACCTCTTTACAGCCCACTTACCAATCCCGGTAATGCCGTTTATATAGGTGCTCAAGGTATCGGGATCCGTGGCGTCTATGTTATGAATACGGGGTTTGCCTACCGTGTATTTGAAGCCAGTTGTCCTAATCACTCCCCGAACTCTTGTTCTACTACATCATTAAGTGGACAAACTGCGGTTTGTGGATGCGAAGATTATGAATACAGTTTGTTTACGGGGCAACAATTAGCGCCCCCAGATGATGGTGGACGTTATTTCAACATGCTCGAATACCGCGCCACTCAAAGTGGTAACGTAGTAGTAATTAGCAATTGATTTTTCTATTATCTTCTTCAGAAATAACAACTTCATTTAAGGGAGCCTTAAAATCCTACTTTGACACCAAGTAGAAAATTGATCCCGGCTTGCGGGTAATACCCGGCACCTTCTATGGTTGTAATAGTTCCCGGGTTGCTAAAATCATCATCAAAGGTGAAAAAATAGCCATTGGAAACATACTTAGCATCAAAAATATTATTCACTAAACCGGAGATAACGATACGCTTCACTACACGTTTAGGTTGCAATGTATATGAGACATTTAAATCGGTCTGTGAATATGAATCGAGTACAGATGATGACGCGTCAATATTACCCATATACTGTTCTCCAACGTACTTGGTCAACAGGGATAGCTGAAAAGTATCATTAGGTTCATAGGCAATCCTATTGCCTATGATCAAGCCCGGAGAATATGCGATATTGGTATTTCCCAAATCCTCCAGAACTCCATTTCTTTGAAAGACAAAATCGATATTTTTATTGGCACTAAGCGCCAAATTAGGCTGCCAAACAAAATTGCCTCCTAACTTTACAGCGGCATCTACTTCCAATCCAAGACGGTAACTGTCCCCAACATTAGCACGTAATGGGGCCCCTACATCATTCAATTCTCCGGTGAGAACCAACTGATCTTTATACCGCATGTAGAAAAGGTTTGTGTTAATCTGAACATCTGGTGTAATATATCGCCATCCCAGTTCATAATCATTGAGCCGTTCCGGTTTTGGATTGCCATTTTCATAATCATTCCTATTTGGCTCCCGATTTCCAACGGCCCATGAAAAATAAAAATTATGATTCCTATTGAGATCATAGATTAGTCCGGCCTTTGGATTAAAAAAATTAAAGCTGTCATCTACGAGTCCGGTTTCATTACCATTCGCCCGATAATTTACGGTTCTGTACTGTATATCGCCATAAAGACTCCAATGTTTATTCCAATTATAAGTGCCTTTGGCAAAGATGTTAAAATCTGTTTTTCTTGACTTATCGTCATAATAGCGCTCTCTAATATCTGCTCCAGGAGCCAGACGTGCCCAAATGACCTCGCCAAAATGATCCCCTTCATAAAGATTGTATCCCCCACCCAGGATAAATTTTACTTTTTCAAAAGAACGATCCAAAGAAAAAACAGTGCCATAAAAGTCGTTGTCTAACCATCTTCTGCGGACAAGGTCTGTTGAAGTGATCTCTTCTCCATTAATAGTGATGGGTTCAAAGCCATAGGTGTCAAAATCATCATCTTGCCTGTACTGTTCAAAATATCCTCTGCCTCTTGTATAATGAAAAGCCAGATTTGAATTCCAGCCACTACCCAATCGCTGGTTCCAATGGAGTTGAGCATGATCTTGCTTGTAATCATCAACTTCATTATCATAAAATTGGATCTCTCCGTTCTCATCTGTATACAATCCGGCCGGATTAAATCGCCTGTTAGTTTGAAGCGTAGCCGCATCAATCCCAAAATAAGCCTGGTAAGTAATTTCATGTCCGCCAAAAATCAAGGCCTTAATTAGGGTATTCTCATCTCTGTACGCCCCTTGTAAAAAATAGGAGTCGAGGGCAGCGGAAGCTCTGTCTATGTAACCATCTGAAATGATCCTTGACAATCGGCCCGAAACCTCAATGGTCTCATTCATCAGCCCCGTAGAGAATTTAACATTGTTACGCATAGTGTTGAAACTTCCAAAAGAAGAGGCAATTTCAGCAAATGCCTCCTCTGCTACGGCGTCTGTCAATAAGTTTAAACTAGCTCCAAAAGCGCCCGCTCCATTGGTAGAGGTCCCAACCCCTCTTTGCAATTGAAGGTCTTCGGTGGATGATGCAAAATCTGGCAGGTTCACCCAAAAAGTTCCATGCGATTCGGAATCATTATAAGGTATGCCATTAATCGTAACATTAACTCTGGTGGCATCGCTCCCCCTTACGCGAATTCCTGTATACCCTACTCCTGCGCCGGCATCGGAGGTGGTTACGACCGACGGAAGAAAGTTTAGAAGGATAGGTATGTCCTGTCCCAGATTTCTGGAACTTAATTCCTTTTTGGTAAGATTAGAAAATGTAACAGGAGATTCCCTGGTGACCCTGATAGAGGAAACGAGCACCTCATCTAAAATGATCTCCTTGCCTTCAACAGTGTCCTTGGGTTGTTCCTGCCCACGAAAAATTGTAACAACGCCCGCTAAAAATAAAAATAATAACCCTTTTTTCATTCCATAGATGGTTGTGAATAAAAGGGATGATTATTCCGATTTTTTTTTAAAAATAGTAACCCATTTGGAAAGAAACGAAACTGGGTCTGAATCTTTCTCAAATATGTGCTATTCCTTTTGATCAGGAATAGCGCAACTCCCTTGGCGGCATTACCCGCCCAGGTTCATTGGGTGTACTCTCAGCCCAGTTGGAGTCTGATAAAGAATCAAAAACCAAAAAGGCACCCCTTTGAGATGATGCAAAGATACATGCTGGAATTGGATTATTTATAAAAACTTACGCCGGCCAGGCATAAATTCCTTATTTATTCCTGGTGTGCAGGTTTAAGCAAGTCATTTACGGTTTTCACAGGATTAAATGTAGTTGACGGTACTTCTATAAATACAGTGTTCCAATAGGCCATGGCACCATTCCAAAGACCAGGCAGTTCCAGGGCCTTCAAAGCCTTTCCCTCTTTGGTTTTCTCTGTGATGAACCCTCGCTTTTGATCTACGTAATTTAGTAAGTTATATTTTTGTCCTTTGTAGTCTTTAACGCCACAAACAATGTCAACCGGATTAAAATGGGTAGCACTCTTAAAGATTTTCGCCTGATGTTCATTAGATAGATCCGCCTGGGCAGATTCAACAATCTGTAAACTCACATTACCATTCCTGTCCTTTACCCAATACGGGCCACCGCCAGGTTCTCCTTCATTCTTAACCATACCACAAACACGAAGTGGTCTTTGCAGTTTGTCCTTCAAAATCTCGATCTGTTGTCCCAGCGTAAACCCATTATAATTATCAGAAAAACGAACATTGAGGTCCTCTTCCAGAAATGTCCTAATAGTTTCTAACTGATGGCCGTCCAATGATTTATCATCGATCATCTTTGCATATCGGAATACCTTTTGCTGAACCTGCAGCAGCACTCCGGCAAGTACTTTTTTAGCTGCGGCATTTTCAGGGCTTTTGACCCTGGTTACCACATTATCTATGTTCTTAATAAATATAATATCCGCATCTTGTTCATCAAGGTTCTCAATCAGTGCGCCGTGTCCTCCGGGCCTGAATAATAAACTGTTATCTTCATTTCTAAATGGTTCATTCTCAGGAGTAACAGCAATGGTATCCGTAGATGATTTTTGATATGAATAGCTAACCTTAAAATCCGTATTGGTCCACTTCATCAATTCAGGATCTACCTTGTTCCACTCCTTGTTAAATAGTTCCTGGTGTTGCTCAGAAATAGTAAAATGCAAATTAGACTTTCCTTGAGTACTGGCATATTGGGTAGCTTCGATTAAGTGTTCTTGAAAAGGGGTCGCTATATGATCTTTATATTTATGGAAGGGTAATAATCCTTTGGGATAAAACCCAAAGTTCAATCCTTCTTCACTTAATAATTCCTTTACAAACAAATATTTATGGTGGTCTTGAGTAAGATCTTTCTGTTGAATTCTCTTCAGGACCATTTCATAGAATGGAAAGCTGGTTACATTTTCAAAAAAGTGCAGTATTTCACCATCTTCAGCATTGGCCGTGTATTCGGCAAGGGTTTGTTCTTTGGGATCAAATAAATCGAGAAAACTAAAAAGTGATTTGAACATCCGCGAAGCGGCCCCGGAAGCAGGAACAAATTTTAAAAGGGAGCGTTTATCCATTGAATTCTCAAAACGTTCAATAAAGGCACGTTCCTGTTTACGAGACAGTTTTAAGATTCCATTGCCGACCACGGCAGGGGCTTCAAGATATACATAAGGGATCCCTTCCAAAAAGGTACGGATTTGATCTTCCAACTTCTTTTTGGTAATTCCTTTCCCGTTTAGTTGATTCACATCTTTTTCGGAGAATTCAATCATGATTCAATAATTTATCAATCGTATTAATGGCCTTTGCAAGCCTGGTTTTTTTATCGCCTTTTAATGTAATAAAATTCCGATGATGCTTCTCCAGGGTGTTCTTAAAATAAAGAAACATAGATGCTCGTTCCTCCGGTTTATCCCTGAGATCGTCTTTTTCCCAAGGCGTATCTATATAGGTTAAAAGATATAAGTCATAGCTGTTTTGTAAGGCATATTTCTCCAATAATGGATCTGAATATCCAAGATAATAGGCTTCTGAATAAACTTTTGTTTCCAAAAGATCTGTATCACAGATCAATAACGAATCAACTTTAGTGGTGTATTCATTTTCCAATCGCATTTGTCCTTCCGCAATAGGCAAAAGATCATGCGGTTCACACGTCTTTTGTTCTTTGTCCCATTTATCCTGCAAGTATTCTCTGGCGTATTCAGGTACCCAGAGTGTATTGTAATGCGCTGCCAGTTGTTTGGAAAGGGTAGTTTTCCCTGTGGATTCTGGTCCGTATAAAACTACCTTTATGATGTCTGAAGGGTACTGTCTAAATCTTTCTTCCATGCAAGGTAGCCTTGAATTGCTAAAACGGTAAAGATAAGATATTGCAGGGAAAGCATGCCCCACCCCCGATAGGCATATAGAGGTACGGTAATAATATCTGCCAGGATCCAGAGTGTCCAGTTCTCCAATTTCTTATTCGCCATATACCACATAGCTGTAAAAAAAATTCCTGAGGTCAAAATATCTATGTAATTGGTATAGTTCAATTCGGTACCGAAAAGTCTATAAACCATGTAGGTGACCATCATGGTAAGAAGGAAAAAGGCAACGCCTACTTGCTTTTCACGGACATTGGTCCTTGAGATGCTTATGACCATTATACTATCTTTTACTCTGGCCCAGTTCCACCACCCATAAATGCTCATGATGGAGTAGTAAAAGTTCATCATCATATCCCCGAATAAGGCATCGATATAAAAAAGGTAAACGGTGATCACAGTGGCAACCAGGCCGGTGGGATACACCAGGATATTCTCTTTTTTTGCATACACCACACTGGCTATTCCAAAGAAAAATGCAATAGCCTCCAACACAATAAAAGAGAGTGCCCTATTCCTATAAGGGTCCAGGAAAAAATCAAAAATGGGGTTCATACTGACTGCGATCTGATTTAACTACTTTCATATAGAGCAATCCTTGATCCAACGCTTCAAAAGCTTCCTTTAATTCAGTTTGAATCAAATTCATTACCAGATCGTAAGGCCCGTATACCTGAGTACTTAGGGGGTTCTCCAGGACCCGAAGCCCTGATGCTCTTAGGGACTTAATAAAATTGATAATGGGCTCCTCAAAGGAATCTTGTAAAGGAGTTAGGGTTAGCTCTACTGAAATATTCATATGGCAGGCATTTTTTTATTTAATGATCTCCCGATCTGTTAGATTCTCGCATTTCTAAGGCGTAAGCACAGGTAAAACCTTCTAGCTCTAAAAAATTGATCTTAAAAGAAGATGTCACTCCATGTAAGTTTATGACCCCGGTAGTTTCACCTTCTTCCATGGTAAAATTATCGATGTTGATATTGTTTAGAAAACTCAACCCAAGCGTAGAATTGATCTTATAAAGTGATTCCTTGGCGCCCCATACAACAGTTAATTTTCTAATTAGAATTAAAGGATCAGATACAGAGCCATATTCCTCTATTGGCGTGAACTTATGAGCGATTTTAAGAATTTTTTCGCGCTGTTTTTCTATATCGATCCCCACGGGTAATTCCGTGCTTACTATGATCCCTGAAAAATTGTAAGAGTGTGTAATTGAAATATAGGTGCCATCACTTAGATGTGGCTTACCCAGATCGTCATAATACAAATCATTATCCTGATAGCCTTCCAGAGCTAATAAATGCCTGATACTAAGAAAACCCCTACGGTGTAATTCAGATTTCATTCCTTCCAAACGACGTTGACATGGAGGGGTTAAAAAAATTCCCGTAGCCAGATCTTTCTCGCTTTCAGTGATCTCCCAAATATGAACCCTGGTTTCGGCACTTACTGTTATTGTTTTGTAAAGAGGCATGGGAATTTTTAAGTTATCACTATCTTTGAAGTTCAAAAAAAAGCGGTTTTCCGCACGCTAACGAAAGTAAAAATAAAAAAAGAGATGAGCACTAAAACCATGCCCTATGTACCTTATAAAGTGAAAGACTTATCACTTGCTGCCTGGGGGAGAAAGGAGATAGAACTTGCCGAAGCTGAAATGCCGGGTTTAATGTCTTTAAGAGAAGAGTACAAGAAAGAACAGCCCCTCAAAGGAGCTCGCATTGCAGGATGCCTTCATATGACCATTCAGACTGCGGTTTTAATTGAAACATTGGTGGCCCTTGGTGCTGATGTAACCTGGAGTTCCTGCAATATCTTTTCTACCCAAGACCATGCCGCTGCGGCCGTTGCAGCAGCCGGAATACCGGTATATGCCTGGAAAGGAATGAACGAAAAGGAATTTGACTGGTGTATTGAACAAACCTTGTTTTTTGGCGAGGATAGAGCCCCTTTAAATATGATCCTCGACGACGGTGGCGATCTCACTAACATGGTCTTGGATCAATATTCTGAACTCTCCTCAGGTATTAAAGGACTTTCAGAGGAAACCACGACAGGTGTACACAGATTGTATGAGCGTGTAAAAAATGGCACCCTTCCGATGCCCGCAATCAACGTAAACGACTCAGTTACTAAATCCAAATTTGATAACAAATATGGGTGTAAGGAAAGTGCTGTAGATGCTATCAGAAGAGCCACAGACACCATGCTGGCCGGGAAACGCGTTATTGTTGCAGGCTACGGGGATGTTGGCAAGGGAACGGCGGCCTCCTTCAAGGGAGCCGGTGCCATTGTGACGGTTACGGAAATTGATCCTATTTGTGCGCTGCAGGCTTGTATGGATGGATTTGAAGTGAAAAAGTTGGAAACGGTCATTTCAAATGCTGATATCGTCATTACTGCTACAGGGAATAAAGATATTATTAGGGAAAAGCACTTTCGTGTCATGAGAGATAAGGTGATTGTATGCAATATAGGCCATTTCGATAACGAGATCGATATGGCATGGTTAAATGGCGCCTATGGAAATACAAAAGATGAGATCAAACCCCAGGTAGATAAATATACTGTAGACGGAAAGGATATTATTATATTGGCAGAAGGACGGCTCGTAAACCTCGGTTGTGCAACAGGTCATCCAAGTTTTGTGATGAGCAATTCTTTTACAAATCAGACACTAGCGCAAATTGAGCTATGGAAACACAGTAAGAACTACGAAAATGATGTCTATATGTTGCCCAAGCATCTGGATGAAAAGGTTGCCCAGCTGCATTTGTCGCGTCTGGGAGCTGAACTCACAGAGTTAAATGAAGATCAGGCCAACTATATAGGGGTGCCTGCAAAAGGTCCCTTTAAACCAGATTATTACAGGTACTAAAAGACAAAGAATGGCATAACTAAAAAAGCTCTTGAAATATCAAGAGCTTTTTTAATTGTTTATATGGTAAGTATGTTCTTATGCCTCAAAAGGTTCAATTGAAACAAAGGATTTTCCTCCCGCTTTTTTCTGAAACTTAACAAGACCATCTATTCTTGCATGTAAGGTATGGTCCTTCCCGGCATACACATTCTCACCAGGGTTGTGTTTGGTGCCTCTTTGTCTTACGATGATATTCCCGGCAGCGGCGGCCTGGCCACCAAAGATCTTAACTCCTAATCGTTTCGATTCTGACTCTCTACCGTTCTTGGAACTACCTACACCTTTTTTATGTGCCATAATTCTAAATTTTTGTGAGCAGTGCTCTATTTTCTTATTTACTTAATGCTGCAATTAAATCAGCTTTCTTCATAGAAGAAATACCTTCAATTCCTTTTGCCTTTGCCATTTCCTTTAGCTCAGCTACAGTATTCTTACTAAGATCTGTTATCTTTTCGGCTTTTTTAGGGGCCGCTTTCTTTGCTGCTGCCTTCTTAGGGGCTGCAACCTTTACCTTTGGTGCTTCTACTTTGGCTTTTGTGGCTTCTTTTTTAGGAGCCTCCTTCACAGTTTCTTTTTTAGGGGCTTCCTTTTTAGCCCCTTTAGCAATGATACCTTCAATATGGATCTCTGTTAAATACTGACGATGTCCATTTTTCTTTTGATACCCTTTACGTCTTTTCTTTTTAAAGACAATTACTTTGTCACCTTTAAGGTGCTTAACGATCTTTGCCTCTACGGCAGCGCCGTCTATAGCCGGGGCGCCAACAGTAATGTCCTTACCATCTTCTAAAAGAAGTACATTGTGAAAAGAAACTTTCTTTCCTTCTTCTTCTTTTAAACGGTGAACGTATACTTTTTGGTCTTTCGCAACCTTAAATTGCTGCCCTGCTATTTCTACAATTGCATACATAGCGTTTCTATTATTTATTAAACCTTCGGCTTTTAGACCTCAATTAAGAATGCCACCAAACTTTTAGGAGGGTGCAAATATACTGCTAAATTGGGAATTCACAAGCGAATTAAAAACAAAATCCCTTATTGGGAAGCGGTATTTTTTGTAGACTTAAATAATTGCATAAAACTGAGTGTTAGTACGATGGTGGTAGCAAAACCCATAATGGCCACAGTGAAAAATACGATCGCCTCAAAACTTTCAAAATTACTAAACCACTGAGAGGACAAATGCTCTAAAAACTCAGGATCTATCTCCGTGGAGTAGATGGCAAAGAAAATGGTAAAAACAAGGGTTGCCACAAATCCAGTGACTAGTCCGGCTTTAAAGCCCGTACCATATGAGAATTTTTCCTTTTCCTGAATTTTAAAATATTTAATGGCCTCATAGATCGCAAAGCCTGTGATCACTCCATTGAAAAGACTGTAAAAAACATTGGTATGAAGATCCACAAGGGAAAGGATCAAAAAATAAGCAATGAGACTGCCGCTTGCGGCAATGCCAAAACGAATTGGTAAGGTTACTTTATTCATATATATAGTTACGGTTAATGTAAAGATTTCAAATTATGAAATTAATAGTTAATATTGCTGTTAATTCTTGTTAAAGCTATAGGAATCTTTATATTTACGTTGGGAAAATTGTAAGGGACCAATAGTGAACCTGCAATTTACCAAAATTTTCAATAAATACTTCATATTAATAAATCAAAAAACACATGAGAAAAAGAAAAATTATAGGCCTTGGCTTTTGCCTTTATTTTTCTGGCCTTGACAGCCAGTGCTCAAGAAGTGTCTATGAGGAATACGACCTGGACAACGGGTTACATGTAATCCTCCATCAGGACAATACTGCTCCTGTTGTGGTAACCTCACAGTAATGTATCACGTTGGAGGGAAAGAGAGAACTGAAGGACGAACAGGATTTGCCCATCTTTTTGAACATCTATTGTTTGAAGGAACAAAGAACATCGAAAAAGGGAAGTGGTTTGAAATAGTTTCATCTAACGGAGGGCAAAAACAATGCCAATACATCACATGAGACAGAACCTATTACTACGAAGTATTTCCTTCCAATAATTGAAACTGGGATTATGGTTGGAATCTGAACGACATGTCTGCAT
This sequence comes from uncultured Flavobacteriaceae bacterium, assembly GCA_963744855.1. Taxonomy (GTDB): domain Bacteria; phylum Bacteroidota; class Bacteroidia; order Flavobacteriales; family Flavobacteriaceae; genus Muriicola. The sequence continues at coordinate 1,310,179 of CAVUUZ010000005.1, forward strand.
CCTATCATGAATCAAGGAGGTGATAGATACCCAACAAGAAGTAGTAAAAGAAGAGAAAAGACTGCGATATGATAATCTCCTTATGGGCAATTATTGCCTGTCCTTGAGGGAAAACCTATTCAAGATACATCCGTATAAGGACCCGAACATTGGCTATATGGAAGATCTGGATGCGGCCACCTTGAAGATGTTCATTGCCTTATAATAAAAAATATTATGTTCCCAATAATGCGGTTCTTGTAGTTGCAGGCGATATTGATGTGCCGACCACAAAAAAATGATCGCAGATTATTTTGGCCCAATTCCAAGAGGAGCAGATATTACTCAAATCTATCCAAAGGAAGCCCCATTACTCAGGAGATAAAGGCTACATCTTATGATCCTAACATTCAGATACCCGCAATTATGGTGGCTTACAGAACTCCTGGTTTTGCTGAGAGAGATGCATATGTTTTGGATATGATCTCTACCTATCTAAGTGATGGTAAAAGCTCTAAATTGTATAAAAAGATGGTAGATGACCAAAAACAGGCGCTTCAGGTGGGCGCATTTAATATTGGTCAGGAGGATTACGGCATGTATCTTGTATTCGCACTTCCCGTTGGTGAAACGTCACTTGATGTTTTGGCCAATGAAATGGAAGAAGAAGTAGCCAAAGTAAAGACCGAACTTATCTCAGAAAACGATTATCAAAAATTACAGAATAAATTTGAAAATCGATTTGTCAATTCAAATTCAAGCGATTGAAGGTATTGCCGGAACCTTGGCCACTTCATACATGTTGTATGGGGATACCAGATCTGATCAACAAGGAAATTGAGATTTTCAGGTCAATCACCAGAGAAGAAATTACTGGCATGTTGCAGCTAAATACCTGCAACCTAATCAACGCGTAGTGATCGATTATTTACCCAAAGACAAAACAGATAATTAAGAAAATGAAAAAAATATATCTTACAGTAATACTGGCATTTATGGCCGTTACAGTTCTAAATGCGCAGATAGATAGGTCGAAAATGCCAGAACCCGGACCTGCTCCTGAGATCAATTTGAAAGATCCACAGCGTTTTGAATTAAAAAATGGCTTAAAGGTTCTAGTGGTTGAAAACCACAAGTTACCGCGAGTTTCCATTCAGCTCACCTTAGATAACCCTCCCATTTTAGAAGGGAATAAAGCAGGCGTATCCAGATTAACCGGAAGCCTTCTAGGCAATGGATCTAAGTCCATCCCTAAAGATGAATTCAATGAAGAGGTTGATTATCCTTGGTGCCAGCATTAATTTTGGCTCTCAAAGGGCATTTGCCAGTTCCCTGTCCAAATATTTTCCACGAATATTTGGAGTTCATGGCAGATGCTGCCATCAATCCGAATTTTACTCAAGAGGAGTTCGATAAGGAAAAAGACAAGTTGATTACCGGACTTAAAACTCAGGAAAAAGATGTTTCTGCCATCGCCGGAAGGGTTCAAAGAGCCTCGCATATGGGACAAATCATCCCTATGGCGAATTTACCACTGAGGAAACTGTAAATAATGTAAACCTTTCAGATGTTCAAAATTTTACAGTGACTACTTTGTACCGGCTAATGCTTATTTGGTAATTATAGGAGATGTTTATTTTGACCAGGTAAAAGAACAGGTGACCAAGGAATTTACCCCATGGACCAAAGCATCACCCCCTTCTTTTTCATTTTCCAAACCAACAGATGCGCAGTATACACAGATCAATTTTGTTGACGTTCCTAATGCAGTTCAGTCAGAGATCACCGTGCAAAACCTTGTCAATCTTCAAATGAAGGATGATGATTACTTGCCTGCCCTTGTTGCCAACCAAATACTTGGAGGTGGCTGGAGAAGCCAGGTTATTCCTTAATCTTAGAGAAGATAAAGGATATACATATGGCTCTTATTCCCGTATTGGAAATGACAAGTATGCCCCTTCCAGGTTTAGTGCTTCGGCTAGCGTAAGAAATGTGGTCACAGATAGCTCAATTGTAGAACTATTAAAGGAAATAGACCGGATAACAAAGGAGCCCGTTTCTGAAAAAGAATTAAAGAATACAAAGGCCAAATATGTAGGCAATTTTGTAATGGCATTGGAAAGACCCTCTACCATTGCCCGATATGCCCTAAATATTGAAACAGAAGGGCTGCCGAAGGACTTTTACAAAACGTATCTTGAGAAGATCAATGCCATCACAATTGAAGATGTACAGGCAGCATCTCAGAAATATTTTTCTGTGAACAATGCCCGTGTGGTAGTGGCCGGAAAAGGAAGTGAGGTCATCGAAAATCTGGAAAAAGTTAATTTTAATGGCAAAACAATCCCGGTTAAATACTATGACAAGTATGCAAAGGAAACAGAAAAACCAAATTATGAGGCGGCCATTCCTGAAGGTGTAACCGTACAGTCTGTCATCGATAAGTATTTTGAAGCAATTGGTGGGAAGGATAAGGTGGCCCAGGTAACATCTCTCAAATTGGTATATGAGGGAAGTGCAATGGGAGCATCCATAAAAATAGAAGAGAAGAGAACGGCAGACAGATTTGCTCAAACAACATTTATGAATAATAATCCAATGATGGGAGTTATCGCTAAAGGCGATGAGTTATTTATGAAGCAAGGAGCAAATAAGATGGTGCTTCCTCCGGATATGCAGAAAGATATGATGAATTCTCTTGGTATTTTTGCTGAACAGCGTATTGCTGCCAATCCTGCTGCCAAGATAACAGGCACTGAAATGGTAGACGGAAAAGAAGCCATAAAAATAGAAGTGCCTGGAACTGTTGTACAAACTACTTATTTCTATGACCTGGAAACGGGCTTAAAGGTGAAGGAAGCTTCTGTGACCTCCATGAATGGACAAACTCAAAATTCAGAAAGTATGTTGAAAGAGTACCAGGAAATAGAGGGGATCATGTTTCCATCTATCAAGATCAGTAACATGGGGCCTCAGATGATCGAAACAAAACTCTTAGAGGCAGTGATCAATGTAGAGGTAACGGACGCCGATTTCGAATAAAACAATTTCAACAATAAAAAAAAGCGTATCTCAATTCTGAGGTACGCTTTTTCTTTTATTGACGAGGTATACGCCAAGTAAAATGACCCCGGCGGCGCCTACCTGCCAAATATTAAAGCGTTCTCCATCAAGAAGACCCCAAAAAATACCGACAATTGGAATTAAATAGGTGACTGAAACTGAAAAAACAGGGGAAGAGATCTGTATCAGTTTATTGAACATCACCTTAGCCACACAGGTACCCAAAATACTCAGTATAAATACGTAGCCCAGGGAACTCATAAAATAGGTTCCTTCCCTTACGGGTGCACTAAATGCCCCGGAAGAAAACAATAAGATCAACGCAGGGATTACCATAAAGGCAAAATTTCCCACCGCAATACCCATAGGAGACACCTCCTGCAACTTGCTTTTAATAATATTGGCATTACATGCATATAATATGGTTGCCAGTACAACCAGTCCTGCATACCAATAATTTTGATTCGGATTAATCTCTGAACCGAGATAAATAAGTAGAATTGCCCCTGCAAGACCCGTTAATACGCCAATTATCTGGTTTCTGGTAAAACTGATCTTAAAGGCAAGAAAACCAATAAGAATGGTAAAAAGTGGAACCAGGGAGTTTAGAATGGAAGCTATGCTACTATCAATTTCTGTTTCCGCATACGAGAAGAGGAATACGGGAATAAAACTTCCAAACAAACCGGAAAGACCAACCCAAAACCATTCTTTTTTAGAAATATTCCTGATAGATCGGTAACCCACCAGAAAAAGGAAGAAGGAAGTAATGACGATTCTAACAGAACCTAATTGAATAGGAGTAAAACCTTCCAGGCCTTTTTTGATCAATATGTAGGATGTTCCCCAGATGACAGACAAAATTATCAGGTACGACCATTTTCGGTTTACATCGCCCATATTGAAATTAATTTTCGCAAAAATGACGCTTTTTAACCAATTTCTTACAGGGCTCTTTTGTAATTTTGTCTTAATAAATTTAATATAATGTCGTTTAAAACTGCCTCCATAATCCTGTCCTTTTTTGTAGTTCTCCTTTCTTGTAAAACCGAACCCAAGAAGGACGAAATTCCTTCCAAAATGGAAGAAGTAATGAGTGTACATGATGAAGTGATGCCCAAAATGGGTACTATTAGCAAACTTATTGGTGCTCTTAAACCAAGAGTAGATTCTACTGATGTTGGCAAAGAAAATTTAAAGGCCATCAGGAATCTGCAAGATGCTCATAAATCCATGATGGACTGGATGCGCGACTTTGGTGAACGATTCGACTATGAAGAGATCATGAAAGGCAAGGCGTTGAGCGAAGAGAAAAAAGTATGGTTAATGGAGGAAGAAATAAAGGTAAACGAGCTTCGTGAAAAGATCAATACCAGTATTGCTAATGCTGAAAGGGTGTTGGCAGAAAACTAAAAAGGGAGGTTCCCAAGGTCCACATTCCCTCCGGAAATAATGATCCCTATTTTTTGGTCTTTATAATTTTCTCGCTCTTTGTATAATCCAGCAAGTGCCACGGCACTTGAGGGCTCCACGATGATCTTCATACGTTCCCATATCAGACGCATGGCCGCTATTATCTCTTGTTCTTCAACCCGTATAATTGTACTGACATATTTTAAAATTACGGGAAGGGTATTACTCCCAAGCTGAGTTTTTAATCCATCTGCGATTGTATTGGTCGTTGGGTTAGACTCAATTTTACCGCTTTTTAAAGATCTGTAGGCGTCATCTGCTTCAAAAGGCTCTGTCCCAATCACCTTGCAATTATTTCCCATAAAAGATGCTGCTATAGCAGTTCCAGCGATTAATCCACCCCCTCCCACCGGAACAAAAATGGCGTCTAAGCTTGGGTAATCCTCCAGTAGTTCTACAGCGGCTGTTCCCTGTCCCAGGATTACATCGATATCATTGGAGGGATGTAAAAAGGTAGCGCCGGTCTTTTCCTGTATTTCCCTGGCCATAGCATTTCTCGCTTCAAGCGTGGGTTCACATTCATATATAATCCCACCATATTCTTTCACTCCTTTCTTTTTTACTTCAGGAGCCGTTGTAGGCATTACTATATGGGCCTTCACTCCTAAAATTTGCGCGGCTAAGGAGAGTGCCTGGGCGAAATTGCCAGAAGAATGGGTGACAACGCCAAAAGCCCTTTTTTCAGGGGAAAGTTTTAAAATAGCATGAGTGGCACCCCGCATTTTATATGCCCCCATACGTTGGAAATTTTCACATTTAAAAAAGACTTCAGCCCCTATAATATCATTGATCAGCCTTGATGTTAGGACCGGGGTCCTGTGAATATAAGGCTTGATTTTATCGTGACAAGTTATTAGTTGTGTCCCGTTCATTTCTGACATATTAAATCCTATATCCCTACTGCCACTTTAGGGTCTCGAGGATCCTTCGAACATCTTTTTGTAAGTAGGCAGCCGCAGGATATATAGAATCATAATTTGGCTTTGCATAAAAATATAGCGAGCCCGTTAAAAAGTGCTCTGTGCTATCTGTGGCATAAAACTGTGCCTGGGATGCCGCATTTCCTTTTACTTCATAGAACATTCCAAATACCCGGGCCTCTTCATTGATAAATTTTTGCTCCAGGATATTATCGGCTTTTGACACGTGCTCATAAGAGAGCTTTTGGGCATCCGACAAAAGATCGTTCAAATTATTCTTTACGGGTTTGTAGGTTAAATAAATGGCCCCTTTTATGGAAGGGTAATCAAGGGTAAATGAGGATCTCCTGAGGTTCTTCACAGTTGCCAGACTATTGTAATGAAAAGTATAGTTTTCAGTTTGCACGACTTTTGTCTCACCCTCAGGATATTCCAATCGCAATTGAGCCTTTGGCTTAGGTAGCACCTCTTCTTTACACCCAAGAAATGACATAAGTAAAAATAGTCCTGCAAATATGATACTAAACCTCATGTGGTAAGGTAATTTTTATTTGTTTTAGCCGTTTTCGATCAAGGCTCTCTACGACGAACTGGTAGTTCTCAAAAACTATCTTTTCTCCTTTTTTAGGAAAATTTCCCGCTATTTCCAATACAAATCCGGCGATGGTCTCAGATTCTCCTTTTTGGGCTTCAAAATCAGATTCATTCTCAATTTTAACTACGCGATAAAAGTCCTTTAATGCCGTTTTTCCATCGAATACGTAATTGTGGTCATCCAGTTTAGAATAAATGAGGTCTTCATCATCAAATTCATCACTTATATCTCCTACTATTTCTTCTATAATATCCTCGAGGGTCACAATCCCGGAAGTGCCTCCATATTCATCTACTACAACGGCAAGGTGATTCTTTTTCTCCTGGAATTCCAGAAGCAAATCGTCTAACTTTTTATTTTCCGGAACAAAGTAAGGTTCACGTATCAGCGTGATCCAATTAAAATTCTTTCTGTCGATATAAGGTAAAAGATCCTTTACGTATAATACCCCTACCACCTTGTCTATATGATCTGAAAAAACGGGAATGCGAGAATACCCATGCTTTTTGATCTCTTCAAGAACTTCAGGGAACTTCATAACTTCCTGCAATGCGAAAATATCGATCCGCGGCCTCATTACTTGCTTGGTATCTGTATTGCCGAAAGATACGATCCCTTCAAGGATCTTTTGTTCTTCCTTGGTGGTATCTCCATCGGAAGTAAGTTCTAGAGCCTGGGAGAGATGATCTACACTGAGATTTGTCTTTTGCTTCCCAAACTTGTTATAAATATAAATGGTGGTGGCGCGCATGGGAGCACTAAGGGGTGTAAACAAGACATCCAATACTTTAAGCGGATATGCCATAAAGTGCGAAAAAATTAGTTTATTTCTATTGGCATAGATCTTGGGTAATATTTCACCAAACATTAATATAAGAAAAGTTGCAACTACCACTTCTAATAAAAAGCGGATAGAAAGTACTCCCATAATATGATACGTTATGGAAGCAAAAAGGGTGTCGCCAATATCACTAAAAAGCAGAACGATCCCAATATTAATGGCATTATTCGCAATAAGGATCGTGGCCAGTAATTTCTTGGGTCTTTCCAGCAATTTTACAACAATGCTGCCTTTTGAAGTATTTCGATCATTAATCTCCTTTAATTCTGTAATGGAAAGACTAAAAAATGCAATTTCGGCTCCAGAGACGAGCGCCGAGCAAGCCAATAAAACTATCAGTACAATGATCTTTATTACTATAAGACTTTCGCTTGCTGCAAAACCTAATAATAATTGAAAGGGATCCGGATCCACGTGCAATTCAGTTAGTTAATAAGATCAAAAAGGCAAATCGTCATCCTGCTCTGAGGTTGCCATAGAACCATGAGGTTCTACTTTCCTGGCACTGGAGTCCTTAGAAGGCGCAGAGGTCTTCTTAGCTGAAGCCTGGGGCTCATTTGCAGCACTTTCCTGTTTGGTAGTTAGAAATGTGAAGTCTTGTACATGTATTTCGGTGGTATATTTTGTAATGCCATCATCTCCCTGCCACTGTCTTGTTTTTAATCGTCCTTCCACATAGATCTTATCTCCTTTGTTCAAGTATTTTTCACAGATCTCGGCTGCTTTATTGCGCACAACGATATTGTGCCACTCTGTGGAAGTCACCTTTTCACCAGTTTGCTTATTTGTGTAGGTTTCATTGGTAGCTATTGGGAACCTTCCAATACAATTTCCTCCTTCAAAATAATGAAGTTTCACCTCATCTCCCAGATGCCCTATCAGCATCACTTTATTCAATGTACCGCTCATGATATAGATTTAGGGTAAAAGTACGAATTTTTAAATGTATCTAGGAATTCTGCCAGCAATACTGGCACAGGATATTGCGGTAAGCTCTCGAAGGGAATCCCATCCTTAATTTCTTCCTTTGTTTCGACGATCCAAAACCTGGTAATCAAATGCTGATGTGACAATTTGTGGACTATGGGATCCTGCTTCCACAATACAATATTCTTTATGCTTTCTTCTCTGGCCGAGACCCTGCCATACATTTCGGATTCTTCCATCAATGTCCCTGTTTCCATCAGTGGAAATTCGTAGAGGTGCCGCCATATTCCATGCCCCGTTCGTTTATCTAGCCTTGTATTCCCCAGCTTATCAATATAAACCAGAAAATTAAAATATCTGATCCTGGCTTTTTTCTTTTTTAGCTTTACGGGCAAGGTGGTAACTCTTTTTTGTTGAAGGGCGATACAACCCGCATTGAGTGGACAATGATCACAATCTGGACTTTGAGGACTACATTGCAAGGCCCCAAATTCCATGATCGCCTGATTGTATTCTCCTATGGAAGATGCATCCATAACCTCTATTGCCAACTTCTTAAAATACTTAATTCCTTTGGAACTATTGATTGGCAGGTCAATACCAAAGTATCTTGCTAACACTCTGTAGACGTTTCCATCTACAACGGGCCTGGCCTCGTCGAAACAGATTGAAGCTATGGCACTGGCAGTGTAATCCCCAACTCCTTTTAAAGTAATTAGTTCTTTGTATGTTTCAGGAAACTTACCATCATAGTCCATTGTGATGGTCTTGGCCGTACTATGCAAATTCCTGGCACGAGAGTAGTATCCCAGTCCCTGCCAAAGTTTAAGTACATCTGTTTCTTCTGCAGCTGCCAATTGGCGCACTACTGGATATTGTTCAACGAATCTCTGGTAATAGGGAAGACCCTGAGCTACCCTTGTTTGTTGAAGGATGATCTCGGAGAGCCAAACCTTGTATGGATCCCTTGTATTTCGCCAGGGAAGTGGCCTTTTATTTTCTGAATACCAACGTAGGATTGTTTTGGAAAAAGCACTCATACCTAAAATGTGAGCAAAAGTAAGGTATTAAAGACTTAAAATTAGTTCTTTAAGGCGAAAGAATGAATAATATTTATATATTTGCAAGCCTGAAAAAATAACAGATTAAGTAAATACAAGCATGACGAAAGCAGATATCGTATCTAAGATCTCAGAAAAATTGGGAATAGAAAAAGGTGATGTACAAGCCACTGTAGAAACATTTATGGAGGAGGTTAAAACATCGCTCGAAAATGGTGATAATGTTTACCTAAGAGGTTTTGGTAGCTTTATTATTAAAACACGAGCAGAAAAGACTGGTAGGAATATTTCGAAAAATACAACGATCAAAATACCTGCTCACAACATTCCGGCATTTAAACCTGCAAAGGTTTTTGTTGAAGGAGTAAAAAGTAACGTAGAAGTTAAATAATAACCGAAATAAAAGCAGAGTTTTATGCCGAGTGGTAAAAAAAGAAAGAGACATAAGGTGGCCACACACAAGCGAAAAAAACGCAGAAGAGCCAACCGCCACAAGAAGAAGTAGTTTCAGTAACTACTTTTTCGTTTTAATACGTTCATTGACATAGAAATTCTAAAAAGGATTTCGACGGGTTAATACAACCTGTAACAACTAATGTTTAATCCATTCCGCCATTGGCGGGATATAAATTGATTCAGGTGAATAGAGAATTAATCGTAAGATCCAATTCCGTTGCCGTCGATTTTGCCTTATTAAAAGATGGAAAACTCATTGAACTTCACAAAGATGAAAACGACCATAATTTCAATGTTGGGGATATCCTAATCGCCAAGATTCGAAAACCGGTGACAGGGCTAAATGCGGCCTTTGTCAATGTAGGTTATGAGAAAGATGCATTTTTGCATTATCACGATCTCGGGCCTCAATTGTCGTCCATGTTGAAGTTTGTTAAAAAAGTGAGTACAGGGAAACTCCGAGAGTATTCCCTTAAAAATTTTCCATTAGAAAAAGATATTGATAAGCACGGAACCATAAATAATGTGGTGAAGGCAAATCAATCACTTCTGGTTCAAATAGTAAAAGAACCCATTTCCACCAAAGGCCCCAGGATAAGTTCAGAACTTTCCATAGCGGGTAGATATTTGGTTATGGTCCCTTTCTCGGACCGTGTTTCCGTTTCTCAAAAAATTGAAAGCAATGAGGAAAAGGACCGGCTTAAAAGACTTGTAAAAAGTATTAAGCCAAAGGGATTTGGTGTAATTATTAGGACCGTTGCTGAAGGTAAAAAAGTAGCAGAGCTGGATAAAGATCTTCAAAACTTGCTGAACAAATGGACAGCAATGTGTAAGAAATTGTATAAAGCACCCACACCATCCAAAGTATTGGTAGAGGTTAATAGAGCCTCTTCAATTTTAAGAGATGTTTTTAATGACACCTTTACCGGTATCCATGTGGATGATGAAACACTTTATACCCAACTGAAGGATTATGTGCATGAAATTGCACCCGACAAAGAATCCATTGTTAAATTGTACAGTTCAACCGTTCCTGTTTTTGAAAAATTTGGGATCGATAGACAGATCAAAACCTCATTTGGGCGCACAGCGTCCATGAGTAAAGGTGCCTATTTGGTCATTGAACACACAGAGGCGTTACACGTTATTGATGTCAATAGCGGTAACCGATCTAATAAAGCCAATAACCAGGAAGACACGGCCCTTGAGGTGAATATGCTGGCAGCAGCCGAAATTGCAAGACAATTACGCCTGCGAGATATGGGAGGAATTATCGTTATCGACTTTATCGATATGGTAAAATCTGATCATAGGAAAAAATTGTTCGATCATTTGAGAAATGAAATGAAAGACGATAGAGCCAAGCATAAGATATTACCGCCTAGCAAGTTTGGTTTGGTTCAAATTACCAGACAACGCGTAAGGCCGGAAGTTAATATCAAAACCACTGAAGAAAACCCCAGTGGTAGTAATCAGGAAGTTGAAGCTCCTATAGTGCTGATTGAAAAGATCAATGATGATCTTGAACATATTTTAAAGAGCGCTGCTAAGGATAAAGGGATCTTTTTAAATACACATCCCTTTATTGCAGCTTACTTAACAAAAGGATTTCCATCAATACGTTCCAAATGGTTTTTGGAACATAAGAAGTGGATAAAGATCCAGCCAAGAGATGCTTATACATATCTTGAATACCGTTTTATGGACAAAGACGGAAAGAACATTATCTAAAAAAAGCGACTTCTTACGAAGTCGCTTTTTTTGTTTTATTACCTTTGATCAATGCTCAAAAGACCTACATATACGCTGACAGAAGCTACAAGAAAATTGGAATACTACTGTGCTTACCAAGACAGATGCCATCAGGAGGTTATACAAAAATTAAGGCAAATGAATATGATCCCCGATGCAATAGATCACATCATGGGGCAGACTTATTCAACAAGACTACCTTAATGAAGAACGCTTTGCACGCAACTATGCCCGCGGAAAATTCAATCATAAGCATTGGGGGCGAATACGAATAACACAAGAGCTTAAAAAACGTAAAATTTCACCAATTAATATAAAAATTGCCCTTAAAGAATTAGATGACTCCACCTATCTGAGTTCCTTGGAAACACTGGCAAAAAAGAAACTGACCCAATTAAAAGGGAAAGAAAAAGAAGTACAAAAAAGAAAACTGGCCGACTACCTTTTGTACCGTGGCTGGGAAAGTACTTTGGTATACGAACAAGTTTTTTCTCTTATTCCTAATTAAAAGATACGTTAAGCCTTTGATTTAATGGCCTTTTTTGTGCGTTCTATGGCCTGTTTATTTTTCCATTCTAACCATTGCTGCCCGCGCAGACGCCGCATTCCATTATCGAAGTAACGCATGAAAAGCACGTTGTATATCGCCTTGCTCAAATGAAGGGGGTTTCTTGCTACAGATCTTAGGCTCATTGAAAATCCGGGCGTAATATATTTCATATAATGCCAATACCCCTCTGGCATATACAATACTTCCCCATGATTTAACTGTGTTTTATAGCCGGTTGCAAATTTCAGTGCAGGCCATTTGTTATAATCCGGATTTGAGAAGTCGATCGACTCATGGGTAATAAGTGAATGCGGTATCTTATATAGGTATTTATTTTCGCGTTTGAGGAAAAAGAATACATTCCTTCTTTCCTGCAAAATGAAAATGGAAAATATTCGCCAGGTCAATATCGTAGTGCATAAAGGTATGTGATTCCGTTCCCCCAAAAAATAAGCATGGGCAGGCCTTTCATGATGGGTATTCCAAATTCAGGAAAGTCAAAGTCTTTCTGAAGTTCAGGAACTTCTTTCATCACGTTCCAAAGAAAAATTCTGTATTTGGTTGGTTCTCTTAATAAAAGATCAATGTAATCCTTCATCTTCATGGTGGCATGTGGCTCATTAAACCCCTCTTTGTGGTCCACCGGCCTGTCATCATATAGGGGTACTATTTTCTCTCCGGCAATTTTTTTAATGTAGTCAAAATTCCATTTCCCATATGCAGGCCAGTCCTCAATATACTTTTCTATGACCACCGGCTTTTGCGGTCGTAAGTAATCCTTTAAGAACTGATCTTTGGTGAGGTTAGCAACTCTTGGTATCTCAATTAATTTCAATTCGTTCGCATTTAATCAACTTCTCAAAGGTAAAAAATCGAATTTATCTGGGAGTTAAACTCAAAGAAAGTAATATACCGATGCAGATCTAGGAAGATTTTGCTTTTTGTTTGGCCAATTCATTTCTTTCAATGATATGTTCTGGTCTGGACCATTTTGGGCGCTCACCTATGGCTCTATATTGCGACTCCGCTTCATCAAGAGATTTTGGCTGAGGCATTTTTTCAAAAGCCTTTTGAGGTTGAAGCCCTAAAACTCTGAACATTTCCATATCGTCATTCACATCGGGGTTGGGAGTTGTTAATAATTTGTCTCCTGCAAAAATTGAATTTGCCCCAGCAAAGAAACACATGGCCTGGCCTTCCCTACTCATCTCGGTGCGGCCCGCCGAAAGCCTGACCTGAGTCTTAGGCATCACGATACGGGTCGTGGCTACCATTCGGATCATATCCCATATTGGGATAGGCTCCATATCCTCCATGGGGGTTCCTTCCACCGCTACCAAAGCATTAATTGGAACTGACTCTGGTTGGGGGTTCAATGTTGAAAGGGCCACTAACATACCTGCACGGTCCTCCAGTTTTTCTCCCATCCCAATGATCCCACCACTGCATACTGTTACATTGCTCTTTCTAACATTGTCAATTGTTTCTAGTCGATCCTGAAAGGCTCTTGTTGAAATGACATCCTTATAATAATCCTCTGAAGTATCCAGATTATGGTTGTAAGCATATAGGCCTGCCTCGGCGAGGCGTTTCGCCTGATTTTCGGTAAGCATCCCCAAGGTACAACACACTTCCATATCCAATTTATTGATAGTTCGCACCATTTCCAAAACCTGGTCAAATTCTGGTCCGTCTTTTACGTTTCGCCATGCTGCACCCATACATACCCTGGAACTACCTGAGGCCTTCGCTCTCAGTGCCTGGGCCTTTACTTGGGGCACAGTCATAAGGTCATTTCCCTCAATATCGGTATGATAACGGGCCGCCTGTGGACAATAGCCACAGTCCTCGGGACATCCTCCTGTTTTAATAGACAATAGTGTGGAAACCTGCACTGTATTAGGATCATGATGTACTCTATGAATTGTAGCTGCCTCATAAAGCAGCTCCATCATAGGAAGATTGTAGATTGTAAGTATTTCCTCTTTGGTCCAGTTATGTCTTTCCTCGCTCATTTTCTTTATTTATGACTTTTTCAAAAATAGCCAATCCTCAGATATTGTAATAACTATTAATAATTATTCTGATAGGTGAATATTATAAAAAAGGTCGTTTCAAAAGGATGCTTACGGCATTTCCTCCAAAACCTACTGCATTAACCAATACCCTATTGATTTTTGTTGCTAAAGGAGTTTTTCCTAAATAAGGAACTGGTATAAATTGCTCATGCCGCATCATCAAAATCGCCATTTCAATACTTAACATTCCCGATGCCCCAAACGTGTGCCCTATTTTCCATTTATTAGTAGTTAGCAAAGGAATTTTGTCCTGAAATACTTTTTGAACAGCCTTATATTCAGATAAATCCCCCTTAATCGTCCCGGGGGCATGCATTACAATGGCATCTATTTTTGCTGTATCCAAATTTCCAATTGACATTTTCATGGATTCCTGAAAACAAGTTGCTTCTGTTGAAATGCTAACATGATGCTCTAAGGGTTCTGTGGCATAACCTATTCCTTCAATAACCGCTAAGGATTCTTTTGAGATGCCCAATTCTAAACAAGCCATGGAAGCTCCTTCTCCCAAGACCATTGAATTGGTTCTTTTTTGCAAATCCAGTGCCTTGCAGGGAAACTCATCACTATTTTTGGCATATATTTTTAAGGCTTGCATTTGTGCCAAGGTAAAAGGTGTCAATGGAGCTTCGCTGCCTCCAACTAAAAACTTTTGAGCCATACCGCTTCTAAGCCAAGCGACACCGTTAATTAATGCGTGTAGTGCTGTTGAACAGGTTATAGAGTGAGATATCACGGGCCCTTTCGTTTGCAGGTCATGTGCTACCCATGAAGAAATATTTCCCAGGGTTGTGGTGGGTGAAGACAAAGTAGAAGCTTTCTTAACTTTGATAAACTCTTCATGGTATTTTTCAAATAATGATGTAGCTCCGCGGGAAGAACCGATGTTTATGCCAAAATTGGCACCTGAAGACCAACCAGATTTTTCATATGCTAATCTGGAAGCAAAAATGGCATAGAGTACGGAGTCATCAAATTTAGCATAGTTGGCATTTGAATTTCTTAAATTTTGAATACCCTCTTTCGTTGATTTAGACAATGGTGCCACCCATGCTTTAATAGTTCCTATTTTATTTTCAACTAATAAATGATCCCTGTTTAGATATGCAGCCCATGCTTCTTCAATAGATGTCCCCATAGCAGATATCGAGGCAATGGATCTTACGGAAACTGGGTTGTTCATCTACTAATCTTTTGGCTTACAAAACTAGGGTATTTGAAATTTCTACCTCCCTTTTTTAAAGGTTATAACAAAAACCCTTTTCAAATTTGTATTTTAGCCCTCTTGCATAAAACACGAGTGGAAAATGCTGAATTCTATCAATACAGTAATTGTTATTCCTTGCTATAATGAGCGCAATAGGCTTCCGGTTAATAATTTTACAGCATTTTTAGAAAATTACCCAGGTGCCAAAGTGTGTTTTGTGGATGACGGGTCCAGCGATGGTACCAACGAAGTTTTAAAATCTTTGCAAAGATCATTTCCCAAACAAGTCTCATTATTAAATAATGAAGTTAATTTAGGCAAAGCTGAATCTGTGCGAAAAGGGGTATTGTATTGTAGTAAAGAAAAACTCGCTCCTTATATTGCATATTTGGATGCTGACTTAGCCACTTCTTTAGAGGAATGTTATGAGATTGGCCAAAATTTAAATAGTCAAAAATACTTTGTTTTTGCCTCCAGAATCTTAAAGATCGGATCGGTGGTCGAACGTAGATTTACTCGATTCTTGTTCGGAAGAATTATCGCAACATTCATTTCCAATATTTTGGATATAAAAGTCTACGATACTCAATGTGGTTGCAAAGTTTTTAAATTAGAAATAGCACATTTACTTTTCGGGCAACCTTTTATTTCCAAATGGTTCTTTGATGTGGAATTATTCAGCCGAATATTGTGTCACTACGGAAAACCTGAAGGCTTAAATTTAATGAATGAAATTCCAGTGAAACAATGGATCGACAAGGGGGAATCCAAGGTAAAATTATCATACTTTTTTAGACTGTGGTATGATCTGTTCCTCATTCGAAAAATGCATCAAAGAAATATGAAATTGAACCTGAATTAAAATCAGATCAATTCCAAGGCAGATTCAATATTACGATATATTTTTTTTAATTCCATATCACTTATGACATAAGGGGCTAGTATATATATCGTATTTCCAAGAGGTCTGAGAAAAATCCCATTTTTCAAAAAGTGATTGTACAATGTATCCCGAAGTACACCATAGCGCTCCATCTGCATATTTAAGTCAAAGGCAAAAATCACCCCACATTGCCTTATATTAATAACCTTTGAATGCGTTTCAATTTTTTTGCCAAACGCCCTATGAGAATTCATGATTCGATTGATGTTCTTTTGGATATCATCTGACTGAAGTAGATCAATTCCAGCGAGTGCTGCTGTACAGGCCAATGGGTTGGCAGTGTACGTATGGCCATGAAATAGTCCTTTAGCCAAATCATCACTATAAAAAGCATCGTAGATATCCTGGGTGCAGGAAGTAATCCCCATGGGCATTAAACCTGCCGTTAAAGCCTTGGATAAGCAAATAATGTCGGGTTTTGTTTCGATGTGGTCAGAGGCAAAATTACTACCCGTTTTACCAAATCCGGTCATAACTTCATCAGCAATGGTCAAAACCTTATTCCTTTTTAATAGGCTAAGAATTTCGTTGAGACCAACTGCATCATGCATTTTCATGGCTGCTGCACCCTGAACAAGAGGTTCATAAATAAATCCGGCAATATTATTCTCTTCCAATCTTGATTTTAATTGTAATAGAATACTATCAATATTCTCCTTTGTTGGCACGGGAATCCGTTCAACTTCGATAAAATATTCTTCAAAGGGACCATTATAAACCGATAAACCAGAAACCGACATGGCACCGAAAGTATCACCATGGAATCCGTCTTCAAAAGCTAGCATCACATTTCGCTTTACCCCCTGATTCAAATGATACTGGAATGCCATTTTAATTCCAATTTCTGTAGAAGTGGAACCATTATCGGAAAAGAATATTTTTTTTTGGTTATCGGGCAATATTTTTATCAGTTCTTCAGATAATTTTACCGCCGGTTCATGTGTAAATCCACTAAAAACCACTTGGTCTAATTGCTGCATTTGCCTATGAACTTTCTGAAGTATATACTCATTACAATGACCGTACATACAAGTATACCATGAGGAAATACCGTCTATATATTCATTCCCATCCTCATCATAAAGTAATACCCCTTTAGCCTTCACAATCCCCAGCATATCTGGCTGTATTTTATGCTGGGTGAGAGGGTGCCATAAATGTTTTTTATCCCGCTTGGAAAGATTTTTGGTTGCCATTAATTTAATACATCTGCAATTTATATATCTTGCAAAGATGGGAAATAATACCTTATCGGTTAATGATAAATAAAGTAGTCAACTACATAGTCCCGGATTATAAAAATCTGAATGCTACAACCGTTATTTTTTGGTTGACTATTACAGCCCTTTTTATTCGTTTCCCTTTCTTTTTCAGGGATTATATTGATAGGGACGAGAGTACATTTATCCTCGTAGCACAATCATGGGTCAATGGTCATCTGCCTTACACTCAATTATGGGATGTTAAGCCACCCCTTACTTATCTATTTTTTGCTGGCATTATTTATTTCTTCGGGAAAAGCCTATTCGCAATTCGGTTTTTTGGAACCATTTTAGTCATTATAAGCTCTTTTTTTACGTATAAAATTGGTGTAAATGTCGCTTCTAAAAAAATTGCTTTTTGGGCAGCAATCGGGAGTATCATTCTTCAAAGTTTATTTGGCAGCCTACAAGGCGTAATGTCTGAGCATATTACAATGGCCTTTTTTATGCCAGCTCTGTTTTTACTATCTAGATCTAGATCAGTTTTAGTTGTTTTTATTGTCGGTATTCTTATGGGAATTTCTGTTATGATAAAACTCAATTTGGCCTACGCTATCTTTTTTATTGGGCTCTTAATGATATATGATGACCTGCGTAAAAAAGAATATTTACGCGGCGTATTTAATGCTATGGCTTATGGGACCGGAATTATTATGATTATACTCTTAACCATTCTCCCTTATTACCTTCAAGACAATAGTATGTTATGGTATAAATCTGTCATACAGGCCCCTTTGGAATATTCATCCGCCAGGCGAAACTCCATTTTGAAAATGGCTCCTTTTCTTATTTTGTTTTCTGGGTTTTTTATATGGATATGGAAAAAGAAATACATTAATTTTAAAGATTACTCATTTCAACTACTCCTAGTGGCTATTTTAGGGGTTTTGCTGTCTTTTGTAGTCGGAGGAAGGATCAATGGGCACTATTTGATACAATTGTATCCTATGTTAATTCTCATAGGTTGTATTGTTATATCCAAATTTATACTTCTAAAGAAATACAAGTATCAATCTCTCCTAATTTTCTTCCTTTTACTTCTACCTGCGGAATCGTATTTGGAATATGCAGCTGTACTAAAAAATAAGCTTGAAAAGGGCACATTTTATAATGGTGAAGGTATTTCAGTTCCTAACTATATTATGGAAAACAATCTTGAGACCCATAATATTTTATTTCTAGGTTATCATATCGGGTATTGGATATTGGATGAATCTCCCCCGACTAAATCAGCAACACACCCGAGTAATATCTGTAAGGATGAAATGTTTGCTTCTTATGATAATCCCAGGAAAACTTCAATGGAAGAACTTCGATATATTATGGAAACTATAAGACCTAAAACAATTATAGTCAGAAAGAATAGAAGTGTTTTCGACAAGTTACTAGTTGAAGAGAACGATTATATTAATGGTTATATTTTAAAACATTATAAAATGTACGCCACGGTTGAAGGAGCTGCAATTTTACAGCGTCTATAGGCATTGTAATTTCGGGCGAAATATCTCAGCATATTTTTTAACCATGGCCTTGTCAAACGATAATTCTTCATATATCCTTCCAAGTGAATGTATTCCTGTTTTCTTTAGGATAATACTTTCCGTTGTTGGATGTTCATTTCCGCTAAATAAGAGTGAAACCTCTAATCCATTTTGTTGTAAAAAACCGATCGTAAGAAGGGTATGATTGATACTTCCCAGATAATGCCTTGAGACAACTACCACCTTATAAGTTGGCTTAATAAGGTCTAGTATGGTCTCTTTTTCGTTGAGAGGAACCAAGAGTCCACCTGCACCTTCTATGACCAGATGGTTTGCCGTTTTTGGCTCCATGATCCGATCTGCTACAATAGTAATTCCATCTATCTCGGCTGCAGCATGCGGACTCATGGGTGTTTTTAGTGCATAGCTATTTTGATGGATGATAGTTTTCTTGTTGCTGATAAGATGTTTGACCTTATGGCTATCTGAATTGTTCAGGTCTCCTGCCTGAATGGGCTTCCAGTAATCTGCCTCCAGGGCCTCAACGATAATTGCAGAGGCAATTGTTTTCCCGACTTCGGTAGAAATACCCGTAACAAAAATACGCTTCATGAATCAGGAAGGTTGGGTGATCATCTGACAGTTCAGACATTTGTATTTTTTCTTTTCAAAGAAGGGGAACAACTTATTAAGGATCCCTTTCCGGGTGTAATAGACCTCTGAGCGCTGAGCCTTGCAATTAGGACAAGTAATAGGATTTCCATCATCATCGATGGCATATCTCCTGAATTCATCATAGATAGCAAGTGCCTTTTCCTTATCTTTGGAATAGACCTGTAGTTTTACCCCTCCGATAGCCTGACTCGCCAATGGATCAGTTGTCAGAACATGTTCATCCTGAAGGTATACGTGGATCCCTTCAGATTCTAATCGTCCTTTTATAACCTGCGCATCGGCCGGGAACTCAAAGGCTCCCAAAGTAAATAGTTTATCTTCCAACGACTTTTTTATTAATAGATGCTGCCAAGATACTCAATACTTGCTTTATTTCATCTGCTGTATTAAAGCTGTGAAGACAGAATCGTAATCGTTCCTGACCTTCAGGAACGGTAGGTGAGAGAATTGGACGCACATCAAAACCACTTTCCTGCAAATGAGCAGCGATCTTCTTAACCTTTGAGTTACCGGGAATAACACAACAATGAATGGCTGAGTTACTTGGAATAAAAGAATGCTCCAGGGCCAACTGCTGTACTTCCTGTCTAAAGATCCCGATATTCTCCTTAAATGCCTTCTTTCGTTCATTCAATTCAGAGGTTTCGAACATTTTGATGGCAGTAAGGATGGAGGCAACAGTCATTGGAGGCAGCGCCGTTGTATAAATAAAGCTTCTGGCAAAATTTAAAAGATAGGCTTTTAAGTCGGGGCTCCCCAGAATGGCCGCTCCTTGTATGCCCATCGCTTTTCCAAATGTTATGATGCGGGCAAACAGCACTTCATCTCTATCCATGTCGACTCCAGGTGTTGCATGGGCCTCATCCAGGATGAGCCGACAATGATACTCCTTACAAATGGCAATAAGGTTTTTCAGATCCGGACTATCCCCATCCATAGAAAATACAGCTTCTGTAACTACGTAGCATTCGGTCCCTTCTCCCATATCCTTTCTTACTCTTTGAAGAATGTTGGCAAGATCATCAAGGTCATTGTGTTTATATTTCAGACTCCTGGCTGTTCCCATACGAATACCATCGCGCATGCTGGCATGGATATATTCATCATAAACCATCACGTCTGTCCGCTGAGGTACTGACGAAAAAAAACCCAGATTCGCATCATAACCGGAATTAAATAGTAAGGCAGCATCGGCTTTGTAATGTTTTGCGACGCATTCTTCGGTTTCCTCATACAGGGCGCTATTCCCGGAAAGAAGTCTGGAACCTGTAGCGCCATTTTGTATAATATCCCTGTCTGTTAATAGTTTATGAGCTCTGTAAAAGACCGCCTCATCCCTGGCCATACCAAGATAATCATTTGAGACAAAGTCGACCATTTTCAAATTAGTTTGCAGCTCCCGCAGAGCGCTTTCTTCGCTTCGTTGCTGTAGTTTTTGCTGTAATTTCTTTGGCAGGCCAGACATGTCACAAATGTAGCATATACAGCAATAAATGTTATCTTTCTTTATGGAAACACATCGATAAAATTTCTGAATGTCATGGCCATTGAATATACCCGTGTAAGTAACAAAGAAGAACTGCAACAAATACTTGCTCTTCAAAAACAAAATCTACCAAGTCAATTATCGAAAGTAGCTATTGAAAAGGAAGGTTTTGTAACCATAACACATTCCTTAGACCTGTTAGATCGAATGAACAGTGTATGTCCGCATATCGTTGCCAAGGATAACGAAAGAGTCATTGGTTACGCGCTCTGTATGCACCCCGACTTCTCCAATGAGATCCCCATACTTTTATCCATGTTCCAACAATTAAAGGAAGTCCTTCCTGACGAGGAATCTTTCATTATTATGGGGCAGGTCTGTATAGATAAATCCTATAGGGGACAAGGTATTTTCAGGGGACTATACTCAGCTATGAAGAAGGCAACGGCTTCAACATATACCAATATTATTACCGAAGTAGATAGTACAAATCTTCACTCTTTAAATGCGCACTACGCCATAGGATTTAGTGAGTTGGCGAACTATGCTGCCGATGGGCGTCAATGGCTTCTTATTGCTCTTAAAACAAAATAATTCATTGCAAAAGAACTTTTTATTATTGTTTTTCAATAATTTTATTACATTTGTTATTGTTAAACAATAATTATTATGAAAATGTTCGGCCCAAAATCATTATCCTATTACCTATTCTTTTTAAGTAGAATAGCAGCAATAGGTAGTATTGCATTGATAACCTATATACTAGGCTCACTGGCAATGGGTAATTTTGAAATCACAGATAATCAGTTTCAGATAGCCATACCGCTTCTGCAGGAAACATTTATCAAAGGCTTTTATAAGTCAAATATTATCACAACAATAACGCTGGCCATGTTGTTCTTTGCCGTCTTTTTTTATCTGCTTTCCAACATACTGAAAACTTTTAAGGCTGATGTATTATTTACTGAAAAGGCAATTAAACAACTAAACTATTTTGCGATTCTTAATCTGTTGGCAGGACCCGCTTTATACTTTATTATTTATATCATTATGGATAAATCGGGTTTTGGTGATGCACATAATTTGCTGCTTAGCTTATTGCTTGGTGTCTTTGTTTTATTTATCCGGGCCATTTTTAAAAAAGGATACATGGTGCAGCATGAACAGGACCTAACGATCTAAAGATGGGAATTATAATCAATTTAGATGTAATGTTGGCAAAACGCAAGATGAAGAGCAATGAACTGGCGGAGATCATAGGTATCACCACGGCGAACTTATCAATCTTAAAAACAGGGAAGGCAAAAGCGATCCGTTTTTCCACCCTGGAGGCCATTTGTAAAGCCCTGGAGTGCCAGCCCTCGAATATCTTAGAATACAAAGAAGAATAAAAAAAGCCACGCAATACGTGGCTTTTAATTTATAATAGTCGCAAGGTATTAGTCAACCAAGACGATCACTTTATTTCCTTTCATCTCCATGGTACCACTGGAAATTGGTAAGGAGGTCTTTCCTTCCGCTCCTTTCACGAACTTGGACTCGTATTCCTCTTCTATGCTAACCTCACCTCCTATTTTCACGTTGCCTTGTTGTAAGAGGGAAACGATTGGGGCGTGGTTATCCAACACCTGAAATTCTCCATTAAGGCCGGGAACCGTTACTGAAGTAACGTTGCCTGAGAATAAAGTGGCTTCCGGAGATACTATTTCTAAATGCATACTATTTGCTTTCTAAATTCTATGGATGTTTCGCTGTTGTGATAAATCACTATACGTCAGCCAACATTTTCTCACCGGCCTCAATAGCTTCTTCAATGGTCCCTTTCAGGTTAAAGGCAGATTCGGGAAGGTGATCTAATTTTCCATCCATAATCATATTAAACCCTTTTATAGTTTCCTTGATATCTACCAAAACTCCGGGGATACCTGTAAATTGTTCAGCCACATGGAAAGGCTGGGAAAGGAAACGTTGCACCCTTCTTGCCCGTCCTACGGCCAGTTTATCTTCTTCAGACAATTCTTCCATTCCCAGAATGGCAATAATATCCTGAAGTTCCTTATATCGTTGCAATAACTCTTTTACGTTTTGTGCACAGGTATAATGTTCTTTTCCCAATAACTTCCGCGGTTAAGATCCTGGATGTCGAATCTAGTGGATCTACCGCAGGATAAATACCTAATTCCGCAATCTTACGAGACAATACGGTCGTAGCATCTAAGTGAGCAAAAGTGGTTGCCGGCGCCGGATCCGTTAAATCATCCGCAGGTACATATACCGCTTGTACAGAGGTAATAGATCCTCTTTTGGTAGAGGTGATCCTTTCCTGCATGGCACCCATCTCGGTTGCCAGGGTAGGTTGATATCCTACCGCCGATGGCATCCGGCCTAAAAGAGCCGATACTTCAGATCCTGCCTGGGTAAAACGGAAGATGTTATCTACGAAGAATAAGAACGTCTTTTCCTTGTCCTTCGCCGCTCCCATCACGGAAGTATTCAGCAATGGTAAGTCCGGAAAGTGCAACACGTGCACGTGCTCCCGGAGGCTCATTCATTTGTCCAAAGACAAAAGTTGCTTTAGATTGTTTCATGGCTTTCTTATCTACCTTAGAAAGGTCCCAGCCACCTTCTTCCATGGAATGAAGAAAATCATCCCCATATTTTATAATTCCGGACTCCAGCATTTCTCTGAGAAGGTCATTCCCTTCTCTGGTACGTTCACCAACTCCTGCAAATACTGAAAGTCCACCGTGGCCTTTGGCAATGTTGTTGATCAATTCCTGAATCAAAACGGTCTTTCCAACACCTGCTCCTCCAAACAGACCAATTTTTCCTCCTTTGGCATAAGGTTCAATAAGATCGATGACCTTGATACCCGTAAACAATACTTCAGTAGAAGTAGATAGGTCCTCAAACTTAGGGGCTTCCCTGTGAATGGGCAAACCGTTCTTACCTTCTTTAGGCAGGTTAGGCATCCCATCGATAGCATCTCCGATTACGTTGAATAGCCGCCCATAAATATCTTCTCCAATCGGCATTTGGATCGCCTTTCCGGTGGCAACTACATCTACACCACTACTAAAGCCATCGGTAGAGTCCATCGAAATGGTTCTTACACTATTTTCACCAATATGTGATTGTACTTCCAGAACAAGGAGGGTGCCGTCGCTCTTTGTAATTTCGAGGGAGTCATAGATGTTCGGGAGTTCGGATCCCGATTCGAATTCTACGTCGATCACCGGTCCGATAATCTGAGAAACTTTGCCAGTTGTTTTAGCCATTCTTCTACTATTTTATTTCAAATTAAGAGAAAATAAGTCGCTCTGATGTACTACATTATACGCTTTTTTCCGGCTGCAAAGATATGTTTTTCCATTTGAAAAAGGAATCCTTTAGACCAATTTTTTAAACAAAAAAAACACCGGTATTGCCGGTGCTTTTTCTCTATATGAAATAGCTTATTTATGGATTAACTGTCCACGAAACATAGAAAATAGATCCTACCCCCCCCGTTCCTACGGCTGAGAAATATTCTTGTCCCAGGATGTTTGATCCGCCTATTTTAAAAATTGACTTTATATCGGGAACTGCATAGTTGATCTGAGCATCGAGAACAGTGAATGATGGTAATTGTCCGTCTGCAAAGGTCGCCTGCCAGAAATAGGTATCGCTCCATCGGTAATTGATATTAAACCCAAAATTCTTAAAGAGTTCCGTGTTCCCAAAAGAAGCCTTTACCTTGTGATTTGGGGTGTTAAAGTTGGTTCTGAAATCAGGAAAAGCCGCCTGGTCAAAGTCAATTTCAGCATAAGTATAATTTACACCGAGATCAAAATTTCCAAGGACCTTTATATCCAGTCCTATTGTTGCTCCATAAGAATTTATGTCCGCCAATGAATTGGTATAAGTTTGATACCCCTGAACATCTCCATTTTGCAAAGCCAGTAAAGACAAGGCATTATCCCCGGCTGTACCATATAAAGGAACTCCAACAGAAGTATTCGAAATAAAATTTTTGTACTGGTTGTAATACCCGCTCAGATCTATGGTTACTTTTCCAAATTGAGCTCTGTACCCTGCCTCAAAAGCAGTAATCTCTTCTGGTTTTACAATTGGTGTAGTCACGGCTTCTGGTGCCCCTGCTGCCAACGAGGCGGCTGAGAAGGCATTTTCATAAGCCGCTCTACCTACTACAGTCGCAGTACTAGAACCGGTTATTGCCTGTCCTGCAGCGCTCAAAGGAAATGTCCTTACATCCCTGTCCAGGTTTCTAGGTGCAGAACCTACCAATATCCCTACACCTGCGTTTAATCCAATAAAGAGATCCTGGGTAGTTGGGTTACGGAATCCCTGCTGTGCCGAGATCCTGAAATTCTGATTTCTGTTTTCCCCTGCCGTATAAGCAAAAGACACTCTCGGGGAGAAGAAGCCGTCGAAGAATTCGTTTTTGTCATATCTAACAGATCCGGTAAACTTTAAACGTTCCTCCAGAAATTTTTTCTGTAACTGCAAATACGCCCCATACTCGTTATAACTAATGGGCCCATCAATATCGGTAAAGATGGTTCCGTTAGAATTTAGTTCATATTCTCGGAAAGAACCCCCAATCTGTATATCGGCAAAATCTCCAGTGAGGTAAGAAAAGTTATAATTGGCATCCACGTGCCGTAATTTTGTATTATCAATAAATTTTGAGCCGGTAAGAAGGTCACCATCTGCAGTTACCTGATTAAAGGCACTTTGATATTGGGGTGTCCCTGGTAAAAATCGGCCTGTATCTGCAACTTGCCTGGCAACGGCATGCGCTGTTGCATCATCTGCAAGTACACCAGACCCTATCCCTAAACGGGCTCCTATATAGGTTTGGGCGTATTCTTGGAACCATTGTTGATCACCTTTCCAACGGCGGTTGATGTTCAATGCAGTAAAGCGGGTATCATACGAATCTCCGGAATTCTCGGAGGTAATATACCCTCTTAAGAAGAAATTCTTATTTCTAAACTCCAACTTGTGCTGTTGTAAGATAAAATTCTTAATAGCGTACCTGCTCGCACCCTGGTAAATGGTATTTCCACGTCCTACCCTACCATTGTAGATGATCTCAAAATCATCTGCAAACGGCCTGTAATGCACCGAAAAGTCGGTTTTCACACTCTCTGCTCCGTAATTAGCCAGGTCTATCTCATCATATCCTGTTCTGGATACCCTGGCAGATCCAAGCGTACCAGATGGCAAACCTGCTAATTGATCAAAAGGCAGTAAAATAGTGAAGTCATCCCCATACACATTGAGGCCATTATAAGCAGGATTGGTCCTGTCTGCTCCCGGATTATTAATATCATCCGTTCTATTGGCATGCCAGTCTTCTCCTTTTAGGAAAGAGAAATTGGCTTTCACCGCTAGCTTATCGCTAAAGGCGTGCGCTGCTCTTATCCCAAAATCATAATAGTTATTATCTCCGGCCGCTTCCTGGGAAGTGATCCCTGTTTTGAAATAAGCACTGATCCCCTGAAAATCGAACGGACTTTTACTCCTCATAAAAAGGATGCCGTTAAAGGCACCTGCTCCATATAGGGCAGAGGAGGCTCCGGGTAATATTTCAACACTCTGTACTTCCAGTTCGGACATCCCCACCAGGTTCCCCAATACAAAGTTTAGTCCGGGTGCCGAGTTGTCCATCCCATCTACCAATTGCAGGAAGCGGGTATTTGCAAATGTGGCGAACCCTCTTGTATTGATCGATTGAAAGGTTAAACTGTTGGTATTGATATCTACTCCTTTTAAATTCTGCAGTCCTCCATAAAAGGATTCGGCAGCGGTATTCTTTATTTCCTTTAGCCCGAACCGTTCAACAGATACCGGAGATTCAAACAAGCGTTCCGGGGTCCTGGAGGCCGAAACAACGATCTCATCGAGTATGGTTGAAGATTCTTGCAAGACTATAGCCAAGGTTTGATTGTTAGTGGTGACCTGGGATGTTATTTCCGTGTAGCCGATACTTGTTATCCTAAGGACAAAAGGTGGGTTTTGCGATGTTTCCAGCAAAAAGTTTCCATCAAAATCTGCAACCGTCCCTGTGGTGGTACCAATTATGACAATGTTAGCTCCCGGAACAGGATCTCCATTATTATCTTTAACTGTTCCCTGGATTGTAGTTTGTGCAATACTTCCGATTCCAACTAGGAGGAAGCATAAAAAGAGTAGTGTTCTCATTTGTCTTGGTTCTTATATTTATGATAGCAATTTAGCGATTTTTTTATACGGTGGAATAGTAATTTCAAAAAAAGCTAAGGGAAGAATTCACATATTACAAAAGTGAACACCTTCAAATTGTGATATCCTCAGAATTTGAACTTTGGGGAAAGGTGCGTTTTGCTCAATAATGCAGATGGCAGATGCCAGCCATCTTAGCATCAGGATCAAAAAATTTAATACAGACGTGACAGCTTTATTCTACCGTGACAGATTTTGCCAAATTACGTGGTTGGTCCACATTACATCCTCTCATTACAGCAATGTGGTAAGAAAGTAGTTGAAGAGGAATGGTCGTTAACAAAGGGGTAAGACACTCCAGGGTCTCCGGAACCTCAATGACATGGTCTGCCAATTCACGTACTTGTTTATCTCCTTCGGTAACAACCGCAATGATCTTTCCTTTTCTTGTTTTTATCTCCTGAATGTTACTAACCACCTTTTCGTAATGCCCCTTTTTGGTGGCAATTACGATTACGGGCATTTGTTCATCGATCAGAGCAATAGGTCCATGTTTCATTTCTGCTGCAGGATAACCCTCGGCGTGTATATAACTGATTTCTTTTAATTTCAGAGCACCTTCCAGCGCTACCGGGAAATTATAACCTCTCCCTAAATAGAGACAGTTCTCTGAATGTTTATAAACATCAGCGATGATCTCTACCAGGGGATTCGCCTCCAGGGCCTTTTCTACCTTGGCCGGAATGCTTTCTAATTCTGTCAGGATCTCATGATATTTTGATTCTGAGAACTCCCCTTTTTCTTTAGCAAGTTTAAGGGCTAATAGTGTAAGGATAGTAATCTGGGTGGTAAATGCCTTGGTTGATGCCACGCCTATTTCCGGACCGGCATGGGTATAAGCCCCTGCGTCTGTTTCGCGAGCAATGGAGGATCCTACCACATTACAAACTCCGAAGACAAAAGCACCATTCTCCTTGGCCAATTTAATGGCTGCCAGGGTATCAGCAGTTTCTCCTGATTGAGAAATGGCAATGACCACATCTTTCTTGGTTATTACAGGATTTCGGTATCTGAATTCAGAGGCATACTCTACTTCTACCGGAATACGAGCAAGGTCCTCAAATATATATTCCGCTACAAGTCCGGCGTGCCATGAAGTACCGCAGGCCACAATAATGATGCGGTTGGCATTGAGGAATTTCTCAAGATTATCATCTATACCAGACATTTTAATGAGTCCCTGGTCTACAAGCAACCTACCTCTGTAGGTGTCCTTTATCGCCCTGGGTTGCTCATAGATCTCTTTTAACATAAAGTGATCATAGCCGCCTTTTTCGATCTCTTCCAGGTTAAGCTGAAGCTCCTGTATCATCGGATACGCTACTGCATCGTCTTTTATCTTACGTAGTTTTATCTCTTTCCCGGGACGGATGATCGCCATTTCCTCATCTTCCAGATAGACAGCATTGTTTGTAAATTCAATAAAGGGAGAAGCATCTGATGCGATAAAAAACTCCTTGTCTCCAATACCAATGGCAAGCGGACTTCCCAGTTTGGCGACTACGATCTCATCTGGTTTCTGCTTGTCAAAAACCGCAATGGCATAGGCCCCTACAACCTGATTTAAGGCTATCTGAACGGCCTTTCCCAATTTTACTTTCTCTTTTTTCTTAACCTCCTCTATTAAATTGACCAAAACCTCCGTATCCGTATCGGATTCGAAGACGTACCCCCTTTTTTTCAATTCGGTTTTGATGGATTCATAATTCTCGATGATCCCATTGTGAATAATGACGAGCTCCCCAGAGTTTGAATAATGTGGGTGCGAGTTAACATCGTTAGGAACACCATGCGTAGCCCATCGGGTATGGCCCATTCCCAGTGTACCATTTATAGAAATGTCTCTTTTAGATTTATTTCTTAAATCTTCAACCTTTCCTTTGGTTTTAGAAAGATTGATCTGATTTCCATCATACAAAGCGATGCCTGCACTGTCATACCCTCTGTACTCCAGTCGTTGCAATCCCTTCATTATAATGGGATAGGCTTCCCTGTAACCGATGTACCCTACTATACCACACATAGAATTTTGATGTTAAGCGATTTTTATAGCCGCTAATTTACAAGAAGTACCGGATAAAAATTCGTTTTCAGGTTATATAACGTCTATTATCCATGACTGGTATGGATTTGTCCGTTAATTGAGCTCCGTATAGAAGATTTCAAGTTTTAGTTTCTTTTCCTCCGGCACATTGGCAGCACTTCCATAAAGTACAGTGCCTAAGGGCGTTAAGTTGGAGGCAACCGGTAATGTTTTATCCGTATTACCATCAACCACAGCGGTTGAAACCCCTGATATTCTAATATCGGGTGAAATAATAAGTCCCAAAGTGGCATTTGCAGAATCTCTGAGAACAAGATTATTAATATGATCTGTAATACGTATCTTATACTTCATTCCCAAATTGTTTTCCTCTTCAAGGAACGCCCCATAATCAAGATAGGCGCCAAAACGGGAATCTGCCACAGAGTTCTCATTGTTCACATTGTACAATGGATTGTTGTTCTCAGTATTATACATATATAAACGAGGAGGCTCAGGGATACCTCCAACAGCATCCAGTGCCTCTCTATCTACATAGAAAACAAGATTGGCTTCATTGATGATCCAATTCTTTGATTTAATATCATTAATAAGGGTCTCGTCATTATTTTCATCAAATAGATTGATCTCGGTATAAATGCCAGGACCCCCTTTGAGATAGATCCTTGAGCTATTCGTGCCCGAGTCCAGGTTGTCCGAGATTTCGGGCGGATATGACTCGGCAATTATTGTATTAACTGCATTCCCCTGGATAGGCGCATTGCCAAGACCTGTAATAAAACTTAAATTATATGCACTTTCGGCCTTCTCTAAAACTTCATCTACGATTACGTCGTATTCATAGTCGATGGTGATGATTGCATTTCGAAGGTCGAGTAGCAACATGATATCATCGGTTATAGGCGTAACCGTCAGATGTAACCCACGTATGAAATCTTTGAAATTAGAATTACTGACCAATTCAGGCATACCTTCTTTGTCCAGAATATTTGTTTGAAAAAAAGCCTCATCCAGTAGTACCCGGATCCCAGGTTCAATCACTTCTGGTGCCTCCAGTGATTCATCATCTTCTGTAAGTGGATCATCTTCAGCAAAAATGAGAGTTTGTTCATCTATAATTTGAACAGGACCTTCAAAAAGGACATCGGAAACAAAAGAGGGAGCAAATTCCTGTGAAGAGTAAAATTCCTGTGACTCCAGAAAATTTGTATTCGGATCAAGGTCGCGAAGAAAATAAGTAGATCGTTCTACCTTAAACATAAATGGCGCTTCACGGTTCCCGTAAATACTGTCTAATTGTCTTTTAACGGGATACCTGTTGGCCAGGGTCTCCGTGTCTTCATTATCCAAAATACCATCGCCATCAGTATCCTGATTAAGGGGATCAGAACCTGCCAATCTTTCCGCATTGTCTGAAAGGCCATCCCCGTCGCTATCACTTTCTGGGTCTTCCGGATCTACATCAAATTCATTGGCTACCCCATCGAGGTCCGTATCCGAGTTGCTATTTCGCTGATAAGGGATAAACAATACAACTTCCGTAACCGTTTCATTTTCTTCTATTGTAGCATCATTGCCATCCGTGCCTGAATTGTCTTCTGTACTTTGAGCAAAATTCCCAAAGATGGGATTCCCTGTGCCCCCTGCAAGAGAGAGCTGAGAAGTTATACTGGCGGTTGTACTTCCATAAATTGGATCATTAAATACCCCTATTTGATATATGGGAAGTTTATTGGTCTGTACAGCTTCTATATTCTTGTTGAAAGCATAAACATCGTAAATAGCCTTATCTGAATTAAAGGGATTTTCGTCAATAACGCCATTCCCTATGGTGGTAACATCTTCTTCACAAGAAGTGTGTACAAGTAGCAAAAATGTCCCTAAAATTGCGGGAGCAATACCTCTGAATAAAAATCGCATGGAGTTTAATTTAAAACTTCAGTGTTATAAAAAGTAGCATACGCCTCTTCAAATTCTTGAAGTGTAACATACGGCAACACAGGTTTTTTAAGGTTATCGATGTGAGAAAGTAAATCTTCCGGGATACTTTCAGTAGCTAAAATTACAGCATCCGCATGATTCACCCCTATCTTTAACAAATTATTATAGGTTGGATCTTTGAGTAAAGAAACAGCGTCTTCTGGGACGCCGTCGAACATTACCTTTTTATAAAGGTCCTTATCCAGGGTCCCTTCAAAACTTTTACCATAGACGGAAAGTACAATTTTACTATCAGCAAAGAGTGGTTCGTCTGCGTATAATTTTTTTAAATAGAGTGGAAGTAATGAAGCTAACCAGCCATGGACATGAATAATATCCGGGTTCCAGTTCAATTTTTTAACTGTTTCTACTACTCCCTTAGCAAAAAATATGGCCCGCTCGTCATTATCCGCGAACATGTCGCCATTCTCATCTGTAAAAGTTGCTTTTCTTTTAAAATATTCTTCATTATCAATGAAGTAAACTTGTATTCTTTCCTTTGGGATAGATGCCACCTTTATGATCAATGGCATATCCATATCATTGATCACTAAATTCATTCCAGATAATCTGATCACCTCATGTAATTGATGCCTTCGCTCATTAATATTTCCATACCGGGGCATGAAAATCCGAATCTGACCTCCGTTGCTATTCACCATTCTCGGTGCTTCGTAAGACATTAGGGATACTTCATTCTCTGGTAGGTAGGGTACTAATTCTGAAGATACAAATAATATCTTTTTACCATTCATACAGGTCGTCTTTTGTTTATCGCAGAAACGTAGCTGCAAAATTACAAAAATTATGCAGATTAGCAGTAATTATAGTAAGTTTGCTTGCTTTTTAAATTTAGGAATGAAGCTGATTTTTGAGAAGAAAGGATTACATTCTTATTTAGGTTCTTTTAAAGACGAGCCTGGTATGCTGGGTTTGGTACCCACCATGGGAGCCTTACACGATGGACATTTAAGTCTTGTCAGGCAAGCTTTATCCGAAAACACCAGGGTTGTGGTTAGTATTTTTATCAATCCCACGCAGTTTAATAATCCGGAAGATCTAAAAAAGTACCCTAAGACATTGGAAGCAGACATGGCCCTATTAAAAGGTGTTAGCGATGAGATCATTGTCTTCGCACCAACTGTTTCTGAATTATATACTCAGGATATTACCTCAAAAAACTACTCCTTTAATGGCCTCGATAAGGTCATGGAAGGAGCATTTAGAGAAGGACACTTCAATGGAGTTGCGACCATTGTTGAAATACTTCTCGACCTTATTAGGCCCGACAAGGCTTATTTTGGCGAAAAGGATTTTCAACAGCTGCAGATCGTAAGAAAATTGGTGAAGGGCCTGCCTTTTGATGTAAATATTGTGGGCTGCCCTATTGTCAGGGAAACACACGGACTGGCTATGAGTTCTCGCAACCAGATGCTATCGGCCCCCATCCGGAAAAAAGCGGCTGTCATATTTAAGACCCTGCAAACCGCCAGGAGCATGTTTGGCACAAAAAATGATATTGATATAGCAGCGTATGTGAATAGTGTTTTTGCATCAGAACCAGATATGGAGCTGGAATATTTTCAGATAGCCGATGTAGAAACGCTTACACCAATGAAGAGAAAACAAGACCATATAAAATACAGAGGCTTTATTGCCGTTTATGCAGACGGCGTTCGCCTCATCGACAATATCGCTATGAATTGATTACTTTTGCACTATGAAAATTGAAGTTGTAAAATCGAAAATACACAGGGTTAAGGTCACAGGAGCTGACCTTAATTACATAGGAAGCATTACCATAGATGAAGATCTTATGGATGCTGCCAATATCATTCGGGGAGAAAAGGTCCAGATCGTCAACAATAATAATGGAGAGAGATTGGAAACATACGCTATTCCCGGCCCCCGAAATACAGGTGAACTCACCCTAAATGGAGCGGCTGCCAGAAAAGTAGCCGTTGGGGATATCCTAATCCTAATCACCTATGCCTGGATGGAACTCGAAGAGGCCAAAATTTTTCAGCCTGCCATGATTTTTCCTAACGAAGCGAACAACCTTTTAACCTAATCTTTGAGCACTCGCTTAAAAAAGCTCTTAAAAATAATCATCCCGATTTTACTTGGGGTCTTTTTGGTGTGGTATTCCTATAGCAGTACGAGTCCGGAAAATAGGAAAGAGATCTTTAAATACATTCGGGAAGCCGATCTTTTTTGGGTTGGTATTTCCATAGTTATTGGAATATTAAGTCATATTTCACGGGCCGTACGATGGAATTACCTGCTGGAACCCCTTGGTTATACCCCTAAGATCCGCAATAATATCCTCTTTATTTTAATGGCCTATTTTGCTAATTTAGGTATTCCCAGATCTGGTGAGGTATTAAGGGCCACAGCCTTGGCTACTTATGAAAATGTTCCGTTTCAGAAAGGATTTGGGACCATTGTAACAGAACGAGTGATCGATCTCTTGATGCTGCTATTGATCATTTTTATGGCACTGCTCCTGCAAACTGACATTATATTGGGGTACTTGAAGGCCAATGGAATAGGACTTACTGCCACACTATTATTGGTTGGCACCGGGGTATTTTTTCTCTTTCTTTTTCTAGCCTTTTTACGACGCTCTTCTTCAAAAATTGCCATTAAGCTAAAGGACCTGGTCAAAGGCTTATTAGATGGTATCCTAAGTATTTTTAAAATGAAAAAGAAATGGGCTTTCCTGTTCCACACCATTTTTATCTGGGGAAGCTATATAGCTATGTTCTGGGTCATTAAATATACAGTTGCAGAGACCGTGTCCCTTACAGTATCTGAATTGTTGGTAGGGTTTATAGCAGGTGCCTTTGCCATGTCTACAACCAATGGAGGCATAGGCTTATATCCTATTGCAGTGAGCAAATCACTCGCAATATTTGGAATCAGTGCCGTCTCCGGAGATGCTTTTGGGTGGATCATGTGGATATCTCAAACCCTAATGGTAGTTGTCTTTGGTGCAATATCTTTTCTACTCTTACCGTTATTGAACAGGAACCGATAGGCTTCCCTAATCAATAAAATAAACCTAATGAGAATTATAGTATCCATGGTCCTTGTGGTATTCATTGCACAGGTTTCCATAGCACAGGTTACCAATGAAATATTTGAGTCCTTTAAATTACAGGAAAGACGTAATGTTTCCTATTATTTTCCGGAAGACTATACCCCTGAAAAAAAATATCCCTTAGTGGTAGTTCTGGATGCTGAGTACCTTTTTGACCAGGTAGTCGCAAATGCTAAATTCTATAGCAGGTTTGAAGGAATGCCTGAAGTAATTGTAGTAGGTATTGAGCAGAGTAAAAATGATCTAAGGTGGGAAGATTGTGCTTATGAGGAAGTCTCAGGCCTGCCAACAGAGAAAGGAAAGCAATTCTATGAGTTTCTTGGAATGGAGATCATCCCTTACCTCGACCTGAATTACAGTACTGCCCCTTTCCGGATGATCATCGGGTATGATATCACTGCTAATTTCAGCAATTATTATCTCTTTAAGGACCGCTCCTTTTTCAGCGCTTTTATTAACATATCCCCGAATTTAGCCCCCGAAATGGAAAATAGGGTGCCGGAAAGGCTTATGGCCATGGAACAACAGATCTTTTATCATCTCATTTCAGAAGGTGGAAATAGCGCTGTAAAACAATTAGATCAAAATCTGAAAGCTATTGACAAACCTACCATCCATTATTCTTTTGATGAATATCCCGAGGCCAATGAGGTTTCTATTGCTACCTATGGTCTGGGAAAGGCCTGGGAACAAATGTTTGAGCTCTTTAAACCCATTAGTCCGAAAGAATACAAAGAAAAAAT
Source organism: uncultured Flavobacteriaceae bacterium (assembly GCA_963744855.1). GTDB lineage: Bacteria > Bacteroidota > Bacteroidia > Flavobacteriales > Flavobacteriaceae > Muriicola. The sequence continues at coordinate 1,345,068 of CAVUUZ010000005.1, forward strand.
ACTGACCTCTGAAGAACCGGTGTTCAAATATCTGGAAGACAAATACGCAATGATAAATGAATTGTTCGGCTTCGAAAAACAGGTAAGCTTAAATGATATTATGGCCGTCTATGCTGCCAGCAGAAAAAAAGATGATTATGAAGCTCTAAAGCCTTTATCTGAACTCTGCAAAAAACAATATCCGGAAACCATGCTGGGTTTCTTCTTCGAAGGCGAATACTACGAGGAATTAGGAGAAGCAAAAAAAGCATTACGTACTTTTGAAAAGGCTTTTGGCATGCAGGAGATCGATTTTCTTACCAAGGAACTGGCCTTGGAAAAAATAGACGCGATAAAAGCTGATTTCGGCTACTAGGTCTTAAAAAAAGGTCCTCAATACACATCAAACGCCTTGCTTGTTAATAGCAGGGCGTTTCTTTTGTTTTTAGACGGAACCACAATATCTTTAGCCAAATCATGGCTAAAACTAAAACAGCTTTCTTTTGTCAGAACTGTGGCACCCAATACGCAAAATGGGCAGGGCAATGCAGTGCCTGCAAGGAATGGAATACCATTGTAGAAGAACTTATACAAAAGGAAGATAAATCTACCTGGAAAACGAAGGTCAATGGCAGCACCAAGGCTTCTAAACCATTGTCTATCGCAGAGATCAGCACAGATAAAGAAACGCGTTTTGATGTAAAAGACCAGGAATTCAATCGTGTTCTTGGAGGTGGGCTGGTTCCCGGATCCCTTGTTCTGCTGGGTGGAGAACCAGGAATAGGAAAAAGTACACTTCTTTTACAGATCGCCCTCAAACTTCCTTACAAGACCCTCTATGTTTCAGGAGAAGAAAGTTTGAAACAAATAAAGATGCGAGCAGACCGACTTTACCCCGGTTCAAATACGTGTTATATTTTAACCGAGACCAAGACCCAACAGATCTTTCAGCAGATCGCTGCCCTCGAACCAGATATTTTGGTCATAGATTCTATCCAAACCCTACATTCAGAGTATATTGAGTCCTCTGCAGGAAGTATTTCCCAAATCAGGGAATGCACGGCAGAGCTCATCAAATTCGCAAAAGAGACCAATACCCCGGTGATTCTCGTAGGGCATATAACAAAAGACGGTTCCATCGCAGGGCCAAAGATCCTGGAGCATATGGTAGATACTGTCCTTCAATTTGAAGGAGACCGCAATTATATGTATCGCATTCTCCGAGCTCTAAAAAATAGATTTGGCTCTACCGCCGAATTAGGTATTTATGAAATGCAGGGGGATGGATTGAGGGAAGTGAGTAATCCCTCTGAGATCCTGATCTCTAAAAATGAAGACCATCTGAGTGGTACCGCAATTGTTGCCACCCTGGAAGGAATGCGTCCATTATTGATTGAGATACAAGCCCTTGTTAGTTCTGCCGTTTACGGCACCCCGCAACGTACCACCACCGGCTTCAACAGTAAACGATTAAATATGCTTCTGGCTGTTTTAGAAAAACGAGCCGGATTCAAATTAGGAGCTAAAGATGTGTTTCTAAATATTACAGGAGGAATTACGGTAGATGACCCGGCAATAGATCTTGGGGTAGTGGCCGCTGTTCTTTCTAGCAATGCAGATATTCCCATGGAAAAAGGTATCTGTTTTGCGGCTGAGATTGGTTTAGCAGGTGAGGTAAGACCTGTACGACAGGGTGGATCAACGCATTCTGGAAGCTGAAAAACTAGGCTTTACACATATTTTTATTTCGAAGAACAATAAAATAGGCCTAAAAAATCCATCGATCCAAATCATAAAGGTTTCCCGGATTGAGGAAGTGGTGAGCAAGTTGTTCGGTTAATATTTCATTTTATACTATTTTTAAGTACACCATAAATCCTTAACCACATGAAAAATCTTCTTTCTCTTTTGATGCTTTCTATTGTTTTACTCAGCTGTAAACAAGTTCCGGAAACCTCCTCAGCGGAAAAGACTGAAGGTGAGATAGAATACTTAAGTTTTGAAGGGAGAGACGACCAATTCACAGGAGGAATTAAGATGATCCCTATTATCACCCCGAATGGAACTTTTAAAGTATGGACCAAAAGAGTAGGGAACAATCCTACCAAAAAAGTATTGCTCCTTCATGGTGGACCGGGAATGACTCATGAATTATACACCTGTTTTGACGGGTATTTCCCTCAGGAAGGCATTGAATATATCTATTACGATCAATTGGGTTCTTATTATAGTGATAAACCAGATGACCTCTCTCTGTGGACGACGGAGCGCTTTGTGGAAGAAGTAGAACAGCTGCGTCTGGCACTTGGCCTTGATGCCTCAAATTTCTATCTGCTCGGACAATCCTGGGGTGGTATCCTGGCAATGGAATATGCCTTTAAATACCAGGATAACCTAAAAGGACTGGTGATTTCCAATATGATGAGCAGCATTCCTGAATATAATTTATATGCTCAAAATGTATTGGGGCCACAAATGGATCCTGTTATTTACAAAGAAATTAAGGACATGGAGGAAGCCGGGGATTTCACGAATCCAAAATATGGAGATCTCCTTTTTCAATATTATTATACAGAACATGTGCTTCGCATGCCTCCGGATGAATGGCCAGAAGCTGTAATTCGCAGTTTAACCCATGCTAATAATCAGGTGTATGTTCATATGCAGGGATACAGTGAATTCGGAATTACAGGAGATGCCACTTTAAAAGATTGGGATGTGAAAGACAGACTTAAAGAAATCAAGGTTCCTACCTTGGTCATAGGCGCTCAGTACGACACCATGGATCCGGCTCATATGGAGTGGATGTCCGGGGAGGTACAACACGGACGGTATCTTTACTGTCCAAATGGGAGTCATTTATCTCAATACGACGACCAAAAAACGTACTTTAATGGGCTTATTGAATTTATTAAGGATGTAGATCAAAAAGAATTCTGATTAAGGCGCCGGATCAGGGCTCTCATTATGAATAGCGTCTATCTCCTTTAATACTTCCTCTGATAGGTCTAGTGCTATGCTGCCAATATTCTCCTTTAATTGCTCCATGGAGGTAGCCCCAATGATTGTGCTTGTTAAAAAAGGTCTTGAAGTAACAAATGACAAGGCCATCTGCGTCAGAGAAATTCCGTTTTTATCTGCCAGTGCCTGGTACTTTCGGGTGGCGTTCAAAGCAATTTCGTTGCTGTACCTTCCATAGGCCGGAAAAAGGGTAATTCGTGCATTCGCCGGTTTTGCTCCGCCCAAATATTTTCCGCTTAACACCCCAAAACCTAAAGGTGAATATGCCAAAAGGCCCAATTTTTCTCTTATGGATATTTCTGATAACCCCACTTCAAATGACCTATTTAGTAAACTATAAGGATTTTGAATGGTAACCATCCTTGGCAAAGTTTTATGCACCTTGCTTTCCTCCAAAAAACGCATAACCCCCCAGGGTGTTTCATTTGACAGGCCTACATGACCTATCTTTCCTTCCTTAATAAGTTCCCTAAGGGTTTCCAAAACCTGATGAATGTTATCTTGCCAGAAATCGGATATATCATGAGTATAACTCCTTTTGCCGAAGTAATTAGTGGATCGTTCCGGCCAGTGTAGTTGATACAGGTCTATATGGTCTGTTTGAAGACGTTCCAAGCTACCGTTCACTGCCTCTACGAGCGATTCTTTTTTGAATCCTGTGCTTCGGATGAACTTGGTGAATTCGGCTTTTCCGGCAATCTTAGAGGCCAGCACTATCTTGTCTCGTTTTCCGGTTTTTTTAAACCAATTGCCAATGATCTTTTCTGTTAAGGCATATCTGTCCGGATGCGCAGGGATAGGATAGAGTTCGGCGGTGTCAAAGAAGTTAATACCTTGTTCTATCGCATAATCCATTTGCTCATGTCCTTCTGCTTCCGTATTCTGGCGACCCCAGGTCATAGTTCCCAAACAAATTTTACTTACTTCTAAGGTTGTATGAGGCAGGGTAGTGTATATCATTAGTTAAGGATTGTATTAGTGGCCGCAAAGGTAGTCATAGGATGTGAAATTGAAAACTAAGTGCTTTCCAATTCTACAAGGATGGGGCAATGATCACTGTGTTTTGCCTTTGAGAGGATAACTGATCTTTTGAGTTGTCCTTCCAGAGGCCTGCTGACCATTCCGTAATCTAAGCGCCATCCTTTGTTATTATTTCTGGCATTGGCTCTATAGCTCCACCAGGTATATTGATGTGGTTCCTTGTTGAAATGACGAAAACTGTCTATAAAACCACTTTCCATAAAGTTCCCGATCCATTCGCGTTCTACAGGCAGAAATCCAGAAACATTCTTATTTCTTACAGGATCGTGTATATCAATAGCCTGGTGACAAATATTGTAATCCCCGAGGATAATCAAGCTTTGGATATTCATTTTTTAGTTTGTCAATATAATGCTGAAAATCTGCCATATACTGAAGTTTATGATCGAATCTGGCGAGATTTGTTCCCGAGGGGAGGTATAGACTCATTACGGAAACCCCATTAAAATCTGCCCTCAAATTGCGGCCCTCAAAATCCATATACTCTATTCCGGTACCAAACTCTATATGATCCGGTTCTTTCTTAGAAAGGATGGCTACCCCGCTATAGCCCTTTTTTTCGGCACTAAACCAATAATGAAATGGATATCCTGCCTTCTCAAAAAGCGATAGATCCAGTTGTTCTTTCATGGCCTTTATCTCCTGAAGGCATACCACATCAGGATCTACCGATTGCAGCCAATCTAAAAACCCCTTATTCAAAGCGGCCCTTATTCCATTTACATTGTAAGATATGATCTTCATGCACTATATTTTTGCCCGAAAATAAAGAATGTTTAGTACAGACAAAAACAACAACCTATTTTGTTCAGTTAATTATCAGATCCTAAAATCCTATCTTTTTATTGTTTCTAGTTGTTTTTTTTGACAGTATCTTTCGTACCTAAAAATAAACTCTGATGAAAAGAATTTTTCCCCTTTGTTCCTTCTTGTTTATTTGCTGTAACATCATCTTTTCTCAGGATACTGTACCAGATGACGTGGACAGAGATGAACTAAAGATCAATGTGTTTAATTTAATTGCATTTAAGTATTTAGACGCCGCATATGAGCGTTTAATTGATGAGGAATCATCTTTCGGAATTGGTGTATTGGTAAATGCCGGGGATAATGATGACGTTTTTGACTATTATAGACAGTACTCTATTACCCCATATTATAGAAGGTATTTCTCAAAGGGGTATGCTACCGGATTTTTTGTAGAAGGTTTTGGCATGTTAAACTCTGGTGAGCAAGAAATTTATACATTCAACGAGATCACATTTGAAACAGAGCGAACAGGAGAGACCTATACAGATTTCGCCCTAGGAATTACCGTAGGCGGCAAGTTCATCACAAAGAAAGGTTTTATAGCAGAGGTCTATACTGGTATTGGCAGGAATTTTTTTAATACCGATTTTTCTCCAGAGGTGGTTGGAAGGGGTGGAGTTTCCCTTGGCTTTAGGTTTTAATCGCTACTTTTGCCTTCTTTACATGTAAGGATGAAAAGATATCTTGGAAGCTGTTTTATTCTACTAAATACTCTTCTAGTGCATTGCCCAGACACCTGCTAAGCAAGATAGCGTTACCGTTTTAAAAGAGGTCCTTCTGCTGGAGGAACTGCGTGAAAAAAAAACTACCGGTATTGTACCTTCACAGATCATCGGGGAGAAGATTTTTGACAACTTTAGTCCCATAGATGCGGTTTCGGCCATAAACCAGATTCCAGGAGTCTACATACTTTCTGGCGCCTTAAATACTAACAGAGTTACTATTAGAGGTATAGGGGCCCGTACCTTATTCGGCACTGATAAACTTCGTATGTATTACAATGAGATACCGGTGACCAATGGGAGTGGTTTTTCCACCATTGAAGCTTATGATCTTGAAAATCTGAGTCAGGTAGAAGTCGTCAAAGGACCAAAAGCAACCGCATTTGGAACGAATCTGGGGGGCGCCCTCCTGCTCAGTACCAAAGAAGCCCTTGGAAATAGTAGTACTGTTTCAAACAATACGACTATTGGCTCTTATAGCCTGTTCAAGAATAACATTTCCCTGAGACATGCGGACCAGGGACTATCAATTGCCCTTAATTATGATCATTTAGACACAGATGGCTATAGGGAAAACAACAGCTTTCAAAGAGATGGAATCTTGTTGAATACGACGTTTCGAATAGATCCAAAAAACAGCCTAAGAGTATTGGTTAATTATATTGATTATACAGCTCAGATCCCAAGTTCTTTGGGAATTACCGCCTTCAATGAAGATCCTACCCAGGCGGCGTTTACTTGGGCAGCTTCCCAAGGATATGAAGCCAATAAATACACCCTCATAGGGGCCAATTTAGAACACACTTTTTCGTCTAAATTAAAGAACTCTACCAGCATTTTTTATACGTATCTGGACCATTATGAAGCCCGGCCTTTTGGGATCCTGGATGAATACACTAATGGTTTTGGTTTTAGAACACGTTTTATTGGGGAGATGGATCTTTTTGGGATACAAACCGGGTATTCTTTTGGGACCGAATTGTACAAGGACGAATTTTCATGGCGCGAATATGAGAACCTGTATGCAGAAAACGATGGAAATGGAAGCCTTCAAGGGGATCAGTTTGCGGCTAATAAAGAATTCCGCACTCAGCTAAATAGTTTTGGGACGCTTACCATGGCCTTATTCGAAAAAGTAGATCTTCAGCTTGGCCTTAATATAAACAATACACAATACGATTTCAGAGATCTATTTAATGAAGGAGATTCCAATCAGAGTGCGGATAGAAATTTCAGGACCATTGCCCTTCCCAGCATCAATGTTATGTATCGTTTTACAAACTATCAATCCTTGTACGCCAACATTAGCAGCGGTTTTTCCAATCCATCAGTAGAAGAGACGCTTACTCCGGATGGGGTGATCAATCCGGATATTGCACAAGAAACCGGGACTAATTACGAGTTGGGATCCCAACTATTCCTGTTGAAAAACAAGTTTCATCTGCTAGCTGCGGTCTATCAGATGGATGTAAGGAATCTATTGGTGGCTGAGAGGGTAGGTGACGATCGATTTATAGGAAGAAATGCAGGAAAAACAAGACATCAGGGTCTGGAAGTGGCTATTAATTATCGATGGGATCTCACTTCCGGAATAAGGATCACCCCTTTTATCAACTACACGTACAACCAGCATCGCTTTATTGAATTTGTAGACGGGGATGATGACTTTTCCGGAAATCCACTTACGGGGGTACCAAAACACAGATTGAACAGCGGACTTCAATTACAATTCAAGGACTATTTATTTTGGAATACCACACATCAATATGTGAGCAGCATTCCCCTGACCGATGCAAATAGCCTTTCTAGTGATCCCTTCCATGTCTTTGCCACAAAATGGCGCTATGAAAAAAAACTAAGTTCAAGATTTAGTTTTGGGATGGCATTTGGAATTAATAATCTGTTCAATGTAAAATATGCTCAATCTGTACTGATCAATACCCAGGCATTTGGGAGTGCAGAACCACGCTATTATTATCCGGGTAACGATCGAAATTTTTATACCAGTTTGAGGCTCCGTTATACCCTCTAGTCATCTGTTATCTTTTGCAGCCAGTATTTCATGGCTACTTCTTTCTCGATCACCGAAGGAATTTCCTTTATAGCGATCCTCTTTTGCTCCATAGTATCCCGATGGCGAATAGTAACCGAATGGTCTTCTAATGTTTGATGATCTACCGTAATGCAGAAGGGCGTGCCGGCGGCATCCTGTCTTCTGTATCTGCGACCTACAGCATCTTTCTCATCGTAGGTTACATTAAAATCGAGGCGGAGGTCCGCTATGATCTTATGCGCTATTTCGGGGAGACCGTCTTTCTTCACCAAAGGCAGAACGGCTGCTTTGGTAGGAGCCAATACCGCAGGAATCTTAAGCACGGTGCGGGTAGAACCATTTTCGAGTTCCTCTTCTACCAGCGCATTGGAGAGGACTGCCAGAAACATACGGTCCAGTCCAATAGAAGTTTCAACTACATAAGGGATATAACTTTCTTCTATTTCCGGATCGAAGTATTGAAGTTTTTTTCCGGAGAATTTTTCATGACTTCCAAGGTCAAAATCGGTTCGGGAATGAATCCCCTCTAATTCTTTAAATCCGAAAGGAAATTTAAATTCAATATCAGCTGCAGCATCTGCGTAATGTGCCAATTTTTCGTGATCGTGAAAACGATAATTATCCTCGCCCATCCCCAGTGACAAATGCCATTTCATTCTTGTTTTTTTCCAGGTCTCGTACCACTCTTTTTGAGTGCCGGGCCTTATAAAAAATTGCATTTCCATTTGCTCAAATTCTCGCATCCGGAAAATAAATTGTCTTGCAACGATCTCATTCCGAAAAGCCTTCCCGATCTGTGCAATCCCAAAGGGGATCTTTAATCGACCCGATTTTTGGACATTCAGAAAATTCACAAAAATACCCTGAGCTGTTTCCGGGCGCAGATACAGATCCATGGCCGAATCTGCAGAGGCCCCTAATTTTGTGCCGAACATTAAATTGAATTGTTTTACGTCTGTCCAGTTCTTTGAACCAGAGAGAGGGCAAACAATATCCAATTCAATAATGAGGTTCTTAACATCCTCTAAATCCTCTTTTTCCAGGGATCTTGCGAGTCGTTTTAGGATAGATTGCGATCGCTCCTGATATTCTACAACTCTGGCATTGGTCCCCAGGAACTGTTCTTTATCGAAGGTAGCGCCAAATCGTTTGGCAGCTTTGCTTACTTCCTTTTCAATTTTAGCCTCCAGCTTGGCTACATAATCTTCTACGAGAACGTCTGCCCTATACCTTTTCTTGGAATCCTTATTGTCTATCAAAGGGTCGTTAAAGGCATCAACATGGCCAGATGCTTTCCAAATGGTCGGATGCATAAAAATAGCAGCATCTATTCCCACAATGTTTTCATTCATCTGAACCATTGCCTGCCACCAGTATTCGCGTATATTTTTCTTTAATTCCGAACCATTCTGAAGGTAGTCGTACACAGCACTGAGTCCGTCGTAGATCTCACTAGATTGCACCACATAACCGTATTCCTTGGCGTGTGAAATTACTTTTCTGAATATGTCTTCTTGATTTGCCATTGGGCAAAAATAGAACTTTAGGGAAAGACTCTGCTTATTATTTTAACTGAAATTCTGCTGTAGTAAGCAATTTTTCATCCTCAAATACATTTAAGGTATAGGTTCCATCAAGGAGCGATCCTTCCGGAACCGTAATAAAATCACAAACACTCATTTCTTCCCCTTTAAAAATGAGGGTAACCCTTTTGCTGTAAATGTTTCCATTTACGGAGATAACATTGGCATTATCTTCAATGACGCCCATATTGGGTCCCAGAAATTGGAAATAAAGTACTTTTTCCTGAACCGTTGTGGTATTTGGATCTGCCTGAATAGTGACACACCCACGTAATTTTTCAATAGTAGAGGCCTTATTTGTTTTGATAGGTCTCCCACTTCGCATCCTGAAGCCACTTCCTTCAGAGTTTACAAGCGCGAGGTAACTCTTCAATTTCAACTCTTTACTTAGTTCAAGATTTTTTCTTCGCAATAAAGCTTCCGCTTCTGCAAGGGAATTGCTTTGGCCTCTAAGATCTTCGAGCATTATGCGGGTCTCGTCATACTTGTCCGCGAGCATTCTATTGTTATAGCGAAGGAGGTTGTTGTTAAGCTTAATACTATCGTATCGTGCCTGAAGGGTCCTAAGTTCACTTTTGAACTCTCTGAGCTTGTCTATGGTAAAGGTAAGTCGGCCAACGGAATCTAATAATTGCTCGACCCTGAATTTGGAATCCTGAAGTTCGATCTCATTCACTTCATTAAGGGCCGATAGTCTATCCACTTCGGTTTTCATCAGCGTGAGATCGCGAACAAGCAGTCCTTTTTCATCTTCCAGATAAAGAATCTGGGTTTGAGATTGCGCATAACTGTAATAAAAGGCAATAAGCACACCTATGATTACTGCCACCAAAGCCGCGAGGATAATTTTATAATTGAATTTAGTGTCTTGAATATCCATTCAACGAGGGCTAAGTTCTAAGTAGGTTTTAAAGCGTTAAGATTTGAAATTACTCAAGCTACCAAATATAATAAATGATCTCAACACGGTTCTCCTACCCCGGGTGTGTTTTGGATGTAATGCACGATTATATCGGGGAGAGCAGATTTTATGTACCCCTTGTCGAAACCAAATACCACTTACCGAGTATAATTTTTCAGAAGAAAATAGTTTAGACCGCACTTTTTACGGACGAAGTGCCATTGAAAAAGCATCCAGTTTCCTGTTTTTTAATGATACAGGTATCGTTAAGAATCTTATTCATTACCTAAAATACAGGAATCAACCTCAAATCAGTACCTTTTTAGGTGATTGGTACGGGTCTTATCTAAAGAAAGACGATGGTCTTCCCGTTATAGACTTAGTTTTACCTGTGCCTATGCATCCAAAAAAACTTAAAAAAAGAGGATATAACCAGGTAGAAGGTTTTGGCAAAAGACTGGCCCATCATTTGAAGGCGGGCTATTGTGATAATGTTCTATTAAAAACGACCCATACGCAGACACAGACACAAAAATCCAGGATCTTCCGTTGGCAACACCAGACCCCTGCGTTCAAGATCACCAAGGCACATTGCTTGGCAGACACTAAGATATTACTCGTGGACGATGTAGTAACTACAGGAGCTACGCTGGAAGCGTGCGCAAAGGCCATCCATCAGGAGACCAATGCAGTCGTCTATATAGCTACCATCGCCATGGTTCCTTAATTTTAGAAATCTACAAATTAGTTGTTTCTTTGCTCAAACTATGGGGAACATGGCTTTTATAAAGCGTTTTTTTGCAGGAGTCTTTCTTGTTTTTATGACCCTGGCCTTGCATCAATGTGCCCGCCGAGGGAGTCCCACAGGAGGACCTAAGGATACTGACCCACCTGTGATGATCAAAGCAGAACCGGAAAACCTTAGTACAAATTTTAAGACCTCAAAGATCAGGCTTTATTTTGATGAGTATATTAAATTGCAGGATGTTCAAAATCAGCTTATTGTCTCTCCTCCTTTTCAATACCCTCCGGATATCAGTCCACAGGGAGGCACCAGTAAGTATGTGGAGATCATTATTAAAGATACCTTACGGGAAAACACTACGTATACCCTGAATTTTGGGCAAAGCATAGTAGATAATAATGAGAACAACCCCAGTATTAATCTCAGTTATGTTTTTTCTACCGGGGATTATATTGATTCTCTTGCACTTCTGGGAGTCGTTAAGGACGCTTTTTCTAAGGAAACGGACGAATTCATCAGTGTGATGCTATACGAAATAGATACGGCGTATACAGATACAGTAATCACCAAAAAGCCCCCTAATTATATTACCAATACACTAGATAGTACCACCATTTTCAGGCTTCAAAATTTGAAAGCAGGGAAGTATAGGCTACTTGCGATAAAAGATGAAGGGAAAAATAACCTTTATGATCCTGTCACAGATAAAATTGGATTTGTTGAGGATACCATTTCGTTACCAACTGACTCTATTTACCTATTGAGCCTCTTTAGAGAAATTTCTGAATACGGACTTTCTACCCCAAAGTTTAGTGCAGCCAATAAAATCATCTTTGGGTTCAGAGGCAGCGATGAATCCCTTAAAATAAACACCCTTAGCACAATTCCTGACTCCATTGTACCCTATGTTGCCAAAGAACCGGGAAAAGACACCCTTAACTATTGGTTTACACCATTTGAAGTTGATTCATTACTTTTTGAAGTACACAATGAACGCTTACAAAAACGCGACACCTTTACGGTAAAAACACGCAATCTACCTCCGGATTCATTGGTCCTGGCTCCTAGTTACCGAACTTCTATCGGATTTTTAGATACTATGGCTTTAAGTGCAAATATCCCATTGCGCAAGATAGACACAGCCATGGTTTCTATGATCAGCAAGGATTCACTTTCCCAGGCTTTAGATATTCAATTAGATACGTTGTCCAACCGTATGGAATTTTATTTTGACAAGGAACCCAATGAAAGCTATGCCCTTTCTATTCTTCCTGGCGCTTTAACTGATATTTTTGGAGCTACCAATGACTCCATGCTCTACAGACTAAAAACAGGGAGTTATGCAGATTATGGCAACCTTAGAATACGCCTTGAAGGTGCCATTAACTACCCGGTCATCCTGCAACTTACAGAACCCAAAGGAAAAGTGGTACGTTCTATAGTTTCCGAAGAAGATATGCTGTATGAGTTTAATCTGTTGGAACCTAAAAAGTACTTATTACGTCTTATTATTGATAGCAATGCCAACCAACGATGGGATACCGGTAATTTCTATGAAAAATTACAACCGGAAAGGGTTATTTATTTTCCACAGGAGATTGAAGTAAGGGCCAACTGGGAGTTGGAACAGCTCTTCCCTATTGAAGACTAAAATGGTCCCGGTCTTCCAGGAATCGTAACTTAGTACGGGTAGATATAAGCTCTTCCTTTTTGATCACTGTAATGAGCACCTCATCTTTTGTAGAAAAATTCAATTGTGTTCCAAGGGCATCATAACAGGCGGAGTGACCTACATATTCATTGTTATTTTCATCTTTTCCAATCCTGTTAACCCCAATGCAGAATGCCATGTTCTCAATGGCTCTTGCTTTTAAGAGGGTGTCCCAGGCAGTGATCCTGGGTTTAGGCCAGTTTGCTACATACAACAGGATATCATAGGCCATCGTATTTCTTGACCATACGGGGAAGCGAAGGTCATAACAGATCAAAGGACAAATTTTAAATCCTTTATAATCCACAATTAGCAGCTCCTTTCCGGAAGCATATCTTAAGTGTTCTCCTGCCAGGGTAAAAGTGTGTCGCTTATCGTAAAACTGATAATCGCCATTGGGCTCCACAAAGAAAAGCCGGTTTGTATACTGTCCATTTTCAAAAAATGGAATACTTCCTACTACCGCCGCTTTTGTCATTTGGGCCTCAAACTTCATCCATTGCAGTGTTTTAATACCTTCATTTTTGTCAATGGCTTCTGGTGTCATTGTAAAACCAGTCGTAAACATTTCAGGTAGAACAATCAGGTCTATCCCCTTTTCAATGCTACGGATCTTCTCTGAGAACCAGGCTCTGTTCTTTCCCGGATCTTGCCAGTATAAGCTGGTTTGAATGAATGCGATAGTGAGTTGCAGTTCCATGTAATTATGTAACTATTTACCAGTTAAAATATCTTCCAAATGAACAAAACCCTGCATTTTTGCATGATCTAAAGCAGTATTACCGCGAGCATCCCTGATATCCAGATCTGCCCCATGTGCCAATAGTAAGCGGGCTATTTCTGGTTGATTAAAAGTAATAGCAAAAATAAGGCAGCTGGCGCCCATTGAATTCGTCGTATTTACATTGGCCCCTGCCTTCATCAATTGTTCCGCTATTTCGAGGTACCCTTTAAAACAAACCCCCATTAAGGCGGTATTACCAACCCCATCTTTCTCATCTATGTGGGCGCCGTGTTCCATTAAGGATGAAACTATTCCGAAATGATTGTAATAAGCAGCTAAAATCAATGGAGTAGAACCTCTCTGATCCTTGATATGAGCAAAATCCGGATGCTCTTTTAGTGCCTTATCTACCCCAATCTGATCACCTTGCCTGATCGAATTAAAAAATGATTCCTTATCCATACTTCTAAATTAAAAAAAGACAATTCTACTTTTCAAATGTAGCTCTATAAATTTATAATGTATCTTGTAGTATGAAAAAGAAGATTTTAAATGTCTTCGGGATGCCCCTGGAGCATTGCTGCTATGACCCTATGACAGGCTACTTCAGAGATGGTTTTTGCCGGACCATGGATGCGGATACAGGAACCCATGTGGTTTGTGCCAGGGTTACCGCCGAATTTCTTGACTTCTCTAAAAAGCGGGGAAACGATCTAACAACTCCCGTACCTCAATGGCAATTTCCAGGTTTAAAACCCGGAGATCAGTGGTGTTTGTGTATTTCTCGCTGGCTGGAGGCTGAAGAAGCCGGGATGGCACCTCCTGTAGTTCTGGAAGCGACCCATCAAAAGGCTCTGGACTATACAACGCTGGGCAAACTAGTGGAATATGCCTGGAAATCTTCTTCATAAAAAATTTAAATTCGTACCGTTGGAGTCAAAAAAAAATACCCTCGATATTTTATATTCAGTTTTTCTTTCTGAGAAAACGAAACATCGCAGTGAGAGGATCATTGTTACCATTGCCATTGTGAGTTTCCTCTTGCATCTAACGCTGATCCTTATAAAGGATGTCATTCCCGGAGGGTTGCCATTTTCATCAGATCTACTCAATAACCCCATAGCCGCCATTTATACCCCCTTTTCCTTTATTCTGGTTTATGAGGTTTATCTATTGGTTTATTACCTGCCAAAATCCATTTCGCTTTACATCAGCAAGCAATATGAGATCATCACCCTTGTAATTATCAGGCGTATTTTTAAGGACCTGTCTAATCTAGACCTAAACTCCAATTGGTTTGAAAATAGCTATGATCTTCAACTTACTTTTGATCTGATAACTACATTGCTATTATTTGGGTTGATCTTGCTCTTTAACCGGCTTAACCTCGCAAGAAAGAAGGTAAGAGGGTCGGTCACAGAAACTTCAGGAACCCTTACAAGGCTAATTAAAAGAAAGAAAATCCTTGCGGTCATCCTTGTTCCCGTATTTTTTGTGTTAGCTTTTTATAGTTTTGGGACCTGGTTATCTGATGCACTGGGAGCTACCAATAGTGACATTCATTCACTGGGAGACATTAATCTGATATTTTTCAACGAGTTCTTTACTATTCTAATACTTGCTGACGTCTTATTGCTGCTATTTTCCTTTTTCCATACCGACCAATTCAATGCCGTGATCCGTAATTCAGGCTTTATTATATCCACCATCCTTATCAGGCTCTCTTTTAGTACCACCGGACTTGTTAATGACCTACTAGTAGTAGTCGCGGTAAGCTTTGGTGTGCTTATCCTTTGGTTGAATAATAAATACTATACACTGGAGTGAATTTTAATACTCAATCCTCTCTGGTCCCCGGAGAAAAATCCTGAGGGGCATTCTGAGGTTGGTTGAAGGTCCCGGCCTCGCCAGTGTCATTAAATATGGTCCATTCAGAAAAGGTATACACAGGATTTCCCCGCTCCACAAATGCCTTACGCAGAGCACGACCATCTTCAAATTCATGATTCGTCCCTGAACCATCTTCCCCAACAATCCCAAAAACATCAATTATTTTACCAAAGGGATCTACCAATACAAGGTTGTCATCACCGTTAGAATCGGCCGGACTATTTAGTCCGGCTTCCAGATCTGGCGCAAAGCCATAGAGCTGTTCAAAGGATTCGGCATTCGAAGCAATCACTATTGGCCGACCGGTATAAATGGTGAGACTGCTTAGGCCTAAAGAGGAACCCAGAGTAGTATTGCCATTGGTATATCTATCAAGACGCCACCCATTTAGGGACAACGAATCAATGCCGGCAAAATAGAGTTCTACAAAACGGGCACTACCGGCATTATCAGGATCTGCAATTTCAGATATGAACAGTTGATCTGAAGTAAATTCGGTGATCAAGTCTTTACAGCGTTCCAGGGTAAAGTTCAGATCTTCCTGATCTCTGATCATTAATTGTGGCACTCCATTCTCCGGATAGTAAATTCCGGTGATGGTCCCCATTCCATCAGGTAGTATTTCTTGGGAGAAGTCGGCATAGCCACTATTTAGCAAAGGCAACTGTTGGTCATTGCAATCCATCAGGGTGCGTTTAGTCATCTCTTCTGAAACCGCATAAGGCTGTCCCAGTTCTTCTTTGCTGAATTCGACGTTTTCTAAACTGATTAATGTATTCGCATTCTGAAACTCAAGATCTTCAATGGTAGTCCTGAAAGGAGCTAATTCAGCTTTTGAATCACAACTCTTTTTAATGTGCCTTCCGATCGCGTGGGCGGGAATTCTTCCAACAGCAAGATTGCCAAATGAGGTATAAGCACTTCCCAATTTCAGAATCCCTTTGGTGGTTCCAATATATAGCCCTTTTAAATAAATATACACCTTATCTCCCGGAGAAAACCGAAGATAGGAATCGCGAAGATCCACTTCTACCTGAATACCCATAGTGGGGTTGCTGGCCTTATTCTGAACATGGATGGTATTGAAGAAATTACCCGATTCATCGGAAGAGATCACAAACCCTTCAAATACAATATCCTCTATTATTTTAACAACATTACCCTGATACTGATCATAGATGAATTGAAGCTGGGTATTCGATTTTATATCCGTATTACAAGAATTTTTTGGATGGTTCCAATCATCTGAATGCACGCAGGCCATAAGAAAAGACATCATATAAACTGACCAAGGTATATTGCGCCTTTGTGAAAACATAGTTCGATAAATATTTAAAAACTAACGGCAATATTTAGAAAAAAAGTTCGTCCAAAGCCATACCAATATTTGGGGCCAAAAGATGGATTTCCGCTTAAATTATCCTGAAGCATCTGACCGTAATTACCATTTCTGCTTTGCTCAAAGCCACCTGTTTTATAGGTGCTGTCAAAAACGTTGTTTACACTGCAAAAAACGCTGATATAATGATCGTTATACAGCCAGGACTTGCCTCCTATAAGATTAAAAAGGTATACCGCCGGGAGCGATTCCTGTACGAGCATAGATCTTACATTTTCTTCTGTGGCTTCAGGAAATGGCTTCCCTGTATCCGGATCAATTTTAAAACTTGTTGTCCTTGTTATTGTGGCAATATCTATGAAATTATCAGCGAGATAATTTGCTGTTCCGGCTATCCACCAATAAGATGGGTCCCTGTATTCAAATCCTATTGATAATGCAGTTTGAGGACCCTGAGATATGCGATATTCTTTGATGCCGGCTATTCCCAAATCAATAGTGCCCTCGCTACGTTGTAGATCTTCATTGGCCCCTTCGGAATCAAAATTGATCGTTACATTGGGATCACTTGCGTATTGATATACTCCCAAAGCAGTTACAAAGGATACTTTTGTGGTAGGTGAAAGATCATATATAAGCCCTAATTCTATTCCCTTATGCAGTTTATCCAGTCCCGTCACCACTTCCTGAACAAAGTCGGATCCAACCCCGGCATCCACGTAAAAGAAATTTATCTCAGTAGTATTTTGAAATCTTGTATAAAAAGAAGTTGCCCTGGCAGTAAGCTTTGACAACCTGAGCATATAGGTCAGATCAACACTATGCACTTTTTCATTTGAAATATTAGGAACTGTCTCAAGATTCTCCCGCGGATTTATATACAAAGACTTAAGGAGTGGAGCTCGCGTACCAAGATATGCGTTTGTTTTGAGCCAATGCCGCGAAGTAAGTCTGTAGGTAATTCCTGCCTTCAAAGAGCGGTTGTTAAAGCGCTTTACTTCTCCTATTCCAACAGAATTTTGAGGGTATCGCTCATTTAAGAAAAGCCCGTTTCTTTGAAAATCTCTCACTTCATAGTCCCCCGCGAAAAAAATGTCCCACTGTTTCCAAAAAAAACGGGCTTGTAAAAAACTTTTCCAATAATGAGTATTGATGGTATACCGATAATTAAAGATCTCGCTTTGTTCCTTGTTGAGTGAACCATTGACATCGTTGCGCGTGTTGGTAAAAGGATCCTTGTCTAGTAATTCCTTAGCACCTAATAGGTCTCTGGATCTGGCAAAACTATGCCGCTCCGCACTCTGAAAGCTACCCCCTGCATCTATTTTGAACTTTTTGCTCAATGTTAGATTCAATAGTGCATTCCCGGTGATGGAACTTTCATCATTCACATCATCATACAAAACATAGGCAGCGTTTTGTTGTCGGGGATCTGTACTATTAGCATCATATAATGTGCCCCAGGGCCATTGAGGATTTTCAAGTAAAGCCTCTTTTGCCTGCCTTGCCCCTATAAAATTTGCTCCAATGGGGCTATTGACATAATAGCTGGGCATATACCTGTAGTAGGTAGGATCGGGATTCGGAGCGTCATAATATCCCATCCTGCTGCTGGCAACTTCACCAGATTGATGTGCCAAAGCCGCTCTTATTCGAATATCTTTCGAATTGTATGTATAATACATCATCCATACTGGTTCATGCAGCGTTCTTATTCGAGAAGATCTAACGGCACCATCCTGCCATCCCCAATAGGGGTTATAGGTTGCCCCCAGTAACCCGACCACTTCGTCAGTGAGTGCTGCAGATCTTCCTCTGCTATTGTAGGCATTGATCATCGCCAATCCCAGCGTATGTTTTGATAAAAATGTAAAGTCAAGAGCAGAAAATATGGAATAGGCATTGTAATGAGTTCCTTCTATATATCCTTCTTGTGCCCATCGACGCGAAATAGATAAAGAATATGCCAACCCCTTTTTTGGTATGCCTGAGTTGTAGGTTGCCATGATCCGGTTCCTGTACGTCCTGTTAGAACTTGCCGCCGAAAAGCGTAAACCCGGCCTAGCTTTGGAGGGTGAAATGTCAATATTAGTGCTGCCCAAAAGGCCACCATAGGCATTTTCGGAGCTGGCGAGGCCATAGGCTAGTTCCTGATTTCGCGTAGCATCATTTAGTCCCCCCCAATTGTTCCATTGCGGCCGGCCATCCCAAACACGATTCATTGGAATGCCATTGATAAGGACCATACCTTCCTTGGAATCGTAGCCTCGTACTTTAAAATAAGCCTGACTAAAATCAAAAGCTGCCCTAGATAGAAACACATCGCGTGTAGCCTGTAATAACCCTGATCCGGATTCCAGAATTGTGTTATCTAAAAGATCAGCCTCGGTTAGCGACACCAAATTATCTGTTTTTTCAAGTTCCAAATTTTGTTCCATATAAATTGGTCCTATATGAATGCGCTCAGTTTCCAGGAATACAGGATAGAATTTTGTCAGCAGATTGGGTGCAGTAAAGGTCAACTGCTGCTGCCCTTTTAATTCTGTTATCAGTGCAAATTCTCCTTTCTCATTCGTGGTAGTTTCTTCCTTGCTTCCTTCCACTTGTACTGTAATATTCTGTAAGGGTTTTTGATTCCTATATTCCAATACCACTCCTGAAATTGTGATGGTCTGTGCTTTTATACCGGGGATACAAATTAAACTCAATGCGCTCCATAGCAGTACTACAAATCTGTATTCCTTATATAAATTCTTCCCATACTTCATCATCATTTCCATCAGGACCAAAATAATGGCAGTGGCTGCAATCCCCTTGCATCTTCGAAGACTACTTTGCACATTGAAGGAATGGAATGATCAAAAGCTTTTGACAATGTATGTCTTAAAGATTTTTATATGCCTTTTTTGTTGCTTGTTGACATGTGCCCAGGACCAAAATTTGTATCACGTATATACGGTAGCTTTTTACAACGTGGAAAATTTGTTTGATACCGTAAAGGACTCGCTTATTTTTGATGAAGATTTTACCCCGGAAGGTTCAAATGCCTGGACCAAAGAACGCTACAGGATAAAAATTGAACATGTATCGAAAGTGATCTCCGGTATTGGCATACGATACCGCAAGAGACCGCCGGATATCATCGGTCTCTGTGAAGTAGAAAATCTAAAAGTGTTACAAGATCTGGTTGCACATCCCATGTTGAGTCCATTCGATTATGGGATCATTCACCAGAATAGTCCCGATGAACGAGGTATTGATGTAGCCATGCTTTATAACAAGCATACCTTTCTTCCCGTTTCCATAAAATATCACTCCCTTAACCTTTTAAATGAACAACGATATAAGGAATACACCAGAAGTCAGCTGGTAGTGCATGGTTTTTTAGACAATGAAGCTATGTATCTCATTGTTAATCACTGGCCCTCCAGGCGTGGTGGTGAAACAAGAAGCAGACCCTACAGGATTGCAGCGGCGGAACTGAACCTAAGCATCATTGACTCTGTAAAACGTACTGATTTTGCCCCTGCGATCATTGGGATGGGAGATTTCAATGACGATCCAACTGATTACACATTCAAAAAAGTACTGCGAACTAAAAGAAAATCGATAGCCTTAGAAGATCAGGAATTATATAATCCCATGGAACAACTTTTTTTAAAGGGAGAGGGAAGTTTGGCGTATCGGGACCGTTGGAGCCTTTTTGATCAGTTTTATATAAGTGGGAATCTAAAAAATGGCAATGCCCCTATGCAACTATGGAAGGCCGGTATCTATAATCCACAGTTTTTAAGGACCCAAACTGGAACTTTCATAGGATACCCCTTTCGGACCTATGCCGGTGGTCGTTATACGGCAGGGTATAGTGATCATTTCCCGGTCTATTTGTATTTGATAAAGAAGTAGCCTTTATTCCGGCACCACTAGTTTAATATTTCGCCATTTTACCTTAATACCACCCCCGTCATGGATCTGAAGGGCAATAGAGCCTTCCCCGGCGCCAATTTCGGCATCGTTAATACTGACCATTTGTACCCCGTTGAGCCAGGAGGTAAGCTGATCCCCCATTGCCCGTATCTTCAGGGTGTTCCACTGTCCTTCTCTTAAAACAAGCTCCTTTTCTACTTCCGGTTTAATGAGCCAGCCCCGGCCATAAGATTCATAGACCCCACCGGTGTGTTTCCCTTTGGGGGCTACCTCTACCTGCCAGCCACTAACTTTGGTGCCTTCTACCGTGGATCTGATAAAGACGCCACTGTTACCATCTGCTTCCTGCAAGAATTCCAGGCTCAGTTCAAAATCTTTATAGTGTTCATCCGTAGCCAGATACCCATACTGGGCATCCGGGCCACTTTCCGAGACCAGAAGACCGTCTTCCACATACCATTTTTCGGTACCATAGATGGTCCATCCGCTAAGGTCCTCCCCATTAAAAAGTGAGGTTTCCTGGGCCAAAAGCAAAATTGAGAACAGGCATGCAATTAGTGTTGCTAAATACTTCATAATTTGTCGAATTTAATTAAACCATTGAGCCCAGGGGATCCGACTTAATATAAGAACCAATCCCAGTCCGTAAAATATGGCTATACTCTTAAATTTTTTATTTCCTTCCATAAACTTCTTGTGCCTGGACCACCCGATGGTGATTAAAACAACAGCAATAATATTTATTAACGGGTGTTCAACGGCTAAAAGTCGAGCAGCGGAATTAAGGCCTCCCATGCCTAGCGTTTTAACGGCATAGAAGCCACTCGCCGAGATAAAATACAATAGCAGGCCTATTAACAACTGCATATGGCAAAGGATCAAGGTAAACAGGCTAAGGCGGTAGTCCTTTTGCAGGGTGAACATCCGTTTGCCAATAAGGCCTGTTATGGCATTGGCCACAGCCAGAAACAAAAGAGCTAATACTATGTAGGCTAAATAAGAATGCAGCACTGAAATCCAATCGGTCATAAGGCTATTTTTCATTAAAGGTTATTTCTTTAAAAGTACTAATTTTTTCAATTAAAAAACCCCGCCAATGGCGGGGTTTGCAGTAAGAATTATACTTTGCCTTAGTTAAAAAGATATCTGACACCAACTTGTAATCTCCATGTGTCACCAATACTAGTAGACGGTCTGAAGGTAGATGTCGGGAAATCAGTAGTTCCAGGAATAGTATTCAGTCTGTAAATAGGTTCTCCCCCAGCATTATTCCCTCTGTAGTTTAACGGATTTTGCTGAAAAGCAAACTGCGGTACTCCCCAATCCGAATTCAACATATTACCGATGTTGAGGAAGTCAAAAGACAACTGAATCTTGTTCTTATCATCCTTGGTCAATGGAATATCTTGAGTGATCCTCAGGTCATACCGATTTAACCAAGGGTTCTTGGCACCGTTTCTTTCAGCAATTTGTCCTCTGTTTTCACTGAGGTATTCATCTCTGTCAATATAGTTATTGAAAAGATTGATCTGTTGCTGAGCTGTAATAGTCTGACCATCCAAAGTAAATTCCTCAAAATTTAATTCAGAGGCATCATTTGGAATATAAATCAATCGGTTTGAGTTATCTCCAAAGTTTCCGGAGTACGTATAGCTAAAACGTCCATTTTCACCACCTTCCCAAAATACTCCGATGGTAGTATTCTCTGTTTTATAATTTAAATTAGCAATGAATCTGTTTGGCTGATCAAAAGCAGCAAAGCCCAATTCAGGATCGTTTCTGTCTTCCTGCACTACAGCGGTCCAAAGAGACCCTGCCTGTGATCCACCAGCAGCATCCAAATCACGGGCTCTGGAACTTGTATATGCGATCATTGCATAGAATCCATTATCAAACTGCTTTTGTAATTGTGCAGTTAAAGATACGTAGTCTGCCTTCCGATCTGCATTAGTGAGGTAAAATACGTTTCGGAAATCAGGGTCATTGGAATAGCTTCCCGTCCAAAATGGACGCTGATCCGGACCACTTAAGTTTCCATCTGGGGACCTAAGGACAGGATTGTATACGATAGGCGTAGAAATATCCCTTGAGTAAATAAAATCTAATGTACCAGTAATCCCGAATGGAAGTTCATGATCTACCCCGATATTAGTTCGCCATACCTGAGGTAATTTGAAATCCCTGTCAGTAAGGTTCAATTCATTGGATAGGGTTTGATCTGCATTCGCTGGATTTCCGAAAGTAACATCCGGATTGAACACATAGCCAGGACCGAAAGCGGCCGCAACATCTGCTCCTTCGTACCCAATTCCTCCGCGGACCACGCCAGAACCATTTACCTGGTTGCTCATCCATACAAATGGAAGGCGCCCGGAGAAGATACCTGTTCCACCCCTGACCTGCGTTTTTCCTTCTCCATTAACATCCCAGTTTACCCCAACTCTAGGTGAAAACAGTGGCTTAACTTTAGGGAACTGACTTACATCCGGAGTAAAAGTGTTACCATCACCGTCTGTGAAAGTCTTATTCAAATCATCCAAAAGCTGGTTTCTTGGAATATCGGTAGGATAAAAAGGGAAATCTATACGAAGTCCTCCTGTTATCTTTACATTGTCATTTAACTGAAATTCATCCTGAGCGTAGATACCGAACTGTCCGAATTTTGTTTCATCCACAGGTGGTGTTGTAGATCCATCCAAGGCAAATCCTTTGGCAAAAGCATCAGGATAGGCTCCCGGAGTTTGATTAATGACGGTTTCAACAAAACTGTCATAACTGGTAAATCTATAGAAACCATTAAACACCGGGTTGAAAGCATTCTTGAAAGTCATAAACTCAAAGTTGGCCCCTAAGGTGTACGTATGTTTTCCTTTGTAGATTGAGAAGTTATTAGTGATGTTAAAAACCTTGTTCTCTAACAGGTTACCAACTGTAAAAAGTTCATTTCCAAGCGCTGTGTAATACAGCAGGTTACCACCAGCATCCGGCTCCAAAACCTCTATGAACGGGAATGCCTGTCCTCCGGGAATTCCCCGTTTTGGATCTGTTATAGATGTATAACCCTACATTTAACTGATTAGACATATTATCTGCGACTCTTGAGTTCCATTCCCCAACCAGAGATTCTACTTTTCTGTCATTCGTATAGTTGGCATTGGCAAATGTCATCGCTTCTATTTCATCTCTTCTCGTATTTCTGTAACGAGTAGCTAAATAACGATTAGAGTTACCATTTATAGATACATCGTTTGCAGCCTCGTACACATTGTAACGGAGAGAGAATTTATTGTTTTGGTTCAAGTTATAATCGATACGCGCATTGAATCTGCTCTGGTTAGATGCAAACGGATAATTCTCATACGGACCAGTATTGTACCCATATAGAGCAAGCATTCTTTCCTGGATAAAATCTAAATTAGCAGCTGGTACTCTGGAAATTACCAAACCATCTGGAGTAAGACCAGGCCTGGCTGCCTGTCTGGTAAATCCTGGAACGGCTTCTTTCTCTTCTTCATAACTTACAAAGAAGAATAACTTGTTCTTAATGATTGGCCCTCCAAGACTAATACCCTTAATATCGTTCTGAGAATTTCCCCGATTTAATTCCAAATCCCGAAGTTTGTTCCCAACCATTTGGTCATTTCTCAGGAAATAATAAGCTGTCCCTTTGAATTCATTGGTTCCCGATTTTGTGATAGCATTCACAGATGCCCCGGTAAAACCTGCAAGTCTGACGTCATAAGGAGCAAGATTAACCTGAACTTCCTCTATGGCATCTAGAGATATAGGATTGCTCCCGGCAAACTGACCAGAACCAAGACCAAAATTATTATTGTAAATGTTCCCGTCAATAGTATAGTTGTTAAAACGGCTGGAAGTCCCCGAGAATGAATTTCCACTAGACTGCGGTGTTAGTCTGGTGAAATCGTTGATACTCCTGCTAATAGTCGGCAGTGCATCTATGGTCTCTCTCGAAAGGTTGACCGCAGGCCCTGTACGGTCCGGATCAATGATCCCTCCGCGCACTGAAGTAACAACCACTTCCTGGAGTTGTAATCCTTCAACCATAACTACTTTTAAATTATAACTTTGACCAAGACCTAAATTTATGGCATCGAAGTTTCTTTCCTGGAATCCCACATAGGTTACGCTCACGGTGTATGGACCACCAACTCTGATATTAGGAAGGTAAAAAAGACCTTCTTCATTGGAAATTGCCCCATAAGTTGTTCCCGATGGCGTATGTGTTGCAACCACATTTGCGCCAAATAGAGGTTCTCCCTGCTCATCAGAGACAGTTCCCTGCATGTTGGCAGTGGTGACCCCTTGCGAAAAAGCCAATGCCGTCATAAAGAATGCGGCTAAGGCAAAGTAAAGTTTTTTCATAGTTCTCGTGTTAATTAGTAATTAATGTGTCCTCAAAAGTCCCATTATTCAAGCACTTTTGTATTAAGTCAGTGTTAAATTAAGGAGAACAAATTTAACTTAAAATTGGGAAAAAAAGCTCCCTAAAAAATAAGAATTCATATTGTTTAAAAAATTATGAATTTGAACCTTTAATTCTTAAAAAGCTGCAATAATTGCATTGTAGAAGTGTCGTGATTTGAAATTTCGGAACCCTTGATGTCTTTTAAGGTGGTCGTTGCTAATTGTTTGCCTAGTTCTACCCCCCATTGGTCATAGCTGAAGATGTTCCACAGCACCCCCTGAACAAAGATCTTGTGTTCATATAAGGCGATAAGTGCCCCTAAACTGGATGGCGTTAGTTTGTCTATTAAGAGCGTATTGGTTGGCTTATTGCCTTCAAATACCTTAAAAGGAACCAACTTTGTTATAGCATCTTCTGCCATGCCACTAGCTTGCAGTTCCTGCCTTACTTCGGCAGCTGTTTTACCATTCATCAACGCTTCGGTCTGGGCAAAGAAATTGGCCATCAGTTTTTGATGATGGTCCGTATTCCCGTAAAGCGATTTCTTAAAACCTATAAAGTCTGCCGGGATCAGCTTTGTGCCCTGGTGGATCAGCTGGAAAAAAGCATGCTGTGCATTGGTGCCTGGTTCTCCCCAGATGATGGTTCCTGTTTGATAACTGACCTGATTTCCATTCCGGTCCGTACTTTTACCATTGCTTTCCATGATGCCTTGCTGAAAATAGGCTGAAAACCTACTGAGATATTGGGTATACGGAATTATAGCCTCTGTTTCTGCCTTATAAAAATTGTTATACCAAATACTCAAGAGTCCCATAAGTACGGGTAAATTATCCCGGAAATCTGCAGTTCTGAAGTGAATGTCCATTTCGTGGGCCCCTTCCAACAATTCTTCAAAGTGACCGGGCCCAATGGCAAGTGCTACAGACAAGCCAACAGCACTCCAAAGGGAAAATCGCCCGCCTACCCAATCCCACATAGGGAATACATTTTCCTCAGTGATCCCAAATTCGGCTATTTTTTCGGTATTGGTAGATACCGCGGCAAAATGATGTGCTATATCAGAAGTCGATGCTTTTTGTAAGAACCAATCTTTAATAGTAAGGGCATTTGTGAGGGTCTCCTGTGTAGTAAAGGTCTTGGAGACGATCACAAAAAGGGTGGTCTCTGCATCAAGCTCCTTTAAGACTTCCTGCACATGGTCCCCGTCAATATTGCTTACAAAATGAGTTCTCAAGTGATTTTTATAAAACTTTAGGGCTTCGGTGACCATTGCGGGACCAAGATCTGATCCTCCGATCCCAATATTGACCACATCCGTTATGGCTTTCCCGGTATACCCCTTTTTTTTGCCTGAGATAACTGCCTCTGAGAATTCGCGGATATGGTTCCTCACTTCATAGACCTCCGGAACCACATTGGCTCCGTCGACCAATATTACATCGTCCTTCCCTGCTCGCAAAGCGGTATGTAATACGGCCCTGCCTTCAGTTTCATTGATGATATCTCCCCGGAAATATTTACTAATGGCACCTGACAGCTTTACTTCATTGGCCAGCTCCAGCAGATGTTCGACGGTGGTATTTGTGATCCTGTTCTTAGAGAAATCAAGGAGAAAATCGTTCCAATGTCTTGTAAATGAAGTAGCTCTTTTTGGATCCTCTTTAAAAAGGTCCTTCAATTGCTTCCCTTTCGTTTCTGTATAGTGTTCTTTTAGTTTTCTCCAGGCGGAGGTAGTGGTTGGATTAATGTTCTCTAAAGACATTTTAGGGATTAAGTGTTAGTGGGTCTTCTGAAAGTTCTGAGGGAAATTCTATACAATCTAACTGCGTCTTTATCGGATCCATATACTCATAGTATGCTGGTCTCAAGACTTCAGCCAGCGGGTCGGCAGCCGGGAGCTCTTCGCGTAGTGGATCTACCTGTCTTCCGTTTCTCCAGAAACGATAGCAAACATGTGGGCCTCCGGTGTTCCCTGTCATTCCTATCCATCCAATGACATCGCCTTGTTTTACATACTGCCCCTGTTTAACATTCTGAGCTTTCATATGTAAATATTGGGTACTATAGGTGCCGTTGTGACGGATCTTTACGTATTTTCCATTGCCACCTCTCCGGGTAGATTCGGTTACAACGCCATCTGCAGTTGCCAAAATAGGCGTGCCAATGGGAGCAGCATAATCTGTTCCCTTATGTGGCCTTACTTTGTAGCCGTAATAGCGGATCCTTCGTTTCAAATTATACTTGGAGGACAGGCGTCCGAATTTCAAAGGAGCTCTTAAAAAAGTACGCCGAAGATTATTGGACTCATTGTCATAATATTCCCGGATATCCAGGGAATCGTTGTGATAGGCAAATGCATAGAAAGGTTCTCCTCTGTGTTCAAAATAGGCTGCTTTTATAGCCCCGGCTCCGGCATAGATACTATCATTAATATACTTTTCATCGTAGATGATCCGAAATTTATCCCCGGCATCGAGTTTAAAAAAATCGATGGTCCAGGCATAGATCCCAGACAATTCATTTACCATAAGATAGTCAATATTTTGTTTTACGATTACGTCAGATAAGTTTCCTCCCTGAGGAATAACACCCGATGCTTCTCGTTGCACCAATTTTACTTCTTTTCTGCCCTTGTATGCCATCACGGAATCACGAAAATCCACTACTGTGTAGTTAATGGCGTCATTCTCATAAATAAATAGCTGCGCTACCTGAGATGTATCTCTGGATCTGAGAATGGTATAGGCGTTCCCTACTCGAATCCTGCGCACATCAAAAGTGTCCTTATATTTTTGGGTTAGGGCATAGATCTTTGCGTAATCTACTTTGTTACGTGTCATCAGATTACCAAAAATATCTCCCTTGCGAATGGTGTCTTCAACCACATCAAAATCGCCAAGGTTAAACCCGTATTTCTTTATGTCTTTTGGAACATCAGCCTTTGCCAACGTGGCTGTTTGATCAAGGTTTGCGGTATTTGCTTTATCCTCTCCACAGGAGGACAGAAGGATACATGCTAAAAAGAGGCCCCAGTATTTACGCATTGTCTTATAAAACTTTTTCAGGGTTAAATAAATGGTCTACCCATTGTTTCCCCCAATTATCTAATTCCCGTTTGCTGTGCAATTTCGGAAAAAACACCACCTTTTGAAAACTTGGTGGCAGATATTCCTTCCAATTAGTTCCTCCGGTTGCTTCAATGGCTTTATCCCCTTTGCTCAAATACCTGTAGGCAGATCCCATATGCATCAGCGGCCAATTTACATTGGCATTCAGATCTAACTTTCTTAACGCATTAATTAAAGCTTTATTATTCCTGCTTTTTTCAGGTAAATTAATGTATTTGTGGTAGATGGTATTTCCTTCTACCTCTTTGGCGATCCGAATAAACCTCGGCGTATATCTGTATTCGAATTGTTTAAGGGTTAAAGTCTTTTCTCCTGTACTGCGGTCCGTGGCTCCTTTCTTCCAATAAATATGCTCATAGAGGTCTTCTATGGTGTTGTCTTTGGAAAACTGATCCCTTTCAGGATCATAAACAAGGTTTTCCAGCGGTGTAGCATATATTTCGATCATCCGGTATTGAGCCGACTGAAATCCACTAGATGGTAACAGCGCCATTCTATAGCGAAGGAATTGCTCCCTTTCCATGCCATTGATCATAATACTGAAGGAAGAGATCAGGGCCTTGTAGTAATTATTGATCCGATTCGCTTTTTCTATAAAATGACCTACATCTTGAGACTGATCATCAACGATCTGTTTTTGTTCGTGAATAATAAGCTTAAAATATAGTTCTGTGATCTGATGATACATAATAAATATTTCCTCATCAGGAAAATAGGTTCGCGGAACCTGTAAGCTTAAAAGAGTATCCAGGTGGATATAATCCCAATATGTAAGATATCGCTGGTATAACAAGCCATCCAAATAAGAGCTGAGGTCCTGGCCAGAATCCTTGTATTTCTCTGCAAGTTTTAAGATCTGGGAATCTATCTGATCTTTGTCTTTCATCGCTTTGTTAGTCCATTATGATCTTGAACTGATGCTTTAGGCCATTATACCCATCAAGATCTGCTTTTAGTGATCCCACGGTAAGGTCGGCCTTAATTCTGATCGGGATCTTGTTCAGGTCATTTGAGACCCATAAGGTAAGACTCTCCTGTTCCTTGAAAACACGTCCCGACTGCACATAGGGTCTGAAACTCAGGCATTCTACCTTGCCAAACTTAGTTTTAAGGATCTCTTTTCCGAGGTATTTCAATTTAAACTTAAAAATTCCATCATCGTCATAGAGCATATTGAGATCTATGGACTCGCCTATTACCAGATCCCTGGCCTTGTAATTGTTTCTCAAATAATAAAAAGCAGAAATCAGATCCTGAATTTGCTCTCCAATAGTAAAATTAAACTTTTTATTGTTCTTCTTGTCGTTGAGCAAGGCTTCTTTCTTCTGATAATCGAAGTTAATCTCTATGTCTTTGGTATAACCCCCTTCATCTACTTTCCGTATAAACCGGTATGGCTTGCCATTTTTCATGTCAAAATAACTTTCATAGGTATCGTCTACCTTAAAAAAAATGCTGGCAAATCCTGTGGTCTTTCCATTCCCTACTACATGGTAAACAGGTACGTCCCTCACTGTGTCTGTCTTTACATGTAAGGTAGCATAGCTGGCATTGAGGATCCCATAATGGATCCTGAATTTCAACCATTCTCCAGGTTTAAAGGACTCTTGAATGCTTTGGGCATGCAAGACCCCTTGGAGAAAAAAGAATAAGACCAGCGTTGTTCTTTTCATTTTAGATTTTGATCAAAATTAGCAATTCAGACCTGATGACCATGTTGTAAACGTTAATAAAACAAATTTTATTCCAAACTTGTTTATAAAAAAAAAGCCCCGACGAGCGTCGGAGCTTTTTCCTAAATAACCAACCAAACTTTAAATTATGAAAAACCAATACTTAAAGTTATAAGGGAACCACCCCTTATGTCATCAAATCTAATACATCTAACTGAAAAATGATTTCGTTTTAACGTTATTTAACTAGACTCTTAACAATACTTTATTAAATTTTGTTTAAATCCGATATTTAAAGGCTCTTTCACTATAGGGTTCCTCTTGATTCCTGTTCCCTTTCAATAGCTTCGAATAACGCTTTAAAATTCCCTTTCCCAAATGATTTGGCTCCTTTGCGCTGAATAATCTCGATGAACATGGTGGGCCTGTCTAAAATTGGTTTTGTAAAGATCTGAAGCAAATACCCTTCTTCATCCCGGTCTATAAGAATCCCTAAATCTCTTAAAGGCGCCAGGTCCTCATCAATTTTGCCTACTCTATCCAACACATCTTCGTAATAAGTAATAGGAACTGTAAGAAATTCTACGCCTCGATCCCTCAAGGAAGATACAGTCTCAATAATATTATCGGTGGCCATGGCCATATGCTGAACGCCAGCTCCGTTATAGAATTCTATGTACTCTTCGATTTGAGATTTCTTTCTTCCTTCGGCAGGTTCATTAATTGGAAATTTAATGCGTCCATTCCCATTACTCATCACCTTGCTCATTAAGGCGGTATACTCCGTTGAGATATCCTTGTCATCGAAAGAGACCAGTTGCGCAAAACCCATTACGTGAGCATAAAAATGGCACCATTTATTCATTTCATTCCAGCCTACGTTCCCAACCATATGGTCTATGAATTTCAGCCCTACATCGGAGGGTTGATAATGCGGATTCCAGGCCCTGTAGCCCGGCATAAATACGCCCTTGTAGTTACTTCTTTCAACGAAAACGTGTACAGTTTCCCCGTAGGTATGAATTCCTGATAACACTACTTCTCCCTGATCGTCTTTAAGTGTTTTAGGTTCAAAATAGGATTCAGCACCCCTTTTTACGGTCTCCATATGACTTTTACGTGCATCGTCTACCCAAAGTGCAATACCCTTTACACCATCCCCATGCCTGTCTATATGCTTGTTTATATCTCCTCCGGATATTAAAGGAGAGGTTAGGACCAATCTGATCTTGTCCTGCTGAACCACATAAGAGACCCTGTCCTTTAAGCCTGTTTCCAAGCCGGCATATGCCAGCGGCTGAAAGCCCCATGCAGCCATATAATAGTAAGCTGCCTGCTTGGCATTACCTACATAAAGTTCAACATGATCTGTACCCAATAAAGGCAAGAAATCTTCTGCGGCCAGATTCTCTTTTGGCAAGTGCAATGATGTGTTATCTAATGTAGCCATGATACTATTTTGAATTGATTTAATATGAATGCGTTTTAATCGTCTTTTTAATAAATTAAAAAGCTACCACATGGCCCTGAGGTGTGATGTAATATCTATTCTATTGTGCAACATAGTACATTCATTTACTTTACAAATATCGTAAAAAAGGAGGAAAGGACTGTGCCAAAATACCAGTAACAATGCGTGAAGGTTTTTTTACCAATCTTAGAACCAATACCCTATGCTAAAGAATAAATTTCCATCATCATTCTCCGGGGACCAGGAGTAAATGATCTCAACCGGTCCAAAAAAAGATTCCCAGCCATATCCTATGCCGTATCCTGAATAGTCTGGGGCAGTAAACCATTCGCCTGTTCTAAAAATATCATCATCTACATTAGAAATATTGGCAGCAAAGAGCATGTGGTTTTTTGGGCTAAATTCATAATCTAACCTGGCATATGCCTTTACATAGCTGTTGCCGGGCAAGCTAATAAAATCGTACCCCAGGAAAGGCTCAAAATTATTGATGGGCAAATACCCATATCCACCCAAAACAAAATCAAAGGCCGCAACACTGGAGGTTCCCAATTTAAAACCTCCAGATGTTTCAATATTCAGAGACAACTTTGGAAATAATGGAAAGGCTGTTCCCATAGTGGCCTTTGCAATTGAGAATTCTTTAAAATTGTCATTGAAGTCTGATGACCATACATAAAAATGAAAATCTCCATTAAAATAAACTCCTTTGGAAGGAAAATACTTATCGTCATAGGTATCCAGAATCAGTTGGCCGTAGGTGGATACATAGTTACTTTTCTCAAAAAAAGTAGCCTGACCAGTTGGTGGGAGTGGCTGGGTAGAATCAATTTCAATTTGATTTAGTGTTCTAGTGCTGTACGTTAATAATTTATGCTCTGCCCCAAGTACAAAGGCAAATTCTTCCTTGATCACTGTTTGGAGGTAAACCTGATTGGTAAAATCGGATACATCCAAATTAATATTATTTACATCGTTATTCACCGGCACTTCAAAATTGGATTGCAATGCCAGGCTGTAGTCTATCTCTTTGTTGAACTCATAAAATTTTGAGTTTACACCGAAACTCCAGTAAAAACCCCTGTCCACGTAATATTGAAAATTATAACGGAGATTGTCCCCAAGAATAAGATCCAAGGACACAACATCATCATTCATTAAAAAGTTCTTCTTGGTGATATTTATCAGGGCCGCACTCTTGTACAAATTATCATAATGGGCTGCGATCCTGAGGAAGGTCTTATTTGTATTTTCTACGAGGTTCATTCTCAGATCCTGCCCCAGGCCGTTTTTGGTTAATTCATAACGAATGGTATTGAAGTTACCAGTAGCCACTAAATTATTGATCCCCTGCTGTAATTTGGTAAAACTCAATTTCTCATTGAGTTTAATACGAAGTTTTCCCTTTATATACCCCCTTGAAAAATTATCATTCCCATTAAGTATAAGCCTGTTTATTATAAGTGAATCTACCTGTTTAATGTTCGGTTTCTTAATGAATGGTTTCATTTGCCGGGAAGCAAGCGTCTTTAATGCTTCAATATGTTCCATAGCAGCAGCCGTTCCGGTATCGATGATAGTATCCTTGAGCGCAAAATCTATCACCGAAAATTGGTCCATATCTGGTTTAATATAAATATCCGTAAGCGCAGATTTTCCCTGCATGTCTTTTATAGTCCTGAAATTATTTATCTGCAATAAAATCTCCGTAGCAGACATTAGTTGAGACCTGTCTCTAAGACCGTGTTGAACATCCACTCCAATGACAATGTCTGCTCCCATGGCCCGCAGTTCTTCTACCGGATAATTGTTTAGGACACCTCCGTCTATCAATACCTGTCCTTCTACTTCTGAAGGCTGAAAAAGAGATGGAAAGGTGCCACTCGCAAGGATGGCCTCCGGGAGATACCCCTTGTTTAACATCACTTCCTTCCCGGTCTCGACATTGGTGGCAATGCAAAAAAATGGGATGGGAAGTTCGTTAAAATTACGAACGTCCTTGACATTAAAAAGCAATTGTACCAGGGTGTTGTAAATATTCTGTCCGCTCGAAAGTCCCTGCGGGAAAGACAATTTAAAATCATTAAAGGGTAGTGTAAGTGCATACCGTTCAGAATCTTCCTTCTCATAAAAAGTCCTGGCATCTCGAGGAAGGTTATCCTGAATAAGATTCGTTAAATCAGTATTCCTAAAAATAGAGTCGAGTTGATCTGCAGAATACCCGGAGGCATAAAGGGCCCCAACAATAGCTCCCATGCTGGTGCCGCCTATATAATCTATAGTAACCCCAGCCTCTTCTATAACTTTTAGGGCGCCGATATGTGCCAATCCCTTCGCGCCTCCTCCACTTAAGACCAGCCCAACCTTAGGCGCGCCTTGTTCAGTGTCTGATTGCCCTAAGGACAGAAAGCAGCTTAGGAATACTACCAGAGAAAGGAAACATTTACCCATTCAGTGAAGATAGAAGATTAATGAAAGTTTTCATATATTTTCTTTGCTTTAGACCAGCCTACCACCTCACTCAGGTCCTCTAGGGAGGCTTCTTTGATCCTTTTTACCGATTTAAATTTTTTGAGTACCTCCTCCGCTGTTTTGTCGCCGATCCCATCAATACCTTCCAAAACCGAATCAAAGGCATTCTTGCTTCGTTTATTACGGTGAAAGGTTAAACTAAACCTATGGGCCTCATTGCGCAATTGCTGAATGACCTTTAAGGACTCCGATTTCTTATCCAGATAAAGGGGTATGGGATCATCCGGAAAAAAGAGTTCTTCCAACCTTTTAGCGATCCCAATGATAGCGATCTTACCTCGTAAGTTTAAGGCCTCCAAACTTTTAAGGGCAGATGATAACTGTCCTTTTCCCCCGTCTATGACAATAAGTTGTGGCAATGATGCCTTTTCTTCCAGCAGTCTTTTGTATCTGCGAAAAACAACCTCTTCCATGGAGGCAAAATCATCGGGGCCTTCTACTGTTTTTATATTAAAATGTCGGTATTCTTTCTTGCTTGGCTTACCATCCCTGAATACAACACAGGCCGCTACCGGATTGGTGCCCTGAATATTAGAGTTATCAAAACACTCTATATGTCTGGGTTCTTCAGAAAGTCGCAAATCTTTTTTCATCTGCGCCATGATCCTGTTCACATGACGGTCCGGATCCGTAATTCGAGCTTGTTTAAAGCGTTCCTGCCTGTAAAACTTGGCGTTGCGTTCAGATAATTCCAGTATCTTCTTTTTATCTCCTAATTTGGGAACTGTGAGTTTAAGATTCTCCGCCAATGTTACTGTAAAAGGCAGGTACAGTTCTTTGGATTGCGAATGAAATCGTTGCCTGATCTCAATGATTGCCAATTGCAGGAGATCCTTATCGGCTTCTTCCAACTTCTTCTTTATTTCCATGGTGTGAGAACGGATAATGGACCCATGAGAAAGCTGTAGAAAATTGATGTAGGCATACGCATCATCCGAAATAATACTGAACACATCCACATTGTTGATCTTCGGATTAACAATGGTAGATTTTACCTGATAGTTCTCTAATACTTCAATTTTATTCTTGATACGTGCTGCCTCTTCAAAATGCAAGTCTGCGGCAAGCGACTTCATCTCATTTTTAAAATAATGAAGGGAGGTTTTAAAATTACCTTTGATGATCTCGCGAATATCGTCTATCTGCTGATGATATTCCTTTTCTGTTTGAAGTCCTTCGCATGGGCCCTTGCAATTTCCCAAATGGTATTCCAAACAGAGTTTGTACTTCCCGGCTTCTATCTTTTCTTCCGATAGGTCGTAATTACAGGTACGCAAGGGGTACACACTCTTGATGAGGTCTAACAAGGTCTTTACCGTTTTCATGCTGGTAAATGGACCGTAGTACTCAGAACCATCTTTGATCAGTTTCCGAGTAGGGAAGATCCTGGGAAATCGTTCCTTTTTAATACAGATCCATGGATACGATTTGTCATCCTTCATTAGGACATTATACCGTGGCTGGTATTTTTTAATCAGATTGTTCTCCAATAATAAAGCATCTGATTCGGTGGGTACCACAATGTGCTTAATGGCATGAATCTTTTTTACCATGACCCGGGTCTTGCCGTTTTCATGTGTTTTGGTAAAGTACGATGTTACTCTTTTCTTGAGGTTCTTTGCCTTCCCAACGTAGAGAATCTTTGCATCCTTATCATAAAATTGGTATACCCCGGGAGATTGAGGCAGCGTATTTAATTGAAGTTCAATGGATACTTCCAACATTAAGAAAATTTGGAGACAATGTGTTACAAAGATAATTTAGCAAAATGTTTTTTGTCGTGCGCATCAACTAATAAATTTCATACTATTTAAGCGCTTTTTTATTAAGTCGGGCGGTGCCCGGGTTTAAATGTTGCAAATGACCTAAAATTAATTATTTATCAACTATATGATTATCAATATTTTAAAATAGTAAAATTACCAGGGTTGTTAATATTTCGATAAAATTGTGTAGTTCATCGAGTAAATGATGCACTTCATAGAGAGTATATCAGTTTTTTGTTTATTTTTAGCGAGAAGAAAAAAAAGTGCTATGGATAATTACCTGATTACCTTGGGAATGTACCTTATTTTAATGCTCTTCTTTAAGATATATTTCCACATATTCACCAAAGAGTAAACTTCGTTTATTCACTTACCTTTAAGGGCAGTTCGGCCATATGCTTAAAAAAGAACTCCGATCCAAATATTTAAGATTAAGAAAGTCATCCTCTGAAGAAGATGTATATAACGCCAGTCTTACCATTGCCAACAATTTGTTAGCGCTCCCTATTTGGAACAAAACGTATTACCATATATTTCTTCACAGCAATTTTAAAAATGAGCTGGATACAGGTCTGATCATCACCCTTCTTCAGGGAAAAGATAAGGAAATCGTAGTTCCGAGAATGGCAAAAGGAAATACCTTAGAACACTTCCTTTTAACAGATAATACGCTTTTGAAACCTAATTCGTGGCATATTCCGGAGCCTGTTGACGGGCTAGAAGTTTTACCCGAAAAGCTTGATGTGATCTTTGTACCGCTCCTGGCATTTGATTTAAAAGGCCATCGTGTTGGATATGGAAAAGGGTACTACGATCTTTTTTTAAGCCATTGCAAAACGGATGCCGTCAAAATAGGCTTGAGTATGTTTGAAGCGGAAGAGAATATAACGGATGTAGGCACTCATGACGTTGCATTAGACTTCTGTGTTACTCCTGCTACCACCTATACTTTCTGATCTGACGCAATAACATCGCCCGTATCCTTTTTGGCAAAAGCTCTTTTGTTAAAGACAACCAAAATTCCCACTCCTGTACTAATGGCCGTATCCGCTATATTGAAAACGGGTTCAAAGAAGCGAAATGTATTACCTCCAATGACGGGTATCCAATCTGGCCAGCTTGTATCAATCAATGGAAAGTAAAGCATATCTACTACTTTTCCATAAAAAAGCCCCCCGTATGGATCTTCAGTAAACAGGGTAGCTACTGTATTATAACTATCGTTAAAAATAAGACCGTAAAATAATGAATCCACTATGTTTCCTATTGCCCCGGCAAAAATAAGAGATACGGCCACAACCAATGTTTTTGAAGCCTCTTTCCGGATGCTATCCAATAACCAATAGCCAATACCTGCTATGGCAAATAGACGAAAAATAGTAAGAACCAACTTCCCCGTACTATCTGAAATAGGCAAAATATCACTTAGTTTTGTCCCCCACGCAGCTCCCTCGTTCTCAATAAACAAGATTTTGAACCAAGTAAACACATCAACTGACTCGCCCAGTATAAAATGGGTTTTAATATAGATTTTACTGATCTGATCGATCAATAAAATGACAAAAATCAAGGCAATAGATCTCTTTAAATTCATAAGTTTTCGTATGCTGTGGCAAAAATAGGCAATATTAGACATTCTAATGAAGCCTTGCCTGCTACCTTACATTTTTATTATTCGGCTTGGGTTATGGTGATATTACCTGAGGTTGATTGAAGGTGGTACTGTTCTTTCCCATAAGGGATCTGTTCATTTTCTATTTTCCCATATTTAGTCAGGGCCTTTACCCTACCACTGGTAATTATTAATGAGATTGGCCCACTCTGAGTGGTTGCTCGAACATTTTGTCCAACTTTGCGAATGGTGCACTTCCCATCGTTCAATACTACGCTCAAAGCTTTGTAATTTCCTTCCACCTCCACATTAGCACCACTTCCGTAGAGATGTACTACCTGATTTTCAGGGATACTTACTTTAAGCGAGATGGAGACTACCTTGTGAGCACTTAACTTGTCATTGGGAATTTCAAAATAAGGTTGAAACTCCCCTGCCACAAAGAGGGTATTGCCATTTTCTCTGATAACCAATTGAAGGTCTTGTTGATATTCCCCCTCCATAGATGCCTCAAGAACCATTTCCTTTTCCACGGAGGTCTCTACATCTACTTCAAAAAAAAGACTGGTATCTATATTAAACGCTGTCACATGAGGTGTTGAAAATACCTTTTTTACGGTTTTTTGTCCAAACCCCGGGTTTAATGTTAATAAGCCTATCAGGAAAAATACCAAGTACCTCACGTTGCGGATAAGTAAACGCCCGTTTATGGGGCGCATTCATTATTATTGCATGTTTTTTGCCTCAATACTCAGCGTAGCGTGCGGTACAAGTTTCAATCTGTCCTTGTTGATTAATTTGCTCGTAACCCTGCAAACCCCATAGGTTTTATTTTCAATTCGCAACAATGCATTCTTGAGGTCTCTGATAAACTTTTCCTGACGTATGGCCAACTGGGTATTCGCTTCCCTGCTCATGGTTTCAGATCCTTCTTCAAATGCCTTAAAGGTAGGTGATGTGTCATCTGTACCATTATTTCCATCGTTCATATAAGAGCTTCTTAACAACTCTAAATGACTTTTGGCCTTTACTATTTTTTCTTCTATCAAAACCCGGAATTCTTCTAATTCTTTATCCGAGTACCTTACTTTTAAATCCTGTCCCATAATGTCTAGTGTTTTTGGATCAACAATCTTGTATTTACCTCATCGAAAACGATTTCAGTCCCTATTTCCAGCTGCTCTTCCAGAGCCAAATCTGCGGTAAGGGTTTCCGTTTTAATATAATGCATGTTACTTTCGATAGCTTTCTCTACAAAACCGTCTTTAAGTACTTTTATGTCAATTTTATCAGTCACTTCAAAACCAGATTCCTTTCGTAGATTCTGAATGCGATTGACCAATTCTCTGGCAATGCCTTCCTGTTTAAGATCGTCATTGATAGTAACATCTAAGGCAACTGTAAGACCTCCGGCACTGGCTACCAACCATCCTTCAATGTCTTCTGAGCTTATCTCTACCTCCTCTAACTGTAAGATAATACTTTTATTTTCTATCTCAAGGGATATTTCGCCTTCGCGTTCAATTTTTTGGATATCTTCCTGATTAAACATCCCTACTGCCGTTGCGATCTTTTTCATATCCTTTCCAAAACGAGGTCCTAATACCTTAAAGTTTGGTTTAATCTTCTTTACCAGAATCCCTGAAGCATCATCCAGAAGTTCAATTTCTTTCACATTTACTTCGGTTTTGATGAGTTCTGCGACCGCCTCAATTTCCTTACGCTGAGCATCATCGAGCACGGGGATCATGACTCTTTGAAGAGGCTGACGTACTTTGATCTTTTCTTTTTGTCGAATAGACAGCACGAGGGAAGAAATGGTCTGCGCCTTTTCCATCTTACTCTCTAATGCCTTGTTAACAATAATCTCATCATAGGTTGGGAAATCGGAAAGATGCACGCTCTCCATCGCCATTACTTTTGTGTTCCGGGTTAGATCAACATACAGGCGTTCCATAAAAAAGGGGGCTATAGGTGCTGATAATCTGGCTACGGTAAGTAAACAGGTATGCAGGGTCTGATAGGCCGATATTTTGTCTTGCTGGTAGTCGCCTTTCCAAAAACGTCTCCGACATAATCGCACGTACCAGTTGCTAAGGTTTTCCTGAACATAATCTGAAATGGCTCTTGCTGCCTTAGTCGGTTCGTAGTCCCCATAGGCCTCATCAACCGTTTTTATGAGGGAATGAAGTTCAGAAAGGATCCATTGATCTATTTCAGGACGCTCTTTCAGCGGTATTTCAGCTTCCTCATAGCTAAACTCGTCTATATTCGCATAGAGGGCAAAGAATGAATACGTATTATAAAGTGTCCCGAAGAATTTGCGTTTTACTTCAAGGATGCCATCCATATCAAATTTCAGATTATCCCATGGATTTGCATTGGAGATCAAATACCAACGCGTGGCATCAGGACCGTGTTCTTTTATCGTCTCAAATGGATCAGCGGCATTCCCCAGTCGTTTGGACATTTTTTTACCATCTTTATCCAAAACCAAGCCATTGGAGACTACATTTTTATATGCCACAGAATCAAATACCATTGTTGCTATGGCATGCAGTGTATAGAACCACCCTCTGGTCTGATCAACTCCTTCGGCTATAAAATCGGCCGGGAAGGTTTTCCTTTTATCAATCAGGTCCTTATTCTCAAAGGGGTAAT
Organism: uncultured Flavobacteriaceae bacterium; assembly: GCA_963744855.1. Classification (GTDB taxonomy): domain Bacteria; phylum Bacteroidota; class Bacteroidia; order Flavobacteriales; family Flavobacteriaceae; genus Muriicola. The sequence continues at coordinate 1,384,789 of CAVUUZ010000005.1, forward strand.
GCCATTGTGCATAGGGCATAGAACCACTGTCGAACCAAACGTCAATAAGGTCAGATTCGCGTTTCATTGGTGCTCCGGAAGGAGAAACCAGTACTATAGCATCTACAACGTTCTTATGAAGGTCAATTTTATCGTAATTGGCTTCGTCCATATTCCCAGCCTCAAAAGATGCAAACACATCTTCTTTCATCAGACCGGCTTTAACGGCCCTGGACATCTCATTTTTAAGCTGGGCTACAGAACCTATGATCACCTCCTCTGTTCCATCTTCGGTTCTCCAGATCGGAAGCGGAATTCCCCAGAACCTGGATCGGGATAAATTCCAGTCGTTCGCATTGGCCAGCCAATTCCCAAATCTTCCATCCCCTGTTGCTTTCGGCTTCCAATTAATGGTTTGATTTAATTGAAACATTTTGTCCTTAATATCTGTAACCTTGATAAACCAGGAATCAAGGGGGTAGTACAAAATGGGTTTGTCTGTTCTCCAGCAATTCGGATAACTATGAAGATATTTTTCTACTTTAAATGCTCTATTTTCTTCTTTTAGCCTTATGGCAATTTCAACATCTACTGATCTTTCCGGGGCTGCTCCTTCTTCATAGTATTCGTTCTTGACATACTTTCCTGCCAGTTCCTTCATTTCTGGTCTGAACTTGCCCTGCAGGTCCACCAGGGGAACGGGATTTTGATACTGATCTAGTACCAACATAGGGGGCACCTCCGGCTTCGCCTGCTTTGCAACTAAAGCATCATCTGCTCCAAAAGTAGGAGCAGTGTGTACTATCCCTGTCCCATCCTCCGTAGTGACAAAATCTCCTGCAATGACTCTAAAGGCATCCTGAGGATTCTCATATGGAAGTGCATACGGCAATAATTGCTCATAACGAATACCTACTAATTCCTTTCCCTTTGTTTGAAGTACTACTTTGAATGGAATTTTTTTATCGTCTTCCTTGTATTCTTGAAGTGCTTCTTCTGTAGTAACTTCCTCGTATTTTCCCTTGAATTGATCCCCGACAAGTGCTTTCGCCAGGATCACATTCATAGGTTTAAAGGTGTATTGATTAAAGGTCTTTACAAGGACATATTCTATCTTAGCACCCACAGTTAGGGCCGTATTTGAAGGAAGTGTCCAGGGTGTGGTCGTCCAGGCCAAGAAGAAAATATCCCCGTTTACCTCTTTTAATATTGATGGTAAACCTTCTTTTTTTACCTTAAATTGAGCTGTAACGGTGGTATCTGTAATATCCTGGTAGGTCCCTGGCTGATTCAACTCATGCGAACTTAATCCGGTCCCTGCCTTTGGAGAATATGGCTGAATGGTATAACCTTTATACAGGAGTCCTTTATCATAGATCTGTTTCAGCAGCCACCAAACAGATTCCATGTATTTGGATTTATAGGTGATATAAGGATCCTCCATATCTACCCAATACCCGATCTTTTCTGTCATGGAATTCCAGACATCGGTATACCGCATCACGGCCTTTTTACAGGCGGCATTATATTCTTCTATACTTATTTTAACGCCAATATCCTCTTTGGTGATTCCCAATTCCTTTTCAACCCCCAATTCAATCGGAAGGCCATGGGTATCCCATCCGGCCTTTCGTTTTACCTGGTATCCTTTCATGGTCTTGTACCTGGGAAAAATATCCTTGATGGTACGGGCCATTACATGGTGTATCCCCGGCATACCATTCGCAGAAGGTGGTCCTTCATAAAAAACAAAGCTGGGTTTCCCTTCCCGGGTGGAAATGCTCTTTTCAAAAATCTGATGGGTATTCCAAAATTGAAGGATCTCCTCTCCAATATTTGATAAATCCAATCCCTTGTATTCCTGAAATTTCATGATGCCTTTCCTTTGAGCTAATTAAAGGTGGCAAAATTAGTGAATTTTAACTAATAGTTGTGGCTTGTAACAAAAAAAGGGAATGCTTAAAATACGCTTAAAACCAAGTAAGTTAGCTGCTTTTTAGAATGTTTCCTGAAACATGGTAGGATCAAAGGTTTCAGGTCATTTAAACACTTTCTTAGAATCTATACCCTATTCCTAAAATTAAGTTGATCCCAGGAGCACTAATCCCGGAGGAATAAGATCTATATCTTTGATCTGTAATATTCTCAACGGTAAGGGAGGCCGTAAGCCCTTCACTCAATTTGTACTGTGATCGTATATTGAGGGTATACCATGAAGGCGCATAGGGATCGCCATTGGCATCCAAATCGTAAAGATACTCCTTGCTCCGTTCGGAAAAGGCCAGATCCTTATGCAAAATCTCCCCATTATAGTTAAGAAAAAGGTCTGTTTTAAGTCTGGGGAGTATCCATAAAAAATGAAAGTCACCAAAGGTTGGCGCAGCATGCCTGGCAGCCGAATCCTCCCCGCTTTCATCCTCTTCAATACCCTCTGTAATAGTAAGGTTAGCAGTAAGCTGCAGCACATTGCTCAAAAAAACTTCAGCGCCAAATTCAAACCCATAAACATAGGCCTTCGCGGCATTTTGTATAGCCTGTACATTGCTTAATTCTCCGTTGTATAGGATCGTTCGCTCCCCGTTAAACGTAAAATCTCTTCGCACAAGCGCATCTACCAGGTAGGTATAATAAGCGGCCCCGCGAAGTACGGCCTTATCTTTAAAGTTTTTCTTTATTCCGATCTCTATATTATACGCATACTCTGGTTCCAGCTGCGGATTGGGTACCACAACAGACCCTGGTTCCGAATCGAATACCTTTCCTATATCATCAATATTAGGAGCCCTGAAACCGGTAGATCCATTTAGTGTAAATTGAAGTGATTGATTTGGAAACCAACTCAATCCAAGACTCCCTGTCAAAGCCCCGTTATTTAAGGAAGTGTTTGTAAACGGGAAGGCGTAAAAACTTGTATCAAAAACGGCATTGATCCATACGTGACTATACCTGATGCCCCCCAATAAGGTTAGATTTGGCTTTGCTTTGTATTCTGAATTAATGTACCCCGCCATGGTTTGCCAACTGGCCCCATCCGGGTAGCGAGAGGCTGCCCTTTCCTGGGAGCCCGACTCAATATTTTCCTCACTCCCCTCTGAATGAACCTTATTATAAATGTACTCTGCCCCATAATACAATCTGAGGTTCCCGATCTTTTTATTCTCAAAATCTATATTTGTAGAAAGAGCATCCACTTGTTCCTTTGTTTTGTTCAATATAGCATCTTGAAAATCCCGATCGTTTCTGCTTTCTTCAAAAAACTGATAGGCAGTGGTCAATTTCAGTCCGTCATAAAATTTACTTCTCGCCTTATTATATAATTGAAAATTACCCATAAACCACTTTTGGGGACCGTAGTCCCATATGGCAGAACGCAGGCCGGATCCATCATCAGAAGGTCTGATTAAGCGATCATATCTTGAATATGAAGAAGTTTCTGAATAATAAAGCCCGAGATCGTATTGCCAATTATTAGAAGGTTTATGGGAAATCTTCTGTAAAAGACTGATTTGGTCATACCCTGTTGGCACTTGTTTCTTCGGGTTTTCATTGAACACCAACGTATCTGTATCACCTTGTCTTTTTACCAGGGTGTTTCTTAAATATCGTTCAGGACCATGACTGCCCATTCTCAGATCATCAAAGCTATTGTAGGTAAGGCTGCTTAAAAATGCCCATTTTTCTGAAGCAAGGTTTATGTCGGCGTGAAAGGTATTTTCATTGTTCGCGGAAGCATATCTGGCATCGGCATTCCCGGATACGACTACAGAATCTCTGCTTAAAAAATGAGGTTTCAAGGTGAGAAAATTCATAACACCTCCAATAGCATCACTTCCATAGATCACAGATCCCGGACCAAAGATTACTTCTGTATTCTTAATGGTAAATGGATCTATGGAGATAACATTTTGAATATTCCCGCCTCTAAAAATAGCATTGTTCATACGTACCCCATCTACAGATAACACCAATCTATTTGTGGCAAATCCCCGGATCATAGGACTTCCGCCTCCAAGCTGACTTTTCTGAACAAATACCTGCCCGCTGTTCTGCAAGAGATCGGCTGCAGTCTGAGGATTCGTAAATGCAATTGCTTCCGCACTGATCGATGAAATTTTCTGAGGAATATCCTTTTTCTGTTGTTCCCATTTAGAGATAGACATCACCACCTCATCTAACTGTTCTGTTTGTGGTATCAGAAAAACACGTTTCCCACGATTAAGAAGTTGATTCTTGCTTACCGTTCTTGCCTGATAGCCAATATGGCTAATAGTGATACGCTCAGTTTCTGTGAATTTTGTAAGATCACATAGGCCATCAAAATCGGTTAAAGCCGTCTTCGACTTGTTTGAATTATAGATCACAGCATTGACTATGGGCTGCCTGGTTTCCGCATCCAATACTGATATCTCCTGTGACCAGCCACCAGAAATAATAAAAAAACATCCTAAAAAGATTATTAAGCGCATGCTTAGCTAAAAACTTCGTTCAATACTGCCAGGGACCTGGGTTTTCTAAAACCGTGCAAATGTAATTCAAAATAAAGGACAATCTTTTGCAACAGTGCTTGCCGCTCTTCTTTCCCAATTCTGATCGTATGAATTGCATCAAAATTTATGCCTAACAGGGCTATAAAATGGTCTAATTCACTGCCTGTTAATATTGGATTAAGTCTGGCTTGCGGAATAAACTGTCCATCCTGTAGATCGAAATAAGCAGATCTCCGGGTAGAAATTTCAGGATAAAAACCAAAATACTTTGTGATTTCCAGCAAGAAAAACAGATGAAAATTGGCGATCTGATCATGCGTATCGAGCCATTGGAAAGCTGCTTCAAGAAATCGAAACAAGCCTTCGTTCCTCTCTTCTTCATGAATACTATTCCCCAGCATCTCGGACAGAAAAAAAGCCACCGCATTTTTGGTAACATTGGTATACAGGGTTTGATAGGGATAGGTACTTTTCACTTCGTGCAAACGCTCCATGTTCCCCTTATTCCTGTGTATGGCCACAATCTCTAGCTGCATCAAAGGCTGAAAATAAGCCACTTTCAGTTTGCCTTTTCTGGAGCCCAACACGCCTTTTAACAAATAGGTCTTTAGTCCGTCAGATTCCGTAAATGCCTTTACGATCATGCTGCTATCCCCGTATTTTAGGGAAGATAGTACGATGGCTTTGGTAGTTACGCGCATAGGGCTTTGGCTGGGAGATCAAAGATACTAAAAAGCCCTCTGAGGAATCCTCAGAGGGCTTTGTTGATTTGTTTAAAAGTAGCTTAAATTACGCCTTGGGCTAACATAGCATCTGCTACTTTTACAAAGCCGGCAATATTGGCTCCTTTTACATAGTTGCAATAGCCATCTTTTTCTTTTCCATACTCAATACAAGAATCGTGAATATCTTCCATGATCCCTTTTAAGCGCTCGTCAACTTCCTCGCGGGTCCAACTGATACGCAATGAGTTCTGAGACATTTCCAGTCCGGAAGTAGCAACCCCACCGGCATTAGAAGCTTTCCCGGGGGCGAATAAGATCTTGGCTTCATGGAAAGCATGGATAGCATCTGGCATACAAGGCATATTTGCCCCTTCAGCCACACAAATACATCCATTCTTTATCAAGGCTTTAGCCCCGTCTCCGTCCAGTTCATTCTGAGTGGCACAAGGTAAGGCAATATCACAAGCAACATCCCAAGGTGTTTTACCTTTATGAAAGCTGGCCGATTTATATTTATCAACATATTCTGAGATACGACCTCTTTTATTATTCTTCAGATCCATTACAAAGGCGAGTTTTTCTGCCGTGATTCCATCTTTATCATGAATATAACCTCCGGAATCTGATAAGGTGACTACCTTACCTCCCATTTGAATGACCTTCTCTGCAGCAAACTGAGCCACATTTCCTGAACCGGATATGACCACGGTTTTTCCTTTGATTTCCTTATTTACCGTCTTAAGCATGCTCTGAGCAAAATATACGGTTCCATACCCGGTAGCTTCAGGTCTGATCTTAGATCCTCCCCATGAAAGTCCTTTTCCGGTTAACACCCCTGTAAACTCATTTCGGATCTTTTTATACATCCCGAACAGGAAGCCGATCTCGCGTGCGCCAACGCCAATATCCCCGGCGGGTACATCTGTGTTTGGACCAATATGACGATTTAATTCCAACATAAAGGCGTGGCAAAAACGCATCACCTCATCATCTGATTTCCCTTTGGGATCAAAATCGGATCCCCCTTTACCACCACCCATGGGCAGGGTCGTTAAACTATTCTTGAACACCTGTTCAAAAGCAAGAAATTTTAATATACTGGCATTTACCGTTGGATGGAAGCGCAGTCCGCCTTTATATGGCCCGATTGCTGAATTCATCTGAATTCGGTATCCGCGATTCACATGGATTTCCCCGTCATCATCAACCCAGGCAACCCTGAATGAAAGCAACCGTTCTGGTTCAACCATTCTCAACAAAATATTTTTCCCACTGTAAATTTCATGCTCCGCAATATAGGGGATCACGGTTTCTGCTACTTCCTGTACTGCCTGGATAAATTCCGGTTCGTGGCCATTTCTCGCCGTCACCTCATCCATAAAGGCTTTAATTTTTGCTTCCATATGTTCTTAATTTTTGATTGTTTTAGGCTATTGTTATATTACCAATATTCGGGCAAAATTATGGTATTTAAATAATTTAAAAGTGTTTTTTTTGACTATTTGATAAAATATTTATCCTATAGCCTGCTCAAGATCAGCAATAAGATCACTTACGTCTTCTATGCCAACGCTCAGTCTAATGAGAGAATCAACTACCCCACTCTTTTCCCGCTCCTCTTTAGGGATACTGGCATGAGTCATACTTGCAGGATGACCGGCCAGACTTTCTACTCCTCCCAGTGATTCTGCCAATGTAAAGACCTGTAGTTTTTCAACGATTTGCACGGCTTCTTTAAAGTTACTTCCCTCAGGGATAAAGGAAATCATTCCCCCAAAATCACTCATCTGGCTTTTAGCCACCTCATGGTTAGGGTGATCCTCAAATCCGGGCCAATACACTTTTTCTACTTTCGGATGCTTCTTCAAATAATGGGCAATGGCCTCCCCGTTTTCACAATGCCGTTGCATACGCACATGTAGCGTTTTAATACCTCTGAGGACTAGGAAACTATCCATAGGGCCGCATACCGCCCCACTTGCATTCTGAATAAAATAGAGTTTGTCTGCTAAGTCCTTATCGTTTACCACAAGGGCTCCCACTACAACATCGCTATGCCCGCCCAGGTATTTAGTGGCAGAATGCATTACAATGTCTGCGCCCAGCTCCAAAGGCCTTTGCAGATATGGAGTGGCAAACGTATTGTCTACGGCGAGCAGCAGTTTATGTTTTGCTGCTAATTGAGCCACTTCCCTGATGTTGATCACATTCATCATAGGATTTGTAGGGGTTTCTACCCATACTAATTTTGTGTTCTTGTTGATCTTTTCTTCAATTCTGGCTATTTCTCCCATTCCAATGAAATGAAAGGTGATGCCAAATTTCTCGAAAACTTGTTTAAACAGCCGGTAGCTACCCCCGTATAGATCATTGGTTGAGACCACCTCATCCCCCGGAGAAAGCAATTTTATCACAGCGTCTATGGCCGCAAGACCGCTGGCGAAAGCAAGGCCAAATTGCCCACTCTCAATACTCGCCAGAGAACGTTCCAAGGCAGTTCTCGTAGGATTGGCACTGCGAGAATATTCATATCCCTTATGTCCGCCAGGCGTGCTCTGGGCATATGTAGAGGTCTGATAGATAGGCGGCATCACAGCGCCATAAGCGGCATCAGGTTCCTGTCCTCCGTGAATCGTCTTACTGTTGAATTTTAATCGGTGCTTGCTCATAATATTTGAATAGAGCCACAAAGGTATTGTTCTGATTCGGATTACCCCAATGCTTTCTTAAGGATAAAATCATTCCTGCTTTAAAATAAAACTCATAGGATAAAACTGTAGTTTTGTATTCCCTAATGATATTTACTTATGAAATTTTCCCCTATCGCACTGATCCTTCTGATCCTTTTTATCATAACAGCATGTGAGGAAGAAACAACACTGGTCATGGAACCTTTTGTCTATACAAATGCTTCGTGTGCCAGTTGCCCGGATGTTTCTATACAATATCCGAAGGCTCTGGAAGACACGAAACTTAGTCGCGCCATCAACACGGCAATAGAAGAAGAGATCATAGGATTATTGACATTTGCAGATAGTTTGGAAGTCACTAATCTAGAAGAGGCCATTGCCTCTTTTTCCCATGGGTACGCAGAACTGAAGGAAGTCTATCCTGATGAGACCATTCCCTGGGAAGCAAATATACAAGCAGATGTTTCTTTTGAGAATAGACGCGTCCTTTCCATAAAGTTAGATTCCTATCTCTTTACAGGAGGGGCTCATGGATACGCTGCTACACGATTTCTGAATTTCGATATGAATAAGGGACAAGAAATAGACACTCAGGCTCTTTTTAAGGATCTGCTTGCCTTTCGCTCCTTCGCGGAATCAAAATTTCGAGATCAAGAAAAGATCCCGGAAAAAGCCCCTATTAACAGCACCGGGTTTATGTTTGAATTAGATTCTTTCTACCTCCCTGAAAATATTGGACTTACTCCAAGAGGAATCCTATTGCTCTACAATCAGTATGAAGTAGCCTCTTATGCTGATGGACAAATAGAAGTACTGATCCCATTTAGGGAAGTAAAGAAATTTGTGACCCCGGGAATGAAACTGTAAGATCAGGTAGAAGCCAGGATCTTTTTTTGCATAGCCTGAATATTTCCGATGTGCAAACCCAGATGAAAGATGTTAAAAGCGATGGCATCCTCTGCGTTATTCAGGATCACATTGGCACTTGTTGTATAGGGCTGGTACTCTACAAATATTCCCTTTTCGTAATCTTCTTTGGTCCACTTTGGCGTGGTAAGCAAGGCCTCTGCCACTTGCTGTATCTCTTCCTTTGAAACATCTTTTTCCGGAAAAGTGCCCTTGCTGTACTTTTTGACCAGGGCCCAGTCCAGACGCGTCTGAAGCTTGCTCAACTTGTACACCAATAATTGCTGGGTTACCAAGACATGGCTGATGTTCCAGAAAATATTGTTGTTAAAATTTTCAGGTATCGCAAAAAGGAATTCCTTGGTTGAGGTAGTTATTATTTTATGCAGGTTGGAATGCAATTTCTCTGTGATATCAAACAGTTTCTCCATGAGGTAGTTTTGTTTAAAAATATAATAATTGAGTTTAAATAAGTTTCTTTGTGTCAGGATTCTCTAATTAAGCACATATACTTAAGATATGAAAGGTACCATATACTACCTCAGCAGTTGTGACACATGTAAAAGGATCATAAAAGAACTGGCCCTGCCAAATGACATAGTTTTACAAGATATAAAGAGTTCTCCATTATCTGAGATTCAACTGGAGAAGCTTAAAGCAAAGGCCGGAAGTTATGAGGCTCTGTTCAGCAAACGGGCACGACTCTACAAAGAACGTAACCTTAAAGAAAAAACGCTTTCGGAAAGTGATTATCGCGACTTGCTATTAGAACATTATACTTTTTTAAAACGACCTGTAATGGTATTGGATGATGAGATTTTCATTGGAAATACCAAAAATGTAGTGGCTGCCGCAATAGAAAAACTCCACTCTTGAACAAACGGACGCTGGCAATTTTAGCCGCCCTGGGGGCAACTACCATTTATGGCTTAAACCATACAATCGCAAAAGGAGTTATGCCCATGTATGTAAAGCCTTTTGGCTTTATCATGATCCGCGTCTTGGGCGCCACTGCCCTATTTTGGGGAATTTCCTTTCTGGGGCCAAAAGAAAAGATCGAAAAAAAAGATTGGGGCCGGGTTATCATTTGTGCGCTTTTTGGTATGTCCATCAATATGCTCGCTTTTTTTAAGGGTCTGGACCTTTCTACCCCCATCAATAGCTCAGTATTGGTGACCACTACTCCAATCATTGTCGTAATTCTATCTGCGTTTCTGATTGCAGAAAAGATTAGGTTTATAAAAGGATTGGGCATTGCCATAGGACTCATAGGCGCCCTGGGACTGATCATTTACGGACAGGAAATACGGCAAGACGCCCCCAATATTCCTTTGGGAAATTCCCTCTTCCTTTTAAATTCCCTGTTTTTTGGGCTATACCTGATTCTTACAAAGAAGCTCGTGGCAAAATACCATCCCTTTACACTGATGAAGTGGCTGTTCCTGATCGGGATCTTTTTAAACCTCCCTATTGCACTGCCCGAATTCCTTGAGATCTCCTGGAGTACTCTCCCGGCAGATGCGCTCTGGAAAATTGGTTTTGTAGTTCTGGGAACTACCTTTTGCACCTATCTTTTTAACGCCTATGCCCTTACTCAACTAAAAGCCTCTACCGTAAGTGTCTTTGTTTATATACAGCCTTTCGTAGGTATTATTTTTGCGGTTCTAAGCGGGAAGGATCAATTAAGCCCGGTGAAGATCACTGCTGCCTTCCTGGTCTTTCTGGGGGTTTATCTGGTAGGCAAAAAGTCTAAACCAGATCCTTTGGCACCTTCTTGAATCTTCTCGTATCTTCTTTGGTAAGCACTCTAAAATCACTCGCTTTTTCAACACCAAGAAAGCCCTCTTTCATTGTTCCCGGTAGTGGCATAAGCTTGCGTGTTTCCCAACTCATCCAGGAGCCCATCAGTTCACAACGTGCCACATTCTTTCCATGGTCATCATAAAAGTTCTGATGAAATTCAAAGAACATCCCATCTTCACTAAGGCCCTTTACCTCTACCGAAACCTTTACAGTACTCCCTGGTAAGACCTCTTTAAAATAATACATATGCTCATAAAAAACTACGGGGCCTATGCGATGTTTAATAAGGCACTTGTGATCAAAACCCAATGTAGACAAATAGGACATTCGGGCATGGGTCATTAAATTGGTGTACGAGCTGTTTCCCAAATGTAAATTGGCGTCTAGATCGCTCCAGCGAATTTCAAATTCTTTAAAGTAGGGCATAGTTTCCTTATTTCATTAGACTACAAAAATACTACCGTTTTAAAATTCCCGCCTAGCGATTGCAATAAATTAATGCCTATTTTTAGCCCTAAATTTTAAGCATGGAATCTAAACCTTCATTTATAAAAGAATTATCGCTCCCGGCAATTGCGGCTCCAATGTTCCTCATTTCGGGACCACAATTGGTTATTGAATGTTGCAAGAACGGTATTGTAGGTACTTTTCCAGCTCTCAATCAACGCAGTAGTGAGGGGTTTGAAGAATGGTTAATAGAAATAAAAGAAGCACTTACCTCATATGAAAGGGAAACCGGGAAAAAGTGCGCCCCATTTGGAGTGAACCTAATTGTTCATCCAACAAATCCGCGTTTGGAGGCAGATCTAAAGCTTTGTATTAAACACAAAGTGCCAATCATTATTACCTCTCTGGGTGCTGTATCACAAGTAGTCAATGCTATTCACAGTTATGGCGGTCTGGTCTTTCATGATGTCATTAAAAAGCGTCATGCAGAAAAAGCGGCTGAAGCAGGAGTAGACGGACTTATTTTAGTAGCTGCGGGAGCAGGAGGACATGCAGGAGTCATCAACCCTATGACATTGGTAGCAGAGATCAAAAAATTCTTTCAAAAAACGATCATCCTGTCCGGTTGTATCTCTACAGGACGGGATATTGCCTCGGCCATGCAGATGGGAGCCCACCTCGCATACATGGGCACCCGTTTTATAAATACAAAAGAGAGTAAAGCGCCCGAGGAATACCGGCAAATGATCATTAAAGCCGGAGCCAGTGACGTGGTCTATACGGCCGCTATATCTGGGGTGCATGCCAATTTCCTGGGTGCCAGCCTCCAGGCTGCAGGGATCACAGAAGCCGATCTTAAAAAAGATGTCAAAATAGACTTTGGGAAAGAATTAGATACCGAAGCAAAAGCTTGGAAAACAATCTGGTCTGCAGGACAAGGTGTTGCAACTGTAGAAGATGTATTGTCTGTTGCCGACCTGGTAACGCACTTAAAAAATGAATTTATAGCAGCCATTAAAGAACAGGCAGCGCTCCTAAATACCTATCCCAAATAATTTTTCATAAGTAAACTATGTACATAAAACGTAATATTGGCTGGGGTCTTATTCTGCGTTTTGCCTGGAGGAAAGTCATTTTCTTTACCCTCTACGCGGCCCTGATCTTTTATGCGTATCACTATTTGTGGTTCGACTTTCTAGACATCCCCTTCCAACCACTTAGTGTCATTGGTATTGCGGTGGCCTTTTACATTGGCTTTAAAAACAGCCAGAGTTACGACCGCTTTTGGGAAGGGCGGAAGATATGGGGCGGCATCGTAAATTACAGCCGTACCTGGGCACTACAGGTACAGAGTTTTGTAAGGACCGGAAATCCTAAAACAGACCATACACTACAGCAACAATTAATTTACCGTCATCTGGCCTGGATCAATGCCTTGCGAGTACAGTTGCGACAGCCCAAAAAATGGAGCCTCAAAGTAAACTCAACCGTGGAACGGCTACACCAAAAACACGGGGAGCGCAATGCCTCCTGCCACGAGGCCCTGGGGTTTGTGAGCCAGGAAGAATACACAGACCTTGAACAAAGGGTAAACCCTGCAACTCATCTTATTAAAAACCAGGGAAAAGCACTGGTAACCCTGAAAGAAAAAGACATTATAGACGGTTTCCAGGAACACCAGTTACAATCTGTCCTGAAAGAGTGTTACAATCTACAAGGGATGTGTGAACGCCTCAAGAATACCCCATTTCCAAGGCAATACGGCTATTTTTCCAGGGTCTTCACCTGGATTTTTGTCTTACTCATGCCTTTTGGCCTGCTCAACGTTTTTGGGGGAGAGCCTATGAGTGAATCCAAGGCCTGGTATGAGTTCCTGATGATTCCCTTCTCGGTGCTGATCTCATGGATCTTTACCACCATGGAAAGCATAGGTGATTTTAGCGAGGATCCTTTTGAAGGGCGTATGAATGACGTTCCCATGACAGCTCTTTGCCGTACGATTGAAATAGACCTTCGGGATATGCTAGATGAAAATAATCTGCCAGAACCCATACAACCTCAGGATCATATTTTGTATTAATGCCAGTACTATCTTCTGTCTATACCCCACCCCTGCTTTTTAAGAATGGACACGTTTCTACAGTATACTATGGCCTGTTTCGAAAGATCCATGACCTGATACAAGAACGAGAAAGGTTGGAATTGTCCGATGGAGATTTCATGGATCTGGACTGGAGTTATGCCAATAACCCTTCCAACAAAGTGGTTATCTTACTTCATGGTCTTGAGGGTCATGGCCAACGTCCTTATATCACAGGTAGTGCTCAATATTTTAACAAGACGGGCTATGATTGTTGTGCCGTGAATTTCAGAGGTTGCAGCGGAGAACCTAACCGCCTTTACAGGTCTTACCATTCTGGTGCTACTGAGGATCTGGATGACGTGGTGAAACATCTCCTGAACACTAAAGATTACAAAGAACTTTACATTAAAGGTTTTAGCCTGGGCGGTAATATGGTTCTGAAATACGCCGGGGAAGGGAGGGTTCTTCCGAAAGAAATCAAGCGAATCGTGGCAGTGTCTGCCCCATGCGATCTTTACAGTTCCTTACGAGCTTTAATGACCTGGCAAAACATACCCTATGCCCGCAGGTTCAGGAAACATTTGGTAGCCAAACTCAGGGCAAAGCAACCTATGTTTCCTAAGCTATTAACAGACAATGAGATCGCTAGGATCAAAACACTGAAAGATTTTGACGATGTCTATACCAGCCGGGCGCATGGATTTGCAGATGCGTTGGATTATTACGCCCTATGCAGTTCCCTACAATTCTTGCCAGCTATCAAAATCCCAAGCCTTATTATCAATGCACAAAATGATTCATTTTTAGGGCCGGAATGTTATCCTTACCAGGAGGCGAATTCGAACAAAAATCTCTTTTTAGAGGCACCTAGTTATGGGGGTCATGTGGGCTTTTACGATGCACAGAACATTGCGTACACAGAAAAAAGAGCATTAAAATTCATTGAAGAAAAATAGCAAGGCGCTATTTTCTTATCTTAGTGCACTAAAATATAACGAACAGATGAAAAAATTACTGCTGATAGCAGCCTTAGGAAGTTTTGTACTAAGCTGTGGCGAGAAAAAAGAAGAAAAAAAAGAAGGATTTGAAATGAACCGCACTAAAACGGCAGAAACGACAGCAAACACTTCTGAAGAAGTGCCGGTTGACATGAACAACAAAGGCGTAGGTCCTATTACCTCCCTCCCCTGGGATGACGAGATAAATACGGAGATGGCTGCGGCAGGAGAAGCTAAATATAAAGCTATCTGTGTAGCCTGCCATATGGCCAACCAACGCATGATAGGGCCGGCATTAAGCGGGGTTTACGAACGCCGAAGTCCGGAATGGGTTATGAACATGATCCTGAATCCTGATGGTATGTTACGTGAAGACCCTATTGCTAAAGCGCTCTTAAAGGAATACAACAACGCTATTATGCTAAACCAGAATTTGAGTCAGGAAGATGCACGGGCCATAGCCGAATACCTGCGGACGCTCTAACTCATAAATATTTATAAAATGACAGAAGTGCTTTTATCGGGGGACTTTCCCTTAGATTTAAGCACTTTTACTATCTAATAAACACCTTGTAACCCACTATATGACATTTGAAGACCTTAACTTGATCTCTCCTATTCTCAAAGCCCTTAAAGATGTTGGCTATTCCACCCCAACCGCCATACAGCAAAGTGCTATTCCTCTTGTCCTTAACCGGGAAGATTTGATAGGCAGTGCACAGACCGGAACCGGAAAAACGGCTGCTTTTGCAATTCCGATGTTACAACACCTGTACAATGATCAACAAAATAAAAGTGGGAAACGCAAAGTACAGGCGTTGGTAGTGACCCCTACCAGGGAACTGGCCATACAGATTGGGGAAAGTTTTACTTCTTATGGCAAGTACACCAACATTAAAAATACAGTGATCTTTGGAGGCGTTTCCCAAGGCTCTCAAACCAATGCCTTACGCGGCGGGATTGATATTTTGGTTGCAACACCCGGCCGATTGCTCGATTTGATGAATCAGGGATTTATCTCGCTACGAGACATTCAATATTTTGTTTTGGATGAAGCGGACAGGATGCTCGATATGGGTTTTATTCATGATATTAAGAAGATCATCGCTAAATTACCCCGGGAAAGGCAGTCTTTATTTTTCTCCGCGACCATGCCTAAAAGTATTGTGGCCCTGTCTCAGCAAATTTTAAACAATCCTAAAAAAGTGGCCGTGAGCCCGGTTTCCTCAACAGCCGAAACCATTCAGCAATATTTGTATACCACCAACAAGGGCCACAAAAATGATTTACTCTTACACATTCTTCAAAATCCTGATATTGAACAGGTCTTGCTCTTTTCGAGGACAAAACACGGGGCAGACAAGATTGTAAGAAACCTTCATAAAAAGAAGATAGAAGCGGCTGCAATCCATGGTAATAAGTCACAAAACCAGCGACAAAAAGCGCTTAAAGATTTTAAAGACGGTAAAAAAAGGGTGTTGGTTGCAACCGATATTGCCGCCAGGGGTATTGATATTGACAAGCTTCGCTTTGTTATCAACTACGACATCCCCAATGAGTCTGAAACCTATGTTCATAGAATTGGCAGATGTGGACGTGCCGGGGAAGAAGGTATTTCCATCTCGCTTTGCGAGCCGGAGGAAAATGCCTATATCGTTGATATCGAAAAACTCACCGGCCAGAAGATCGACATCGTGCAAGACCATCCGTTTCCGCAGACGGACCTCCCGATGAATGCTGCCGAAAAGAAAGAAAAAGAGAAAGAAAAACAACGAAGGAAACAAGAGTTTTTTGCGAACAGGAACAAGAAAAGAGGTTCACAGAACCCGGGGTTTCGCAGGAAAAAGAGATAATGCTCTTTTAGAAATATAAACTTTTAAAACAATGAACAACATAGGATTAGCCCTTGGAGGAGGCGCCGTGCTTGGAGCTGCTCATATCGGCGTTTTAAAAGCACTTGAGGAAAAAGAAATTGAAATAAAATTTATTACAGGCACCAGCATAGGCGCTTTTGTAGCCGCTTTATTTGCTTTCGGAAAGGATTGGAGTGAAATAAGGGAAATAACCTCTGAGCTGAAATGGATGGATATTACCAGCATATCACTATCCCGCTACAGCTTACTTTCCAATGAAAAATTTGGTGATTTATTAATAGAACATATAGGAGACAAAAAAATAGAAGAATCCCAAATACCTTTGGCCATAATAGCTACAAATGCCGCCAGCGGTGAGAAAGTAGTTCTAGACAAGGGATCTGTTGCCGATGCCGTGATGGCGAGCAGCTGTATCCCCGGAATATTTAACCCTGTTGAAATAGATGATACTATGCTTTTAGATGGGGGTATTGTGGAAAATGTACCCATTAACACCTTGCGAAAAATAGGGGCAGAATTTATCATTGGCGTTGATCTCAATGCTAACCACAATTATCAGAAACCGGGGAATATTCTGGATGTACTGATGAACAGTTTTCATTTTATCATGCAACAATCTGCCAAACTTCAGACAGAGGATGCTGATTTTTTGATCAAACCCGATTTGTCCTCTTTTGACCGTACGGACACCTCTCAGATTGAAGAACTTATAAAAAAAGGATACGATGACACCTTAAGCGCCCTGGGAAAAGTCGATCTGAATAAAAGAAAGAGTTGGATTAGTGAAGTAATTATAACCATTCGAAAGCAACTTGGAGTATGAAAAATGTAACCATTTGTATTGCCATTATGAGCCTTTGCATATTGAAATCTAACGCACAACACACTAAAGAATCCTATTTGGACAAAGTGCAGTCGTTGGACAGCACACTTTCAACTCTGTACGCTGTGATTTCCGGAGAAAAAGGCGAAGTAAGAAACTGGGGACTCTTTGAATTTTTATTTCTACCTGATGCCAAATTAATTCCTTCACAAAAAAATGAAGCTGGTGTCTTTGAAGCGAGTTATATGACCTCTTCAGAATATATACAGCGGTCAGGGAAATGGCTCGAAGAAAACGGTTTTTTTGAAAAGGAGATCCACAGGGCCGTCCATACATTCGGTAATATTTCTCAGGTATTCAGCACTTATGAATCATTCCGAAGTGAGACGGATACGGTCCCGTTTATGAGAGGTATTAACAGCATTCAACTCTTAGATGACGGGGAACGCTGGTGGATCGTAAATATATACTGGACTCAAGAATCTGAGGAAAACCCAATACCAGCAGAATTCCTGAAGGGCAAATAATTATAATTGTATGGATTAGACTGCTTCAAAAATTGAATATATCCACCTAATTATTTTTCTGATGAGATGATAAAAATTCATACCTTCCTGAAAAAAGAACAGCCAGCTATGGGGCGAAGAGCGTTTTCGCCTCAGCAGGAATCAACCATAAAACGCTAAAATAGAACCCTTCTAAAAGATACTAATATGGCAAAAGGACAAGACGCAAAGAAGAATATAAAAAAAGAACCCCTTAAAACAGCGAAGGAGAAAAAAGCTGAAAAGAGATTAAAAAAATCTAAAAAGCTTTGATGACTTACGTCTAATTTATTGTCGGGAACCACTCTTGGCATAAAATAAAACTCTTATGAAAAATTTTCTATGCCCACTATTAATTTTTTGTATTCTGGCGACCTCCTTTTCTCAACAAGACAAACGATTTAACGGAGTAGACAAAGACCTTAACGCCATATTGGATGCCACCAAAGCACCGGGCTTTGCCGTTGCTGTAGTAGAAGGCGATAAAGTCATTTTTGCAAAAGGATACGGTTACAGCGACTATGAAAACAAAGTGCCCGCAGATGCCAATACCCTCTACGCCATAGGTTCCAGCACTAAAGCCTTTACTTCAGCAGTCCTGGGCCAATTGCGACAGGAAGAAAAATTATCCTTTGATGATAGCCCCATTAAGCATATCCCTGAAATGAGCTTTTATAATGATGAAATGAATAACGGGATCATCTTAAAAGACCTTATGAGTCATCGAACCGGATTACCGCGACACGACTTTTCCTGGTACTTATTTCCTACGGATGACCGCGATAGTCTTATGATGCGAATTGAACATCAGGAACCTTTTATAGGTGTCAGGAAACAGTGGTACTACAACAATTTTATGTTTCTGGCACAAGGGGTGATTGCAGAAAAGATCACCGGTAAATCCTGGGAAGAGAATATTGAAGAACGCTTTTTTGAACCCCTTGGAATGAACCGTTCTAATACCCGTATTCAGGAGATGAAGGAAAGTACCAACGCGGCTTATGGGTATGAGTTAAAGAACGACACTGTCATTAGCAAAATGGATTATTATGACATTGCTGCCATGAGTCCGGCAGGGAGCATAAACAGTAGTGTGAATGACATGTCTAAGTGGGTAAGAACCTGGATCAATAAGGGAAAAAATGGCGATAAAGAGATCATACCGGAAACCTATCTGAAAGAGGCTATCAGCTCACAAATGGTGGTAAGTGGAGGACTTCCAGACGAGAAACTTCCTGATATGCACATGTCTAACTATGGATATGGCTGGTTCCTCGCTTCCTACAGGGGTCACTACCGTGTAGAGCACGGGGGCAATATTGACGGATTTTCAGCCAGCGTGGCTTTCTTCCCGTCAGACAGTCTGGGGATCGTTGTACTAACCAACCAGAATGGGTCGGCTGTACCGGGCCTGGTGCGCAATACCATGGCAGACCGCATCCTGAAAGAGGAAAAAATTAACTGGGCAGATGACTACCTAACCCGAAAGGAGAAAGCTAAAAAGGCAGAAGCAGAAGCAAAGGCCAATGAGTCTTCCAGTGCCATAAAAGGCACCAAACCTTCCCATATTTTACAGGAGTACGCAGGTAAATATGATCATCCCGGATATGGTTCTTTTCAAATAGATAATAAGAACGACTCCCTGATAGCCTCCTTTAAACTAAAATCTTACTTTTTAAAGCACACCCATTACGACATCTTTGAACCCTTTGAGATTACTGAAAAAGGGATAGACACAACCGGTATAGGTCCTCTTAGATTTAACTTCAGCACCAATGACGGAGGTGATATTTCTGACGTAAAAATAAAAGTCGAAGGGGCGCTGGAAGATCCTATTGTGTTTAAACATACCCCCACCACCATAGAAGTAGACAAGGCCACTTTAGATAACTATGTAGGCGATTATGAGTTGGCAGGAACAACTATAAAAGTCTACAGCAAGAACGAGAACGTCCTATACCTTTTTGTTGACGGGCAGCCGGAATATGAACTTTTGGCGACCGCCAAACACAAATTTTCCTTTAAGATCCTCGAGGGCTTTAAAATAGAATTTCTGGAGGCTGAAGATGGCTCTATCAATGAAGTGATGCTGATACAACCCAATGGTACTTTTAAAGCGACAAGAAAACAGTAAAATTTTTAAAGCCAATGCGAAAAGAGCAAAATCTACTTGCGTTTTTCTTACTGCTATTCATTTTGATGAATGCCTGTACGGAGCATAAGGAGCAAGTGAACCCGCAGCTAGAAACAAAAAGCAGTTATGAGGATCTGATTGCCTTATTTAAAGAATGGCGGGCCTTTGAAGCACCACCGATGCAAGACGGTGCCCCGGATTATACGGCCCTTACTTTTGAAAAGCGTCTGCCTGCCTTTAAAACCCTGCAAAAACAGTTGATAGCTATTGATACAACCCATTGGCCTGTAAATCAAAAGGTTGACTGGATGCTGGTCTGGGCCGAAATGAATGGCTATGATTTTAACCAACGTATCCTGAAACCATGGGAGCGGGATCCTGCTTATTATAAATCTGTCTGGGAATACAGATCTGATGTCCCTGCCCATGAAGGGCCAACTCATCACAAAACAACTGAAGTATGGACCTATACATTTCCATTAAACAAAGAGGAACGAGAGAAACTACTATCAGATCTTAGTGTTATCCCGCCATTGAATGAACAGGCCAAACAAAACCTGGTTGGCAATGCCAAAGAACTTTGGCGGGCCGGCATCAGGGTCATTGAAAATCAAAGCGGGGCACTGGCAAGGATCTTAAATGAAGAGGGTGTATCAGAGGACGATACCATAGTGGCAGCCATTCAGGATGCCATCAATTCCACTAACAATTTTGCAGACTGGTTAAAAAAGAAAGCTTCTTCAAAAACAGGTCCTTCGGGAATCGGGAAAGAAAACTATTCCTGGTATCTACAAAATGTGCATTTGGTACCTCTCAGCTGGGAAGATGAAGTACTGCTCCTGAAAAGAGAATTGGCCAGGGCCTGGTCCTCACTAAAATTAGAGGAACACCGCAACCGCGGCCTCCCTCCGATGCGGGCCGCTGATAGTAAAGAAGCGTATGATACCATGGCTGATGCAGGGGCCAAGAGCCTGCTTACCTTTTTAGACGAACAAGAGATCGTGACCGTAAAGGAGTATTATGAGCCTGCTTTACGAGAACATCTTGGCAACTTCATTCCTGAAAAAAATCGCAATTTTTTTACCATCGGGGAACACTATGATCCCAGACCCCTTTACTCGCACTTCTATCATTGGTTCGAACTGGCCCGGATGGATCTGGAACCTCATTCAAGTGAGGTTCGGAGGGGCCCATTACTTTACAATATTTTCGATTCACGCAATGAGGGTACGGCAACCGCTGTGGAGGAACTTTTTATGCAGGCAGGGTTATATGATGACGCCCCAAGGACCAGGGAGATTGTGTATATTATGATCGCCCAGCGTGCTGCCCGCGGGCTGGGATCCCTGTATGCCCATGCCAATGAAATGACCATGGAAGAAGCAGGAGGCATCCATTCTGAATATACCCCCAGGGGTTGGATGAAGACCGAGAAGGAGCTACTGCTTTTTGAACAACACCTCTATATGCGCCAACCGGGATATGGCAGCAGCTATATTACCGGGAAATACCTGTTGGAAAGCGCTATGGCCGACTTTGCCAAAATGAAAGAGGAAGAAAAAGAACCTTTTCAGATCAAAGAATTTATGGATACACTAAATTCGATCGGGAACATCCCCATCTCTCTTGGGCATTGGGAAATGACGGGTAGCAATTCCCATTTAATGGACATCACAAAATAAAACCTCCTTAATAATACTTTAATGTATAAAAGTCCTCAAAAGCAAATTATACAACTAGTTGGATGGCTTCTGTTTCTTTCAATCCCATCAAATCTTTTTGCCCAATCAACGGAGCTAAAAGGGATAGTCTTCAATGATGAAAATGGGAATTTAACGCAAGATGCGAATGAAAAGGGCATTCCTAAGGTGGTGGTTTCTGATCAGGAGAAAACTACGGTCACCAACGCTAACGGAACATTCGTTTTACATTCTGAAAATCAATTTCCTTATCTTGTTATTTCGCAACCAACAGGGTATACCGGTTCTTTTTATTCCAAAAAAGCACCGGAGATGACATTTCCCCTACAAAGGTCCCCCAATCAATCCTCATTCAGGTTTATTCACGCTTCAGATACCCATGTAGATTCAAATAGCCTTCCCAGAATACAAAGATTCAGGGAAATGGCGGACTCCCTAAAAGTTGATTTTATAATTATTACCGGAGACCTTATAAAAGATGCGCTAAGAGTTGATGAAGCAACAGCAAGGACCTATTATGAGATGTTTAAAAAGGAAATTACACTGTTTAAATCCCCAGTTTATACCGGGGTAGGCAATCATGAACTTTTTGGAGTTGAACGAGACAAGTCACTGGTAAGTGAAGAGCATCCTCTTTATGGGAAGAACATGTATCGCTATTATTTAGGCCCCAATTACTATTCATTTAATTATGGTGGCATACATTTTATTAGTATTGACGGAGTAGGGTATCAAAATCTTTACTACTATGGAGGCGTGGATGAAACCCAATTAGCTTGGCTGAAAAAAGATCTGGAGCATATAGATTTGCGCACGCCGGTCATTACCTTCAATCACATCCCTTTTGTTTCTCCAGGCTTTTCATTCCAAAATTTTGAAAATCATCCGTTCTATGGCCCGCAGCTTTTAAAACAAAACGATACATTGGAACACAGGCATATTGTCTATAATTTTAAAGATGTTCAAAAAAATATTGGAAAAAGACCTTATCCCCTTGCACTCTCCGGACACTATCATGCGCCTCAAACCAGTACTGTACTAGGGTCTGATACTCAATTTACCCAGACTGCTGCTATTACAGGTCCGGATACCTTTCTCTATCATGGATTTGAGGTCCGTTCAGGATTTACACTTTATGAAGTTAGAAAAGGAATTATTTTTTCAAGCACCTTTATTCCTCTTAATTTTAAATAACACGTTCTCTTTTATTGCTTTAAATTCCGGTAGGACCTTAAAAATGGCTAATAATGGAAAGGTTTCTATTTAAGGGAGTTCAAACGTAACCATAAATTAATATGCTTTCTTCCGTTCTATTGTGGTTGAAAGGCCAATTAAAAAAATAGAAGTCCAATAGGTTGCCAAAATAAGTATTCCATCCCAATGAAAGGGTACTTTAAATTTTGCCCAGGCCAATAATGCATCAGAAATGATAAATAAGAGTGCCCCTATAAAGATCATAGTATATGGAAGTTCATTTCTCCAGATAAGAACGCTGATCCCCTGCCAGCCCATAAACAGAATAACAATAAAGTAGATCAGTACAGGTATTTTAAGCGCTTGCAACCCATCATACAACATCCAATAATACCCAATACCAAATCCAAGTAAGAGTAGTAATGGAGTCAAATAGAATTTGAATCCTCCAAGTCTAATAAAACTCAAACTAAAGCACAGGTGCGCTATTAAAAAAGACAGAAGACCCCAGATAAAGTAAGCCTCCTTCAGAAGTAGTGTATCTCCTACCAAACAAAAACACAATGCAATAACTACCCATTTGTAGAACTTGTTTTTCCTGATACCGAAAAAAACGGTAAACATTATTATCAAAATGGTTGTCAGGGGTTTTAGGACTATAAAAAGCGCGTTTTTTCCGATGGAATTAAAAAAAATAGCCAAAAATGCCACAAACAGGATTAATGTACTGATAAAGAGCTTTAGATTTCTTTGTTGCGCTATTTGCATATAGGGAAATATAGGTAATTTTATAGAATCCTCTTAGGTTAGGATACTCATAGAAAAGTAAAATGCATTAATTTGAATTACAGAATTTATGTTATAGAATTGTCTAAACGCGTCTTTACCGAAAATGCAAAATTTCGGGCCGCCAACCCACAATTTAATGGAGTTTTGGAGTGCCTGTATGTAGGTATGACCAGTAAAACACCAAAGCAGCGCTTTGAGCAGCATAAAACAGGTTTCAGGAATAAAAAAGGCTATAAATTGTCTTCAAATATTGTACAGAAATATGGTACCTACCTCCGTCCGAGTTTGTACAACCATATTGATCCACTGACAAACAGGGCAGAAGCGTTAAAAATGGAAAAAATATTGACCATGGAACTACGCAGAAAACGGTATGCGGTGTGGTCTAACTAAGATCAGCGTTAAATAACTTTAAATAAATATTCTTGTTACTAATCTACCAATACTTTATAAGTAGGATCCTCCATGACATTCACTTCAATAATGTCATCAGCATTTTGCAGAAGTTGAATACAATCTTTGCTCAGATGTTTGAGGTGCACTTTTTTGCCCACCTTTAGGTAGCGTTCGGTGATCTTATTAAGCGCTTCAATGGCAGACATATCTACTACCCTGCTTTCCTGAAAGTCGATGATGACCTCATCCGGATCATTCAATACATCAAACTTTTCATTAAATAAGGTTACCGAACCAAAGAACAATGGACCATAGATCTCATAATGCTTTGCGCCATTTTCATCGAGATACTTTCTGGCGCGTATCCGTTTTGCATTGTCCCACGCAAATACGAGCGCCGCAATGATCACTCCCACCAATACCGCCAGGGCCAGATTATGAAGGAAAACGGTCACCAGTGTAACCAGCACCATCACCAGAACATCGCTCTTGGGCATTCTGCGGAAGGTGCGTAAGCTTGCCCATTCAAAGGTGCCTAGTGCTACCATGATCATAAGTCCGGTGAGTGCCGCCATGGGTACTCTTTCAATCAGATCGGCTCCAAACATAATAAAGACCAATAGCATCAATGCAGCCACAATACCTGATAGTCTGGCTCGAGCGCCGTTAGAGGTATTGATCAAACTCTGACCGATCATGGCACACCCGCCCATTCCGGAGAAAACACCAGAAAGGATATTGGCCGTACCCTGAGCTACGGCTTCTTTATTACCACGGCCCCGCGTCTCTGTGATCTCATCAACAATATTCAACGTTAAGAGACTTTCAATGAGTCCCACACCAGCTACGATGGCCGCGTAGGGAAAAATAATTTGAAGGGTCTCAAAGGTCAGAGGGACCATAGGTAGATGAAAAGGAGGAAAACCACCTTTTATCGACGCGATATCTCCAATGGTACGTGTATCGATCCCAAAAAATAATACAATTCCAAATACCAACAATATTGCCACAAGGGATGCAGGTACTGCCTTGCTGATTTTAGGAAGGCCCCAAATGACCAACATGGTTAGCAAAACAAGTCCCGTAAACAGATATAAAGTGCTTCCACTAAGCCAGGCTCCATCTGCGGTTTGAAACTGAGTTAGCTGTGAAAGAAAAATGATGATCGCAAGCCCATTCACAAAGCCAAAGATCACGGGATGTGGTACTAGTCTCATCAATTTCCCTAGACGCAAGACACCTGCAAGAATCTGGAGAACACCAGCAAGGACAACGGTTGCAAAAACATATTCTACCCCATATTGCTGGGCAAGTGCAACAATCACGACGGCTACAGCCCCAGTGGCTCCGGAGATCATCCCCGGTCTACCTCCTAAAATGGAGGTCACCAAGCCCATTACAAAAGCAGCATACAAGCCCGTAAGAGGCGAGAGGCCGGCGATTAGTGCAAAGGCTATCGCCTCTGGTACAAGTGCCAGTGCCACGGTGATCCCAGATAGGATCTCGGTTTTATAATTTACTTCCTGCGAAAAATCGAATAGATTGAGATACTTCTTCAAACGCCAATGGTTTTAAGGGCGCAAAAATACCACAAAATGGACAGGCAACCTTACATTCGGACAGAATTATGGATTTGGTAATCTACCAGGGCGATACCCCCAATAATCGTTCTCCTAATGGGGATAAATTAGCAGTATCATACTTTTCCTGTTCCCAGTTGCGCGGGTCCCCCGGAAAAGCATAGCCCTCCGGAGCTACTCTGTTCTTCCAGGAATTGATTCGCCAGGCAAGCAGCTCCTCATTCTCCGGTTCTGCGGGCATCATCGAAATATATTGGGCTATACGGACTTTGTTCTTTGATCTGTTTGGTCTGATACCATGGGGTTCTGTACTATTAAAGATCAACAAATCGCCCGCTTCCAGTTTTACCTTTACGATCTTATCCTGCAAATCTGATATGTCTGGCTGGAACCTATCCCTGTCCTTTGGTTGTCCCACTTTCCAGGTCTCATAATTTCTGTAAAGCCATGGAATACATTGAAAACCACCCATATTCTCGTCGGTCTGATCTGACAGCGCCAGGACTCCCTGTACATTCTGAGGTTTTGTTTCAGGATCATAGTCCCAATGGATAAATCCTTTTCGCTCAAATCCCGGGCGCTGCGGAAAATTGAGGTTTGCCCGGTCAATAGTAACCCATAGTTTCTCTGTTCCCCAAATATCCGTGAATGCATCATAGACCTTTTGTGCCTGTCTGTTGTTCCAAAGATGCTGATGGTTATATACTTCTACCATCCCTGTGCCCGTAAGTTCTTTCATTTGCATTTCTGCTCTGGGAGGTGTATACCAGGTATCCGGATCTTTAGGATCCTTCTCGTCAAATTCCCATATAAAGTCGGCTGTTGCTTTTGCCTGGTCCCTGGAGATCGCATTTTTTACCACGATATAACCATTGTGAATCCAAAATGCCCAATCTTCCTCACTTAAAACTCGCAGAGGTTTTCCATTAGACCTGTCATTTAATTTTATTGAACTGCTGGTGGCAGTGGAAGGATTTCCGGGTATTTCTTTATGTCCCTTATTTCCCATTTCGATGTTGTACTTGGCGGTCATATTGATTTCTATAAGGAATTAACACCATAAGGTACTGAAAATCGGCTTTCTATGGAAGAAAAAAACCGCCCAGTCCTGAAAGACTAGGCGGTTTATAACAAACTAATCAACCAAAAAATTTATTTTACTATTCTATCCTGACATAGAGTGCTTATTTACGTTTACGGCTCACATTCATGATCGGATTTTTGGTCTTAACTCTCTTCTTGCCAACATCAGCAGTTCCCGATTTCATAAACTGAACATAGCCTCTTCCTTGAAATTCATACACAGTACCACTATCCGGATGGTATAACTCAATTGTACTATCATCAATGACGTATAATTCAAAATAATCATTACCCATAAAATCATAGTCGAGGGTCAACGTTTTCAGTGTTTCGTCGTTTGGCACATCGTACACTTCATAAAAACCCTGGTAGTCCCATAAAATACTATTTACAGGTGTCCCAATACGATCTACTGAAGATCTGAATATGGTCCCTCCGTTGTTTTCATAGAATTGCAGATAATTCTCCTCATCGAAGTCATTGATGGCCCCTGTTTCGCTTACAAAAGTCTTTTCCCAAACATCATATTCCTGCAGGAGAAATTCAATATTCTCATAAAACAGCCTGTCATAGTCAAAGCTACCGCGTTGGTAACCATCCACAAAATAGGATGTATTGGATCGCCTGTCATACAATTCCAGGGTGCCGGAGTTTACTTGATAGATGTCAAAAATCCATAAGCCATCTATATCATGATCAATCTCAAGCAGTCCGTTGCCGACATCATAATAGCCAACCTTAATTCCCAGGCCATTCCCTGTTTTTCCTATCCCGGAAATATTGTTATTGGCATAGAGCAGTCCATTTTTAAAAGAAAGGGTAAAAGCACGTTGCAGGAAGGGTACTTCGCCCGATCCTTCGGTAGCATTAATGTCTACATACCAAAGATCATAAGCCTGTACAAGTTGTCTTGTTTGCAAAGGTGTATCTTCTACAAAAACGTCTTCTAAGATTACTTCCGTATAACAGCTACTTACAAGTAGCATTAATAAAGTTCCCGTACCAAGCAACGTAAATTTTTTCATGATGTTCAATTTATTGTTCCTTTATCTTTTAAAACAAGCATCGTGCCATTTGTTTTATCTATCTGTATAACAGCGTTTTACAGGCTAATGGTTTTTAATTACATTTGCTATGAGAAGATCAATTCATGAAAAAAGACATCCGCTTTGCAGTAATTGGAGGAGGCAGTTGGGCAACGGCCATTGTTAAGATGCTTACTGAAAATCTTACCAATGTTATCTGGTATATGCGCAGTTCAGAGGCTATAGCGTTTATTAAAAAGGAAAAACACAATCCAAATTATCTCACTTCTGTTGAGTTTAATCTGGCCCAGCTGACATTAACAGATTCCATAGACGCAGCTGTAGAGGAGGCTGACTTTCTTATTTTCGCCATCCCTTCTGCCTTCTTAGAAAACGAATTAAAAAAACTCACAGCCTCTTTAAAGGACAAGATCGTTTTTTCTGCAATCAAAGGGATAGTGCCTGAAACCGGGAAGATCGTCGGGGAGCATTTTCATGACAAATATCAATTGCCTTTTGAAAATATTGGTGTTATTACCGGACCCTGTCATGCCGAGGAAGTTGCCCTTGAAAGATTATCCTATTTAACGATCGCCTCTGCGGATAAAGAGAAAGCCAAAATAGTAGCGGCACATCTGGCTAGTGATTATATAAAAACTAAAATTTCAGACGATATCATTGGCACTGAGTATGCTGCCATGTTAAAAAACATCTATGCGCTGGCTGCGGGGATCGCTCATGGCCTTGGATATGGTGATAATTTTCAAAGTGTATTGATGAGCAATGCCATCCGTGAAATGAAGCGGTATATTAAAAGGGTGCATAAAATGAAACGCAACATCAATAATTCTGCCTATCTGGGCGATTTATTGGTAACAGGATATTCTACTTTTAGTCGTAATCGTATGTTTGGAAATATGATAGGTAAGGGTTATACGGTAAAAAGTGCCATGATGGAGATGAACATGGTGGCCGAAGGCTACTACGCCACTAAAAGTGCCTATGAATTAAAGAACACTTTTAAAAGTAAAGTGCGTACGCCTATTATTGATGCCGTCTACGATGTTCTTTATCAGAAGGAAAACGCGCGAAAGACCTTTAAAATATTGACAGATAAATTGGATTAAAAAGCGAGCAATTATATTCTTTCCAATGAAAAATCGGAATGAGATTTTAATTCACTTTGCAGTGCTTCCTGCCATTCCAATACTTTTTTATCTTCTGCCTTAAATACTTTTTGCAGTTCTAAACTAACTGGTTTCATTAGCGCGCGTACACTGTGAATATCGAAATAAAGGCGCCCTGTTCTTCTGACAAAAAAATCTAACGGAGATTGCACCATCTCAAAGGCAACTCCAAACTCTAATTCTGAAAGTGCCATTCGGACCTCGTGATCCTTTTCTGTTCTTTTTTTATAAAAGTCGAGAATTATCTCCGTCTGTACCCCGTAATTGGTGACTAGGTACCAGGCATCATATTTGGTGAACCCATCATTTTTAATGCGTTCAAAAATCTCGGCAATGTATTTTTTAACTTCTTTGTATTTCTTGAAACTACTGCCACATAGCTGAATGGATTCAGTAAGGCAGTCTGGTACTTCTTTCCCTTCTTCTTCCATTTTTTTTGCGATCCGGTTCACTGTGCGTTCAGCCATTTTTCTGTAGCCGGTTAATTTCCCTCCGGCGATACTTATGAGTCCGGTGTCTGAGGTAAAAATCTCATCCTTACGGGAGAGTTCGGAGGCAGATTTCCCCTCTTCATGGATCAGGGGCCTTAAACCGGCCCAGGAAGATTCAATATCCTCCATTTCTAAATTAATATTAGGAAACATGTTATTTACAGCGGCAATAAGATAAATGGCATCGGCCATATCGGTCTCAACCTTATCCTTGTCCAGATTGAAATTGGTATCTGTGGTGCCCACATAGGTAACCTTTCCTCTTGGGATAGCGAAAATCATTCGACCGTCTGGCACATCAAAATAAACAGATTGTTTAACAGGTAATTTGTGGTGCGGAAAAACCAGATGGACGCCTTTGGTGAGATGTAAGCGCTTTCCTTTTTTTGAATTATTGATTCCTCTTAGTTCATCCACCCATGGACCAGCCGCACTTATTACATGGTCTGCGTGTACGGTAAATTCAGAGCCCGAAAGATGATCTTTTACCTCTACACCTTTTACACGATCTTCCTTGTAAATAAAATTGGTTACTTCAGCATAATTCAATGCCTCTGCCTCATATTGCAAACTGGTTTTTATGTTCTCCAGTGTAAGTCGGGCATCATCTGTGCGGTATTCCGCATAGTACCCGGCACCTTTTACCATTTTTTTGGGCAAGAGGGGTTCCAGGGCCATTGCCTCTTTTTTTTCCAGCATTCTCCGTTTATCATCCCCTGAAACCTGGGCTAAAATGTCATACACTTTAAGGCCCACCGAAGTGAGCCATTTTCCATAAGATCCACCTTCAATCAATGGTAAAAGCATTTTTTCCGGTAATACCAGATGCGGTGCCAATTTATGAACAATAGCTCTTTCCGATCCTACTTCTTTTACCAGCCAGAAATCGAATTGTTTTAAATATCGCAAGCCTCCGTGAATAAGTTTCGTAGACTTACTGCTGGTACCGGAAGCAAAATCACCTTTCTCCAACAACAACACTTTTAAGCCTCGGGATGCCGCATCGAGCGCGATTCCCCCACCGGTAATTCCTCCGCCAATAACCACTATATCAAAATGTTTTTTGGCAATTTTATCAATCGTTTTTACTCTATTCAGATTGGAAAAAGGAATGGGTTTTTTCATAGGAAGCAAAAATAGTTATTGAAAGTAATACAAAAATATAGCCTCAGATATTGAGAACAAAACTGTGAAGTTTAAGCTACTGTTATCTATCGTTGACCAAACTCGTATTCTCTTTCAACTTTACAAATACGAACGTTATACCATTGATACCATAACTCTTTTCCTTTTCTCTGAGCTGTTAGATGTTCACTATTGGTCTTCCATTGCCTGATGGCATCCAGACTTTCCCAATAGCTTACACTGATCCCAATATCCGATCTTGCAGTTTCAAACCCCAGAAAACCTTTCTGTGTTGCTGCCAGGGTTTCCATTTTCTGGGCCATCTCGTTATATCCATGTTTTCCCTCTGTTATTCGGGAGGTAAAGATCACTGCATAGTAAGAGGGTTGGTTGTTCATTTGATATATTCTTTTTCCAGGAAGTATCCAACAATGGCTTCTTTCATAAGAACCGACTGTTCTCCTGCTTTCAGGGTGGGCAGGGACTCTTTTATAATGTAATGAGGCCAGCCTTGTTCATCGAAGTATTCGAACTCGTAATATCCATAGGGCTCTAACAATCTGCAGATGGCGATATGCATCAGATTTATCTTTTCATCCTTTTTGTACTTCTTGTGGTATTGACCCAGTTCTTGAACCCCCACAAGATAGATAATAGCATCAAGGTCTAATGGATCTCCATCTGAAAACTGGGAAGATAGTTTTTGAACCAAAAGTTCCCATTGTTCCTTAAGTAAAGTGTCTCTGCTCATTTATAGCTTGTAACAAAGGTAAATAGATGAATATATAAAGGGATAAAGGTACAAATCAAAGTTCTATATTTGTACAAAAGACCAGCTTGTGAGTTTTATTGATATTGTCCTGGGCTTGTTACTTCTTTACGGGCTGTTTAAGGGAGTGCAGAACGGTCTTCTTGTAGAGCTTGCTTCTATCGCGGCACTTATAGCAGGGCTCTACGGGGCCATTCACTTTTCTTATATTGTTGGAAATTATATGGCGTCTCATTGGGATTGGAATGAGCGAACCATGAGCCTTCTCTCCTTTATTATCACATTTTTTATTATCGTAATTGTAGTGGTCATGGCCGGCAAACTACTAACTAAAATTGCTGAAATTGCCATGTTGGGGTTATTAAATAAAATCGCCGGGGGACTTTTTGGCATCCTGAAAGTGGCCATCATATTAGGAGCTCTTTTGATCTTTCTTGAAAGTGTCAATAAGAATCTGAACCTAATCAATGAAGATACCAAATCTGAATCAGTTCTCTATGAACCTATACGCAATATTGGGGATCTTGTCTTTAGTGCTGTTATAAAAACAGATGCTGATATGGAAGATAGTTCAACATAAAGAGGCCAGGAAATTCAATTGACAGAAACGAAGATCATAATTAGAATAAACAAGGGATGCCTTGGATGCATTTCATCGAATAAATCATACATTTAAGTCAGATCTTAAATCATTTTTAGTATCATTACAGACTTCGAATTTTTTTTGGAGTAAACGAGAACCCCCACTTCTTCCCTACCTGCTTTCGAGTAACACTATATGAGAAGAAGTCTGCATACAGCTATTTTAGCTCTAGGCATCCTATTGATAGTTTCTTGTAGCAAAGAATCTATAAATAGCGAGGAAATTCCCGTGGCCGTAAATGCCGTGGCTGTTGAACATGAACTACTCGATATTGTAAATACCTATAGAAATTCTCTTGGGGCCACGCCCTTAGAATTTAATGCCCTGGCCTACGAACATGCCAATCTTCATAACGATTACATGATCTCCAAAGGCACAATCAGCCATGATAATTTTAGCGCCCGAGCTTCTAAAATTGCTGCAGAGACCAATGCCAAGCAAATAGCGGAGAATGTGGCCATGGACTACCCTAATGCCGTAGCAGCATTACAGGGTTGGTTAGAAAGTCCGAATCACAAAAGCACTTTGGAAGCCGACTTTACCCACACTGCTATTAGTGTGAAAATTAATGCAAACGGCGACTATTTCTATACCCAGCTCTTCTTTAAATAGGGAATATAATACCATTTACTTTTCTTATTTTTGAGTAACGGCAATATACCGTTTACCCTTCTGATATTTAAAATGACAGTATGGCTATACAACCTCCTTTTAATCTTACGCAGTGGATAGAGGACAACAGGGATCTGCTAAAACCTCCTGTTGGCAATAAAAACTTATACAAAGATGCCGGGGACTATATTGTGATGATTGTCGCGGGGCCTAATGCCCGTAAAGATTATCATTACAACGAGACCGAGGAACTTTTTTATCAATTAGAGGGAAACATTCAGGTTCTCGTACAAGAGGAAGGGCAGAAAAAAATTATGAAACTGGGACCTGGAGATATGTACCTGCATCCGGCCAAGGTGCCACATTCCCCAGTTAGAAATGCTGGTTCTATTGGCCTGGTCATAGAACGAAAGCGCTCAGAACTCCACGCAAAAGACGGATTGCTATGGTTTTGTGATCATTGCAATCACAAATTGTATGAGGTTTATTTTACGCTGGAAGATATTGAACAAGACTTTCTAAAACACTTTGAACACTTTTATAGCTCCAAGTCTTTGAGAACCTGTGACCATTGTGGAACCATAATGAAATCAGATCCACGGTTCGTAGCAGAAAAAAAATAAATTAAAATCATTTCTTATGGCTTTAACTATAAAAATCCTCATAGGACTCACTGCCTTCCTGCATCTTTATTTTCTTTGGCTTGAGATGTTTGCTTGGACCACCAGAGCCCCAAAGGTTTTCAGAGGATTTCCAAAAGATCTTTTTGAACCCACCAGATCCCTGGCCGCCAACCAGGGTTTGTATAACGGTTTCCTGGCCGCAGGGTTGATCTGGACCTTTTTTATTGAGGATAGTAACTGGCAATTTAATGTTTCTATATTCTTCCTGAGTTGTGTGATCATTGCGGGCACCTTTGGCGCATTTACCGCCTCTAAAAAGATCTTTTTCGTGCAGGCACTTCCGGCGACTTATTGCACTTATACTATTACATAGTATATAAGTTTACCTCAGAACGGATTTCTTATCAGAACACTGGCAAGATTCGAATTATTCGTAGCTTTGCCACACAACGTTCTAATCTTTTTAAAACATATTATAATGACAACGGCAACGGTTGACTCAGGGATCCAAAAGGCCCTTAAAGCACTAAATATTAAAGACCTCAACGAAGGCACTTCTACGGGTTCTCATTTCTTTTCAACAGGAGAAATTTTAGAATCTTTTTCCCCTGTGGATGGAGGGAGAATTGCCAGTGTTAAGACTACTTCCAAAGAAGACTACGATAAAGTAATGACCTCGGCGACGAAGGCGTTTAAGACTTGGCGCTTAAAACCCGCTCCGCAACGAGGTGAGATTGTAAGGCAATTTGGTGAGCGATTACGGGAATTTAAGGAACCCCTTGGAAAACTCGTCTCCTACGAAATGGGAAAATCATATCAGGAAGGTTTAGGAGAGGTTCAGGAAATGATCGATATCTGCGATTTTGCTGTTGGTTTATCCAGACAATTGCACGGACTTACCATGCATTCTGAACGACCGGGGCATAGAATGTACGAGCAATACCACCCGCTCGGCGTTGTAGGCATCATTTCTGCATTTAATTTCCCTGTAGCTGTATGGGCATGGAATACGGCACTTAGCCTGGGTTTCGGGCGACGTATGTGTTTGGAAACCCTCAGAAAAAACCCCACTCTGCGGAATTGCATGTCAGCATATCATTGCCGGTGTACTTAAAGAAAATGATCTGCCGGAAGGTATTTCCTGCCTTATAAATGGAGATTATAAAGTGGGAGAATACATGACCCATGATGAGCGGATTCCATTGATCTCTGCTACAGGATCTATACGCATGGGTAAAATAGTCGCTCAGGCCGTTGGTAGTAGATTGGGGAAATCGCTCTTAGAATTAGGTGGAAATAACGCCATCATTGTAACCCCGAATGCCGATATTAAAATGACGATCATCGGGGCCGTATTTGGCGCAGTAGGAACTGCAGGGCAACGCTGTACTTCTACTAGAAGACTTATCATCCACGAATCTATCTATCAACAAGTCAAAGATGCCCTTACAGCTGCGTATGCTCAATTGCGAATTGGAAACCCTTTAGATGAGTCTAATCACGTTGGACCCCTGATCGATAAAGAAGCCGTTGCTGCCTACCAAAATGCGTTGGAAAAAGTAGTTGCCGAAGGTGGCTCCCTATTAGTAGAAGGCGGCGTCCTTCAAGGGGAAGGATATGAAAGTGGTTGTTATGTAAAACCTGCAATTGCCGAGGCAAAAAATTCTTACAACATTGTTCAACACGAAACTTTTGCCCCCATTCTTTACCTGATGTCCTATACGGGCGACGTTGAGAATGCTATCGCGCTGCAAAATGGTGTGGTACAAGGATTGTCATCAGCAATCATGACCAGCAATTTGAGAGAAGCAGAATTATTTTTAGCCGCTTCCGGGAGCGACTGTGGTATCGCCAATGTAAATATTGGCACCTCAGGAGCTGAAATAGGTGGTGCCTTCGGGGGTGAAAAAGAGACCGGTGGGGGTCGTGAATCTGGCTCTGATGCGTGGAAAATATATATGAGAAGACAAACCAACACTATTAATTACACTACGGAATTACCCCTAGCCCAGGGAATAAAATTCGATCTCTAATGTTCTATTTTAAGTATCTATAAAAATAAAAATATGAACACAGAGTTATCAGAAGCTCTGTGTTCATACTAACATAATTTTTAATACCTTGTAGGAAAATACATCTAACTATTACTTTAATGTCTAAAAGAACGACCAACATCATAGGACTTATTTTAACACTGCTTGCCGGCACTTATTTTTTTGTGATGTATTGCAGTCAGTGTGCATGATTTTAAAAGCCTGAGAAATTCGGAAAGAATAATTCTTCCGCTCTATGGTTGGGCATAACGAACAATATAATACATAAACAACATTTCTTATGGATCTAGAATATATGGATATCTGGTGTTGGCTCATTCCAATAACAGTTGGACTAATTTGCGGTTTTTTTGGTTATCTTATTGGCAGGGGATCTAACCCTACGGTTGATTTTAATTCGGAAATTAAATCTTTAAAACAGCAAAATGAAAAGGCGAAGGCAGATCTGGCCAAATGTGAGCACAAACTTGCCGCCGGTTCTGCTCTGAATAACAATACTGTACCTCCGTTTGATGCTGCAGAAGCAAAAAATATACTTGGAAAAGCTGTGAAATTCAATGATCTATCCCTGGTAGAGGGTATTGGTCCAAAGATTCGTAGCCTCTTCCATAATTTTGAAATCAAAACCTGGCAGGATCTTTCAGAAACATCAGTGGCTAAATGTCAGGAAGTCCTGGACTCCGGAGGCGATCGATACAAAGTTCACGACCCTGCCTCATGGCCTATGCAGGCAAAGATGGCTGCAGAAGGCAAATGGAAGGATCTGGCCAAATGGCAGCACGAACATAAACATGGTAAATTATAGGAGATTCCCGCTTTAAAAAGCGGGTTTTTTATATGATACCATTGGCTTGCACCCAGCTAAAGCGGTATTGATCCTCAGGAAATTTCATGCGTTCGGAAATTCGTATGAGGCGTTCCGGGAGTTTCATTAAATAATCTCTGCCCTTTTCTGCTTCCTCACTTAACCCCCGGATAGTACCGAGATCCCAATACGCATTTAATTTTTGCAAGATCTCAATATAATCCTGAGAAGTATAAACCCCCAGGCGTTGTGCACAATTTGAAAAATTTTCAAAGGCTGTACCTATAGTGCCACCGGATTCACGTAAAAAATGAGCCGGCATAATTATTTTGTGCTTCATCATTTCGGCAAAGGCCAGGATCATTCCGTTTGGGTCATGACCCAAAATGGTCTTAACAAATTCTCTGTATGCCAAGTGGTGTCGCATTTCGTCTCCCGCTATGATAGAGCACATCTTGCCCAAAAGCGTATTTCCTTTTTTCTTAGCCATCTGTCCTACTCTTTTGTGGGATATATTAGTGGCCAGTTCCTGAAAAGTTGTATAAATAAAATTCTTGTAAGGATCCCTGTCCGTTCCGATATCAAATCCGTCAGTGATCAAATGCTGTGTAGAGATCTCTACCTGTTTCATATTAACCCTGCCCGACAGATACAGATATTTGTTCAGGACATCCCCATGTCTGTTCTCTTCTGCCGTCCAAGCCCTTACCCATCTGGACCAGCCATTGTTCTCTTTGGCATGCTGATTGATTCCCTCAACATCCATGAGCCATGATTCATATGTTGGCAAAGCCTCCTCAGTGATTGTATCTGCCACAAGAGTTACCCAAAAATCATATCCCAGTTCCTTTGCTTCTTCTCTGATTTGTTCAACATGATCGAAGAACCCGTCCGATTGAGAGTCGGGTAAAAAATCTGAAGGTTGCCAAATCTGATCTGCCGGAATCAGGAAATCATCCATAAACCCGGATACCTGTGGTTCAATGGCATCCATCACTTCTAAACGTATATTCTTCATTTGTTCCATGTTACTATACAAAGTACGATAATAATTAATGCAATTTCTCTTAAATCATTACCAAAATTTAGTTTCGACCCTGCTCACCGAGGTAAAAAGTATACACAGGATCGCTTTGCCAAAATTCTTTTGTATCCACATCGAGGATCGTTAAGGGCCCTTTGTAGGCTGCTGCGGTATCAATGTTCCACACATTGGCTGCACAGTGTGGCTTGGTCTTACCTATTTTGCTCAAAGGAGTATGGCCAATAAAGATCTCTTTGTAATGTAAAAGCCGTTTAGGATAATAAACACTGTCTTTTGATAATGTTGGATCTAAGGAAAGTGCCAATTCCCAAAGTGTCCGATCCCAATAAAAAGTCTTGGAAAAATACTCGAAATCTACTCCCTTCAGGTTGGTAAACCCGGCATGTAAAAAAAGTCTCTTCTCTTTGTCCAAATAATAATTTCGCAGCGATTCATAAAATGGCAGATGAGCCTTCATTATTTTGCTGCCTGCCTGGTCATACGAATCAATGGTTGCCTGCCCCCCATTCATCAACCAAAGGGGATTGTCTTCTCCGGTTTCTAACCAGTGATAACAAAGATCATCGTGGTTCCCTCTTAAAAATATACAGGTATACTCCTGTTGCAATTCCATAAGGTAGGTTACCGTCTCAACGGCTTCACTCCACCCATCCACATAGTCTCCCAAAAATATGAGCAGATCATTCTGTTTAATATCCGCTTTATTCAACACCTGTTCCAGGGCCTTAGCACCCGCATGAATGTCTCCAATAACCAATGTTCTCATGGAACAAAAATCGCAATTTATCCTATGAACTCACTATGCAGTCCTTAAAAATAAACCCATTGTAATCCTATTTTTATTAATTCTTGACGCATAGTTTATATTGTACATATATTTTACAGTATTTTGTAACTCCTAAACCAAAAAGGCCATTCCATGCCATTGCAACGAATTTATTGTATTGGAGAGTTGTTGATAGATTTTGTTGCCGAAAAGCAGGGAGCGGATCTTAGCAAGGCTACTCTCTTCACAAAAAAAGCAGGGGGAGCCCCCGCAAATGTGGCCTGTGCTATTTCGAAATTAGGAGGGAAAAGTGCTTTTATTGGATGTGTTGGAAACGATCCCTTTGGAACTTTTTTACTGAATACCTTAGATGCATATGATGTAGATCTTTCACTTGTCCAAAGGTCACAAACATTCACCACCCTTGCCTTTGTTTCTTTGGCAGAAAACGGGGAACGCGATTTTGTTTTCTCACGAGGTGCAGACAGGGAACTAACCTATGACTCTTCTATTAAAGTAGTCTTTAAAGATCAAATGGTGCATTTAGGCGCTGCGACTGCCCTCTTAGGAGGGCCCTTGGAAAAAGCGTACGGACACTACCTGTTCGATGCGATCACCGAAAATGCCTTTATCAGTTTTGATCCTAACTTCAGAAAAGATCTATGGAAGGATAAAGAAGCTTCTTTTATTAAAAAAAGTATGTCATATATAGAGAAATCACATTTGTGCAAATTTAGTCTGGAAGAGGCCCAAATGATTTCAAAAAAGAGTTCTCTCACTGAGGCATGTGAGGTACTACATCAGATTGGGGCCCGGATCATTGCGGTTACTCTCGGTTCTGAGGGAACTTATGTAAGTACCCAAAATACGCGAAAGACCATTCCTAGCATTCCGGTAACTCCTGTTGATACAACCGGAGCAGGAGACGCATTTATTGGGTGCCTGTTACAACAGATCAGCACCCTATCCTCCCATACTCATATATTAGAAAATGACACCAAACTATTGGATTTGGTTGTTAATGCCAATAAGGCCGGCGCGATAACAACAACGGGCTATGGTGCCATTGAATCCCTGCCAGATAAACAACAAGTGTACGCATCATAATGAATCAAACTGCACTGCACAGAAAGCTGGCCTCAAAGGATTTGAAGGATCTGGATAAGGTTAACCCCCATAAACTTTTTGATCTTCGGGTTGCTGCCAATCTTCCATTGATCGAAGAATTGTTTTACAATCTCTACAGCGATCTCAAACACAGTCGTTACTTTAAAGAACTTCAGGAATTACTTCCCTCTTTATTCCAAAGAAGACCGGACGAATTAAAGATACACGACCTTCAATTACTCAGGAAGGGCAATTGGTACCAGTCCGAAAAAATGGTGGGAATGCAGTTGTATGTAGACCTGTTCAACAAGAATTTAAAAGGAATCGAAGAAAAAATTCCTTATTTCAAAGAACTGGGAATTAATTTTTTACATCTGATGCCCATCACAACACGTCCTAAAGGGGAAAATGATGGTGGCTATGCTGTTAATAGTTATACGGCCATTGCAAAACGTTATGGTTCCAAAAAAGATCTTATATCCCTTACAAAGAAATTACGAGCGAATGGGATCTATCTGATGCTCGATTTTGTAGTGAATCATACTTCAGATGAATACCCCTGGGCTAAAAAGGCTCTGAAAGGAAGTGCCAGGCATCAGGCTTATTACTATATGTACGCTGACAGAACCATCCCAGACGCTTTTGAAGCTTCCCTGCCAGAGGTATTTCCAACTACATCTCCCGGAAATTTCACATACAGGAAAGAGATAAACCGCTGGGTAATGACCGTCTTTAATTCGTATCAGTGGGACCTTAACTACACCAATCCAAAAGTGTTCCTCGAGATGCTGTCGAACCTTGTTTCCATGGTGAATAGCGGAGTAGATGTAGTGCGTTTTGATGCCCTTGCCTTTCTTTGGAAAAAAATTGGAACAAATTCGCAAAATCTCCCTGAGGCCCATATGTTAATTTCTTTATTCCGAATGTGCCTGCAAACCGTTGCCCCTGGAGTGATCTTCCTGGCCGAGGCCATTGTAGCACCAAGGGATATCATTAAATATTTTGGAGAAGGAAATAGAAAAGGTAATGAGTGCGAAATGGCATACAAT
Organism: uncultured Flavobacteriaceae bacterium; assembly: GCA_963744855.1. GTDB lineage: Bacteria > Bacteroidota > Bacteroidia > Flavobacteriales > Flavobacteriaceae > Muriicola. The sequence continues at coordinate 1,424,326 of CAVUUZ010000005.1, forward strand.
GCCTCACTGATGGCGCTCCTGTGGAATTCCATTGCAACTAAAAAAACCTTGTTGCTGAACAAATCCCTCAGGAACAGTCCGCCAAAACCGAAGGAAACCACCTGGATCAATTATGTTCGTTGTCATGATGATATTGGCCTTGGATTAGAGGATCAGTATATTTCTGAACTTGGATGGGATCCTTTTCTCCACCGCAGGTTCTTGCTTGATTATTACTGCCAGGGATTAGACTGGAGTCCGGCTGTAGGCTATAAATTTATGCACAATCCGTCTACAGGTGATGGTCGCATTACAGGTAGTTGCGCCTCTTTACTAGGCCTGGAAAAAGCGATGCACAATCCGCAACAAGGTGCCGTTGAAGTTGCCATAAAAAAAATCCTCATGCTCCACGGGATCATTTTATCTTTTGGGGGCGTTCCGTTGATCTATGCCGGTGATGAACTCGGAACCCTTAATGATTACTCGTATCTTAATGATGAGACCAAAAAGTATGACAGCAGATGGGTAAACAGACCATCGCACGATTGGAAAACGGTGGCACACTTGAAAGAAGATGACAGATCAGCTTCCATTATTTTCAATGGACTAAAGCATATGATCTCCCTGCGTAAGAGATTAAAAATCTTATCAGACACCAATAATTTAGTGTTGCACGATGCCCATAACCAGCATTTATTTCTTTATGAGCGCACTGGGAAAAAGAAGGATGGCGTATTGATCCTCGCTAATTTTGACGAGCATCCGCAGATTTTGGACGCCATGGTACTCTCTTCATTGGGGTATCTTAAAGATGGAGGGCTTCACGATCTCCTAACAAATAAAAAAAGAAAATTAAACAGTGGGCTTGTAGAAGTACAGCCCTATGAACTCCTATGGCTGACCAAGCCTTAATTGTAGCGCACTTTACGTAAAATCCGAAGAGATTCCTTTAAATTGTTATACACAACTTGTTCCTTTGATCTGATGCTATCTTTTAATAGTTCCATTTGTTCCTTGGCTTCTTCAAAGCCATTTAAATAGCAAATGAGATAAGTGGCCGGCGCTAGTTTTAAATCTTTGACCTCGGTTCTGGTGAGAACTCTGTTCTTATGAATTTTTTGGATCAGCGCATTATTCGCGTTATAAATGTGGTGTAAAGTCTTTCGATCGTATTGCGGAGGTTCAAAAATAAGTTCGGCGGTTATCTGATAAGTGCCATTATTCTCAAAAGCGATCCTCACTTTTTCGAGTGGGAAATACCGTTGTTCTTCGCCCAGGCCCAGTTGTACATATTCGGTGATGGTAAATGAATCTTCGGTAAAGGTTATGGTGATCTCATCGAGCGTTGAATAAAAGAGTTTTACCTGTTCATTGATCAATTCTATATCAACCCTTGAAAAATAGACTCTGTCCTTTACTTTTTTCTTATTTCCTGCCCAACAGATCACAAATTGTTCCTTAAAAACCTTGTAATAGCTATTGAGGTCCTTATGACGGTAATTTAGAAAATCAATGACCCCATCCAGGGTGAGTTCTATATTATTCCGGGCATGTTGTTCTATGGTAGCCACCGTGGCCGAATTGAGGTCCTTTAGTTCGATGTCATAAGCTTTTGGCATACTGATACTTCCTTCCCGGAAAAAAACAGCTCCTCCATAGTACTTCCAGATATTCTTCCTTAGAGAACAAACCTTGCCATTCGACTTAATAGTTACTAACCCGACTACTTTCCCTTCAGGAAGATGGGGGAATGGAATATTTTCATACGCGATCAAAGGTGGATTGTCCAGATAGGCATTGACCAGGTTCTGTATTTTGCTATCATCAAAAAAATCAACTCCTACGATCTTATTATCCTCATCTTCTACGCCAATGGCGATATAGGAATTGTTTTTTGGATTGCTGTTCGCCAGGGCGCAAACATGTTTTAAGAATTTTGCTTTCCCTTCCTTTTGCCCAATATCAATAAATCGTTTTTTATCGTAAAAACTATTCTCATCATTGTGAGCCAAAAGGTTTTTTACCAGCAGGCGTTTGTTGATCATACTTGCTTTTTCACAATGGTGCTACTTGCCTGAGCGGTTGGCATTACCACCAGATCTGCAATGTTCACATGTTGGGGTCTGGTAATCACAAAATAAATAATCTCTGCGATATCCTCAGGCAGCAACGGTTTGTATCCCTGGTATACTTGTTCTGCACGCTGTTCATCGCCCTTAAAACGCACCTCACTGAACTCGGTTTCCACCAATCCCGGGTTAACGGCTCCAACGCGTATTCCATATTCATTCAGGTCTATACGCATGCCCTGATTAATGGCATCCACTGCATGTTTACTGGCGCAGTACACGTTCCCCTTGGGATATACTTCCTTTCCGGCCGTAGAACCAATGTTGATAATATGACCAGATCTATTGGCTACCATCACAGGCAAGATGGCCCTTGACACATAGAGCAATCCTTTGACATTAATATCGATCATGGCATCCCAATCGGACAGATCTCCAGACTGTATCGGATCTAAGCCATGGGCATTCCCGGCATTATTGACCAAAATATCGATGGAAGCAAGTTCTTTCGGAATTGATTTTATGGCATCTTCTACTACTTCCTTGTCTCTAACATCAAAATTCAAGGTATACACTTTGGTATGTGCACTAAGTTCCTTGCCCAGCGCATCGAGATTTGCCTGCCGTCTCCCGCATAGGACCAAATGAATGCCATGATGCGCAAAGAGTTTTGCCGTGGCCATGCCAATTCCACTGGTTGCTCCTGTAATAAATGCCGTTTTCTTCATAGCTGTTAATTTTATAAGCTGTTAGGGAACTTTATGTCCTTGAGATGCCGTCAAAAGAGTAAACCAGTCTTCCAGTTCCATATTAATTTTAGAAGCCCTTATTCCATCGACCAGTCTGTCCTTATTGGTAGTGCCAACAACGGGATGAATAGTTGCAGGGTGCTTCATCAGCCAGGCTAATAACAACTGGTCCTCACTGGCCTCATATTTTTCCATAAGGGGTTTCAGCTCTTTCCTGATCCTATGTGTCCTGTCATCCTTTTCCCTGAAATAGGACCCCAGAGGGGACCAGGCCATCGCTGCTCTTTTCCCTGCTATACAATCATCTAAGGTGCCGTCATACATTGCCTTTTCAGAGGTAAGTGAACATTCTACCTGATTGGCACTAACCTGCACTTCGGTTTCCAACATAGCTATCTGGGAGGGCGTAAAATTTGATACTCCGAATGAGCGTATCTTACCACTACTCTTCAACTGTTCTATTGCCTTGGCAATAGGCTCAGGATGCATTAACGGACTTGGTCTGTGAAGCAGGAAAAGATCAAGATATTCCGTATGTAATTTTTCAAGCGACCGTTCGGCAGACCAAATGATATAGTCTGTAGAATAATTGTAGTGTTTAGTTACGTTATCTCTGGTCTCACATACGTATTGTATACCGCATTTGCTGATCAATTCTATTTCCTCCCTGTTGATCTTACTTTCAGAGAAAGCCTTCCCAAACTCCTCTTCATTTCCATATGCTCCATAAATATCCGCATGGTCAAAAGTCGTGATGCCGTGCTCCAGACAATGATTCATCAAAAAGATCATCTCACTTTTGGAAAGTTGTTTTCCCCAGCTTCCCCAGGTCATCGTTCCGGCAATAATTCTGGAATACTTCAAAGGTGTTTTCATAGACGGGTTAAATTACTAAAAATCCCTTAAATACTTCATAAAACTTGGGCCTCCCATTTTTTTTTAACCAATTCTTAACAGGCATTGAATGAATAAATTTTCAATTTGCATACCCTTGGATCTAATAGATTGACAGACAAGAATTAATAGATAAATATGGAAGAAAATAATACAGTAGATATTAGTGCAGTAAACGAGAAAATTGCTCAGGAAAGTGCCTTTATCGATCTGCTGATGATGGAAATGAACAAGGTGATCGTTGGTCAAAAACATATGACAGAACGATTATTAATCGGACTTCTGGGACAGGGTCACATTCTCCTGGAAGGAGTGCCCGGCCTTGCCAAAACACTGGCGATCAACACGCTGGCCAAAGCGGTTAAGGGTAGTTTTAGTCGTGTTCAATTTACCCCGGACCTTTTACCTGCCGATGTTGTAGGGACCCTTATCTACAATATGAAGGTGAATGATTTTTCTATTAAAAAGGGCCCCATCTTCGCTAATTTTGTTTTGGCAGATGAGATCAACCGTGCCCCGGCAAAGGTACAATCGGCGCTTTTGGAGGCCATGCAGGAACGTCAGGTCACCATTGGGGACGAAACCTTTCCCCTAGATGCACCCTTTTTGGTCATGGCAACTCAAAACCCAATTGAACAAGAAGGTACGTATCCATTGCCGGAAGCTCAGATAGACCGATTTATGTTAAAAACGGTGATCGATTATCCAAAGATGAATGAGGAGCGAATGATCATTCGCCAGAATTTAAATGGTGCTTTTGAAACAGTAAAACCAGTAATTACTCTTAAACAGATCCTTAGTGCCCAAAAGACCGTAAGAGAGGTCTATATGGATGAAAAGATCGAAAAGTATATTCTCGACCTGGTTTTTGCGACCCGATATCCCGAAAAATACAATCTGGAGGATCTAAAACCTCTGATCAGCTTCGGAGCATCTCCCAGAGGAAGTATAAATTTAGCGATTGCCGCCAAGTGCTATGCTTTTATAAAAAGAAGAGGTTATGTGGTGCCGGAAGACGTGAGGGCTGTTATACACGATGTTCTGAGACATCGGGTTGGAATAACCTACGAGGCTGAAGCTGAGAGTGTTACCTCGGAAGAGATTATCAACCGAATTGTTAATGAAATTGAAGTCCCCTAAAAGTTCAATGTTTGAAAATAGTTCAACTGCTCACTTTTGAACCAAACTACTAAAACTTGAACCCATGGATACAAAAGAACTACTCAAGAAGGTTCGAAAAATAGAGATCAAAACACGTCGGTTGTCCGATCATATTTTTGGAGGAGAATATCATTCTACCTTTAAAGGGCGTGGCATGACCTTCAGCGAGGTTAGGCAATACCAATTTGGAGATGATGTACGCTCTATTGACTGGAATGTAACTGCGCGTTACAATGAACCTTTTGTGAAAGTTTTTGAGGAAGAGAGAGAACTCACCTTAATGCTTATGGTAGATATCAGTGGTTCGGAGTTGTTTGGGACGGTAAACCAATTCAAGAAAGCTGTGATCACAGAAATATCGGCCACCCTGGCTTTCTCAGCGCTGCAGAACAATGATAAAGTAGGGATGATCCTTTTCTCGGATGAAATTGAGTTGTTCATTCCTCCTAAAAAAGGTAAAAGTCACGTTTTGAGAATCATTCGGGAATTGCTTGAATTTAAACCACATAGTAAGAAAACAGATCTCACAGAAGCCTTGAAATACCTTTCTAATGTGATGAAAAAAAGGGCCATTGTCTTTGTCCTTTCAGATTTTATGATGGACGAGTACGAACGCACCATGAAGATCGTAGGTAATAAGCACGATGTTACAGGGATCAGGGTTTATGACCCCAATGAAGAGCACATCATCAACCTTGGAATGGTGCAGATGGAAGACGCTGAGACCGGAGATATTCACCTGGTGAATACTCAGTCTAAAAAGGTACGTACAGCATATGAAACCTACTACAGGGACAGAGTGGGCTATTTTAAGAATACGTTTACTAAATCTGGTGCCGGCATACTGGATTGTCGGGTTGACGAAAGTTATGTAAAGAAATTACTAGGATATTTCAAGCAACGAGGGTAGCATTAAAATGAACAGTTTTAAAACATATTTGAAACATCTGGAAGTTCGGCCGTTTGGCCTTGGACTAGCTGTCCTTTTTATATTTTTTGCATTCGCACTAAGGGCCCAATCTGATCCGAAGGTCAGTTCTTTTGCAGATACTACGTCTATAAAGATCGGGGAACAAATTCAATTTAAAGTGACCGTAGAAACAGACTCTGCGGCGCAGGTACTATTTCCGGAGGGCCAAACATTTTCGCCTCTTGAAACAGTAGAAGCCTTTAAAACGGATACTACGAGGAATTTAGACCGCATGACCCTTCAGAAGATTTATGCTTTAACGCAATTCGATTCAGGCTCTTACATTTTACCCATACAGCGTATTGAGATAAATGGCAAAGGATACTTTACGGATTCTATAAAAATACAGGTAACCACCGTGGAAGTGGACACCATTACCAAAGACATATACGATATAAAGCCGCTTATCCCCATAGAAAAAAGCAGTATTGATATTCCGGTATTTCTTTGGATCATCATTGGGGTTTTGATCATAGCCGGACTTATTTATTGGTTCTTTTTTAGAAATAAAAAATTAAGTGAAGATGAAAAGGAAGCACTTCTTCCTCCTTATGACAGAGCCCTCCTGGAACTAAAGAAATTAGAAAATTCTCGATATATCATTCAGGATGAATATAAAAAGTACTATTCGGAACTTACCGATATTGTTAGGTCCTATCTCGAAGAAGATGTGCATATCTCTGCCTTGGAGAGTACTACCGGACAGCTGATTACGAAGTTAGAATTAATGAAGGATGCGGGGAAACTGAAGATTCAAACAGAGACCATAGATCAGTTCAAAAAAATATTGGAAACTGCAGATCTTGTAAAATTTGCCCGTTCCAAGCCAGCTTCTTCCAAGGCAGAGGAAGATAGAAAGGCCATCGAACAGATCGTCATCAAGACCAAAGAGGCCATCCCGGAGCCTACGGAAGAAGAATTAATGCAGGAAGCTGTTTATCAGCAAACCTTAGCTCTGAAAAAAAGAAAAAAACGATGGGTAAAGGCCGGTATTTCAGCTGCTGCCATTCTGTTCATAGCCCTGGGAGTATCTTTGTTTTACTACGGTTTTGAGAATATTCGCAATGCTGTAGTTTTCAATCAGTCCAAACAGTTGCTGGAAGGCGAATGGGTCTCCAGTTCTTATGGGTATCCGCCCATTAACTTAACGGCTCCGGAAGTATTGATAAGACAAGAAGTGATGATTCCTCCGGAGGAAAAAGACAAGATCAAGAGTACTCAGGTATTCTCTTATAGCAACCCGGAAAATATGCTTAGGATAGGTACCACCTCCACCACCTTAACCGAACCTGAGGATCCTGATTATCAAAATAGCATTGATAAGATTTTAAAGGATTTTGCCGACAAAGGCGCCAAAAATATCATTACAAAACAAGAAGAATTTAGTTCTTTATCAGGAGTTCCCGGAGTCAAAGTATACGGCAGCGGTTCTTTTCCGGTAAGCGGATCTGACGAAAGCGTGAAAGGAAAGTATGCCATCATCTTGTTTGGAGGAAAAGGATTTCAACAACAAATTGTTCTATCCTGGGCCGACGGGGATTCTTATGCAGAAGAGATCATCAATAGGATTATAAACTCTATAGACGTAAAAACACAAGTGTAGATGTTTGAAAATATACAATTTGCAAATCCACAATTCTTTTGGTTGTTCTTAGGACTTCCACTGGCCTTGCTTTGGTATTTTTTTAAACGAAAGGAACAAACTGCTACCCTGAAAATATCAAGTACACGTGGGTTCCCAAAGAACGATTTACTCCCTAAATTAAGGCCTGTTTTGTTTGTATTGCGATTACTGGCAATCTCTGCTGTCATTACAGCCATGGCCAGGCCCCAAACCCGTGAGGTATCTACACGAACTAAAACCACGAAAGGGATCGATATAGTAATGGCCATTGATGTATCATCGAGTATGTTGGCCAGGGACCTTCGCCCAAATCGGTTGGCAGCCTTAAAAGAAGTAGCTTCTAACTTTATCCGTGAACGTCCAAGCGACCGAATCGGTTTAGTAGCTTATGCAGGGGAGAGTTATACCAAGACACCCATCACCAGTGATAAGGGTATCGTCTTAAATGCACTTCGTGAGATCACTTATGGCCAATTGTCGGATGGTACCGCCATTGGGATGGGGCTTGCCACTTCCGTGAACCGATTAAAAGATAGCAAAGCAACCTCTAAGGTCATTATTCTGTTAACGGATGGCGTAAACAATTCCGGATTTATTGAACCACAAACGGCCGCGAATCTGGCGGTTGAATTTGGGATCAAAACATATACGATTGGTCTGGGGACCAATGGAAATGCGCTTTCCCCTATAGCGTATAACGCAGATGGATCTTTCCGTTACGGGATGCGACAGGTTGAAATAGATGAACCTCTGCTCCAGGAAATTGCCAAAGTTACCGGAGGCAAATATTTCAGGGCAACCAACAATGAAAAGTTAGAGGCCATTTATGATGAGATCAATAAATTGGAAAAAACGGAGGTAGAAGAGTTTAAATATTACAATAACGAAGAGAAATTCAGACCTTGGGTACTTTTGGCAGGTATTCTGTTACTTTCTGAATGGCTTTTTAGAAATACCTTGTTTAGGAGTTTTATTTAGGATATGATACAAATTGACGAAGCGACATATTTTTATTTGTTCCTGATCTTTCCGGTCATAGTGTTATTGTACCTTGGCCTGATATTTTGGAAGAAAAGAACCCAAAAGAGGTTTGCCGAGTCGGTATTGTTAAAGCGTTTAACTCCCAGCAGGTCTGGTTTTAAAGGCATTTTAAAATTGGTGTTTCTCCTCATGGGACTTTCAGGATTAATACTTGGATTGGCCAATCCAAAGATCGGTACCAAATTGGAAACCGTTAAGCGGGAGGGAGTCGACATCGTATTTGCGATCGATGTTTCAAAAAGTATGTTGGCTGAAGATATTGCACCCAATAGACTGGAAAAATCGAAACGCCTGGTTTCGGAGATCATCAACCAACTGGCAAGTGATAGAATCGGCATCATTGCTTATGCGGGCCAGGCAACCCCGCAATTGCCCATAACAACCGATTACGGAGTAGCAAAGATGTTCCTGCAGTACTTGAATACGGATCTGCTATCTTCTTTAGGTACGGCCATCGATGAGGCTATTAAACTGGCAACGACCTATTACGATGATGAGGATCAGACCAACAAGGTTTTATTTATTGTGTCTGATGGGGAAGACCATTCAGAAGGTCTCGCTATAGATGCCGTAGATCTGGCAGTAGAGCAAGGAATACGCATATTTACTATCGGCGTTGGAAAAGAAAAAGGAGCTCCGATTCCGTTAAAAAGAAATGGGATTACCCAGGAGCTAAAGAAAGATGGTCAGGGGGAGGTGGTGATTACCAAACTCAATAAAGAAATCCTGACTGAAATTGCTGAAAAGGGCAATGGGGAATATATAGATGGGTCAAATACAGATGAAGCGGTAGAAAAGATCAAGGAAGCTTTGAACCAAATGGATAAAATGGAATTTGAAGCCAAACAGTTTGCAGATTACAAGGACCAGTTCCAATGGTTTTTGGGTGCAGGCTTATTCTTCCTATTTTTAGACATCTTTTTACTGGACCGAAAAACAAAGTGGTTGAAGAAGTTAAACCTATTTAACGAAAAAGATCATGAATAAGGGATATAGCTTTATAATGCTGGTACTTCTGACTGCCATGGTTAACGGGCAGGCTGAAGTTATTAAGGAGAAAGAAAAAGCACTAAAAGCTTCAAAGGATCTTACCTGGGAGGCCAATGAAGAGCTTTTGGACAATGAGTTTATAAAAGCAGAAGCAGACTATCGAAGAGCCATTTCAAAAAGTGATGAGAATGTGGTTGCCCCTTATAATTTGGGAACTGCTTATTATAAAAATGAAAGTCTGGAAGAAGCCTTTGGAAGATTTAAACAAGTAGGGGAATTGGCTTCCGATAAACCCGAAAAACACAAAGCCTTCCATAATATGGGCAACGTTTTTATGAAGAACGAAGAATATGACAAGGCCGTGGAAGCGTACAAAGAGGCTCTTAGGAATGACCCGACAGATGAGGAAACACGGTATAATCTGGCCCTTGCAAAAGCGTTAGCTGAAAAGCAGAAGGACCAGGACAAGGATGGGAATGAGGATCAAAAGGAGCCCGAGGACAAAAAAGACGACAAAGAGAAGAAGGAGGACGAACAGGACAAGCAAGAAGACAATAAGGATAAAGACGGCGGTGATCAGGAGAAAGATGACAATAAAGAGGGTGATGGCCAAGAGAAAAAAGAGCAACCTAAACAAGGTGAAAAACCGGAAGAGGAAAAGCAGCCCAGAAAAAATCAGCTTTCACCTCAACAAGTAAAGAACCTGCTGGAGGCCATGCAGAATGAAGAAAATAAGGTGCAGGAAAAGATGAATGAGAAAAAAGTAAAAGGACCAAAAAGTAAAAACGCAAAAGACTGGTAGCCATGCACAAACTATCTTATTTGTTTGGTATACTGTTTTTGCTTTTGGGAACAACCCTTGCCTATTCCCAGGATGAGGAGAATGTCGAATTTGAGGTAAACCTAAGCAAGGAAAGACTTGGAATCAATGAGCGTCTTAGAGTGGAGTTTACCATGAACAAGGATGGGGATAACTTTACCCCACCAGATTTTGAGGGATTTCGTGTACTGATGGGTCCTTCTCAAAATATCAGTTCCTCATGGGTAAATGGAGTGAGGAGTTATTCTAAAACCTATTTCTATATTCTGGCGCCCACAGAACGGGGTAACTTCACCATAAAGCAAGCAGCGATCGTCATTGAGGGAAAAACTTATAAGTCTCTTCCCAAGAAAGTAGAAGTTACTGCTGCGGTGGACAAACCCAGTGATCAAATGACAGCAGATGATATAGCGGACGAAAGTCTTCATTTGGTTGCAGAAGTCTCCAAGGCTACCCCCTATTTGAACGAAGCCATTAGTGTAGTTTACAAACTATACGTAAGTCCTTCCATAAATGTCTCGAATTTCCGCCCCTTAGACAATCCTACCTATAATAATTTCTGGAGTCAGGATATTCCTGTTACGTCCTATAATGTGAAAAATGGCAACTATAATGGTAAGTCATATCGCTATGTAATTCTCAAACGCGTTGTTTTATATCCTCAGAAAAGCGGCTCCCTGGAAATTGAACCCTTATCCCTTGATGTTACCCTTGAGGTACCAACAAACAGGCGTGATTTTTTTGGAGGTCCTATTTATGCGCAAACCAATAAGACCGTTTCAGCAGGGCAGCGTACTATCAGGGTAAAACCATTACCAACGGAAGGACAACCGAGCAATTTTAGCGGTGCCGTAGGCGATTTTCAATTTAAAGTAAGTACAAGTAAAAAGAAGCTAAAGGCTTCGGAATCTCTGCAAGCCATCGTGCAGGTAGAAGGAAATGGCAACCTAAAACTCTTTCAATTACCTGTATTGGAAATGCCGGGATCCCTGGAAGTATATGAACCGGAATTCAATGAAAATGTAAGAACGACGCTTTCTGGGATGCAGGGTAAGGTGAGCAATCAATACACCGTAGTGCCCTCTTTTAAAGGTAAATATCCCATACCTCCGATTAGTTTTAGTTTTTTTGATCCTGAAACCCAGGGCTATAAATCCATTACGTCAGATGAGATCATGATAGATGTTATGGAGGGCCCCATGGAAACTTCTGCCTCTCAAGGCATCGCTCTTGGTCAAAATAACAAACGTTCCGTTCAAAGTACCGGGGCTCAATTTAATTTTATCAAATTAGCCCCCAATTTACAGGCTATGGAGAATAAGGTCTTTTTTGGCTCACTCCAATTTTATCTTTTTCTTATCGGTCCACTTCTCCTTATTCCGATAGCCATTGTCTTTGGCAAGAAAAGAGAGGCCATCGCCAGTGATGAAGTGGGAAACAGAATAAAAAAGGCGAACAGGTTAGCCCGAAAATTCCTTTTCAAAGCAAAAAAGGCGCTGGGAGAAAAAGAAGCTTTTTATATCGCTCTTGAAAAGGCATTGCACAATTATCTGAAAGCAAAACTCAAGATTGAAACCTCTGAGTTTGCCAAGGAGAAAATTGCTTCCTTACTTGAACAAAAAGAGGTGGACAATGATACTAATGAAGGATTTATTGGACTATTGAAAAATTGTGAGATGGCAAGATACAGTCCGTTTTCGGAGGTTCAAATGCAACAAGATTACAACAAGGCCAGCGAGGTCATTTCAGCCATGGACAAACAATTGTAGGCATGCAGAATTGGATTTTATTATTAATTGTATTCACCTTTTATACAGGGGTAGCACAAAACGAAGTTTTATTCGAAAGTGCCACTAAGGCCTATAACGAAGGTAATTATCTGGATGCCATTGACAACTATCAGGAGATCCTGAAATCAGGGCAGCATTCTGCTGAAGTTTATTTCAATCTGGGAAATTCGTATTACAAAGAAAATAAAATAGGTCCCAGCATTTATTACTATGAAAAGGCACTGCTTCTCAATCCAAATGATCCGGAAATAGTAAACAACTTGGCCTTTGCCCAGAACATGACCATCGATGCCATAGAACCTATGCCACAGACCTCTATTTCCAGGATTGTAGCAAGTGTAAAGAATATTCTCACCTTTGACCAATGGGCCTACACTGCCGTGATCTTTATGATTTTATTCGTGTTGTTATACCTGGCCTTCTATTTTTATCGATTTGCTGATAAAAAAAGAATGGCATTTATCGCAAGTATGATATGTCTGCTGGGAACTGGCATTAGCATTTTATTTGCTTTTATTCAATACCGTGACTACGTGCAAACTCAGCCTGCTATCATTTTTGCAGCTGAAGCCGCCGTAAAAGAAGAACCTAACAACAGGAGCAATACCCTCTTTGACCTGCACGAAGGCAGCAAAGTTTTTGTTGAAGAGGAATTGAATTCCTGGAACAAGATTCGACTGGCAGACGGAAAAAATGGATGGATCCCGGCAACCGATCTAAGAATGCTGAAAGATTTTTAATCAATTCTGTATTAAATTTTATTGGTTTTCGATTTATTTTAGTTTTATTGTTATCTATGAGGTCATATATATACATAGTTTTAACGTCTATCTGGTTGACAGGGATTTTGGCTCCGCCAATACTCCAGCTATTTGATGTTAACAGATCTTCTCTAGTAGTCAATCTAAATGAGGAGGAGCCTCAGGAACAGGCTAAAAAAGATCTTAGTGAAGAGCTCATATTTACTAGGCTCACCGGCCACCAATCCATGATTTTTTTAAGAAGTTTTACTAAAAATAATTGGGATCACTCTTTAAATTATGTATCCTTTACCTCAGAGATACCGTTACCTCCTCCTGAGCTTGTGTCCTAGTTTTTGATCTTTTTTCTTACTAACAAAAAACCTTGATCCATTGGTTCAGGAAACAAACACTTTGTAATTATGCTTAAAACTTTAAAAAACGATTTACCGGCAAGTATCGTCGTATTCTTTGTAGCTCTGCCACTTTGTCTCGGGATAGCACTTGCCAGTGGAGCCCCCCTATTTTCCGGATTGATTGCAGGAATTATTGGTGGTATTGTAGTGGGCTCCTTAAGTGGTTCTCATATTGGTGTAAGCGGGCCTGCGGCAGGGCTTGCCGCCATTGTGCTTACAGCAATTGGCGCCTTGGGCGGGTATCAGAATTTCTTATTGGCTGTAGTTTTGGGTGGTGCCATACAAATACTTTTAGGCTTCTTAAAAGCAGGGGTAATTGGCTATTATTTCCCTTCTTCTGTTATTAAGGGGATGCTTACAGGGATCGGCATCATTATTATTCTGAAACAAATACCTCACTTTTTTGGATATGATGCAGACCCTGAAGGAGATTTTGCTTTTTTTCAAGTAGACGGCGAAAACACTTTTTCTGAAATTATCAATACCTTAAACTATATTAGCCCTGGTGCCACCATTGTTGCGGCGCTGGGACTTGGAATACTGGTTCTTTGGGATAAGGTTCTGACTAAAAAAGGAAAGATATTTCAATTGATCCAGGGGCCCTTAGTGGCTGTAGTTATTGGCATCTTATACTTTGTTCTCTTTAAGGATAATGAATTTTTAGCAATTTCAGGAGCCCAACTCGTAAGTGTACCAATTCCGGAGGATGCCGCTTCTTTTATGAAGCAATTCAGTTTTCCAAACTTTGGTGCCATTTCTAATCCTGAGATTTGGATTACCGCGTTCACTATCGCTTTGGTAGCAAGTTTGGAAACGTTGTTGTGTGTAGAGGCAACAGATAAGTTAGATCCTGAAAAACGAGTGACACCAACAAATCGGGAACTCCTGGCACAGGGTACCGGTAATATCATCTCAGGAATGATTGGCGGTTTGCCAATTACCCAGGTCATTGTAAGAAGTTCTGCCAACATACAATCTGGAGGGAAGTCTAAGATGTCTGCCATCATCCACGGATTCTTTTTGCTGATCTCGGTGATATTGATCCCCAGATTGCTCAATATGATCCCCTTGTCCGTTCTGGCTGCCATTTTATTTATTGTAGGGTATAAACTGGCCAAACCGTCGCTTTTTAAAAAGATGTACGCCCTTGGCTGGAAACAATTCATACCTTTTACGGCAACGGTCGGCGGGATCATTTTTACGGATCTGCTTGTCGGCATCGGTTTGGGCTTAGGTGTAGGTATTATTGTAATCCTGATCAAAAGTTACCAGAATTCTCATTTCCTGCATATAGAGGATAAAAGCAATGGCAAACATAAAATTAAAATGACACTTGCAGAGGAAGTAACATTCTTCAACAAAGGTGCCATTTTAAAGGAGTTAGACAGTTTACCTATCGATACATATTTGGAATTAGATGTAAGAAAAACAAGGTATCTTGACAATGATATTATTGAAATTCTCGACGATTTTACTTACAAGGCTAAAGAAAGAAATATAGACATAAAGTTAATTTCAGAGCTGGGTACTGTTGAAAATCCGTTGAGTTTTATCGAATTTTTTAAACTAAGACCAAAAATACCTAATTAAATAAATTATGAAACCTAATAGAAAGACATATAGATTGCTTGTGCTTTCGGATTTAAATAAATCTTCAAGTATGATGTTAAAAAGTGCGGTAGGCCTGGCTAAAATGATCAATGCTGAGTTAGAAGTATTCCATGTTACAAAGCCTTCGGATATTGTAGCCAGCGAAAATCAATTATCCGCTATGCGTACAATTAATTCAAAGCACAAAACAATAGATAAGAAAATTCAAAATTTGATTACCCCTATTGAAAAGGATTTCGGAATGAATATACCCTATTCGTTTTCGTTCGGTAACGTAAAAAATGAAATTGGTGCCTATATCAAAAAACGGCGACCCGATATTATAGTACTGGGAAAACGAAAATCCAAACCCTTTAATTTGATCGGCGATAGTATTACAGAGTTTGTCTTAAATGCCCATGATGGTGTTGTTCTAATAACTACAGATAATGATGTACTATTGCCAAATAAAGAAATTTCTCTCGGCTTGCTTAATAATTCGAAACCATTCTTAAATTTGGCTTTTGCCGAAGATTTGATGAAACATATCCAAAAACCCATGAAATCGTTCAAGATCATCAAAAATTCTACCGCGGTAAAGGAAGTATCAAAAGCTATAGATGATGAAACAATAGAATATGTATTTCAACAAAACGATGGCACAATCAAGAATCTTTCTAACTACCTGTCAAAAAATAACATAAGTCTATTATCGATCGATAGGGGGCAGAAAGATTCGGATAACTCGAAGAAATTGATAATGTTGGACATTAATAATATCATTGGCAAGCTCAATACCCCCCTCTTGATTTCCGGCAAATAAAAATGTAGCAATTCACAAATAAAACAATGTATTATGAAAGCACATAAAAAAGATACACGGCAACCATAACACCAGATTTTGCCAGTTTCATTTAATTGTTTAACCTTAGGCCGAAAATGGCATAAGTCGAATCTTTAAATCATAAAAAAATGAAAATAGAAGAAGTATTTAAGAATAATAAACGTTGGATCGCAGAGAAATTAAAAACAAATGCCAGCTTTTTCGATGAAATGGGAAAGGGTCAGAACCCTGAATTACTCTATATAGGTTGTTCCGATAGTAGGGTTACCGCCGAAGAAGTAATGGGTATGGGGCCCTGGGGAGGTCTTTGTTCACAGGAATATAGCCAATATGGTTATAGGCATCGACCTCAACGCTATGTCTGTTGTTGAATATGCCATTGAGCATTTGAAAGTAAATCATGTGGTCGTTTGTGGCCATTATGGCTGTGGAGGAGTAAAAGCCGCCATGCAATCGGCAGATCTTGGGATACTAAACCCATGGCTACGCAATATCCGGGATGTTTACAGGATCCATAAAAAGGAATTGGATGGCATTTCCAATGAGGAAAAGAAATATGAACGCCTGGTAGAACTCAATGTTCAGGAACAATGTGTAAATCTGATAAAAACAGCAGCCGTTCAAAAGGCATACCGAGACAGGAATCTTCAGGTCTATGGTTGGGTCTTCGACATTCATACGGGAAAATTAGTTGATCTCAATATCCATTTTGAAAGTATCCTGAAAAACATCATGGAAATATATCATCTCGACTAAGACCTGAAACATACTTTTATAAACGTTTGATAGCCAATGATTCTCATTGGCTATTTTATTACTATAATTCAACTATCTTAGAACCTTTATCTACCTAACTAGTTATATGAAGTCATTCTTTGTAAATTTCCGAGGAGATCTCATGGGTGGGATCACAGCTGGAATTGTTGCCCTGCCACTAGCACTCGCTTTTGGAGTGAGTTCAGGAATGGGTCCCAGTGCCGGACTTTACGGAGCTATATTTATTAGTTTTTTTGCTGCCCTGTTCGGTGGTACCAGTACCCAGATTTCTGGTCCAACAGCCCCAATGACTGCGGTGAGCATGGTAGTTATCGCCGGAATTATTGCAGCAAATGATGGAAGTTTGGAAAAAGCAACACCGGCAATCCTTATCGTGTTTCTTTTAGCAGGACTTTTACAAATAGCACTTGGACTCATAGGAATTGGCAAGTATATCCGATACATTCCTTATCCAGTGGTTTCTGGCTTTATGACAGCTATCGGTGTCATTATTCTTGTCACGCAGGTTTTACCAGCGATTGGTTATTATCCTAAAGAAGATGATGATTTTGTAAATGAATTTAAACCGATGGCCGAAGAGATTATTTTGGATAATATTCTGAAAGAGGAAGCAGGAGAAGGTATTTTAGTACTGGAAGATTTCGAGGAAACCATTAAAAGAGCCGAGGCTATTACCGAGGAAGATATGCTCAAAGAAGCTCAAACCCTGGCTAAAACTGATGCGTCAGGGGTTATCGGATCTATTAAGGTGTTACCCAGGGCCATTAAAAATATCAATTGGCTCGAACTCATATTGGCTCTTTCAACTATCGTCATCATTTACGGTTTTAAGCGGATAACGACTTTAATACCCAGTGCTTTGGTCGCTTTAATGGTTGTTTCGGGGGTGGCTTATGGTTTAGGACTGGACTACCGTCCTATAGAGCAGATTCCAAGTGGTTTCCCTACGCCCAATCTTGGCATTTTTACCGAATTCAAAATGAGTTCCCTAACACCCTATGTTTTTACTGCATTGACCTTGGCGCTCTTAGGAGCCATTGACTCCCTTCTGACTTCGGTAGTTGCGGATAACATGACCAAGACCAAACACAAGCCCAATAAAGAATTGGTTGGGCAAGGTATCGGAAACAGTATAGCTGCGATATTTGGAGGAATTCCGGGAGCAGGAGCCACTATTCGTACCGTAGTAAACATCAACTCCGGAGGGAAAACCAAACTCTCAGGGATGATCGCCGGGATACTATTGCTGATTATCTTATTGGCCTTAGGGCCTGTTGCTTCACAGATTCCGGCCGCTGTACTTGCCGGGATTCTGGTAACCGTGGGTATTGGGGTAATGGATTATAAGGGTTTAAAGGCCATTCCCAGCTTGCCAAAAGATTTGAATATAGGCCCTATAAAATTCAGTTCTGAAGTTATAATTATGCTAGTTGTCCTTATACTGTCTTCTACCTGGAACCTGGTCTATGCAGTAGGGGTGGGACTCGTGATTGCCTCCTTGATGTTTATGAAAAAAATGGGCGATCTTACAGCTGAAAGATCAGACGTAAAGGCTTTGGTCAAAGAGGTGGGTTGGGAAGATGAAGCAGATTTTCCAAACTACTTAAAAGAAGAAGTATTTATTAAGCATGTAAAAGGACCTTTGTTCTTTGGGTCTACCAGTGAATTTCAACAATTGGCAGATCAAATCCCGAGGACGGCTTCAACAGTCATCATTAGAATGGACCGTATGCAATATATGGATCAGTCCGGGTTATATACGTTAGAAGATATCCTTATAGATTTACGCAAATCGGACATTACTGTTCTTTTTGTAGATGTATTGACCCAACCGCGATATATGATGGAACGGGTAGACATCATACCAGACCTGATTCCTGAAAATCATATTTTTGAAAATTTCGAGGAATGTTTGAGATGGATCAAGGGAAATGTAAAAGATAACTACAACAAAATAGAAGCCTAGAAAGCATTTTGCTTTATTATTGGATGTAAGAATTACTGTCATGATATTGGAAAACCATTAAATTTGCCAATTATAGCCGAATATTATGATCGATCAGTTAAAAGAACATATTGAAGAAGTAAAGGAATTTTCTTCCACTTCAAAGGAAGCCATTGAGAAATTCCGCATTAAATACCTTGGTAAAAAAGGGATATTAAATGAATTTTTTGCAGAATTCAAGCAAGTGCCAAATGACCAAAAAAAGGAATTCGGGAAAACCATCAATGAACTTAAGGTGCTCGCTACAGAAAAAGTCAATGCACTTAAAAATGCCTTAGAGGCGAAGGGGGGAAGAAGCAGATTTACGGAGATCTTACTCGTCCCGGAGAATCGCTTGAATTAGGCGCAAGGCATCCGATATCCATCGTAAAGAACCAGATCATTGATATTTTCTCAAGGATTGGTTTTAATGTTTCAGAAGGTCCGGAAATAGAGGACGATTGGCATAATTTCACTGCCTTGAATTTACCCGAACACCATCCTGCCAGGGACATGCAGGATACTTTTTTTATTCAGACCAATCCGGATCTTTTACTAAGAACACATACTTCTTCCGTACAGGTACGCTACATGGAAAGTAATACCCCTCCTATACGAACCATTTCTCCCGGTAGAGTATATAGAAATGAAGCCATTTCTGCCCGCTCACATTGTTTTTTCCACCAGGTTGAAGGCCTGTATATAGACAAGGATGTGTCTTTTGCTGATCTAAAACAAACGCTTGCAATTCTTTACAACAGAGCTTTTTGGCAAGTCAAAAATCCGCCTGAGACCTTCTTATTTTCCTTTTACTGAACCAAGTGCAGAAGTAGATGTCTATTGGGGTCTAGAGACTGAAACAGATTATAAAATGACCAAGGGAACAGGATGGTTAGAGATCATGGGTTGTGGGATGGTTGATCCGAACGTACTTGATAATTGCGGAATAGATTCCAAGGTATACTCGGGATTCGCTTTTGGAATGGGCATAGACAGGATCGCTCTATTACTACATCAAATTTCCGATATTCGTCTCCTTAGTGAGAACGATTTGCGTTTCCTTGAACAATTTAAAAGTGCTTTTTAACTTTTCCGGACATTCTATCCAAGAGGAAATCCCTTTGCCGCCCACCAGGGATGCATCTCAATCTGCAATCTTCCAGATTGTACCATGGGATCCAAATGTGCCAAACTATCCGCAATTGCCAGTGTTGGGGTGTTGTAAATAGTGATCCCGCGTATATCGCCGTCATCCCCGAATGGTCCTGAAATATCTGCATACCCCAGTTCATACATCCGTCCGAGATGATCGAGGTGCAAGGTTTGTAAACTGTCTGCTTCGTTCTTATTCTGGGACCTAATCGGACCTTTTTTTAAAAAAGCAATAAAATACTGCTGCATGAGCACGGTATCTCCGGTTTTTGGATCAATATAATCAAAGAGTTCATATCCTTGCTCTGTGAGTTGTTTTTTTAATTGAGCTATGGTTGTAACCGAATCTCGCTTGTTCAAAGCTGCAGCATCTGCATCCTCTTTTCCATTTCCTTACATCCAAAGGCAAATATCAACAAAGTAATCAGTAAAAGGCTGTTCTTTATTTTTTCCATGACGAGTATGGGTTTTTACTTAATTGTGAATTATAATATTTAGGATCTCCTGTAACTTCTGCTCCCAGCCACTTGGGTTTTAAAAAGGTTTCATCGGCTTTTTTCAATTCAATTTCTGCAATCACCAGTCCTTTATTCTCAGCGTGAAACTCATCGACCTCCACCAAATGAGCGCCGCTATTTACATGATATCTGAGCTTGTGGATTATGCCTTTCTCACAAATTTCCAAAAGATTTTTTGCCGCTTCCAGTGAAATCTCGCGTTCCCATTCAAAACGGGTGGTGCCATCGGGATCTGTTATTCCCTTTACAGTAATAAATCCCTTTTGACCAATGAGGCGTACTCGCACTGTTCTTTCAGGATCTGTGTTCAGAAAGCCTTGTATGATTTCCTTTTTGGCATAGGCCTCTTTTTTGTAAGCATCGGAAGTGACCAAATATTTTCGTTCTATTTCAATCATGATGCGCCATGTTCTCTATTTCATCTGAAGTGATCCTGTTGTTTGAATATCCGTTATTTGCCAGCCATATCATCGCCTTCGCAATGGAAGATGCCTGTATGGAGCGATACTTCTTCAGAGGACCCACAAGAACCATGTTAAAAACTGAAAACAACTTCTTTGCGATCCATTCCCCAATACGGCGTTCATCCCTATGCCCACCTATAATAGAAGGCTGAAGAATATAGGTTTCCGCTATCCCTTGTTTTAAAACAGCTTCTTCCATCTCCCCTTTGATCCTATTGTAGAAAATTGTGCTTTTAGCGTCTGCGCCAAGAGCCGAAACTACCAGGAACCTATCAATATCATTTTCTGAACACAAAGCTGCCGCTGCCACTGGTATTCCATAATCTATACTCCTGTAACTTTCCTTATCTGGTGTTTTTGATTTGGTAGTACCTATGCAGCAATAAACTTCATCTGCTTTGAAATCTGATCTAAACGCAGACAAAGAGAGCAGATCTCCCAAAAATTCCTTCAATTTAGGGTGGCTCTTCTTTGAAGCGGATCTGGAAAATATCTTAACGGACTCGTACCTTTCGTCTTCTAAGAGTTCATCTAACAGAATGCCTCCTGTGAGGCCTGTTGCTCCCAAAATGATGGCGCTTTTTGTTGAACCCTCCATAAAACTAAGATATGACTTAAATTTGTTTATGCAGTACGATTTCCCCTTGCGGAAAATTATTCATGTGGATATGGATGCTTTCTATGCTTCCGTGGAACAGTTAGATCATCCGGAACTTAAGGGGAAAGCTGTGGCAGTAGGCGGAGGATCTAGCAGAGGTGTAGTAGCCGCTGCTAGTTACGAGGCTCGAAGGTTTGGTGTAAAGAGTGCAATGAGTGGGTACCTTGCAAAAAAGAGATGTCCGGAGCTTATCTTTGTAAAACCACGCTTCGATCGCTATAAGGAGATCTCCCAACAGATAAGGGCGATTTTTTATGACTACACTCATTTAGTAGAACCACTTTCCCTGGATGAAGCATATTTGGATGTGACCACCAACAAAGTAGGCAATCCTTCCGCCACCTTGATAGCTAAAGCAGATCCGCCAAAGGATCTTCGATGAGGTTGGGTTAAGAGCATCTGCCGGTATTTCTATCAATAAATTTATTGCAAAAGTGGCCAGTGATATCAACAAACCCAATGGTCAAAAAACAGTAAATCCGGAAGAAGTAATTTCATTTCTTGAAGGTCTTGAAATTAGAAAATTCCATGGGGTTGGGAAGGTAACGGCAGAAAAAATGTATCAACTTGGTATTTTTACCGGCCTCGACCTTAAAAACAAAACAGCCGAATTCTTAGAAACACATTTTGGAAAAAGCGGCTTGCATTATTTTCAGGTTGTACGAGGAGTTCATCTGAGTGCTGTAAAACCTCATCGAATTCCAAAATCACTGGGAGCTGAACGTACGTTTAGTGAAAATCTAAGCAGTGAGATTTTTATGAAGGAGCGATTGCTGCATATTTCAGAAGAGTTGGAAAAACGAATCAAAAAATCTGATGTAGCCGGAAAAACCGTTACGCTAAAAATAAAGTATAGTGATTTTACCCTACAGACAAGGAGCAAGACACTCCCTTATTTTGTCTCTGATCAAAAACTGATCCTGAATACGGCCCTGGAACTTCTGTATCAGGATACTCTCAATAATTCGGTGCGTCTCCTGGGCATCTCTCTTTCTAACCTTAATAGCGGTGTTACAGAGGTTGCCAAAGAAAAGGCAGTTTCTGTCCAATTAAAATTCGATCTTTAAGCTTAGAAACTACAGGTCTCTATTTCCGTAACCCTAAGCGTATTGACCATGCCTTTATCTTTAATTGGCATCGCCGCAAGGCTAATAAGCATGTCGCCGGTATCCAGAAAACCTTTCTGGCAGGCTATCTTATTAACATCCTCAATGGTTTCATCCGTAGAAACGAATCTGTCGTAGTAAAATGCTTTTACCCCCCAAAGTAAATTCAGTTGTGTTAAAATTCGCTTGTTGGAAGTAAATACCAAAATATGAGCACTTGGTCTCCATGCAGATATTTGAAAGGCCGTATATCCACTATTAGTTAGCGTAGAAATAGCAGTTGCTTTTATCTCATTCGCCATGGTGGCGGCATGGAAACAAACAGCTTTAGTAATATATCTTTTTGTTCTGATGTGAGGCGGTTCCTGGGGAACCTGTATCAGTTCAGAATTTTCTACACTTTGTAAAATACTGGTCATTTTCTCAATGACCTGTATCGGATAATTTCCAACAGATGTCTCCCCGGATAGCATTACAGCGTCAGCTCCATCCATCACAGAGTTGGCCACGTCATTAACCTCTGCTCTTGTTGGTGTGAGGCTGGTGATCATGGTCTCCATCATTTGAGTGGCAATGATTACGGGGATCCTGGCCCTCTTTGCCCTTAGTACCAAGGTTTTCTGTATCAAAGGAACTTCTTGTGCCGGGACTTCAACGCCCAGATCTCCACGGGCAACCATAAGTCCGTCGCAATACGAAACGATCTTATCGATATTTTCAACTGCCTCCGGTTTTTCAATTTTGGCAATGATCGGAATCTTGTGCTTGGAATGTTCTGCAATCAGATTTTGCAGGTCGATCAGATCCTGACTAAACCGAACAAAACTCAAGGCGATCCAGTCTACTTCAAGCGATATTGCAAAAATGGCATCCTTAATGTCTTTTTTAGTAAGTGCCGGCAGGGAAATATTGGTATTCGGCAGGTTTACTCCCTTTTTGGACTTTAATGGTCCGCCCTGTATCACTTTAGCACGTACTTCATCCTTCTTATTGGTAGTAAGTACCTCAAACATAAGCTTACCGTCATCTAACAAAATGCGCTCCCCGGGATTTACATCCCTTGGAAACTCAGCATAATTCATATAGACCTTCTCGGCATTACCTTCAAAGGCTTTCCCGGTTACAAAAGTGAGCTCGTCACCAGGGGCTACCACAACCTCACCGGCCATAACACCTACCCGCAACTTTGGACCCTGAAGATCGCCCAGAATGGCTGTGTAAATTCCCAGCTCCTCATTCAGTTCCCGAATCGTATTGACCCGTTCTTTTACATCGTTATAATCTGCATGCGAAAAGTTAATGCGAAATACATCAACCCCTGCTTCTATCATCCTTTTAAGGGTTTCCTTATCGCTGCAAGCGGGGCCCAAAGTGGCCACAATTTTGGTTTTCTTTTTATTGGGCATTATTTAGAAAATTAGGTTGGGCTTAGATTTTAATTTTTCTGTTTCAATAGCATAGGCCGTAACTACCATTGGGATGGCCTTAATTTTTTGCAGCAAGCTATTTTTTAACTCGCAATTGTCCATCTTCAAGAGATAATTAACCTCCTTATGTTCTGGCACCAACCGATGACTCGTATAAGAAAGTTCCTCCGGGAAAAGGTCATTGGGCTTTGTTTGATGAGCGGTTGTGCAGGTATTGACGAACAAGGCCCAGTTTCTATCGTACAATTCATCTTTCCATTCGAAACATGGATAGGAAATGTTGGAAGGAAAGCTAAGATCCTCTGAATATCTATTCAATTTTATCTTCAACGCCCCATTTAAGGCATACGCAAGGGCGTAATCTTCCAGGTTGGTAAGAATCCCTACCAGCGAAAATTCCTCGTCATATAGATCCTCATGTATTCGCAAGGTTGCTCCCATAAAAAAGCCTAAGATGTAAATATATAATATATAACGATATTGGCCTAGTGCCGTGAGGCCTTATCCTGATATAAAAAGTACGCAAACCTTTGCGTACGATCCTGTAAAGAAGCCTATGAATTCTCTATTTTGTGCTGCAAAGCAAAAAAAGCTCTTTTTGAAGCCTTTTCTTCTGCTTTCTTTTTGGAAGTAGCTCTAGCCTTGGCCATTACCTTGCCATCAATACTGAATTTTACAGCAAAATGTTTTAAAGGGTCATTCCCTGTATCTTCGTAGATATTATATTTAAAATCCTTTTTTTGTTTTTGACACCATTCTATCAATAGGCTTTTATAACTGATCACTTTCCCTTCAAGCTGTTCAATATCTACATATGGTTCTATGACACGATCCTCTATAAATTGCTCACAGTACTTATAACCACGGTCTAGATAAATAGCCCCCACCAGCGCTTCAAACACATTGCCGTGAATATTATCCCCAAAATGCGATTTTGGAATTTTACTCTCTACAAAATGAATCAGGTTAAGATCTTTCCCAAGTTCATTTAAGTGTTTTCTACTTACTATTTTAGAACGCATCTTGGTAAGATACCCTTCGTCTCCCCCGGGTACTTCATTGTACAAATGTTTGGATATAATCGTTCCCAACATGGCATCTCCCAGGAATTCAAGACGTTCGTAGTTCATGGGGTTCCCTTGCTGATCTTTTTGGTTTACCGAACGATGTAGAAAGGCCTTTTTATAGATGCTTATATCTTTTGGTTTAAATCCCAGGATATTTGTTACTCCCAAAAAAAAATCCCCATCCTGTTTAGAATGGGAATTAAATATATTAGAGGGAAAATTCATTGTTCCTTAGATAATTTTTTTAAAGACCACACATGCATTATGACCACCAAAACCGAAGGTGTTGCTCATGGCAATATGAACATCCCGCTGCTGAGCCTTGTTCAATGTTAAATTCAAAGTGGGGTCTATATTCTCATCTACCACAGAATGATTGATGGTGGGAGGTACCAATCCGTGTTTCATGGAAAGTATAGATGAAATAGCCTCGATAGCTCCTGCGGCGCCCAATAAATGCCCCGTCATTGACTTGGTTGAATTTATATTGATATCGGGAGCATGTTTTCCAAAGACCTGGGATATTGCCTTAAGTTCTGCTACATCGCCCAAAGGTGTTGAGGTTCCATGGGTATTAATGGCATCCACATCCTCAGGTTTTAAACCGGCATCTTGTAAGCAATTTTTCATTACCCGTACTACGCCTATTCCCTCAGGATGAGGAGCAGTCATATGGTAGGCGTCACTAGACATACCGCCACCTATGATCTCTGCGTATATCTTAGCCCCTCTAGCTTTTGCATGTTCATATTCTTCGAGGATCAATGCCCCTGCTCCTTCGCCCAGAACAAAACCATCTCGAGTGGCATCGAAAGGCCTGGAGGCTGACTCCGGACTTTCATTTCTGGTTGAGAGTGCGTGCATGGCATTAAAGCCCCCCATCCCGGCAAGCGTTACTGCAGCTTCACTTCCTCCTGTTACTATCACATCACAATGCCCCAGACGAATATAGTTTAAGGCATCTATCATAGCATTCGCGGAAGAGGCACAGGCAGAAACTGTGGTATAGTTTGGTCCCATAAAACCATGTTTTATGGAAATGTTGCCCGGAGCAATATCAGCGATCATTTTAGGAATAAAGAAAGGATTAAACCTTGGAGTGCCGTCACCATTGGCGAAATCCATTACTTCGTTTTGAAAGGTTTCCAGTCCACCAATACCCGCTCCCCAAATGACTCCAACTCTAAATTTATCAACGACATTTAGGTCGAGACCGGCGTCCAATATCGCTTCATCCGATGATACCAGGGCGTATTGGGCAAATCTATCGAGCTTTCTGGCCTCCTTTCTATCAAAGAAATTCAGCGGATCAAAATTCTTGATCTCGCAAGCAAATTTTGTCTTGAATTTCTCTGTATCGAAATAGGTGATAGGAGCAGCGCCACTTCTTCCTGCTTTAAGGCCTTCCCAGTATTCATCAAGGGTATTGCCTATAGGTGTCAATGCGCCTAGGCCGGTAACAACAACTCGTTTTAACTGCATGGAACCAAATTTTGTTTCATTGGTAGTATGTATACCAGGTGAAAATTAAAAAAAAATATCCATGCAGCATGGTAACCACATGGATAATTCACATCATGTTCCTGATATCATTACTTATTTGGCCTCTTCAATATAACTGATAGCCTGGCCGACGGTTGCGATATTCTCAGCTTGATCATCCGGAATTTGAATATCAAATTCCTTTTCAAATTCCATTATCAACTCAACAGTGTCTAATGAATCTGCTCCCAGATCGTTGGTGAAGCTAGCCTCTGCAACTACTTCATTTTCATCCACGCCTAACTTATCAACGATAATTGCTTTAACTCTTGATGCAATGTCTGACATAATTTTATTGGTTTTAATTTTTAATTGTTGGCAAAAATAAAAAACTTTGGTGGAAATACACCATGTGAAGCCAATTTGTGGGGTAATTTAAGAAATTTAATGGCAAGTGTATTACTTTAGCACCATAAATATTGAGTGGGAAATTATTTCTAAAGAGATCTGGAATCCGGGATTTCCCAGATCTCAATTTTTCTTAAAAATCCTAACTAACTCTTATATTATAAGGAAGATACATTAATAGCAATGAAACGTATTATCCTTTTTGCCTCTGGTTCTGGTTCCAATGTAGAAAATATTGTAACCTATTTTTCAGGACATCCTGATATCACTATTTCTTGCGTACTTACTAATAAACGCGATGCGTATGTTTTAGATCGTTGCAATAAATTAGGAGTACCGGCTTTACACTTTAATAAAGCTGCCTTTACAAACTCCCCTCTTGTATTGCAGACATTGCAATGTTTACGACCAGACCTTATTGTTCTTGCAGGCTTTTTACTAAAGATCCCTTCAGATTTTGTAAAGGCATTTCCTGGAAAGATCATTAATATTCATCCGGCCTTACTTCCTAAATACGGAGGGAAAGGAATGTATGGCAAACATGTTCATACTGCCGTAAAAGCGCATGGGGAATCTGAAACAGGTATTACCATTCATTATGTAAATGAACATTATGATGAAGGGGGAATCATCCGGCAATTCAAAGTAAAGATCTCTGAAGAAGACAGTGTGGATCAAATTACGAACAAAGTTCAATCTTTGGAATACAGGTACTTCCCTCAGGTAATAGAGGAAATAATATCAAAGAATTAATGGCTGGGAAAAAGAAATTTTATGTGGTCTGGAAGGGAAAGAATCCAGGGATTTATGATACTTGGGAGGCGTGTAAGCTGCAGATCGCCGGTATTAAAGGAGCTCAGTATATGTCATTCCCCTCTAATGAAAAAGCCAAGGAAGCCTTTAATAGCCCCTATGAGGCCTATAAAGGGAAAAAGAAAAAAAATCCCGGCCTATCTGATGCAGATCTTTTAAAAATTGGGAACCCCACCATGCATTCCATTTCTGTTGATGCAGCTTCCAGCGGAAATCCCGGAGTTATGGAATACCAGGGAGTAGACACCAAGTCCAAAAAGCGATTGTTTAAGCAAGGGCCCTTCCCCGAAGGGACCAATAATATTGGCGAATTCCTTGCCATTGTACATGGTTTGGCATTTTTAAAAGAACGAAAGTCTGATCGCATCATCTATACAGACTCACGAACCGCTATAAGCTGGGTAAGAAAGAAAAAGTGTAATACAAAATTGCAACCCAATGATAAGAATAAGGCCTTGTTTGATCTGATTAATAGAGCCGTTAGCTGGTTAAAAGAAAATTCTTACAATACCCCGATTGTTAAATGGGAAACTGCTGCCTGGGGTGAGATTCCCGCTGATTTTGGAAGAAAATAGTCCTTTTATTTAACGTTTTTCGGAGGTATTCAGGGAATAACAAAAGTGTATATTTGCAACGAATTTGATCATCACTCATGGGCAAACTTTTAATTGTTGGGACGGTAGCTTTCGATGCCATTGAAACTCCCTTTGGTAAAACCGATAAGATCCTTGGTGGGGCGGCAACTTTTATTGGTCTTGCAGCAGCCCAGTATACTTTAGAATCTGCGATTGTATCTATTGTTGGGGACGACTTTCCACAATCTTATATGGATCTTTTAAAAAATAAAGGGATCGATATCTCAGGTATTCAGGTAGTAAAGAATGGAAAAACCTTTTTTTGGAAAGGAAAATATCACAATGATCTGAATAGCAGGGATACGCTGATCACTGATCTGAATGTTCTGGCCGATTTTGATCCAAAAGTACCCACCAACTTTAAAGATGCAGATGTTCTTATGTTGGGGAACCTCCATCCTAATGTTCAACTAAGTGTTATTAATCAAATGGAGGAAAAACCAAAGTTGATTGCGCTAGATACAATGAACTTCTGGATGAACAATACCTTGCCGGAATTAAAAGAGGTCATTCGACGTACCGATGTGATCACTATTAATGACGAAGAAGCAAGGCAACTTACCAATGAATATTCTTTAGTTAAAGCAGCTCAGAAAATACAGTCTATGGGCCCTAAATATGTTGTGATAAAAAAAGGAGAAAACGGCGCACTTTTGTTTCATGATGATGATGTGTTTTTCGCTCCGGCCTTGCCCCTGGAAGAGGTCTTTGATCCTACAGGAGCAGGCGATACCTTTGCAGGTGGATTTGTGGGGTATATTGCCGAAACAGAAAATATCTCTTTTAACAATTTAAGAAATGCAGTGATCCATGGATCGAATCTGGCATCTTTCTGCGTAGAAAAGTTTGGCACGGAAAGAATGCAGCAACTTTCAAAAGAAGAAGTTGACAGAAGACTCAATCAGTTTAAACAATTAACCCAATTCGATATTGAGTTGCAATAATGCCCTGTCTTTACAGGGTTTTTTTATAAAATGAATTATGAGTGACGCTATTAAACACGAATGTGGGATCTCTCTAATACGCTTGTTAAAACCGTTAGATTTTTATAAAAAGAAATACGGTTCGGCATTTTATGGGGTAAACAAGATGTACCTCATGATGGAGAAGCAACACAACCGCGGGCAGGATGGCGCTGGTTTTGCAAGTATTAAGTTAGATGTAGCACCTGGTCAGAGATATATGAGCAGAGTACGGTCTGTAGAATCTCAGCCCATTCAAGACATTTTCGCCCAGATCAATGACAGAATCAATAAAGCCTTTCAGGAGCATCCGGAATATATGGATGATGCCGAAGCCCAGAAAAAATATATTCCCTATATAGGTGAAGTACTATTGGGCCATGTTCGTTACGGAACCTTTGGCAAGAACAGTATTGAAAATGTTCATCCCTTCCTAAGGCAAAATAACTGGATGCACCGTAATTTGATCGTTGCCGGGAATTTTAACATGACCAATGTTACGGAATTATTCGATAATCTGGTGCAACTGGGCCAACATCCAAAAGAACTGGCAGATACTGTTACGGTCATGGAAAAAATAGGGCATTTTCTTGATGATGCCGTGGCCAAACTCTACAAGCAAATAAAAAAAGAAGGGTACAACAAAATGGAAGCTTCCCCTTTGATTGCAGAACGCCTTAAAGTAGGTAAAATACTGAAGAAGGCTGCAAAGAATTGGGACGGGGGTTATGCCATGGCAGGATTACTGGGACACGGAGACGCTTTTGTTCTTAGAGATCCCTCAGGAATAAGACCTGCCTACTTTTTTCAGGATGATGAAGTAGTAGTGGTTGCCTCGGAAAGAGCAGCGATACAGACCGTTTTTAACGTGAAATACGAAGCGGTAAAAGAAATAGACCCCGCCCATGCTCTTATCATTAAGAAGAATGGCAAGGTTACCTTAGAAAAGATCCTGGAACCTTTAGAAAGAAAGGCCTGTTCCTTTGAACGTATCTATTTTTCCAGAGGTAGTGATAAAGAGATCTACCAGGAGAGAAAGCAATTAGGAAAGCTGATTTTTCCAAAGATCCTTGCTGCTATAGACCACGATATAAAAAATACAGTGTTCTCCTATATCCCTAATACGGCTGAAACGTCTTTTCTTGGCATGGTTAAGGAGGCACAGAATTATCTTAATAAGAAAAAAGAAGATCAGATTTTAGCCAAAGGTTCCGGGATTACAAGTGAAGAACTTCATGAGATCCTTGAGATTCGGCCGCGAATTGAAAAGGTCGCTATTAAAGACGCTAAGTTAAGGACCTTTATAACACAGGATAGCAGCAGAGATGATCTTGTGGCCCATGTATATGACATCTCCTATGGTTCCGTAAATAAAAACGATAACCTGGTCATTATAGATGACAGCATCGTTCGGGGAACTACTTTGAAGAATAGTATTTTAGGGATACTAGACAGGCTAGCCCCGAAAAAGATCATTGTTGTTTCTTCTGCTCCTCAGATCCGTTATCCGGATTGTTATGGCATTGATATGGCAAAACTGGAAGACTTTATTGCCTTTAAAGCAGCGCTTGAATTACACAAAGAACACAATAGTCTGGATGTGGTAGATGAGATCTACAAAAAATGCAAGGACCAATTTCACAAGAAAGATAAAGAGATCATCAACTATGTGAAAGAGTTTTATGCCCCATTCAATGCAGAACAGATCTCAAAAAAAATCGGCGAATTATTAAGTCCGGCAAATATTAAAGCCGAAGTAAAAATTATTTATCAGTCTATTGAAAATCTACACCAGGCCTGTCCCGAGAATTTAGGTGATTGGTACTTCACAGGCAACTATCCAACGCCTGGCGGAAACAAAGTAGTAAACAAAGCATTTATTAATTTCTATGAAGGGAAGAATGAACGTGCATATTAACTCGAAATTCGATAAACAACCTCTTTTTGTGCATTTCATCGATAATATCTGCACTTAATCGCCTTTTTCGTCTTTCCGAACCTAAGGAAGTTACATTAGTCTTGCCATAGCATAAGTAGGTTAAGTTCATGGTAAGATTTGGGGCAAAAAAGGTGGAGACTTCTCCACCTTTTTTATTTTAGGCATTTCTATCAGAAGCCTGCTATTCTTTTGTAGTCCGTTTCTTCCACTTTTTTGTTCTAAGGCTATATAAACGGTATTTCAACCAATTAAAGGGGCGTTTGTCCAAAACCTTTTTTCTCGGCAGGCTCTTCCTCTATTTTTGGAGGACCATAGCATAAGTAGGTTAAGTTCATGGTAAGATTTGGGGAAAAAAGGCAGGATAAATCCTGCCTTTTTTATTTCTGAGTATCAAAGAATTAGCCTTTCATTCAGTGCATTTATAAAATTATAGACAGGCTCGTTGTTTATACTTTGTCCAAAATTTCTCTATTTTTCTTTGTTATTTCTCACAATACCAGTAATTTAGTACTGCCATAGCATAAGTAGGTTAAGTTTATGGTAAGATTTGGGACGAAAAGGGTGGAGACTTCTCCGCCCTTTTCTATTGAAGTAATTCCACCTTGATTCAAATAAAAAAGCCGCAACGAAAAACGCTGCGGCTTTTTATTATTATGTGATTTTTTCTATTTATGCTTGTTGTAATAATCAGCAACTTTCGCCCAATTTACCACATTAAAAAAGGAAGCGATATAGTCTGGTCTCCGATTTTGATAATTCAAATAATACGCATGTTCCCATACGTCTAATCCCATAATGGGCGTACCCCCACACCCAATTCCTGGCATTAAGGAATTATCCTGATTATGCGTGGCACAGATCTCCAGCTTACCTCCCTGATGAACACAAAGCCAGGCCCATCCAGAACCAAATAAGGTGCCGGCCGCAGTGCTGAACTTATCTTTAAACCCATCGAAAGAGCCAAATGCACTATTGATCGCATTCGCCAGATCTCCTGATGGTGCTCCACCTGCGTTTGGCCCCATGATCTCCCAAAATAGCGAATGATTGAAGTAGCCTCCGCCGTTATTTCGAACAGCGCTATTCTTCATGTCCAGACCTTTCAGGATATCAACTATTCCTTTTGAAGCAAGAGGAGTTCCCTCAATAGCAGCGTTTAATTTAGTAGTATACCCATTGTGATGTTTTGTATGATGTATTTCCATGGTCCTTGCATCGATATAGGGTTCTAAAGCATCGTATGCATAGGGTAATTTTGGTAGTTCAAAAGCCATTTTTATATGTGTTTATTGTTAATACTAGTGAATTTCAAAAATACGGATTTTAACAATTATATTCCTATAATTATATGTTAAGAACTGTGCTAGTTTCCTTATTTTGCAGGTAAAAGCAATACCTCTGTATCCATATGTAATATATGATGCCTCAGCAGGATCAGGTAAGACCTTTACGCTGGTAAAGGAATACCTGAAGTTACTGCTTGCCGATCAGGGAAGTCAGAATTTTCGAAAAATATTAGCGATCACATTCACAAACAAGGCGGTAAACGAAATGAAACATCGCATTTTAGAATGTCTGCACCTCTTTTCCTTCCCATCCGAGGCACTTTCTAAGAATACCCTTTTTCTTCAATTGGGAAAAGAATTACAACTCTCACCCGAGCTCCTGCAAAAAAGATCGAGGCGCAGCCTAAAGGAAATTTTACACAATTACGCCTTTTTTGATATTTCCACTATCGATAAATTCAATCATCGACTTCTAAAGACCTTCGCAAAGGACCTGAAGATCCCACAGAACTTTGAAGTGGTGCTGGATACTGACTTCTTATTGGCAGAAGGAGTAGACCGGTTACTTGGAAATGCAAAGGCAAACGAGGAGATAACAGACATCCTGATTGCTTTTGCGCTGGAAAAAATAGATGAAAGTAAAAGCTGGAATATTGGATATGACCTTGAAAAAGTAGGTGCCATGCTCTTTGATGAAAATCACTCCATTTTTCTAGAAGCACTAAAAGGCAAAGACCTACCATCTTTTTTAAGCCTGCAATCCTTGCTGCTCAAGACAATGGGCCTTCTAAAAAAAGAATTGATCACAAGCGCACAAAGTGCACTTCAGCTCATGCATGAGGCCCATTTGGAACCAACTGACTTCAGAGGCAGCTATTTTCCAAAGTTTTTAAATCAGGTGAGTGAAGATCCCTCCTCCCTCGATTTTACCGCAAAATGGAAACAACAATTTGGGAACGAAGCACTCTATATTCCAACCAAGCCTGAAGATAAGAAGGCTGCTATTGACTCCTTAATGCCTCAGTTCACAAATATTTTTGCCGGGATCAAACTTTGCTATGGCCGACTCATATTTTTGAAAAATGTTTATCAGAATATTGTTCCTCTTACCATTCTCAATGCCTTACAAAAAGAAATAAATACGCTCCTGGAGGAAAGGGATCAATTACCCATATCAGCCTTTAATTCCCTTATATCAGAACATATAAAAGATCAGCCCGCTCCATTTATCTATGAAAGACTAGGCGAAAAATACAAGCATTATTTTGTAGACGAGTTTCAGGATACCTCCCTTATGCAATGGTCCAATTTAGTGCCTCTAATCTCCCATGCCTTGCAAAGTGAAGATCTCCAGGGCAATAGAGGCAGCCTGTTTATCGTAGGGGATGCAAAGCAGGCCATTTACAGGTGGCGAGGTGGCAGATCTGAACAATTCTTAAATCTGATAAATAATCAGGAAAGTCTTTTTGGAATGGCCCCAAAGACGAACACTTTAGGCACCAACTATAGAAGTTATGAAGAGATCGTCAGTTTTAATAATGCCTTTTTTACATCCATAGTGCCTCATTTAAATAATGAATTGTATCAGGATCTTTTTGTAAAAGGCAATCAACAAGCGCATACGCACCAAAAAGGCGGTTTGGTAAGTATCCGCTTTATTGAGGATTCAGAGTACGCTAAAGACCTGTCTTATTGCCAGGAAGTAGGACGTATTATAGATGAGCTGAAAAAGAAACATGTGCCTTATAGGGATATTTGTGTCCTGTTCCGGACGAAAAAATACGCAATTAAAGTTGCCGAATTTTTATTAGGGAATAAGATCCCGGTCATATCTTCAGAATCATTATTATTACAAAATAATGCCGCGGTCAATTTCCTTATTAACCTGCTTAAGCTTTCAAACTACCCTTCTGACCTCAACATTCAGTACGAGCTTTTATCTTTTTTATGTGCAGAAGACAACAAGCACAGTTTTATATCTCAAAATCTGGAAAACCTGCCAGCACTCTTCGCCTCGGAGTTCAATTTTGACCTTTCTGTTTTTAACAGGCGTTCCGTGTATGACGGCCTGGAGTATGCCATAGAGCGATTCAGGCTTTGTGACAATTCAAACGCCTATATCAGTTCCTTCCTCGATGAAGTATTCGACATAGAACAAACCCTGGACGCTAGTATTTCAACGTTTCTAACTCAATGGGATAAAAAAAAGAAAACCTTGAGCATTCCAGCCCCCGAAAATGTCAATGCCATCCAACTAATGACCATTCATAAGGCAAAAGGGCTTGAATTTCCAGTAGTAATATTTCCCTTTGCCAATACCTATATGTATCAGGATAAAAATCCTAAGATTTGGGTCCCTACTGAAGATGATACACTTGAAGGGTTTGACAACATCCTTGTAAGCAAGAAAAAGGAAATGACCATGTATCATGAACAAGCACGGATCATGTACGAGGAAGAGCAGCAAAAAATGGAATTAGACGTCTTCAACCTGCTATATGTAGCCCTTACAAGGAGTATTCAGGGGCTATATATTGTTTCTGAAATGGATCTTACCGCCAAAGGAGAGCATAAGCCCGCCTACTTCTCTGGTCTATTCATCCATTTCTTAAAGGAACAACATCGTTGGGACCCTAGTACCTTTATATATAACTTCGGGGAACTCATCTATAGCAATGAAAACAAATCAACAGAGATTCCTAATATCAGTATGCCCTTTATTTACACCAACAAATTTGAAAGCAGTCTTACGATAAGTACGCGTGCCGGAGAATTATGGGGATCTTCCAGAGAAATAGCCATTTCCCAGGGAACCCTGCTGCATTATGGCATGAGTTTAATTATCGGTCCTGAAGATGTAGTACCAACGGTTACACTGTTAAAGGATACAGGTGCCATTTCTGCAAAAGAAGAAAAAAGTTATTTAGAGTGTTTTAAAAGTATTATAGCCCACCCGGCGCTGACACCTTATTTTGATGCCCGACTTAAAATTAAGAACGAGCAGCCTTTAATTACTGAAAATGGGGTAATTTTGCGACCAGACAGAATGGTGTTCGATGAGATGAATGTGGTCATTATAGATTACAAGACCGGAAAGGAAAACTCGTCCCATATTGAACAAATAGATACCTATGGCCAGACAATGAAATCTATGGGCTATAGCGTAAAAGAGAAAATTCTGGTCTATATAGATGATGAAATAAAACCCGTATTTATATAATTATGTACAGTAGTATTCAGAAATACCTCGAAGATGAACTTTTAGCCATTGAAGAGGCCGGACTCTATAAAAAAGAAAGAGTTATTACCTCTTCTCAGGATGCAGTGATCAAAATATCCACAGGACAGGAAGTAATTAATTTTTGTTCTAACAATTATCTGGGCCTGTCATCTCATCCAGACGTTGTTAAAGCAGCCAAAGATACCTTGGATTCTCATGGCTTTGGGATGTCGTCCGTTCGTTTCATTTGTGGGACCCAGGATATACATAAAGAACTGGAGGAAAAGATTGCTTCCTATTATGGCACGGAAGATACTATTCTATACGCAGCAGCCTTTGACGCCAATGGAGGAGTGTTTGAACCTCTTTTGTCTGCAGAAGACGCTATTATTTCAGATTCTCTGAACCACGCATCCATCATTGACGGTGTTCGTTTGTGCAAAGCAAAGAGATACCGCTATGCCAACAGTGATATGGAAGATCTGGAAACTCAGCTAAAACAAGCTGTGGCAGATAATGCCCGATTCAAGATCATTGTAACGGACGGAGTATTTTCTATGGATGGCTTACTGGCGCCTTTAGACAAGATTTGTGACCTGGCCGATGCGTATGACGCTATGGTAATGATAGATGAGTGCCATGCTGCGGGGTTTATAGGGCCAACCGGGCGAGGTACGCTGGAGGAAAAAGGTGTCATGGACAGAGTAGATATTATTACCGGAACTCTGGGGAAAGCTTTGGGTGGCGCTATGGGAGGGTATACTACAGCTAAAAAAGAGATCATTGCCATGTTACGGCAACGTTCCAGACCTTATTTGTTCTCAAATTCACTGGCTCCTTCTATTGTAGGTGCTTCTATTAAGGTATTCGAAATGTTAGCGGGGAGCACAGAATTAAGGGACAAGCTTGAAAGTAATACTCGTTACTTTAAAGAAGGTATGAAAAAAGCAGGATTTGATATTATAGATGGTGATTCTGCCATTGTTCCTGTTATGTTATACGATGCCAAGCTATCTCAACAAATGGCAGACATGCTTTTGGAGCAGGGAATCTATGTAATTGGCTTCTTTTATCCCGTTGTTCCCAAAGGAAAGGCCAGAATTCGTGTACAATTATCCGCTGCACATAAAAAAGAACATTTGGATAAAGCCATCTCAGCCTTTATAGCTGTTGGGAAGGAGTTGAAAATTGTATAATTCCTTAGTGCCTATGTATTAATACGTTAAAAAAAAAAGAAATTGATTTTGTTAATAATTCTTAACAACTTACATTTGCAGCTAATAAACACTTAAACTTAAAATTTTGAACATGAAACAGCTTAGCAGATTATTGGTTGTTGGCCTACTTCTAATAGGGTTTAACAACATTCAAGCGCAGGATGAAAATAATCCCTGGCAAGTTAGCTTTGGTGTAAACGCAATAGATGTTTATCCTACTAATGACCAAGACGCTTCTTACCCAACAGGTGGTTTATTCGATGAGTACTTTAATGTAAACGATCATTGGAATATTGTACCTTCTATTTCCTACGTATCTGTATCCAAGTATGTTGGTGACGGGTTTTCTGTAGGAGTCAGAGGTAGTTTGAATCGAATCTCCAAACTGGGAGACGTAAGGGTAGATGATTTATCTCATTATGCAGTAGATGGAACTATTAAATATAATATTTTAAAGGAAAAAAGAATAATCCCGTTTATAGAAATAGGTGGAGGTTATACTTGGGTTGATGAAATTGGAGCTGGAACTGTTAACGGGGGTATCGGTGCAAGCTACTGGTTCAATGACAACATTGGTTTCAGTCTTCAAACTCAATACAAGCATGCTTTCGAAGACTACGGTGTAAAACACTTCCAGCACTTAGCAGGTATCTCTATCAAATTTGGTGGAGCAGATACAGACGGAGATGGTATCTATGACAAAGACGATGCCTGTCCTGAAGTTGCTGGTTTAGCTGCTTTCAACGGATGTCCTGATTCTGACGGAGATGGTATCGAAGATGGAAAAGACAGCTGTCCTAATGAAGCTGGTTCTAAAGAAATGAACGGATGTCCTGATTCTGACGGAGATGGTATTGCCGATAAAGATGATGCCTGTCCTAATGAAGCTGGTTTAGCTGCGTTGGCTGGCTGTCCAGATGCAGACGGTGATGGCATTGCCGATAAAGACGACGCATGTCCTAACGAAGCAGGTCCTGCTGAAAACAAAGGTTGCCCATGGCCAGATAAAGATGGTGATGGTGTAATAGACAAAGACGATATCTGTCCAGATGTTCCAGGTACAGTTGCAAACAATGGTTGTCCAGAAGTTACTGAGGCAGTTCAAAAGACATTGTTAGACTATGCCAAAACCATCCTGTTCGATACTGGTAAATCTTCTATCAAAAAAGAATCAGAAGAAGTTCTTAACAATATCGTTGCTATACTAGCTGAATATAAAAACTCTAAGTTCACCATCGATGGTCATACAGATAGCACAGGTAGTGCCAAAAACAACCAAAGACTTTCTGAGGAAAGAGCCTATTCTGTTATGAATTTTCTAATTGAGAACGGAGTTGCTTCAAGCAGACTTTCTGCAGCAGGATACGGTGAAGACCGACCTATTGCTGACAACAATACTAATCAAGGTAGAAGAACAAACCGTAGAGTTGAAATCAACTTAGTTAGTCCTTCTAACTAATTACGGCAGAAGCTACTTAAGTAATAACAACTTAAATTAAGTGCTAAAAGCTCCGCAAATGCGGAGCTTTTTTTATTTTTAACGATGCGAAGTTTTCTCGAGGAAGTTGTTGCCGATATCATAAGCCAAAAGGAAGTCAGTGATGATCTTGTTCTGGTGGTGCCAAGCAAGAGGGCGGGTATTTTCCTTTTACAGCAATTCTCCAAAACAACCAAAACTGCTTCGTTTGCCCCTACGATCCTTACGATCGAAGAATTTGTAAAACAACTATCAGGACTTAGGTACGCCTCCAACACCCAATTGTTCTTTGAATTGTATAGCGTATATCAAACACTTCATAAAGAACAGTCAGAGAGTTTCTATAGTTTTTCAAAATGGGGGAATACGTTGCTGCAGGATTTCAATGAAATAGATCGCTATCTAATTCCCCCTCATGAGATATTTTCCTATCTAACCGCCATTCAGGAAACCAATCATTGGTATTTACAACCAAAAAAAACACCTTTGATTGAATCCTATATCCGTTTTTGGGAATCCCTGGAACCCATTTACAACGCATTTAAAGCGCATTTATCACAGCTTGGAGTAGGATATCAGGGAATGGTTTATAGAAAAGCTCATGAAAATATAAATGAATACGTTAGGACCATTAAAGATGGAACACATTTTTTTATAGGCTTCAATGCCTTGAATGCCGCTGAATCTCAAATATTACAAACACTTCTGGCTGAGCAGAAAGCAGAAGTATTCTGGGATATTGATCCTTGTTTTCTTCAAGACCATATTCACGACGCGGGTGTATTTATACGATCGTATCTCAAAAATTGGCCCTACTATACATCCAATACACCGAAAGGGCCAAAACCACTATACAACTCTGAAAAAAATATAAGAATAACGGGGGTTCCAAAAAATGTATCTCAGGCAAAGTATGTTGGCTCCTTGCTAAGAGAACTGTATGAAAAAGACAAGGCTATTTTAAAGCGTACTGCTATTATTCTTGGGAACGAAAACATCCTTAATCCGGTACTGCATTCGATACCCAGTAACATTTCTAACATTAATGTTACCATGGGCTTTCCGGTGGCTAGTACCCCTGCTGCAAGTCTTTTCAATGAATTTATTTCCCTTTATGTCACTAAACAGGAGAAAGGCTGGTACTACAATGATCTTCTTTCCTTTATTTCGCATCCTTACCTTCAATCTCTATTTAAAACCCCGCTAAAAACAACCTCAGATCTTGCAAACATAATCAAAGAGAAAAATTTGATCTATATAAAGGCTCATAGCCTTCGAAAACTGATCACTACAGACCAGGATGTTTTGGCCCTATTATTTTCTGAATTATTTACGACGCCTAAGGAACTCCTTGAGGCCTCTGTAAGCTTACTCCTCTCACTAAGAACGCACTTTAGTACAGAGAAGGATTCTATTCCCCTGGAATATCTTGTACAACTTCATGTGGTATTCAAAGAAATGAACAAGTACATGGATAAATACGATTTTATAAGTGATCTAAAGTCCTTTCAAAGTCTTTATCAGGAGCTACTCGACAAGGAAACACTCGATTTTTATGGGGAACCACTGGAAGGTATTCAGGTGATGGGTATGCTCGAAAGCAGGAATCTCGACTTTGAAACGGTGGTTATTACTTCGGTTAACGAAGGAATCCTTCCCTCGGGAAAGACCAATTCGTCCTTCATACCATTCGATCTTAAAAAAGAATTCAACCTCCCTACCTACAAAGAAAAAGATGCAGTGTATACCTATCACTTTTACAGACTACTGCAACGAGCCAAAAATGTCTATTTACTCTATAACACAGAACCTGATGTGCTGGAAGGCGGGGAAAAAAGCCGGTTTATCACTCAATTGCTTACAGAAGAAAAAGGACCAAAGAATATTACACATTTTATTGCAACTCCGGCCATGGAACTTCCGATTCGTGAAAATGAGACCATTGAAAAGGACTCCACGATTATAAACATCCTCAAAGACCGGGCTCAAAAAGGTTTTTCTCCGTCTTCGTTATCACAATATATTCGGAATCCGATCGACTTCTATAAAAAATATGTGCTTGGTATTAAAGAATCAATAGATGTGGAGGAAGTTATTGCCGCCAATACTTTTGGAACGGTAATTCACAGCAGCATGGAGGCGCTGTATACGCCCTTTATTGGAAGTCGTCTTTCACCTGAAAAATTAAAAATGTTACTCCCAGAAATCCCCGTGGTAGTGAAAGAACATTATTATAAGCACTACCCAAACGTGTCCCTGGAAAGTGGTCAGAATCTGATAGCTTATCACGTCATTCAGCGTTATATAGAAAAATTTATTACCTCAGAAATAAGAGAAAGTACCCACCATAACATGGAACTTCTGGCCCTCGAAGAACCCTTTAAAACTGCTATTGACGTGCCGGGTGTTCCATTTCCCGTATTTCTCAGAGGAACTCTGGACAGAGTAGATAAAAAAGATGGCGTCCTACGGATTTTAGACTATAAAACCGGGAATGTCAAAGCCACGGACGTACAAATCACAAACTGGGAGAGTCTTATAAATGACCCGGATAAAAGCAAAGCCTTTCAACTCTTATGTTATGCCCTGATGTATAGGGAAAAGCATCAAACAGAGAGCTTTGAAGCAGCGATCATACCTTTTAGGAACCTCAATGCCGGACTATTAACTTTCGCGCTAAAAGAAGCCGGTAATCGATCTTCAAAGGACACAACCATATCAGCCGATACCCTGACCTTTTTCAGGCAGCAACTGCTTCACCTGATTGAGACGATTTGTAATACGAAGGAGGCCTTCGTCGCCAAGGAGGTTTAGTCTTATTTCTTATCCGGCCTGCTGGGTCTGACTTCTATTTTGCTGGGTAGTGTCCTGGGATTCATCCTCAGAAGATCTTCCACAAGTTTTCCAATGTCTTCCGGTTGTATTTTCCAGTCATCCTTTTCGTTCGGCTGATTTCCATTAAAATGTGAGGCTACCGATCCTGGCATAATAGTAGATACTTTGATGTCGTGCCCTCGCAGATCCAGCATCGCTGCCTGAGTAAAGCCAACTAAGCCAAATTTAGAGGCATTATACCCTGTTCCGGATGCAAAAAAGTTGGTGCCTGCCAAACTAGCAATCGATATGTAATATCCATGCGACTTTTTTAAAGG
This sequence comes from uncultured Flavobacteriaceae bacterium, assembly GCA_963744855.1. Classification (GTDB taxonomy): domain Bacteria; phylum Bacteroidota; class Bacteroidia; order Flavobacteriales; family Flavobacteriaceae; genus Muriicola. The sequence goes on from CAVUUZ010000005.1 coordinate 1,465,747, forward strand.
CTCCAGCGCTGCCTTTAAGGTGTAAAAGGCCCCGCTTAAGTTGGTGTCTATCATCTTCTTCCAATCTTCTATGCTCAGCGAGTCTACCGAATTAAAAATACCGACTCCGGCATTCGCAACTACCGCATCTAGTTTTCCCCATTTCTTAAGGATCTTTGCAACCGCTGCCACCTCGTCTTCCGGTTTTGTTACATCCGAAGAAATGCCGAGTACCTGGTCCACAGATCCCAGTTCCCCAGCTGCCATTTCAGCATCTTTTAAATTTCTTCCACTGATTGCTACTTTCATTCCTGCCCCGACAAGTGTTTTGGCAATGCCATGGCCTATTCCTTTAGTTCCTCCCGTTATATACGCTACTTTTCCGTCTATGTTGTTCATTATATCTTTTTTTCTAAAGTAAGAATAGCCATAGAGGCCATAAAACATATGACGTTATACTTTTCTTAAAATAAAAGAAGTTAGCATTTTGAAACGTTACTAAAAAGTAGTTCCTTTGGACTTCCAAAAAGGGGGATTAGCTCAGCTGGCTAGAGCGCTTGCCTGGCAGGCAAGAGGTCACCGGTTCGACTCCGGTATTCTCCACAGATCAAGGGCAATTTTCATAGCTCGATTAGGAAATAAGAAAAACTGCCGAGTTTACTCGAGCAGTTTTTTGTTTTCTGAAGCGTCAATACCGCAGGTACTGAATGAGCAATGAAAATTGTATTTGCAGCACGTGAGATCATCCGGAACAGCGAAGCTAACCCGGTATATTCTTGACTATTAAGTGCCATTTGCAATACACTTACGAGACCGTATACACTTATGAATAGGAGGAAAAAATTCCTGTTATAACAGCCCCTGACCTTCCAAAGCCTTTTCTAATTTTGCCTGGTTTTCCCAAAACCTGTCTTTGATTTTATGCATAATCGTCTCAAAATCTGGATGATTTTTTAGCGGTTTAATCAGGGGTTCATTTTCAATTAATAAAAACCAATACGGATAATTTTCTACTTCTGAAAATATACTGAGTTGCTCAATTGCCTTATCGATCTTCCCTTCATAGGCGTATTTCCAAACCAGATTAACACTTCTGTAGGATGACTTATCTGCTTCGCAATACTTTGAAAAATCACTGAAATATTTCTCGGCTTCCCTATCTAACCCCATCTTTTTATAGACTAATGCAATTTTGACGTTTTCCTGCAGATATATGTCCAAACCATATGCTTCCCTGGCTTCAACAAATTTTTTAAAATAGAAATAGGCACTGTCATAATTTTCCTCGATATAATACAACTTCGCTATGTCCTGTAACATGTCCAGTCGAGTGGTATCCTTCTTCCATTCCTTAACAACCAAATCCCTGGTCTTCTTAATATTCCCATCCTTAGCAAACAGGATAAATGCCCTTAAATGTGGCGCATAATAATTTTCAGCATTGTAGTCTAAAGACAAGTTGATGTATTTTAAAGCCTCATCTGTAAATCCTGATGACACCAGGGCATTACTTAACTGTAAATATGTATAGCTCTGGGTAATTGAATCACTGGAAACATTAAGCGTACTCCTTTCAATGCGTATTTCAGGTACTTGTTGGTATCTGGGAATCAAACGAAAATAGTAATCTGCAAGCATTTGTACCGCCAAGGATGAATTAGGATTATACTCCAGCGCCTTTTCAAGATGTGGTAAGGCTAATTGGTACTCCTTTGTTTGTATGTAGTAAAAAGCCTTAGCTACCAAACTTTCGGCGGATTTTGAATCATAAAGCAAGGCCTTGTCCGCATAAGCTATTAATCTTTTCGGTGTACTGTTTCTCGATTTGGGATATTTCCAGAAGATAGTATGAAATAGCGATATTGGCATAAGCGAGGGCAAACTCCGGATCTTGTTCTATGGCCTTTTCAAATAAGGATATGGCCTTTTCTAAACCTTCCTTCGTCTGCGAATAATACGGATCCAATGCTTGTAGATAGTAATCATAGGCCAATAGGTTTCCGGTTGGTTTTTTTTCAATTTGCTCCAATTCGGCCGGTGTCACGACGGCTGCAATGGCATCCGCAATTTTCTTCGCTACGTCGTTTTGCAACGCAAAAATGTCTTCTACTTCCTGATTGTACTGTTCCACCCAAATAGGGGTGTCCGTTGAAGCTTCAATCAATTGAATATTGAGCAGGACTTGATTGCCGATGCGTTGGCCACTACCTTCTACCAAATAGTTCACATGCAGTTCTTCGGCAATCTCCGGGATGCCTTTATCAGTTTTTCTATATTTCTCTACCGAGGTTCTACTGATGACCCGCAGGTCCTCGATTTTCTGAAGGTTGTTCAATGCGGATTCCATAAGTCCGTTTACAAAATATAGATTGGTAGAATCGTTGCTCTCATTTTTAAAAGGCAACACGGCGATGGATTTTTCAATTTTTGGTTCATTTGTCTTATCCTTTTTATTGAACAGTTTCACAGCAATAATAATCAGTGCTAAGAAAATTACTGTGACAAGAGGCCATCGGTATCGTTCAAAAACTTGGTCTGTACCTGTTCTATCTCTACCTCCACAGTACCTTTTCCAACTTCTCCGGGAGGGTATCCATACTGTTCCCGAAAGCATTTAATAAAGTACGAAGTACTACCAAAGCCAACTTAAAGGAAATCTCTGAAACCGTTAAAGAACCTTCCTTTAGTAGCTCCATCGCTTCCTTAAGACGGATTTGACGAATGAATTGGCTCGCGGAAAGTTTTGTCTGTTTCTTGATTTTCCGAAGCAGGTTGGACCGGCTCATGTTCATAGCATCTGCCAATTCGGAAACCCCAAATTGCTCGTTGGCTAAATTTTTTAGAATTATGGCTTCCGCTTGTTCAATAAAAGTTGATGTGTTGGCCGATGAGTTTGACATATTGTTTTTACTATCTCTAAGTTAAGTGAAATTCGGGGAAATCCATGTTGTTTCAATGTACGCATACAAAATGAAAAAGCACCCTTTGCGTCATAAGTTATATCCCTGCGCCATAGTTTTTACTGCATCCTGAAACTTTACATAGTTCGCTGCATAGCTCATAGGGCTTGCTGCAAGTTCTATCAGCACCTTTGTAATAACAAAAATCATAATTAACAATATTTAAACTTTAGTATCATGAAAACAGTTAGAATTACTTCATCAAGAACCTTAACACACATCTCATTAGTGCTTCTTTTATTTACGACTGCATGCGGACAGTCCGTTAACAAATCAAAAAGTGAGGCAATCAATAGTACAGAAACGAAGACGGAAGTTGCGGCACCAGAAATCGATATTCAAGTAGCAATACTATCAGATAATACAGAAGCTGTTAAACAGCATATTGAAGCAGGTACAGATTTGAACAAAAAAGACGCTATGAGTGGGGCTACACCCCTAATCACTGCCGCAAGTTTTGGAAAAAATAAGATAGCTCAAATGCTAATAGACGCGGGCGCAGATCTAAGTCTTAAAAATAATGATGGAGCCACGGCACTACATACGGCTGCCTTCTTTTGCAGGGTCGAAGTCGTACAGTCGCTTATTGATGCCAAAGCCGATAAGACCGCAAAAAACAACTTTGGTATGACAGCAAGAGAAAGTATTATGGGGCCTTATGCAGAAATGAAGCCTATTTATGAAATGCTTCAGCAACAATTAGGACCAATAGGTTTACAAATTGATTTGACAGAAATCGAAAAAACCCGTCCTGTTATTGCTATGATGTTACAGTAATCAACCTAAAAAATATATTCCAATGACAACAGAAAGAAGATACGATATTGATTGGTTACGGGTCATAGCCATTGGCTTGCTACTCCTATATCATATTGCAATTGTATTTCAACCATGGGCAATGTTCGTTGGCTTTATTAAGAGTAACGAAGTACTTGAGGACCTATGGAAACCGATGACCATGCTCAACGTATGGCGAATACCATTGTTATTTTATGTTTCGGGAATGGGGCTTTATTTTGCCATGCGCAAACGAAATTGGAGGCAACTGCTTGTGGAACGCACAAAGCGAATTTTCTTGCCCTTCCTCTTTGGTTTCGTCGCCATCACTACCTTACATATGTTTATTTTTCAGATGTACTACAACATGCCCTTGGGCTATTATCCCCATCAAGGCCATTTATGGTTCCTGGGAAATATCTTTGTGTACGTACTCTTACTTTTACCGCTTTTTTACTATTTGATGAAGGACGGGAACGGTAAAATAAAAAGAGTTTTATCCGCTCTAATGAGACATCCCGGTGGCCCTTTATTGATATCCTTATTTTTTATCCTGGAGGTTTTGCTGGTAAAGCCCCAGCTGTTTGCCTTATATGCCAAGACATGGCATGGCTTTTTTAATGGGTTTCTTGCCTTTTTATTCGGATATCTTTTTGTGTATAGCGGCAAATCGTTTTGGCAAACGGTTTTAAAATGGCGATGGTTATATATTGGTTTGGCCACTGCTCTGTTCGGTGTTCGGTACTTTATTTTTGCAACCGAGGCACCAGGGTATTTCACGGCCATTGAATCAAACTGTTGGATTTTTGGAGTTTTCGGTCTTGGTTACAAATATTTGAACCGTCCGAGTTCTATACTGGGTTATCTAAGCAAAGCTGCGTATCCGATTTACATCATTCACATGTTCGTACTATACGCCGGGGCTATGCTGATTTTGCCTTTGAAGATACCTGTAGAAATAAAATTTATTACAATTACAGGTTTCACCGGAATTATTTGCTTTCTCATCTACGAGTTCATCCTTAAGAGGATTGCTCTTTTAAAGCCTTTATTCGGAATAAAGTGGAACTACAAAAAAATTGAAAAGGTTAAAGCTTCAAGCTCGAACCTGAACTGAAAATCCAGCTAATTAAATTTTCTTAATTTGATGCAAGCTAGAGATATCTATAATAAGAAATGTATTAATATGAAAGCAGTAATCTATAATAAATACGGGGAACCAAATGTTCTTAAAGTAACGGAAATTGAAAACCCGAAGCTGAAAGATGATGAGATCCTCGTCAAAATTCATGCGGCAACCGTTACTTCGGGCGATGTAAGGCTTCGTAGTTCAGATTTCCCGCCCTTGTTCTGGCTCCCGGCAAGATTGCTATTCGGACTCTTCAGGCCAAAGAAGAAGATTTTAGGTCATGAACTGGCGGGTACCATTGAAGCAATCGGAAAAAACGTCACGAAATTCAAAGTGGGAGATTCTGTATTCGGAACTACCACAATGCTAAAAACCGGCTCCTATGCAGAATATATCTGCTTGCCCGAGCAATGGAAAAATGGTGTGGTGGCCCAAAAACCAGACACCCTAAGCTTTGAGGAAGCCGCGGCTTTACCAGTTGGGGCCATGACTGCCATGTACCTGCTTGAAAAAGCGAACTTGAAAAAAGGACAGCAAGTATTGGTTTATGGAGCTTCCGGAAGTGTTGGCAGTTATGCCATTCAGCTTGCAAAACAACAAGGATTAATGGTTACGGGCGTTTGTAGCGGTTCCAACATTGAAATGGTGAAATCCCTTGGTGCAGAAAAGGTAATCAATTATAAAATTGAGGACTATTCGGAGAGTAACGAAAAATTTGATATCGTTTTTGATGCCGTTGGGAAAACTACCAAAGCCAAGGCGAAAAAAGTTTTAAATACCGGGGGTAAGTTCGTCACAATCAAAATGCTGACCTCGGAGAAGACCGAAAACCTCGAACGCATAAAAGAACTTGCAGAGCAAGAAAAACTAACCCCTTTTATCGACAAAATTTTTACGCTCGATGAAATTGTAGCTGCTCATGAATATGTTGATACAGGAAGAAAAAGAGGCAATGTTGTTATTCGAATACCAAAACAAAATGAATCAGAAGTGTTTCATTTAACCAACCACAAACAATCATGAAAATCTTTAGAAAAATTCGTCAAAAAATGATCGCTGAAAATTCACCTGGAAGATGGGCAGGCAAGTCTGTAAAGTATTTGGCCTATGCTGTTGGAGAAATTATTCTTGTAATTATTGGAATTCTTATGGCTTTGGCAATTAACCAACAATCGCAAAGCAAATCTAATTTAGAGATGCGTGACTTGTACATTATTCAGTTAAATGATGAAGCAGATCGCAATCTAAAAGAGCTCACTGTTCTTGAAAATACAGCAACTGAAATGCTAAAAGAGCTAGATAGCTTGTTACAATTTTTGGATAATAAGGAATTCGACAACCCCAAATTAACAGTAAAATCATTCGCACTTATAGCATCAAACAAATTTTACCCGGTAATGATAACCTATGAAAATTTAAAATATTCCGGCGATCTAAGATTATTTAATGATTTAGACCTGCGTAATTCTATCTCTGAAACATACGAAACATTCAACCCTATAGAAAGATTTGAATCTTTAGATCATCAGGGAATCGCTACGTTTTATGAAAATTTTTGGATGCCAAATGTACGATTTAGGTATATGAGTATGTCTTCAAAAAGTTATGGAAAAGAAATCTATTTTGAAAATATGATTTTGTCGCGAATGGCCACAATAACCCAAAACAGAGATGCCTATAAGAATGCTATTGAATCCTTATTGAAATTGAAAAATACGTTTGCCGAACTACAAAATAATTAACATCCTACCCTGTATCAAACAAAACATAAAAACATGAAATCAAATAAAAAAATCGGAAGACTTATAGGCCTATTGTTCTTGCTTATTTTTGCAATTGGTATTACAGTCTATCAAATATTACAAGGCCCTGTACTATTTTCAGATGATTTTCTAACTACTACTTCTGTAAACTCAAATGAAATTATTATTTCGACCTTACTTTTAGTCTTTAGTGGCATAACCTCTATAGTAATCGCTGCAATTTTGTTGCCAATTTTTAAAGAACATAGTATCCCTTTGGCATTTTTATATTTAGCATTCTGTATTCTAAGCTTTTTAGCGATATCTATCGATAATGTCAGTGTTCTTTCTATGTTGGAATTAAGTATGGAGTATACTAAAAATGGAACGGAAAATTCTGACATGTTAAATACATTAGGTAAGGTGTTTTATAAAAAACATTGGTGGACGCACTACTTAAGTCTTCTGATCTCTTGCTTCCCGCTATTTATTTTATACTATACTTTATACATTTCTAAATTAATTCCAAAAATCATTTCAATTGCAGGGATACTAGCTGTAATTCTTATGTTTATTGAAATATTATTTTCGATTTTAGGAAGTAGTATTAGTATGAATATGCTTCTCCCAATGGGTCTCGTTCAACTAATTCTTCCGCTTTGGCTACTTTTTAAAGGATTGAATTCGCCTACTTTTAAAACTGAAATGGCCTAATGTGAATTCCTAAAGTAAACCGCCCATACAAACCAAGAAGTAGATTTCCTTGAAATAACCCTAGCTTGCCTGAGCAATTGGTATGACAGGACTAATTTTTATTTTTTTTCTTTGTGGACTTTCTAATTAATCGTAATATTGCAATATATAAATGAATCAATGGGCCTAACCAAAACCGAAATGTTTACAGAGGAGCAAAATCGCATAGCTGTTTTTGCCAAGGCATTTGGACATCCTGCACGTGTAGCCATCCTTCAGCACCTATTTAAAATAGATGCCTGTTTTTGCGGGGATCTTGTTGGGGAGATCGGTCTGGCACAGCCAACCATTTCTCAACATTTGAAAGAGCTGAAAAACCTGGGTCTTATCAAAGGGAGCGTGGAAGGAACAAGTGTATGTTATTGTATAGACAAAGAAAATTGGACAGGTATGAAGGCATTATTGACTGAATTTCTGGATCAGGACTTGGCATTCGGTAAAGGTTGTTGTTAAAAATATTTGAACCTATTAATCGTCTGATTACAACCCACAAATAAAATCAATTATATGAAACTCTCAGAAATCAAATCAAAGTTAAGTAAGCTAGATACCATTGCTTTTCAGCTACCTGATGGGTCGTTGGTGCCGAATCATTTTCATGTTACCGAAGTAGGTAAAGTGACCAAAAATTTTATAGACTGTGGCGGTACGGTAAGACAAGAGGAAGTGGTAAATTTCCAATTGTGGGAAGCTGATGATTATGACCATCGCCTTCATCCTGAAAAATTGAGCAATATTATTGAACTATCGCAAAAAGTGCTTGGTATTAACGACGACCTCCTTATAGAAGTTGAATACCAGGGAACCACTATTGGAAAATACGGACTTGATTTTGACGGTAGCAATTTTCTGTTGACCACAAAAATGACCAATTGTCTGGCAAGAGAGCAATGTGGACTTCCTTCCGAAAAACCAAAAGTGAAATTGTCTGATTTAAAGGAGGAACCTTGTTGCTCTCCGGGTGGTAATTGTTGCTAAAAAATACCTTTTTTGAAATATGATGGCCACACAGACAACCCTGTTCCCGGAAATAGAAGCTTTCGTTGCAAAATTAGATCCCAAAACTATTTCGGAGGAACGAAAAGAAATTATACAACCCCTGATAGAGGTCCTCAGGTCGAAGGTTTCTTCTGATCAGGATATAAGGATCAACTTTATCTGTACCCACAATTCCAGAAGAAGTCATTTATCACAAGTTTGGGCACAAACACTGGCTGCTTACTTTAAAATTAAGAACGTATTTTGTTATTCAGGCGGAACAGAAGCCACAGCGCTATTCCCAACCGTAGCGAGTACGTTGCAAAGTTCAGGCTTTGAAGTTAATACCCTTTCAGAGGGTAACAATCCTGTTTATGCTATTAAATATGCTAATAATGAACATCCAGTCATTGGATTTTCAAAAACATTGGATGACGACTTTAATCCAAAGTCGAACTTTGTGGCCATTATGACCTGCGATTCGGCCAATGAAGCATGTCCGTTCGTTCCAGGTGCTGAAAAACGAATCCCAATAACCTATGAAGATCCAAAGGCTTATGACAACACCCCACAACAAGCTGATAAATACAAGGAAAGAAGCCGGCAGATCGCCACAGAGCTGTTTTACGTTTTCTCTCAAATCAATTCCTAAGCATGGCTAAAAAGAAATTAAGTTTCCTAGATAGAAATCTTACTTTATGGATATTTGTTGCCATGGCCATCGGCGTAGGACTTGGATATTTTATTCCCACGTTTCCAAACATAATAAATTCATTCAATAGCGGAACAACCAACATCCCTATAGCCATTGGTTTAATTTTAATGATGTATCCCCCTTTGGCAAAAGTGAATTATGCGCTCTTGCCAAAAGTTTTCAGAAACACCAAAATCCTTTCTATTTCACTAATTCTCAATTGGATCATAGGTCCGGTGCTTAATGTTTGTTTCTGGCAATCACTTTTTTACGGGAGTACCCGGAATATATGGTCGGACTTATTTTAATCGGTTTGGCACGTTGTATTGCCATGGTTCTGGTGTGGAACGATCTCGCCGAAGGCAGTAGCGAATACGGTGCAGGTTTGGTAGCCTTAAATAGTATTTTTCAGGTTTTTGCCTACAGTTTTTATGCCTGGATCTTTATAACCATTCTCCCGCCCTATTTCGGATTTGAAGGCGCCATTGTAGATATTTCTATCGGAACGATCGCTGAAAGTGTGGCAATTTACTTCGGAATTCCATTTTTGATGGGAGTATTAAGCCGACTGATTTTAGTAAGAATAAAAGGCGAGGAATGGTACACCAAAAAATTTATCCCCACCATTTCGCCAATGACCCTAATCGCCCTCTTATTTACCATCGTCGTGATGTTTTCCTTAAAAGGAGAGTTGATCGTTGAGATCCCTATGGATGTTTTAATGATTGCCGTTCCCTTGCTGATCTATTTTACTGTAATGTTTATCATTGGGTTTTTCTTTACAAAAGCAATGGGTGCCGAATACGACAAGACCGCTTCCGTGGCATTTACGGCTGCAGGGAACAATTTTGAACTGGCAATTGCTGTGGCTATTGCAGTCTTCGGACTCAATTCAGGACAAGCATTTGCCGGCGTCATTGGTCCATTGGTAGAAGTGCCAGCCCTTATTATTCTGGTACGGGTTTCTTTTTGGCTGAAAAAGAAATACTACGCGACCCCTAAAACAGTAGCAAATTCAGAATAACTTTTTAAGGAAGTAGCATGCTTCAGCCTGTATGTAATATAAGGCTTAATTATTTTATCTGGCTGTACACTCCGGACGATTTCGGAAAACATCATAAAGCGAAGTTTAAAATGGTATGCCCTGAGAGACCCAAGACTATCCTTATGGATTCTTATTAATCTTTCTTTACGCTTAATACCAGTACAGGAATCTTGGCAGAGAATTCGGCCTTATGAATCGTATTCTTTTCCCACAAATTAGTGAACACCCCTCTTTTCCTTCTGAAAACACAAAGCAAATCCGGGTGTTCCGCCTGAATATGTTCTAAAATGCCTAAATAGGTAGTAGCATGCTGCGCCAATGTCATTTGAGAACTAATATCCATTAAGGCCGTATTTACCTTCAGGTCACTATCTACATACCCCGGCGTCTTTACCAGCAATAAATGTATCTTCGATTTAAATTTTTTCTTGATCTCTATTAACGGATTCAGAATTCGTTTTCTTTTAAGTACGCCCGACTTAAATCCGACCAAAATGATCTTAAATGGACTGAACTTTGTGCCTTTAGGTACTATTAATGTAGGGATCTCCGTTCTTTTTATGATCCTTCCGGAGGTATGGCCCAAATAAAGTTCTTCCTTAACATCATTACTTCTTGGGGCCATCACTATAAGGTCTATCCCAAGTTCATCATCGATCTCTTTTAGTCCATCAATAAGATCTCCGTTATAGGTGGCTATTTTGATCTCAACTTTCTTTGCGTCTACTTTATTGATGATCTCTTTAAGTCTTTCTTTACCCTTTTTAGCAACTGTGGCAGATATATCTATTAAATTTCCAGCACTCTTGGTCACATTAAATACTTCCATTACAAACACTTCTGAAGAAAATTTAGCCGCCAGATCTACTGCGTACTGTAGTGTTTCATGAGCATTGGGGGAGGTTCCGATTGGTACTAATATGTTCTTCATAATGGTTAGTGATTAATACTATAAATTTACGGATTAATTAGAACGAATAGATGATTAGAGCCGCAAAAATAAATGAAATTCCCCAGATATTGCGTCTTACAAAAGCCTGTGCGCAACATATGATCGGCAAGGGAATATTTCAATGGAATGAACACTATCCTTCAAATGAGGCATTTTTAAATGATGTGAAAAGGAAAGAACTGTTTGTTCTTGAGCATCAAACAGAAATACAGGGCTGCATCACTATTTCTTCTCTTATGGACGAAGAGTATGCCAGCGTTCAATGGCTCACTCCAACTAAGAACAATCTGTATATTCACCGTTTGGCAGTACTTCCGGATCTTCAGGGCAAAGGCAAGGCTAGGTTACTAATGGATAAGGCCGAACGCAAAGCAAGGGACGAACAAGCTGCTTCCATCCGTTTGGATACTTTTAGTGAAAACAAACGAAATCAGCGATTTTATGAGGCCCGTGGTTACCAAAAACTTGGTGCCATTTATTTCCCAAAACAAAGCACACATCCTTTTTATTGTTATGAACTAGTCCTTTAATCTCCATTTTCTTGAAAACAGTTGTCTCCTTTAAAACCATCAATAAATTAGCCATTCCGGCAACCATTGCAGGCATTGCGGAACCAATTTTATCTATAACGGACACGGCAATTGTAGGTAATATACCTGTTAATGGACTAGAATCTTTGGCAGCTGTAGGGATTGTAGGCGCCTTTCTTTCTATGCTGATCTGGATCCTTGGCCAGACACGCAGTGCCATTTCAGCCATCATTTCCCAGTATCTTGGAGCAGGTAAAATAGCACAGGTATCAAACCTTCCGGCACAGGCGATTTGTCTCAACCTGCTTCTCAGTATACTGATTCTGGTTGCCACCATCTTTGTCGTAGAAGAAATATTTATGCTCCTGAATGCCAAAGACAAGATCCTTGAATTCTGTGTGTCATATTATTCGATAAGGGTGTGGGGATTTCCTTTAACCTTATTAGTGTTTGCTATTATGGGGATTTTCAGAGGACTACAAAATACCTTCTGGCCCATGATGATAGCTATAGTAGGCGCAGTCCTTAATATTGGCCTCGATTTTATGCTGGTTTATGGAATTGAAGGAATTATTGCCCCTATGTATATTGAAGGTGCTGCCTGGGCCAGCCTAATTTCTCAGGGCGTCATGGCCGTAATGGCCTTGTACCTGCTTATTACAAAAACCAATATTTCCCTGATCCCAAAAGGACCTTTACATCCGGAACTGGGCAGATTGGTGGTGATGAGCCTTAATTTATTTGTACGCGCAGTTGCCCTTAATATCACCTTGGTCCTCGCCGTACGAGAAGCAACTGCCCTGGGAGATCGGTTTATTGGGGCACACACCATTGCCATTAATTTATGGCTGTTTGCCGCTTTTTTTATCGATGGGTACGGGGCCGCCGGCAACATTATGGGAGGCCGCCTTCTCGGGGCAAAAGACTACCCGCAATTATGGATACTAGCCAAAAAAATAATTCTTTACGGCCTTAGTGTTAGTTTCGTGTTAATGGGGATAGGTGTTCTCCTTTACATGCCCCTTGGCTCAATATTCTCGAATGATGCTGCTGTGTTACAAACCTTTTATTCCATTTTCTTTATAGTTATCCTGGCCCTCCCCATCAATACAGTGGCCTTTGTTTTTGATGGTCTGTTCAAGGGCCTTGGTGAAATGCGGTATTTGAGAAACGTATTGCTTTCTGCTACTTTTCTGGGATTTATCCCTACCCTTTACTTAGCAAACTTGTTTAACTTAGGACTCTATGGTATATGGATAGCGATTACGGTTTGGATGATCATACGAGGAGGAGCTTTGGTATGGAAGTTCAGATCAAAATTTCGTCCGCTATTGCAAAAGGTGTAATTTTGAGAAAATCTGTGACCCATGGGAACTACCAGAACAAATGGCAGTCTATACACCAATATTCAGAACACGGTAGCTACTGTAGAATTTGGCCATCCGGCTAGTAATTCCTTCGTTACTGAATTACTGCAACGGCTTACAGACACCTTAGAAGAGCTGTCACAGAACAAAGATGTTTCCATAATCGTTTTGCGTTCAGAAGGCAATGGTCCGTTTTGCGCCGGGGCCTCCTTTAAAGAACTTATGGCCGTATCCACACAGGATGAAGGCACTAAGTTTTTTAGTGGATTTGCCCATGTAATTAATGCCATGCGGCACTGTTCTCAACCCATAGTCGGGCGGGTACAGGGAAAAGCTGTTGGCGGCGGGGTTGGGCTTATTGCGGCATGCGACTATGTATTTGCCGCTGAGGATGCATCGGTCCGACTTTCAGAATTAACCATTGGTATTGCCCCACTTGTTATTGCTCCGGCGGTTGAACGAAAAATTGGCGTATCAGGTTTGGCTGAAATGTCCCTGGCCCCCACCGAATGGAAAAATGCTTACTGGGCCAGAGATAAGGGCCTGTTCTCCAAAGTATTTAACACCATAAAGGAAATGGATAAGGAACTTGATTATTTTACGTCCCAATTAGGAGGATATAACCCGGAAGCACTTCGTGAACTTAAAAAAGTGCTGTGGGAAGGAACAGACAATTGGGGTAATCTGTTAACAGACAGAGCAGCTCTTACAGGTAGCCTGGCCCTGTCTCCACATACCAAGAAAGCATTAGAGGCCTTTAAAAAGTAACAATCTGTCTAAAGAATGGCTGTCAATATGCCAATCATAAAATTCTTGCGAACCCCCTATCCCTTTTATTTTAGGGGAAGATCCCTTATTCAGTTTGGACTTATTATCTTCCTCCTGGCCTTTTTATTCAATTACTTCTTTGTTCCATTTAACGTAAATACAACTGAACACAGGATGGATTATCTCTGGATCTGTGTCATACACTCACTTATGCCCATGGTGGTTCTATTCCTAATGTATCCCTATATTTATTTAACACCTTCTCTTGATGAACGGTGGACCATTGGAAAAGAACTCGTTTTTCTAAGTGTGTTTCTGCTGCTAATCGGCATAGGCCAATTCCTGATCAGAGACCTTATTTTCGACAATCCTAACAACTGGTCCTGGGGATATTTGAGAGAAGAAGTAAGCAATACCTTTTTAGTGGGAATTCTTCTTGTAGGCATCATTGTCTCTGTAAATTTTAACAGGTTGAATGCCCGTTATATGAAGGAAGCAAATATCCTGGAACATTCAAGGAGGGCGTTTAAAACCCCAAAAAGCATTTCTGCAATTCCCATTGAGACACAAGTTAAAATGGACAGGTTCGACCTGGAAATAGATCATTTTCTGTTTGCGAAAGCGGAAGGAAATTACATCATGTTGAATCTGTATGAAGGGAATGATATCGTACAAATTTTAAAGCGGATCACGATCAAAGAGTTCGAAAAACAACTGAGCGTTATGGACCAGATCGTAAGAACACATCGTTCCTATATTGTAAATCTATCATTCCTGAAACAAGTAAAAGGCAATGCTCAGGGATATCAAATCACACTGCATCACAGTAATAGCACTATTCCAGTCTCCAGAAATATGATCTCCACCTTTGAATCGAGATTACAGCAATAGCAAAACACCATGCCATTCGGCACAAATCTTTGTCATTCAGCACAAAGGATCTAAACGCATGTGGTTTAAGAATACCTTTGAGTAAAAGCTTTTATTATGCGACGATACGATCTTGATTGGTTACGGGTCCTTGTTTTTGGATTGCTCATTTTTTATCATGTTGGAATGTTTTTTGTTCCCTGGGGATGGCACATTAAAAACAATGTGGAATATTCATGGCTGCGTTACCCAATGTTGTTCCTAAATCAATGGCGACTTCCCATCCTTTTTATTATCTCCGGAATGGGCACGTATTACGCCTTAAATAAAAGAACCGGGCTGCAGTTCAGCATGGAACGTATTAAAAGACTTTTTCTTCCCTTAGTAGTAGGCATGCTGTTGATTGTACCTCCGCAGGTATATATTGAAAGGATTGTCAATGGTCAATTTATTGGCTCCTATTTTGATTTTTGGCCCTCAAAAGCATTTGTAGGGGTGTATCCGGAAGGAAATTTGAGCTGGCACCACCTCTGGTTCTTGCCATATCTGTTACTTTTTTCGCTGGTCCTACTCCCAGTGTTTCTTTATTTGAGGAAGCATCCTAAAAACAGATTCCTCCTCTGGATAAAGACCAAGGCAGAGAATAAGTATGGCCTTTTCTGGCTACTGCTGCCTCTCTACCTGTTCGAATCCCTGATTGAACCATTTTTTAACGTTACCCATGCTTTGATAGATGATTGGTTTGCAATCATAAATTTTTCAACGCTATTTTTTTATGGCTTCCTGTTGATCTCAGTGAAAGAACAATTCTGGAAAACGGTCACCGAAAATCGCAGATTCTATTTAGTATGCGGAATAGTGGGGTTTAGCTTATTCCTTAGTTTAATACTGACATTTGAAGACTCGGTTTGGGAGCATTTTGTAGAAGCTTTTCTGAAGGTTTTCAATCTTTGGTCGTGGATCCTCGCCCTCTTTGGATATGCAGCTCGATATTTGAACAGGCCCAGTAAGGTTTTGGCATATTCTAACGAAGCCGTATACCCTTTTTATATCCTGCATCAAACGGTCACCATCATTGCGGGCTATTTCCTTATGGAGCTGTCCTGGGGATTTTTCCCGAAATTTATGATTCTGACGATCGCAACTTTTGGTGGTTCCTGGTTGCTCTATGAACTGTTCATTCGAAGGTGGCAACTTATCAGGCCGCTCTTTGGATTAAAAAAGCCAAAATAAGTTTACAAGACGTGTAAGTGGTATGGAGCACCGAATCATTTTAATAAAGTCTTCCTTTTAAAGAATTCCTACCTTTGTCTTTTAAGGAAATTAAAAATGAGCAAGATACGTGTAACCAAGGAGTTTAGTTTTGAAACTGGCCACGCCTTATATGGTTACGATGGAAAATGTAAAAACGTCCATGGACACAGCTACAAATTAGCAGTGACCGTCATTGGAACTCCTGTCTCAGTGAAGGGCGCTGTTAAACTGGGCATGGTGATCGATTTTGGTGATCTCAAAAAAATTGTCAAAGAAGAAGTAGTTGATCTGTTCGATCATGCCACCGTTTTCAATAAAAATACTCCGCATCTGGAATTGGCCCGGGAGCTGGAGACCCGTGGTCATAAAGTAATCTTAGCCGATTATCAGCCTACCAGCGAAAATATGGTACTCCATTTTGCTGATAAGATCAAAGCCCGGTTGCCTGAAAACCTGCAATTGCATTCGTTAAAACTAAGGGAAACTGAAACTGCCTATGCGGAATGGTTCTCGGAAGACAATACGTAAACCCCATACCCGTTTTTCCTATCTTTATACTCAAATGAAGCAAATTCTAGTACCTCCCGGAAAGAAGATCTATTTTGCCAGCGATAATCATTTAGGGGCTCCCACCAGAGAAAAAAGTGCCGAAAGAGAACGTATATTCGTCTCATGGCTGAAGCATATTCGAAAAGATGCAGCGGCTATTTTTTTATTAGGGGACCTTTTTGATTTTTGGTTTGAGTATAAGTCGGTAGTCCCCAAAGGATTTGTACGGACTCTTGGAACACTGGCCGAGATCACCGATAGCGGGATTCCGGTTTATTTTTTTACAGGCAACCATGATCTATGGATGAATGGTTACTTTCAGGAAGAACTCGGGATTCCTGTATTTCATCAACCTGAAAAATTTGAGATCAATTCAAAACGCTTTTTTATAGGCCATGGTGATGGTCTCGGCCCGCATGATAAGGGATATAAGAGAATGAAAAAAGTATTTACCAATCCGGTTTCAAAATGGTTCTTTCGTTGGTTGCATCCTGATTGGGGCGTTCCGGTGGCCCAGTATTTTTCTGTAAAAAACAAGATGATCTCTGGCGAGGAAGACCAGGAATTCCTGGGAGAGGAAAATGAATGGCTGGTTCAGTATGCGAAACGGAAATTATCCGAGGCCCATTTCGATTTCTTTGTGTTCGGGCATAGGCATCTGCCTTTGGAAATCCCCTTAAATAAGGATTCTACCTATATCAATTTAGGAGATTGGATCAGTCATTATACTTATGGCATTCTGGATGGCAGCAATTTTCGCCTTGAGAAGTATACCCCTTAAGACCCCCTGAGATCCTTTAGATTCAATTGCAAATTTACCGAGCCATTCCAGACATTTTCCTCCAGGGTGTAGACCGCACTAAATTCGCGTCTGTTTGCAACCGCTGCTAATTTATCTCCTAGGCCAAAACCAATGGCTCCTATGGGTTGAGGAGTATGTTGTTTCACGGCAAGTTTTAAATGCTTATTCCCTTCTCCCACCCCTTTAGCATAGCCCGAATCCTGAAGGTGATGTGATAAAAATACAGGTTTCATATTTCCCGGACCAAAAGGCGCAAACTGACTGAGAATTCGCATCAGTTTTGGGGTGATCTCCGATAGCATTATCTCTGCATCTATTGTAATCTCAGGAGTAAGAAGCATGGGATCTATAGTGTCTGCAACTACTTTCTCAAACTGAGCCTTAAAATCCTGGTATTGGGTCTCAAGCAATGTGAGTCCGGCCGCATATTTATGTCCTCCGAATTGCTCCAGGTGATCCTGGCACAACTCCAAAGCATTATACACATCAAAACCCCTTACCGAACGGGCAGA
Source organism: uncultured Flavobacteriaceae bacterium (assembly GCA_963744855.1). Classification (GTDB taxonomy): domain Bacteria; phylum Bacteroidota; class Bacteroidia; order Flavobacteriales; family Flavobacteriaceae; genus Muriicola. Next base: position 1,483,408 of record CAVUUZ010000005.1, read on the forward strand.
AGCGGCAAGCTTCTCTCCACTCTTGGTGAACACCAGGGTAGGTCTGTAATAGGTCTCTGTTAGTCGGGATGCTACTATTCCAATAACTCCTTTGTGCCAGCTTTGGTTGTAAACAACGGAGGTAAACCTTTCTTCTTCCTTATTATCCCGGATCTGTTCCAGGGCCTCTGCAGTGATCTCCTGATCTAATCCACGGCGGTCTGTATTAAAGACTTCTATCTCTGCGGCCATTTCTTCAGCCTTGCTCAGGTTGGTCTCTGTTAACAGTGCCACAGCATAACGTCCATGCTCCATTCTCCCTGCGGCATTGATCCGTGGAGCGATGACAAAGACCACATCGGTGATGGTCAACACTGTTTTCTTCAGCGCCTTTAAGATCGCTTTAAATCCGGGCCGGGGGGCTGAGTTGATCACCTTTAGGCCATAATGTGCCAAAACCCTGTTCTCCCCTGTCATGGGAACAATGTCTGCGGCAATGGCGGTTGCAACAAGATCCAGGTATGGTATGATCCTGTCTAGTGCCTTGCCTTTGCGTACTTCCAGCGCCTGAATTAATTTAAAACCAATGCCACAGCCACATAATTCATCATAAGGATAGGTACAATCTTCCCTTTTCGGATCTAACACCGCCACTGCCTCTGGCAAATGGTTTCCGGGTCTATGGTGATCACAAATTATAAAGTCGATCCCTTTCTCCTTCGCATAAGACACTTTATCGATTGCCTTAATACCGCAATCGAGCGCAATGATAAGGTCTATGTCATTGTCATCTGCAAAATCGATCCCGGCATAAGAGATGCCATAGCCTTCCGTATACCGATCCGGAATATAGGTCGCAACCCCCTCATAGGAGGTCAGTAAATAGGAAGATAGCAGTGCCACAGCCGTGGTACCATCCACATCATAATCTCCGTAGACCAATATATTCTGCTTCTTGCTAATTGCCTGTTCTATTCGATCCACTGCTTTGTCCATGTCCTTCATCAGAAAAGGATCATGGAGGTCCTTCAGTTCTGGCCGGAAAAAATGCAGCGCTTCTTCATAGCTGCTAATCCCTCTTTGTAATAACAGCGTAGCCACTAGCGGACTTACTTCTAAGGTCTCGCTTAATTCCTTTACGGCAACTGCTTCAGGTTTGGGGCGTAATGTCCAACGCATTTGTGATATTTCAATAGAGCTCATAAGGTACTAATAGAAGTCGCATCTACTTTGCAGTGCTGTTATAATCTTAGGCATTGAAAATAGTTCCAATTGCCAACTTTGTTCAGGTAGTATGGAAAATGGTTTTCGTAGAGACCGAAGCAAATTTTCTAAACATTTCCATGACTCCGCAATATTTTTCTACCGACAGATCTACCGCGCGTTGAAGTTTTTTCTCATCCAGGTTAGCCCCGTAAAAATGATATTCCACTTTTACTTCATTATAGAATTTAGGATGTTCCTCCGTGAGTTCTGCTATGGTCTCAATATGGAATTTGTCTACAGCTAGTTTCATTTTCTTGATAAGCGATGCCACATCCAATCCCGAACACCCGGCCAGGGAGGATAGCATCAATGCTTTAGGACGAAATCCCTTTCCTTCGCCCCCGTCTTCAGGGCCTGCATCCATAATAAATTGATGACCCGAAGGATTATTACTTTCAAAGGCCATATTGCCTATCCATTTGGTAGTGATATGATTCGTCATACTATTTTTTTTTGTTTCTTGCTACTTCAAAATTACAACATTAACTACAAAAAAGATCCTATGCCACTGGTCAATCCACTTTCTCCCGATCACGATTCTAAAACGCAAGAATTAGCCACATTCTTTAATGAAACATTAGGGTTCTGCCCTAATTCTGTCCTTACCATGCAGCATAGGCCAGCGATCTCAAAGGCTTTTATTAATTTAAATAAGGCGGTGATGGAAAACAAGGGACGGGTAACTTCGGCCTTAAAGAGAATGATCGCCTGGGTCAGCAGCAATGCAACAGGGTGCAGGTACTGCCAGGCTCATGCTATACGGGCCGCCGAACGCTACGGAGCAGAGCAGGAGCAACTAGATAATATATGGGACTATAGAACTCATCCGGCCTTTTCTGAGGCGGAACGCGCTGCCCTCAATTTCTCCCTGGCTGCATCTCAAGTACCTAACGCGGTTGATGAGGACATCAAAACGGCCTTGTATCAGTTTTGGAATGAAGGGGAGATCGTTGAGATGTTAGGAGTGATCTCACTATTTGGCTATCTCAACAGATGGAACGATTCTATGGGCACCTCTATAGAACAAGGCGCTGTTGAAAGTGGGGAGCAGTACCTTGGAAAACACGGATGGGTAAAAGGCAAGCACATATAGAAATATCTATTTTAAACAAGTAGTATATATTCTAACAAATAAATAGTGAACATTCCCCAAAAGGTACCGGTAGCCATACTCAGAATAGCAAGTACAACCGCATGTGGCATCCATTTCTTTTCATAGGCCGCAGTTACTGCAGGTGCGGTGGCAATACCCCCGACATTCGCCATGCTGGCAATAGGAACCCAGGCCATATTGATGTTCAAAACCTTGGCTATGAACGTCATAAAAATAAAATGCCCTACGAGCCATACTACAAGAAATAGTAAAAAGGACGTATTAAAGTCCAGAGTGGCAAACTGTAATTTTAACCCTAGAATGGCCATAACGATCAGGATAAGAATTGCACCAAATTTTAAAGAAAAGGTAAAATTCCATCGAGGCCAAACGTTGCTGATCGCCAATCCGATCAAAGAAAGCAGAATGACTTTGGCAATAAAACTATCAAGAAGTTGATTCATCAATAATACCAAACCCAGGAGTATCAGGAAAACCAGCCATGGAGAAAGTGACTTCGCATGGTTAAAACGCAAACTTTCCGGGATCCCAAGATCTTTGATCTTAAACTTCTTATTAAGGGTTTCACTCCCTTTTATACATTGAAACATAAGGATGGTCCATATATTCACTAATATATTGTCCATCACCAGAACAGAAAGAAAAATGTCTTCCGGACAATTCACTAATTCTTTTAGCACCAACTGACTAGTACTTCCCCCTATCCAACTTCCCACAATTGGCGGGATGCCTTTCCAATACCCATCTGAAATAAAGGTGTTTGTAATAAAATCTGTTTCCAGAAAGGACAACATCAGGAAAAATGGAAAGAGTGCAATAAAGACAGAACCACTTGCAAAAAGTACCAAAGGCTTCCATCCTATGGCCCTGAGTTGCCCTAAAGATAAACTACTCATTACTGAGATAATTGCAAGGGGGATAATGTAATCCCGACTAAAATCATGGATGGGTGCATGGGAATAATCCACTTTTGCCAGTTGAGAAATAATGGCAGGTATTATGTATGCCAATAAAATAGCAGGAACCCAATCGAACAACGATTTGATGTGCTTATTTTCCCAACGATCCAGAAAATAGACCGCTGCTACCGTAATTAGAACGATAACCCATGGGAACATCATCCGGAAAAAATACAACTTTTAGGAACAGCTGAGACAACTATTTCTTTCCTCCAACCACCAACACAAATTCGCCCTTTACAGTATGGGTGGTATAATACGCCAGCACTTCCGCTAAAGTACCGCGTATGGTCTCCTCATACAATTTGGTAATCTCTCTGGATACTGATACGGGCCTGTCTTGCCCGAAATAGGTGATAAACTGCTCCAGGGTTTTTAGTAGTTTATGGGGGGATTCATAGAAGATCATGGTCCGAGTTTCCTCAGCTAAAAGCTGAAGCTTTGTTTGCCTTCCTTTTTTTATGGGAAGGAAGCCTTCGAAAACAAAACGGTCTGCTGGAAGGCCACTATTCACTAAAGCAGGGATAAGGGCGGTGGCACCCGGCAGGCATTCCACCGCTATTCCCGCTTCAATACAGGCACGGGTAAGCAGAAAACCGGGATCAGAAATTCCCGGGGTCCCGGCATCCGTGATCAACGCAATGGTGTCTCCTCCTTTTAATCTGTCTACTATCTTGCCAACGATCTTGTGTTCGTTATGCATATGATGCGCCTGCATGGAAGTACCTATTTCGTAATGTTTCAATAATTTCCCACTCGTACGGGTATCCTCAGCCAGAATAAGATCTGCCTCTTGAAGAACTTTAATTGCCCTTAACGTAATATCCTCCAAGTTTCCTATTGGAGTGGGTACCAGATATAGTGTTCCCATATACGAATTGCTGTTTGTCAAAAATAAGGAGCCGAAAGCTGTATTCTCAACTTTCGGCCAATTCTATTTTAAAAGGATTCTTTACTTATGAAAATCGGCGCTCAACCAAGGCCATAAATCGTGCAGCATATTCCTCTTTCCCTTTCCAGTTGTTGTATTCCGGCTTTACCATATTCTCAATAAAGGCCGAGGATCTATCCTGGCTATCGATGGTATTCAATTGAGATAAGACCCTATTAAACTCTTCCGTGCTATCATTGAACAGGTGTTTCACAAAGGCCAATCGGTCATTCAGCCCTACTACCATTTCCTTGGTATGATGGCGATCGTTCAAAGATTTCCCTGTGGTTTCTTTTGAAAGTGTTTCCTTATCTGGCGTCACATCATTCTTGTCATTTTTCAAAACCTCGGTCTTTGCCACAAATTCTGCAAAAAGTTGTTCAATATTGACATCTTTTGGCATTTCAGAGACCATGTGTTTTATGGTATCTATTCCTGGTATCATAATATCCTCCTCGTGAGGATTACTCTCAGGAACGGTCTTATTGCCTTCTATAACAGCACTGGCCATTTTTTCAAATTTGGCTGCAATTATGTTTTTGGAAACGTCTATTTCAACATCCTTCAACTTCTCTTCAATAAATTTTAAGACAGCCAATTTCTCATATAAATTTTTTGCCGCTTCATACAATTCGGGAACATCACCCATGTCGTGAGAAGTAATGATCTCAGTAGACAACTTCACTAATTCCTCTTTCAATTTACGTTTCATTTCTTTTTATTTTTCTTCCCTGTAAAGGTCTATCTTTTTTAATACTTTTATACCTCTATATTTCTAACGGAGGAAATGACATATTTCGTCTAAAATTACAAAATGTTTCTCGAAAATACTGTTAATCATAAAGAACAATTTGGGTGGATAGAAGTGATCAGCGGGTCCATGTTTTCGGGGAAAACCGAGGAACTAATACGAAGATTGAAACGCGCCCAGTTCGCAAAACAAAAAGTAGAGATCTTTAAGCCAATCGTAGATACAAGATATCATGATGAACGTGTTGTGTCTCACGATGAAAATGAGATAAGGTCTACCCCTGTGCCGGCTGCGGCCAATATCCGACTTCTGGCAGATGACTGTGATGTGGTAGGAATAGACGAAGCTCAGTTTTTTGATGACGAGATCGTTACCGTTTGTAATGACCTGGCCAACAAAGGCGTGAGGGTAGTAGTCGCCGGACTCGACATGGATTTTAAAGGAAATCCTTTTGGTCCTATGCCGGCTTTGATGGCTACGGCAGAATATGTGACTAAGGTACATGCCGTATGCACACGTACAGGAAATCTCGCGAACTATAGCTTTCGAAAATCCGACAATGACAATCTGGTGTTATTAGGTGAAACCGAAGAGTATGAACCTCTGAGTAGGGCTGCATTTTACAAAGCGATGCTAAGGGAAAAAGTGAACGTGATGGAGGTGAAGGAAGAAGAAGTGATTGAGATACCGGCATCCAAAGAGAAGCGAAACCAAGGAATAAATAGTATTATAGCTCCACAGTACAATGAGGTTTATATCAGGTTTAAATAGTTTCTATGCCTAAGTTGAGTGAAACAGTTCTGGAAATTGATCTAAGTGCCCTGGAGCATAATTACCATTTTCTTCGCGCCAAAATTAAGCCCTCCACCAAATTCATGGGGATCGTAAAAGCTTCCGGGTATGGAAGCGATCCAATGGTCATTGCAAAAAAATTAGAGGCTCTGAAGATTGATGCCCTGGCGGTGGCCTATGTGCCTGAAGGCGTTCAATTGCGGAAAGCCGGGCATACAAGTGCCCATTCTTGTTTTACATCCACAAGAAGCAAATTTTGAATTGCTGATGACGCATTGTCTTGAGCCCAGTATATACAGCCCACGAATTTTAAAGGCCTTTTATCTGGCTGCGATGAAAGCAAAGCAAAAAGAATATCCTATTCATCTAAAGTTTAACACAGGTTTGAACAGACTGGGTTTTTGGGAGAACGATATTGACCACATTAAAAATGAGCTAAAAGATGCTACAGTCTTAAAGATCAAAGGACTCTTATCTCACTTGGCAGCTTCGGAAGATGCTACTGAAAAAGACTTTACAAAACGCCAAATTGCACTTTTTGAAAAGATCGTAAAAAATGCCGAAGCCATCTTTGGGCCTATTCCTGTAAAGCATTTACTCAATACCTCCGGGATCTTAAACTACCACGAGGCACAATGGGATATGGTGCGTAGTGGCATCGGACTTTATGGGTATGGGAACAATCCGGCCATAGATCCTTTATTAAAGCCTGTGGTATCTTTAAAAACCATCATTTCCCAATTACACAAAATTGAACCAAATGAGAGCGTAGGCTATAACAGGGCCTACCGTTCAAATTCATTCAGAACAACAGCCACTTTGCCACTCGGCCATGCCGACGGAATCGGTAGACAGTATGGTAACGGTAAAGCATTTGTCATCATACATGGGAAAAAAGCACCTATCATAGGAAATGTATGTATGGATATGCTGATGGTCGATGTCTCGGGCATTGAATGCAGGGAGGGAGATGAGGTGACCGTTTTTGGCAAACAGCAATCGGCAGAGATCTTTGCAGCCTATGCCAATACCATCTCCTATGAACTTATAACCGGCATCTCTTCACGTGTGAAACGTGTTTATAAATAATGCCATTAACTTCATCTCTACCGTTTTAAAGAACCTTGAAAATAATTATCTTGCAGCATAACAATCACTAACATTAACTAATTTAAACAGACAGACTATGTTAAAAGAATTTAAGAATTTTATTATGACCGGCAACGTAATTGAATTTGCAGTTGCCGTCATTATGGCCGGAGCTGTTGGCCAGGTGGTCAACGGATTTGTCAATGACATCATCATGCCCATAGTAGGGGAATTTTCCGGGGGAGTAGACTTTGCCAATCTCAAATATGTCCTTACCGAAGCATCGGGAGTGGCAGGAGAGGCAGGTGCTGTTGCCGAAAATGCCATCCGTTATGGAGCCTGGATCAATACCCTTGTGAACCTGATTATAGTGGGAATGGTGATGTTTGTAATTATTAAAGCCTATAATAAAACCAAAACACCTCCACCTCCACCAGCACCGAAAGGACCAAGTCAGGAAGATCTGTTAGGAGAGATCAGAGATCTGTTAAAAAAGAAATAAGAAGATGATTCCTGCTTTGACAGGAAAACCGCTATACTACATAGTAACCTAAACCCCTTGCTTGGCATAAACACGAAGCAAGGGGTTCTTTTTGTTACAAAAATAACAAGTTGTTATATTTTTATAATACTTTTTACAGAGTTTGTAGCATCATACTCATTCAACTACCTTTAGCCCAATTAAAAATTTCGATATGAAACTAGCGGTCGTAGGCGCCACAGGCATGGTTGGTGAAGTGATGCTCAAAGTATTGGCGGAACGAAATTTTCCGGTAACGGAGCTCTTTTTGGTGGCCTCAGAAAGGTCTAAAGGAAAGATTCTCCATTATAAGGATCAGCCTTATTCCATTATTGGTCTGAAAGAAGCTGTTGAAGCCAAACCAGACATTGCGATATTTTCGGCAGGTGGCGCCACTTCCTTGGAATGGGCCCCTAAATTTGCCCAAATGGGTACCACCGTGATCGATAATTCCTCTGCATGGAGAATGGATCCGAAAATAAAATTAGTGGTGCCGGAGATCAATGCCTCGGTATTAGGCAAAGACGATAAAATCATTGCAAATCCGAACTGCTCCACCATACAACTGGTCATGGTCCTCGCTCCTCTACACAAAGCCTACACTATGAAGCGTGTTGTAGTTTCCACCTACCAATCCGTAAGCGGCACCGGTATAAAAGCTGTACAACAAATGGAAAATGAAATGGCAGGGATCAAAACAGAAATGGCCTATCCCTATCCTATCCATAGAAATGCCTTGCCACACTGCGACGTATTCCTGGAAAATGGATACACCAAAGAGGAAATGAAACTGGCCAAAGAACCCCAAAAAATATTAGAGGACTCCAGTTTCGCCATTACCGCTACCGCAGTGCGTATCCCAACTGCTGGAGGGCATTCAGAATCTGTTAATGTCACCTTTGCCAAAGACTATACGCTGGAAGCTGTTCGGCATCTCTTACGAGATGCGCCCGGGGTCGTGGTACAAGACAGTCCGGAAACCAATACCTATCCTATGCCACTATATGCCCATGACAAAGACGATGTCTTCGTTGGGAGGATCCGGCGCGATGAGTCCCAACCCAATACGCTGAACATGTGGATCGTGGCCGACAATTTAAGAAAAGGCGCCGCCACAAATGCCATACAAATTGCCGAGTATCTGCTACGCGAAAACCTGGTATAAAAATAGACGCGTAAAACTCTGTTAAAAAAGGCACTGCTTCCTTCCAAACAAGAATATTTTACGGTATTTTTAGGCCACTCAAGAACTGATATATATATGAAAAAATTTGCTGCGGCCCTAACCGCTTGTATCGCCTTACTCGCCTGTAAAAACGAATCAACTTCAGAACCCTTACTTGTGAATTATCCTGTAACTGCAAAAGTAGATACCATTGACACTTATTTTGACACTGAAGTCCCGGATCCATTCCGCTGGTTGGAAGATGACCGCAGTGCCCAAACCGAGGCATGGGTTACCGAACAAAACAAAGTTACATTCGGGTATCTGGAACAAATTCCCTTCAGGGAAGATCTGAAGAACCGCATGGAAAAATTATGGAACTATGAAAAAGTAAGTGCCCCGTTTAAAGAAGGAGCGTATACTTACTATTACAAAAATGATGGCCTGCAAAATCAAAGTGTTGTCTACAGAAAAAAAGATGGGGGTGAGGAAGAGATCTTTCTGGATCCAAATACATTTTCTGAGGATGCAACTACTTCCCTGGCCGGACTTAGTTTTAGCAAGGACGGATCTTTGGCCGCTTATCTTATTTCTGAAGGTGGAAGCGATTGGCGAAAGGCCATTGTGCTCAACGCAGAAACCATGGCCGTCGTTGAGGACACCCTGACGGATATTAAATTCAGTGGCATTGCGTGGAAAGGCAATGAAGGCTTTTATTACTCAAGTTATGACAAGCCCGAAGGCAGCGAACTTTCGGCCAAAACAGATCAACACAAAGTGTATTATCACACTCTGGGAGAAGAACAGTCCAAAGACCAACTTATTTATGGAGGAACAATAGCTGAAAAACACCGGTATATTTCTGCCAGTGTTACTGAAGATGAACGTTATCTTGTTTTATACCCGGCGACTACAACCTCTGGCAATAAGCTGTTAATAAAAGATCTTTCAGATCCAAATGCACTTTTTCTTACGGTTTTGAACGATACCGATTCCGATAGCTATGTTATAGATAATAAAGGTACAACCCTTTATATTCAAACCAACAGGGATGCTCCCAATAAAAAAGTTGTCACCGTTGATGCTTTACAACCAGGTCCTGAACATTGGAAAGATTTTATTCCGGAAACTGAAAATGTGCTTAACACAAGCACTGGTGGAGGGTATATTTTTGCAGAATATATGGTAGATGCCATCTCTAAAGTACTGCAATACGACTTTGAAGGGAAGCTGATCAGAGAGGTGGAATTACCAGGAATAGGCAGTGCCGGTGGATTCAGTGGGAAGCTGGAAGCTACCTCCCTATATTTCTCTTTTACCAATTACAACACCCCCGGTTCAATCTATAAATTAGACCCGAAAACGGGAGACTATAACATCTATTGGAAACCTGAAATCGACTTTGACCCCAATGCCTATGAATCTAAGCAGGTTTTCTATGCCTCTAAGGATGGTACCAAGGTGCCTATGATCATAACCTATAAGAAGGGCCTTAACCTCAGCGGAAAGAACCCGACTATTTTATATGGCTACGGCGGATTTAATATTAGTCTAACTCCCTCTTTTAGTGCTGTAAATGCCATATGGATGGAGCAAGGTGGTGTTTATGCTGTTCCTAATTTAAGAGGTGGGGGAGAGTATGGGAAAAAATGGCATGATGCGGGTACCAAGCTAAAGAAACAAAACGTCTTTGACGACTTTATTGCTGCAGCCGAATTCCTGATCGCCGAAAAGTATACCTCTCCCGAATATTTAGCCATCCGTGGTGGATCTAACGGAGGATTACTGGTAGGGGCAACGATGACGCAGCGACCCGAACTTATGAAGGTAGCTTTGCCAGCCGTTGGGGTGATGGATATGTTAAGGTATCATACCTTTACAGCCGGAGCAGGTTGGGCGTATGACTATGGCACAGCTGAGGACAGTCCGGAAATGTTCGAATATTTAAAGGCGTATTCCCCTGTTCACAATATAAAAGAAGGCGTGTCTTATCCGGCTACCCTTGTGACTACCGGAGATCATGATGACAGAGTGGTCCCTGCCCATAGTTTTAAATTTGCAGCAGCCTTACAAGAAAAGCAAACAGGTACCAACCCAACGCTAATAAGGATCGAAACAAATGCGGGCCATGGAGCTGGAACTCCCATTAGCAAGACAATTGAACAGTACGCAGATATTTTTGCATTTACCTTCCACAATATGGGGTATGGAGAATTACCAAACCAGGCTGTTTTAAAAGAATTTAAAGACTAAGTATCAATAATGTAATGCTAAATCCGTTTCTTAGAGGCGGATTTTTTGCATTTAATAACTGGAAGATCGAATCCAATGCTACAAGTAAATAAGCTTTCTTTCGCTTATGATGCCTCTAATGTACTTGAAGGCCTCTCCTTTGAAGTAAGAAAAGGACAGCATGTGGCCGTTATGGGGGAAAGTGGCTGCGGAAAAAGCACCTTATTAAAACTTATTTATGGTCTCCTCAGCCCTGGAGAAGGAAAAATCCTGTGGGGAAAAGAAGAAGTAAAAGGTCCGTTATATAAATTGGTCCCCGGCGAATCGTATATGAAATACCTGTCACAGGAGTTCGATTTGATGCCATTTACAACAGTGTCTGAGAACATCAGCGAACACCTTTCTGTATTCTACCCGGAGGAAATGAAAGCAAGAACAGCAGAACTTCTTGAAATGATTGAAATGTCATCGCAGGCCCATACCAAGGTGAAGAATCTCAGTGGGGGTCAGCAACAAAGAGTAGCCCTCGCCCGGGTACTTGCACAAAAACCAGATGTGCTGTTATTAGATGAGCCTTTTAGCCATATTGATAATTTCAGAAAGAGCAGTTTACGAAGAAACTTGTTTCAATACCTGAAGGAAGAAAAAATAACCTGTCTTACAGCTACACATGATCATCTCGATGTACTTCCCTTCGCAGATCGTATTCTGGTATTAAAAGACAAAGAACTTCTTATTGAAGGCCTTACGAAAAACGTCTATGAATCGCCCCCGAATTTTTATGTTGCCAGTTTGTTTGGGGAAGCGAATGTGATGCCCATCACGCTCTTAAAATCCTATGCAGATACCAAGAGAAATATCATCGTTTACGCCCATGAGTTTAAGGTTGCCAACTCCTCGGGTTTAAAGACGAAAGTAAAGAAATCGTTCTCTATGGGTGGCTATTTTCTGGTAGAAGGTGAATCTGAAGATGGCAAGGTATTTTTCCATTCAGAAAAAGAACTGAAAATAAACTCTAAGGTATACCTCAACGTCTCCATTGAAACCATAAACAAACGACTAAAAGATCCTTTCTTAAGTAAAAAGTAAAGAGGCAATAAACACCGCCAAAGCCGCTGTGGATCCAAGTACCACCGTTCCAAGGCCAAACAATTTGTATCCTGTTTTTACATTCATCCCGCTCATTTGGGTAACTACCCAGAAGAAACTGTCATTGGCATGAGAGATCATAGCAGAGCCAGCTCCTATAGATACCACTACCAAAGCTTTTTGAATCTCGGTCTCATAACCCAGGGATGTCATCATGGGGGCCAAAATAGATGCGGTGGTTACCAGGGCAACCGTGGAAGATCCCTGTGCCGTCTTCAAGGCTGCGGCAAGCAGGAAAGGCAGAAATATACCAATATTAAGATCTTTCAAAGAGTTTCCAAGGACTTCGGCGATTCCAGACATCTGTAATACAGTGCCAAAAATTCCCCCGGCTCCTGTGATCATAAGAATAGAAGCAGCATCTTTGATAGCCTTACCTACCCATCCTGAAGAAGATAGCATTTCAAAATGAAGCTTTTTTGGTAAAAGCAAACAAAGAAAGACCCCAATTAGAAGGGCAATGACAGGATCACCAAGAAATGCAATCAGACTTTCCAGAGGCCCTGATTCGGAAGAATCTCCCTTAATAAATACCGATTTCAGGACAATGAGGAGTATAGGGATCACAATAGGGATAGAGGATCTCACAATGCCCGGGTCCCCGACGGGTTCTGCCTGTGCTGCTGGCGTTTCATCCCCCTGATCCGGATCAAGATAGGTTTTGGACGCGAATTTTGTAGCGAAGAGAATGGCGGCGCTAAGAGCCAGTAAGCTAACAGGGATCCCAAAGGCAATGACCAATCCCAGGTTGGCTTCCAGTATACCGGCTGCTGCAATGGGTCCGGGGGTAGGAGGCACCATGGTATGCGAAGCCATAAGCCCAAGGCCAAGAGCAATAGCGGCACCCGCCAAAGAAATTCCGGCTTTTTTGCTCAGTCCTTTGCTCAAAGGATGTAGCAGCATAAAACCACTATCTGCGAAGACCGGGATGGAAACAATATACCCTATGAGTCCCATGGCCAATGGGATGCGCTTTTTACCGATCAGTTTCAATACACTTTTTGCGATGGTTTGTGCTCCCCCTGTATGTTCAAGAAAGGCACCGATAATGACTCCTAACACAATGATCAGTCCTATTTTACCCAGGGTGCCCCCGAAACCGTCATTGATGGCCGTTGTGATATCCTGAAAGGGCATCCCGGCAAAAATTCCATACGCAATAGAGATGATCAAAAGGGCCAGAAAAGGATGCACCTTAAGTTTAGTGGTTAAAACCACTATACACAGAACTGCAATGATCAAATAAAGTATTTCCATTTAAAAAAGCCTCCTTCATTTTTAGTGAAGTAAGGGAAATTACATATTTCTGAGGATATCGCCTAAAGGGCAATAAAAGTATACTAGGTTTTACGCTAAATGGGCCAATTCTTTTCCAACATGGCTGCCTATAGCGATCCCCATTCCACCAAGGCGCACTCCAAAGGCCACCCTGTCCGTAAGTTTTATTACAATGGGTCTTTTCTGAGCGCCAGTCCCCATAATGCCGCTCCACCGCTGCGCTATCTCAAATCGGGTATTCGGTAGTATGGTTTCCCTTAATACGTTCTCCAATTTCTCCTGTACCGTAGCGGTAAGACCAAATACAGTAGTTTCTTCGGCCTTAAAATCAAGGTTTCGGCCACCGCCAAACATAATTCGATCCTCTACATTCCTGAAATAATAGTAACCTTTATCCAAATGAAACGTTCCTTTGATCTTAAGTCCGGGGATGGGCTTTGTGATCAGAACCTGTGCCCTTGCGGGGACGATATCTTCTCGTAGCCACTCGGCCGCAAACCCGTTGGTAGCTACCAGCATTTTTCCGGAACGAAATTCAAAATTGTTTGTACGGATCGTTACCCCCGTTGCATCCTCTTCATAGGAGGTTACGTCCATGCCATTGAGAATGTGTACCCCCGCTGTCCTTACTTTAGACAGAAGTGCATTCATCATAAATCCTGTATTGATCTGGGCTTCAAAAGGATTCGTAATATAAGTGTCTATTAGTTTTTTAAATCCGAATGTATTGGGTTGTGTTTGAAACGCTGGTTTCCCAAAAACCGGTCTTAATAAGTCATTGACCTCATCTAAACGATCCTGGCATTCCTCAAAGAGCTTTTTATCCTTTTCAAAAAAAAGTTCATGTCCTCCCCTTCTTTGATACTCTATGGTCTTGTCCCCCAGATTGGCCCGGAGAAGTTCAATACCATCCCAGCGTTTTTGGACCAATTGCAAGACTTCTGTCGGGCTGTGATGATCCAGATCCTCCAGGATCTCAGAAATGCTCCCGAAACACGCAAATCCGGCATTTTTGGTACTGGCTCCCTGGGGCATGCTCCCCTTTTCAAGCAGCAGGATCTTTGCCCTTGGAAATTTTGTGCGTAGCGAAAGCGCACAAGACAGACCTACAATACCACTACCAATGATGGTATAGTCTACCTGATCAAACCACGTTTTATATTCCCAGTAACTAAGATTCATTGCGTATAAAAAACTCCGGACAAAGCCGGAGTGTAAATTAGTTGTTTTCGGATTCCGTATCCATTTTAAATCCTTCCATAAATTTTGTGGTATAATTCCCCGCCAGATAATCCGGATGATCCATTAATTGCCTGTGAAACGGGATGGTTGTTTTGATCCCTTCAATAACAAATTCATCGAGAGCTCTTTTCATTTTATTAATGGCTTCCTCCCTTGTTTGCGCGGTAGTAATAAGCTTGGCGATCATCGAGTCATAGTTAGGCGGAATGGTATAGCCACTATACACATGTGTATCTAATCTGATTCCATGACCTCCCGGAGTATGTAATGTTGTGATCTTTCCGGGGGAAGGTCTGAACCCATGATATGGATCTTCGGCATTTATCCTGCATTCGATCGCGTGTAATTTCGGGTAATAATTCTTCCCGGAAATAGGAACCCCGCCTGCGACCAGGATCTGTTCCCTTATCAGGTCATAGTCGACCACCTGTTCGGTGATAGGGTGCTCCACCTGTATCCGGGTATTCATCTCCATAAAATAGAATTTTCTGTGCTTATCCACTAAGAATTCTATAGTCCCCGCTCCTTCATATTTAATGTATTCGGCAGCTTTAATAGCGGCATTCCCCATATCTTCCCGCAATTTATCTGTCATAAATGGAGAAGGGGTCTCTTCCGTTAATTTTTGATGTCTTCTTTGAATGGAACAATCGCGTTCCGAAAGATGGCAAGCCTTTCCGTATTGGTCCCCTACTACCTGGATCTCAATATGTCTCGGTTCTTCAATCAGCTTTTCCATGTACATGCCACCGTTCCCAAAGGCAGCGGTAGCCTCTTTTACAGCACTATTGAATGCGGCTTCCATATCCTCTTCTTTCCAAACAGCACGCATACCTTTACCCCCGCCACCTGCTGTGGCTTTTATCATCACGGGGTACCCCACTTTTTTAGCTGTTTTCAAGGCATCAGGCACGTCTTTTAACAAGCCTTCTGAGCCCGGGACAATGGGCACGCCGGCTTTCTTCATGGTTTCCTTGGCAGTGGCCTTGTCACCCATTTTGTCAATTTGTTCTCCTGTAGCACCAATGAACTTTATATCATGTTCAGCGCAAATTCTGGAAAACTTTGAATTTTCAGATAAGAATCCATATCCCGGATGAATTGCGTCTGCATTGGTGATCTCCGCCGCGGCTATAATATTCGGGATCTTCAGGTAGGATTCACTGCTTGGAGCAGGTCCTATACAGACTGCCTCATCTGCAAAACGTACATGCAGACTTTCTTCATCGGCTTTTGAATAAACAGCAACCGTTTTGATGCCCATTTCTTTGCACGTACGAATAATTCTAAGGGCAATTTCACCTCTATTCGCTATGAGTATTTTTTTAAACATAATTAGCTGCGTTTCGTGGCCATAGATTTTATGAATACCCTTGCGAGCATTCAAGATCCTGGCAATGTTATTCTCTACTTAGGAAGGATTTACCAGGAATAAGGGCTGATCGAATTCTACCGGGGAAGAATCGTCTACCAGTACTTTTACGATTTTTCCTGATACTTCAGATTCAATGTCATTGAACAGTTTCATGGCTTCAATAACACATAAAACATCCCCTACGTTGATAGTATCTCCCACTTCCACAAAAGCGGGTTTATCTGGTGATGGTTTCCGGTAAAAGGTACCGATGATAGGAGATTTGATCGTGATGTATTTGGAATCTTCTTCTTTTTTAGCAGCTGTAGTTTCTACAGGTGCCGCAGCAACTGGTGTTGCCTGAACCGGTGCTGCCTGTGCAACCGCAGCAGGAAGTTGCTGAATGTATGTGGTCTCCCCTCCGGAACCGGCAGCGCCTGTTCTTATGGTGATCTTAATATCATCCGTTTCCAGTTTAACTTCACTGGCTCCGGATCTTGCCACAAACTTAATTAAGCTTTGAATCTCTTTAATATCCATGGAATTCTTTTTTGATTAGTTCTTGCTTAGTTATATGCCCATTTTAAATAGATGGATCCCCAGGTAAATCCGCCTCCAAAGGCAGCAAAGACCAGGTTATCTCCTTTTTTTAATTGCTTCTCGTAGTCACTTAATAAAAGTGGCAGGGTAGCAGATGTTGTATTCCCGTACTTCTGAATGTTCATCATTACCTTTGATGGCTCAAGGTTCATCCTGTTGGCGGTCGCATCAATGATTCGCTTGTTTGCCTGATGTGGCACAAGCCATTGTACTTCGTCATGAGTAAGATCATTCCTTTCCATGATCAAAGCAGCTGCGTCTGCCATATTGGTTACGGCAAATTTAAAGACCGATTTTCCATCCTGGTATACGTAGTGCTGTTTATTTTTTACGGTTTCCTCGGTGGGGGGTAATAAAGAGCCTCCTGCTTCTATTTTCAGGAACTCTCTTCCGGAACCATCAGATCGGAGGTATTCGTCCTGCAATCCATATCCTTCGGTATTAGGTTCAAAAAGAACTGCGCCGGCGCCATCTCCAAAAATGATGCAAGTGGTTCGGTCTGTGTAATCCAAAATAGAAGACATTTTATCTGCTCCAATAAGAAGCACTTTCTTGTATTTCCCTGATTCTATATAGCGTGCAGCGGTAGCCATTCCATACAGGAAGTTACAACAGGCAGCCTGAATATCATAAGCAAATGCATTTACAGCGCCAATCTTAGTGGCTACATAAACAGCTGTTGAAGCAACTGGTAAATCTGGTGTAGCGGTTCCTAGTAAGACCAGGTCTATTTCTTCAGGATCAATATTGCCTTTCTTCAAGAGATCCTCGGCAGCTTTAATGGCCAGATATGAAGTGCCCTTATTCTTGTCTTTAAGAATCCTACGCTCTTTAATTCCGGTACGAGTGGTGATCCATTCATCATTCGTGTCCATCATAGTCTCCAATATTTTATTGGTCAACCTGAATTCAGGTACATAGGCTCCTACAGCTGTAATTGCTGCCGTAATTTTGGTCATACTAACATCTGGATTTTATGCGTAAACCTTTAAAAATGCTCCAAAAGTTGTGAAAAATAGTGATTTTTTGTGACTTTCTGCTTCATTTCGAGGTTTTTAGGGTTTTGTACTTACCCCATAAAAAAACTCCCATTTGTTATGATGGGAGTCTTATGCTATGCTATCACTTAAGCGGTTGCTTCTTCAGCCTTGTCAATTAGAACCTGGCCTCTGTAATAAAGTTTCCCTTCATGCCAGTGAGCCCTGTGGTACAAGTGCATCTCACCAGTTGTTGGATCTTTGGCAAGAGTAGGTGCAACTGCTTTATAGTGTGTTCTTCTTTTGTCTCTTCTGGTTTTGGAAATCTTCCTTTTAGGATGTGCCATTTTGAAACTTATTTATCCGTTAGTAAATTTTTTAATGCGTCCCATCTGGGATCTGTCTTATCGTCGTTTTTCTGTGTCTCTTTTGGTTGCAACTCCTCAAGCTTACGCAAGGCTGCAGATTGTAGTGTTCCATCCTCCACCCCGGGGTGAATTCGTTTTGAAGGAACCGCCAGCACCAGCATTTCATACACGTATTGTGCAATATTTACCTGATGTTCTGCATGCGGGATGATCAATACTTCATCATCCTCATCATTGTACTCTTCTCCAAACTTTATCACCAACTCCAGAGAGGCTTTAACCGCCTGATCGAAGGGTTCGTTTGTGAGATCGCAAGCGACATTCACCGTGCCTTTGGCGCTCATGTCTAACTCCATCACTGTGGTCATTTTATTTAATTGAACCTGCACTGAAATGTCAGTTTCATTAAACTCATGATACTCAAAAGATTCAAAGAACTTATTATTAATTTGATACTCAAACGAATGCGCACCTAGCTTTAATCCTGAAAAAGGAATACTAAATTCCTTACGCGTCATCATCTTTTACAATCGTTTAAGGCGTGCAAAGATACTTTATTTTTATCAATAGCAAACCAAATTCCTAATTATTTCTGAGCCAATTACGCCTGTTAAAAGAAAAAATATGCGTGTTAAGAGGCTCTTACTTTTTGTTTCTTGAGGGGATTCTTTGTCAAATCTTCAAACTCTTCCCTATTCTTAAAGATCATGATTCCGGTAAAGACCGCCTCCTTAAAGGAACCGGGATCCGCTACTCCCTTGCCCGCAATTTCATAAGCAGTACCGTGATCCGGGGAGGTTCTCACTTTTGATAATCCCGCGGTGTAGTTCACCCCCTGCCCAAAAGAAAGGGTTTTAAAAGGGATAAGGCCCTGGTCATGATAGGCCGCTAAGATAGCATCGAACTGCCGGAAACCGTCTGAACCAAAAAAACTATCGGCAGCATAGGGACCATAAATGAGCTTTCCTGCTTCAGACATCTCCTTTATTGCAGGCTTAAGTACCTCCTCATCCTCTTTCCCTATGACCCCATTGTCTCCGCTATGTGGATTGATCCCAAGGAGCGCAATCTTTGGCTTCCGGATCCCAAAATCCATCTTCAGGCTTTTCTCTATGATCCCAACTTTACTTTTTATCAATTTCTGGGTTATGGATTGGGCCACATCCTTTACCGCAACATGATCTGTTAATAGCCCAACTTTTAAACTCTCTGTAACCATAAACATCAAACTCTCCCCTTCCAGTTCCTTTGCCAGATAATCTGTATGACCGGGGAAACTAAAATCTTCGGCCTGAATATTCTTTTTGTTGATTGGTGCTGTAACCAAAATATCCACTTCCCCCTTTTTTAAAGCGGATACGGCTGCTTTCAGAGAGCGGATGGCATACAAGCCGGCTTCTTTCGTCTCTTTTCCGTAGCTCATATTTGGCGTTTCTTTCCAAACATTCACCACATTAATCTTTCCTTCAATGGCGCGGGAAGCCTCATCGAGCCCATGGAAGGTTAGCTCCATACCAAGGTCATTCTTTTGCTGAGAAATTGTCTTTGTGGAGGCAAAGATGACCGGGGTACACAACTCCATCATCCTTACATCTTCGAAGGTCTTTAAGATCACTTCACACCCTATGCCATTCAGATCCCCTATGGAGATCCCTACTTTTATTTTTGAATTTTCATTCCTCATATATCTGTGCTTTGCACTAACTTTGCCATCCCAGGTGGGAACGTTCTTAATCGCAGGAAAAATGCCTCTATATGGCTCTTACTACTGCTACTTTCCACTCGAATTATTTATCAAAAATAAGCTATAAAGCGAGTATTCATTACGAATTTATCGCTTTTCTTAAAACTTCCGATGCATGTTTACAGGAATCATTGAAACCCTTGGAAAAATTACCCGACTTAAAAAAGACGGAGGCAATTTACAGCTAACCATCTCCTCAAAACTAACTCCTGAACTCAAAGTAGATCAAAGTGTTGCTCACAATGGAGTGTGTTTAACAGTGGTGAATATCCAAAATGATGAATACACTGTTACCGCGGTTGAAGAGACCTTATTAAAGACCAACTTAAACGACCTGAATGAAGGGGCATGGGTAAACCTGGAAAGGGCCATGATCCTGGGGTCACGTTTAGATGGTCATATTGTGCAGGGACACGTAGATACTACGGCAACATGCACCCATATTGAAGAAAAGGACGGAAGCTGGTATTTTTCATTTGCCTATGCCCCCAATAAAGAACATGTAACCATTGAAAAGGGTTCCATTACCGTGGATGGGGTGAGCCTCACCGTGGTGAATTCTCTTCAGCATTCTTTTAGCGTAGCCATTATTCCCTATACCTATGAACACACCCGTTTTAAGGAATACGTTATAGGGAGCAGGGTAAATTTAGAATTTGATGTTATTGGAAAGTATGTGGCCAGGCTCGTGGCCAACACTCAATAAGATAAGCGCCCAGAACTCCTTTAATTCTCAAAAAAACTGATAGAAGACCCTATCCAGGTATCGTTGGTAAGGTGGGAAACATTGATAAGTCCGCCCTTCCCCATCCTGGTTAAATTTATAACCGGCTTTAATTTTCCGGCTTCTTCGTTCCATACATACAGGATACGCAACTCCACTTTAGAATCCTTATCCGTATTGGTCTTTATCAGCGAAGCGTAGGTCACCTTCTTTTGAAGCATATAATTCTTACGGTCCTTTATCTCATTTAGCATCTCCCAGGTTGGTTCAAGACTTACCCCTTTCCCTGCAAAAGAGAACAAGGGTTTTAGCACGTATTGATGAAGATCGATGTCTTCGGGGATCTCATCCAAATAGTACGATTCCGGAACGCTTTCATGAGATAACATGGGCATGATACATTTAGAGATCATAAAGAACCAATCGGGATTGGTGATCCAGGTAACTTCCAGGTCATCAAAAATATTAAAATTGGTCTTCAGGTCCTGAAACTGGTAAAGGTCATCAAAAATTACACGGTTATAGATTCGATGTATCCTGATCTTGCGACCATCCTTTTCATAAAACAACTGCTTCCCTTCCTTTATGACCCTGGTCATACAGACCACTTCTATTCCCAGGGCGTGTTGTGTCGCCCAAAAGTCAATCCGGGTCTTTTGTTTCTCCGGAAAGATCTCCATAAGAATGACATTCTCAGGATCTTCATTTCCGAGGATCACTTCCTTCAACATCTTGTAATAACTATCTTCATTATGCCCGTCAAAAAAGTAATGGAACCCTTCTTTTGGAAGATTGGGATAATGTTTTAAATAGGCTTTGGCTAAAAATGGCTGATAGCAAAACAGGGAGGGAAAGGCCTGTAATTCTATAAGTTGCGGGCTTAAATTCCCGGCTTCATCTTCACACAATCCAAAATCGATCCCTAAAAAGTGTGGATTTCCGGAATGCGATGGCGAATGTAAATGCTTCGGCATAAACCGTTGCTTTACCGCTTCATATTCAATGTCATCTAATTGTTTCAGAATGGCTTCGCAGGCATCGAACACCTTTTTTTTCATCGCCTTATCAAAAAAAACAGGCGATTCTGAGATTCGGAAAGCGCAGGGTTCGCCAAAGGTATCTTCAATTTCTTTTTGTAAGCCTTCGTAAAAAGCCTGTTCAAATCCTTTGTTAAACTCGTCCCTAATTTTGGGTATCATATGGTAATGGGTGTTTGATGGTCGATGGCATCTGCAGCCTGCTGTAAAAACCTGGGGATGATGGTCCTGTTTGTCAACAAGATCTTATCTTCATCGTCTAAATGGATCATCATATCGTTGTACTTCCTTTTCCCATGATGTTTTATGATGTGGGCCTTTTTGTCTGCTCTTTTAAAGTAGCGCATCATCCCTTCAGAATCTGCCTCGGGATGAAATTGTACCCCAAAGATCTCTTTTGAAAAACGAATGGCCATAACAGCCCGCTCCAATGGAACATGCGGACGTTTCTTTTCCTTACACAATACCTTGCAACCTAAGCTTTTAAGTTTCTTCTTTTTGGGTTTTACTACCTGATAATCTCTGGAGTCTACCGCATAAAATGGATTGTGCAATCCTTCAAGAAGGTATTCCTGCTTTCCACGCTTTGTCTTATGCACCGGCATAATTCCAAAGGCGGTCGACTTCCTTCGTTTAACTTTCGCCAGTTTCCAGTGCAAAATGGCTAATTGAAAGGAATGGCAGATCAGAAAAAGGTATTTCTTCCGGTCTTCCAACAGATTGTGATCGTAGAGCTCATCCAGAAATCTGAAATACTTATTCTCCCATTTTTCCCCGGTTGGTTTCGGGGAGTCTGGCCCTCCTGAGGAGATAAAAATATCAAAGTCCTCCACTTCCGGAAGTTCATGGTGTACACGAACATCAAAGATCTGATAATCGCCATTTATATCTTCATTCTGAAAAAACTGTTCCACCAGCATTTTTATACAGCGCATGCCTTCATTGGGCTGGCCTGCATTCATATCAAGGATGGCAATCTTATAGGTAGGGTGCATGTATTATTTTATTTTCGTACTGGAAGCATCGTTCATAGGCCAAAAACGGCCTTTTTCATCTTACTTACAAACCTTTGGAGGTTTGTTCCACCGTATATTTTACAACTTCTTTCAGGTCTTTGGTGTCATTATAAACCTGGAGTTGCCTGTCTGCTCCCGAGCCTTGTTCTAACATTTGGTACACATAATTTACTTCACTTCTACATCCCAATT
This sequence comes from uncultured Flavobacteriaceae bacterium, assembly GCA_963744855.1. Classification (GTDB taxonomy): domain Bacteria; phylum Bacteroidota; class Bacteroidia; order Flavobacteriales; family Flavobacteriaceae; genus Muriicola. Next base: position 1,505,887 of record CAVUUZ010000005.1, read on the forward strand.
CATCAACGACATCTTCCACAAAATCTAGTAGTTCCGCGATCAATGTTTTAAAGGGCACTTCTTCTTCCTTTCCAAAATCGATAAGCTTGGCTTCAATCCCCCATCTGGCGGCTCGCCATTTATTCTCATTAATAAGGACACGTCTGTACGACCTGAAACTCTGATTCTTCTGATGAAGCCTGTGTAATTTCGCAATGATACACTGCATCAATGCGGCAATACAGGTAACCTCATCTACCGTCATCACCATGTCACAAACCCTGAATTCTACCGTTGGATAAAAAGGATGCAAGCGTATGTCCCACCAGATCTTCTTCCCATTATCAATACAATTCGTCTTTACGAGTACGTCTACAAACTTGTCGTACTCTGCTACACTGGCAAAATATGGAGGGATCCCGGTGCGCGGGAATTTATCAAAGATCTTTGAGCGAAACGATTTGAAACCGGTATCTCTTCCTTCCCAAAAAGGGGAGTTGGTAGAAAGGGCATACAGATGTGGTAAAAAATAACGAGCCACATTCATGATCTGTAAGCCTTCTTCCCTGCTGGGGATCCCCACATGCACGTGTAATCCAAAAATAAGGTTAGACCTGGCTACATCCTTCATTTCAGCAATAAGCTGATCGTAGCGGGGGTTAGGCGTTATTGGTTGTTCGCTCCATATAGAAAAAGGATGTGTCCCTGCGGCAGCCACCTTTAAGCCTTCCTTTCCAGCCAATTCTATCACTTGCTGACGGAGATACGATACCTCATCCCTGGCCTCATTGATGTTTTCGCAGATATTGGTCCCCATTTCAACCACGGACAGGTGCATTTCTTCCTTGATCCGCTCCTTTAAGAACACTTTTCCGTCTTCCAATATTTTAGACATTTGTGATACTAAGGTATAGCTCTCGCTATCCAGGATCTGGAATTCCTCTTCAATGCCCAGGGTGAACTTATGCATAACGCTTGCTTTTTATTAGCTTACTTTTTCTTCTTAGGGGTCGACTTCCGAGCTGGTGCCGCTTTTTTAGGGGCTTTGGGAGTCGACTTGGCTGCGGGCTTACTAGCGGGAGCAGCTTTTTTAGTAGCTGGCTTTGTTGTAACCTTAGCCTTGGTGACAGTCTTCTTTTTAGGCGTCGCCTTGGCAGCGGCAGCTTTTACGGGGGCCTTCTTAACCTTCGCTTTCTGCACCTGTGCGGCCGACTTTAATGAGATCTTAGGAGCTTTTGGCTTTGGCGGAGAAACAGCATCTCTCAGGAACGTACCCCATGAACTGTTGTTTTGTTTCTCAGAATGCGCATTTGCTTTTTCAATGGCAAATTTTGCCGCATGCTCTACGATCCATTTAAAATTTCCTTCTCCCACTGAGTGAATATCAGCATCCGGAGCAGGATTACAAAAATCGATGGCATACGGAATTCCGTTTCTAACCGCAAACTCTACTGTATTAAAGTCATACCCCAGGGCCTGATTCAGTTTAATGGTATAGTCATGGATGGTTTTCATTAACTTCTGATGCTCCGCCCCGGTGGTCTTGGGTTCGGTCACATAACGCAGATGAAATTCATTCCTTGGCTCATAAGGCATAATATGCACATACTTTTGTCCCAAACAGTACACTCTGTAGTAATCATCGAAGACGATTTCTTCCTGCAACATCATCACTAGCTGTCCTGTTTCTTCATGCTTTGCAAAAAGATCTTCGGGAGATTCTACCTTGTAGACACTTTTCCAACCCCCGCCGGAATGTGGCTTCATATAGGCAGGAAAACCAATATAGTTGAAGATATATTCCCAATCTAAAGGAGCCTTTAAATTTCGGAACGACTTTTCTGTAGTGTCGTCCGGCCTTTCTTTGGACGGCAATAAGATCGTTTTAGGCACAGGAACCCCCACCTGCAGGGAAAGACAGTTATTAAAGAATTTCTCATCGGCACTCCACCAAAATGGATTATTGATCACAGCAGTTCCCATGAGCGCTGCATTTTTGAGATAAGATCTGTAAAAAGGCACCTCCTGGGAGATCCTGTCTATGATCACGTGGTATCCGTAATCTATTCCCTGTTGTACTTTATCAATTAAAACAGGTTCGGCAATAACCTTCCCGTTCCCTAATTCATTTACCTTATCAATAAAGGCCCAAGGAAAGGTATCTTCCATTCCAAATAAAATTCCTACTTTTTTTATCATGATTGTTTACTTTTTAGGTTTAAAAATAACGGCCTATATACTCAGGGAATGCCATTTTCCACAAGGGCCAATCGTGTTCTATCCATTTTTTTTCGTCATACCAATACGGGATGCCTTTGGATTGTAATATTCCCGCCATATACTCATTCTTGGGCTTACAACTATCCCAGTCTGAAGTGCTTAATACAATGTTCATATGCTGATATCGCCAGGCTTCTTCATTTTGCATAAACTCATCCGGACAATTGTAATAGATCCGCATATCATCAGATAGTGGAGTAAAATTGCGAATGGTAAATACCCCGGAGAGTGAGAACAAATGCGACACCAGATCGGGGAACCTAAAGGCGGTATTTCCCGCATGATAGCCTCCAAAACTCACGCCGGCAACCCCAATTCTATGTGTATTGCACTCCCTCTGAATATAAGGAATCAATTCGTTTTTAAGAAACTGCATGTACATCTCGTAATTGTGGATCTTTGTCTCCGAAGACATATTCTCTGCGTAAAAAGAAAGTCCGTCTATGGTCTCCACATTGTACAATTTTATTCGTCCCTCATTTATAAAATTCATTACAGATCCGTTGAGTCCAAAATCGTTGTTTTGGGTAAAACTGCCATAGGAGGAGGGGAACATAAGAATAGGATAGCCCCAATCCCCGGTGATCTCTAAATTTATATTGCGATCGAGGGTATTGGAATAGTACTGAATATGTTTTATGGATGCCATGCGATAATGTATGCTTATTTTCTCTATTTACAAATAAAATTTAACGGGCAAAGATATTTATTTTTGCATACATCTCGCTTAAAATCAGCGGAATCCTTATACTTGCCCTCTTAATTATTTTTGATGGTTTTTGATATTGAATTCATTAGTCTAAAAGGAAGGTATACATCTCGTTTTCTGAATCGGGCGGTGGACTTCAGGTTGGTGGCCCCACCAACATACAGGACAAGCGATCTGCCTTTCCCGGTGCTGCTGATGAATGATGGGCAAGATTACAGATCCATGGGGTTAGAAACTACTCTGAGTGCCGCCTACAGGAACAAAAAAATTACCCCCTTTATCTATATAGGTCTGGAGACCAATGAGAACAGAATGCACGAATACGGCACCGCCTCCAGCGCCGATTACAAGGGCAGAGGCGAAAAAGCCGGCCTTTATGCCCGCTTTATTACCGAAGAGTTTATTCCCTTTTTAAAAAAGGAATTTAAAGTAGCTCCTCATAAAGAGGCCTGGGTCTATTGCGGAATGTCCCTGGGGGGCCTGTCTGCATTCGACATTGTCTATAATCATCCCGAGCTGTTTGGAAAAGCCGCTGTGTTCAGTGGCTCCTTCTGGTGGCGTAAAAAGGCCTATACCAGGAAAGATCCCGCAGACCGGAGCCGTATTGTTCTGGATATGGTAAAGAATGGAGTTTATTCCCCGCATCTTTCCTTTTGGTTTCAATGTGGCTCCCTGGATGAAAAGGCAGACAGGAACCAGAGCGGTATCATAGATGCCATAGAGGACACTACCGATCTAATGAAAGAACTGCATTTAAAAGGGTACCCCCCTGAAAAGCTTACGTATGTGCATATTGAAGGCGGAAAACACGATCTGCCTACCTGGGCCAGAATTTTTCCTTCATTTATTCAATGGGCCTTTGGTAAGCAAGAGGTAGCAAAAACCGCCGGCAAATAAGACCGCTGCCAGAATCCCTACACCTTAATAAAGATCCTTTTTCTATACATAAAAAGGCCCAACAGTAAATAAAAGCCCACCACGCTTAGCCCATAGAGGAGAGACGACATTGTTCCCGAGAGAAAGTCGTGCCTGAATATGGTCTCAAAAAGCCATTCGTGAATAGACATTCCTTCGCGCACGTTTATAGAATAAAAGAGCTTGGAGATAAAGCTGGAAAGGAAATACAGCGTTATCGCATTTGATCCCATATACCGGAAAATACTTCCAAAATGTATCCCCTTTACATCGGTTAAAAAATAGATCAGGGCGAGAAAAATATTAGCCCAGCCTGCAGTGACCAAAACAAAGCTACTGCTCCATATCGCTTTATTGATAGGAAAGCTAATGTCCCATAGATACCCTACCATTAACATAATAACTCCGAGACCAAATAATAGCATCTCCTTTTTAGCCTTCTTACTAATAAGGATGAGTCCGGTAAATATGCCCAGCAGGGAAGAGGCAATAGACGGAAGGGTACTCAACAAGCCTTCGGGATCGTAATCTGCTTTGTAATTATGGCTGCCGAAAACCTGAACATCTATATAATTTGCCCAGTTGTTCGGGGCCCTGTCAAAGGTTGGGACCTCCCCAAGCAATGGAACAAAACCGAGCCAAACCCAGTAGCCGATCAAAATAGTAAAGCAAATCCCGACAAGCACCTTCCAATTACAATTGAGGAAGAGAATCGCTGCAAAGAAGAAGACCACTCCAATACGCTGCAAGACACCGGGGAAACGAATTTGTTCGAATTCCTTAATAAAAGGAAAAGTAACAGTAAATGCGCCCAGAAAAAGACCAAGTCCAATTAGTTTTAAGCTCCGTATACTAATTTTTTTGTAGGTAGCGGCGGTGGCTGTTTTGTTGCTGTAGGCAAAAACAATGGAGGTTCCCACGATAAAAAGGAAAAATGGAAATACCAGGTCCGTGGGTGTATACCCGTGCCAGTCTGCGTGTCTCAAGGGCCCGTAGACATACTGCCAGGTTCCCGGGGTGTTCACCAGTATCATTAATGCGATGGTGAGTCCCCTGAAAATATCAACAGAAATTACTCTTTCTTTCATAAGATCTTATAATATGGTTCCTTTCATTTTATTCCAGACCCTGGCCAGTAACAGACCAGATAAAATAGCGATCCCGGTAAGAATACTCGCTCTAAAGGTTTCGCCATAGATCCAATACCCGGTGGCAAACATACAGGTGTAAATTAGGACACAGCCTAAAAGCATCGCGGAGATGCCTGCGGGAACGCTCCATTTTTCATCGGTGGTGATGATCTTTTGCTGATCCTTTTCGGCTTCACTTACAACCTTTGCCCAGCCAGGACCCCCCGGCTGAATTTTCATATAGAAGGAACGCAAGACCTCTTTAGACTCCGGTTGTGTCATAAAAGTAGCCGCCATCCAGATGAAGGTGGTCACCACTACCACAAAGATATATTCTGTCCAATCCGGAAAAACTCCGGTATCCATAGCAAAGAGATAGGCGCCAATGGGCGTTACCTTCAATAAAATAGAGATGATCCCGGAAGCAAACATGGCCGTGATCTCGCTCCAGGCGTTGATACGCCACCAGAACCATCGCAAAATAAAGATAAGTCCGGTACCCGCGCCAAACACCAAAAGGACCTCAAAAAGCTGTAGTGCATTCTGCAGGAGCAGGGCAAGGGTTGCGCTGAATACCATAAGGATCACCGTAGAAATCCTGCCCACGGCCACCAATCTTTTTTCAGAGGCATTCGGGTTGATCTGCTGCTTATAAAAGTCATACACGATATAGGAAGAGCCCCAGTTTAGCTGGGTAGAAATTGTAGACATATAAGCGGCTATCAGGGAGGCCAGCACAAGGCCGAGAAGGCCGCTGGGCAGCTTGGTCAACATGGCGGAATAGGCAAGATCGTGCCCTAATTTATCATCGGCAATTGTTGGAAATGCCTCCTGTATACTGGCAATATCCGGATATACCACAAGGGATGCCAGGGCCACTAAGATCCAAGGCCACGGACGCAGGGCGTAGTGCATGATGTTAAAGAAAAAGGTAGCTCCTATAGCATGGTTCTCATTTTTTGCAGCCAGCATCCGTTGGGCGATATAGCCGCCACCACCGGGTTCTGCTCCCGGATACCAGGAACTCCACCACTGTACTGCAAGTGGGATCACAAATAAGGTGATCAGGGCCTGTTTATTAGTGAAATCAGGTAAGATAGAAAGTTTATCCACCACATGTTCATTGGCCATTAAAGCCTGAATACCCCCTACTTCGGGAATGTTTACCAAATAATAGGCTGCCCCTATGGCACCTGCCATAGCCACAAAAAACAACAGAAAATCGGTATACACCACCCCTTTAAAGCCTCCAAGGGCACTAAAGGTAACCGTTATCAAACCTGCACTGACTACCGTTTGCCAGGGTTCCAGGCCCAGCATGATACCCCCTATTTTTATAGCTGCAAGCGTTACTGCAGACATGGTGATCACATTAAAGATTACGCCGAGATAGATGGCCCTGAACTTCCTTAAGAACTTGGCGGCAGCACCTCCATACCGAAGCTCGTAGAATTCCAGATCCGTATTTACATTCGACTTCCGCCAAAGCTTGGCATAGACAAAAACAGTTAGGAGGCCGGTGATCAGAAAGGCCCACCAGACCCAGTTGCCCGATACCCCGTTGGTCCTCACAATGTCGGTCACTAAATTGGGTGTATCGGTTGAAAAGGTAGTGGCCACCATAGAAAGCCCCAACAGCCACCAGGGCATGGTTCGGCCAGATAAAAAGAATTCGGAGGTGTTTTTCCCCGATTTTTTGGAGACAATGACTCCAATGGACAAGACTATGGAAAAGAAAACAATGATAAAACTATAATCGAGGGTGCTTAACTCCATGGCTACATCTGTTGGTTGGTGGCTAAAGATATTATTTTTTAGGATACCTTTGAGATTCAACTTTGTTGTCTGAGAAACAATCCTCCAACGCCCGTGGAAATCTCCATTACTTCCTGGATCCTTGCCTTTCTGGCTTCATTTATGCTGGGTGTGAATAAATCCGGGATAAAGGGCATCGCCGTTGTCTTTGTGACCCTGATGGCTCTTTCCTTTGGTGCGAGAGCCTCTACTGGCTTGCTAGTTCCTTTGTTTATAGTGGGGGATATCTTTGCCGTCTTGTATTACAACAAGCATGCGCAATGGAAATACATTCGCAGGTTTTTGCCCTGGATGATGAGCGGGGTGGTCCTAGGGGTACTCATTGGAAATGATCTGCCTGAAAAGGCCTTTAAGGTGGGAATGGTCATCGTAATATTGGGGAGTGTGGTGATGATGAGTTGGTGGGATATGCGAAAATCAAAAGTGGTGCCCACCCACTGGACCTTTGCCGGATTTATGGGGATCATGGCGGGGATCACTACCATGATAGGGAACCTGGCCGGGGCATTTTCTAACATTTTTTTTCTGGCCATGCGCATCCCCAAGAATGAATTTATAGGTACTGCCGCCTGGTTATTTTTTATAATCAACCTTTTTAAACTTCCCTTTCACATTTTTGTCTGGGAAACCATCACCGTAGAGACCTTGCTTATCAACGCCAAACTCCTCCCGGGGGTGGCTCTGGGCCTTTTCTGCGGGGTAAGGCTCGTAAAGATCATCAAGGATCAATTCTTCCGTAAAATGATCCTACTACTTACTGCCCTGGGTGCTTTAATCCTGCTCTTTAGATAGGCATTCATTTTATTTTAGTATTTTACTCCGTTCTTTGAGCCAAATTATTATGCGCCGATCTGTATTCTCATTGTTGTTGTTCCTGCTCTTGCTGGGGTCGTGTACTGAATTTAAGTCGCGCCAGAAATTGGCAGTTACTTCTCAGGACGTAGAGCGAGATCTCACAGCCATTAAAGCCGATGGAAAACTAAGGGCCCTGATCGCTTACAGTGCCACAAGTTATTTTCTGTACCGGGGGCAACCCATGGGCTATGAATACGAACTGCTTAAACGTTTGGCAGACGATCTTGGCGTAGAACTAGAACTTCGGGTATCCAGAGATCTGGATGAGCTGCTTACTGAATTAACCCAGGGAAAGGTAGACATCGTAGCACACGGATTGGCCATCACTCAGGAGCGAAAAAAGGAAGTGGCCTTTGCCGACTATCTCTATATTACTGAACAGGTACTGGTACAACAAAAACCAGAAGGATGGCAACAAATGACAAGCGATCAAATCCAAAATGCTATCATTACAGATCCCATTCAACTTATAGGGGATACCATTTCCGTGCGGAAGAACTCCTCCTATTTTAAGCGGATAAAGAACCTGTCTAAAGAAGTTGGTGGGGAGATCTACATTGACACCCTCCTGGGAAATTTTGCTACCGACGAGATCATAAAAATGGTGGCCGATGGTACCATTAAATACACCCTCGCAGACAAGAACCTGGCATCCATAAATGCCTCCTATTTTCCAAACCTGGACGTGGGGGTGCCCCTTAGCTTTTCACAGCGCATTGCCTGGGCCCTGAGGCCCGGGGCCAAAGAGCTGCTAAAGGCCACCAATAGCTGGATCCAAAAGGAAAAAAAACAACCCGATTACTACGTCATATACAACAAGTATTTTAAGAACAAACGAAGTTTCAGAAGGCGTGTAAACAGTCCGTTTTATAGTCTGAATCAACGGCAGATCAGCAAATACGATCCAATTATCAAAGAGAATTCCAAGCATATCGGGTGGGACTGGCGCTTGTTGGCTTCCCTTATTTATCAGGAATCGCGTTTTGATCCGGAGGCCACTTCCTGGTCCGGGGCGCAGGGACTTATGCAATTGATGCCTGAAACAGCCAAAGAAATGGGCGTAACAGCATCATTAGACCCCTCAGATGTCATACGGGGCGGTTCTAAATACCTTAAAAAACTCTATGACCGCTTTGCTCATATTCCCGATTCTGTGCAGCGTACCAAATTTACCATGGCATCTTATAATTGTGGCTATAGCCATGTGCTGGATGCTCAGAATCTTGCACATATCAAAGGCCTGAACGACACCATTTGGGATGGGCATGTAGAAAAAATGATCCTGGCATTGAGTTATCCCAAAAACTATAACCATGAGGTCGTAAAATATGGGTATGTACGGGGATTGGAGCCTTTTGAATACGTAGATCAGATCTTTAAAAGATACGATCACTACCGAGAAATCATTGATCAGGATGGATCCTAGAAATTGGCTCTAGCGGGTTCTTTGCCTGCCAAGAATATTTCTACTGAATTTTTTATCATCTTCCAGAATGTCGAAGAAATCTTGTATAAATACCTCGGCCTGCCTGTATTGGGCCGGGTCCTGAAACAGTTCTTTCAGGGCGTATGCTTCCTCCAGCATTTCTTCTTTTTTTGCCAGGAACAGCTTCCTCACTTCATAGAGTTGTGCCTCCTCCCGTTCATAGCCTTTATAGATCCGATCCGTAACCTGAGTAATGGAGCCAGACAGGTTCTGAATGTTGGTAACCGCGGCATAAGGGGCATTAACCAGGCCGCACATATCAAAGTCGTACGGCACCGGAATGATCTTCTTTTCTGTAAATAATATCTTTTGATTGTGCTGTTGGCGGGTAGAGTAATCTGTATTCGCGATCATATACTCAAAAAAGGCATTCTGCAGGGAGGCCGTTGCATCGTACTGAAGGGGATGGATGATCCGTTCTATTTCTTTTCCATGGTATCTTTCGGCTACCTGATCCATATCTTCTATCATAAAGCCAAGAAGGTTGTGCTCAACCTTTCTCTTGCCTTTTTCCTCAAAGAGTTCAATATACGTGAGCCTGGTTTTAAAGTGATAGGTCCCTACGTGTTCATAAAGCTTGTAAGCCAGGTATTCCTTTAACACATAATCCCCGCTGTTTCTATCCAAAAGACAGGGAAGCACCATTTTTATCTTTTCGCTCCCCTGAAACAAACCACCTTTAGTATGCGTTTTTTTCAGCTTGAGTTTTAAAGGGACAAAATAGCAGTTTTCCCTTCTGAAATTTCCACGGGCCCTAAGATCTACCGGCAGGGAATCCCAACTTGTAGTGGCTTCTTTGAACCAGACCATCGACTGCAGGTAGGTGCTGTCATTGGTTTCCCTTTTTACTTCCTTATTGGAATACCGCAGCTGAAGCAGCAAGGGAAATTCACTGCCAAAGAGTGGCTGTACCCCTTCCCCGGAAGATGCACTATTGATTTGTTGACCGTATGTAAAGGACATACACGGCAACATCCAAATGAGCAGTACTCCCCTGATCCAATGCAGCTTCATAGCCTTTGTGTCTACATTAAATGTACAATTAAATATACAATACCTCGCTAAGGAGGTCTTTTCAGCTCCACAAACAAGAAAATAATTAACAATTATTTTTGTTAACTATTTGTTAAATTAATTTACTTTTTGTATTTTCAATGTTACAGTAAAATGACCTAATATGAATAAATCTGAAAAATTATTGGGAGCAAGAGTTTTTACAGGATTGTTGCTAATCACTTTAACAACCTTAGTAATTCTTATCTATCAGGAATATTCTTCTGAATTAGCCAACAATGCGGAATTATATATGGCTTCATCTTTACAGAGATTTGACACCGCTTTGGCCGTCAAATGAAAGTCAGTTCCCTCATAAGAATGAACACTTGGATCTCCTGAATAACAGATCTTAACATTTAGACATTTTAGAATCCAGCTTATTCTTAAGCTGGATTTTTTGTTGGGTACTTGCTACAATTGCGGCAATGATGTTGAATAAAATAGGGCTTGGCGGCGGGTGTCACTGGTGCACTGAGGCCATCTTTCAATCCCTGCTTGGGGTAGAAAAAAGTAGCACAGGGCTGGATCTCCGCCAGGGAGGCGGCCGACTTTTCAGAAGCCGTCATTGTGCATTACGATGCTGCCATACTCCCTTTGGAAGTGCTGATTGAGATCCACCTGTATACGCATAGCTGCACTTCCAACCATACTATGAGGCATAAATATCGTTCTGCTGTGTACGTATTTTCAGAACCGCAAAAAGAGCGAGTAGCTGCCATGCTACAACAGCTGCAGCCGCAGTTTAAAGAAGCCATCATTACCCGTCCTATCACCTTTCAGGAATTTAAAGAGAACTCGGCAACATATTTAAACTATTACCAGCGCGATCCCAACAAACCTTTTTGCAAAAATGTGATTGCGCCCAAGCTTCGTCTTCTGCTAAAAAACTACCGAAAAAGGGTAGACAGCACCAAAATAAATGGACCGGACAAGAAAGCCTAGGAGCTTTTTTTATTTTGTTATCTCCCTTAATATGAGTACCTTATACATGTTATTCATCATAAATCGTATTGATATGGGAACTATTAAGGCACTGAACAAATGGGCCAATGCCCATACCTATTACCTCCTAGACGTAGTGCGTGTGGCCCTGGGTCTTTTTCTGATCCTTAAGGGGGTCGACTTTATGTCGGATGCAGAAGCCATGGCCCTGGTCATGGATCCCTTCCGGGAACTGCCCGGCAGTATGATGATCATTCACTACGTAGCAGCCGCTCATTTTGTGGGAGGACTCTTCATCATTGTCGGCCTTTTGACCCGCTGGAGCGTTATTTTGCAAGTACCCATTATCATTGGGGCCATCCTTACAAATTTTTTAGGAGTGATGATCGTCTCTAACCTGGTACAGGCAAGCGTTGTATTTCTGGTATTAATCTTCTTTTTGCTGTACGGATCCGGGAAGCACTCCCTCGACTACTATCTCAAAATGCAGAAATAATCCTCCTTCATTACATCAGAGAGGACTATGAATACCCTTGCTTAAAAACTGCTACCGCCTTTTGGGCATCACCAAGCTGTCTGCAGGATAATTGTCTTTTAAATAGGTCATTTGCGACTTTGCCCAGGAGATCAGTACCTCTCGTTGTTCATCCGATAGTTTTGCCTCAGCATGCAAGCCCAGATAGGTATAATCCTTTAATGGCATTTCTTTTTCCTCCACCATTTCTATGGTTTCTTCCCATTTGTGATTCTGTATCGCGATGGGTCTGTTGGTGAATTCAGAAAAATTAAGATGCCTTTTTCCGTCCTCCACATGGTCATTAAGCCACCAGGCTACAGGCTGTACATTGGCATACCAGGGGTAGGTTGTATTGTTAGAGTGGCAGTCATTACAAGACACTCGTAAGATCTCATCTACCTCCTTTGGCACCTCATACTTGGTGGTGATGGCATAGGTATTATCGTTACTGTCATTTTTTTCGGGTCTGAAGAATTGAATGACCACTAGGGCCAGCAGTAAAACAAGGAGAATTTTCTTAACCATTTTGTTCAGATATTGTTAAGCTACAAAGAACGTAAAAATCAATGAAAGCCAAACTTTTTTAATCCATTATGACTCGTTTTAATGACCTCGAGCGGCGGCGTCCCAAAGGTATTATCCTGTTCGGCAAAATAATACTTCATTCCAGACAATTTCTTTTGTGCCAGTATCCTTTTAAAATCGATCGTTCCTTCGCCCACCGGGGCAAATTTTCCCTCGGTATCCATATCCTTTACGTGCCAGATCTTAAACCTGCCCGGGTATTTTTCAAAATAAGCAAGGGGATCCGCCCCTGCACTGGTGACCCAAAAGAGGTCCATTTGAAAATTTACAAAATCGGGGTCCGTGTTCTCCAGCAAATAATCAATGGTCACCCGCCCACTCTTATCCTTTATAAACTCAAAATCATGGTTGTGGTACAACAGTTTTAACCCGGCCTTGCTTGCCTTTTTTCCAAGATCATTCAATATATCAGCCAGTTCTTCTGCGGTGCCGGTCATACCCATGGTTTGGGTGGAATCATTATAGAAGAACCTGCCCATAGGCGGTACGGGGATCACAAAATACTGAAAGCCTGCGGCTTTCACATCGGCCATCATGGCCTCCGCGTTTTCCATGGTAACTTCCCCCTGATGCGCACTGATAGGATGCAAGCCAACGCCATTGAGGTATTTTTTAAAATCTGTGGGCGACATCCCATAGAACTTCCCGTCCTCGTAGCCTGCGGCCTCAATGTTCACATAGCCCGCATCGGCCACCGCTTTTAAGGTAGCTTTGGCGTCTTTCTTCATATCGTCCCTAACCGTGTACAGGGCCAGGCCCCCGAATCTGTCCCCGCTGCAGGAAGTGCTCAAGGCCGAGACCAATAATGCCGTTATAAGTACGATTCCCCACCTTCTTTTTACCGTTGTTTTCATGCCTTCTTAAATTAGGATTGAAACACTAAAATAATCGACTTTGCGATATGCTGAACTTTATAAGGCCGAATTAACATTCATTCTCCTATTTAATTTCAGGATAAACCCGTCCCCCAAAGCGTCCCCAAAATGTTAAAACATCGATTAAATGCATATAATATCGGCCTACACCACAGTTTTTGGCGGTTTCACAACAATCCGCCCAAAGTCCGTTCGGATGTTTTGTATCTTAAGTATGAACTTAAATCTTAAATTCTATGTTATGGAAAAATACACCGAAAAACACCCGATCTTAAATTCAATTCTAACTGTGCTGAACGTAAGTTTAGAAGTGATCCTTGCCCTTATCGCTTTGGGATTCATTATTGGCCTTTATGGCATCTTAAACTAAAGGGGTTGATATTGAGTGCCCTTGCGATGCATGCAACACAATAAAATCCGATCTGGACGCAGATCGGATTTTTTATTTTGATCAGCTACGCAGTAGTTATACTGCTGCGTCATATGACTAAAATTGTACTTAATGATTTGTTTTTATCCTTTCTCGTTCATTTTATGCATGTGATAGATATTTCTTTTTATAGGTATTCATGAATGCTGCGCATTTGGCATGATGCGTCCTTGGGCAATTTTATTCTTTTGTTCTTTTTTCCTTGATGAAAAAAGAACTTAAAAAAATCAAGAAGGTTTTAGGAAATTTTGGCTTACAGCCAAACCATGGTTGTGGCTATCGCTTCATGCTCTTTTTTGCTATGCAAAACACACTTCCGCTGGCCACTCCATATATTTCTGAAAACCTTCGGGG
>CAVUUZ010000006.1:0-188771 GCA_963744855.1 uncultured Flavobacteriaceae bacterium
GCTTGGCACTTATAATAATGATGGTGGTTATGTATATGATAGAAATCAGTTAATAAGAGATGCGCCTACGGATTGGGGAGAACATTGGGTTGGTTTTTCAATGTATATACAAAATCCTTTAGGTAAGGATAGAATAATATTTCAACCATCACAACTTTCGGGAACATCTAACAGAGTTAACACCATATCTTTAAGACAAGGGAAGCAGGCTCTGGACAATTATATTTTAGCTTATCTGACAAATCCGCTTTTGTTGACCGTAGATAGCAGCGTCCCCTCAGGTTATTGGAACGGAGCAGGTAATGATACAACTGCCTACGCTTTTGACTATACAGATAGGGAATGGATAGATGTCGTTATTCATTTTAAAGGAGGTTTTGGAGCTGGTTATACTGGTGCGGAAACTTCTACACTACAAAATAATTTAGGGTTTGACCCTGCAAGGGATGGGTTTGTAAAAATATGGATTAACGGAACTCAAATAGTTGATATTACAGGAACTACCACATATAGATATACTAAAGAAGGGCATGAGTACTATGGCGGTATAAGTCAGGTAATTGCTACTTATTGGGGTGGCCCAGTAAACTTTGCTATCGGCGGTGATGTCTACTCCTTATGATAATTTTAAAATATGGGTTGGTCCAGATGGAACTTTTTCAAACGTAGACCCAAGTAGATAAGTAACATGCAAGTTTAAAACAAAAAAACCCTGACGATTCCGTTGGGGTTTTATTTAGTTCATTTTTAAGATTATCAAGATACTACTCTTGTTGGTGCGGTAAAAGATAGCAAGGTTCATACTTATTGAGAGTCTGTTAATTTTTTTATAAGCTTTAAGAATGTTTAGTATAAAAAACCAATTCCCATTTGGCATCGACTATTTTTTGTTGCCACCTATCCCTGTTGACAAGACCATTGTTATTTATTCCTTAATAACAATCTATCATAGTCTGGCATCCACACGCTCCTTTAAAACTCCTTTTACATCATAAAGTACTCCGTTCTCTTAAGCATGGCCCTTAGGCCCATATGAAGAAACTCCTTGTGGGCTACCGCAAGGACAACGGCGTCGTATTTTCCATCTGGCAATTCTTTAGTAGTTTAAATTATATTCATGCTTAACTTCCTCGGGGGATGCCCAGGGATCAAAGACGGTTACTCGGTACCATAACTCTTTAAATTGCTAATAACATCCACAGCCTTGGTATTGCGAACATCGGGGCAATTTTCTTTAAAGGTAATCCCCAACACAAAAATTTTGGATCCTTTAACCTTAATATCTTTTTGCACCATTAGTTTGATGACTTCCGAGGCTACATATTTCCCCATCCCATCATTCATCCGTCGACCCGTCAGAATATTTCCGGATGATATCCATATTGCTGTGCTTTTTGCGCCAAATAATAGGGATCCACCCCAATACAATGACCACCGACAAGTCCTGGTTTAAAGGGAGGAAATTCCATTTGGTACCTGCTGCCTCTAAAACATCATGGGTGTCTATGCCCATAAGATTAAAGATTTTTGCCAATTCATTGACAAAGGCAATATTAATATCCCGTTGAGAATTTTCGATCACTTTGGCGGCTTCGGCAACTTTGATGGAAGGTGCCAAATGGGTGCCTGCTGTAATTACCGAAGCATACAAGGCATCTACTTTTTTCCCGATTTCGGGAGTGGATCCTGAAGTAACTTTCAAGATTTTTTCTACAGTATGCTCCTTATCCCCTGGATTAATCCGTTCCGGGGAATAGCCTACAAAGAAATCTTCATTAAACTTAAGCCACTTATTTTTTCGAGTACCGGAACACATTCTTCTTCGGTAACACCCGGATAGACAGTGGATTCATAAATGACAATATCTCCTTTTTTAAGAACTTTACCCACTGTCTCACTGGCCTTATACAGAGGGGTCAGAATAGGCCTATTAGTTTGATCACAGGAGTAGGACGGTAACAACATAGTAATTACAGTCTCTTATATCTTCTATAAGATCGGTAGCAGTACAAGCCCTTTTCCATTTTTGGATAGAGTACCTTTAAAGCACTCTGTAGCAAGTTCTATCCTCGACTTCCAGAGTACTGTCCTTACCGGATTTGTAATTCTGCTACTCCTGGCCTTGATTGATATCGAAGCCAACAACCGGATATTTGGTGGCAAAAAGCCTGGCTAAAGGCAGTCCTACATAACCCAAGCCGATATAACGCATATTTTTAGTTGTATTCATTTAATAATTATTAAATTAAAAATTGTCAACTATCTCACTATTTTTTTCCGATCTGGAAGTATTCAAATCCCATTTTTTCAAGATTTGATCATTATATTGGTTTCGGCCATCAAAAATGACATGGGTGCATTTAATTGTGCCTTTAATTCCTCAAAATCCGGTGACCGGAATTCTTTCCATTCGGTTAACAGGATCATGGCATCCGCATTCTTTAAGGGTTTCGTATTTGGAGTCGAAATAGGCGACATTGGTCAACATCCTTCAGATAGAAATGTTTGGCTTCTTTCATAGCCTTTGGGTCATAGGCTTGATATTTGCCCCTCGCTTTACCAAGTTCTTTAATGATATAAATGGCAGGGGCTTCCCGCATATCATCGGTTTGTGGTTTAAAGGCCAATCCCCAAACGGCAAAAGTTTTGCCGTTAAGGTCTTCTCCAAATCGTTTAATAACTTTTTTAGCAATACCATTTTTTGCCTATCATTTACATCTTCTACAGCACTGATTAAGTTGCCTCATATCCATGTTCTGCAGCTGTTCGTATAAGTGCTTTTACATCTTTCGGAAAACAGGAGCCTCCATACCCACTACCCGGATAAATAAAACTGTACCCTATCCGGCTGTCAGAACCAATCCCGATACGTACTTTATTGACATCTGCCCCGACCAATTCGCAGATATTGGCTACTTCATTCATAAAGGAGATTTTGGTGGCCAGCATGGCATTTGCCACATATTTGGTCATTTCCGCAGAACGAACATCCATGGTAATGAGTCGGTCCATACTACTTCTGAAAAAAGGGGCATAAAGAGCATCGCATTTTTTCGGTGGTTTCTGCGTCATCTGCTCCGACAACCACCCGGTCTGGTTTCATAAAATCATTAATGGCATCCCCTTCTTTTAAAAATTCAGGGTTGGAAACCACATGAAAAGGGATATCTGACTCCACGTTTGTCCAGTGCTTCCTGTATGGTTGCACTTACTTTATCCGCAGTTCCAACAGGAACCGTAGATTTATCCACAACAATAAGGATCTTCACCATATATTGCCCTATTGCTCTGGCCACCTGCAGTACATATTGCAAATCTGCGGAACCATCTTCCCCCATGGGGTTCCCACAGCAATAAAGGCGACATCACATTTTTTTAGATGCTTCTTTAGATCTGTGCTAAAATGTAAGGTGTTATTATCGATATTGCGCTTTACCATGGCCTCCAGACCCGGTTCATAGATAGGAATGATCCCTTTTTTCAGTTTTTCGATTTTCTTTGTATCCACATCCATACAGGTGACTGTATTTCCCATTTCTGCAAAACAGGTTCCACTAACAAGGCCTACATATCCTGTTCCAATTACTGTTAAATTCATAATTTAATTATTTTAAGATTATTCCAATACCATCGTACCGCTTCTTTTAAACCAGTATCAATAGCAATATTCAGGGTTATATCCGAGTAGTTTTTGTGCTTTTTCAATTGACGCCAGGGAATGGGGCACATCTCCTTTGCGTTCTGGCCCATATACAGGCTCTAATTTTACAAATTTCAGGGTCAAATTCACTCAGATATTTTTTAAGAAGGGCAAAAGTTCATTAAGGTCTGTGCGTTCTCCGTAAGCAACATTATAAACCGTATTTAAAGCTTCGCTATTTTTGTAAGCATTGCCCGAATATTCATTTGAACTACATTGTCTATATAGGTGAAATCCCTGGAGAAACTTCCATCTCCATTGATAACAGGGGCCTCATGCTTCATCATTTGCATCACAAATTTGGGGATCACCGCCGCATATGCCCCATTGGGGTCCTGCTTCCGCCCAAAAACATTGAAGTATCTTAGTCCTATAGTCTCCAATACCATAGGTCCTGCTGAAGACATCGGCATATAATTCATTGACATATTTGGTAATCGCATAGGGAGAGAGGGGCTTCCCAATAATATCCTCGACTTTGGGCATGTTTTTAGAATCCCCATAGGTAGAGGAACTCGCGGCATAAATAAATCGTTTTACACCGGCATCCCGGGAGGCAACCAGCATATTGAGAAAACCCGACACATTGACATCGTTGCTGGTAATCGGATCCTTGATGGACCTGGGTACCGATCCCAGGGCTGCCTGGTGCAAAACATAGTCAATCCCTCACATGATTTTTGCAGTCCTCTAAGATTACGGATGTCCCCCTCGATAAAATCAAAATTCGGATGATCCAGAAAGGGTTCGATATTTTCTTTTTTACCCGTGGCAAAATTATCCAGGCATCGAACCTGATTGCCATTTTTTAATAGGGTATCACAAAGGTTGGAACCAATAAATCCCGCTCCTCCGGTGACCAGAATTTTCAGGTCTTGCTTAAGGTTAAGATTTGAGTTATCCATATTGTCAGAAAATCCCAACAAAGATGAACAAATCTCGATAGAATTAAAATGGGAATTTATATCGAATGTAGTGTTTGTCGATCAGGGATAATCGGTGAAATTTAGAATTAACTGACTCTTTCAGATATTTAAAAAGAACATTGAATCCTAATATGGAAATTATAATAATGTATTCCTGTACCATGTCAATAAACGCTTATTACCCCTTACTGTCAATAGGAGTATGGGGCTTGTATCCATAATCCTTATCAAGGTCATCCACATTGGCCCAGGTTTTTTCAACATCCCCCGGTTGCATGGGCATCATGTCTTAATGGCTGTTTTTCCAATTTGTTTCTCAATAGCCTCGATAAAATCCATCAACTTACAGATTGGTTGTTTCCGATATTGTAAATCTTATATAGACTGCCTTTACTTCCTTTCCTTTCAGCAATAGATTTTTCAATCATCCGAACCACTCCTTCCGTAATATCATCAATATAGGTAAAGTCCCTTTCCAGATCTCCATGATTAAATACTTTGATGGGTTTTCCTTAAGAATAGCCTCCGTAAAGAGGAACATGGCCATGTCTGGCCTGCCCCAGGGCCCATATACGGTAAAGAAACGCAAGCCTGTGGTGGGAAACCCATACAGATGACTATAGGTATGCGCCATGAATTCGTTGACTTTTTTGGTCGCTGCATACAGACTTACCGGATGGTCTACATTGTCAGAGGTTTCAAAAGGAATCTTTTTATTGCCCCATACACACTCGAACTACTGGCATAGACAAGGTGTTTTATGTTATAATGCCTGCAATTTTCCAAGATATTCAGAAATCCAACGATATTACTTTCAATATAAGCTTCGGGATTTCCAGGCTATAACGAACCCCTGCCTGGGCGGCTAGATGACAAACGACATCAAATTTTTCTTTTTCGAAAAGTGTATTAAGCGCCTCCACATCTTCTAAGTTTAACCTAATAAAATGAAAATAGGGATTATTTGTACTTTGTATTTTTCGCTTAAAGAGTTCTGCTTTCGGTTGTTCAATTCCCAGGATCTTCCAATCTCCCATACTTTAAGTTTGGATCATAATAATTATTGATATTATCCAAACCTACAACTTTATAGCCCTTTTTAAAAGCCTCTTACATACGTGAAACCCTATAAAACCTGCTGCTCCGGTAACTAATATATTCATAAAACCATCTACTTCGAGTTTTTTAATACTAAATAATTCTTTACAAAGTAACTACCTTTTCCAGTAAAGATTGGAAATTATCAAAATAAACCTTTTAGATTATGTCAGATCAATTACAATTATATCAAACATCCGATTTTTATACAGTTTGGCGATTTATTATCTATGAATTATTCCCAGTATATTTTTAGCCCTAATTTTATTGAATGAAAGTCAGTAAATGTGTCTTTTTGTATTTGAATAAAGAAGTGCATGAAAGTGACTAGTATCATTTCAACCTAAAGTTTATAAGACTATTTTTGAAATCTAAATAACGTATAAAACCAAATCTCATTGAACACCACTTTACGAAAAAAATTTGGCTTTCTTCCCCCCATATGGGAGGAACGGAACAAAAATATGTGAAAGAGGCATTTGATACGAATTGGATTGCTCCTTTAGGTCCAAATGTCAACGGTTTTGAGGAGGATTTATCAGCCTATATTGGATCGGAGACATTTGCGGCATGCTTGAGTTCAGGAACAGCGGCTATTCATCTTGGCCTTGAACTGTTAGGTGTTGGACAGGGAGACGAGGTATTGTGCCAGAGTTTTACGTTTTCGGCCTCGGCAAATCCCAATCACTTATCTTGGAGCAACCCCTGTTTTTGTGGATAGTGAAGGGAAACATGGAATATATCCCTGAATTGCTTGAAAAGGCTATTAAAGAACGAATTAAAAAGGTAAGAAACCAAAGGCCATTATTGCAGTACATCTATATGGCATGCCTTATAAAGCCGAGGAGATTCAAAAGATTTCCGAAAAGTTATGAAATCCCGGTTACTTGAAGATAGTGCAGAAGCCCTGGGAAGTCAGTTATCAGGAGTAAAATGCGGAACCTTCGGTGATATCGAGTATTCTGTCCTTTAATGGAAATAAAATTATTACGACATCCGGTGGAGGGGCTTTGCTAACAAAGGATAAGAAAATAAAGAATAAGGCTGTTTTCCTGGCTACCCAGGCCCGCGATAATGCACCTCATTACCAACATTCCATATTGGGTATAATTATCGCATGAGTAATGTATTGGCGGGAATTGGAAGAGGGCAGATGGAGCGTATTGGAAGAGCGGGTAGAAGCGAGAAGGAAGAATTATAAGTTTTATCAAGGACGCTTTGTCTAATTTTGACGAAATTAAATTCTTGAAAGAGCCTGAGGGAATGCTTTAGTAATCGGTGGCTAACTACTATATTAACTCATGATTTTAAAATCAGGGAATCTATCAGACTAGCACTTGAAGAAGAAAATATTGAGTCCAGGCCCTTGTGGAAACCGATGCATCTGCAACCTGTTTTTAAGTTCCTGCATGCCTATTTAAATGGCGTATCAGAAGACCTATTTGAACAGAGGACTTTGTCTGCCAAGTGGATCGAATCTAAGCCGAGACAGATCTAAACAGAGTAATTGAAATCATTAAGAAAATCCTATCATGATTCAAAATTACCTAACCAATAATGGACACCGATTTGCCAGTAAATGGCTGGTGTTAGCCATTGATCTTATCACATTGGTGTTTCCTTTATTTTATCATATTTAATACGGTTTAATTTCACCTTGAATTTTGATGTATACAAGCTTCCGGTATTCAGTTGGGCTTTAATGTACTTATTTCATGGATATCATTCTTTAATTAACCGGTTCTTATAAGGGATTGTAAGGCATACCGGGATCCGGGATATTTATAATATTTTCAATGCGGTCTGCCTTTTCTAGTATTATAGCCATACTCATGGTTGTTTTAAATAGGAAATTTGATATTTATCCGATGAATATACCATTCCCTTGGGTCTATTATTATTAATAGTCTTATTGGCTTTTATTGGCTTACGGCCACCAGGTTTGTCTTTAAGATATTTACACTACAATAGGTTTATAAATATAAACTGCAAGCAATCAAAAACGTTTTGATTTAGGTGCAGGAGAATCTGGAATATCTGACCTATAATACGCTTTCAAACCACTCGAGAAGTAATGGCAAATGTAGTGGGTTTATAGATGAGGATAAATAAAATTGGCAAATTGATCAATGGTGTTCAGGTTTACGGTCCATCGAAAATTAAATGAGCAATTTTTAAGGCAAAAAGAATTTCCGAGATTATTTTTTCGGTCCAGAACATAGAACCGAAAAAATTAGAGGAAATTGTTGAAGGTATGGTGGAGTTTCCGGTTAAGGTAAAAATTGTACCGCCTGTTGAGGATTGGATCAACGGGGAATTAAAGGCTTCACAGATTAAACAGGTTCAGATAGAGGATTTGTTAGACCGGGCTCCAATTTCCCTAACAAATAAGCGAATTCAGACAGAACTTAATGATAAAGTTATTTTAGTAACCGGTGGGGCAGGATCCATTGGCAGTGAAATCGTTCGCCAGATTTGCAAATATCAAATATAAATCTTAATAATGCTGGATCAGGCGGAATCAGCCCTGTACGATTTGCAACAGGAATTAAAACAAAATGGCACACAAATTTTATTCCTCTGGTTGGGGATGTTCGGGATAAAAACGGATGCAATACACTTTTTCAGGAATTCAAACCTGATATTGTTTTTCATGCCGCGGCCTACAAACATGTGCCCTTTAATGGAGTATAACCCATATCGAGGCCATTAAAATAAATATTGCGGGTACCAAGGTAATTGCGGATCTGTCTGTTCAATATAAGGTGCAGAAATTTGTTCTCGTATCCACGGATAAAGCAGTTAATCCAACCAATGTGATGGGGGCTACCAAACGGATTGCAGAGATGTACATCAGTTGTTGAACAAAGAAAGGTATAACCGGATTTATAACTACGCGGTTTGGAAATGTGCTCGGTTCCAATGGATCCGTGATCCCCTTATTTAAAAAACAGATTGAAAACGGAGGTCCCTTAACCCTAACCCATAAGGATATTACCCGTTTTTTCATGACTATCCCGGAGGCTTCACAGTTAGTTATTGGAGGCGGGAGCCATGGGGATGGGAGGGGAGATCTTTATATTTGATATGGGGGAATCCGTACGAATATTTGACCTTGCAAAAAACATGATCACGCCTTCCGGATTGCGTTATCCTGAGGATATAGACATTAAAATAACCGGACTACGACCAGGGGAAAAATTGTATGAAGAATTATTGGCGAATGGTGAAAATACGCTGCCAACCTATCATAAAAAAATCATGATAAGTAAGGCACGTGATTTTGATTTTACAAATATAAGAATCAAGATAGACGAATTGTGTGTTACTAATATGTTTTTCACGGGCAATACCGTAAAACTGATGAAGGAAATCGTCCCTGAGTATATCTCTCAAAACTCTTCCTTTTCTGAACTTGATAAAGAAACAACTGAAAGCAAGAATGAAGAAAAATCTACAGCCTCTGAGATATTGCATTCTTAAATTTGTAGTATACTTGTAAAATCATTTTATTATGAAGCTGAATTCGTATCGAGTATTAGTAGGTCTATTTGTAATCTTATTAATGTCATCCTGTGCATCAAGAAAAGAGGTCGTTTATTTTCAGGACACAGGGAAATACGAGACTCTGATCGATGAGAATAAGTCGATCACGAAATTTAAGGTAGACGACCTTGTTTCCATTTATGTTTCTTCCCTGAACCCTGAAGCCAGTACACCCTTTAATCTCTTTCGGGGGGCTTCTGAAGGAGGACTGAGAGCAGAACAGGTTGATTACCTTGTAGACCAGGAAGGAATGATCGATTTTCCGGTCATAGGTAAGCTGAAAATAGAAGGGTTGTCTCCCGACGAATTGAGAATCTTATTGCGCAGCAGGCTATCTGAATATTTAAAGGATCCTATTATTAACATACGATCTACGAAATTTTACGGTGACGATTTTAGGGCAGGTATCCCGTCCTGGGACCTATCCTGTCAATGGGGAACAGATCACCATTCTGGAAGCATTGGGACTTGCAGGTGATCTTACCCTGCGCGGTGTGCGGGATAACGTATTGGTGATCCGTGACTTTAACGGAACGAAGGTGTATACCCGGATAGACCTGACTTCAAAAAATATGACAAGATCACCCGTTTATTATCTTACCCAGAACGATGTAGTGTATGTGGAACCTAATTCTGCAGGTATAAAAGAAACAGCATTAAGTCAGTCGACTACTATACTTGTTTCTATTATCCTAACTTTAATGACAACTTCAGCAATAATTATTACAAGGAATTAAATTTAAGTAACCCCAAAAATAAATGGAATCTAACTATTCAAACTTGCCTAATACGCAATTGGATTATAAGGAATTATTAAAACCCTATTTAAAGCATTGGAAATGGTTCTTGGTCGGCTTATTTTTTGCAATCTTTATGGCGGTTTTGTTCCTCCGTTATACCACTCCCTTATTCGCTGTCGAGGCCAAAATACAGATTATAAAAGATCAGAACGCCACTTCAGAATTAGGAGCTTTTTCAGATCTTCAGATGCTTACCGCAGGTAATTCCAAGATAGAGGATGAGATTGAGATCCTTAATTCAAGATCTAATATTATAGAAGTAGTAAAAAAACTAGGTTTGAATGTAAAAATTGAGGCCAAAGGGCAGATTCATAATACGGAATTATACAAATCCGAACCATTTAATATAAATTTTCTGATTCCAGACTCCCTCGTATATCTTGCTAAGGGTACATTTTTAATGAGAATAACTTCTGAAACAGGCTTTGACCTTAAAAATGAAACCAAAGATACTCCAATGGAATCTTATGGTTTCGGAAATGCGATTTCTACTCAATTTGGTGATATTGTTCTTATTCCTAAGGACTCAGATATTAAAAATAAAATTGGACGAGAATTTTTGATTACCATTAATCCACTTGAGTTTGTGGTGCAAAACTATAAGAAAAAAATACTGATATCGGCTGCTGATGAACTTTCTAACGTGGTTACATTTTCCTTACAGGATCCAGTAGAAAGAAAAGCGATTGATATTCTAGATGGCTTAATTAATAATTATAATAATAATGCCATTGAAGACAAAAGGTTGATAGCTAACAAAACTTCAGACTTTATCAATGATCGAATTCTTGAAATATACGGGGATTTATCTACCGTAGACCAATCTGCGCAGGAATTTAAATCGGGCAGGGGGATCACGGATGTAGGGTCTCAGATAAGCAGTAATATTGACATTAGTGCACAAAGCCAGCAAGAATTGCAAAACGCGCAAATACAATTGAACATAACCGCCTCCATGAAGGATATTGTGGATAACCAGAGCGGGTATGATATACTCCCTTCCAACGTAGGCTTATCCGATCGGACCATTGCCAATACAACGGCTACTTATAACCAATTAGTTAGTGAACGAAACAGGTTATTGCGAAGTTCCAATGAGAAGAACCCTGTGATCGTAAGCCTCGATGAACAGCTGAACGGGCTTAAAAAAAGTTTACAAACCAGTTTAAACAGCATGACCAACAACCTTAATATGCAGGTCAACAATTTAAGCAGCAGGCTGTCACAGGTAAACGCCCGGATCTATGCCACTCCAGGCAATGAGCGTGCCCTACGGGACATTACCCGTCAACAACAGACCACCGAGGCACTGTACCTGTATTTATTACAGAAAAGAGAGGAATCACAGATCACCTTTGCTTCTGCCTCCCCAAAATCGAATATCATTGACAGACCATATGGAGTTAGTCCATTTCCTGTTTCACCTAAAAAACCCATCGTAATATTAGCATCAATAATTTTGGGGCTGCTGATCCCGTTTTCTTTTATATATATCCACCAATTACTGGATAATAAGGTCCACAACAAGGTGACTCTGGAGCGATATGTTGGTGATATTCCCGTTTTAGCAGAATTGCCCAGGCTTTCCAAAAAAGAAAATATCCTGGTGCGCACAGGGGAACGGACCGTACTGGCAGAATCCTTAAGAATCCTTAGGACCAATATTGATTATGTGATCAAGTCAAAGAAATCAGTTTCCGGCAGGGGGAATGTTATTTATGTGACCTCTACGGTACCTGGGGAAGGGAAGACGCTGGTTTCTGCCAATCTGGCCATGATCTTCGCAAAAGCAAATAAAAAAGTTTTGCTTATTGGAGCGGATATACGAAATCCTAAGATCTATCAGTTTTATTCCGGTAAAAATGTAGACCGACTTGGGAAAACCTTCAAGGGATCAAGTAAGGTAGGTTTACGGAATATCTGGTGGACAGGACTATTAAGATATTGGTGATATCATTTCACCCATGCTGGCCCATGACCAAACCGTTGATGTGATCTATTCCGGTAAAATTCCGCCCAATCCTTCCGAATTACTTATGAGTGAACGGATGAAGGAATTACTCACGACCGTGCCTGCCGAGTATGATTATGTAATAGTGGATACCGCCCCCTTGATGGTGGTGTCCGATACCCTGTTGATTAGTGAATACGCAGACCAGATACTCTATGTGGTACGTGCCGATGTAACGGAACTGAAAGTGCTTAACTTTCCTTTGAAGCTTCATAAAGAGGGGAAACTGAATGGCTTGGCGTTTGTTGTTAATGGGGTTAAGGAATCTAACCTTGGCTATGGTGGTAAGTATGGCTATGGCTATGGGGAGAAATCCAAGAAGTGGTGGAAATTCGCTTAAAGATTTAGTGGTCTAATAGAATTCTCTGATCGTATTCTGGACCACAGGGACCAATTTGTCGTATACGGAATCTGCCAAAGTAATTTCCTTCAATACCTTCAGTTGATGCATCGTATGGATATCCGATCCTACGAAGTCAATTACGTTTTTATCCAGTAAGGTTAGAGCCACTTTCTGTATGTCTTTTCCATAGTACTTACCCAGAGATAACAAGTTTAGCTGGAAGAGTACATTTTTTTTCTTGTAATCCTTCAGGACACCCCTCTTCCCATGAAGATAACGGTACCGTTCCGGATGAGCCAGGATCGGGAAAAATCCTGCGGAGGCGATTAGCTCAATGGCATCATCAAAATTCAGTGAGGCCTGCAGATATGACATTTCAATAAGGAGGTGCCGTGAGCGCAGTGGCATGATCCCTTTATTTTCCAACAGACTTTCAAATTGCGTATCGATCATATGTTCTGCAGCAGCTTCTATTGCAATGGTATCCAATCCTTGCTGCAAGAACT
The DNA here is from genome assembly GCA_963744855.1 of uncultured Flavobacteriaceae bacterium. GTDB lineage: Bacteria > Bacteroidota > Bacteroidia > Flavobacteriales > Flavobacteriaceae > Muriicola. The sequence goes on from CAVUUZ010000006.1 coordinate 12,931, forward strand.
CCGATTTCAATAAGGTCAAAGCCTGGCCAATCGTTTCTGCTGTGTTGGGGTAATAATCAGCCATGATATGCGGGGTAGCAATGAACTTCGTTACTCCAAAAGAGGCAAATTCACGTATCATTGCCATGGAATCTTCAACCGTTTTGGCCCCATCGTCTATACCGGGCAACAAATGATTGTGAATATCCACAAAACCGTTTAAGGCATCTACCAGGAATCGTTTTTTACTAAATATGCTGAACATTTGGCAACTATTATTTCAGCGTAAAAATAAACTATCGCTAAATGACAATTGAAAAATAAGTTATTTGATTTCAATGGAGAACGATTTGTAGGAAAGTAGCGTATAAATAAAAGTTGCAATACCGCCCATTTCCAATACTTCTTCTATAGTGTATAAAAAGGTAAAAAAAGGAGTTTGACGTCCATAAAATTCCTGATACCTTCCGCCTATAACCTCCATAACAACAGCTCCGAATAGAAAAATAAAGCCAGATAAAACGACTAGGAATAAGGTTTTACGAGGTAATTGCTTGAGAAACCTAACTAGAAATATAAAAAGAAGAATTAGCGCAATTAAATAAGGTAATGTCCAGTATGCCGTTCCAAAGCCGGTCAATTGGAAAAGGTTTTGGGTAAGTCTCACAAAATGTTCGTGTAATTCTAATATCTCATCTAACGACAAAAACAAAAATATCATTCCCAGGAGTATCCATGGATAAACCATTGAATTATTTTTTTTATTAAAATTAGCCGTTAAGAATAGCAATATTGAACTAGTTAAAAGTGCTAAGGAAGAATAGAAAGTGGGAATATTCTTTTCAGTATCCAAATCAAAAAGCCCAATAAGCCTGTTTACCCATTTATTTGCACTCCAAATCCCATCATTAACAACGTAAGTATACTTAATGATATTCACCCCTATATGACAAAGCATTAGAATAAAAATAAATATCAGCAATCTTTTGTATACGTATTTAGGATCAACAGTTATGGTCATAATGATGTGCTTAGGATGAAAGAATTAAAAATACAATTAATTAGGAAAGTGGATTGTTTTAAACGATAAATACAAATATTAATTCGTTTAAATAGAAAAGAGATTAAAAAGGAATCTCAAAAGGATTAATAATATAAATACTTATTATTTCCTTTGAAATTATTTAATTCAAAAAAAAATTCTAATCGTCAACTTTATACTATGGATGTGAAGAAGTCAACGTCATAGGTAACTTTAGGAGTTGATGAACTACACTTCATTATTCAAAAGCACTATTGTGCATTCTTAATCACTGCCTGCGCAGCTGCTACCCTCGCAATAGGCACCCTAAACGGGGAACAACTCACATAATTCATCCCCATCCTATGGCAAAATTCTACGGAACTGGGTTCGCCTCCATGTTCCCCGCAGATCCCTACTTTAAAATGAGGTTTGGTTTTTCTTCCTCTTTCGGTTCCCATTTGTACCAATTGCCCAACACCTTCCTGATCAAGACTTCAAAAGGATCGTCTTTTAAAATACCCTTTTCAAGATAGATAGGTAGGAACTTCCCTGCATCGTCCCGGGAATACCCATAAGTCATCTGTGTAAGGTCGTTGGTGCCAAAGGAGAAGAAGTCGGCATACTCTGCGATCTTATCTGCCAATAATGCGGCCCTTGGGATCTCGATCATGGTACCCACGGAGTAATTCACTTTTGTTTTTCTTTTTGTAAAAATAGCCTCGGCGGTTTCCCTAATGATTTTTTCCTGTTCCAGGAATTCATTGACGGTACCTACCAGGGGGACCATGATCTCCGGCTGGGTTTCAATTCCCTTTTCTTTTAAGTTTAAGGCCGCTTCGATGATGGCCCTGGTCTGCATTTCGGTAATCTCCGGATAGGTATTACCCAATCGGCAACCCCGGTGGCCCAGCATGGGGTTAAATTCTTCCAGTTCTGCTACTTTGCTTTTTACGGCATCCAGAGAAATATGCAATTCATCGGCCAGTTCTTTTTGAGTAGCCAGTTGGTGAGGTACAAACTCGTGCAAAGGTGGATCCAGTAGACGGATAGTCACAGGAAGTCCCTGCATGGCCTCAAAAATACCCTCGAAGTCGCTTCGTTGCATAGGTAGCAGGTCGCGTAGGGCCATGTTTCCTACCTTTTACGGTACTGGCCAGGATCATTTCGCGCATGGCCTTGATCCGGTCTACTTCAAAGAACATATGTTCTGTTCTGTGTTAAGCCGATACCCTGTGGCCCCAAAACTACGTGCAACTTTGGCATCTTTAGGGGTATCAGCATTAGTACGCACCTTCATGGTGGCATATTTGTCTGACAGGTCCATCAATTCCCCAAATTCACCACTTAATTCCGGTTCTCGTGGTGGCTACCTTACCTTCAATGATATTTCCGGTAGAACCATTCAGGGAGATCCAGTCGCCATCATGGAATTCTTTTCCGTCTACTTTTAAGGTCTTTGTTTTGTAATTGATCTTTAAGGCACCCGGCCCCGGAGATACAGCATTTCCCCATTCCTCTGGCTACAACTGCCGCATGGGAGGTCATCCCTCCTCTGGCTGTTAAAATACCCTTTGGCCAGATGCATCCCTTCCAGGTCCTCCGGGGAGGTCTCTGTCCGCACAAGAATGCTGTATTTGTATTTTTTGGCTTCATCGGCAAAAAAGACGATCTGGCCCGTGGCGGCTCCCGGTGAAGCGGGCAAGTCCCTGTGCAATAATGTCTGCATCTTCCAGAGCCTTGGGGTCAAAAACCGGATGCAAGAGTTCGTCCAGTTTATTGGGATCGATACGGAGAAGCGCTTCTTTTTCGTTTATTTTTCCTTCCTCCAAAAGATCCATGGCGATTTTTACCATGGCAGCTCCCGGTGCGCTTTCCGTTCCTGGTTTGAAGGATCCAGAGTTTTCCTTGCTGTATGGTAAACTCCATATCCTGCATATCCCGATAATGGTTTTCCAGTGTTTTCTGGTATCCGTTTAGTTCCGTGTAGATCTCTGGCATCAATTCTTCAAGGGAAGGATAGATGCTTTGCGTTCTTCTTCCTTAACCTGAGCCAGTTGTGCCCAACGTTCTGATCCGATTTTTGTGATCTGTTGTGGGGTGCGTACTCCGGCTACCACATCTTCCCCCTGTGCGTTAATAAGGTATTCCCCATTAAATAGATTTTCACCGGTTCCGGCATCTCGAGTAAAGCAGACCCCGGTTCCGGAATCGTCGCCCATATTTCCAAATACCATGGCCTGTACATTAACAGCGGTTCCCCAATTGGCCGGGTACCCATGCATTTTTCTGTAATAGCGGGCCCTGTCGCCATTCCAGCTGTCAAACACAGCCATCACGGCACCCCAAAGTTGTTCCCATGGATCCGTTGGGAAGTTCCTGCCGGTTTTCTTTTTAACCACATCCTTAAAATCATAGACCAGATCCTGCAGATCCTGTACGGTAAATTCAGTATCGAGCTTGATATGTCTTTTATCCTTTAGGTGGTCAATGATCTCCTCAAAAGGATCTTCATCCTCTTTGGTTTCCGGTTTCATTCCCATAACCACGCCACCATACATCTGAATAAATCGACTGTAGGAATCCCAGGCAAAGCGTTCATTGTTGGTTTTGTTAATAATACCTTCAATGGCCTCATCATTTAGCCCAAGATTAAGACCGTGTCCATCATCCCCGGCATGGAAACCCGGGCTCCGGAACGTACAGATAGCAACAAAGGATTTTCATTATCACCGAATTTGGTGTTCATTGTTTTTTCGATCTCTTCGGATCGCATTTTCCACGTCCGGTCTTTATCAAAGGGATCACCTCTTTTCTACCCAGTTCATTGTATTCTGTACATACTTCGGTGGTAATTGTAAATCCAGGGGGTACAGGGATCCCGATCCTGCTCATTTCGGCCAGATTGGCACCTTTTCCGCCCAATAAATTTTTCATTGTACTATTTCCGTCGGCTTTTTTATCGCCAAACCTATATACTCGTGTTTTTTTTGCAGTTGTTGTTTCCATGCTGAATCATTTATACCTATAGAGGATTATAATTTAGGAGTGAAAGTACTGCCAATGTAGCGCGATTTTTATGATATAAATCATATAATCGAGTTATGTAATCTTTGTTACAATGATTTATAAAATTATTGTCAAATCCTAATTTTGGACAATGCTATTCCTATCTAATTTGTTCCACATTTTATTGGAACCTTTTCTATTATCGGATATGTTTAGATGAGCAATTGGGTATGAATAAGAAATGTAATTTAGACTTTCTGAGTCTAGTTAACATTACATTCTATTACATTTTTGATTAATCTAAAAAGATTAAAGTTTCATTGTTATTAAAATATTATTATAAGACTATGTGGCGTTAAGACTGTTTAAGCTCAACGAAGTCATATCGGTTTAAAAAAACCAGAAATTCTTAAAGATTTTATTAGTAACGGAACAATTTTTTGCCCAATAAGGCATCTTCTTTATTATTCTACATTGCTTGGAAATAAAATAAGGTATTAAAATGTGGTTTATCCGAATAAAGAAAATTTGGGCGGATATTTTTATACTACTTGTCGATAATCTTTATCTTGGAAGGATCCTAAATATAAAGAAAATTGAGTTCTTCTAAACATATAGAAATGATAAGTATTTTTTTGCTTAAAATACTTTATATATAATTTCAATAAATGTTTAATATTAAGAATTATTCATTACAGTAACCTGTTTTATCCTAATCGAAATTCAATAGGAATAGTACTACACAAATTAATCTCCAAAATGTAAATGAAAAGATTATTTTCTTTCATCGTCAAGTTATTTGCACTTTCCTTGATTATTGTTGGTTCATGCTCCAAACAAAAAATTACAATTTATGAATTAACAAGTGAGGTTACACCAGACCAAGGTGGAATTATTAGTCCTTCTCAAGGATCTTTTGATGCAGGGAAAGAAATAACCATAATGGCTGTTTCTTCAAATGGCTATTCTTTTAAGAACTGGAGTGGCAATATTTCAGGAGCAAATAACCCAATTACGTTCACTATTAATTCTGACACAAATATCATCGCAGTTTTTGCGGAAGATGATGAGGACGGAGATGGTGTTTCTGATAATTTGGATCAGTGTCCCGGTACACCAACAGGTGAGAATGTCAATTCTCTTGGATGTGCGGATAGTCAGACCGATTCTGATGGGGATACCATAACTGATGATCTGGACCAGTGCCCAGATACGCCTGAAGGTGAAACCGTGGATGCTGATGGCTGTTCTGATCGTCAGAAAGATACGGATGGTGATGGAGTTACCGATGATCTGGACCAGTGTCGAAACACTCCTTCGGGTGAAACTGTTGATACAAATGGCTGTTCCGACACGCAAACCGATTCTGATGGGGATACCATAACTGATGATCTGGACCAGTGCCCAGATACGCCTGAAGGTGAAACCGTTGATGCTGATGGTTGTTCTGATAGTCAGAAAGATACAGATGGTGATGGGGTTACCGATGATCTGGACCAGTGTCAAAACACTCCTACGGGTGAAACTGTAGATACAAATGGCTGTTCCGACACACAAACCGATTCTGATGGGGATACCGTCACTGATGATTTTGACCAGTGTCCGAACACTCCTGAAGGTGAAACCGTTGATGCTAATGGTTGTTCTGATCGTCAGAAAGATACGGATGGTGATGGAGTTACCGATGATATAGATCAATGCCCAAACACTCCTACGGGTGAAACTGTTGATGCAAATGGCTGTTCCGACACGCAAACCGATTCTGATGGAGATACCGTCACTGATGATTTTGACCAGTGTCCGAACACTCCTGAAGGTGAAACCGTTGATGCTGATGGTTGTTCTGATAGTCAGAAAGATACAGATGGTGATGGGGTTACCGATGATCTGGACCAGTGTCAAAACACTCCTTCGGGTGAAACTGTTGATGCTGATGGTTGTTCTGATAGTCAGAAAGACACAGATAATGACGGGGTTACAGATGATATAGATCAATGCCCAAACACTCCTGAAGGTGAAACCGTTGATAATCTGGGATGCCCGGTGATAGGTGGTGCTTCAGTCACTTTTGCCACCGTAGGGGATTTCGGTAACGGTAGCTCAAATGAGGGATATGTAGCCGATCTTATCGCTAATCTTGCCCCGGATTTCATTGTGACAGTTGGTGACAACCGTTATGACTCCTTGACAATGGATGAGGCAGTTGGCCAATTTTATTGTGAGTATCTTAATAATGTTGGTTCTGGTGTCAATTGTGCAGGGGGCAATAGTACCACAAATAGATTCTTTCCTACTGCCGGTAATCATGATTACACAGATGGTGGGGGTATTAATGAATACTTAAATTACTTTGACCTACCAGGGACCGGTATCACCTCAAGCAATACTTCCAACAGTGAACTATATTATGATTTCGTGGTTGGCCCTGTTCATTTTTTTACTATTGACAGTTATGCAACCATAAACGATCCATCAGAGGAGGCATTACAGCAGAATTGGCTACAATCCCAGTTGGCAGCCTCAACTTCCCCTTGGAAAATAGTGTTCTTTCATCATGCTGCCTATTCCTCTTCTTCGCTGCATGGTTCAAATACTAGCATGCAATGGCCATTTGCAGCTTGGGGCGCAGATGTAGTTCTTTCAGGTCATGACCATACCTATGAACGCTTGGAAATTGATGGCATTCCCTATTTTGTAAATGGACTGGGGGGTAGAAGTATATATAATTTTGGCACTCCGGTTAGTGGCAGTGTGGTTCGATACAACACCGAGTACGGTACAATGTTAACGACTGCTACTGAAACTTCTATGACCTTTCAATTTATTAATATACAAGGACAAATAATTGATACCTACGTGTTACAATAAAAAAAATAAATCACGTGGACTTATGACGTTAAGGAATTTTAATTTTTTTAAATTCATCTCTCAAATAGAATGAAAATTTCTGTTCCCATGAATCACTTGTCACCTTATAAAGGCTGCCAGAAGTGTCAATTCTTTTATCTTAATCAGGACAAGCCTAATACTGAAAAAATAATTACATTACAGTGTTATGTTTAGCCTCTATTTGGTTGGGTTGATTTGAATTGAATCTTACTTTCATTTACAAAATATAATAAACTGAGATTTATAGTTAGTTATGGATTCAGGATACAAAAGATGTAACCTTGGGCTAGAATAATGCTGCTAATCACATTTAATGAGGTAAAATAGATTTACGGCTTTAGAGGGAATAAACATTCAATTTATATGAAAAGCCATGGTATTCAACGAAAATATGTAAGTCATATGTTTTTATATAGATTCCCTTATTCGGCCAAAAAGCCATTTAAAAACATAAATTTAAAGATTTGTAGTGCTAACAACACTTTAATATTCTACAGGATAGAGGTACCCTTTGTAGAAGAGGAGATTTTGGTCCAATCGAGCAGTTATGTAGTGTAACAATAATTAGCTATCGGTATATGCACTCACTAAAAACTTTTTGATGCGCAATGGTAAAAAGTATCAGACGTCCTATGAATAATATTTGGAAATTACTACTTCCATATTTAAGAGTACTTAGAGGTATTTACCGACGATATATGCTTTTGCCGGCAAGACGAATATTTGGCCGTAATATACCTACCGCGATGATTACAGGTACAAAAGGAAAAACCACAACAACTCGAATGCTTGCACATATTCTGTCCAAAGCAGGTCATCGGGTAGGATTTGCCTCAACAGATGGTGTGGTGATAAATGGAAATTATATTAATAGAGGCGATTATGCATACTATAATGGCGCACATATTGTGCTCGCTGACCATTCTATCACGGCTGCAGTACTTGAGACCGCTCGTGGTGGGTTGCTGAAGTTAGGATTATATATTGATCGATGTAATGTAGCCGCCCTACTTAATGTAGGGAGAGAACAGATCGGGATCGATGAAATCGAGACTGTTGAACAAATGGCTGCATTAAAACAACGAGTAATAAACGCAGCGCAAGACGCTGTAATACTGAACGCGGACGATGCGCTATGTGCTAATATGATTGGGCAATATCCTACTGACCGAGTAATTTTGTTTTCTTTGGAGGAGGACAATCAATTCGTTCAAGACCATATAAAAAATGGAGGCACAGCATATGTCTTGACTAGTTCTATTGAAATGGCATGTATAGAGCGATGGGATAAAAGAACGAAGATACCCGTTGTACCAATCAGAGATTTGCCCTCAAGTGCAAATGGTCTATTTCCTCAAAACATCGCAAATGCTATGGCAGCGGCAGGGCTGGCTGATGGAATGGCAATTCCATTGAAAGTGGTTAAAAGAGCACTGGAATCATTTGAGAACTCATTGGAATACTCACCAGGCCGTTTAAACTTTGTAGAAGGATATTCTCAAACGATACTTTTAGACAGTGCTGCTACGATTCCAGACGGTATCGCCTTAGTAAAAAGCTTGAAACAAATGAATATTTCCGGGCGTAGGGTATGCATGTTTACGACACCTGGAAATCGACCAGACTGGCATTATACTGAACTTGGGGAAGCACTTGGTCCTCATTTCGACCATTTTATCTGTTACGAATTAGAAAATTATAGACGAGGTCGGGCTCCTGGCATAATCTCAGATCTGCTCAAATCAGGATTAGTTAATGCTGGTGTCTCTGCGCATTTTGTTGAAACTGCCCAAGGATATAAGGACGCCACAAGAAAACTCTCTAAAATAGTTGGAAATAATGATCTAGTTGTTATCCTTATGGCAGATGCTCACAATTATTTACCTGTATTTCGCGAGAATTTCTCCGAACACTTGATTGTTGATAAGGAAGTATAAACACACTTTTTTGTAAAATAAATAATAAACGGATAACATCTCCAACACAATAATCCTTAATGAACAAAAGAAGCTTTGTTTTTGGGCTATTCATAGATTTTAAATTGGTTACTTTCCGATACAGAAATTAGCAAAAATATTGCCCAACAGGTCATCGGAAGTGATCTCGCCAGTGATCTCTCCGAAGTGAAAAAGGGCCTGCCGAATATCTACCGCCAGAAGGTCGCCCGAAAGTCTGGCATCTAAGGCCTTGCTGCACTTTCTGTATCTCTTCAAGGGCCTTTGTAAGCGAATTGTAGTGTCTTGTATTAGTTACTATGGTTTCGTTGTTCCTGAGAGCTCCGGTGTTGACCAGGCCAGATAAATAATTTTTCAGTAACTCAATACCTATATTGGATTTAGCTGATATTGACAAGGCAACAGGGAACGATTCCTTTAACCTAGTGAGAGGTTCTACGGGTAAAGCATCAGTTTTATTTACCAGAAGTACGATATGTTTCTCTGGATAGGTGCTTTGAAGTTTTTTAAGATTGGCAGAAAGTTCATTGACCTTCACTGGCTCCGCAGCCAGTTCAATGGCATCTGCCAGGTATAAAACAACCTGGGCTTTCTCAATTTTTTCATGGGTCTTACGGATACCAATAGACTCTACTACATCTTCGGTTTCTCTTATACCCGCCGTATCAATAAAGCGGAATCCTATTCCCTCAATGGTTAGTTCATCCTCAATAGTATCCCTTGTAGTACCAGGAATATGGCTTACAATAGCCCGTTCTTCGTTCAACAAGGCATTCAACAAGGTAGACTTTCCCACATTGGGCTCCCCGACAATAGCAATGGGGATACCATTTTTAATAACATTGCCCAGGGCAAACGAATCGATTAAATGTTTGAGTACCTGCTGTATCTTCACTAAGAGAGATCGGAATTGTGCCTTATCTGCGAACTCCACATCCTCTTCGGCAAAATCAAGTTCCAACTCAATCAGCGAGGCAAAATTGAGTAGTTCTTCCCTCAACGTTGGCGATTTCATTACTAAAGCCTCCACGCATTTGTTGTATGGCCAACTGATGAGAAGCAGCATTTTCAGAGGAAATAAGGTCGGCCACGGCTTCGGCCTGACTCAGATCCATTTTACCATTGAGAAAAGCGCGAAGTGTAAATTCACCGGCATTGGCCATTCGGCAGCCTGAGCGCAATAAGAGCTGTAAGATCTCCTGTTGAATATACAATGAACCATGACTAGAAAACTCCACTACATCTTCCCCGGTATAGGAATGTGGCCCTTTAAATACAGTTGCCAATACCTGATCCAGGGTTCTCTCCTTATCTTTCAAATAACCCAGATGAACCGTATGACTTGGAACTGCCGACAGATATTTCCCGCTGACCGACTCAAAAACGGAGGAGCATATATCAATTGCTTTTTCCCCTGATACGCGTATTACTGCAATAGCACCTGCCCCGGATGGAGTAGCCAAAGCCGTAATAGTATCCTGTGTAATCATCGACCGAATTTTGGCAAAATTACTGAAAATGAGCCGATTCAGTGTACTTTATGAAATTCAATTATTTTCAATGTCACATTTACTTTTCGAGTACATTTGATCTGATTTTTTTTTATATTATAAGTTTCTGATTATTAACTCAATGGAATTATGAAACAACTGCTTTTTATGATAATCTTCATTTGTCTAACAGGGATCACAATGGGATATACCCAGGAGAATACAACTCCGGTTATGACAGAGGAGCAAATCCAACAAATGAAGGAAGTTCAACAAAAGGTTAAAAAAGCTCAAAAAGAGGCCGAAAAAGCAGAAAAGGCTCAGAAAAAAGAAGAGAAAGAAGCCAAAGAGGCCAAGAGATTAAAAGATGACATCCGCAGTACTAAAAGATCGATTGACAGAGATGGAGATCGTATTGATAGTCTTAAGGAGAAACTCGAAAAGGACAGCGCCAAAGGGAAACTATCACCTAAGGATATTGAGAATCTCAATGACAAGATCCAAAGATTGGAAGCCCGTATAGCGAAGGATGAGGCTCGACTCAAAAAATTGGAAAAAAAGAAGTAGGGAAGGGCTTCTTGGTTTTACTTACTTAAAGGTGTAACATTTTAATTGATTTGACTACCTATATAGTGAAATCAAAAAACTTGTAACATGGAAGTCATCAATCAATCAGCTTTACGAGTGGACCGGCAATTACTTGTCATCACTCATTTAACGCAACTTTTATCGTATGTCATAGGGTTTGGCGGCCTCATCACCCCGCTAATCATTTGGCTATCCTCCAAGGACCGCGTTGAAGGGATGGATGAACACGGGAAGGCGATCATTAATTTTCAATTGAGCCTTATCCTGTATTTTATAATTAGCATCCCCGCCATTCTATTACTGGGACTGGGAATATTGGGAATCATTGGAGTGGTCGTTCTAGGATTTGTTTTGCCTATTGTTAACGCAGTCAGAGCTAGTAACGGCGAAGAGCCTAGTTATTTTATGACCATAAGGTTTATAGCGTAGAGAAACATTACAAAACAAAATCCGGCACTAGGTCGGATTTTTATAGTGTAAATTGTTCATTAATTATTCAACATCACCGGCATAACCAGCATGGTGACATGTTCCCCTTCGTCTAAGCCATCAATAGGAGTAAGGATCCCGGCCCTGTTGGGAAGGCTTAATTCCAGTGAAACTTCCTCTGAAGATAAATTTCCAAGCATTTCGACCAAGAATCTGGAGTTAAATCCTATCTGCATATCATCGCCCTGATAGGCACAAGTGAGCCGTTCTTCAGCCTTGTTGCTATAGTCAATGTCTTCTGCAGAGATATTCAGTTCTGCCCCGGCAATACTAAGTCTGATCTGATGCGTGGTTCTGTTTGAAAAGATAGAAACTCGCCGTACAGAACTCAGGAAATGATTTCTGGAAATAGTGAGTTTATTAGGATTTTCCTTTGGAATGACCGCTTCATAATTGGGGTATTTCCCATCGATGAGCCGGCAGATTAATTCTGTATTTTCAAAACTGAATTTAGCATTGCTATCGTTGTACTCAACCTTCACTTGTTCTTCACTCCCGGATAGTATACCCTTCAATAGATTCAATGGTTTTTTGGGCATGATAAACTCGGCAACTTCAGAGGCTTTTACATCATTGCGCCGGTATTTCACCAATTTATGCGCATCTGTGGCCACAAAGGTTAAATGCTCCGAAGAGAACTGAAAGAATACCCCACTCATTACCGGTCTCAGGTCATCATTCCCAGCTGCAAAAATGGTTTTGGTGATGGCCGTTGCCAATATATCTCCCATGATGGTAGTTGAACTAGGGTTTGCCAATTCCACTGCCTTTGGAAATTCTGCCCCATCGGCGTAGGCCAGAGCATACTTCCCATAGTTAGAACTGATCTCAACGGTATGATTATCTTCCACCACAAAGGTTAGTGGTTGTTCGGGAAAAGTCTTTAAGGTGTCTAATAAAAGACGCGCAGGAACGGCGATGGTTCCCTCATTGTCCGATTCTACTTCCAACACTGCGCTCATGGTGGTTTCCAGATCTGATGCAGATACGGTGAGTTTGCGCTTCTTTAATTCGAATAGAAAATTATCAAGAATGGGCAGTGTGTTGCTGCTATTGATAACTCCCCCCAATACCTGAAGCTGTTTTAATAAATACGTACTAGATACAATGAACTTCACAATGTCTGTTTTTTGGTTATCATCGAAATAAGTGATTTGCTTCTGACCTTTAAATATATAGGTTATAAAACAATCGCCTACTTCCTTCTTTTCGGCTATAATATGTGAAAAATCCTTACATAAGGATCTAAAAACAAATATATCCTAATTGTCTATTTCCTTAAAACTTACTTATTAACATCTATCTGCCATATTGCCGCTTTCGCCACAATGAAAAAAGCGCAGATAAAAGGAGAACAAAAACGAGGGGAACCCCTATAGTAATGAACTGCCACCTGGTTTTCTGTGAGGCAATTTTCTCTCCATCCAGCATTGGAATGGCAACCGATTTATTTCGAATGTTTATAAGTCCGGTATCATCAAGCAGGTAATTCACGCAATTGAGCAAGAATTCCTTGTTTCCATAGTAATTATTTGTCCATTTATCATACCCCAATTCCAGTGGCCTGTTATTTCGCAATTGATTCACAATTAGATCCCCGTCGGCAATTACAATCATCTTATTTTCCGGACCTTTTTCTGTACTGTTGTCTAATGCAATTGGTTTTATTCTATTTTCATAGGCAGAACTGAACGTTCCTTCCACTAAAACCGCTAAGGGCTTATTTCCATTTGTATATTGCTCCTTATCCGGGGGCGAATTAAGGATATTAAAGCTGATTAATTTTGGCAGAGTCTCGGTTCTTGATAAAGGTGAACTCTGTGCCAGGATCGTTTTTTGGTATCCATTGCTTACCGTGTCTATGGTACTTGTAAATTGAAACCGCAGGGCTTCTGTATTAGTGTTTATCGGATGATTATTTTTTGACAATACCATGGGGTTGTAATACCAGGGAAGGGGGTTGTAGTCCGCACTGTTCCCTTCCCCTGAGGCAAGAACGATCTGGGTAAAATAAAGATCGTTTACAAGAACAGGATTAACACGGATCCCATATTTAAAAAACAGATCATCAAGATTCAAATTCCTCGCCAGGGCTAAGGCTTCTCCATCTTCATTAAAAAGACTGTCGAGTTCCATGGTCACGGGATCCACTAACCAAATCGACTTCCCACCATTTACTATAAATTGGTCCAGTACGTATTTTTCAGCTTCCGTAAAAGCCTCAGTAGGTTTAGCGATTAAGGCAAGGTCATAGGTTTTAAGCTGATCTAAGACGCTCTGTGGATTGGTTTCCACAGAATCGAGTGTTATGGCGCCTAGATTGTAATATTCCCGCAGTGATCCTAATATGTCAGCCAGATAAATATCTTCAAGTTCCCCGTTTCCTTTAAGGACAGCGATTCGTTTCTTTTCTTTGATCCCTAATTTGGTAAAAGCATCTGCAAAGGCGTATTCCAGGTTTTGAACAGAATTGTTAACCCTGTCCTCAGTGCTGGCTCCCAACTTATTCTTTAGGAGTGCTACTTTAACCGTTTTGTCTTTATGAGTTACCATGGCCCAGGGAAAAACCAATTCTTGTGACACTTTCCCTTCATTTTCAGTGGTCACATTCGCTGGAGTAAGGCCGATGCTTTGAAGTTGCGCCAGGGTAGCTTCTGCCTGCGAAGCATCTTCCATTGGGTCTTCAAAATTGTATTTGATGTTGTTGTTATTATTGGAAAAATTCTCCAAAAGTTGTTCGGTTTCTATTCTAAGACGCTGAAACTCTGCAGGGAGGTCACCTTCGAGTAAAACATCAATGATAACAGGTGTTTCGAACTGATGGATCACTGTCACTGTAGTTTCAGACAAGCTAAATCGTTTATCCTCGGTTAGATCGAAACGGAGATAAAAGAAGGATGCCAGGAGATTTAGAAGAACAAAAATACCCAAGGCAAATGCGATATTCCGTAGGATTGTTTTTTTCACTTTAGGCACGTTGTTTTAATCGGGTTACTGTTAGAAAGAGAAAGAATACGGATATGGACATAAAATAAACAACATCACGAGTGTCTATGATCCCTCTACCCATACGTTCATAATGGGCCTGCATCCCCAAATTCTGAATAAATAGAGAAATACTGCCATCCAGGAGTGTTGCTGAAACTGCCTGAAAACCCAGATAAGTCAACAATGAGATTATAAGGGCAATAAGAAAGGCCACGATCTGATTTTCCGATAGGGTAGAAGCGAATAGTCCGATAGCTGTATACACAGTTAGTAACAGAACCATGCCAAAATAGGCTCCTATGATTAATCCGATATCAAAATTTCCGGGTTCTGTTCCCAATACCGAAATACACCAAACGTAGATCAGCGTAGGTAGTAAGGCCATGATGCCGAGCATCATGATGCCAAGAAATTTGCCCAAGACCAGTTCCCAGAGCCCTATCGGTTTCATCAGGAGTAATTCCAGAGTTCCTACTTTTTTTTCTTCCGAAAAGCTTTTCATGCTTAAAGCAGGGATCAAGAAGAGAAAAATAAAAGGTGATAACATAAAAAATGCTGACAGATCTGCAAATCCATACTCAAAGACATTATAGGGTCCTTTGAAGACCCACAAAAACAAACCATTAACAGCAAGGAAAATGCCCAGAGCCAAAATGCCTGTTGCGGTTGTAAAAAAGGAAGTAATTTCTCTTTTAAAGATGGCGTACATAGGACTTATTTTAAGCTGTGTATTTTTTGTACGCTCCAGGCTTCTGGTTTATCATCAAAAAGCAATTTAGTTCGTCCCCAGACGTTTCTGAAAAAATCTGATGCTCTATAAGCGGCCAAATGATCTTCCGTTTCCCACTTACTGTAAGTGAAAAAAATGGCAGGATCATTGATGTCCTGGTATAATTCCAATAGAGTACACCCGTTGTATCCCCGAATGACGTCCTTTGTTTCTTCAAATATGCGCTCAAAATCCGGAATATTCTTATTTTTAAATTTGAGTTTTACGATGCGAATTATCATTTATTTAAAATTTATGATCACCGTATCCCTGTAATCGAGTCCCAGCAGGGAGGAAGCGCTTCCTACGGTATTTGGATCGCTTTTATAGATCGCCAATTCAATATAATCAGCTGAATTGAATAAAGCGAGAAGATCTCCCGGACCTTTACGCTGCTGTTTTTCTAGATTAAAATCGATGATCTCACTATAATTATTTACCATAGTGGTGATCTTCTTATTTCTTGCCAAAAGCTCAAAAGCGCGTCCCTTGCGATACGCTTCAAAAAGACTTTTCTGGATATTGGTTACTACATTTCCATAGTTATCGATATAGATGACGCTTCCTGCGATGGTATTCCCATCATTTGTGATCCTGGGAGCAAATTCCTTGAGTTCTTTTAAGGCATCAAATTTCTTGCCAACGACCTCCAGCGTGCCGCCTCGTGCGATATGGCAGGCTACTTTTACAAAGACCTCCAAAACGGGGAAAGCCCCGGGATGTGGAGACGGTATCTTCAGTTCCACCACTTTGTCTGGTTTTATTTCCGCAGTAATTAGGCTGCTCACCCCATTATTGGCCAGAATAAAATAATGCCCATCAACATATACGGCCAAATGCTGATTTTCGACCGTACATTCGGCGTCTACGCCTACAATATGAATAGTTCCTTTGGGGAAAGCCTTGTAGGAGTTCTTCAGGATATAGGCACATTCCTGAATGTTAAAAGGACTTATTTCATGTGAAATATCAACAATTTTAGCGTCGTCCAGTTCACTATAGATGGTTCCCTTAATGGCGCCTACGAAATGATCTTTTTGTCCAAAATCTGAAGTTAATGTTATGATCGCCATGGAAGACTGTTGATATTTTTTTGGAGCATCAAACTGTTTTATTCTTAAGTTTGTGTGTCAAAATTAAACAAAAATTCAGCGTTTCGAAATTTATATTTTTCACATCCATATAACCCAAAGCTTCTTTGAACGAACTCACATTAGAACTCACAGATATTAGTCCAAGAGAATTTTTTGGACACCAGAACGAACATATTGATCTTCTAAAAAAGTATTTTCCAAAACTCAAGATCGTAGCACGCGGCAGTAAGATCAAAGTGTTTGGCGACGATCAACTTTTAGATGAATTCGATAAGCGTTTTCATATGTTAACGGCTCATTTCGCCAAATACAACAAGCTCGATGAAAACATTATTGAGCGTGTTTTAACGAGCAACGGAAAGGAAGACTATGCCTCCCCGGCACAAAGCAATGAGATACTGGTACATGGCGTAAATGGTAGATATATTAAAGCACAAACGGTAAATCAACGCCGACTGGTAGATGCCATGTCTAAAAATGATATGGTCTTTGCCATAGGTCCGGCGGGTACCGGAAAAACCTATACCGGAGTGGCTCTTGCCGTTAGGGCACTTAAGAACAAAGAGGTTAAAAGGATCATATTGACGAGACCGGCTGTGGAGGCGGGGGAAAACCTGGGATTTCTACCAGGAGACCTGAAAGAGAAGTTAGATCCCTATATGCAGCCACTTTATGATGCATTGCGGGATATGATTCCTAGTGAAAAGTTGGCCCTCTATATTGAAAATGGGACCATTCAGATTGCGCCTATGGCTTTTATGAGGGGAAGAACCCTCGATCATGCTTTTGTGATCCTGGACGAGGCTCAGAATACCACCCATGCCCAGATGAAAATGTTCCTTACCAGAATGGGGAAAGATGCGAAATTTTTGCTTACCGGAGATCCCGGGCAAATAGACCTGCCAAGGCGAGTGATTTCCGGACTCAAAGAGGCCTTGCTAATCCTCAAGAATGTGGAAGGGATCCAAATGATCTATTTGGATGACAAGGATGTGATCAGGCATAAATTGGTAAAAAAAGTGATCGATGCCTACAAGAATATCGAGCACCAGAATTAACAACAACATGGGCAATACCATTACCAGCACTAATTTTAAGTTCCCGGGACAAAAAAAGGTCTATAAAGGCAAAGTAAGGGAAGTTTACACGCTTGAGAACGATCTGTTAGTGATGATCGCTACAGACCGACTTTCGGCCTTTGACGTGGTAATGCCCAAAGGGATCCCCTATAAAGGACAGATCCTGAACCAGATAGCCACCAAAATGATGGCTGCTACACAGGACATGGTCCCCAACTGGCTGCTGGCCACACCAGACCCTAATGTGGCTGTGGGATATGCCTGTGAGCCTTTTAAGGTAGAAATGGTGATCCGGGGATATTTATCAGGACATGCCGCCAGAGAATACAAAAGCGGAAAACGTATGCTATGTGGGGTATCCTATGCCGGAGGGAATGAAAGAAAATGACAAGTTCCCGGAACCTATTATCACTCCTGCAACCAAGGCAGAAAAGGGAGACCATGATGAAGATATCTCCAAAGAGGACATCATTAAAGCGTGGCATTATTTCAGAAGCCGATTATGTGGTCCTGGAAAAATATACCAAAGCGCTTATTCCAACGAGGTACAGAAATAGCTGCAGAAAGGGGACTGATTCTGGTTGATACCAAATACGAATTTGGGAAAAGAAAAGACGGGACGATTGTGCTCATTGATGAGATACATACACCCGATTCTTCCCGCTATTTTTATGCCGAAGGATATCAGCAACGGCAGGATGAGAATTTACCACAAAAACAGCTTTCCAAGGAATTTGTACGGCAATGGTTGATACAAAATGGGTTTCAGGGATTGGAGGGGCAAACGGTACCGGAAATGTCTGACGAATATATAATTTCAGTGTCAGACAGGTATATTGAATTATATGAGAATATAACCGGGGAGGTGTTTAATAAAGCAGACATTTCAAATGTCACCGATAGAATTGAAAAAAATGTACTTCTCTATCTAAATAGAATTTGAGTCCAATACTACCGGGCAGTTCATTATAAATTTCAGAATCGTTTTCTCTACTTAAAATTTACAATGTGTTGCAGCGCTTCCTTATTCAATAAGATAATCCTTTTAGCGCGGCCCATAGTAATCAGGCCTTCTTCCTTGAAATCAGAAAGTGTGCGGATAGCTGTTTCAGTGGCAGTACCAATCATTCCTGCAAAGTCTTCTCTCGGGATATCAAGGCCTTCGTTCGGAAGATCTTTTATAATTCCTTTTTTATACAAATCCAACAGGGCCTTGGCCACTCGCTGGCGCACCGATGCGTAGGCCATATTGACCAATTTTTCCTGTACTTCAATGAGATTGTTTGAAATAATATCCATAAACTTATGAGCTACCTCTTTGTTTTCATAAAGCAGATGAATAAAATTTGACTTGGGAATACTGTACGCTTCGGTATTCTCAATTGCGATTGCTGTTTCAAGATAGGTGCCTTTTGGATTCAAAAGGGACAATTGCCCTATAAAATCTCCTGCTTTGTAAAGTCCGGTCACAAACTCCTTGCCTGTTTCCATAGACTTATAGGTCTTCACTGTACCACTTTCTATAAAGTACAAACTATTCGCCCCATCGCCTTCCATAAAGATAAACTCCTTTTTGTTATACCTTTTAGGACTATACTCCCTCGTAATCGTAATATGTTCCAGGTTTAGGTAATGGGTTGCATCCTGAAAAAATTCATGAATTCCTTCTATACTTTTAGTAAATTCCTTTCGAAGAAAATCAGCCTTTTTCAAACGACTTGTAACGGCCTCCAGAAGTTCGTGTTCCTCAAAGGGCTTTGTCAGGTAATCATCTGCCCCCAGGTTCATTCCCTTTCGAAAATCTGATTTATCTACTTTGGCAGTCAAAAAAATAAACGGAATTCTTGCGGTTTCATGGTCTTTGCTAAGTTCCTCAAGCACCTCGTAACCATCCATGACCGGCATCATTATGTCACAGAGTATCAAGTCGGGTTTTACAGCTCTGACCTTATCAACACCTATTTTTCCGTTTTCGGCAGTGGCCACTTCGTAGTTAGACAATTCTAAAATGTCGGCCGTATTTTCACACACATCCTTGTTATCTTCGATCAATAAAATCTTCTTCATAGTTATAGCTT
Organism: uncultured Flavobacteriaceae bacterium; assembly: GCA_963744855.1. Lineage (GTDB taxonomy): Bacteria > Bacteroidota > Bacteroidia > Flavobacteriales > Flavobacteriaceae > Muriicola. Next base: position 32,359 of record CAVUUZ010000006.1, read on the forward strand.
TTAATTGTCATTCTAGCGAACTATCTCTCAGGAATCAAAACCCTGAAAACAGACCCTTTACCCGATGCACTTTCAAAGCTGACAGTGCCACCCAAAAGTTCCGTATAGTTTTTTACGATATGCAAACCCAGACCGGTGCCTTGCATGTTCAAACTGTTTTCAGCACGGAAAAAACGTTCAAAAAGATTCGCCTGTTCCTGGATGGGGATGCCAATTCCCTGATCCTTTACCTCTATGCAAATGCAATTCTCTTCGCTAATTAAATTCAATTGAATATCCTGATTTACGTCGGAATACTTAATGGCATTAGATAGTAAATTAGTAAGGATATGCTGCATCAGTTTTTTATCGAGGTATACTTCAATAGTTTTTTTATCTGATCTCATTTGCAGATTTTGCCCTCTTTTTTTTGTGGGTCTGATCTCTTCGAGTAAAGTATTTGAGAATGCAACCAGGTCAAAAAATGTGGGTCTAACTGCCACTTTTCCTTCTTCCAATTTACCCAATGACAAAAAGTCATTGAGAATGACCACCAAATTCCTGACATTCGATTTGATCTGTCTTATATATTTTTCACGCTTTTTCTCCTTATCTGCCCCAAGTTGTTTTTCAATAAGTATGGCAGAAGACAAAATTGCACTCAGTGGCGTTCTGAACTCATGAGATGCCATCGAAATAAAACGTGATTTCAATTTGTTTAGTTCCTGCTCCTGCACAAGGGCTTTTCGCATTTCCATCTCTGCCAGTTTCAGTTTGGTAATATCGTTATACACAAACAGCGTCCATTTTACTTCGTCATTTCCGTTCAAAAGGGGGGAGGAGTTCACCGCATAATTTTTATTCATGAAACGAGTCTCAAACGAAAGATGTTCACCTTCGAGTGTTCTTTTAACATCTTCCTTGATTCGGGCTATCCTTTTTTTTGAAAAAGCATTGATTTCATCAATGTTGAGCCCTTCGAATTGACTTTTTTTATAGCCCAGCCTGTATAATTCACCCCCATCTATATAAACGATTTCAAAATCTGCATTGATTACGATAATGACACCTTTTGGAAAGTTTTTTGATATAGCTGTAAACATAGCCTGACTGGCCAATGACTTTTTTTCAGCTGCTTTCGTCTCCAACATCTGATCTTCAAGATTGATATTGGCTTCAATGAGCTTTTGCAAAATGGCCCTGCACGCCTCAGTACGCTCCACGACTTCCTGTTCCAAATCATATTTGTTTTCTCCAAGTATTCCACGGCTTTTTTCAAGTTCCTGTCGAATTACTTTTCGCTCGATGGTCATTCTTCTAAGGTGAGGAAGATTGGCAATAGTCTCGCAATAGGGTCTTGAGAAGTTTTCCAGCTTCGAAGTGTCTTTTACAAAAAGAATTTCTACTTGCTTGTCGCCAATTCTTGAAGCAGCAAGCCTTATTTCTAAGGGAAATTGTGAGCCATTTTGTTTTAGCCCCGATAGATTTAAAGACTGACCTATCTGCCCTGCTTCAAGTTTCCGCAAATATGGTATTATAGTGCCTTCCTGATTTTTTCCAAAGGTATCGGAAATCAATTCCTGAATATTTTTTCTGAATACATCCTGCGTACTATAACCGAAGATTTCACGGCAAACGGCGTTTGATTCCAAAATATGGCCGTCCGTATCTGCAATCAAAATACCTTCGATAGAAGATTCGAATATCGCCTTATAAACCGAAATGTCTGAAACCGCATTTTTCATTTAGTTCGTTTCTATGGCACGCCCATTTTCTGTCTCCAACTGCATTGCAGAACTGATTATCCGATACTTCAGGCCTCCATAAAAATCTTAGAATAAGCTCCTGGGATACTATTTCTACTTCTTTAATTAGTCGTTTTACCCAGAAGACCTGTGTTTAAAAAAAGCAAGCATAGATAATTTTTATAAAGTTAGGTTTCTGAAGCGTTTTGATATATGACAATTGTCATGAACTCAATCTTTAAAGTGAACTGAGCGCATAGAACAAAGAGGATTATAAGATCGCTATATAGGTGCCATTTCATATGCCCTCATGTCAAAACTTCTTTTTTAGAAATAAACCTCTGATGCCATTAATGTTCTAAAAGTTAGTTTGAAGAGGGAATAATTACTGGAGCCTTTTTTTTACTATTTAGGGCATTTAATAACAATGTAACTGACCAAGGTCATTTCAGATATTGGTATGACTATGTACATTAGTCTTGAAAATAATATTAATTCATATAAAATATAGAAATCATGACAAACAACAGTGGAGTATTACTAGCATTATTGACAGGAGCAGTCATTGGAGCAGGTGTAGGGATCCTGTATGCCCCTGATGAAGGAAAGAAGACCAGAAAAAAAATTAAACGCAAAGTAGAGGATACCAGCCATGAAATTGCGGAACGTCTAACCCATGCCAAGGACGAACTTACCAGGTCTGCCAACGAACAGAAGGATAAATTCGAACTTAAATTGGAGGATGCTATCTCAACAATGAGCTATAAGGCTGATGACATCATCGCCACTTTAGAGCGCAAATTGGAAGACCTCAAAAAAAAGAATGCCCAACTACAGAAATAACGGGATATGGTCTTTGAAGAAATGAAGAAGGATCTAATGGAGGCTGACGCCGATGTTAGATCCTATCTCGAAAATAGCGAGGAATATATCAGGCTGAAAATATTCAAGGTGCTGATGGGCATGATTACATCTGGTGCCCAATATATGTTGGTCGGGGCCGTGGCGCTTTTGGCCTTGTTCATTTTGTCCTTTGCAGCTTCTTATGCTATTGGGGAGGCCTTAAATAGTACTTACTATGGTTTTTTCATAGTGGGGGGCTTCTATGTTTTTATCGCAATTCTCTGCTATATATTCAGGGAAAGGCTAAATGGACCCTTGTTACGAAAATTCTCTAAACAATATTTTGATTGAAATGGAAATACAATATCATTCTTTTTCGGAAATAGATGATCGTCTTAAAATTTTAAAATTACGGAGAGAGATCGACAAGGAAAATTTAAAGCTACATCTAAACCATGCCACGGCTAATTTCTACCCCTTAAAATTGATGGGTGGTGTTAGTGGTATTGTCCAAAAAATAGCTTTGACATTCGCCATCAAAAAACTAACAAAGATATTTCGTAAAAATTCAAAGCATAAGGATCAGAAACAAGTTGCAGCTGGAGTGGAATAATTGCTGTCAAAAAAAATTCAGTGCAATATTCTATTCTGGATGAAGGTTGTTTTTAATTCGGATAAATGTGTTAGGAACGTTTATTTCTCAAGTGCCGACTCCTATAAATCCTCCTTTTTCAATCCCTAGAAAATGGGGTTCAAATCTCTTTCTTATAAAATATAATCAATGAGCCCCTTCCTTCGCCTTTTGTAATTTGTCATTGCAAAACTACGACATAAAAAGAACAGATTAACCTTCAAATTATCACCGCCAAATAGGGAACGATCCCGTAGCTGCTTATTAAAACAAACCAAGGAACTTCCCTACTACACTATTTTAAACAATGGTTTAAAGGCTTTATAGATACTTTGTTATAAACGAAAAAAAGCCTTTTTTAAGGTCAGCGTAAATTTGACGTTGTGTTTGAATACGATTTCTGAATTCTATATGTCTTTTTACTAGGGCCACATCCATAGATTGATTCCCTGACATACTATGACCAGCAATACTGGCTTCGTGCTTTTCAATTGTTTCCTCTAGGTCATCTATGACGCCGCCATGTAGAATAAATTCATTTTGGTAGTGCTCCAGTTGTTTTAATACTTCCTTGTTGGTCCATCTAGTTGTAACCTCACTCAACCGGTTATTGAAAGATTTCAATTCATCTTTCCAGAAATTGAGTTCTGATTTCCAGTTTTGGTGTTCAAAATGACAATTTTCATCATACACCACTTCTGTTAGTTTTTCCATGATAATCTTATTTTATTAGAATACGAATTACTGTTTCATTTAGTATTTCAAAGGTATTTTAAAGGGATCTGGTATGAAATGATACAGGTCATTTACGATGTGGGTTTGGGGCATTTACTTTGTTATTTAAATAAGAAGTCATGGAAAACAAGGATTTATTAAAGTCGTTTTTACTAATTTTTGTACTATCCGTATTTTTGGTATTGACAAGTTGCGGTCCGGTCATCCTTACAACACGCCACCATAATCCGCCACCTCCCTGGTTTTATCCTAATCGGATTGAGTTGGTACGCTATGTTTATTTTCCCGAATACAGTATCTATTATGATCTATCGGCAAGAACTTATCTGTATTTAGATGGCGGTGTTTGGGTACGGCGTGAAGTTTTACCAATACGTTACCAAAGCGTCGATTTAAGACGATCTCGATATGAGAGAGTACGAAATTACAATGATGATAATATTCGGAACTACCATGAAGAGCACAATGCAAATCGGGGCAGGAGTAATCTAAATACTCCTAGAAATAAAAGCAACACGAGAACAAGAAATCAATAATACTCAATAGGTAAATTACTTTAATAAAAAGTCCAGGAAATTATTGTCTTTTGCTATTGATATGTCTCAAATTTCATAAAAGTTTTGGCATTGTTGGAATAAGTTCTAGGTAACAGTACAACATTTAAATTGAATATTTTAAATTTCAGCCGTATCACGAACAACTAAAAAGGGAATATGTATATGAAACCCGATCTGGTCAATATTTTGTTTGATCAGTATACGTTCAAAAAATGAGTGGCCGCGGTTCATCATCGCCAACAGCTCTATTTGGTGTTCCCCAATATACTCCAGAATAGCGTCGGGCATTGTTTTACCTATGACTTCTACCTCTGTATTAGATGTATTTCTTAGATGTTTTAACAGCAACGCTTTGTTTTCTAATTGGGCGTTGGGAAGATTATTTTCTTCCTTTATATGGAGAACCGTAATTTCGGCCCCATGTATTTTTGCCGCTTCAATGATAGGGTATACTTCATTTTTTTTGTAGGGAGATAAATAATCTGAAGGAAAGAGTATCTTCTTTACTGGTTTGAATTTGCAATTTTTGGGAATTACCAAAACGGGCACCTTTGCCTTTCGGATGACAAAAACGGTACTAGTGCCGAGAAACAGTTGTTTCACCCCGGCCGCCCCCTGTGTTCCCATGACCACCATATTGATGTTCTTTTTTTCTGATAGTTCATTGATCTCGTCTGTTAGAGTATTAAAGGCCGAAACAATTTCAAAACTGTGATTCGGATTGGGAAAATGCTGCTTTACATCTTCCAGAGTTTTTTCTAAACCAGCCACGGCCACATCAACTTCCATATCGGGAATGGCACTAAAAGCAGGCCCGCCCATCGCATAGTCCATACGATAAAAGGCAGGGATATAGGTATGCAGAAAAAGGAATTTGCATTTTTCTTTCTTGAAGAATTCCATGGCATACGAAATGGCATTCCATGCGTTAGCGGAAAAGTCGGTAGGAATCAGTATAGTTTTCATCTGTCTGTATATCTATTCTATGAACAAAGATAATTGCGAAAATTTTCTTTTAATATGACCAAGGTCATTTCAGATATGAGTGGAAACATTCAAATTTATACCATACTTAAAAACAAATATTATGGCACTTAATTTCAATCAATATGCGACAGAAGGAAACACCTTTATTAAGGAGTACGCAAAGCAACTAAACCTCGGTACGGATACTGAGAAAGCCGGACGTATTTTCATAGCTATTATGCACGCGCTTCGCGATATCATCCCTCCAGAAGAATCATTACAACTTAGTGCACAACTACCCATGTTCATCAAGGGAGTTTATGTGCATGGCTGGAAGCTTAAAAAGAAAAAACCTAAGATAAAGCACATGGCAGAGTTTATCGATCTTGTAAGACAACATGATGGCCCTGCCGCAGTGAACGACTTTGAATATAGCGACGAGGTTGCCGAGCGATATATAGATACTACATTTATCTATCTCAGAAAATATATCTCTTTAGGAGAAATGGAAGACATCCGAGACGGTTTGCCCAAGGATCTGAAAAGCATGATCTATTCAAATCTGATGTTTAATTAACAACGCCCACCTTTGCAAAGGCCAGGCAAATGAATTAAACTACGGATGATTTTAGTAAAGGGGGCGTGGTCTTGCATTCTAAAAATTAGGACCATCACAACTGGAACACAAAAATCTTATAAAAAACATTAATTTGTAAAACCTGAGAAAAAGAAAATGAAATACTATTTTAATACAGTACTGAAAATGGGCTTTGAAGAAGTAATTGAAAAGGTTACACATGCTCTAAAAGAAGAAGGATTTGGTATTTTGACGGAAATTGACGTAAGAGATACCCTTGAAAAAAAACTGCACATAGATTTCCGCAATTATAAAATTTTAGGAGCCTGTAATCCACCTTTTGCACACAAGGCACTGATGGCCGAGGATAAAGTTGGCACCATGCTCCCATGTAATGTAATCGTTCAACAGATCGATGCCGACACCGTTGAAGTGGCCGCCATCAATCCTATCGCTTCTATGAAGGCTGTTGATAATAAAAATCTCAATGATATTGCCGAAGAAATAAAATTAAAACTCAAAAAAGTAATTGATAGTTTATAGTGGATTAAAAGAGTAAAAAAGAATCCGGGATATTTTTTAAGTATCCCGGATTCCAAGAAGACTTCATTCCTCCCAATGACCACTTACACTGGCCCTTACTCGTCTCTATTTCTAGAATCATTCAGCACTCAAAAGGTGTAAAGGGTGTTTACAAGTTCTTCTCTTTCTTTTCTTCGGGTCTTTGTTTCCCCACGAACCAAAACCGAAGTTCTTAATTTTTAAGAAGTATATTACTTCTCATTAAAGTACAAAAATACTGTATAATTTCCAGGCCCAAAATGACCTGGATCAGTTTTGGTTTTTTTTCGTGTTTTTAACTTGATTACTCAGTATCCACTGATAAAGCGCATCCGTATCCTGCCTGTTACATAATTGGGTTCCCGGTCTCAAAGTCGCTGCTGTGCCGCAAGCTACTCCATATTTTACCATTTCACTGGTGGATTTACCCTGAAGCAAGCCTAATACCATACCAGCTACCATACTATCACCAGCACCAATGGTGCTTTTTTGATGTACCGTTGGAGCAGGAATATGTTCCGTTTCTTCTTTGGTGGCCCATAGCGCTCCTTTTGGCCCCAATGAAACTACCAGGATCTCACAGTTATTTTCTTTCAGAAATAATTGTGCCAGGTCTTCCAGTTCCCATGCGGAGATAGATTTTAAATCCATTATGGCACTTAACTCGCCTAGGTTGGGCTTCATTAAATATATGTTTGCTTTCATGCTCGGCAGAAGGGCCGCTCCTGATGTGTCAAGAATCAGTTTCGCTTCCTTTAAATCCGTGATTTTTGATACGCTCACATAGAAATCCGTTGGGACCCCGGGAGGCAGTTTTCCGCTTGCTACCAAATAATCATTTTTTTGTAAAAGGGCCTCCAGGAGCTGAAGTACTTCCTTCCATTCTTCTTTTTTTACTTCCGGGCCGGGAACCCCGAAACGATATTGCAAATTAGTATTTGTATCAGTTACAGAGAGGTTTTGACGTGTCCAACCTTCAATTTCAACTACTTTTTGTTCAATTTTTTCGACAGATACCAACTGTTTAATATGGGACCCGGTGGAACCACCCGCCAAATACACACAAACCGATTCGCCGCCTAATTTCTTAATGGCCCTTGAAACATTAATGCCACCTCCACCCGCATAATAATTGGGTGAAGCGCAGCGTAACTTCTTGGTGGGAACAACACCAGAAACAGATGTGTCCATATCCACCGCAGGATTCATCGTAAGAGTTATGATTTTGTTCATTTTTAATTTTTTGAAGTTCAATGACTTGTTTTATTTCTGATTCCTGTCGTTTGCTTCTTTTTCTGCTTGCCTCTCCAACTTTCTGAAATATCCTCTGAATAAAAAGTTGTTTTTTAAAGCCTCCATATTTTCATTGAATCCTTCCACTCCCTGTTCCACATTACGCATGGTATTTTGCAATTGGTTGACCAATACAGTATCTGTGGTAAAATATTGTAAAGCACCATCGCCTTTTGTCATGGAATAAGAAAGACTATCTAAATTTTGGGCCATTGAATGGATTTTGATGCTTGTGGCTTCAAGATTATCAATGATGGTAGTTAATTGTTTTCCCGAAAGGGAATCACTCATTAAAATACCTAAGGCACTATGCTCAACATCTATGTCTTTTATAATGCTGTTGAGCTCACGAATGGTGGTATATGCACCGCCACTTGCGTTCTTTAAGTTTGTCAATGTTTCCTGAAGATCTTTAGCCATCAGCGTGTCGTTCAACAATCTTCCTAAGGTTCCTTTCCCTTTGCTAAGCGAAGCAGTTATTTTTAAAAGATCTTCGGTAAGCAAGGCTGCATTTTCATTGGTAACGCTAAGCGTACTCAGCATATCCGCGGTCGCAATTCGACTCAGGGACTGAATTTCATCACCCGATTTTACCAAAGGCGCCATGCCTCCTCCCGGTACGATGTTGATAATCATACTTCCTACTAGTCCGTCGGTCGCGATGGCCGCAACGGCATTCGTTTTAATATGGTCACGCATGTTTTCCTGAATCACCATCCTCACCCGTATGGTGGTATCGTTTTCCATTTCGATACCTGTTACAGTGCCTATATTAATACCCGAATAGCGAACATTGTTCCCTTTTTGCAGGCCGCTTACATTTTTAAAAGTTGTAAAAATGCTTATGGTGTCACCAAAAAGATTTTGTTGGTTGCCAATGAGATAGGCCGCGATTAACAACAAGAGGGTTCCTATGATGACAAAAAACCCATAGTCTTATTTTTTCTCGTTACTGACTTTTCCATTGTTTAAATATTAGTGTACTATTTCTTAAAAAATGCCTCTACTTTAGGGTCGGTTGATCTTATGAGTTCAGAATAAGTGCCCTCTGCATAGTTGATGCCATCAACTAACAGTATCATTCGCTCTGAAATGACCCGTGCACAGTCCATATCATGGGTAATGATTAGTGAAGAGGTCTCATATTTTTTTTGGATGTTGCGCATGAGTTCAATAATTTCCTTGGAAGTTATAGGATCTAAACCACTAGTAGGTTCGTCGTAAAGAATAATCTTTGGGCGCAAAATAAGGGTGCGTGCCAGAGCCACCCGACGTTTCATTCCTCCTGAGAGTTCCGCGGGCATAAGATCCATCGTATGACCAAGGCCAACACTTTCAAGAGCTTCCAACACCAGGGGCGTAGTATCGGAAAAATTACCAAGCTTTTCTTTGTGTCTTCTCATGGGAAATTCCAGATTTTCACGCACTGTCATGGAATCGTATAGTGCACTTCCCTGAAATAAAAATCCGATTTCCGAACGCAACGTATCTAGAGTTTCTCGGTCTAGTGTTTCTATTTCCTTCCCCATAACGGCTATGTAACCGCTATCGGGTTGCATTAGTCCCACCAAACATTTTATCATAACTGATTTTCCCGAGCCAGATTTACCCATGATCACCAGGTTTTCCCCTTTGTACAGTTTCATGTTAAAACCGTTGAGTACATGGTTGTCTCCAAAACTTTTATGAAGGTCCCGGATTTCCAACATTACTTCCCTTGTTTTCGTCCTTTGAATTTCAGTTGCTATGTTATTTTCTTTTTCCATCAGAGATCGTAAAATATATCCGAAATAAAAACAGCTACAAAGTCAATAACAAAAAGCAACATAGAGGTAAAAACTACGGCCGTGTTAGCCGCAATTCCAACTCCTGCTGTTCCTTTCTTACTGTTGTAACCTTTAAAACAACCAACGAGGCCAATGGCGAATCCGAAGAAAAATGATTTCACTGTGGCCGGTATAAGATCGCCATATGATAGCGCATCGAATACCGTACTGAAATAGAGTTGAAAGGAAACATTTCCTTTGTAATATTCCACCAGTGCCGAGCCATAAAGGGCAACTGCATCTCCTAAAATGACCAATAGCGGTAGCATTAAAGTAGTTGCCAAAATGCGGGTAACTACTAAATATTTAAAGGGATTTGTGCCGGAGACCTCCATTGCATCGATTTGTTCCGTAACCCTCATAGAGCCAAGCTCGGCACCGATACCTGAGGCGATACGTCCTGCACAGACCAAGGCGGTTATGACAGGGCCGAGTTCTCGAACAATTGAAATACCAACCATATTAGGCATCATTGAGACGGCACCGAATTGTATCATAGTTGGACGCGATTGCAAATCAAGTACTAATCCAATTATAAACCCTGTAACGAGAACCAGAACTAGCGAACGGTTTCCCATTTGATAACATTGGCGCAAGAGCTCTTTAAACTCAAATGGACGTTTAACAACTTCTTTAAAAAAACGGCCTGCGAAATAGGAGAGTTCCCCGATTTCTATCAGAAACTCACGTAATTTTTTCGGTAGTTTAAATACCTGTCCCATATTACGTTTTTTGGAAAATACCCAATCTTAAAGGTATGATCTATGGACTGCAATTAAAATGACATTCGTCATAAGAAAAACAATGGCATTCTTTCTAGAAAGATTGATATTTCCTTATTTCCCTGAGATTAGGGCGGCTTAATGTTGGGACTAGAATTGTGAACTCAGAAAAACTGTTGTAGACCTCAAAATAGTATTTGAAAATATCCAAAATGGAAATTCAGATCAACAGTTCTCTCTTAGACATAAAAAAAGACCACTAAGAGTGATCTTTTTTCCGTAGCGAGAGGGAGACTTGAACTCCCGACCTCAGGGTTATGAATCCTGCGCTCTAACCACCTGAGCTACCTCGCCAAAGGTTTTGTAAGCGGCTGCAAATATAAAGTTTAATTTCCGCTACATCAAAATTCGGGTGTCAAAAAATATTTATGGAAGATTATTTTTTTATCATTTAGAAATATATATATTGTCCGAAGTAAAAAATACCCTGAATGTCAGATAAGATTAAGTTTGAATTAGAATTCGTAATACAGTCTTCACCGCAGTTGCTTTATCAGTACCTATCTACGCCTTCGGGTCTTTCAGAATGGTTTGCGGATAATGTCAATTCGCGGGGTGAACTGTTTAATTTTATTTGGGATGGCTCCGAAGAAGAAGCTAAACTGCTAAAAAGAAAGAGTGATGAATTCATTCGTTTTGCCTGGGAAGATGCAGAGGATGGTATTTATTTTGAGATGAAGATCATTGTAGATGAAATTACCAGCGATGTTTCCTTATTCATTACTGACTTTGCTGATGAAGATGAAGTGGATGAGGCTAAAATGCTTTGGGAGAATCAGGTTTCCAGTCTAAAACAGGTGCTTGGGTCCAAATAATAATTTATATAAGAAGCAGTATCTTTGGCCTTGAAAAATTTCAAGGCTTTTTTATGATCAATTACGATGGCACGCTGCTTGCTGAATCTGCGACTTATTTTAATGCCACCAATCGAGGATTTTCACATGGCGATGCGCTGTTAGAAACGCTGCGCATAGCACCGGGCAAGATCTTTTTTTGGGAAGACCATTATCTCCGCTTGATGGCCTCCATGAGGATATTGAGGATGCAGATACCTATGAACTTCACCATGGAGTATTTAGAAGATCAACTTTTAAATACGGTGAAGGAATCCGGATTGGAAGGATCCACGGTCATAGTGCAATTCTATGTCTTCCGAAAGACAGCAGAGAAGGATTCAGTCCATAAAAATGAGGTATCTTTTCTTATTTCACCGGAAGAAAACACCACCCCCTTTTATATGAGTCAGCCAGAGGCCTATACTGTAGATCTCTACAAGGACCACTATGTGCAGGCAGGTATGATCTCAACGCTTCCTACTGTAAATGATATCCTGACTACGACAGGGGAGATTTATGCTTTTGAGAACGGATATGAAGATTGCATTCTATTGAATGACGCAAAGAGTGTTGTCCAAACCCTGAAAGGGAACATTTTCTTGGTGAATCAGAATCAGATCAAAACACCCGCCTTATCCGATGGATGCAGAAATGGCATCTTGCGAAAGAAAATGATCGAATTGCTAGGGAAGCTTCCGGAATTCAGCATTTCCGAGGAATCGATCTCCCCTTTTGAACTTCAGAAAGCGGATGAGCTCTTTATTACGAACATTAAAGCAGGGATCCGATCTGTAACCCATTACAGAAAGGCAACCTATAAAACTGAAGTTGCCAAAGAATTGTTGGGAAAACTTAATGCGCTTGCCCGACTTAGTTAAGGCTTGGATTTTCCGGTGCATTGGACCATAAAAGGTAGTCGCCGCCAAGTTCCATCATTTTTTCTTTCCAAAAAGAATTGGAAGACTTTTCGATAATTTCGCTTTCATAGTGATTTTTAACTACGATCCACGATTTGGAATCAAGTTCCTGATCTAATTGAAGTGAGGACCAGCCGGAATATCCGAGAAAAAAACGAATATCCCTGGGTGTAATTACCCCTTTGTTGATAAGGGCTATGGTAGCCTCAAAATCACCACCCCAGAAAATTCCATCTGAGATCTCTACACTTTCATTGATCAAATGCGGAACCTTATGGATAAAATATAGATTATCTTGTTCTACGGGACCCCCATTAAAAACAGGGAAGGGGATAAGGATCTCGCTGACCAGATCACTGATGTCATGATCCAGAGGTTTATTTAAAATAAAACCCACAGAACCTTCTTCATTGTGTTCGGCGATCAAAACCACTGACCTGTTAAATGAGACATCACCGGTCAATGAAGGTTCAGCAATCAAAAGCTTTCCTTTCTTAGGTTTAAGACTTGTCATAAGGGCACTTCCTTTTTTCTAAAATAGAATAAAACTGGGTAATTACAAAAAAAATAATAGCAACAAAAAAAGCACTTCTTTGCGGGAAGTGCTTTCAGTATATAATTTAGAACAAAAATTAGTTAACAGCGCCGCTCAAATCAGAACCTGCTTTGAATTTAACTACATTTTTTGCTTTAATTTGGATTGTTTTTCCGGTAGAAGGGTTTCTTCCTTCTCTTGCGCTTCTTCTAGATACTGACCAAGATCCGAAACCTACTAAAGATACACGGTTACCTTTTTTAAGAGACTTTTCTACGTTTCCTAAGAAAGATTCTAATGATTTTTTAGCGGCTGCTTTTGTGATGCCAGCGTCAGCTGCCATTGCATCGATTAATTCTGTTTTGTTCATAATTTAAGTAAATTAATTGTTGTTAAACATTTTAAAGCTCTAACAAATTTATACGGATTTGCCGTTAAGACAAGTAAAATCAAGGGAAATCGGGGTTTTTGTTGATAACTTGGGGGGTTTGTTGATAAAGTGGCATTATTTTGATGATTTCTTTCAGCCCCGTATACACGGGACTTTACAGAACATGTGCATTTTTGTTTAATTTCAATCCGTTTAAGACATCTTTCACGTTCATTTTTCGTTTCCCAGGAAGTTGAATTTCTTCCATACAAATATAACCGCCATGAACGGCAACCTTAATGCTTTTTTTGTCAGCGGTTATGGTCCCGGAAGACAGGGAGTGTTCCTCTTCGGTATAAGACGCCTTGTAAACTTTCAGGTAAATAGATTCTTTATCATTGATAAGGGTGGTCCATGCAACAGGGTAGGGACTCAGACCCCTGATCTGGTTATAAATGTCTTTTACAGGTCTGTCCCATTGGATCTCAGTTTTTTCTTTCGAAAGTTTAGGAGCTTCTTTTACCACTTTGCGTTGTTTTTGATCGATGGTCCTTACCTCTCCATTTTCGATCTGTTCTGTTGTACTAATCACAAGCTGGGCACCCATAGCCATTAATTTGTCATGAAGCGTTCCGGCGGTATCTTCTTGACTGATGATGCATTCTGTCTTGGCAATAATGGCGCCTGTATCGATCTTTTCATCAATAAAGAATGTAGTTACACCCGTTCTTTCCTCCCCATTAATAATGGCCCAATTAATTGGTGCAGCTCCACGGTAATCCGGTAACAAAGAGGCATGAAGATTAAAAGTACCGTATTGTGGCATTTGCCAAACTACCTTAGGCAACATTCTAAAGGCCACCACGATCTGCAGATTCGCTTTTAATTGTTTTAATTCTTCAAGGAAATCCTCATTTTTTAAATTGGTCGGTTGCAATACTTTGATCCCCTGGGCTACTGCATACTCCTTCACGGCTGACTGCCTCATTGCCTGGCCTCTTCCCGCAGGCCTGTCGGGCGCAGTAATGACCCCAACAACGGTGTATGAATGTTCTATCAGGGCTTTCAGACTGGCTACCGCAAAATCTGGTGTCCCCATAAAAATGATCCTTAATATGCTCATTTGCTTACGGTGTATTCATTATTAGGTGTTATGCTGATCTTACCTTCTTCGAGCAAGAACCGCAATTCTCTTAAAATTACTTCTCTTTCCTGCCCCAAAGATTCAATCAGTGCCTGGGAAGAGACCGACTGGTCTTTCAGGAGGGCGAGAATATCTGAATCCAGGGTTTTTAATTCTTTTGAACTTTTGACGCTATTCTGAAGACAAACATCACATTTACCACAAGAAGGACCATCTTTTTCTCCAAAATAGGTCAATAACTGTTTGGTTCTGCAAACCTTCCTATTTTTTACATAGTGGAGTATTGCATTTACATTATCGATCTTGGTGGTATTCAGATCCCTGATCTTATGCGCAAAAACATTTATGGTCCGGTCATCTTCCCGTGGCACAAGAAACGTAAGCTCCATATCCTGCTTTTCGTGCTTAAATGTTACAATGCCGTCCATTTCTGCTTTTTTAAGGGCAGAAAACACAGCACTTTCGGCTACTTCTGATTTTTTGGCTATCAGTAAGGTATTGATCTTTGTATCAAACTCAAAGACACCGCCATAGGTTCGCAAAAGGACCTGTAAAATATGGGCTTCTTTAGGATGTTGTTCCAAATAGGAAAAGATAGCATTCTTTGTAGCGAGAAATTGGACCGAGGTTTTATTAGAAAAATTTTGAGACAGTGCTAGTACCGAATGTTGATCCAAAAGTCGCATTCCATTATAAACAAGGGAGCCGTTGAGGTCATAAGTGTCACAGAAATGATTAAAATTAAAAGGAAAACTTGCCTCGTCTAAACGCCCGTAAGGGATTTGAAAGTAATTGTTCAGTTTTCTATACAGCATCTTTATAAAGGCAACGTCAGGGAGAACTTTTACAAATTGATTCAACAGACGTTTTTCATCGCTGGCACTGACCAGCAATACAGCTTCTGCCGGCGCTCCATTTCTTCCTGCACGCCCGGCTTCCTGAAAATAACTTTCCATACTCTCCGGGAGTTCATAGTGAATGACACGCCCAACATCGGGCTTGTCAATCCCCATTCCAAAAGCACTGGTCGCCACCATCACCCGTTTTTTATTACCTAACCAATCCTGTAATTTTTTTTCCTTTTCATCTCGTTGTAGTCCTCCGTGGAAATGAATGGCAGTAATGCCTTTTTGGTTGAGTAAAGAGGATAATTCTTCAGAGGCACGCCTGCTTCGCACATACACAATACTGCTCGCCTCATCCGACCTGCACATTTGAATGAGTCTTTGGTTTTTATTTTCCTGATACGAAACCTTGTAAATCAGGTTCTCTCGGTAAAACGAATCTTTTATCAACAGGGGGGATTTCAGCTCAAGATTGGCAACTATGTCTCTGGTGACCCGCTCTGTAGCGGTCGCTGTAACTGCAATACAAGGCACATCGGGATGTAATTTGCGCAAGAGGGAACACTCTAAGTAGGCAGGCCTGAAATCAATCCCCCATTGGGAGATACAATGGGCCTCGTCAATGGCGATAAGCGATACATTCATTTGGCTTATCCTGTCCTGAACAATTTCCTGTTGTAAACGTTCCGGGGACAAGTACAAGAATTTGTAACCTCCGTACAGGCAATTATCCAAAAGGTTGTTTGTTTCCTCAAAGGAGATCCCTCCGGTTAAGGCAACTGCCTTTATGCCTTTGTCCCTTAGTTGATTAACCTGATCTTTAATAAGGGCGATTAAAGGCGAGATCACCACACAAATGCCATCGCTCAGTAAAGGAGGAATTTGGTAACAGACAGATTTTCCTCCTCCCGTTGGAAGGAGGGCCATGACGTCTTGCCCCTCTAGCACAGCGTCAATAATCTGCTTCTGAGATCCTTTAAAAGAGGAGTAACCCCAGTATTTTTCTAATATCCTTGTAGGAGTTTCTTTCACAATGCCGCGCCTAGCTTGGTTAGAATAAATTCTGTGCGTGCTTCAATACTGCCCTTGGGCACCATGATAGGAGGATATTGAAATTCGGCATACATGGCCAGTAATTCAGAATGAATGTCCTTAGCTTCCTGAAATGTTTCTAAGCGCTCTTCATCTGTTGCATATATTGCTTCCCACGGAGGTAATACGATGACCCCATCATAGCGGTACTCCCTGCATACTTTAATAAAATCATTTGGATAGGGTTGTTCAAAATAGCGCATATAGGCAAGAACATCCGGAATACCTCTATCATAGAAGATGATCTGGCCCTTTAAGTTATTTCCTTCTTTGAAGTGCGATAGTCTTGCCTCAAATAAATGTTGATTGAAACGGAGAGGATCGTCTACAAAGGCCAGGGGATTGGAAACAAACTTCTTGGGATCTCCTTGCTTTTTAGCTTCCAGGGTAAGATCCCTGATCACTTCATGAAAACAGAAATACCCTTTTTCTTCCAGATTTTTGATCAAGGAAGTTTTTCCTGTGCCGGGCCCGCCCGTTATAACAATTCGTTTTGGCATTTGAATTTCATACTTCTATAACAAAAGTAAACAATACACAGAAGGCTGAGAAATAAGTTGATTCCCATTATATTTGTAAAAAGATATTGCATGAATAAAGACAGTACAGATGAATTTTACGCGCGCTTAAAAGATGAGTTGTTACGGACATCCTCCTGGCCCTCTGATTACTTGTATAAGTTCATTGTTCCTACAGATGCTGAGAAAATAAAGGCTATTCAGGGTATTTTTGACAATACGGGAGCAGTAATTGAGTCAAAAAAATCAAGCAAAGGGAAATATACCAGCTTGTCCGTAACCGTGCATCTGGAAGATCCCGAAGCAGTCGTTAAGTATTATAAGGAAGTGGCAAAGGTAGAGGGTGTAATATCGCTTTAAAATAGTTATTCTCCCATAATTTTCTTAATTTGCACGCGTTTAGTAGTTACTTCCAAGCACATACAACAACTGTAAATAAATCACTTTGAATTTAGTAGAAAACCTAGAATACAACACTGAGCGTTCTCAACTCATTATTCCGGAATACGGGCGTCATTTCCAAAAAATGGTGGATCATGCCGTTTCCATTGCCGATAGAGAGGAACGCAATAAGGTAGCGCAGTCCATAATCTCTGTAATGGGCAACTTACAACCTCATTTGCGAGATGTCCCAGATTTTCAACATAAATTATGGGATCAGTTATTTATCATGTCCGATTTTAAATTGGATGTAGATTCTCCCTTCCCAATTACCAGCAAGGAATTGCTGCAGGCACGTCCTGATCCCTTGGAATACCCACAGAATTTTCCTAAATATCGTTTTTATGGAAATAATATTAAGCGAATGATAGATGTGGCCATTAAATGGGAAAAAGGAGATATGCGCGACGGATTAGAATACGCGATCGCGAATCATATGAAGAAATGCTATTTGAATTGGAATAAAGATACCGTTGATGATAAGGCTATTTTTAAGCACTTATTTGAATTGAGCGATGGTAAAATTGACCTTGCTTCTGATGGTGAGAACCTTACTGATAGTGGGCAATTCCTAAAACAGCGGGTCACAAAGTCGAGCAGGCCAAGTGGGTCCAACAAAAAAGGAGGGCGCAGTAATAACAGAGGAAAGAAACGATATTAATCTTCTGAAGAGTAGATGGGTACATTCCAAATAGAAGGCGGTCACAAACTACACGGTGAGATTACGCCACAAGGTGCAAAAAACGAAGCATTACAAATTTTATGTGCAGTATTACTTACTGCCGATAAGGTTTCCATACACAATATACCTGATATTGTTGATGTCAATAAATTAATTTCACTCTTAGAAGATCTGGGTGTAAAGATCCAGAAAAAAGGTAAGGGTTCTTATACCTTTATGGCAGATGATGTGAATCTTGATTATTTATTATCGGATCAGTTTAAGCATGATGGAAGAGGATTAAGAGGTTCTATCATGTTAGTAGGTCCACTGCTTTCCAGATTTGGTAAAGGATATATACCAAAACCAGGAGGTGATAAAATTGGACGTCGCCGATTAGACACTCACTTTGAAGGATTCATAAAACTTGGCGCCAGCTTCAGGTATAATAAAGAAGAACATTTCTACGGTGTTGAGGCTAAAAAACTCAAAGGGACATATATGCTTTTGGATGAGGCCTCCGTTACCGGAACGGCCAATATCGTAATGGCTTCTGTTCTTGCTGAAGGTACCACTACCATCTATAATGCCGCCTGTGAGCCCTACCTACAGCAACTTTGTAAGATGCTGAATAGAATGGGAGCAAGGATCAGTGGTATTGGATCTAACCTTTTGATCATTGAAGGTGTTTCTGAACTCAAGGGAACTGAGCATACCATGCTTCCGGATATGATAGAGATAGGTAGCTGGATAGGCCTGGCAGCGATGACCAAAAGTGAATTGACCATTAAGAACGTAAGCTGGGATAATCTTGGGCAGATCCCATCGGTCTTCAGAAAATTAGGCATTTCGCTCGAAAAGAAAGGAGACGACATCTTTATTCCCGCTCATACCAATGGATACAAGATCCATAATTACATAGACGGCTCTATATTGACCATATCAGACGCGCCATGGCCGGGACTTACGCCCGACCTACTGAGTATAATGCTAGTAATAGCAACACAAGCTAAAGGAGAAGTACTTATTCATCAGAAAATGTTCGAAAGTCGACTTTTCTTTGTGGATAAACTAATAGATATGGGTGCCAAGATCATTTTATGTGATCCGCATCGGGCAACCGTCATTGGACACGATTTTAAATCGACCCTTAAATCGACCGTAATGGTATCTCCTGATATCCGTGCCGGTGTTTCTCTATTGATCGCCGCTTTATCTGCAAAAGGAACTTCTACGATCCATAACATTGAACAGATAGACCGAGGGTACGAAAATATAGATACACGACTGCGTGCTATTGGAGCCAAGATCACACGGATCTAAGCAAGACACAAAATTCAATGGCATTAGCAGCAGACTACTCCCGGATCCCCCTTCAAAATAATACGGATAATAGCCAGAAAAGATTTGAACTACGTCTTGAAGAGGGTGTCGCCTATACAGAGTATATGATCAACAAGCTTGGGGTCATCTATCTCACTCATACAGAAGTACCTCAAGTTATGGAGGGCAAGGGAGTAGGCAGTGCTCTTATTCAAAAAGTGCTGCATTATATTAGAGAAGAGGAGCTAAAAATGGCACCTTTATGTCCTTTTGTTGCTGTGTATTTAAAGAGGCATCCTGAAGCTGCAGAAGACCTTCTTGCCCCGGGGTTTCATATTGGTCAATAAGACTTAAAGATCACCAAATTCCATACTAAGAGTAAGGTCCATAGCAGGGTTCTGCCCCAATTGAACTGAACCAGTTGTGACAGTGTCTTTTCTGAATAAGTACCATTCGAGATCTCTTTATGTCTGGGTACAAATACAGTAAATGTGAGCAACCAGGCCATAAGCACCAAGCCAAAGGACCCAATGCTATAGATTGTCTTTCCTTCTTGTAATAAAGCTCCATACAACATTAATTGCCCCAGCATCAAAGGAAGTACAAGAAAGGTGATACGTGGCGTGTACTTTTTATGCCAGCAAATTAGTTCATCCATCCTATAATATCTAAAACTAGGATAAATAACCAGTTGTACCAGCCAAATCAGAATGACTAGACCAAAATCTAGGAGTAATCTAAGGATATCTGAATTCATTTATTTTTCTACAAGGGTGCCATCCGGATATTTGGCAAATCGGCCTCTTGTTTCGCTCATGGACATTGTCCGGATAAGGCCAGGGCCATCCTCCAAACTGTGTAAGTCTGTATTCTTCCATGGCCTTTTCTATTTCTTCATTTGTATTCATCACAAAAGGACCATATTTGGCCACTGGCTCCTCAATAGGTTTCCCCTGAAGCATTAAAAAGTGTGCCGTTTCCAAACCATTATTGGTCAGCGGTCACTTCTTGATGATTTAGAAGTATGCCGTTATTTGGTTTATTTTAGTGCTATCAATAGCACAAGAATCGCCTTCATAAAAATAAAGTGTTCTGTTGAATCTACCTCAGGGATATAAGGAAAAGTAAAACTGGCACCCGGCTCAAGGTGAAGATTCCAGATAGCGACCATATTTTCTTTAGACGCTGCCCATGAATCGGGGCGGGGAGTGGGGGCTGTGATATTTTTGTAATCTCCTGTAATGATCTTAAGGGATAACCCCGTTCTTTTTCTCAATACGGGATGTCCTCATGCCAAAGCATTTTAAAATGGGGATCTGCCATCTTATTTGATTTTGGCAGGTTTAGCCAGATCTGAAATAGTTCAAGAGGATTATCTTTTTCTTTTTTGTAATAAAGGAAACATTTCGGAGTGTTGCACCCCTCTGCCTGCCGTCATCCATTGTACATCACCTTCACCAAACCGGCCTGCTGCGCCAACGAATCAGAATGATCGCAAAATCCCTTTATTCACTATAGTAATGGTTTCAAAGCCCCGATGAGGATGGTAGGGAAAACCCGGGATGGTATGCCCGTGATACATGCGCCATCCCTGTGCATTAGGGGCAAAATCGTTCCCAAGATTACGCCCTCCAAGGATGCGGCAGGGCCCATTTCATCATTCCCTTTGGGATAATGGTCCAGATGATACACACAAAATAAAAAAGGATCTTCGGTTTCCCAGGGAAATCCAAGGGTACTATTTTTTTAATAGAATCAGGACATAATAGGCGTATTTAGACCCCAAAAATAGGAATTGCCCATGCTCCCAATGTCTTATAGATATGTTAATGGACCTAATTCCGCTACTAATATTACTACAACCGGGCATTGTTGATCTCTACCCAGTTCCCTTCAGGGTCTTGCAGATAGATTTGTTGAACCCCATCTTCTCTGTTGGTAATTGCTCCTGGGGTTCCCTGCCAATCCCAGAATGGGATCTCTCCTTCACTGAGATAGCTTATAAAGCCGGGCAGGTCGGAAATGGAGAGACAGAGATGAACACTTTTGTTCTTTTCCTGAGCTACTTCATTTTTCTCAATCAAATGCAATTGGGATCTGCCATCGATGGAAAACCACCTAAAACCATCGGCATTGGAAGGATGAGGTATGTCTTTCAAACCCAACACTTTTTGATAGAAGTCTCCTGTTTTTGACAAGTCTTCTACGATCATGGAGTAATGATCTATTTTAAAAGTAAATGTCTGAGCCTCTCCGTAGAAACCTGTTAAAACGAAAGAAAGAAGGAATAAATAAGGTAAAGCGGTTCTTCTGAAGACCATAAGGGGATTCATTTATTCGTTATTTTGATAAGAAACAAAAGCGAACTTCTTTGAGTCAGGGGACCATGAAGGTACATTAATAGTTCCCTGTCCACCTGTAAAAGAGACACAGTGTTTGTATGCTTTTGTCTTTTAGATTGTACAATCGAATTGCTACATTTTTTAAGGCAGGGTGGTTTTGTCCCTGATCCTCCAAATAGGATATAAAAACAAGGTGTTTTCCATCCGGAGAGGGATGAGGAAACCAATTAGAATAGGCATCATCAGTGAGTTGCTCTTTTTCCGAACCATCTGATCTCATTCGCCATAGCTCCATGACTCCTGATTGAAATGAATTGTAATAAATAAACTTTCCATCCGGACTGTATTCCGGTCCGTCATCTAAACCCGGAGCGTTGGTCAATTGCACCTCGGTGGTATCATTCAACGAAATTTGATAGATATCATAAGCGTCATTTCGCAAGGCCGTATACACGATCTTTTTTCCATCCGGGGACCATCCATGCCAATAAGAAGGCATTTTGTTGGTAACCAGCCTGGGAGTTCCCCCTTGAATAGGGAGAACATAGATTCGTGAGGTTCCGCCCGTAGTGCCCGGTTGTATGTCATTGTTGCTGATCGCTAAAAAGGCGCCATCAGCCGAGATGCCATGATCGTTATTACACTGTTTTGCAAAACCGCTTGGAATTACTTCCTTTTTTTACCATTGCCTGATATATTGTAAAGTAACCCATCCTGATTTATAATAAAATAATGGCCATCCGCACTCCAGTTCGGAGCTTCAAAATGACTATTTTCTTCTCGTATCAGACTTCTTTCATTAGTTGTAATATCGAAGGTCTCAAGTCTGGAGATCATAGCACTGTTCTGAGAATGCATCCAAAAATAAGAGAAGAACAACAGAGAATTTAGAAGGTACACTCTCATAGTATTGCCTGTTTAGACTGTAACTCCATTTTTCAGATTGGGGCAACGCTCTATGCATCTTTGAATCCCGCTGCTCTATGGCTGCCATCGCAATAAGGCTTATTGTCAGAGGCGCCACATCGACAAAACGCGGTAGGTTTGGATTTTGTCTCTTTTGAGCCATTTGCTAATGTGATCTCTAATTCCCCATGGACCATTAAGGGCCCGTTAGGTAAAACTTCTACTTTCTTACTCATATGTTCATTTGTTTTGTTTTGTTCTTCGTGACCATCTGCTAGTCGATATAACAATGCCCCTGAAGGACATTGGTCTATTTGAGATCTAAGATCGCTAACTGAGGCATTCTCAGGGACGATCCAGGGTTTCTCTTTTGGCTTGTATACGTCCGGAAGCGTTTTAACGCATACCTCGGAGTGTATACACTTTGCAGGTTTCCATATCACAGTGATCCCTTCTTTGCTGTATTCTTTTTTGATCTCCTTTTCAGACATGGCTTATTCTTTCTGCATTAACTGATCAATTTTTTTCTGAATTTCATCAGCTTCGGCATATTTCGCATCTCCGGCACTCCGGTTGACCTTCGAAAGATCGAAAGCTTCTTTCATGACCGACTTATATTGCTCTTCTAATTTTTCTAAGGGTGATTTTTTCTTAAATAATCCAAACATAGCAGTGTTTTTTAGTTATTACCAATTGGAGGCGGCCCGTCTGGGACGATAGCCTCATATTTTTCGCTTCCTTTTCTTTCGATGTACTCGGCCTTTACTTTTTCAACCAATTTAGGATTTTCAAACAAGTCGGCCATGGTCATACCCAATGCTTTGGCTGCCTGCAACATTCCTTTATGGCCAATGCTCATTCCACCACAAGCCACAACGGCCCATGAGTGCCACGGGGTATCTTTAGGGGCCACCGTAACTCCCAGATTTATATTGGGGACATTCCAGCTTACATCTCCTACGTCGGTAGATCCACCTCCTGGGTTTTCCTTAGTTTCTTTAAGCGGCGTAATACTGCTATCCATCCCCAGTTGCGGCTTGCCGGTTTCTTCCTGGATCTTGCGCCCAAAAACCATTTCATCTTCTGTATAGCTGATAGGACCAAGGAGCTCCAGATTTTTTTGCATGATCTCACCGCCAGCGCGGTTTACCAGCACTTCATAAATGCCGGAGATCAAAGAAATCTTATAGTCCACATTGGCCTGTATTGCTGCACCTTCGGCCATGGCCATTACGCGTTCGTACACAGGCATCATACCACTTCTTTTTGTGTCTCGCACCCGTACCCAAAGCCTTGAGTAGTCGGGAACTACATTGACCACTTGTCCACCATCCTGAATATGATAGTGGATGCGTACCGTAGGTTTAATATGCTCACGGTAGTAATTTATACCCGCAGTATATAGTTCCAGTGCGTCTGAAGCACTACGACCGTTCCATGGATCTGCAGAAGCATGGGCAGCTTGCCCGAAAAACTCCACTTTGAAATCGACCAGCGCCAGTGTGCTTTGTACATCCGCTTCGGTGTTTGCACTGGGGTGCCAGCTTAAATTTACATCTACATCATCCCATAGTCCGGCTTTTACCATCCAGATTTTTCCAAAGTATTTTTCTTCAGAAGGCGTGCCAAAGAATTTAACGGTCCCCTTTAATTTGCCTGTTTCTATCAACTCTTTCACAGCTATGGCAGCTCCAAGACTGGCAGTGCCAAACAAATTATGGCCACAGCCATGCCCTGCTGCACCTTCATTCAAGGGCGATTTTGTGGGCTGAGCCTTCTGAGATATCCCGGGTAAGGCATCAAATTCACCCAATACACTGATCACAGGCTTGCCAGAACCGTAGGTAGCTACAAATGCTGTAGGCATACCAGCTACCCCTCTGTTAACTGTAAATCCGTTGGCCTGAGCGTAATCGGCAAGAATTCTTGAAGAATCATCTTCTTCGAAAGCTGTTTCCGCAAGTGCCCAAATGGAATCGCTTATCTGTATCAATTTAGTTTGATGTTTTTCAATAGAGGCAAGGACCGCCTTTTTGCTACTTGTCATTTTCTGGGCATTTGCCGGGAGCATCATTAAGAAAGATCCAAGGAGTAGTAATTTCTTCATCTGTATTGTTTTATGATTGGTGGTATTTTTGTTTCATATGCGCAAAGGAAGCCGAAATAAGTTCTGTTAAAACATCGAGATTAATATCACTAAGTTTTTTAATGTAGAGGCAAGATTTCCCGGTTTTATGTTTTCCAAGCTTTTTCATCAAGACATCATAACGCTTAAAACCAGGAATAATATAAATTGATATGTTTTGAGCTCGGGGGGAAAATCCGGTCATCAGCATATCCCCCTCACGACCTGAGTCATATATGTAATGGTATTCTCCAAACCCGACAATACCGGGGCCCCACATCACGGGGTCTTCCTTAGTAATTCCTGTCATAAGGCGCTGTAAGGCAATACAATCCTTCCGTTTTTGTTCATCAGCAACTGATGCGACAAAGTCATCAACAGATTGTGCAGTAGGAATTGTTTTATTACCAGACATATTGTTTTTTGAATCTTAAATATACTAAAAAAATAAGGCTGGCAACAAGGTCTCACCCAAGGTATGATTCCGGTTAAATAGAGACCGGCATCCAGGAGCCCTACTGTTGAATTAGGATACAGCAGCCTTATACGTCTCAAGGCAACGTTCACGGGCCTCTTTGTGATCAACCATTTTAGATACATACTCATCCGTATCAATTTCAGGCACCCATTTTTTAATGTAGATCTTCTCCTTGTCAAATTTATCTACCTGAGTCATAGGGTTGAATATTCTAAAATAAGGTGCCGCGTCTACGCCACTGCCGGCCGCCCATTGCCAATTACCCACATTGCTGCTCAATTCGTAATCCAATAGCTTTTGGGCAAAATAAGCCTCTCCCCATCGCCAATCTATCAATAAATGTTTGCAAAGGAAACTGGCAACTAACATACGTACCCTATTGTGCATATAGCCGGTGGCGTTAAGTTCGCGCATGCCTGCATCTACCAGCGCATAGCCTGTTTCTCCTTTCTTCCATTTTTCAAACTCTTCATTGTTATTTCTCCATTCGATCCTGTCGTACTTCTTTTTAAAAGCTTCACGAGTAGTATGGGGAAAATGCCAAAGTATCTGCATAAAGAATTCGCGCCATATAAGTTCATTCCAAAATGTTTCGTTCTTTTCGGAAATGGCTTTTTGAACCATCTGGCGAATAGAAACTGTGCCAAATCGCAAATGCGGACCCAGGCGAGAGGTGCCTTCTAAAGCAGGAATATTACGGGTCTTTTCATAGTCAGCTATCATGGAAGCTGATACATCGTATGCCGGGATCTCTATCGAAGAAGGAACAAAGCTCATGTCTGTCAATTTCAGATCGGGTAAAGAGGTGTCTTGTATTAAGTTTTTAAACCGGGGTTTATTCGCCTCTTTAGAAAGAGGTTGCGTTTTTTTAAAATGTTCTTTCCACTTTCTCATGTAAGGCGTGTAGACGAGATACGGATCCCCGTCGTCCTTTACCACCTCCTCCTTTTCAAAGATAACCTGATCCTTAAATGAATGAAATGCTATTCCGTTCTTTTCAAAATAGGTGGCCAGGGTGTTATCTCGCTTCGAGGCATATGGTTCATAATCGGAATTGCAATAAACTGCCTGCAGTTCGTACTGTTCCCCTAATTTGTTAAATACTTCCAGGGGATCGTTATTATAAATAGCTAAGGAACTGGAGTGTTCCTCTTCCAAAAGAGTCCTTATTTTTTGAAGAGAATTATAAATAAAGGATACGCGGGCGTCATCTTTTGGTAGTTCGTTTAAAATATTTGGATCAAATATAAATAGAGGTATTACCGGATATTCACCTTTCAAGGCTTCGTTAAATCCTGTGTTGTCATTTAATCTCAGATCTCGACGGAACCAAAAAATGGAAACTTTCTTCATACTACGAAATATTCAATGACGACATTCCTCCATCTACTCCCAAAACCTGCCCTGTCATCCATCCACTCCCATCTTTTAAAAGAAATACGGCCATTTGCGCAATATCTTGGGCAGTGCCTACACGCTTTAAGGGATGTCTTTCTGCCATCATTTCTTTTTTTCTGTCATTGCTCAGCAATCTTGAAGCCAATGGGGTGTCTACCAAGGAAGGAGCAATAACATTCACCCGTATTTTGGGGGTGTATTCCGCTGCCAATGCCTTGGCAAACCCTTCGATGGCCCCTTTTGCAGCGGCAACACTGGTATGAAATGGCATTCCCATAGCGACCGCAACGGTACTAAAAAAAACCATGGACGAGGTATCTGCCATTTTGGGAAGTACTTTTTTTACGGTTTTGACCAAACTAAAAAAGTTGATCTCCATATCTGCTCTGAAAGCGTCCAGATCCATCATTTTTATTGGTTTAAGATTGATACTGCCGGGGCAATAAACAAAACCGTGCAACTGCTCTGGGAGTTGAGAAGTATCCAACTCATCCCTGGAAACATCAAAAGGAATATAGGTTACCGGTAAGGCAGCGAGTTCGTCTGCCGTTCTGGAGGCGACGAATAGATTGTGAGAGTCACTTAAAAGGGAGACAATTTCGAGACCTATGCCATGAGAGCCCCCGATAAGAAGAATATTTTTTTTCATGCTTATATCTTTTGTATGATAAGAGTGTTTTTTAGTTTGTCTAGACATCCAAACCGCGATTCCAGTTGTTCTTCGCGATAGCTAAAAATGTTTTTTAATTGATTTTTTACCAGCAATGGATGTGCCAATCGACCCAAAATACCAAGGGGAAGTTTATAATCGATCACGTCTTCCATTTCTATTCCCCCTTCTATTTCGTTAATAAAGTGCTTGTGGTGCCATAACGCATAGGGACCAAAGCGTTGTTCGTCTACAAAATAAGAGCCTTCCTTTACATGTGTAATCTCTGAGACCCATTTAGTAGAAAAGCCTGGAAAAGGATGTACCTTATACTGAATAATTTGTCCGGGAAACATGGGCCTATCTGCTCCTGATAAGATCTCAAAACCCATATTAGGCGGGGTAATTACCTTTAAATTGGCGGGATCCGAAAGGAATTCCCAGGCAACTTTTCTAGAGATGGGAAGTGCTTGCGTTGCGATTAAACGAAACATATATCATTTTGCTTTCAACAAAACTAAGTGCATTTATGTCTAATTAAAAAAATAAATTGTTAAACAAATAGTAAAGTTAGCATACTTTAGAAGCCTGGTTGAGGGGTTATATTCCGTTTGTAGACCTATAAAACCAGACTTTTTATATTCTAATCAAAGTTCTATGATTTTATAGGTATTTTTGTTTAAACATAAAACCTTAAATGAAATGAAAAAAGTAGCGTTTATTGCAGTCGCTTTTATAGCGTCTTTAACTATGCAGGCTCAAATACAAGCGCCTCAACCCAGCCCTTTTTCAACAGTGACTCAACGTGTAGGTTTGACTGATGTAACTGTTGAATATTCTCGTCCTTCCATGAGAGGAAGAACTATATTCGGAAATTTGGTTCCTTTTGACAAAATCTGGAGGACCGGAGCCAATGCGCGAACCAAGATCACATTCAGTACGGATGTAACCGTTGGAGATGGTACTTTAAAGGCAGGATCTTACGCTATTTTTACGAAGCCTGCCGCTTCTGCCTGGGATGTATATTTTTACACCGATACCGCAGGAGGAGGAGCGCCTCAGGAACTGGATGAAAATATGGTTGCAGCCCACATTAAGGTAAATACAATGCCTGTGGAAATGCCTATTGAAACATTCACAATCACTTTTGATGACCTGCACAGCAGCGGGGCACACCTCGGAATAATGTGGGAAAACACCTATGTAGGAGTACCTATCATGGTGCCTTCCAAGGAGATGACACTAAAGAGTATTGATGCTGTCATGGGCGGCCCCTCTGCCAATGATTATTTTTCAGCCGCTACCTTTTACTTTGATCAGGGAATGGACCTGAATAAAGCAAAAGAATGGATAGATAAGGCAGTTGATATGAATGATAAAGCTTACTGGATGATGCGTGCTCAATCACTTATTTACGCTAAAATGGGTAATAAAAAAGGGGCTATTGAAGCTGCGAAACGATCTTTATCTGCTGCTACAGCTGCAAATAATGCGGATTATGTAAAAATGAACCAGGATTCCCTGAAGGAATGGGGAGCAATGTAACATAGTCCTTATCTGGCAACAAAAACCCTTGTTTCAACAACAGGGGTTTTTTATGTTTCAAGGGAAGGATTCTTAAGAATGCGATCGAAGACTTCGAGGATCAATGCAAAGATAATAACCAGCGTACAACCAAAAGCATTGAGCCATAAGTAGGACATCCATTCTTGATGATACCCTACAATAACAATGATTTGTGTAATGACCGCTGCTACAAATACTGCATTTCCTTTTACAAACTTAAAAAAGAAGGCCAATAGGAAAATACCGAGCACGTTGCCGTAAAAAATGGACCCAATAATATTCACCAATTGAATGAGATTGTCAAACAGATCGGCAACACAGGCAATACAAATAGCAATAATGCCCCATAAAAGCGTAAATCCCTTAGAAACCTTTACATAATGATCTTGGGTAAACGTTTCTTTTTTATTTCTTTTATACAGATCCAGAGCACTTATAGTGCCTAGGGCATTTAACTCGGAAGCAGTTGAGGACATGGCAGCAGAGAGGATGACGGCCAGGAGTAACCCAATTAATCCCTTTGGCAGATTGTTTAGAATAAAATGTATAAAGACGTAATCCTTGTCATTCGTTTGTACCAATTCATCCGCTTGCGAGATCAATAATTTGGCTTTTTCTCTATTTATTTTTTCCTTTTGATTTACTTCAAGTATATGCTGTTTGGCCTCCATGGTAGCGGCGTATTCCTGTAATTTCAAGGCCCCGTAAAACTCATCCTGAGCCATCGTTTTTTCAAGCTCAATTTCCCTATGTCGTTCTTCCAGTTCCATGTAGTCTTCAGCGTATTCCGAATTTTCAACGGCAATTCTGGCAGCGGGATTAAAATTGATAGGTGAAGGGTTGTACTGATAAAATACAAAAACCATGACCCCAACAAGTAAAATAAAGAATTGCATGGGGATCTTAAAAATGCCATTAAAAATAAGCCCAAGCTGCATTTCTTTTATAGATTTGCCGGATAAATACCTTTGTACCTGACTCTGATCTGTTCCAAAATATGCCAGAGCAAGAAAGAAACCACCCGTGATACCGCTCCAGAAGGTGTATCTGCTGGAGGTATTTAGATCGAAATCAAGGATATTTAATTTTTCACTGGCCCCTGCCACTTTTAAGGCATTACGGAATGAAATTTCGGGAGGTAGTGCGCCTAGTATAAAAAAGAAGGCAATGAACATCCCTGTCATAATGATGATCATTTGTTGCTTCTGTGTAACACTTACGGCCTTTGTTCCGCCCGAAACCGTATAGACGATGACCAGAATCCCGATGATGATATTTAGTGTCAACAGATCCCACCCTAAAACGGCAGATAAAATAATGGATGGTGCATAAATAGTGATTCCGGCAGCTAATCCCCTTTGGATCAGGAAAAGAATGGCGGCTAAAGATCTTGTTTTTAGATCGAATCTCTTTTCAAGGAACTCATAGGCTGTATACACTTTGAGCTTATGGTAAATAGGAACAAATACCATGCATATGACTATCATTGCCAGGGGTAGCCCAAAATAGAATTGAACGAATCCCATACCGTCATGAAAGGCCTGGCCGGGAGTTGATAGAAATGTAATGGCGCTTGCCTGTGTGGCCATCACGGATAAACCAATGGTCCACCAACGGGCTTCTTTGCCACCCAATACGTAGTCGCTTACATTTTTGCTTCCCCTTGTTTTCCAGACCCCATAGATCACTATAAACATAAGGGTGCCTGAAAGTATGAACCAGTCTAAATTACCCATGCATCAAGCGTTAGAGATCATGATGAAATAAAAGGTAAGCACATAGAGAATATTCAGAATAAGGACCAATGAATACTCTTTCTTCCATGTCTTTGTTTCTTTCATTACTTTCCTTTTACAGGAGTTTCATTGTTCAGCTGAACTTTATTTTGGGAGAGCATATTAGCAAATAATTTGTATGCCCCGGAGACTCCTGCCGGTAGTTCCCTGAAAAAACTGAGTCCGGTATAAATGTACGTTCCTTTTCCATAGGAGGCAATCAAAAGGCTTCCTTCTTTTGCTGTTTCTCCAGCATCGGCCATGGAAAGTACCGGTGTAAAGGCATTGTCCCATTGATCCGGAAAATAAAGTCCGCGCTCCTGTACCCATCCTTCAAAGTCTTTGGGCACTATCTTATTTGGAAAATTCATCATAGGATGATTTGGATCTAATATGGTAACCGCCGCGTTTTCATCGGTCACTCTGTCCCTTGAAACTTCGAGTGAATAAGGCGCCAAATTCTCGAATTTAAGTCCGGTTCTCCCAGAAGTGTTGTACTGAAGAATAAGATTTCCGCCATTTTTGACATACTCCAACAGAAAGGATTGTTTAAATTTTAATTCATCTATTACGTTGTATGCCCTTATCCCCACTACTACCGCATCATATTTATCCAAAGCGCCTGGTTGAATATCCAATGGGTCTATTAGGAAAACAGTATAGCCAATTTGTTCAAGACTTTCCGGTACCTCATCACCGGCCCCCATAATATAGCCTATAGTCTGACCTGCCTTTTCTATATTTAATCGCACAACCTTAGTTTCAGCGGGAAGCAAAACAGATTGGGTTGGTATATGATCATAGGCAATGGTTACTAATTCCTTCGATATCTCCCTTCCATTAATCGTAAGTACTGGTGAAATAACACCTTCACTTTCCAATGTGGGAGGGGTAATTGTAAATGTATAGGTTTTTTCATCACCATTCTTTTCGATCTGGATGGGCAGGCTGACCGGACTTACTTTCCAGCCTTCGGGCATTCTAAGTTGAAGAGTTCCGTCCACATTACTCTTTAATGCCTTTACAAGCACAGGAATTTCTTTTGGTGCAGCATCAGCAAAGATGACTACCTTATCTCGAATCCCGGCAGTGGCAGGAGGAAGGATCTCGAATGGGCTGTAAAGTTCTCCCTTATCTGGTTTGGAATAGCGGTATATTACAGGTCTGTTTAATAGTGACGGGAATTGCATCGATCTCAAGTAAAAATGTGGCTATAAATGCTGGAGGGGTTTCAGGGCGGCCTATTAGGGAATAATCGTCCACTCTGTACATACCTAAACTTCCCTTTTTATTGAGCCAATATGGGCTTGTATAGCCTTTTGAGGAAGGAACATTAAGCGGTAATGTAAATGTTTTTTTAAGATTGTTTTCCAAGTCAATATTCGGTTCAACAATACGTTGTTCTCCAATAGAAATAGATTTTAATTGGATTAAAGTATTACTTCTATTAACAGCTTCAATATCTACATTTACAATGTTTCCCGGATTAGAATAAGGTGATTCTGATGAAGCTTCCAGATAAAGTCCGGTGATAGAAGCTATAAGATTTTCCAGTTCGTTGAGTTTGATTTGTTTCCAATGATCATCCTTCACATTTTGAAGTAGACTATAGGCCTGAACCAGATCATTCAGGTGACTTGACGGATCTTTAAAATTGAAATTTTCTTCAATGGCATATAGAATTTTCCCAATGGCTTCTCCGCCTTCAATTCGGGACCAGGTAGTATTAATTCCTTCGAAGACATCAGTAGGATCATCAACAGGCATATCTCCTTTAAGCAACTCAATATACTCTTCTTCAGAACCCCTGAATGTAGGTCTTCCAAATCCCTGGCAAAGATGCTGGCTGCTGGCGATGGAGGCAATCTCATTGTTAGATATTCCCAGCATCGGGTAATAGACCCCTATATCCAGATTAATTAATTTTGATTTATCTGCTTTTTCAAAATTCTCCTGACTTCCATAGAACCACCAGGAAGTATTGAAAAATAATCGTTGGGGCTGCCAGAGATCCAAGGTTTGTAATTGTTCTTTGTAGGCTTCAGCATTTGCAGCCAGGTCAAAGGCTTCTTCACTCAGAATAGCTGAAGAAGTATGGTGACCATGTGTCGATCCCGGGGTGCGATGATCAAATCGATTAATGATGACATCAGGTTTAAAAGTTCTTATCAGACGCACAACATCCCCAAGCACTTTTTCCTTATCCCATATTTGTAATGTCTCATTAGGGTGTTTTGAATATCCGAAATCGTTCGCTCTTGTAAAAAATTGAATTCCGCCGTCCACACGTCTTGCTGCTAGTAATTCTTCGGTACGCAAAACCCCTAAAAGCTCCCTTAGTTCAGGCCCGATTAAATTCTGCCCCCCGTCTCCGCGTGTTATTGAAAGATACGCTGTACGGGCGTGAACTTTATTGGATAAGTATGAAATAAGCCTTGTGTTCTCATCATCGGGATGCGCTGCAAGGTACATAGCCGACCCCAGGAAGTTTAATTTTTCGAGACTGTGGTATATGTCAGTGGAAGACGATCTCTTGGGAGCCTGACCGTACTGTCAGACATAGTTAACAGAAAACCCAATAAAATTAATAGGTAGAGGCGCATGAAAAAACATTAATGATTGGTGCTCAAAGATAGAAAGATAAATAGGCTACGGCCGAATTTTACCACTTCTTTAACAGGCTAAATGGCGTCACTCCCCTCATTTTCAATCGTTTCATCAGCGATAACACAGACCGCTTTCTGAAGCATAAGATTGTTGGGGTAGGTCAATAATTCTCCATTTTCTTTCCTCAAATGAATATGATAGGCACGTATATCCTCAATGATGTAAGTTCCCGAATCTTCAATTTCTTTATCCATTATCCTGATTCGGTCGCCAATCTTAAATGGAAAGGAAAAGAAAAGAATTATACCTGCGGTTACATTACTAAGGATAGACCATTGGGCAAAGAGCGCAACGCCAATCACAGCAAATACGGAGGACAAAATAAGACCAAGTTCTCTAACGTTTACGCCCCAGATCAGTGTAAAGGCAACAATGGTTAATGCGGTAAAACCAAAGGAAAAGTATTTGCTCACCAAACGGGTCCTGGCCTCGTTCAAATCAGAAAGACTGCCAACTTTCTTAATGGTCTTGTTGGTCAAAAACCTCAAAACGACCACGACCACAAGAGTAATGCCCGAACCTAAAAATTCGTTGTAATGCCTGACTAAAAAATCTTCCATAAAATTAGATTCCCAATGTATCACGCAAAGATACATCCTCATTTCCATTTTGACGCCAATAAGGTGTCTTTAAGGTTTTAATTTTAGAAGCCCTGGTGGTTAGCAATTCCCTGTTAGGACCAAATCCGTCGGGATAGGTATCTGTCCAGCTTTCGATGGTATATGGGAAGGAGGTCGTGAAGTTGATCTTCAAGGTTCGCTTTAATTCCGGGTAGGTTACGCTATACGTCATTATTTCGTCGCCTTTTTGAAGACTAGCCTCCGCAGCATATGCTTTAGTTGGTTTATGCACCAACCGAAGATATTCAAGAGAAGGGATCACCTTAAGACTGCCAACCGGCAGACCTTCAGGATGGATCCTTATCTTATTCCAAAATTCATTCTCCAGATGATCCTTTTCCATGCTAAAATCCTCGTCTCCCTCTTTTTCAAAATATGAGTAAGATTGTACATCAAAAGATGATCTGTTGTTTAATTGAGTAAATACCTGGCCGCACCATTCCTGAATTGAGGCTGTAATTTTCAGTGCATGCTGATTATCGCGCACCGAATAAAACGTACTGCTCATCATGGAATATGGATAAATTCCGGTTAAAAAGTTTTTCGTAGCGTTTAATTTCAGAACAGGAATATTTTCTGATGATTCGCTGTCAGCTTTTACCTGTTTCCCGGGCAAAAAGGGTTCCGTAACATAGACCATGACCGCCGTACCCGAACGTAATTCCCCATAACGCGCTTGCTCCAGGGTATATGAAGTGATCTCGGCTTCACCGGCATACCAATAATTTTTAAAAGCTGAAGACAGTGGCTTAGGTGCTTCCCCATCAGTATTCTTTTTAAAAAGAGAATTCTCTGCTTTCGAGCTAACATTGGCTGCTATCTCAGAACTGATCTTCCGGCAGGAAGTGAGGGCAATGAATGTCAAAACGCACAAAAATGTCAGGCTAAATTTATTTCCAGGATTCATATTGCAATTTTTTGCAAATCTACCCAAACCACCTCAGGATGCCATAGTCATTAACGTTTTGTAAACTAAATCTGTTGGCAGTCCTACGACATTGGTATAAGACCCCTTGATTTCTTTAATGGCGACGTACCCCAGCCATTCCTGGATTCCGTAAGCCCCTGCCTTGTCCGTTGGTTCATATTTCTCTGTGTAAAAATCAACTTCTTTTGAAGTAAGTTCTTTGAAACATACCTTGGTAATACTGGTTTCCACACGTTGGTCAGTTGGTGTGGTAAAACAAACCGCGGTGATCACCTCATGCCAGTGTCCTGACAAGTCCTTTAGCATTTGTTTTGCCTCTGCCTTGTCGGCAGGCTTTGCAAGGGAGCGATTATTAAACCATACTACAGTGTCTGCAGTAAGCAAGATGTCTTTTTCTTTGAGTGTTTTTGATAGGCCACCGGATTTTAGTTTGGCTAAAAAGATGGCAATATCTTCTCGCCTAAGCGTATCGGGATATACCTCTTCAACAGGATTTCTTACAATTTCAAAAGAGACTCCCAATTCCTTTAAAAAGTGTTGTCTCCTCGGGGAGCCAGAAGCTAAAAGAATCCGAAAGCTCTTTAGTGCCAGGGATAATGGATTTTCAATCATTGGCTGCACTGAAATTATCGAACCAATCCCCCCGCACTTTTAAAACCTGTTCTATGACGTCACGAACGCAGCCTTTTCCACCACTTTTATGCGAAACGTAGGCACAGATGTTCTTAACTTCGGGTACCGCATTCTGAGGACAGGTAGGGAGTTTTACTTGCCTCATAGCGGGAATATCCGGAAGGTCGTCCCCCATATATAAAACGTGTTCAGGATTAATGTTATAAAGCTCTAGATATTCTGCCAGGGATTCCTCCTTATGATGCGCTCCAAGGTATATATCTGTTACCCCCAAACCTCTTAAACGTTGTCTCACCCCTTCATTGGTCCCTCCTGTAATGACACAGATATTATACTCCTTTTGAATCGCAGTTTTAATGGCATACCCGTCCTGTACATTCATCCTCCTCAATAGTTCTCCTTCCGAGGATATCAGTACGGTGCCGTCCGTAAGTACACCATCCACATCAAAAATAAAGGTAGTGATCTGTTTTAAATATGTCTTATAACTTTTTTCCATAGGTTTTCTGTATTGATTCAGATAGTGTTGAATATACTTTCTTTTGATTGGCTTCCTTTAGTAAAAGTAGGTGATCTTCAATTGTTTTACTATCATCCCGTCTGGCAGGTCCCGTTTGTGCATCTACAGGGTCCTGCTGCATTATTTTTTCACATGTTTCACGAATCAGTGGCTTTAATAAGGCAAAGGACAGGTCGTGTTCGGCACAAATATCGGAGGCCAATAAATACATGTGATTTGTAAAATTATTGGCAAAGACGGCCGCCAAATGAAGTTGCTTTCGTTTTTCTGAGGATATCCGATGTACGGTATCCGAAATACAATTTGCCAGATATTCTAAAAGCTTATAATCCTCGTCACTTTCAGCCTCTATACAAAATGGAATGTCTTTTTTGTTTTTTGGTGGGACACCACTGAAGGTCTGTAAGG
Source organism: uncultured Flavobacteriaceae bacterium (assembly GCA_963744855.1). Lineage (GTDB taxonomy): Bacteria > Bacteroidota > Bacteroidia > Flavobacteriales > Flavobacteriaceae > Muriicola. The sequence goes on from CAVUUZ010000006.1 coordinate 68,551, forward strand.
GATAGAATACTCCCCGCTTCACTTTTGCCGGAAGCATATCCATCGGGATACTTCCCGATGTGTGCACCAGCAATCCACCGGGAATCTTTAATTCCCTGGAAACTGCTTGTATAGCACTGTCCTTAACTGCGAGTATATAGACATCGGCTTCTCGTAAATCATTATAATCCCTGGTCACAGAGACCCGTTCTTTGAAATAATCTAAGGCTTTAACATTTCTGCCGACAACCTGCACCAATTCCAGCTGTGGATGTACAGAGAAGACATTATAAAAGAATTTGGCAACATTACCTGTACCAATAAGAACAACCTTGAGCATCTTCAAAAATACAATTTTTACAAGGGAAGTTCTTATTAAAGAATTAACAAATATGTTTAACTTTTTATAGGACAATGAATCCTTTAAAACGGTAAAAAGGCCGTATTTTTGACGCTGAAAAATGGCTTTAAGTTACTTGAAATGATGTCTACCTTAAAAAATATTCTGTTTTCTAACCGGCTTATGGCTGTTCTCTTTTTAGTATTTGCAGCTGCTATGGCCCTGGGAACTTTTGTAGAAAGTTGGTATAGTACAGAGACTGCTAAGATCTGGATCTACAATGCCAAATGGTTTGAAGTTATTATGATATTTTTTGTCATAAACTTTAGTGGCAACATGTTTCGCTATAAGTTACTGCGATGGGAAAAATGGCCGGTCTTAATTCTTCATATATCATGGATTCTTATTATCATAGGTGCCGGGGTTACACGTTACATCGGCTATGAAGGTATGATGCCCATCAGGGAAGGAAACAGTGAGAAAGTGTTTTACTCTGATAAAACCTATTTTACTGTCTTGGTCGATGGAGAAATTGACGGGGAACTAAAACGTAAACCGCTGCAGGAAGATCTGATTGTGACCCCTGAAGGTATTCAATCTTCCTTACCCTGGCGCAAGGAGTTCAATGGACAAGACTTTAGTGTTTCCTACATAGGCTTTATTCAAGGTGCCAGAGAGGGTCTTGTACCTGATGAAAATGGCACTCCGTATTTAAAGATCGTAGAATCCGGAGATGGCAACCGCCATGAGCATTACCTTGCAGATGGACAAATTGCAAACATCCACAACGTACTTTTTACCCTGAACAAGGAAACAGAAGGCGCCATCAATATTTTTACAGATGGTGAAACATATCAGATCAGGTCGCCTTTTGAAGGTTCTTTTATGCGTATGGCGGATCAGTTACAAGGTGAATTGGTGCCAGATAGCTTGCAAACATTGCAATTGCGTTCCCTCTATAGAATCGGTTCCATGCAGTTTGTGCTCCCTGAACCTGTGATCAAAGGGAAATACGGTGTTGTGGCTGTCCCCGAGGAAGAGAAAACCCCCAATTTAAAAGACGCTTTAATAGTTGAAATCTCAACAAATGGGGAGACCGTTCAAAAACATGTCCTTGGAGGAAAAGGAAGCAGTAATTATATGGATAAGTTTACGTTGGGGGGACTCGACTTTACCCTGGCCTTTGGGTCAAAGGTGTACGAATTGCCATTTAATATTAAACTGAATGATTTTATTGCGGAAAAATATCCGGGCACAGAAAAAGCCTATGCATCTTTTATGAGCAAGATAACCGTAGAGGATGAACGATCTTTTGACTATGATATTTATATGAATCATGTCCTGGACCACAAAGGATATCGTTTCTTTCAAGCTAGTTTTGACACCGATGAGAAAGGCACGGTATTATCTGTAAATCATGATAGGGCAGGTACCTGGATTACATATATTGGCTATTTCCTGCTCTATATTGGATTGATGGGCATTATGTTTTTTGGAAAAACACGGTTTAAAGATCTGGCCAGTTCACTTGAAAAATTAAAAAAGAAAAAGGCAGCGATCACCGGCTTTTTGATCTTTGCGACCTTACTGCCACTGGGAGCTCAGCAAGACCCTTCAGCCGACGGACATGCTCACGATGCCGGCCCTAGTATTGCTCAGTTAGATTCCATGCTGCAAAGTACGGTAATACCGGAAGAGCATGCAGCCAAATTTGGCAACCTGGTAATTCAGGATGAAGGCGGAAGGATGAAACCAATTAATACTTTTGCCTCGGAGCTCCTGCGAAAATTGAGTTTTAACGACAAGTACGAAGATCTGAATGCGGATCAGGTCTTTCTCTCCATGATGTTGAGTCCGGCGCTATGGTACAATACGGATTTTATCGCCCTTGATAAAAAGGCTCAGAACGATAGTATTCGTTCAATTATTGGGATTCCAAAAGGGCAGAAATTTATAAAGGCAACCGACTTTTTTGATGCGCAGGGAAGAAATAAATTGGGGCCTTACCTTGAGGAGGCCTTTACTACCAATACCCCAAATAAGTTCCAGCAAGATTTTAAGGATGCCTATTTCAGACTAAGTCTGTTAGACCGGGCCTTAAGTGGAGAGATCCTAAAAATATTTCCTTTGCTCGATGATGAGAATAACAAATGGATCTCAGCCATGGAATATAGGAGCGGCAGGTATCAGATCTCCGATAGTCTCTACGCAAATTTTGTAAAAAATGCGGTGCCTTATTACCTTGTATCCTTAAGACAAGCCAAAATAAGCGGCGACTATTCGGAAGCTGATAAACTCTTGGAAGCTTTTGAACAAAACCAAATAAATCACGGATCTGAAATACTTCCTTCTGAAGGACGAATAAAGGCCGAGACCATTTACAATAAGCTGGATATTTTTAACAGGTTGTATAAGTATTATGCACTTGTTGGAATTCTGATGTTTATGGTGCTGATATTCAGAATCTTTAAAGATCGTGAGATCTGGCGAATAGCAACCTATTTTTTTAAAGGAGTCATCATTCTTTTCTTTATTTGGCATACAGCAGGGTTGATTATGAGATGGTATATTTCTGGTCATGCCCCGTGGAGTGATGCCTATGAAAGTATTTTGTACGTTTCCTGGGCCACGTTGGCTATGGGCCTATCCTTAGGAAGAAAAAGCGATATGACCATTGCAGCCTCAACCTTTGTTACCGCCATGCTGCTCTGGATCGCGCATCAAAGCTGGGTAGATCCATCCATAGCCAATCTGGTTCCTGTGTTGGATAGCTATTGGCTGATGATCCATGTCGCAGTCATTGTTGGCAGCTATGGTCCTTTAACCGTAGGGATGATCCTGGGGGTAGTCTCTCTTTTACTAATTATTCTTACCAATAGCAAGAATAAAAAGCGAATGGACCTAACCCTTAAAGAATTGACCATCATCAATGAACTTGCCTTAACCGTAGGCCTTATTATGCTCACTATAGGAAATTTCCTTGGGGGTCAGTGGGCCAATGAAAGTTGGGGAAGGTATTGGGGTTGGGATCCTAAAGAGACCTGGGCGCTGATCTCCATCATGATCTACGCTTTTGTGATTCACACACGCCTTGTGCCGGGTTTACGAGGGAAATGGACCTTTAATTTTCTGAGCATAATAGCATTTGCCAGCATCATGATGACCTACTTCGGGGTAAATTTCTATTTAGTAGGCCTACATAGTTATGCCAGCGGTGCCCAGGTGATAACACCTACATTTATTTGGTATACCGTTTTTGGAGTATTGGTATTGGGTGCGATCAGTTTTTGGCGCTTTAAGGTCAATTATGGCAAGTAATGATCAATTCGGATCGTGCTCCCATTTTTTTTCTGGATGTTATCGGTTTTTAAACTTCCGCTGATTTTAATATTTTTAAAGACACGTTCTTATTAAAAAAGGCATGAGTAAATTCAAACTACGTTGGAATTCTGAAAAAATCCTAGGGATATCGGCTATGAGTATTAGCTTTATAACCCTGATCATATTTGTGTACCAGACCAATTTGATGAGTAAGCAGAACTACTTGTCCATACTGCCTTATTTACAAGTTTCCACTTCCAATAATGCCGCTGAAAATACTTTTGCAATCAGCCTGTTAAACCATGGCGTGGGACCCGCCATTATTGAATCAGTAACTATGATATACAATGGCAAGAGTGCCGATCTGGCAGACCATAACAATGAAATTTTACTTTATTTGATTTCCGTAAAACCATCGTTGGATAGTATACAAAACTTTAACAGTTCCAACATAGGAAAGGGGATAGCCATCCCGGCCAATTCGGTTTATAGCCTTCTCAGCATTAAAGAATCACCAAAGGACTATGAAATATTCGCAAACGGTTTAATAGAACTGCTGCAAGATGGTCTGCAATTTGAGATTGTGTATAGATCCATACAAAATGAACGTTGGATGATCACTGATAATTCTGAAGGACCTATTAAATTAGATTGATGTTTTGCCCTCAGCATACCAAAGAGTTAGCTCGAAAGTACTGGTTTACAAATAAGCACTCCTTACTTTACTTTTTCTTTTATTTCTTTTTTTAAATAAAATTAAGCACCTTTAGAGGGTTATGAAAATTTAGAAATTATAATAGCCTTTGTTGTCTGGAAGCTAACAGCGGGATTTTCCACCAAACCGACTGAGACCGCTGGTTAAGACAACCTCTTTTCAATTCATATAATTTCTATTTCATGTCACTTCAGCAAACAAGATCAATAAGGAAATTTTACCGTTACTTTTTAATTGCAGTAACGGGAAAGGAAACAGAATTTACCTCCGGCAGTATTCGAAAGGCTATTTTTATGCTTTCCATCCCCATGATTCTCGAGATGATGATGGAATCTATTTTCGCCATTGTCGATATAGCCTATGTTTCGCAGGTCAGCGTGAATGCTGTAGCTACCATCGGACTTACTGAATCTGTTATAACCCTGGTATATGCCATAGCCATAGGGCTGAGTATGGCTGCGACAGCTGTAGTGGCCAGGCGAATAGGGGAGAAGGATGAAAAAGGAGCCTCTCTGGCGGCAGTACAGGCTATATTTCTTGGTATTGTGGTTGCTTTGATAATCGGTGTTGTTGGTTTATTCTATTCCAAAGAAATTCTCTCCCTGATGGGCGGCTCGCCTGATTTAATTGCCGAAGGATATGGTTATACCAAGTATCTGATTGGCGGCAATATCACTATTGTATTGTTGTTCCTTATTAATGCGATTTTTCGGGGTGCCGGAGATGCTTCTGTTGCTATGTGGACCCTTATCCTATCGAATGGACTTAACATCATCCTAGATCCTATTTTTATCTTCGGATGGGGACCTGTTCCGGAATATGGGGTGATGGGTGCCGCAATTGCAACAAATATAGGAAGAGGTAGTGCGGTCATTTTCCAACTTTATATTCTATTCAGAGGTGGAAGCAGGATCCGACTCCATGTTTCAAATTTGGTATGGCGGCTAAAGATCATGATGAATTTGATTCGTGTTTCCATGGGAGGGATCGCTCAATTTCTGATCGGAACATCTAGCTGGGTATTCTTGATGAGGCTAATGGCCGAGTTTGGAAGTGAAGCATTGGCAGGGTATACAATTGCTATCCGGGTGATGATGTTTACTTTTATGCCCGCCTGGGGAATGAGCAATGCCGCTGCAACCTTAGTTGGGCAAAACCTTGGTGCGAAAAAACCGGAAAGAGCCGAAAAATCTGTCTGGATCACCGGAAAGTACAATGCGATCTTTATGTTTTGTATATCTCTGGTATATCTCGTGTTTGCTGAACGTATTATCGGTCTTTTTTCCATAGTACCCGAAGTGATAGAAAATGGGTCACTCTGCCTGCAAGTTGTTGCCGCAGGCTATGTTTTTTATGGCTATGGAATGGTGGTTACCCAGGCTTTTAACGGAGCAGGCGATACAAGAACTCCAACCAAGATCAATTTTATTGCCTTCTGGCTCATTCAACTTCCTTTTGCTTACCTGGTATCTCTTTACCTGGACTGGGGAGTTTTGGGAGTTTTTCTGGCAATCACACTGGCAGAAGTATTGCTCTCGTTAATGGGAGTTATTTGGTTTAGAAAAGGACATTGGAAGCAAACTGTGGTTTGAGCTATTTTTGTACCTTTAAACGCAATAATAAAGCTGTTATGAGCACAATAAAAAAAGGGATCAACACCATTTGTACGCACGTTGGAGAATTGGAGGATAAAACATATAAAGGAGCTGTTTCTCCTTTGTACATGAGCACATCATACGCCTTTGAAGAAGTAGATATTAAGAGATACCCCCGCTATTTCAATACGCCAAATCAAATGGCACTTTCGCAAAAGATTGCAGCGCTCGAACACGCAGAAACGGCTATGATCTTCGGAAGTGGAATGGCCGCAGTTAGCACCGCTATTCTTGCTTTTCTACAAGCAGGAGATCATATTATTTTACAACAAATGTTGTACGGGGGTACCTATCATCTGATCACGGAACAGTTCGAAAAATTTGGTATAGAATACTCTTTTGTTGACGGATCACAGCCCGAAGCATTCGAAAAGGCGATCAGACCCACCACGCGAGTGGTTTATATTGAAACGCCTTCCAATCCTTTACTGACTATAACCGATATCAAGGCCTTTGCAGAAATTGCAAAACGCCATAAGATAATTTCGATGATAGACAATACATTTGCCAGTCCTGTCAATCAGAACCCAATAGATTTTGGGATCGATATAGTGATCCACAGTGCTACAAAATATATGGGCGGGCATTCGGATATACTCGCAGGGGCTGTTGCCTGTTCTTCGGAACATATGGAGCACATTTTTAACCTCGCAAAGAACTTGGGGGGTAGTTTAAGTGATTATACTGTATGGTTGTTAGAGCGGAGTATAAAGACCATGGGAATTAGGGTAAGGGCCCAAAATGAAAATGCCCGGAAAATGGCCGAGTTTCTGGAGAATCATGGAGATATAGCCCGGGTATATTATCCTGGCCTGGCATCACATCCGGATCATTTACTTGCAAAATCTCAAATGCATGGATTTGGAGGAATGATGTCTTTTGAATTAAACGAAGAACTAGACGCTTCACTCTTTCAAAGATCTTTGAAATTAATTAAATCTTCCATGAGTCTTGCTGGGGTAGAAAGTACAGTACTGTCACCTGCAAAAACCTCACATGCCCTTCTATCCCCTGAGGAAAGGGTAAATCAGGGTATTAAGGATGGATTAATACGTTTTTCTGTTGGGATTGAAGAAACTACTGATCTTATTGACGATATAGAACAAGCACTCGCTTCGGTGAAAAAACTACAGATGGCTACATAGCTGTTAGAATACTTCAAATTCAAAGAATTTATGAAATTAGATATTTTAGTTTTTGGTGCCCATCCTGACGATGCTGAACTGGGCGCAGGCGGGACCATTGCAAAAGAGATCTCCCTGGGGAAAAAGGTAGGGGTCATTGATTTGACCCGAGGAGAATTAGGGACCAGAGGGAGTGCTGAGATCAGGGACAAAGAAGCGGCGTCCTCTGCGAAGATCCTGGACCTCAGCATTCGTGAAAATATGGAGTTTGCCGATGGTTTTTTTGTGAATGATAAAAAACATCAATTGGCCATAATTCGAAAGATCCGAATGTATAAGCCTGATATTGTTCTTTGTAATGCCATCGAGGATAGGCATATAGATCACGCCAGGGGAAGTGAGTTAGTGAGCAGCGCTTGTTTCCTGAGTGGGCTGGTAAAAATTGATACAAAAGCAGAAGGGGATGATCAATGGCAGGAGCCGTGGCGACCAAAACAAGTTTACCACTACATTCAATGGAGAAATTTAAAACCCGATTTTGTGTTGGACATTACGGACGTTATTGATAAGAAAATGGAGGCTATATATGCCTATTCCTCACAATTCTACGATCCAAACAGTGAAGAACCCAGCACCCCTATAAGCAGTAAAAATTTTACGGACAGTGTGGTCTATCGAGCTCGGGATCTCGGCCGTATTATTGGCGTTGAGTATGCAGAAGGATTTACGGTAGAACGTTTTATTGGCGTTAAAAGTCTGAGTGATATTATTTAACTTGCCTGACTGTATTTATTTTCTGCCTTCGGCAGTGTAAAGAAGAAGGTACTGCCTTTTCGCAACGTGCTTTCTACCCAGATACTGCCACCATTCTTCTCAATCATCTCTTTACAAAGGGATAGTCCAAGACCGGTACCTTTTTCATTGTTGGTGCCATAGGTAGTGATATTTGCATTTTTCTTGAAGAGCTTTTCAATGGTCATCTTGTCCATTCCCACTCCTGTATCCCGCACAGAGACTTCCCATAGATCATCCTTCTCAAGCGCCCTAATGGTGATCATACCATTATCAGGGGTAAATTTAAGCGCATTACTGATCAGATTTCTAATAACAATATCAATTTGATTACTGTCTGACCACACCAGGGTGTTCCCTGTTAATTCACTCACTATCTTAATGGATTTAGCATCGGCCACTTCCGAAAGGAGGTTAATATTTTCATCAACCAGGGACTCAAGAGTAACAACACTTGGCTTTATCTTAGATCCGTTCATTTGAGAGTTACCCCAGGTCAGTAAGTTGTTCAGGGTAAAATAAATATGATCTACATCGTTCTTTAATTTTGGAATAAAGTCGAAAAATTCCGACTTGGTCATTTCCCCGTCAGAAAACATTTGGAGTAATCCCTGAAGGGCACCAATAGGTCCCCTTAAATCATGACCTATAATTGAAAAGAGTTTGGTTTTAGTCTCATTACTATCAGTAAGGGCGGCCTCCTGAATTTCAAGTTTTTCTTTTTTGACATTCAATTCTTTATTAAGACGTTTTTGAATTTTCTCTGCTCTTTTAATAAAGAAGGTTATGATAGCGAAAATGATCAGGACAATGATAGCTGCATAGATTAGACCTCGCTGTTTAGCCAGCGCCTTTTGGTTTTCCTCAATTAAGGTAATCTTTTGTTGATCGTACTCGGCACGTGTTTTTAAGAGTGTTAAACTCTTTTTGTTTTCATTCCTGTGAAGTGTATCGGAAAGCGACTGATATATTTCATGAAAAGCCAGTGCCTTTTGGAAATCCTTTTTGTTCTTGTTGATGTTGTAAAGTGTCTTGGCACATTTTTGAGTCCCTTCCAGAAATTTGATCCTGTTGGAAATATCGAAAGCTTCGAGAGCATATTTCTGGGACAGACTGTCTTTTCCTTGCCCAAAATAGGCTTCTGCCATCCCGTTGTACAGATCAATTTTACCACGGTCATCTTGCACACTTTCATGTATTAATTCGCCTTGACGATACCAATACAGGGCCCACTGAAATTTTTCCTGTTTCAGATAGACCTTTCCCTTTATTTCATAAGCGTATGCCAACCAGTCCAACACCTTATGTTTTTCAAGGATGCCTATACTTCGGTTGATGCTGAACATGGCATAGTCTAATTTCCCCATATCTGCGTATAGAGAGGCAATATTACTCATGGTTTTGCCTGTATTCACCTCATCATCGATTTCGTCATTCAGCTTTTTTACCTTGTTGTAAAACTCCAGTGCCTGATCAAAGTCTTTTTGAGAAGCGTAAAGACCGGCGATGTTTTCATTCATAATGGAAAGCATCTCTTTCTCACCGCTTTTTTCAGCAATTTCAAGACCTTCCAAGAATAAATTCAAAGCCTTTGCGTAGTCTCCCTTAAAGGAATATTCTGTAGCAAGGTTGTTCATTACACGAAGCATGAGACTGTATTCTTCCATGTTTTTGGCAAGAATGAGGGCCTTGGTAAAATTGTTGATTGCTGCAACACTTGATCCTTTGTCAGAATAGTAATTACCCATTCCAAGATAGGAATTACTCTGACCTCTTAAATATTCTGCTTTTTTACTAAGTTCCAAAGCTTCTTCGGAAAGTGTCTGAAGACTGTCTATGGCATAAAAACGCAACTCAGCACCCAATTCATTTAGAAGCTTAATGTGAACGGTGTCTGTTTCTGTAAATCCGGGTGATTTACGCAGTTTTTCTATTTGATCCTGAAGATCATTGCGCACCTCTTTTTGCGCGAAACCCGACTGTAAGATAAAAAAGACGATACCCAGCACGCAATAAAAGCGAAATTTAGCAAAATGCCTGATGGAATAAACAGATTTCATGTAGGTCATACCTAAGGATCAATCAAGCACTAAAAATAAAAGGGAACCGAGCCCTATTCTAATAATTGTTGTGAAATGCCATTTTTTGTGTGTTATATCGATAATTTAACTCGTTTCGACCAAAATAAAGGTGTAAAAAAGAAGAAATTTCCTACCGGGAAATAAATCTACGCTTTAGAGAAATGTGACTTAAAAATATCAGTTGTTTTATTTGCATGCATTGATCAAAAAAAATTACCTTTGCATTCGCTTCAAATGGTGGTTGTAGCTCAGTTGGTTAGAGCATCGGTTTGTGGTACCGAGGGTCGCCGGTTCGAGCCCGGTCTTCCACCCTAATAGCATAAAAGTCCTGTCTTTAAAGACGGGACTTTTTTGTTTTAATGAATACCAAAAAAAACCTCACATACTATTGCAAGGTTCTTATGTATTCAATATCCTTTATTTTGAAACTTTATCCACAATTATCCTGTTCATCTCTATTGGCAATTTCCCAAGCCGTATGAAAAACTAATTTAGTTCTGATTTGTCAATAAATCATAGTTGATTTTGTCTGGGGTATCACCAGGTCTATGATAATCATCATGGGTTCCATTAAAGTAGAAAATGATCGGTATGTTATTTTTGGCAAAATTATAATGATCACTTCTGTAGTAAAAGCGGTTAGGATCGTTCTCATCGTTATAGGTATAATCCAATTCTATATTGGTGTATTTTTTGTTGACTTCTTCAGATAATCATGGAGTTCGGAACTTAATTTATCGGACCCTATTAAATAGACATAGTTTCTGTTTCCTTCACGATTTGGATCTATTCTGCCTATCATATCAATATTAAGATTAGCCACAGTTTGGTCTAAAGGAAATAATGGCTCATAATCTGTATAGTATCGGGATCCCAGCAAGCCTTTTTCTTCTCCGGTTACATGTAAAAAAACTACGGATCTCTTTGGTCGCTTTCCGGCTTTCGTAGCCAATTGAAAGGCTTCGGCTATTTCAATGAGCGCTACAGTACCAGATCCATCATCATCGGCTCCATTATTGATATTTCCATCACGGGAGATCCCAATATGATCGAGGTGAGATGAGATGACGATATATTCATCGGGTTTTTCGGAACCTTCGATGTAGGCTACTACATTTTCTGTTGAAATAGGATCATTTGTACTCATCAGAGATGCAATGAGATCTATTTTACGAACAACCGAACTTTTTAGATTGCCTATCTCAGGCATTATTTCCTTTGCCATAGTATCGCTGATCAAAACTAAGGAAGGGGTGCTTCCATCATCTTTAAATCCGAGTCGGCCCTGGTCATTGCTCTTCATGCGCTGATAGTACCTTTCGTATCTTTTATAATTATCTGAATCAACATATAAGATAGCTTTTGCTCCCTTGGCTTTAGCAACCTCTAGTCTTTTTTCTGCTGCCTCAGACATATTACTCCATGAGGAGGATTTGTTTGTTCCGGTGATCGTAAAGGTGCCATCCTCATTGACAGGCTCTCCGGCCTTAATCAAAAGCACTTTTCCCCTCACGTCGATACCTTGAAAATCTGAATACTCAGCATCCTCTATTCCAAACCCCGCATAGATCAATTCGTCATAACTGCCTTCAAAAGCAGAGAAGGTTATAAAATCTTCACCAGAGGTATAACTTTTTCCATTGACAGTAAGGTTTCCTTTTGGAAGTTTAGCCATTTCCAATGGAACTTTCTGAAAATAATCGCCATTGTTCTGTGCCGCGGGAATCTCCAGGTCTACATAATTTTTACGGATGTAGTTGACCGCTTTTTTTTGCCCGGCAGTCCCTGTTTCCCTTCCTTCAAATTCATCCGAAGCGTAGATATATAAATGATCTTTTAGTTCTTGTTCGGTTATCGTTGATGCATATACCGCAGGGTCCAGTGAATTGGGGATGGTGGAAGAATCTGCAGTGGTTTTTTGGGTGCTATTACACCCTGCCACGAAAACCAGGCCGATCAAACAAAAATTCTTTATCATAATAATTTACTAATTTTCAAAGTGGTCCAAAAATAGGGAAAACTAAATGATTCCTTATTAAAACGGTCTTAAAAATAGCACTAGGGAGGTATCCATTTAGACTGTCGCTCAAGGATCTACGCAATAATGAAAGCAATGAGATTCTTGGCTGTGTATCCTTGTGTTTAAAAAGAAAGAACTGTACTTTGCATAAACAAAAATAGCACCTATGAAAATACAATGGGAAGGCGTTATGCCTGCTGTCACTACAAAATTTACCAAGGATGATACCCTGGATATGCAGATGTTCGAAACGAACCTTAAGGCACAACTTTCTGCCGGTGTACACGGTATAATTTTAGGTGGCACGCTGGGAGAAGCGAGTACTTTGGAAGACAGTGAAATAGAACAACTGATAAAATCTACCGTTGCCTTAACAGATGAAAAGGTACCTGTGATCGTCAATATTGCGGAACAAACTACAAAGGGTGCATTAATAGCCGCAGAAAAAGCGGCAAAGTTTGGTGCTAGGGGTCTTATGATGTTACCGCCAATGCGCTATAAGGCAAATTCATATGAAACAGTAGTTTATTTTTCGGAAGTAGCAAAACACAGTGACTTACCTATTATGATCTATAATAATCCGGTTGATTATGGGATCGAGGTGACCCTCGCTATGTTCGAAGAATTGGTGTCTTTCTCTACTATTCAGGCCGTTAAGGAATCTACTAGAGATATTACCAATATCACAAGAATCAGGAATCGGTTCGGAGAACGACTTAAGATCCTTTGTGGGGTAGACACACTTGCTCTTGAAAGTTTGTTGGTGGGTGCAGATGGTTGGGTAGCCGGATTGGTTTGTGCGTTTCCAAAAGAAACGGTAGCCATTTATGAGCTGGTAAAAGCAGGCCGAATAAAAGAGGCAGTTTCCATATATCGCTGGTTTATGCCTTTGTTAGAATTAGATATCAATCCTCAATTGGTACAAAACATTAAGATGGCGGAAGTGGCAACGGGGATAGGAACGGAATATGTTCGTCCGCCGAGATTACCCTTACAAGGAGATGAAAGGAAGCGTGTACAAGGGATCATAGACCGAGGGATCGCCAGCAGACCTGTACTGCCTGAATACCTTCAATTAAATAGTAAATAGCATTGAATTATGTTAGACGGAAAAAACATTATCGGATTTAAACAATCTAAAAGAGGAACAACAACCTTTAAAACGATCAATCCTGTTCTAAATGTTGAGAACGACACCACCTATTATGAAGCTACCCCGGAAGAGTTGGAGGAGGCGGTATCCTTAGCACATAAGGCCTCTTCGATTTATGCTGAAACAAGTTTTAAACACAGGGCCAAGTTTCTTAGGACCATCGCAGATGAGATCATGGCCCTAGATCAAATCCTAATAGATCAGTATTGTTCTGAGACCGGCTTGCCCGAAGGAAGGGCCAAAGGGGAAAGAGGAAGAACCGTAAATCAATTGCGGATGTTTGCTCAAATTCTTGAAGATGGATCCTTTGTAGAAGCCAGTATAGACAGTGCTCAACCGGAAAGACAACCTGCCCCAAGGGTAGATCTTCGAAAAATGATGGTGCCCCTGGGACCTGTGGCTGTTTTTGGGGCAAGTAATTTTCCACTGGCGTACTCCTCTGCAGGAGGCGATACAGCCAGTGCACTGGCGGCTGGTTGTCCTGTCATTGTGAAGGGGCATCCCATGCACGCCGGGACCGGGTTGCTGGTTTCCGCTGCCATTATAAAAGCTGCAAAAGACACTACCATGCCTGAAGGGGTGTTTTCTCATCTGAACAGTAGTGGGCATCAAGTAGGAGAGGCCCTTTTGAAGAATGAACTCCTCAAAGCGGTTGGTTTTACAGGGAGTATCAATGGCGGTCGTGCCCTCTTTGATCTGGCAGCGAAAAGAAAAGAACCAATTCCTGTATTTGCGGAAATGGGCAGCGTAAATCCGGTAATTCTTTTGCCCGAAATAATGAAAACAGAAAGTGAAAAATGGGCCAAAAGTCTGGCGCAGTCCGTTACCCTTGGAAGCGGTCAATTTTGTACCAATCCGGGTATCCTTATGGGAATAAAAAATTCCGATCTGGATGATTTTACTAAAATTCTGGCAAAGGAAATTAAGGAGATAGTTCCGGCTAGTATGCTACATCCGGTGATAGCGAAAAACTATGACAATGGCAGATCTGAAATGCAACAACAAAATGGGACCTCCATGGTTGTTGAGTTTTCAAAGGAAACCCTACCAAATGTGGGACGGCCGGCCATATTAAAAGTGAGTGCCTCAGAATTCAGGGAAAATTCAAAACTCCATCAAGAAGTTTTCGGCCCATTCTCCTTGCTTGTCGAATGCCAGAATATTGAAGATCTGGAAAGATCCGTTTCACTTCTCGAAGGACAATTGACGGGCTCGGTGATCGGGACCACTGAGGAATTAAGGGGGTATGATTTTCTTTTAAAACAGTTGGAGCATCGGGTAGGCCGAATTATTTTTAACGGAGTTCCTACCGGAGTGGAGGTCTGTGCATCCATGCATCACGGAGGACCATACCCAGCTACAACAGACTGTCGGTTCACTGCTGTTGGGGACGATGCCATTAAGCGATGGCTGAGACCTGTCTGTTTTCAGAATTGTCCTGATGAATTGCTTCCGGCAGCCCTCCAAAATGCTAATCCTTTGCATATTTTAAGAAGAGTAGAAGGCGAGCTGACCCGGGTTAAACTGTAACGAATCTATGGCGCAACATTCTTTTCATTGTGTAGATGGACATACCTGTGGTAATCCGGTTCGACTTGTCGTAAAAGGAGGTCCGGAGCTGGCGGGGAATACTATGAGTGAAAAACGCCAGCATTTTGTCTCAGAATTCGATTGGATCCGAAAGGGGCTTATGTTTGAACCAAGAGGGCACGATATGATGAGTGGCAGTATTCTTTATCCGCCCTCAGCACCTGAAAATGACTTTGGAATCCTTTTTATAGAGACCAGTGGGTGCCTGCCGATGTGTGGGCATGGTGCTATAGGATCTATCACCATGGCCATTGAAGAAAATATCATCATTCCTAAAAATCAGGGAACTGTAAAAATGGAAACTCCGGCCGGATTAATATCAGCTACCTATAAAATGGAAAATGGGAAAGTACTATGGGTAAAGCTCCGCAACGTTCCGTCCTATTTAGCTGCCGAAAATTTAGAGGTACATTGTCCTGTTTTAGGCGATCTCTTATTTGATGTGGCTTATGGAGGAAATTTCTATGCCATTTTTGACCCTCAAAAGAATTTTACAGACCTACAAACTATTAGTGCCGGGCAACTTGTACAGATCAGTCCGGTAATACGCAGGCTTATTAATGAGCGATACCCAGATACTTTTATCCATCCGGAGAATAGAACAATTCGGGATGTAAGCCATTTGCTTTGGACCGGAACGCCAATGAATAAGGATTCTACGGCCAGGAATGCCGTTTTTTATGGGGATAAGGCCATAGACAGGTCACCATGTGGCACAGGTACATCCGCTCGTATGGCCCAATGGCACGCTCAGGGTAAGCTAGCTATGGGAGACCCTTTTATTCATGAGAGCATCATAGGTTCTCAATTTACGGGAAGTATCGAGGGGCTCACAAAAGTGGGTACTAAGGAAGCTATAATACCCGGAATCCAAGGCTGGGCAAGGCACTATGGCTATAACACCATAATCATAGATGAGGATGATCCTTTTGCTCTAGGATTTCAAGTTCTCTAATTTTTATTATCCTATTACTCTTCTTTCTGTACCCATAAAAGGTTGATCATAATAACGCACGCCTTTGGCTTTGTACAAAGCATTTGCCAGGGCGCCCATTGCCGGAGGCAGACCTGGTTCTCCAAGTCCGGTTGGGGCAATTTCATTTTCAACAAAGAAAACTTCTATCTCCCGCGGGGCCTGAGAATGGCGTATCAACTGGTATTTATCGAAATTCATTTCCTTTGGTGCACCATTTTCAAAGGTCAATTGGCTGTACATGGCATGTCCTATACCATCAATTACACCGCCTTCAATCATATTTTTTGCAGCATCTCTATTCACTACAATGCCGCAATCTACGGCACACCAGACTTTTTGAACAACCGGTTGCCCTTCTTCAAGGATCATATCGAATACTTCTGCAACATAGGTTGAATGGCAGAAGTAGGCTGCTACGCCACGATGAACATCTGGGGTTGGCACACCCCAATTTGCCTTTTCTTTAACGAGCTTTAAAACTCCAGCGTACCTTTCCGCTTCGTACTCATGTTCTGCACCTACCGGATCATTGATGGCACGATCGAATAATTCTAATCGGAAATCAATAGGATCCTTCCCTGCCATTTCTGCAACTTCATCCAGAAATGACTGTTCGGCACCTGCTGTAAAATTAGATCTTGGTGCACGCCATGCACCGGTGGTTATGTTGGTATCTGCTTTGATCTTTTCGGCTGAATAATTTTCAACCGTCCCTGCAGGGAATCTATTTGGGAATACCGGTCCATCTGGCAATCCGGCACCTTTCACGGTAAAAGCTATGAGTTTGTTATTTTCATCCAACCCGGCCTTGTAAACGGATTTATAGGTAGGACGGTAGGTCCCTTGTGACATATCATCTTCCCTGGTGTAAATAAGTTGTACCGGAGCAGCTATTTTTTTCGAAATGGCAGCTGCTTCCAGGCCAAAATGTACATAAAGCCTTCGGCCAAAACCACCACCGATACGTGTCATGTTTACGGTAATGTTTTCTAGTGGAAGCCCTAGCAATTTGGCAACCGAACCTTCAAGTGCCTCTGGTGTTTGTGTCGGGCCGATAAGTTCCGCAGAATCCTCCGTTACATTGGCGAAGAAATTCATCGGTTCAAGCGTATTGTGCGCTATGAAAGGAGCCGTATAGGATCGTTCAATTACCTTGGCTGCCTTTTTAAATGCCGCTTCAGGATTGCCATCTCTCCTGCTTTCAGTAACCTCTCCAGAGGCAAGTGCTTTTTCCAGACGCGCATTATGCATGTTGGAGTTTTCGAGGGTACTTATTGTTTCCCAGTTTACCCTAAGCGCCTTTTTTGCCTGCATTAAGGGCCAGGTTGTTTCCCCTACAATGGCCACCAGTTGTTTAAAGCCTTGCTCGTCGAACATTCCTGGTTCTTCAATAGTGGTATCTATGATAAAGGCATCTATCACACCCGGCATGCTTTTGATCTCATCTTCGTTAAAATCAATTACTTTCATTCCGAAAGCAGGAGGATGTTCAATCATAGCCACTTTCATTCCATCTCTGTGAAAATCCCATCCAAAAAGCGGTTGGCCCGTCACTATTTTCATGGCATCGACATTCTTTTGACTTGTTCCAATAAGTTTAAAATCTTTTGGCTCTTTAAGATCAAGTTCTTCAGGCACTTCAATACCAACAGCCTTTGAGGCTATTTCACCATATGATAGTGTTCGTTCTCCATTAATTTCCTTGATGACACCATCACTGGCAGTGAGATCAGCACGCTTGTAGACCCCATTCTTTAGCAGCGGCCTCCATTAGCATATATTTTCCTGCAGCACCCGCCATGCGCAATGCGTTCCAGCTTAAGCGGATAGAAAGACTACCTCCCGCAAATTGGTTTTGATAAAAACCTGTATTCAAAGGGGCCTGTTCCACCACCACATTTTCCCAGGGTACATCTAATTCTTCTGCTACGATCATAGGCATGGAGGTCCGTACGTTTTGTCCTATTTCCGGATTAGGTGAATAAATAGTGACCATACCTGTTTCCCCTATTTTAATGTAGCCGTTGATCTCGAACCATTCTTTTGGAATAGCCACGCCGGCTTTTAACTCCGGCGAATTAGGTTTACATCCATTGAGCCAGCTAAAGCCAATAAGCATACCACCTCCGGCGGCGGCAGATACTTTTATGAATGAACGTCTGTTATATTGTGTTTTTATTGTACTCATGATGTTTAAATTTTTAGGTGAGCTGGCAATTAAGCGTTTTTGGAATTAGCTGCGGTTTTAATGGCCTTTTTGATTCTCGTATAGGTTCCACATCTGCAGATGTTTCCATTCATGGCCGCATCTATCTGTTCATCC
Source organism: uncultured Flavobacteriaceae bacterium (assembly GCA_963744855.1). Lineage (GTDB taxonomy): Bacteria > Bacteroidota > Bacteroidia > Flavobacteriales > Flavobacteriaceae > Muriicola. Next base: position 86,620 of record CAVUUZ010000006.1, read on the forward strand.
GTTGGATTTTCGTTGTGCTTTAAAAACGCAGCTGCGTTCATGATCTGACCGGCCTGACAATAACCACATTGTGGCACATCGTGTTCTAACCAGGCTTGTTGAACAGGATGGTCACCATTTTCGGACAGACCTTCGATGGTGGTAATGGCCTGGTTGCCTACTACAGAAACAGGTAATTGGCAAGAGCGTACTGCCACATCGCCTAAGTGAATTGTGCATGTTCCGCATACGGCAATACCGCATCCGTATTTTGTACCGACCAGGTTAAGGTGGTCCCTAAGTACCCAAAGCAGAGGAGTGGTTGGATCCACATCTATCTGGGTATTCTTTCCGTTGATGTTCAGGTTGAAATTTGCCATAATAAAAGGAGTCATTATTTTAATAGCTTGAATTTAAGGAAAAATTTAATAGGGTCCTTTCATTAATTGACTAAAAAGCAAAGATTTACTAACAGGCATGGAAAGTCAGTAAATTATAATCCTGAAATACCATTCTGCCTTAAAGAAGAATGGCATATTATTCTAAAAATAATTCTTTTGAGATCAAAAAACCTTCTTATATTTGCAGCCGCTAAGGAGGAATGGCAGAGTGGTCGAATGCGGCAGTCTTGAAAACTGTTGAGGGTCACACCTCCGGGGGTTCGAATCCCTCTTCCTCCGCAAAAGAAAACCCACAACGAAAGTTGTGGGTTTTTTGTTCCCTAAAGCCTCCGAAGCTTGCTTCGAAGAGGCAGAAGGGGACAAAAAACTAACAAGCGCAGCTTGGTTTTGGTTTTTATGCTTGCCCTGGATTCCATTTAGGGATCAACGCAGTTAATCCCAGGGATATCAAATTCGAAGGGGAAGCGTGCTTCGAAGTGGCAGAAGGGGACAAAAAACTAACAAGCGCAGCTTGGTTTTGGTTTTTATGCTTGCCCTGGATTACATTTAGGGATCAACGCAGTTAATCCCAGGGATATCAAATTCGAAGGGGAAGCGTGCTTCGAAGAGGCGGAAGGGGACAAAAAACTAACAAGCGCAGCTTGGTTTTGGTTTTTATGCTTGCCCTGGATTACATTTAGGGATCAACGCAGTTAATCCCAGGGATATCAAATTCGAAGGGGAAGCGTGCTTCGAAGAGGCAGAAGGGGACAAAAAACTAACAAGCGCAGCTTGCCAACGCACCGGCTGGCCCCTTACTAAAAAAGGTCTGAAAGACCTTTTTTGAGCGTTCGGTCCGGTTTTTATGCTTGCCCAGGATCCCAAATTTGGGATCAACACAGTTAATCCTTTAAGGGCAGTTAGGTATTGGATATTAGATTATTTTTATTTCTTATTTCTTTAATAAATTCAAAAGAAGTGTAATAACTACTTACCAAATAGGAATTCCTACATCAGCTAAATTTCAACCCTGCCACAGAACTAATTCAAAAATCCCTATTTTTAAGTGAAACTAAACCTGGCTTACTACCTAAGGCCATGGTACAACCAACTAAATGATTCAATCCTACAAACAAAAACCGTCATTACAGGAAACATACGATACAATTGTGATAGGCTCAGGAATGGGGGGTCTTGCGACGGCTGCTATTCTTTCGAAACAGGGTCAAAAAGTGCTGGTGTTAGAAAGGCATTATACGGCAGGAGGTTTCACACATGTTTTCAAACGCAAAGGCTATGAATGGGATGTAGGGATCCATTATATAGGCGAAGTACAACGAAAGAACAGCATGCTTAGAAAACTGTTTGACTATGTGACTAATGGTGAATTGAAATGGGCGGATATGGGAGAGGTATATGACCGTATGGTCATAGGTGAGCAGCATTTTGATTTCGTAAAAGGAGCCAAAAATTTTAAAAACCAAATGATCACATATTTTCCGAAGGAAGAACAAGCTATCAATGAATATGTCGATTTGGTTTTTAAGGCGGTAAAAACCAGTAGGAACTATTATATAAGCAAAGCTATTCCACCTTTCCTGAATAGGCTAGTGGGGAGGTTTTTAAGAAAACCATTTTACAAATTCTCGGATAAAACTACTTATGAGGTACTTCGTTCCCTGACCAGCAATGAAACTTTGATAAAAGTACTTACAGGCCAATATGGAGATTACGGCTTGCCCCCAAAACAAAGTAGTTTTACCATGCACGCCTCCGTAGCACGGCATTACTTTGACGGAGGAAGTTTCCCCATTGGGGGTTCTTCCCAAATCGTAAAAAAAGTGGACCCTGTAATAGCCGCATCAGGAGGTACCATTCTGGTAAGTGCAGAAGTGGAAGAAGTTATCATTGAAAAAAATACAGCTGTTGGAGTGCGGATGAAAGACGGAAAAATAATGTACGCTAAAAAAATAGTTAGCAATGCGGGAATAATGACCACTTACAACCGACTTTTACCCTCTGAAACTGTTGAAAAATACAAATTGAAAGCCCAGTTAAAAAAGGTAAAGCCTTCCGTGGCACATGCGAGTTTATACATAGGTCTGGAAGGTTCACCGGAAGAACTTCAGCTTCCAAAGACAAATTATTGGATCTATCCGGCAGAAGGGGATCACGACACCTGTGTTAAAAGATATATAGATGATCTGTCACAACCATTTCCGGTTGTGTATCTTTCTTTTCCTTCAGCCAAGGACCCGGATTGGTCTAATCGTTACCCGGGAAAAAGCAGCATTGATATTATAACATTGCTTCCCTACCAGGCCTTTGAAAAATGGTCTGATACCTCCTGGAAAAAAAGGGGAGAAGAGTATAAAGCATTGAAAGAGGAAATCTCTTATCGTCTTTTGAAGGAACTCTACAAACAATTGCCGCAATTAGAGGGAAAGGTTAATTGTTATGAGCTATCCACCCCGCTTACCACGCAACATTTTGTCAATTATGGCAAAGGAGAAATTTACGGCCTGGACCACAGTCCTTCAAGGTTTAGACAAACCTTTTTAGTTCCAAGGACCCCAATCAAAAACTTTTATCTTACAGGACAGGATATTGTTACAGCAGGCGTTGCGGGAGCCCTTTTCTCAGGAATGTTAACTGCCATGGCCATCACCGGAAAAAATGTACTTAAAAATATAAAATAATTCATCTTATGAAAAGAACTGATTTTACATATATACTTCTGGTTGCAGCACTGATGTTTAGTTTTGGCTGTTCGGATAAAAGCAGCGCACAGGAAGGCGATTGGGAAGGATGTGTCATAGGGATGTATCCTGAAAATGGCAATGAAACCTTGCCCAGCGGAGATGAACAAGAGATCAATGATTTTGAAAAGATCATAAACCACAACATTGGCTCGGTGGTTTGGTTCCCAACCTGGGATGATGAATTTCCAACCAAAAGTTGTGAAATGCTGCACAAGAGAGGGATCATTCCTCACCTTACCTGGGAGTTGTTTTGGCCCTCAGAGGATGCAAATAACACTCGCCAAACTGGCCCAAATGGATACGAAGGATTTAATGATGTGCTGGCCGGAAAATACGATGAATACATCGATCGATTTGCCAGGGATGCCAAGGCCTTTGATCAAAGGGTGCTGATACGTTTTTTACACGAGTTTAATGGTAACTGGTATGTTTGGAGTGGCAATAAGAATGGAAATGCAGACGGAGGTCCGGAAAAAGTGGTTGCCGTATGGAAATATGTTGTAGACCGCTTTAAAAAAATTGGTGCCGACAATGTAAAATGGCTATGGGTTCCTCATGGCCCATCTACGGATTTGTCAACAGAGGCATGGAACAATGTTTCCAACTATTGGCCGGGTGAGGCCTATGTTGATTGGATAGGGTTAGATGGCTATAATTTTTATCCGCAGGATCCATGGGGTGGGGCAAGACCACTGCGCGATTTCGACAATTGTTTTAGGGCCCTGTATGACTCAACCTCCGTACTTGGGGAACAACCCATGATGATAGCCGAATTTGGAACCGGGGAGTTCCAATCCGGGGATTTTGATAAAGCCGCCTGGGTCCGGGATGCCTTTACTAAAATAAAAACGGAGTACCCCAGACTTAAGATTTTCACCTGGTTTAACATCAATAAGGAACTCGATTGGCGTGTTAATTCATCTCCCGAGGCCCTTAGTGCTTTTCGCGAGGCCATGCAGGATCCCTATTTTATAGGCAGTCCGTATAAGCAATAATGGTATGTTGAGAACTACTTTCATTGTTGGTTAATTAGGATCACAATTCTTAAAGTTTGGTTTGGGAAGTACCCATTGGGGGGTGTTGTCACTAAACAATTCACATTTGGTGACATTATTTACATTCCAATAACTTATATCCTGATTAAATTGAGAATCCCTGAACATTTCATTCATATTATACACATTGCCCGTATCCCAGTCACGGATATCCTGGTTGAATTTTGAACGGGAAAACATTCCATACATATCTCTGACCCTGCTTACATCCCAGCCTTCAATGTTCTGATCGAATGAAGAAAAATTAAACATCTTAAACATATCTGTCACATTGCTCACATCCCAGGAACTGATATCACGGTTGAATTGAGTAAAACTAAACATCTGATTCATATCCTCAACACTACTAACATCCCAGGCACTGATATCCTGATTGAAAGGTGAAGCGATGAACATTCCAGACATATCGGTTACATTACTTACATCCCAAGAGCTGATATCTTGATTGAAGAGAGAAGCCAAAAATAAAGTCTGCATATTAGTGACATTACTCACATCCCACGAGCTAATGTCCTGGTTGAATTCGGAATTGAAGAACAAATCCTCCATATTGGTCACCCTGCTGGTGCAAACGGTAGTAACATCTGCACCTTGCGCTACCATTTCCCGCAACATGTCCTCATCTACAATGGTGTAAGTAACTCCATTAACTTCAAAAGTATCCCCTACCATCGCAGACTCATCACATTTTATGGTGACGCCATTCGTAGCCAGGAAGATGGGATCATTGTCGGTGTTTTTGGAACAACCGATTAACAGTAGTGCTATTAACAGGAACACATTTCGGTATAAATTCATAGATACTTTTTAATCTTTAGTATGGAGTATCTATAAATTTATTTCACATCTCCGGATTATAAAATGATTTTTGTCACACTCATTCATTTTTTTTTGAGCGCATTTTAGATTGCTTTTTGTTTGTTCCATGCAATTCAAAATCGACCAACGACACCTTTTAAGGGATAAAATACTGCTCTATTATGCCCTTCTGTATCCCATCAGAAAAATAGCATTTCATAGGTCGAATTAAACATACATTTCCACGAAACTGTGAAAAATTCATAGGGATTTTTTCATTTTTTAACAAAAAATCGAGGTGTTGGAACTAAATCCTGTGAAAAATTCATAATAAAAAGATGAGCACTATTTAGAAATTTGAAAAGATGAACCCCAATATCTTAACCTATGAAGAATTTTACTCTCATTTCTAAAATTGCGGCAGGAGGTCTTATGCTCTTGCTTTGTGCCAACATTTCTGCACAACAAACCAAGACCAATGTTAGCAGTCAAGCAAAAAGCCAGGAGGCTGATAAGCGTATCGAGGATTACATGAAACTTTCAAAACTCGGGTACACGGAAAAAGAAATATTTGAAGATCTCGGAAATGTGAATTTTCTACTCGAGAACTACAAAACAGCTGCTTTTTGGTACCAGAAACTCATCGATCTCAGCGGCCTGGATGCCGTATCCCAAAGTTATATTGAGCGCTATGAAGTGTCTATGCACAAAGCCGGGATCGCTGATTATGGTATTGAAATGGCCCAGGTAGATTGGCATTCTCATATAGAAAAAGACTACCAGGTTGAAAAAAGCGCTACTAAAAGTAATTTTAAACCTTTAGAGGCTGCTAATAATAACAAACCTGCTCTTAGTAAGGCAGATTGGTCCAGATCTATGGAAGCCTTAAATAAATTGGCCGGTATTTCGGATACCCAAAAGGGTCAGTTTAAAGCAGACAGGAATATTCCCAAACAAGGATACACGCCTCCGGTCACTGTTTCTTCAGATGGGAGAACAGCCTATTTCAGTAAGGCCACCTATATAAAACCGGAGTACGGTATATTTTCCAAAAAGGATCTGGTTTATAAAATTTTCAGAGCTGAGAATATCAATGGGCAATGGATGAACGTCACAGAAATCGGGGTTTGTCCAAAGTATGCCTCTGCCATGCACCCATCAATTTCTCCAGATGGAAAACGGTTGTTCTTTACTTCAGATATGCCCGGTACTTTTGGAAAATATGATATCTACGTAGCCGATATAAAAAAGGATGGCAGCGTTGGAATTGCCAAGAACCTGGGAGAAAAGGTCAATACAAAGAAGAACGATATGTATCCAAATATGGCAGGTAGCGATCTGTTATTCTTTGCGTCAAATGGAAGGGATGGCCATGGTGGCCTGGATGTCTACGCTGTAAAGGTAGGAACCAGAACGGTTGGGATGGCCGTAAACATTGGCACACCTTTTAATAGCAAACAAGATGACTATGCCTTTAATGTAAAGGCCGATACTGGTGTTGCCGTAGTAATGTCTAACCGTGGAGCACTTGCCAATGAAGCTCAGCAACTCGTATTCTCTGTTTCAGATTCAGGGAAAAGTAAATCGACCCAAGACAGGAAAAACAACTTCCTTGAATTTTTACCGCAGGATCTTAACAGTATCTACACCAATATTTATTATCAGGACTAAGCCCGTAGTGAATTTATAGCCAACCAAACATTTTTATATGCACCGAACTGAATGCTATAAATACATAGAGTATATATGTTTATGACGTAAGGGAACAAAAAAATCGGTCGACTTTCATTGGGGATTCATCTGGTCATTTCCTAATTACCACTGGATGCTATACCAAACCGTCTCACAAATCCTTTTTAAAAGGATGCTAGTAAGACGTTGTGTAGACCAGTTAATTGTATAACCCGGAGAACAGGTTGTATGATGTATGTCTGACCGATTTTTTAATTTTTTTTCATGAAAACAGCCAGTATTTCTTTCTGAAAATCAAGCTTTTTTACAGACTAATTGGTTGGTTTTAACCCTGTTATTTCGATGAAATACATACTTTTCCTACATTTTATCGAAAAAATCTGCATTTCCTAGGACAAAAAGGGTACAAACTGTACTTTTTCATTTCAAAATAGTAGAACCCCAAATCTCTTTACTATGGAAATGACCTTTACTCAAAAAAAGTTTGGAAACACTATTCCACCTTTTTATTCCAAATTCCCACTGAGGAAAAAACCTGACAAAAAGAACACGCTCTTGCGGACAAATTCCTGTTTGAGTTTAACTCTGAACGAAGGAGTATCAGACATACTTCTTTTGTCTGCGGGTTAACTTGTTCGTATACGTTTTCCGGCTTCGCTTGAACTTGTAACATTTAAATATTTCAGGATTCTTTGGAATTATTTTGTGATGATATTTCATCTATAAATCAAATACTTCTTAAGTTTTGCGATGCATTTTGGTACTGCCTCTGGTAGCTACCTGCGGGATCACTTAGGCCAAAAGTCAAACACTAATTCTCTTATTCTAGTAATACAAAACAAAGTAGAACCCTAAATTTTGTTATTATGGATACAACTATACTTAAGGTTATTGTCATTGACGACGATTTAAAATTTCATGATACATACGCTCGCTATTTTAGTACCTACAGCGAATATCATTTAGCAGGAATTTATCGTACCGTTGAGGATGCTTTGGAAGATTTTGAAAAGGTCCGCCCGGAGATCGTTCTAACCGAGATTACATTCTCCGGACTCTCGGGTATCGAAGGGCTCATTGAATTCCAAAAACTTGAAAATTCAGCGATGGTGATCATGGTAACTTATGAAGATGATTTTAACGGGATCGAAAATGCCTTTAAGTTTGGCGCTGAAGGATACCTATCTAAGCCTATTGGCAAAAAAGCACTTAAACAGGCTTTGAATTCAATAAAATATGAAGGAGCGGCTATCAGCAGTGATATTGCCAAGAAAATAATTTCTATGTATCGCCAGAAAACCTATGAGAGTTTCTCTGATCGTGAAAATGAAATTATAGGCTATTTGGGGCAGGGCGCTACTTATAAGTCCATAGCAGATTCTTTATTTGTTACGACCAGCACCGTCAATTTTCATATTCAAAATATCTACTTAAAATTAAATGTAAATTCGAAGTCGGAAGCCCTGAAAAAAATTCGGGAAATGGATGCGGCATGATCTTATTTTTAAGTTTCTGCACAGGGACGAGTTATTTTAAGAAATAAACTAAGTTGATCACATGAAAATATAATTTTCAGTCTTTATAAGTATCCTAGAACTACCCTGTTTCTTTTTAGTATTTGGGTAATTAGGAGAAAAGAAGCTATCCTGAAATGATTTTATCAGATTAAACCCAACCAAAGTATAGAAGGATTTCTTGGATAAAATTAAATTCGATAAAAAAACAGCTGACTTACAAGCTTGATATCCAATTTGGCGGACCTCTTATTTATGACAATGAGTGTCATAACCTTATAAACTTTGGTAAATCATTGCTCATTTTCTCATACGAATGACAGAATAGGGATCTTTTTCGGTGATATTTCATTTTAGCATGTATTTTTGCGACATGGAAGCATGGTACCATTATGTGCTGTTGGTCGGGGTAGGTTTTATAGTAGGTTTTATCAATACCATCGCCGGCGGTAGCCTCTCTGATCATGCTCTCCCGTACTGATATTTTTGGGGCTTCCCCCCAATGTGGCCAACGGAACCAACCGCGTCGCCGTGGTCATTCAAAATGCCTCGGGAGCCGCCGGATTCAAAAGCAAGGGGGTCTCTACCTTCCCTTCAATATATACCTGGGCATTTCGGCCATTTTTGGTGCGGTATTGGGCGCACTATGTCGCGGTAGATATTGAAGGGGAAACCTTCAACCGCATCCTGGCCATCATCATGATCATAGTGGTTTTGCTCATTCTCTTCAAACCCAAGATAGAACTCGAGGAAATGCAGGAAAGAATTACCGGAAAACATCTGTGGATAGGGATATTGGGTTTTTTTTTTTATGGGATCTACGGTGGTTTCATCAATGCTGGTATAGGATTCATTATAATCTTATTTTTGCATTATTTGAACCGAATGACCTTGGTCAGGGCGAATGCGACCAAAGTCGCCGTGGTTTTTATCTATACCGTGGCGGCATTGGTGGTTTTTATGCTGAACGATAAGGTGATATTGGAAAGTGGGACTTGATCTTGGCCATCGGCAATGGACTGGGGCATGGGTATCCAGCAGGGTTTCGGTCGACAAAGGCGACGGATTTATCAAAACATTTATGGTCATCGTCGTCGCAATTTTGGCAGTCGAATTATGGTTTTTAACATGATAACATGGATTATGGATATTATAGAGCGATTGGAATGGCGTTATGCGGTAAAAAAATTTGATACAGAAAGAATATTTACCCGCTGAAAAATAGATAAGTTGACAAGGGCTTTTAACCTGACGGCCACCTCCTACGGATTGCAGCCTATGAAAATGATGGTATTGCAAAATAAAAAATTGCAGGAAAAGCTGGTTAAGCATTCCTATGGACAAAAACAGCTTGCCCAAGCCTCGCATGTGCTGGTCATTTGCATCGAAAAGAACATCGATGACGCTTATATCCACAAATATTTTGAACAGGTGAAGCAGATCCGAGGAACCAGCGAGGAAATATTGAATCCTTTCAAACAGGCATTGGTCGAGGATTTTACCAGTAAGGAGGTGACCGAGATTCGAAATTGGGCCACCAACCAGGCCTATCTGGCCCTGGGCAATTTACTTACGGTCTGTGCCTTGGAACAGATCGATGCTTGTCCTATGGAAGGTTTTGTGCCCAGTGGGTACGATGCGCTGTTGGGTTTGCCTAAGCTCGACTTGACCTCCGTACTCGTATTGCCCATCGGTAATCGCGCCCAGGACGATTTGTTCGCTACCTTCAAAAAAGTGCGAAAAGATATGGATCACAGCGTGATCGATGTGTTTTAGGAAGCTGTAAATTCTGGGAAATCCCAATGGAATAAACCGTATTTTTCATTTTTATTTTAAATTGATTATGTATGCCCGGATTCGAAATTTTTGGTGCCCTGGAAAGGAGCAGGTGCAGGAAGTATTGGATTCCGGGGTGCTGATGCGATATGGCTTTGATGGAATGCGAAATGGTCATTGGAAGGCCAAGCGTCCTTGGAGCAAGCCCTGGCCGAAAGGATGCAGGTGAAGTATGCGCAGCGGTCAGCAGTGGCACCGCTGCATTCACCGTGGCATTGGCAAGTGCGGGCATCGGAGCAGGGGATGAAGTGATCATGCCCACCTTCACTTTTGTGGCCAGTTTTGAAGCTCGATTCTAGCCATCGGGGCCATACCTGTTTTGGTGAACATTGATGATACTTTGACCCTTAAATCCGAAAGCGGTGGAAACGTGCCATTACTACCCGTACAAAAGCTGGTGATGCCGGTACATATGTGCGGATCTATGGCGGATCTAGGGGCCCTGAAGGAGATTTGTGGAAAACATGGCTTTATATTATTGAGGATGCCTGTCAGGCCATTGGGGGGAGCTTATGAAGGTAGACCATTGGGGAGTATACGGCGATATTGGGCTGCTTTTCTTTCGATTTTGTGAAAACCATCACCTGTGGGGAAGGAGGCGGCATTGATTACCAATAACAAAGACTATTATACAAATGCAGATCATTATTCCGATCATGGACACGATCATGTAGGAAACGATAGGGGAGCAGAAACACATCCATTTTTAGGTTACAATTTTCGGATTTCCGAAGTTCATGCTGCAGTCGGGCTTGGCACAAATAAACCGGTTAGACGATTTTCTGTCCATCCAGAAGAAGACACTATAACTGTATTGCTGGCATCTTTGAAGGTTTGCCGGCATCAGCCTTCAGACGGGTCCCTGAAGGCGGCGTACAAAAGTTATTCCTTTCTGAATTTTTTCTTACCCACCGAAAACAGGCCAGAAAGGCCCAGAAGGAACTGGTGCAGCACGGGGTGGATGCTTGTTTTTATTGGTATGACAATAATTGGCATTACCATACGAAATGGGAACATCTCAAGAAACGTAAAATCTTGGGCACTTATCTGAGGAGGTAAAAAGGACATGCCCGATTGAACAATAAAGAATTTGCTCCTTTCAGATCACTGGATGGGTAGAACGGTATCTTGCCTTATAAAATTGAGTTGGTCGGAGGAGGAGGTTGAATAACCAAGAGAGCAACATCCTAGATCATACGGCCTATAAAAATCATTAAAAGGGGCTTAGTATGGACGTATTCCATAATCTCCAGTCCATACCCCACGATCCCACACGTTTGGTTTGGCCGTATTGGTCAATAATCGCATCTTACTGATATGAAGATCGTGCAGGATCTGAGCCCCAATTCCAAAATCCTTGGTATCCATATCAATGCCGGGGCTTTCATGATACCTTTAGCCTGGTTTTCTCGAAGTCCCTTTAATCCGAACTTTAACAAATTCAATGATTCGCTGGTCTGGTTAATAAATACAATGGCTCCATTTCCCTCATTATTGATGGCACGGAACATATCATCTAACTTTTTGTTCCGCATTATTGGTCAGGGTTCCAAGAATATCATTATTAACAAGTGTTGAATTAATTCTGGTAAGTACCGGATCATTGCGTTTCCAGAATCCTTTGGTGAGTGCGATGTGTATTTGTTCATTGGTGGTTTGCTGATAGGCATGAATGTAAAATGCCCAAATCGCGTCTCAATATCAAAACATTCTTTTTTAATGATAAGGCTATCGTGCTGCATGCGATAGGCTACGAGATCTTCAATTGAAACTAGTTTTAAGATCGAACTTTTTTGCCACTTCCACCAAATGAGGTAAACGTGCCATAGTGCCATCTTCATTTAAGATTTCAACCAGGATCCCTGCGGGCTCGAATCCTGGCCAAGCCTGGCAAAATCTACCGCGGCTTCCGTATGGCCGGTGCGTCTTAAAACCCCGCCATTTTTTGCCCGTAATGGGAAAATATGTCCGGGCCTTCCCAAAGTATGAGGTTTGGTCTCCTCATCGACGAGGGCCTTAATGGTTTTTGCTCTGTCATGGACAGAGATACCTGGTGGTGCATCCATTCCCAATAAGATCTACTGAAACCGTAAATTGGGTATGATGCAGAACAGTATTGTTTTGCACCATCATGTTCAGATCTAGTTCTGCACATCGCTCTTCCGTTAAGTGGCGTACAGATAAGGCCACGACCATGCTGTGCCATAAAATTGATCATCTCCGGGGTTACCTTTTCGGCGGCTGCGATAAAATCGCCCTTCATTTTCCCTGTTTTCATCATCTACAACAATAATCACTTTCCCATTGCGTATATCGTCAATGGCCTCTTCAATAGTATTCAATTGTATTTTATTTTCTTTGCTCACAATCATGAATTTTCCTTTTAAACCTTTTTACCAACTCGATTCTACAAGCATATCCCATACACGACCCAAAACTCATAAGCCCCTGTCTGCAGTGGCCCTTCGAGTTAGAAAGATACCCAAAGGTAACATTATTAGGGTAGAAAGCCAGGCCCCAAAATGGGATGGATGTTGTCCCTCCTTGGCATAATTTCCTGCAAAAACCCCTATAAAGTAATAGGTTAGAAATAAGACAATGGCAATGACCATAGGCAATCCAAGACCTCCTTTTCTGATGATGGCTCCTAGTGGAGCACCCACAAAAAAGAGAATGATGCAAGACAGGGCAAGGGCATATTTTTTATGAAGTGAGAGGATATGCATGTTATAGATCTTGTACTTATTCTCGATGTCTTGTTTTTTTCCGCTTACGGAATTTACAATATTGGTAATAGAATTCTTAGCGGCACTCATGATCTGGCTTTTTTGCCAATTTTCGTAGAGGTTTAGAACATCATTCGTTGTTTTGATTGTATCCTTGCTCTTTTCCATGGGGGATATGGAATCTTTATCGATTACATATTCTAATTCTTTTGTCAGCGTAGAATCGTTGTCTTTCAATGGAAACAAAAGCGCCCATCCTGGTTGTTATGTTCTTGGAAAATGCACCAACAACTGTTAGATTATTATCCTTAATAGAGTCTATATCCTTTTTGAGACGGGAAATATTTTTCATCTTATCCGTACGCACATTCCGCTCTTCCTCCAAATCCTGTGTATTTTCCGGGATCTCAATGTTGATGGTATAGGTCTCAAAATCTGATTTGGCAAAGGGGTGCCGCTTGCGTTCATCACTTGCTTTAGGGACCAGTTCTTCATAATAATGCCCGTCTGTCAATACCAATTGAATGATATCTGATGCTTCACTACTGATCAGTTCTCCGAAGTCAGCTTTAATAACGGTATTGTTTTTTTGCAGGTTGGATTTTTTATGGATGATGACATTTCTCAGGAATTTATCATTTTTCCCATATTTCTCATCCACCTTGATGTTCATGCCTTCAAAATCACTAAAAACACCTTCTTCAATGACGGCTGCCGGTTTTACTTTGGCAATGTTGCGTCTCAGGTTATATATTTTTTGTTCAGAAGCAGGAATCACCGTATTGGCGAAGTAAAAGGTGACACCTCCCAATAAGTATCACTAAAACGACAACACTCATCATGGACCGTTGTAGCGAGATCCCGGAGGCCTTCATGGCAGCAAACTCATAATTTTCAGCAAAAGCACCAAAGGTGAGAATAGAAGATAAAAGGACCGTGAGTGGTAAAACTTTTTCGGTCAGATTGGGCATCAGGTAAAAGAGAAATTTCCCGATGATAACTATATCCAGGCCTTTTCCGGCAATATCATCAATAAAGAGCCAGATCGTTTGGAAGATGAAAATAAACATCAGGATCACAAACGAACTTATAAAATTGTACAAAAACCGACTTAAAATATACTGGTCTAGTATGCGCAAAGTGCTAGTTTCTTATGATGTAGTACCCTTCATCTTTATACTTGGCCTCATTAAAAGTAAATAAGGTTTTTGACAACGGTTGATTCGTTTTAAAAGAATTAACAGTAATGGTCGTTTTGGTTCCATTTTTTCCGGTCTCAATCAACTTATAGATATGTTTCGTCTGAACATCTATACCTAATAAAATTGAAGCGATCTCAGAGTGCGTATCGATGGGGGAAAGTTTTACATACTGAATTTTCCGCCCCTGAACATTTTGAAGGATATCCCAGGCGTAGTTATGGCCAGTTTTATAAAAGGTGAGCATTTTTGAAGGGGTGATCGTATTTTCTTCGTCCGATTTATTTTCAATGGTCACCTCCTCATTTTCAGGAACAATGGTATAAACTTTTTTACCATCGAATATTTGTTGAGATCCAAGGTAGTTAAATAGATATTTATCCCCCTCCATGGTTACGTCACCTCTCGTTTCCTGATTGATGTTGGCCTCTTTGTTCTCAAGGGAATATTTAAAGGTCACTAATATATTATCATATCCCTTTACTTTGTTATACACCTCATCTAGCAAAGCTTTGGCCTTTGCAGCATCCTGGGCGTAACCACTCAAAGCTGTTAGCATCATGAGTGCTAAAATCACTAAATTTTTCATCTCTTATTTGGTTTCTTCGTTTAACATTTTATCAAGGGCAAATATGTCTGGTACCAATACCGACCTGGCTTTACTGCCTTCAAAGGGCCCTACGATACCAGCTGCTTCCAGCTGATCAATGATGCGCCCTGCTCGGTTATAGCCCAACTTAAGCTTTCTCTGGATCAAAGAAGCTGATCCCTGTTGTGCCGTAACAATAACCTCTGCTGCATCTCTGAACAAGGCGTCCCTGTCCGATATATCATAATCAAGACCTGTGCCAGAATCTTCCCCGGAATATTCAGGAAGTAAATGTGCACTGGCATATCCACGTTGGGATCCAATATATTCTGTAATTTTAGCGACTTCCGGCGTGTCTACAAAGGCACATTGTATACGTGTTACGTCGTTGCCCTGGGTAAATAACATATCTCCCCTTCCAATGAGCTGATCGGCTCCCTGAGCATCTAAAATAGTCCTCGAGTCTATCTTTGATGTCACCCTAAACGCAATTCTGGCGGGAAAGTTAGCCTTAATGATCCCCGTGATCACATTTACAGAAGGTCTCTGTGTTGCTATAATAAGATGAATGCCAATGGCCCTGGCCAATTGAGCGAGCCTGGCGATAGGGGTCTCAACTTCTTTCCCTGCCGTCATGATCAGGTCTGCAAATTCATCAATGACCAGAACAATATAAGGTAAGAATGTATGACCGTCATTGGGGTTGAGTTTACGTGCCTTGAATTTGGTATTGTATTCTTTGATATTGCGTACCATGGCCAGTTTGAGTAACTCATAACGGTTATCCATTTCAATGCAGAGAGAGTTCAAGGTGTGGATCACCTTGGTATTGTCCGTAATGATGGCTTCCTCAGAATCCGGTAGTTTAGCCAGATAGTGCCTTTCAATTTTGTTATACAAGGTCAATTCCACTTTCTTAGGATCTACTAGGATAAATTTGACTTCCGCCGGGTGTTTTTTATACAATAGGGAGGTTAAAACTGCATTAAGTCCAACGGATTTCCCCTGCCCGGTGGCACCCGCCATAAGCAGGTGGGGCATTTTTGCGAGGTCCACTACAAAGGTTTCATTGCTGATCGTCTTTCCAAAAGCTATAGGCAATTGCATTTCTGCCTTTTGGAATTTGCTAGAAGCAATCACCGAGCGCATAGACACCGTAGTTGCTTTTTTATTTGGCACCTCAATTCCTATGGTTCCCTTGCCGGGAATGGGCGCTATGATCCTGATCCCCAATGCGGCCAGAGAGAGGGCAATATCATCTTCAAGGTTCTTTATTTTGGAAATACGTATGCCTGCTTCGGGCACAATCTCATAGAGGGTTACTGTTGGACCTATGGTGGCCTTGATCTGTGCGATCCCTATTTTATAGTTCTTCAGGGTATCCACGATCTTGTTTTTATTCTCTTCCAGTTCCTCCTGATTGATCGTAATACCCCCGGTAAAGCCGTGCTGTTCCAGCAGGTCCAAATGAGGAAATTTGTATTTACTTAATTCGAGAGTAGGATCGAATTCACCAAAATCAGCAACCAGTTGGTCTGAAAGAATATCCTTTTCTTCCTTTTCCTCAGCTACTGCACTTACTTCCATAGCTATTTCATCTTCCTTGTTTATTGTTTTGGTATCCTTAATATTGAAAGTCTCTTTGGTATCATCTACAAGAGGAGGTATGTCTTTTTTATGGGTATAGGTATCAAGTTTGATCTCATTGTCCTCTTCCTTAATACTTGAAGGCAGTATTTCTTCTTTCTTTTTGAAATCGGATCTAACAGAGGCAGTTTTTGATTTAAAAAAAGTGGCAATCCCTTCCGGGGTTACTTTGAATAGGCGTACCATGATAATGGTAAACATAAAAAGAAGAATTAGGAAAACACCAATTTTACCCGTGTAGTCCTGCAGAAAATCATTCATTTCATAGCCTACCAGTCCTCCGAGTAGGGGCTGACTTTCAGCAAAGAATCCTAAAGCAATTGACGTCCAGATAAGAAGCAGCAGCCCCCATATCCATTTGCTCCAAAGGCCTTTTTTTGGAATACTAAGAAACATGTATAGTCCTGTTATACACAACAAAAAAGGAAGGATAAAGGAAGCGATGCCAAAACCTTTATACATGATGTAATGACTAACACTGGCTCCAAATTTATTAAGAAGGTTTTTAGCTTGTTCATTTCGATTGGCAAATTCGGTAAGCAGACTTTGATCATCTTGCCAGGTGAAATAAAATGAAACAAAGGAGAAAAAAAGTGCAATGCTTAGGAATATGAATAAGCTTCCCAGAATGATCTTATTCTGTCTGGATAGCCTGAAAGAAAGACTTTTTTTAGAAGCAGTAGGTTTGGACTTTTTTTTCTTGGTCGCCATTAATGCATGCAGTTCATTGTGTAAAAATACAAATTTACCTAGGATGCTAGAGGGGGCAATGCCTTAAAATATTTTTGGCAGGTATATGATCAAGCCAAGAATACTAGCGGCGACGGCCGCTATCATTACTGCGCCTGCTGAAATATCTTTTACAAAACCTATTTTCGGATCATAATCGGGTTGAACATAATCCGATAGTTTTTCAACGGCCGTATTTACCCCTTCGACACCCATAACCAAGCCTATAGCTAATGTTTGTAGCATCCATTCAACCTTTGAGATCTCGAAGTAAAAGCCGGCAATGGTAACTATGATGGCAAGCAGAAATTGTAATTGAATACTACTTTCTGTTCTTAGCAATAGAAAAGCGCCTTTAGCCGCATAAATGAAGCCCTTTGTGCGATTTTTAAGGAAGGGTTCTTTATCCATGTGTGAGTGACTCAAGGGCTCTTTGATAGTTCGGCTCCTCTACTAATTTTGGCACATGTTCCGTATAAATCACCTTCCCTTCTGCATTTATAATAACAATAGCTCTGGAGAATAATGAGCTCAATGGGCCATCCTTAAATGTAACGCCATAGTCTGTGCCAAAAGATTCGTTTTTATATGCTGTAAGCATTTCCAGATGGTCTATACCTTCGGCTCCGCAAAATCGGTTTAAGGCGAAAGGCAGGTCCGTGGAAACACATAATACTATGGTATTTTCTAAGAGGGAGGCTTTTTTGTTGAATTGATGTACAGATTTAGCACAGGTGCCGGTATCAACCGATAAAAAAATATTGAGTACTACATTTTTTCCTTTGTAATCCTTTAAAGACGCAGTGCTAAAGTCGCGTTTTGTAAGTGTAAAATCAGGGGCTATGCTGCCTGTAGCAGGCAGCTCGCCTACCGTATTGGCGGTGGTCCCAGTAAGTTCTATTAATGCCATTTGTAAAATCGAATTTTGAGGTCGAAAAATAGGAAATAATTAGGGTTTAAATCGAGTCGGGGCAAAAAGTTTCTACCCAGCCTTCAAAAAAGTACTAAAACAGGCATTGGGGATTAGGCAGATACAGTGGTTCCCAGCTGCTTAATCTTAATCTTAAGGGCTGCAAAAAGCAAGGTCATCATCGGACTGAGCCAGTTGAAGATTGCATAAACAAAGTAGTCTGTCACACTAACGCCTAACACCCCACTATGATAGGCTCCACAAGTATTCCAGGGAATAAGGACAGAAGTTACTGTCCCAGAGTCTTCGAGAGTTCTACTCAGATTTTCAGGGGCAAGTCCACGGTCCTCGTAAGCCTTCGCAAACATTTTTCCCGGAACGACGATCGCAAGATACTGGTCAGATGCAGTTACATTAAGAGCCAGGCAACTTCCCACGGTACTGGCAAACAGCCCAAAGGTGGTCTTCGCCAGCCCCAAGTAATGCTTTGGTGATCCTTGAAAGTGCGCCAATACCATCCATAATGCCCCCAAAGACCATGGCACAAACAATCAGCCAGATTGTACTTAACATTCCAGCCATTCCTTTTGCGGAAAAAAGTTCATTTAACATAGGGTTGTCTGTGGCGATAGAGGTTTTGATGGTAATGGCATTCAATATTCCTTTATAACCAGTTTCGAAAGAGAGTTCTTTGGCACCTGTTATTCCTGCAACGATTTCCGGTTGAAAAAAGAGGGCAAAAACACCACCCAATAAGGTGCCTATGAGAAGGGCCAGTAAAGGAGGAGCCTTTTTTATGATCATAAGGATCACCACTATGGGTACTATAAATAACCATCCATTAATGTTGAATGTGGCATCAATGGAAGATAGGATGTTTTCGGTATCGGCCACCCCGGTTGTTTCAATATTTAGTCCGATGATGATAAAGACCAATAAGGTTACAGATATAGTAGGTATTGTAGTAATTGTCATGTAACGAATGTGATCGAAGAGCTCTCCGCCTGCCATAGCTGGAGCCAAATTGGTGGTATCTGATAAGGGAGACATCTTATCACCAAAATAGGCGCCAGATAGAACCGCGCCAGCGGTCATCCCCAGGGAGATGCCCAGTGCCTCTCCAATACCGATGAGAGCTATTCCCACCGTGGCGGCCGTTGTCCAGCTACTTCCTGTTGCAATGGAAATCACTGCACATATGATGACACAGGCGGCGAGGAAAATTGTGGGATTTAAGATTTGTAGGCCGTAATAGATCATTGCAGGGATAATACCACTTACCAACCAGGTACCTGCGAGGGCCCCAACCATAAGCAGGATCAATAGTGCACCCGTAGTAGATTTTACATTTTCGGCTACCTCAGCCAGCATTTGTTTATATGATACTTTATTGAAAAATCCGACAACTGCGGCCACAGCACCTCCCATAAGAAGTATAAATTGGTTGGAGCCACCGGTTGCATTATCACCAAAAACAAAAACATTATAAGCCAGCATACCTACCAGGGCTATCACAGGAATCAGTGCCTCCCAGATGTTCAGCTCCTTATTCTCTACAATATGTTCATTCTCCCTGAGGGTATTGGATTTTTTTGCCGTCATATAGCGTGGTTTAGTTTGCTCGTAATATTACAATTTTAGCTACGGTTGTGCAAACCTGCCCATGGATCGGCCTATACGGACACTTTATCCTTTGATAAGATGCCTAATTTGTGCATACATGCACGCATTAAGGAATAGGTTCTGTGAATGTCATTGTCCAGGCCTATGCTAAATCTGATAAGACCATCAGAGAGGCCCATTTCTTTTTGTTCTTCCAGGGGTATCTCAGAAGAAGTTGAAGTACCCGGGGCACTAAAGAGTGTTTTATAAAAGCCCAGGCTTACGGCCAGATAGCCCAAATTCATTTTTTGCATTTGTTCCATTAATAGATTGGCCTTTTCCAGGGTGCCAACGTCAATGGTCAGAATACCGCCATAACCGTATTCTGCTACCATTTGTTCTTTCATCTTTTTATGTCCAGGATGTGAGGCGAGACCGGGGTATACTACCCGGAGTCCGTCTTTTTCAAAATGCTGGGCCAAATAAAGAGCATTGTCACTGTGTTTTTTCATACGGATATGCAGCGTTCTCATATTCTTTAAAATAGAAGAAGCCCGTAAACTATCTAGGGTGCTGCCTAGAAGCATTCCTGCGCCGCTGTTCACATCTTTGAGTGCCAGGCAAAAGTCCTTGGTTCCGCATACCACCCCGGCCACGCAATCACTGGTTCCATTGATAAATTTTGTGAGGCTGTGAATCACCACATCGGCACCTAATCTTCCCGGTGCAACGGAGAGGGGTGAAAATGTATTGTCTACCACTAATGGGATATTGTATTTTTTGGCTAGTTTGGAAAGGCCTTTAATATCAGCGACCTCGAGGAGCGGATTGCTTACAGATTCACAATAGATCATTTTGGTTTCAGGGGTGATGGCCTTTTCTACTGCTTCTAGTTTTGTAATGTCCACAAAGGAGGTATTTATTTTGAACTTGTTGAGGAAGTTCTTCATAAAAGCATAGGTGCCACCGTAAATGGTTCTGCTGCTTATAATATGATCATCTGCATTGCACAATTGCATTATAACAGCCGTTATCGCGCCCATGCCACTAGCTGTTACATTAGCTGTTTCCGTTCCTTCCAGGGCAGCAAGGGCCTCTCCCAAATACAAATTAGAAGGGGAGGAGTGCCTGCTGTATAAATAGCACCCTTCAGTATTACCTTCAAAAGTATCGAACATGGTCTTCGCCGATATAAAGGTATATGTGGAAGAATCTGAAATAGATGGATTTACTCCGCCAAACTCACCAAAATTATGAAGTTCCTGTATTTTATCTGAAGCATTAAAAGGCATAAGAAGAAGATTTTAGTCTTGATAAAGATAAATATACATTGATTAGAATACAACATATATTTAAATAAATAGATTATAAATCTATTATAGTAAAAATAAATAGATATATTTACTAAATAAACGCTATTATTAAGTATTAGTAGAATTTCATTCAGATGAAACTAGATGATTTAGATAAAAGTTTGTTGGGAATGCTGCAAGCCAATTGCAAGAAGACCACGAAAGAGTATGCAAATACCCTGGGGCTTTCCACTACAGCGGTTTATGAACGAATAAAACGCCTTGAAAGGGACGGTGTCATTCACAAATACGTGGCGCTTATTGACAAGCATCAGGCCGCTATGGATTTTACGGCGCTTTGCCATGTAAAATTAAGTCAGCACATAAAGGATTACGTCCTGCAATTTGAACGCGAAGTGCTTCAGTTGGAGGAGGTCTCCGAATGTTATCACGTTAGCGGAGACTACGATTATATCTTAAAGATTCATGTATCCGATATGGCTGCATACCGGGAATTTATGGTCACCAAACTTACGGCCCTAAAAAACATTGGCAGCACTCAAAGCTCTTTTGTAATAAATGAGGTAAAGGCTACTACGGCCATTGTCCTGTAAAACATACATAACATTCATCTTTTTTACTTCATAAATTTGACGCCATTATTTTTTGAAAAAGGTCGTAACGCTGTCGGGTATTATAGCTTTTAAAAAATTGCTCATTACTTACTGCTAGAATGCCCTTTATGAAAATTAAAAACATTCGTACTTTTGATGCGGTGCAATAATATAATTCATTCTAATCATTACTGCGCCTAAAAACAAACT
The DNA here is from genome assembly GCA_963744855.1 of uncultured Flavobacteriaceae bacterium. Taxonomy (GTDB): domain Bacteria; phylum Bacteroidota; class Bacteroidia; order Flavobacteriales; family Flavobacteriaceae; genus Muriicola. The sequence continues at coordinate 108,154 of CAVUUZ010000006.1, forward strand.
CTATGACTCAATTTGATGTAGCCATTATTGGCTCAGGACCGGGTGGCTATGTTGCCGCTATCCGTTGTGCCCAACTGGGAATGAAAACAGCGATCATTGAAAAATACGCTACCCTTGGCGGTACCTGCCTTAATGTTGGGTGCATACCTTCCAAAGCCCTTTTAGATTCCAGCCATCATTACGAAGATGCGATCAAACACTTTGAAGAACACGGTATTGAAATACCTGGGGAGGTGAAAGTGAATCTGGCGAAAATGATTGGCAGGAAACAATCGGTTGTTGATCAAACGACCAAAGGGATACAGTTTCTGATGGACAAAAATAAAATCGAGGTGTTCCAGGGAACTGGCAGTTTTAAAGATGCCACTCATATTGAGATCAAGCCTTCCAAGGGGAAATCAACCACCATAGAGGCTAAAAATATTATTATAGCAACTGGATCTAAACCGGCCAGCTTGCCTTTTATAAAACTAGATAAAGAACGGATCATAACCTCTACTGAGGCCCTGGAGCTTAAGGAGATACCGAAGCATATGATCATTATTGGTGGGGGAGTCATTGGTCTGGAATTAGGACAGGTTTATAAGCGATTAGGGGCAGAAGTGAGTGTAGTTGAGTTTATGGACAGGATCATTCCGGGAATGGATGGAGGGTTATCTAAAGAACTGATGCGTGTTCTTAAAAAGCAAAAGGTAAAGTTTCACCTTTCACATAAGGTTAAATCCGTAAGCCGCAAAGGAAATGAAATCACCGTAATAGCAGATGATCCAAAAGGAGGAGAACTAACCCTGAAAGGCGATTACTGCCTTGTTTCCGTTGGGCGAAGACCTTACACCGATGGTTTAAATGCAGCAGCAGCTGGCGTATCACTTGATGATAAGGGCAAAGTATTGGTCAATGACCATTTGCAGACCAACGTGGCTAACATTTATGCTATTGGGGATGTGGTACGAGGCGCTATGCTGGCCCATAAAGCAGAAGAGGAAGGAACTATGGTGGCAGAGATTCTGGCAGGACAAAAACCACATATAGATTATAACCTGATACCAAATGTGGTTTATACATGGCCCGAGGTTGCTTCTGTAGGCAAAACCGAGGAAGAGCTCAAAGAAAGTGGTTTAGAATACAAGATCGGGCAGTTTCCCATGCGAGCCCTGGGGAGAGCACGTGCCAGCACAGATATAGACGGTTTTGTAAAAATATTGGCCGATAAGAAAACGGATGAAGTGTTGGGTGTACATATGATAGGAGCGCGTTGTGCCGACCTGATCACTGAGGCTGTAACTGCGATGGAATTCAGGGCTTCTGCGGAGGATATTTCCCGTATGAGTCATGCCCATCCCACCTATGCGGAAGCGGTCAAAGAAGCGGCGCTGGCTGCTACCGATGACAGGGCGCTACACGTTTAATCACAAAAAAATATATTATCCTTTACTTGTGTTAAAGGCTCGTAATATCTTGTCTTGTAACAGGATAAGCAATTTAGATACTTCAATATAGCTTTTTAGTAAAACAGTCCTTCCTTTTTGTAGGAATTGGGCAATGGCATTCTTTATGGGCGTTTCGTTTGTGTCGTAATAAAGTGCCGCATAAGAACAAACAACCATAAATAAAATGGCACCGGAAATCACCGTGAGGGGAGCAAGGGAATGATGAAAGAACCGATAAAGTCCTAATCCGGTAAAGCTGCCATAAAGGATCACGAAATGGATCACATAAATAGAAAGTGTATTCTGGCCAATACGTAAGAATGTTGGTTGCGTCATAAAATGTCTGAAGACCATAAAAAATGCAAATACAAGCAACACGTCTCCTAATCTGATAAACAAGTAATTGTTTGAGGCAATATCATTAAAGAGAGCGATACCACCTAATTCCGATAGGGATGCAAAAAAGGGAGAAGACAAGTACAACAAGCATGTTCCTGTAAAAGCAGATAGTCCTATTGCAGTAGGGTACAGATTGGTATTTGCTGCATATTTTTTAAAGAGTACAGCTATAAAGGCACCAAAAGCCGTATAGCCTACCCAGGGAATGACAGTAAAAACAGAGCCATTAGACCTGGTAAAGTAGTTGGCAAATATATCTGGCAATCCGGAATAGGTCCATTGAGAATATATAGGTTCAAACAGGAATAATATCATGGTAATTGCCAATAGCGTAGCAGGCATTACCCAAGTTTTCTTATGTGCTGTGAGCAAGAAAACACCAATGATCACCATAATCGATATTCCTATACAGTGAAGTACGTCTACCAAAAAGAACGCATCGTACAACTCTCCTTTCAATAATCCAAACAGATTTAAGCGAAGAAGATAGCCTATGGCCAATAATTCCAGTCCTCTTTTTATGCCTTTACGTATCCGGGGATTTTCAAAGCCCAGTTGCGGGACCCGGATCAGTAAATAAGTAAATATAAAACCAGAAACGGTAAAAAAGACAGGTGCTGTGATCCCTCTGAAATAAAGCCAGGTAGTATACAAACCGCTATTTGAATCTCTGAAAACAGGATCCAGTAAACCATCTACAAAATGGCCCTGAAGCATCATTAGTATAGCCCAGGCCCTTATGGCATCAATGAAATGAAGTCTTTTGGTTTTTATTTCCATAACATGGTCTACCCTATATACTTAATTGACAGGGTGTTTGGATGTTTACGAGGGCAAAATTAGCTAAAATGTTCTCATTTAATACCAAATTGGGGTATTTTCGCTTTTTTATAATTAATAAAAGAATCCAATGAGCAATATCCTTGCCTTCGCGGGCAGTAATTCTTCGACATCCATCAATTTTGCATTGGTAAAATACACGGTTTCACTTCTTCAGGATCAAGAAGTACAGGTTATGAATATGGCTCTTTTTGATCTGGAAATGTTTAGTGAAGACTACGAAAAAAAATACGGGTATACCAATTCACTTATAGAATTAAGAGATGATCTTAAAAAAGCGGAAGGCCTGATCTTGTCCGTTAATGAACATAATAGCAACCCCTCGGCCTATTTTAAGAATCTGATCGACTGGTTGTCTCGGCTGGAAATAAAATTTCTTAATAATACCAAGATCCTCCTGATGAGTACTTCTCCCGGGAAACGGGGAGCCAAGAGTTCGCTGGCCAAGGTAGAAGAGATACTTCCCCGTTTTGGAGGAGAGGTCGTGACTACTTTTTCCCTGCCTTCCTATGGAGAAAACTTTGATGCCCGGAAAGGCATTATAAATGCGGACCTTTCGGCGGCACATAAAAAGTCGGTTGCTACATGGCTCGATAGTCTTGGAAAGTAGTAATAGATTTTAAAATTTAAGTCTTCTAAGTCCTCCCGCGATGACAGTTTTGATCAGACAGACGCCTTTCTTTCTTACCTTTGCTAAGTGTTCAACGCCTTTAAGGTTCATATAGAAAAAAACTTCCCACAACTTCTCAGTGGGTCTGTTGCAATAGCTTGCAGCGGAGGTGTAGACAGTGTAGTGCTAGCACATCTTTCTGTACGATTGGGATTGGATGTATCACTTGTACATTGCAATTTTAGACTTCGAGGCAGCGAAAGTGAAGAAGATGAGGCATTTATAAAGCAAGTAGCCACTCAATTAAACGTCCCCCATTTTACTACTCATTTTAATACCCATGAGTACGCTACAACCAATAAGGTTTCCATTCAAATGGCGGCAAGAGAACTACGCTATCAATGGTTTTCGGAACTTATGGAAAAGGAAAAATTTACACGGGTATTAACAGCGCATCACCTGGATGATTCACTGGAAACCTTTATGATAAATCTCTCCAGAGGTACAGGAATAGAGGGGCTCTGTGGAATCCCGGCTGACACGAACGGTATTATTAGACCTCTTTTAGCCTTCAATAGGGCAACCATCATGGAATACGCAAAGGAGGAGGGTATCGATTGGCGTGAAGACAGCTCCAATGAAGAAACCAAGTATTTACGGAATAAGATCAGGCATGAGTTAGTTCCGGTATTAAAGGAACTTCACCCGACCTTTCTTGAAAATTTCAAAAAAACAGAAGGATTTCTCTTAGATTCTTCAAAATTGCTTTCTGACTATTCTCAACGGCTGAAAGAAGAGCTTTTCGTACCTTATCATGAAGGATTTAGGATCGGAGTGAGGGCTCTTCAGCAGTTTAACCCTCTTCATGGATATTTGTATGTTCTATTTAAAGAATATGGTTTTTATTCTTTGGACGACATGGAATCCTTGCTCACTGCAATGAGCGGGAAGGAAATTCGTTCTAAAACTCATCGACTTATAAAGGATCGCAAACATTTGATATTACAACGATTAGCCGATACAAAAACACAAATTGATACCATGGTTGTCTCAGATGAACTCAGTGAATTGCCGATAGATTTGAAAATTGAAAAAGTAGAACAGATAGAAGAAAAGAATAACACCATACTATATGTAGATAAAGAAACGTTAAACCATAGATTAACTGTTAGGAAATGGAAAAAAGGCGACTACTTTTACCCCTTGGGAATGGATGGCAAAAAGAAGGTGTCCAAATTTTTCAAAGATGAAAAGATGGATGCGATCGCCAAAGAAAGACAATGGCTTTTGTGTTGTGGGGACCAAATTGTATGGATCATAGGCAGGAGGGCCGATGATAGATTTAAGATTACGGCATTAACAAAAAATATTCTTAAGGTTACAGTAGCAGAATGAAGTATTTGATTTCTAGTATAATTCTGATTATTTTTTCCTTATCTGGCTTTGCACAGACAGATGAGGACCCTGTTAAATGGTCACAGGAAGTAAAAAAAACAGAATCTTCAGACTATGAATTGATCTTTAAAGCCGCTATCATGGACGGGTGGCATGTTTATTCGCAGTATACGGCTGAAGGTGGTTCTTTGCCAGCCGAATTCACATATTTCAATGCCGGTTCTGACTTTGAACTGCTTGGGGATACCAGCGAGAGTGAAACTCTTAAGGTATACAGCGATATTTTTGAGGTTGAAGAGACCTATTTTAAAAAGCAGGCCATTTTTAAACAGAAGATCAGACTGCTGAATCCCGAAGTGAGACAGATCAAAGTAAGTTTGTTCTATCAGGTATGTAAGGAAGTGTGTATTCCCCAGGAGAAGGACTTTTATTTTACGTTAGATGGCAAGTCGGCTGTTATTGCGGTCGAGACTATTGACGAAAGAAGTGCAGATAAGGCTGCTGCTCTTAGATTAGACTTGAAAAATAAAGAAGTATTGCGGGTGGTAGGGGGTAAGGCCTCCCAAAATGAAAGTGGACTATTAGTGATCTTTGGTTTGGGTTTTCTTGGAGGATTGATAGCCTTGCTAACCCCTTGTGTCTTCCCGATGATTCCATTGACGGTCTCCTTTTTTACAAAGAAATCGCAAAACAGATCCACAGGTATTGTCAACGCCTCTTTGTATGGATTTTTTATTGTCCTGATCTATTTTCTGTTGAGTTTGCCTTTTCACATTTTTGATTCGGTCGATTCTCAGATCCTGAACACCATAGCAACGAATATTTGGTTGAATGTCTTTTTCTTCCTGATTTTTGTATTTTTTGCATTTAGTTTTTTTGGATACTATGAGCTTACTTTACCAAATAGTTGGGCGAATAAGATGGACGCCGCTTCCAATAAAGTTGGTGGAGGGCTAGGAATCTTTTTTATGGCGGTGACGCTTGCTATCGTTTCGTTCTCTTGTACAGGCCCTATTCTGGGTGGCCTGTTGGGCAGTACGGCGTTGGCAGAGGGCGATATGGCTATGAATCTTTCGGCAGGAATGGTCGGATTTGGCGTGGCGCTCGCGTTGCCTTTTGGACTTTTTGCACTTTTCCCCGCATGGTTACAGAGTCTCCCAAAATCGGGGGGGTGGATGACCACTGTAAAAGTAGTGCTCGGATTTCTGGAATTGGCCTTGGCCTTTAAGTTCTTATCGAATGCCGATCTCGTTGGAAACTGGGGTGTTTTTAAAAGAGAGATCTTTCTCGGAATATGGATACTCCTATTTCTTTTGATGACCGGCTATTTATTTGGTTTCTACCGTTTTTCACACGATGAACCAAAGGTAAAATTATCCTTTGCAAGAAAAATTGCTGCTGTGGTGAGCGGACTTTTCACCCTGTACCTTGTTCTTGGCACTATGCAGATTACCAACCTTAAACTGTTAAGCGGATTTCCTCCACCAGATTTTTACACGGTCTTTGAACAAGAAAGTGAATGTCCACTGGGAATAGATTGTTTTAAAGATTTTGAGTCGGGGCTGGCTTTTGCAAAATCTCAGAACAAACCTGTTTTGTTAGATTTTACAGGTTGGGCCTGTGTGAACTGTCGTAAAATGGAAGAGCATGTCTGGAGCGACCCCCGGGTATTTAAGCTTCTCAATGAAGAATTTGTGCTGATATCCTTATACATTGATGATCGTGAATCCTTACCAGAAGAAGAGCAATTTATGTTCCAATACGAGTCTGGCCGGGTTAAGGCCATTGAAGAAATAGGGGAGAAGTGGGGTACATTTCAGACAATAAATTTTAATGCTGCTTCCCAACCATACTATGTTTTACTTTCCCCAGACCTATATATTCTCAATTCTTCCATGCAGAATACTGATACGGCAACGTATGAAAGTTGGTTAATAGAAGGCTTAAAAAATTATCAATCCTATCAACGAAATAATGAGTTATCTAGGCGATAGAAATGTCTTTGATTTTTAAAAACACTATCTTTAAGCAAAGATATTTATTAAGGTGAAGACTGTCAGGAAAATAGGGTGGATACTAGTGGGTATCTTGGGGATTTTGCTCATTGTTGCGTTTATTTTAAAGCAACAATTAAAGCCTGATTATTCGGGAGAGAAGCAGATGAAAAATCTTTCTGCAGACGTAACGGTCACGTATGATCCCTATGGAATTCCACATATTACAGCATCTAAGGAATTAGATGCTTTTAAGGCCTTAGGCTATGTACATGCTCAGGACAGGCTCTGGCAAATGGAATTGCTAAGAAGGGTAGCCGTGGGAGGACTTTCGGAGGTATTTGGCGAGGATCTGGTATCTACAGACAAATTCTTCCTTTCTCTTGGTATTGATGATGCATCGGCTGAAAGCGTCAATTCGTTAGATCCCGATAATCCGGCGGTGCTGATTTCACAGGCCTATTTGGAAGGGGTTAATCAGTTTATTGATGAAGGGCCAACTCCTATAGAATTCTACTTAACAGGCCTTGATAAAAAACCATTTGTGATAAAGGATATTTACAATGCGGTAGGGTATATGGCATTTAGTTTTGCGATGGCTCATAAAACGGATCCTCTTCTGACCACAATACGCGATTCTCTTGGGGCACCTTATTTAAAGGATCTTGAGATTGGCAGTGCTATCAATACAGTTTGGATAAAGAATTATACGAGGGAAGAAGTCAGTAGTGCCGCAGAAATGGTCTCACAGGTTTCAGAAGTGCTTGCCAGGGTACCCGTTCCTCAATTCATCGGAAGTAATAGTTGGGTGCTTGGGGCGCAAAAAACAAAGAATAAAAAGGTCATCTTTGCTAACGACCCGCACATAGGATTTGCACAACCCTCAGTTTGGTATGAGGCTCATATCAAAACTCCAACCTACGAAAAATACGGCTATCATTTGGCAGGCATTCCTTTTCCTATGTTAGGCCACGATTATAAAATGGCCTATGGATTTACGATGTTTGAGAATGATGATGTGGACTTCTATTACGAAACACCTAATCCGGAGGATAGCACTCAATACAAAACCCCGGAAGGGTGGAAAACCTTTGAGGTAGTTACGAAAACGATAAAAGTAAAAGATGAGAAGGATTACGTATTCTCTTATAAAAAGACGGTACGCGGACCGGTTCTAAACGGAATAGCCAATCAGGTACAAGGGCAAAGGCCCATTAGTATGGACTGGATCTATACCAAGGGTGAGAACGTGGTCATGGACGCCTTGTATGGAATAAGTCATGCCGAAAACATGCAGCAATTCAGGGAAGCGCTGCCCAAGGTACATGCCCCCGGACTTAATACCATGTACGGTGATGCGGAAGGCAATGTGGCCTGGTGGGCATCTGCCAAACTATATCAACTTGGCGACAGCACCAATACCAAATTTATAATGGACGGCAGTATTGGGCAGGATAAAAAGCTGCGATATCTGGATTTTTCCGAAAATCCGCAGGCTGTAAATCCGCCGTGGCACTATGTCTATTCTGCAAACAACCAGCCTGATTCTACTGCCGGCATGTTATACCCGGGATATTATCTGCCTGAGAACAGGGCCAAAAGAATTGTTTCCCTTATAGATCCGAAGAACGATTGGGATGCTGCTGCTGTTCAGGAAATGATCACAGATGGTCTATCCTCGGTTAATCCGGTGATCATTACAGATCTGGCTAAACTGATCACGGTTAAGGAGTTAAGCGATCAACAAGCCTTGGTACTCGATCATTTAAGCAAATGGAAAGGCGACTACACAACGACCAATGCCGAAGCCGCTATTTTTCACAGATGGATCTATTATTTTTTGAAAAATACATTTGAGGATGAACTTGGAGAAGACCTTTTTAAAGAATTCCTTGCCACACATTTCCATAAGCGTCTCATCGCACCTATGGCGGCTAAGGCCAATTCTGTATGGTGGGATAATGTTCAAACACAGGACACTGTTGAAATAAAAAAGGAGATTGTGCAAACCTCTTTTATTCAAGCGTTTGAATCACTAGAAAAAGATATAAGCAGGGATATCACAAAGTGGACCTGGGACAAGGTACACACTTTGGAACACGGACATCCCATTGGGCAAATTGCGGCTTTGCGTTCATTTTTTAATGTGGGTCCATTTCCAGCGCCCGGATCGAGGGAAGTGATCAATAACATGGCATTTCCGTATAACGGGGAACCTGAATTCAATGTTACTGCAGGTCCTTCTACACGACGCGTAATTGATTTTTCGGACGTTGAGAACAGCATGAGTATTCTGCCAACGGGTCAATCCGGAAACCCTTTCAGCAAATACTATGAAGACCAGGCCAAGATGTTTGTTAAGGGAGAATTCCGTAAGATGCTCCTAAATCCGGAGGAAATTAAGGAGACCGCTGCCTCTGTACTTGTTTTCAAATCCCAGAAATAGGACTCTCTTATCCACAAATAAACATTATAGCACTTATAATAACCAGCCTTGTACGCGGATCCATGGTTTTTTGCAACAGAATTAAATGACCTTCATCCATGTTTAGTTTCCCGATCACTTTATCATTTTCCAGAAAAGTATATTGACGATGATTGAAAATTCCAAGTTCCAATAGACTTTGATTGCCTGAGGAAGGGCCCACCTGAATGGTTCTTGAGTTTGATCTTAACAACGAAGGCAATTCAATGAGATTTTCTGGAGACGTGGTATCAAGAAAAACTATTTCCCAGGTTTCATCATTTTGTATACTTGTAGTTATGGTGGCAGTTTTTTGTTGTGTCATACTGAGTAACTCTGTTGTCTCAGATTCAATGCCGATTAAATTCTCCAATAACGTGCCGTGATGGGTTATATAAGTTTCACGTTTAATATATTCACCTTCAATGAGGGCTGAATCGCCCTCTAAAGTCACAATCGTAATTATAAACTTGTGCCTGGAAACGGCCTCGTCTATACCCTTTTTATTTTTATGACTTGTCGTGTGTACTTTCTGTTTGCTTTTGCCATGTGCATAACCTTCGATCTGGAACTTATGTGAATTAAACCAATATACTTTGGGAAATTTAATACGTAAGGTGTCGAATGTCAGAAATATTGAATCTTTAGTATTCTCCGGTTCCTGTGCATTCGTTAAAACTGTAAAAAAGAAACCACCCAATAAAAAAACCAACCAAAAGACAGCTTTTGTCATACAGGCACAACCAGTAGAATAAAGATAGAGAATTAAAGAATCAGTAGTTAAAAACTGCAATACAAATGCAGCGATTTAGTGTATATTTTAAACAACTATAATTCTTGGCTCTTTTACGATGTTGACAAAGGTTTACGGCAGTGCCGTTTTTGGGATAGAGGCGACAACCATCGTCATAGAAGTTAATGTGGACAAGGGTATAGGATATCATTTGGTGGGTTTGCCAGACAATGCCATTAAGGAGAGTAATTTCAGGATTGCGGCTTCGCTGCAGAATAATGGATTTAAGGTACCGGGGAAAAAGATCACCATCAACATGGCACCTGCGGACCTTAGAAAGGAAGGTTCTGCCTATGACCTTCCTATAGCCATTGGTATTCTGGCAGCTTCTAAGCAAATAAAAGCAGCGAATCTGAGTAAGTATCTTATCATGGGAGAACTTTCCTTAGATGGAGGTGTACAAGCAATTAAAGGGGCATTGCCAATAGCTATCAAAGCCAGGGAAGAGGGGTTTACAGGACTTATAGTCCCCAAAGCCAACGCTGATGAGGCCGCCATAGTAAAAGATGTGGATGTTTTTGGGGTCAGTACCATAGAGCAGGTGATCCACTTCTTTGACAGGGAACTTCCTCTTGATCCCACCGTCATAGATACCAGAGCTGAGTTTCACAAGCATCAACAGCTAATGGAAGTTGATTTCTCTGAGGTAAAAGGACAGGAGGGAATAAAACGTTGTATGGAGATAGCCGCCGCCGGGGGTCATAATATCATATTGATCGGACCGCCTGGTGCAGGAAAGACCATGCTTGCCAAAAGATTACCTTCGATTCTTCCGCCTATGACCTTAAAGGAAGCCCTGGAGACCACCAAGATCCATTCCGTTGTTGGAAAGGTTTCTAATCTGGGGCTCCTCTATCAAAGACCTTTTAGAAGTCCCCATCATACGATCAGCGATGTGGCCCTCGTCGGAGGTGGCACCTATCCCCAACCCGGTGAGATCTCCCTGTCTCATAATGGGGTCTTGTTCCTTGATGAGTTGCCCGAATTTAAACGATGCTGTGCTGGAAGTGCTCAGGCAACCTTTGGAAGACAGGGAAGTAACCATTTCAAGAGCTAAGTTTACCATCACCTATCCCAGTAGTTTTATGCTGGTGGCCAGTATGAATCCGAGTCCGTCCGGATATTTCTATGATCCGGATGCGCCCGTCAGTTCTTCCCCGGCTGAGATACAGCGCTATCTGGGAAAGATCTCGGGGCCCTTGCTCGATAGGATCGATATTCATATTGAAGTGACACCGGTTCCTTTTGAAAAACTATCGGATGACAGAAAAGGGGAGGGGAGTGCGGAGATCCGCAAAAGGGTGATCGCTGCCAGGGAAGTTGCAAACAGAACGGTTTAAAGACACGACACAGGTACATTATAATGCTCAAATGGGTAAAAAGCAGATACAGGCATATTGCTATCTGGATTCGTCTTCATTGTCACTGCTGAAACAGGCTATGGGCCGACTCAAACTTTCTGCCCGGGCCTATGACCGTATTTTAAAAGTAGCCAGGACCATCTGCCGATCTGGAGGGTAAGGATGAATTAAGAGATCATCATATCGCTGAGGCAATTCAATACAGAAGTTTAGATAGGGAAGGATGGTTGGGGTAATAAAAATTATCAAATTTCAAATCCCAAATAAGAAATGAGCAAATACCAGTTTTGGAATTTGGAGATTGTATTCTGGAATTTGATAAAGAGGGGTGGTTGGGGTAGGCAGTACTATTTGAAATACTCTTTTAAAAGAATATTCCAATGATACTTTTTAAACAATCCCACATACAAATTAAGTTTAAGATTTTTTGCATTTAGTTTATTTTTAAATCTAATCGAAGATTTGTTGAAATAGGCACTAATACTAAATACAATGTCCCGACCCATCTCTTTTAATAATAAATAGCATTGATACCGTAAATACGGTGCTAAGTTCTTGCCCCTGTATTTATCAAATGTCCACATATTTAGAAGATAAGCTTCATTGTCCGCTAACTTAAAAGTTCTATTTTTAAAAACAAAGTCGTTTAGTTCAATGAACATATAAGCTGCATATCCATTATTGTGCAATAGTCCTACACATAACTGGCCATTATTAAAAACATTGAGTACTTCTTGTTTGTGAGGTCCAGGAACAATACGACTTAGCTCTGTTACTTCCTCCAGATTTAAATATTTAATTGAATACTCTAAAGGATTACCCTTTATTTCAGGTGGATTATACACCGATATTCCTTCCTGAACCCAATAATAGGGGTGAATGTCGATTCCTATAGCTGCCAATATTATTTGTTATGCCATGAAGTACCAATCCATGACTAACAATATTCCTCAACCATTGTATCCTAGAGATTTTTGATTTTTCAATTACTTTCGACATAAAATGTATTTTCTTCTGCTTTAAGGCCATATGATCCATTTCCCGGGGCTAGATTCATTTTCTTCCCTAAATTCAGAAGGATCCATAATCTCTCTAGAATTTGACTTGGCAATGGTATGAATTCGATTTAATAAATCAACATTGCTGGCTAGTTTTGTCCTTGATAGATCGTACCAAATATTGTCTTCAAGCCCGACCCTAACGCCGCCACCAACAGCGATGGACAGTGAATTCATCTTTAATTGAGTGTTACCGATTCCAGCTAAACTCCACAAAGTATTTTCAGGAAGATCCCTAATCATAAGACCGGCATGTAAAATATCTGCTTGAGCACAGGCAATATTTCCCAATAAGAGATTAAAATAGTAAGGTGGTTTTATCAGATTTTTTTTATTGAGATATTTTGCATAATTGATCATTCCTATATCAAAGACCTCAAGTTCGGGCAGTATACCTTTTTCTTTCATTATTGATGCCAGATCTTGGATCATTTTGGTGAATTCGTACCTAGAGATATTGTTGAAATTTAAGGAGCTTAGTGTTAAACTCCCCATATCTGGCTTTAAAACGCCCTCAAAAAAAGAGGATCGGAACATTGCTCCAATTTACTAAAAGTTCTGCCACTTAAGGAAACGCATATTACAAGTGAGGGAGCATAACTACAGATTCCCTCGATTATTTTGGAACCCTATATTTCTTTTTCATAAGTAGGTTCTTCTGATATTGGATCTCTAGCATGTATATGAACCATTTTCATAATGTTTCCAATTTCCGATGCCCGATGGACATCTTCAACAATTTCAGAAACACTTATTGGTACAAAAGGGGTCATTTTTTTTTGTGGGTATAGTACCCATTATGTGTAAAATTGATAATCAAATTTTCTGACATATGATTAGTTCGTTAGATTGCTATTGCTTGACGACAAGTTATTTTTACTATTTCCAAATTATATTTTATTAGATTGCTTATTGTATAGAAATGGTATCTTAAGGTATTCTTTATTTAACATATATTATAAGACTTAATAGGTATAAAGTAAAATATCATAGTTGTTTTACAATTTATAATAATTTATTATCCAATATAAAAAATGGTGACCGTAATCTAGATTCTATACAAGCCCGCATTTTATGATAAGTGATGTATTTGTGGTTGGTCAAAATGAAGGCTAACGTCTCGGCTATAATTAGATGGGAATTAAAAAGGAACTGACCTTTCAGTTTTTTGTTTTATACGCGTTAAATGAGTCATTCGCGCATCGCTAGCTCAATATCTATTTGGTCAACAACATTTAGAGCAGCTTTATGTGCATCTTCATAAGTATACCCAACCCCCCCCCCCACATTTTAACGCTTGCATTAACTAATTTTTTAGTAAAAAACTTATCGTTTAATATGGATTGATATTGTTTATCATCAATTTTATAGTTAGACAATTCTGGGTCAAAATACATGTAATAAGACATTAAATCTTCATATAAAGAGAGATAATCGTATTGTTTCAATCCATTTTCAAAAAGTGTAACATACGCGTATCTAAACTCGTACAATCTGCTTATACTATCTCTTAGCGATTTATTTGAAATGATAGCTAGTCCTTTAGTCTTTGCTTCGTCAAAATAAGAAGTGTGTAGCATTATTGAAATATTAGAACGCCATAAATCTTTCAAGTGGGCTTCAACTAAAGAGTACAATGGTTTTTTGTCCGCAATATGATAAAGGACAATAGAGTCTCTTGTCCACATTTCTTTATATCGCCTTATATTATGATTTAAATCCAAGGTGTCCATCAGAATATTTTGTTTAATCCCTTTTAAAATATCAATCTCAATGATCTTTAATTTTCGCTCCTCATTCCAATTATTAATACTTAAAGCAATCAAAATACCTATCACCACCAATAGAATCTAACCAACAGCATACCTAATGTATCTAAAAGGCTTGTTATCGTCAGCAAGTTTTTTACGGATTTTTCTAAAGAAGTTGATCATTTGAAGTAGTTGGTTGTTCTTTCTAAGATACAGAATTATTCTAAGAGACTTAAAATCAGTCTAATAATACTTAATAGGAAGACCACCACATTAGATAGAGCTACTGATGTGGCCCTCGTCGGAGGTGGCACCTACTCCCAACCCGGGGAGATCTCCTTGTCTCATAATGGGGTCTTGTTCCTTGATGAGTTGCCCGAATTTAAACGATCTGTGCTGGAAGTGCTCAGGCAACCTTTGGAAGACAGGGAGGTAACCATTTCCCGAACGTCTGAGTTCTCACTGTTTAACTATTAAAAGGTATCAATTACCAAAACGCCTTTATGGTCAAATTTATTCATATTTGGAAGGGCTAAGGTCGCCTCCTGAAGGGAAATTGTCTTTTCTATTAGTTTTTCAGGCTGTAATTTTCCATTTTTAATCATCTCGAGCATTTCAGGATATTTATAAGCCTGCGTTCCATGACTTCCTATGATCTCTAATTCATTAGCCAATATTTTATCCATTGGGACCTTGGGGCTTTTATGGTTACCCGTCATCAAACCAACCTGAATATGTTTGCCCCTTTTTCTCAAATTAGCAATAGAATTATAACATGTAACTGGACTTCCAAGGGCATCAACAGATAGGTGAACGCCACCTTGACTAATAGTTTTTACTTGCTCAACGATATCAATGTTTTGAGCGTCTTTTATTGTCGCGACCGCACCTAGTTCTTTCGCAAGTTCCAAAGTTTTATCGTTAATATCTATTGCAATTACCTGAGCTCCAAGCGCATTGGCAATCATTATGGCTGATAGCCCTATTCCACCGCAACCATGAATGGCTACGTATTGACCTCCTGATACTTTACCTTGGGAAACTATTGCCCTGTAGGTGTAATAAAACGGCAACCCAAAATTGCAGCAGTTATATCATTAATTTCATCAGGTAGTTTTACCAGGTTAATATCCGCATAGTCCACGGCAACGTATTCGGCAAAAGAACCCCAATGGGTAAAACCGGGTTGTGATTGATGGTCACAGACTTGCTGATTTCCTGATAAACATTGTCCGCAACTACCACATCCGCATACGAAAGGAACTGTTACTCTGTCTCCAACCTGAAAATTTTTGACATTTTTCCCTATTTGCTCTATGGTTCCTGCAAACTCATGCCCTGGAACATGAGGCAATTTAATATCGGTATCATGACCCATCCAACCATGCCAATCACTGCGGCACAATCCTGTAGTTCTGACTGAAATAACTACCCCGTGATTCTTTGGGCTAGGGTCTTTTACATTTTGAACGGTTAAAGGTCCTTTGAACGTTTCATAAATTACTGCTTTCATTTCTCTTCATAAAATTGACTAAGACTAAAACCACTTTGTGAACCTATTTTAAACCAGTTATTTGCCTTGTATTAATTCAATGAAATCTGGCTCATTTTTTAAGCTATATAAATCTGGGTCATGTTTAATATATTCATAATTTGCAAACCCATTATCTATTGCTTTCTTGAGATTTTTAATTGATTCTGTTTTGTCACCAATTAATGCATAAAAACATGCGGCATTATAAATGATAATTAGGTCATTTGGGTTTGTCTTAATCCCTTTATGCATTTCTATTTCAGCTTCTTTTTTACGACCTAATCTAAATAAGGTGAACGCATAAAATTGCCGTGCCCGAGAGTCCTCCGGGTTATTTAACAAATAATCAGGGTAAAATAATGCCGCCTTCTGAATTGTTTCCTGTAGATTTTCTTTGTCCTTTAATTTTTCATAGGACATCTGCAAATCACCATAAGCCGAATGGAAATTACCATTTAGTTCTAATACTTTTTTAAAATCTGTGACTGCTTCAGAATCCCTGTCCTTCATTCTATAAAGGCGCCCCCTAATCCAATAGGCAAAAAAATTGTCAGGATCAAACGAAATGGCCTTTTGGACAGCTATCAATGCTTCGTCGAGTAAATTTTTATTGTAATAAGCCAGACCAAGAGCACTATAGGCTTCAGATGATCCAGAGTCATAGATGAGTGCTTTTAAAGCTGTTTCCTCGGCCTTTTCAAGCCATTTTAATTTTTTATCATGAGTTTCATATAACAAAGCATAGGCTTCGCTCATACCAGCATATGCAGTGGCATATTCTAAGTCAATATCAACTGCTTTTTGAAATAGATCTATAGACAAACGTATATAGCTCTCAGTATATCGATATAAAAACTCACGTGCTCTTAAGTTAGCATCAAATGCGTCGCTATTCGTCGTTGCTCTTTTACTAAGTGCCACTTTTTCTTTAGGACTCAATCTAAGCTGCAATGACTTCACGATCCGCTTAGATACCTTTTCCTGAATTTTAAATACGTCGGTCATTTTTCCACGGTAGATCTCAGCCCACAGTTCAGAATCCTTTTCCGCATCAATTAACTCTGTTGATATTCTTAAATCACTATTGCTTTTACGAACTGTACCTTGTAAAAGATATCTTGCTTTTAATTCTCGGCCCAATGAACTAATGTCCAAATCTGAATTTTTATAGCGCATGGAAGTACTTCGCGAAGCAATCTCAAGCTCCTTGATTCCTGACAACCGAGTAATGATTTCTTCTGTGAGTCCATCACTAAAATAATCACTGCTATTTTCCGAACTTATGTTGCGAAAAGGTAACACTGCCAGTTTTTTATTTTTTTTATTGTGCTCATGATTTGATTTTGGTGATACCGATGTTACCTCTTCAATATTTTCAGTTTTCTTAATTCCTTTTGGGGAAATTCATATACCCAGGCAAAAATTAGATTGATCGGAAAGCCTATGATCAAGATAAAAATCAAGGTTTTCATAATATATGGTGGTGCATCGAAATTGGAAGTAACAAGATCTGCGACTTGAGCAATTACCCACCCCACCACTAAATAGGTAATTGCCGGTTTAAAAACATTACGTCTTTTGAGTTCTGATATGTATTTTTTTAGATTCACTGTAATCTAAAGTTAATACTTATTTAATTGTATATGATTTCCAGTGCAAGCAGTTGTTTGAAATGGGTTTACAAATTGTTATAGATTGTTAACATTTTTGTTCATTTGACTTTTCATTAAGAGCAAGAAAAATTTGTTCTTTTTTGCCCTAGTTCATTTTTCCTTAGCATACACCACGTTGCCATTAAAAATGGTCATGGCTATTTCTGTATTTAGAAAATCCTGTTCTGCCACGGTCATTAGATCCTGGCTGTAAATGGTGAAATCTGCAAGTTTGCCCTTGGTGATAGATCCTTTGATGTCTTCTTCAAAAGCACCATAGGCCGCATCCAAGGTGTAAGATCTCAGGGCCTGTTCGCGCGTCATTTTCTCTGAGGGTTCATAACCGCCCTCCGGAGTTCCTTTTAAGGTTTTCCTGCTTATACTGGCATACAGGCTAGGGATGGGATTTAATGGCTCTACGGGTACGTCAGTGCCGTTTACAATGGGAATGCCGCTCTGTAATAAGCTTTGCCACATATAGGCTCCTTCTTTGATGCGCTTTTCTCCCAAGCGGTCAATAGCCCAGGGTCGGTCTGAAGACATATGTACCGCTTGCATAGCCGGGATCACTTGTAACTCCGCAAAACGAGGAATATCATCCGGGTGTAAATGCTGCGCATGTTCTATACGAAACCTGTGGTTGGTTGCAAGCTCGGGTAATTCAACAAAAGCAGTTTCATAACGGTCCAATATTTCCCGATTGGCACGGTCTCCGATAGCATGGGAACAGACCTGAAAGCCATTTTGAAGACCTTTTAATGCAGTCTCTGCAACAAATTCCATGGGTAGTGTTTCATGTCCATAGTGTCCGGGTCTGTCGGTGTAGGGCTCTAAAAGCCAGGCACCTCTTGAACCTAACGCACCATCGCAGTTTAATTTAACCGAGCGGATGGTCAGTAAATGATCCGGATCTACCAAAGGCCCATTATCATACCATTCGTTGAGTAATTCCTTATCCCAACCGGTGAGCATCCCATAAAGGCGAACCTTCATTTTGTCACTCGTCTTCATATTATTATAAAGCGCAATAGTCTCCCTTCCAATTCCCGCATCGTGAAAGCCCGTTATCCCATTTTTATGACAGGCCGCAACGGCCAATTCGAAAGCTTTTACATCTTGCTCCGGAGTGCTCTCCGGAATATGTCGGTAATCAGATTTTGTGCACGTTCGTTAAAAATCCCCGTTGGCCTACCCAGGGCGTCTCTCATTACCTCCCCACCTTCTACTTCAAATTGATCAATCCCTTCTTTGGAAAATACCTGGATCCCTGCAACTTCCATGGCCTTGGCATTGGCAAAACCTGCATGTCCACTGGCATGTCGTAGGTAAACAGGGTTGTCTGGAGATACTTCACTGAGCAAAACATGAGTTTGAAAGCCATTCACTGTCTCAGCAGGCATTTCGGTCCATTTACTCTGATGCCAACCCCTGCCTGTGATCCATTCTCCGGGGGCAGTGGTTTTGACCCTTTCTGCAACGGCATCAACTATTTCCTGATAACTGCTGGTGTTCATCAGATCCAGGTTTAATTCATTGTATCCCAGTCCCATAAAATGTCCGTGACCTTCTATTAAGCCCGGGGTCATTGTTTTACCCTCCAAATTAATATTTTGGGTTTGATCGTTGGTGTATTGCTCAGCCTCTTCAAGACTCCCAGCAAAAATAATGATACTGTCTTGCACAGCAACGGCCTCTACCATTGCCTGAGTGGAATCGACCGTATAGATGTTTCCACCGTAAATTAATAAAGTTGCAGATTGTTTTTCAGGATTCTGACAAGAAGTTAAACAAAGGAAGGTTATCGCATAGGAAAGGATGATAGAATTTCGAAATAACATAAAATGAAGTTTTAAAGATTTTAAAAAAAGGAAATGTACGCATATAAAAGCTAAGGTAAAATAGTATTTTAATGAAATCTTTTTGAGGACAACGTTGCGTGCTAGGGCTTTTACTAGTACTTAAGATTAAAGAAACGGCTATTGTGCCTTTTCTTTAAAATTTCACTGTAGTAACGCCTTTCTGCCTGCCTGTTTGTGAGATTTCTTGAGTTGGATCGAGGCATGAGGTCCTAAAAAGGATAAGAATTCAATTTGTTTAAACTCTGAGATTGTTTACGTAATACATTTTCATCATCCCTTTATTCTTTACTTCAATTTCACCTCTGTATTCGCAATCAAAGGTGTCTTTAATTAAAGCATAGGTGTTTTCTGAAACATTAATCTTTCCGCGTTCTGAGTTTGATTCCATACGCGAAGCTACATTAACGGTATCCCCCCAAATGTCATAGGCAAATTTCTTGGAGCCAACTACACCCGCTACCACCGGACCAGAATTGACACCTATTCTAATATCATAAGCCATGATGTTTTCTGAATCATTTTTAGAGTCTATCATAATTTGAACCATTTCAAAGGATGCCTGTATCATTTTTAGGGCATGATCGGCTTGATGAAAATGTAATCCTCCCGCACACATATAAGAATCACCGATTGTCTTGATCTTTTCCAGACCATGCTTCCCGATAACTTCGTCAAACTTTGAAAAGTAGTAATCAACACTTCTTACTAAGTTTTCGGGTGATAAAGATGACGAGTATCTTGTAAAATCTTTAAAATCTGTAAACATAACAGTAACAGAGTCAAATTTTTTAGCTTTTACTTTACCAAAGTCTTTTAATTCCTCAGCTGTCCCCGGGGGCAGGATATTTAGGAGGAGGTTCTCTGATATTTTTTTCTCCCTTGAAATAGCTCTGTAATACCAGAACAATGTACCCAGTAATATGATGGTTAAACAGGCAATTACGATGCTCGCGATATTAATGATCCTTTGGTTATTTCTTTGTTCGTTTAGCAGATCAATTTCTATATCCTTTTGAGAAACACGCTGGTCGGCCACGTCTTGTAACACACCGATATTTGTAACGCTGTCCCTAAATATTATGTAGTTCTTGTAATTTGTATAGGACTCCTGACTATTGCCTCTTTTTTCATGGAGTTCTGAGAGTTTCAAATACGCATTGCTTATCTGCTTCTTTAAATTATATTGATTTGCCAGATCAAGACTTTTATTTGCAAAACCAAAAGCTGCATCCCAATCACCACGTTCCGCATATATATCGGACACATAAGTAAGAAATACTGAGATAGCATAATAATCCCCAAGTTCTTCTAATATCTCTGTGGCCTGGCCTATGTTTCTTTCTGCCAGGTCATTATTTCCTTTCAATGCATACGCCAGTCCAACATTGCCTAGGTTGTAGGCAATTCCCATCTGATTATCTATGGCTCTGTAAATTGTTCCGGATTCCTTGAAAAATAATAAGGCTGAGTCTGGTTTACCTAAATTTAAATTATATTCATCCCCAATATTTTCCAATACATCGGCATAGAATTTCGAATCATTCTCAGCTTTAAGAATTGAGATTGCATTCTTGTAATTTTGGATGGCGTTTTGGGAATCACCCATTTCCGAATATACATCAGCAATGGCCTTGTATACCGTGCCCAATTCAGGATTACCTTTCTCCTCATTAGCAATCTTCTGGCCTTCAAAAAGGTTTTGCAATGCCATGTTCAGATCACCTTTTAATCTAAGGGCATTACCTTTTTGTATATAGGCCCTTATGATATATTCGAAGGAGTTTAAGGCCTTGGCCCGGCTCAGAAGTTCATTACTAAATTTCAGGATCATCTCGGGATCAGAATGATTCTTTGCTAATTCATATAACAGCTGTAATCGATCATCTTCTGAGAATTGGTTAGAATAATAAATTGTCTCGAGACTGTCAGCGACTGCCTGATTCTGACCATACATGGCTACTAAAAAAGTGCTAAGTAAACACAGTGTCAGCCCGGCTTTCTTATTGAATAAACTCTTTAAGAAATAAAAGTTTGTTTCAGCATCGCTAAAGCATTGATAACCAAAATTATTAATGCGATTGTAATCTTCAGGATCTATTTCAAATTCACCTTGGCCTGGTTTATTCGATATTATAAATTTCAAACTGTATTTTTCTTCTGCATAGGGTTGTTCCTTGGAAGCCTTTGCAACAATTTTGCGCATTAGTTGTTTGAAATTAACCTGTTTAGCCTTATTGGATTTAGGATGTTTTTGACCAATAAGGAAATCACCAGATTCATGCATTATGGATGAAATAGTGACCATATGTGAGGGATCACTGGTAGACATGCCTTGCCAGAGAATCAGGTCGTGTTTTTCTTACATTGGTGATAAACTCTTTATTTGCAATTCCCGCGGGCTGTCCAAAAGTAACATACTGGTCTATACTGCTCTGATCAATTTGCGTTGTATCCACGTAGACGGTAACGACATGCAATTGGCTACGACAAGCCGTTAGGCATATTACCGCAATTAAAATTAATAGTGATTGAATTTTTTTCATAATAGTGTTCTTTAAGGGATTAGGTTAGAAGAATTATGTTTTGCTACAATCTGAGTCTAATGAGTTTGAATTATGGAATTTATCCCACATGCCAATCTAGTCTCTATAACTTTGCATAGAAAGGGTCAAAAACTAACCTTAATATAGTCAAAATAAGGCACTTAAAAGAGAATATTTGGATGAATAACTTTGTTTCTTGTCCCGAACGAGTATATCCTTTAACCACTTAAAATCCTGCTTTCACCTGTAAATCCAACTTTATAACCCAAAGTCTCATGTAATAAAGCCACCAAATCCAATTGCTGACTTAGGGATGCTAAACTTCTATCTCATGCCCCTGCACAGCCAGCTCAATGGGGAAATCATAATGGACCTTTTCCTTAAATTCTTCAAACATTTGAGTTCGCTCTTCATCAGAATGCCCCGGATCATGATGGAACAATACCAGGCGTTTGGCATCCGTCCTTGCACAGAGCTCTGCAGCGATTTCAAGGGAACTATGTCCCCATCCCACCTTAGACTTGTATTCCTTCTCGCTATATTGAGAATCGTGTATTAGCAGATCTGACTTATACGCCAAATCAAATCCTGAAACCCAATCATCTTCGGGAAATAGGTGTAATTTACCAATAACCGGCTCGTGGTCTGGTAAGTAGGATACCACTTTGGAACCACACTGAATACGATAGCCCACCGTCGGTCCGGGGTGACTTATATACTCCGAGCTTATATTAAAATTTCCAATGCTAAAAGTTGTATTTGGTAATTCCCGAATGCTAAGCTTAGAAGGGATTTCCCTGAGGGCTATAGGAAAAAGAGGTGGCGATAAGAATCGATTTAATCTGGCTTGCAGCGATTCAGGACTGCCGCCTGGTCCCCAGATATGCACTTCCTTATTGGGTTTGAACAAGGGTTTGCAAAAAGCCAAACCCTGTATATGATCCATATGCAAATGAGTCAATAAGATATCTATTCGATCATCGTTATAGAAAGTATCAAAATCGATTCCTAAAATTCCGGTGCCGGCATCGACAATGATCCGTTCCTTATCATTAATAACCTCAATGCATGAAGTATTTCCCCCATACCTTTGATTGTTTTCGGAGGAAGTAGGATATGCTCCTCTTGTACCATGTAGCTTTACCTTCATTCTATGACTTCATTATCCCAAAAAATGGCCATGGCCCCTGAGAATTTCTTAGATCGCCCGATTATTGGAATAGAGGTAACTGATATCTTGGTGGATTTGCCCATCAGGGATTTGATCCAAAACGTCTTGTGTGCAGGTACCTTGTTTTGTATGGTCTGTACCAATGGAAGCTCTTCCGGGGGTATATCATTTCCCTCCCCATCATGTGGAAAAAATGAAGTGCCCCAATCACCGACTGGCATGGGCCCGGTATCCTGGTATTTTTTACCCAGTATGACTTCGGCGGGTTCGTTATAAAATATGAGGGTTCCTTCAGGATCTACTAAAAAAACCGGGACGGTAAGACAATCTGCCAATTGCCTGCTTAATATGATTTCGATTTCATGTGCTGGCATAGGCAGACAAGTTTAGCGGTGTAATCTCTTAAATATAAAAAAATAGTATGACTTTCCCATAACAATGAGCAGAATAGATAGGTTGCTTCTTTACAAGCTGTAATTTCCTATTTTATTATTTTAACTTCCAAACTCGTCTCCAACACCTGTTTCCTCGTTCTTATATCCAACAATCATGCAAAATGGAATATGATTCGTTGTCAGTAAATGAAAAATTCCATGAAATCCATGTAATTCTCAAAAAAATATATAATATTCAGCGTTTTAATGGGTTATTATAGCGGATAAAACAATTTTCCTTGCTTTTCGCCCAAATCGAATCAAGACCCAACATATGCATCGATTAAAAATACTGACAGGTTTCACATTTGTGATCATTGTGCTTTTTGCACTGACCATCAGTTTTGATACTTCAGATTCTTATTCAGTAACAAAAAAAGTTGTATTCACAGAAATACCCAATAATTCGTTTCCTGTAAATAAGGATGCACGACTTTACACACAAAAAAAACAAGTATTAAACGTTGCCATTAGAGACTATTTTAAAAAGGCAATTGCTTCCGGGACCATTGTTGGTGCCGGGGTTAGCATTGTTCGGGGCGATTCAATTTTGATTTCGGATGGTTACGGAAAAAGGAATAGTAAGGATAATAAAAATGTTGACGGGCAAACGGTTTTCAGGCTAGGCTCCCTGTCAAAAGGATTTGCCGGAATACTGGCCGCCAATTTAGTGCATGAAGGCTCCTTGAATTGGGAAGACAAGGTCATAGATTATATACCAGATTTTCAATTGGGGAACTTAGAAAATACAGCGACAATTTCATTAGCTAATATAATGTCGCATTCCTCAGGAGCTCCTTACCATAGTTACACCAATCTAGTTGAGGCAGGATTGCCGTTGACTGAGATCGCCAGACGGTTTAAAGAAGTGCAACCAATAAGTGCTCCGGGCACGGTGTATAGCTATCAGAATGCTCTATTTGGGCTATCAGGGGAGATGGTATTTAAGGCCACAGGGCAGAATATTGAGGCATCTCTACAAAAAATATTTTTTAATCCTTTGGAAATGTGCTCCACCACCATGAATCATGAGTCATTAGTTGAAAATGAGAACGTTGCCCTACCCCATACAAAATGGCGAAATAAGTGGAAACCCAGACCAATACGAAGTAATTACTACAACGCCATTGCAGCAGGCGGCATTAATGCCAGTGCCACAGACATGGCAAAATGGATGCGATTCCTTCTTGGTCGTAACCCGGAGATCATGTCAAAATCAGTTATAAAAGAGGCTTTTAATCCGGTGATAGAGATCAAAGGACACAGTAAATACTATCAGCGTTGGCCGGGACATGTTTCATCTCATTACGGCTATGGATGGAGGATACATAAATTTACCAAGGATGATTCTCAGCAGGAAAAAACAATTTGGCATCATGGGGGCAGTGTTAATAATTATCGAAATGAAATTGCCATCTATCCTGAAGCAGATCTCGCCATTTGCGTGCTTTTGAACAATAATTCCCGACTTGCAAAAACGGTGATACCAGATTTATATAAGATCGTTAATGAAGTATTTAACAGTGCTAGCGCAAAATCTACCTTTGCAACTTTTCCTATGGCTAAGGCAGATCTTGAGTAAACTAAAGCATTGGATATCCATGATCCTTGGGTAGACCCATACTTTTGATAAGTTTACCCCAACGCAGATCTTTATGCATTACCTTAAAAGATGGATAGGTGAGTGCTTCCAGTAAAACCGGATCCTTGGCAGTAAGAGCTTTATTCAGCCATTCAAAAGAAAGGTCATATTCCCCTCTAAAAGCATATAAATCAGCAACATTGGCAGGATCTGTCTCGCCGTATTTTTCAAGGAATTCCGCAAATAAGGCATCTGCATTTGTAGTGTTACCCAATGCATATTCAATAAAATTTCGTCCGTATAGACTAAAAAATTCATGTTTCTCCTGCTCAATCTCGGCAATAGCTTCAACGGTCCTGCCCTGAGCCAGTCTGACCTTCGCCATCATATAATGAAATATCTGCCAATTTGGATAATACAATTCGAATGATTTAAAAGCATTTTCGGCCTCTCCAAACGGTTCATCCTATAATATGCATGACCCAGATTAAAGTAATTACCATAAACCAAAGGATCTACCTCCAGGGCTTTTTTTAGTAAGGCAACTGTTTTTTCCAAATCTCCGAAAGTATGAAGTGCAGCCGTGCCAATGATGATGCCATCATTGGGAATAAGTTCAAGGGCTTTACTCATGTTTTTGGCAGCTTCCTCAAAATCCCAGTTCAATTCCTGTAAACTAGATAAGGTGGCGTACGAATACCCGGAGTCAGGATCCAGCTCTAAGGCTTTGTTGATTGCATTTAGCCCCATGGGGATGCCCACTTTTGGTTCACGAATACTGAAATTATAAGTACCTGTATTATATATTTCCGCCAAACATGCCCAGGCCGGGGCGTAAGTTGAATCAATCGCTATCGATTCTTTTATTTTGGATTCTGCCTCAATATAGGCCTCCTTGGTGGTCAGTTTCGTTAAATGATTTGCCTGTAGGAATAATGTGTAGGCCTCTGTATTCACCTCTTTGGATTTCAAAGGTTTACCAAGGAGCGATAATTCTAGTTCTTTGCTGACTTCTGCAGCAATTTCATCCTGTATCTTAAAAATACTATCTAATTCGCGGTCGTATGTATGGGACCATTCATGTGCCCCATCACGGGTATTTATTAGCTGGGCCGTAACACGAATCATATTACCAGCTTTGCGGATACTGCCCTCCAGAATATGTGAAACTTTAAGTTCGTTGCCTATCTCTGTTGCCTTGGTGTCCTTCCCTTTATAAGAAAATGAAGAGGTGCGACTAATAACTTTTAGTTCCGGGATCTTGGCCAGGAGATTCAGTAATTCTTCACTGATCCCATCCGAAAAATATTCGTGATCCTGTTTTGGACTCATATCTGCAAATGCCATGACGGCAATTGATTTATCACCGTATTCCAGGACTTGTGCATCCTGACCAGAGAACCTTTCAACCAGAAGAACAATAATAGTTAGGGTAAGTGCCGAAATAATCAATTTATTGAGCCGTGTACTCGTTTTTGTCGAAATGGATTGTTCAGGTTCAATATCTATCGTTTTCTTTATACCCTCAGGGGTAATTTCATACACCCAGGCAAAAATGAGCCAGACCGGAAAACCGAGGGCCAGTAATACCAAAGACCATTTAAGAAGATAATTTGGAGCTCCAAACACTGGTAATACCGTTGCAATTACCTGTGTGATCAGCCAGGCCACTACCAAATACGCTATAGCAGACTTAATGACATTACGCCTCTTAAGTTCATTAAAATAGTCGTTGAATTTCATGTGTTTTCAGTAAAGGACTAAAAATACAAAAAATAAGAGGAGCCCTTACAGAATGGCATAATTCATAAGAACCGGCTACATTCTAGGAAAAGGTAATGTTTTATGGAACAAACAACTAAGTAAGAAGCGAGAAATACGGCATCACAGCAAATAAACTACAAAAAACCCTAAGTAGGTGCCCAGAGCATTCCCTAGGGTGCCTACCAAGATTGCAGGTACAATCAGTTCCTTTCTGTTAAAGGTCTCAGCCAAAGCAATGGCAGTAGTACCGCCTCCTATATTCGCCTGACTCACAATAGCGATCATCTCCCAGTCGCGGTAAAAAAGTCCGCCTAAGAAGACGACCAATATTCCATGTAAAAGCACCGCCATGGAGGTGAACAAGAGAAGCGTAAGTCCTACTTGTTCCAATGCAAAAACGGACTCTATTTCACAATAGGCTCCTATAACAGCCAAAAAAAGATAGATCAGATAGAGGCCCAGACCATGACTGCCCTTTAAACTTCGAACTAATGAAGTCTGAGCCAGCAAAATACCGATAGTAGAAAGGGTAATGATAGAAGGGATCTTTGTAAAGTACTCAGAAATTGTTTCGGAGATATAATAAGCGGTGACCCCAAGGAAAAGGAGCCAGGCCAAAGATCGAAAATCGATGGCATCCTTATCTTCTCCAGCTATGCTTGTCTTTGTCATGGCAACCTTTTTGTCGGGCATAAAATTTCGCAATAGGGCAGGCATGGCCAAGGTTACCATGATCCATAAAGTGGTTACCACATTATCCACAGCAATGGTGCCAGCATATAAGATGCCACGCTCCTGGAAATCATATTCCATGGCAACTGCGTTAAAGTTGATACTACCCCCGGTATATGTACCGGTAAGCATTCCTGCAATGATACGACCATCTTCTCCTAAAACAGTCTCTGGTAGTATCATAAACCATGCAGCCAGAATGCCAAGGGTTGTTGCCAGGGAACCAATAAGGAAGAGAAGGATCATAGGTGCCCCTGCTTTTTTGATAGATTGAAGGTTCACTCCCAATAGCAGATAAAAAATGGAGACGGGGGCCACATAGCTAAAAATGCCCTCGTAAAGCGGGATGGTATTGGAAGCCGAAGGAATAAGCCCTATGTTGGCAAAAACGGCAGTAAAGAGAATGACCAATAAGGCGGGCCCCACCTTCTTTCCTATGGTTGTTTTACCCGCATAGACGGAGGCTAGTACCATTAGGCACAATACCCCTAAAACATATACCGGATTTTCAATAATGCGCATTTCCTGACAGGAATCTAATTTAGTAAACAGGCATTAACCGGTTTTTCCATCCCCATCAATATCTTGGTTCAGATGGCTTTCCAGTGCTACCAGGGTCTTTTTAAGGAGAACCCGGGTCTTCTCGAGTTCAGTTTCCAAGGCCGCTACACGTTCTTCCACACTGTCTGCCTGTTTTTGTTGTTTATCTAGTTCGTCTTGTTGTAACAGATCCCAAAATATACCCATGATAATTTTATTGAATTAGATGATTATTCCTTTTTTGTAGTGTCCTTGGCATTTTCCTTTTTCATTTTTTGATATCTGAAATAGAGCCGCACCCCCAGTCTTGCGAACAAGATCACGGCTATCACCATTACGATGTCCATTCCGCTCATATGACTCTTGTTTTTGTTTGGAACATGTCTTACCTAGTTGCCCAATTCTTCATTTATTAGAACTAAGACCTCTAGTATCTGATCAATGGCACTTATTTTTCACTTTTGCGTACTTTTTCTAAAGTACACATTTATTAAGAATATCCCGTTTATTATTAAATCTTCAAGCGTAAATAGAAGATTTAAAAGCTACTGATAGGGACAAAAAAATGCCCAACCAAAATTTGGTTAGGCATTAAATCAGATAAATACTTTTTTTATTACGGTGTCAGATTTGATAAATCGCAAATCACACCAATAAACTCATCAGGAGAAAGTCCTCCGAGTTCTGCAAGACTGACAGTTTCGGATTGTCCGGCTACAGTTAAGGTATATGTATCATTTCCATTATCACATATTTCTATTGTTTGCATCATGGCAGAACAAGTATCACAATTTTTCTTGTCATCATCCTTTGAGCAACTTGTAAGACTAAATGCCATCGTTGCTGCCATGGTCATCACTAAAATGCATTTTTTCATAATGATTTATTGATTTATAATTAGGTGTGGAGCTAACGATTTTTTTTAGTATTTATTTGAAATTCGCAAATATTAAATAGTACTTAGATATTGATCATAATGGATTAGTAGACTACAAGAAAAAATATGATCTATAAAGCGGACGATGTAAAAACGGGAGCTAACGAACGGTGTAAACAATGTAGATCGAGCTTTTACTCCATTACATTGATCAGCACAGCTTCGCAGCGTGATAGGTCTGAATTGAGAATGATATTCTCCGAATTTACACCATCAATAATCTCAATGGAAACAGTATTAGGAGGAAACTTACCCAGATTATGTGCATAGAGAAAGAGGTCGTTGGGTTGAGTGGGATCCAATGTTAACTCAAAGCCCTTTTTCTGATAGGTAAGATTGTATTGAGAAACGATCGCAATACCATTTAGGTAAATGGATACAATATCCCCATCCTGCCTGCCATGATCCCATAAATTGATTTGTATGATCTTATTATTTACTTCCAGCTCTTTTACATAGGTGATGGTCCGCCCATCAAAATCGGTTCGCTTTTCAACCTCAACAGGTTTTACAGGTATTTCTTCGTCAAGTGATACAGGTTCAATCACTTCTAATACAGGCGCTTCCTCTTGTTTCACCACTTTTTGTTCTACTTCAACAACTTTAACTTCTTCGGGTGTTGCAGGAGCTTCTGCTGGGGGCGGAGATGCTATTATTTCCTCAGGTTTGGGGTCGGCTGGAATGGGGGCCGACTCTTCTTCTGTCACAACAAGAATCTCAGGTGGCGGAGCAGTATCCGGATCTCGCTTATTAATTGTAAAATAAGGCGTTGCGAACTTGGCCGTATAAAATTTGTCTGTAGGGAACAACTCGATCCCCATGATCCTGTAATTAGTTCCGTTAGGCAGGGTCTTGTTAAGCTTTATACCTCCTACTAATTGAGTATTCTTGTAAGTTCCCAAATCCTGTATGACGGTATTGTTCTTCAGGAGGTAGAATTTAATGGTCTTTTCCTCTGGGATATTACTGGTTGTCCATTTTATAGATCCCGGATCCGGAATGGTCCAAATGGTACCATTGGTAGGGAAGGTGATCTCAAGGCCGGAACGCCAGTGTTTGCGTTCCTGTAATTGAACTTCATTTAGCTCCGTGATGGTTTGTGTAAAATCAGTATATGGTTTTACCATGGCCAGGCCGGAAACCACTTCTTCCAGCAGGGTGTAAAATGTCTTGATCTCCTCCAAGGCACTTGCTATGGGGATCTCTTCTGAATACTGTTTTCTAATATTCCTAAAACGATCTGTAATAAGCCTGTTGGTTTTCTTGTCGATGACTGCATTGTCTGCCTTGCTGCTTTCATCCAATAATCTCCTGGCTGTTTTGATCTTGAGATAGCCAAAACGACTGTTTAAAAATGTGATGGCATCCTCATAATTTACAGCGGTATCAGTTTTTAGGTCCTCAGCTACCGTATATGCCTTATCATATTCCACTAGTGCGTGTTGCAGAGTAACCTCTGCCAATTTTCGACTGGTCTGTTGTGGAGAATTTGTCGCGAGATTCAAGAGATCCAAAAGTTGTTCAACCGGAATACTATGTACCCCATCTCCAAATACGCCCTGCATGTATTCTACCCCCAACCATGGTGATTGCAGCAAGAGATAATTCTTATCAATAGTAGAAAGTGTTCTTTGGGTTCCAACGGTCTTCAGGATGGTTTCATATTCTGTCTTTGACCAGGGAATTGGATCGTCTGAAAGGATCTTTTTAGCAACAATGACCGGATCATCGATGGAATTGTCTGCTCCGTATGTCACAGATGACAGGCATAAGACCCCAAGAATAAGGTGAGAAAAAGCAAAAAATATGGTCCTTGTCATTCCAGCTATATACTTTTTAGTAGTTTGTTAGCTTTCTATGATATAAAACTATCACTTCTGAAAAAAATTGTAAGGAGAGTAATGAATTTATTGTCAACAACATATAAACGTAAGATTATACGTACAATAATAAGATTCCTGGTGATTTAGTATTCAATTAATTGATTAAATTATTGAAAATGAGAATTCTGTGGTGTAAAATACCGTACCTTATAAAACTAATAACCAAACCAACACAAAATGAAAAAAACAGTATTATTACTCGCGAGTCTGATGGTATGTATGACTACCATGGCTCAGGTGGCCTATCTGCAATACAGGGTAGTGCCCAATGACCGTCAAGGTGAATTTGTTGAAAAAGAAACCAAGTATTGGTCTAAAGTGGCAAAAGCTGCCATCGATAAAGGCCAAATGACCGGTTGGTCATTATGGCGAAAAGTTGGAATTACAGAAGAAGGTGCTCCTAATTATGTCTTTGTCAACAATTTTGAAAGCTTTGACAAAATAAATCAAAATGAAATTTGGTCTGAGGAAAACATCAATAAAATGGGGGTTTCTCCGGAAATGGTGTCAACTCAGTCTTTTGCGCCAACAGCATTTGATTACTGGATGCAATTAGAGGATTCTGCCGGTGGAGAGTATAAGTTTGCGGTGGTGAACTATGCTAAACCAGCTAATTTAGGTGGTTTTATTGAAGAGAATAAGACACTGTGGAAACCTCTGCACGTTAAAAACATAAGCAGTGGCACCAATAAAATGACCTCTTGGGGCATGATGTCCACAGTGAGTCCAAAAGGCAACCAGGCGCGATTTTCGGTTATGACCTGGGATGGTTTTAATTCTATGGCAGATGCTATGAATTATATGAGTTTCCAAAGTACCAGTGAATTAGACCCAGGTTGGGAAGAAATAATGTCCAAAACAAAGATGGGAGATATACTTCCTGATGGGTTTGAATATACTATTCTATATGAATTGGTGATGAGAATTCCTTCGAACTAATGTGTTCTACCTTATGAATGAAAACCCGATTATATCGGGTTTTTTTTGTTTGAACCCTTATAAACGAAACAAAAGGACATAGACAGCCCAAATAAAGCAAAAAGTAAAAAAGGCATATACCAAATAGGTCGAAGTAGTTCTTTTATTCATAAGATTTGGAATTGACTTCAAGAAAGTAAATTCTCGAGGAAATGTAAATTTTATACTTTAAACGGAACAATACTTTCGATATAAAACCTAATTATCGATGAACTACCAATAAACAGGATTGTTTGGAAGGGTTAGAATACTGGTTAAAATGCATAAGGTTCATGCGTTGTTTAAAGGGTAGGAGTCGACTAACGGTCCATCTTAAAACTATCTAACTTAATATCATCAAGACCATAATCATCAAAAGGATATTCCAGCTGGTCCTGAATATTATACAGAGAAACCAGGATGAACTCTGTGAGTATGACTACGAAGTAGGTGACATAAATTGGGTTATCCGATCCCATGTCATGAATAATGGTAGGTGCATAGATCAAGGGGAATATATAAATAAACAGCAAACAGTAGGCCTTTAAACTAATTGGCGTGCGGTGTGTATTGATGGCATGTAAATTTTCTAATGATTCATGCAGGTCATTCATAAACCTGAAGAGTCGATCTTTTAAACGCCCAGACATTTTTTCTCCTTTTTCCATAACAAAGACCTGTACTTTGTTGATGATAGGATCCAGTTCTTCCGTAGACTCCATATTATTCTTCAAATGATCCATCGAGTTTTCGCTGATCTCAAGAAGAATATCAGAAATTTCCTTTTTTTCCTCCTCAGTCAGATTATTGGAAGCATTTGCGAAGTAATGCATTGTTTTTAAAGCACTTCTGAACTGACTTAGATGTTCCAACGCCTTTTCCCTTCTTCGGAAAGAACCGCGAATGGTAAATACCAAAGGAAAGACAATCGCAATACTCAACAATGTAAGATCTACATGGAATTGAATGTTGAATCGGAAACTAAACAAAACTGTGAGCACAGACAATAGTAGCGCTAACAACGTCCTAATATTAATAATGGATAGATATAGTTTAATAATTAAAAATTTAGTAATTTATGTTGCTAAAGCTAACTACAAACTCGTGAAAAACCAAACATTACTCAGATTCCTTTTCTTGTGCCTTACAAGCCCTGTTTTGCTTATTTCGCAAGAAATAGAAGACCCTAAAGAAGTTGGGAAAACAACTATTTTGTTTGAAAAGCAGGAAATTTTGCCAATAAAACTCTGCTTCTCTAATAAAGAGATGAAAAAGGAAACAAATGACAGCACCTATCTCCTGTCAAAATTAATTTACAAAAATGGAGAGCAATGGGACTCGCTTGATGTGAAGATTCGTGCCCGAGGAAACTACCGAAGAGCACACTGTTATTTCCCACCACTAAAAGTCAAGATCAAAAAGGCAGAAGCCAAAGAAACTATCTTTAAAGGGAATAAAGAATTAAAATTGGTTATGCCTTGTGTGCAATCTAGTAGCACCCAGGACAATATCTTAAAAGAATATATGGCCTACAAGATCTATGAAGTGATCTCTCCTTATCATTTTAAAACCAGAATGGCAGATATTGAATATATAGAGTTGCGGGGTAAGAAAAGTAAAGTTCACAATATAAAAGGCTTTCTGATCGAAGACATAGATAAGGTAGCCAAGCGCGAGAATTCTAAGAAAATGAAGCGGACAGTGCACCCCCTGGAACAAGATGATATGAGTGCCACTCAAAACGATTTTTTTCAGTACATGATAGGTAACACCGATTATTCGACTGCTTATCAGCACAATCAGAAATTGATATTTACAGCTGATTATAAGACGGTACCTTTGCCATATGATTTTGATATGTCCGGACTGGTGGATGCCAGTTATGCCGTGGTTTCTCAGGTACAGGGAGAAGTCTTGACCATTGAAAGCGTTACAGACAGGTTATATCGTGGATTTGAACGAGATGAAGCTGTCATTCAGGCTGTGAGAAAACAATACCTGGATAAAAAGGATCGAGTCTTTGAGGTGGTCGATGGGCTAAAATCTCAATTTGATAATGAAAAGGAATTTGATATCGCCCGGAATTTCATCAGTGATTTCTATACTGTTCTGCTTGACGATCAAAAATTTAATAATGAGATTGTGAAAAAAGGGCGTACTAAATAGTAAAGTAATAAATTAGTTAATAGATAGTAATGCCCTATATATTAATGAGTTGCTTTTTTTATTATTACAATAAGGGTCTGAGAATCATCCATACATTTTGAGCTACCAAGCGCTGACCTTCTTCGGTAGGATGTATGCCGTCAGCCTGGTTTAACGCTGGTATTCCCGCGACATTTTCTAGTAAAAATGGGATTAAATATGTATTATTTTCCTCAGCCAGAGTTGGAAAGATCTGTCTGAACTCACTGGTGTATTCCTGCCCCATATTAGGTGGTATCTGCATCCCTGCCAGAACGATCTTTATATTTGGGTTTTTTGATCTTACGGCGTCCATGATGGCCTGAAGGTTTTCCTTTGTTTCAGAAAGCGGGATCCCGCGTAGTCCGTCATTGGCCCCTAATTCCAGTACAAAGATATCTACCTGCTGATTCATTAACCAATCGATCCTGTTTTCCCCGCTTGCAGTAGTTTCCCCGCTTAATCCCGCATTGACCACTTTGTATTGAAGTTCTAAAGAATCTATTTTTTTCTGAATAATCCCTGGAAATGCTTTCTCCGGTTCCAAACCCATCCCTGCCGTTAAGCTATTCCCAAAAAAAAGTATGGTCTTTTTGGGATTCGACTCTACGGTCTCATCCTCTGTAGATTGGCTATTCTCTACCTCGGTTTTCAAAGCTTTTTTGGAAGGGGAATCCCCACAGGAAACGAATACTACGAGGCAAAATAGATAACAAAACTTTAACATGGTTCTCATGGTAATGGGGATTAAATTCAAAATCATTTTTATAAATTCCGCCCTTGTACCAAAAAGCTACAAAACGAAGTAGAATGACAAAGATATTAAACGTTAGCAATCTCAAAAAATCATATTCGAGTGGATCCGGGTCCCTTACCGTTCTCGATGACATCTCATTTTCAATAGAAGCAGGAGAGACCTTTGCTATTGTTGGACCTTCGGGAAGTGGCAAAACTACCCTGTTGGGATTATCTGCAGGACTAGACAGGCCTGATTCAGGGAGCATTGAACTCTGTGGTGTAGAGATAAGTACTTTAAACGAAGATGAACGTGCCTTGCTTCGAAATAGGAAAGTGGGATTTATATTTCAGGATTTTCAATTACTGCCAACGCTTACTGCCCTCGAGAATGTAGCTGTACCCCTGGAACTTCAAGGCGCCAAAAATGCATCTTCCGTGGCTGCAGATCTCTTGGAAAAGGTGGGGCTATCAGATAGGATACATCATTATCCTTCTCAATTATCCGGAGGGGAACAACAAAGAGTTGCCCTGGCAAGAGCATTTTCTAATACCCCCTCTATTTTATTTGCTGATGAACCTACAGGGGAATTGGATGAAGGCACGGGCAAAAAGATCATACAATTGCTCTTCGACTTAAATAAAGAGGCAGGTACCACACTGGTCATTATTACGCATGATATGGAACTGGCTAAAAAACTCAAAGGATCTTACGCCTAAAAGGTGGTAAGATAAGTACGGATCAAAAGATAAACGCTTAGTGTGTACTACTGACAGTTCTATAAAGAAGGCCGGACCGGCCTGGTTATTCAAAATGGCATGGAGAGATCTTCGCTCAAATGTAGGAAAGCTATTTTTATTCATGTCCTCAATCATCATTGGTATCGCTGCGGTAGTCGCTATTCAGTCCTTTGGCAATAACCTTACTGACAGTATTGCCTACCAATCCAAAGCGTTAATGGGGGCTGATTTTATAATTGACAGCAGCAACCCACCAAATGACATTGTTATAGGGATCATGGATTCTTTAGGGGGCGCCAACAGCAGGGAAATTAATTTTGCCTCCATGGTAGCGTTTCCTCAAAAAAATGGGTCCAAACTGGTTCAGGTCCTAGGCGTGGACGGGGATTTTCCTTATTACGGGGAATTTGAGACTACGCCCTCCTCAGCGGCTAGAAACTATCAAAAGAATAATGGTGCTTTGGTAGATGCCACAGTGATGTTGCAATTTGACCTGAAACCCGGAGATAGTATTAAGGTCGGGAACATTGTCTTACCCATAGAAGGTACGCTGACCTCTGTTCCTGGAAGGTCTGCATTAACCAGTAGTGTTGCCCCGGCAGTATATATTCCCTACAGTCAATTAGAGACCACAGGGTTGCTTCAAAAGGGTAGCAGGGTGGAATACAAATACTATTTTGTAGCCAATCCGGGACAGGATCTTGAGGTCTTGTACGAGGAGGTAGATCCTCGTCTGGATGCCGAAGGGGCTGATCTGGATACGCATTTAGATGAAAGCAGGCGGCTAGGTCGCAGGTATAACAACTTTGGAAAATTTCTGAATATTGTTGCCTTTATTGCTTTATTACTGGGCTGTGTTGGCATTGCCAGCGCCGTTCATGTATACATCAGAGGAAAACTTAGGTCGATAGCGGTACTAAAGTGTATGGGTGCTTCCAGGGGCCAGACCTTTAAGATTTTCCTTATTCAAATTGCAGGTTTAGGCGGTTTAGGAGGACTTATAGGTACCATTCTGGGCGTTAGCTTGCAAATGGCTGCTCCCGGGCTGCTAAGGGAATATCTTCCGGTAGATGTATTAGTAACAATATCCTATCCTGCAATCGCACTAGGGCTGTCGCTTGGCGTATTAATGTCTGTTGCATTTGCGTTGTTACCATTGCTGAGGACCTGGTACGTATCACCCTTATCGGTTTTACGGGTACAGGAAGAAAGTGATCCTAAAACTGGAAAAGCCCGGATCCTGATTCTGGGGATCATATTCCTGTTCCTATTTATTTTTGCACAACGTATTTTGAATAATTGGAGATACGCACTTTCTTTTATAGTGGGCCTATTAGTAACTTTTTCACTTCTATATGGCGTGGCAAAAGTATTGATGTGGGCCATAAAGCGCTATTTTCCAACAAACTGGGGCTTTTGTTCAAGACAAAGCTTGTTGAATCTTTTCAGACCTCAAAATCAGACTGCAACCTTGCTTTTATCAATAGGTGTCGGGGCCTTCCTAATCAGTACTCTATACTTTTCAAAGGACATTTTACTAAGCAAAGTAGCTATTGGGGATAATGAAAGCAGTCCCAATATCATTCTTTTAGACGTGCAGACGGATCAGGTGAATGATGTGAAAAATACAATTTTACCCAACGACATTCCCGTATTGGATAATATTCCCATCATTACGATGCGAGTGCAGGAAATTAATGGAAGGAATGTAAATGACATCAGAAATGATACTACCTCCAATATTGGCCGATGGGTACTAAACCACGAATTCAGGGTCACTTACCGCGATTCGCTGATTGCATCGGAGACTATAAAAGAGGGAGCCTGGGTAGCAAAAGCGGATCCAAATACTGTTGTTCCGATTTCAGTTGCACAAAATTTTGCTTTTGATGCCAAAGTTGGGGTAGGAGACAGGGTTACTTTCAATGTACAGGGGGTTTTGATCGAAACCACCATAGGAAGTATTCGTGAAGTGGATTGGGGACGCGTACAATTGAATTTCTCGGTGCTTTTCCCATCGGGCATTTTAGAGGATGCACCTAAATTCCATGTGCTCACAACAAGAACTCCCAGCAATGAAGTATCCGCACAATTGCAAAGGCAGCTGGTCTCTAATTTTCCAAATATTTCCATCATAGATCTGCGTCAAATTCTTGAACTTTTAGAGGGCATCCTGGAAAAGATCAGTTTGGTCATCAATTTTATGGCGCTGTTAAGCATCTTAACAGGCATCATTGTTCTGATAGGTGCAGTACGGACGAGCAAATATCAGCGAATAAAGGAAAGTGTGTTATTAAGGACACTTGGTGCACAAAATGCACAATTGCTCAGAATATCGCTTTATGAATATGCCTTCTTAGGAGTTTTAGGAAGTTTAACGGGTATTTTGTTGTCCCTCTTTGGAAGTTTTTTACTGGCGCGTTTCGTCTTTGAAGAACCTTTTGTGCCTTCCACAGAGCCATTTATACTGCTACTTCCAATTCTCACGCTGTTGGTGGTTGGAATAGGATTGCTAAATAGCCGGAGTGTTCTTCGAAGTCCGCCTCTGGAGATTTTGCGTTCCACGGGTCGTTAATTCCATGTGTCTGCCTTAGGTCATTACTTTCTCTAATGCGGCGTTAAAGGCTTTTACCTCATCCAAGGTCCCCGTGCTAATACGCGCCCAATCCATCATAGGAGGAAAAGGTCTGCCAATTAGTATGTTTTCATTCCCCATAGCAGTGATCATCTCACCGATGGGCCTGCCGGTCTTAAAAAAGACGAAATTAGTGTGGGAGGGAATATAAGATAAGCCAAGGTTGTCCAGCGTCTTATATATAAGTTGTTTTGCTTCCGTATTCCTCTGAAGACTAAACTTGTAAAAATCATCATCACGCAAAGCTTCACGTGCTGCTTCAATAGCCAGAACATTGGTGTTCGCCATCACCGCTTTTTTAAGTCGGGTGGCAATATCCGGTCTGGCGATTAAATAACCAATGCGCATGCCTGCCAGGCCATAGACCTTTGAGAACGTTTTAGAAACGATCACGTTTCTATCTTGTTTTACCAGTTCCACCATAGAGGGGTAGTCCGGCTCCGTAATAAAATCGTAATACGCTTCATCACTAAAAATAACGGCTTTACCGTCGTTAGATAAACAGAAGTCGCGCAGCGAGTCTTTATTCAGCAAGGTACCTGTTGGATTGTTTGGGTTGCATAGAAAGATCAGCCTGGTTTTGCTCGTAATTCGCTTACTCATCGCCTCCAGATCGTGTTCCATTTTAGAATTCAGGGGAACCCTGTGCACATAGGCGCCAAAATTCTCGGCATAAGAAAGCATCGCTTGAAACGTGGGATCAGCGGCAATGATTTCACCACCCTCCAGTCCAAATACCAGGCCAGCTGCTTTAAGACCTTCGGTTGAGCCTCCTGTTACCACCACACAATCCTTGGATACGCCTTCTTTCTCAGCGATATCAGCTACTAATTCCCTTAAATACTGAAAGGGATATCTGCACGCTATTTCAAAGCTGTTACTTATAACATTGCGGACATTTTTGGATGGTCCGTAAGGATTTTCATTGGAATTGAGCTTCACGGGACCATCGACTAAAAGGGGTCGTGGTTTATAGTCAAGGGCCATGGCTCCAAATCCACCCATAAGGGTAAATCCACCGGTTAACCCCATAGTTTTAAGCCATTGTCTTCTGTCTATGTTTTTCATACGTTGAAATTTGATAGAAGAAGATACAAATATTCCTAATAGCGGAGATCACTTGTCCTGAAATATTCGGGAAAAATACGGAAACGTAAATTTGTCTTTGATCTGTTAAGTTTAGTGATACCTTAAAAGTGCGGCATAAAACTAATACAGGGTATTGGATACAAAGATGGCTATGATCAACAGAACCATTGCGGAGTTAACAACAAATGCGATGATCTTTTTCTCATCTATGGGTTCGTTTTTACCTTTGTATAAAATTACACTTCCGACAA
This sequence comes from uncultured Flavobacteriaceae bacterium, assembly GCA_963744855.1. Classification (GTDB taxonomy): domain Bacteria; phylum Bacteroidota; class Bacteroidia; order Flavobacteriales; family Flavobacteriaceae; genus Muriicola. The sequence continues at coordinate 147,472 of CAVUUZ010000006.1, forward strand.
TTCCCAGGAGCCCGGAAAGTACAACAGGTAAGCCAAAAAGGTAACGGGAAAGAACAGGGTTGGTATTGATCATCACGGCAAGTGCGGCAATGGTCAAAAGGCAAAGTATGAGTTTGCTAACATTGTAAGACTTTATTGTGTACTTGCTTTCTTGCTCCATAGGATTCGATTTTAAGCTGTTCAATATTCTTAAATGACTTTGATGTTCACTTTTAAACCCTCTATGATCCCTACAATGCTTTGTACGGTTTCATGTAAATAGTGTTTAATGACCACATGAGGAATTCGTATAGTTGTGAACCCATTTTTGAAAGAGTGCATAGTCTCTTCAAGGTTGTTCATAGCCTGTTCATGCGTAAGCATTTGGTATTCAGTCTCAATCTCTATGTTGAGTTTAACACGAGAAATAGCTATATCTACTGATTTTTTTCCATCCCACCATTCTAACATAGGATAGACGCCTATCTCTTTCAGCGCATAATACAGTCGTATTGCGGCCAATGGGGTATCATTAGATCTGATAAGTTTATCTATGCGTGTTTTATGCTTTCCGCATAATTCAACCCCATAGGTTTCCATGGAGGTTTTGTGATCAACATAGCTAAGTTGTTTGTTACATTCTAAACATTTCATGCAGGACAGGTCAAAAAAGATTTGGGTCTATTATAACCTTGAGAAGTAGCTAATATTTTATAACATCGATGAAAGACCCCCGGATTTTAGACGAACTGCATTTTTTTAGACGAACGACACTTTTTTTAACATTTGCTTTTCAATTTTGCGTGATCAATTCGTGAAATTTTCGCGAAAGGTTTATTTTTAATGTACATTCCTACCATAATAAAAAGGTAACAGGTGTTCAAAAAAATTGGTCCGGGTGTTCTTGTAGCTGCTGCTTTTATAGGTCCGGGCACAATCACTACCTGTACCCTGGCAGGCGTCGACTTTGGATTTGCGCTCTTATGGGCAATGCTTCTTTCAATATTTACTACTGTAGTTTTCCAGGAAATGGCAGCCAGAATTGGAATTATCACACAACAAGGACTGGCAGCTAGTTTTAGAAATGAATTAAAGCGACCATGGCTGCGCAACCTTATGATATTGATAGTTCTTTCCGCGATTGTTGTTGGAAATACGGCGTATGAAGCCGGTAATATAGGTGGTGCAGTTCTGGGAATGGAGGCACTCTTGGGGGGAAGTCCAAAGTTTTGGTATGCCTGGATCATTGGCGGTTGTGCTTTTGCATTATTATATGTAGGTTCCTATAAGGTGCTTGAGAAGATATTTATTTCCCTTGTTATGCTGATGAGTATTTCTTTTGTACTGGCGGCTTTAATCACAAAACCTGCATTAGGGGAGCTCTTTGCCGGCCTCTTTATTCCGTCGCTGCCTGAAGAGAGCTTATTTACAGTTGTGGCCTTGATTGGAACTACCGTGGTGCCTTATAACTTGTTTTTGCATGCCTCCCTGGTCAGTGAAAAATGGAATTCTGCGAAAGACCTGAAGGCTGTTCGCTGGGATACTATCCTCTCAATCTGTTTAGGAGGGATCATTTCTATGGCGATCATAATTACGGCCAGTGCAAATCAGCAACTGGTGGTCGTAAATGGACTAGATCTGGCCAGAGGACTGGAACCGCTCTATGGGCAAACTGCCAGATATTTTATGGGGATAGGCTTATTTGCGGCAGGTATCACTTCGGCGATCACCGCACCTTTAGCCGCTGCTTATGTAGCAGCGAGTTGTTTTAACTGGAAGAAAGGACTAAAATCGTATAAATTTAGATTGGTTTGGGGATCTGTTCTTTTGATTGGTGTGGTAGCCCAATCGTTTCAGATACGTCCTATTGAAATCATTAAATTTGCTCAGGTGGCCAACGGACTACTCTTACCTGTGATATGTGTATTCCTTTTGTGGGTTGTTAATAAATCGAGCCTTATGGGCGCCTATAAGAATAAGAAATGGCAAAATATAACCGGCATACTATTGCTGCTTTTGATCATAACATTGGGTGCTAAGAGTATCTGGTCCGTTATTGGAAACCTATGAGTAAGAAATGGATCATAGACATTAATTGTGATGTAGGGGAAGGCGTTGGGAATGAAGCCCTGCTGTTCCCATTAATTTCTTCCTGTAATCTTGCATGTGGTGGCCATGCCGGTGACATTGCAACCATGAACCATGTTATAAAGCTCGCATTGGAGCATGGTATAAAAATTGGAGCACACCCGTCCTATCCTGACAAGGAACACTTTGGCCGAAAAAGTATCTCATTAGCTCCGGAGATGTTTACAGCAAGTATACGCAAGCAGGTTGACCTTCTAGATTCCTTGATACAAGATCACGGTGCAAGGATGCATCATATCAAGGCTCATGGAGCGCTGTATAATGATCTTGCCAAAAATAAGGATTTAACAAAAACGTATTTAAACAGTATAGAAGATTACAAGGAAACGCTAACCCTTTATACAGCCTATGATTCTGTGATAGCAAGGGAAGCCTTGAAAATGGGTTTCAAGATTACCTACGAAGCATTTGGTGATCGAAATTATAAAGAAGATCTTACCCTGGTATCCCGCGACCATGCCAACGCTTTAATTACAGACCCTAAAAAGGTTTTTGATCATTTGCTCCCTATGATAAAACAAGGGAAGGTGCAAATCCGGAGGGAGAATTAATCCCCATTGAAGCCCATACTTTTTGTATTCATGGCGATACTCTTAGCGCGTATGAAATATTGATGTATCTTTCCGAAGAATTACCTAAGCATCATATTCATTTAGAGAAATGAATTCGTATCCCATACAAATAAAACCCTTTGGAGCACATGCCATTTTGATTGAATGGCCCAACGAAATAGAGCGCAGCATCTTAGATGACATTCTTATTTTTAAAGACTTTCTTCTGTTAAACAGCTTTAAAAATAGGGACTGGGAGATGGTTCCTGCCTATAACTCATTGACACTTATTAATATTCATCAGAAAATTGATCATAAAGAAATCGGGGCCCAACTATCAACATTATATCCGCTCAGAAAAGAAGGCGTAAAAAAGCAATCGCATTTGTGGAGGCTTCCGGTTTGTTATGATACCGAGTTTGGGATAGATCTTGAGGAAGTTTCAAAACATACCGGAAAATCTATCGAGCAAATTATTACCCTTCACTCTTCTACTACCTATACCGTTTATGGCATCGGATTTTTACCCGGCTTTATGTATTTGGGTGGTGTGCCAAAAGATCTTGAAACACCGCGTAAAGCCAGTCCGAGACTTAATGTTAAAAAAGGGTCCGTTGGCCTGGCACGAAAACAGACAGGGATATACCCTCAAGACTGCCCCGGCGGATGGAATATAATTGGCAATTGTCCCATACCTATTTTCAACGCAGAAAAAGAAAATCCATGTTTTGTAAGTGTGGGCGACTCTATTCAATTCTATGCTATCACAAGAGCTCAATTCGATCTTCATGTTATTCAGGCTGAAGTTGGAATAGATCTCTTAAAAAAAGAATCAACAGGTGCTTAAAGTCATCAAAAGTGGATTTTTCACTACCGTTCAGGACCTTGGAAGGTTTGGATTTCGACAAATAGGAGTCCCTGTTTCGGGTGCTATGGATCAGGCATCCGCCTTAATGGCAAATGCGATGCTTGAAAATGATGACAATGCTGCGGTCTTGGAAATAACCATGTCGGGACCTGTATTAGAATTTGAGGAAGAAACCTGGATCGCCCTATCCGGTGCCAATCTTTCACCTCAGTTAAACGGCAAGGAAATAGAAAATCATAGTGTTCATAAAGTAAATGCGGGAGATACACTGACTTTTGGGAAGCATATAGATGGCATGAGGGGCTACCTCGCCGTAAAAGATGGTTTTCAAACGCCTTTAGTCTTAAATAGCAGGTCCTTTTACTCCCCAATTACAGAAGCATCTCATATAGCTGCTAGGACAGAAATACCATATAATGAGGTCGCAGAATTTGAACCTAAGATCACTCATATCATTAGAAAGGATATTGATAAGGTCAAAACTTTAAAGGTGAGTCCGGGTCCTGAATATTGATATTTTATCAGAATCCCAAAAAGAACAAATCTTTTCTACTTCTTTTACGATTGCCAAAGAGAACAACCGCATGGCGTATCAGTTAGAGGAATCAATTGGGGCACACTCTCAAGCCCAATTGACGTCAGCAACTTTGCCTGGTACTGTTCAGGTAACCCCCGGAGGAAAATTGATCATCTTAATGAGGGATGGGCAAACTACGGGAGGGTACCCCAGGATCTTACAACTCTCTGAGGAAGCTATTGACCGGTTGGCTCAAAAGACCTTTGGAGATGTCATCTCTATTTCCTTAGACAAAATTTAGAAAATGTGACCTATTCTTTTAAGTAAGGATAAGGGCAATGAATAAGGCGGATTCCGCAGGGGTATGTCTATCCAGGTACCTCTTTTAACAATGGATTTTTGATGTGAAAAAGCTATAAACGATCTTTTTCCATGATAGGCCCCAATGCCACTTTGGCCAACCCCGCCAAAGGGAAGTTCTTTATTGGTGATTTGTATGAGGGTGTCATTGATGACGCCTCCACCAAAGCTATATCGTTTTAAAAGTCTATCCTGAAATGAAGCGCGCCTTGAGAATATATAAGCTGCAAGTGGTTTACCCTGGGCAAGGATCCACGAAGCAATATCTTCCTCTTTTTCAAAAGAAATAACAGGTAATATAGGACCAAAGATCTCTTCCTGCATTACTTTGCTATCTGCCCCTGGCTCATTGAGCAAAGTAGGACCTAAAAAGTTGTCTTTATCATTTCGTTTTCCTCCAAAAACTATGTCCTCATCAGCTAACAATCCAAGAAGTCTTTTATAGTGATCCGTCGAAACTATCCTGGCAAGATCATCAGATGCCTCCACATCAGTGCCAAAGAATTTAGTAATAGTTTTACCCAACTCCATTAGTAAGGCATCTTTGACCGATCGATGAACTAATACATAATCTGGAGCTATACAGGTTTGCCCTGCATTCAGAAATTTCCCCCAGACGATCCGCTTGGCAGCCTGGGAGATAAGGGCTGTTTCATCTACAATACACGGGCTTTTACCACCCAATTCCAGGGTTACGGGAGTGAGGTTTTTGGCGGCGCTTTCATATACTATTTTACCTACTTTAGTGCTTCCGGTAAAGAAAATATAATCCCATTTTTCGGCCAGCAACTGCTGTGATATGGGTAAATCGCCTTCAATGACCAGGGCATGGGACGGATCGAATACCGAGGCCACTAATTTCTTTAGAAGGGCACTCGTATGTGGTGTTAGTTCCGAAGGTTTTAGAATGACCGTGTTTCCCGCGGCTATGGCCGATATAAGTGGTAAAATAGCGAGCTGAAAAGGATAGTTCCAGGGAGCCATGACCAAAACAGTCCCATAGGGCTCTTTATAGATATAGCTCGATGACGGGAAGTTCAATAAGGTTCCCGGCACACTTTCGGGTTTGGCCCATAACTTCAGATATTTGCAAACCGATCTCAATTCAGCTAAAACGAACTGCGTTTCAGCCACCAGAGTCTCAAATTTTGGTTTTTTAAAATCGGCGTATAAGGCATCACAGATAGCATCTTCCTGCCGTATTATTTCCTTTTGAAGAAGCTTTAAAGTTTTAATCCTAAAGGTCAGATCCTTGGTTTTCTGAGTTGAAAAGAAATGCCTTTGAGCCTCTATTTGATTTGTGATAGAATTTTGCATTTCCAAAAATAGGTATTTTTTCGTCGTAAGAATCGTCAAAATAATCTGGAAGCAGCAACAATTTCAAGTATTGAATATGATAAATTATTAAGATTTAAACACCTGATAAACAGATATATAACATTAATCTTCTCCCATTGAATTTATACCAAAATCTGATGTTATCCAAAGTAGGGTTTTTAAACAAGTATCTTTGAGAACTATAGTATTTACGAGTAATACAATGATTTTAGGGATAGCGATACATGGAGTTAAATAAACACAGTAAGAATGTAACACAAGACCCCACGCAACCGGGGGCCCAGGCCATGCTTTACGCCATCGGTCTTTCTGAAGATGATCTAAAAAAACCCTTGGTAGGAATTGGAAGCACTGGGTATGAAGGCAATCCTTGCAATATGCATCTCAATGACCTATCCCAACATGTAAAAAAAGGATTGCAGGAAAAAGATCTTATCGGATTGGTATTCAATACTATTGGGGTCAGTGATGGTATTTCCATGGGAACATATGGGATGCGCTATTCACTGCCTTCCAGAGACATTATTGCCGATTCAATGGAAACCGTTGTACAGGCTATGAACTACGACGGACTGATCACGGTAGTGGGTTGTGATAAGAATATGCCGGGTGCTTTAATGGCTATGATAAGACTCAACAGGCCCTCGGTATTGGTATATGGAGGAACTATTGCCTCCGGGTGTTTAAACAATAGAAAACTAGATATTGTCAGTGCCTTCGAAGCATGGGGAGAAAAGGTCGCAGGGACCATGAACGAGGATGAATTCAAAAGTGTTATCCAAAATGCTTGTCCCGGGGCAGGTGCTTGCGGAGGTATGTATACTGCTAACACCATGGCTTCTGCCATAGAAGCATTAGGGATGGCGATGCCATATAATTCTTCGAACCCTGCGATTGGTACGGAAAAAGAGAATGATTGTATTGAATCCGGGAAGGCTCTTCGCCATCTTATGGAACATGATATAAAACCGAGTGATATTATTACTCGAAAGTCACTTGAGAATGCTATCAGGCTAATTACTGTCATGGGTGGATCTACCAATGCGGTGCTGCATTTTCTCGCTATTGCAAAAGCTGCGGAAATAAAATTCACTTTGGATGATTTTCAACGTATTAGTGATACCACGCCCTTTCTGGCTGATCTAAAGCCCAGCGGGAAATATTTGATGGAAGATGTACACAGAGTAGGGGGTACGCCGGCTGTTATGAAATTCATGTTAGAGAATGGAATGTTACATGGGGATTGTCTCACGGTCACTGGAAAGACAGTCGCCGAAAACCTGAAACACATACCTGGTTTAACCGAAGGTCAGGATGTGGTACACGCTCTGGAAAATCCCATAAAAGAAACCGGACATCTGCGTATATTATATGGCAACCTGGCTAAAGAAGGGGCCGTCGCTAAGATCACAGGGAAAGAAGGATATCATTTTACAGGCCCGGCCAAGGTATTTGATGACGAGTTTAAAGCGAATACCGGCATTGGGCAAGGCCTGGTAAAAAAAGGAGATGTCGTGGTCATACGGTATGAAGGACCAAAAGGAGGACCGGGAATGCCCGAAATGCTAAAACCTACTGCAGCCATTATGGGGGCAGGATTGGGGAAGGAAGTAGCTTTGATTACCGACGGTAGATTTTCCGGAGGTACCCATGGCTTTGTGGTGGGGCATGTATCGCCAGAAGCTCAGGAAGGTGGTACAATAGGGTTGCTAAAAGACGGGGATATAATAACCATCGATGCCGTAAAGAATAGTATTAGTGTAGCCCTGTCAGAGGAAGAACTCAATAAAAGAAAAGCCGCCTGGCAACAACCCCCTTTAAAAGTACGCAAGGGGAGTTTGTACAAGTATGCCAAAACTGTGTCGTCTGCCTCACAAGGATGCGTCACCGATGAATTTAACTAAAGGATAATCGCTGAGAGATCCTACCAAATTGGAGGAATAGGATCTGTTAGTTTGTAAGATGGAATATTATGGAAACGATTGAAAAAAATAAGTCTGCCGCCAAAGTGGATTCTACAATGAGGATCAGTGGTGCTGAGGCTATCATTCACTGTCTTCTGGCAGAAGGAGTTGATCTGATTTACGGATATCCCGGAGGGGCTATCATGCCGGTTTATGACGAATTGTATAAATTTCAGGACAAGCTTACACATATCCTTACCAGGCATGAGCAGGGAGCGACGCATGCAGCACAGGGCTATGCCAGAGTTAGTGGAAAAGTAGGGGTGGCCATGGCAACCTCAGGCCCAGGCGCCACAAATTTGGTTACCGGTCTTGCCGACGCCCAAATCGATTCCACACCAATGGTTTGTATTACGGGTCAGGTATCCCGGCATCTGCTGGGATCCGATGCCTTTCAGGAAACAGACATCATAGGAATCTCAACCCCTGTCACCAAGTGGAACTATCAGATCACCAAGGCTTCTGAGATCCCGGGGATCATCGCAAAAGCATTTTTTATAGCAAAATCCGGGAGACCCGGTCCTGTTTTAATCGATATTACAAAAAATGCACAATTCGATGAACTCGATTTTCAATACGAACACTGTAAAGGAGTCCGCAGTTATCAGCCAGTTCCAAAAGTAAAGGAAGATGCATTAGAGGCGGCAGCTGAATTGATCAACAGTGCAAAAAAGCCTTACATCGTTTTTGGACAAGGCGTGATCCTTGGGGAAGCGGAGGAAGAATTAAAACAGCTTGTTGAAAAAGGAGGTATCCCCGCTGCCTGGACTATTTTGGGCCTTTCTGCAATGAATACAGATCATCCGCTGAATGTTGGAATGGTTGGGATGCATGGAAATTATGGCCCTAACGTTCTTACCAACGAATGCGATTTGCTGATTGCCATTGGGATGCGATTTGATGACCGTGTAACCGGGAGTCTGGACACCTATGCCAAACAAGCTAAGATCATTCATATTGAAATTGATCCTGCTGAGATCAATAAAAATGTAAAAGTAGATATCGCGCTTTTAGGCGATGCAAAAGAAACACTTGCCAGGCTGCTGCCTAAGATCGAGAAGAATAGTCATGAAGCCTGGTTGAATGAATTCAAAAAGAAATACGAAGAGGAATACAAAGTGGTCATAGAAAAAGATCTGTTTCCAACTAAAGCCGGACTCACCATGGGTGAGGTCATAGAAGAGATCAACAAGGCCTCCGAAAACAATGCGGTTATTGTCTCAGATGTAGGGCAGCACCAGATGATTGCCTGCAGGTATGCAAAATTTGTTCGGTCAAAAAGTAATATTACCTCAGGTGGATTAGGTACTATGGGCTTTGCATTGCCAGCTGCCATCGGGGCTAAAATGGGTGCATTGGACAGGGAAGTAGTAGCCATTATTGGCGATGGCGGATATCAAATGACCATACAGGAGCTTGCTACTATTTTTCAAAATAAGACAGCTGTGAAGATCGTGGTGCTGAATAATGGACATCTTGGTATGGTGCGTCAGTGGCAAGAACTGTTTTTTGAAAGCAGGTATGCTTCGACTGTTATGACGAACCCCGACTTTGTAAAAATAGCCGAGGGCTACCAAATTAAAGCACAGCGGGTTTCTGAGCGTAAAAACCTAAGGTCCGCCGTGCAGGAAATGATCGCCAGTAAGGAACCGTATTTCTTAGAAGTAAAAGTGGAGAACGAAGACAATGTATTTCCAATGATCCCTTCAGGTGCATCCGTATCAGATATCAGACTTAAATAAAACCGATGGAAAAAAAATGGTTCACCATCTCCGTGTATTCGGAAAACAACGTAGGCTTGCTTAATAGAATATCGGGTATATTCTTAAAGCGACACATTAATATTGAGGGATTAAATGTCTCTAAATCAGAGATAGAACATGTATCTAAATTTACAATAGTGGTATTTACCACAGAAGATTGGACCCGCAAGATCGTCGCTCAAATTGAGAAACAAATTGAAGTGATCAAAGCTTTTTATCACACAGATGATGAGATCATATATCAGGAATCAGCCTTATTTAAAATAGCATCTCATCTGCTTTTCGATGAACGTCAGATACAGAACATTATAAAGGAGAGCAACTCGCAGATCGTCACCGTTTCAAGAGAGTATTTTGTTTTGGCGAAGTCGGGAAGACGACATGAGATAGATGATATGCACGATCTGTTAGAGCCTTTTGGGATCATGCAATTTGTGAGAACCGGCAGGATTGCGGTGACCAAGGCGGCAATGCCTATTTCCGCATTATTAAATGAATATGAAAACAAGAATTAACACCTTTTAAACCAACAATACGCATGACAAATTATTTTAACACCCTTTCTTTACGAGATAAATTACAACAATTGGGGAAATGCCGTTTTATGGATTCTAATGAATTTGCAGACGGGGTCTCTGTTTTAAAAGGCAAAAAGATCGTAATTATTGGCTGTGGGGCTCAGGGTCTGAATCAGGGATTAAATATGCGTGATTCGGGCTTGAATATATCCTATACGCTAAGGGAGGCTGCTATCAAGGAAAAAAGAGCATCCTATATGAATGCTACTGAAAATGGTTTTACTGTAGGCACTTATAAACAACTTGTTCCCGGTGCAGACCTGCTGATCAATTTAACCCCAGACAAACAGCATACGAACGTAGTGCAAACGGTCATGCCTCTTATGAAAAAAGGAGCAACCCTATCGTATTCACATGGGTTTAATATTGTAGAAGAAGGTATGCAGGTACGAAAAGATCTTACGGTGATCATGGTGGCTCCTAAAAGCCCCGGATCTGAAGTAAGAGAGGAGTATAAAAGGGGATTTGGAGTACCTACTCTGATCGCTGTACACCCGGAAAATGATCCTGAAGGGAAAGGTCTGGCACAGGCAAAAGCATATGCTGCGGCTACCGGAGGTCATAAAGCCGGGGTGCTTGAATCCTCTTTTGTGGCCGAGGTAAAATCAGATCTAATGGGAGAGCAGACCATTCTTTGTGGCTTATTGCAAACAGGCTCAATTCTTTGTTTTGATAAAATGATCGAAAAAGGGATAGACGCCGGTTATGCGTCTAAACTCATACAATACGGATGGGAAACTATTACCGAAGGTCTGAAATATGGTGGGATCACCAATATGATGGACCGACTTTCCAATCCTTCGAAAATAAAAGCTTTCGACCTGTCAGAGGAAATGAAGACTATTATGCGTCCATTATTTCAAAAGCATATGGACGATATTATGAGTGGGCATTTTTCCCGTACCATGATGGAGGATTGGGCCAATGACGATAAGAATCTATTGAGTTGGAGAGCTGCCACCGGCGAGACCGCTTTTGAAAAAACGAAAGCAGGCGATGACAAGATCTCAGAACAGGAATACTACGATCATGGAGTATTGATGGTTGCATATGTCCGGGCAGGGGTGGAGTTGGCTTATGAGGCAATGACGGCCTCAGGAATTATAGGAGAATCTGCTTATTATGAATCCTTGCATGAAACGCCTCTTATAGCAAACACAATTGCCCGTAAAAAGTTATTTGAGATGAATAGGGTGATTTCCGATACTGCTGAATATGGCTGTTATCTATTTGATCATGCATGCAAACCCTTACTAAAAGATTTTATGAAGAAGGTAGATGTAGATGTGATAGGGGAAGCCTATGGGAAAGGCAAGGATAACGGGGTCCCTAATGCCAGACTCATACAGGTAAACAAAGCGCTGCGGGAACATCCTGTCGAAATTGTAGGTGCCAGATTGCGAGCCTCTATGACCGCCATGAAGCCTATTGTTTAAAAGCTATTTATTAGTGTAACTTTAAAATGCTCTAAAAGAAAATCATTACATATGTCCGTACAAGTGTCCCTTATTCCGGAACCATTTAGAATTAAAAAAGAAATACACCAAAAAAACTATCTTGTAAATGGGGAGCTGCGGTCCTGGGAAGGTAAAAATACCGACGTGTATTCAACGATCTCGTCCGCTGAACCTTACGGTCCCACTTTGCTTGGGAGTATTCCTGATCTAGGAGAAAAAGAGGCTATGCAGGCCCTGGAAGGTGCATTATCCGCCTATGATGAAGGTAAAGGCGCGTGGCCGACAATGAAAGTGAGGGATCGGATTGAGTGCATGGAGAAGTTTGTTACCCAGATGAAAACCAAGCGGGAGGAAATAGTAACCCTACTAATGTGGGAAATTGGAAAATCCTTACCTGACTCCCAAAAGGAATTTGACCGCACCGTGGATTACATTTATGACACTATTGAGGACTATAAGCAATTAGACAGGAACTCCGCTAAGTTCCAGAAGCATGAGGGTGTTTATGCGCATATAAGAAGGGGGCCATTGGGAGTTGTTCTTTGTCTGGGACCTTATAATTATCCTCTTAACGAAACATTTGCCCTCTTGATTCCTGCTTTGATCATGGGGAATACAGCGATATTTAAGCCGGCTAAGTTCGGTGTCTTGCTAATTACCCCGCTTTTGGAGGCGTTCAAAAATAGTTTTCCAAAAGGAGTAGTTAATATTCTATTTGGTCGGGGAAGAACAGTTGCAGCTCCCATCATGAAAACGGGAAAGGTAGATGTACTGGCCTTAATTGGAAATAGTAAATCTGCCAATGCCTTGCAGGATCAGCATCCTAAAAGTAACCGACTTCGATTGGTCCTTGGGTTGGAGGCTAAAAATCCGGCGATTATCCTTCCTGATGCCGATATGGACCTTACCATTGAGGAATGTCTCACTGGGACACTTTCTTTTAACGGACAGCGGTGCACCGCATTAAAGATCGTTTACGTGCACGAAGACGTGTGTAAGATTTTTCTTGAACAATTCGCTGCCCGGGTCGATGCACTTAAGTTTGGAAATCCCTGGGATAAAGGGGTAAAATTAACGCCTTTACCGGAGCCGGATAAACCGGCATATATTCAGGAACTCATAGATGATGCCCTTGCCAAAGGCGCTAAGATCATCAATAAAAAAGGCGGGAAGCATTTTGACAATTATATCTGGCCAGCTGTCTTATATCCGGTCACCAAAGATATGCGTGTGTATCAGGAAGAACAATTTGGTCCGGTGATCCCTGTGCTTGCTTTCCAGGATATAGAAGAGCCCTTAGATGATATGGCCGCTAGTAATTATGGACAACAGGTAAGTCTATTCGGAAAGGATGTATATGCCCTTGCTCCTTTGATTGATACTCTGGCAAACCTTGTGTGCCGGGTGAATCTGAACAGTTCCTGTCAGCGTGGCCCGGATGTGTATCCGTTTACGGGGAGAAAAGATTCAGCGCAATCAACATTAAGTGTTCACGATGCTTTGCGCTCATTCTCAGTTCGAACCTTACTTGCTTTTAAGGATAATGAGATCAACAAAGAAACTATAAATCAACTTTTGGAGACCAAGTTATCAAACTTTACGAGTACGGAGTATATCCTTTGATCTTAACAGGGAATGACGCGTTATATATGCTTAGCCAGCCAATCGCCCACCTCGCTGGTTTTATAAGCTTTACCGCCATCAGCAAGATCTTCGGTCACCATTGCTTCTTCCAGGGATTTGTTTACCACACTCCGGATCGCCTGGGCCTCGTCTAATAGATCAAAGTCCTCGAACATCATGGCTGCCGATAAGACCGTAGCGAGCGGATTGGCGATGTCTTTACCGGCTGCCTGGGGATAGGACCCATGAATGGGCTCATATAGTCCTATGGATTCACCTATGGAGGAAGAGGGCATTAACCCCATGGAGCCAGAGATCACAGAGGCCTCATCCGTCAAAATATCCCCGAATAGGTTTTCAGTGATGATGACATCATATGCTTTGGGCCATTGCACTAAGCGCATGGCGACGGCATCTACGAATTCATAGGAGACCGCTACCTCAGGATAGTCTTTTTCCATGGCCTGTACGGTCTCCCGCCATAAGCGCGAAGATTCCAGTACATTGGCCTTGTCCACACAACAAAGTTTTTTGGACCGTTTCATTGCCATTTCAAAGCCTTTTTTGGCCAAACGTTGAATTTCAGCTCGTGGTATAAATCATGGTATCATATGCCGTATCACCATTGTCTTTTCTGCCTCTTTCCCCAAAATACATACCCCCTGTTAGTTCCCTGAGAATGATAAGGTCGGTACCTTCGATACGTTCCCTTTTTAAGGGGATTTATCTATGAGCGAGGGAAATGTAAAGGTGGGTCGCACATTGGCAAATAACCCCAGTTTTTGACGCATTTTTAAAAGACCTTGCTCTGGTCTTACTTTTGCGGAAGGATCATTATCGAACCTTGGGTGACCAATGGCACCAAACAATACCGCGTCGGAACTGGCACAAATATCATGGGTCTCATCCGGATATGGATCACCTACTGCATCTATTGCTGCGGCGCCGGTTAAAGCTGGCCTCCAGTTGATTTCATGGTTGATATTTTTGGCAATGGCATTACATACTTTTACGGCTTGATCGATGACTTCTGGACCAATTCCGTCCCCGGCCAATAGTGCAATATTTAATTTCATGTAATGTGAGTATTGTTTTGACTCATTAGATAATATTGAACATTTTTTCAGTTGCTTTTATGGCTGAAACGGTTTGATCCGAATCCAACCACGGGTAACAAATTCTTTTCGTAATTTCCCAGGAAATAATCGTTTCGCAAAGCGCATCAGAATTACTTCCAGGGGGAATACGAACAGCATAATCAGTAAGATTTGGCAAATCAAGCTTTTTCGATTTATACTTTTCAAAGGGCATTCATAAAGGCATCGAATTGTCCGTCTCCTTGCGCATTGTCTTCATACAGTTCTCCATGGATTTCCACTGCCACTGTCGTTGAAGGCTTTAAGACCTTTAGAATGGGTAAGAACATAGGATTTAACAAACACTTTTTGCTGATATCTCGTCAGTGTCAAGACATCAGAAATGATATAGGGCAGGTCTTCTTTGGTTACACGTTCCTTTTTATCTCCAAGTTCAATGATCGTTGGCGTAACTCTTTTTATTTCCTCATCATTCAAGGTAAGGCCCAATTCCTGTAAATTCTTTTGGATATTGGCTTTCCCAGAGGTTTTGCCCAAGTGCATATTTACGCTTTCGGCCAAACCTTTCAGGCAAAAGATCATTGAAGTAAAGTTCTTTTTATTATCTCCATCCGCATGGATTCCCGCGGTTTGTGTAAAAACATTATCTCCAACAATGGGTTTATTGGCAGGAATCCCAAAGCCGGTAAAGGCAGAAACCAATTTACTGACTTTGTACAAAGAGGATTCGTTAACAGTGATTTCAACTTCGGGCATAAAATCGTTGATAACTGCGACCACACTTGCCAAGGGTGCATTACCTGCACGTTCTCCCATACCGTTTACCGTAAGATGAATTCCATGGCATCCCGCTTTGATAGCTTCCATGACATTGGCACACTCAGATCATAGTCGTTATGACCATGAAAATCAAAATGGATTTCAGGATATCTGTAGAATAATACTTTATAAAAATTTTGAGGTCTCCTCCTGTGTCAGTACCCCAAGGGTATCAGGCAAGAGTATTCGTTTTACAGCTTGGGTGGACAAAAAATCGAGGAATTGAAAGACATAGTCCGGTGAATTTCGCATTCCATTACTCCAATCCTCTAAATAGACATTGGTGTTAATCCCTGGTTTCAGTTGCCGCCTTAACCACCGCAGCAATTTCTGCAAAATGCTGTTGAGGCATTTTTTTTAAGTTGATGAGTAAGATGGTTCAGAGAACCTTTGGTCAATAGGTTCTGCACTTTGGCCCCTGTTTCTTTCATCCATTGCATGGAAAATCCGTCATCCACAAAGGTCAGTACCTCAATTCTATTTAAATATCCTTTGTCGAGGCCCATTCAACAATTTGTTTAACGGATTGAAATTCTCCTTCAGAAACTCTGGCCGATGCAATCTCAATTCGATCTACCTTTAATTCATCCAACAACAACTTCGCCATGGTAAGTTTTTCCGAGACAGAAAAAGACACGCCTGAGGTTTGTTCCCCATCACTCAGGGTGGTGTCCATAATTTCTATGGTCTTTTTAGGACTTGGCATCTTTTCTGATACTTTAGGTTCTTTTTTAAATGCAGGAGGCACAGTAGTGTGTGGCATGACAAGTGTTGTTTTTACAAAGGCATATCCTTGGCAAAATGCTCAATTTCACCTTTCATACTTAACAAGTAATCGATATCATCATATCCATTGAGCATATTGTCTTTTTTGTAATGGTTGATCTCAAAAGACTCGCTTGCAGCCGTGTCATTGATGGTAATAGATTGTGCGGGTAGATCAATGGTCAAATTCGGCTTTTGGACTTGCCTCAATTGCCTCAAAGATTTTTTGTAGAAAATCTGCACTTACCTGAACGGGTAGAACTCCAATATTCAGGCAGTTATTTCTGAAGATGTCTGCAAAAAAACTGGATACCACACAACGAAAGCCATAATCATAAATGGCCCAGGCTGCATGTTCTCTGGAAGATCCTGAACCAAAGTTTTTTCCTCCGACAAGGATCTTACCCGTATAGATAGGATTGTTCAATACAAAGTGTTCTTTCGGAGAATTATCGGACTTATACCGCCAATCCCGGAAAAGGTTATCTCCAAATCCGGTTCGTTCTGTGGCCTTCAGAAAGCGTGCCGGTATTATCTGGTCCGTATCTACGTTTTCTATGGGCAATGGTACCGCTGAACTGGTAAGAATATTAAATTTATCGTATGCCATATTCTCTTTTCTTTACGCTGTTTCTAACTGTAATAATACTCTTGGATCGGTGACCTTGCCAGTTACAGCTGCTGCTGCTGCTACCAGCGGACTTGCCAGTAAAGTGCGGGATCCGGGGCCCTGTCTACCTTCAAAATTTCTGTTTGAAGTACTTACTGCATATTTTCCGGCAGGGATCTTATCATCATTCATTGCAAGACAGGCTGAGCAACCGGGTTCTCGTAATTCGAACCCTGCCTGTTCTAAAATATCGAGGATGCCTTCTTCCCTTATGGATTCCTCTACACGGTGCGAACCTGGAACCAACCAGGCAGTAACATGATCGGCCTTTTTACGTCCTTTTACTATTTCAGCAAAGGCACGGAAATCTTCAATCCGGCCATTGGTACAACTCCCCAGGAATACAAAATCTATTTTCTTACCTAACATGGCGTCTCCTTCATGGAAATTCATATACTCAAGCGATTTTTTATAGGTAGCAACACCGCCCTCCAGTGCTTCGGCTCTGGGAATTCCCAGAGAAATACCGATCCCCATCCCGGGATTGGTACCATAGGTGATCATTGGTTCAATTATTGATCCGTCAAAAACTACTTCCTTATCGAAAATTGCATCTTCATCGGTTCTAAGGGTTTTCCAATATGCCATCGCTGTATCCCAGGCTGCACCCTTCGGGGTGTATTCTCTACCTTTTATATAGGCAAAGGTTTTATCATCGGGAGCTATCATTCCGCCCCGGGCACCCATTTCAATACTTAAATTACAGACTGTCATCCTGCCTTCCATAGACATGTTCCTGAAGACTTCCCCTGCATACTCAACAAAGTAGCCTGTAGCGCCCGATGTTGAGAGTTGAGAAATTATATACAGGGCCACATCCTTTGGAGTGACCGCTTTGTTTAAGGAACCATCAATGGTGATGCGCATCTTTTTTGCTTTAGGCTGCATGATACACTGTGTTGAGAGTACCATTTCTACTTCTGAAGTTCCAATCCCAAAGGCGATCGCTCCAAAAGCACCATGGGTAGAGGTATGAGAGTCGCCGCAAACAATAGTGGCCCCCGGAAGTGTTATTCCATTCTCCGGACCGATGACATGAACGATCCCGTTTTTTTCATGGCCAAGTCCCCAATATGGAATACCGTGTTCATAGGCGTTCTCTTCGAGTGCCTTTAACTGGTTAGCGGATAATGGATCTTTTACAGGTAAATGTTGATTCCTCGTAGGAGTATTATGGTCAGCCGTTGCAAAAGTCCTGTTCGGATATAGCACTCTACTTTTTCTATTCTTTAAACCAAGGAAAGCGACTGGACTTGTTACTTCATGAACCAAATGACGATCGATAAAAAGTACATCGGGGCCATTCTCAATTTTCCTGACAACATGGGTGTCCCATACCTTGTCAAATAGTGTTTTCTTTGAACTCATATTTAGTGTTTTCTAAACGAACAAATCTAAATATTAAGGATTGGAAACGAAATCAGGCTTCCTTAAAATTACGATGTTCAAAACACGCTCTGTCAGAAAGGGTTTAGAGAAATTACATTTAACTGATGTAGTTCCAAATATTTTTATGCTTTAACAACTGAGTATAAGTGATCCTCAGCGACCTATTCTTTTCGAGGTTTAATCCGGGGTCCTCATTGAGTACTTGTATGGCATAATACCTGGCAGTCTTAAGGATGTCATTGTCCTTTACAATGTCTGCGATTTTCAGCGTCAGTAAACCACTTTGCTGTGTCCCCATAAGGTCGCCCGGACCCCTCAGTTTCAGGTCAACTTCGGCGATTTCAAAACCGTCATTCGTTTGTACCATGGTCTCTAACCGCGTTTTAGCTTCCGCAGAAAGTTTCTGACCTGTCATCAAAATACAGTAGCTCTGATCTCCTCCGCGTCCGACGCGGCCACGTAACTGATGTAGTTGAGACAGCCCAAAGCGCTCGGCACTTTCAATGATCATGACCGTGGCATTCGGAATATTGACACCCACTTCTATCACCGTAGTTGCTACCATGATCTGAGTTTCACCTTTCACAAACCTGGCCATTTCATAGTCCTTGTCCTCGGATTTCATCTGCCCGTGAACAATGGATATCTGATATTGGGGCAGCGGAAATTCACGTACCATACTCTCATAGCCATCCATCAGGTCTTTATAATCCAATGCCTGAGATTCCTGTATCAGCGGATAGACCACATAGATTTGTCGGCCTTTTTTGATCTCATCTTTTAAAAAACGAAAAACCTTAAGCCGGTTAGAATCATACCTGTGAACTGTCTTCACCGGTTTTCTGCCCGGAGGAAGCTCATCAATGACAGAGATATCGAGATCTCCGTATAAACTCATGGCAAGGGTGCGGGGGATGGGTGTGGCGGTCATCACCAGAATATGAGGAGGAACCTCATTTTTATGCCACAGTTTAGACCGTTGCGCCACGCCAAATCGATGTTGCTCATCTATTATGGCCAGTCCAAGATTCTGGAACTGCACCTTGTGTTCAAGAACGGCATGCGTCCCTACAAGGATATTAAGTTCCCCACTTTCCAATTGTTCATGGATACCTTTACGGTCCGATTTTTTCACGGAACCCGTAAGAAGTGCTATCCGGATGTCCATATCTCCCAGTATCTCCCTCAGGCTGTTAAAATGCTGATTGGCCAGTATCTCCGTTGGTGCCACCAGACACGACTGAAAGCCATTGTCAATAGCCAGTAGCATGCTCATAAGTGCCACTATGGTCTTGCCTGATCCTACATCGCCCTGGAGTAATCGATTCATTTGGGCATTGCTTCCAAGATCTGCTCGTATTTCTTTGATCACTTTTTGTTGCGCAGCTGTTAGTTCAAAAGGTAAATACTCTTTGTAAAAGACATTAAAATTATCACCCACCTCAGAAAAAGGAAAGCCTTTGATCTTTTGTTTTCTCAGTAATTTCTTGGAGATGAGTTGTAACTGTATATAAAATAGCTCTTCAAATTTTAATCTGAACTGAGCTCTTGCCAAAAAATGCTGGTCTCTGGGAAAGTGAACATTAAAGATGGCTTCACTTCGGGAAATGAGTTTTAGTTCCTCCAGTATCTGCTTCGTAAGCGTCTCCGGAAAGCTTCCTTTTGTTTCAATAAATAGTTGCTTCATCAGGTTGCTGACCACCTTATTGGTAATTCCTTTATTACTCAGCTTTTCTGTAGAAGGATAGATGGGTTGCATGGCAATACGCAGGCCCTTTTCATGATCTGATTGTAATTCCATATCCGGATGAGGCATGGAAAATGAGCCATTATACCAAGTAGTTTTTCCAAAAATGACGTAAGGAACATTAATTTGGAGTTGTTCCCTGATCCACTTCTGACCCCTGAACCAGACGAGCTCCATTTTCCCCGTATCATCGACGAAGGTAGCTACCAGTCGTTTTCCCTTTTTTTGCTCAATAGTTTTTAAATGAATTATTTTTCCAATGAGCTGTACCTCCGAAGAATTCCGCTCCAGTTGATTTATTTTAAAATACCTGGTTTTATCTATATAGCGATTAGGATACAGGCTTAAAAGATCGTCATAGGTCTGAATACCAAGCTCAGATTGCAATACCTGGGCCCTGTTAGGGCCTACTCCCTTAAGGTAAGTAATGGGCGTCTGCAAGAGATTGGGATTCATTCGCCTAAATTAATAGTTCCCTAACTTAACTGCAACAGATCAAAATACTAAATTTGAATAGCGAACGATCTCCTTATGAGGCATTATTTTCTTTCAGGCTTACTTTTTTGTTTCAGCTGTCTTATGTTTTCTCAGGTTAATCCAAAAGTCGATTTTCTCAAGGGACAAATAGACCTGTTTATAGCACCTGCTGATCAGTCCATCAACGGGAGTGTAGTGTATCACTTAGAAGTTTCAGAAAAGACAAATGCCATTTTTATAGATGCCCGTAATATGCAGTTTATGGCCGTACTATTAAATGGCAAAAAAGTAAGATTCTCCTATGATGAGAAACAACTTGTAGTTAATAGAAAATTAAAACCGGGTAAGGATTACAGGCTGGAACTATCTTATCGTTGTACACCTAAACAAGCGGTCTATTTCCTGGGCTGGGATGATGATATCTCCGATAATGAACAGATCTGGACACAAGGGCAGGGAAAATATAGCAGCCACTGGGTGCCTTCTTTTGATGACATGAACGAGAAGGTTGAATTTGATATGAACATTACTTTCGATAAGAACTACAGGGTGATTGCCAATGGAAAACTGATCAATATTTCAGAAAACGGCCCTCTTAAAAGATGGTATTTTGACATGTCAAGGCCCATGAGTAGCTATCTGCTGGCCTTTGCGATTGGAAAATATTCGTCGCGTGAAGTTCGTTCCAAATCCGGGATTTCTATTTCCAATAATTACTATCCCAGGGATAGTATACTCGCAGAACCAACCTACAGATATACCAAAGAGATCTTTGATTTTCTGGAGCAGGAAATCGGGGTGCCGTACCCCTGGCAGAATTATAAGCAAGTGCCTGTACGCGACTTTCTGTATGCGGGAATGGAGAATACAGGCACCACTATTTTTTCAGATTCCTTTATGATAGATTCTATAGCCTTTGTTGACAAGAACTATGTGAATGTAAATGCGCATGAACTAAGTCATCAGTGGTTTGGTAATTTAGTGACAGAGGTAGATGCTTCAAGTCATTGGCTTCATGAGGGCTTTGCTACCTATTATGCATCATTGACTGAAAAAGCACTCTTTGGAGATGAGCATTTTTATTGGCTGCTTTTTGACAAGGCTCAGGCACTGGAGTTACTTTCCAGGAAAGGGGAGGGGGAGTCCCTGCAAGATCCGAAGGCTAGCAGTGTTACTTTTTACGATAAAGGAGCGTTGGCAGTAACCATACTTCGGGATCATATGGGAGAGGAAAGCTTTAAAAAAGCACTAAGTACCTTTTTAAACACCTATCAAGGAAAGAACGCCACCGTAGCACAACTGATGGGAGTTATGGAAAAAACAACTGAGCATGACCTGAGTGACTTCACGAGAAACTGGTTGGAAGACACTCAATTTCACGCTGAAGAGATACTGGGCTACCTTAGAAAGAATTGTGTTGCTATCGATCATTTCATGAAGATGCAACGCGAGCTTACCACAAGTTCCGAAAATAATGAGGCCATCTTGCAGAGGTACTGGAGAACGACGTCATCCTCAGAAGTCAGAAAACGCATCATTTCACAGTATCACAAATCCCTTTCTGAAGATTTCCTTAAAATTGCCTTTGCAACAAAGGATCTGAAGGTGCGGCAAGCGCTGGCACAAATTCCCGGACCTATTCCCGGTTCTTTAATTGAAGATCACGAATCTTTGCTATTCGACCAAAGCTATACCACCATTGAGCATGTCCTTTACCGTCTTTGGATTCAAATTCCCGAAGAGCGTGTGAAGTATTTGGATCAAACCAAAGCGCTGGTAGGATTCTCCAATAGGAATATCAGACAATTATGGTTGCTCCTGGCGATCTTAACCAGGGACTATGGCAGTGCAGAAGAGAGATTCCATTATCAAAAAGAGTTGTTTGAATATACGGCAAAACACCAGCCCATGGAGGTTAGGCAGTTGGCTTTTGGGCTCATTGCGGAGGTTTTTCCTTATACAGATCAAAATCTGAAGGATCTTTTTAATGCAGCGGTACATCCTTCCTGGCAATTCAGGCAGTATGCCAGAGGTATCTTGGACCGACTGTTAAATGATGCAGAACAAAAAGACCGCATTACTTCCTTATTAGATGATCTGGATGGAGCCGAATATCAGTATCTTTCTTTAAAATTAAAACAAGAATGAGAGCACTCGTCATTTCAGGAGGAGGCAGCAAAGGAGCCTTTGCAGGTGGGGTAGCCCAATATTTAATGGAACAACGGAAGCACAACTATGATCTATTCTTAGGTACTTCTACAGGTAGTTTACTTATTTCACACCTTGCTTTACAAAAGATTCAAAAGATAAAGGAAGTTTATACGTCTGTAAATCAGGAAAATATCTTTAGCAATTGCCCTTTTACAATTCAAAAGAAGCATGGTGTATCGAGCATAGGCATCGCTCACTGGAATGTTTTAAAGAATTTTTACAGGGGAAGAAAAACTTTTGGAGAGAGTGAAAATCTATTAAAGCTGATCAGAAATACAATTACCCCCGAAGAATTTGAAATCTTAAAGAACGGCCCAAAGGATATTGTTGTTACCGTTTCCAACTTATCCCTGAATCAGATCGAATACAAGTCTATTAATGATTTTGAATATGACGACTTCTGCGAGTGGATCTGGATCTCTTGTAATTATACACCCTTTATGAGCCTTGTTCGTAAAGAAGGATGTGAATATGCCGATGGCGGTTTGGGTAGTATGGTCCCCATTGAAGAAGCTGTAAAGAGAGGCGCTAAAATTGTGGATGCCATTATCCTTCATACGGAAACCACCCATTTTAACAGGATGCCTTCCCGAAATGCTTTTTCCTTATTGACCAATATGTTCGCATTTATGTTGGACAGGATTGAACGTCAGAATATAAGAATTGGAAAATTTGTAGCAAACAACAACGACGCCATTATCAATTTGTATTATACCCCTACAGTGCTAACGACCAATTCCCTCATCTTTGAAAAAGACAAAATGACGTCCTGGTGGGAGAGTGGTTTTCAATATGCCGAAATGAAGAGCCATCAGCACAGTCAGTTACAAATGAATCTGGAGTAAGAACCTACCAAAGTTCGCCTATCTCCCTTTTTACATAGGCGAGTGCAGTA
Source organism: uncultured Flavobacteriaceae bacterium (assembly GCA_963744855.1). Lineage (GTDB taxonomy): Bacteria > Bacteroidota > Bacteroidia > Flavobacteriales > Flavobacteriaceae > Muriicola. Next base: position 170,688 of record CAVUUZ010000006.1, read on the forward strand.
GCAGAAGGGGATTGCTTGTCCATGGTTTCATTCAGAATATCTTCCCGTAGTTTGTCTGAAGTATCAGATTCACTCATTCCTGCCCTTCTTATTGCTTGTATGGTGGCGTTTTTAGCTGCTTTAATGACATTCCAGCATTCATCGCTCATATAGATCTGCTGCGACAGGTTGTGGTCATATTCATTCTCTATATTCTTAATCAGCAGGTTTTCATAATCCGCCTTGTCCGCAGATTTGGGTGCCACACGAACAACGAGATTGGGAATAGAAATTCGTTCAAGAAAAAGTGCCAATCTTTCATAAGCCTGTAACCTGATCGGCAAGGTGTTCTTTTGCGAATCCTTATGGAGCAAATAACGTCTCCTGCCTTCTTCATTATTGGTATGAAGTCTGAAAAAATAAAAAGCAACGGCCCCTGTGACCACTGCGGGTAATAAAAAGCCAAATAATTGAAAGATTCCGTCTCCGGTCATGATGTTTGGTATTTAGTTGTATTTACGAAACTACAACGCATAGAATTCTTAAAAAGTATAAAAAAGTGAATGGCATCCCGGAGCAGCATGCACATTCCTGAACAACCTACTTCATCATCTCTTTTACGGTTTTGTAAAAGCTTTCATAAGGGGGTTGAACCCTTATTTTGGTGGTAGTCTCGATACCATCAAAACCATATTCACTCTTGCCAATTGCTTGAACGCGTTCTGGCGCTATTCCATAGGTATCTGTTAATATCCGAACTACAGAAGCTGCCTGAAGGGCACTGAGATCCCAATTGTCTTTTAATTTCAGTTCTTTGAACTCCAGGGCATTGCTATTTGTTTCAACCAATATTTTTAACCCTGATTGTTGCTTTAGTACTTCGGCTATTTTCTCTAATACAGGTATGGCATTCTCCACAACTGTATAATTATTATCCACTTCCTTGAAGAGAAAGGTATTCTCAAGAACAATGGTCACTGCGCCGTTGCTGAGCCCGGTTTTGGCATCGGTGCCAAGGACATTCTTAAATGATGTCAGTAAGGCAAGGGTAACAGAATCGGTTCGCGTAAGTGCGTCATTGATAGTTTTCAATTGCTTCTCTTTGGTGCGAAGTGTCTCCAGCGACTTGCTGATATTATCCGTTTTCTTGTTGGATAATTCGGTAAAATTTGTCAGGTTCTGAAGTAGGGATGCATTGGTGGACTTTAACTCTTCCAATTGAAAATTAACGGCCTCCATCTCTGCCTTGTACTTTGCGGCCTCCTGCTTACTTGCCGAAAGTGTAGACCGCGTATCTTGCAGATCGGTCTCCAATTCATTTACTTTTATCAGTAATTCCTTCTTGTTTTGGGCCCAACCAATTCCGGCTATAAAGACAACTGATAAAATACTTATACTAACTTTCCGTCTCATATCTAAAAGATCTCTGCTCATTATGATTTGTTCAAATAATCCAGGCTCAATTCAGTAAGAGCCTTTACACCAAGGAGAAGTCCGCTATCGTCAATGAGGAAGTCGGGCGTGTGATGAGGAAAAGACTCTGTATTGCCAGGCGTCATTCCTCCAAGGAAAAAGAAAAAGCCCGGAACCTCTTTTTGAAAATAAGAGAAATCTTCCGCTCCGGTAATGGCTTTGTGCTCCTCTACATTGGTATTTCCTGCAACCCTTTGGATGGTGGGCAACATCATGGTCACAAGAGCCGGATCATTATAGGTAATATCCGTGGCGTCTTTGATCTCAATAGACGCTTCCCCCCCGTATGCCTTGGCAATCGTTGGTACCATTTCCATCATCCTGCGATTCAGTTTATCCTTCATATCATAATCCAGGGTTCTGATGGTGCCCAGCATTTCAGCACTTTCCGGAATGATATTAAAACGAACACCACTCTTAATCTTTCCAACTGTAATCACTGCCGCTTCTTTGGTAAGTTCAGTTTCCCGGCTAATAATAGTTTGTAATCCGTCAATGATCTTGGCACTTATCAAAATAGGGTCTACACCGCCCCAGGGCTGTGACCCATGACTCTGTTTCCCCTTTACATGAATCGTAAAACTCTGTGCGGCAGCCATTGCACCACCAGATTTGTAACGGATAACACCAACAGGCGTTTGAGAGTTGATATGCAGACCGAAGATAGCATCCACATCGGGGTTTTTTAGAACGCCCTCTTTCACCATTAACAAGGCGCCACCTTCTTCTCCCGGAGGCGGACCTTCTTCAGCAGGTTGAAATATAAATTTTATAGTGCCTTTAATTTTGTCGGTATTCTTAGACATTACTTCTGCAACGCCCATCAGGATAGCCGTATGCGTATCATGGCCGCATGCATGCATCACACCTACCTTTTCGCCAAGGAATTCTGAGGTGACCGTCGATTTAAAAGGGAGGTCGTTGCGTTCGTACACAGGTAAGGCATCGATATCTGCCCTTAAAGCAACTGTTTTACCCGGACTGTCCCCTTTAAGGATGCCTACCACACCAGTATGGGCAACCCCTGTGGTAACTTCCATGCCGAGCGATTTAAGGTGCGCTGCTATCTTTTCGGCCGTCTTAAATTCTCTGTTGGAGAGTTCCGGATTTTGGTGGATGTCTCTCCGCCATTCAATCACCTTTTTCTCAACATTCAAATAAGATTCTTCCAGCGCTGTTCCCTGGGAAAAACCGGAGATTACAACGAAGCCACATGCCAATAAGAGTAGTAATTTTTTCATAGGTAACATTTAAAATTTAATGAGACGATATCCGTCATTTTGTAATTGAATAAGTGCTGTCATAGCAGATAATCCCAATTGAACACCTTCAATGGTCTCAGATCTGGGAAAATTACGGGACTGCGAGGACTGCCCGCAAAAGATGATCTCAGTGCCGGCATTTAATAATGCTTTAATCATCTTCTCGTTAGGATTATTGACACCATATCGTTTAAAATAGGCGTCATTTGTAATGAGATCTTTTGATGCCTGGTTGTGAACAACTAGGGCTACACTTAAATTTTCCAAAGGCACCCCGGCTTGTACATGCATGTTTAGAAAACGAGCCGCAGTTTCAATACTTGCATTTACTACTTCGGGAGATTCTGGACTGTTCATAATGTCAAAAACAACCTTTAAGGAGGTGTCCATGGAAGTCTTGTAATCTGGCTGATCGATGGCCCAAACCGCTCCGAAGTCTTTGATTACCGGTCCTGATTCCTTGCTTTGTGCCCTTACAATACTAAAAAACAAGATAATATTTAACAAGGTGATGTAAAATGGTTTTGATCCCATAAAAAATAATAAGAGCTAAAGATATTCAAATTGTGTAAAATAGTGAGGCATTGTTTATAATTAATAAAATCGAGGTTTTAGCAACCCATGAATAATGGCTAACTTTCGGCTTTTAAATCAGGTATTTTTTGAAACATTTTTTAGATGATCTAAATGAGGCTCAGCGAGGCCCTGTGGTCCATAAGGATGGACCTTTGATGGTTATTGCAGGGGCAGGTTCTGGCAAGACGCGAGTTTTGACCTACAGGATCGCACATCTTATGGCCCAGGATGTAGATGCTTTCAATATACTCGCCTTAACTTTTACCAATAAGGCGGCCAGGGAGATGAAAAAGCGGATTGCCGAATTAGTGGGCACAGCAGAGACCAAGAACCTATGGATGGGCACTTTCCATTCCGTATTTGCACGACTATTGCGTTACGACGGGGATAAACTAGGCTTCCCTAGTAATTTTACCATCTATGACACACAGGATTCACAGCGCCTGATCTCTTCCATTATCAAGGAAATGGGACTCGATAAGGATATTTATAAATACAAACAGATCCAAAACAGGATCTCGTCCTATAAAAACAGCCTGATTACTGTTAAGGCATATTTCCAGAATCCGGAATTGATAGAGGCCGATGCGATGGCTAAAAGACCCCGCCTCGGAGAGATTTACAGGAATTACGTAGACAGGTGCTTTAAAGCAGGAGCGATGGACTTCGATGATCTCTTACTCCGGACCAATGAATTGCTCACACGTTTTCCAGAGGTCTTATTAAAATACCAGGATAGGTTTAGGTATATCTTGGTAGATGAGTACCAGGATACTAATCATTCCCAATATCTTATAGTTAAAGCCCTTTCAGATAGGTATCAGAACATTTGTGTTGTGGGAGATGACGCTCAAAGTATTTATTCCTTCAGGGGAGCAAACATCAGCAACATATTAAATTTTCAACGGGATTATGACGACGTGGCCATGTATCGTTTGGAGCAAAACTACCGGTCTACCAAAAATATTGTCAATGCTGCCAATGCCATTATCGCCAACAATAAAAATCAATTGGAAAAAGTGGTCTGGACGGCCAATGATGAAGGGTCCAAAATAAAATTGCACCGCAGTGTTACGGATGCCGAAGAAGGAAGATTTGTAGCAGGATCAATATTTGAAAACAGAATGCAGAACCAATTGCCCAATGGTCATTTTGCCGTTTTATACCGAACTAACTCTCAATCCAGAGCGATAGAAGATGCGCTTCGGAAACGAGATATTCCATATAGAATTTATGGCGGACTATCTTTTTACCAGAGAAAGGAGATCAAAGATGTGCTTTCTTATCTAAGACTGGTAATCAACCCTAAGGATGAGGAGGCACTAAAAAGAGTTATCAATTTTCCCTCGAGGGGTATAGGGCAAACTACACTGGATAGATTAACAGTGGCCGCCAATCATTACGATAAGTCCATTTTTGAGGTCATAGAGAATTTAGATCGGATAGATCTTAAGATAAATTCCGGAACCAAGAGAAAATTAGAGGACTTTATTACCATGATCAAAAGTTTTCAGATCATGAATGAGGGAGCAGATGCCTTTACATTGGCTGAGCATGTAGCCAAAAAAACGGGAATTCTTCTCGAATTTAAGAAGGATGGAACACCGGAAGGGATCGCCCGTATGGAAAACATTGAGGAGTTGTTGAATGGGATCAAAGATTTCGTTGAAGGGCAGAAGGAATTGGCAGATGCCAAAGGTGATATTTCAGAATTCCTCGAAGATGTAGCCCTTGCTACCGACCTGGACAAGGATACAGGAGATGATGACAGGGTTGCTCTGATGACTATTCATTTGGCTAAAGGACTGGAATTTCCATATGTATATATCGTAGGTATGGAGGAAGATCTTTTTCCCTCTGCCATGAGCATGAATACCCGCAGTGAACTGGAAGAAGAACGGAGATTATTTTATGTGGCCCTTACCCGGGCAGAAAAGCAAGCCTATCTTACCTATACCCAAAACCGATACAGGTGGGGTAAATTGATTGATGCAGAACCGAGTCGATTTTTAGAGGAGATCGATGAAAAGTATATGGATAACCTTACGCCTGTGGATACTTACAGGTTTAAACCATTGATCGATGCTGATATATTTGGAGAAGTAGATAAAAGCCGCCTTCGACAAAATAAGCCAACCAATGGAACGCCGCCAAGAGTAGGGCAACCAAGTCCGGATCAATTGCGAAAATTGAGAAAAATAAGACCCGAACTTGGGGCGCCAAATGTTAGTGACCCATCCTTAATTTTAGATCTGTCGGTAGGTACACAAGTAAATCATAGTCGCTTTGGTAAAGGGAAAGTGTTAAAAATAGAAGGAGCAGGGAATGATAAGAAAGCAGAGATCCTCTTTGAAAAAGGGGATGTAAAAAAACTACTTCTTCGTTTTGCAAAATTAGAAGTGCTATCATAAATTAGATCATGGCAGAATTCATTAAAATATATAATGAAAACCCTAACCCTAAAGAAATAAAAAGGGTAGTGGAAGTGTTGCGTAAAGGTGGACTTATCATTTATCCTACGGACACGGTATACGGTCTGGGCTGTGATATCACAAAGTCTAAAGCGTTAGAAAAGATAGCAAGGATCAAAGGCATTAAGCTGGAAAAGGCTAACTGGTCTTTTGTCTGTGCAGATCTCAGTAATTTATCGGACTATGTAAAACAGATAGACACACCCACTTTTAAGATCCTGAAGCGGGCCTTACCTGGCCCTTATACTTTTATACTGCCAGGGAATAATAATCTCCCAAAGGATTTTAAAAAGAAAAAAACGGTAGGGATTCGGGTACCCGATAACAATATTGTCAAGGCCATTGTGGAATCACTTGGAAACCCTATTGTATCTACCTCTATCCGTGATGAAGATGAAGTGATAGAATATACTACCGACCCTGAATTGATCTATGAAAAGTGGCAAAATCTTGTGGATATTGTTATCGATGGGGGTTACGGAAACAATATACCCTCTACGGTGATCGACCTTTCTGACTCGGAGCCTCTGGTTGTGAGAGAAGGGAAGGGGAGTCTGGATATTCTTTAAACAAAAAAACCGCGATGTTTATCGCGGTTTTAACTTATAGTGATTAAAAATCTTAGTTGTTAATAGCAGGATCTTTCATTCCTTCTTCGATCATGCTGTAAAACTGATCTAGTTTAGGCAACACTACAATTCTTGTTCTTCTGTTTTTGGCGCGGTCTGCAGCGGTATCATTGCCAACAAGAGGCACATAATAACTACGTGCAGCAGCAGTCATACGAGCAGGATCAACACTAAAATCATTCTGAAGAATTCTAACAATGGAGGTGGCACGTTTGGCACTCAGATCCCAGTTGTCTAAAAGAACACCACTACGATAAGGAACATTGTCTGTATGGCCCTCTACCATGAACTCAAAGTCCGGTTTATTGTTGACCACTTTAGCAACTTTCCCCAAAACCTCTTTGGCCTGAGCAGTTACATTGTAGCTGCCTGAACTAAACAATAGTTTATCAGAGATGGATACAAAAACAACTCCTTTCTCAACACTGATCTCAATATCGCTGTCATCCAAATTGCCAAGAACTCCTTTTAGACTCTGTACAAGGGATAAGTTCACAGAATCTCTTCTGGTGATCGCATCCTGTAATTTTCGAATGGTAAGATCTTTTTCCTGAAGGCTTTCTAAAGACTTTTCTAAGTTTTCAGCTCCTTTGGTAGTAAGGGTAGTAAGGTTCCCCATATTGTTGATCAATTCCTGATTATTTGCTTTCAAAAAGGCGTTCTGATCTTCAAGAGTTTTTAACCTAGAAGTAGCAGTTGCTTTTTCTTCTAAACAGCTATTTAATTTTACCGTTGCTGAATTTAAAAGATCTTGTGTTTCTTTTTGCTTTGTTTCAAGTTCCGCATATTTCTTTTGAGATACACATGAAGACAATAAGATCATTATCCCCAAACTTCCTAATAATATTTTTTTCATATTGATACGTATTTACTGATTTTTAAATGCTATTTTGTTAAGTTTTATTGCATTTCCACAACAAAACTATGCAATCGTCCATTTGCTTATTTGCGAACATTGTTAATTTTTTACTAAAATGTTAAAACTCCTTATTCTATATACGTAGTGAGACCATACAATGGACTTTGTCTTGTAGTATTTTTCAATAAAATTTACTTTTTCCCTCTTGTGATACATTTTGCGAAACTGCCTGTAATAACTTAAATGAGCCCTGATGACCGCAAGGCTATGTTTACTTTTTCCTTGAAAGATGAATCGCAAGGCCGCTATGCCGTCTAGAAGTAATCGTACAAGGATCAAAACCAGTGCTTTTCTCCTGGGGAGATTCTTTGTGATTGAGAACAGCGAATTCCTGAAATTCAGGTAGGTTTTTTTCGGATTCATGTTGCTTAAGGTGGAACCACCTAAATGAAAGACCTCTGAAGTGCCAACGTAATAAACCTTAAAACCCTTGTTTTGTGCTCTCCAACAAAGATCCACTTCCTCCTGATGTGCGAAATAATCTTCATCGAAACCTCCAAGAGCATCATAGACTGTTTTCCTAATAAACATACATGCACCAGTAGCCCAGAAGATCTCACTTATATCGTTGTATTGCCCGTGGTCCCTCTCGAGCGATTGAAAAATACGCCCCCGGCAAAATGGATAGCCCAATGAATCTATAAACCCGCCGGCAGCACCTGCATATTCAAAATGATCAGGTTTCAGCAGATCCAATATTTTTGGTTGTATGATGGCAGTTTCAGGCTGTTCTTCAAACGTCTTCAGAACAGGATCGAGCCAATTCGGTGTGACTTCCACATCAGAATTTAACAGGCAATAGATTTCAGCATCGACATGTGCCAAAGCATCATTATAGCCTTTGGCAAATCCACCGTTCTCGTTGTTTTGTATGATCTTAATTTCAGGATAGTGCTTCTTTACAAAGGCTATGGAACCATCCGAGGAGGCGTTATCTGCCAAAAATACTGTGGCACCTTTAGAATATTCAACCACTGAAGGCAGATATTGCTCCAAAAGGGCCTCTCCGTTCCAATTGAGTATAACTACAGCTATTTTTAACATCTTTGAGCGGCCGGTTTTTTAAACTCTGAACAATGGGTTATGTGCAAGGGCACAAAGTAAAGAAATAAATTAGAAATGGCTTTTCCCATAAAAATGAATTCTGAAGCAAAACAATGTTATTTAAAAGACGGAAGTTCCTTCAGGAAGTTGTATTCAGAACGTTCATAGTCCATTTGGCAGTAAAAGTGATCTAAACCATTTGTAACCATAAGATAATTGGCTCTAAGGTCCATATTATAACTGGCGATCTGATCAAAAACTGTTTTGGTGATCCTGATAGATGGTGCTTTGCATTCCACAAGGATGTGAATGGAACCATCCCTATTGTGAACCACAATGTCGTACCGTTTTTTGAGTGAATTGATCATTAATTGTTTCTCTACATTTATATGACCAACAGGATAATTTTTGTCGGTTGTCAGAAACTTAACCACGTGCTGTCTAACCCATTCCTCTGGTTGAAAAACCACAAATTTTTTACGAATGACATCAAAAATAAGGCGTTTATTTTCCCTATTTTTGAAACGAAACGTATACCCGGGAAAATTCAAGTTTTCCATACCACAAATTTGATGATTTTTTTTTGATGGACGAAGTGAAGGGGCTTATTGATGAGATCCGAAAAGGAGCTATTAAACCTATCTACTTCCTTATGGGGGAAGAGGGATATTACATTGACCGTATTGCAGAATTTATTGGAAATAATGTGTTGACGGAAGAGGAAAAGGGCTTTAATCAGATGACCCTTTATGGGAAGGATGTTACTATAGATGATATTGTTTCGAATGCGAAACGGTATCCCATGATGTCCGAAAAGCAAGTGATCATAGTTAAGGAAGCGCAGCATTTATCCAGAACCATTGAACAATTAGCTGCCTATGCTGAACATCCTCAGCCTTCAACGGTATTAGTGATCTGCTACAAATACAAAAAAATAGACAAAAGAAAAAAGCTTCACAAGGTTTTAAAAGCTCCAAACGGTGTGGTTTTTGAAAGTAAGAAATTATATGAGAACCAGGTATCCGATTGGATAAGAAAAATGCTGAAAAGCAAAGGCTTTTCAATTTCACATAAGTCGTCTATTCTTTTGGTAGAATTCCTTGGAACTGATCTGAGCAGAATTCACAACGAACTTGAAAAGCTGGAAGTAGTATTGCCTAAGAATACTGAGATCACACCGGAGATCATTGAAAAGCATATTGGGATCAGCAAGGATTACAATAATTTTGAACTTAAGAAGGCTATTGGAGAGAAAGATATATTGAAGGCCACCAAGATCATCACCTACTTTTCTCAGAATCCAAAGGACAATCCCTTCGTTGTTACCATATCACTATTGCACACTTTTTTCTCTCAACTACTGCAGTATCATGGGTTGCATGATCATTCGGCCAGAAGCGTAGCCAGTGCTTTAAGAATCAATCCCTATTTTGTTGATGAATTTCAAATCGCTGCCAGGAACTACTCCATGAAAAAGTCGAGTAGGGCAATCTCCGCTCTCAGAGAAATGGATCTTAAGGGGAAAGGGGTAGGTTCTTATAACATATCACAATCTGATCTGCTGAAAGAACTACTGGTCAAAATAATGTGACTATTTACTTTTTGTCAATACTGTATTTTCCGGGGCCCAAGAATATGATGGTTATAAACAAGACAAGGTAAAGAAGGGCTTTTTCTTTGTCTCCAAAAGGATCTGCTCCGTGAACAATAAAAGCAGCCACAGCCATGGTTATGGCGGTAGGGAGGGCAGCCCAGCGTGTTTTAAAGCCAACAATCACTAAAATTGGGCATATAAACTCACCTATGATGGCCAGGAAGAGTGAAGGAGTACCTCCAATGCCTATCGGATCACCAAATTCCAGATTACCCGATAAAAGCTTTTGAAACTTCGGAATACCGTGCGTCATCATTAATGCTGCAGAACTTACTCGTAAAAAGGCCAGGCCTAGGTTATATTGAAGACTGTTTTTCATTGTACATCTGGGGTTATGTAAAATAAATGTAAAGTTTTTTTATTCAAAATCCGCATTTTCGGAGAGAATAGTGTCTATAGTGCGAACAAGTTCATCACAATTGTCTTTGTTGAATGCAAGGGGAGGCTTTATTTTGATTACGTTTTCATAGGGTCCGTCCGTACTTACTAAAATATGCTGTTCCCGCAATGTATTTTTCAGGCAAAAGGCGAGGTCTGGAAGTGGTTGTCCCTTTAAATCATTTAGCTCCATTCCCAGGAATAGGCCGTATCCACGTATATCTCCTATAACAGCATATTTTTTTTGGAGGATGCGCAGTTGATTTTTAAGATATGTTCCGGTTTTTTTAGCGTTTTCCATCAATCCTTCTTCCTCAATGACATCCAACACAGAAAGTCCGATTGCACAAGACACGGGGTTTCCTCCAAAAGAACTAAAGAATTCAGGACCTTTCTCAAATGAGTGCATGACTTCCTCCGTTGTAATTACCGCGCCCATGGGATGACCATTACCCATTGGTTTACCAATAATCACGATATCCGGAATAACATCATATAACTCAAATCCCCAAAAGGCATCCCCTAATCTTCCAAAACCAACCTGAACTTCATCACTTATACAAAGTCCACCCTGTTCTCTGATCTTTGGGTAAACAGCATTCAGAAATCCTTTTGCTAAAGGGACCTGACCGCCACATCCTACAATAGGTTCTGATATAAAAGCAGCAATATCACCACTGTGTTGATTTATCTGGGCTGTTGTACCCTTAGCAAACTCAGCACCTGCACTTCCATCATCGGTCCATTTTGAACCGTATACCTTGGGTAGTGGCGTTTCTACGATTTCATTTTCTTGCCCAACCCCCCCGGAAGCGTTGTATTTATAAGCGCTTATTTGTATTCCGGTATTGGTGTGTCCATGATACCCGTGTTCCACCACCATAACTTTTTTCTTTCCGGTATGATATTTTGCCATCCTGATTGCCAAATCACTAGCCTCACTTCCTGAATTCACAAAAAATATCTTGTTGAGCTGAGGGGGAAATTTCTTCAGTAATGCAACACTATAATCATTCAGGGTATCATATAAATATCTGGTATTAGTGTTCAGCTCTGCCATGGTTTGTTGCCCAGCTTTAACAACCAATGGATGACAGTGGCCCGCCAACATGATGTTGTTATAGGCATCTAAATAGGTATTCCCCTCGGCATCGTACATATATTGAAAGGCGGCCCCGGTCATATGAATGGGATTTGTATAACTCAATGAGAGATTTTTTCCAAAATGTTTCCTTCGGGTATCAAGGAGTTCATCCCTGGCTGATACCTGAAAAGGAGGTAAAGAACAGGCTGCGCGAAATTCATTTTTTGCCTGTATAGGGTTGATTGAAATTAATCTATACAAGAGGTCCCAGGCACCTTTTTCGCTGATGGTGATATAGGATGAATCTGGTTTTTGCACCTTTGTATAGGCCGAGTTACAAACACTTATGCAAAGTCTTGCTCCAATCAGATAATAGAGAGAATCACATTCAAGAGCGGTCAGCGCAACTTTTTTATGATATCCTTTTAATACTGCTGTTCCGTATTTCAAAGGTACTTCCTTATGCATCATGACGTAGGTCATGGCAATGGCTACTTCAGCAACCAGCCAGGAGTGACACATATCGCCTAAGTCAATAATTCCCGATACTTTTTTTCCTTCAGTTAAGACGTTCCAATCATTTGCATCACCGTGGATGATCTGTTTTCTGAGCTGATAGGCTATTGGTGCAATATGCTGTTCAAATTGAAGAAAAAAATAATTGACGAGATTTCGGTCCTTAGAATCTGGAATACATTCTATTTTCGAGCTGTTGCTTATAAAATGCTTCAAATCCCAAGATATTTCTTTTGCTTTTATGGCATCCTCATCAAGCCCTTTCAAAGCAACATCCATAGTCGCTAAAAACAATCCAAAAGAATGTAATAATTCCATGCCATGATCAACTTCACCCAGAAACTTACCTTCTACAAAACTTAAAAGTCGATAGATAAAAGCCTCCTCAATAACATAGAATTTACCTGATAGTGTGGTTATAGGTTTGGGTGTCTGGTATTGCTCTAGTTGATTTAGCTGCTGCAGAACAACAGTTTCAGAGGATAACAATGATTTATTGGCTTTGGTCAGCGGATACTTCTTGAGTACATACGACCCCAACTTATTTACAACCTTGTAATTTACACTGTCATAGCCTTCCAAAGGGGATATGGATATAAGATCGAGACCGAATTCTTTCTCAAGGATGGTTTCTACGCTCATTCGTGACTTTTAGTTGAGTCATTAAACATAGAACTTTTAAAATAGACTTAAAAGAAAAGATTTAATTTACAGAAAGGAAGTTGCCTTAAAACCTGGGGGTAGTGCATAACAAGTATTTTGAAAGAGTACAGGGTTTTTATCGCAATTTGGGATAGTCCGTAGGATTTACCTCATGCATGATCTGATATACTTTTTCAAAAATATCCTCGGCATTTGGTTTAGAAAAATAATCCCCGTCTGTAGCATAAGCCGGCCTATGCGCCTTTGCACTGAGTGTTTGCGGGGCACTATCAAGATATTGATATGCGCCTTGTTTTTCTATGATCTCTTGCATAAGATAGGCTGCACATCCTCCTGGAACATCTTCGTCAACAATAAGTAAACGATTCGTTTTTTTAACGCTTTTTAAAACATCCTTCTGAAGATCGAAAGGCAGCAACGATTGTGCATCTATGACTTCTATATGGATCCCAACTTGCTTAAGCTCCTGGGCCACTTCCATAACAATCCTTAAAGTAGAGCCATAAGATACCACAGTCATGTCCGTTCCCTCCTTCACAGTCTCAACGACCCCAATCGGGGTACAAAGTTCTCCGAGATTAGAGGGTATGGGTTCTTTTAGCCGGTACCCATTTAAACTTTCAATGACCAATGCGGGTTCATCACTCTTTAACAGCGTATTATAAAAGCCTGCAGCCTTAGTCATATTTCTTGGAACCAGCACATACATTCCGCGCAGTAAATGAACCACTCCACCCATTTGAGATCCGGAATGCCAGATACCTTCCAGGCGATGACCTCGTGTTCGTACGATCAACGGGGCTTTTTGTTTGCCTACCGTTCTGTACAACAACGTAGCAAGGTCATCACTAAGGGTTTGCAGACAATACATTACATAATCCAGATACTGTATCTCGGCAATCGGTCTGAGGCCTCTGAGAGCAAGACCAATCCCCTGACCGATTATGGTCGTTTCACGAATGCCAGTGTCTGAAACACGTAATTTTCCGTATTTCTTTTGCAAGCCTTCCAATCCCTGGTTAACGTCTCCAATGGCACCGCTATCTTCCCCGAATATTAGTACTTCAGGATATGTACTAAATAGCTTGTCAAAATTATCACGAAGAATAATACGACCATCTACCATCTCCGGTTGGTCGTTATATTCTGGTTTAATTTCTTTTACATTGGTCGCTTTCGAAGGTAATTCACTATGCAGGTGTGAGCTAAAATGGGGTTGCATTTGAAGAATAAAATCATCTATCCACCGGGAAAGAGCTTGTTTTTCTATAGATTGTTCCCCCAATAAGTACCGCATGGCTTTTCTCGCGTTGGAGGCCAGGTCCTTTTTTAAAGGTTCTTCAATGGCGATTAGGTCATTTTTTATTTTGGTAATAAAGGCCTTATTTGGACTGCTTTGTGCCGCTGCTTCAAGCAATTGAACTACTTCTTTTTTGCTTTCTTTATGCGGGTGTAAGAATTCGTGCCAGGCATCCTTACGCGCCATTCTAATCTCAATCTTTATTTTCTTTTCAAGGGCAGATAACGCTTCTTCTGTCGCAATTTTATTTGACAGGATCCATTCCTTAAACCGCAGATTACAGTCGTGATCTTTTTCCCATTCCAATCGCTCTTCACTTTTGTACCGCTCGTGTGATCCGGAAGTACTATGACCCTGGGGTTGCGTAAGTTCGGTTACGTGAATTAAAACAGGAACATGTTCTTCCCTTGCAATATCTGAAGCATTTTCATAAGCGTGGATCAGTGCTGTGTAATCCCAGCCTTTTACTTTTAAAATCTCATAGCCCTTTTCTTCGTCAGTTCGCTGAAATCCTTTTAAAATCTCTGAGATATTTTCTTTGGTAGTTTGGTATTTGGATGGCACAGAAATTCCATATGCGTCGTCCCAAACACTAATCACCATAGGTACCTGTAGAACCCCGGCGGCATTAATGGTCTCAAAAAAGTGGCCTTCACTAGTACTCGCATTGCCTATAGTACCCCAGGCGACCTCATTGCCATTTTTTGAAAAATTATCGGAATGTAGACCCTTTACGTTGCGATAGATCTTAGAAGCTTGAGCCAGGCCTAATAAACGGGGCATTTGACCAGCGGTGGGAGAGATATCCGGACTGCTATTTTTCTGTTCGGTAAGATTTTTCCAGCTACCATCATCATGCAGGCTAAAGGTGCCAAAATGGCCTCCCATTTGTCTTCCGGCACTCATGGGCTCCTTCTCGAGATCTGTGGTGGCATACAATCCGTGGAAAAAGGCCTTTGGAGTGAGGTGTCCAAGTGCCATCATAAAGGTTTGGTCCCGGTAGTAGCCACTCCTGAAATCACCATCCTTAAAAGATCTGGCCATTGCTAATTGTGGCACTTCCTTTCCGTCTCCAAAAATACCAAACTTGGCCTTTCCGGTAAGAACTTCACGCCTGCCCAGCACACTGCATTCTCTACTCATGACCGCAATTTCATAATCATGAAGGATCTGCTTTCGAAATTCATCGAAGGAAATATCTTCACTGGTCTGTAGATTAGGGTTCATGTACTGAAAGTTTGTACGAAAATATCAAAAACTAAGGATTTTTACAATGTCTAGCCCCTGATATTCATTAACAAATTGTCAATAAATCGACTTTAATATTTTAAAATTTATAAATAAGTTAAGTAAAAGGCCTTAAAATTAGGAATTACCCAACGATCAAAACCATTTTCTTGTAAATAGTCCAATAAGTGTTCTAGGACTGATAGTAACAATAAATCTTATTTTTTCGTCATAGCCGGGTTGCGCAATTTCCCAACCGTTGTTGGAATAGATAGGAAAGTACAATTCAAAATAATCCGTTACAAGGTTTAGCCGTATGCCGGAGTCATAGACAAATCTGGAATCAAATCCTTTGTTCTTAATGTACCCAAGATCTCCGTAGAGTTCTATCCACCTCCATAGGTTGATGCTTGCGTTTGTAGTGACTAGCCAGTCGTCGGCGAACGGATTTTCTAATTGAGACTTAAAGCCTCCTTCTGCTATGATGATTTGTTGACTGGTAATACCTGTTTCTTCAGAACGCCCCAGATAATTATAGTCGAATAAATAATCAGTAGGCCTGTCGAGAGCGAAGCTAAAAAAATCAGAATTAGTCTCGTTTCGAATAAACTTACCGGCAAAAAACCGAAGATTTAATTGCCGGTTGTTATCAAAGAGTTTCCGATACTCTAAATTAACGGCCAATTTGGTGAAATTTGCAGAGTATTGAGCATCGGCAAACCATGAAAAATAGTTTATGATCCCATTGTTATAATGGTTGTACCTGGCATTGAAAACACTGTAATCAGGATCAGTCTCAATATCTAGTGATGGATCAATATCCCGTAATACATTTACAAATCTGAATACGAGCGATTTACGTTCATTGGAAATGAGATCATCTGGGCGCCACCCGAATCCTATAGATGGTGTTATGGTGCTGTAACGAGAATTTGTCTGAAAGTGAAAGCTAGATGCGTTTAAACTTAAATTCATTACATAGAGTCCACTTTTACTCAGGTATTTGCGATAATTAAATCCACCAAATCCTACCAGTGACTTTTCTTTCAGGGCATAAGAGGGTGCAAGTGAAAAAATAAAAGGTCGTTCTAACAGTGTCTTATTGGTAAGTCTTAAACCGGGCGAAATACCATCATACACATTAAAACCTGCCACAGGCATATAGAATATCTGATTGTAATATGGATTTTCTGAATCTTTGAGAAATTGCAGTTTTAATTTTTTGTTGCTGGATAAGAATCCATTCATGGATTTCCAGTTATCCCGTTGGTTGAATTCAGGTATTTTCTGATCGTAATTCAATACAAGCCGTTCTTCCATATTGTTAGGAATGGGCACCGTATCCAGCTTAGTTATATCCGAAAACCAATACTTTGAGATCACTGAGTCTTTGCGCAGGCCAAAGAGTGAAATAGGCACATTGGTCCCTGTTTTGTTCTTTAGGATCACCTGAAGGCTGTCTTCTGACTTAACCACTTTCTTGATCTTAAAATCAATTCGCTTATCAGTATTTACATAGGTACTTAAAAAACCAGCTTACATCTTTTTCGACATTGTTCTCTACGATATTTTCGAAGTCCTTTGGAGTAACAGGTTTCAGCTTATAGGTATTGTAAAATTCCTTTATGCTCTTGTCTATTTCTTCAGTACTAGAGTAGGCTGCCAGATAGGAAAGGCCCAAACCGGCTTTGTATTTATTCGCAATCTTTTGATTGAATTTTATTAGCGAGTCATTCGGAGTAGTTAAGCGCTGATCGAGATTCTTTCTGGCAGTAAGCATATACAGAAAGGAGTATTGGTCATT
Source organism: uncultured Flavobacteriaceae bacterium (assembly GCA_963744855.1). Lineage (GTDB taxonomy): Bacteria > Bacteroidota > Bacteroidia > Flavobacteriales > Flavobacteriaceae > Muriicola. The sequence continues at coordinate 187,667 of CAVUUZ010000006.1, forward strand.
AAAAGACATTTGGGCCAAATTAAAATTACGAATCACCCATATTGAGGACAGTTTTCCCAAAAGTTTTTGATCCGGGTAATACGTGTCCACATAATCGATCATCATGTAGTTTACGATGGCATCTGAGACCCACTGTTCCTTGCGGGGATTTAAGAAAAGCGTTTCTCTTAAGAATTTATCAGTGCGGTTTTGAGGAATTTCATTTCAAATTGAAATTGTTCCTCATAAGGTCTTATAAAGGAGGGTAATTGATTTAATCCATACAGAGGATTCTTATCAAAATCGATCTCACTGACAAGCAATTGTTCATACGGGAAATCGCCTAAATTCTCATGGATAAATTGTGTAATTCTATTGATGGAAATTCCCTGGGAGATCTCGTCGTACTTACCAGATTGAATGTCTGTCACAACAATAAGATACGGGGTGACATGCTTGACAAACTTGTTACGGTATTTAGAATAATATCACAACTTTTACGTCTTCTCACCTCTTAAACTGGCATACTTGCTTAGTAGGATACTGCGTAATATTTACTTCATTGAAATTAGTCCCGAGAAAAAAGGGATGGGAAAGTAAAATTTATATTGGTATTCGTGTTCCCTGTATATAAGATCTTCCAAATTCTTATTGGAATACAACTGCCATGAGCCGTCGTATACGGCCGGTCTTAGGTACCAGTCTTTCAGATAAAAATCACCTCTAGGATCATAGCCATAAGGGGTATAACGATTAGGAGGTAAATTAACGGTATAGGTAAAATACATTTTAATAGATTCTCCCGGAGGCAGTGGATTATTTAACCGAATATTTATCAGGTCTTTTTCTTCCGTACGCTTCCATTCAAGGGCACTAAATTCAAAATCGGCTAAGTTAAAGATCTGGGTAGATCCACGTTCCTCCGGCTTTGCCAGATGCAGACTCTTTTTAAAGTCTTCTGCAAAACGTTTCGCAAAAGCGGTATTTTTATCCGAATACGCATTGGCCCAATCATTGAAAAATAGTTCATGAAGGGTATCCTGAGAACTATTTTGGTAGGTAAATTCCTGTTGAATATTAATTTCCCTGGTTTCTGCCTCCAGGGTAGCTTTGATACTATTTGTAT
>CAVUUZ010000007.1:0-513432 GCA_963744855.1 uncultured Flavobacteriaceae bacterium
AAGTATTCCCCGTTGACTGTTTCTGAGAGTTTGTTTGTTAAAACTAAAGGAGCGTCATTAACAAAAACTTTATACATTTGCGATATGATTTTGGACAAGCATACGGCTGAAAAAACAGCAGAACTACTATTGCAAATTAATGCAATTAAGTTGAGACCCGAAAATCCATTTACTTGGGCCTCGGGATGGAAATCACCCATCTATTGTGATAATAGAATACTCCTATCCTTTCCGGTAATAAGGAATTACGTGAAAGAAGAGATTTCAAAACAAGTGGAGCAGCTTTACGGGAAACCAGATATTATTGCAGGGGTGGCTACCGGCGCTATTGGAATTGGTGTCCTGGTGGCAGAATACCTCGGCCTGCCCTTTATCTACGTGCGGCCCGAAGCCAAATCACATGGAAGACAGAACCAAATAGAAGGTCTTCTGGAGAAAGATCAGACCGTAGTGGTCATTGAAGACCTCATAAGTACAGGCAAAAGCAGTTTAAATGCCGTAGAAGCGCTAGCTGCGAACGGGGCCAAAATAAAAGGTATGATCGCCATCTTTACATATGGTTTTGATGTAGCTTTAAAGAATTTTGAACGCAGAGAAATTGATCTTCATACCCTAAGTGATTTTGAAATACTCATTAAGCTGGCTTCTGAGACCAATTACATAAAAGAAGAACAACTACATACCCTAATGGAGTGGAGAAAAGATCCTTCACTCTGGAAACCATAATGCCATGCATATAGAAACACCCAAAAAGACAATTGAGAAAAGTAATGAGGCCGTCTACGCATTTCTCACAGATTTGAAAAACTTTGAGCAGTTAATGCCTGAGTCGATTGATAAGTTTGAAATCATTGATGAAGATACCTTCTTATTCGCTCTGAAAGGAATGCCCCAGATAGTTTTGAAACGAAAGGAACAGGTCCCGTTTGAACGTGTAGTCCTCGGCGCCGCCAGTGAGAAACTCCCATTTACCCTGAGCGCCCATATCACCTCATTAGACGATAACACAAGTGAAGTAATGCTTAATTTCGAAGGTGAATTTAATGCCATGATGGCCATGATGATCAAAAATCCGATCACCAATTTTATGGGTACGCTTTCTGAGAACCTTACAAAATTATAATCCTTTAGCCTCCTACAAACAATACACTATTTCTTTAAGGCCGTAGGATTTAATGCCCTTTGATTTTTGTTCCAAAAGGAGATTTCCCTCCTTATTTACGCCTCTAATAATACCTTCCACAGGGTGGTCGCCTAATGATAAAGGTGGCCATTTTATCTTTCCTGAAAAGCTGCTGTTGATACTCCCTTTCTAACGCTGCTACCTTATTTTCCTCTAAGAGGGTAAACTGTTGTTTCAGAGATCCTAAAATATTATTTAAAAGAAATTCAAGGTCATAAGTTTTTTCTGATAGGAGCCTCAAAGAGGTCGCATTAGGCAAAGAATCAAAGAATTCCTGGTTAACATTAACACCTATGCCGATTATGGAATATCTGATTTGAGCACCTTTTAGGGTATTTTCAATTAAGATCCCGCACAATTTTTTCGAGCCTGACAGAATGTCGTTTGGCCATTTTATAGAAAGATCCGGAATCTGAATGGCTTTCATGGCTTTGTAAATTGCCATGGAAACGGCCATAGAAACAAGAAACTGATTCGTTGCAAACAGGGTGTCGAAACGCTTCAATACACTAAATGTAGGTTTTTACCAGGTTCGGAAGTCCACCGAGAATTGCCATTGTCCCCTGCCCTGTTTTTGAGTTTCTGCGACCAGTACCGTAAAATCTTCCAGACTTCTTTCTAACAACATTCTTTTAAGATGCAGATTGGTGGAGTCCGTGGCACTAAGTTTGATTGTTATCATATGGGCGGAAAAGAACCGTTTGAGGTACAATGTTATGTTAAAAACAATGGCTAAGAAAACAAAAAAATAATAACTTTGTAGAAATTAAAAATTTTGGATGCAGAAACCGAAGGCTAACGCAGATGAGTTAATCGCTTTAATATTACACGGAATAGAAGAAGTTAAAGGACTTGAAATAAATCTACTCGACCTAAGAGACATAGAAAACACCGTTTGCGACTACTTTGTAATTTGTAATGGAACCTCCAATACGCATGTCAATGCGATCGTAAATTCAGTTCAAAAAACAGTTAGTAAAGGAATAAAAGATAAACCCTGGCATGTAGAAGGTTCTGACAATGCCGAATGGGTGCTTATTGGATTATGTCAATGTAGTAGTGCATGTTTTTCAAAAGCAGATAAGGGAATTTTACGATATTGAAGGTCTATGGGGTGATGCAAAAGTAACCATGGTGGAAAGTAGTTTTAATCAGTAAAAAAAAATGGCTAAAGAAAATAATAAAACCCCGCAGAAAAAACCAAAATTCAGCTCCTGGTGGATCTATGGTTTGATTGCGGTATTTGCTAATTGGATTTCAATTTTTTGGCAGTGGGAACTTAACTTCCACCCGAAAGACAACCACCTCAGAATTACAACAATACCTGAGGACCGGAGATATTGCTAAGATCTTGATCATTACCAATACCAACCAGGCCAAAGTATTTCTGACAGAAGAAGCCTTGGCTAAGGATGTGCATAAAGATGTGGCCAATAAACCTTTCTTTCCAACAACAGCCGAGATTCCTCAATATGTATTGGATTATGGGGATCTTCAGATTTTCCAAAATGAGATCACGGAAATAAAAAAGGAAAACTCCCTCAATACTATAGTAGAGTTCGATAAGGAATCGAATGTGATTATGGATCTTTTAATTACCATCATTCCGTTTGTTCTTATTATCGGGATCTGGATTTATCTGATGCGGCGTATGTCTGGAGGTGGCGGCGGTGGTGCCGGAGGGCAGATCTTTAATATTGGCAAATCAAAGGCAAAGCTGTTTGACGAAAAAACAGATACAAGAACCTCTTTTAAAGATGTTGCGGGCCTTGAAGGCGCAAAAGAAGAGATTGAAGAAATCGTAGAATTCCTTAAAAATCCCGATAAATATACTTCCTTGGGCGGGAAAATTCCTAAAGGTGCACTTATTGGTTGGCCCTCCGGGAACAGGAAAAACCTTACTGGCAAAAGCGGTAGCGGGTGAGGCTAAAGTTCCGTTTTTCTCCTTATCTGGATCAGACTTTGTAGAGATGTTTGTTGGAGTAGGCGCATCCAGGGTTCGTGACCTTTTTAAACAAGCCAAGGACAAATCCCCGGCAATTATATTTATTGATGAAATAGATGCTATTGGACGGGCGAGAGGAAAAAATAATTTTACAGGTTCAAATGATGAACGTGAAAATACCCTAAACCAACTCCTTACGGAAATGGATGGTTTTGGGACCAATACCAATGTTATAGTATTGGCGGCCACCAACCGGGCCGATGTCTTGGACAAAGCACTTAATGCGTGCTGGAAGATTCGACAGACAGATCTATGTGGACCTTCCCGATATCAGGGAACGAAAAGAGATCTTCGAAGTACATTTAAGACCTATTAAAACAGCTGAAACACTTGGATCTTGATTTCTTGCAAGACAAACTCCTGGATTCTCCGGAGCCGATATCGCCAATGTTTGTAATGAAGCAGCCTTGATTGCTGCGAGAAAAGAAAAAAAGGCAGTTGAGAAAACAAGATTTCCTGGATGCGGTAGACCGTATCGTAGGTGGTCTGGAAAAGAAGAACAAGATCATTACTCAGGATGAGAAAAAGACTATTGCCTATCACGAAGCAGGTCATGCCACAGTAAGTTGGATGCTGGAACATGCCGCACCCTTGTAAAGGTTACTATTGTCCCAAGAGGACAGTCTTTAGGTGCTGCTTGGTACCTGCCAGAGGAAAGGCTTATTGTGCGCCCTGAACAAATGAAAGATGAGATGTGCGCTACCTTGGGAGGTAGAGCTGCCGAAAAAGTGATTTTCAATCAAGATCTCAACAGGTGCACTGAGCGATCTTGAAAAAGTGACAAAACAGGCCCGGGCCATGGTAACCATTTATGGCCTTAATGATGAGATCGGGAATCTTAACATACTACGATTCGTCTGGGCAAAATGAATATGGCTTTACTAAACCGTACAGTGAAGAAACCGCACAGACCATAGATCAGGAAATCTCCAAACTCATAGAGGCCCAATATGCAAGAGCCATTGATGTCCTCGAAAAGAACAAGGACAAGTTAACCGAATTGGCGGAGAGACTATTGGAGAAAGAGGTTATCTTTAAGGAAGACCTTGAGAAGATCTTTGGTAGAAGACCTTTCGAAAAACATTTTGATCAGAAAGGACAAGAGATCTCTAAAGACAAGAAAGAATCTGAAGACAAGAAAGAATCTGAGGACAAGGATGTATCTGAGGACAAGGATGTATCTTTAGAAAAAGAAAAACCGGTAAAACCAGAAGAACTCGCCAAGGATAAGAAATAAATGCCTTGAATTCTTCTAGAAATTAGTACATTAAACGCGATCTAAATCAAGAAATGGGACTATTTTCCAGTTTATTTGGGGGAGGTAAAAAGAAGGTCTCTAAGGCTACTGCGGAGACCAGGGGGGTACATATGCCCGACCTCAATATTACCCATTGATGAAAAATTTACCATTCATTTTAAAAAGAACGGCGGAAAATTTCTGTATTGCGATTCGTTCGCAGAGGTATCTGAAGCCTTAAAGAATATTATTTCAGAAAATCATTGGGAAGATTTATCATTCTTCAGTATGGACCCAAGATTGGAGGAAAAATTCTCCAAAGAAAACATCGTTTTTACCAACAACAATAATACCAGTGAGATCTTTTTTACTACTTGCGAACATCTTATCGCCCAGAACGGATCTATTTTAGTTAGTTCCAATCAATTAAAAGAAAGGAAACTCAATGAACTTCCGGAAAATATTATTGTTTTTGCCACCACCAGCCAATTGGTAGAAAGTATCGGAGAGGGCCTAAAGACAATCAAGAAGAAATCCAAACAGGGCATCCCTGCCAACATTACTACTTTAAAACATTTTCAGGCCACCAATGAAAATGCCGATGATTTTCTAACCTACGGAAGTAGTTCTAAACATTTATATCTTTTACTATTGGAAGACCTATAGGATGACAGAAGTTTTAAGGCGTTTACTTACGGGAGTTGTGTATGTTATTTTACTTCTCTCCGCCGTTTTTTTAAGTTCTGACGCCTTCGACTTTCTCTTTATGGTCTTCGGACTTGCCTGCCTTTATGAATACAAAAGATTAGTGAATCTTCGTGGCTATCATGTTTTTGTTGCCTATCTGGGTTTATGGTGGTTATTTATTTATATTATTCGTGACATGGTGCTGATTAACATCCTTATGTTTCTTTCGATTACGGTAAATATTGCCCTGATATACTTTCTGTTTTCACGTAAAAAAATATACCGGACCTATCAAAAATTCTTTATAGGACTTTTCTATATTGGAGGCGGATGCATCTTTCTGACGATGATCCCCTACAAAGATGATGCTTTCGCAAAATTGCTGATCATGGGAATTTTTATTCTTATTTGGGTCAATGATTCATTTGCATACCTGGTTGGCAAGTCTATTGGAAAAAGAAAGCTTTTCCCTTCGGTTTCACCAAAGAAAACAATTGAAGGCACTGTAGGCGGTTTTATTTTCACCATGATAGCAGCTTATATTATGGCCCATTACGAGCCAATTGTAAAACCCACCGAATGGATCATATTGGCCGCCGTAATCGTTATTATGGGCAGTGTGGGGGATCTTGTAGAATCGAAACTAAAACGCGAAGCCGGTGTAAAAGATAGTGGTGCTATATTACCCGGCCATGGTGGTATGCTCGATAGGTTGGATAGTCTTATATTTGCAGCACCATTTGCATATTTGACATTAAATATTTTCACCTATGTTTCATAGAGAGGGACGTGTGATCATCCTGTCTACATTTTTTATCACAGCCTTGATTGTGCTGGCTGCGCACTTTTACATCACCAATCCAACAATTAAGATGATTGTGCAAGGGGTATCTATAGTGATCCTCATCCTTATATTGCAATTCTTCAGAAACCCAAAAAGAATTGCAAACAAGAACTTTGATGAGATCCTTGCTCCTGTTGATGGTAAAGTAGTGGTCATCGAGCGCGTAATGGAAACCGAATACTTCAAGGACGAAAGACAACAGATCTCTATTTTTATGTCCCCTGTTAATGTACATGTTACGCGTTATCCTGCCAGCGGAGTAATCAAATATTCAAAATATCATCCCGGCAAATATTTGGTAGCATGGCATCCCAAATCGAGTGAAGAAAATGAACGCACCACTGTGGTCATTAGGACCCCGAAATTCGGAGACATACTATACCGTCAAATTGCCGGTGCCATGGCAAGGCGCATAGTGAACTATGCTGTGGAGGGGGAGAGCGCACAACAAGGCGAGGATAGCGGTTTTATAAAGTTTGGTTCAAGGGTAGATTTATTTTTGCCTTTAGATGCACGAATTGCTGTGAAACTAGACCAAAAAGTTAAAGGTGCTATAACATGTATTGCCAGTATTAAGCTAGAGGAGGATGAAGGATAGTTTGCTCATTGAGTTTGAAAAAGCGGTTGCTTTTGTAAGCAATTACACGGATCCTTTACCTCCAGATCTTCTTCTGAAATTATATGCGTATTATAAAATAGCCAATCAGAATTACAACAATCCGGGGAGCAAAACACCTTTGATCAACGCCTTTAAAGCCAATGCGCTAATTCAGGCCAAGAATTTACAACCAGAAGAGGCCATGGAGTCGTATATACTATTGGTTAAAAAGGAATTTGGAATAAGTAATTTTTAAAGATCACTCATAGAGGTCCGAAATATCAGCCTTACATAAATCCAACATAAATTCACCCATTTTTACCGTTACTTCCTTATAGAATTGTTCCCCTTTTTCTCTGGTGGAATACGAGGGGTCCCCTACCCCGGTGTCCTTAGAAATTTGTGACCACTTTCGTTCTGCCCAGACCCATCCTTCGGTAAAAGCCTTTATTTTAAAACTTTTCGCGCTCCCATCACCCCAGAATTTTCGGTCGAGGACCAATTCGGGTTTTAGATAAAGCATCAGACTGGTTTCTACCTCATCGGCATGGTCACCTGATTCCTTAATATACGAGGGCCTGCCCAAAGCCTGGAACCAATTCGAAACGCAAACAAACATCTCTGGAAACTGCAAGCCCAATTCGCGCACCAGGGCCTTAAAGTTATTTCCTCCGTGGCTGTTGAAGATCAGTAACTTCTTTATGCCCTGCCTGTTTAATACAGTACATACATCTTTCAGGATTGCTAACTGGGTGGTCGGATTTAAATTGATGTCTAGATAGATATCTGTTTGCCCAGTATTTACACCAAAAGGAATGGTAGGCAATACTATGACCTTTCCTCCTTGTTCCCAGGCAGACTTTGCCGCTGCGGCAGCAAGGTGATCCGCTTCGTACACATCTGTGGCATAGGGAAGATGATAGTTATGGGCCTCAGTGGCTCCCCAGGGCAATACAGCAAGATCAAAAGAGGCTCCTTTAAGGGCTTTCCAGTTGGTCTCAGCAAGTATATAAGGTCTTATGGCCATTTGGTAAATTTTAATACGCTATTTCCTGACGTACATCGGGGCGTTCATTAAAGGTGAAGTAGAAACCACCTATGGCGGTAGCGACAAAATAAATACCTATAAGCACACTGCCATAGGTCCAGATTTCATTTATTCCAAACCAATCTCCGGTAACACCAATAAAGATCATCCCTGCCAAGGCTCTGAAAACTTCAATGTAAAAAGCATAGCTCCTGCGGTCCATAAGGGTTGTGTACCCATAGATGCCAACAAATATAAAGGTCCCAAAAAGCAGCAAACCGCTAAATCCTATGGCCGAATAATTATAGAACATAAAGAGGATAAGGCCAAGAGTGAATCCCATTTGGAAAATAGCATAACCTTTTAGGAGTGGAGATGCCGCTGTTTCATATCGTTCAAATGAATATACGTCCTCGATCACTTCGTACGGATATCTGTCTTTTACATCAGCAGGTCTCCACCCGGTAGGCATAAACCAGATCCGTATTTTATCACTTAAACTGCGGGTTCGCCAGGCATCGAGAATGAGTCGCCATAGATGTTGAAAATTTATTAGAATAGGGTTCCAGGTATGCACTGGTTTTAATACGCCATATTGAGGTGGTACCTCCTCTAATTCTTCCTGAAAGGTCCCAAACCATCGGTCCCAGACACTTAAGATCTGACCCAGGTTCTTATCAATATACTCCGGATTGATGGCGTGGTGCACTCTGTGTTGTGAAGGCGTAATAATGACATATTCTAACCATCCCAACTTACCAATATGTCGTGTATGATACCAGAATTGAGCAAATAGATGAATGGGTGCGAGAATAGCAATCACTTCCGTTGGTACGCCAAACAGTGCTGCAGGGATCAGGAATAGTGGAAAATAACCCAATAGATTTGAGATAGATTGACGCAGGGCACAGGCCAGATTAAATTCCTCACTGCTATGATGGATAATATGCTGATTCCAGAAAAAATTTATTTTATGACTGAGGCGATGGTTCCAATACCCAGCAAAATCAATAGCCAAAAAGGCAATCAACCATACCAACCAGGTGGCTTTTACTGAGGTTATTGCCAGATGCTCCAATAAAAAAGGATAGCTGACAATAATTACCCCAAGGCCCAGAGAATCTTTTACAATGTTAGTAAGTCCCGAGCTAATACTGCTCACGGTATCTAACACCTTATGCTGCTGATTTTTTACAAAATGTCCATACAGAATTTCAGCTACCAAGAGAAGAATAAAAAAAGGAATTGCATATAATAGTGCTGTGGCGTAAGTTTCCATATGACTTCGTCAAAAGCTAAAGATAATGAAATACCCTTAAAATATATTTGTCGTGATTTAATTAAAGGGACCTATCATGATATGAGCCCTGTGAGTCCCGGGATCCATCAACCAGGGCATTCCAGGCGCATGTGGTTTATCCGGGAGTCCGGTAGATTCTGTGGTTGCAAAAGATGTATATATAACATAACGGAACTTGCCATTAGGCAATGCCCCGGTAGTCTTGTCATAGTCGTCTTCTGAACCAAAGTATACATAGAGCATACTGGGTTCTTTAGGCATAGGTAATACTCCTGATTCAATTTCCCTGCCTCTGATTTCATTGCGTTCATCCTGGCTCTTTCCCTGGGCATTCAACTCCCTTCCCCTGGCCATAAATGGCTCTAGCTTTTTGGAATAGCAGCTTACACTAATGCCCTCCCTGAAAGGATTATCTCCTACACAAACCAGATTATTTGTACCTGCTCGCAATACCACTAATTCCCCGGCATCATTATACCCGTACACCATGGCACCTTCCTTCTGACCTTCTGGCACAGGTAGTAAAGCGGTCTTAATCTGGACCTCCCTGGAAAGTACTTTGGAATCGTTTTCCTGAGATAGTAGAAACACAGGAAGCAAAATGAGCAATAGCGTGATAGTTTTCATGAGTGCCGGCTTTCCATAAAGATAAAAAAACCGGCAATAACTCCGCTATAACCGAATTGAAAAACTTTAACCAATTAATTGCAGCTCAGGGCATAAGTATCGGCCTCATCCTTCGTCCATTGGGAAGGAACATCATTCAGGACCTCTTCATTTACCTTAATGCAGCTAAGGGGGTTATTCTCAACCGCAAAAGTATTTAGCTGCAATTTGTTGGGAATTAGAGACAGATCTATCGCACCAAGAGAATTATCCGCTATTTGTAATACTTGCAGCGAAGGATTTGCTGAAATATCGAGCTGAGTAAGGGAGTTGCCTGTAACGGCTAATTTTTCAAGGATGGCCAAATTCCCTAAATTGATGCTCGTTAGTATGTTGTTTTCAGCAAAAACAAATTTTAACAGCGTATTTTGTGAAAGGTTTAATGAACTGATTTGATTATCGCTTACTAACAAACTCTCCAGCATCGTAAAATCAGAGATACCCTGTAGGCTAGTAATGCCCTTGTTATCCATAACCAGGGAGGTAACCTTTTCTGCATCACTGGTTAGTACCGAGCCATCAATCACATCATCTATATTCAGATCAATTAATGCTTGCTCAAAGGCCGGGTCGGCAATAGTTGTCCTGGCGGCAGTCTCGATCGGAATGTTCGTGTTTTCTGCCTCTATTTCCTGGTCATTGGAACAACTTACCACAGCACTGAGCAGCCCAATAACGATAAAGTAATGTATCTTTTTCATCTTCTTTTTGTTCAAAAATAGGATACCGTGCCCGAAATAGGCTGATTATTAGCATTTTGTTAGCATTTTTCCTAAGATTTGGCCAAACCTGCCAGGCTTTTCTCCAGGGTGGTTATTTTTTCTTCTGCATCTGTGGCCTTCTTTTTTTCCATAGCAACTACCTTTGCCGGTGCATTGTTTACAAAGCGTTCATTGGAAAGTTTTTTCTCTACTGATTTTAAAAAGCCTTTCGTATATGTCAATTCTTCTTTTATTTTTAGGATCTCAGCCTCCACATCTATGGTACCTGTTATAGGGACAAAGTATTCATTGCTTTTAACTCTAAAGGAAATAGCGCCTTCCGGAGCCGCTGATATAGCCTCAATAGCAGTAATATTTGCGAGCTTTTTTATGACTGCATCCCAGCGAGGAGAAACCTCCTGAGCATTCAGGGCCTGTAATGTGAGGGATTCTTTTAACGGAATATTCTTCTCTTTTCTGATCGTCCTGATACCGGAAATGACCTCTGTCGTATACGTAAATTCGCTTAAGAGATCAGGAGCGCCCTTTTTGATTTCAGGCCAGGAAGAAATAACTAAAGCCTCTTCTGCACACCTTTCAGACATACATTGCCATACTTCTTCTGAGAGAAAGGGCATAAAAGGATGTAAAATCTTTAAATTCTTTTCAAATAAAGAGATTGTCTGCGCATAGGTTTCTGCATCAATCGGTTGTTGATAGGCCGGTTTTACGATCTCAAGGAACCAGGAACAGAAGTCGTCCCAGAGCAACCTATAAATAGCCATCAGGGCATCTGAAATCCGATATTTTGAGAAATGATCTTCTATTTCTGTTAGGGTATCATTAAATTTTGCTTCGTACCATGCCACTCCTAGGGCCGCGGCCTCTGGTTGTGGCTGCCTGGTTACCTTCCATCCTTTGACCAGTCTGAAGGCATTCCAGATCTTGTTAGCGAAGTTCTTTCCCTGCTGACAGAGTGCTTCATCAAACAAGAGATCATTTCCGGCAGCAGCACTTAGCATAAGACCAACACGCACTCCATCTGCACCGTAATCCTCTATCAACTTAAGTGCATCGGGGGAATTACCCAATTGTTTAGACATTTTTCGCCTGTCTTTATCTCGTACCAAGCCTGTGAAAAAGACATTATCAAAGGGTCTGCTGTCCCTGAACTCATAACCGGCTACAATCATTCTGGCAACCCAGAAAAATATGATGTCGGGGCCTGTAACCAGATCATTGGTTGGGTAGTAATAATTGACCTCCTTATTATTGGGCTCCAGGATACCCCCAAATACGCTAATGGGCCATAACCAGGATGAAAACCAGGTATCCAGAACATCACCGTCCTGCCGAAGATCACTTCCTTTCATTCCCGGGGTGCCAGATGCTACTTTCGCCAATTTTAGTGCCTCTTCGGCACTTTCTGCCACCACATAGTCTGAAGCCCCGTCCCCGTAATAGTATACAGGGATCTGTTGCCCCCACCATAATTGTCTTGAAATATTCCAGTCGCGAATATTTTCCATCCAGTACTTATAGGTATTCTCGAATTTTTTTGGAAAGAATTTAACTTCCTGAGTATCCAGTACGGCTTTGAGTGCGGGTTTTGCCAGCTCCTCCATTTTGAGAAACCACTGATCTAATAATCTTGGCTCAATAACGGCTTTGGTACGTTCGGAAGTACCTACTTTGTTGGTATAAGGCTCCGTTTTTGCCAACGCCCCAAGGGTTTCCAGCTCTTCGACTATTTCCTTGCGGACCATAAACCTATCCTTTCCCTCATAATGCAACCCATAGGCATTCAAGGTGGCATCTTCGTTGAAGATATCAATAGTTTCCAATCCGTGTTTTTCGCCTAAATTCCAATCATTTTCATCATGAGCAGGGGTTACTTTCAGACAACCGGTTCCAAATTCCATATCGACATATTCATCCAGGATGATGGGTATTACCCTATTGGCTACGGGTACAACCGCTTTTTTTCCATGCAGATGTTTAAAGCGTTCATCGTCTGGATGAATACAAATAGCCGTATCTCCCAAAATGGTTTCCGGCCTTGTTGTGGCAATCGTCAGGGAATCAGTTGTACCTTCTATGGCATAGGAAAGGTAAAATAACTGGCCCTGTTTTTCCTCGTAGATCACTTCTTCGTCTGACAAGGTGGTTTTAGCCTCAGGATCCCAATTTACCATCCTGTACCCTTTATAGATAAGTCCTTTCTTGTGTAGATCCACAAAAACCTTTATAACAGAGGCAGACATATCTTCATCCATGGTGAATTTAGTCCGGTCCCAATCACAGGAACAGCCTAGTTTCTTTAATTGTTCCAGAATTACACCGCCGTAAGTGTTTGTCCAATCCCAGGCATGTTCCAGGAACGCTTCTCTGGTCAGATCCGATTTGTGAATTCCTTCTTCCTTGAGTTTGGCTACTACTTTTGCCTCTGTGGCAATAGAAGCGTGGTCCATCCCGGGTACCCAACAGGCATTTTTTCCTAATAATCGCGCCCGTCTGATCAGCACATCCTGCAGAGTATTATTTAGCATGTGTCCCATATGCAAGATCCCCGTTACGTTTGGCGGAGGAATCACTATGGTATAGGGTTGTCTGGTATCTGGAAGTGATTTAAAATACTGGTGTTCCAACCAATATGCATACCATTTATCTTCTATCTTTTGAGGTTCATATTTTGAAGGAATATTCATAATTGGTATGATTCTTGACTAATTAATTGTGAAATCTTTGTTTCTATAAAAAACCGGAGCCCATATCTATCTTAAAAAGGGCTAAAATCCTGAAATTAAATACGAAACAAAAATAAGTAACGTTAGTAGATAACAAAAGAATTTTGGATGTTGATGCAAATATGCTACATTTGAGATTCCTCAAAAAGTAAAGTAATGAAAAAAATAGCAGTAGTATTATTTATGGGCCTAATGGCTTTTAGCCTACAAGCTCAAGAAAAAACGGCAAAAATTCAGTTTAAAGCTGAGACCGTAGACTATGGCCAAATTGAGAAAGGAAGCGATGGCATTCGTGTATTTGAATTTACAAATACCGGTGAAGTGCCTTTGATCATTACCAAGGTAAGTTCTAGTTGTGGTTGTACCATACCTAAAAAGCCAGAACAGCCAATTTTGCCTGGTCAGGACGGTGAAATTCAAGTAAAATACGACACGAACAGAGTAGGGCCTATCAGAAAGGCAATAACCGTTATTTCAAACGCTGACACTCCAACAAAGGTTTTAAAGATCAAAGGTGAAGTAAAAGCCATTGACGGAAAATAAGAGCAGAAAAATTAGAAGAAATTATAATCTTTAAAAGACCCTGGCAGTAATGTCAGGGTCTTTTTTTGAAAACATCTTTTAAGGTAAAGGAGAATGTTAGATCTTTATTGTAACGTTCAATCTGCACACGCACCTTTTTTCCCTCTTTTTCATTGATCATATTCAGGACCTCTTGTAGTTTATATTTATGGATCTTTTTGCCATTTACCGCTAAAATAATATCGCCCTCTCTAAGTCCGGCCTGCTCTGCAGGGCTACCGGCCCTGATTCCTGAAACGATGATCTCTGGCACCAAACTTAAGCGCGTTCTGTTCTCCATCAAAATTTGAACATCTCCAAAAGAACGTTCATCATTTTTTAATACACCACGTGCATCCGTCATCCGTTCTGCTATATAGCGTACTCCGTTATGCTGCAATTCCAGGCCACTCATATTAAATCTAAAAGGGGCTTTAAAATTTTTATTCTTTCTTAAATGGACCTCATTTTCAGGATAATTAAAGACAATATTGAATCTTCTTAAGATCTCTCCCCCTACCGTTCCATTTCTATCCCCAAGATCTTTGATACTACTGAACGAATACATGTCTGGAAAGGCCGCCTTAGCATCCTTAAGCAGGAAGTTTCCAAGTTTAACACTTCGAACCCTTGTTCTTTTACCAAAAATATTGCCGTTAAGACCTTTTCCCAGATAGTCCACATAGTGTTTAGTGGGGACATTAATTCCTTTTTCTAGATCCTGAAACAACCAAACAGCATCACTACTTCCTGTATCTACCAATAATTTAACCGGTACGCTCTCCATATCCTCAAAGCTGACTTCTCCATCCACATAAGCTTTTCTTTCTATAATTGAGAGGGGTAAGGTGACTGTTTTTGAAGAGGATTTTTGACGATAGTATTTAGGGTCAGTGAATTTAATCGATTTACTACTGTAATTCACGTCTACCACAAAGTCGCGAAACAAATCGTATCCAATGATCCCATGAATAGGCATTCCCAAGGTTGGGGAAAAATTTATATCCTTATCGATCACCACAAAAAGTTGCTGATCGTTATTCCTTATTTTTTTTAATTTAAAACTATTTCCAACTGAATTAAGAGCTTTTATCGGCTCCCCTGCTCCCAGTCCATTGATCGTTATTTCCGTAACATTCTTTAAGGCAATAGAATCCTGATCAGACAGGTTAAAAAGTATAGGCTTGCTCACCCCAGAATCCAAGATGAAATTTAATTTTGCATCATTTATCTCAAGTGGGATAACAATAAGGTTGTTAATTAGCTGAAAACTGACTTTTTGGGATTCTACCCCTTCCGGCAATTGAAATTTCTGTGCCGTTCCTATTAAAGAAAGGCAGCAAAAAAATGCTATAAAAAACCAACCTTGGGCTCGCAAAATATTGTATTTTAAGAGATTACTTCTCTAAGATACAAATAAAATCAAAGGGTTGCCCTGCTTTTAACATTCTCTTCAGCAAAGAATAATAAAGCCGGGCACTGTTGTTTTGTCCATCAGTATTTCCCATTTTTGCTTAAAATAATAACAACAATGCCTTCTATTTCACAGAAAGGGCGTTCTATGCCCGAATCCCCTATCAGGAAATTAGTCCCCTTTGCAGAAGATGCGAGAGAAAGAGGTGTTGAGGTTATCCACCTGAATATTGGACAGCCAGACATCAAAACTCCTCAAGTTGCGCTCGATGCCGTAAAGAACAATTCGATTGAAGTGTTGTCTTACAGCAGAACGGAAGGAACCGAGCAGTATAGAAAAAAAGTGGCTCAGTACTACGCCAAACATGCTATTCATGTAACACACAAGGATATTATTGTTACCACCGGAGGGTCTGAAGCCCTTGCTTTTACGATGGGAAGTATTGCAGATTCTGAGGATGAAATCATCATTCCGGAGCCTTTTTATGCCAATTATAATGGTTTTGCTATTGCCGCAGGTATTCAAGTCGTGCCGGTAGTTTCAAAAATTGAAGACAATTTTGCCTTACCGCCTATTGAAGCGTTTGAGGCTTGTATCACCCCAAGAACAAAAGCCATCCTAATTTGTAATCCGGGAAATCCCACCGGGTATTTATACACCAAAGACGAAATACAAAAATTAGCAGCACTAGTAAAAAAGTACGATCTATTTCTTGTCGCAGATGAAGTATATCGTGAATTTGCGTATGATGGAGCGCAGCATTATTCAATTTTACAGGAAACTGGTTTAGAAGATAACGCCATCGTAGTAGACTCCGTTTCCAAAAGATATAGTATGTGCGGGGCCCGCATTGGATTTTTAGTCACGAGAAATAAATCTGTAATTCAGGCATCTTTAAAATTTGCACAGGCGAGGCTGTCGCCACCTACCTATGCGCAAATAGCAAGTGAAGCAGCCCTAGACACCCCTCAGTCTTATTTCGATGCGGTCATTGAAGAATACGTAGAACGGAGGAATATTCTTATTGAGGAACTCGCTAAGATCGAGGGCATCAAGATAGCCAGACCACATGGTGCATTTTATTGCATCGTGGAGCTCCCTGTAAAAGATGCTGATGATTTTGCTCAATGGTTATTAGAAGAATTTAACGTGAATGGCAAAACTGTTATGGTGGCCCCTGCAGCAGGCTTCTATGCCACAAAAGGATTAGGAAAAAATCAGATAAGAATAGCTTATGTTCTTGAGAAGGAGCAGCTAATTACGGCAGTTGCTATTTTAAAGGAAGCACTTAAAACGTATCTCAAGGCGTGAAAATTCAAGAACATGTTTCTTTACGACCCTATAATACCTTTGGTATAGATGTCAAAGCCCGGTATTTTGCGGAGGTTAAATCACTTGAAGAATTAGCCTGGGTATTACAACAAAAAAACTATCCCAAAAAATTGATTTTAGGGGGCGGGAGCAACATGCTACTCACAGGAGACCTGGATTCCCTGGTCATCCTGATAAGCCTAAAAGGAAAAGAGGTCCTCAGCCGCAATGAAAGCCATAGCGAGATTCGAATTATGGCCGGGGAAAACTGGCACGATCTGGTGATGTGGACCTTAGAGCAGAACTTGGGTGGATTGGAAAATCTTTCATTGATCCCGGGCAGTGTTGGCAGTGCACCAATTCAAAATATCGGTGCCTATGGCGTTGAATTAAAGGATCATTTTGTTTGCTGCGAGCTTATGGATATAGCCACTCAAACCCTTCACACTTTTTCGCTGGAGGATTGTAAGTTTGGATATAGGGATTCTTACTTTAAACATGAAGGCAAAGGAAAGTATGTCATAACGTCCGTGACCTTCAGGTTAACTTCCACGAATCATAGCCTGCGCACAGGATATGGTACCATTGCGAAGGAATTAGAGAAGGCTGCTGTGCTGCATCCAAACATTCAGGATATCTCTAATGCGGTAATACGAATTAGGCAGCAAAAACTTCCAGACCCGGCTGTACTGGGAAATAGTGGTAGCTTTTTTAAGAATCCGGTGATCAGTAAGGAATCCTTTGAAAAACTTCAACAGCGATATCCGGAGATCCCTTTTTATAAAGTGGCGGAGGACGACATAAAGATCCCGGCCGCATGGCTCATAGATTCCTGTGGATTTAAGGGGTTCAGACAAGGAGATGCAGGAGTTCACGAACACCAGGCCCTGGTCCTTGTAAATTATGGGAAAGCTACTGGGGCTGAAATATTAAGGCTCTCAAAACAAATACAGGAGAAAGTAAAAAATACTTTTGGTATAGCTATTGAACCCGAAGTGAATGTTCTATAAAACCAGTTGCCTAATCGTTTTTTTAGCTTAGGAATAAGGCTTTCCGGAACATAAAAAATAACCCCCGAATAGCAACTATCCGAGGGTGATTTCAAACCAAACTAACCAAAAACTAAATGCACAATAACCAGTTGTACATTTATCTAATTAAATATAAGATAACGTTAATTTAAGAATCAATTTTATAAATTAGCGTTTACACTATTTACGTAACAAAGGATATTTCTGGATGCCCGATGGGGTATTTTTTAATATCGGGATCTAATAATGAGCATACTCCTCGAAAAACATATTGTTGAATTATTGCAGGAACGCAATGAAAAGGCAATTTCACTCTTGTATGATCATTACGGAGATACGTTGTTTGGTGTTGCTTATAAGGTGGTAAAAGATGAAGAATTGGCTCAGGACATCGTTCAGGAGAGCTTTGTCAAAATTTGGAAGAAATCAGATTCTTATGATCATACTAAGGCCAAACTCTTTACATGGTTATTCCGAATTACCAGAAACACTGCAATTGATAAATTACGGAGTGTAAAAACCAAATCTGACAAAGAAATCCAAATAGACGTTTCGAACGTATATAAAATAGGAGTTGACGGAATAAGGCCCGAGTTCATGGACATTCAGGAAAACCTTGCAAAGATTGAAAGCAAATATCAAATAGTGCTCGATGCACTTTTCTTTCAAGGAATGACCCAACAAGAGGCCAGTGAAGAATTAGACATTCCCTTAGGGACCATCAAATCCAGATTAAAAATTGGATTACGGGAACTAAAGAAAATATACGGTAGTTCTTATGCGGTGTTGGCCCTATTAACTTTAATATCATGAAAGAAAAAATAAAATTATTTTTAGAATCGGACCTTTTGGAAAAATACCTTTTAGGGACGACCACCAGGGAAGAAAACTCTCAGGTGGAACGCTATATTGTCATGTATCCGGAGGTGAGAAAAAGCTTTGAAGAACTACAGGAAAACCTGGAGATCTTTGCTCGCTTACATTCCCTCAGGTCACCCGAAGGACTTAAAGCAAAGATCTTACAGAGAATACGGTCTCAGAATGTTGGAAGGCGAAAGTTCAGGAGATTTGCTATCGCAGCAAGTTTCGCGGCATTTATCTTCGCTGGCTCTTCTTATTTCTTCTGGAATCAGAACAAGAGTTTAAAAAGCGAAAATACCATTGTGACTAATCGAATCCTGGATCTTGAGGCAGACATGAAGCAGCAGTTGGAAGATGTGAGAAATCAATTCATTGTTCTGAACAACCCTCAAACCAAGAAGTTTTACGTAAATGGCAATGCCAAGGCCAAAGATCTTAAAGCCGTTGCCTACGTAAATCCCGTGAAGAAATTATCCTTTATCAATGTACGCAGTCTCCCTAATCTCCCGAAAGATCAGGTTTACCAGATGTGGGCAGAAGTAAATGGAGAAATGGTTAATCTTGGTATCATCAAAAAAATTGAAGATAGAGATCGATTGTTGCCATTACCTTATGGAGAAAATGCGATAAGCTATATCACCATTGAGCCTACCGGAGGGAATAATAGTCCAACTGTGCAAAACATAGTTGCCAATATAAAATACTAGGGTCATACCCTTAGATAATCTGTTAAGGCCCCTTTGATGGGGCCTTTTTTTTATATCTTTGCACAAAGTTGTTCCATGAAACTAGTATTATTAACCATAGGTTTGTTAGCGCTAGCATTTGCCGGGATCGCCATAAAGATATGGGCCCAAAAGGATGGCAAATTTGCGGGTACCTGCGCAAGTCAAAGTCCATTTTTAAATAACAGTGGTGAACCTTGCGGAATGTGCGGAAAACTTCCACAAGAACAAGATTGTAAGAAAGATACACTCGGGTAATATACGTTGCCCTTATACCAATTCGCTTAGCTTAGTTAAGAACACATTCCGGACACCTCATCCCACTAATGAAGGAAACCATCGAAAAAGCCAAAGCAGGCAGCCAAATTGCATTTAGTAATCTGCTAGATGCGTATTGGAATGAGGTTTATGGGTTTCAACTAGTCCGCACCAAAAATGAGAACGACGCGGAAGATATTACTATTCAGACTTTTTCTAAAGCCTTCGATAAAATTCACAGCTATGACGACGCCTATGAATTTAAGACCTGGTTGTTCACAATTTCCAAGAATCTGCATGTAGATCTAATTAGAAAAAGGAAGAAAAATGTGCTTCAGCATAGTACTCCCAGAAATCAGGATATGATCAAAGAAGTATTGGATGATGCCCCCACCGCCGAAGATCAATTAATCATTGAACAAAACCTGGCGAACCTCCTTGCTCATATAAAAAAATTAAAGCCGCATTATCAGGAGGTCATTAATTTGCGATATTTCAGAGAACTTTCATATACAGCAATTGCAGAAGAATTAGGTGAGCCTATCAATAATATAAAGGTGAAAATTCTCAGAGCTAAAAAACTTCTGGCAGAGATCATCAAATCTCAGTAGCAGCCATAAAAAGAGTCAGGAGATTTCGATTATTTTTGTTCGTATATTTGCATAAAATTTTCTATGAGCCTGGAAATAGCAACAAATACAGCGGTCCCGAAAGGAAAACCGAAGTGGTTAAGGGTAAAACTTCCAACAGGTAAGAAATATACCCAATTACGAAGTTTAGTTGACAAGTATGACCTGCACACCATATGCACTTCAGGGAGTTGCCCTAATATGGGTGAATGCTGGGGCGAAGGAACTGCTACCTTTATGATACTGGGAAATATTTGTACCCGCTCCTGTGGCTTTTGCGGTGTAAAAACAGGACGACCTGAACAGGTAGACTGGGAAGAACCGGAAAAAGTAGCCAGATCTATAAAGATCATGGGGATAAAGCATGCTGTAGTGACCTCTGTTGACCGAGATGACCTCAAGGACATGGGTTCAATTATTTGGGCAGAAACAGTGAAAGCCATCCGAAGAATGAATCCTGAAACTACCCTGGAAACACTAATTCCCGATTTTCAGGGAATTGAAAGACACCTGGACAGAATTGTAGAAGTAGCACCTGAGGTAGTATCTCACAATATGGAAACTGTTAAGAGATTGACCAGAGAAGTCCGGATCCAGGCAAAATATGAACGAAGTTTAGAGGTTTTAAGATACCTCAAAGAAGCAGGTGTGAATAGAACAAAATCTGGAATAATGCTGGGCTTAGGAGAATTGGAGGAAGAGGTGATCGATACTATGAAAGATCTCCGAGATGCCAGGGTAGACGTAGTTACTATAGGACAATATCTTCAACCTTCGAAAAAGCATTTGCCTGTAAAGGAGTTTATAACCCCAGACCAATTTAAAAAATATGAACGCCTGGGATTAGAAATGGGCTTCAGACATGTAGAAAGCGGGGCTTTGGTGCGTTCTTCTTATAAAGCACACAAGCATATACTCTAAAATATCCACGCCAGACATATCTGACTTGAGTTAGATCTATACGTGACAGTTGGCATTAAAAGCCTATGAGAACTATACATATTGGCATCAATGGTTTTGGTCGTATTGGCAGAACACTCTTTCGTTTATTGGAAGGGCACCCTTACATTAAGGTAAGCGCTATCAATGATCTTGCCGATTGTGAAACACTGGCGCATTTACTTAAGTATGACAGTATACACGGGCGCTTTCAACATGAAGTAAGCTTTGAAGAAAAAGCCCTTGTAGTTAATGGGGAAGTTATAAGCATGCAACAACACGAGCATCCAAAAGATATAGACTGGAAGGCTGGGAATGTAGACATTGTGGTAGAGGCTACAGGAAGGTTTAAATCTAAAAATTCCTTAGAATGTCATTTAAAAAATGGCGCAAAAAAGGTGATCTTATCGGTACCTCCGATGGATGAAGACATCAAAATGATCGTTTTTGGTGTAAATGATGCTCTTCTGACTCCTGCTGACCATATTTTCTCCAATGCCTCCTGCACCACCAATAATGCGGCACCAATGATCAAAGTATTACACGATCATTGGGGCGTGGAACAAGCTTATATTACGACCGTTCACTCTTTTACCTCCGATCAAAGCTTACATGATAGGCCCCATAGAGATCTGAGACGTGCCAGGGCAGCAAGCCTATCGATTATACCAACAACCACAGGTGCAGCAAAAGCCCTGACTCGAATATTCCCTGACCTCGCGGATGTAATTGGGGGTTGTGGTATACGTGTGCCCGTCCCAAATGGCTCCCTGACAGACATTACACTTAACTTAAAAAAACATACAAGCATTCAGGAAATTAATGATACTTTTGAAAGAGTGGCGCAAAATGAGCTAAAAAACGTACTTTTTTATACGAAAGACCCTATAGTTTCTATAGATATAAACAATAGTTGTTATTCCTGTACGTTTGATTCTCAGATGACTTCTGTTCTAGGGAAAATGGTGAAGGTTATCGGATGGTATGACAATGAAACCGGTTATAGCAGCCGGATTATTGATGTAATAGAAATGTTACAACATAAAAAATACATTTGATCTTTTTAAAAAAACATAAAGACCGTCTTAGATTATTAGTCCTTTTAGGGCTTTTTTGGTCTGTAGGCCCTCTTTGGTCACAGAATTCCAATACGGTAGACGATCAGCTTTCAGAATTCTTCAAGGAATACACTATATACAAGAACGAGAATAAGCTAGAACAGGCTTTAGATGTCCTTGACAAAGCACGTAAACTGGCAGAAAGCAGCCTTAATGAAAAAGGCATAATAGACACCTATCATCGATACGCCTTATTAAATCTTCAGCGGGGAGATAAGAATAATGCGGAATTCTTTTTAGCACGGGCTTCCAAATTATTAGAAAGCTATAATTCATATCCGCGTGGAGAAGGATATTACAAATACGTTGAAGCAAAACTTCTTTATAGTTCAGATCTGAATTTTGCCGCTATGAGACGTTTAGAGGACGCCAAGACCCTTAGTAATGATCGCAACCTTCTAAACAATATGTTGCTTTTAGAAGGGCTTATTTACATGAGTATAGAAGATTACGAAAAGGCAGCGGTTAGTTTTAATTCGCTGGTTGTTAACTCAGACGATATTGAAAAGGCCTATTTAACAACAAAAGCTCATTTGGGGTTGGCAGATCTTTATCTTAGGACAGAGAATTACGAGGAAAGTATAAAAAATGGCTTGAGTGCCATTGAACTGGCTAAAACAAATAATTTTGGAATTGAATTACTTCAGGCTACTGAATATCTGGCCAAAGCCAACGAACTGCAGCAAAATTACAAACTGGCACTCCTATACAAGGAGTATATTGTAAAAATAAAAGACTCCATTTTTAGCCTCGACAAGATAAAGGCAGAAACCAACAAGGCTGATAAGCTCGCAATGGACGAAGCCAAAACCGAGCTCAAAAGGCAAGATGAAAGAATTGAAGCTTTAAGCGAATCTGCCAATCGATCAGAGATTACAGCGATCCTTACCTCGGCATTTCTTACAATAATTTCGTTATTGGCAGTTTCACTATACAGGAACAATCAGATCAAACTAAAAACCAACGACCTGCTGCAAACAAAGAACAAAGAATTACAGGCAGCCAGGGATGCAGCAGTACAGGCCATGGAAGCTAAGACCAATTTTTTGTCTACCGTCAGTCATGAACTGAGAACTCCACTCTATGCAGTAACAGGGCTTACCCACCTGCTGCTTGAAGAGAATCCAAGTGAAAATCAAAAGGAACATCTCAAATCCCTGAAATTCTCTGGCGACTATCTTTTGAATTTCATCAATGATATCTTGCAGATAAATAAAATTGATGCTGATAAATTGGAACCCTCAAGCATTGATTTTTATCTGAAGAAGATCCTCAGTGAAGTAATCGATTCCCTGCAACAAAGTGCCAAGGAGAATAAAACAAAAATCATTCTCGATTATGATGATGAGATTCCTCAGCATTTGATGAGTGATCCTTTAAAATTATCGCAGATCTTTATTAACCTGATCGGGAACTCTATTAAATTCACTAAGAATGGACAAGTTACCATTATCGCAAAATTAGTGAATAAAGAAGAGGACAATGTTACCATTTACTTTGAAGTAATGGACAATGGGATAGGAATCTCCCATGAACAGCAAAAACATATCTTCGACAGCTTTGAACAGGGCTCTATTCAGATAAATAGAGAATACGGCGGTACCGGACTGGGCCTCACCATAGTAAAAAGCCTATTGGGTCTGTTCGACAGTCAAATTCAATTGAAAAGCGAGGAAGGTAAAGGAAGTTCATTTTTCTTTGAACTAGTACTAAAATGCAAAGACAGTATAGTGGATGATATTCCGTTTGAATTGGAGCAGAAGGAATACGATCTGAATGGAATGCATGTCCTGGTTGTGGAAGACAACAAAATAAACCAGGTAATCACTAAGAAAATGCTCCATAAACGAGGTATTAGTTGTGATATTGCCGAAAATGGTTTGGAAGCCATAGACCATGCAAACAGAAATCAGTATGACGGAATTTTGATGGACATTCATATGCCCGGGATCAGCGGTGTGGAGGCTACTATTGAGATCCGAAAATTCGATAGGGAAACTCCGATCATTGCCTTGACAGCCATCTCACTAGATGATAGCCTGGAAACATTCTATGCGGCAGGTTGCAATGACGTGGTGACCAAGCCCTTTAAACCGGAGGTATTCTATCAAAAAATAGGAGAGAACTTTTTGGAACACAAGCAGAAAAAATCCGCTTCATAACATTTTTATCGCCCTCCTGAATTCCTCTTTGCCGTTGCCTAAGAAAACATGTTTAACCGACAAATAATACGCATTAGGCAAATTACCACCCATTCTTGTATAATCTTTTTCAGTTGTAAGAATCATAGGAAATGTCCGTAATTCATTGAATTCTGCCTCTGAAAAAAAATGGTGGTCAGAAAACCTGCGATGCGTATAACGCACCCCCTGTGTCTCTAAGAATTGAAGCAAAGGATCCGGGTTGGCAATTCCGGTTACCAATAAGATCTCATCCCCAAGGTCAGTGATGTTTTTAGAGCCTTTGAGCCCATGAACCTCTTTTCCATATTCATACCCACAAAACAAGGTTTGCTGTCCTGCTAAGGGCCTTAATCGACCCATGATCGCTTTTTGAGCCTCCGGACTTAAATCGAGAGGACATTTTGTGACTATGATGACATCTGCCCTTTTGGCTTCTTTTTTATGATCTCTTAAATTCCCTGTGGGCAAATACCAGTCATCAATGTACAAGTCATTGAAAGCAGTTAGTAAAACATACATACTGGCCTTTACCTTTCTATGCTGAAAAGCATCATCTAAAAGAATAAGTCCGGGAGAAAACTGTTCTTCAAGTTGCAGAATGCCCCGTTGCCTATTGCTATCTACAGCAACAATGCGCTCCGGAAATTTTCGTGAGATCTGTAAAGGTTCATCTCCGGCTTCCTCAGCGCTTTGTCCTGGGGTAACCAGCAAAAATCCCCTCGATTTCCGTTTGTATCCCCTACTCAATACGGCCACCCTTTCAGCCATATTTATATGCGCTAAAAGCCACTCTATCATAGGTGTTTTTCCGGTACCCCCGGTACTGAGGTTCCCTACACAGATAGTAGGTGTCTTATACGTTTTCGAGGAAAATATCCCAAGATCAAAACATACATTTCTCAAATAAACGACCCTGCGTAGAGCAGGGAAAAAGGGAATACTATTTTTCTCAGGAGTTGCATCAGAACGAAAATATAATATTTTATCTTTGAACCCTGATAATTCTAAAATGATTGTAGAAGAAGTTGCAGATATACTGGAAGAACTGGCTCCATTGGCCAATGCCGAGGATTTTGACAATGTCGGACTCCTGGTTGGTAATCATGAAGGACAGGTAACCGGAATACTGGTAACCCTCGATACGTTGGAAAACGTGGTAGATGAGGCTATCGCAAAGAAATGCAATCTTATCAGTTAGTTTTCATCCTATAATTTTTAGGCCTTAAAAAGATCACCGGAGAGAACTATGTGGAACGTGTCGTGATAAAAGCCATCCAACATGGGATCAATATTTATAGTATGCATACAGCCCTGGACAATGTTCCTCGAAGGGGTCAATGGCAGAATATGTGAGGTACTGGGCATTTTAGATCCACGAATTCTAATTCCCAAAACAAGGAGTCTCCAAAAATTGACCACCTATGTTCCAAAAGAATGCGCTGGCACCGTCAAGAAAGCACTATTTGAGGCAGGAGGCGGACGTATTGGCAATTACAGTCAATGTAGCTTTACCCTGGAAGGTACCGGTAGTTATAAGCCGGAAAGTGGCGCTCACCCTACAATTGGAAAACTTGGTGAAACACAATTTGAAAAGGAAATACAGGTGAACATGACCTTTCCGGCAGCTGTAAAGACTACTGTTTTAAAAGCCTTGTTTAAAAGTCATCCCTATGAAGAGGTAGCGTATGAAATAACAACCCTTGAGAACGAGCATCAACATCTCGGAATGGGAATGATAGGCAGCCTTGCAACTCCCATGGAGGAACATATTTTCTTTGAACATCTTAAAGAATAGCATGCAAGTATCATGCATTCGCCATTCGGAATTGCGAAATAAACCCATCAAAAAGTAGCCGTCTTGGGCGGGAGTGGTGCTTTTGCGATCACTGCGGCCAAAGCCAGCGGAGCAGACCTATTCATCACTGCAGATATAAAATACCATCAGTTTTTCGAAGCTGAAAAGAAGATGATGATTGCGGATATCGGACATTATGAAACAGAACAATTCACAAAAAATCTATTAGTTGATTATCTTACAAAAAAAATCCCTAATTTTGCAGTCGCTTTATCAGAAAGCATAACCAATCCCATTAAGTATTTATTAATATATGGCAAAAAAAGAAGCTACGGTAGAAGATAAATTAAGGGCATTGTATGATTTGCAATTAATTGATTCTAGGGTTGACGAGATCCGCAATGTTCGTGGGCGAATTGCCTTTAGAGGTAGAGGATCTGGAAGATGATGTTTTAGGACTAAAACTAGGATGGACAAGTTAAAAACCGATGTGGAGACCATCAATTACGAGATCACCGCCAAGAAAAATCTTATTGACGAGGCAAAGGCCTTGATCAAGAAATATGCTGAGCAACAAAAGAATGTTCGAAATAGTCGGGAATTCAATTCTCTTGAGCAAAGAAGTGGAATTTCAGGAATTGGAAATTCAACTGGCTGAAAAGAATATTAAAGAATTCAAGGCGCAGATCGAACAGAAAAAAGAGGTGATCGCTGAAACCAAGGAAAGCTTATCTGAACGGGAATCGCATTTGAAACATAAGAAAAGCGAATTGGATGCGATTCTTGCCGAAACCGAAAAAGAAGAAAAGGCACTTTGCAAAATCAGTCGAATTTACGAAAAGCAAATTGAAGAGCGTCTTGGTGAAGGCCTATGAAAGAATCAGAAACAATGTAAAGAACGGACTTGCCGTGGTGCCTATTGAAAGAGGTGCATCCGGGGGATCTTTCTTTACAATACCACCACAAGTACAGGTGGAAATCGCTTCGCAGGAAAAAAATCATCACAGATGAACATAGTGGACGTATCTTGGTAGATCCTGTATTGGCTGAGGAAGAGCAGCAAAAAATGCACAAAATGTTCGCCAAGATCTAAGTAGAATACTATTCATGTATTATAAAGCCATCTTCCCAGATGGCTTTTTTTATACCTTTAGGCAAGCATCTAAAGAATTATCTGCAATGCGCCAACAGACTTCTTTTTATACTTGTAGTACTTCTTATGATTCCACCACAAAAAGGACAAGATCTGGATGACTTCAGATGGAAAAATCGCCTAATACTGCTGAAGGAATCCGCGGGGATTTTGTGAGTTAGCTAAAGAACAATTCAAAACTCTTACAAAACCTATCGAGAAGAAATTAAGGATCAGAGATATGCTCATTTTCGTTGTACCGACGGAAAGATCATCCGCGATAAGGCCATAAAAGGAAAACATCATTAAAATCCAGCAAAATATGCCACTTAAAGGATTTTCAGGGGTCTGTATTGATTGGAAAAGATGGAGGCGTAAAATTGAAGGAACGTTTTATTGTGCGCCCTGCTACTATTTTCACATTGATAGACAGCATGCCGATGAGCCAAGCTGAAATAAAACAAAAAGAAATACCGTCCTTAAACCTTTTGAACCTGATGGGGCACTTCTGTAGGCAGGAGTAATTAATATTGCTCCTCCACTTCTTCACTATTCCATTGATCTTCAATATTTGGAAACTCCATAACTTCTTGCATAATTTGTTCCTGAAAATCTCCAATGGCCAATGCTTCTGCATAGGGCCTATGCGAAAATGTAACTCTTGAATAGATGGGTTCCCATTGAAGGGATGTTTTTCCGCAAACCATTTCTCAATTTTCTTTTGTAATAAAAACATTGGATCGGCCGTTTTACTGCTCATTTCCACAAAATTGCGATAACTTAATTCTGCAATGGCATCCGCATTGGGTTTTCGTTCTTTTTGAAATGTTTGAAAAATGGTTTCCCAATCGTCACCTATGTTTCATTATATCTCATAGAGAAATAAATATCCTCAAAGCCCGCATTCATACCTTGCCCATAAAAGGGCACAATGGCATGGGCAGAATCACCAACCAGGGCTACTTTGTCCCAATAGGTCCATGGATAACACTTCATGGTAACCATGGCACTGGTAGGATTCTTAAAAAAATCCTCGGTCAGATTTTCAATTTCCTGCATTCACACTTGGAAAATACGTTGAAAAAAATGCTATTGGCCTGCTTCTTTGTTGGTGATACTTTCAAACGAGACCTCACCTTCAAAAGGCATGAACAAGGGTACAGGTAAAACTGCCATCCAAATTGGGCATGGCAATGAACATAAACTTGCCCCTGGGCCAAATATGAAAAGAATGGTTATCCAATTTATGGCGACCCATCCGCATTCGCCGGAATGGTCAAGCTCCTTATATCCTACATCAATAAAATCCTGAGAATAATTAAACCGACTTCGGCGTTGCATTTTATGCCGAACCCTGGAAAAGCCCCATCACAACCAAAAACGATATCATGATGATATGCCTTCCACTCCCTTTTTTCCGAATCTCCCGTATACAAGTTGGCCGTCTGGAAGATCTACATCCCATACCTTCTCCTCAAATTTGAAGGTCAACCCCTGCTTCTTCAGCCAAATCGATCATTTTTCGGTTCAATACACCTCTTGAGATCGACCAGATTGCTTCTCCTTCTTTTCCATACTTTTGAAAGTACATGGGCTTACCCAAGGACATGCATGGCCCTTTTATCCAAGGGAATGGCTATTTTCTTGATCTCATCCTCTATGCCAATTTCCCGTAATGCCTTCCAGCCCCGATCACTCATCGCCAGATTGATAGATCTACCTGAGAACTCTATGGTCCGAATATCCGGGCGCCTGTCAAAGACAGTGATATGATGTCCAAAACGCTGGAGGTAGATCGCCAGTAAAGAGCCAACAAGTCCAGATCCTACAATGGCAATGTTCTTAGGGCTTTGCGTCATGGTGCTGGCTGCGATGTTTAGTATGATGCGTAAAAGTAAGAAATTATCATCAGAGCAGTGATCTTCATTTTACCATTCCATTAGGATATGTATGTTTAACTATTTTTTATATTTGTTAAACAATATTTTTATGAAACAATTCCATTCTGATGATCTGGCTCAGCTACCCCCGCGTTACAGGGCTAATCTGATCAACAGCATAACCGGGTATAAGTCATGCAACATGATCGGTAGTAAATCTGGTGAAGGTTTGTCTAACCTGGCTATTTTCAGCTCAGTCATCCACATAGGCAGCTCTCCTCCTCTGCTCGGCTTTATCCTACGTCCATTAACAGTGCGGCGAGATACTTTTAACAACATAAAGGACCTTGGTTATTTTACAGTGAATCAGGTTTCGGCCAAGATGCACCATATGGCACATCAAACTTCGGCGAAGTATGAAAAGGATGTCACAGAATTCACAGCTACCGGTTTTAAGGAGGAATATCTCGATGAATTTGCAGCACCCTATGTGGCAGAGAGTTCGGTTAAAATTGGTTGCAGGTACCAGAATCATTACGTGCTTAAAGAGAATGATTGCCTCCTGGTGATCGGGGCCATTGAAAGAATCTACTTCCCTGCAGAGATACAGGAAAAGGATGGTTTTATCCGCCTCGATAAAATTGATACCATAACCGCTATGGGGATGGATGGCTATGCCTTACCAGCTTTTCTGGACAGAATGTCCTATGCCCGACCTGATATCGAATCCAGTATTATTACCGAGGATGCATAAAAAATTGTTCCTTCCCACTAAAGTATGTGTTATTTGTGGCATGCCCTTTTCATGGCGTAAAAAGTGGAAGAATAACTGGGAACGTGTACGGTACTGCAGCGAACGATGCCGCAGGAAAAAAAATCAAAAAAACGAAAAATAAGTTCTTAATAAGGATTCTATGAATACTTTGGTATGGCTTCGAAATGATCTGAGAGTAGCGGATAATCAATCCTTAACCATGGCTTGTAAAGGGGAAAAAGTCATTGCCCTTTATTGCCTGGATCCTGAGTTACTTGTTAAAAGAAGTTGTGGATTACGTAAAATGGAAAAATTTCGGGTAAAATTCTTGTTAGAATCCCTGAACACACTACAAGAAAATCTGGCTTCGCTGAATATCACGCTGTTGGTCTACGTAAAGAAGCCAAAAGACGCACTCCCTTCCTTATTTAAAAAATACAATATCAGTAAGGTATATTTGCAAAAGGAGTGGACCAGAAATGAAGTTCATGAATTAGAACTGGTTAAACAGCAATCACCAAATGAGATTTCTTTTATCGAAAGCTATGATCAATTCTTATTTCACCCTTCCGATATTCCATATCCTCAGACATCCAATATTCCGGATGTTTTTACCAGCTTCCGCAAGAAATGTGAAAAGTATTCAAAGATAAGACCGGCACTTTCGATTCCTGAGGCCAAAGGACCAGAGAACCTCTTAAAAGAAAAAACGCCTGTACCGGACTTGCGCAGCCTGGGCTTTAAACCTTTTGATCCGCATCCGCATACTGCTTTTCCGTTCAAAGGCGGGGAAGATTCGGCCTTAGAAAGGATACAGGAATATTTTTGGGATACCCGTAAACTAGCCTTTTACAAACGTACCAGAAATGGTCTTTTGGGAAGAGATTACAGCTCAAAATTGTCTGCCTGGCTTGCTAATGGAAGTATTTCAGCTCGTACGATTTATTGGGCCATAAAAGAATTTGAAAATAATGTAATAAAGAACCAGGATACTTATTGGTTGATTTTTGAACTTATATGGCGCGATTATTTTAAGTACGTTTCTATGAAACACGGCAACAAGATTTTCCAGCTCGGTGGTATCCTGAACAGAACTTACGAATGGGAGGAATCTGAATCTATTAAAAATTCCTGGATACGCGGAACCACTAAAGAACCTTTTGTAAATGCCAATATGATAGAATTAGCCAAAACGGGTTGGATGAGCAATAGAGGGCGGCAAAATGTAGCAAGTTACTGGGCTAAAGAATTAAACCAAGACTGGCGCATTGGTGCCACCTACTTTGAGTCACTTCTGATTGACTATGATGTTCATAGCAATTGGGGGAATTGGATGTACAATAGCGGTGTAGGAAACGATCCAAGGGATAGAAAATTCAATATAAAACGACAGGCAGAATTATATGATCCTGCCGCCAGATATCAAAACCTCTGGCTTCAGGATACCCTGTTCTAAAAATTCTACATTTCAATGAAAAAACTCCGCCTCTTGTTGGGAGACCAACTCAACTCAGAACACAGCTGGTTCAAAACAGTTGATCCAGACTGTATATTTCTTATGGCCGAAATGAAACAGGAGACCGATTACGTCACTCATCACATTCAAAAGATCATTGCCTTCTTTTCTTCAATGCGATCATTTGCCAAGCTTTTAACCGAACGGGGCCATCAGGTAGTTTATATCAAGATCAACGATGCCGAAAATCCACATGATCTTAAAAAACTCATCCTTCAACAGATTTCAAAAACATCTGCGGAGAAATTTGAATACCTGCTCCCGGATGAATTCAGACTAGACCAACAACTTTCGGAAATGGCTTCAGCCCTCTCAATCCCCGTAGAAAGCTATGACACGGAGCACTTCTTTACCAGCAGAAATACTTTAAGCGATTTCTTTGCCTCAAAGAAGCAAATGGTTATGGAGCCCTTTTACAGAATGATGCGGAAAAAGTTCAATATTATGATAGAGGACGGTGAGCCGGAGGGCGGAAAATGGAATTTTGACCAAAGTAATCGCAAAAAATGGAATGGCAAGCCCGCTGTCCCCCCCATTTTAGAACTCAAAAAGGACGTTAGCAGCCTATACAAAGAGATTGAGCAAGCAGGAATTAAAAGTATTGGTTCCCTAAACCCCAGCTCTTTTACCTGGCCAACTAATCGGGAAGAGAGCTTACAAGTACTGCACTATTTCAATGAAAATCTATTGATACATTTTGGTGATTTTCAGGATGCCTTGCACACAGATCAAAAGTATTTATTTCACTCCCGACTATCATTTGCCATGAACAGCAAACTGCTGGCTCCCCGGGAAGTGATTGACCATGTCATTGCGTATTACAGGGCCAATGAAGATGCCATAGACATCTCCCAGGTAGAGGGATTTGTAAGACAGATACTGGGGTGGAGAGAGTTTATGCGGGGAATTTACTGGAAAGAAATGCCTTCCTATAAAACCAGAAACGCATTGGAAAATAAAAATAAGCTCCCCGATTTTTATTGGACAGGCGCTACCAAAATGAATTGCCTTAGCCATGCTATCAACCAAAGTTTAGAAGATTCTTATGCCCACCATATTCAGCGATTGATGATCACCGGGAATTATGCGCTTCTCACGCAAACAGATCCCGATGAGGTAGATAAATGGTATTTGGGAATCTACATTGATGCCATTGAATGGGTCGAAATTACTAATACACGTGGGATGAGTCAATTTGCAGACGGAGGAATCGTAGCCACTAAACCCTATGTAAGCAGTGCTAATTACATCAATAAAATGAGTAATTATTGCCAGGGATGTATTTATGATCACAAGGAGAAAATTGGAGAATCTGCATGCCCATTTAACGCTTTGTACTGGAATTTCCTCGATGCCAAAAAAGAATATTTTTCAAATAATCCCAGAATGGGTATGATGTTAAATCTCCTGGCAAAAAAAGACAAAAAGGAAATGGAAGAAATCAGGAAAAGAGCCAAAAATATTATTGAAAATCCTGATCAATTTTAAAAGAAATCAGATTAAGCTTTGATCCAATAGTACATTTTAATACGTACTTAAAGTAACTTCCGCCTTTGGCGTCTTTATATAATAAAAGTCCGGCAACATAAGTACCGAACTTTTTCTATAGTATTTAGTGATTATTCTAGTATTCCGTCCACAATACCGTATTCAACTGATTCTTCTGCTCCCATCCAATAATCACGGTTAAAATCCTTCATGATCTTATCAAAGGTTTGTCCGCAAT
Organism: uncultured Flavobacteriaceae bacterium; assembly: GCA_963744855.1. Classification (GTDB taxonomy): domain Bacteria; phylum Bacteroidota; class Bacteroidia; order Flavobacteriales; family Flavobacteriaceae; genus Muriicola. Next base: position 32,829 of record CAVUUZ010000007.1, read on the forward strand.
TCTCAGCTAGGATCTTAGCGCCAAGCTCCTTGGTCTTAATGATCTCCTTAGCCTGAATCTCAATATTGGAGGCCTGTCCCCTTGCGCCACCACTGGGTTGATGGATCATTACCCGTGCATGGGGCTGTATAAAACGTCGTCCTTTTTTGCCCACGGAAAGCAGAATAGAGCCCATTGAGGCAGCCAACCCTGTACAGATGGTAGACACCGGACTTTTCAAGGAATTTATGGTATCGTAAATTGCAAATCCTGAAGTAACATAGCCTCCAGGACTATTGATATAAAGTTGAATTTCTTTATTATTCTGCAGGTCCAGATACAATAACCTATCAATGACATGCTTGGCAGAATCATCATCTACCATGCCCCAAAGAAATACTTTTCTTTCCTGCAACAGCTTCTCATTTATGGCTTCTTGAACCTTTCCTTTTTTAGCACTCATAGTATCATTTATTTACTGTCAAAGGTACGCATTTACCCTCCATTTTGCCAAGCCACTTTTTATCAAAAATTAACAAGGGTCCGCATATATTAAAAACATACTATATTTGGCAAAAATCTTCGTATGAACAAGTCATTAATATCTTTCTGTACCCTATTTATTCTTTTGGTAAGTTGTAAATCTGAAAAGAAAGTCAGCCCGCTCAAAGAAGACACCATCCTTGAAAAAGTTGCAAAAGCACATGGGTTTGAAGAATGGAACAAGGTGAAAGTAATCCGATTCACCTTCAATGTGGATCGGGATACCACCCATTTTGAACGTTCATGGGTATGGAACACCAAAAGTCAGGAAGTACAAGGAATCTCCAATGGTGATACCATTACCTATAATAGGAAAGCTGTTGACAGTCTGGCGACCAGAGCAGATGGTGCCTTTATCAATGACAAATATTGGTTGTTGGCGCCCATAAACATCTTGTGGGATCAGAATAACCTCAGCTACACTTTTGAGGAAACTGCTCTTGCACCGATAAGCAATGATTCCTTACCAAAACTAACGGTAGTTTACGGCAATGATGGTGGCTATACCCCTGGCGACGCCTATGACTTTTATTTGGACGAGGACCTTAAGATCAAAGAATGGGTCTTCCGAAAGGGAAATAGCCCGGAACCTTCCAGTGTAACAACCTGGGAAGATTATGAATCGATCAATGGTCTGAACATCTCAAAAATGCATAAGAACAAGGAAGGAAATTTCTCATTGTATTTTACGGCCGTCGAAGTCTTAAAGTAAAATCAGCGTGCCTTTTTATTAGATCTCTTAAGGAGAAAGGTTGTTGCCAGCACGGCAATAACGCCTCCTAAAAGCACCATAAAACTCGTATTAAGTGTAAATTGTTCTGCCAGAAAACCGAGTATCACCGGACCTAAAAGAAATCCTGAGTACCCTGTACCTGCGATAAAAGCTACCCCCTGTGACGATTCAACACCCTTTACATTTCCGCCTATCCGGAATAGTTCGGGGATGATCACAGAAAATCCGAGCCCCGTCAGTGCAAATCCAGCGATCGCCGAATATGTAGTACCTGTTAAAACCAAGATATATCCCACAATAGCAATAGCAGCGCCCAAGGCCACGATCTTAATGGAACCTATCCGAGCGCTGATGGCGTCTCCCAGGAAGCGGCCCAACGTCATCGTAATTTGAAAACCTAAGAATCCGGCTCCCCATATAGCTTCAGGCGCCAGGGTTATTTCTTTTAAAAAAAGTCCGCTCCAATCCACTATAGCACCCTCGCTCCCCATAATTACAAAAGAGACAACTCCTAAAAGCAAAAGCGGCTTAAAATTCCGTAAGCTAAAAGGTTCTTTTTCAATGGGCGCCGCTGTGATATGCTTATACCGATTATGAAAAATAAGGTTGATGCCAAAAACAAGCGCAATGGCCACCATCATGTGTAACATCCTACTTTCAAAAACCAGGATCAAAAAACTGCCCAATCCTGCAATAACACCTCCTAAACTGAAAAAGCCATGAGAAGCCGACATAAAATTTTGTTGGTCCTCCTTCTCTATCTCAGTTACTAATGTATTCATGGATATATCTAAAAATCCATTGGCAGAACCAAAGAAAAACAACGCAATGGCCAGCGTTACAAAGCTCGTTGCCATTAGGGGGAAAATGGCAGAGATACAAAGCAGTATGATCCCTATCCAGGTGGCCCTCCCAACACCTAAACGATTAATGATCCTGGAAGCAACAGGAAATACCGTAAAAACTCCAAAAGAGAGGAAGAACAAGGCTACTCCCAAGGTCGCTTTGTCGATTCCAAGGTCTTCCTTAACGGTAGGGATGTAAATTGCCCAGGTCCCAAATAGAATATTCAGACTGGCAAAGGCCCAGGCCGGGCCGAAATATCTGGAGTTAGACAAAATTAACCGCAAAGATCTCATAGTGATCAGGAATTATGGCACAGGAAGGTACTTACTTTTTTAAAATTCCTTCTTTTAAAATCTGTCCGAAGCGATACATATCTTCAAAGGAAGAATAGAATGGTGCCGGAGCCAGGCGAATCACATTGGGCTCTCTCCAATCTGTAATAACACCATGTTCCATCAGATAGTCGAAAAGTGGACGGCCCTCCCCATGAAGAAAAACTGATAATTGGGTCCCCCTATCCTGAGGGGTGATAATTTCGAATGAACTGTCAACTTCCTTGTCAATTTCCTTTAAAATAAATTCTAAATAGGAGACTATAAGATTTCGTTTTTTAATGAGTGCCTTCATACCTACCTCCTCAAACATTTCAAGCGAGGCGAGATAGGGAGCTACTGCCAATACGGGGGCATTGCTTATTTGCCATGCATCTGCGGTTTCCATAGGATCGAACTCAGGTTGCATCAGGAACCGCGTTTCCTTTTTGGTTCCCCACCATCCTTCAAATCGCGGAATATCACGCCTATTCAGATAACGTTCATGCACATAGATCCCAGAGGCATTTCCTGGCCCGCTATTCATGTATTTATAACTGCACCATGCGGCAAAATCCACATCCCAGTCATGAAGCTTAAGTTCGATGTTGCCCACGGCATGGGCAAGGTCCCACCCCACCACAGCTCCGGCTGCCTTAGCGGCGCCGGTAATAGTCTTCATATCAAAAACCTGTCCATTGTAATAATTAACCCCCCCGATCAGGACGAGGGCAAGTTCATCGCCTATTTCATTTATTTTGGCCAACACATCTTCTGTGCGCCAATAATGTTCGCCTTCACGCTTTTTGATCTCCACCAGCGTATCAGAAATATCCAGATTATGAAACTTGATCTGACTCTGAAACATATACTGATCAGACGGGAATGCCTTTTCTTCACACAGGATCTTATAACGTTTTTTGGTGGGCCTGAAAAAAGAAACCATAAGTAAATGAAGGTTTACAGTGAGTGTATTCATTACCGATATTTCGGCAGGATGAGCACCTACAACTTTTGCCAATGGTTCTGCAAGTCTTTCATGATAATCCCACCATGATTTGTCTGCAAAGAAGTGTCCTTCTACAGCCAACTCCCGCCAATCTTTCATGATCTCATCTACAAAAGCCTGGGTTCTCTTAGGTTGTAATCCAAGAGAATTTCCTGTAAAATAAATGACTTCCGAACCTTTTACCTTCGGGAAATAGAACTCATTTCTATAAGGCGCTAAAGCATCCTGGGCATCGAGTTCACGGGCAAAGGCTAGGGTATTCTGAAACTTCATAAGCATGTTTTGCGCAAAAATACAACACTCCTCTGAAATTAACTGTACTAGCTCGTTATTCATGTTTGGTCAAAAACCTTCGCATCTCTATAATATGTTTTTTGAACCCGACTTTCTCATACGCGGCAATAGCGGGATCATTGTCTTGATACACCGTTAGTCGCACCTCGAATAAGCCCATACTATGTGCCCAGTTTGTGAGTGCCTTTATGATCGCGCCGTTAATCCCACGCCCGCGATATTCAGGAATCGTATACATGAACCCCAGATAGGCGTATTGCTCATGATCCAGATACGGTCTTGCTGTTTTAGCGATGCCGAATCCTGAACTTACAATTTGTCCGTCAATCTCCGCTACCACTACCTTGGCCTCTTTATTTACTACAAGCTCTCTTAGATCATAGTAATGCAACGGCCCTTTGCGAATCGTAGGATCAAAGGGACGTTCTGCTGTAATAAGCGCCTGTTCAAATTGGAGCAATGTTGATACATCGCCCTCATTAGCATCTCTAATCTGTACATCTTTCATATTAGACAGTATAATGATAGACATAACAAAGTAGGTCAAAAAGCCTATTTTTACAAAAAGAATAGCATGCATTTTTTGTCGGATACCATACAGGACTATATAACTGCTCATTCCGAAAATGAACCTTCCTATCTGGCAGAGCTTAGCAGGGAAACACATTTAAAAGTAATTCAGCCCAGAATGATCACGGGTCATTATCAGGGCAGAGTTCTAAGCATGCTGTCTAAAATTATAGGGCCCACCAATATTCTGGAAATTGGCACCTATACCGGCTACTCGGCACTATGCCTGGCGGAAGGCCTTACCGAAGATGGGCAGCTTCATACCATAGATGTTAATGAAGAACTAGCCTGGATCCAGAATAAGTATTTTGACAAGTCGGGGTTTTCTGATCGAATCAGGCAATATACGGGAGATGCACTGGAAATTGTTCCCACCCTTCAAATGCAGTTCGATCTTGTATTTATCGATGCCGAAAAAAAGGAATATATACACTATTTTGAAGCCGTTTTACCCAAGATAAAAAAGGGCGGAATCATTTTATCAGACAATGTCTTATGGTCTGGCAAGGTAGTAGAAAAGATAGCGCCTAATGACAAGGCTAGCAGCGCACTTCTGGCCTATAACAAGATGCTGAAGGATGATCCTAGAGTGGAGACCGTGATGCTCCCGGTCAGAGATGGTTTAACCCTAAGTAGGGTACTATAAACCGATTGTAGATTCTGTAAAAAGAGATGGCCATGAGCAGCCCCACCAAAGCGCCTACGATCAGATCTAATGGATAATGTACCCCAACGTAAATCCTGCTCAGGGAAAAAAGCAACGGCCAAACATAAAAGAGATAGACCCATCTTACTTTCTTTCTGAGAAATAGGACGACCAAGGTTGTTATGGCAAAGGAATTGGCTGCATGACCTGAAAAGAAACTATAGTCAATGGGGTTGACAAGTATGCGGATCAGGGCAGTGATCTCTTCATTATTGTTAGGACGTAGTCTACCAATAAAGTTCTTGGTGAGTTCCATAAAGGCCATGACGACACCAAATAATAAGACCGTCATCAGGATCATGGCGAGCGCTTCGTGCTTCGGATATTTAAGGAGTAGAAGTAGAAAAAAAAGTATAAATAATGGGATCCATGTGGTAGTATGGGTTATTAGGGACCAAAACCCATCGTATTCTTCAATCCCAAGGCTGTTCAGGTAGATAAAGGTGTCCCGATCCCATTGTAACAGCCTTTCCCACATATGCGTGTCTACTTTCTTTTTATGGTGCCGGAAACATCCTCTATATTCTTTTTCACCTGATTCATTTCCTTTTTAATATCATCCGCAATGCTGGTATCAATTCCCTGTTTTTCAGCACTTTTCTGAATTTCTTGCTTAATATCTTCCGTAGCATCCTTTAGCTGGCGCATCCCTTTTCCCAGTCCTTTGGCGATTCCTGGTATCTTATCTGCGCCAAAGACCATGACCACAATAAACATGATGAAGAAGATCTCTCCGCCACTGATGAATAAAATTACGATCGATTGCATACTACAAATATAATCAAGTTTAGAACCCTTTTATAAAATAAAAAGATCCCGATCTAAAATAGTCGGGACCATTTCATTATAATATAACGCAAATTATTCGCCTTTAATACCTTCCTTAAATTGATTGAATTCTGACGGGGTATCCATTTTTGGCCAGCTGTTGTTGGTTATGTCTATATCGGCAGTTTCGCCCTTGGGGTCCACCATGATCCCAACGATCTCTTGTTCAGAGGATACAACTCTACGCACCTCTATATCATTCTTCCTCCAAATCTCCGGGGGATACGTAACAAGCTCTGAACTTCCGTCCGCATACGAATACTCAACAATTAAAGGCATTGGGATACCACCCGGCTTATTAAAGGTTACCTCATAAAAGAATTTGGGTTCTTTGATAGCGGCCCTTTCCTCAGCGGTCATGTTGTCCATCATGAATTCTTTCAAGGGCACAGATATATCACTAGGGGCCATAGCATTCATCTCCGGATCAATTTCTTCGCTATCAGCATCCAGTAAATATACCAGCGGGCGCATATTGGCTTGGGTTAGATTTCTGGCTGCCAAATATTCCTTCATTTTCTTTCCCGGGGTATTACTAACATAATATTTTTTTACTTCTTTGACCCCGATATCAACATAATCTGTGGTGTAGAACCAACTTCTCCAGAACCAATCAAGATCAACCGCAGAGGCATCTTCCATGGTGCGAAAGAAATCTTCGGGAGTCGGGTGTTTAAACATCCATCGTTGAGAATACGTTTTAAAAGCATGGTCGAACAATTCTCTTCCCATGACGGTTTCCCTGAGAATATTTAAGGCAGTAGCAGGTTTAGCGTATGCGTTAGGTCCTAGCTGGTATACGTTTTCCGGATTGGACATGATAGGAGAAATGGTAGTCTGGTCCCCACTCATGTAAGGAACAATCTTTGAAGGATCACCTCGTCTTGAAGGATATTTATCATTGGGTGCTATCGCTTCAGGAAATGTCTCCCCAAACTCTTGCTCCGCCAAATACTGCATAAAAGTGTCAAGGCCTTCATCCATCCAGCCCCATTGGCGTTCGTCAGAATTCACGATCATCGGAAAGAAATTATGCCCTACTTCATGGATGATCACACTGATCATTCCATATTTTGTTCTGTCGGAATAGGTACCATCCTCGTTTGGTCTGCCGTAGTTCCAACAGATCATGGGATATTCCATTCCCTGGTTCTTTGCGTGGACCGAAATAGCCTTGTGATAAGGATAATCAAAAGTATGAGCCGAATATGATTTTAAAGTACTCGCCACCGCTTTGGTAGAGAACTCTTCCCATAGGGGATTTCCTTCCTTCGGATAAAGAGAAACGGCCATCACGTCTTTATTGCCGATCTTAACCGCCTGCATGTCCCAGATAAATTTCCGGGAGGTGGCAAAACCGTAATCACGTACATTTTCAGCTTTGAATTTCCAGGTCTTTTTCTTTTCCGAAAATCCTTTTTCAGCAGCTTCTGCCTCTGCCTGTGTTACAATAAGAACAGGCTTGTCATACGACTTCTTGGCCTGCTCATAGCGGGTCATCATTTCCTTGGTAAAAACCTCCTTTCGATTCATCAACTCCCCCGTAGCATCGAGTGTATGATCTGCAGGAACTGTAATATTTACCTCATAATTTCCAAAAGGAAGTGCAAATTCTCCACTGCCCCAGAATTGGTGATTCTGCCATCCCTCCACATCACTATAAACGGCCATTCTTGGAAAGAACTGGGCAATGACATAGGATCTGTTCCCGTCTTTCTCGAAATACTCATAGCCGGAGCGGGCGCGGTCTATGGTGTGATTGGGAATATTATACCACCATTTTATGTCAAACGAGAATTTTTCTCCACTTTTCAAAGGGCTTGCAAGGTCCACTCTCATCATAGTTTGATTTATAGTATATGGTAGCGGATTGCCATTGGCGTCTTTAACAAATGCTATCTTAAAGCCTCCATCAAATTTCCCCCCCATGAATTCTCTGGAAAAAGCATCGGGAACATAGGCATCTTTAAGGCCATTACCGTTTCTCAGCGGTGATTTTGAATCTTTGGCTCTAACATTCTGATCTAATTGCAACCAGAGAAATTCCAGTGCCTCAGGCGCATTGTTGTGATAGGTAATTGTTTCTTCCCCATATATCCTTGCATTTTTATCATCGAGCTCAATATCCATCTTGTAATCGGCTTGCTGCTGATAATAGTTGGGACCCGGTGTTCCGGATGCCGATCTGTACATATTTGGAGTAGCAAACTCTTCATACATCTGCTTAAATTTACTTTGATTTAAGTGACCAGGGGCCCGCTCCTGGGCAGGTTCTGCCTGAGCAAACATCATTGAAGCGAACAGGTATATTCCTGCTGTGACATAACTGAGTATTTTATTCATAATTTTTGACTTGATTTCGTAATTTTCCGGCGCGGAAAATAAGATTTTTTAAGGAGATTAATTCGGATGATTCAGAAGTTTAACAATCCTTTATTATTTTCCCTGATAAGTACAAAACTCTTTTTCTTTTCCATGATCTTAAAATGGAGAATATTCTTTTGCTCCTCAAACAAATCCATTAAAAGTTCATTCTGAATTTCTATAGAGCTTAGTTGTGACAAAGTGATGTCCCGGACCTCCAGAAAGCAGACCATAATATCGTTGTCGAATTTTTTTCCCAGATACTGATAGTGAACTGTCTCCCCATTGATCTTAACGAGAAACTTTGCCTTTAAATATTTCTCTATATAATCATCAGCCTCTGCAATTTCTTCAGGGGTTCCCAACCATGTTTTTATTCCATACCGCTCTTCCAGGACTTTTTCAAAATCATCGATAAAAACGCGACTGGTTATTTGCAGTGACTTTTCTTTGGCGTAATATTCAATATTGGTGACACTTACATAAAACTTATGTCCGCCAAGGATCATTAGCAGGGGCAGAAACAAGAAGAAAAGTCCTTTTACTACAGTATGCATAGACAATTATTTAATATTTTAAATGCAATTCATGTGCCACATACTTTTACTCCAGAAAATTATTTTTCCGATAGTCCTTGCTTTTAAGGACCAGAAGATTTAGGATCTTGATATGGTCGTCTGTAGCTACAATCGAATCAAACTTTTCATCTACCTCGCAATAGTACATAAAATCTGAAATTTGCGCTTCGGGGATCCCAAGACGTTTAACGAAAATGCTATCGGCATAAAAATTACGAACTCGTTGTGTAAGCAAGTACTTCTTGTCTCGGGCCACTCTTTTTTTAAGCATCTTGGTGCGCCCCGAAATAGCATTGATCAAAGGATTAAACGGGATACTTGTTAACGTTCCAATAGAGAATGGACCAAAAGAGGCTTCGCGCAATAAACGTTCGCTCTGCATCATAGGTTTTACGTAGGCATTGGGCAAACCCAGGGTAGAAGCAGTTATTACCGGATCTATCTTCATTTGTTGCATATCCCTCAACAGGTCACCACTGAGATTATACGGTCTTACAACCACCTCATCCAATTCGTTTACAAATTCCTCCAGGGTAATATAGACCATGCTACTTTCCAGGATGGAAGCAGAGATCACCAGACTTTTACGCTTGTATTGTACTGCCGAAAACAGTAAGGTATCTCCCATGGTTACGTCTATTTCAAAACGCCCTTCCCCGTCTGAAACGGTCGCTGAGCCGGCAGAGGTATTCAAAATATGTACGTCTGGTATACCGTTGGATTCATATAAAACCCTGCCTTCCAAAGATTTAACAAATAAAGATTGTGCCGATAGCAGATGAAAGGTAAAAAAGAAGCATAGGAATAGATAATTATTCTTCCACATTGAGTCCTTTTCTGAATTCCATACTTTGATTCACGAGGAATTCGATGAGTTGAAATTCATTGTCTTTTCGCAAAAGCGATTGTGCGGGCAGCTGCCCATCGCAATAAATAAGGAAAGCATCTATTTTATCCTGTGGCAACTGCAGGTCCTTAACAAAAAAGTCGTCATCGTAAACCTGCCTGAGGACCTCACTCACTTTTAGCGGTGTTCTTGTGTCTCCCAGATCTTTATTATTGGATAAGAACAAAGCCTTGAAAATATTTTTAAAATTAAGTCCGTCCTGCATGCCCCTAACAGTGGGATCCAGCGCGATGTTCTGTATTTCTCCCGTGGCATCCGTCTCATAGGTATATTGCTTAAATTCCTCATTTTGTAATTGAAGGAATTTTTGCTGGTTCTCGGGGCTTACCGTAACCTCGTCGAGTTCTGTAATTTTCTCATTGACCTCAACCACAAGCCTGTTTTTGGATAAAATCTCCGCCGTCACTTTTAGGATCTCTAATTGGTAATTGATCGCTGTAAAAACCAACTCATCACCTTCTTTTACATGAATGAGAAACTCTCCTTTTTCGGTGGTGATCGTGGCCTTTTCTGCTGTGGTATTGATTACGTTTTCGTTCGGTACCGGTACATTTCTATACATTACTTGTCCCCTCAGGGGTCTCCTTTCGTCGTTTTGAGAATAGCCCAAGGTGCACAAGAATAAAACTGGCAATAAAATAGCAATCGTTTTCATAGGTATCATTCGTATGGTACACCGGCATTTTGTGCCAACATTCTTAAATATACCATGTTTTGATAAAGAAAAAATAAGTTGGCCGTATAAAAAAATAATCCGCCATTAAACTTATGTTAAAAAGCGGAAGAAGCAAGCCTTTATGAAGCTAAATAATCAGAAAAAACTTAAAAAAATAGCCCGATCTTAGCGGTTAAGGTACTTAAAGAGTGGTTTATCTTATTATTTCGTATTTGGGGGTATAAGTTTAGTAGAATACCGATATAATTCTATTTTTGTTGGTCTTGAAAAGTCCTGTTAAAATTCATTTCATGTGCCTAAATAGACTGTTATTTTTAATCCTATTGATCTGCAGTTTTTCAATGAACTCGCAGATCAAGATAGGTGATAATCCTCAAAATATTGATCCCTCCTCTATTTTGGAGTTGGAAAGTACAAGCAGGGCATTTGTAATTAACAGAGTAACAACTATTCAAATGAATGCCATTGTTCCTATTGAAGGTGCTATGGTATATAATACGGATATTCAATGCCTTCATTATTACGATGGTCAAAATTGGCTCAACCTTTGTGAGGCTTTGGGACTTACCATTACCAATAATCCCATAATCCATGCAGATACGACCATAGCTATCACCAGAGTAGACAACAATATAAATATAGAAGTAGATTCCATTACTGGCTTGCAGATTGTAGACAGAAGTATCAGAGGAGATGATATTGCGGGTTCCGCAGTTAATGGCAGCTTTCACATTCAAAACAGGTCTATCCCTGTTGGAGCTAATGTGGGTAAATTGATTCCTTCTTCAATTCCGAATCAAATACTTAAAACCAATGCTGCGGGTACAGACGCTATTTGGGCCGCTCCGCCTATATCTCCAATCGCCTTTGGGAAAGTGGATGGAAATACTCCTCTAAAGATATTTGGTGCTACAGGGACAACCGTTTCTGTTGGTGGTTCTACAAATTCTCCATCTATTAATTTTGTGCCGCCCAGGTCCGATGGCAACTATACTATACAATTAACGGTAAGTGGGAATAACCGCATCATTTTGCTCAATCAGAACCAAAATGCCTTCCAGGTACAAATATTAGATGCATCTAGCATGCCGGCAGCATCTGCTGTTGAATGGTATTTTACCGTTTTTGACAATTAAATATTGAAGAATTTACTTTACATACTGCTAGGAACAGGGGTAATGGCCAATGGTCAAACAGCCCTATACAACAGTGGTAATTTACGCATACATGAGGAAGGCCAAATAGGCTTTCATACCAACCTCATCAATGACGGGCCTTTCGATGAAAATGTAGGTTTAGTAGGATTTTACGGTACAGATATTTTAACAATTTCAGGGGCCCTTACACCAATTTTATACGATGTTGAGCTTTTAAATGACAGTGGAGTACTACTCAACACCACTTTAGCGGTAGCCAATAATACAAGTTTTATGGTAGGCGATCTTATTACGCCTAGGGCAAATTCTGCTATCCACTATAATTTTTTACAGAATGCTATCTATGCAGGAGAAAGTAACATCTCTAAAGTAGAAGGCTATGCTATGGTTTCCGGGCAACAAAACTTCTCCTTTCCGGTAGGGGATATTGATCAATACAGACCTTTGCTGATAAATTCTAATGGGATTAATAGTGTTGCCTTGTGCGCGTATTTTTTTGAAGACCCCAATAGTCCTTCAACTTTTCCCGGCTTCAATACTGCAATAAAACCAAGGAGTATTTTTGGAATTAGCACTACCGAATTCTGGAGACTTGAGGGATCAGTGCTATCGCGAGTAACATTAAGTTGGAATCCCAGAAGCAATTTGGCCGGACTTACGGCTGACGTAAATTCCATTACGATCATGGGGTGGAGTAAATCTGCAAATCAATGGGTAAACCTGGGAAGGGAGTCAATTGCCGGCGATATCTCCCAGGGAATTGTGAGTTCTACAGCTTTTATTCCTGATGATTATGAGATCCTTACCTTTGGAAGTGGTGCAGAAGTGGAAGAATTTCTCGCCCTTGATAATTACTATGTTTCGCCCAATGGAGATGGCATCAATGATTTTCTGCAGATTCCGGAATTGGAGCAATCTCCCAGTAATTCACTGGAAATTTACGATCGCAGAGGACTCAAGGTATTTCAGATGACCAATTATCAGAACGAATTTACAGGGATTTCCAACATAGATAATATGGTTTTAAATCGAGGAATTGGCCTCCCGGAAGGACTCTATTACTACATCATTTCCATGGATGATCTGGGTCTTAATTTTCAGGGATTTTTATTCCTTGAACGCTGAATGTAAGAGGTTCCCTGCACGCTGAAATGCCATATTTTTCGGTGACTTTCGTTATTTTTTTAGTTCACAACAACTTTTTGCCCATACACAACAATTATTCACATTCGGGAATTATCAGCGTTATTTTTACTTCACTTTTAAAATTGCGCAATTTTTAAATGATGAATTCAAAGAAATTACTTTTTCTCTTCCTTTTCCTGGTCACCCAGCTTTCGTTTGCACAGGTTAAAATTGGTGAGAACCCCAATCAGATCAATTCAGCTTCTATCATTGAATTGGAATCTACCAACAAAGCGTTTGTACTAACAAGAGTGACAACAGCTCAAATGCAGGCTATTAAACCCCTGCGGGGTGCCCTGGTCTATAACACAGAAGATGATTGTGTGTTTTATTACACAGGAACAACCTGGGTAGATCTTTGCAATAGCACTGCCACCAAAGGGAGTTTCACCTTTGTCGACAATTTTGATGGCACCTTTACAGTAAATTATTCCGATGGTACTTCCTTCACTTCTACAGATCTTACCGGACCGCAAGGTCCAGCAGGGGCTGACGGAAACGATGGCGCCCAGGGACCACAAGGTCCGGTTGGACCCGCAGGGGCCGATGGAAACGATGGAGCGCAAGGCCCACAAGGCCCACAAGGAATACAAGGTGACCCGGGACCTCAGGGACCAATAGGACCTGCAGGTGCTGATGGAATCGACGGAGCGCAAGGACCACAAGGAATTCAGGGACCAATAGGACCAGCAGGTGCTGATGGAACAAATGGTATAGATGGTGCCCAGGGACCTCAAGGAGATCCCGGACCGCAAGGACCACAAGGTCCGGTTGGACCAGCAGGGGCCGATGGTACTGACGGAACAAATGGTATAGATGGTGCCCAGGGACCGCAAGGGGATCCGGGACCGCAAGGAATACAGGGACCCGTAGGACCTGCAGGTGCTGACGGAAACGATGGTGCTCAAGGACCACAAGGAGACCCGGGACCGCAAGGAATACAAGGTGACCCGGGACCTCAGGGACCAATAGGACCAGCAGGTGCCGATGGTGCTGACGGAACAAATGGTATAGATGGTGCCCAGGGACCGCAAGGGGATCCGGGACCACAAGGAATACAGGGACCAGTAGGACCTGCAGGAGCTGACGGCAACGATGGTGCACAAGGACCACAAGGAGACCCGGGACCACAGGGACCCGTAGGACCTGCAGGAGCTGACGGCAACGATGGTGCACAAGGACCACAAGGAGACCCGGGACCTCAGGGACCAATAGGACCAGCAGGGGCTGACGGAAACGACGGAGCGCAAGGACCACAAGGTCCGGTCGGACCCGCAGGGGCCGATGGTGCTGATGGAAACGACGGAGCCCAGGGACCGCAAGGAATACAAGGTGACCCGGGACCTCAGGGACCAATAGGACCAGCAGGTGCTGACGGAAACGATGGTGCACAAGGACCACAAGGAATACAGGGTGACCCGGGACCACAAGGTCCGGTTGGACCCGCAGGCGCTGACGGAAACGACGGGGCACAAGGACCACAAGGAATACAAGGTGACCCGGGACCACAGGGACCAATAGGACCAGCAGGGGCTGACGGCAACGATGGTGCTCAGGGACCACAGGGTGATCCCGGACCGCAAGGGCCACAAGGTCCGGTTGGACCAGCAGGGGCCGATGGTACTGACGGAACAAATGGTATAGATGGTGCCCAGGGACCTCAGGGAGATCCCGGACCGCAAGGAATACAAGGTGACCCGGGACCTCAGGGACCAATAGGACCTGCAGGCGCTGACGGCAACGATGGTGCTCAAGGACCACAAGGAGACCCGGGACCACAGGGACCAATAGGACCAGCAGGTGCCGATGGTGCTGACGGAACAAATGGTATAGATGGTGCCCAGGGACCGCAAGGGGATCCGGGACCGCAAGGAATACAAGGAGACCCGGGACCTCAGGGACCAATAGGACCTGCAGGGGCTGACGGAAACGATGGTGCTCAAGGACCACAAGGAGACCCGGGACCTCAGGGACCAATAGGACCAGCAGGTGCTGATGGAAATGATGGTGCGCAAGGACCGCAAGGAATACAAGGTGACCCGGGACCTCAGGGACCAATAGGACCAGCAGGAGCTGATGGTGCTGACGGAACAAATGGTATAGATGGAGCCCAGGGACCGCAAGGGGATCCGGGACCGCAAGGAATACAAGGTGACCCGGGACCTCAGGGACCAATAGGACCAGCAGGAGCTGATGGAACAAATGGTATAGATGGTGCACAGGGACCTCAGGGAGATCCCGGACCGCAAGGACCGCAAGGTCCGGTGGGACCAGCAGGGCCGATGGTGCTGATGGAACAAATGGTATAGATGGTGCACAGGGACCACAAGGTCCGGTGGGACCCGCAGGGGCCGATGGTGCTGACGGAACAAATGGTATAGATGGTGCCCAGGGGCCGCAAGGGGATCCGGGACCACAAGGAATACAGGGACCCGTAGGACCTGCAGGAGCTGACGGCAACGATGGTGCACAAGGACCACAAGGAGACCCGGGACCACAGGGACCAATAGGACCCGCAGGGGCCGATGGCAACGATGGTGCGCAAGGACCACAGGGTGATCCTGGACCACAAGGAATACAGGGACCGCAGGGAGATCCGGGACCGCAAGGAATACAGGGACCCGTAGGACCTGCAGGCGCTGACGGCAACGATGGTGCTCAAGGACCACAAGGAGACCCGGGACCTCAGGGACCAATAGGACCAGCAGGAGCTGATGGAACAAATGGTATAGATGGTGCACAGGGACCTCAGGGAGATCCCGGACCGCAAGGACCGCAAGGTCCGGTGGGACCAGCAGGGGCCGATGGTGCTGATGGAAACGATGGGGCGCAAGGACCACAAGGTGACCCAGGACCTCAGGGACCAATAGGACCAGCAGGTGCTGATGGAACAAATGGTATAGATGGTGCACAGGGACCACAAGGTCCGGTGGGACCCGCAGGGGCCGATGGTGCTGACGGAACAAATGGTATAGATGGTGCCCAGGGGCCGCAAGGGGATCCGGGACCACAAGGAATACAGGGACCCGTAGGACCTGCAGGAGCTGACGGCAACGATGGTGCACAAGGACCACAAGGAGACCCGGGACCACAGGGACCAATAGGACCCGCAGGGGCCGATGGCAACGATGGTGCGCAAGGACCACAGGGTGATCCTGGACCACAAGGAATACAGGGACCGCAGGGAGATCCGGGACCGCAAGGAATACAGGGACCCGTAGGACCTGCAGGCGCTGACGGCAACGATGGTGCTCAAGGACCACAAGGAGACCCGGGACCACAGGGACCAATAGGACCAGCAGGTGCCGATGGTGCTGACGGAACAAATGGTATAGATGGTGCCCAGGGACCGCAAGGGGATCCGGGACCGCAAGGAATACAAGGAGACCCGGGACCTCAGGGACCAATAGGACCAGCAGGAGCTGATGGAAATGATGGTGCGCAAGGACCACAAGGAATACAGGGACCTGTAGGACCTGCAGGAGCTGACGGCAACGATGGTGCACAAGGACCACAAGGAGACCCGGGACCTCAGGGACCAATAGGACCAGCAGGAGCTGACGGAATCGACGGAGCCCAGGGGCCGCAAGGAGACCCAGGACCGCAAGGAATACAAGGTGACCCAGGACCTCAGGGACCACAAGGACCAGCAGGGGCTGACGGAAACGACGGTGCCCAGGGGCCGCAAGGTCCGGTGGGACCCGCAGGGGCTGACGGAAACGACGGGGCGCAAGGACCACAAGGTCCGGTTGGACCAGCAGGGGCCGATGGTGCTGACGGCAACGACGGAGCTCAGGGACCACAGGGGATCCTGGACCACAAGGAATACAGGGACCAGTAGGACCTGCAGGAGCTGACGGCAACGATGGTGCACAAGGACCACAAGGAGACCCGGGACCTCAGGGACCAGCAGGACCACAGGGCGATCCGGCAACGAATATTACAACAAACCTTACTCAAAATACGAGTACCGGCGTAATCACTTACGTAAATGAGGATACAAGCTCTCAAACAGCAAATGTTGTAGGAGCCGAAAGTGATAATAGTATTTCTGTAGGTGCCAATGGAGGCGCCTATTATGAAAGCCCTATTAAAGCATTTGGAAAAATTGCTTCAAACGGAAATGTTACCAGGGCTACAACGGGAATTTCTGTGACCAAACTTTCAGGGAATGGTCATTACCGAGTGAATCTGCCTACTGGCCTAGTCTCCGATGCTAACTATATTATCCAATTGACCCAGCCAGGAAGAGGAGGTGCCGGAAATGATGATCCCGGAATTGCCTATGAAAACCAAACATCGACCAGTTTTGAAGTGATCATCGGGGATAATGACAATGGAGGAACGGACAGGTCCAGATACAATTCTGAATTTATGTTCACCATTTTAGACCTGTAAGGACAGCCATGAAAAAACATTTGCTTACAATCGTATTAATGATGATCTGTTCTGGGATAACTGCTCAGATCGATCCAAATCTGCTGCTGGGTCTGACCAATGCTACTACGGCAGAAATTGGTGCAATAACAGGTTCCATCGAGGGATCAATAATATATAATAAAGACACAAAAAAACTATTCATTTATAATGGTACAAACTGGGTTCAGACTAGCAATGATAACTGGTTGCTTACGGGCAATACAGCGGTTTCCGGTTCTTCATTTCTGGGTACTACCAACGATGCAATGATGGACATACGTTCCAATAATACTAGTATTCTTCAATTTGGAAGAAGGCAAACACTGGGACTTGTGCAAACCTATCCGGACTATACAGATCAAAATCAGTATATGGCGCACTTAAAAGGCAGTAACGGGGTTTCGGCCCTTCAGTTTCAGGCTGATGCCGCCAGCTTCTACAAGCCAATGTTTTTTACAACTACCGACGGGAATTTCAGAATGAAAGGAAGTGCAGCCGGTACTGATTTCTTCGAATTTGGTTCTGTAGGAACCTCCAATAACGGAGAAGTAGAATTTATTATTGGCGATGATGGTGCCGAACCCTTCACCTTTAAAAGATATGACTACAGAGACCAATTGCTAAAAGAACTTATGCGGATTCAGGGAAGTGCCGACGCACAAAATGCCAGACCTCGGGTAGGAATAGGCACCAGTGCCATGGCCAATTCAACCTTGCAAATAAAAGGTTCCCTTTCTACTCCTGTTATCACACCCACAGGCAATTTAACCCTGGACGAAACACACCATACCGTACTTATTACTAGTAATATTTCGATCACCCTACCTGCCGCCAATAGCGCAAATGGACGGGTCTACGTGATTAAAAATACCACGGTTTCAGATAAGGTGATTAGCACGTATATTGACAATACAGGAAACAACAGAAGTCTGATAAGTGCTCAAAGTACGCTTTGGTTGCAAAGCAATGGGAGTACCTGGAATGCCATTTCAAATGCTGGGCAAAGTGTTGTTACCAATCTTAGCCAAAACACCAGCAATGGTCAAATCAGCTATGTAAATGAAAGTAGCACCACTCAAACAGCAAATGTCGTTTCCGGAAATGCTAATAACCTCATAAAGGTAGGGACAGATGGAGGGGCCTATTTAAAGATAAATTATGGCGGGCGCTGGACAAATACCGACATCAGTACCGATCTCAACAATAACAATACCATCGCTCCTATCTTTGGTAATCAGGATTATAAGGACGATGGGAATAACCTCTATCAGGTAAGCGGAAATACCCTTATTGTTAAGGAAGCAGGAAGGTACGACATCAGGGCCAACCTGTCACTCGAAGGGATCAATGTAGGGGGCAGCAGTGAACAACGAACCAATGTGAATGCCAGAGTCGCCGTTAACGGAACGGTGATAGGGGCAATTGGGGCTTCGGGTTACATTCGGTGGGCGAGCAACCATGACCATTCAAGTATCCACGTTAGCGAGATCTTACAACTCAACGCCAATGATGTGATCACCATTGTTACATTTCAGGAAGCAAATAATGGAACTGTAAGGTTTAGTGGGGCAAATGAATCGAGTTTTATGATCAATAAATTAAAATAAGACTTTGAAAAAAAGCTATAGTCTTCTTATACTTTTTCTCTGTGTCCTATTTGGGAACGCCCAGGACGCAATACACAACTATGGGACCATACAAATCCATGGCAATACCAATGTTGGCCTGCATCTGGATCTTATAAATGACGGTACCTTCGATCAAACTTCTGGTCTGGTAGGATTTTATAGTGATCAGAACGCCTTGAGAATTTCCGGGGCGTATATGCCGGGCTTGTTTGATACAGAAATAGCCGTAGGAGGAGGTCTCGTATTGAATACTTCTGTAAACGTCTATAATAATGTTAACCTTATCACCGGCGATATTATCACTGACAAATCCGGGACCGCTGTATATTCCAATTTTCTCGATGATTCCTTCTATATTGGAGAAAGCAGCCTGTCAAAGATCGATGGCTACGGCGCCATGACCAACAAAGAGTCTTTTGTATTTCCTGTAGGTAATGAAGATAGACTACGGCCGTTGACCATAGAGTCTGTCGCCATCAATGCCATGGCTAAATGTGCCTATTTTTACGAAGATCCCAATAACTCCAAAACATTAAATGTTGATTTTAGCACCAACAAAAAGGCTACGGAATTTATTTCAGTAAGTGATAAGGAATTCTGGCGCCTGGAAAGCGATGTGCCTTCACAAATAACACTTACATGGGACGAATTAAGCAATGTCCGCGCACTGGGAGAATACCTTAACGATCTGAAAGTCGTTGGATGGAGTAAGGCCGAAAATCAATGGGTAAATCTTGGAAACTCCAGAGTTGAAGGAGGTATGAGCTATGGTTCTGTAACCTCTGAGACAATTACACCCAATGATTACGAAATTTTTACCATCGGAGGGAATGACAGCAGGTTGGAAACCTATTCCACCATGGATTTGGACAATTACTTTATGACCCCTAATGGGGACGGTACCAATGATATGCTGGTATTAGAAGGCATAGTGAATTCGCCTAACAATCTTCTGGAAATATTTGACCGTTATGGCGTACTCGTCTATTCACAAGCTAACTATCAGAACGATTTCAATGGGCAGTCTAACAGAAACACTGTTGTGAAAAGAGGTACGGGACTTGCTTCCGGGATCTACTTTTATATTATTACCATGCATGATCTGCGTCAAAAACATCAGGGATATCTCTATATCTCAAATTAGTGTCGCTTTTTTGACATATTCCGGATCTATTGCTCGAAATACCTGCTTTCCTCAGGTGTCAATTCCAATATAATATGATGATATCTGCCCATCACACTTGAATTTATTTTAATTTAGTGATTGTAAATCAACATCAACACAGTTCTGTTTTTAACCTCTTAACTAATTTTATATGCCCAAAAGATCTTTTAATCCAAAAATAAATTTGATTGTAGTAATGTTGATGTCCGTGTATACAACTGCCTGGGCCCAGGCCGAAGGCTACACGATTGCCGAATTAATGGGCAAAGCAGACATATCATTATATGGAGAGGGTATTAATCTTCGAAAAGAAGCACATGACGCCTTTCTTGAAATGAAAAAAGCCGCTTATCAGGATGGTATCTCTATTGAGATCGTTTCCAGCTATCGTAGTTTTGACCGCCAACTTGCCATTTTTGAAAGAAAATATCTTCAGTATACTGAAGATGATGGCATGGAACCCTTAGAAGCCATAGACAAGATCATTGAATACTCTACAATTCCAGGAACAAGCAGACACCATTGGGGCACGGACATCGATATCATTGATTCGAGTAAAAAAACAGAAGGGGACGTATTGGTTCCTTCCAAATTTGAAGAAGGCGGGGCCTTCGCGGACCTTAAGGTTTGGATGGATGAACATGCCAGGGAATATGGATTTTACCTGGTATATACAAACGAGTCAAAACGACGGGGATTTAAATACGAACCGTGGCATTATAGTTACGCACCTCTTTCCGTCCCAATGCTTGAGATATTTCGGAAAAAAAACATTCTTCAATTATTGGTGGAAGAAGATTTCATAGGAAGTGAATTTCTTACGACTGGATTCATTAAAAACTATATCAGGGATAATATCTTGGATATTAACAGAGTACTATTGTAGAATACTACGTGGACTATCGTGTAAAAATATTTGTACCGTGAGAAGAGCCAATTGGAAAATTCGAATTTTTATTGGCCTGGCCATCGTTGCCTTCGCTATGGTACAACGCTGCAGTAACAAGGAAAAGAATCCTTATACCGGAAGGGTTCAAAACATAAATATGACGGCAGATCAGGAGATCGCCATCGGACTGCAAAGTACTCCCCAAATAGCGCAACAATACGGCGGATTATACCCTGATGAACGTATGCAATCTTTTGTAGATGCCGTAGGTGCTAAACTTGTAAAAAATAGTATTGCCAGAGAAACTCCCTATAAGTATGAATTTCATTTGCTCGCAGATGATAAGACCATCAATGCCTTTGCATTGCCCGGAGGGCAAATTTTTATTACCTATGCCCTTTTCTCAGAACTGAATGAAGCACAATTAGCCGGCGTTCTGGGGCATGAAATTGGCCATGTGATCGGCAGGCATTCCGCCGAACGAATTGCCGAAAGTAATTTCTGGAAAACCGTAAGTATGGGTGCCCAGGTTGGGGCCGATGCCGGCAATATTGTTGGCAGCATAGGGCAAAACACCTTATTAACCAATGGGAGAAGTGATGAATTGGAAAGCGATGATCTGGGCATCTTGTTGATGATACGTTCTCACTATCAACCCAATGAAATGATACGGGTTATGGAGATCCTGAAAGCAGCAGCAGGTCCGAACCGGGTCCCAGAATTTCAAAGTACGCACCCGGACCCCGATAACAGGATAGAAAAGATCAAAGAAGCCATAGACAAGTATCAGGGTAGTTAACATTTAAAATAGGCCAAACAAAATTAGGTTACTGTCCTTTTTTTTCTATCTTTGATTTTCTCCCAAGTCCACATATACCTCCAATTTAACCCTTATAGCTTTAAGAACACTAAAACTATATGGGAACACTTACACACTTTAAAAATTTATACGTGGAGGCCTTTGATGACTGTAAACCAGAATTTGTGGTTTTTTTATTAAAAATCTATTCTGTTTTTTGTGCCTTAATGCTGGGAATGGCCTTATACGCATTGCTATACAGAGCCTTTACAGGTTTTGATTTTTAAGAACCCTTTTGCGAGAACACTTGGGCTACTAAAAAACGCTTATAACCCCGGTAATTACCGGGGTTTTTGCTTTTAAATAAACCCTCACAGTCCAAATTTGTTTTTGGAATTCATATTTGGTTTCCATTACGCGATGAAAAAGGAAGGGGAAATGTGGTAATCCCGATAAAATCATACTATTTTTGATAGATAATTTGAATCATTCCCATGGAAATGCATAAAAAAGTGATCTTGATGATCCTTGATGGTTGGGGGAAATCTCCGGACCCAAGAGTATCTGCCGTCGATCAGGCAAAAACACCTTTTATTAGCGCATTGTATAAAAAATACCCGAATAGCAACCTTCTTACTGATGGCATGAACGTTGGGCTTCCTGAAGGTCAAATGGGAAATAGTGAAGTGGGTCACATGAATTTAGGTGCAGGCAGGATCGTATACCAGGATCTGGCCAAGATCAACAAAGCGGTAAAAGAAGATTTGCTTAAAGATGAAAAAGTTATCCAGGAGGCTTTTAAATACGCAAAAGAACATCAAAAAAACGTGCATTTTCTTGGCTTAGTAAGTGATGGAGGTGTTCATAGCCATATCATTCATTTAAAAGGATTGATATCTGCTGCCGAGAAGTATGCACTTCCCAATGTGTTTGTCCATGCCTTTACAGATGGTCGGGACGTAGATCCAAAGAGCGGTAAAGGATTTATGGAAGACCTGATTGATTTCTGCAAGGATAAGAGAACAAAACTCGCCAGTGTTATTGGCCGATATTATGCTATGGACCGGGACAAGCGCTGGGAAAGAGTCAAGTTGGCGTATGACCTGATGGTAAACGGTGTTGGGGCAAAAACCACAGATGTCCTCTCTAGCATTCAGAAGGATTATGACAACGGCCTTACGGATGAATTCCTAAAACCCATCGTTGTCACCAATGAACAGGGATCTCCGCTCGCGACCATAAAAGAAGACGATGTGGTGATCTTCTTTAATTTCAGAACAGACAGAGGTCGTGAACTTACCGAAGTGCTCTCCCAAAAAGATTACCCGGATTTTAATATGAAGGCGCTGAAACTGTATTTTGTTACTTTGACCAACTATGACGATTCCTACAAAAACATCAAAGTGGTCTATGATAAAGAGAATCTTCATGATACCCTTGGTGAAATCCTGGCAAACCAGGGAAAAAAACAAATACGGATTGCCGAAACCGAAAAATACCCCCATGTTACTTTCTTTTTTAATGGAGGAAGGGAAGTCCCTTTTGACGGTGAATCGCGAATTATGTGCCCCTCCCCAAAAGTAGCAACCTATGATCTGCAACCCGAAATGAGTGCCTACGATATCAGAGATGCCATCATACCGGAATTGAAGAAAGGGGAGGCTGATTTTGTCTGCCTCAATTTTGCAAATCCGGATATGGTTGGGCATACCGGGGTAATGGCAGCCGCTATTAAGGCTGTGGAAACTGTCGATAACTGTGCTGAAGCCGTTGTATCTGCCGGCTTGGAAAATGGCTACAGTACTTTGATCATCGCTGATCATGGCAATTGTGATACCATGGTGAATCCGGATGGAAGTCCGAATACTGCTCACACGACCAACCCGGTTCCTCTTATAGTAGTTGACAAGGACATCAAATCCGTAAAAGACGGAGTTTTGGGCGATATAGCACCAACTATACTTCATATGATGGGAATACAGCAACCGAAGGCCATGACCCAAAAATCACTGGTATAAAACCATCGGAAGAAACTAAAAAATGATTGAAGTAAAAACACGAGAAGAAATTGAATTGATGCGTGAAAGCGCCCTTATCGTTTCCAGGACTTTGGGCATGTTAGCATCTGAGATCAAACCAGGGGTTACGGGCTTATACCTGGACCAACTTGCCGAAACGTTTATCAGAGATCATGGTGCAGAACCCGGCTTTTTAGGTATGTACGACTTTCCTAACACATTGAATTTAAGTCCCAATGCACAGGTTGTACATGGGATACCAAGTAATGAACCTTTAAAGGACGGAGATATCCTTTCAGTAGATTGCGGTTCCCTGAAGAACGGTTTTTATGGCGATCATGCCTATACTTTTGAAGTGGGTAATGTGGCACCTGAAACCAAAAAACTCTTAAAGATCACTAAAGAATCCTTATATGCCGGGATAGAACAATTTAGGATTGGAAATCGTGTTGGTGATGTTGCATTTGCCATTCAACACTATTGTGAAGCCCATGGTTATGGCATTGTTCGCGAATTAGTAGGTCATGGTTTGGGAAAAAAGTTGCATGAAGCCCCCGAAATGCCCAATTACGGTAAAAGAGGAAGAGGCAAAAAATTTGTAGAAGGCATGGTGGTCGCCATAGAACCTATGGTAAACATGGGCACCAAAAGAATTAAACAATTACGCGATGGTTGGACCATCCTTACCGCAGATGGGAAACCCAGTGCCCATTTTGAACACAATATTGCTCTGATAAATGGCAAACCGGAACTTCTTTCTACCTTTCAATATATTTATAACGCACTGGGAATCGAGAGTGACGAAGAAAACGCTTACAGATCTTCCAAATTGCAGTTATAATGCTTAAATAAAGTGGTGAAACAGGTATTCAAATTAATATTAAAATTGTTTCCCAGACCTTTGTTGATCCAATTGAGTTATGTGGCACGACCCATACTTGCCCTGACGCTCAAAGGCCAACGATATACTGACCCCATTGATGGAAAACAGTTCCGAAAATTCCTGCCTTATGGGTATGAACACCCTCGCGAAAATGTTCTATCCCCTTCCACCCTTTCCCTTGAAAGGCACAGATTGCTTTGGCTGTTCTTAAAAAATAAAACCGATTTTTTTACGGCTCCACTTAAAGTGTTGCACTTCGCACCGGAACAAGCTTTTTACAAACGATTTCGGAAACTTAAAACTCTTGTCTATACCACGACTGATCTGAATTCTCCACTGGCAGATGTAAAAGCTGATATTTGTGCACTCCCTTTTGCAGATAACAGTTTCGACGTAATTCTTTGCAATCATGTTTTGGAACATATTCCTGACGATACCACGGCCATGTCTGAATTATGGCGGGTAATGAAATCCGGCGGATGGGGTGTTTTTCAGGTTCCTCAGGATCTGGATAGGGCAAATACCTTTGAAGATGACAGTATTACAGATAAAAAGCAGCGTGCCAAAGTCTTTGGACAGTACGACCATGTCCGTATCTATGGCCGCGATTATTTTAAAAAATTGGAAAAAGCCGGTTTTGTTGTAAGTCCCGTTCCTTATGCCTCACAACTTTCCGAGGAAGAAGTCGACCGGTATCGGCTGGCGCAGAGTGAGATCATTCCTCTGGTAAAAAAGGACTGATTATTCCTTCACCTTCTCACTAAATCCCGAAGTCATAAATTCGCTTACATTTCCATCAGCATCAAGATAGATCAAATAGCCCTCCAGGATCTCACTTGAGTTTAACATGGCCATAGAGGCCTTAAGATCCATGGCCATAAAAGCAGTGGCATAAGCGTCTGCTATCGCACAGGAAGGACCTATGACGCTTGCGGCCAAAACATTTGAATTCTTGGTAAATCCGGTCTTGGGATCTATAGTATGTACATATTTTTGTCCTGTTAATGAATCTATTCTGTATTTGCGATAATTCCCGGAAGAAGCCAAAGCTTCGTCCTTAAGATTCACCATGATTTTTAAACGGCGACCCAGGGTAACTTCCGGATCATCTATTCCAACGACCCATTCCTTAGATTTGATTTTGTTCTCTCCTTTGGCTACGATCTCTCCCCCCACTTCAACAAGATAGTTCTGAAGATCCTTTTTATCCAAATATGCTGCAAGACGATCTATGGCGTAACCTTTAGCTATGGCATTAAAATCGATTTGAATTTCCGGAGCTTCCTTTTGGATCCTGAAATCATCCGTTATTTTTACCTTATCCAGTCCCACAAAAGACCTGAGTCTCTCTACGGAAGCACTATCCATGTCTGTTTGAATTCCCGGGCCGAAGCCCCAGGCATTGACAAGGATCCCCACCGTGGGATCAAAATAACCATTAGTTTCCTCATACACCTCTCTTGATATGGCCATTACCTCCCTGAACATGGCATCGACCACCACTGTCGTATCTCCTGTGTTAATTCTGGAGATATCCGAAGTTGGTATATACGTGGACATGGAGGCATTCACAACCTGAAATACAGAATCGATCCCTTGGGCCAGATCTAATGAATCCTGTGCCAAATACAGGATACTATAAGAGGTGCCAAGCGCTTCACCGGTGTTTGTGTTTTTGATCCATTGCTCTTGTTGTTGACATGCAAAGAGCAGAATCCCCGGTATCAGTAAAAAAAAGAATCTCATGTTAGATCTCAATAAGGCCTTCATATTCTACAATATAATCTTCATTTAGATAAACCGGCTTTGTGCGATCGGCCGCATTGGATAGTCCGACCCCGGCAAAATAGGTTCTGGCATCGTGTTTTAATGCGTGTTCTTTTATTTTGGCCATAAGGATACTATCAAAATTTCCCGGATCTTCAGGATAGGTAACACTTCTTACAACAACAAAATGCAGATCCTTTTCCTTAAGACAAACAAATTGTGGGTTTCTTTTAAGTTTGCTGTTTACGCCCATAAACTCATACCCTTGAGATTCCAGCTCTTTCCCAACAATATTCATGGCGAGGTTATGTAATTCCTGTTCCGTAAGTGCTTTCATAAGCTAATCAAATCAAAAAAACCGATATGTGTATATCGGTTTCTTCAGTTCCTTAAACAAGTTATTATCCTCCAAAATCATCAAAACGAATATTTTCATCCGGGATCCCAAAATCTTCTCCCATCTTTTGTACCGCCTTGTTCATCAATGGTGGCCCGCAGAAGTAAAGTTCAATATCTTCCGGGCTTTCATGCTTGCTCAAATAATTATCGATCACACAATTATGTATAAAACCAACAAAACCATCACCCGGACCATCGAGGTCTTCCTTCACCTTCCAATTATCTTCTTCCATGGGTTCTGATAAAGCCATATAGAACTTGAAATTTGGGAATTCCTTTTCAAGACTTTTAAAGTGGTCCAAATAGAATAGTTCTCTTTTGGAACGACCTCCATACCAGTAGGTCACCTTTCTGTTGGTCTTTAAGGTCTTGAACAAATGATACAAATGAGATCGCATAGGTGCCATTCCGGCGCCACCTCCTACGTAAAGCATTTCGGCATCCGACTCGTTGATAAAGAATTCTCCATATGGCCCAGAAATGGTAACCTTGTCTCCTTTTTTCTGTCCGAAAATATAGGAAGAAGCAACACCTGGATTCACATCCATCCAACCATTTTTAGAACGATCCCACGGTGGTGTAGCGATCCGTACATTTAACATGATCTCCCTACCCTCTGCCGGATAGGAAGCCATGGAATAGGCGCGCTCAACTACTTCATTATTCTTCATCACCAAGGGCCATAAATTAAATTTATCCCATTCTGTCTGGAATTTATCCGGAGTCTCATGTTCTTCAGGATGCGCTGTAATATCAATATCTGAGAACTTGATCTCACAAGGTGGAATTTCAATCTGGATATATCCCCCTGCTTTATAGTTCATATCTTCAGGGATCTGAACGACAAATTCCTTAATAAAGGAGGCAACGTTGTAATTCCTAACAACAGTTCCTTCCCATTTTTTGATCCCAAATACCTCTTCAGGGATGGTAATATCCATATCCTGTTTCACCTTTACCTGACAGGCCAAACGAGCTCCATGATTCAGTTCTTTCTTTGAAAAATGAGGGGTTTCTGTAGGCAATGCCTCTCCTCCACCAGCCAGAACATGACATTCGCATTGTATACAGGTTCCACCACCCCCACATGCTGAGGGAAGAAAGATCTTTTGATTACCAAGGGTAGACAATAGCGAGTTTCCTGAGGCTACCTCAATCTTTTTCTCTCCGTTTATGGTAATGGTTACCGGACCAGAAGGAGATAGTTTTTCCTTTGTAAAAAGTAATAGGGCTACCAATAGAAGTAATAGCACCATAAATGCTATTACTGTGATAAGAATTGTACCAAATGTACTTGTAGCTAAAATCATGCTTATTCTTTTACGATTGTATTATAAGAGACAGTATTTTCTTGCGCCTCTTTTTCCAATGTTGTTTTTTCCTTTTCGGTTTTCTGAGCGGTTTTTGGTTCCGGAGCAGGAGCTTCATCTCCTCCTGTAAGCATTCCACCAAAACTCATAAATCCAATGGCCATAAGTCCTGTAATTATAAAAGTAATCCCCAGGCCCCTTAATGGTGGCGGCACATTAGAATACCTTATTTTTTCCCGAATGGCTGCTATAGCAAGGATTGCCAGGAACCAGCCTATCCCGGAACTAAGACCATAATTAAAGGCAAGGCCCAACGTTGGTATTTCTCTTGCCTGCATAAAAAGTGATCCCCCTAGGATGGCACAGTTTACAGCAATCAAGGGCAGAAATATACCCAACGAGTTATACAGGGATGGAGAAAATTTCTCTACAACGATCTCTACCAGCTGCACCATGGTGGCAATAGTTGCGATAAAGAGAATAAATGAGAGGAAGCTTAAATTATAGTCGGCATACTCCGGTCCTAACCATGCCAGGGCACCATCTCTTAATAGATACTGATCTAACAGCCAGTTGAGTGGAACCGTTACGGCCAATACAAAAATAACAGCGGCTCCCAGCCCTACGGCGGTCGCAACTTTCTTGGATACCGCCAAATAGGAACACATTCCCAGGAAGGTAGCAAATACCATATTATCTATGAAAATAGACTTAAAAAATAATTCTAGATGTTCTAACATATTGGGCGTTTTAGGTCTATTCTAATTCTCTTCAATTAATGCCTTATTTCTGGATCTCTGTACCCAGATCAAAATTCCAACGACGATGAGGGCCATGGGTGAGAGCAGCATAAAACCATTGTTCTCATACCCGATTGAATACAATCCTGTTTTTTCAATAGGATTTCCCAATACAGGAAAACCTAATAAGGTGCCAGAGCCTAATAACTCTCTGAAGAACCCTACTATAATTAAGATAATTCCATATCCGGCGGCATTTCCTATACCATCCAGAAAAGAGCGCCATACGCCATTTCCAAGGGCAAAGGCCTCAAACCTCCCCATTATAATACAGTTGGTAATAATCAATCCAACAAATACGGCCAGTGTCTTACTCAATTCATAGGCAAAGGCCTTTAATACCTGATCCACAATGATCACCAGAGCGGCCACAACAACCAATTGAACAATAATCCTAATCTTAGAGGGAATGATATTTCGCATCAGGGAGATAACTACATTTCCCAAACCCAGTACGAAAAGCACAGACAAAGCCATAACAATAGAGGCCTTTAACTCAGCAGTGATCGCCAGGGCCGAACAGATCCCGAGTACCTGAATGGTAATCGGATTATTATCTGCCAATGGATCTAATATTAGTTTAGTATCCTTTTTTGAAAGTATTGCCATGTTATCCTTTATTTCTTAGTGTTTCAAAATAGTCCTTGTACAGGTTTACGGTCTTGGATATCATTGCAGATACACCATTTCCGGTAATAGTTGCACCTGCCAGTGCGTCTACCTCATTATCGTCCTTAATATTATTTACCGGGTCATTATTCCCTTTAGCGACATTGATACCTTTATAATTTGATCCGTCCAAGATTGTTTCCCCTGTAAAATCATCCATAAAGTAACGCTGTTTAATATTTGCCCCCAATCCAGGTGTTTCAGCCTTGTGATCAAAATAAACTCCCTGTACGGTCATGTTCTTGTCCAGCGCCATAAAACCCCAGATGGCGTCCCAGAGTCCTTTCCCATACATGGGTACTATGTAGAATTTTTCTCCGTCTTTTTCACCAATAAAAACTGGTAGTTTAGGTGTTTTGCCGTCTTTGATAAGATCAAGTTGTTTCTTGACATTTATTAAATAGGCCTGGTCATCCTGAGTGATCTTATCGCCCTCAATAACGAGCTGTTCGGTGATAAAGGTTGAAAACTCTTTTTCTACCTGGTCCGTGGGCACAAAATTAACGCTGCCCTCGTCCTCGTTTTGATTCACTCCCATAGCATACAGTATATTCTGCTGCTTTTCAAAGCGTTCATTCTCTTTGATCTTCGCACTCAGGGCAGAAGCCAGATAAGCCAGAACACTTCCCACGACCACCACCATCAAACCTGCAAAAATAACTGTATAGATATTACTCTCTTTATTCATACGTTATATGGTTTCAACTTTTACTGCTGCTTCTTTTGTATCGGTATCCTTTGGGATTATTACCACGTCTTTTAAACGTTTCATTCTTCTGCTGACATTTCCCCGAACAACATAATGATCAATGGTAGGAGCAAAAACATTCATAAGTAAAATGGCAAGGAAAACGCCTTCCGGATATGCCGGATTAAAGACCCGGATCATCACCGATATAAAGCCAATCAGGAAGCCATAGATCCATTTCCCCCGATTGGTTTGTGAACCAGTCACGGGATCCGTTGCCATATAAACTATTCCGAAGGCAAGACCTCCTACTATTAGATGTTTCCAAAAGTCAAAACTCATCAACCCATAGAATTTACTTGTTTCGGTGATCCAACCCGCATCTACGACACCATTAAAAATTAGTCCCATGACCAAAGAACCGGCAACGGCACTTACCATAATTCGCCAGCTCGCAATTTTGCTGAAAATCAGAAACAAGCCTCCTAAAAGTATCAGAAATGCAGAGGTCTCCCCTACAGATCCGGGAATAAATCCGAAGAACATATCGGAAACAGAATACGAAAACTCACTTCCATTGTTCTGGGCCAAATAGCCTAAAATTGTTTCCCCTGAGATAGCATCTGCTGTACCCGCCCTTTCAACCGCTTCGTGGACCCAGACCTTATCACCGCTCATCCAGGTAGGATATGCAAAAAACAGAAAGGCACGTATTGTAAGTGCGGGATTCAGAATATTCATTCCGGTACCCCCAAATACCTCTTTTCCGATTACCACTCCAAAGACGACAGCCACCGCCAACATCCAAAGTGGGGTATCAATAGGCACTATAAGTGGCACCAGCATCCCGGTTACCAAATATCCCTCTTCTACTTCATGGCCCTTAATGATCGCAAAAATAAACTCAACCAATAACCCAACTCCATAGGACACAATTACCAGCGGTAAAACTTTGATTATACCTATCCAAAAATTGTCCCAAGTAATAAAATCGTTCCAAACTGAAAAATTTTCGGGAAAACCATTAATGGCTGAATAGTGTTGATATCCTGCATTGAACATAGAAAACAACAAGACCGGGATCAAAGCCAGGATCACTGTATTCATGGTCCTTTTGAGATCATCGGCTCCTCTGATATGACTTCCGGAATGAGTGGTCTCATCTGGGGAGAATAAAAAAGTATGAAAGGCATTAAAAGCCGGCGCCAATTTCTTGTCCCTGTAGTGATGCTTCAGGATATGCAGTCTTTTCTTAATCGTTAATCTTTTATCACTCATTCTTATCCTATTTCTTTATAAAGTAAATCTAGTCCTTCCCTAATAATTTTCTGATGAGGTTGTTTTGAGATACAAACAAATTCGGTTAGCGCGAAATCCTCCGGAATCACTTCGTATAGTCCTAGCTGTTCCATCTCATCCAGATCCTGAACCATACATGCCTTCAACAATTGTAAAGGGTAAATATCCAGTGGAAAGACCTCTTCGTATTGCCCTGTCACCACAAAAGCCCTGTGCTCTCCGTTGGTATTGGTGTCTAGGTCGTATTTCTTATTAGGTTGTAACCAGGAAAATGTTAGTGCCCTTGTGGTAGAAATTTTGTCGAATACCGGCTTGTTCCATCCAAAAAATTCATAATCGTCTCCTTCGGGAATTGCCGATACAGTAGCATTGTAAAACCCAAGGTGTCCATCAGGACGAGTTTTTAACCCTGTAAGTACATCTCCATTTATTACCCTTAAATTCTTATCATTTACACCACTGGCGTAAAGAAAAGTTGCGATCTCCGCACCAATTTTGGTCTTGTAATATTGGGGCTTTTTTATAGAAGAACCAGCCAGGGCTATCAATCTTTCGGCATTGAAATTTCCTGTCAACAAAGCTTCTCCGATGATAACAAGATCTTGGGGACTTATCGTCCATACAAGCTCTCCTTTGTTGATTGGATCTATTTTGTTGATCTGAGTTCCTACAAGTCCGGCCGGATGAGGCCCCGAAACTTTGTGAAGGACAACACCCTCCATAGATGCCAAAGGAGAGTTAGAAGCAGCACTGACAGACACATGAACGCTTCCAGGGGTAAGTTTCGAAAGCGCAGAAAGTGCGGCTTGCAATTCTTTTTCCTTTCCCTGCAGCACATAATCCATATCAGCTGCCAAAGGAGCCGTACTAAAGCCTGAGATAAAAACTGCCTTTGGTGTAGTCTCAGGATCCGCAATTAAGTCATATGGTCGTTGCTTTATAAAAGGCCAGCAACCCGATTTCAAAAGGAATTTTTTGATTTCTGCAGCAGAGGCTTTACTAAAATCTATTTTTTTATGAGTGAGCTGTTCTTGCGACTTGTCTGCCAGGATCTTTAGCCTAAGAATCTTTCTTCGGGCGCCACGTTCAATCTCAATTAGTTCTCCGCTGACGGGCGAAACAAACATCATGTTCTCAATCTTCTTATTGAAGAATAAGGGCTCTCCTGCTTTTACCTCCGCTCCTTCCTTAACCAGCATCTTTGGCGTAAGCCCATGGAAATCGGATAAGTTGATAGCGTACACATTGCTCAATGCGGCTTTGGAGGTTGTAGGCTCCGCAGCGCCTACCAGCTTAATATTCAACCCTTTTTTAATTCGAATGTCTTTTGACATGAAATGGAAACCTTTTATGGTTATAAAAATTTGCCCAAAAATACCACTTAAAAGAAAGTTTTCATAATAATTGACTATAAATTTGGGCATTACAGCGAAGGGAATTTGAAGGGCATGGTTTTTGTTTACCTTTGGCTTAAAAATAGCACGTTTATGCGCCAAATTCTTAAACAGATTTATTTGTGTTGCTTTGTCTTCCAGACCTTTGCGCAGGTTCAGGTGGAGGTAAATCCCCCGGAAAATATTAAATCTGTCATCTTCAAAGGAGATACGGAGGACCAATTTCCAGTGATACAATTGGACGATAATATTTACCTGGAATTTGACGATCTCCTTGCCGCAGAACAAGACTATTATTATTCCATAATTCACTGCGATTATGATTGGACTCCTTCTCAATTATTGAAATCGCAGTACCTTATTGGAATAGATAATCAGAGGATCATCAATTATGAAAACAGTTACTCCACGCTTCAGCCATATTCCAATTATCAACTCACCATTCCCAATGAAAATGTCCGTCTAAAAGTAAGCGGTAATTATATATTGGAGATCTACAACAGTTCCTATGAGCTTCAGTTCTCCAGACGTTTTGTAGTGTATCAGAATCTGGTGAGCGTAGCTGCAGTGGTGCGTCGTTCAAGAGATTTTAGCTATTTGGATGAGAAACAATCGGTACAATTCACGATAAATTCAGCCGGCTTTCCCTGGGTAAATCCAAAAAAAGAAATTAAAGTTACCATTATAAAGAACTATCAATGGAATCTGCTGATCAATTCAATACCCCCGCAATATACTCTTGGAAATGAATTAGTGTATAAATATGATCAGGAAACCAGTTTTTTTGGAGGAAACGAATTTTTGAATTTTGACACCAGTGATCTGAGAGCGCCTACTGCTGCCATTTCACGTATTGAATTTGAAGATATCTATCAGCATTACCTCTTCCCTGATATCTTCAGGTTCAACAGACCCTATACCTACTTTCCGGATATCAATGGCGATTTTGTTATAAGAACTTTGCAAGGGACAAACGAATCTCGTGAAGCGGAATACACAGGGGTGCATTTTACCTTACCCTATACCGAACGAATTGGATTAGACGATGTTTACATCTACGGGAAATACAATAATTATGCCCTGGAAGATTCCAATAAGATGACCTACAATGAAAATACAGGCAATCTGGAAGCAACCCTGTTACTTAAACAGGGATTCTACAACTACAACTACGCCCTGAAAAAAGAGGATGGTAGTGTTGAACTGAACGCTGTGGGTGGCAATTTCCATTTTACGGAAAACAATTATTTGATCCTGGTCTATTATCGAAATTTTGGAGATTTATACGACGGGGTCATTGGGATAGGAACCGCAAACTCAAGCTCCATTAGCAATTAGAAGAATTAGGACAGCAGATAAAAATATCGCTACACCGAATATCTTTTTCAATTCCACCCCCATTAAATTTTAATTATTATCTTGCTCAAGGAAAGGAGTTTAGGGAATTACCGCAAAGGTATTTACGCCCTCAGGAGTGTTATAAACATTCAAAGATTTTATTTTTTGCCCCTACCCTATTTTGAAAAATTGATTTAAGCTGGTTTTAGACGATATGAAAATGATTACACAAGTTACCAAGGGAATTAAAATTTCAGTAGCAACAAGTTTTGAGGGTACCTTTTTTAAAAATTATAAAACCCATTTTGCTTTTGGTTATACGATTACTATTGAGAATCAAAGTAAGAATTCTGTGCAATTAACTTCGCGTCACTGGCAGATCTATGATGCTCTTAATGAGATGGAGATTCTTGACGGAGAAGGGGTCATTGGGAAAAAACCGGTTATAAAACCAGGACAATCTCACACTTATAGTTCAGGCTGTTTATTATCGTCTCCAATCGGATCAATGAAAGGGTATTACAACATGGTAAATTTTTCCACCACTGAAAAATTCAGGGTTTATGTTCCCGCCTTCAAATTTAGCGCCCCTTTTGCTTTAAATTAGCATATTTTAGAGAATGAGAATTTTCTAAAACTCCCCCCTTTTAGTACCTTTGCATGATTTTTAACCAGAATAAAAATAACATGTCATGGGTAAAGGATTTTTTCAAGTTCCAGTAGCAGTTAATGAACCTATAAAGGGGTATGCCCCGGGATCTCCGGAAAGAGAGTCCGTTTTAAAGCAATACAAGGCATATTATAACGGTACGGCAGACATCCCATTGTTTATTGGCTCCAAAGAAATAAAAACAGGGAACACAAAACCGCTTTCACCCCCTCATGACCACAAACATATTGTTGGGAAATACCATGTCGCTGAAAAGAAGCACGTCACTGAAGCCATTCATGTTGCTCTGGAGGCCCGTCATGCATGGGCCGATCTTGCATGGGAGCAACGCGCTGCCATCTTTTTAAAGGCCGCCGATCTGGTAGCCGGGCCTTACAGGGCAAAGATAAATGCCGCGACCATGATCGCTCAATCCAAGACCATTCATCAGGCAGAGATAGATGCTGCTTGTGAGTTCATAGATTTTCTCCGATTTAATGTGGAATATATGGCTCAGATTTATCAGGAGCAGCCAGATTCAGCAGAAGGCATTTGGAACCGGGTAGAATACCGACCTCTGGAAGGATTTGTTTATGCCATTACCCCATTCAATTTTACGGCAATTGCAGGAAACCTACCCGCCAGTGCAGCGATGATGGGAAATGTTGTGGTTTGGAAACCAAGTGACAGTCAGATTTTTTCGGCCAAGATCCTGGTAGATG
Organism: uncultured Flavobacteriaceae bacterium; assembly: GCA_963744855.1. Taxonomy (GTDB): domain Bacteria; phylum Bacteroidota; class Bacteroidia; order Flavobacteriales; family Flavobacteriaceae; genus Muriicola. The sequence goes on from CAVUUZ010000007.1 coordinate 68,351, forward strand.
TTTTTAAGGAAGCCGGTTTGCCTGATGGTGTTATTAATGTGATCTATGGAGACCCCGTTATGATCACGGAGACGCTTTTGGCACATCCGGATTTCTCCGGTATTCACTTTACCGGTTCAACAGATGTCTTTAAGAATTTATGGACCCAAATAGGGAACAATATTCACACTTATAAGACCTATCCCAGAATTGTTGGGGAAACCGGAGGCAAGGATTTTATTGTGGCCCATCCCACTGCTAAACCCAAACAGGTAGCCACCGCAATCGTGCGCGGAGCATTTGAATTTCAGGGTCAAAAATGTAGTGCGGCATCCCGGGTTTATTTACCGAAATCTACAGCGGATGAAATTTTATCCGAAGCAAAGAAAGACATTGCCACATTCAAAGCCCCGGGATCCCCTGAGGATATGAGCAATTTTATCACAGCCGTGATCCATGAAGGCTCTTTTGATAAATTGGTGAGTTATATTGAGCGGGCTAAAAAAGATAAAGAAGCTACAATCGTGGCTGGCGGAGGGTATGATAAATCCAAAGGATATTTTATAGAACCTACGATCATCCTTACAACGGACCCACACTATGTGACCATGGAAACTGAATTATTCGGTCCTGTAGTAACTATATATGTATATGATGATAAAGATTGGAACAAGGTACTGAGACTGGTAGACAGCACATCCCCTTATGCCTTAACAGGTGCCGTAATGGCGACTGACAGGTATGCCATAGAAGAAGCGACCAAAGTGCTTCAGAACTGCGCGGGAAATTTTTATATTAATGATAAACCAACCGGAGCGGTTGTAGGACAACAACCTTTTGGTGGTGCGAGGGCATCGGGCACCAATGACAAAGCCGGGTCTGCTCAAAACTTAATGCGTTGGGTCTCGCCCAGATTGATAAAAGAAACTTTTGTGACGCCCGAAGATTACAGGTATCCTTTCTTAGGGTAAGTTACTTTTTACACACAGTAAAACACCCCTGAGCGCTATTGCTTAGGGGCTTTTTTTGTACCATCTCCTACTAAAAAGAATGTCGATTCCAATACCTAAAAACATGAGAGAGATACTATTTAAGTAAATTTAACGTTAATTTATTGTAACTTTTATGTAAATTTAAATAGTTAAAATCTAGGTTCCTATGAAGATGAATAAGAAATCAGCGCATATAGTGAAACAGGATAAGGCACTTTGGAGTTCTATACATGCTGCGATGGCAGCCTATGCCCGTAAGTGCAGACATTCTTATCTATCGATGTTTAGCATCTAAGTTTCCCTGGTATTTTAAAGGCAGGTACACTACCTTCTTTGTTTCAAAAAAAGCTTCTGAAAAGTATTCGGATAAATCGTAGATTTTGGCATTTCTATAGCTTTTTAACTCCTCCGTTAAATCACCGCCTTTCAAGTAAAGTATCCCATTTTTTAAGGGATGTGTAGCTTTTTTACGAGTCTTTCCCTTAACCCAATGAACAAATGTAGGCATGGCAGCCACCGCCCTGCTCACAATAAAATCGAATTGTTCGTCCAAATCTTCTACCCTGGTATGCAATGCCCTGGTATTTGTAATTCCCAGTCCATCTACCACTTCCTGTACCACGCGTATTTTTTTGCCAATGGCATCTACCATTGTTATATGGACATCCGGAAAAAGTATAGCCAACGGAATACCAGGAAATCCACCCCCTGTGCCTACATCCAATATCCGGGCTCCGGGCTGAAAAGGCATTACCTTGGCTATTCCAAGGCTATGTAATACATGTCTGAGATACAACTCATCAATATCCTTGCGCGAAACAACGTTGATCTTCAAATTCCAATCCTGATACAACTTACCCAACAATCCAAATTGTTTCTTCTGTAATTCGGTAAGTTCAGGAAAGTAATGATTGATAATTTCTGCATTCATACCCCTTATTTCTTGGGTAAAAATACCACAAATAATGCCACTTTTTAATCATATTTTATGAGTTTAAGGACATTATAAAGCGATATAATACGTTATCTTTACTGCTTTGAATCCTAATTTATGGAGAAGACTACAATAAAATTTTCTAGAAAAGACTCTGCAAATTTCTTTAGGACCCTCAATAAAAGGGTGAATGAATACTTTGCAGAAAACAATTTAAAGAAGACCGGTAACTGGAAACTGCACCTAAAAACAGCTGTAATGTTCTCTCTTTTTCTGGCGCCTTACTTTCTGATCCTTACCCTTAATTTACCTAACTGGGCAAATTTATTACTTACGATTACCATGGGTGTTGGTATGGCCGGGGTAGGAATGAATGTAATGCACGATGGGAATCACGGATCTTATTCTACCAAAAAATGGGTAAATAAACTTATGGGGAGCAGTATCTATATCCTCGCGGGAAATGTATATAACTGGCAGGTACAACACAATGTTTTGCACCATACATATACCAACATTCACGAACACGATGAAGATCTCGAAGCAGGTAGAGTATTGCGTTTTTCAAAACACGCAAAATGGCACAGATTCCATAAATTTCAACACTTTTATTCTGTTTTCCTGTATGGTCTACTAACTTTTAACTGGGCCATTACAACAGATTTTCAGCAGATGTACCGATATACCAAGCGAAAACTTTCTTATGGTAAGTTTCCCAACCCGTTTATAAACTGGAGCGTCCTTTTAGGTACCAAAGCCATATATATTTCTATATGGATCGTTTTACCCATGCTTGTACTAAGCATCGCCTGGTGGAAAATACTTTTGGGATTTTTTATTATGCACTATGTGGCAGGGGTAATTTTAAGTGTTGTTTTTCAGTTGGCACATGTGGTAAATGAAGCTCAAACACCGCTACCCGAAAAAGATGGCAGCATGAAAAATACATGGGCAATTCATCAATTATTTACTACAGTTAATTTTGGCACAAATAACCGAATTGTGAATTGGTTCACCGGTGGATTGAACCATCAGGTAGAGCACCATATCTTTCCTAATATTAGTCATATTCATTACACAAAAATCTCCAAAATTGTGAAAGAGACCGCCAATGAGTTTAATTTGCCGTACAATGAGTATAAAACTACGAGAAAAGCTATAATTTCACACTTCAAACATTTGAAAGAACTGGGCAAAAACCCCGGTTTGCAGTATCAATAAACCTTAGCAGGCATGAGCAACCAACTATCCGATAGAATTAATAAATTATCTACTTCGGCCACCCTGGCTATGGCTGCAAAGGCTAGAGAATTGAGAAATGAAGGCAAAGATATCATTGGCCTAAGTCTTGGAGAACCCGACTTTAATATCCCTGATTTTATTAAGGTAGCTGCCAAAAAAGCCATAGATGATAATTATAGCAGTTATTCTCCTGTGGATGGCTATGCCGATCTGAAACAGGCTATTTCGACTAAATTCAAACGAGATAATAACCTTACGTATAACCTCAATCAAATTGTAGTTTCTACCGGCGCTAAACAATCGCTCGCAAATGTAGCCATGGTAATGCTAAATAAAGGTGATGAGGTCATCTTACCCGCACCCTACTGGGTAAGCTATAGCGACATAGTTCAATTAGCAGAGGGAACACCCGTTGAGGTGCCTACCACGATAGATACCGATTTTAAAATGACGCCTGCACAACTGGAGGCCGCCATTACACCTAAAACCAAAATGCTTTGGTTCAGTTCCCCTTGCAACCCCAGTGGCTCTGTCTACAGCGAAGAAGAACTCAAAGGACTAGCTGAGAGTCCTACGAAAGTATCCTAACATATTTATTGTGTCTGATGAGATCTATGAGCATATTAATTTTAGGGGGAAACATGCCAGTATTGCGGCGATTGACGGTATGTATGACCGAACCATTACTGTAAATGGTGTCTCTAAAGCCTTTGCCATGACCGGATGGCGTATTGGATATATTGGTGCAGCCGATTGGATTGCCAAAGCCTGTACAAAATTTCAGGGTCAGATTACTAGTGGAGCAAATGCCATTGGCCAGCGTGCCACCATAACCGCCTTGGAAGCGCCTGTGAGCAAGATCCAGTTTATGATCGATAAGTTCAAAGAGCGAAGAGATCTTATTCTCGGGTTATTGGGCACCATCGATGGGTTTAATCTAAATGTACCTGAAGGGGCTTTTTATGTCTTTCCAGACGTTTCCAGTTATTTTGGGAAAGAGCTGCATGGCACACAGATCAACAACGCTTCCGATTTTGCGATGTATTTGTTGGAAAAGGCAAATGTGGCTACCGTTACAGGTGAAGCTTTTGGCAATCCTAATTGTATTCGTATTTCATATGCAGCTTCAGAAGGGGAAATTAAAGAGGCCGTTGCGAGGATCAAAAAGGTGCTTTAAGTCGTTGTGTTCTTAGGTTTTCTTCCAGAAGTAGGGGGTCATCAGTATTAGTACGGTAAATAATTCCAACCTTCCGGCGAGCATCAAAAACCCGCACCACCACTTCCCTAATACAGGCAGACTATTAAAGTTATTCAGTGGACTAAGTGATCCAAATGCCGGTCCTACATTGCCCAGCGCAGATGCTGCACCTCCAATTGAAGATTCAAAATCGAGTCCCAGAAACCCAAGGACCAGGGCACCAATAACAAACAGGAGCATATACAGTACAAAAAAACCTATTACGTTATATACCACATGCTCGGTGACCGTCTTATTATTAAATCGGACGGGGATCACCGCGTTTGGATGTAAAGTCCTTTTAAACTCCAACAATCCATTTTTTATAATCAGAATATGACGCATTATTTTTATCCCACCCGCTGTAGATCCTGCTGATCCACCGGCGAACATCAATCCAAAAAAGAACACTGTTATAAAAGGTGTCCATGCAGTGAAATCGGCTGTCACAAAACCCGTTGTTGTCACTACCGCCACTACCTGAAATAAAGCATGTCTGAAAGAGCTTTCCGCATTTCCAAGAACCATGGGGTGATAGTCAGTTATCGGGACATTTGCCTTGTAGTAGATCACCAGAACCAACAATTATCGAGAAAATAATGATCAGAGCCGTGTAGTATTTAAATTCTTCATCTCGTATGATTTTTTGGACTTTTCCTTTAAAAGCAAAATAGCTCAGAACAAAATTACTTCCTGCTAAAAACATAAAAAAGATGACGATATATTGAATAAGCGGCTGATTGTTCCAATAAGCCAAACTTGCGTTCTTGGTAGAGAACCCACCCGTTGAAAGCGTAGCCAGCGAATGATTCATAGCATCAAAAAAAGACATCCCTGCCAGCTTTAACAAAATTGTTTCCGCTACCGTATATCCAAAATAAATAAGCCAGAGTCGCTTGGCTGTGTCCGTAATCCTTGGATGTAGTTTATCGGCATTAGGACCCGGAGCCTCTGCGGCAAACAATTGCATCCCTCCAATCCCAAGCAAGGGTAAAATGGCAATGGCGAGTACAATGATCCCCATACCTCCTATCCAATGGGTTAAACTTCTCCAAAACAAGATCCCTTCCGGAAGTATTTCAATATCATCAATAATAGAAGCACCCGTAGTAGTGTACCCAGACATGGTTTCGAAAAATGCATTAGTGATGTTAGGGATCGCACCAGAGAATAAATATGGAAGAACTCCTGAGGTGGCCATAATGATCCAGCCGAACGTTACAATAATATAGCCTTCCTTTCTGTTTACTTCCTTATCATGGCCCCTGGTAAAGAACATGGCCAAAACCCCAATGAACATAGTTACGATTGCCGCCAAGGTAATCTCGAGTGTTACTCCATCCTGATAGATACCACTCACCAATGCAGCCAGGATCATAAAGCCCCCATTACATAAAAGGAGCAAGCCCATGAGGTGGGTAATTATTTTAGCATTGAACCCCATACTACAAAAATAATCTTTCTATTTTCTGAATGGCTTGTGGTAAACAGCAAACAACCACCCTGTCCCCTGCTATTATTTTAAAATCTCCAAGGGCTACCATACCTTTTTCCTCGCGAATGATACCACCTATGATTGCATTTCGTGGGAAGTCAAGGTCCTTTATGATCTGACCATTCATTTTGGAAGAGGGTTTTACCTCAAACTCCAGAATCTCAGCATTGAGGTTGTTGAGCCTTGTGAGGGCCACTACCTCCCCTTTCCTGATGTAGCGAAATATATTATTGGCTGCAAGAAGTTTTTTATTGATAAGCGTATCGATCCCTATAGATTGGGATAACTGAAAATAATCCATGTTCTCAACAAGGGCGATGGTCTTTTTTATATGTTTCGATTTTGCCACAAGACAAGACATAATATTAGTCTCCGAATTTCCTGTTACCGCAATAAACGCATCCATAGATTCCAGGCTTTCTTCTTCCAATAATTCCACATTTCTACCATCCCCATTGATCACCAAGGCATTGGGGAGAATATCTGCGAGATCAAAAGCCTTTTCCTTATTTTTTTCAATCAATTTTACATTGAATTTCTTTGCACACAGGTCTCGCGCTGCTTTAAATCCTACCTTACTACCCCCGAGTATCATGACATTCTTCAGGTCCTCCTTCTTTTTACCTGTGAGTTTATAAAGTTCATCTACTCCTTTTTTATCGATTATAAAATAAACCTGATCATCGGCCTTAAAAATGGTATCCCCTCTTGGGATCAGCGTGAATTGTGTTCCGCCCCGTTGCATCGCAATTGGCATAAAATGCAATTCCGGAAATATTGAAGCGGATTCTTTAACAGACTTTCCAATAAAGGGAGCACTCTTTGGCAAGGAAACACCTACCATAATTAATGCTCCATTTTCAAATTCATAGGTATCGTGAAAGGCGGATTGATTTAATAGCAGCTGTATTTCAGAGGCCGCCAATTCTTCAGGTGATATCAATTCATCAATTCCCAATTCGGAAAACTTTATCTTTTCCCTGTGATCCAAAAACTCCGTATTTGAGATCCTCGCAATGGTTTTCTTTGACCCCATTTGTTTTGCCAACATACACAAGGTAATATTGGTGGTTTCTGAAGACGTTACTCCAATCACTAGATCTGACTTTTCCACATGGGCCTCCTGCAGCATTGAAATAGAAGTTGCATCTCCTCTTAATACTCTGATGTCCAAATGATTATCAGCATATATCAGACTTTCCTTATTGGTGTCTATTAGGGTAATATCCTGTGATTCATAGGATAGTAGTTTTGCCAAATGAAAGCCTACCTCACCTGCGCCTGCTATTATAATTTTCATGTGTTAAAAAGGTCTTTTATCATATGGTACAGACCATCTATGAAGTTCTATTCTGATCTATAAAGCCACGGCACTTACCTAAGGAAGAGTTGCATGGTTTTGCGACGCAAAATTACGGAAATTTATTGCAACCCCTCCCATAAATCCCTGTACTTTATTCTATTCGGAACATTACTTTGGGAAAATACCGCCTATGATTAAGATCACATTGTAGTATCTTTGCCGCAAAATTGATGAAATGGCCAAGAACGTAACGCCGTACAAGGATTCTTCAAAAGGCAAAAAGGAACAAGTTACCACTATGTTTGATGCCATCTCCGGAGAATACGATGGTTTAAACCGTGTTATTTCTTTCGGAATTGATGTGAAATGGCGAAACAGGGTTGTACGTATATTGAAAGAACGCACCCCAAAAACCATTCTTGATATTGCTACAGGAACAGGTGATCTCGCAATAAATCTGGTTGAAACAGGCGCTGAGAAAATAGTGGGTCTGGATATTTCAACAGGAATGTTATCTGTGGGAAAGAGAAAAGTGGTCCAAAAGCATTTACAAGACACTGTTGAAATGGTTGTCGGAGATAGTGAAAACCTGCAATTTGAAGACTCCAGCTTTGACGCGATAACGGTGGCTTTCGGAGTACGTAATTTTGAGCATCTGGAAAAAGGGCTACAGGAAATCTACAGGGTTCTGAAAAAGGGAGGCACACTAGTCATTCTGGAGACCTCGGTCCCTACAAGGACCCCCTTTAAACAGGGGTACACCCTTTATACCAGATTTATACTTCCCGCTATTGGGAAACTCTTTTCCAAAGATCGTTCGGCTTATCGCTATTTAAGCGAATCTGCATCGGTTTTTCCGCATGGTATTGAATTCAACAATATTTTAAAGAAAATAGGGTTTATAGGTATGGAGAATAGGCCCCAAACATTCGGAGTAGCGTCTATTTATATTGCCTCAAAGTAAGCTTATGAGAATTATTTTCTTCCTTTTTGTCATATTGTTTCTGGTAAAAGGACAGGTCTTACAGGCGCAGTTCAACGAAAAGCCCATCCTCAATTTGGAGAACGAAGACAAAGCTTTGTTGAATTGGGGCTACTTTTTGGGTTTCAACCAGTACGATTTCAAGTTTAACTACAAGAACGATCTTCAGGATATTTTAGTTGATAAAACAATTGGTTTCAATGTTGGTCTAATTGGTGAAATTAGACTCCATGAATTTCTGGATCTTCGTTTTGAACCAGGCTTGTATTATGGTTCAAGAACGCTTGGTTTTCCCGGTTTTTCTAATGAAAATGATGCGATCAGAGAAGTAAAATCTACCTATATCAATTTCCCCTTACTTTTAAAGGTCAGCACCAAGAGGTTGGGTAACTGGAAACCTTTTATTGTAGGAGGAGTTTCGGCTTCTATGAACCTTGGCAGTAATGAAACTAGCCTGGATGATAATAGCAGCGGCACCTTCCGGATGAAAAAGCAGGTATTTAATTACGAATTGGGTTTTGGAATTGATTTTTACACGGAGTACTTTAAATTCTCTCCTTCTGTACGAGGGGTCTTTGCCATTACGGATGAATTGGTCCCCGACAATGATCCCAGTAGTCCGTGGACTGGCAATATTGATGCTATAAGAACACGCGGTGTCTTTGTAAATTTTACTTTTGAGTAACACCCGCTTCTTTTCTTCTAAGCTCATTTAATAGAATGGCGGTGGCGGTAGCTACATTAAGGCTTTCAGCAGTACCCTTGCCGTATTGAGGAATACTTACCTTCTTCTCTAGCAACGTTTCTAAACCTTCGGAAATTCCGTGTGCCTCATTGCCCATGATCAGGAGGCCTTTTGAGGGCCAATTGAAATCATATACCGAATCGCCTTCCATAAAGGCACCTAAAGTCGGCAAACCCGAATTTTTAACCAAGTCTTCCACGTCTGTATACAAGATGTTCACTCTTGCAATAGAACCCATGGTGGCCTGTAAGACTTTAGGATTATAACAGTCCACCGTATCCGTTGAACAGGCCAATTGGTGTATTCCAAACCAATCGCACAGCCTTATTATGGTCCCCAAATTACCCGGGTCCTTTATCCCATCCAACACAAGGATCCAGTTGTTAAATTCGATAGGAGCAGGATTGGGGATATGGAAAATAGCAAGTACCTTATTTGGAGATTTTAAGCCACTAATTTTGTTCAATTCCGCTTCGCTTATCTTCTCGTAAATATAAGCTTTGGATGGCAGTAATTCTGGGTTGGTCGTATATAGACCATGAAGTTTTAAGGCTGTCTGCAGTAGTTCATTTACCATCTTCACACCTTCAACAACAAACAGGCCGTTTAGGATTCGATATTTTTTTTGTTGTAAGCTTTTTATAAACTTTATTTGACTTTTTACAACCATCCAAATAATGTATTTTTGATTCTTATGAATACCCCCTTTCATCTTAAAGGCTACATTGCTAAAATAGGTATCTTCTTGCTTATCGCCGTATTAACTTCTTGCAATGCCTTAAAAAGAGTGGAGGAGGACGAATTACTTTTGACCAGAAATAGCATTATTACAGATGGGGAAAAAGTTTTGGATGAAGACATTAAGAGTCTTATTGTTCAGGAACCCAATACCCGTGTCCTTGGTTATCCATTGCGATTGAATTTATACAACCTCGCTAAAAAAGATCCGGATTCTCTCTATCAGGTATGGTTAAACAAAAAACCTAAAAGAGAAGAGCGCCTGGCTTCATTCTTATCGCAAAAACAGGTAGATGCCCTGGGCGAATCTTTTTTGGTAAAGGGCTACAGCGAATGGTTAAAAAAAATTGGTGAGGCTCCTGTCATCATAGACACTTCCAGAACCAGAAAATCATTACAACGCCTTAGCACCTATTATAGCAGTAAAGGCTATTTTAACAATACTACTTCTTTTGAGATTATCCGGGATAAAAGAAGTCAACGGGCAGCTATTGAATATCTGATCACTCTGGAAAAACCTCATATCATTGATTCTCTATCCAAGAACATAGCTTCCCCCGCCATAGACTCTATCTACGTACTAAACAAGAAATCTTCATTTATTAAGGAAAATAAGCAATTTGATCTGGTTGACTTTAACAATGAAAGACAGCGTCTTACGGAATTATTCAGGAATAACGGGGTCTATAATTTTCAGGAAAGTTCAATTACATTTGACATTATCGGCGATACTACGTTAGTGGGAGACGAGCAACAAAAGAATGTTAAACTGAATATTGAAAATTTGAGGAAACGTGGTGATAGTGCCATAACAACTTCAGAATACAAAGTCTTTTCGTTTGAAAAGATCAATATTTATGTGGACTATTCTTTAGGTGATGAAGTAGGTGAACTACAATCTCAGGAATTTGAGAACTACACCATATACTATAAAGACAAACTCCGCTATAAACCTAAGGCACTCACCGATGCCATCTTCCTTGAAAAAGACAGTTTATACCGGGATCTGGACAGGCTGCGCACCTACCGCCAAATCACAAACCTCAATACATTTAAATATCCCAATATTCAGATACTAGAAGACAGCACTCAAACTAAACTGATTTCCAACATTTATCTAACGGCTAGACCTAAATATTCGCTTGGACTAAACCTGGATGTGACCCATTCAAATATACAGCGTCTGGGTATCGGCTTTAGCACTTCACTTATTACCCGCAACGTATTTAATGGTGCCGAAACCTTAAGTTTGTCGGCCGGAGGCACTTTTGGATTATTAGGCGACACCTCTTTATCAGAAGACTTTTTCTCGGAAATAGGTGCCGATATCAATCTCACCTTTCCTCGTCTGTGGCTCCCCTTGATCAACACAAAAGGGATAGTGCCGTATTACATGCTGCCTCAAACCAGGATCTCTGCAGGAACCAGTTTTCAAAAGAACATTGGTCTGGACAAACAAACCTTAAATTCTGTTTTGGGATACAGTTGGACACCAGATAGTTATCGAAAAAACACCGTTGAACTATTAAACATTTTGTATGTAAAAAATGTGAATTCCGATCGCTTTTATAATGTGTACGGTAGTAGTTATAAGCAGCTAAATGATATTGCCAGTGCAGATATCTATACTACTGATCCTCTACTAACTGAACTGTATGAACCAACAAACGACCCCAATGACCCCAGATTAATTATTCCCGCAGGTACTACTGGTTTTACTGAGGCAATTTTAGATGGAACAGTTAGTTCCAGTACAGAAGATTTTATTGAGGTGAGCAGGATCGATGAAAGACGTATTCGTCTCACAGAGAATAATTTAATCGTTGCCAGTAATTATACTTTTACAAAGAACAACAAAAGTGGATTTAATGATAATAATTTTTATCAATTTCGGCTAAAGGTAGAAGCTGCGGGGAACCTTCTTTCAGCCTTGTCCTATGTTTTTCCTTTTAATGAAAACGATAACAATAATTTATTGGTCTTTAGCGTACCATATTCCCAATACATTAAGACCGAGTTCGATTATATAAAACACTGGGATCTGAATCGGTCTAACGTACTGGCCTTTCACAGTTTTATTGGAGTAGCGGTTCCTTATGGGAATTCTGAAAGTGTTCCTTTTGTCCGTAGTTATTTTGCGGGCGGGTCTAATGATAACAGAGCCTGGTTCCCTTATTCATTGGGCCCCGGTAGCTCAAGTGATATTAATGATTTCAATGAAGCCAATCTAAAACTCGCTTTTAATCTTGAATACCGCTTCCCTATCGTAGGTAATTTTAAGGGTGCTTTATTTGCAGACGCAGGGAATATTTGGAATGTTTGGGACAATGTGGATGACCCGGCCAAAATATTTAGCGGTTTTGACTCATTAGGCGATATTGCCCTTGGAACAGGCTTTGGTCTGCGATATGATTTTACCTATTTTGTATTTCGGGTAGACGCCGGATTCAAGACTTATAATCCCGCTGAAGTGCCCTCAAAAAGATGGTTCAGAGACTACAATTTTGGAAATGCCGTCATACAAATAGGGATCAATTATCCCTTTTAGACCTAATTATTTTATTACTTTTGCCCGAGTACACATACTAACAAAGCAAACGAAATACTATGTCTCATAATATTAAACCGGGTGTTGCCACGGGTAATGAAGTTCAGGAGATCTTTAATTATGCGAAGGAAAAAGGCTTTGCCCTCCCAGCGGTCAATGTAACCGGTTCCAATACTATCAATGCAGTACTCGAAACTGCAGCTTCCTTAAATTCCCCGGTGATCATCCAATTCTCTAACGGAGGATCTCAGTTTAATGCCGGAAAAGGACTTTCTAATGACGGACAGCAGGCTGCCATTAAGGGAGCCATTGCCGGCGCAAAACATATTCATGAATTAGCGGAGGCCTATGGTGCCACTGTGATCTTGCATACGGATCATTGCGCCAAGAAGCTCCTTCCATGGATAGATGGTCTGCTAGATGCAAGTGAAGCTCATTACAAAGCAACAGGAAAATCGCTCTACAGCTCACACATGATCGATCTGTCGGAAGAACCCATAGAAGAGAATATCGAGATCTGTAAGAAATATTTATCCAGAATGAGTAAAATGGATATGACCCTCGAAATTGAACTCGGAATAACAGGAGGAGAAGAAGATGGTGTTGATAATTCGGACGTAGATGACTCAAAGTTATATACACAACCTGAAGAAGTAGCTTACGCTTATGAAGAGTTATCCAAAGTAAGTCACAGATTCACTATTGCTGCGGCATTTGGAAATGTACATGGGGTATACAAACCAGGAAATGTAAAACTCACGCCCAAGATCCTGAAAAATTCACAGGAATACATTACCAAAAAATACGGCGTAGAACACAATCATATAGATTTTGTATTTCACGGGGGCTCCGGCTCCACGGTTGAAGAGATCAGAGAAGCTATTGGATATGGGGTTATCAAGATGAACATTGATACCGATCTGCAGTACGCCTTTATGGAAGGCATCAGAGATTATATACAAGGAAAAGGAGCTTATTTACAAGCTCAGATCGGAAACCCTGATGGCGATGATCAACCAAATAAGAAATACTACGATCCCAGGGTGTGGTTACGTGAGGGAGAAAAAACTTTTGTCGCCCGACTTAAGAAAGCCTTTGAAGACCTGAATAATGTAAACACCCTTTAAGTTGAATCTCGCACCTTTAAAGTAGACACTATGACGGCCTGGTTTAAACGAAAAGAAAAAGGAATACAAACTGCCACGGAGCAGAAGAAGGATACTCCCAGAGGACTTTGGTATAAGTCTCCAACGGGGAAAATCGTAGAATACGATGAACTTGCAAAGAATTTCTATGTAAGTCCGGAAGATGACTACCATGTGCGAATTGGCAGTAAGGAGTATTTTGAGATCCTTTTCGACGATAATAAATTCACAGAATTGGATACAAAACTGACTTCCAAAGATCCATTAAAGTTTGAGGATACCAAGAAATACGGGGATCGTTTGAAAGCAGCCCAAAAGAAGACTGGCTTAAAGGATGCGGTACGCACTGCCATCGGAAAATCTATGGGGAATGATCTTGTAGTGGCCTGTATGGATTTTAGTTTTATTGGTGGATCCATGGGAAGTGTTGTGGGCGAAAAGATTGCCCGCGCTATTGATGTTGCCATCAAAAAAAAGGTTCCCTTTGTGATGATATCTAAATCAGGAGGTGCCAGAATGATGGAAGCTGCACTTTCCCTGATGCAATTGGCCAAGACCTCTGCAAAACTGGCACAGCTGGCGGAAGCAAAGATCCCTTATATTTCCTTATGTACAGATCCAACTACAGGTGGAACTACTGCTTCTTATGCGATGCTGGGCGATATAAACATATCAGAACCCGGTGCACTTATAGGATTTGCGGGACCACGGGTAGTTAAAGAGGCTACAGGAAAAGACCTTCCAAAGGATTTCCAAACTGCGGAATTTGTGAAAGAGCATGGCTTCCTCGACTTCATTGTCCATAGAAGTGAGTTAAAAAAGAAGATCAATCTCTATATAGATCTGATCGAAAATAATCCGGTACGATAAAAAAAGGCCCTGAAATAATCAGGGCCTTTTCAATTAGAAACAACAATTAGTTTTTAAATCTGCGAAGGAAGATCTCCTTCGTGGTTCCATCAGGATATGTCAATATTCCTTTGGCATCACAACTTCCATCCCCAAAATCGAGACTTGCCGTAGCGTCATTTCTGGAAATATTTAAAATTCCGCTGACGATAAATCGACAAGAAAGTTCTCTCCGTAAGGGAGTAACGGTCTCTTTCATAAAAACATTTCCGAGTGGACCTGTAAAGGTTCCTTGTCCGGAAATAAGATAGACATTGTCTCCCCAAAATCCGGTTCCGACACCTTCGATCCATTCACGGGTTCTGTTCCCGGAAAAGCTTGCGGTATCTCCATTAGGCCATACGGCAGAGTAGTTCGCGTTTGCCTCCGATTGTGGATTTCCATTCTCGTTAGAACGCATTCTGACAATGGATGCCCCACCTTCAATAGCTACGCCATTAAATGTAAAGTTCTCCAGAGAAAGACTTAGCGTCTTAGTGGCTTGTTCCATGTCCTTGGCATAGCTGAGAAAAATGATACCACTGAGCACATTACCATTGGGCAATTCACAACCTTCCCCAAAATCGATGGTGCGTTCTTTGCTGGTTGAAGTCACCACAGTGGTAATGGTAACACAATCGGGCAAGAAATCTGAATTATAAGAAAATCTGGAAGTGGATTGTACTTCATCTGAAGTATACACATCTTCCGCAATGTTAAGGATCTCTTCCGAGATCATTTCAGCTTCGTCACTGGCCTTTAGTTCAGCCACTTCAAATGTTTCTTGTTCCACAAATGGTGTGGATTCTTCTTTGTTACAGGAAAACAGCAAAGCAACTGCCATGAGCAATCCTCCTGCGTAGTTCATTGTTTTGAGACTCTTTTTCATAATGTAGTTTTTAAAGATTACACTCTTTGGACCTGGATCTTTAAGAAAGGTTTAACACATGACCAAAAAAAAAGCATCCCTGAGGTGTATTCTAAAAATATTCCTATCTTTGCCGCTCGATTGAAAATCAATCAGATACATAATAATCATTAAATAAAATATTGGCATGTATTTAACCAAGGAAGTGAAGAAGGAAATCTTCAAAAAGCATGGTGGAAACGAGAACAATACGGGTTCCACAGAAGGTCAGATAGCGTTGTTTACACACAGGATCAACCACCTGACAGGTCATTTAAAGAAAAACCACAAAGATTTCAATACAGAAAGATCGCTGGTAATGCTCGTGGGTAAAAGAAGAAGTCTTTTAGATTATTTAAAAAAGAAAGACATCGAAAAATACCGCGAACTAATCGTAGAATTGAATATCAGAAAATAATAAATAAGGGGAGGATGCGTCTTCCCCTTTTTTCATTCTCAAGTCCCTGAGAAGGGCAACATTAAAAAGCTTACACTCAGTTTTTCATTGGTCCACAACACAACAACACAACTTCGGCCGACCATGAGGGAGGCAGACCATTGTTTAACAACCCTGCATAAAGACAGGATTAATAAAAAAGTATGATTCCAAAAACATTTAAAGAGGTCATAGACCTCGGGGATGGTAGAACTATTTCTATCGAAACCGGAAAACTCGCAAAACAGGCACATGGTTCTGTTGTTGTGCAATCGGGGAAATGTATGTTACTATGTACGGTAGTATCTAATTACAAAGCATCCGATGTTGATTTTTTACCGCTGACGGTAGATTATCGTGAAAAATTTGCCGCCTCTGGTCGTTATCCAGGTGGCTTTTTCAAAAGAGAAGCAAGACCAAGTGACGGGGAAGTGCTAACCATGCGTTTAGTAGACCGTGTATTGCGTCCTTTGTTTCCAAAAGATTACCATGCAGAAACGCAGGTAATGATCCAATTGATGTCTCATGATGACGATGTAATGCCAGATGCCATGGCCGGATTGGCCGCTTCCGCAGCTATTCAGCTTTCAGATTTTCCTTTCGAATGTGCCATCTCTGAAGTACGCGTTGGAAGGGTAAATGGTGAATTTGTAATAAATCCAACCCGCGCTCAGCTTGAGGTATCCGATATCGATATGGTCATTGGTGCTTCCGCAGATTCAGTGATGATGGTGGAAGGTGAGATGGGCGAGATCTCTGAAGAGGAGATGGTTGAAGCCATTAAGTTTGCCCACGAAGCTGTAAAGGTTCAGGTTGCTGCGCAAATGAGATTGGCAGAAGCCTTTGGGAGAAAAGAAGTCCGCGAGTATGAACAGGAAGATGAAGATGAAACCATGGCCAAGGATATTCACAAAATGGCGTATGACAAGGTCTATGCTGTTGCCAAGGCCGGCTCTTCAAAACATGAACGAAGCGCCGCTTTCTCAGAGATCAAAGAAGAGGTGATCGCTTCCTTCTCTGAAGAAGAGGTAGAGGCAAAAAGAGATTTGATCAAAAAATACTACTACAAGACTGAAAAAGCTGCCGTACGAGATCTAACATTAAATGAAGGACTTCGCTTAGATGGGCGTAAAACTGATGAGATCAGACCAATTTGGTGTGAGATAGATTATCTTCCCTCCACTCATGGATCTGCTATCTTTACTCGGGGAGAAACGCAGGCCCTGGCCACAGTCACTTTGGGAACGTCTCGCGAAGCGAACCAAATAGATATGCCTTCCTATGAAGGTGAAGAGACTTTTTACCTGCACTACAACTTTCCTCCTTTTTCAACCGGGGAAGCCCGACCTATCAGAGGTACTTCAAGGAGAGAAGTAGGACATGGTAATCTGGCACAACGTGCTCTAAAGGGAATGATCCCTGAAGATTGTCCTTATACTGTACGTGTAGTTTCTGAAGTTCTGGAAAGTAACGGTTCTTCTTCAATGGCTACTGTATGTTCTGGTACAATGGCACTTATGGATGCAGGCGTTCAGCTTAAGAAACCTGTTTCGGGAATAGCCATGGGCCTTATCACTGATACAGAAACCGGTAAGTATGCGGTGTTATCAGATATCCTGGGAGATGAGGATCATTTGGGCGATATGGACTTTAAAGTTACCGGAACACAGGATGGAATCACTGCCTGTCAAATGGACATTAAGGTAAAAGGTTTATCCTACGAGATCCTTGTAAAAGCATTAAAACAAGCCAGGGATGGACGATTACATATCCTTACCAAATTAACGGACACCATTGACGCTCCAAAACAAGACGTAAAACCACATGCACCAAAAATGGTGACCACTACGATCCCTGGTGAATATATAGGAGCTTTAATAGGACCCGGAGGTAAAGTGATACAAGAATTGCAAAAAACTACAAAGACCACCATCGTGATCAACGAAGATCCGGTAACAGAAGAGGGCTTAGTAGAGATCTTAGGAACAGATCAGGCAGGTATTGATGCCGTATTGGCCAAAATAGACTCTATTACTTTTAAACCTGTGGTAGGTAGCATCTATGAGGTAAAAGTGATCAAAATCCTGGATTTTGGAGCTGTAGTAGAATATATGGATGCTCCCGGAAACGAGGTCTTGTTGCATGTTTCTGAATTGGCATGGGAACGTACAGAGAATGTTACCGATGTTGTAAACATGGGCGATGTGTTTGATGTGAAGTACTTTGGGATAGATGCGAGGACCAGAAAGGATAAAGTATCCAAAAAAGCCCTTTTGCCAAAACCTGAAGGTTATGTTGAAAGACCTCCCAGAAACGATAGAAATGATCGTGGGAGAGGAAATGACAGAAGAGGCCCAAGACAGCGCAGGGACTAATATTTTCCTGATAAAACCCTTAAACCCTGACCATTGGTCGGGGTTTTTTGTTTTTTTTAACATTTTATTGAAAATTTCGTAACCTAATTGTAACATTCCTTCTTTTTTTACGTATAAGTATATGCAGTCAATGCACATTGAACCTAAATAGAAAGGAACTTAACAGATGAGACAGTTAAAGATTACTAAACAAGTGACGAATAGGGAAACCGCGTCACTAGACAAATACTTACAAGAAATTGGTAAAGTAGACCTGATCACGGCTGATGAAGAAGTAGAATTGGCACAAAGAATCAAGGCAGGTGATCAAACAGCCCTGGAAAAACTAACCAAAGCAAACCTTAGGTTCGTAGTTTCGGTGGCGAAGCAATATCAAAATCAGGGCCTAACCCTTCCCGATTTAATTAATGAAGGAAACCTGGGACTTATAAAAGCGGCTCAGCGTTTTGATGAAACCCGAGGGTTTAAATTTATCTCGTACGCCGTATGGTGGATACGTCAATCAATACTACAGGCATTGGCAGAACAATCCAGAATTGTTCGATTACCTTTAAATAAGATCGGATCGATCAATAAGATCAATAAGACTTTTGCATTTCTTGAGCAAGCACATGAGCGCATGCCCTCTGCTGAAGAAATAGCCATGGAATTAGACATGACCGTGGAAGACGTAAAGCAGTCACTCAAAAACTCTGGACGCCATGTATCCATGGACGCTCCTCTGATAGACGGTGAGGATTCAAACCTTTATGATGTTCTCCGAAGTGGTGAATCTCCAAATCCGGATAAAGATCTCCTTCACGAATCATTAAGAACAGAGATCGAAAGAGCTCTGGAAACACTTACGCCAAGGGAAGCAGATGTTATCAGGTTGTATTTTGGATTGGCCGGGCAACATTCTATGACCCTGGAAGAAATTGGAGAGACTTTCGACCTTACAAGAGAACGGGTACGTCAAATTAAGGAGAAGGCTATCAGAAGGTTAAAGCATACCTCCAGAAGTAAGATCTTAAAAACTTACTTAGGATAAAGATCCCAATAGCAATTAGTCAGATGTCTGGTTCCAAAATAGGAATACTGAAGTTTTTGACTTAATTTGCATACGATAACAACAGTTTATCATGACTGTTCGTTTTTTGATTGATGAATAAACTCCGGCTGATTACCGGAGTTTTTTTGTTTGTGTCCCTCTCGATTTTTGTATCTTTCATCATGCAGGTGAATCACCTTAAAATCAGATTTTATATAAAAGGTTTCGCAGAGCGCATGACCGTCTTTTTAACAACTTCCCTTTTCTCTGTCCTGATACTTTCTTCATGTAACTTTGGGAATTCCTATATCCCGGATACTCCTGAGCCTTTTACTACGCCACTGGGTAAGGTTTATCAGAGAAAGGAGTCCAGTGGAAAGTCCCTACAACAATATCAGGAAGCCAGAGCAGCTTTTCTGGAGGACACCACCAGTGTGGACCTACTCATTTGGTATGGTAGGAGAACAGCATATCTGGGAAATTACGAGGACGCCATAGCCATCTACTCAAAAGGGATCCAAAGGTTTCCGAAGGATGCCCGTCTATACAGGCACCGCGGACATCGCTATATATCTATCAGAAAATTTGACAAGGCAATAGCCGATCTGGAATTCGGGGCGGAACTTATTAAGGGATCTGTTAATCAGATTGAACCGGATGGAATTCCCAATGCCAGGAATATTCCGGTAAGTACCTTACACGGCAATATATGGTACCATCTCGGACTGGCATATTATCTTAAACACGACTATAAGAAAGCGTATTCGGCCTACCTGAATTGTCTGCAAAGTGGTGACAATCCTGATAATCTTGTCTCAAGTACGCACTGGCTTGTATATGATCCAGCGTAGACTGGGAAATAAAGAACGTGCAGATAGTTTGTTGCTTCCAATCACCCCTGAGCTTGAGGTTATAGAAAACAGCAGCTATCATAACTTATGCCTGTTTTACAAAGGGTTGATTGTGGAAGAGACCCTTATGCCGGAAGGGATAGCTTCTGCCGCATCAGATGCCGTGACTTATGGGTTGGCTAACTGGTATTATATGGAACAGGTTATTAAAGAAAAGGAAAAAGGGATAGAGCTAATGTCAAAGATAGTCGAAGGTGAAAATTGGAGTTCCTTTGGTTATATTGCTGCCGAAAGCGACCTCATGAATTTTGCGATCAGAAAAGGGCCACACACTATCTCTGAATAAAAGAGGTTTGATTACTTTTACAAACATATAAATCTGCTGATTAATGAAACGCGCAAAAATAGCTCCTTCCCTGCTTGCAGCAGACTTCGGAAACCTTCAGAGAGATGTGGAAATGGTCAATGCGAGTGAAGCTACGTGGCATCACCTCGATATTATGGACGGAATTTTTGTCCCTAATATTTCCTATGGGATGCCTGTAGTAAAGACCATTGCCAAGTACGCTACAAAACCCTTAGATACCCATTTGATGATCATGGATCCGGATCGGTATATACAAACCTTTGCAGATCTTGGGGTCTATATGCTTACGGTACACTACGAGGCATGTACACACCTACACCGGACTGTTCAGGCGATCAAGGCTGCCGGAATGAAAGCCGGGGTGGCGCTGAATCCGCATACGAATGTTGAATTGTTAAAAAATATCATTGAAGATCTGGACCTGGTCCTCATTATGAGCGTCAACCCCGGGTTTGGAGGCCAGTCCTTTATACCCAATACCTATGAAAAGATAAGGACCTTAAAACAGATGATCGAAGATCACAAGGCTTCTGCCTTAATTGAAGTGGATGGCGGAGTAAGCATGAAAAATGCTGCTAAACTGATTGAAGTCGGGGCAGATGTCCTTGTAGCAGGAAGTTCTGTATTTAAATCTGAGAACCCAACGGAGATCATTTCAAAATTGACGCAAACTACTATTTCCTAAAACATGGAAAGATAATACTTCAACAGATCGGTTGTGGTTACCATCCCTACAATTTCTTCCCCGTCTACTACTGGAAGTGCATGAAACTTGCGATTCGCCAGTAAGGCAGTTACCTCTCGTACCGTATTTTTTGAATTAATAGTTTCGGGTGTTTTTACCATCAGGTTTTGTATACTAAACATCTCGTAAATATCAGATTTGATATCTCCTTCTTCCCGATAGGCCCCATCGGCAAAACTAATTCGCAATAGATCATTCATACTGAGCATTCCCACGATCTTTTTGTGATCAGTAACCGGCATATGCCGTATTTTGTTCTTTTTAAACAAATGTTCTGCCTTGGCCAAACCATCTTTGACATCAACAGAAATAATATTTTTGGTCATGATGGTAGTTACGGGTATATCTATTGAAATTGTCATGATGTTATTCTTTTAATTTGATATCTTAAATATCCGATACTTTATTGCCCGAAAGAATGATAAATGTCAGTTTTAGCAAACCCTTGTATTATCCGGCATTTTATTAATTAATGCCTAGTTTTGTTATGAATTATGAAGAATGCAGACTAAGAATTAAAAAATGAAAAAGGAATTAGACTTGATCATAGTTGGAGGTGGGCCTATTGGGATCGCTTGTGGGCTCGAAGCAAAGAAAAAAGGAATAAACTATCTGATAATCGAGAAGGGACCCATTGTGAATTCTCTTTTTAATTATCCGGTAAATATGCAGTTCTTTTCTTCTTCCGAAAAACTGGAAATTGATGAAATTCCCTTTATCAGTAAAGAGGCTAAACCAAAGCGAAATGAGGCACTGGAGTACTACCGAAGAATCGTAACCTCAAATAAGCTGAACATTCACCTATTTGAAAAAGTTACTTCCCTAGAAAAAAGAGAAGATGTTTTTGAAGTGGAAACGGAAAGCGGAGAGTACAGTGCAAAGAACGTGATCATAGCTACCGGCTTTTATGATTTGCCAAATAAATTGAATGTTCCCGGGGAAGACCTGCCAAAGGTTTCCCATTACTACAAGGATCCTCATTTTTATGCCAGTCAGAAATTGGCAGTGATCGGAGCGAGTAATTCAGCCGTAGATGCTGCCCTGGAATGCTGGCGTAAAGGCGCCGAAGTAAGCTTGATCATCAGAGGTGCAGAAGTTGGGCAACGTGTCAAATACTGGGTAAGACCCGATATTATAAACAGAATCGAAGAAGGAAGTATCAAAGCCTATTACAACACTACTGTTTCAGAAATACGGGAAAAGGAATTGATTCTCAATACCCCCGATGGTTCTTTGCAAATTGATAATGACTTTGTGCTGGCCCTAACTGGTTATAGACCCAATTTTCATTTTCTGGAAGCTTTGGGAATTCAATTATCCGATGACACGAAGCGATTGCCTTCTTACGACGAAGCTACCATGGAAACAAACATACCGGGATTATATCTGGCTGGGGTGATCTGTGGCGGGATGGAAACACATAAATGGTTTATTGAGAACTCCAGGATACATGCAAAAATGATTATGGACCATATTGTCAAAGAGCGTTCCGTACCCGCTTGATCAACCATTATTTTCGCTTACCATTTCTATGCCTTATGGGCATCGCACCCCTTGGGTTGTATAAATCCATTAAAAGAGAAACCCTCCCGGATGCATGGACCCTGCAAGGTCCTCGCACATCTGGAGGGTACTTTTTAAAGATCTCTGATCTTATTCAGGAACCATAAATTCGTATGAGCTCTATTGTATCGTCACACTAAACGTTACTGCAATATCAGTCTCACCACCTGCATCATTAAGTCCGGTGTTGGGCTTAATGGGTTCATGCCGAAGGGTAAATCCCAGGGAACCACTACTGGCAGCACCTGCAGAAAGTGTAAATTCCGTTCCTAAAGGGTTGCCGTTACTATCAAAATTGGCATATTCGGTGGTTGCATCGAGTCCTCCTCCAATGGAAAAAAAGAATTGGTGCTCCTCGTCTTCCGCTTCCACCTCATCTGTTATATTCTCTGCGGGGGTTTCGGTTTCATTGAGCAGTACCAGCGTTCCATTGTATACCGTATTGCTGAGAAAATCTCCAGAAACAGTTACTACCGGGGCGTTGGGCCCATCTCCATCGAGATCTCTGGATTGCAGGGTGATGTTGGCACCTCCTCCCTGGGGTACGAAAGTAGCCGTAAAAGTAGTAATGATCTCTTCTTCGTTGATGGGTTCTGGTGCGGGATCGTCATCCGAACATGAGTTCATAAGAGTTCCGGCAAACATTAATAGGGTAAAAATCTTACTTGTTTTCATAGTCTAAAATGTATTTAATAGTTAATAATTAGCTGTAATAAAATGTTTCTGCCCATCCCATCCGCAAAATATCGCTGCCTATCTAAATAGTCTCTATAGGGCGTATTTAAAATATTGTTTACGTTCAATGATGTTGTCAATACACGTGCTCCACCGAGGGAAAAGTCCATTTTTGAGGTAAAACCCAGCAGGTGGTATGCCTCAGGTGCAGTGTTGATTTCCAGAAGAACATCCTGCTGTTGTTCCGGTGAAAAAACCACAATATTAGGAGGCGTTTCATTCTGCCGAAATACAAAATTGCTCATCAGGGAAACTTCCAGTCCGTTCCACTCCTTTTTTGTAAATCGGATCCTGTTCCTGAAATTTGCGGCGGGTACATTAATCAGAGGAATATCATTTTCCACATCACTTCCCTTGACTATTGAGAACTGATGATCGGTAGTCCATTGATTGTTCCAATTTATATATGCAGAAGTATCCAATCCCAGCAATCGACTATCAGTTTGTCTGTAGGTCCAAACCGGGAATGCTCCCCTGATTGTAAACTCAACTCCTGTAGGTTCAAGCAAGATAAAATCCGTAAGGAAGTTGGCATAGGGTTCAATGGTAAAACCCCAATCCTGATAACGCCTTTCGTAAGACAGGGAGAATTTATTAGACGTTTCACTATTAATACGAAGGTCACCCAGTTCGATCCTGGCCGCAGAGTGGTGAAGACCATCGCTAAAAAGCTCGGAAGGATTCGGAGCCCTTTGTGCAAGCGCATAGTTAAACCTGAAAAAAGTATTGTTGTTTTTTGAATACTTCACTCCGGAGGTGACAGAAATATTATGGAAATCAAGTACGGGATTCGTGAGTAGCTGTGTACCCAGATCTTCGATTACAATATCTTCGAATTCCTGATCGTACCCCCTTTCTTCCCACCGGGAAGTCTGATAATACTTTATAGCATCGATCTGAGCATAGTCGTAACGTATTCCACCGTCGATATCCCAGTCAGGAGCAATTCTGTATTCTGCAGTACCATAAATTCCCAGGTCTGTCTTTTCATAATCAGGGATCAGCCTTCTGACACCCGTTGCCGGATTCGGAAAATTCTCCTGATATCTCCCCATTAAACCCAACTGCATTACCAGCTTATCATCAGCATCCCACTTAAAATCCGAACTCAGGGTGTGTGTCGTAAGCTGAAGGTCCAGGGAAGCCTGATCGTTCAGTTCTCCGCGGCGTACGTCGTATTCCAACCGGCGGTTATCCTGATAATCGTATTGAATACTCAATTTACCTAATCCCTGGAAGCGCTTGTAAAAAGCTATTTTACCCAGATAATGAGTCACTTTCTGCCTGGGGTTTTGAAGGTCATAGGTGAAAGGTCTGATGATCTCGGGAATTCCACTGTTAATACTCCGTATAAGGTCATCGATATTTCCGATATGAGAGGCCCTGAGGATGGCTATTTCTGCGTCGTAGTAAGAAAAACGGGCATGAACACCCCAGTTGAAGGTATTTTTGCCGAATTGTAAGGACGCCCCTGATTCTTTAATTCCGGTATTAGACAAGGTATAGTCTGGAGATTCCTGATCTCCCAGCCGTTTAAAGGATCCCTGCGCTTTCAGGAACCACTGATCTTTAAATACCTTAGACAATTCGGAGGACACATTTCCACCTCTTCCATTGGAAATCCCGTTAATAACGGTCTTCCCATACAGGGTATCCTGCATCGGCATTGTTTCCTGCTCCAGAAGGATGACCCCTCCAATGGCATCTCCACCATATTGAAGTGCCGCTGCCCCTTTTACTATCGAAATGGCATTGGCAGCATTGATATCGACGTTTGGAGCGTGTTCGTCACCCCATTCCATATCCTGCATTCGGACTCCGTCATTCAGAACCAATACCCTACTTCCATTTAATCCATGGATCACTGGTTTCACAATCGTTGCCCCGGTATTGAGACTGGAAACTCCACTGAGTTCATTCAAGGCGTCCCCCAAACTGGCACCACTATATCGCACCAAAGCTTCCGAAGCAAGGCGCTGTTCCAAACCTGAATTAGTCTTTTCTAATATTGCTCCTCCAATTACCTGAACCTCTTCCAATTCTTCCAGATGGTGCTCGAGAAGAAAGTCTTTCTTTGTATTTCCTGATATCGCAACCGAAAAGAAAAGGGTTCGGCATTCGGGGTGCATGATCTCCAATTCATAGCGCCCTTCGCAAAGGTTTTTAATTTCAAAGTTACCGTCAAGATCGGAAAGGGCCGAAACACCCAGTTCTGAAATGATCAAAGTTGAACCGGGAAGAGGGGTTCTATTGTGAAAATCCAGTACTTTTCCGGACAAAGTGTAATTACATTGTTGTCCTTTTCCCAAGGCAGGTATAAGCACAAGGATCACTATAAAGAAGTGTTTGAAAATCATTGAAAGGAATATGAATTATTAATTCTCAGGAAGTAAGGGAACCTGAGAGAATTTGTCCCGGTCGGAGGTTAAGACAAAACAAATGGGGGAGGCCTGCCAAACTGGGCCTGATTGTAGGCATCTTCGATGTTTAGCTCAAACAAGGAGCTAGAAGTTTGTTGTAACGGAATTTGAATGGATGGGGCAGGAAAGTAAGATTGCACTACCAAATCATAGGAGATAGTTTCATGAAGAAGTGCAAATTCACAAAGTTCACAACTTATGGTATCGCCAGTATCATCGTGAGACAATGCGTGGTAGCTAAGCCCTTTTACTCCCAGAAATAGTCCGAGTAAAATAAAAGAGAATAGAATCTTTACAGAGTTTTGCCTCATAATTTCAAATTTAGTGAATGATTTTGTTTCCCTTGTTAAGGATATGCTAATATTGAAGATAAAGAATAAGTACTTCAGACAATTAGCGGGAAAAATAATCCACTTTACGCGAGGCCGGCAGGCGCGTTGAAAACCGAAAAAATGAAGACTTCCATAAACTACATGGATTACCTCACATGCGTTCGGTGATCCCTCAACGCTTTGCGTTGAAAACCAAAAAAATGAAGACTTCCATAAACTACATGGATTACCTCACATGCGTTCGGTGATCCCTCAACGCTTTGCGTTGAAAACCAAAAAAATGAAGACTTCCATAAACTACATGGATTACCTCACATGCGTTCGGTGATCCCTCAACGCTTTGCGTTGAAAACCAAAAAAATGAAGACTTCGCTTTGCTCCAAAAAAGAAGCGAGCTTCTTTTTTGAAACTCGCTTGTCTTCCGTATTTTTTTGGTTTATGAGTGACCGCGGAGGGATTCGAACCCCCAACCCTCAGAGCCGAAATCTGATATTCTATCCAGTTGAACTACGCAGCCAATTGATATTATCCTTCTTAGCGAGCGCAATTTACGCAAAAAGAACTTTCTGGTACCAATAAAATACCTTGCTTTTTATTAGCCACACCCTAACTGAGGTGCTTACGCACAATGTTCGATATGGTCTTGCCATCTGCCTGGCCGGCAAGTTCTTTGCTGACAAGACCCATAACCTTCCCCATATCCTTCATCCCACTAGCCCCAATCTTGTTGATGGTTGCCAGCACAACTTTTTCAACAGCCTCTTCACTGAGCTGTTCCGGTAAAAACTTTTCAATAATAGCAATTTGAGCTAATTCTGTGGCAGCCAGATCTTCCCTGCCCTGGTCAACATAAATGGCAGCACTATCTTTGCGCTGCTTTACTAATCGTTGTACCATTTTCACTTCGTCCTCTTCAGATAAAGAGGTGCTGCCACCTTTATCTGTTTGTGCCAATAACAGAGCAGATTTAATAGCGCGTAACGATTCTAATGCCACAGCATCCTTAGCCTTCATGGCAGTTTTCATTTCTTGCATTACCTTTTCCTGTAAGCCCATAACTCCTATTTTTAATCACACGAAGATAAAAAATAAACCCGAAACGATGGGATCGTTCCGGGTTCTGTTTAGGTCAAAATAACCGTTCAAAAAAATTAACTAATCCACATTATCATGTAAAAAAGAATTGTTAGAACGCAATTGAATCTCATCATTGCTATCCTCCCCTAACGTTGTTCTGGAAACCTTCCCGTCCTTCGGATTCTCATTGAGATTGATCCCCTGGCGTTTATAGGCCGGCTCCTTTTCTATTTCTTCAATATGACTAAGACTGTTTTGAAACTTATAGTTGAAATCCTTGAGTTTTCTCCTTCGTTCGTCTGCTCTTGCCTTAAGTAGTTCCTCAATTGGAGAACTCATAGGATCTATTTCGCCCTGACTCTTATTCTCACTAGATTGCTCATAGGCACTTACCGTTTTTTGTTCAAAAACCAGTTCCTCTTCCACGATCTTAGGATCATAATCTTCCGCTTTGGAGCGGGCCCCTGTTAATTTGGACTCGAGCTCCATATAGTCATCTAAACTATAACGCGTTTCACCTTCTTTGTTATATTCCAATACCGGGACCACTTCTATGTGTTCATTGACATCCATTTCATTGATCTCCTCATCAAGTGTAAAGGTTATCACATGTTCCTTCTCATCATCCTCTTCGTTATTCTCCACAATAGGCAGATCGAAACTAAATGCAATTTGTTCTTTTTTATCATCTTTTGACGATACGGTCACAGGATCTACCACTTCAATATCGAAAAGGGCATCCTTAGAATCCACAATTACAAAGTCGTTCTCATTTACTTCTTTGGCCACTACCTCATCATAGAATACATTGAAGTTTCTTATAAAATTTGAAGTAGGGATCAGATCCATTTCCTCCTCTATTTCCAATGTGTGTTTCACTATGGATTCAAATTCTTCTTCTTTAAGCTCATGCACAACAACGGGTGTTTCGGTTAAGTTGTGAACCGCTTTTTGGTCATCTTCGAGGGTGTGAATGATCTTCTTAGATTCCGTATTGACAATTTCATCTTGCTGATCTACATTAAACCCAGTTGCAATTACGGTAACGGCAATGGCATCGCCGAGGGTCTCATCTTCTCCAACCCCCATAATAATATTGGCACCATGACCGGCTTCTATCTGAATATGATCATTGATCTCCCCTATCTCATCGATAGTGATCTCTTTGGTTCCTGATACGATCAGGAGCAAGACATTTTTAGCCCCGGTGATCTTGTTGTCATTCAACAAGGGTGAATCCAGTGCCGTCATAATCGCCTCTGTGGCCCTTGAAGTGCCAGAAGCCATAGAAGATCCCATAATAGCAGTTCCACTGTTGGAAAGGACCGTTTTCGCATCGCGTAAATCTATATTTTGTGTATAGTGATGGGTAATTACTTCTGCAATGCCTCTTGCTGCAGTAGCTAGCACTTCATCTGCTTTGGAGAAGCCGGCTTTGAATCCTAAATTTCCGTAAACCTCCCGAAGTTTGTTGTTATTGATTATGATCAGGGAATCTACGTGATCTCTAAGTCGTTCTATTCCTTTCTGAGCCTGTTGACATCGCATTTTTCCTTCAAACTGAAAAGGCATGGTTACGATCCCTACAGTGAGAATATCCATCTCTTTTGCCTGTTTTGCAATGACAGGAGCCGCACCAGTACCTGTGCCCCCACCCATTCCGGCAGTAATAAAGATCATCTTTGTAGTAGTATCGAGCATGGTCTTGATATCCTCCATGCTCTCTATGGCGGCTTGTTCGCCTACCTCAGGATTTGCTCCGGCTCCTAAACCTTCCGTAAGGGAAACTCCCAGTTGAATTTTATTAGGGACCGCACTATTTTGAAGTGCCTGAGAATCTGTATTGCAGATAACAAAATCTACTCCGTTGATTCCCGCCTGGAACATATAATTAATGGCATTGCTGCCACCGCCTCCAACGCCGATCACTTTTATTACATTGCTTTGATTCTTGGGGAGGTCAAAGGAAATACTTTCAAATTCGGTGTTCTTGCTCATGTTTTATTTGTTACTGGTTAATGTGCTATGCTTTGTATTTATTCTGCGTTATCTAAGAAATCCTTGAGTTTTTCGGACCAATCGGTCAAAAACTGTTTTACGTTCTCTTTTAGTTGTAGTGGCGGCACCCACCTTCTCATGACCCTCCAACACCATTTCCTGTTCTTTTTCTTCCTCCAGGGTCTTTAGTCTTCGCTTGTCCTTATTTTCTACTGCATTCATTAATAATCCAACCGCAGTGGCATAAAGCGGACTGGCTATCTCTGTATCCGAGTCACCAGCCAAATGCTCATTGGGATAACCAATTCTGGTATCCATTCCCGTAATATACTCTACCAATTGCTTGAGATGTTTCAACTGACTTCCTCCTCCCGTCAGCACTATGCCGGCTATAAGTTTCTTCTTTTGCTCTTCATGTCCGTAATTCTTGATCTCCACATAGACCTGCTCCACGATCTCGACCACTCGTGCATGGATGATCTTGGAAAGGTTCTTTAAAGTGATCTCCTTGGGTTCCCTTCCTCTAAGGCCGGGTATGGAAACGATCTCATTATCCTTATTCTCCCCGGGCCAGGCCGAGCCGAATTTCATCTTTAACAATTCAGCCTGTTTTTCGATAATAGAACACCCTTCCTTGATATCTTCAGTGATAACATTTCCACCAAATGGTATAACAGCAGTATGTCTGATAATCCCATCCTTAAAAATGGCAAGGTCCGTGGTACCCCCTCCTATATCAATTAATGCTACCCCGGCTTCTTTTTCTTCCTGACTCAACACAGCCTCAGAAGAGGCAAGGGGTTCTAGTGTAATATTGTAGAGGTCGAGTCCTGCACTTTTAATACATCGCCCAATATTCTTGATAGAGGAAACCTGCCCTACTACTACATGAAAATTAGCTTCGAGTCTGCCACCATACATTCCGATGGGCTGCTTTATTTCAGCCTGTCCGTCTACTTTGTATTCCTGAGGCAGCACATGAATGATCTCTTCCCCAGGCAACATCACTAGTTTATAAACCTGATTACACAATTTTTCCAGATCGTCCTCATTGATCACTTCTTCGGAATTGGCTCTGGTGATATAATCACTGTGTTGCAGACTACGGATATGTTGCCCCGCTATTCCGACCACCACAGATCCTATTTTTAAGCCGGAGTTCGCCTCTGCCTGTTCCACGGCCTGCTGAATGGACTTGATTGTTTGGGTGATATTATTGACAACTCCTCTATGCACCCCTAAACTTTTAGAACGCCCTATCCCAAGTACTTCAATTTTACCATATTCGTTTTCCTTCCCAATAATGGCCACAATTTTGGTTGTTCCAATATCCAGGCCTACTGAATAATTACCTTGTTCCATAGTTATTTATATTTTGGTGCACACTACCTGATTATTAAACTCTAAACTTACGACGGCATACTCCCGTAGTGACTTATCTTTCGTTGCTTTCGCATAAAATGCCTTAAAGTTCATAAACTTGCTCTCCAAGTCTTTCACGTCGCCCAGGTCAACAATGAAATCCTCTACTCGAAATTTTAATTGGTAACTTTCCTCTGATTGAATATGGATACCAATTATGTTCTTTCTTAAAAAGTCGTCCTGATTTATGTACTTCAAAATCTCAAATACATCATCCAGACTTTTACCCGTAATCTCCCCTGTGATGATAGGCACTCTGGCGGAATGCATCTTGGATAATGGCATAGATTTTCCATCCTCGTCCAGGTAAAATTTTGTACTTCCCTCTACACGTCCTATGGGCTGCCTTTGGAAAATCTTAGATGTAAGTCTACCATTAATAGTAAGATATACTTGGGCGCTTTTTACCATTTCATTGGTCTCAATGACCTTTTCTATAGTATTCAAAACTAATTTTTCTTTCTGCACATTTAGGACACTGCCATATTTTTGTATTAACAATTTATTAACCATTTCCTGAGAGAGGTATACATTGTTGTTTCCTTCAAAAATGATCTCCATATTCTGAACAGGCCTATCCAGACTCCTTTTATTAGAAAAAGCATATAGTCCTGTTATGCAGCATATCAGTGCAAGTACCTTTAAGTAGTTCCAATTAATTTTCATATTCCAGTGCTTTTTTAAGTGTATTTATCTCCAGGCCTATGTCTCCTGCTCCTAAAGTGACCAGTACCTGAGGCTTTTGAGCTTTGATCTCCTCCGCCAATGCTTCTTTGGAAACCAATTTTTTCTGTGGATTTGTAATCATATCGAGCAACCATTGCGAGGTTACGCCGGGCAGAGGTTCTTCCCTTGCCGGATAAATATCGAGCAAAATGATGCTGTCAAACCTGGAAAGACTCTTTGCAAATTCTTCAACAAAATCTCGGGTCCTTGAAAATAAATGAGGTTGAAAAACTGTCAGTACTTTCTTATTAGGGTGCATTTCCTGTACTGCATCAAAAATTGCATCTATTTCTGCAGGATGGTGCGCATAATCATCTATAAAAATTAAATGCGCTTGCTTGATCTGATACGAAAATCGTCTTTGTACCCCCTTAAATGTTTCCATGGCCTCCGCAAGGCGATCCAGTGGGGGTCCGGCTTGGATCGCCATTGCAAAAGCTACAAGCCCATTGAGCAGGTTGTGCCTTCCGGGTTTGTTGAATCTAACTCCTTTCAGTGTTGTTTCCGGAGTTCCCAAATCAAAAATGTAGGTGCCATGTTCAATTCTTATATTTCGTATACAATAGTCTGAGTTGTCTTCAATTCCATAGGTAATCCCTTTTAAAGGCAACCCATTTCGCACAAACAACTTCCCATTAGGTTTTAGCCCGGCAGCAAATGCCCTGAAAGATTTCTGCAGGCTTTCCTTGTCTCCATAAATATCCAGATGATCCGCATCCATAGAGGTTATACAGGCCACGTTGGGCGTTAGCTGAAGAAATGATCTGTCAAATTCATCTGCCTCAACTACAGAGAATTCATTTCCCTGCCATAAGAAATTACTATTAAAATCTTCTGAAATACCTCCTAAAAAAGCAGTGACAGGTGTCCCGGTTTCCTTTAATAGATGCGCCAAAATGCTGGAGGTAGTTGTCTTCCCATGGGTGCCCGCAACGGCAAAACAAAAGGTATCCCTGGTGATCATCCCCAATACTTCAGACCTTTTCTTGATGGTAAATCCCTTGGTGGTAAAGTAGTTCAATTCTGCGAGCTCTTTAGGGACCGCCGGGGTATAGACCACCAGGGTGTCCTCAGGTGAAAGAAATGCTTTCGGAATTTGAGCAACCTCATCCTTATAGTGGATCATCATTCCTAAGGCTTCCAGTTCTGAGGTCAATGGAGTAGGAGTTTTGTCATACCCCCCTACTTCTTTTCCAAGAAAGGTAAAATACCTTGCCAAAGCAGACATTCCGATGCCTCCAATACCGATAAAATATACCTTATGGAATGACAAATTACTCATCGATCTGCTGGATTAATTTTACAATCTCATCAACAATATGTTCCGTGGCTCTTGGCAGCGCCAATTTCTTAATATTGGTCCCTAGCTGATCCATTTTTTCCCTGGAAGCGAGGAGCTTTTTAAACTGCTGTTCAAATTCTGTATCTAGCTTATTTTCCTGAATCATTAGTGCAGCATCCACCTCAACCAGTGCCTGAGCATTCTTAGTTTGATGATCTTCTGCTACATTGGGCGAAGGGATAAAAACAACAGGTTTGCCGACCAGGCAAAGTTCAGATACAGATCCGGCCCCTGCTCTTGAAATAATAATATCAGCAACCCTATACGCATGTTCCATATGATTCAGGTATGCTCTCACTTTCACAAATTCCGATTCATGGTCTTTGTATCGGTCAAAGTATAAGGAGCCACATTGCCAGATAAGTTGTAAGCCCTGTTCTTTGAAATTTGGAAGTTGATCTTCAATAAGCTCATTGATCCTTCTGGCCCCCAAACTACCTCCTAGTACCAGAAGTGTTTGCTTCTCCGGATTCAGATCAAAATGAGCAAAAGAAGCGTTTTCCTGTTTTGGAAGATGAACCAATGCCGCACGGACCGGATTTCCGGTTTTTACTGTCTTCTCTTTTGGAAAGAATTTTTCCATTCCGTCATAGGCAACACAGATCCTGTTCACTTTTGAGGCCAATATCTTGTTGGTCATTCCTGCATATGAATTCTGCTCCTGGAGCACACAGGGAATTCCTTTTTGAGACGCTACGCGCAGTACCGGCCCACTGGCAAAACCCCCTGTACCTATTGCTACATGTGGTTTAAAAGTGCTTACTATGTTTCGCGCTCGTATCAAACTACTAATTACTTTTATCGGAAACAGCAGATTTTTCCAGGTCAATCTTCTTTGTAATCCACTAATCCATAATCCTTTTATTTCGTATCCTGCTTGTGGCACTTTCTCCATTTCCATACGGTCGGCCGCACCTACAAACAATATCTTGGCCTCTGGAAACCTTCGTTTTAATTCATTCGCAATGGCGATCGCCGGATAAATATGACCGCCCGTACCTCCTCCCGAGAGTATAAACCTATAGTTGCCCACTTAAAACTTCTAAAGGGTTATTCTCATCAATTCCCTGTGCCCCGTCAACGTTTTTTGATCTTTTAGTGCTGGCACTCAATACAATACCAATTGCCAGACATGTCATCCAAATAGAGGTGCCTCCACTGCTGATAAGTGGTAGAGTCTGACCTGTTACAGGAAACAATTCCACAGCTACCGCCATATTGATCAACGCCTGAAAAACGATGGGCAATCCTACCCCTACCACCAGTAATTTTCCAAAGACCGATTCACTGGCATTCGCTACCACAACGATCCTGAAGAGCAACAGGAGGTAAAAGAACATTAGCACAATTCCTCCTATCAAGCCATATTCCTCAACGATGATGGCGTAAATAAAATCTGAGGAGCTTTGCGGTAGAAAATTCTTCATAACACTTTTACCAGCTCCATTGCCTACCAGACCGCCACTGGCAATGGCTATTTTTGCTTTTTCTATTTGATAGTCGGCTTCTGTATCTGCCGGATCCCAAAAACTCTCTATTCTACTGAGCCAGGTATCGACCCGGTTAGGAAATAAGTCGGGCGCAGCTTTTGCGATCAACACAAAGAAGAGAAGGAATATAAGTCCGGAGCCTACCATGGCCGATAAATATTTTAAGGGGTATCCCCCCAAGAAACACAGGACAAGTACCATAAAAAACAGGATAGCGGCGGTAGAAAAATTAGCAGGTAATATCAAAATAACAATTAAGAAAACCGGAGCCCACAATGGCAAAATACTTTCCTTAAAAGTGATGGTTTTTTCCTTGATCTTGGATAGATACCGGGCGATATAGATCATTAATACTACAGATGCCAAGGTGGATGTTTGAAAGGTGATCCCAACTAAAGGCAGACGAATCCACCTACTTGCATTGGCTCCTTCAATAGTAGTTCCCTGCGCAAGGGTATAGACCAATAGAGCGATCACTACCGGCATGGCAATGATGGCCAGGCCTTTAAAATAATGAGCAGGGATCTTGTGTACTCCGTAAATAATTCCAAATCCCAGGAATAACAACAGCCCATGCTTCACAAGGTGACCCATGGTGGTACCATTACCTACCACATATACCAAATTACTGCTGGCACTATATACCGGCAGAAAGGAAAACAGGGCCAAAAGGGCCACAACCGCCCAAATAACCTTATCACCTTGTATGTGTTGTAGAAATTTCAAAATCTATAAGTTTTTTATGGCTTCTTTAAATTGATTGCCTCTATCCTCGTAATTCTTAAACAGATCAAAACTGGCACAGGCCGGAGAAAGCAATACTGTATCGCCACGTTCAGCCACTTTATAGGCAACTTTTATCGCTTCGCTCATGGCATAGGTTTCAACAAAAACATCTACTGCATTCCCAAAGGCATGTCTTAGCTTTGTATTGTCCAATCCCAGACAGATAATGGCCTTCACCTTTTCTCTCACAAGAGGCATAAGCACCTTATAATCATTCCCTTTATCCTGACCTCCAACAATCCAGACTGTGGGTGTAGACATACTATCCAGAGCATAGTAGGTGGCATTGACGTTGGTGGCTTTAGAATCATTGATATACTGCACATGGTGTATCTTTAGCACCTTTTCCAATCGATGGGCCGCACCCTGAAAGTTTTGAATACTTTCTCTGATCGCTTCCTTACGAATCCCCACCAACTTTGCTGCCGTAATGGCCGCCATGGTGTTTTTCAGGTTGTGTTTTCCTTCCAATGCCAGTGAGTCTGATGTCATTTCCATAGTTCCTTGTTCTGTCTTAATTACAAAGTGATTATCTTTTATATATGTTCCTTGGATCCCTTCCTTTTCTAAAGAAAAAGGGAGTAATTTGGCTTGTATTGGGTGCTTCTGTAAATAGTGAACGATCACTTCATCGTCTGCGTCATAGATAAAATTATCTTCCTCAGTCTGGTTCATTGCGATCCTGAATTTGGAGGCTATGTACTTTTGAAAATCATACTCATACCGGTCCAAATGATCTGGTGTAATATTGGTTAGTATTCCAATATGTGGCCTGAATTTGGTAATGCCATCCAGCTGAAAACTACTGATCTCCAATACATAATATTTATACGTGGATTCAGCCACCATTTTCGCAAAACTGTCTCCTATATTTCCGGCCATCCCAACTTCATATCCCGCATTTTTCAAAATGTGATACAGTAACATGGTGGTTGTGGTTTTCCCATTACTTCCTGTAATTCCTATAATGGTAGCATTCGTATACCTGGAAGCAAATTCAATCTCCGAGATGATCGGAATATTATTGGCTAAAAGCTTTTGCACCATCGGGACCTTATCAGGTATTCCCGGGCTTTTCATGACCAGATCGGCATTCAAGATCTTCTCCTCAGAATGCCCTCCTTCTTCCCAATCAATTCCAAAATGTATAAGAACGTCTTTGTATGTATCTTTTATCTGGCCCTTGTCTGAAACAAAGACCTCATATCCTTTTTGTTTTCCCAGGACCGCTGTACCTGCACCACTTTCCCCTCCCCCTAGGATCACTAGCCGCTCCATTTACCTCACTTTTAAGGTTACGATAGTTACGACAGCCAGCAAGATCCCAATGATCCAAAATCTGGTTACTATCTTGCTTTCGTGATATCCTTTCTTTTGATAATGATGGTGCAGCGGTGACATTAGAAAAATGCGCCTTCCTTCTCCATATTTTCGCTTGGTAAATTTGAAATAACTAACCTGAATCATGACGGACAAGGACTCCGCAAAAAAGATCCCACATAACAGCGGAATGAGTAATTCTTTGCGAACGATGATTGCGATCACAGCAATGACCCCCCCTATTGTAAGGCTACCGGTGTCGCCCATAAATACCTGTGCGGGATAGGCATTATACCAAAGGAATCCAACCAGGGCTCCTACAAATGCAGCAATAAAAACTATAAGTTCCCCTGCACGAGGGATATAGAAAATATCCAGGTAGTCTGAGAAAATAATATTACCAGAGACCCAGGCAAAAATGCCAAGCGTAAGGACTATAATAGCCGAGGTTCCGGCGGCCAATCCATCAATACCATCGGTAAGATTGGCGCCATTAGACACTGCGGTTACAATAAAAATGACGATGGGGATAAAGATCAGCCAGGCGTAGGATTGCGCCCCTTCACCCATCCAAGATATAAAATTGGCGTAGTCTAATTCATTGTTCTTAAAAAATGGAATATTGGTCTTGGTCGACTTGTGTTCTTTTCCTTCCACCTCTATTACCTCAAATTTTTCAGTGATGATGGACTTGTTCTTATCTTTCATGGTAACTTCAGGATGAAAGAATAGGGTTGCACCTACCATAAGTCCCAGCACTACCTGACCCAGGATCTTGAACCGACCTTTGAGGCCTTTTTTGTTCTTTTTGAATATTTTGATATAATCATCTATAAATCCTATGATGCCCATCCAAATCGTAGTTATGATCAACAGGATGACATAAATGTTATCGAGGCGTGCAAACAGGAGTACCGGCACAAGGGTAGACATAATAATAATGAGTCCTCCCATTGTTGGGGTTCCCTGCTTCTCTTGTTGCCCTTGCAGCCCTAAGTCACGAACAGTTTCCCCTATTTGTTTGTTTCGAAGAAAAATAATGATACGTTTTCCAAGAGTGGTTGCCAATATCAGGGAAAGCAACACTGCCATGGCCGCCCTGAACGTAAGAAACTGAAACAGGGTAGCGCCAGGGAACTGGTATTGCTTTTCTAAATATTCAAATAAGTAGTACAACATATGGTCTCTCTTGGTGCTCTTATTTATTTAAATCTTCTAATACCTTTCTGACAATTTTAAAATCATCAAAGGCTATCCTTTTCCCATTGGTCTCCTGATACGTTTCATGTCCTTTCCCGGCCAATAGGATAATATCTTGTGCACCAGCTAATTGACAGGCCGTTTTTATGGCTTGCTCTCTATTTTCAATAGCCAGTACTTTTTTCACATTTTGAGGTTCCACCCCTGCTTCCATGTCTGATATAATGGTATTGGGGGGTTCGGTTCTGGGATTGTCCGAGGTAAAAATGACTTTGTTACTCATGGATGAAGCGATATGCCCCATTACCGGACGCTTAGACTTGTCACGATCACCACCACACCCCACTACGGTGATGACGTTTTCATTTCCAGTCCTCAATGCGCTGATTGTATCCAGCACATTTTTTAAGGCGTCCGGCGTATGGGCATAATCAACAATAGCCGTTATGCGTTCTTTTGATATAAAATATTGGAACCTGCCATCTACATTTTCCAATTCACTAAGTAATTTGAGTATTTCAAGTTTTTCTAAACCCAATAGATCTGCAGTGGCATAAATTGCCAGAATGTTATAGGCGTTGAAATGTCCAATTAGTTTCGTCCAAAGCTCATTATTCTCAATTTTCAAAAGTTGTCCACTAAATTGATTCTCGAGGATCTGAGCGCGGTAATTTGCATATGTTTTTAAGGCATAGGTATATTTTTTTGCCCTTGTATTCTGTAACATCACCAGTCCATTCTTATCATCTATATTGGAAAGGGCAAAAGCTGTTTTTGGCAACTCATCAAACAATGTCTTTTTCGCATCCCGGTATTCGGCAAAAGAGTTGTGGTAGTCTAAATGGTCATGGGTAAGATTCGTAAAAATGGCACCGGCGAATAGAAGTCCATTCGTTCTTTTTTGATCAATCCCATGAGAACTAGCTTCCATAAAACAATACTCAACCCCTTCTTCATTCATTAAGGACAGGTACTTGTTTATGGTAAGTGCGTCTGGCGTTGTATGCAAGGTGGTATACTCTTTATCATCTACCATGATCCTTATCGTTGAAAGCAATCCAACCTTATAGCCCGCTTTTTTGAACAACTGATAGAGCAAACTGCTTACCGTGGTTTTGCCATTGGTACCCGTAACACCGACAAGTTTTAAATTCCTGGAGGGATTTCCATAAAAATTAGAAGCCATAATAGCCAGTGCCTTTTTGGAATCTTCTACTTCTATATAACTGATCTCATTTACGAGTTCTTCCGGCATGGTTTCACATACAATAGCATTTGCCCCTAATTCTATGGCCTTTTTTATATAGGAATGACCATCAGATTGGGTTCCCTTAATAGCCACAAAGACATCGTCTAATTCCACTGTTCGCGAATCAAAACAAATGTTGTTGACCAACTTTGCCGTGGTACCACTCACCGCTGTTAAACCAACTCCATATAATATGTCCTTTAAAGATGTCATGACAGGTCTAATACAATTTTAGATACCTTACTAAGTGAAGTACCCTGAGTGATAGATTGTTTTTTTACTTTACCATTTCCTTTAATTTCCACCTGCAAGCCAAGGTTTTCAAGGATCGAAATAGCGTCCATACCACTCATACCTTTCAGGTTGGGCATGGTGGTCAGCGTTTTATTTGCCGCTTCAAAATAGTCTTCATAAGCCTTATCTAATACCTGATTAAAAGGTTCCAGGGATGCTACTTCATCTATTAGTGGGTTGTTGGCGTATATCTTTTGTGCGATTGATTTGAAAACCGGACCGGAAACATCTGCCCCATAATAGCCGACGCTTTTATCTGGTTCATGGATGACCACTATACAGGAATATTTAGGATCGTCTGCAGGAAAATAACCTGCAAAAGTTGAGATATACCTCAGTTTATCCGGATCCTTCCCTACATAGTTCTTTTGGGCAGTACCTGTTTTACCGGCCATTGAAAAGTTTGAGGTAAATAGCCTGTGGCCCGTGCCATGCTCTTTTTCCACTACATTTTTAAGTAATTGCTGAACCTTATGTGCTGTCTCTTCAGAGCAAATTGCCGGATTGATCACTTCCTTTTCAAATTTCCGAATGGTTGTGTTCCATTCTTTAACCTCTTTAATTAATCGCGGTCTGAGAAGTTCTCCATCATTAGCGATGGCATTATAAAAAGTCAGGGTTTGTAATGGTGTTAATGAAACTTCATATCCGTGGGACATCCAGGCCAAGGATATCCCAGACCATCCCTTATCTCCGGGGTTTCGGATCACTGGTTTCCCCTCGCCTTTAATCGGCAGGTCCAATTCTTTGTGAAGCCCCATCCGCATCAGTCTATTCACGAAAGATTGTGGCTTATCCTTGTAATTATTGTAGATCATTTTTGCAAAGGCCGTATTGGAGGAAACTTCAAAGGCGGTGGCCACTGAAATT
Source organism: uncultured Flavobacteriaceae bacterium (assembly GCA_963744855.1). GTDB lineage: Bacteria > Bacteroidota > Bacteroidia > Flavobacteriales > Flavobacteriaceae > Muriicola. Next base: position 108,114 of record CAVUUZ010000007.1, read on the forward strand.
TTCCCATAGCCCCCGTGTTTGGAATCGCGAACGGTGCGATCATAAAGTCGCCATGTACCTTTTTCAGTGTCTATAACAGTGCTGGTATCGACTACCTTGTCTTCCAGGGCGGCGACAAGGGACATTAACTTAAAGGTGGAACCTGGTTCATTGGATTCGCCAATGGCATAGTTCAAGCGTTCGTAATATTTATTATCTTCTGTCCTTCCCAGATTTGAAATGGCCTTTATCTCCCCCGTTTTGGTTTCCATAACGATCACACTGCCGTGATCTGCCTTGTATTTTTCAAGTTGCCCCAGCAGCGCATGGTGGGCAATATCCTGAATATTAATGTCTATGGTAGAAACGACATCGTACCCATCCTGAGGTTCTATGATATTGTCGAGCCCAATCGGTTTCCATTGCCCCTTGGCTATCTTTTGTTTTAGACGCTTCCCCTCCTTGCCTCTCAAATACTGGCCAAAAGCGCCTTCTAATCCAACACGGGTGGCATAGCCATTTTCATCAAAACGCTCATAGCCCACACTGCGTTCAGCAATTTTTCCTAAAGGGTGTTCACGGACCGTTTTCTGATCTACAATAAGCCCCCCGCGATAAGGTCCCATATTAAAGAGTGGAAAATCCTTCACACTCATATATTGGGAATAATCGAGATTTCTGGCAATCAGGGCATACCTGTTTTTATTCGTTTTTGCCTTGCGTAACCGTTTTTCAAAATAAGATGATGGTTTATTAAGCAAACCTCCCAGCTTATTTGCAAGCGGATTCACCAACTTTTTAAAATCTTCGTCCTTTACTGTGACCGCATCAAATCGGATGGTGTATTTTGAGACAGAAGTAGCTAGTAAGCTACCATCATCAGAATATAGGTTTCCCCTGTTAGGCGCGATGGTAAACATCTTCTCCGTACGTTTCATGGCCAGCGCCTTGTATTTGTCGCCATGCACCATTTGAATGGAAACAAGTTTAAACAAGACGAGTCCCGCAAAGAGGAACAAGCCCCCTGTAACGAGATATAACCTGGTTAATATATGTTTACTGGAAAAGGCCATTTATGGGTTTTCAGTTTTTACTTTGATTTTTTTTGGAGGTGTTTCAGAGGGAAGCAATCCTTTATTGGCCACTGTAAGACGAATACTAGACTCCAGCTTTAACCTTTGAACATCGGATCGCATGTCTACAAATTCACTTCTCAATTCCTTTACTTCCTCATTGAGAGCTGCGAGGCGGTGTACCTTCCTATCAGCGCTGTGAGAACTGGCGATCATAACGGCGGCCAAAAAAGAAGCAAAGATCAGAAAGAGCCAATTTTTGGGGGCATCGCCACTTACAAGAAACTTCCCTTTTAAGATGGCAACAAATCCGTTTTTCATATCCTTACCTATTATTTATATGCGTTCTGCGAGCCTGAGCTTTGCGCTTCGTGCTCTATTATTTTCATTGATCTCCTCTTTTGCCGGTACTATAAGGTTCCCAATTTTTTTAAAGGGTGTAATTGGCGCACCATAAAAATCCTTTTCAACCTCTCCCTCAAACTTTCCCATTTGAATAAATCGCTTTACCAAACGGTCCTCAAGTGAATGGTAACTAATAATACTCAGCCTTCCTCCCCTATCCAGCAGATCAGGAGTTTGCAACAAAAACTCTTTAATTGCCTCCAACTCCTGATTCACTTCTATTCTGATGGCCTGATAAATCTGGGCCAATATTTTATGTTCTTTATGAGCCGGCAAAAAACGTTTTAATACTTCTTTGAGTGCTGTTGACGTTTTAATGGGCTCTTTCTCCCGCGCCAAAACAATTTCACGGGCCATGGCTTCCGCATTTCTCAACTCACCATATTCAAAAAACACGCTTCGCAACTGTTTCTGTGTATACTCATTGATCACTTCATAAGCTGAAAGTTCATTGCGTTTCGTCATTCTCATATCTAATTCCGAATCGAATCGAGTTGAGAATCCACGTTCAGCACTGTCGAACTGATGCGATGAAACGCCAAAATCGGCGAGAATTCCATCTACTTTCTTGATGCCATAGAACTTTAAAAACTGACCCAGATACCTGAAATTTTCATTAATAAGGGTAAACCGGTCATCTTCTAATTCGTTTGCGATAGCCTCCTCATCCTGATCAAAGGCGATTAATCTCCCTGCATCTCCCAATTGCTTCAAGATCGCTCGGGAATGTCCTCCCCCGCCAAAGGTGATATCTACATAGACCCCGTTCTCTTTTATGCTTAGTCCTTCAACAGACTCTTTCAGCAATACCGGATTATGATACTTCATCACCATCTTCACCCATTACCTCTTCAGCCAACTCTGCAAAATTCTCAGCCGTATCATCCAACACTTTCTCATAGCTATCTTTATCCCAGATCTCAATGATATTAATTGCCGAACTCAATACCACCTCCTTAGTTATTCCCGCAATAGCGATCAAATTCTTTGGGATCAGGAGTCGTCCGGTAGCATCAATCTCTATTGGCTTAACACCTGCTGAAAATCTTCTTATAAAATCGTTGTTCTTTTTCTTAAAGCGGTTCTTTCTGTTCATCTTCTCCATGAGCAGATTCCATTCTTCCATGGGGTACAATTCCAAACAAGGTTGAAATACAGATCGCTTAATTACGAAGCCCTTATTAATCACCGGGGCCATCTGATTTTTAAGGGTTACAGGGATCATTACCCTACCCTTTACATCGGCCTTACAATCATATGTTCCAATGAAACTGATCATTAATATCTGGTTGGTCTTACGTATATAAACTCAAATATATAGAAATTATTACCACTATTTACCACAAATTACCACTTTATTGATAAAAACATCAACTTTTGTCTCTTTAGTTGTTAAAACTTCGACTTCAGTGAAATACTCATATCTAATAGGGATGGCAGTATAATCCCTGTGGGATTATAAAAACGTATTGTCAAAACTCAATTAAATGGCGGCATAAGAGGATAATGCCTATATTTGCCAACTGACAACAGAAGCTGTCCTGCATGGAGAATAACATAAAGACCGACGGTAAATTCAGATATATTGAAGTAGGTGAAGGAACCCCAATGATCATACTTCATGGCCTTATGGGCGGTTTAAGTAATTTCGAAGGGGTAACTGACCATTTCCCTCAGTTAGGATACAAAGTGCTGGTCCCGGAACTCCCTATCTATGGCATGCCCATGCTTAAAACCAATGTGAAGAATTTTGCGAAATTTCTGGAACGCTTTATTGAATACAAAGGCCTGAAAGATGTAATCCTTTTAGGAAATTCTCTTGGAGGTCATATTGGCCTGTTACACACAAAATTATATCCAAAAATGGTTAAGGCCCTTGTCATTACAGGAAGTTCGGGCCTTTATGAAAGCGCTATGGGAGATGGATACCCAAAACGCGGCGATTATGAATTCATTAAAAAGAAAGCACAGGATGTCTTCTATGATCCTGCTGTTGCCACCAAAGAGATTGTAGATGAAGTCTTTGCGACCGTCAATGACAGGATGAAACTGGTTAAAACACTCGCCATCGCAAAAAGTGCCATCCGTCACAATATGTCCAAAGACTTACCACATATGCACACGCCCACCTGCATTATCTGGGGCGAAAACGATTCTGTTACCCCTCCCAATGTAGCAAAGGAATTTCATGAACTTCTACCAGATTCAGATCTTTTCTGGATCAAAGAATGCGGACATGCTCCAATGATGGAACATCCTAATGAATTCAATGAAGTGCTTGAAAATTGGTTGGCAAAACGAAATTTCTAAGCACCAGTCGTTATGAAAATAAAGTCGGCCGACTTTGTAGTAAGTAATACCAATGTTGCTCAATGCCCCTCAGATCCTATTCCTGAATACGCCTTTATCGGCAGGTCTAATGTTGGAAAATCTTCCTTAATCAACATGCTTACCGAACGAAAATCCCTTGCCAAAACATCGGGAAGACCTGGGAAAACACAGCTTATTAATCATTTTAAGATCAATAAGAATTGGTTTTTAGTAGATCTGCCAGGCTACGGATATGCCCGTGTTTCTAAGAAGGACAAGAAGACCTTTCAAAAATATATTACCGACTATTTCCTGGAGCGTAAACAGCTTTTGAGTGCCTTTGTGCTGGTCGATATACGCCACGAACCCCAACCAATAGATCTCAAATTCATGGAATGGCTAGGAGAACAAGGGATCCCTTTTTCCATAATTTTCACGAAGGCGGATAAACTGAAACCCAAAGCAATACAGCGCGAGGCAATGGCTTATCTCGCTGCCATGACCGAAGATGTTTGGGAGCAGGCTCCCCCACATTTTATAACTTCTTCAACACAAGCCCTGGGAAAGGAGGAAATATTAGAGTATATAGAGGGCATTAACAAATCGTACCATCAGGAACAAAACAGCTAAGTCTTGTGCTCGTTACTCCTTTAGCCGGTAGCGCTGCTATTTCCAAGCCGATTTTGAATTGTCTCTATTAAATCCCGGGTTTCTGTTAAAGTATTCAGTTCGTTGGCCCCCATAAATAAATCCAGGTCATGAGCTGTTTGTTCAAGGATCACAGGAAATGCATAAGCCGGCATAAATTTGGAGGCATAGGTTTTGAGAAACTCATCTTTGTGCAAGAATTCCATTTCTATTTTTTGATCCCGGCGGAATTTCTTCCAAATTGATTTTTCCCTGAAGGTTCCAAAGGTTAATTCACACAGACGGCAATCGTAGGTATCCGGATTAAGTATCTTATGTGCAATATCTAGCAATCCGCTCTTTATTCCGGCATTGGCATTATACACAAAAACTAATTTTTTTATTGGTTCTTTAAGCACACTGAATTTTTTTATATTACATCTTAATGAGAAACCTTCTACAGTTGTAGACGAGAGGTATAACACTTCCTTACGACTAAGAATACAAAACAAAAATAGCACTAAACATGAAAAAAGAAATTCACAGAGCCTCCAGCAGAGGTCATGCCAACCACGGATGGCTTAATAGTTATCACACCTTTAGTTTTGGAAATTATCACGATCCAAAACGTATGAATTTTGGGGTCTTACGTGTTTTAAATGATGACGAAGTTGATCCCGGTATGGGGTTTGGCACCCATCCTCACAATAATATGGAGATTATTTCTATTCCCCTGGAAGGAGATCTGGAACACAGGGACAGCATGGGGAACACCACAGTGATAAAGCAAGGTGATATTCAGGCCATGAGCGCCGGAACAGGAGTTAGTCACAGTGAAAAGAACAAGAATAGGGATAAAAAAGTGAAATTTCTTCAGATCTGGATACTTCCAAATAAGACAAATGTGACCCCCAGATATGACCAGATTACGCTAAAGCCCGATAGCCTGAAAGACCGATTTCTACAAATCATCTCTCCAAATCCTGAGGATGCTGGAATTTGGATCCACCAGAATGCCTGGTTCCATTTAGGGGAATTTAAGGAAGGTGCCAGAATTGTACACACCCTAAACAATTCGCAAAACGGCCTGTATGTTTTTCTTTTAGAAGGAAATTGTATCGTGGCAGGAGAGTCATTATCAAAACGAGATGGAATGGGGGTTTGGGAGTCAAATACCATCGAATTTGACATACTTTCAGCCAGTAAGATTTTACTCATGGAAGTTCCGCTTGCCAACTAAAAGAATTTCTATGATTTCAATTCGAGCTTTTCAGCAAAATAATCACAAAAATCCTTCATGGTAGCGGTCATTTTTTCGTCTTGTGTGGCTTTCATAAAAGTATCTGAAAGGGCCACAAGGGTTTGATGAAAAAAGATCTTCATTTCATCTACAGGCATATCCTTGGTCCAAAGATCTATTTTCAGGGATTCCTTGTTCTTACTATCCCAAACAGACAACAGCATGGCTTTTGCGTCCTCGTCAACTATGCCTCCATCCTGTGCGGACCAGGTCAATTTTTCCGGGATCCTGTTATCATCAAGGGCGATCCTTAATGTTATTTCTGAGGTCTCTTGCTGGGTCATGGTCTTACTTGTTAGGTTTGTAGTTTGCTTCTTTAAAAATGGTCTCTGCCGGTAAATTCCACAATTCCTGTACGGGAATATCTGTTTTCTCCATAAAAGCCCTGACGATCTGCCAGCCCATAAACCTCCCTAATCTTCCCGGCGATTCATTGTCTAATTCTAACCGGAATTTAGAAAAGGGCGCAGGATCCAGAAAACGAGGTCCTAATTGCAGATCTGTACTATATAAAAGCTCACGTTCAATAAAGTAGCGCCATATTTGTTCCTCATTGGCCAGCGCCCAACTATACTCATCCGTATCATATCCTATCTTCTGAGCGTCTGACTGCCAGGTCAATAAAAGATCCTTTAAATAAAGTTCCTTGCCATAATAAATCATCTGTGCTATAAAGGAGCGATCTCGTGGATAGGAGATCACCTTTTTCGAAAATGCACTTACGATATCACTTTCCAGATACTGTTTGTCTAATCCTTTGGAAATATAGCGGTCTATACCCCTGTAAAAACGATGATCCCTGCCAAGATAGTTATCTATTCCAATCAGAAGAAGCGTATCTGCCAGGATGATCCTGTTTTCATAATCCACATCGGTGGTTAATGTAATGACCGTGGGTGTGTTTAAGTTTGGAAAATAATAGGCAATATGCTTAAAAAGCAGCGTTATCTCCTGCCGTTCCTCATCAAAATCTGAAAAGGCACTATCTACCGCCTGACGTAATTCGATCTGAAGGGTGTCTTGTATTTTTGCGATCCAAACACTATCCGAATATTGAGCCGGAAAGAAATAGGGATATTTCCGTTTGATGGCTGGCAAATTCTCAGGTGTTGTCTCAGCAAACTCCTGATCAAAACGAAGTATCTTTACTTCCATTACCTGGTTTTCAATAGCCGCCGGCACTTTTTTGTCCTTTTTACATGCCACTATCAGACAAAGCAAACAAATGACCCAAATTATAGTTCTGTACATGGAAAGTTCTCCTTTAACTGTTTTAATATTCCGTTTGCAGAGGTTATTTTTACGGGGCCAAAGTTACAGTATTTCAATTTAAATAAAGTAGAACATGCAAACAGATAAAGTAGTTAATCATATTGTTGAATGGTTGAAGGACTATGCTACGAATGCAAAGATGAATGGTTTTGTCATAGGTGTATCGGGTGGTATTGATTCTGCGGTAACATCTACCCTTTGTGCCCGTACCGGACTTGATCTTTTATGTGTGGAAATGCCTATTCATCAGGGTGACAACCAGGTTACCCGTGCAGATCATCATATAAAATGGCTGCAAAAACACTATTCTAATGTAAGCAGGCAACCGGTAGATCTTACTCCTGTTTTCGATAACCTCGTAGCCACCCTGCCAAAGGTAGAGAATGAAGAAGAAAGGCATATGTCGCTGGCGAATACCCGGGCCAGGTTACGGATGACCACACTTTACTATTTTGCGGCACTACTGCGCTACCTGGTAGCCGGCACAGGAAACAAAGTGGAAGATTTCGGAATAGGATTTTACACAAAATACGGGGATGGCGGCGTAGATATTAGTCCGATTGCGGACCTCCTTAAAACAGAGGTATATGAAATAGGCTCCTTTCTCGGAATACATAAATCAATATTAATGGCTCCACCAACTGATGGCTTATGGGGCGATCATAGAACGGACGAGGATCAAATTGGAGCTTCTTATCCTGAACTGGAGTGGGCCATGGCAAGGGAAGCAGAAGGAAAGCATTTACACGACTTCGAAAATAGGGAGGCTGAAGTATTTCAAATCTACAAGAAATATAATTCAGCAAATAGACATAAGATGATTCCTATACCTATTTGTAAGATTCCTGAGACACTAAAATAGTCGATCACCTAATAATCAAGTATTTAAGTCGAATTTGTGGCGGAAAATTGTAGTAAAACCATAAAAAATGTACAGTTTTACCTTAGATATTAGATATAAAAACCTTACATTGCATGCTAGAGTTAAGCATAAAAAACGGCATGATATCTAGAAACCCACCGACTAATGATTAAAATTTTAATTGCCGACAACCATCCCATTGTCCGCCTGGGAATTAAAGAAGTACTGAATACCGTCCCAGATTTCGACGTTTTAGGAGATGTTTCAACAACAACCGAACTATTCAATTTTCTTAAAAAATCCATCCCAGATGTAGTAATTCTGGAAATGGATATTCCTGAGATCAATGGAATAGCTACATTGAGAAAAATCAAAAAAGAATTCCCAGATGTTAAAGTTCTTATCTACAGCGGACAGTCCGAGGACGTGTATGCATTGAGTACGATTAGAGCCGGCGCTTTTGGATATCTTTCAAAAAACTCTGAATTAGACTACATAATCAGCGCTGTAAAAAAAGTAGGCCAGGGAAAAATGTTTATTACAAACGAATTGGCGCAACGACTTGCCTTCGACGAAGGAACACAGAAACAACGGAGATTTTTTAGAAAACTCTCAACCAGAGAAGTGGAAGTGCTTAAGCTTCTTGCAAGTGGCAAACGCAATAAAGATGTTGCCGAGGGCCTCAATTTGAACGAGAAAACTGTCAGTACGTACAAATCCCGACTCATGAAAAAATTAAATGTCGATAATCTGGTAGACCTTTTGCAACAAGCAAAGGCACTAGAACTCTATTAAGCACAATAACCAAACTTAAAAAACCCCCTGATGATCAGGGGGTTTTTTTTTGACAAATACTCATTTCCCAAAAACCAAGCTCCTGGACCTTTAGGATAAGACCCTATTCAGCTTGCTGCTCAGCAATTTATTTAGTTGAAGGTAATTTACGATCTCCTCCAGGACCTCCCGATTATCAGTTGTCTGGTTTTCCGTATCCTGCTGCAAAGCGTTGATCCTCTTTTTTATAAGATAACACCTCAAGGTAAGTATGGTTTCGCTTACTAATTGAGAAACTGAAGTAGCCTTCTCTTTTGGGTAAATGTCCTTGCTTTCCCAATTATGGAGTCGGTATTTTTCCTCCTCCATTAAAATAGAGGAGATATTACTGACCAGCTCCTGGTCTAATTCATTTATAAAGGAAGCAATATTAAAATCTTCCTTTTCATTGAGAGCTTCCATCAGACTGTAGTAAATCTTTCTGAACTGCTCATGCGTCATTTCGATCTCATCTTCCTGCAGGTCCAAATATATTTTTTCATACACCCTTGATTCAATTCGTTCTGGCTCCAGAACAAGGTCGCCTGCTTCGTTCTCTTTGAGGACCAGATCCTCAAATTGCTGTTCTTCATGCCCGTAGAGCAATAAGATCTCAATAATCTTTCGCTCCAACTCGTATTGCACATCTACTTTCGTTTCTCTCGGAACCTCACGGATAACCTCGAAAGCTTTTTGCTCATTCCTGGCTTGTTTGTTAGCCTCTGTGTATGCTTTTTTACTGATCTGGGCCAGGGTATTAAACAAAACCTCTTCTGAGATGTTCATCATAACTGCACATTGCTGAATGTACAGTTCTCGCTTAATACGATCCGGGATCTTGGCAATACTACCAACAATATCACGAATTGTGTCTGCTTTTTTAATTGGATCATTGGCGGCATCCTCTGCAAGTAAGGAAGTCTTGAACTGAATAAAATCCTTGGCTTGTTCCTCCAGATAAAGGACAACCTCTTCATATGAATTGTTCTTTGCAAAACTATCAGGGTCCTCTCCTTCCGGAAAAGTGCAAATACGCACATTCATTCCCTGTTCCAGAATAAGATCTATTCCACGAAGGGAAGCGCGTAAACCGGCCGCATCCCCATCAAACAAAACTGTAATATTTCTGGTCAAGCGGTTGATCATCCGGATCTGCTCCTGAGTCAACGCCGTACCACTGGAAGCCACCACATTGTGGATCCCTCTTTGATGTAATTGAATGACATCTGTATATCCCTCCACCAGGAAGCAATTGTCTTCCTTAGCGATAGCCTGTTTTGCAAAATAGATTCCATAAAGAACCTTGCTTTTATGATAGATCTCACTTTCCGGAGAATTTACATATTTCGCAGCCTTTTTATCGCTGCTAAGAATACGACCACCAAATCCAAGAACCCTTCCGCTTAATGAATGGATGGGGAACAAGACCCTTCCCTTAAAACGATCAAATTTTCTTGTTTGGCCGGGCCGTGATGAGTCTTCCTTTACTATACTAAGTCCCGTTTTTTCTAAAAAAGTAAGCTGATATCCGTTTTCCAGGGCATGGTTGGTAAAGGCATCCCATTCATCGAGCCCATATCCCAGACCAAACTTGCGGATGGTCTCTTCAGTAAAGCCCCGCTCCTTAAAATAACTTAGCCCTATAGCCTTCCCTGGCTCGGTGCTCCATAAAACGTTTGCAAAATACCCCTGAGCGAATTCCGAAACAAGATACAAGCTCTCCCGTTCATTGGCTTGTTCTTTCTGTTCATTGGTTTGCTGCGTTTCCTCTACTTCTATCTGATATTTTTTAGCCAGAAACTTGATAGCTTCCGGATAGGTGAAGTGTTCATGTTCCATTAAAAAAGCGACCACATTTCCCCCTTTGCCACTACTGAAATCTTTCCAGATCTGCTTTACAGGTGATACCATAAAACTGGGTGATCGTTCATCTGTGAACGGACTTAACCCTTTGTAGTTGGAGCCCGATTTCTTTAGATTAACAAAATCACCAATAACCTCCTCTACTCGAGCAGTTTCATATACCTGGTCTATGGTGTTTTTTGATATCAAATTTGATAAATAAAGGAATAGTAAAAATACATAAACAGGGACTGTTTAAAAAACAAATCCCTGTTTAAAGATTTAAATCATTGCCTTCCGGGATAGGCCTTCTGTCTCCGGTGTTTTTCCCTTAATTAAGGTCGAATCGCAAACCGAAAGAAATATTTCTTTGTTCAACTGTAGCGTCTTTAAACAAAGGATTCAGATCGTATTTTGCGTAGAGTAAAATTCCATCGATCCCCATATAGGCAGATAGCCCATACACAAGGTCATTGGTGTTGTAACCTCGTTTAAATTTATCCTTGACACTTTCCCCGTTTTGATTGTATTTTAGCTTTTGCATGGTTCTAAAATTAAATCCTCCGTACCCTCCGAGCCCAATGCGAAATTGATTCCTGAGAGAGTAGCGTATTTTATTTTCTGATCTGATCATTTTTGACGGCCCAAATTCCAGGTAAAGTGGTATCACAAAATTATCTACTCTCAGCTTTGATTTTCGCAGTTCGGCATCAAAGGTTTCCAGAACAGTTTCTGATCCATTGGCAACAAAATATTGGTTATCCTTTGGTTTCAAACCATTGTACTGAAGAGAAAATCCATAGCCTACGCGCAAGAAATTGGAGTTTTTAAACACCCTGGTACGCCATCCCACTCCTATTTCAAAGAATCTGCTTCCGCCTAATTCATACGGAGAATCGCTAAAAGACTGCCCATCAATAATGGTATTGTTAAACCCAACGGCAACAACAAGATCAGAGTAGGTCCTTCTGTCATAAATAACACGTCTCTTTTTATTCCCGTCCCAGTATTTTACACCAAATAAAATATCATTGTTGAGATCCTTTTCTCCAAAGCCAACTTCAATTTTTGATGGATTCACAATGCTTACAGAATCATTCAAGGATTCTACGTCATTGCGATCAAGCAGCGCAATGGTATTATCTATTATAGCCAGCTTATTCTCTATGTTCAGGGCTCTTTTCTTTGCGGCTTCCTGCTTCAGGTCACGCGCTTCTTCCAAAGTGATCTCCCCTCTTTTCTGGCGCTGCACGATCTCCTCTACTTCCTTCTTCAAGGCTTCTTTCTCCTTAAAGGTCACTTGTTCCTTTTGTTGTTTTAAGGAATCTATCCGTTGCTGAACATTGGTCTGGGCACTAAGTCCTTGTACCAGGAAAAATAGCAGGATCCCTACCGTTACTTTTAATAATGTTGTCATAATTGTTGTTTTTAAATGAATGATTGATGAATAAACTAATCCTGTCCTCATCGCTGTGTATGAAGAAAAAAAACTAATATTTAATTGATTATTACTCGTTGCGATAGGCAATGGCCGTCCTTACTTTTACATAGCCATCTTTCAATTTTTCAAACAACTGATCTCGCAAAGATTTGTTGAGTTCGTCTTCTACATCCGATAAAAGCGCAAGCGCGTCTACAGATTGAGAAGTCCCTACCATACGCTCTCCCAGTAATTCCATCTGAGCCGTTCTTAATAATGAATCAACGGTGGCATCACTTATAGACCCCTGGGTTTGTTCCAGAAGAGCAACCTCGGTCAATACCGCCGCGATTTTGGTATCTACTTTCTCTAAAGAAACATAGTCCTCCACTACCTGTTCTTCCTTGGGTTCAGATTGTTGAGCGAGTTGCAGTGGTGTCATATTTCTCATCGCCTTATTCCCGGGGAATACAGCAGCATCCTCCATCTCTTCTTGGTCCTCAGCAAGTGTTTCCAGAGAATTTTTTGTTTCTACTATGTCTGCTTCTTCCAGCGGATATTCTGTAACTTTCACTACTTGCTCAATAGGAACCACTTCTGTACCCGACTCTGATCTGAAAAAAATAGAAACCATTAAAATTCCAATAAAACCGGCCGCTATTCCATAAACCCAATACCCCTGTTTTACTTTTTCAGTGGAAGCTCCAAGTTGAGCCTCTATGTGGCCCCAGGCATTTTCAGAAGGAGCTATGGTACGCTCATCCAACACCTCTTTTATTTTCTTTTCTACATTCTTCTTGGCCATGATCTTTTTGTTTTTCTTTTGTTACGATTGTATACTATTTGCTAATCCCAGCCTGCTAATTCTTTGCTGTAAATAGTTCCTTGCCTTAAAAAGTTGAGACTTTGAAGTACTCTCAGAAATGTCGAGCATTGTTGCTATCTCCTTGTGCTTATATCCTTCAACAACATAGAGCACAAAAACCATTTTATAACCTTCCGGCAGTGCATCTATCAGGACTTGTACCTCTGAGGCCTGCAGCGATGCTTCGAGAAATATAGTTTCCTCGGCTACCACATCCATTTGATCAGAATCAAAGACCACAAATTGGTTTTTTCTCAAATAGGAGATTGCTTCCCGGATCATTATTCTGCGCACCCATCCTTCAAAACTGCCTTCATTTCTAAAGGTATGTAAGCCATTAAATACTTTAACAAATCCACTGATCATAACATCTTCTGCAAAATGCTGGTCCTTGATGTATTGCCTGCAGACTGATAACATTTTGGGAGAAAACTTTTCGTAAAGCATTCGTTGGGCATTTCTGTCTCCCTTTAATGCTTTTTTGAGCATCCCTTTTTGGTTCTCATACAATGAAATGATCTTCATTTAGTGTGGTCTTCTATTGTTATAGACGTACTAAACATCAAAAACGTTGCCTTAGGCCGTAAAAATTTTAATTTTTTTCTGAAAAAAGGGAGATTCATTACTTTTTCCGATCTACCACGTAGTTCACCATTAGCTCTAAAGCCTCTTTATATGGCGAATCAGGATAAGTATCCAGAATTTGAAGTGCTTCATCCTGATAGGCATGCATTTTAGATTCTGCATACTCCAGGCCCCCTTTATCCTTCACGAATTGAATAACTTCCTTAACCCTTTTCTTATCCTTGTTGTGATTCTTCACCGAATTGATGAGCCACTTTTTTTCTTTGTCAGAGGCATTATTAAGAGCATAGATTAAAGGGAGGGTCATTTTCTGTTCCTTGATATCGATCCCGGTAGGTTTCCCAATTTTTGTCTCCCCATAATCAAAAAGATCGTCCTTGATCTGGAAGGCCATTCCACATAACTCCCCAAATTTTCGGAAAGTCTCTACATGCGCAGTATCGGGCTGCACTGAACTAGCCCCTAAACTACAACACGCCGCAATGAGGGTAGCCGTTTTTTGCCGAATGATCTCATAATAGACCGCCTCGTCAATATCCAGCCGTCTTGCTTTTTCCAATTGCAATAATTCTCCTTCACTGATCTCTCTGATAGCCACTGAAATGATCTTTAACAGATCAAAATCCCCATGCTCTACAGATAATAGCATGCCTTTTGAAAGGAGGTAATCCCCCACCAGAACGGCAATCTTATTCTTCCAGAGCGCATTGATAGAAAAGAAGCCTCTTCGCTTATAACTCTCATCTACCACATCGTCATGAACCAGAGAAGCAGTATGTATAAGCTCAATGACGGAAGCGCCCCTGTATGTGCGCTCATTAACCTGCCCATCATTCACCAATTTTGCAGTGAGAAAAACAAACATTGGACGCATTTGTTTCCCTTTTCGATTTACAATATAATAGGTGATCCTATTAAAAAGGGCAACTTTAGACGACATGGATTCGAAGAATTTTTGCTCAAAGAGCTCCATTTCTTCGTTAATAGGTTCCTTAATTTGAGATACAATTTTCAATGAAGGTATTTTACTAAATCGATCTTACAATGGCCTTAAAATTAGGCAAAAAATGCCACCTGCCCGGTGACACTCAATTTTATATTACTTCTATCACTTTTATAGAATTCCTCTTCGGAAAACTTCATCACGTCTTGTTTGCCAATTGCCCGCAAGCAGCATCGATATCCTTCCCCCGGGATCTTCTGACAGTAACCGTGATCCCATTTTTCTCCAGAGTAGTAACGTACAAACCTATGGCCGATTCACCAGCTTGCTGAAAGACTCCGTCATCTATAGGGTTATATTCTATTAGATTTACCTTTGAAGGAGCGAATTTGCAAAAATCAACCAGGGCATTCACATCCTTCTGAGTATCGTTGATACCCTCCCAGACTACGTATTCATAAGTGATCCTGCTTTTAGTTTTCTGATACCAATACATGAGCGACTCTCTTAGCTCCGCAAGTGTAAATGTGGCATTAAAAGGCATAATAGAGGTTCTAATCGACTCTATAGCGGAGTGAAGAGAAACTGCCAGTTTAAACTTTACTTCGTCATCCGCCATCTTGCGAATCATCTTTGGCACTCCGGAAGTAGAAACAGTGATCCGCTTCGGAGACATACCCAGACCCTCCTTCCCAGTAATTTTTTCGATGGCCTTTAATACATTATTATAGTTCATTAAAGGCTCCCCCATCCCCATAAACACAATATTGCTAAGGGGCCTGTCATAATATAGCCGGCTTTGACGATCAATGGCCACTACCTGGTCATAGATCTCATCAGGATTGAGATTGCGCATCCTTTTAAGCCTTGAAGTAGCACAGAATTTACAATCCAGACTGCACCCAACCTGACTGGAAACACAAGCTGTGGTTCGCGTACTCGTAGGTATCAAAACCGATTCTACAATGAGTCCGTCGTGTAGGCGGACCGCATTCTTAATGGTCCCATCGGCACTGCGCTGCATCTTGTCTACCTTGATATGATTGATCACGTATTGATCCATCAGCATAGACCTTGTCTCCTTAGAGAGATTCGTCATATCCTCAAAAGAATGTGCTCCTTTTTTCCATAACCATTCAAACACCTGGTCTCCCCTATAAGCCTTATCTCCACTTTCCTTGAAAAAGGATCTCAGTTGCTCCCTGCTAAGGGCCCGGATGTCTTTCTTTTGAATAGTATCCATATTCTAAAATAAGAAATCCTGCTCCCCTAAACGAATAGTGGTGGCGCAGGATTTCAAAATTACTAACTTTATTAAATGATCAGCATTGCATCGCCATAAGAATAAAAACGATATCCTTCAATAATGGCTTCCTTGTATGCCCGTTTCATCAGATCGTGCCCCATAAATGCAGAGACCATCATTAACAGGGTTGATTTAGGTAAATGAAAATTCGTGACCATCGCATTGGCAATGCTAAACTCATAGGGAGGAAAAATAAATTTGTTGGTCCAGCCATCAAATGTATTCAACATATGCTCAGAAGAAACGGCACTTTCCAACCCTCTCATTGCGGTTGTTCCAACGGCACAAATTCTTCGTTTATTGTTTTTGGCATTATTTACAATTTCAGTGGCTTTTTCATCGATCACTAATTCTTCACTATCCATTTTATGTTTGGAAAGATCTTCTACCTCTACCGGATTAAAAGTTCCCAATCCTACATGCAAAGTAACCTCAGCAAATTTAACACCTTTTATTTCCAGTCTTTTTAAAAGATGTTTTGAAAAATGCAGTCCCGCTGTAGGAGCCGCCACTGCACCTTCATGTTTGGCATAGATAGTCTGATAGCGCTGTTCGTCTTCCGGCTCTACATCACGCTTAATGTATTTAGGCAGTGGTGTCTGCCCAGTTCACGTAGTTTCCTTCTAAAGTCGATATAAGCCCCATCATAAAGGAAACGAAGGGTGCGTCCTCGGGAGGTAGTATTGTCTATAACCTCAGCAACCAAACTTTCATCTTCTCCAAAATACAGCTTATTTCCTATTCTGATCTTCCTTGCCGGATCTACCAAAACATCCCATAGACGCTGTTCCTCATTTAATTCGCGAAGTAAAAAAACCTCGATACGAGCCCCGGTCTTTTCCTTATTTCCAAATAATCTGGCGGGAAACACTTTCGTATTGTTCAACACCATTACATCTTTTTCGTCAAAATAGTTGATCAGATCCTTGAACATTTTGTGCTCAATTTTACCCGTATCCTTGTGAACGACCATTAACTTGGATTCATCCCTGTGTTCTGACGGATATTCTGCCAATAAATCACTAGGAAGTTCAAAACCAAAATGAGATAATTTCATAGAGTAATACTTTTTTAGGCTGATAGTTAAAGAAATAGAAAAAAGTCAAAAATGAATTTTAAAATGTCACTTACCAATTCGCTTTGAGGCCCTTTTTCAAGCCTGCAAATATACGACCCTGAAACAGGCCTTGTCAAGTAAAACACTAATTAAATAAGGAATCTTACGAAGTTATCTGAAATTCTAACCCCCGAAGATCTTCCCAGAAGTCGGGATAAGACTTGGAGACCACCCCTGCATCATTAATAAATAGGGAAGTTCTCATTGCTAAGGGTGCAAAAGCCATGGCCATTCGATGGTCGTTATAGGTTTCTATGGTGACATCCTTCTTAGCCCTGCCACCTGCGGTTAACTCCAAATCCTTATCCGATACCTGTACTTTGGCGCCTAATTTGGTAAGTTCATTCCTAAGCGCCACGAGTCGGTCCGTTTCTTTAATCTTCAAAGTATGCAAGCCGGTAAGATGACATCCCAATCCTAATCCAAAGCAAGTCACCACGATGGTCTGTGCAATATCCGGAGCATCGGCTAAATGAAGGAATAGGGGAGTAATATTCCCATCTTTATCTGTATTTTTTACGGCTTCTGTACATTTTTTTAAATGCAGAACCTGGCCTTTAAAAACTGTTTCTACTCCGAAATGAGTATACACCTCAGCCAAAATGCGATCTCCCTGCAGACTATTGGGGGTATAAGAGGAAATCTCCAATTCCGTACCAATTTCACTTAGCGCAGCAATACTGTAAAAATAGGAGACGGAACTCCAATCAGATTCTACCACAAGATTCTTTGGCGCTATTTTTTTTAAGGGATGCACCCTGATCGTATTCCCTTTGAAGAGCACCTTAATTCCCAATTCCTCTAAAAGAGACAACGTCATTTTGATATAGGGAACCGAAGTGATCTCCCCCAATAATTCAATTTCCAGGCCGTTTGGCAAGCTCGCTGCGATCAGCAGTAGCGCAGATATATATTGGCTACTGATATTTGCCGGCAAGCTTACCTTTTGCGCCGTAAGTTTCTTGCCTTTGATTTGAAGCGGAGGATATCCTTCATTTTTTTGATACCGGATATCTGCCCCCAGCGCTCTTAATGAATCTACCAAAACTTTTATGGGGCGTTCCTGCATTCTTGAGGATCCTGTAAGCAATACCTCTGCTCCCTCCCTGGAAGCAAAGTAGGCCGTAAGAAAGCGCATCGCTGTACCCGCATGATGAATATCCACTACTCCATTTGATACCTTTAGTCCACGTTGCATGACTTTAACATCATCGGCATTCGATAAATTTTCGATAGATAGGTTTGGAAACAGCGCCTGTAAAATAAGCAGCCTGTTAGATTCACTCTTTGATCCGGTGATTTTTACACTAGACCTTAAAACGGAATTGGGGGGACCTGCTAGGTGAAGTATCAAGCGAATTGCATTTAAGAGTTTTGATCAGCTTTATTCCAGGGATACTGAAGCGTTAAAGATAGATTATTTCAACTTCTTGTTATTCTGATGACGTTGGTGATCGCGTTTTGTTTTTATCGCAAGTTTTTTATCAAAAGAAGCTTCCAGGTCAATCCCGGTTTGGTTCGCAAGACAAAGAACCACAAAAAGAACATCTGCCAACTCCTCTCCCAGATCCTTATCCTTATCAGATGGTTTCTCGCTTTGCTCCCCATAGCGCCTGGCAATGATGCGCGCCACCTCACCTACTTCTTCTGTTAACTGCGCCATATTGGTGAGTTCGTTAAAATAGCGAACCCCATGGGCTTTGATCCATTCATCTACTGCGATTTGAGCATTTTTTATATTCATAGATCTTTGTTTTTAGTGTCCATCATGATGGTTACAGGTCCATCATTTAAAAACTCCACTTTCATATCAGCACCAAATATTCCCGTTCCAACATCTTTCCCCAAATCAAGCTGCAACTGATGTACAAACTGCTCATATAGTGGAACGGCTACTTCTGGCCTGGAAGCTCTTATATAAGAGGGCCTGTTTCCCTTTTTTGTGGTAGCATGCAGGGTAAACTGACTTACCACAATGGCGTCGCCTCCAGTTTCCAACAAAGAATTATTCATCACTCCTTCCGAATCATTAAAGATACGAAGGTTCGCGATCTTTACGGGACAGCCAGGTTATATCTTCAGCAGTATCCGCATCTTCAATTCCTAAAAGGATCAGCATACCTTCTCCGATTTCTGAAATTCGTTCAGAATCTACAGTTACATGTGCCCAGGCTACTCGTTGTATGACTGCCCTCATTCGGTCTGCTACTTTTTTTGATCATTATTTACTTATTCAAAAACATCAAAACGATAGGTGTCTTCTTCACCGGTGACCATTTGAAGATAACTCTTGTATCTGCTCCAGGCTACATCGTCATTTTCAAGCGCCTTTTTTACCGCACATTGCGGCTCATCTATATGGAGGCAATTATTGAATTTACAATCTTGTTTCAACTTAAAGAACTCTGGAAAATAGTCCCCTATTTCATCCTTTTCCATATCCACCAGGCCAAACCCCTTGATACCAGGTGTGTCGATGATCCTGGCACCAAAGCTCAAATCGTACATCTCAGCAAATGTGGTGGTGTGCTGTCCTTGCAGATGTTGTTCTGAAATAGCGGCTGTTTTCAATTGAAAAGATGGCTCAATTGCGTTTATCAGTGTAGATTTTCCAACGCCTGAATGTCCTAAAAACATGCTGGTCTTCCCTTTCATTAACTCCTTTACTTTATCAACGTCACGCCCAAGTTTAGCAGAAATTTCAATACAGGTATACCCTATCTTACGATAGATGGCAGCGAGATATTTTACCTCCCCAAGTTCTTCAGTACTATAGGTATCTACTTTATTAAAAAGGAGCACCGTTTCTATGTCATAGGCCTCTGTAGTAGCTAAAAACCTATCAATAAAGATCGTATAGGTTTTTGGATTATTCAAGGTGATCATCAGGAACACCAGATCAATATTGGCTGCGATGATATGGGTTTGTTTTGAAAGGTTGACCGACTTACGAATGATATAATTTTTGCGATCTTCAATTTTGTAAATTACTCCATAAGCGGCGTCTCCCGTTTCCTCTAGTTCAAAGGTAACTACATCTCCCACAGCAATGGGATTTGTACTTTTGATCCCTTTGATCCGGAATTTTCCTTTGATACGGCATTCTATAAAATGCCCCTCAGAGGTTTTTACTGTATACCAGCTGCCAGTAGACTTATAAACAGTGCCATTCATTCTTGTTCATATCTCATTGCAAAGAAACAATTTTACTTTTAGACGAACTGTTATCTTTACGGTGTAAATAAAATAAGTAACCAACAAAAAAGAACCCTTATGAAAAAAAGCATGTTATTTTTACTCCTGGCCACCACTTTTGTAATAGGCCTTGAAGCGCAGGAATTTAAGGTAATTACCAGTGTAGAATCTATTGTTCCCAATGGTCTTGGAAGATCCAGAATCATCAATGCACAGGAAGCCAAGGATTATATGGAATTTACAACTGTACAAACCGAAGAAGACAATTCCAGAAACAAATCTGACAGGGGTGAGATCAGGGTGAAAAATTTTGAAGAAACAAAATTACTCAACTTTTTTAACCTGGGTGGTATTCGCTTTCAAAACATTGCCGCCAACGATGCGGTCATTACCTCTATGATCAATACTATGATCACTAGTGGTTGGGAACTGGCCTTCGTTACCAGTGCCGTTGAAAGTGATGGTGGTAAAGGAGACGGACAGGGGATTTTTATCACCCGATATATTTTTAAACGATAGACACAGAATCCACAAAAAAAACCTGATCTCAACGATCAGGTTTTTTATGGCCTTATTTGATTAATCTAAGATATGGATCCGTCCCCCGGCAAGGGTCTTCTTATTTACTTCCTTTGGATTTCCATAAACATATACATCACCCCCTGCCCTAACATTAATATCTACTTTTTCGGAAGCGCTTAGGGTAGCCTCTCCACCGGCTGAGACCTTAACAGAAGTATAAGTGGTTTTTAGATCTCTCCCTTCAAAAATACCCCCGGTGTTTAATACGATCACCTGGTTCTTTGCCAACCCTGAGGCTTCTATAATTCCACCCGTAACAGCACGCAGATCAACCTGGTCCACTTCCATTCCAATTTTGACCTGAGCACCTTCCTGCACCTTTATGGTAAGTCTATCCATGACAACGGTTTCATTACAAACAATCTTGGCACCTTCATTGCCATCAATGATATCGATACTCGTGTAATAAACTTCGATCAAGGTGTCTTCTCCCTGAAATTTTTTCTCCAAATGCATTCTCAATTTTAGAACTCCGTCCTTATTGACAAACTTAATGTCGTCTACATTGTTCCCTTTAATTAAAATGCGGTTTTCATCACTTTTGATCAGGTTAACTTCGATAAGATCATAGACCTTTATCTCATTAAACTCCCCCACCTCTTTGTCTACGATTCGCTGCGCAAAGGCATTTCCCGCAAACAAGATTATTGCGAACAATATTACTTTTTTCATTTTCTATTCTTTAGTGTTTTCATAAAGACAGGCCTTTCCAAGATTTGTTACAGTAATTCCTTGTTTTTTAGTTATTAATTACTTTCTCCTGATGGTTTATGGATTCCTGATGAATTGCCTTGAACATCTTTAATACAAATTCTTCACTAAGTCCTTTCGATTCTCCTTCCAGTATCATTTTACCTAAAATAGCGTTCCAGCGATTGGTCTGTAACACTGCAACGTTACGTTGTTTTTTAAGCTGGCCAATACCATCAGAAACGGTCATCCGTTTTCCCAGCATGTCTATGAGTTGATTGTCAATAATATCGATCTGCGCCCTTAGATTGCTTAATTTGTTACTGTACTCTGCTTCCTCGTCTGTTTCCTTTCTAATTTTTAAATCTTCCATGATCTGTACAAGTCTTTTAGGTGTTACTTGCTGTGCGGCATCGCTCCAGGCATTCTCAGGATCCCAATGGGTTTCTATCATGAGTCCGTCAAAATTAAGATCGAGTGCTGTCTGAGAAACATCAAAGACCATATCCCTTTTCCCGGTGATATGAGATGGATCATTAATCAAAGGCAAATCAGGGAACTTTGTTTGTAATTCAATGGCCAATTGCCATTCAGGAATATTTCTATACTTCGATTTCTCATAAGTTGAAAAACCGCGGTGTATGACACCAAGATTCTTGATATTGGCGCTATAAAGTCTTTCTACTGCCCCTAACCACAAAGACAGATCCGGGTTCACAGGATTCTTTACCAGTACGATTTTATCTGTCCCCTCCAGGGCATCTGCAATTTCCTGCACAATAAAAGGACTCACCGTAGAACGGGCTCCTATCCATAATAAATCAATATCGTGTTCCAATGCCAGGTCTACATGGGCCCTGTTGGCCACTTCAGTGGCAGTCTTTAATCCGGTTTCTTTTTTTACCTGCTGCAGCCATTTTAGCCCTATGGCACCTACCCCTTCGAAATTTCCGGGTCGTGTTCGCGGTTTCCATATACCTGCCCGGTAATAATTAACATCGGTATCTTTGAGCTCATGGGCTATTTTCAATACCTGAGCTTCCGTTTCTGCACTGCAGGGACCAGCGATCACAAGTGGATGCGAGAGCTCCATAGTATCTAACCAGTTTCTTAAATCCTTTGAATTTTCCATAGTCTCCTTATATTTTGTTCAGGGGTATTCCTTTTAATATTTCCTTTATTTTATTAGTATCCTGCATGTCTTTATACAGGCCCTCGAGGTCATCGTCTTTTAGTTTTTGCTTAAAGGCTTCCAAATTCTGAATGTATTCTTCCAGTGTTTCAATGACGTTCTCCTTATTCTGATCAAAGATGGGCGTCCACATTGCCGGAGAACTCTTGGCAAGTCTCACTGTGCTCTCAAAACCACTGCCGGCCATATCAAAAATATCGCGTTCATTCTTTTCTTTCTCGATGACCGTTTTTCCTAACATAAAAGAACTGATATGCGACAAATGTGATACATAGGCTATATGCTTATCATGTGCCTCCGGGTTCATGTACCGGATCCGCATTCCCAATGTCCGGAACATCTCCAAGGCCTTCTCCTGGAGCTTGAAAGCGGTTTTCTCTACTTCACATATGATATTGGTCTTCCCTTCAAAAAGCCCTTCAATGGCTGCTGTCGGACCCGAGAATTCTGTACCGGCAATAGGATGACAAGCAAGAAAATTCCGCCTTTTTGGATGTTCGGCTACGGTTGAACAGATTAAGGCCTTTGTAGAGCCTGCATCAATGATCAGCGCTTCATCTTGTACTACATCCAATAACCGAGGTAAGGAAATCACAGCTGCATCCACAGGGATGGTAAGAAATATGATGTCTGCCTCCTTTAAAGCATCTTCGTCGCCTATTTCATCTATAATACCGAGCTTTAGGGCAGTTTCTGAATGTGTCTGGTTGGTATCCAGGCCAGTGATATGCAGGCCGGAATAAGCCTTTTTAAGGTCTTTTCCCAGTGAGCCTCCTATCAATCCGATTCCTATAATTCCTATTCTCATCTTTACTCTTTAAAACGCGCTATGGCTTCGTCAATCTTTTCAGCCGGCACACACAGTGAAAACCTGATGTACCCTTCGCCGTTACTTCCAAAAATGGTACCCGGGGCAATAAAAATATCCTTTTTATACAGCAGCTCATCTATGTATTTTTCTGAAGACAGTGAACCTGGCGGTAATTTTGCCCAAACGAACATCCCTACTGCATTAGCGTCAAAGGTACACTGTAATAAACTTGCCAGTTGAAACATACGTTTCCTACGCGATGTATATACGGCATCCAATTCATCAAACCAAACCTTTCCGCTCTGAAGGGCCGCAATAGCGCCCTGTTGAATTCCATAAAACATACCGGAATCCATATTGCTTTTGACTTTTAAAATAGCTTCGATATGGTCCTTTTTTCCGAGCACCATGCCTACGCGCCATCCTGCCATATTAAAGGTCTTGCTCAGTGAATTCAATTCGAGTGCAACCTCTTTGGCACCCGGCATCTCAAGAATACTAGTAGGATTGGTCCCTAAAACAAAACTATATGGATTATCATTGACTAATAAAATAGAATGCTCTCTGGCAAAGGCAATTAATCGTTTTAATTGTTCTGTAGAAGCGATGGCTCCCGTGGGCATATGCGGGTAGCTAACCCACATGAGTTTAACCCTTGAAAGATCTTCCCGAGAAAGCTTTTCAAGATTGGGAAACCAATTGTTTTCTTCCAAGAGATCATAGCTATGACTACCGCACCCACCAGTTTAGTTACAGCCTGGTAGGTAGGATACCCCGGGTTGGGAATAAGAACCTCATCCCCCGGATTGAGAAAGGCCATACTGATGTGCATAATTCCCTCCTTTGAACCCATGAGAGGGAGTACTTCATTTAAAGGGTCAACAGTTACATCAAACTTATTTTGATAAAAATCTGCAATTGCCTGCCTTAATTCCGGCAACCCCTGATAGCTTTGATATTGATGGGCACCCTGAGCGCTTAGGGCTTCTTTCATTGTCTCTAAAACCCCTGCGGATGGCGCCAGATCCGGACTACCAATACCCATATTGATAATAGGCCTACCCTCGGCCACCAGGCCTCTTACTTCCCTTAACTTTCTGGAAAAGTAGTATTCTTCAATGCTGGCAAGTCTGTCTGCTGTCTTAATCATACCATCACATTTTTATATTCCCCCAAAACCTTAAAATCTTCAGACATAATATTCAGAAGGGCCTTCGCTTTTTCAAAATACTCGAATGAATCAAAGGTAATATCCACAAAAAAGGCATATTTCCAAGGAGTCTCTATGATTGGTAAACTCTGAATCTTAGTGAGATTTAAATTACAGTCGCTCATAACGTTTAAAACGGTTGCCAAACTACCCCTTTTGTGATCTGTAATAAACCGTATGGATGCCTTGTTGATCTCTTCTCTGGGGAGTTCCTTATTCGTGGTTTTTACGATGATAAAGCGGGTGGCATTGTTCTTTATAGTTTGAATTTCCGCCGCGATGATCTCAAGGTGGTACAAATCGGCAGCTACTGATGGAGCTATTGCTGCAACTCCCGCAAGTTGTTGATCCTGAATACGCTTCGCCGTTTCCGCAGTATCCACATCCTCTACCATTTTTATATGTGGCTGCGTCTTGAGGTATTCCCGGCATTGAAGCAGTGCCATAGGATGGGAACGTACTTCTCTGATATCTGACAGACACTGCCCTTTTAATACCATTAGGTTATGGTGTATGTTCAGGTAATGTTCGCCAATGATGTGTAAGTTATTTTGATATACCAGCGCATAGTTTGGTATAATGGACCCGGCGATAGAGTTCTCAATAGCCATCACCCCTTTATCAGCATTGCCGTTGAGTAATTGGTCCACCAGCTCATGGAATGACAAACATTCCACAAGATCTATGGCATCGCCAAAATATTCCCGAGCTACCTGATGGTGGTTCGAACCTTTAATTCCCTGAATGGCTATCCGTTTTTTCACTTTAGTTGTTACAAAAAAAAAGCCCCGTTTTCTACGGGACTTGTATCGTTATCGTTTCACAATTACCTACAACAGTCCCGCTCCTCTTTTGTAAAAGAAGTAAAAATAGAATCCGTTCCAGAAAATTGTGTTTGTCATTTTACTATAAAACTGAGGCTAAGGTAATTATTAAATTGAAAAATAGGCTGCTGTTCATATATTTTTTTGAATGTTAATGAAATTCCAAAAATAACTGCGAATATTTTTTCAAAGAACTGTTTTTTCTGAGAATTCTATAAATCGATAATTAAAATAGAAAGGTATACATGATAAAAGCGCTCCTAAATTATGGTAGAAAGAAAGGTAATTCACTTCTCAATTTTTATATCACATTGTGTATTTTTACCCGAGAATTTAGAATCCTATGTCGATTACAGTTGAACATTTGACGAAATCTTACGGGAAGCAATTAGCGCTCAAGGATGTATCTTTTAATATTCATAAAGGAGAGATTGTAGGTTTTCTGGGACCGAATGGTGCCGGTAAATCTACCTTGATGAAGATACTCACCACCTACTTAAAAGCAGATGATGGGGTAGCACTGGTAAATGGATATGATGTAGGCACGCATGCGAAAAATGTACAAAATAGCATTGGGTACCTGCCTGAACATAATCCATTATATCTGGAGATGTATGTAAAGGAATATTTACAATTCAATGCAGAAGTGTACAGGGTTCCTACGGAGCGAATAGAAGAGGTGATCGTACAAACTGGCCTTAGCGCTGAAGCGCACAAAAAGATAGGGCAGCTTTCCAAAGGGTACAGGCAAAGGGTGGGCTTGGCAGCAGCGCTTATACACGATCCGCACGTTCTTATTTTAGATGAACCTACTACAGGTTTAGATCCAAATCAACTCCAGGAGATCCGGAAATTGATTCGTGAAATTGGAAAGGACAAGACCATCCTACTCTCCACCCATATTATGAAAGAAGTAGAAGCCGTTTGCGACCGCGTGCTTATCATTAACAATGGAAGCCTGGTTGCCGACAAAAAACTGTCTGACCTCAGAGAAGCAAAAGAACAGATCATAGAAGTGGAATTCGATTATAGGGTAGAAGAAGCCTTTTTATTGAAACTCCCTCATGTAACCCACGTTAAAAATACCATTGGGTTTGTGTATGAGGTAACTTTTGCTCATTCTAAGGATATGCGTCCGGTTGTATTCGACTTTGCACATGACAACCAATTAAAAACTCTTCAGCTCAGCCGAAAGAACAAGAATCTGGAAAGCCTGTTCACAGAATTAACCAGCGGCACCTCCTGATACCTGTTATTTTTTTGGGAGGTATGTCACTGTTTCCAAGGCAACTGAGTCAATTTTTGCCCTGGAATAATAGACCGGAAAGTATTGGTCCTTTGCCCATGGCTCAAATAGATTACTGTAAAATGGACTGGCCGGATCACCGGACTGACCCGGACCATTAGTTCCTACCGCAGTATCCCAGTCGCCCGTTGAGACAATCATCCTAAAGGATGCTCCACTGCTTTGCCGATCGTTATTCCCCGTAGAACCCGGGGTATAGCCATTCCCTCCACGTGGTAAAGGTCCCAAATTCAATGAATCTGCCCACTCTTTACTTACTGCGTCACTTAGCGCATGAATCATATAGGTGTGTTTGTAGGCGACTTGCCCATATTCCCAATCTTTAATTTCGTCTCCCAAAGTGTTTTCCAAAGTTACAATGGCGCTATTAAAGGCTCGAACAAGAAATTCATCTCTGGCCGCCAACGCATTCTTGCCAAATTTTAATTCTGGATTCTGGATCCAATCCAGTATTCTTTTCAGTTGTAATCCTAAAACAATCTTTTTTGCCTCATCCGGAATAAAAGTGTTGTGTGCCTGGGTACGCAATGCTTTTTCGAAAGCGACATAAATCCCGGCTTCAACACTGTTTGCTAAGAGCTGATGATCCCACTGAACTAATAGATCGCGTGCCTCAGCTGCTTTCCCCTTAAACGCGAGGGTAGCAAGCATAGGTACGAGAATCCTGGCGGGAAGGGATGTGTAGTCTAGCTGCAGGGCCTTCATTTGTTCCATAGAATGAGAATCAACAGACTTTAGTACCTCATCAACACGCTGTCCGCGATACGGATCGGACCAGGAAAAGCCAATGGCATCCCAACGATCGTAGCTTTCCGGAGTAACATTTTGATTAGCAGTTGCAATGAATCCGTTGTCCGGATTTACTTTATGAGGTTTTTCTACTATGGGCAAATACCCATCCCATTCATAGCGTCCATCACCCGGCACAGGTACGAGACCGCTAAAATTATTTCGAATCGGAGCGATCCCTACCGCCTGCCAGCCAATGGTCCCTTCTTTGTCGGCCCAGATCATATTCTCTCCCGGTATATGGCTGTAGTTGCAAGCTTCCCTGAATTCTTCCCAGGTCTTCGCCTGGTCCATACGAAGAGAAGCTAAATAAGGGGATCCTCCCGGCTCTAGCCAGGCACATCGCACGGCATAGGCTTTATGTTGAACACTATCCACAAAGGTGACTGGTCCATGGCGGGTATACTTTAGCGATACTTCATGAGCCTCCTCACCTTTGACCGGAATGGTCTCAGTGAAAACTTCCATGGCTTCCCACGCCCCCTGATAACGATATTCATTAAGGTTTTCCGGGTTTAGATCATACACATACAAGTCTTCCCCATCGGTACTAAAAACAGTAAGTCCCCAGGCACCGTATTCATTATGCCCTATTGAAATCCCAGGGATCTCCGGCTCACCGCCTCCAATAACATTCCAGCCGGGAGCTACCAAATGAGTCATATACCGCAGCGAAGGCACAGCGATGGTTCTATGAGGATCATTGGCCATTACTGTATGTCCGTCCTTTGTTTTTGCACCGCTAATGACCCAATTATTACTCCCTATGGAACGTGGGTCCTCTTTGGTTTCTTCACTCCGAAGGAGCGCAGTGGTTTGTTTTTGGTCCCGATATTTGGCAACTACATCTTCTTCTACAAAGCGTACAGGCTTTCTGTATGCAGTATACAAAGACAATATTTCTTCGTCAAGCAGAGAAGCATCAATAGCCGGATCTATCTCCAGATTAGGTTCTTTTGGATGGAACCAATACAATTCTTTTACGGCTGCTGCCCCTATTTTGCTAATAGCCATTCCGATCTCCAGTTCCTCCTCTATATTTCCCAAAAGTCCCTGATGTCTCGATATGACCACCTCCGGAGTCCATTTTTGAGGCACTATATTCAGCATTTTAAACTCTATTGGCAGGTTCTCCGGCTTTTGAATAGCCTCTTCAATATAGGCATTCACCCCATCGGTGTAGGCGTTTATGATACGTTCTCCATGATCGTGGTAATGATTCAATTCCGTAGTGAGATCCCCGCGGAATTTGAATAGTCGGGTTCCTATATCTCGTTTTAATTCACGTTCCCCCAGGATCTCTGCAACGGTTCCTGTAGCCTGTCTTCTCCAGATCTCAAATTGAAATAAACGATCTTTTGCGGCGGCATACCCCTGAGCAAAGAAAAGATCGTGTTCATTCTCGGCATAGATATGATTAATTCCCCAACGGTCTCGCACAATTTCTACCGGTTCCTGAAGCCCCGGCACACTTAAATTTTTACTTGTATTGGTTTTACATGAAACGAACATGATACTCATAACAAGTACCAGTTTCTTGATGGTTTTAAAACTTTTGATTGTCATTGGTAAGTTTTTACATTTAAAAAAGCCCTGAAATGGTGCCGTCTTTGTCCATGGCAATATTTTCTGAAGATGGCGTAGCCGGCAAGCCTGGCATTCTTAAAATATTACCGGCAATGGGAATTATGAATCCCGCTCCGGTTGCTATCTCAAATTCACGAATATTGATATCGAAATTTTTAGGCCTCCCGAGTTTTTTTTCATCATCACTAAGACTCTTTTGTGTTTTCGCTATACAAACTGGTAATTCACCATAACCCATGCGTTCAAATCTTCGCAATTGATTATTTGCAACATTAGACAGAATGACGTTGGTGGCCCCATAAATGGTTCTGCAAATTTTTTCCATTTTGGTGCGAATAGGATCATTTAGCTGATAGGTCGGTGTAAATTTTGCCTTACAGGAAGCAGCTGCCGCTATTACAAGATCGGCCAGATCTGTGCACCCTTTGCCTCCCTGCGCCCAACCATAACTCAAAGCTGCCGCAACATTTAACTTTTTACAATGGTCCAGCAAAACTTGCTTCTCCGCTTCTGTATCGCTACTAAAGGCATTAACCGAAATCACCACGGGTATACCAAAGCTCTGTAAACTGGTAACATGTCTTTCCAAGTTGGGCATACCAGCTTTCAAGGCTTCTACATCTTCTTCGGTTAGTGCAGATAAGGGTTTTCCTCCATGGTATTTTAAGGCTCGGATCGTTGCCACTAAAACAATTGCTTTAGGAGATAGATCAGCCTGCCGGCATTTTATATTCAAAAATTTCTCTGCCCCCAGATCTGCTCCAAAACCAGCTTCCGTTACTACAAAATCACCCAAACTCAGGCCCATTTTCGTACCCAGAATGGAATTGGTTCCCTGAGCAATGTTCGCAAAAGGGCCACCGTGAATAATTGCCGGGTTCCCCTCCAGGGTTTGTACCAAATTGGGCTTAATGGCGTCCTTCAATAATACGGTCATGGCACCTTGTGCATTCAGGTCTCTTGCGTAAACAGGTTTTCCCTCCCATGTATCACCTACATAAATGTTCCCACATTTTTCCTGCAGGTCTTCCAGACTTCTACTCAGACATAAAATTGCCATGATTTCTGAAGCGGCCGTAATATTAAATCCTGTTTCACGAGGGATCCCACCGGCTTTCCCTCCTAAGGCTGCAACAATATGTCTCAGCCCCCGGTCATTCATATCCATACAACGCTTCCAAATAACAGTTCTTGGATCTATTCCAAGATTTCGCGTTTTACTTTGAATGTTATTGTCGATCAAAGCGGCCAACAAATTATTGGCCTTCTCAATGGCATGAAAATCGCCTGTAAAATGAAGGTTGATATCAACCATAGGGATCACCTGGCTCCAACCACCTCCTGCGGCTCCGCCTTTGATCCCAAAAACCGGACCTAAACTTGGCTCGCGCAATACAATGACCGCTTTTTTCCTTCGAAGATTCAAGGCATCACCCAATCCTATGGACGTCGTGGTTTTTCCTTCCCCCGCGGGCGTTGGGGTAATGGCAGTAACAAGAATTAGATTTCCTTTTTCCACAGAAGCTTCCTCGATTAGATTCAGTGGCAACTTGGCCTTGTTGGACCCATAATACTCCAATTGGTCTTCTGAGATGCTAAGTCTGGCAGCTATATCTCTAATATGTTTTTCTTTTACGCTCTGCGCGATCTGAATGTCTGTCATAGTATTTTGATTAATCGATATTCCATTTTAGAGAAAGCAGTTTCATGTTTTTATTCGCTGAAAAGCTTAGTTCTATTTTTGGATTCTCATATGGTTTTGTGAATATAAACGTACTTCCAATTCCTACACCAGCGCCACCCAACAGATCGCAAATATCGTGATAGCCAATCAGGCCCTTCCATTCTACTGACCCCAACTAGGGCGGCTAAAATATAGGAATATTTCCCGTATTTCCATCCGTAAGGTCGCTGAATAAAAGAAGTGCCCGAAAATGTAGAGGAGGTATGTCCGGAAGGAAAGGAATCAAAGGTGGTTCGACCTTCAGGCCGTTGTCTTTTTGTGGTGTATTTTAGGGAATAGGTAAGCGCCATCGTGGTGGCATAGGAAAATACGAACTGTTTGGTGCCCTGCAGATCTTTTTTTAAGATAGTGGCCAGACCTATAGACAAAGGCAATGCTATTTGTAAAACATCCCCAGTATCTTCCAGGAGGTATTCCCAACGTTCATGTGTTCCGGCGTTGTCGTCTTGCGCTTTAACATACCAAATGCCAGGGATATT
The DNA here is from genome assembly GCA_963744855.1 of uncultured Flavobacteriaceae bacterium. GTDB lineage: Bacteria > Bacteroidota > Bacteroidia > Flavobacteriales > Flavobacteriaceae > Muriicola. Next base: position 139,242 of record CAVUUZ010000007.1, read on the forward strand.
CAGCAAAACTACTAAAAGGACGCAGCGCCTATTCATAAAATACTATTTCATTCTTTTGATAATCAGATAGTCAAGACCAAATCGCCCGGAACCATTGATCAAACTATAGATACCTACCCACAAAAAGCCCAAAGCGGGAAGCGTATTCCATATCCCATTATCTATTTGTTGTAAGAATACTGCGACCAGCATCGTACAAACAATTAAGAGGGCAGCGATTCGTGTTTTGAATCCAAGTGCCAGCATAAGTCCGCCTATTGTTTCGCTAAATCCTGCAATCCAGGCGAAGAAGACAGGAAACATGGCGAAGATTCCGCCAAATTGGGCAACATCGTCTGGAAACCAATAGACCACCTCAAAGAGACCCAGGTTCAATTCGGGATCGGACCATGGCACGCCAAACTTGGAAGCGCCAAAATCTATGGCCAATAACATTCCACACACAAAACGTGGAATAAAAAGAAGAAAATCGGCCCAAACCGACTTTTGTAATACAGGATCGTTGATGTATTTGTGAAGTTTTAATAATTTATTCATGATCTTGAAGGTATTAAATTTTTATTTGGTAGCAACGGTTGGTCATTGACCAGCGGGTTGCCATGAAGGATGTTCATTGCGAAACTTTGTTTTGGTCAATTGCCTTCGTTCCCCCGTATCTAAATGGATGATATAGATGTCATAATTATTATTTTCTCCCGCAGTATAGGCGATCCATTGTCCATCTGGTGACCATGTAGGAGAATAGGCATCTAAAGTGTCATTAGTGACATTGTGAATCTCTTTGCCATCAGGATTCATAACAAAAATATCAAAGCTGTGTTCCCCGGAGCCGTAAAAGGCGATCCTTTCCCCCTTGGGATCATACACTGCCCCTGAATCATATCCTTCCTTATGAGAAACTCTGACAGCAATTTTTGTTGAAAGATCCATTGAAAAAATTTCCCCGTTAGCAGCATGAGTTGTATCTCCATCCTGTCTTATCTGACGCGTAAATAAAATAGAATTTCCATCGGGGGCCCAGGAAGGACTTTCTTCATACGCCTCGTTATCGGTAAGGGCACTAACTTCTGAGCCATTTATTTTCATCAGGAAGAGCGACCTGCTTTTTTGGTTTCGATTACTCATGAAGGCAATTTTCTTACCATCCGGAGAAATGGCGGGTAAGACATCTTCTCCCGGATCATAGGTTAACCGAACTGTGGTATCTTTCTCAAGGTCTAAAAGATATATCTCCGTATTGCCATCCCTGTTAGAATACGAAGCGATAGTTTTGGAATCCGGGGACCAGGAGGTGCCGTATTCCATGGCGGGGTGTTGTGTAATGTTTTGAAGGCCACTCCCATCTGCATTCATCAGATAGACCTCTTTGTTCCCATCTCTGTTGGTGGTAAATGCAATTTTTCCTGTGGGTTCCTCGAGGATGGCCAAAGTGGTCTCAGCAGATGATTTTGAGCCATTCTTACACTGAGCAAATAAGAATACTGCTAGAATTCCAACAGTAAGGCTCGAATATATGATTGAAATTTGCAGGCCAAAAAATGAAAACCCTTCAGAGTTCTTTTCAAACATAATTTGAGATTGGTGCTTTCAAGATATGAAAAAAGGGTAGAAAATCTATGCTTTCATTACATCTGAAACTGAGATTATCGTTCTTTTAAAATGTTTATCGCACTCCTTACGGATCGCTAAATTAAAAGCTTTAATACCGTTACAATTCCGATCACCAGAATAAGGATCAGAGAGATCTTTTTAAACCTAGATTGAGGAATATAATTCAGGATCTTTTTGCCAATATAGGTCCCTACGAGTCCTATGATCAATAAAAAAGGCACATATTTAAGATCGTGATCATGAATATACCCATTCTGATAATACACAAATGTCCGGGAGAAATCGATCATAAAATCAATAAAAGCGGAAGTAGCAATAAACACACTTTTCTCCATATTAAAGGCGGCCATAGTAAGTCCTCTAATAGCCCCTCCTGTTCCCAGCAAACCGGCCGAAAAACCAGAGAGAGTTCCTCCGATCACAGAATTCTTTTTGGTAGGATCAATCACCAACTCCTTTTTTATAAGGAACAACCCACTCAGGCTCAATAGGAAAATCCCCAGAAGTAATTCCAGATAAAAGGTATCCAAAAGACTGGAAAGAAAACCACCAATAACGACAAAGACCACAGAAGGAATTCCCAGGTAAAGAATTAAAGACTTATTGAGACCTTTTTTAAACAAGAAGATCTTGCTAAGGTTGCTGGACAAGTGAAAGATAGCCGTTAGTCCCAAAACAGAATAAAAATCAAAATAAAAATTCCCTAATGGCACAAAGAATACAGACGATCCAAAACCACCTATGGTACCAAGGATCTCTGCCAAAAGAGCCAACAAAAGAAAAAAGGTGTTTAATTTCATAGGTGTTCTTATAATTTGAGACGAAATACTATGGCAATGTTATCACTACATTCCCTGTTTTATGACCTTTTTCCACATATCGAAAAGCCTCGGGGATCTGTTCAAAAGGATATACCCGGTCTATGACCGGACTAAAAGCGTCTTCTTCAATGAGACTAATCACTAATCGTATGCTTTTCATTATATCTGGTGGATACGGAAATTTTACTTTTTTTCCCCCCATAAAGGGCAAGCGTCCAAATACTGCTGTAACGAGGGAATAAAACAAATTCTGAGACCAGGGACCCAGTTCTGTAGAAATATAAGTCCCCCCCTGCATAAGTATGGATTTACATGAACCAAAAGTACTTTTGCCTGATGTGTCCAAAATAGTCTGGTATTTAAATGGAGATTTTGTAAAATCTTCATTTTCCCAATCTATAGTATACCTTGCACCTAGTGATGAGGCCAAGGGAATGTTGCTCGTATTACATACGGCAGTTATCTGCATTCCTAAATAATTCATTAGCTGCATAGCTGCAGTTCCAATACCGCCGGTAGCCCCGTTAATAAGAACACTATCTCCATGTTGTAGCGTTATTTTATTAATCATATTATAAGCGTAATGCGTTCCCTCAATACATCCGGCAGCCTGCTCATAGGTAAATTTATCAGGAATAATACCGAAGGCATTTTTTGACGACAACACCAAATACCGGGCATAAGATTTAATTCCACTATCATCAAAACCAAACACCCTGTCGCCCACCTTATATTGGGTAACACCCTTCCCTATCTCCACTACATCCCCCGAAAATTCTGTTCCTAAAATAGGATTCCTGGGAACGAACAATCCCATGGACAACCTCATAATAGCGGGTTTTGCCCTTAAATTGGCACAATCAGTCCTGTTCACTGAAGTTGCCCTTACTTTTACCAAAATTTCCCCTTGTTTTGGAACAGGTTTTGGAATGTCTACAAGTTGCAACACATCCGGGGAACCATATTTTTTATAGATAAAGGCCTTCATTTTAAAACGGGTATTGTACTTTATTTCCGGTCTGTTAAGTACTAAAAGAATGGTCAATTCGCCTTCCCTAAATACGATTCTTATTTGGAATTACAAACTTAAGTGCAGACCAGATCTCATTAATGGCACACACTTTTATATCAACAAGCCCATGGTTAAGTCCTATATGACGAACTGTGTTGCCATTGAGATCCGTTTCCATCTTCGCCGCCTTTTTTGGCCAGGAGATCCAGATCATTCCATCTTGCTGTACTTGTTGAATTAAAGAAGGTAATTCCTGAATTAATACCTGCGCCTCCATGCTGAAATAATGAATGAAGTGAGCTAATTCTGTGCTGTTTTTGATTACTTCTACTTCCTCCGGATAGTATTCAAAATAGGAAAAATACTCTTTTGGCTGATGTACCAATCTCACTTTAAAACCAGGTTTTAGCCCTAACTTTTTGGCCAGGGGTGTTCCTGAATACCCAGAAGAAATTTTAGCTTTCATCAGCATGGCATTATCCTTAAAAATAATCAATATTTTGAGATAAAGCTGGGTATGACTCACTTCGGGTACGTTCAGACCATTGTTAACCTACCATAACTTTGCCATAATTATACACCTTCAACTTAGAAATACCATTTTCTTGAAAAATTGTGTAACAAAGAGATTCTGAATACGTCTTTATAACACAACACCTAACCAATGCGAATATTAGTACTGAGTATCTCTTTACTTTTAGGCGTAGCATTACAATGCTATGGACAAGACAGGGATAGCGTACGTGTGAAACGAGTCTATACAACCCAAGCCATTGGCACCATCGCCGCTCCCAGGATTGATGGGATCATGGAGGATGAAGCCTGGGGTCTGGTAGAATGGGCCGGTGATTTTACCGAATTTCAACCCGACAATGGCACGGCACCCACCGAACAAACGCTGATGAAGATCTTATACGATGACAAAAACCTATATGTAGGTTTTAAGTGTTATCAAAAAGATCCTGCCACTATTGAACGCAGATTAGGAAGGCGCGATACCTTTCCAGGGGACTGGGTGGAGATCAACATAGACAGCTATAATGACGACAGGACCGCTTTCTCCTTTACGGCATCCTCCTCCGGCGTAAAAAGTGACGAGTTTGTTTCAAACAACGATAATTTTGATAGCAGCTGGAACCCCATTTGGTTCCTTAGTACTCATATAGATCCCGATGGATGGACGGCGGAGATCCGTATCCCTTTGAGCCAACTTCGATTCAGCAATGCTCCGGAACAAGTATGGGGCCTACAGGCCACACGTCGCTATTTTAATAACGAAGAGCGTTCTCTATGGCAGGCAATTGATGCCAACCCGCCTGGCTGGGTAAGTGAGTTTGGTGAGTTACGAGGCCTTAGCGGACTAGTTCCTCAAAAACAACTGGAAATACAGCCTTATACCCTAACTCAATTAGACACCTACGAGGCCGAAGATGGAAATCCATTCCGCGACGGACAAGATAATAAGTTGGCGGCAGGCTTAGATGCCAAAATTGGTATCACCAATGATCTAACGCTTGATCTTACAATCAACCCGGACTTTGGACAGGTAGACGCAGATCCCGGTGCAATTGCACTAGATGGTTTTGAGATCTTCTTTCAGGAAAGGCGACCATTTTTCGTTGAAAATAAAAGTGTATTTGACTATCGAATTGGCGGAGGACCCGATAATTTGTTCTTTTCCAGAAGAATTGGAAGAACGCCACAAGGGTCTACCACGGCCAATTCAGAGCTGGGAGAATACCAGGATATACCAAATTTCACCACCATCCTTGGTGCGGCAAAATTTAGTGGTAAGACCCAAAACGGATGGACGATGGGACTACTGGAAAGTGTAACAGCCAAAGAATTTGGAGAGGTATCCTTAGATACACGGCCGGAGATCATCAATGGATTACCTGTAGTGGGATCAAAACGAAGGGAAATAGTTGAACCCCTAACCAATTATTTAGTTGCCAGGGCTCAAAAAGATTTTAATGATAGGAATTCATACATAGGTGGGATCTTTACTGCAACAAATCGGAACCTGGAAGGTGACCTGGATTTTTTGCACAAATCGGCCTATACCGGCGGGATCGATTTCAAACACAACTGGAAGAACAGGACCTACTATATGGAAGGGGTGTTTACCTTTAGTAATGTGATGGGCAGTGAAATGGCCATTGAAGAAACACAACGCTCTTTAACCCATTTATTCCAACGTTCAGATGCCGGCCATGTTGAAGTAGATCCTACCCGCACATCTTTGAGCGGAACCGGCGGAAGATTTGAGATTGGCAAAGGTGGCGGCGGAAAATGGCGATACAATGCCGGCACATTCTGGAAATCTCCCGAACTGGAACTGAATGATATAGGATTCTTACGGCAAGCTGATGACATCAGGCAATATGCCAATCTCAGGCGTGTATTTAACCAGCCTACGTCCTGGTTCCGACAAGCCAACTTTCAAACAGAGGTATCCACGGCATTTGATTTTGAAGGGAATTATAACCGTATCCAATACCAAATTGATGGTTTTATCAATTTTAAAAACAATTATTTTGTAGAATTTGGAGCGGCCCATAAGCCTCGTATTTTTGTCAATTCATTCCTTAGAGGCGGACCAAGGTGGCGTTACAACGAAGAGAATTACTGGTATTTATTTTTAGGAACTGACAGCAGGAAAAAATTTCGAGTAATAGCAGGAACTGTTAATTCGCAGGCTACCCAAAATAACTTTTCCTTTTATAACTATGAATTGCGATTTAATTACCAGCCTATTAATTCCCTAAACATCTCATTAAATACCGAGTACTCTCAAAACCCAAGCAGAACCCAATATGTCAGTGAACAGAATTTTGGTAACCAAACCAGGTACATTTTGGGTGCCATTGATCAGGAGACGCTCAGCACCACACTTCGACTTAATTATAACCTCAACCCAAATTTAAGCCTGCAATACTATGGCCAGCCTTTTATTTTCAAAGCTAAATTTTCCGATTTCAATTATGTCGTGAATTCTACGGCCGAGAATCTTGATAACAGGGTTAGCTGGTATACGGAAGATCAAATACAGTTAAATAATGGCCTGTATGAGGTGGATGAGGATCTGAATGGTACGGCAGACTACAGTTTTGAAGACCCAGATTTTGCTTTTGTACAATTCCGTTCAAACCTGGTACTACGTTGGGAATATATCCCGGGATCGGAAATTTTTCTGGTTTGGTCCCAGGGGATCACCGGGAGTGGTGACGTAAATGATAGTTTTGGAGGGATCATTAATGATCAGCTTTTAAATCAGAAAGCCAACAATACCTTTTTATTGAAAGCCACATACCGCTTTAATCTTTAAGGAAGGCAATATCCGCTAAGAATGAAAAAAATATTTTAGGTAAATTTCATATGTTGAAATATTGTAGCTACTAAGGGTCCCCTAGCCTGTGGATATTTGTTAACCATATGCGGGCGTTGTCTTCATCTTCAAAGCCGCGGAAATGCCAATCTGAATTCAAGTTTCTTGAGATACTCACATATTTTTCAATCTTCTGTTTGATCAAAGCATTATTCGTAATGTATGCGATCTTTAACCTGTGCAACGATCTGCTTTCCGCTACATCATTAACAGAAACATCAACAATGTCTAAGGGATCCCATTTAACATCCGAGATTTCGATCGTCTGAACGATCTGGTATTTTGCGGTTTCAGAGCGAGGGTCACTAAAAAACACCCGATTCGCTTCCCAAATTTCTTCAGCAGTTACCAGGCCGTAAAATTCCCATTTAATACCCTCTTTTTCCCAAATAGTACGAAATGGCATACGCTTCCCAATTTAATTTGCCAAAAGCAGGGACATCAACTTTAGTTTCCATTCCGGATGATGCGTTCAAAATAAAAAAAGATCAGCCATAAAATTATGGTTTGATCCGGCTTATGTACCTAAACAAACATAGAAGCCAGGGGTCCGCTTCCATCCTCCTTATAATTAAAGATAGGTGAAAGCGTATTTATTTCAATATGAAATATTTAGATCGTAAAGAACCATGCTAAATCGATTTTTAAAAATCCCGATAATTTCCAGCCAGATACGCATTGGCCTTTTCTTCCTTAAACTGAGCAGTTGCGTTATCCCAATGTAATTTCTTGTTAGGAAACTGACCTGCTATGACTCCAAGTAAGATCGTTTCTGTTAGTCGGGCCGAATACGAAAATGGTGCAGTACAGGTGTCGGTTCCAAGACAGGCGTCAACGAACTGATGGTAATGCTTATTCCCTTCCAGGGCATAGTCCCTTACAGGCTCTCCTATCTGGCCCGATTGTTCAAAGGGGGTTACGTCTATTTCCCGATATTCCCCATCTACGATATGTCTTGGCAGTTCCATAAAATGAGGTAAGAGCAATCTTCCTTTTTCCCCTATGAACATGGCACCTTGGAGCGGTAGTTTTTCCTTATTGGGTAATTTTAGATCCTTGTGTAAAGCAGGAGCACCTTTTCCATCATACCAAACCCATTCAAGTGTCTCCGTAGTATACGGAGTGCCCGGGAATTCATAGGTGACCGTATTCTGTTCCGGATATCCGAAACCATTAGGTTTCCGGCACTGGTTCTTAACAGTAAATGGGACATCAAGTTCTAGTGCATTATAAGGCGTATCAAAAATATGAACGCCCATGTCTCCTAGAGTTCCGCAGCCAAAGTCAACCAATTTCCGCCAATTGGCAGGATGGTATACCTGATCTTTATAGGGTCTGGTGGCGGAGGTTCCCAACCATAAATTCCAATTTAGAGTTGCAGGAATAGGATCGGCCCCCGTTGGTGCCGGGCCATCATATCCCCAATTCTTTGGAGACCATGCCCGCACACAGGAAACCTTTCCTATGATCCCAGATTGGATCAACAAGGTGGCCAATTTATAATCGTAGAAAGAATGTACCTGAATCCCCATTTGGGTGATCAGCTTCTTTTCTTCTGCCAGTTTGCGCATCGCTCTGACCTCTGCTACATGGTGAGCTAGTGGTTTTTGACAATAAACGGGTTTATCCAATTGCATGGCCAACATAGAGGCAGGAGCATGGGTATGATCTGGTGTTGAAACGATCACTGCATCTATCTCCGTTGCCATTTCTGAAAAAAGCATACGATAATCAGCAAATACCCTGGCATTTGGATGCATGGCTTTTGCGGATTCCAGATTCTTGGTATCCACATCACATAGGGCTACCACCTCCACCATTTTATGCGAGGAAACAGATTTCAGATCTTCTGCGCCCATTCCCCCCACTCCAATATGTGCCGTTCTTAATTTTCTTTCCTGATGTATCCCCCAGATGGACGATGGTAATAAGGAGACCGAGGAGGCCACCGCCGTATTTTTTAAAAAATCTCTTCTTTTCATGGTAAACGCTGTTAGTTTTAGTATTAAAAGAACCAGCAAAGGCAAATCAGCACAACTAAAATGGCCCTAAGAATGGTTTTAAAGATAACAAATTCAGTTAATTAATATGCAAAACATTATCAGGGTATTATTGTTGAGAGGATTGGGAGATAGCAATTAAAACCTATAACATGATTTCATCAGACACCAAAAAAAACCACCGCCGTTGGCGGTGGTAGATTTACTTTTGAGATGGACGAACCGTTATTTGGATTCAAGGAACTCTTTAAAGTCCATGAGTTCCATAGTGTCCATGTCTTTTACCTTTTTCCTGATCCCATTCATATCTTCTTTTGCTTTCATAAAGCGATCGGATATGATTCCTAAATTCTCAAGATCGGCAGCAGAAGGTTTGTCATAACTACTTGCCAATTTGCTGTAAAGATCTGCCATCTTCTCGCGTAACTGAGGTTCGGCCGCACCAACATAATTATCCCCTGTGGTAATCACTAGCGATTTCTTAAGATCGTTCAGTTTTGCACTGATCTTGGTATTTTTTTGGGTTTCGGTCTTTGTGATCAAAGCATCTACTTCATAAACCAGATAGGCCAGCTCCTGAGTCATGTCATATAACTGCATGGTAATGCTGTTTTTAATCTCCCTGTCTTGCATTGTCAATGGTGACTCAGCATCATAGACCAATTCAAAAGGATGTTCAAAGGTTTCCTTTCCCTTTGTGATGACAGCCTTATAGGTTCCTGCCGGCACCTGAGGAGACGTAAATCCTCCAAAACTAAAGGTTTTCCCTTTGGCTACTTTAGGAATTTTCCTGGTATAGCCCCAATTCACAATGTTGATCCCTTTAGATTTGCCCGGTCCTAAATCTACTATGGTATTTCCATCCATATCCTGGATCTCCATGGTCATCTTTCCAAAAGTGTGCCGTTTGTTCAAATAATACTTGATTTGGGCATCATTGGTTTTGTTTCCTCCAACAAATTGGGTTTCTGTGCCAAAATTCCCCCCGAAAGAACTTTTCTCATTAATGACCGTTGGATTACTACTAAAAAAATGGAGTGTCTTATCCAATACTTCCTCATTGATCTCTCTTAAAGGTGAAATATCATCAATGATGATCACCCCGCGACCATGGGTTCCCATGACCAGATCATTTGTCTTTTTCTGGAGCTCAATAAAATGAACGGCTACTGCCGGCATGTTATTCGTAAATTTACTCCAGCTTAGGCCTCCATCAATGGTAATATAAAGGCCAAATTCGGTCCCAAGAAAAAGCAAGTTTGGATTCACATAGTCTTCTTGGATATTCCTTACAAAACCTTCTACTTCGTCTGTTATGATATTGGTCCAGGTTTTGCCGTAGTCTGTAGTTTTATAAGCATATGGCTTCATATCATTCATAGTGTGGCCATCGAATACTGCATAGGCTGTACCCTTGTCAAAAGTACTTGCTTCTATATGATAACACCATGTGTTCTTTGGAAGTCCTGAGATATTGGCCACTGTATTTGTCCAGGTCTTACCGCCGTCTTGGGTAAGTTGAACGTTACCATCGTCTGTACCTACCCAGATAAGGTTTTCATCTAATGGCGACTCAGCAATGGTAAAAATGGTTGTGTGATTCTCTGCACCAGAGTTATCCTTAGACAAACCACCTGAATCTTCCTGGTTCTGTTTTAAAGGATCATTCGTTGTCAGATCCGGAGAAATAATTTCCCAGGTATCTCCCATATCTTCGGATTTGTGAAGAAATTGGCTGCCCATATAGAACCGATCAGGCTGATGCTCACTGATTGCCATAGGCGCATTCCAATTGAATCGCAATTTAGGTGTTCCCTTTGAAGGTTGCGGTTGTATGGTCTTGCTTAATCTTTTGTCTACATCAATCCGCCAAACATTTTCGGCTCCCTGCATTTCAGAATAAATAATTTTCTTGGTAGGATGCCTTAAAACTCGAAATCCATCTCCCGCACCAACAGAATTCCAGTCCCTTGCCATGACACCACCAGGGGAAGAGGATGGACCGTACCAAGAGCCATTATCCTGAAGGCCTCCATATACATTATAAGGTTCTTCATTATCTACGCTGATATGATAGAATTGGGACAAGGGTAAATTTTCTACTATTTCCATAGTTGTACCTCCGTTCCAGCTGCGGTATACCCCGCCATCTGTTCCTGCAAACATAATATCCGAATCCAGCACACTAAACGCTATATCGTGTATGTCACTATGCATATTTCCAAGGTTCTTAAAGGTTTTACCACCATCCCGGGAGATAGATCCGCTAAGACCACCTTTTACAACAACATTCTCATCTTTGGGATCCACTACAATTCGGGAAAAATAAAAAGGTCTAACTGTGATCCCAAAATCATTATTCAGTTGTTTCCAGCTTTGTCCGGAATCATCACTTCTATACAGACCTTTACTTTCGTCTTTTTCTGCCTCAATGACCGTATAAAGCACTTTGGGGTTAGATGGGGCAACAGCAATAGCCAATCTTCCCAGGTCTCCTTCAGGAAAACCATTATGTATCTTATTCCAGTTGGTCCCTCCATCCGTAGATTTATACAAGGCACTATTGTTCCCCCCGGACATAAATGACCAGCCTGTTCTGCGGAATTCCCACATGGAGGCATAAAGTGTTTTTGGGTCATTTGGATCCATAGCCAGATCGGCACAACCCGTCATTTCATTTACATATAGAATCTTATTCCAACTGACTCCTCCATCACTCGATTTATAAACGCCTCGTTCCTGACTATCGCCCCATAGCGCTCCAAGAACAGCCACAAATATCTCATTGGAATTTGTTGGATTTACAATAATATTTGCAATGCGTTCTGATTTTTCAAGTCCCAATTTTTCCCAATTCGAACCACCATCTTTAGATCGGTATAACCCGTCACCAATAGTTACGCTGTTGCGGGTCCAGGTTTCTCCTGTACCTACGTAAATTGTATTATCCGGATCATTTGGATCTAGTGCCACTGCACCAATGGACTGGCAGTATTCATCAAAAATCGGATTAAATGTTGTGCCGGAATCATTTGATTTCCAAACCCCTCCACCGGCAGCACCGGCATAGATGATACGACTATTGCTCGGATGTACTTCCAGATCATTGATCCTCCCACTCATCAGTGCAGGTCCGATATGTCTGGCGGTCATGTCCCCAAATAATTCTTTTCCTTTAATCGTTTTCCTTTCCTGACCGTTGGCAGCGAAGGGGAAATACAACCCAATTGCGATCAGGGTGATAAAAATACGTTTCATATAGTTGATTGGTTAAAAAAAGGCCCTCATTAAAGGGCCCTGTTATGTTAATAAGACTATTTTTTTTCTTCGGTAACCATTTCCTTTGGAAAAGCAAAGGTGGCTTCATCTACTTCCGGATTCAGCTCTATACTTTCAATAGATAGTGGACTGGAGGCCCCGTCTTTTATCCCCTGAGTCATGGAGAACGGAAAATATAGTCCGTCTATCTCCTGGTAGTCACTCATCGTAATTTCCTGGATCATCCCTTTTGCCTGACCCGATTTGATCTCGGATTGTACTGCAATTGGTACGAAATTTTCAGTGTCGAAAAAGTAATAACTTACATCTTCTTCCTCATTTCCGTCTACGGTGATCGGTTCTTTGACCAATTTGATTTTAAAAGTTTCAGTACCGTCAATGGTCTCATTGCCCATTAATTCAACTGTATAGCCTTTTTCCTTGTAGTCTAAGAAAGAATCCGGAAAATCATTGGTGTTAAGTTTAAAATTCTGGGTCGATTCGGCATCACTCTTTTCGGCCTTCATTGTCATAAAATTATGGCTCCAAAGTGTTTCTCCATCATACACTCCCTGCATAATCTGCTTTCCCTGGAAGTTGATGATGGTCATTTGCCTCCCATCCTTTAATTGAATGATCTCTAAAGGAATTTCCATTCCTTGTTGATTTATCTTGGCGATCATTTTAATACCTTTCAGGTTCTTAAAATTTTCTATCCCACCTATGTTTTCAAAATAGGTGTCGATAATCTCATCCGCGGTCTGAGCTTTGGTCATAAAAGGGCCCGCCATAATAGCCAGGGCTAGTATCCATTTAAATTTTTTCATTTTTGATTTTTTTAGTGAATTGAATTGTTGTATAAGTATCAAATATACTTGTATTGTTACAATAATTCTAACTATTCTGTAAAGAATAAATATCTAACAACCGTCAAATTAGGGAGTTACTTTTTTAAGACTTGGAAAGCTCCATATCTATCTGAGAAATCAATAAGGATATTTCCTTTAAAGCCTGTGTGTAAATGGCATCCTTCATCTTCGTAAGACCAATAATCTCATAAAAGATATTTTGCATTTCTTTGGCATAGAGTTTTTCAGGAAGTTTAATCTCTTGCGTGGTATACTTAATAACACCTTGAAGTTCTACAGACACTTCACTTATGATAAGCTTTCATTGCTTTTTTTCCAATTTATGGAAAAGACCTCGGAATCTAAATAGCCTTGTATACCGGGATTCGTACAATTGAGTAGCAAGGCTATGACCACCTCTTCTCCTGGATACACAAAGAAATTACTGTAGCCTCCTATACCATTCCCTACATGGCCTATAAATGTGCGGCCCTGAGCATCTTCGCTTACCTGCCAACCCAAACCATAGTAGGTGCTCGTACCTTTTACCCATTGAGGCGTAAGGAATTGTGCCATGGTCTCAGCAGGAATCAATGTGTTTTCAAGACAAGCCTGACCCATTTTAGCAAGATCGTCTGAGGTAGATAGATAGCCTCCACCTGCCAGTTTGTATTGATTATCTACCGGGATCGCGAGTCGAAAGCCAGATCGACTGCGCGTATAAGGGGTCGCTTTGTGCTTTCGGGAGCTATCAGGATATTCTACATAGGTGGAATGCATTCCCAAAGGATGTAAAACCTCTTTTTTAACATACTCCGAAAAGGGTATTCCTATTATTTCTTCCATCGCCAGGGAGATCATAACCCAGTCAAAGCTGGTATATAGATAATCAGTTCCGGGGGGAAATACTAAGGGGTCATCCTCGAATATCTTTATACCCTCTTTAATAGAAAAAGGTTTGTTCAAAGCGTATTCCTTTCCCCTGTATCCACGGATTCCTGCGGTATGAGATGCCAGCTGCCGGATGGTAAAATCGTATTCCTTTTTGGGGAAATACGGCACATACTCATAAAAGGAACTGTCTAAATCTATCTTCTTTTCTGATACCATTTTTGCCAACGCCATGGCAGCAATGGGTTTGGAGGCACTGGCAATCCTAAAAAGCGTTTTTTTCGGGTCAACATCCACTTTTTTCTCCAAATCTGCATACCCGTAGCCTTTTTGAAAGAGCTTCTCTCCTTTTTTTGTCACCGTGACAGACATTCCCGGCACCTTGCCCGACTCGATCAATTTTTGCAGCGCTACATCAATTGACTTTAAGTTTATCATATTTCTGTGTAGCGCACTACTACCCTCAGAATAAAAAAGTTGCCTTATTTGTGATAAGAGTCCCATCTTGTCCCTAATCCTTATAGATGAGGCGACCTCTGTACAATTCTTCAACATCCACAGAGTCGGGCCGGGTAAAACTTAGGACATCCCCTGTTCCTCTGATCAAACCCCGGAGGATCTGTTGAGGATTTACCAGCATATCGTTGCTTCCCCTATGATTGATTACTACTTCCTGAGCTATAAAATCTTCCGCTTCAATTCTGGAATCTCCTGCAGCTATGGTAGCACTGAAGCGGACTGTACTCCCTCTTAATTGAAAATAAGCAATTCCGTTAGCTACCACATTCAGATCCTGTGTGGCAAGGTCAAGATCGAAAGACCCATCGGTTGTCTCCGTCTCCGGATTGTTAAAACTTTCAGAGATCAATTCTATCTCCGGGAATGCAAGAGTGCCTTCGCTCCTGATGGGCCAACCTGTACTGCTCCGTATCTCGTTGATATTTGGAGACGTAACAAAAATCTTTGTGATCCCGTAGTCACGGAACAGGTTACAATTGTTGGTATTGCGAACAACCAACCTGTTACCTTCCACTTCCGCGGTAACTTCCGGCCGTAAATATATCCCGGTTTCAATGATAACTTCCTGCACCGGTCCGTCTCGCAGGACCATTTCTATATTTTCAAAAACAGTTATCTTCTCAAAAGCAGGTAGGCTCACCTCTTCCCGGATCAGCTCTCCAGCATTCTGGAAGCAATCCGGCACATTTTCTCCATTGCACCCCATGATCAGAAGTGTACAGATACCAAAAAAATATGTTCTTAAAAGCTTTTTCATATAATTTGCCTCTTCATTATTCACAATCGTATACCCACCCCAATTTCCAATGCTTCGGCCTTGGCAGCATGTGATTTAAGTGTAATTGCAGCGAACCATTTTTCACCAAAATAGCGCTTCAGACCCACGCGATTATAGACCTGTCCTTCAAAATCGAACGGGTAGTATACATAATATCCCAATTGGGTGATAATACTCATCTTATTGATAAAAAGTTCGTGCCCTAAAAAGATACCGACCCGCTTATAATCATCATCAGAATCTACATTGAGCTCAGGGAATGAAACGGCCTGAAATCGAATCAGCTCTTTGAGAAAGTTAGAAAAAAAGATGTCCGTACCCAGCTGTATGGCGCTTAACCTTCCAATTCTTTTGTCTGCGTAGGCAGATAGGATGTAAAAAGGATATTGCCCTGAATTGATCACATCACTTTCATTGATCCCGGTCCTAAACACCAGATTTGCTTTGATTCGTTCTTTTACAAACTCCTGTTCATCTTTTTTGATATACGGGATGTTCTCCCCTCCTTCAAGATCATAGACGAGTCCGGCATTAAAGGCAAAAGTATTAGTGGAAGTATTCGGTGCCTTTACATTGGCATTGGAGTAATGGATCAAAGAGATTCCAGCTTTTATTCCCAGGCTTTTGAATATTTTATCTTTTTGATAATTCATCATCAGATATGTGGAGCTCAGCAAGTGAGAGCCATAGGCGTTGTTTCTGAAATTCTCAACCTTATCATATGGATTCGTATTGTAAGCCACGCCCTGGCCGATTCTAAATTGTAGGTTTCTCTTTAACAGATAAAAATTATAATGGGCATAGATTCCAAGATTGTGTCCTAATACAGGATTGTTCATATCCTGATATACCATTGAAAATCCCGTATCCGGATAATTAAAATTCGCTTCCCAACCTTCGTACCCATAAGTTTGCTTACTGAACCCGAGTATAACGCCAGCGGGATGCTCACTTATCAAGTGGGATATGTCAGTATTATGCAATAATATGGAGCCATAGAAGGGACTAAAGTCGACTGTCCATGTACGCGGATTCTCAGCATCCTGTGAAAAGCACCCGCAATAAAAGAGCAGGCAACAAAGTAAGGTTCTGGTATTCATGGGGTGCAAAAATAGGGATTATTAAGTCGATGAATCTAGTCGAAGTGAGAAACTATATTCGCTTAAAAAACTGCTTTTGCGATTTCGCGAATGTTATCACTTTTTCCCATTGAATAATAGTGCAATACGGGAACCCCGGCAGCTTTTAGTTCATTAGATTGAGCGATGGCCCATTCGATCCCAAGCGCGCGCACCTCTTTGTTGCTCTTACATTTATCTACCTGATCTATCAGGTCTTGCGGAAGATCGATCCTGAAAACCTGGGGAAGAAGCTGTAAATGTCTTTTTACCGCAATTGGTTTGATTCCCGGGATGATCGGAACTGTAATCCCAATCGCTCTAGCAGCTTTCACAAAATCAAAGAATTTCTGATTGTCAAAGAACATCTGGGTAACAATGTAGTGAGCCCCTAGTTCCACCTTCTTTTTCAACCATTTTAGATCTGTATGCAGAGAAGGAGCCTCCATATGCTTTTCAGGATATCCTGCCACTCCGATACAAAAATCAGAACAATTATCAGTTTCAATCACCTCATGTAAGTACTGGCCTGCATTGAGATCATGGATCTGCACCACCAGATCAGAGGCATAGGTATGTCCTCCTTTGGTTGGTTCAAAATAGGTCTCTTCTTTCATAGCATCCCCCCTTAGTGCCATCACGTTATCAATTCCCAGGTAATGGCAGTCTACCAGAAGATATTCTGTTTCCTCTCGTGTAAATCCACCACATAGTACATGTGGAATTGTATCTACATCGTACTTATGCTTGATGGAGGCACAGATCCCTACCGTACCCGGGCGCATTCTGGTTAATTTCTTATCCAGCAAACCCTCTCTGTCTATGTACACATATTCTTCTCTGGAGGTTGTTACATCTACGAAAGGTGGTTTGAACTCCATTAACGGATCAATATTATCATACAATTCCTGTATGCTCCGACCTTTTACCGGGGGTATGATCTCGAACGAAAACAGTGTACTTCCTTTCGCTTTTTCTATATGCTCCGTAACTTTCATTTTTAGTTTCTTTTATACTTCCGCTAAATTTGGGGCCAACCACTTTTGTGCTTTTTCAAGAGGAATACCTTTTCGTTCCGCAAAGTCTTTCAACTGATCCTGGTCAATTTTTCCAAGGCCAAAGTACTTCGCTTCCGGATGCGCAAAATAATATCCGCTAACACTTGCAGCGGGCCACATGGCCAGGCTCTCTGTTAGGACCACTCCTATAGATTCTTTTACTTTCAGAAGCTCCCAAATAGTTTCCTTTTCCAGGTGATCAGGACAAGCAGGATAGCCCGGCGCCGGACGAATTCCCTTGTATCCTTCCCGGATCAAGTCTTCATTAGTAAGCGATTCGCCTGCCGCATATCCCCAATGTTTTGTTCTTACTTCCAGGTGCAGGTATTCTGCAAATGCCTCAGCCAATCGGTCTGCCAGTGCCTTTACCATGATGGCATTATAATCATCTAAATCATTTTCGTATGCTTGTGCGAGTTCCCTGGTACCAAAGCCGGCTGAAACACAGAAACAACCCATATAATCCTGAATCCCTTCCTTTTTTGGCGCAATAAAATCGGCAAGGGCAATATGCGGCACCCCTTTCTTTTTAGCGCTTTGTTGCCGCAATGTTCGGAATATGAATTTTTCTGCAGAAATCGGATCTTCGATCTCAATATCGTCGTCGTTTATGGTATTTGCCTTATATACCCCAAAAACGGCTTTAGCTTTTAGCAGTTTTTCCTCAATGATCGTATCGAGCATCCGTTGTGCATCTTCAAAAAGTTCAGTTGCCTGATTTCCTACCACCCTATCCTTCAGAATTTCAGGATACTTTCCATGGAGGTCCCAACTTCTGAAAAAAGGTGACCAGTCTATAAATGGTCTCAAAATATTCAGATCCAAATCCTGTATTATCTGCGTTCCCGACTTCTTTGGTTTTATAATTTCGGAGGTCCTCCACGGAAGGTACTTCTTGTTCTTCCGGGCATCATGAATAGAAATGTATTCCTTTTGTTTTCCTCTGTTTAGAAATTTTTCACGGAAAGATTCATACTCAATTTTTAAAGCATCTTTATACCCCCGGGCACGTTCTTTCTGCAATAAATCGCCTACTACGGTCACTGCTCTGGAGGCGTCATTAACATGCACAACCGCTGCGTGGTACTGAGGATCTATCTTAACCGCCGTATGTGCTTTACTAGTTGTGGCACCCCCTATTAATAAAGGCATTGTTAAATTCTGACGTTGCATTTCCCTGGCCAGAAATACCATTTCATCAAGAGATGGGGTAATAAGGCCACTTAAACCAATGACATCTACCTCTGCCTCTATAGCCTTCTGTATGATCTTTTCCGGCGGCACCATTACGCCAAGGTCAATGATCTCATAATTGTTGCAGGCCAGTACCACACTAACAATATTCTTCCCAATATCGTGTACATCGCCTTTTACGGTCGCCATCAGGATCTTTCCTGCCGCCCCTTTTGAGGAAGCATCTTTGGAAGCCTCAATAAAAGGAGTAAGATGGGCTACGGCCTTTTTCATGACCCGGGCCGACTTCACCACCTGGGGAAGAAACATCTTGCCACTTCCGAAGAGATCCCCAACCACATTCATCCCATTCATCAAATGACCTTCAATGACTTCTATAGGTTTTGATGTCGATTGGCGCGCCTCTTCTACATCGGCAACAATATATTGATCGATCCCCTTTACCAGGGCCCTTGTGATCCTTTCTTGTAGTGGTTCTTCGCGCCAGCTAAGATCTTGTTTATTCTCACGGGCCTTCCCCACTACTTTTTCTGCAAAATCTAACAGGCGTTCCGTGGCATCCGACCTTCTGTTCAGAATTACATCTTCCACGTGCTCGAGCAGATCTGAAGGGATATCATCATAAACTTCCAGCATTGCAGGATTCACGATCCCTATATTCATACCGGCCTTGATAGCATGGTACAAAAAGACCGAATGCATAGCTTCGCGTACCGTATCATTCCCTCTAAAACTAAAGGAAACATTACTTACGCCGCCACTTACGCTGCAATAAGGGAGATTTTCCCTCACCCATTTGGTGGCCTCAATAAAATCTACCGCATTCCGCTTATGTTCCTCCATCCCTGTTGCGACTGGAAAAATATTCAGATCGAAGATGATATCTTCCGCTGGAAAATTTACCGCGTTCACCAAAATATCATAAGACCTGCCGGTAATTTCCAGACGGCGATCGTAAGTATCTGCCTGGCCTTTTTCATCGAAGGCCATAACGATCACAGCAGCACCGTAACGACGAATCAATTTGGCTTGTCTTATAAATTCATGCTCCCCTTCTTTGAGGCTGATAGAATTAACAACACATTTCCCCTGAACCACTTGTAAACCGGCTTCGATGATCTCCCATTTAGAGCTGTCTATCATAATGGGAACTCTGGCTATGTCCGGTTCTGCCAGGATCAGGTTCAGGAATTTTACCATGGCCTCTTTCCCATCAAGAAGACCATCGTCCATATTGATATCAATGATCTGCGCCCCGCCCTCTACCTGATGCCTTGCAATCTCTACGGCATCATCGTATTTATCTTCTTTGATAAGTCGGAGGAATTTACGCGATCCTGCTACATTGGTACGTTCTCCGACGTTAATAAAATTACTTTCCGGTGTAACGATCAGCGGTTCCAACCCAGACAGTTTCAGATACTTCTTTTCCACATGCTTTCCTTCTGGTAAGTATGTGGATCGATCTTGCCCTGTATGTGACCTTTTTAATTTCATACGGAGATCAAACATTTTCTGGGCTCGTATTCCTTAACCAATTCTGCAATGGCCTTAATATGTGCAGGTGTGGTTCCGCAACAGCCGCCCACAATATTTACCAGACCTTTTTCACAATACTCTTTGATCTGAAAGGCCATTTCGTCCGGACTCTGATCGTATTCCCCAAAGGCATTTGGGAGGCCCGCATTGGGATGAGCAGAGACCGCTAAGGGCGTTTTGGCTGATAATATCTGTAAATGAGGCACTAATTGACTTGCTCCTAGTGCACAGTTAAAGCCAATTGATAAAAAAGGAATATGTGATACCGATATCAGGAAAGATTCTGCTGTTTGACCAGATAAGGTTCGGCCCGAGGCATCTGTTATGGTACCACTGATCATAATTGGAACAGAAATGCCCCTTTCTTCCTTTACTTCTTCAATTGCGAACAAGGCCGCCTTTGCATTTAGAGTGTCAAAAATTGTTTCTACCAACAGCAGGTCCACGCCACCATCTAAGAGGGCTTCTACTTGTTCGCGATAGGCCAGGCGTAAATCCTCGAATGAAACCGCCCGAAAGCCGGGATCATTCACATCCGGGGACATACTGGCCGTTTTATTCGTAGGGCCCATACTTCCTGCCACAAAGCGTGGCTTTTTGGGATCTTTGGCAGTATAACTTATGGCAACTTCTTTGGCGATTCTGGCCGATTCAAAATTCAACTCATAGACCAGGTCTTCCATATGATAGTCGGCCATCGCAATAGAGGTTCCTGAGAACGTATTGGTCTCCAAGATATCTGCCCCGGCATCAAAATACTTTCTGTGGATCTCGGCTATTGCCTGTGGCTGGGTAAGAGATAACAAATCATTATTGCCCTGTAAGGCATGGGGCCAGTTTTTAAATCGAGTTCCCCTAAAATCAGCCTCAGTAAACCGATATTGTTGGAGCATGGTGCCCATAGCGCCATCTAACACAAGAATACGTTCCTCTAAAAGGGATTCAATTGTTTTCATTAGTATACAGTATCAATCATATGTACAACAACGTTTTAACTACCATCCCGGAAGTCATCTTTTTAGTATTACAAAATTTAGTATCAAGAATTGCAATAGGCAGAAAAACCTATTTGTACGTTATCTGTCACGCTTAAGGAGTGATAGAATGTAGCACCTTCTTTAGTTGCTAAAGGGTTGCTAAGGTTTCATAGGGTCTAATCCCTCCACCTTTCTTGATAACTAATAACATTGTGTATATGAACTGTCACAAAGAAACGCCACACCGGTAATAAAAACAAGCAAAAGAGATTATTTTTATCCGGGAATAAAGGATTGATACCCATTGAATTTTTTAGACTCCATGATATATCTAGCTAAACAATAATTCCTTTTCAATCTGGTTTACTGCAAGTGAATTCCGCATTCCCGGTGTTGCAACACCTTGGTGGGGTCATAGTAGTTCTTTTCGTTTGGAAGTTGATGTTCTCTTAGATAGGCATTCAATTGTGTATCATTCCAATGATAGAAAGGGCTTACCTTTAGTACTCCTTCCTTACTAATACTCAGAATGTCTAGCGTATCTCGGTATGCGGTCTGCCCTTTTCGAATATTAGTGAACCAAACATCTGGTTGATGTTCCTTCATGGCCCTTTTAAAAGGTTCAAGTTTTACCTGCCTGGTAAATTCAGGATGGCCCGGATCATCAACATCTGGTATGCCCATCAGAACATCTCTTCTCGCCCGGGTTTGTCTTGGCACATAGATCTTCATATTCAGCTCGAGTAAGTTCATAACCTCGTCAGCATGCCTATAGGTAGTCTCTGTATTATAGCCGGTATCGCACCAAATCACCGGCACATCGCCTTTTATATTCCGTACAGCATGTAAAAGTGAAGCCGAAAAAGGTCCAAAATTTGTCGTGATAATGGGCCTCCTGGCATAATCAAGAGCCCAGCCAATGATCTCTTCCGTTGGAATGCCCCTGAACTGTTTGTTTAAATGATCTAAGTGTTGTTCGGTAAAATTCATGAAGCTAATTTTGTAACAATACTATTTTTATTATATACCCTATAGTTTTAGTAGGTATTTCAAAAATAACATATATAATTGATGCTGGAGCTAGAAAATTCCATTTTTTGGAGTTTTACCCTATAGTTTTAGTAGTTTATTAAAATTATTTCTGATTTTCGGGAAAATAATCAGTGGAAATCAGTAGCTGTTGGGAATATTGCAGTTACGAAATAAGA
The DNA here is from genome assembly GCA_963744855.1 of uncultured Flavobacteriaceae bacterium. GTDB lineage: Bacteria > Bacteroidota > Bacteroidia > Flavobacteriales > Flavobacteriaceae > Muriicola. The sequence goes on from CAVUUZ010000007.1 coordinate 161,462, forward strand.
TCCGAGAGGGTAGTATTCCGATAAACATCGAGAGCACTATCCCGCACCTTCAGCATTAGTTTATGTACTGCACAGTTTTGCTCATCCGGGCAATCCTCACATGGTTCATAAAAATTAAGACTAACACAAGACACCATGGCAATAGGTCCTTCTAACACACGCATAACAGTGGTCATGGGTATTTCGGAAGGATCTTTGATCAGATAATACCCACCGCCCTTTCCTTTTTTGGACCCCAGGTACCCGGTGCGGCGCAAGGTGAGAAGAATACTTTCCAGAAATTTTTGTGAGATATTCTCGTGTTTTGCAATTTCCGCAATAGCAACAGGTGTGCGATCTTTCTGAATTGCCAGAAATGTTAAGGCCTTTAATCCGTACTTGGTTTTTTTGGAAAGCATTCAGCTAATATAGCTAAAAGCAGGGAAATCATTTCTTATCTAATAGTATCCAAAGCCTGTGAAATATCTCCTATAATATCTTCTATATGTTCAAGCCCAACGGAGATCCGAACCATTCCATCCGTAATACCACTTTCCATCCGTTCTTTTTCCGATAATTTACTATGGGTGGTAGAAGCCGGATGCGTCACTATGCTCCTTGAATCACCAAGATTGGCGGAAAGCGATAGTAGTTTTATAGCATCAAAAAAGTTTCGCCCAGACTGCACCCCACCTTTTACTTCAAAAGAGACTACACATCCACCTGCTTTCATTTGCTTTTTGGCTAATTCATACTGTGGGTGCGAAGGCAAATAAGGGTATTTTACCCACACTACCTTTGAATGTTCTTCCAGAAATTGAGCCACTCCCAAAGCATTGCTACAATGCCTGTCTACCCGAACAGCGAGCGTCTCCAAACTCTTGGATAGCAACCAAGCGTTAAAAGGAGATAGCGATGGACCGGAAATTCTTGCAAACCTGTAGATCTTGTCAATCAAATCTGCGCGACCTACAGTAATCCCTGCCAATACCCTACCCTGTCCGTCCATAAGTTTAGTTCCGGAATGGATCACTAAATGTGCTCCAAATTTAATCGGCTGCTGCAAATAAGGCGATGCAAAACAATTATCCACGATCAATATCAATCCGCGCTGCTTCGCAATGGCCCCAAGCCGCTCCAGATCAACCAGATCCACACCCGGATTTGTAGGTGATTCTGCATAGATCACCTTGGTTTCAGGGATTATAAGTTCCTCAAGTGTCTCTATTTCATCGATCTTGAAGTACGTATGCGAAATCTGCCATTTAGGAAAGAACTGAGTAAACAAACTATGCGTGGATCCGAAGATGTTCCTCGCAGAGAGAATGTGATCCCCACTTTCCAGCAAGGCGGCAAAGGTTGAGAAAACAGCGGCCATTCCAGACGCAAAGGCGAATCCTGCTTCCGCTCCTTCCATTTTACAGACCTTATCAATGAGCTCCGTTCCGTTCGGGTTCGCATATCTGGAGTAGATATTTCTGTCCTTTTCTTCAGCAAAAGAAGCCCGCATGTCCTCTGCATCCTCAAAGACAAAACTAGAGGTCATATAGATGGGGCTCGAGTGTTCCAAAAAAGTGGACCTTTCTAGCTGTGTTCTGATCGCCTCGGTTTCAAAGTGATGCTTTGATTTTTTCATGACATTTCCTGTTTAGGACAATTTACATCTTTTCTGCAATGCGCAAAATATCCCCAAAAACACCTCTTGCGGTCACTGCCGCACCTGCTCCTGCTCCCTGTATCACCAGCGGATGTTCTCCATATGATTCAGTATAGATCTCTATTATTGAGTCGGAACCCCGCAGTTGTCCCAAGCTGCTTTCTTTTGGAACCGAGATCAATTTAACATCCAGTTTCCCTTTCTCTTTTTGCAGGTCACCATGCAGGTCCCCTACAAATCTTAGGACATGCCCTTTTAGTTGCTTCTTTTTTACTTCCTCCATAAGAGGGTCCAGAGCTTCTATTTCCTCAATAAAGGCCTCGCCAGGTAGTTTCTGCAAGTGCTTTGGAATCAGATTCTCGATCTTCACATCTTCAATTTCATTTTGCAACTCGAGCTCCCTGGCAAGGATTAGTAATTTCCTGCCTACGTCCATACCTGATAGATCTTCACGGGGATCTGGCTCCGTGTACCCAAGACTCATTGCTTCCAGCAACACTTCCGAGAAAGGCACCTCTTTTTCCGAATAGGTATTAAAAATATAACTCAGGGATCCCGAAAAAACGCCTTTGATCCTTGTAATATTCTCTCCGGAGAGATGAAGTAGCTTGATGGTATCTATTAGCGGTAATCCGGCTCCAACATTGGTTTCATACAAATATTGCTTTTGAAAATGCCCCAGTTCTTCGCGAATGAGGTTATAAAAGTCGATACCGAGGGTATTGGCTATTTTGTTGGAAGAGACCAAATCAAATCCATTTTCTACAAAATCAAAATAGTGAGACACAAATTCTTCACTTGCGGTATTATCTACAGCTATCAAATTCTCCAAATGATGGGCCCTGGCATAGTCAAAGATTTCTTTGAGCGAATAGGCCCTCCCTTTCTCCTTGATGGTAGTTCTCCAGTTCTTATTGATCCCATCCTTGTTGAGTACTATTTTTTTTGAATTTCCGAGCGCAAAGACCCTGAGTTGGATCCCTTTTCTTTTTTCTATGGTCTTGCTGGCCCCCAAAACCTGGTCTAATAGTGTTCCACCAACATTTCCATGTCCGAAAACAGCCAAATTTATCTTTTTACTTATCCCAAAGATCTGTCCGTGCATTACATTCAATGCCTTGTGCAGATCCGCTTTCTTTACGACCAGGCTAATGTTTCTTCCTGTAACTGTATTATTGAAAAGTAGAGGGATGATCTGATTTTTGATCAGGGCGTTGTAAGGTTTGTGGAAGGTACTTAGGTCCTGACCAACGATGGAGATGACAGACACATCTTCTACAATAGTGATGGCATTGATGTCCTTGGATCGAAAATCATTTTCAAATTCCTCTTCCAAAGCTATCTTTGCCGTTTGTGCCTTTTTAGCTGACACTAAAAGTCCGATCCCCCTTTCTGAAGAACCCTGCGAAATAATACTCACACTGACATTTCGCTGGCTCAGGGCCTTGAAAATTCTGGCATCTACCCCAACCTTTCCCAAAAGCCCCCGGCCTTCTACATTGATGAGCGCCTCGTCTCCAAGGACCGACAAGGAGCGTATCCCTTCGCCATTGGTCTTCGCACTGATCAGGGTACCTTCATTCTCCTTGTTAAAGGTATTCAGGATGCGCAGTGGAATATTCTTCTCCAATAAAGGAATAATAGTCTTGGCATGTAGAATGGTAGCGCCAAAATTTGCCAGTTCATTAGCTTCACTGTATGAAAGCTGGGAAATGCGTCTGGCCTCCGGCACCCATTTAGGATCGGCGGTATAGATGCCATCCACATGCGTATAATTGAGTAACTCTTCGGCATCCAGAAAATTAGCCAGAAGCGAAGCGGTGTAATTACTTCCATTTCTTCCCAAAGTGGTAGTTTCTCCCGTCTCAGTAGCACCAATAAATCCGGGGATCACCGGAATATCAGATGTATGTAGCGTCTTAAAATAATTAATGGCCCGTTCCCTGGATTTGTCTTCCAGCACACTTGCATCACCAAAGGTATTATTGGTAATGATCAATTCTCTGGAATCTGCATGGTGCGCCTGAATGCCCTTGCCGATTAAAAGCTTGGCGATCAGTTTTGTAGAGACCAATTCGCCAATAGCCAATACCTGATCCCTGATTTTAGGGCTATAATCGCCCAGTAGAGCAACACCTTCCAGGAGTTTTACCAGTTCCCGGAATTCGTTTGAAAGGTCCACATTTTTATAACTATGCCGCTGGTATTTCTCAAAGGCCTCAAAATCCTTTTTGTAATCCTTTCCCTTGGCTGCCTTTTCCAAAATGGTGACTAACTGATCGGTGGCCATTTCTCTGGCAGAAACCACCACTACAATTTTATCACCTTGCTTTACCTTATCGGAAATGATCTCCAGTACTCTTTCAATCCCTTCTCCGTTGGCCAGGGAAGTTCCGCCGAATTTCAGAATCTTATAACGCCTGGTAGCTTTTTCAGGGTTGAAAATCCCTTCTAACAACTGCTCCATTTGTTTAAACTCGATCAAAAATGCGTCATGACCGTGAAGCGACTTTATCTCTCCATAGGTGACATTGCTTCTGGATTGGGCCATTTGCTTATGAGTTTCCTTATTCTCCCTTGCAGAGAAGAACAGATCGGAATCTACACCTATGATATGGATATTGGTTTGACTCTTTTGTAATTTTTCAAAAGCCTCCCGCCCATCCCTGTTTATATCAATGGTCTTAAGCAATTGATTGGTTAATTTGTATGCAGATAATTGAAAACGTTCCTGCAATTTCCTTCCGTGATGCAGCAGCCAACTCTCCACGTTAAAAACATTAAGGTCCTCATTTGTACTCCTCTGAAAACGCTCTTTGAATGATTCCGGAGTGCGATAACAGAGCATGGCATGCATACGCGCGTCGTGGACAGGTTGCTTGGAATTGGTAAGGAATTGTTCCTGGATCTGACAATTGGCGATCAACCAGTCTGTCGACTTCCAGTCAGATGCAACAGGGATCAAATGTGTGGTAATCTCCGGATCTAGTGCCGCCATTTCCCAGGCTATACCGCCTCCAAGAGAGCCGCCAATAATGGCATATAGTTTTTTCACCTTTAAAATCCCGAGCGCCTGCAAGAAGATCCTGGCGATATCGCCGGCTACAAAATCCTTATAATTATCAATTACAAAGCCGTCATAGCCATTCCCCGGTATATTGAATGCCAGAACAGTATACTTTTGGGTATCTATACATTTTTCCTTCCCTACCAGGGATGTCCACCAACCGTTAACTCCTGCAACATCCGAATTTCCGGTCAGGGCATGATTGACCAATACGATTGGGGCAGTGTTCAGCGGAAGGCCAAATACCTGATAGGACAACTGAATATCCTGACTTACCCCACTGAGGGTAGTAAACCCTGGGATATTCATTTGTTCTATGTCTGAAACCGCTGTTTTCATATGCAATTATTTAGGTGATCTATCTTTACTTACGTAAACACTGATCCTTACTATTACTCCTCTTTTAAACCAATACGGATGAATCGATGGTTGCGAAGGCCTGCTCCAGATCTGCCGTTAGATCTTCAAGATCTTCTAAGCCAACGGACAAACGAATTAGGTCTTTGGAAACCCCTGTAGTTAGTTGCGCGTCATCAGCCAGCTGCTGGTGGGTGGTACTCGCAGGATGAATAATAAGGGATTTGGTATCTCCAATATTGGCAAGGAGGGAAAAAAGTTTGGTTTCATCAGCAATCTTCTTGGCTGATTCATAGCCGCCTTTTACTCCAAAAGTAACAATGCCACTCTGACCCTTTGGCAAATACGCTTCTGTATGTGCATAATATTTGCTACTCTTTAATCCGGGATAGTTGACCCATGTCACTTCTTTTCGCTTTTCCAGCCAAGCCGCAAGTGCCAGGGCATTCTCACTGTGTTTCTTCATCCTCACCTGAAGGGTTTCCAGTCCCTGTATGATCTGAAACGCATTGAAAGGACTCAGACAGGCACCGTGATCGCGCAGCCCTTCGATCCTAACTTTGGCAATAAAGGCCGCCGGGCCCAGGGCCTCGTGGTATACTAATCCGTGATAGCCGGGTGAAGGTTGCGTAAATTCGGGGAATTTTCCACTAGACCAATCAAAAGTACCAGCATCTATGATGGCCCCTCCGAGGGCTGTTCCATTCCCGTTGATATACTTGGTTAAGGAGTGGATCACAATATTGGCACCGTGTTCTATTGGGTTCAATAATGCCGGGGTAGCTACTGTATTGTCTACTATAAATGGGATCCTGGCTTTCCTTGCTTCTGCGGAAATAGCTTTCAGATCGAGTACATCCAATTTAGGATTTCCAAGAGATTCAACGAAGACCGCTCTAGTATTTTCCTTGACTGCTTTTCCAAAGTTCGAAGGATCTGCAGGATCTACAAAGGTGGTGGTAATCCCCAACCGGGGTAGGGTTACGTTTAGTAAATTATAGGTACCTCCATAGAGACTATTAGAAGCTACGATATGATCTCCAGCTTTTAATAACACCAACAAAGCGGTATTGATGGCCCCGGTTCCGGAAGAGGTCACCACGGAGGCGATTCCTCCTTCTAACGCAGCTAAACGCTGTTCCAGAATGTCATTGGTCGGGTTGTTGATCCTGGTATAGATGTTCCCAAACTCGGCCAGGGAGAACAAGTTGGCTGCGTGGTCCGAGTCATTAAAGACATAGGCCGTGCTTTGATAGATAGGCACAGCTCTTGTACCTCCGTGTAATTTAGTGTCATGACCAGCATGTATTGCTTTGGTCGAAAATTTTTGATCGCTCATAATTTTAGTTTTTTTATTTATTAGTAATAGAAATAAAAAAGCCAAACAGCATAACAGATGTTTTATCTGCGATGTAAATCAAAAAAGTTATAAAGAAAGAATATTACCGAAGTAATAGGTTTTTGTTATCTGCCGCGCATAAAGCGTGATAGAATGTAGCACCTTCTTTGTTTGGACACAAAGGGTTGCTAAGGCTTCAAAGGGTCTAATCCCTCCACCTTTCTTGATAACTATTCAATAAGAGTTTGAACTTATGTGAAACAAATATAATGACGGAATTTTTAAAATTCCTAGTAATCCTACAAAAATTATATATTAAAAGCCTCTTGTACCAGGTCCACCATGTCTAATTTCTCCCAGGTAAATAATTCCACTTCTCGTTTGATCCTTCCATTATAGGGCGATTCAAAGACCTTAGTAACCTTCCGGGGTTCTTTCCCCATATGGCCGTACGCTGCGGTTTCCAAATAGATAGGATTTCTCAATTTCAAGCGCTCTTCAATAGCAAAAGGTCTGAAATCAAAAAGGCTGGCCACAATTCTGGCGATCTCCCCATCGTTCATTTTTATTTTTGAGGTGCCATATGTATCTACATAAACTGAGGTAGGCTGCACCACTCCGATGGCATAACTTATCTGAACAAGGATCTCATCGGCTACCCCGGCCGCGATCAGATTTTTGGCTGCATGCCGGGCGGCATACGCAGCGCTTCGGTCTACCTTACTGGGATCCTTTCCGCTAAATGCCCCGCCTCCGTGGGCTCCCTTCCCTCCGTAGGTGTCTACTATGATCTTACGGCCTGTTAAGCCTGTGTCCCCATGTGGACCGCCAATCACGAATTTTCCGGTTGGATTGATATGATAAGTAATATCCTTGTTAAAAAGTCGCTGGGTCGCTTCCGGCAACCTGGCTTTTACCCGGGGTATCAAAAGAGCCAGTAGATGTTTCTTTATCGTTTTCAACATTTTCACGTCATCCTCATCAAAAGGATCATGTTGTGTGGAGATCACGATGGTATCTATGCGCTGAGGTATATTTTCATCTGAATATTCAATGGTCACCTGAGCTTTTGCATCCGGCCGTAAATAAGTGATGTCATCATTTTCCTTTCTCAATGCCGCTAATTCTTCCAGGATTTTGTGCGAAATATCCAAAGCCAATGGCATGTAATTCTCTGTTTCTTTGGTGGCATAGCCAAACATCATCCCCTGATCTCCGGCACCCTGCTCCTCCTTGCTGCCCCGATCTACACCCTGATTTATATCTTTAGATTGTTCGTGAATGAGAGAAATGATGCCGCAAGAATCCCCGCTAAACTGGTAGGCCCCTTTCGTATAACCAATTTGGTTGATCACCTCTCTGGTGATCTGCTGCAGATCTACATAGGTGTGACTTTTTACTTCGCCGGCAAGGACCACTTGGCCCGTTGTGACCAGGGTTTCACAGGCTACTTTGCTTTCCGGATCAAAGGCAAGAAAATTGTCTAATAAAGCATCGCTGATCTGATCTGCGATCTTATCGGGGTGTCCTTCACTTACGGACTCTGAGGTAAATAAATAAGGCATACCTTTCTAAATATTAAGTTGAGAAAGGATCTGAAAAATGCTAGAAGGAGTTTGCAAAGGATGGTCCCGGCAGAAACTGCTTTAGCATTTTTAAAGAGGTTGCAATCAGTCAAATCCGTCCTCTTGATTTATTTTCCAAAGGTAAGAGAAAGAAAAAGCTTTCCAAAACCTTTGTGAATAAAAAGGCGTTATAAGACACAAAAAACCCTTCCAAATATTGAAGGGTAATAAGAACAATTTGATTCTAAGACCTCTAATTCTTTTTAATATAGCTAGTCATTGCCTGTATCTTTTCCTGTAATTGCTTTTTGACCAGCTGTCTTTCACCAGTTACGCCACCTACAGATACTTTTAGAAGGTCAATGGAGTAGTTATTTCGCCCATCCTGAATATTAGACAGATCCCTTATCTCGATAAATATATTGATCGAATCTTGAGGATTATTCTCATTAAAAACAGACATAATATCTTCCCAATCCAAGGTTTCAAGATCCGCAATTGCTTTGACCGTTATTCCAACTTTATTGACCGTTGTTCTGTATTCAAACGGCTCTTCCTGTGCCTTTAGAATATTGATGGATAGTGAGAGCAAAAATACTACTAGAAAGAAATTTGTTTTCATGAGATTACTTTTATTGGTTTATATGTTTACAAAGTAAATCCTGAGTATGCGGATAAAAAGTTATTTAGTGTTAACGTGTGTTAAGCAGAGGTGGCACTTTTAGAATAATGTTCATAGTTTTACCTTATGAAATGGGAAAAACAGCATTTTCTTCTCTATTTGGTAAGCCTTACTGTAGTCATTACCATACTTCTGCAACTTTACTGGAATTATCAGAATTATCAAAACAACAGACAACAGCTGATAAAGGAGATTCAGGAGTGTTTTGACAGCAGTGTTGATGGGTACTACTACGAGATAACACAGAACACTTTTATTGCACTAGTGGACACTGCCGGCACACCTACTACCGGTGAATCAACATCGCTAGAGTTTATAGAAAGTGAAGCTTTTCACGTGTTGATACAAAAATAAGTGATCTATAGCTTCTAAAATAACAGCTTGAAAGATTCTCTCGCAGAAGTTCTTACCAACGACACTGGTTTAAAAATTGTCAGAGGAAGGCAAGCTCATGACATTAAGGGTCAGTTCGAGGATTTGAATTATCCAATAACCTTATCTATTACCCAAGATTCAATTGATTTCCATCTATTACAAAAATATATGGACACCGCCATAACACTTAAGAACATTGATCTTACGTATTCCTTTCTTCATCTAAAGAGAGATACCCGATTCTCCTCATATAACCCCTTAAAAATTTCAACTAATTCACTCAAACTAGCTTCACGGTCCACGCTAATTCCAAAAGGTGAAGGTATCTCTTTACTTTTTCAGAAACCAGATAAGACTATTTATCTCAGGGGATTAATAGGAATCTTATTGTCATTTATCCTTTCTGCCACCACTGTATTTTGTCTTTTTTACTTATTACTGATCATAAAAAGACAAAAACATCTTTCCCAAATCAAGAACGATTTCATCAGCAATGTCACTCATGAATTAAAGACTCCTATTGCAACTGTTGCAATAGCTTTAGAAGGAATCTCTAAATTCAATACAAAAAATGATCCTGAAAAAACTAAAAAATATGTAGATCTATCAAATCAACAACTCGATAAATTGAATCAAATCGTCGAAAAGATTCTGGATACTGCCAATTTGGAGCACGATCAACTTGAAATCACAAGAGAACCTGCAGACCTTGTTGAATTACTCGGAAAGCTGATCCATCGTTTCGAGTTGGCATATCCTGACCACCACCTAACTAACAAAACCGCCATGGCTTCTCTTGAATATGAATTGGATATCTTTCATTTTGAGAATGCGCTTAATAATGTTGTTGATAATGCTTGCAAATATGGCAATGGCCAAGTAGAAGTAGAGCTTGAAAAAACAAACAAGGCGATCGAGTTAAGGATCAGGGACAATGGCCCCGGAATACCTTCTTCTTACAGGGATCAGATATTTAAAAAATTCTTTAGAATTCCTAAAGGAAACCAACACGATGTGAAAGGATTTGGAATTGGTCTATATTATGCACTGAATATTATAGAAAAACATGGCGGGATTATTTATTTGGCATCTACAGAATCTTGGACCACCTTCGTAATTACATTACCGCTATCCTCATGATAAAATCTATAAAAATAGTCCTTGCAGAAGACCAAATTGCCTTGGGTACTATCATAAAAGAAAGCCTGGAGTCTAGAAATTTTGAAGTGCTTTTAGCCCATGATGGAGAGAAAGCACTAAAACTCTATCGTTCAGAGACTCCAGATCTTTTGGTGTTGGATGTAATGATGCCTAAAAAAGATGGTTTCACGCTCGCACGTGAGATTCGAGTCAGTGACAAGAATACGCCGATCATTTTTTTAACCGCAAAATCTCAGACCAATGATGTAGTGGAAGGTTTTAGTCATGGGGGTAATGATTATATAAAAAAGCCCTTTAGTATGGAAGAGCTTATTGTAAGGATCAATGCCTTAATAGAAAGAAACAAACTTTCAAAATTAAATCATTTTATATCACTCGGAGAATATGAATTTAACCACATCAAACAAGAACTTCGTTTTAATGATGAACTTATAAAACTTACGCATCGAGAGTCAGAATTGCTTTTTCATTTGGCAGAAAAGCGCAATGAGGTTTTAGATCGCTCCATGATCTTGCATAAAATATGGGGAGATGATGATTTTTTTAATGCGAGAAGTATGGACGTATTTATAAGTAAACTCCGAAAGAAATTGAAAAATGATCCCAACATTGAAATCATCAATGTGCGTGGATATGGTTACAAACTTATTTGCAATTATAAGCGTACTAAATTCATTCAAAAAACATCTGGTATTTCATCAACTATTTTTTTCGGTACCCCAGATACTTTGTATATTGCTATCCTTTCAAAATCAAAAACAGACAAGCCTAACACCACCATCCTATGCACATCGCAGTTGCCGGAAACATTGGGGCAGGAAAAACCACCCTCACGCAATTACTATCTAAACACTATAAATGGGACGCGCATTATGAAGATGTGGTAGACAATCCGTATCTGGATGATTTCTATACACAGATGGAGCGCTGGAGCTTTAACCTGCAGATCTATTTCCTGAATAGCCGGTATCGTCAGATCTTAAAGATCAGAGAAAGTGGGAAGAATGTAATCCAGGACAGGACAATCTATGAGGACGCCCATATTTTTGCCCCCAATCTGCATGCCATGGGGCTTATGACCAACCGCGATTTTACTAACTACTCCAGTCTTTTTGATCTGATGGAAAGCCTTGTGCAACCACCGGATCTTTTGATCTATCTAAGAAGCTCTATTCCCAATCTGGTGGACCAGATCCACAAACGCGGACGCGACTATGAGAATTCTATATCGATTGATTATTTAAGCCGATTAAATGAGCGGTATGAAGCCTGGGTACATGGCTATGAAAAAGGAAATTTGCTGGTCATAGATGTGGACAATCTCGATTTTGTAGATAATCCTGAACACCTGGGGGAAGTCATTACGAAAATTGACGGTGAGATCAACGGCCTGTTTTAGGAAATCAATAAAACGAATATAAAAAAAGACCCGTGGAAATCACGGGTCTTTTTATTTGTTCGTAAGCGAAGGTTATTAATTCTCTTCTACTTCTTTTTCAATTACTTTTTTGATCTTGATCTTAGCACCGTCTTCCATTTGGTTCATTTCATCGATCCTGGCCTCTACTTCTTCCATGGTTCCGGAGAATACTTTTTCCTCCATCATCTCTTCTCCATTTTCTGTCATCGTGGTAGTAACCGTAGCTGTAACCGTTCCATCCTCATTCTTGACCATCTCAACCTTTACTTCTTTTTGCATGGTTTGTTCTACCATCTCATTTCCTGCTTTTTCCACATTATAAGCAGAAATTGCATCTGAAGAAAGTGCAATACTCGGTGCAATAACCAGGGCAACAACCGACATTAACTTTAACAAGATGTTCAAAGATGGTCCGGAAGTATCCTTAAACGGATCTCCAACCGTATCTCCTACAACAGCAGCTTTATGAGCATCTGTACCTTTACGGCCGTCTGCTTCTATCATTTTCTTGGCGTTATCCCAGGCACCTCCCGCATTCGACTGGAAGATTGCCATAAGAACTCCCGCTGAGGTGACACCTGCCAATAGACCGCCTAACATTTCAGCCCCTCCGATAAATCCTACCGCAACCGGCACGGCAATGGCTAAAAGGCCAGGCAATACCATTTCCTTAATAGAGGCTTTGGTAGATATATCAACACATTTTTCATATTCGGCATAGCCATCAGCTGCATCAAAAATAGCCCTGTCTGCTTCAGATGCTTTAGACATATCAGAATCGTACTTACGCATTATTTCTAGGGCCGCTTTCAATTGAGGAATATCCTTAAATTGTCTTCGAACTTCTTCTATCATTGCCATAGCGGCACGCCCCACGGCATTCATGGACAAGGCTGAAAATACAAATGGCAACATGGCTCCTACCAGCAATCCAGCCATAATATCCGGTCTGGAAACATCAATTGTGGTTACGTTAGCCACTTTCATAAAAGCTGCAAATAATGCAAGTGCCGTTAAGGCTGCAGACGCAATTGCAAATCCTTTTCCTATTGCCGCTGTAGTATTTCCAACAGCATCTAATTTATCGGTACGTTCACGCACCTCTCCGGGTAATTCGGCCATTTCGGCAATACCACCTGCATTGTCAGAAATAGGTCCATAGGCATCTACCGCCAACTGAATTCCTGTATTTGCCAGCATCCCAACAGCAGCGATAGCGATCCCGTAAAGTCCTGCGAAGTGATGAGAAACAAGGATCGCAGCTGCGATCAGAATGATAGGTACAGCGGTAGACATCATCCCAACACCAAGACCAGCAATGATATTGGTGGCGGCACCGGTTTCTGATTGCCTAACTATGGCACTTACCGGTTTAGTTCCGGTACCGGTATAATATTCTGTGATCTTCCCTACCCCCAGGCCTGCAACAAGTCCGGCGATCGTAGCCCAAAAGACACCCATAGCACCAAATGGCAATCCTTCTATCGTATCCGGGATCATGGCATGGATAATAAAATAAGAGGCGATCACCATTAATCCGGCAGAACCAAATTCTCCGATGTTCAATGCAGTTTGAGGATTTCCTCCTTCTTTTACTTTCACAAAAAAGGTTCCTATGATAGACATGATTATCCCTACTGCTGCCAATACCAATGGTAAATACACAGCGCCAAGGCCATCAAACTCAGGAGTAAAAATATAAGCTCCTAATACCATAGTTCCTATAATAGAACCAACGTACGATTCAAAAAGATCCGCGCCCATCCCGGCGACGTCTCCTACATTATCCCCTACGTTATCAGCAATAGTAGCCGGATTCAAAGGGTGGTCCTCAGGAATTCCTGCTTCTACCTTCCCCACAAGATCGGCCCCAACATCAGCTGCCTTAGTATAGATACCTCCGCCTACACGGGCAAAAAGGGCAATAGAAGAAGCCCCTAAAGAAAAGCCCGATAATACGTTCAACACCAGCGATACATTATCCGCCCCTGGCCATATATTTTGATACAACATAAACAAGGAACTCAATCCTAAAACTCCTAAACCTACAACCCCTAAGCCCATTACAGAACCTCCAGCAAAGGCCACTTCAAGAGCCTTTCCCAAAGAAGTTCTGGCTGCCTGCGTAGTTCGCACATTCGCCTTGGTTGCAACTCTCATTCCTATGAATCCTGCCAATCCTGAACATAAGGCTCCTACCACAAAAGAAAGCGCTACAATTCCGTCAGATCCGGCTTCATTTTCTCCTTTGAAATAAAGGAGAATAGCTACGGCAACCACAAAAATTCCTAAGATTTTGTATTCGGCCTTTAAAAAAGACATCGCCCCATCGGCGATATTTTTGGCGATCCTCGCCATTTTTGCATCTCCTACTTCTTGTTTGGAGACCCACATGTTTTTTAAGAAGACAAATAGCAAGGCTAGAATACCAAATGCCGGTAATAGGGTTACGATTAGTTCCATATTGATTTGTTATTTATACTGTTTAAACGGCTGCAAAAATAGTAAAACGGTTTAGAATATAAAAACACTAATTCACTATATAAATTATGGTTCCTGGCAATGGTGTTTACGTCTGGATTAAAAGCTAAAACCGAACGTCCCTTTTATACTGAAATCCCTTGCATCGGGGTTTTCCAGATAGTTCCCCCGGAAGTTAAAATCGATCCGAAAGATTTTAAAGATATTCCCCACACCAAAAGAGTACTCCCAGTAGATCTTATCTGTAGGGGCATTGAGGGGTATGTTTGTGGGACTGTTTATGGCAATATTTTCATCAGATAATTCACCCCAAACGCCTCTTAAACCTATAATCTCCCTAAGATTCCATTTACGGATGAGTGGTATTCTGGAGAATAACCGACCGTTAAAATTCTGTTCTATATGAAGGGAAACATAGGTATCTGTAACAAACTCATAGAAATCCAGATTGGGGAAGGTATTGTAAATTGAAAAGAGTGTCTGGTTTCCAGGAATTACATTTAATAAACTCAAAGGTACCGTCCCTACAGTTTTGCCCACCTCTATGGTGCTAAGCAGACGGCCAAAGCCACCAATTTGCCAAGGTTGGGTATATGAAAACTGATATTTGGCATAGTCGAAATCGCTTTGAAGAAAGCCCTCAACACCTTTCGTATAGTTAAAAAGAAGGGTAGCGTATTCATCATTTACATTACGCCGCTCTACTCCATACCCAATAGTGCGTTTCCCGGGCGTATATATCAGGGTTGTAGTTAGATCGAATTGTGTTAATTCGGTGGAGGTGCCAGTTGGAGATCCGGGATCTATATATTCCAGGCTAAACGCATCTGGTAAGGCGGAACTCAGCGTTCTAACCGATCCCCCAAAGCGTACCCTAAAATTGGGTAGGGGCTCCGCTTCCAGATTGAGAGTAGAAAGATTGATATTCGACAAGCGATCATTGGTACCAACCGTAAAAATAGCGGAGGAAGCAACGCTTCTTCCCAAAACATCATTGGTTGCGGTTAAGTTCAAACCCAATTGTTCTATATCGCGGCGATTCCCACCCGAAATAATCAACCTGCTTTTTCTATCGAGCAACCACTTGGCCGAAAATCCATGTTTCACTTTTTTATCCATAAAGCCATAAGCCATGTATCCTTCAAGTCGCCATGGATCATTCTGCCCGAAATAGGTACGGGCACCTCCCCGCAATCGAATTCCCTCAGCATCATTATATCCAAAGGTGCTGTAGATATCTCCAATATCCAGATTCCACTTGTCTATCTCTATATAACCCGAACCAAGAATACTGACCAAATTGTAATACGATTTAAATTTGGGAACGGTCTTCAGGGTGTCGAGTAACTTGTAAATTCCTGTTTCATCCTTATTTAGGGCTTCTAACCTGTTGCTATCCCAGAAAATACTATCGCGTTCAAAAACCAGCGGGTCAAAAGGATCCGATGCAGTTTTGTAGAAGGGATCTGGCTTTGGTTGATCGAATTTATAATTGTCATAAACCGTTGTGCGCTTGCCGTAGACACCTTTGGATTTTTCTTTTTTATTAAAACTAAAGTCAGATAGCATATAATCGCGCTTCAACAGAAAGACAGAGTCATTTACTACTTCAAAGTCTTGTTCAATATAAACTTCCTTCACCCAATTTATATTGGCACTCTTGGTCACTTCCAGATTGATCTTTTTCAAAGCAAAGGTGGTGTCATTCACCCAGAAATCACCCTTAAACGTAAGCTCATTCTTTCGTCTTGGGTAGTATATTATGTGATAGCACCATTTGTTATCAATATAAGCACTGTCTGATAATACGTAATTGTAGACGTCTATCCCTGTACGTGACAGTGGACTTGTAAAACTCTTGTCAAAGAATTTAAGGTAGTTTGCATAAACGTCATAATCCGAATAGAGATCCTGTACAAAAGCTGTAATAGCCTGGTTGTTGCTAAAACCTGAGTTCTTATTGCCAAGCACGTCTTCGCGCTCCTTCTGTAACACATTATTCCCATATACTTTAGAAAATACCTCATTCAGAAAAATAGGTAAATAGGTTTTTCCTGTGATCCTGGAGGTGTCCAGGTCTGCAAAGACAAATTCGAGACCCTTAAAGATCTTACTTTTCATCAGTGCACTGTCTATAGTATTGAGATCAAATTCTACTTTCTCGTATTTATCGTATTCGTATTGTTTAAATTTTCGCAGTCCGTTGATCCTCTTTTTGGCCCAGATCTTTCTAAGGATATCAATGGCCGGATTGTCTTTTTTAGATCGTTTTCCTACGTAGATTACCACCTCATCTAGTTGTTCCCCTCCTTCAGGTAATACTATTGTGAGATCAAAGGTTACAGCATTTGGCAATGCTATTTCCTGCGTTTCATAACCAATAAAAGAAACTACCAGAGTTGAATATTTGATGTCCGATTCCAGATAAAACCTTCCGTTATCATTGGTAATCGTCCCTGCAGAGGAATTCTTGAGGATAACATTGGCAAAAGCTACAGGCTCACCTTCTTCATCCACTACTATTCCACTTACCTTGGTCTGGGCGTAGGTCACTGAGCCGATAAGAAAGAGAAGTATTAAGAGATTTTTTTTCATAGTGCTCTGTTCCGCGATATATGAGATCGCACGAACATTATAGATAAGGAACGCTGTGATTGAGACTATTATTACCTTGGTTACTCTACAGGTCTTACTAAAAAACTTCGTCTTGACTTTGAAGACGAAGTTCTTTGATTCGAATTAAAAATTTCGTTCCTATTTGTACAGTACTTTTTTAACTGCCTTAATAACATCCTCATGATTAGGCAACCACTCTTGTAATAATACAGGAGAATAGGGCGCTGGAGTATCAGCTGTATTGATCTTTACAACGGGTGCATCTAAATAATCAAAAGCCTTGGATTGTACCAGATAGGTGATCTCAGTTGCCACATTGCCAAATGGCCAGGCTTCTTCCAGCACAACCAAGCGGTTAGTCTTTTTTACGGATTTCAGGATAGCTTCATTATCCATCGGCTTTACGGTTCTCAGATCAATGATCTCACAACTAATGCCGTCTTTTTCCAGCTCCTCGGCTGCCTTATAGGCTTCCTTTATGATCTTTCCAAAAGAGACGATGGTAACATCGGTACCTTCCCTTTTGATCTCTGCAACGCCAATTGGAATAGTAAAATCCCCTTCAGTAACGTCACCTTTATCTCCATACATCTGTTCAGATTCCATAAAAATCACCGGATCATCATCGCGTATAGCCGATTTCAACAATCCTTTCGCATCATTTGGATTGGAAGGCACTACTACTTTTAGACCAGGGCAATTTGCATACCAGCTTTCAAAGGCCTGGGAGTGTGTTGCCGCAAGTTGACCGGCAGAACCCGTAGGTCCCCTGAAAACTATAGGGCAATTGAATTGACCGCCCGACATTTGTCTGATTTTTGCTGCATTGTTTATGATCTGATCTATTCCAACCAAGGCAAAATTAAAGGTCATGAATTCTATAATTGGTCGGTTCCCAACCATTGCGGACCCTACTCCTATTCCGGAAAATCCTAGTTCAGAGATTGGAGTGTCTATGACACGTTTCGGACCAAATTCATCAAGCATTCCCTTGGAGGCCTTGTAGGCTCCGTTGTATTCTGCCACTTCCTCACCCATAAGGTAGACGGACTCGTCTCTCCTCATCTCCTCAGACATGGCCTCAGCAATGGCTTCTCGAAATTGTAATGTCTTCATATACTCGCTATTCTCAACGTTCGTACTTAACAAAATGCGAACAAAAATAGGAAATAATCCTTCAAAACGCCCTCCGGGATAGGTAAAATCAATTTAATTTTTTATTATGCATGCATAGTATTTTTGAATTTTATTAGCTATCTTTACGGTCTTATTATCTAAAAAAAAATAGCGATCTCTTATGAAAATATTAGTTTGTATCAGTAACGTCCCGGACACGACCTCAAAGATCAACTTTAGTCAGGATAAAACTGAGTTCGATACTACAGGAGTTCAATTTGTGATCAATCCCAACGACGAGTTCGGTTTAACCCGCGCCATGTGGTTTAAGGAGAAACAAGGCGCTACCGTGCACGTTGCGACTGTTGGTGAACAAGCTGTTGAGCCCACCATGCGGAAAGCTTTGGCAATAGGGGCTGATGAGGCCATACGGATCAATGCAGTGCCTACTGACGGCTTTTTTGTAGCTCAACAATTAGCCGAAGTCATTAAAAATGGTGATTATAATCTCATTATTGCCGGACGAGAATCTATCGATTACAATGGTGGAATGGTACCGGGGATCATTGCAGCTTTATTGAATATAAATTTTGTGAATACCTGTATAGGTTTAGAGATAGACGGAGACAAGGCTACGGCCATCCGTGAAATAGACGGAGGAAAAGAGACCCTTAGCACTTCGCTTCCGTTGATCATTGGCGGACAAAAAGGACTGGTAGAAGAGAGCGATCTTCGAATCCCTAATATGAGAGGTATCATGATGGCCCGTCAGAAAAAACTTAATGTTGTAGAACCTGTCATAGCCACGCACGCTACTGCGGATAAAAGCTTTGACAAGCCAGCTCCCAAAGGAGCCGTAAAATTGGTGGATCCTGAAAATATTCAGGAACTCATCGATTTGCTGCACAATGAAGCCAAAGTAATTTAATCATTCAACTTTTATTTAAAAACGAAAGCATCTACATATGTCAGTATTAGTTTATACCGAAGCCGATAGCGGAATATTTAAAAAGAACGGCCTGGAGGCCGCTTCTTACGCCTACAAGGTAGCCCAGGAATTAGGAACTACTGTTAGCGCTGTGAGTTTTAATGTTGCAGACAATTCCTCCCTGGCCGCTTATGGCGTTAGTAAAGTTTTAAAAATAAAGAACGATTCCCTAAAAACCTTTAATGCCAATGCCTATGCTATGGCACTGGTAGAAGCCGTACAAAAGGAAGGTAGTAAAGTCATCGTTTTGAGTTCGAGTACGGATTCCAAATATTTGGCAGCCCTGCTTGCGGGAAAATTAGAAGCCGGCTATGTACCTAATGTAGTTGCTGCTCCGGATAGTGTAAATCCAATGGTGGTAAAGCGAATGGCTTTTAGTAATAAAGGATTTGCCCATACAGAAATCACTACAGATATTAAGATCATCGGTGTTTCCAATAATGCTTATGGGGTACATGAAAACGACACCACACTAAGTGAAGAAGACTTTAATCCCACCATTGATGATGCAGCATTTTCAACCAAATCTGTAAACATAGATAAGGTAGTTGGGGAAGTTACCATTGCAGATGCTGATATCGTAGTATCCGCGGGCAGAGGATTAAAAGGTCCTGAAAACTGGGGAATGATCGAAGAATTAGCTGGTATCCTGGGTGCAGCAACAGCTTGCTCAAAACCAGTAAGTGATATGGGATGGCGGTCTCATGGAGAACATGTGGGTCAGACCGGGAAACCAGTAGCCAGCAATCTTTATATTGCCATTGGGATCTCCGGGGCCATTCAGCACCTGGCCGGTGTTAGTGCATCCAAAGTAAAAGTGGTGATCAATACAGATCCTGAAGCCCCTTTCTTTAAAGCAGCAGATTATGGAATCGTTGGCGATGCCTTTGTTGTAGTACCTAAACTCATCGAAAAATTAAAGGAATTTAAGGCGCAGAACGCCTAATTTTTGTTAATTTGTGCCCCCGAGGGCTGTTTAAATAGCTGGGACATTCCTTATATTTTAACAGCCTTTTTGGTATTTGTGTGATTATGAGTCTAGTTCGCTTAAAAATTAAAGGAATCTCTTATAGCCAAACTCAAAATGGGGCCTATGCCCTTATTTTAAATGAGGTTGACGGGGACAGAAAGTTACCAATCGTAATAGGGGCCTTTGAAGCTCAATCCATTGCTATTGCTCTGGAAAAGGAGATAAAACCACCTCGACCTCTTACGCACGACCTTTTTAAGAATTTTTCTGATCGGTTCGACATTACAGTTAAACAGGTGATCATCCATAAACTGGTAGACGGGGTCTTCTATTCCAGTATCATATGCGAACGGGAAAAAGTAGAGGAGATTATTGATGCCCGCACCTCGGATGCAATTGCCTTGGCATTGCGTTTTAATGCCCCTATTTTCACCTATAAGACCATACTGGATAAGGCCGGGATTTTTCTTAAATTCTCTTCCAAGGAAAAAGAAAAAGAAGAAATAGATGACAGCATTGTGGTAGATGAGATCCTTCAAGAAGGCGAAACGGTAGAGATAGATCCCGGATCTGCAGCTCCTTATAAAGAACTAAGTCTCGATGAACTTCGCAAAGAACTAGAGAAAGCGGTAGCTAGTGAGGATTATGAAAAGGCGGCCAGGCTAAGGGATGAAATATCTAAACGCAAATGATCATCTAGCCCACTATTTATGAAGCCAGGATCTTGGATGCTTTTCTTTTTTTTACTATTCTTCTTCCATGGTTTTGGTCAGGATATTATTCCTGCAGATAGTGTACTTCAAGACACCATTGTCAGCGTTGCCCAAAGTTCTGTAAGTGTATCGCAGACAGACAGTACTAGTCCTATCATAGCAAACCAGGGGTTTTCTATCCAAAGCCTTTGGCGTGGTTTTCTGGGAATGCTGGTTCTCATTTTTATATCCTATATATTTTCGGCCAATAGAAAAGCTATCAACTGGAAAACAGCGGGGATCGGTTTATCTATTCAACTGGTGCTGGCCATTGGAATATTAAAAGTTCCGGCCATACAGTGGTTCTTCAATAAATTAGGCCAGTTCTTTAATGAGATCTTAAAATATACCATGGCCGGGAGCGAATTTATTTTCGGCGGACTCCTTAATCTGGACAATCCCAATATTGGATATATCTTCGCTTTTCAAATATTACCCACCATCATTTTCTTTTCGGCCCTTACTTCCGTGTTGTACTATCTGGGGATCATTCAAAAGATAGTGAAGGGTCTTGCATGGCTTCTTTCGCGGTTTCTCGGCATCTCAGGTGCCGAAAGCCTGAGTGTTTCCGGGAATATTTTTCTAGGGCAAACCGAGGCGCCATTACTTATTAAGGCTTATCTGGAAAAAATGAATCGTTCTGAGATCTTACTGGTCATGATAGGCGGAATGGCCACTGTAGCCGGAGGCGTTTTGGCCGCATATATAGGATTCCTGGGAGGTAATGATGAACAATTACGCTTAGAATTTGCCCGTCACTTGATTGCAGCATCCGTGATGGCAGCACCGGGAGCCATTGTGGTGTCTAAGATCCTTTATCCACAGACAGAGCCCGTGAACAAAGAAATACAGGTATCCTCTGAAAAGATCGGATCCAATATCCTGGATGCTATTGCCAATGGTACCACCGAAGGATTAAAACTGGCCGTAAACGTTGGGGCCATGTTATTGGTTTTCGTAGCTTTCATCGCCATGTTGAATGGTATACTGGGCTGGGTTGGCGATCTTACCACCCTAAATTCATGGATAAGTGCAAACTCTGCATATGAACAATTATCCCTTGAAGCAATCTTAGGGGTTGTCTTCTCTCCATTAATGTGGTTGATTGGCGTAAACACACCGGACATTTTATTGATGGGACAATTGCTTGGCGTAAAATTGGCAGCCAGCGAATTCATTGGATATATCCAATTAGCAGAACTGAAGGATTATAGCAATGGCATTCATTTCACATACAACAAATCCATAATCATGGCAACCTACATGCTTTGTGGTTTTGCAAATTTTGCTTCTATAGGAATTCAGATAGGCGGTATTGGCTCTCTTGCACCAGGACAGCGAAAAACACTTTCAGAATTTGGTCTTAAAGCTGTTTTAGGAGGCACTTTGGCATCTCTCTTATCAGCCACTATTGCCGGAATGATCCTTGGTTAGTCATTCATGGCTATTCTAGAATCTGATGCCTGTTTTCGTTGATAAGTTTTCAAAAGATACATTCATCCAGGGGGCAGAAAAAGGCTCATTTTTTTAATTTTACATCTGCGTTAAAGCATTACCATTCTATTTGTCCTATGAAACAATACCACGACCTATTAAAGCATACCCTTGAACAAGGAAATACTAAAAGTGACCGAACAGGAACAGGCACTATTTCGGTATTTGGCTACCAGATGCGCTTTGATCTGGGTGAAGGTTTCCCTATGGTGACCACCAAAAAATTGCATTTAAAGTCCATCGTTCATGAACTATTATGGTTCCTGAAGGGAGATACTAATGTGGAATATCTGCAGCAAAATGGCGTTCGGATATGGAATGAATGGGCCAATGAGGATGGAGATCTGGGGCCGGTCTACGGATACCAATGGCGCAACTGGAACGGAGATGGCATAGATCAGATCAAAGACCTCATTCAAACCTTAAAAACTAATCCGGACAGTAGGAGAATGATGGTAGCGGCCTGGAACCCAAGTGTTTTACCGGATTCTTCAAAATCTTTTGCAGAGAACGTAGCCAATGGCAAAGCGGCCTTGCCCCCCTGTCACGCTTTCTTTCAGTTTTATGTGGCGAACGGCAGGCTTTCCTGTCAATTGTATCAGCGAAGTGCGGATATCTTTCTGGGTGTTCCCTTTAATATAGCTTCTTATGCCCTATTTACACTCATGGTAGCACAGGTTTGTGGTTATGAACCGGGAGAATTTATTCACACCTTTGGCGATGCTCATATATACAATAATCATATGGAGCAAATTGAACTTCAGCTTAGCCGGGAACCCAGACCCTTGCCAAAAATGGTCCTTAATCCGGAAGTGACCGATATTTTTGATTTTAAGTTTGAAGATTTTACGCTGCTGAATTATGATCCACACCCCCATATAAAAGGGGCCGTTGCAGTTTAAAGTGGCATTAAAGAGAAAGGTACTATACATTCTTTGTTGTGTTCTAACAAGTAACTTGATAACCGCTCAAGGGAATAGCTCAGCTATATACAATCCTCGTGAACAGATCACGTTAAAAGATTGTGATGCGGAAACCGACAAAAATAAATGCCTTTATGATCTTTTGGGAAATGCCTTAAAAGATATTATAAATACAGAACTTAAAAAGCTGAGAATTCAAGAGGATACGGTAACCATATCCCTCGGTTTTAGTCTTACCAAGAAAGGGCGGATAGATAAATTACCAATCAGATTATTTGTGTCAAATGAACCTTTGCAGAAGAACACTTTTAGTTCCATGGCAAATCTGATACAAAAACTACCCCGTTTTGATATTACAAACAGAAAACCTGAACAATACAGGTCTTTGCACATATTCGACTATACTTATATTATAGAAAAAAATGATCTCCCTTATAAATCCATATTACTTGAAACAAAGCAAGAATATGAAGGTGGTACCATAGTAGAATTACCAGTTTTTCCAGGATGTGAACATCTTTCCTACCAGGAAACGGCCGATTGTTTCACCAGAAATATGAAACAACATATCTCTAAATTTTTTGAGTACCCGGAAGACGCCTTAAAGAGCAACATTCAGGGAAAGGTATACATACTATTCACTATTGATCAGGAAGGCAAAATAGTCAATATTAGGACGGAAGGTGGAGTTTACATCCTTCAGGAAGAAGCCATACGCATCATAGAATTATTGCCAAGGTTGCGCCCTGCCCTGGAGAATGGTATCCCCACAAAGATCCCATTTTCTGTCCCAATAAAATTTAGTTTAGGGATTCCAAAATGAGCAAAAAAAATCCGGAGCCTTTTGCAAAGTTCCGGATATGAATTTTTTTTCTGCGCGACTTATAACTCCAATACAGCGTTTTCTGCACCGGCAAAGTCGTTCCACTGGTAACGATCTGCTTCCGTTTCATTTACGTAATCGCCGTCTACCAAATAACGGAATTCGTAAGAATTTTCCTTAGGAAGGTCAAAGGTTCCTTTGAAGTTTCCGTTCTTTAATTTCTTCAACATGCTTCCTTTTGGATTCCAGTTGTTAAAGTCGCCTACTACAGCTACTTTTTTAGCATCTTCTGCAGGGACAGTAAAGGTTACTTTAACTACAGGTTTAGTTTTCAAATATTGTTTAGCAATTGCCATCTTAATCGATTTTTAAATTAAGTGCAAAATTATAACATTAAAACCCTCATTTACAAGGATTAACGAATTATTATCATATTCATAATAAAAGCATACTAAATTGTGAACTTTGGTAATTTTGCAGGGTCCCTATTTCGATGTTTTTAAGTTCCGAGGGGCAGATTTCAAGATTTTGACAATAGCATCGATCTCGTTTTCTGTATTGTAAAGGTGAAAACTGAGTCGGATTCCTCCACCTCGCTGAGAACAACATACATTTTCTTTTTCCAAATAGGAAAATAAGGCATCGTTCCCCGGAATATTCAGGATAGTTCCATGATCTTTTCTGTTACGTATTGTATCACTTAAAAGACCAAGTTCACCAAAGGCATCCATGGCCTTTCGGATCAATCTTCTATTATGTGCCTCTATCTTTTCTATATCCCATTCCATGAGTTTCTTTATTGAAAAATGGAGACTGCCAAAACACATACTGTCCAGATGGCCGGGTTCCATATGTTTAGCAAGTCGGATAGGGCCAGGAGCATCTAACTGTCCATTTACAGAATTAAAGCCGGTTGTTTTTAATTTCAGCTGATCTGTTATCCTTTTTGAAAATAGCATCAATCCGTTCCCTGTTCCTGCCAGTAGCCATTTGTACCCACTAGCACCCAAGATATCCAGGCCTGACGCATCAAAATCAAGAGCGAAGGCCCCACAAAATTGTGTACCGTCTGCTATCATTATAAGCTCAGGATTCTTCTGACGGAGTTGTTTTATAAAATTAAGGTCGAGTTTGATCCCATTTTGCCACTGTACCAAACTAAAAGCAAAAATTTGAATATTTCCTTCTCGCAACGCAGTCTCTATGTGTTCTTCAAGGTATTCATCAATA
This sequence comes from uncultured Flavobacteriaceae bacterium, assembly GCA_963744855.1. Classification (GTDB taxonomy): domain Bacteria; phylum Bacteroidota; class Bacteroidia; order Flavobacteriales; family Flavobacteriaceae; genus Muriicola. The sequence goes on from CAVUUZ010000007.1 coordinate 186,457, forward strand.
CTGGCATATGTTATAGGAAATCCCCGGCTCTCAAATGGCCAGTTTACAGAAGGGTAGTCTGTTTTCAGCAACAAGACCTTATGGTCTTTGGGCATCGCCTCCAGAACCATGTTCAAGGCAAGAGAAAAATTTGGGACCATCGCCACTCTATCCCTGGTGCAGCCCAAAAATTGGCCCACGGTTTCTTTGGCTTCAGAGACCATCTGAAAACTTTCCATTTTCATCTGACTGCCTCCAATCAGAAAATCGAGATCGTGTTCCTGCCTCCATTCATGCAATTCTTCAGACAATAATCCGATAGCCGCAGTATTGGCATAAAGTGTATGATTCGATACAGGGAAATGAGTTTTTATTTTTTCAAAAGACATTGTGCAGGGTAGTTAAAAATATCCGGGTTAGACATATAAAGAACTTTAATTCCAGCGTGTTCCAGGCTTCTTTTTGATCTTCCTGAACGGTATAGCAATATAGGAATTCCCGTATCTTTGTAGTTAAAGATAACCAATAGAATGTTCTCAAAGGACAAAAAACAGCCTGTCATAGATCTGGAACAACATGAGCAGATTGAATATGCACAGGAACGGATACGACAAAAAAAGAACCTCTACAGGCATTTTGTATGGTTTCTGATCGGGAGCGTTATCCTGGTAATTTTAAACAAGGTTTTAAAATATGTCGAGGCCTATGATTGGTCTTATTGGGCCATTTTTATTTGGGTCATCTTTTTGCTTGTTCATATGGTGAACGTATTTGTTATGAACGCATTTATGGGTCGCGATTGGGAACGGAAGCAGCGCGAAAAACTTGTACAAAAACAGCAGGAGCGTATTGCTGAACTAAAAAAAGAAGTAGCAGAAAATATACCGGTATCGCAACCTCTAAAAAAAAAAGAAACTTGAAGAATATCACCATGATCGCTGCGGTAGCAGAAAATAATGCCCTGGGAAAGGACAACACTCTTTTATGGCATCTCCCGGACGATTTTAAAAGGTTTAAGGCTATTACTACCGGGCATGTCATCATAATGGGCAGAAAAACCTTTGAGAGTTTCCCCAAGCCCCTCCCCAACAGGCCTCATATCATCATCACCAGAGACAGGTCCTATGCCACTTCATATTCTGAATGTACGGTTGTCCATTCCCTGGATGAAGCACTGGGGTTGGTAGAAGAGCAAGAAGAGGTTTATATTATTGGCGGGGGTGAGATCTACACCTTGGCTATGCCGCTTGCCAATAAATTGGAAATTACAAGAGTGCACGAAACCTACGATGCCGACACCTTTTTCCTCCCATAGATCCTGAAGTTTGGAAACTGGTGAATGAAGAGGCCCATCCTAAGGATGAGAAACATGCCGTTCCCTTTAGTTACCTTACTTATTTAAGACACTAGAAGTCTTTATGACCTACGCTGAACGCTCCTTTTGCCCCTGCTAAAAATGATGTTACAAGTGCCGGATCCGCATTGGTATAAAACTGGTGTTCAGCATTCTTGTAATCAGCAGCTAAAAGTCCTTGTTTTTCAAGGATCCTATATGTTTGATTTGCTACCGCCTCCCCGCAATCAATGATCTTCACATGGGCAGGTAGCTCCTGCCTGAGCAGTGGTATCAGATGAGGATAATGAGTACATCCCAGAACCAAATGATCAATACCGGAGGCCACCATTGGTTTGATATACTTTTGCAGCAGGTTCCTGGCAGTTTCTGATGTTGCCTGACCGGCCTCTATAAGTTCAACCAAGCCTTTACCCTCCTGCTCTATGATCTTAATATTGGAAGCATGATTTTGTACAGTACTGTGAAAAAGGGCACTACTCAACGTCCCCCTTGTGGCCAAAACTCCTACAGTTCCTGAAGTGGACTGAAGCGCTGCAGGTTTTATGGCTGGCTCGATACCAATAAAAGGAATGGGATACTGCTTTCGCAGATATTCAATGGCATTGGTAGTTGCCGTATTACAGGCAACTACAATGAGTTTGCATCCAAGATCCAGGAGCAGTTCGGTGTTCTTAACGCTCAACTGAACTATGGTCTGGGCTGACTTTTCACCGTAAGGTGCATTTTTACTATCCGCAAGGTAGATGGTGTCTTCGGATGGGAGTCGTTGCTGTAATTCCATCCAAATGGAAATACCACCAACCCCCGAATCGAATATGCCTATGGGCCTGTTGTTCACCGCCTGATTTTAATTATAGTTCTTGTAAAAATAAAAAAACCGCCCTTTTGGAGGACGGTTTTTTAAAGGTTTAGTTCTTATTAGAACCCTAATTCTTTTTTTACTTCTGGCAGAAGATCCTTTCCTTTTGCCACGATAACTCCACCACCCTGGGTAGAATCCATTACGTATTCAATGCCTTGGGCAGCTGCTACCTTTTCTATGGCCGCAATTGCTTTTTCTGAAATAGGCTGAAATAGTTCCGCTTGTTTCTTAGCCAATTCTTGTTGGGCAACTTGCTGAGCTTCGCCAATATTTCTTTCAAAACCCTGAAGTTCTACGGCTCTTTTCTCATTTTCCTCTTTGGTTTTAGCCGAGGCTTCACTTTGATATTGTGTATACTTATTACGCAACTCTGTCATAGAGCTTTCAATATCAGCTTTATAAGTTTCCTGTAATTTTTTGAGTTCTGCTTGAGCTGCTTTCATCTCAGGCATTTCAGATAATAGATCTGTTACATTGATGTGTGCAACTGAACTTTGAGCGTTTACAAACCCTGTAGCTGCAACAAACAATACGATAGCTACTGCTACTTTCTTCAAGTGTTTCATGACGTTAAATTTACTATTTGAGTGTTATTATTGAATTTTATTTTTGATCTACCGAATCTTTTTTCTGTTCGGTTTGCTTTTTTCTTTCTTCTTCTTTGGCCTTGCGTTTTGCTTCCCTTTCTTCCAGTAATTTTTTTCTTCTTGCTTCGTACGCCTGCTTGCGTTCTTCTCGCAACTTCAATTGTTCGGCTCTTTTCTCTTCTACTGTCTTCTGCCTGGTGTCCTCTGCTTCCTGAGCTTTCTCTAAACGATCTTTAAGGGCGTCTGTCATTTCTGCTTCCTCTTCCGCCGCCTCAGTTTCAAAGGCTGTTAATCTGGCTTTTTCAGCCGCTTTAGACGGTTTACTAACTCTCCTGGTCCTGGCGATACCCCTCAGCACTAATTCGCTGATATCGTGTCTTTTTTCGGAGTACAACATTACAACATCCGCCGATTTATCGAAAATAAAATCGTACTTTTTATTCGCTCCAATGGCCTGTACTTCATTGAATACCTGATCCTGAATCGGTTGTATCAAGCGTCTTTTTTGGAGTACCAGATCCCCATTGGGGCCAAACCGGTCTTGCTGGTATTCCAGCATCTCTTTCTCAAGGATCTGAATCTCTTCTGTGCGCTCCGTGATCAATTCATCGGTCAGCAATACTTTTTCTGCCATCAGGTCCTTCTTCATCTGATCAACTACTCCCTGTTTTTCTTCAATTTCCAACTTCCAACGTTGTACTTTTATCTCCAGTTGTTCATTGGCCTCTCTGTATTCCTCTACATTTTCCAGTATGTATTCCATATCCACATATCCTATACGAACGCCCCTTTGTGAAAAGGTTGCCATTGTGGTCAGAAATGCCATAATAATTAAAAGAACGTTTGTTTTCATTCTACTTCGATTTAGTACATAGAAAATATCGTGCCAAATTTACTAAAACTTTTAGTATGAGCTGTTTACCTTTTTTGTTAGAGAAGTTAATCGTACTTAGAATTGCTGTCCAATGATAAAGTGTGTTTGCCAACCACTAGGACCACTCCCCGCAGATTGCGGTCTTAGATCCTCATCAAATCCGTAGCCAAAATCTATCCCCAACAAACCAAAGGCAGGCATAAAAATACGCAAGCCCACACCGGCCGATCTTTTTAGTTGAAACGGATTAAACTCATTAAAATTGTTAAAAGAGTTTCCTGCTTCTAAAAAAGTGAGACCATAAATGGAGGCCGATGGTTTTAATGTAAGTGGATATCTTAGTTCAAGGGAATATTTATTGTACACAATTCCCCCTTCCTGCTCAAAGGTTATCGGGTCAACAGGCGTAAGTGAATTATTCTCATATCCCCTTAACTGTATTGTTTCCCGACCATCCAGGGTAAAGTTTCGTCCCAGACCATCACCCCCTAAGAAAAATCTTTCAAAAGGTACTTTTCCCACATCACTGTTGTAATTCCCTAAAAAGCCGAATTCTAAATTCGCACGCAGTACTAATTTATCCACCAGACGCGTATACCAGTCGCCCTTAAATTTGATCTTGTAATACTCCAGCCAACGGAATCGTTCCTGATCCACACTTTCCAGTTCATTGCGCTCGGCGATGGTAAGGTCGCTTCCATTTTGCCGGCGTTCTGTCTGGAGTTCTACAAGTTCTTCACTACGATTTTTTAATGAAGCAAAGTCCTTATCTGAAAATAATGAATAAGGGGGTGTAAACTTAGCTGTTACTTCAAAAATGGATCCCGAAATCGGATAAATACGACCCGGCCCGGCTGAAGATCTGGAGATCCCGAAGGTATATGCAAGGGAATTAGATTGTCCATTTCCAAAATTGAATAAACCGGTTCTATAATTCTTAAAGTCGTACAATTGATAACTTAGCGAATGTGAGAGTGTAAAGAAATCATCCGGCCATTGAACTCGCTTGGCCAAGCCCAACGAAACACCCGTAATCGAAAACTGTTGATTCTTATCTACTTCTACCCTGCCATTAGATCCAAAAGAAGCTAAGAATTGCTGGGTTCTTGAAAGTGAAATATTAAACCGTACAGGTTTTTTACCCCCCAGCCATGGCTCCGAAAAGTTTAGACTATACACCCGGAAGGTCCTACTTGCTTGTAATCGAAGGGCAAAGGTCTGGCCATCTCCCATTGGCACCGGCTTATAAGCCTTCCCATTAAATAAGTTCTGAATTGAGAAATTACTAAAAGACAGTCCTAGGGTACCAATAAAACCCCCGCCGCCATAACCGCCTTGAAGCTCTATCTGACTAGACCCAGATTCAACCAGACTATAGGCAAGATCTACGGTACCCGAATTCGGGTCCGGATTTTGAATGTCCGGGGCTATTTGTTCCGCATCAAAAAAGCCCAGTTGTCCAAGTTCTCTGACACTTCTAATAATGTTCTCCTTGCTGTACTTTTGACCCGGCCGTGTTCTGATCTCCCTAAATATCACATGGTCATTGGTTTTATCATTTCCAGAAACCGTTACATGGTTCAAAAAGGTCTCTTTTCCCTCAATGATTCGTATTTCAAAATTAATGGTATCATTCTCAGCAGAGACCTCCACCGGATTTATCTGAGAAAACAAGTATCCATTATTTTGATACAAATTTGTTAAATCGGCCGCATCGGGCTTGCTATTATCCGCAATTCGTTCCCTAAGAAGTACGCCGTTGTAAGTGGCACCTTTCTTGATCCCCAATACCTGCGATAGTTGTCGGTCCGAATAAACGGCATTCCCAACAAAGTCAATATCCCCAAAATAGTATTTATTCCCTTCCTCAACCTTTATCGTGATCTTTACATTCTGATCATCAACCTTAGTAATTGTATCGGATAGAACACGGGCATCTCTATAACCATTTTCGGCGTACTTATCCATTAAAGAAGACAGATCCTCTTTGTAATCTTCCAGTATATATTTTGATTTCTTCCAAAACCTACCCAGTTTTTTACGCTTTGTGTTTTTCAGGGATTTTCGCAATTGAGAGTTCGATATTTCACTATTCCCCTCAAAAACAATATCCTTTATTTTTACTTTGTTACCCTTACTAACATTGATGACTATGCTTTCTGCATTCGTTTCAGAAGTATCCTTTGCAGTCACTATAGTGGCTTCGGCGTTGAGATATCCTTGCTTTTTGTACTTATTCTGCAGGTAATTTTTAGTATTGGCAATAAGACTTTCAGTGATCTTCTTGCCTTTTTTGAGATCGGTATCCTTAATGACCTCATCTATCTTGCGCTTTTTAACCCCATAGATCGTTACTTTAGATAAAGTAGGACGTTCTTTAATGTTCAGTTCTAAATAAATATCTTCTCCCTCTATATTGGTAATATAAAATGAGATATCACTAAACAATTCGAGGCCCCATAGTTTCTTAAGTACATCACTGATCTGATCCCCGGGAACGGTAATCAGCTGACCTTCGCGTAAGCCGGTATAGGTCTTTACCGTTTGTTCATTATAACTTTGTAAACCTGAAACCTCTAATCCCTTCAGGATATACTTTTTCCCATTATCATAGGGTATTTCCTGAGCTAAGACTGTAGGAGTACTTATAAATAAAAGGAGGGTTGCAAGGAGGTTAAGTAATATGAATCGATTCATACCACTAGTTAAGTTGTTCGCTTGTTTTTCCAAATCGTCGTTCTCTGTTCTGGTAATTCTTTATTGCCTCTGCCAGATGCTCCTCCCTGAAATCAGGCCAAAAGACATCCATAAAATACAGTTCTGCGTAGGCTATCTGCCAAAGTAAAAAATTGCTTATTCGATGTTCCCCACTGGTCCGAACAAGCAAGTCTACGTCTGGCAAATTGTGCGTGTAAAGATGGCTATTTATAATGGTATCATCAATATTCTCAGGCGAAATTATATTATTTTTAACTTTGAGACTTATTTCCTGAACCGCATGCTTTATTTCTTCGCGGGCTCCGTAACTTAAAGCAAGTGTCAGGATCATGCCATTATTCTTTGAAGTTTTTTCGATCACCTCCTTTAATTCGGCAAAAGCCTTGGAGGGGAGAGAATCTATGTTCCCTATAGCATTGAGCTGAATTTTATTCTTGTGTAATGTTTTGAGTTCCTTTTTGAGAGAAGAGACCAAAAGGTTCATCAGGGTGTCTACTTCTAACTTTGGCCTTTTCCAATTCTCGGTAGAAAAGGCATATAAGGTAAGAAATTCTATGCCTAACTTGGCTGAGTTCTCTACGGTTTCTCTCACCGCCTTTACTCCATTTTCATGTCCAAAAATTCTGAGTTTTCCCCGTTGCTTCGCCCATCTGCCATTACCATCCATAATGATAGCAAGGTGCCTGGGCAATAAACCCGATTTTAGTGATTCTATAGTGTCCATTCTAATACTTACTCAAAACAATCGGAACAGACAATCCTTCCAAAGGTATAGGTAAGGGTAATGCCTGAAAATACGTACCAATCGTCACTTAATATATTGCCAAAACGAAATTGTTCAAAATTAGAACCCTCAGGGTTACTGGCATCCAGGTTGTCCGTAAAGGTGTACCGGGCACCTATTTCAGCCCCTATAATGAGGAATTGATTTAACCTAAGTTTAGCCCCAACAGTCATTGGGATGGCAAATGAACCGTCCTTCTGACCTGTATCCTGCAATGCGCCGGCATCAAAATAATTAAAATCATAACGAAAATACGTAATTCCTGTATATAGATAGGGTGTAAAGGCCTGAGAAAGCGAATGTAAATTGTATTCTACAAAATTAAACTCAAGGCCTGCGGAGGTTTCAAAGATGGTGTTATCCATTGAATACCCTCTTTGCAGTCTTGAGGCCATATCCGACTTTGAATCGTCCGCTGTAAAATTGCCATAGAGAATACTGGCGCGCCACGCATAACGTTTGCTTTTATTCCATTTAAAAACCCCGCCAAAAGCAGGTCCTGTCGGAGAAATAAAGTTCATGCTACCTACATCCCCAATATTATTGAAGCCTCCTGCCATAAGGCCCACCTCATAGGTTTGGGACCAGGTTTGAGTCACAACAAGGGTTAAGAGTAACAGAACAACAGTTTTCATGGGCGTAAAAAGTGTGCAAATATACTCCTTTATGAAATTTAGCGCGTGTAAACTCAAGATCTTTCGTTTTCTTGATTAACAAGCTTTTAGGGCATTTATTGTTTCAGACATCAATTGCGTTTGTCTTGCCCCCACAATAATTTGTTGCGAATGGTCTTTAGAAAACTTTCTGAGGCGTATTCAATCATTTTTATGGTAAAGTCGGCCTTTTGCACTATCAGTTCCTTACCATTTGCAATACTGGCCAGCCGCGAGTCTAGAGAAACCATATGCTGAACTTCTCTTCCCGAAACTTTGATACGGATTACCGTATCATCTGAAATTACCAGGGGTCTTGCGTTAAGATTATGTGGTGCAATAGGAGTAATGACCATTGATTGGGCCGTTGGGGTGATAACAGGACCACCACAACTAAGCGAATATCCCGTTGAACCCGTAGGCGTTGAAATGATAAGGCCATCTGCCCAGTAGGAAGTAAGATATTCGTCATTCAAATGAGTTTCCACCGTAATCATGGAGGTGGTGTCTTTTCGGCTTACTGTAACCTCATTCAGGGCAAAATTAAGTCCGTCGAATTCCTCGATCTCGGGATTGGCGAGAATAGACACCAGGCTGCGTTCAACCACCGTATAATCTCCTGAAACAAAAGCTTTGATCATATTCCGTACTTCTTCCTTCTTATAGGTTGAAAGAAAACCCAGCCGACCTGTATTAACACCAACTATTGGGATCCCAAGATCTCCTACGAAGGTTACAGCGCGTAAGATGGTTCCATCACCTCCAAAACTCACAAAGAGATCAAAACTGCTGTCTAATCCGGTTTTATGGTTAAAGGTGAGGAAAGTGCTTTCAGGTTGCTGTGCTGAAATAAGAGCATTAAATTCCTCTTCAATGGCAACAGTAGCTTCCATTTCGGTAAGTTCTTCCAGTAGCTCAAAGACGTACTTAAGCGCATTGTCCTGGTAAGACTGTCCGTAAATGGCGATTTTCATACGTTGAGAAATTTATCCAGATAGTCTGAACGCTCTTTGAGATCTTCAAGGAACTGATCATCTTTATTCCCAAAAAGGATGGTGTAATTATAGCGGCGAAATGTATTCACCACCTCATTGAAATTATCAACGCCGATCTTCAGGGTGATCTGAATTACTTCGCTTCTTGAATCTGTGATAAAAGCGCCTATCAGCTTGGTATTGTTACTCTCTACTATCTGAGCGATCTCGCTAAAGGAATAATCTTTGATACCTTTGGCCACAACGATAATGGACCCGGGCTCCTTAAAAAAAGGAGTGTCAATAAAAATCCCTACAATATCATTGAGATCATAATAGCCAAGGACATGAGCCTCCTCATCTAATACCGGAACCAGATTGGCCTCGTTCCGCGAAAAGACTTCCAATACATCTAGCCAGGAAGTTGTTTTATGTGTAAAAAAAGACTCCAGGTTGCTTTTAAAAGTTTCTATGGGTTTCTCTTTCTTAAAAGCCTCCAGGTCATTTTCTGATAGCAATCCCAAAAGTTTTTGATCCTCGGTAACGGCAACGTGAGAATAAATACTATTCTTAAAAAAATGAATAGGCTCTTCCAGTTTGTCTTTGATATCAAAGACCGGAATGGTATGGATAATATGAGATTCTATCAGCATAGCTTTATAAATTAATGCAAATTAGTAATTTAAAATATCAAAAGGCATGCCTAATTTGTATTTTTGCCGCTGTTCAACGATGATTCAGCCCAAATGACGAAACTTAGTGTAAATATCAATAAAATAGCCACCTTAAGGAATGCCAGGGGTGGCAATGTACCTAACCTTCTGAAGGTAGCCTCTGATATCGAAGATTTTGGCGCCCATGGTATAACCGTTCATCCCAGGCCGGATGAAAGACACATAAGGTATACCGATGTCTACGACCTGAAAAAGGTCCTTAAAACGGAATTTAACATCGAAGGCAATCCCAATGATGCCTTCACTGCCATGGTTCTGGAGGTACAACCAACCCAGGTAACCCTTGTTCCGGATGCCATAGATGCCATCACTTCCAATGCCGGCTGGGATACGATAGCAAATAAAGACTTGTTGAAAGAAATGATCCACACTTTTAAAGCTAAGGGCATACGCACCTCTATTTTTGTGGACCCAAATCCAAAAATGATTGAAGGAGCTGCGGAAACAGGCACGGATCGCATTGAACTCTATACGGAACAATACGCCAAAATGTACTCTGAAACCCCTGAAAAGGCCATTCAACCCTATGCGGAAGCTGCCAAAATAGCATATTCTCTGGATTTAGGTATCAATGCCGGACACGATCTGAGCCTGGATAATATTGCATATTTCAAAAATGGCATTCCAAACCTACTGGAAGTTTCCATAGGCCATGCTCTTATCTGTGAGGCGCTTTACCTCGGGTTAGAAAATGTAGTAAATATGTATATACATCGGTTAAAGTAATGAGCTTATTACATTCAACCATCATTGGAGAAGGAAAACCCTTAATCATTTTGCACGGTTTTCTTGGAATGTCTGACAATTGGAAAACACTTGGAACCCAATATGCTCAAAATGGCTATGAGGTACATTTGTTAGATCAGCGGAATCACGGAAGGAGCTTTTGGTCCGAAGAATTTAACTATCCTATTTTGGCCGAAGATCTGAAAAGATATTTGGAGCATCACTCATTGGCTGAAATACGGTTACTGGGACATTCTATGGGTGGCAAAACAGCAATGACATTTGCCTGTTCCTATCCGGAACACGTTACCCAATTAATGGTGGCAGATATCGCCCCAAAATTTTACCCCCCACATCATCAATATATAATTGACGCCTTAACGGCGCTTCCAATAGATGAAATACCTTCCAGAAGTCAGGCTGACTACCATTTAGCTCAGCATTTGCACGATTGGGGAATACGACAATTTTTATTAAAGAATTTGCATTGGATAGAAAAGGGACGCCTCGCATTTCGTTTTAATTTGAAGGTACTCTCAGAACGAATGGAAGAGATTGGCGAATCTTTAGGAAATACAGACAGCTATCAGGGACCGGTACTTTTTCTGCGAGGTAGCCGATCGGAATATATTATCATGGCGAGATCTCCCTGAGATCAAAAGGCACTTCCCTAGGGCACGTTTAGAAACCATTGATGATGCCGGGCATTGGCTTCATGCAGAAAACCCGGTTCAGTTTATTGAGAAGACCCTCCAATTTATGAATTCTTAAGGTTCAATGGCCAGAATTATGAGTTCGCTAATTAAATGAGGCATTAATTGCGTGTCTCATAATTTTATTTAATTTTGACTACACTAAACTAAGCGAAGTCTTATAACCCTAAAATTGACTCAATGAAAAAGCTTTTTGCCTTACTTGCATTTCTCGGACTCTTTCTAGTTTCCTGTAGCGAAGATGACACGGTTGTTGATATGCCAACTCCTGAGTTGCCTATAGATTACACCAGTGGAACTGCCGATTTTTCTAATTATGTTGCGGTAGGAAATTCCCTGACTGCCGGGTACTCCGATTTTGCTCTTTTCATAGAAGGCCAAACCAATTCTTTTCCGAATATGCTGGCTGAAAATTTTGCATTGGCAGGAGGTGGTGATTTTTCAATACCATTCATGGCCGATAACTTAGGAGGAGCCACCTTGGGCGGACAACCAATTTTGGGTAACCGGCTCATTTTATCCTTTGCATCCGGTTCTCCATCACCGGTGCCAGTATCTGGGCAGGGAGCTACGGAAATAAGCAACGTTTTAACCGGACCATTTAATAATATGGGGGTACCCGGGGCAAAGAGCTATCATTTGGTAGCTCCAGGCTATGGGAATGTTGCAGGGGTGGCCATTGGGGCAGCAAATCCTTATTATGCCCGTTTTGCAAGTTCTCCTTCTGCAACGGTTATTGGGGATGCTGCTATTCAAAACCCAAGCTTTTTCACTTTATGGATAGGCAACAACGACATCCTTAGTTTTGCTACATCCGGTGGAGCCGGAGTAGATCAAACCGGGAATTTAGATCCTTCTACCTATGGAGGAAATGATATTACAGATCCCAATGTTTTTGCAAGTGTCATGGATGGATTATTACAAACCCTCACCGCTAATGGAGCAGATGGAGTGGTAATGAATATCCCGGATGTAACTGCAATACCCTATTTCACAACGGTACCCTATAACCCTGTACCCTTAGATGAGGCAACAGCAGCCTTGTTAAATGGAGCCTATGCCGCCTATAATGGTGGCCTGGCACAATTACAACAACTAGGGGCCATCTCAGCGGAAGAGGTTGCCAGAAGAACCATTTCTTTTTCAGCAGGAACTTCCAATGCTGTGGTTCTTATTGATGAAGATCTGACCGATCTTACACCATTTAATCCGGCCCTGATCAATATGAGGCAAGCAACCACAGAAGACCTCTTGGTCCTTACTTCAAGTTCTTTCATTGGTACGCTGGCCAATCCTAATGACCCTACCTCCATCAATGGAGTTGCGGTACCCTTGGCAGATCAATGGGTATTAACCCCGGAAGAGCAAACGGCTGTGGGTACGGCTCAGGCCGCCTATAACCAGACCATTGCCGCCCTGGCTCAATTGTATGATGTTGCCTTCGTAGATGCCAATGCATTTTTAAACGAATTTGCCGAAACGGGATTCCCTTTAGGTGATGGTAGTACCGTCTCTACTAATTTTGGAACTGGGGGAGGATTCTCCCTGGACGGAGTTCATCCCTCTCCCAGAGGATATGCCCTATTGGCAAATTTGATGGTTCAGGCTATCAATGCCAAATACGGGTCGAACCTACCTGGCGTAGATCCCTTAGATTACACCGGCCTCTACCTTCAATAAAAAATAAATCAGTATTTTAAAGGCACCTATTGAAGGTGCCTTTTTAATTGATAACCTAATCAACATTCCTATGAAACTCATCATTCGTATTCTGCTGAGTGCCCTGGCCGTAGTCTTGCTGGCTAAACTTTTAGGTGGTGTGTATGTGGATTCCTATACCACCGCTATTATCGTGGCCATAGTTCTGAGCTTACTTAATTTTATTGTAAAACCTGTTCTGGTAATTCTTACGTTGCCGGTGACCATCCTTACGCTTGGTCTTTTCTTGCTGATCATCAATGCTGTGATCATTCTTCTGGCAGATCAGTTAGTGCCAGGTTTTGGGGTGGAGAATATCTGGTGGGCCTTGCTTTTCAGCTTACTGCTGTCATTTCTTCAATCGATATTTTTTTCCATCTTAAAGGAGCCTAAAGAATCTTAATAAGCCATAGCTTAGACATCGTTCTAAAAACTTGTTCTACTGTATAAAATGTACTATTTTTGCATCCCCTTTCGGGAATGTAAACAGAAGAAATAGATGAATATTACCAAGGAACAAATAGACGACCTGAACGCTGTAGTTAAGGTAGCTATCACCAAAGAAGATTACCAGGACAAGGTAGAAAAGATCCTCAAGGATTATCGTAAACAGGCCAATATACCCGGGTTCAGAAAAGGGCAGGTACCTATGGGACTGATAAAGAAGCAGTACGGCAAGGCGGTGCTGGTAGATGAGGTAAACAAATTGCTGCAGGATAATCTCAATAAATATCTGAACGAGGAAAAACTGGATGTTCTGGGCAATCCTTTACCAAAACAACAAGATAGTTTTGATTGGGACAGGGACGAATTAGCTTTTGAATTTGAGTTAGGTCTGGCCCCGGAATTCGATGCTTCCTTAAAAACAAAGAAACCGGTGACTCAATACAAAATAGTTGCCGATAAGAAAATGATCGATGAGCAGCTGGAGCGTATCCAAAAACAATACGGGAAATTGATCTCCAAAAAAGAAGTTGGAAAGAAAGATGAAATAACCGGAACTTTTGTAAACGAAACAGAGGAGATTGAACACAAATCTACTGTAGAACTCAATAAAATCAAGAATAAAAAGGCACTCGATTTATTACTCGGAAAAAAACCGGGCGACGTGGTCACCCTAAAGACAAAGGGTCTTTTTAAGGAGGATTATTTTCTTTCAGGAGCCTTAGGTATCAATAAGGACAAGGCAGATAAGTTAGCTATTGAAGTGAACTTCACCATTGAAGAGATCAATGAGCGGCAGCCGGCTGAATTGAATCAGGAGTTATTCGACAAACTTTTTGGGAAGGATACCATAACTTCTGAGAAAGAACTTAAAACCAGGTTGAAAGAAGACGCTGAAAAGCAATTTGAACAACAATCTGATCAGAAACTTCTTAACGACGTTACAGAACGTTTAATTGAAACAACTAAATTTGAGCTACCATCAGGTTTCCTGAAAAAATGGATACAGATGACCGGCGAAAAGCCACTTTCTGAAGAGGAAGCCCATGATGAATACGAAAAATCAGAAAAAGGGCTGCGCTATCAATTAATTGAAGGCAAGATCATTAAAGATCACAATGTTGAGATCAGCTTTGATGAGCTGAAAGAATTTGCCAAAGGCTTTATAAAATCACAAATGGCTCAATACGGACAAATGAATCCTCAGGAAGAAGAACTCGAGGCCATTGCCGGAAGAGTAATGAGTAATCAGGAAGAAGTAAAACGACTTTCAGAACAATTGATGAGTCAAAAATTACTCACGCTCTATAAGGAAAAGGCCAACCTGAAGGTGAAAGAAGTAACCTATGAAAATTTTGTAAAAGAGGTCTACGGTTAAGGCACACGGAAGAAGCGCTTAAATCCGATTTTACGATCCGAAATCTCTTTGTTAAGACTTTTATAAAATAAGTTGGGGCCGCGAAACTGCGATTAAATTTCACCAAAAATAAGTATCTTTACAGAGCCGAATGTCATTTATTCGGCTCCTTTTTTTTAATATAATTATACCACAATAATGGACTACGGAAAAGAATTTAAAAACTTCGCCATAAAAGATCACGGAATCAATAGCATGTACTACGATGAGGTTATACGGAGCATGTACCCTGTTAATATGACCCCTAATATTATTGAAGAGCGCCAATTGAACGCCATTGCTATGGATGTTTTCTCTCGACTAATGATGGATAGGATCATTTTTTTAGGAACAGGGATCAACGAACAGGTAGCGAACATTGTACAGGCGCAACTGTTATTCCTGGCAAGTGCTGATTCTTCCAAAGACATTCAGATCTATATTAATTCTCCCGGAGGTAGTGTTTATGCCGGCCTGGGAATCTACGATACCATGCAATTTATAAAGCCGGATGTTGCCACGATATGCACAGGAATGGCTGCCTCTATGGCCGCTGTATTGCTCTGTGCCGGTGAGAAAGGAAAAAGAAGTGGACTAAAACACTCCAGAGTAATGATCCACCAACCTATGTCAGGGGCTCAGGGACAGGCCAGCGATATAGAAATTGCCGCCCAGGAAGTCTTAAAGATCAAGGATGAACTCTATCACATTATTTCATCACATTCCGGACAATCTTTTGACAAAGTCTATGCAGATAGTGACAGGGATTACTGGATGAAAGCCGAAGAAGCAAAAAAATACGGTATGATCGATGAGATTCTGGTACGAGACAAAGATTAACTACCCAGGGGATTTATCTTAAGAATGTAGCCTCTTGACCTCTAAATAAACCAAAATCAGAATTAATTCGTTATAATAGCCGATAGCATTTAAAAATATGGCAAAGGAAAATTTAGAATGTTCTTTTTGTGGCAGGAAAAAACCTGAGACCAATCTCCTCATTGCAGGTTTAGATGCGCATATCTGTGACCGATGTATAGAACAGGCTCATGGGATTGTATCCGAAGAATCCAAGCAGTCTAAGACAGACGACCTTTCTACTGAATTGACCTTAAAGAAACCGAAGGAGATCAAAGCTTTTCTTGATACGTTTATAATTGGGCAGAGCAGAACAAAAAAGGTGTTGTCGGTTGCTGTCTACAATCACTACAAACGACTTTTGCAGCCGAGCTCGAAGGAAGACGAAATAGAGATTCAGAAGAGTAATATCATAATGGCTGGGCAAACCGGGACAGGAAAGACCCTAATGGCCCGTACCATTGCCAAAATGCTTAATGTACCCCTTGCCATAGTAGATGCCACGGTCCTTACAGAGGCAGGCTATGTCGGAGAAGATGTAGAAAGCATCCTTACAAGACTGCTACAAGCCGCAGATTATAATCTGGAAAAAGCAGAACGAGGGATCGTTTTTATAGATGAGATCGATAAGATAGCGCGTAAAAGTGACAATCCTTCCATTACCCGCGATGTTTCAGGTGAAGGTGTACAACAGGGACTATTAAAACTACTCGAAGGTACTATGGTAAACGTTCCGCCAAAAGGGGGACGGAAACATCCAGATCAAAAATTTATTGAAGTAAATACTGAAAACATCCTTTTTGTAGCAGGTGGAGCATTCGACGGCATTGAACGCATTATTACCAAAAGATTGAATATGCAGGCCATCGGATATAGTGCTGCCCGCAAGGAAGAGCATATAGACGAAGACAATGTCTTGCAATACATCATTCCAAGAGACCTTAAGGAATTTGGTTTGATCCCTGAAATTATTGGGAGGTTGCCCGTGCTCACTCACATGAATCCGCTTGACAAAAAAACACTTAGGGCGATTCTTACAGAGCCCAAAAATGCGATCATTAAGCAGTATGAGAAATTATTCTCGATGGATGGAATCAGTTTTCAGATCACAGAACAGGCATTAGATTATATCGTGGACAAGGCTATTGAATACAAGCTGGGCGCCAGAGGCTTACGTTCATTATGTGAAGCTGTCTTTACAGATGCCATGTTCGAACTTCCCAGTAGTGATGAAAAGGAATTTAAGGTGACAAAACCCTACGCGGAAGAGAAACTTTCCTACGAAACGATCAAGAAATTAAAAGCCGTTTCCTAAACCTGAAATTTTTTGTGAATGACCGCTTCCAAAAGTCTCAAACATACTTTTTGGACGATCATCTCATCTGAATATAATTCATGCCCGTATTGCGGTAACACCTCCAAAGACACTCCTTTGTCCCTGGCCCATTCTTCAGAAGGTAACTCCGTATCATTTTTACCATAAAGAAGTCGGACGGGACAAGCTGGTTTTTCAGCATCCATTGGCAGATCCATGGGGGATATAGCGTATAAAGATTTCATAGGCAGTCCCTGCAAAGCGGCATGCCAGACAACCGTTCCTCCAGCACAAAAAGTTAAATAATGACAAGGTTCTTCCTCCTTATTAAGCAATTGTGCCACCGCCGTATCCATACCTCCCGATTGAAAAGCCTTCATGAGGTTTTCAGGCGTACAGACCACAATGTCTACGCCAGCTAATTGCTGGGTATCGTAATATTGAATATCAAAGTATTGCTGCAAGTAGCCAAGGTAAGAAGTGATCCAAAGACCTTTCTTTGACCCCCACATATCGGATAGGATAACCAGTTTTTCTGCCATGACTTGCTTTGTTCGGTTAAGTTTGGAGGTTCAAGTTGGGTATTCCTATTAGGATAACATTATTTTTTTGTCGATTGGTTGCATTTCATCGACAATAATCAAAATACCTGATTCTTAAGGGATTGAACGATTTATACGTTCATCTGAAGTAATTCCTCTAAATAAGCCCTGTCATTAGACAGTCTGGGGATCTTATGTTGGCCACCCAGCTTATCCTTTGATTTTAACCAATCGTAAAAAAGGTTTTCACGGGCCACATTAATCTTAGGCATCGTAAGGGTCATATTATTATACCGCTTGGCCTCGTAATCCGAGTTTAATGATTTTAAGGCCCTGTCCAATGATTCTGTAAAATCTCCCAGCTTTTCCGGAGCCTTCCTGAATTCAATCATCCATTCGTGTGCCCCCTTCTCCTTTCCGGACATAAAAACAGGCGCCACCGTATAGTCCTTGATCTGAATATCCGTTTTATTACAGATCTGCTTCAGGGCCTCTTCAGCATTCTCAATGATGAGTTCTTCGCCAAAAACATTGATGTGATGTTTTGTCCGCCCCGTGATCTTAATCCGATAAGGATCAGTGGACGTAAATCGAACCGTATCTCCAATTTTATATCGCCACAGACCTGCGTTGGTAGTTATAATGATGGCATAGTTCTTTCCTAATTCCACATCCCATAGCGCAATCGCCTGTTGTTCCTCGGTACCATACATATTCATAGGGATAAATTCATAGAAGATCCCATAATCAAGCATCAGTAAAAGATCGTCCGCATTATTCCTGTCCTGAATGGCAAAAAATCCTTCGGAAGCATTATAAATCTCATAATACCTGAATTTTTTCCGTGGCAGTAATTTAGCATACTGGTCCTTATATGGGTTAAAACTTACCCCTCCATGAAAATACACCTCAAGATTTTCCCAAATCTCAAATAAATGGTCCTTTCCTGTATCTTCAAGAACGCTATTCAATAGGACCAACATCCATGATGGTACACCAGCCAAACTGGTAACGTTCTCTTGTATGCTTTCCTGAATGATTGCGTGCATCTTTGTTTCCCATTCACTCATCAGGGATACCTTATTGCTCGGTGTACTGCTCAGTTCGGCCCAAAAGGGCATATTATCTATAAGAATAGCAGAGAGATCCCCAAAGAAAGTCCCATTGTCCTCATAGAGTTCCTTGCTTCCCCCAAGACGCAGACTCTTTCCGGTAAAGAGCTGGGAATTCTCATTATTGTTTAGATAGAGGCAGAGCAGGTCCTTTCCCGACTTATAATGACAGTCTTCCAGGGCCTCCTCACTCACAGGAATAAATTTGCTTTTCGCATTCGTTGTGCCGCTGCTTTTTGCAAACCATTTTATGGTGGTGGGCCAAAAAATATTCTGTTCTCCTTTTCTGGTTCGTTCAATGATGGGTTCAACCTCCTCATAAGAAACAATAGGTACCCTTTCCTGAAATTGCCTGTAATGCGTAATTGAAGCAAAATCATACTTCTTCCCTATCTCAGTATCCTTAGCAATTTCGAGCAATTGATGCAATACTTCTTCCTGTACTTCTGCCGGATATTTCAGGAAAAGTTCTATCTGATGATAGCGCTTTTTAAGCAACCAGGAAGCAATAGAGTTGAATAAAGGAATGGGCATTTTTCGGTATCTTTGGCTAGCTCAAAATAAAGCCAAAAGGTAACAAAATATTTTGGATAAATTATAAATTCAGGTACATGCAGTACGAAGGTGTTTTACGGAAAATGAAAACCGAGATAGGAGAACCTATTCAGTATTATCTGGTGTTTGAAAACGATTTTTTAAATGTAAATCAGGTGTTGAACAATACGCTGAACATACAGTTCTTAAAATATCAGTGTCTTAACTGTGGCCTGGAACGACCTATTTTTCGCCAGGGATTTTGCCGGAGTTGTTTTTACGAAATCCCCTCTGCCGGAGAGTGGATCATGCACCCCGAATTAAGTACTGCGCATCTGGATAAAGAAGACCGCGATCTGGACTATGAGAAAAAAGTTCAATTACAACCTCATATTGTATATCTCGCAAATTCGAGTAATGTAAAAGTTGGGGTGACGCGCAAGAGCCAGGTACCAACGCGCTGGATAGACCAGGGTGCCCATGAGGCCATTGAAATCGTTGAAGTGCCTAACCGCTATCTTGCAGGGATCACTGAGGTAGCACTAAAGGAACACGTTGCAGACAAGACCAACTGGAGAAAAATGCTCACGAACAAGGTAGATGACGAGGACCTGTCGGCCTGGCGCAATACATTAAAACAATATATTCCAAAAGAGGCAATTCCATATTTTATTGAGAACAATAAAGAAACCGAGCTCCATTTTCCCGTACTTAGGTACCCGGAAAAAGTGAAAAGCCTGAACCTGGAAAAGACACCCCAATATCAAGGTAAATTAATGGGAATAAAAGGGCAATACCTCTTGTTTGAAGATGATACCGTCTTCAATATTAGGGGTAGTGAGGGCTACTATGTTTCGCTTGGCCTTATTTGATCGAGTCCTTTTTTACAACGACCGTATCTTTTTTCTTTTTCTTTAATAAGCCTCCAAGTACAGATTTTGCGGCTTCTTTTACGGCATCATTCTGAGCTTCGGCGGTTGTGCTATCTTTTTTAATAGTATCGCCCTTTTTGGCATTCGATGCTAGGATTCCTCCCAAGGTTTCTTTCACGGCATCAGAGGTTGAAGAGTTCGTTGTTGTACTATCTGTTTTCCCTTTCTTCCCGGCGAGCAGGCCTTCTAATAAGGTGGATGCTTTTTCCTTCCCCTGGTTCATCAATTTTTGTTTTTGTATCTCAATTAAACTAGCAGTAAGGTCCTTAACGCCCGTAGTAAGATCGGTTGTAACCTTTGGACTGTTATAGGGTCCGCCGATTGCAACTCCTACCGGAATAGTAAGACTCTGCAAACTATTGTCATCGATCTTTGCGATAAGATTTGTTACCTCAGATCCAAGGTACTTCGCAGGAACTTGCAGGGTTGCCTTGTAATTCAGGTTCTTGTCAAAACTATGGCTGCCGTTTACGGTTACCCCAATATCCTGATAGCTAAAAGTTATTGGCTTTACCGTAACTACGCCATCCTTAAAGGACAGTGCCGTTTTAAGTCCATTTAAATTGAGTTTCTCTGGTTTGAAAAAATTAAGTTGTGCAGCCAAGGCATTTAAAACATTGGCCTTTTCAGGGCTGATCTTGGCATCAAAGAGTTCAGCCAGCACATCTCCAGTGATTGAAGAAAGATTTGGTACAAAATCCTGATTTAATTTCCCGGAGAGCTCAATGGTAGAATTTAATTTTCCTTGCAAAGCCGAGGCCACCGGAGCTAGCACCTTTAACAAAGCAAGTTCATTAAATGCCTCAGATAATTGAAATTGCTCTGCCCCTAATCGCATGGCAAACGTAGGTGTCACCTCCTTGGTAGTAACCTCGCCATTTAGTACTAATTTTCCGTTGAATATGGTAGAAGTAAGGTTGCTAATTGTGGCAGTTTCATCCTTGATCCTTAAAACACCTTCAACATTTTTCAGCACCAAATTATCATACAGTACTGTTTGCGCCTTCGCATTTATAGTACAATCAAGAAAAGATGGGATCTTTATACTTGCAGCCTCGTCGGAAGATTTTTTATTTTCGGCTTCTGCATCTGCACTTTCATTTACCATAAAGTCGTTCAGAGAAAAGGTATTTGAAGTCAGGTTAAAACTCCCTTCCACCTCCTCCTTATTGAACATGAATCCCAATAGATTTTTCAGCGTACCGGTAACATTAAAATCGGTTTTACCCATGGTCCCCTGCATCTTGTTCAGGTTCACTTGTTCCGGCTTAAAATCTAAGGCGACAGATTGAAATTGAACCGGGGCGGTCAGTTCCGGATTGCTGTATTCAAAACCTTCTATACTTAACTGCCCTGAAGTGCGTGTATTGGCATATTGCTTTTTATCAAGGGAGGCCATGTCAAAGGCAGTAGTTACATTAGCTTTCAACAGACCTTTCAGATCTTTTTCAGCCGCGTAAGGATAGGCTCTGGACAAGTTGGCGAGATTCATATTCGCATCTATCCTGGCATCCACTTTGGTGTTGGCAGTAAGGTCCCATACTTTAGCATTCATGGCAAAACGGTCCTGGTCTATACCAAAAGATGCCTTTTCTATTGTAACATATGTATCCTTTACCAAGCCAGTTTCATTAGTTATTTCCGCTTTGATCACTATTTTCTCCACTGCCTTTGGCAGATCCGGATATTTAAATGAAGCCTCATCCGAGCTGATATCAATTCTAAAAGTTGGGATATGGATATCATCTATCTTTCCTTTGAACTCGCCTTCCACCATGAAGTTTCCTGAGGTAGCTACATCCTTAATGTCTTTGGAATACTGCTCAGGGAAAAGCGCCAGGAAGTTCTTAAAATCTGAGGATGGGGTTTGAAAATTAATGTCGACCTCATTATAGTCATCCGCAACCTGCACGAAACCTTCAAATACAAGGGGTAGTTGGTTTATTCTTCCACTATTCTTTAAAAAGGTAAAAGTAAAGGTCTCCAGGTCTATTCCTATGAGTGCTTCCAGGGCAACCTCATTCCTATTCAGGTACTCGGTGCCATCCATTTTAAAGCTTACAAGAGCTTCTGAAGTAGTCTGTAGTTCAGATTTCTTTAATGACAGGTCACCGGATCCACTGTGTTCTATCTCCGACACCTCCACATACATCCCACCGGCAAGGTCGTTGTAAATTATGCGGGAACCGCTCATTATATATTCTTGCAGGTCCAGGGTAAAACTACTTTCTGTAGCATCTGTAATTCCGGAATCTGATGTTTCTTTGGCAATATCGTAGTTCGCCTCCTCTGCCTCATTAATCTGGACATTTAATAATGCCTGGTCCAAACTCAGGCGTTTGAGTTGAATTGGTTCTGTGGCATCCTTGAACAACTCATAAATAGAGAGCGTTAGGTCAATTTGACCTGCTTTAAATAACGTATCTCCCTCAAAGGGTGCGTTGTTCAGGAGGACGGCATCCTTGATGCGCAGTTCTGCGTTGGGAAAGCTTCGGAACAGGCTAAGATCGGCTTCCGCAAAATCGAAAGAACCATTTATACTGTTATTTACTTTGGTTTTAAGGATCTGCCCTATTTTACCTTCCAGTATAAAAGGGGCCGCTATTAGAGTTCCAACGAGCAGCAGGATGATACCGGCTGCTATTTTTACAACTTTTTTCTTCATTTATTAAGATTTTGAGGTGAATACGGCTTATATCTCCAGCTGAATTTCCTCACCCATTTTTAATTTAAACCGCTTTCGCATGATATATACGAAAAAATAGAGGAAAGGGGTGTCGAGCATGGCAATAAATACCTTAAAAAGGAACCCACTGATGACAAGGCCCGTAAAAAGCTCCCATGGCAAAACCTTGAAAAACACAAAGCAAGCCTACCACCGTAAATGTGTCTATAAACTGGGATAAAAAGGTGGAGAAATTATTTCGAATCCACAGGTATTTACCTTTAGTGAGACGCTTCCAAAAATGGTATATGGCAATATCTACATACTGCGCAAAAAGGTAGGCGATCATAGAGGCCAGCACGGCTATGGGCGATAGTGCAAAAACACTTCTAAACACCTCATCACCAATAGGCGAGGCCGGAATAGCCGGTGCCATCTCTGCCAGTAAAATGATTCCCATTGAAAAAAAGGAGGCGAAGATCCCGGCGGTTACGATCTGGTTGGCTTTTTTCCTCCCATAGATCTCAGAGATAAGATCCGTAATCAAAAAGGTAATAGGATAAGGTAAGATCCCCACGGAAATCTCAAAAAGCGATGCCCCGAAAACAGAAACATCTCCAAAGGGTTTCCAATAAAAGAACTTTTGAAAAATCAGGTTGGATACTACCAGCGAAGTTATAAACAGCGCTCCCAGGTACAAATATATTTTGTACGCAACTTTTTTATCCTTCGTGGTCATCCGCTTATTTAATCGTTAACCTAAAAGGCATGCTGGCCTGAATACCCCGATGTTGTGTGGTTCTTTTAATTTCCTTATAAATCCAGAAAGCATCTTCCCCTAATTCAGTTTTAAGCATGTCTTCCTGAACTTTAGACTTAACACCGGACAGGTCTTCCATCAGCATTTCGAAATTTGACTTATACCTTGGGTATTTGCGAATACTATAACTTGAAATATCTGCCATCTCTGCCGCGGCTGTAATAGCATCATCCAGGCCACCCAACTCATCGATCAAACCAAGTTTTCTTGCATCTGTGCCGCTCCAAACTCTTCCCTGTGCCAGGCTATCTGCTCTGGCCATGGAAATATTTCTGCCCTCTGCTACCCTACTTAGAAATGTCTGGTAGACGGTTTCGATACCTTCAGTGACCACACCTCTGAATTGCGGGGTCATAGGTTCAAAAAGGGAATACTCCGTAGAATTTGCATTGGTGGCCACCTGTTCAGCATTAATACCAATATTCTT
The DNA here is from genome assembly GCA_963744855.1 of uncultured Flavobacteriaceae bacterium. Classification (GTDB taxonomy): domain Bacteria; phylum Bacteroidota; class Bacteroidia; order Flavobacteriales; family Flavobacteriaceae; genus Muriicola. Next base: position 210,161 of record CAVUUZ010000007.1, read on the forward strand.
TGGCCAATTCACTGATATTTGGCACGGTTCCAAAAACTCCGATAGAACCTGTTATGGTGGTTGGTTCTGCAAAGATCTTATCGGCTCCCACGGCAATATAATAACCTCCTGAAGCAGCCACATCTCCCATGGATACCACCACAGGTTTTTCTTTCTTGGTCAGTTCTATTTCCCTCCAAATAATATCTGAGGTAAGGGCACTACCACCCGGAGAATTAACCCGTAAGACAATCGGCCTTTACTTTTTTATCTTCCCGCGCTTCTGATAAGTGCCTCGTTGATAAGCCCCTGCCCAATAATAGTTTGGTCCCCCTTCTCCATAAAGGATCTCTCCCTGCGCATAGATCACCGCAATCCGATCACTTCCGCTATTCAGGGATTTCTTTTTGGCAGCTTTTATATAGTCAGACAGGTCAATATATTGTATGTCCTGATCCTCTGCCAGACCATTGGCCCCCTTCAGGATAGCCTCATACTCATCTACGTACAAAAGGTCATCTATTAGGCCCGACTGCCTTGCAAAAAGTCGGACTGCGCTACCGCCCAGGGTATCCGCAATAATATTCAGGTCATCTATCAATATATCTCTGTCCTCCTGCGATCTCGCCTGCCATGAACCCCATAAGCGACTCTAATAATTCTTTGATCTGGGTGCGGTTGGCATCACTCATTTCATTTGCCAAATAAAGGTTCCACCGCACTTTTATATTTTCCATGGCGGATGACCTCCATTTTTACGCCTGTCTTTTCTTGTAGATCCTTAAAAAACAGTACTTCCGCAGAAAGGCCCCTAAAGTCCATGCCTCCTAAGGGATTCAGGAAGACACTATCGGCCACACTGGCCAGAAAGTAGTCTTTCTGCATGTAGAGGTCGGCATAGGCATATACAAACTTCCCCGATTCTTTAAAATCGCGCAGTGCTTCCCTGATGGCCTGAGTCTGCGACCACCCAGCCATAACAAATTGACTTCGCAAGCTTATACCGTCAATTTTGTCATCGTTTTTTGCCACGGCAATAGCGTGCAATATATCGTCTAACCCTACAGCCTTGGAAAAAAGTCCGGCAAATGGATCGGCCTCATTGCTCCCTGTATAGTCATTGATCGGGTCTTCAAACTGTAGTTCCAGTATGGAATTATTCTTTACCGTAACCCCTTCTTCCACGTTGGCCAGGCTGATAAAGATCATGAACATAAAGAATAGCATACCTAGGGCGATAAGGGTACCGAGAATAGCCGCTAACAGGTTTCGTAAGAAATTCATATGACTTTTACTTAATGGCCTCAAAGATAATCAAAGTGCCTATGTTCAAGCGAATCTTGGCTATATTTTAAGGAAATGGAGAAATAGATACCTCCTATTTTCAATCTCAAAATAACAAAACATACTTGTGGAAGGGAAAATTGAAATTTGATATAATTCTCTACTTTTGGAAAAAAATAAATGGAAGCGCTTACCCTAACCACCCCTGCCCTTTTATTTTCGGCTATATCGTTGATTATGCTGGCTTATACAAACAGATTTCTGGCATATGCCGCCGTCATCAGAAATCTGCACGATAAGTATCTGGAACAACAAGACGAATCCTTAATTGAGCAAATTAAAAACCTGAAGTTACGTTTAAATCTTACCCGCTGGATGCAGATCTTTGGGATCACAAGCCTGCTTCTTTGCGTACTCACTATGTTCCTGATTTACATTGAACAACATATTTTGGCCATATGGATCTTTGGAATTGCCTTACTGCTGCTTATCTTTTCGCTTGCCTTGCTGATCAGAGAAATTCAAATTTCCACTCAGGCCCTAAAGCTTCATTTGAGTGATATTGAAAAGCATTTGAATACGTAGTAAATAACAAATAGCAAAAGACAAATTCCAAATTTGGAATGAGGTCCTGGGAATCATTAGGATTGAAATCAGATCTTGCCCATTCGCATTGATCAAAATAACCCTCAATCCTTTCCTTTCTTATACAGATGATGATAATACCCGGCGGTAAGCCCTCCAATAGAGGAGAATATTGCCAACATCCAAAAGACATTCTGATGACCTGTAACACCCGGTGAACTTTCCAAAAGATATCCCATGGCAGGCCCTGCAAAAATATCGGGTGTATAGCCTATGAGCGAGATTAGGCCCACAGCGGTTCCGGTTAGTACCAAAGGGATCTGCCCCCGCTGCATCACAGCGAAATAGAGAGAACGAGCTGCATATACGCCGGTAGCTACCACTAAAATAGAGAGAAAGAACAACATCGTTTCAGAAGCGGATACCATGCCTGTTGCAAACAAAAGAGCGCCAAAAAAGGCGATTACAAAACTGATCATCAACCAGAAGGTGGTTTGAGTTTTATCTGCGACCACGCCAATCAGCACTCCTATAACAGGTCTAATAAACAACAAAAATGTCCCCACCTGTGCAGATTGCACCTGATCATACAACATAACGTCCTGAGCGTACAATGAAAATACATCGGTGATCTTATAGCCTACGTAGGCGCATAATATGATGATCATCAGCAACCATACTGAAGGTAGTCGCAGCACTTCCTTTATTTGTGAGACTGTTATTTTATCAAGAATGATCTCTTTTTCGACCTTGCTTTCCAGCTTCATAAAGAACCACACCAGCAGTCCTACAAAAGCAACGATCCCGGCAGATACCAGAATAACGTATTTAAAAGCTGCTCTGCTTTCTACGATACTTGCAGCAGCAATTTCGGAAGAAATAAACAGGGAGAAAATAAGCACCCCCATAGTTCCGAAAAGCGCGCCCACCAAGCCACGTCCCCCGTCTAAAAATCCAAAAGCTTTTCCCTGAGAGGTAGTACCTCCCCAAACCCGGGTTGCTTTTATCATGGGTGCCCAGAACAAAAAAATGGTTGTAAAGCCCCAATACCCATACAATATTTTTAAAACTGTATAGCTGGGAAAGGTAGCATAGACCAAACCGCCAAGGGCCGTCATCCATAGTGCCACAGCAATCAATTTTTGCGGGGGGTATCTGTCGGCAAGAGGACCACCAAACAAATAAGAAACCAATGCGACAACCCCATATACGGAGAAACAAAGACCTAATTGAACATTATCTAATCCAAAGGCATCGAGTACCGTAGGTCTGAAGACCCTCGAAAGGACAAAAGGCAATATAAATACGGACTCCCCCGCCAAAATGACAAGTAAAAGATACGACCAGGGAGCTTTGTCTGACTTCATGTCCTATTTTGGGATCTCAATGAGACAATGAGATTATTTCTGAAGGCCTAAAATAACCTTTTCAATTTTAAGTGGCTATATCTGCTTTAATGAAGAACGCGATTGCTCACTTGGGGTATCCCGGGATAAAGAATTGGTTACAATGATGCTTCTAACCCGGCAAGTAATTGATCAAGTTCTTCTTCGCTGGTATAATGCACAAAAGAGATCCTCAAAACCCCGGGCTGTCTTGGGATGCCCATGTCCATTAAAGGTCGTACTGCATAGAAGTCTCCAATACCCAGCATCAATTTATGCTTAACCAAGTCAGCATAAACCTTTTTAATATTCTTTTCTTTCGGAATAATAGATACGATGGGAAACCTTCCTTCCAAGTGCTCCGGCCCAACTATTTGAACATCATTCCGCGATCTCAAGAACTGAAGTAAGCGCTGCAGCAATGCATTTTCATGATTTCTGATCAGACCATTTACTGCCTTATTTCTTTCGGCCGGCGTAGCTTCCTCTGTAAAATGATGATCATACAGGGCATCAAAGTACTCAATGATCCCAGTCGCCGAAGCTATTTGCGCATGATCGGGCCCTGCAGGCGTTAACATGCTCCGGGTAATTCCTTCCTTAAAAAAATGCGACTGATTTTCCATTTTTTGGATCAGGTCCTTCTGAACATACATTAAACCCAAATGTGGCCCAAAGGTTTTGTAGGTAGAAAAAAGATAAATATCTGCTCCCAATTCCTTAAGATTCGGAAAGCCGTGAGGTGCGTACCCCACTCCATCAACGACACAGAGAGCCTTGTTGGAATGCGCCATTTTACTGATCTCCTTAACAGGGTTCACATGCCCGATCACATTGGAACAATGAGGAAATGCCACCATTTTAGTTCGATCAGAAAATAACTTTTTGAGAGATGCCAGACTTAGTATACCTTGGTCAGGTTCCACATGCCACTCAATGATCTTGATTCCCCGTTCTCCCAGTCTTCTCCAGGCACCTGCATTTGCCTCATGATCCTGACAAGAAACAATGATCTCATCGCCTTCCATCCACATGGGCCTCATGGCATTGGCCAGCACGTATACATTTTGTGTGGTGGATGGGCCAAAATGAATTTCTGAAGGATCCACATTCAGGTAGCCTGCCATTTTCTTATAAGCAGCATCCATCAATTCACCGGCATAGGTGGAAGCCGGATATGGATAATAAGGCTGCACCTTGTTTTTCATGTAGAAATCGGTTAACCTATCTATAAATTGAATACAAGGATAAGAGCCTCCCGCATTTTCAAAGAAGGCCCAGCCCTGCAAGTCAGGTTCTGAAAAAGCCGGGAATTGAGCCCGTACAAAGGGTAGATCTAGTTTCATTTTGAATCGTATTATTCAGGATATTCTATCATCCATTAATATTGCCTGTTGCATATCTTGTATTCCAGAAATCTTCGGCCCCTGTCATATAGAGCGCATTCGAGATGTGGTCAATGAGCTAACCAAGTTAATGAATAATATGCAACCTCTTAAACATCTCATAAGGAAAATAGAATAAGCACTCTCTCCTACTTTGAGACCAAGAGATCCGTTTCTTTTTCTTTAATTTGCCACAATTATGGCCGCAATGCATACCACCTTTTTATCGCTGGGCAGTAATCTGGAAAACCGGGTGTACTACCTGCAAAAAGCACTCTTTCTTCTGGAGGAAAAAGTTGGTTCCATCAAAAAGATATCCCCGGTCTACGAATCGGCTGCCTGGGGTTTTGAATCTGATGATTTCCTGAATCTATGTGTAGAATTAGAAACTTCCCTCCCTCCACAGGAACTCCTGGAAAAGGTATTGTGGATAGAAAACTCCTTGGGACGCACCCGAAGTGTAGAAGCCGGTTATCAGCCACGTACCCTGGATATTGACATACTTTATTACAACACTCTTGTACAGAAGAATGATTCTCTGGAAATTCCGCATCCCTCACTTCAGAAAAGGCGTTTCGTCTTGCGACCCCTGGCCGATATTGCTCCACAACTATACCACCCCGTTCTTAAAAAGGACAGTCGAAACCTCCTTCAGGAATGCAAAGACAATACAAAACTCCGGAAGACCACAGTAAAGCTTTATCGTGATTGGCAGGAACTGTTTACAGCCTTAAATTTTGTGGCCATAGAAGGAAATATAGGTGCCGGAAAGACCACCTTGGCACATAAGATCTCTGAGGATTTTAGGGCCAAACTGGTACTGGAGCGATTCGCAGACAACCCTTTTCTGCCAAAATTCTACGAGGATCAAAACCGCTATGCCTTTCCATTGGAAATGTCTTTTATGGCGGACCGCTATCAACAATTTACTGAAGACACCTCCCAATTTGATCTCTTTAAAAATTTTATGGTGAGTGATTATGACGTGTACAAGAGCCTTATCTTCGCCAAGATCACTTTACAACCAGATGAGTACCTGCTCTATCGCAAGGTATTCACCCTGATGTACCGCGAGGTGCGCAAACCCAATCTCTATCTATACCTATATCAGACTACAGACAGACTATTGGATAACATAAAAAAGCGGGGGCGCACCTATGAACAGGAAATACAACCCGACTATCTGGAAAAGATCAACAGGGGGTATTTTGACTACATTAAAAGTTATCCGGAGCAAAAGACCCTGGTATTGGATGTGAGTGAACGCGACTTTGTACATACGCCAACCGACTACGAGTATATTTTAGATTCAATTCTGCGTTTCAGCGCACAAATGAATGAAAATGACTAAAATATTGTTGGGAACAACGAAAATTTCATTTCTTAGATTGTTTTTTAGACTAACAAACCACTCAAACCAAATGGGAAATCCCGGCCCTTAGCCGGGGTTTTTTATGACGAGATCTTACTCCAAAAATCCCATACAACCACCCCTGCACTTACAGCAATATTAAGGGAGTGTTTGGTGCCTGATTGCGGAATCTCCAAAACCCCCTGACATTGGCTTACCACTTCCTGAGAAACACCCTTCACTTCATTCCCAAAGACAAAGACATAGTTTTTCTTTGGGTCGGGAAGAAATGCATTAAGCTGGGTGGCCCCCACTGCCTGTTCTACGGCCATACAGAGATGATCTTTTTTTAGCTCCTGTATCAGGGTCAATACATCTTTTCGGTACTCCCATGCCACACTTTCTGTGGCCCCGAGTGCCGTTTTTCTAATATCCTTGTGAGGCGGGGTGGCAGTAATGCCACAGAGGTAGATCTTTTTGATCAGGAAAGCATCGGCGGTACGAAAGACAGAGCCAATATTATGTAAACTTCGAATATTCTCTAACACCAGGATCAGCGGAGTTTTTTCAGCCTCCTTAAATTCATTCACATCCAATCTGTTCAACTCCTTATTTTGTAATTTTCGCATCTGCCGGATCTTTGATCTTTTAGTTTTTGAAGTTATCCGAAAATATCAACAACTATGTGTAATCCCTGGGTAAAATAGTACATTCGTTCTTCAGGGTATAAAGATAAACCTAACACCATAATTTCACGTGTCTCAAGCCAAAAAACAAAAGAAGGTAACTCCTTTGATGAAGCAGTTCAATACCATCAAGGCAAAATACCCTGATGCCTTGTTACTGTTCAGAGTGGGCGATTTTTATGAGACCTTTGGGGAAGATGCTGTAAAGGCTTCCAAGATCCTTGGGATCATTTTAACCCATCGTAATAATGGCGGAGACCACACTGAACTGGCGGGCTTTCCCCATCATTCATTAAACACCTACCTTCCAAAGCTTGTAAAGGCCGGGCAGCGTGTGGCCATTTGTGATCAATTAGAAGACCCGAAGCAAACCAAGACCATCGTTAAAAGGGGGGTCACAGAGCTGGTTACACCGGGCGTTGCCCTGAATGATGATATCCTTAGCTCCAAAAGCAATAACTTTCTCTGTGCCCTGCATTTTGGACCCAATTCCTATGGCATAGCCCTCGTAGACATTTCTACAGGTGAATTCCTCACTTCCGAGGGAAGTGCGGAAGAAATAGATACATTATTGCAACACTTTGGTCCCAATGAAGTACTCGTTTCCAAAAAACATAAAACAGATTTTACTGAAACTTTTGGATCTAAATATCATAGTTTCTATCTGGAGGATTGGATCTATCAGGAAGATTATGCAAATGAATCGCTTCGTACCCATTTTAAAACCACTTCTTTAAAAGGATTCGGAGTTTCGGGTTTGCCTCAAGGTATTATTGCCTCCGGAGCAGTGCTGCATTACCTGTCGGAAACAGAACACAAAAGGTTGCAGCACATCAATAAACTGGTACGCATAGGAAATAATGATCACGTCTGGATGGATCGTTTTACCATTCGCAACTTAGAACTTTATCATTCTCCGCACCAGGAAGCAGTGACCCTGTTGCAGGTCATAGACAAGACACATTCCCCTATGGGTGGCCGTTTACTAAAACGGTGGCTGGCATTTCCTTTGAAAAATCTGGAAAGGATAAGGAACAGACACCTTGCCATTTCGTATTTTTTTAGGGAAGAAAAGCTCCTGAGTTCTTTACAGGGCAGTATAGCAAAAATGGGAGATCTTGAACGCCTTATTGCGAAGGTAGCCACGGGCAAGATCAACCCCAGAGAAGTTGTTCAACTAAAAAATTCTATGGAGGCCATAGTGCCCATGAAACAGTTGGTCTCTAACACCGAGGTGGAAGCTGTAGATTCCATAGGGAAAGCTTTAGATGATTGTGAGGTATTGAGGAATCGTGTCAAGGAAGTCCTCAGTGAAGAAGCGCCCGTGAATGTATTAAAAGGGACCACCATTGCAGCTGGGTTCTCTGAGGAGTTAGATGAATTGCGTGGACTTGCTACCTCAGGGAAGGATTATTTAAGCCAGATGCTTGAACGGGAAACGGAGCGGACCGGTATTTCCTCCTTAAAGATCGCTTCCAACAATGTCTTTGGCTATTATATCGAAGTAAGGAACACACATAAGGACAAGGTTCCCGAAGAATGGATCCGGAAACAAACCCTTGTAAATGCCGAGCGTTACATCACTGAGGAACTGAAGGAATACGAGGCTAAAATTTTAGGTGCAGAAGAGCGTATTTTGGACCTGGAGCAACAGCTGTTTTCCCAACTTATATTATGGCTGCAAGCTTATATTACACCTGTTCAGAAAACGGCACAGGAAATAGCAACTCTGGACTGCTTATGCGGGTTTGCACAATTGGCAAGGGAAAATAACTATGTGGCCCCTGCCATGAATGATTCTACGGAACTGATCATCACCAATGGCCGGCATCCCGTCATTGAAAAACAATTACCGCCGGGAGAGGCCTATATTCCTAATGATGTGGTTCTTAACCGGGACAGCCAACAAATTATCATGATCACCGGTCCCAATATGAGCGGGAAATCGGCGATTTTACGGCAAACCGCCCTTATAGTTCTTCTGGCACAGATAGGGAGTTTTGTACCCGCAGAAGAGGCCCGGATAGGCTTGGTAGATAAGATCTTCACCCGCGTGGGAGCCAGCGACAATATTTCTATGGGTGAGTCTACTTTTATGGTGGAGATGAATGAGACCGCTTCCATCTTAAACAACCTTTCAGAACGCAGTTTGGTGCTATTAGACGAAATTGGGCGTGGTACCAGCACCTATGATGGCATTTCAATTGCCTGGGCCATTTCCGAATATTTACATGAGCATCCAAGCAGGGCCAAAACCTTATTTGCCACGCACTATCATGAACTGAATGAGATGGCTACCACTTTTGAACGGATAAAAAATTACAATGTCTCTGTTAAGGAATTACAGCAAAAGGTTTTATTTCTTAGAAAACTAACCCCAGGAGGCAGTGCTCACAGCTTTGGGATCCATGTGGCCAAAATGGCGGGGATGCCCCAGCAGGTTTTAAACAGGGCCAATAAGGTCTTGAAGAAATTAGAGCAGAGCCATTCCAGTGAAGAACTCACCGGCAAACTACAATCTGCAGCCTCGGAGATGCAACTTAGTTTCTTTCATTTGGATGATCCTTTGTTAGAAGAAATCAAGGAAGAGATATTGACTTTAGACATCAACACACTGACCCCGGTGGAGGCCCTGATGAAACTCAATGAAATTAAGCGATTGCTCACCAAAAATAAAAAGGCGACTTCATAGGTTCTGAAGGCTCCCTGATTTACCTTTCTTTTTCCCTGAAAGTTCTTTGGTTTTTATAGAATTGTATTAAATTTGCGTCCGCATCCGCAAGAGATGTGATGTTCTTTAATATGCGAAAATAGCTTCCCGATAGCTATCGGGAGTAGAGCGCCAAACAAAAGTAAAGTTGCTTTACGCTCAGAAGGTATTTTCGATAACGCGAAAATAGCTCAGTTGGTAGAGCGCCACCTTGCCAAGGTGGAGGTCGCGGGTTCGAATCCCGTTTTTCGCTCTTTGATAGCTCCACGTGCTGCCCGTGATTTGGCAGCCACTACCTACGTAGTTAGGCTCGAGTGGTGGAATTGGTAGACACGTTGGACTTAAAATCCAATGGCCATTATGGCCGTGCGGGTTCAAGTCCCGCCTCGAGTACAGATGCAAGAAAAAGCCAGCGCAATGCGCTGGTTTTTTGGTTTCAGGAAGCTGAGCCAAGCGTGCTTGAGCGAAAGCGGAGGAAACTAAAAAACCGTATGTAATACGGGCTTTTTCTTGTTCAAGATGTTCGGGCGGGACTCACGAAGTCTGACAAGACGAGTAATTCCCGCCTTTCTTACTCTTCATTTCTTTTACTTGTCTAAAAGAAACGAAGCAAAGAAAAGGACACTTTATCGAGAGGCAATTTTAATGCGTCGCATTAAAACCAGAGTAACCCTCCTAAATTGTCTCCAAGGCTTCAACAATTCTTAACGGAGGGTTTCTCCTTTGCTGCCGATAAAGACATTTTCACCTAATACCTGGATGTTCGGGCGGGACTCACGAAGTCTGACAAGACGAGTAATTCCCGCCTTTCTTACTCTTCATTTCTTTTACTTGTCCAAATGCGAAGCATTCATGATTACCTTTAATAGGCAATAAAAGTGCTATGAATAAAAAAAACGAAACAAAGAACTGTTCTATGCCATATAAGACGTACTGAGAGTAATTTACTATGAACATATACAGGAACTTACCTTTTAAGAATACAGTATCCCATTGGTCATCTTCTGATAATATTTTTATGTATTAGTAGAGATTCATTTAATGGTAAGAAGTTGATCATTTGTGTGGAGATTAGTTTTTCCTAATAGAGTATAATAAAGAGACAAGGTTCAAATTAGTGTAACAATTCAGTTAAATATTTTACTTTGTAAGTTATTCCCTTTTTACGTCAAAGGTTCCATTTTCAATAGTATTTAGGACAATCACTTGAGGTTCCAGACTAGCAGCTACCAAACTAAAAGTTCCTTTAATCCTACTATTGGTCACTTCAATTACAGATACACGGCCTTCTATAACATCTCTTGGATTTAGATTACCTGATTCATTACAGGCTAGAGTTGAGTTTCTATAGAAACTCATATCACTTATACCTTCCAAAGTATAGTCACCAACCGCAGTTGGCACCTCCAAAATAACCACTACTTTTCCCTCCGAACAATTTCGTCCTAAAATGGTTATAAGGTTATTGGGGTTTACATATACCTTTGCTTTATCGGGTTGCAGTGATACCTCTACACCATTAATGGTAGCACTCATTTGGCCAACATAATCATTATCATCCTTTTCACAGTTAACGTTTAAGACAACCATTAAAAGTAAATAAGCGTAGTACTTTTTATTATTTTTCATAGCAGAATATTTTAAAAGGATAACAATTTGAATATATAATTTGTATCATAATGGATGTCCCGAATTATATTTTCGTCATTAATTTGGACAACTAACATCGAAGCGTTTTGGATATATTTTAAGTGGTTATACCTTTAGCTATTTCTTTTTCTTTGGCTTATAAATAGCATCCGTAGCAAAGTCTACAATAAGGGCAGGTGGAAACAAAATAATATCTGCTATTAATGCCCCAATACGAACCTCTCTTTTTTGTTCACCAGGTTCTGGCTTTCTTATTTGGTCTTCAGTAACAGGTCCACCGAAAAGCGTTGCACAACCTGACAATAATAAGACGGCGAATCCAATGGCCAGCGTATTTCTGCTTTTTTCCATCTTTTAGATTGGTTTTTCTAAGAACTTATATGGCGTTATTAACTTTACCTTACGTATCAAGAATATTATTTCATTTATTACATCTTCTCCTAGCCCTTCTCTGTTTCTTCTAATTCGCTACAACTCCTCTTAGAAGTTTTAATAAAGTTTACTTCCTTTTAAGTGCCCCACTACTTAGATACTTGGAGAAGGAAGTTCTCCTTTGTAGGATCAAAAGCATTGTTTAAAAAGCAGTTGAGGTGACATAGAGAATCATGTCCAAATAATCCTTTCCCGGTTTTAAATCGGAACAAAAAATTGTGCCACAAGTAGTTGTAGAAAAAGTTCCCGGAATTTTAACCTGAATAACTAAATAATCCACATTTCCAGAAGTGGTAGTTTGGAAACTAAAAGTACCATCTGTTTTGGTAGTAGTAGCACTGCTGAATGTTTGGCGATCTGAACCAAAAAATGAGGTGTCCTCATAACCATCTATAGCAATATATCCTGCTGAAACTGGTTCATTGTTTGAGCTAGTGAGCGCTACTCCTTTGAAGGCAGTGATAGTTTCATCTTCATTTTTAGTACAGCTGCAAAATATCAAGGCGACCAAGAATACAATACAAAACGATTTCATAATACATAGGATTTGTATCAAAAATCATATTTTACAATAAAAGGAATGTCCCATAATATGTTTCGAGTATAAAACCGGATAATCATTTAGTTGCCATCCATCTAATCCAATTAGGAAAAATAACCTAGTTATCAAGATTTTTTGGCGGGACTCATGAAGTGCATCAGGACGAGTATTTCCTGCCTTTAATAAATATTATTTTAACCGCTGGCACGGATTTGTAATCCGCGCTATTTGACTCTTCTTCTACTCCTATCATTGAAAACAAATAGACAATATGACTTTAGTCATAGATCTATTATCCCCCTATTAGTAACTTTCCACCTTATATACCTTCGGCATGTTCTTACTTAATTCATTTAGGAAGTGGCCTATAAAGTTTTGTCCTTACATAAAAATACTTCAATTTTAAAAAGACACTATTCATGACCAATAAAGTAATTTATTTAGCGATGGCGGCAGTATCTATATTTATTATCTCTTGCAATAAGAACTCCAGGACAACAGATAATACTCATCCATCAGCATCCTCTGAAAATTATGCAGGCAAACCCATTTCACACCAATACGACACAAGGATCGATTCTCTGATCAGTCAAATGACATTGGAAGAAAAAACAGGTATGCTACATGGAACCAGTATGTTCACTACCGCCGGAATAGAACGGCTGGGAATTCCTGAATTAAAAATGGCTGACGGACCTTTAGGAGTTCGGGAAGAGGTCTCAAGAAATTCCTGGGCTCCGGCAGGATTAGATACTGATTTTGCCACCTATTATCCTGCAGGTGCCGGACTTTCCGCTACCTGGAACCCTGAATTAGCATATACCTTTGGGAATAGCGTTGGGGAAGAGTCGCGCGCCAGAGACAAAGATGTGCTGTTATCTCCTGCTATCAATATCATCAGAACGCCTTTGGGTGGCAGAACCTATGAGTATTTTAGTGAAGATCCTTTTTTAAACAAAAAGTTGGCCGTTCCTTTTATTGTAGGCTTACAGAATAATGATGTAGCAGCTTGCGTAAAACATTACGCAGCCAATAATCAGGAAACCAACAGAGATTTTGTGGATGTCCAAATAGATGAACGCACGCTTCGGGAGATCTATTTGCCGGCATTTGAAGCTGCGGTAAAGGAAGCCAATGCGTACAGCATGATGGGGGCCTATAACAAATTCAGGGGGGCCTATTTATGTGAGAACAACTATATGTTAAACGATGTTCTACGAGACGAATGGGGATTTGAAGGGGTGGTGATTTCCGATTGGGCCGCCGTCCATACCTCCGTGAATTCACTAAAAAGCGGATTGGATCTGGAAATGGGAACTCCAAAACCATTCAATGAATTCTTTTTAGCAGATGCGTTGATCGATTCTGTAAAAGCAGGGAAAATTTCGGAAGCGGAAATAGACATACATGTGAAACGTATTTTACAGTTGCTGTATACCGTAAAAAGTATGGGAGGCGAGGAACGCACAAAAGGGAGCATTAATACGGAGGCTCATTTTAAGGATGCGTATGACATTGCCGCGGAGTCTGTCGTATTGCTTAAAAATGATAAAAACCTATTACCTATCAACGCGGCAGGAATTACATCGGTGGCAGTAATTGGAGCGAATGCAACAAAAAAGAATGCCCTGGGAGGTTTTGGTGCGGGAGTAAAGACAAAAAGAGAAGTGACACCTCTGGATGGACTAAAAAACCGACTACCGGAGTCGGTTAAGATCACTTATGCCGAAGGCTACCAGGAAAGCTATGCCCCTAAAAAGGAAGCGATCTTCGGCGATGTTACCCAGGAGAGAACACGGACCATCGATGACCTGGACCCTGTATTGCTCGAGGAAGCGATCGAGGCGGCCAAAAGTGCCGATGTCGCTATTATTTTTGCAGGATCTAATCGTGATTACGAAACAGAAGCTTCGGACAGGGCCGATCTGGCCTTGCCCTTTGGACAGGTTGAATTAATTGAGAAGGTACTAACCGCTAATCCTAACACTATTGTGGTTATGATCGCAGGCGCGCCTTTTGATATAAATAGCATCAAGGAAAGATCATCAGCGTTAGTGTACAGCTGGTTTAATGGCTCAGAAGGTGGTAATGCACTGGCAGACGTATTATTAGGAACAGTAAATCCTTCGGGTAAATTGCCATGGACAATGCCCAAAAGCTTAGAGGATTCTCCTGCGCATGCTACCAATAGCTTTCCCGGAGATCAGGTCGTTTCGTACGACGAAGGTATTTTAGTGGGATATCGCTGGTTCGATACAAAAAATATTGAGCCAATCTACCCCTTTGGCTACGGACTTTCCTATTCAACATTTGCAATTAAAAATGTCCGAACGGACAAGAAGATTCCCTACTTAGCCAACGACACTATTTATATTTCTGCAGAAGTTGAAAACACGGGAAGTATGGATGGAAAAGAGGTTGTGCAACTCTACACAACTAAAAAAGACACCAAAGTGGAAAGAGCCGCACAGGAATTAAAAGGCTTTGAAAAAGTGCACATCAAAAAAGGAGAAACCGCTACCGTAACCATTGCCCTTCCGGTAAAAGAATTAGCGTATTTCGATGTAAAAAAGTCTGCCTGGGTAGTGGAGCCGGGTAAGTATGGCTTTAGGATAGGAAATTCTTCCAGAGCCATTAGCACAGTGGTTTCAGTTGAGATAGGCACTGAATAAGAGAAAACGCATCCTTAATATCCCGCAGCTTGCCCGTCTTTACGAGATTCAGAAGCCCCCGTAAAGACCCTATTTGCAGTATCTACCCCGATAGCCTGGTAGCCTCCATAAATTCCTACAGAAAATGAGATCCGGTGTCCTTTTTTCCGAAGTTCCCTGATGGTTTTATAATCAAAACCACTTTCCAGATTGAGAGTGCCTCCATTGGTCATCACCCTGCCGGTAGGTTGGGAACTTCCCGTATGCCGCATTCTTGGAGCATCTCCTGCTTCCTGAAGGTTCATCCCAAAATCGACCATATTCACTACGATCTGGGCATGCCCCTGTGGTTGTACCGCCCCTCCCATTAGTCCGAAACTCAGCAAGGGTTTTCCATCTTTCGTAATAAAAGCAGGAATAATGGTATGGAACGGTCTTTTTCCCGGTTCAAGGGCATTCGCATGATTTCTATCCTGAACATTAAACATCTGCCCCCTGTTCTGTAAGACAAAACCCAACCCATCGGGCACCATTCCGGAGGCAAATTCTGAATAAATACTCTGTATAAGAGATACCATGTTCCCATCTTTGTCTGCCACCGTTAAATAAGTTGTATTTCCACGTTCGATCTCCATATCGCCAGCAGGATACCCATTGGCCGCCTTGTCCATATCAATCAGTGCCCTTCGTTGTGAAGCATATTCCTTGGAGATGAGTACGGACAGCGGGATCTTGTTGAAGTCAGGATCGGCATAAAATTTGGCCCGGTCCTCATAGGCCAGTTTCTTCGCCTCAGTTAATACATGAAGATAATCTGCGCTTCCAAACCCCATGGAAGCGATGTCATAACCCTCCAGAATATTAAGCAATTGTAGCACAGCTGTGCCCTGCCCGTTTGGTGGCAGTTCCCAAATATCATAGCCCCTGTAATTGGCAGATACCGGTTCTACCCAATTGGAAGTATGGCTCGCCAGGTCTTCATAGGACAAGAAGCCTCCATGCTTTTTCATAAAACTGTCTATAGTTCGGGCAATGGCACCTTTGTAAAAAGCGTCCCGACCTTCTTTGGCGATCATCTCATAGGTGTTTGAGAGGGCAGGATTTTTAAATACTTCCCCTTTTTTAGGGGGTCGACCCTTCGGCAAATAAGTCTCCGCAAATCCGGGTAAATTTTCCATGCCCCTGTAATTACTTTCCATTTCAAAGGCGATAACCTCTGAGACCGGAAATCCTTCCCTGCCATAATCGATAGCAGGTTTTAATAATTCCTTTATAGGCAGCCGGCCAAATTTCTGGTGCATGGAAAACCAGCCATCTACACATCCGGGTACGGATACGGCCAATGGGCCATGAAGCGGTACATATTTTAAATCGCGATCCATGAAATAGTCAATGTTAAGCGATGCCGGTGCCCGGCCACTGCCATTAAAACCGTATAGCTTTTTCTCCTCGGCATTCCAAACTATGGCAAAAATATCGCCTCCAATACCACAACTCGCGGGCTCAACAAGTCCCAAGACCGCGTTAGCGGCAATAGCAGCATCCATGGCGGTACCCCCTTTTTTTAAGATATCAATGGCCACCTGTGTGGCCAAGGGCTGACTGGTAGCCGCCATTCCATTCCGGGCAAGTATTTCAGAGCGGGTCGTGAAGGTTTCGCCTGTTAGCCTGTCTTGTGCCCATGTTGGCAAAGTAATTACCAACAGGATCAATGAAGTAAAAATCTTTTTCATACTACGCTATTTTTATACTCTAAAACTAGTAAAAAAGTTTCTGGATGCAAGGCAATTCAGCCGCTTACAATTCTTCTTGTTTGATAAATCGCTTGATAAAAAGTTCTAACTGCCGTGGATCGCTATGCCTTATGTAACCTATGTTACGTTAGGGCCTATTTTTTCAACCTATATTTTCACCTTCTAACCTCTGTATATTACCAATTAATGAACTTTACGATGAAAAAAGACTTTGAAACAAAATTTACAGGATGGGCCTTTCTTGTGGCCGCACTTTTACTATGGGGCGGCTGGGCCTTATCGCCACATCATGTGGGCGAATACCTGGTGGCCTCTGATTTCGGTCCTATCGGAGAAGATGTCTGGTACTGGATCTGGATGTTCCGTATCCATATTTTTGGATGGGTCATCATGTCCATAGCCATTTTTGCACTTATGGCGACCACCTTCGAAAAACCATACAGGGTGGTCATAGTACCCGGTGCCGGGATGGTCATTGCCGGGTCCATGACCCTGGCTATTGCCTCGGCCTTCTATTATAACTTTGGCGCCTGGGGAGTAGGCCAGACAGCAGGAATGACCGCTTTGGAACTTGAAGAATTCATGAACAATGTGCTGTTCACGAACCAATATGTTACCTGTTTTGTGCGTTTTGGACGCGTATTTTCCGGGGTTGGTTTGGTCCTATTAGGTCTAGGCTTGGTGAAATGGAAGATTGTCAATGTATGGCTCGGCTGGTTTACCGCCCTTTTGGGATTAGCCGCGATGGGCATCATCATGGGTATACCGGAGCATTGGGAAATTTACAAACCTGTATTTCATGTAAAAGCTATTTGGCTGGTTCTTATGGGTATTTATATCCTGAAGCAGGGAGTCCGACTTCCTAAAGCCATCTCCAAATAACGAAATTTCCGGTAATAGGTCTTTCGAAAAAAAATAAAAATCCCCGGGGACAATAGTTCTTCGGGGATTTTAATTCAGGCTGATATTTAGTTGCCAACTGCTACTTAACACCTGTCCATGGAGCTGTAAAGGCCCGGTTAGGGCAATAGCTGATGCCCTGTAAAGCGCCGTTTTCCAGATAACCGGAATGATAATAATCATTACTCGCATCGCTGGTGGTAAAGGCAAAATAGAGTCGGTCCCAATTCCTGTTCAGCAGGCCATTTTGAATTTCACTGCCATAAAAGATCCCGGTAAATGTATTCCCATCCACGACCTTTACCACGAAATTTTGGTAATAACCCTCAGCCGAAGGTGTTGGCCTAAGATCGATGGTCCACTCTCCCAGCAGCTGATCTGAAGGCGATTTTGTAACAATATCCTGTGCTAACAGGCTATTAAAACTCAACAGGGAAAACATCCCCAATAGAATATATTTTGTCATTGCTATTTTGCTTTTAAACTAAGGGCAAATCCACCGCCAGGGGCTAAAACTACCTCAACGGTATCGGTACTGGTAAACTCCATAGATTTAATAGCATAGGCCTGTGGATTGCTATCCCAATGCGAATCAGGGGCATCTTCATACAGAATGGCTTCATAGGTCTTGCCGGGTTCCAGGAAGTCGAGTGATATCGTTTCACTTCTGCCTTCTTCATTGGTAATACCTCCCACAAACCAGTTGCCACTGCCTCTTTCCTTACGGGCAATGGTGACATACTCACCAACTTCGCCATTTAGGACATGACTCTCACTCCAGTCCACGCCAACATCCCGGATAAATTGCAGGGCCGGGTGTGGCTTGCCATTCTCCGTATAGTGTTCCGGCAGGTCGGCCAGCATTTGAATAGGGCTATAGATCACTACATAGAGCGCCAGCTGATGTGCGAGCGTAGTGCTCACCTGGTTGTCTGGTTTGTATGCGTCGAACTTGATGTTGAAGATCCCAGGTGTAAAATCGATAGGGCCTGAAAGCATACGAGTAAAGGCGATAGTAGGTAAATGGTTAGGCGGATTGCCCCCGTCTGCGGCCCAGGCATTGAATTCCTGTCCCCTTAATCCTTCTCTGGCAATGGCATTCGGATAGGTGCGTCGCTTCCCGGTGGCTTTGATGGGTTCATGGGCATTTACTGCGATCTTCATTTTGGCTGCCTCTTCCAGTACCTTATGGTAATGACGTACCATCCACTGTCCGTGGTGGTATTCCCCTTTCGGGATGATCTTACCTACATAACCGGTTTTAACCGAATTTATATCGTTATCCTTCATAAATTTATAGGCCACATCCATTTGTTTTTCATAGGTAAGTGGTGCTGCTGAGGTCTCGTGGTGCATAATGACCTCCACCCCTTTTTCTTTTGCATAGGCCATCACTTTATCAAAATCATAATCCGCATAGGGCGTCATAAAATCGAATACCCCTTCCCTATCATCTGTATTGATCCATTTATCCCAGCCGGTGTTCCAGCCTTCAACAAGCAAGCCTTTGATGCCATTGGCCGCGGCAAAATCTATATACCTCATGGCATTTTCAGTAGTTGCACCGTGGTTAGGTAAGGTCTCCCCCGAATTTGTGAATGTATTCATACTTTGGCTGCCTTCCATGTCCCAGGTCGATTTTCCCAAATGCATTTCCCACCAGATCCCCACATATTTCATGGGTGTAAAATAACTTACGTCTCCAATAATGTTAGGATCGTTCAGGTTCAGCACCATTTTAGATTCTATCAGGTTGCCTGCCCTATCCGCGATCTGTATGGTTCGCCAGGGTGTATTAAAAGGAGCTGATATGACTGCCTTTCCCTGCAGCCTTTCAGATCCGACCAGTTCACTGATCATGCTGTTATTAGCTGTGTCAACTTTAAGGGTCATTCCTGCATAGTCAGTAAGATCCGCTTCATGAAAGCTCAGATAAACTCCATCTGCCGTTTTCATGGTCACCGGTGTATTTACGGCATTTTCCGGAATATAAGTAGCGGCAAGATTTTCATTGTCCCTGTAGGCCAGCGCATCGATCTCTGAGAATTGAGTGTTGCTGTACAGGTGTTCATAAATATCCCAATCACCCGGCTGCCACCATACCTGATGGTCTCCGCTAAGCTTAAATTCGGTGTTCTCGTCTGTGATGAGAACATCTTTCATATTGGGTTGTTCCGGAAATTCATAACGAAAGCCTACTCCATCATCAAAGACTCGAAAAACAATGTTTATTTTTCTATTGGGTTCAGCAGTTTCCTGCATGCTTATACGCATTTCTGAGTAGGCATTCAAAACCGAATCTTGTTCCCCCCAGGGCATCAACCAGGTTTCCGAAAAGGCATCATTGCTTACCCCTGTTATTTTTAAACCTCTTTTTAGTACAGGTTGATCTTTAAATTCGAACCCCATGGTGGAGGGCAGGATCACTGTTTGGGCCTTATAGGCAATTTCATATTGAGGGACTCCTGAATCCGTGAGGGTGAAGTTTACCTTAATTTTTTTATCCGGGGAAACGATTTCGGTCTTATAACTTGTGGTGCAGCCCGTAAGGACAAAAAGGATGGCAATTATTAGAAATGCCAAGGACTTATCTAGTTTTTTACTCATTTTTATTGATTTATTTTGAAAGTTCCTAAAGGTAAAAAAGATACCGGTAATTAGCCAGCCAAGGTCAAAACCATATGTCTTTATTCTTTTTAATCCATGTATTGATAACTTATTTCCAGACCGGGGCCTTTCGTTGAAAACTTCAAATAGCCTTCTTCCATTACTGGATCTATACTACTCGTTATAACCTGGCATTTATTGTCTTCCTTTATTCCAGGTAAACGCACTTGAATCTCCCATTCCGGGTTTTCCTGAGTGATCTTTAGTTTGATAACCTCATCTGAGATTTCGTAATAGACGGAAACCATATTGTCTCCCATACGTACATTTTCCAAAGAGGCTGTGGGCCAGGCATCCGGCATTTGGGGGCTGATCACCACCCTTTTCTCAGAGGCATGCGGTTGAATTCCGAAGAATTGCTGCACGATGGGAATGGCAAAACTGTAGATGTTCCATGCCTGAGTTATCATACCGTAGTCTGGCGATACCTCGTACATACTGCCAGGCAAGGCAAAGCTAAAGGTCCTGGCCATACGCTGAAGGTAGTTCAGGGCCTGGTTGGGCCTGCCATAGTTGTTCTCCGCAATAGCCTGAACCCCTGTTGGCAAAGTCATCACTGCTCCTGTATACGAAAAGACCTTGGAGCCTTTAAAGGAACCATCATCCGATCCGGCCGAAGCATCACGATCTATCCCGGTTACAAACACCCCAAAGGGATTTACAAAATTCTCGGCCGTTATTAACGCTCGTATTGCCTTGTCTTCATCGGCTATTTTCATTTCCATCGGGGTATTTACCACCCAGTTATGATGCAGGACAAAAGGTCTCGGGCTATCTGAAGGGTTATCCAAAATTGCTTTTTTGGTTGTTTCCAGTTCTGCCACAGCCCAGGGTTTGTTAAGCGTATCGGCCCTTACTATGGCATCTTCAATAAGCTGCAGGGCCTGTTGGTCTGTACCAATAAAATCGGCGTAGGACTCAAATTCTTCTGACCAGAATTCTGAATTGATCCTTTCCTTCAGGACGTTTGCTGTTTCCTGGTATGATTTTGCCAGTACTTCCTTGCCTAGTTCATCTGCCATCATAGCGGCGTCGGAAAAGGCTCTCTGGGTATACACGGCCACATCTATCATCTCACTATCCAATCCGTGGATCTCCATCATTCCGAAACCATCAGGAAATCCATTTCCATTCGCGTCCTTTTCACGCAAAAGCCATTCCATGCCTTTCCTGATCGCAGGAAAATAGTGTTCTAAAAAAGCCTTGTCCCCATTCCACTGGTATATCTCCCAGATCAGAGAAGCAAACTGAGGAGTTTCATTGATGTTGCCCTCGTTAAAAACGGCTCCATTGGTTGAAACTTCGTGTACAATCCGACCATTGCCATTGGTCACATTAGAAATGCTATCCAATAGATCAATGGTTTTATAAACGGCATCGGTCTGCCCGACTGCCATATAGCCCTTGAGAGCGTATTCGCTATCTACCCCGAACCACCACGGATAGTCAGGGATACCTGCAGTGATGCCGGTCCCTATTTCAGGAACGGATCGTACCAGCCAGTCAGAATTGTATTTTAACCATTCGAAGGTTTGTTGCAAGTGTTTGTCGGGGATCGTAAGCTTCGACCGATTGGCCAGCTGTGCATAGCGACCTTGTTTTTCTTTGAAAAGGGTAAGAGATTGTTCCTGTAGTGTTTTATAAGTGGCCAGCACGGCGGCTTCTGAATCATAAGATCCTGCCAAGGCAAACTGTATGGTCTTTGATTCCTTGGGAGACAGGGAAATCGGAATGGAAAGAGAACCTCCGGTGCCTTTACCTCCATATGAGGATGAAGTGTGCTTATGCGTTTTGGATGGAATATTTGCACCAAAGGTTGTAAACCAGGGATTAAGACTGTCCTTTACCACCCATGTATCTGAAGTGGTATTAAAATATGCGCTGTCCTGGCCATCGATCATGCCCGTGCGTTCCCCCAGCCAGGTGGGGCGCAAATCGGAATAGCCCGTAAAGGATATATTAAGTTGCATGGGGGAATTCGCTTCATTCTTAATGACGACCTGAATGATAATGCCTTCGATATCATCCGGAACAAATTGCCAGCGTTCCACAGTTAGTTTCTGTTCTTCAAACTGATAGCTATGCTTGTTGGCAAAAGGATAATTCGTAAAGGAATTGGCTTTATCAAGATTGGAAGTAAACCCGTCGGTACTTATCAAAATTGAAAAACCATCCATCAATTTAATAGGGTGATCCCATAGCCCGCCCATCTCATTTTTTATGTGCCATCCCAGTTCCGGAAAACTTCCATCCTGATGGCCCACAAGGTAAACCCGGTTTCCGGCGGTGACAAAAGGAGACGCCAAATAGGCCTCTTTCCCTTCAATCCGGGGCTCATTTTGAAGTAACCTACCGAACGTTTCCGGTTGTGGCACAGCACATTTGGTCAGGCAAATCCCTAAAAATAGCAGTAAGACTCTCATGATTTTGATCTGTTATTTTCTATGTAACCGCATGGTGGTCATCTATAAAAGTATGAACTGAGGTTGGGGATTGAAATTTTTTAGCACGCAAATACTCCTATTTTTTTAAAGACACTTTTTTGCTGCCTTCCAAATGAAATAGAGTGTCTGAAAAGGCCCCTTTCTGGAAGTGCTCATTTAGTACTGAATTCGTCCAGGACGCCTTAAGGTACTGATCCCCGTTGTTCTCATAGATACGCGTAAAATCCTGTATTTTCTCCAGGTCTTTTTCATTTAGAATCCTGGCAGTGAGGTCTCCATTTCCTGATAATTCCATAAAAACCAAGGAATACCACTCATGTTCTTCCTTTATATTTAATATGTAGTTGTCTCCTACTTTCCTGAGAAAGGCTTTTTTGCCAAGTGCTATTTCCATGATTGTTCGTTCTGAAAAATAGAGCGTATCATTTTTTCTCGTGTAAGGAAAGCCCCCTTTTACCTTTATTTCTTCTTCAATATCGATGATGTATATTTTTTCATCTTTAAGAATATAATTGCCTGAGGTATCAGCCTCTATTTGTGGAATTTTTCTATTTGCAAACCCTACACTTCGGAAATAATCCTCTCCAAAAAAGAGAGAATCATTCTGATCAAGATAGACTCCCTGAATGGCTTCTGGAAATTTTTTGATATTCTCCTCATCTACAGGCTGTGGGGAGGTAAAATAGATCTGATCACAACTCTGAAATAGGAACGCCATGCCCAATAAATAAATAAACGTATTAAGTAAATTTTTCATGGTACGCTTTGTTAGAAAAAGGAGTACGATAATTCTGATTATTCAGGAGTTGAAATCGTAATGTTCCGGTATTCTACCGGACCGTGATCTCCCTGCAATAATATCGGACCGGGGCTTCCTTCTTTGCTGTTTAATGCGCCCCCGGTGATGCCGGGGATGATTTGATTGCTGATGATGGTCTTTCCATTAGCCACAATCGTCACTCTGCGGCCTACCAGGGTAATATCATAGACCTGCCACTCACCGGCTTTTTTGGCCATATTTTCAGAGGGGGTTAAAAAACCATAGACACCACCTAAATAAATGGAGGAAGGTTCTTTCCCGAACCCGTCTTCTACCTGCACTTCATAACGCCCTCGCAGATAAACTCCTGAATTAGATCCTTCGGGATATTTGAACTCAATATGGAGCTTAAAATCCATAAACTCCTCTGTGGTCATCAGATTGGCTCCGGACGCCGGACTGGTTAAAATACCGTCTTTTACATACCATTGGTTGGCAACACTACCGGCCGGGGTGGTCCATCCGTCAATGGCATTTTCTTTTAACAGTGTTCTTGGTTTGGACCATTTTTCTGGCTCAGGATATAACAACTTTGGAGCCCTTAGGCCCCGGAAGTAATGCGGGCTTCCCATATGGTCCAAAAGGTTGCCCTCCATGGCATCCTGATTTACGGTACCTGTTAGATGCATATCATGGCTTCCACTCCATTGGGGAGGTATGCTAAAATTAAACCCGGAATCCTTAAAATGCACTTCAGATATGGGCCGGGCGCTTCCAGATTCACCCACAAAATACCCTACCAGGGCCTTGTTTCCGGATTGCTTCACTTCTAACCAGGAAGGCAGCCACTGGTCGCCATGTTGTACTTCGATGTCCCACCGACCAATTATTTCCGGGGTTTCCTGAGCTGAGATGATGATGGTTCCTAATAAGAAGGCGCTAAGCCCTAGTTTTTGTAAAATGCATAAGAGGTTTTTCATGAGAAATGTCATTTTTGATATGTGTATAAATATAGAAAATAAATACCATGAAAGTGAAGAAAGCATTTCGTTTGCTTTTCTTTTTACGCCTGATGAAGACTAAAAGTAAAGGTGCTTATTCATGAACGATGCCTGAATAGTATTTTTTATACATATAACTGATTATCAGTGTTTTAAAACTTATGTAACCTAGGTTACACACACTCCAAACAATGACTTTCGTCAGTATTTTTAGTATTTCTTGCCACTAACTTTACCCTATTCTTAACAACAGCAACAACAGCATCTGGGAAAGGCTCCCAATTGTGCAAGTAGGTTGCCTAATGCATCATTCACTATGAAAAACTATCTCATTAATTTGGCCTTTTCACTTCTTGCGACCGCAGCTTTTTCACAGGCCGGACATATCATGCAAGGAGTTGGATCTGTAAATATGTCTATGGGTGGGGCGGCCACCGGACAACCCCTGGATATTTCCGGGGCAATACAATGGAACCCTGCCGCAATATCAACTTTTGATGATAAAATCTTAAAGTTTGATATTGGTTTCTTCTTTTCTTCACCCGAATTGTCTTCTACTGTTACCAGCTGGTATGCTTGGGCCTGGAGCCCCTGTCAGTCAGTGGTTCAACATGCAGATGATAGAGGTGTATCCCCTTTGCCGGCATTGGCAATGGTTTGGGGAAAAGAAGGCAGCAAACACACCTTTGGTGCTTCAGCATTTGGTATCAGTGGGTTTGGAGTAACATTTCCTGAAGAAGCAAATAACCCAGGATAAGTGAAAGTTTCAATCCGAATTGGATCCTAAAATTCAAATCCTATTAACTATCCACAGGCGGCATATGGGATTTGGCCGTATAGAATCTGATTATATGTTATTACAAGTAGGATTATCATATGCCTATGAAATATCTGATAAATTATCTATTGGTGTGCAACCAAACATTGACTATGCGGCTTTAGAATTAGCACCTAACCCCACAGCAAGCCCAACTATGGCGGGATATCCTTCCACTGATAAAGCTTCAGCAATTGGTTTTGGAGCTCAGTTTGGTTTATTCTTATGATACCGGAACTGGATTTAAAGCTTGGAGCATCGTATAAAACAACACAAAAATTTGGAGAATTTGAATTTGATAACACCTATTTAGATAATAGTACCGCCAAAAACAATTTTCAAATGGATTATCCGGCTATTTTCTCAATTGGTTTTGGATATTCCACCGGGGATATTGATCTAGCTGTTGATTTTAGAAGAGTAGATTATGAAAACACAGATGGTTTTTCTGAAACAGGATGGACCCAAACGGCCTCTGTAGCAGGATTTGGCTGGGAAAATATATCAATTTTATCAGCAGGACTTCAATATAAAGGGATAAACAAGCTACCATTACGTTTTGGTTATACGTATAGTTCCAATCCTATTCAAGAAGAAGTAACATTTTTCAATATTCCGGCAACAGCAATAATCAAAGATGCATTCCAGTTCGGATTGAGCTATGTGGCAAGTGACAAATTTTCCATTGATGCTGTATATCACTACGGAGTAAGTGGCGACCCTACTTCTGGACCCTTATTAAATCCTATGTTCATCACAAGCAATAACCCTTATGGAGCCATTCCAGGAAGTGAAGTTTCCTATGATATGACAACTTCTATGATCATGGTAGGGGCCAGTTATACCTTTGGCAAGTAAAAAACTGGTAGTATATTGACTTTTAAATGCCAGGGAAAGCGATACCGCAAAAAACGGTATCGCTTTTTCTTGAGATCGAAACACAATAAAAATTTGTAGTTTTAAACTAGTTCATATGCTCTCTTTACTTTATTCAATGGAAAGTTCTTTTCCTTTTATAGCTGCTTTAATGGCTTCCATGCTCCACGTGATTATGGGGCCGGACCATTTGGCTGCCGTAACACCATTTGCTATTGAAACCAAAAGAAAAGCCTGGAAAATTGGCCTTTCCTGGGGCCTGGGTCACCTGGCTGGAATGCTTGGTATTGGTGTGCTATTCGCACTATTCAAAGAGTTGATCCCGGTAGACCTCATTTCCAAATACAGTGAACAACTGGTAGGGTTTGTACTTCTGGGGATCGGAGGCTGGGCCCTCTACAAGCTTTTTAAAAAGGAGAAAATCCATGCTCATTTACACGTGCATAGTGAACAGGGGCCTGTCATACACAAACATCCTCATGATCATAGCCATGAGCAAGCCATCATCATCACCACCCAAAAAAACTACATCAAACGAATTTGGCGTCCTTTTCCATTGGATTATTGCACGGCTTGGCAGGAATTTCACATTTCCTATTGTTCCTACCCGTTTTGAGTTTTAAAAATAATACAGATGTCGTCGGGTATATTAGCGGTTTTGGATTAGGCATTGTCCTGGCGATGACCTTATACACTTTTGTCATAGGTAAAGTGGCTTCCCTGTCTAAAAATGGCCATAATGAAGTATTTTTTAAAGGTATCCGCTTTTCAGGAGGTCTCTTCGCTGTAATTATCGGAATCTACTGGATCTTTAGTACTTAGCAGATTCGGGGCAGTTGTTCGCCCAGTAAAGGACTTACAATACGTTTTCCCCCAATGCTGCTGTGCATGACCACCTTGGCAGGATGTTCTGCTGTAAATTCACCAACGGTAGCGGCATTAGCTCCCTTAGGGTTCCTGCGCATAAGCGCCAAAACATCTTTTTCGATGGCGGCATCAACCACCACCACCAAAACACCTTCATTGGCAACATAAAGAGGATCCAGCCCAAGAATTTCACAGGCGGCGGCCACCTGCTTTTCAATAGGCAGGGCATTTTCCTCCAATACTACACCTTTTTTGATATCAGTAGCGATCTCTGACAATACACTGGCCAAACCACCTCGGGTAGGGTCCCTGAAAAGATGAATCTTATCGCCGAAAGCATCCAGAAGCTCCTTTACCAGAAAATGCAAATGAGTTGTATCACTTTTAATCGTCGATTCAAATTCTAGGCCTTCGCGTTGCGACATAATGGCCATACCATGTTGCGCCAGGTATCCATTTACGATGATCTTGTCTCCGGCCCTGATAACTTCAGTTGCGATATTCGCTTTGGGATGCATGGTACCTACTCCGGTCGTGTTAATAAAGATCTTGTCCCCTTTGCCCCGCTCCACCACCTTGGTATCTCCTGTCACAATTTGCACCTTACAATCATCTGCCGTCTTTTTGATTGAGCTGACAATAGCCTGAAATTGCTCCATGGGCAACCCTTCTTCCACAATAAAGGAAAGTGTCAGATATTGAGGGATCCCGCCGCACATGGCCACATCATTGACCGTGCCATTTACCGCCAGTTCGCCTATATTGCCCCCTTTAAAAAAGATAGGCGAAACCACAAAACTATCTGTAGAAATGGCCAAAGGACCCTTTGTATTTAAGATAGCCCCATCGTGTTTCTGATCCAGGTATGGATTGCTGAATGTTTTAAAAATTATGTCATCGAGCAGTTCCCGGGTCATCAGTCCGCCGCTGCCATGGCCCAATTGTATATGCTCATAGGTTTTTTTTGTTACCTCCATAAATTAAGAAGAAATTAAGTTGTCTGAGTAGTGATAATAAGCAGCACAGGCTCCTTCCGAGGAGACCATGGGTGCACCCAGGGGGTTAGCAGGTGTACATCCTTTTCCAAACTGGCTGCACTGATGCGGTTTTTTGATACCTTTTAGGATTTCCCCCGCAATACAAAGGGGGTTCTCCGGTGTTTCCATGTCCCGGATCCCGAACTTTAGCTCAGCGTCATAGGCTTCAAATGCCTTCTTAAGCACATAGCCGCTGTCAGGGATGATACCGAGCCCTCTCCAGGCCCTGTCTCCCACCTCAAAGATGGTATCTATTACTTTTTTGGCTTCCTCATTACCGGCTTCCTTTACAACACGCGCGTATTGGTTTTCCACCTCATACCTGCCTTCCTCCAGCTGTTTTACAGCCATATAGATGCCCTGCACCAAATCTAATGGTTCAAAACCGGTGATCACTATGGGTATCTTGTAGTGTGCAGCAAGGGGATAGTACTCCTTTATCCCCATAATAGCACACACATGACCGGCCCCAAGGAAGGCATCAATATTACAAAATTCATCGTCCAGGATGCCCTCCATGGCAGGTGGTACCAATACATGGGAGACGAGGATAGAATAATTGGTAAGTCCTTCCTTCTCTGCATGCAATACAGACAGGGCATTCGCCGGGGCGGTTGTTTCAAAGCCAACTGCAAAGAAAACCACTTCCTTATCCGGATGCTCCCGGGCTATCTTTACTGCTTCCATAGGAGAATATAGTATCCGAAGATCACCTCCATCGGCCTTGGCCTCCTGCAAACTTTTTTTACTCCCGGGTACACGAACCATATCCCCGAAAGAACACACAATGACCCCCTGTTCCAACAGTTCAATGGCCTTATCGATCAGATTCAGGGGTGTGACACAAACGGGGCAGCCGGGACCATGGATCATACGGACCTCCTCAGGCAATAAATCAAGGATTCCGTTCCTCACAAGGCTATGGGTTTGCCCCCCGCAGATCTCCATGATGTTCCAGGGTTTTGTGACTGTCTGTTCAATAAGTTTTAAAAAGCCCTTGGTGGCCTCCAGATTTCGGTATTCATTGAGATATTTCATGATTCCGGGTTTAGGTGCACGTAGTATGCCAATTGACCAAATGCAATATTTTCATCGTTGGGAGATAATGCCGCATTAAAATAGAGTTTATAATTGTCTTTACCAATTTCCCTGACCATATCTATCAGGGTCGCATTTTGAAATACCCCGCCGCTACAGGCAATATGTTCGAACTTATGACGGTCTGCCATCTGAAAAATAAGGGTCGCCAGTGTATACAAGAAATTCAGGATAGTCTGTTCTCTTGAGGTTCCCTTTTTAAGATCGGCATGGATTTCTTTGATCAAGGTGTGGGTAGGGATCACCCCATTTACATTAAGTGTAATATAGGCCCTGCAATTTTCCAGTCGATAATCAGAAATACAGTTCTCCATCAGGATGGCTGCTTCCCCTTCATAAGTGTTCTGATCGCATATTCCCATCATTGAAGCCACCGCATCAAAGATCCGGCCCACTGAAGACGTCTTTAATGTATTTTTCTGCTTCATGGCCCTATAGATCCCCAAAACACCGGGTGTATATTTTTCATCTAACATAGGTTCCATATCCTGGTCGGATAAGGAAAACAGAGACAGTCTGGGTTCCAAGGCCATTTTATCCCCAGCCAGCCAGTCAAAATACTGGAAATGGCCAATCCGGTCCATCATATGGTCCTGATACCGGAAAAATTCACCTCCCCAGATAGCACCATCTTCCCCGTATCCGGTGCCATCCCAAATAACCCCCATTACAGCCTCCCTTTTATCAAATAATTGGTTTTCTTCCAGGACAGCTGCAAAATGGGCCTTATGATGCTGAATACCAAATACCTCAGCCCCCCATTTTGGCGCCTGAGCATAAGCATATTGAGTACTGGCATAGGTCGGGTGCAGATCACATAATAGTACCTGAGGTGTCTCTTCAAAAAGCTGTATGAAAGTTTCGGTTGTTTTTATAAAACGTTCGTAAACATCATAATGATAAAGATTTCCGAGGTACTGACTCAGGTACAAATAATCATTCGGGTAGTACGCAATGGTGCTTTTTAAATGCCCACCAAGGGCCATGATCTTATGTGTTACCGTAGGTAACTGCCCGTAGTAGTTAGGTGCGTATCCTCTGGAACGCCGGAAAAGGATCTTTTGATCGTATTTCGGGGAGAATTTCACCACCGAATCGTCCTGGGGATTACTGATCTCCAGATCATGGTGCAGGAAGTAGTCGGCAACGCTACCTAATGCTTCAATGGCCTCCTTCTCCGTACTCAGGATGGGTGATCCGTGAATGTTACCACTGGTCGCTACCACCGGAAAGCCTATTTCAAGCATCATTAAGTGAAGCAATGCCGCATAAGGCAGCATGATCCCCAACTGCCGCAGACCCGGAGCCAATGCATCAACCGCCAGTTCCCCCTTGAAATTTTCTGAATTGATAAGGACGATAGGCCTTTCAGTACCTGTGAGTTCTTTTCGTTGTATTCGGCTGAGTAGGAGGTCTTTTTCCAGCTCTTTAAGGGAAGGATAGAGGATCGCAAAGGGTTTGGCAGGTCTTTTTTTTCGGGAGCGCAATTCCTGAACAACTCCCGGGTTCCTGGCATCGCAACACAGCAAATACCCACTGGTATTCTTCACCGCCAGGATCTTACCTGCACGTATCAGGGCGGCCATTTTTTTAAATACCACTGTTGGTTCTGTCGTTATAATGTTCCCTTCACTATCAGTCAGGGAGATCTGAACCCCGCATTGCTTACAGGAGTTGGTCTGAGAGTGGAAGCGACGGTCCATGGGATCCTTGTATTCCTTTTCACATAAAGGACACATATTGAATTTCTCCATATTGGTATGGTCTCGTTCAAAAGGGAAACAGTTGGTAATGGCCCAGCGGGGTCCGCAGTAGGTGCAGGTCGTAAAAGGATATGAATATCGGCGATTATCCGGGTCTGACACTTCATCCCCACAAACCTCACAAAGAGCAAAATCGGGGGTAAGCTGCAGATTGAGTTGTGCATTCTTTTCCGAGAGGACTATAGCAAAGTCCTCAAAAGCTTGCTCTGCGATCACCTGCCTTGAATGCCCATTTATCCTTGCCACTTCAGGTGGATGTTCCAGAAGATGCCGGTAAAAGAGATCGAGCTTTTCACTCGGAGCGGTGGCATAGATAATAACCCCTTCCTCATTGTTGGAAACAGTGCCTTTTATATGGTAATAAGATGCTGTTGAATATACAAAGGGCCGGAATCCGACCCCTTGTACCTGTCCGTTGATCACTATTTTACAGGTCATTGGGTTGCAGATAATGCTCCTCTTAAGGCTGTAGCAAGCGTAAGAATCTGTTCAATAGCCTTGGGAATAGCCGCTTCCACATCGGGCGTTAATGCCACCGTCATTGGGGTTACCCCTTCCACCGAAATGGTAAACAGGTGAATATCTGGTTTTGATTCTGTAAGGTATACTGCTTCGATCATATCTTTTAACCCTACATCATGGACACTGAGCGCCGTTGGAAAATCGGCTGCAAATTTGGGACGAATAAGGGAAATAGTACCTGCCGGTTGCCCATCCATAGTAGCATCTACAAAAACAACCGTTTTATAAGCTTCAAAACAGTTCAGCAGCAAAAAGCCCCCAGTTCCGCCGTCCAGGATATCGATCCCTTCGGGCAAGGTTTTCTCGGCCATTTGCTGGATAAGGTGTACGCCCACTCCCTCATCCCCCATTAGGTAATTACCTACCCCAAGGATCAATATACTTTGTGATTTGTCCTTTTCAAAAAAGAACGCATCACTACTAACAGCGGTGGGTGTTTTAACCATTTTGGAGATCCCCATAGTACTAAAAATTGTTTTGTCTTAAGAAACCGATTCAGGCTCGGGTTCTATTACCGGAGGTTCTACATTGGTAATATTGGCTTTCTTTTTTGACAAGCGTTCGGAACTCACAAATTTATAACCCCCAAACATGGAAGATACTTCTCCGCGGCCCTCGAGCCAGTCGTGATAAAAGACCAGATATACATGAATAAGCGTGAACAAAATAAACAACCAGGTAGCCGCGTGGTGGATGGTTCTGACAATAAAATCGCCCCCCATCAAAGGAGTTACCCATGTAAAAAGCTTAGGAAGCCACCATCCGGACATGGAAGCATATAAGCCAAACCCGGTAAAAACCTGTACCAGTGCAATCACGAATAGCCCAACATAAGAGAGGGCCGCTAGGGTATTGTGCCCGACACTAATATTTTTTATATCAGGATGTTTCTCGTTTCCAAGGAAGATATCTACTCTAAGCACATGCCAGAGGTTATGCCACATTTTCCTGTCTCTTGGAAAGTACGCCTTCCAACTTGCAAAACGATTCCCAACGAAAGCCCAGTAAACTCTTAAGATCATATTAAAAAAGAAGATATAAGCCGTTCCAAAATGGATAAACCTAACAGTTCCAAACCAATAGCTCTCACTTGCTTCGGCATTCGACAGGATAGCAGGCGGATCGGCCATAATAAAACCGGTAATGGCAAGGGTGGTAATACATAACACATTGATCCAATGGAAAATCCTGACGGGTAGTTCCCAAACATATACGCGTTTAAAACTTCTTGTTCTCATGACTGCACTGATTTGTTAGATATCACAACTTGAGATATTCTGAACTTGTGAAATATGATTGCCATGCTCGTCATACAAATGCACGGCACAAGCTAAACAAGGATCAAAAGAATGTATAGTTCTTATGATCTCCAAAGGCAATTCTGTATCGGCTACCGGCGTGCCTATTAAAGTTGATTCATAGGCAGAGCGCTGTCCTTTTGGATCCCGGGGTGAAGCGTTCCAGGTAGAAGGTACTACCAACTGGTAATTTGCGGTTTTACCATCCTTAATACGGATCCAGTGAGCCAATGCACCACGGGGAGCTTCTGAAAAACCAACACCTTTAGATTCTGGTTCCCATTTCTCTGGCTCCCACTTGTCCATGTTAGCCATCCGGGAATCACCATTCTTTATATTCTGCAAGAGTGTGTTATAGAATTCCATGGTCCAATTAGCTACCAATTGTGTTTCAATGCCCCTGGCAGCTGTTCTTCCAAGAGTAGAAAACAAGGCATCTACAGGTACTTCCAAATGGCTTAGAGCACCGTTGACAGCCTCCTGAACTTCTTTGTTTCCCCTGCCATAATTCACCAAGTAAGCGGGCCAACGGACCAACTTCCATGGGTTTCCCTTTCCACCTAGGTGTTTTGATAAAACTATATTTCTGGTCAATATCTAGATACTCATAAGGAGGTTTTGGTCCGGAATATTTAATATTAGTTTCTCCATCCCAGGGATGCTTGCCCTTATCTGCCCCCTCGGCGTAATTGTCATACCATGAGTTATTCACAAACTCCTCAATATCATCATTTCTATGATCTACATCATACACTTTGGAAAGATCGCGATCCAAAATGATCCCTTGTTGAAACTTAAAGCTAGAGATATCATTATATCCATTGGTAGGGAAATCACCGTAGCACATATAATTACCAAATCCTTTACCAATAGCCCCCCAATCCTTATAGAAAGAGGCGATGGCCAATAAATCCGGAATATAGACCTGTTCAATAAATCGTTTTCCTTCTTCCAGTAATTTGCCTACATAGGCCAACCGTTCTGCATTGATACCTCCGGGACTTTCGGTGTTGATGGCGCAGGCCATACCTCCAACCAGATAATTGGGATGCGGATTTTTACCACCAAAAATAGTGTGTACCTTAACGATCTCTTTTTGCCATTCCAGGGCCTCCAGGTAATGGGCAACAGCCATAAGGTTCACTTCAGCAGGAAGTTTCATCTGAGGATGGCCCCAGTAGCCATTAGCAAAAATGCCCAGCTGTCCACTTTCTACAAACTTGGTGATGCGTTTCTTCACATCAGAAAAATATCCCGGGGAACTTTTAGGCCAGTTGGAAATACTCTGGGCCAGTTCTGAGGTTTTAACGGGATCTGCTTTAAGAGCATTTACCACGTCAACCCAATCCAGGGCATGTAAGATGATAAAAGTGTACCGAGTGGTCATGCATATACAAGGCACCTTCCATAATATTCCTTACCATTTCTGCATTCGGAGGGATCTGAATTCCCAGAGAATCTTCCACAGAACGAACGGAGGCCAGTGCATGTACTGTTGTGCAAACACCACAAGCCCTTTGAACAAAGGCCCAGACATCTCTCGGATCTCTTCCCTTAACAATATTCTCAAGACCACGAACCATAGGGCTGGAACTATAGGCCTCGGTAATTACACCATCCTTTACCTCTACTTCGATGCGTAAATGACCTTCTATCCTTGTTATTGGGTCAACTACAATTCTATTTGCCATGATCTCTGATTTAAGATTCTAATTTTTTTTCGTTCTTTTTACCCTTAGAAATTTCACTTTTCAGCTCCCTTCTTTTGGATATATTTGCCGCGATGGCATGAGCAGCCAATCCTCCGGCCAATGCACCAGCGGCCACTTTGCCGATGGTATCCGCAGAACTCTCTATGCCGAAACCGGCCAATCCTGTAAGACGTTCATAGAAAGGCCCATTATCCCAAAAATCTTCTTCACTGCAACCAATGCACCCATGTCCCGACTGTATTGGAAAGCTTACGCCGTTATTCCATTTTATGGTACCACAGGAATTATAGGTCATTGGTCCACGGCATCCTACTTTGTAAAGACAATAGCCGTCTTTTGCGTTCTGATCATCAAATGTTTCTGCAAAAAGACCTGCATCGTAATAAGGTCTTCGATAACAACTGTCATGTACCCGTTTGGAGTAGAATGCCTTGGGCCTGCCCAATCCATCCAGTTCAGGCAACCTTCCGAAGGTGACCACATGAACGATTATTCCCGCCATGACCTCTCCAATTGGAGGACATCCCGGGACTCGAATAATTGGTTTGTTCTTAATGATCTTATGGATAGGCGTAGCTTCCGTTGGGTTGGGATACGCGGCCTGCACACAGCCATTGGAAGCGCAACTTCCCCAGGCAATAATGGCCTTGGCTCCTTCTGCCGCTTCCAGCAACTGATCTTTCGCAGTTCGACCAGCAGTACAACAATAGTTGCCATCATCTCCAAGCGGCACAGATCCCTCTACACAAAGGATGTATTCTCCTTTGTATTTATCCATGGTCGCTTTCTTGGCAGCTTCAGCCTGATGCCCTGAGGCAGCCATAAGTGTAAGGGTATAGTCAAGGGAGATCTTATCTAAAATTATATCGGCCACAATAGGGTGGTCTGAGCGAATAAAGGACTCACTACAACAGGTACATTCCTGAAAGTGTTCCCAAATAACCGGCAATCTGTAAGTCGTCTCAAGCGATTTGGCTACCTGTGCGATCATCGAAGATTCCAACCCCATATATGCAGTGATATAGGTGGCGAATTTCATGAAATCCCTTCTGGAGTATCCTTGCTTTACGATACTCTCGTAATAGGTCTGTTTAGTTTCCGTTTTCGTGGCCATGATAAATTCGTATTTTAAGAACGTTTTATTAATCAAAAGAGTAGATTGTACTAATGTATTCACTTCAATACCAATGAAATATGATATTTGTCATATTCCGAGATAATATTTTTTTTTAGTATTGTAGTTCAGGTATAAAAGAGTGCAAATGCATGAATTGTCTGTTGCATTGGGGATCGTAAAAATTGCAGAGGACGAAACTGCAAAGGCAAAGGCCAAATCGGTGGAATTGATCGAGCTCGAGATCGGAACACTGGCCGGTATCGAATTCGATTCACTTGATTTTGTCTGGCCTTCAGCGGTGAAAGATACCGTCCTGGAGCATGCGATAAAGAAGGTTTATAAGATCGAAGCCAAAGGACAGTGTGTGGATTGCGACACTACTTTTAAAATGGAGCATCTCTATGATGCATGTCCCCGTTGTAAGAGTAATTTTAAAGGCATTTTGCAGGGAAAAGAATTACGGGTGAAAGCCCTGGAAGTAGTTTAACATTTTTAAATCGAATCAACTATGTGTGGCACTTGCGGTTGCGGAAGCGGAGAAAATGGCGTCAGTATCCTGAAGCCCTCAGAACAGAAAAAGCATGAACATGGGCATCAACATTCGCATGACCATGATCATCACCACCACGAACACGGGCATTCCCATGAGCACACTCATGAGCACGGGCACACACATACCCACGAGCACACTCATGAATCGCATCAAAAAAAAGTACTGAAAATAGAACAGGACATCCTGCAGCAAAATGAGATAATGGCGGCTAAAAACAGAGGGTTCTTTGAAGCTAAGAATATCGTGGCCCTCAATTTGGTAAGCTCCCCCGGATCAGGAAAAACAGCACTGCTTGAAAGAACATTACGCGATCTCAAAGAAGAGATCCCTTTCTATGTGATCGAAGGAGATCAGCAAACCCTCAATGACGCCAATCGCATCGCAGCGCTCGATGTTCCCGTAATACAAATCAATACCGGGAAAGGCTGTCATCTGGAGAGCGATATGGTCCTTAACGCCGCCAAAAAACTGAATATGAAGGATCATTCGGTCCTTATGATAGAAAATGTGGGGAACCTGGTATGTCCTTCCATGTTCAACCTGGGGGAAGATAAACGGGTAGTGATCATCAGCACCACTGAAGGGGTGGACAAACCAATCAAATACCCCGATATGTTCCATACGGCAGATGTTTGCCTCATAAACAAAATAGACCTCTTACCCTATCTCAATATAGACATAGAAGAAATAAAAAAATATGCCCTGCAGGTCAATCCCCATCTTGTTTTCTATGAAGTGTCGGCCACCACAGGCGAAGGGATGGAAGATTGGTACAGCTGGTTGAAAGAGACCATAATAATGAGTCCGGCAGCTATAACTCCTAATACCTGATCCCATGTGTTTAGCCATTCCCGGAAAGCTTATTGCCATTACCTCTCAGTTAGACGAGACCTTTCGGGTTGGCAAAGTGTCCTTTGACGGGGTCATCAAAGAAGTAAGCCTTACCCTGGTTCCTGAAGCGAAGTTAGAAGATTATGTAATGGTCCATGTAGGAGCAGCTATTAGCGTTGTTGATGAGGAGGAAGCAAGGAAAACCTTTGAGATTCTTAGACAATTAGGGGAATTAAGCGAGCTTGATCCTCCCGACCATAGTAATTAAAATCACAGACTTGCCGTATTTCGAATTAAAAGTGGATGAATTTAAACTGCCCCCTGCCTATTTTGCAGATATTGACGGGCTGTTAGCTGTTGGAGGCTCCATATCTCTGGAAAACCTGCTCATCGCCTATAGTGCCGGCGTCTATTATTGGCATCATCCTTTAAAACGGATCCAGTGGTGGTCTCCTGATCCCAGGATCGTGATCTACCCTACCAATTTTCAATCTGAGGATACAGCACAAGATAAAAATTTTGAGTTGCGCTTTAATAGTGGCTTCGAAGACGTTCTACGGCTATGCCAGGCACAATATAACCTCAAGGACCAGATGAGCCCGCATTGGTTGTCTGAGCGAATGTTCCGCATTTTTACGGAACTCCACCAGCTAGGCTATGCGCATTCGGTCGAGGCCTGGGAAGGAGGCAGGTTGCAGGGAGGCATCTTCGGGGTAGCCATCGGAAAACTTTTTTTCGGGGAATACCAGGTAGCAGCAGATCCGGATATCGCAAAGGCGATGCTTTACGCCCTGATATCAAAACTTCGGGAAAAAGGATATACCCTTTTGGATATGCAAAAACCGAGCGTCTTTGTAGAGGGTATTGAGTATGAAGAAATGGCAAGGATCAATTATATAAATCATTGCAAGGAAAATGAACTGGCTTTCGGCGGGAAACAGTTGACGATTCATTAATCAAACGACAGAAAACATGAGCACCACCTTCGAAGAGCGAATCCAAAAGGCCGCGATCTTTCTCCAGGAAGAAAAGCTGCAAGACTCCATCCAAGAATATTCAGAAGCTCTGAAATATTCCCAAAATCATCATCAGCAAATAGACCTCTATAATGTTATTGGCCGACTCTATCAAAGGTCGCGAATGCCAGAAAAAGCGATTGCGTCCTTTCAGGAATCATTAAAGCTGTATGAGGTGGTAGCGGAAAAAGCTCACAATGCGGATATCGCCTCTGTTCATAACAACCTTGCTGCCGTCTTTTTACCCACCGATGTGTCCGCTGCCATCGAACATTACAAAAAAGCTTTATTATTCTACGAACAATTAGATGAAGCTGCTGCAGCTTCCTACAGTTCCCATCTGGGAAATACACATTTTGCATTGGCTGAGGCCCTTGCTCAAAAAGGAAAAGCCGTTTACGCCAAAAAGCATTTTAAGGAAGCCCTCAGAAAGTACGGATCTATTCCGGATTTGGCAGCTCTAAAGGCCAGAGCACATTATCAGCTGGGGATCATCTATACGGATGAATTCAATCTGTTCGATGCTAAAACACATTACACCAAGGCTTTGGCAATTTATGAAAATATAGAACCAGGGGCAAACAATCCTAATATGGCCATCATGGCTGCCCTGCAAAACAACCTGGCTGTGACCTATAATTCCATGGAAGAACATGGGAAAGCCATAGATTCTTACCGGCGTTCGCTTGATCTTTACAGGGGTTTAACAAGAACCCACCCCGAAGTTTTCCTTCCCTATATAGCGGCCACCCTTAACAGCATGGCCATAATTTACGCGGAAACTCAGGAACTGGATAAGGCCATTGTTCACATGCAGCAAACCATTGAAGCTTACAACTCTTTGTCGGATGCACATCCGGAGCAATACACCCATTACCTTGCCACTGCGCTACACAACCAGGGACTTTTTTATTTTGAAAGGAGGGAGCTCGAAAAGGCCCAACACTTCTTAACCGAAGCCCTGGCCCTTCGCAGGAAGATGGCACTGAGTGAACCCAAAGCTTTTGATCCCGATGTTTGTGCCACGGCTCTAAACCTGGTGGAACTCTATCAGATCAATCTGGAAAATCAGATGGACATTTCCTTACGATCTAAAAGCCTTGAATTACTTCAAGAGGTTAAAAAGCGACTCGAAAGTTTTGAGGATGACCGCCTGGTCATTAAGAACATGCGAACCGATTGCACCCTGCACCTGGAGTATTTCAATTCCATCAGCCTGGAAGCGCTTTCAGTGAATTATGTAAATCATAAGGTGAGTGAATTCAGGGAGGAAATTAACAGCACCATACTTCCTTCTGAAAAACTACCCTTCCAAAAAGAACTCACCGAACTGCTTGAAGAAAAACACCAGCAATTTCCTGAAAATATTGAATTTAGCTCCCAATTAGCTTTTGCTTACAACGATTTAGCCTGGCTTTTCCTGCGATTAGACCAACCAAAACCAGCCCGGACCTACATTGAAAAGGGTCAAATTCTAGATAATGGTTCTCTAGTACTTCAATGTAATCTGGCCCATAGTTACCTTCTGGAAAAGAAGCCTGAAAAAGCATTGAAAATCTATTTTGAGTTGCTTGACACCAAGAAATCACCCAATGACAAATTCAAGGACATCATAAGAAAGGATCTGGATATTCTGATAGGAGATGGAGCTGATAAAAATCTTTTGGAGGATACCTTCCTTAAGCTAACCATTTAATTACAAACTACTTAGACGGTCACCTTTTATTTTGATTCCCTTTTTTGAGAGCCCTTGTGGTGGTTGTGGCCATTTGCTTACCTTTATAGGCCTGAAAACCCAGTATGAAAAAGAAATTAAGGACTGTTTTCCTTCTTTTGTTCATCCTCCCCCTCGCCGCCATATTGATCTGTGATGCTGTTATTGACAAAGGAGCCAAAGGAAAGACTTTCTATAGTGTGGACCAGCTACATAAAAATAGAGTTGGAATTGTATTGGGTACTGCGAGCCGACTTATTCAGGGGGGAAACAATCCTTATTACACGAATCGTATAGATGCCACTATTGCCCTCTATAAGGCAGGAAAAATAGACTTAGTTTTAGTAAGTGGAGATAATGCTACCCAATACTATAATGAACCAGACACTTTTAAAAAAGACCTGATCGCCGGAGGTATCCCGGAAGACAAGATCATCCTGGATCCATCGGGCCTGCGTACCTTAGATTCCATGGTGCGGGCAAAAGAAGTTTTTGGCCTGGATAGCGTAACAGTGATCTCACAAAAGTTTCAAAACGAACGTGCCATTTACCTGGCCCAAAAGAAAGGTCTTTACGCCATTGGATATAACGCCAAAGATATTGAGGGATCGCAGGGATTAAAGGTGCAAATACGCGAATATTTCGCCAGAGTGAAGGTTTTTATAGATCTGCTTCTGAATACCCAACCGATTTCAAATGGTGATAAAATTACCATCCCCTGAACAGAATTGTCTAAAATATTCTACTTTAGAGCAGCACTTCAACTATGCCTAGCTTAAAAACCTTAGTACAAAATTTAGGGCCCGGCTTGCTCTTTGCAAGTATGGCCATTGGCACCTCTCATTTAGTGCTTTCAACTAAAGCAGGAGCCCAATACGGCTGGATAATGGTCATTCCTATTATCCTGGCAAATATCCTGAAATACCCATTTTTTGAGTTTGGGATCCGATATACAACCGTGACCAATACCTCTCTTATTGAAGGCTATCGCAACCGTGGCAAAGGGTATCTATGGCTCTATACCTTTATTACTTTGGTCACTACTTTCACCATCCTCGCAGCCTTGTATGTTGTTACGGCCGGACTCTTTATCAATCTCTTTAAAGTGAATGACGTCTCCGTTAGTACCGTTGCCCTGGGACTATTTATCTTTATTTCAGCAGTATTGATCATAGGGCGTTATAAATTTCTGGAGCTTTCCCTGAAATTTGTGGTCTCTATCCTTTTTATAGCCTTACTTGTCACCACTATCTTAGTGCTTTACAAAGGGCAGGCAGATCCGGTTCCTGATTTTAAGCCTATCCCAATTTTTAATGAAGTAGGTATTTTATTTCTAATAGGCCTTGTAGGCTGGATGCCTACCGCTGTGGAGGCCAGCAGCTGGATAAGCCTTTGGACGCTTGAGAAACAGAAAGTAACAAAAAGGAGGCTGCCACTCAACGAGGCTTTACAAGAATTTAATTCGGGTTACTATATGACGGCACTTTTGGCCATCTTCTTTTTAATCATCGGATGGATGACCTTGTATGGCACCCAAACAGAGCTCAGTAGTAATGCGGTCACATTTGCTGACCAGGTGGTGCAATTGTTCACTACCCATATTGGTAAATGGGCCTATATCTTTATTGCGGTTTCAGCCTTTGCCACCATGTTCAGTACCTGTATGACGGCCCACGATGCTATTGCCCGCGTAAGTCTTGACATTTTAAAGCACCTCACACCGGCCCATAAGGACTTCTCTGGCAAGAAGTACTTTGCCATCGGAATTATTGGCCTCGCTGTGGTGAACTATGTGGTCCTAACAGCTTTCGGAGCCAATATGGGTACCTTGGTAGCCCTTGCTACTTTTATCTCATTTGTAATGGCTCCTATTGTAGGGTATATGAATCTTAGGAATGTGATGAGTAAAGATCTGCCGGCTAATTTCCATCCCAAAACATGGCTACAATACCTCACCTATGCGGGCATTATTTTTCTTTCACTTTTTGCGCTCTATTATTGCTGGATGATCTTGTTCTAAAAGAGCAAGTCGTAATTAAGTACCACAATTAACTGGCGCTCATTCTTTTTATGGAAGGTATCTAAGCAAAAGACTCCATCGGTACAGTCGTTCAGTAATTTATCTTCCCCATACCCAATAGAATACAGGATATTGGAAGACGATACCCCATGAGTTTCCAGATAGTCCTTAATAGCATCTGCCCTGCTTTGTGAAATCCTGAAATTTGTGGCCCCACCACCTCTGCTATCCGTATGTGATTCTATCCGCAATTGCATTTGAGGGAATCTGTTTACTGCATCCACTACTTTTTCGAGTTCCGTTGCAATTACTTCAGTGATCTTGCTTTGTCCTTTGTCAAAATAAAATTTATTGAGTTTTAATACAGTCTGACCTTCGGTTTCTTCCACCAGGTCATCTACTTTTGCGATGCCCATATCGAAGGCCATGTTTTGTAATTGTTCAAGCCCTTCTCTGGTATAGGAATTGGAGAAGAGAGAGTGTCGGTCCTTTGTGGCCTGAATGGTAATGGCATCCTGCCAAGGCACTTCAACCCTAAAAGACCCATCTGAATTGGTTACTACTTGCTTTAATAGATTTCCCTGTTCATCAAGAAGTCGAACTTTCGCTTCGGGAATTCGATCATTAGTAGTTAGATTTAACACACTACCATTGAGCGTAAAGGTTTTGATCCCCGGTTTGTCTTTAATTATAAAACCATAGATATCGTCGTCCCCTTTCCCCCCGGGGCGGTTGGAGGAAAAATACCCAATAAGACTATTATCCTGATAGTTCTTTATAATAAATCCGAAATCGTCCTCCTCCGAATTTAAGCCTTTCCCCAGGTTTACCGGAATGCTGTAAATGTTGTCTTCCAGGATCTCTGATTTGTAGGTATCCATTCCTCCAAGGCCGTAAAATACATCCGAGGCGAAGTACAAACTTCCCTCAAAAATATAAGGGGCTATTTCATTCCCGGGGGTATTTATTCGTGGACCAAGATTGATGGGAGAAGACATGATAAGGCCATTATTGGTGTACACGTAATAGATATCCGTACCTCCCAGGCTATCCTCAAAATTAGCCGCAAAATAGAGCTTCCCACTTGTCTGCATCATAAAAAGGATAATAAAAAGAAGTGCTCAGATCTTTCAGCAGGAAGCGGAAATTGCCATTTCGATCCGAGGAACCAAGAGCCAGGGAGTTCTTCCCCTTGTCATCAAAAACAAGGTCTCCATTCTCCTCATTTGAACGAATATAAAAGACTGCATCCAGAGCGTCAGAGAAATAAGGTGTTCCCTGGTGGAATTCAAAATTAGGGATACCATTAAAAGGTCTTGTAGCCACAATATCGCCTTTAGTATTAAGCCTTGCGACGAATATATCTAGGAAAGATTCCCCTGAAGGATCATATTTTCTTTTGGTATTCAGGCTTCGGGCACTTGTAAACAAAAGTTGATCGCTATAAAATGATGGCGCAAAGTCAGCTTGGGAGCTATTGTCATTGACATTAAAAACTACAGGGACTGATGAACTGTTTTCATCCGAACTAAGCAGCTCAAAATTAAAATTAGCATTCTCCACCAATCTCCGGAGTAAAGTTGGAAGGGTTGGAACTCAGAAAAGCACGCACACTTTCATTTCCTTTGGTGACAGTCATGGCCTGTAACATCTTATTCAGATGATATCCCGAAAGCACTGAATCTTTAGAATAGATCTCTAAATATGTAGTAGTAGCTTGATCGTAGTTGTTCATCTTCAAATAGGATTCTGCCAGATTTAAGTACTGTTGCGTATTCAGGGGTTTTGTCTTTGCCTCCTTAAGATATTCTCGTATGGCTTTCTGATACTGATATTCAAAGAACAAGGCATCGCCTTTAGACAGTCCTTTCTGTCCCAGAGATATCCCAGAAACTAGTAAGCAGAAAAAGAAGATCCATTGTTTCAGTTTCATAAAGCAGGTATTAAAAGAATCTTGGGGTGTCTATTTGTTTTCCTTTTTTATTTTTTGATTTATCAGGTTTTATGCGATTTCCTCCTCCAAGGAAAAATTTAAGAATGACCTCATGGGAGCCCTGGTTATATTGACCCAAAGGTGTAGTGCTATAATCATACGAATACCCTAAAAACATTCCATTACCTATTTGAAAACCAGCCAGACCGCTCACAGCATTATCTAAACGGTAACCTACTCCTGCCGTAAAGATATCATTGAACAAGAAGTTGGCCGAAAGGTCGAAGCGAAAGGGCAATCCTTCAAAATAGCTTGCCATAAAAGCCGGTTTAAATCTTAAATTATCACTCAGTTCAAAAACCATACCTCCAATAACATTTGCCTGTATCCGATCATTGAAAAACGATTCTATTTCTTCATCTTTAGTGATACCCGTTAAAAAATTAGGGACTGATGCACCCAGATACCAATCTTCCGAATAGAGGAACATTCCGGCCCCCACGGTAGGGTAGAATTTATTAAATACTGTGTTATTTAATAGGGGTTCATCCGGATTCTCAAAATTGCCTTTGGTAAAGTCGATGTCCAAAATACCACCACCGGCATCGATCCCAAAAGAT
Organism: uncultured Flavobacteriaceae bacterium; assembly: GCA_963744855.1. GTDB lineage: Bacteria > Bacteroidota > Bacteroidia > Flavobacteriales > Flavobacteriaceae > Muriicola. The sequence continues at coordinate 254,120 of CAVUUZ010000007.1, forward strand.
AAATACGTATCTGAAGAAACATTTATCTGATACGAATAGGCCACATCAAAAAAGGTCTGGCTTGTAGGGCCAAGTTGATCACTTACCACGTTAAACCCTATTCCATTCTTACCATTACTGAAAGGAATATTGGTTCCAAAACGAAGTGTCCGGGGTGCTCCATCTATATCGATCCACTGCGCCCTGTATAAGGCAGATATCTCAGCTTTATCAACAGAACCAACATAGGCCGGATTAAAGCTCCCAATATTGTACATGTATTGTGTATACTGAGGTTCAAGTTGTCCAAATCCCAGTAGGGAGCACATTACGAACAGACAAGCAAGGATATACGATCTTTTCATTTGTTTTATCTTAATGCGCATTATCGTAATATTTGTATCCATCCTTTCTGCACTTCCTGTCCTTCACCAAGATCGAGCACATAGAAATAGGTGCCCTTTGGAAGGTCTCCGTTCTTTCCTGTCCCGTCCCATGTATTATCATACCCATTAGCGGAGAAAACGCTATTCCCATAGCGATCAAAGATCTCCAGTGTATTGTTTGGAAAAATCTCTATACAGTTGACAATCAGCCGATCATTCGTTCCATCACCATTAGGAGAAAACTGGTTAAATTCAATACCACAGTCGTTAGGAATTTGAGGACTTGCATCAATCTCTACAAAGGATACATTATTATCAATATTTCCGTCGATTGGCAAGGAACTTTGTATAGTAGCTGTATTTCTCAAACTAATAAATGAGTCTAATTCAGGATTGATCTCTACTACTATGGTTAAGGTTGCTATTTCACTATCTAATAATTCAGGAACTGTCCAAATACCAGTATCCGGATCATAGACCCCTGTGGAAGGTGTATTTGAAATATAGCTAAAGTTGCTGTCTAGCAGATCCGATACCTCAATATCCACCACTCTAGACTGAGATAAATTAGTAAGGGTAATAGTAAATATTACTTGTTCCCCTGCACTGGCTTCCGTAGTATTAGCCGTTTTCTCTAAAGCCAGATCAATTGGTTGCGGGTTACAATCTTCCGTTAGGAAAGGATCGCATGGATCTAATGGGTCACTCACACTTGTAGGCACTGCCGGGGTACTCACATCATCTATATTGTTCACTTCTTCCCCATCTGTTAATCCATCCCCGTCGGTATCCGGATTTCCGGGATCTGTTCCCAAGACTCCTTCTTCTCCATCCGTAAGACCATCATTATCGGTGTCTGCGGCACAGTCGCTCACAGTAATGATCACGGAAACGGACTCATTCACACAAGGTGCCTGGGCCTCAGTCGTAGTATAGGTAAAGACATAATCCCCGTCTGCCAAGCCTTCAAAGTCTACCACATTCTCAGCATCGATGGTAACCCCGCCCCCTGAAGGGTCTGTGGTGAGTACCCAGGTGCCAGGGTCTGCCGCTTCTAACTGGTCATCCAGGTCCAGGCTGGTGGGCCCATTTATTCCTACACTACAAGCAGTAGTATTACTTGGAACCCCTGCAGAAGGCGGATCATAAACGTTGGCGATTACCGGGATTCTTGCTGTAATACAGCCATTGGAATTAGACTCTACATAAAATGTGGTAGTGACTGTTAAGTTAGGCGTATCAAAATCTTCTCCTTCCGCCAGGCTTGCTCCTCCTGAAGCTACTGCAAACCAACTTATCGTACCTTCAGAAAATATGGCATTTAAGGTAACGGACCCTTCTCCACAACGGTCAGCATCTGTACTACTGATTAGTTGCGGGGTTGTATTGAATTCCAGAGTGACCTCCAAAGTTGGGCTGGCGCAATTGTTCACTATATCCCAGAAAAATCCATAATAGGTCCCCGGAAAATCTGAGCTGATTACAGAAGATAATAAGTGGGTATCCTGATCTAAAATACCGGAGAGATCTGCGGTCCATCTAAGTTCTGACCCTGTGGGAGGTGCACTGTTTGTATATTCATCCAGATCCTGATTAGTGGCATCGCAGAATGCAGTTGGAACAGAAGGATCTAAAACCGGCGCCAAATCACCAGCCGGACAAATGTCATTGTCAATAATAGTTGCTATCCCCTGGGATCCCCAATACTCACCAGTACAGAACTAATGCCTGTAAGATTCATAAAGAAATCTTCATTAGCCTGTTCCACCACACCATCATCTAATATTTGCACTGTAATTGTCTGAGTTTCCCCATCGTTCCCTGAGAAAGTAACTGAACCACTAGTACTTAAATAGTCCTCGGTATCCAGCGCAGTATCATCGGCGGTTGCATAATTCACACTAAAGCCGGAGGGTACGTTCCCGGTTAAGGTTACCGTAAATATGGCCTGTCCATCAGATTCATTGACGGTGATATCATCTATAGTCACATTGGCGGCATCGTTGTCCGTAATACTTCCAACGCCAATTGCTTTTGATATCGTAATATTTCCTGGGTTTACCACATTGTTTAAGGTCACCAGAAATATTTCACTTTGTTCTACGATAGGGTCATCGGTAATAGGTATTTGCAGAGTCTGTGTTTCTCCGGTTGAACCAGCGAAAGTAAGGGTGCCACTAGTAGCCGTATAATCTGAACCAGCCTGAGCTGTGTTGTTGGAGGTTATATAGTCTACTGTAAACCCTGCCTCCACCTCCCCGGTGAGGGTCACGGTGAACACCGCTGAACCAATACCCTCATTGAAGGTCCTGTTATTAATGCTGATACTGGCCGTATCATTATCGTTGTTGGTCACTGCTACATCTTGTAGGTTCGCCCCTGTCAGGATGTCGTAATTGGGATCTGTAGAAGTTACATTTCCCGTGATGATAGCGTAGGACACAGGCCCATCTACAAAAGCATCATCAACCCCGGTTACTACGACAGAAACACCTGTATCCCAGTTAGCAGCATTTAAGGTTACACTGCTTACTGATATGGTCCCTTCCCCGGGATCATTACTGCTAAGCGGAATGATGACATCCCCGGAAGGTTCACTTTCCAGAAAAATGGTGAAACTGGCTGCCACGCCATCTTCGGTTGTATTTCCATTGATAGCTGTGATAATTATCCCAACAGTATCATCATCACTATTGGTTACTGCTATTGTTTGATCCGGGAGGGCATCAAAGAAATTATTGCTGTTGGCATCATCTACACTCGCTGTGATCGTATAATTCTGGTCCCCATCAACAAAGCTATCATTGAATGGAATAACATTCACAATTCTGGGAGTATTCCAATTGCCGGAATTAAAGGTTAAACTAGACTCGCTTAGATTGCCTTCAGAGGTATCTGAAGAAGCAAGAAGGATTATAACATTCGTTGCCGGAGCTGCATCCAGAACTACAGAAAACGACTGTCCTACACCACCTTCGGTGGTATTTAATGTCAATGGTGATACCGTGAATCCTGCTACGTCATCATCTATAAAACTACTTATTCCCACATTATCTGCGGCCAAAGAGGCATTCCCACTGGGATTACTAAGAGTAACTGAAACCGGAAGATCTGCCTGTACTATAAAATCGCCATTGGTAGTGACAGGAATTATTTGTGTTAAAGTAGTAGTTCCGGCATCGAAGGTAAGTGTGCTTCCGGTGCCATTTTCGTTTCCTCCATTGATGGCATAGTCCACGGTAATAGGATTATTTGGATCTGATTGACCCAGGGTCACAGCAAAATTAATGGTTGTAATCCCGGTATCTCCTTCTAGGACAGAAGTAGGATCATTGATACTAATAGTTGAAGAATCGTCATTTGTAAAGCTGCTGCTCCCTAAACCTTTCACAATGGTGGCATTGCTGCTTGGGCTATTTAAGGTTATAGAAACCGATTCGTCTGCTTCAACTGCTGTATCCCCATTGGTGGTTACAGGAATTGTTTGTGACAAGCTTGTGGTACCGGCTAGAAAGGTCAATACATCTGTATCTGTATCCTCATTTCCGCCACTAATGGTATATTGAACGGTTATGTTATTGTTAGGATCAGACTGATCTATGCTAACTGCGAAGTTGATGGTTTGTACTCCCGAATTTCCTTCTGGCACGGAGGCTGGATCGTTAATGGAAATTGAGGCCGTATCATCATTGGTAAAACTGCTGTTTCCGACGGCCTTACTAATGACCGCATTTAAGCTTGCATTCCCTAATGTAACAGAAATCGGTTCATTAGGTTCCACCGCTGTATCTCCGGTAGTGGTCACCGATATTGTTTGGGTCAGGGTGGGTGTCCCTGCCGGAAAGGTCAGCGTATTACCGGTACCATTTTCATTGCCTCCGCTGATGACGTAATCTACCGTAATGGCTGCCGAAGGATCTGATTGTGTTATACTTACGGTAAAATTGATGGTGGCAGGTCCTGCATCTCCCTCGGCAACAGGTGCCGGATCGTTGATACTAATAGAGGCGAAATCATCATTCAGGAAGCTGCTTACACCAATAGCCTTTACCAAATTGGCATTGGTGCTGGCGTTATTTAAGGTAACCGTAATGTCTTCATCCCCTTCCAGCAGCGTATCTCCATTGGTAGTTACGGTGATGTTTTGCGTTAAAGTGGTAGTGCCTGCTGCAAAGGTCAGGATCCCTGTATCGGTATCTTCATTACCCCCGCTGATCAGGTACCCCACGGTAATAGGATTATTTGGATCGGACTGTCCCAGGGATACCGTGAATGTCAAGGTTTGCACCCCGGAATTGCCTTCGTTTATAGGAGTGGGATCGTTAATACTTATAGAGGCGCTGTCATCATTCTGTATGGTCCCCTGACCTTGCCCATCATTGATGGTTGCATTTACAGGGGCACTTAGATTGACGAAAAAGGTCTCATTAGCTTCTACGGCTGTATCCCCATTCACCGATACCGATACACTTGTACTATTAGTTCCGGCCGTAATAGTTCCGGTACTTCCTACTATGGCTACATAGTCAGTCCCGGCAGTGGCCGTACCATTCGCTGTATTGTATGTAAAACCAATATTGCTAGCCGCATTGCCACCTCCATCTACACTAACCGTGAAAATAAAGGTGGTAGTCCCTGCGTTTCCTTCCGCAAAGGATATATCACTTATACTTATGGCATCTGATACTTTGGCAGCATTATCTGTGGCAGCACTTCCAATATTTCCTAAGGTATCCGTTAGAGTGACACTTAGGTTTACGGTGCCATCCCCCAAACCACTTAAATTAATTCCAGAGATTGTTTCACCAGCAGATACTACAGTGCCAGATCCGGTTACAGGAGCACCACCACCAGTACTGTTAAATGTATAATTATAAGTGGCACCTAATTCTGCTCCAGTAAAAGTAAAGCTAACCGCTGTCTCATTTCCCAAATTTATGGGATCTTGGTTTATGGTAACAGTATATCCTGTTGGTCCTGTATTATCAAAGACAATACTGAACTGTGGCGCCGCCGTATTTCCATTACTACTGCCATCTATCGCTACCCCCGCTGCCACATCTACCGTAACAAGCCCATTGGCAGTGGGCGTAATATTTGCCGTATAGGTCGTGCCTGAGCCTGCAAAACCACTAACCGTACCATTGCCTGCCACGATATCTGTCGAAACAAATCCTGTGACCGCCTCACTAAAAATGATCGTGATTGGTATCGGTGACGTGCTGGTAGGACCAGGAGACAACACTGAGGTGATCGCTACACTAGGGCCTGTATTATCAAAGACAATACTGAACTGTGGCGCCGCCGTATTTCCATTACTACTGCCATCTATCGCTACCCCCGCTGCCACATCTACCGTAACAAGCCCATTGGCAGTGGGCGTAATATTTGCCGTATAGGTCGTGCCTGAGCCTGCAAAACCACTAACCGTACCATTGCCTGCCACGATATCTGTCGAAACAAATCCTGTGACCGCCTCACTAAAAATGATCGTGATTGGTATCGGTGACGTGCTGGTAGGACCAGGAGACAACACTGAGGTGATCGCTACACTAGGGCCTGTATTATCAAAGACAATACTGAACTGTGGCGCCGCCGTATTTCCATTACTACTGCCATCTATCGCTACCCCCGCTGCCACATCTACCGTAACAAGCCCATTGGCAGTGGGCGTAATATTTGCCGTATAGGTCGTGCCTGAGCCTGCAAAACCACTAACCGTACCATTGCCTGCCACGATATCTGTCGAAACAAATCCTGTGACCGCCTCACTAAAAATGATCGTGATTGGTATCGGTGACGTGCTGGTAGGACCAGGAGACAACACTGAGGTGATCGCTACACTAGGGCCTGTATTATCAAAGACAATACTGAACTGTGGCGCCGCCGTATTTCCATTACTACTGCCATCTATCGCTACCCCCGCTGCCACATCTACCGTAACAAGCCCATTGGCAGTGGGCGTAATATTTGCCGTATAGGTCGTGCCTGAGCCTGCAAAACCACTAACCGTACCATTGCCTGCCACGATATCTGTCGAAACAAATCCTGTGACCGCCTCACTAAAAATGATCGTGATTGGTATCGGTGACGTGCTGGTAGGACCAGGAGACAACACTGAGGTGATCGCTACACTAGGGCCTGTATTATCAAAGACAATACTGAACTGTGGCGCCGCCGTATTTCCATTACTACTGCCATCTATCGCTACCCCCGCTGCCACATCTACCGTAACAAGCCCATTGGCAGTGGGCGTAATATTTGCCGTATAGGTCGTGCCTGAGCCTGCAAAACCACTAACCGTACCATTGCCTGCCACGATATCTGTCGAAACAAATCCTGTGACCGCCTCACTAAAAATGATCGTGATTGGTATCGGTGACGTGCTGGTAGGACCAGGAGACAACACTGAGGTGATCGCTACACTAGGGCCTGTATTATCAAAGACAATACTGAACTGTGGCGCCGCCGTATTTCCATTACTACTGCCATCTATCGCTACCCCCGCTGCCACATCTACCGTAACAAGCCCATTGGCAGTGGGCGTAATATTTGCCGTATAGGTCGTGCCTGAGCCTGCAAAACCACTAACCGTACCATTGCCTGCCACGATATCTGTCGAAACAAATCCTGTGACCGCCTCACTAAAAATGATCGTGATTGGTATCGGTGACGTGCTGGTAGGACCAGGAGACAACACTGAGGTGATCGCTACACTAGGGCCTGTATTATCAAAGACAATACTGAACTGTGGCGCCGCCGTATTTCCATTACTACTGCCATCTATCGCTACCCCCGCTGCCACATCTACCGTAACAAGCCCATTGGCAGTGGGCGTAATATTTGCCGTATAGGTCGTGCCTGAGCCTGCAAAACCACTAACCGTACCATTGCCTGCCACGATATCTGTCGAAACAAATCCTGTGACCGCCTCACTAAAAATGATCGTGATTGGTATCGGTGACGTGCTGGTAGGACCAGGAGACAACACTGAGGTGATCGCTACACTAGGTGCTAAAGTATCTATGGCAAAGTTGGCCGAACTTGTTGTACCTGTTCCAGGATTTCCCAATGCTTCATCATTTACACCTGTATTATCAACAGTGATCACATTGGTGGGTTGTTCTATTCCAGGATTTGGCGTATAAGTTGCGGTGAAAACAATATTATCTGAAGTGCTTAGTCCTGTAGTGAACGAACCATTGGGAATGTTTAAATCTACTTCAGTAAAACTACCAAGTTGAACAGCAACATCAAAAGTAATTGTTACAGTTGAAGTTTCCCCAATTGTTAAATCAGAATCACTGAGTACAACCGATAATGCATTAGCTTGCCCATACCCCACAACCCCAATCAACAAAAGAAACCCCACAAAAAGCAGGCTTTTTATCGTTGAAGTGTTGAAAAAAATTAGATGGTGCTGTTTTTTAAAATTTTTCTTTCCATATACAATCCCCAATAGGTCCTGAATCTCAAGCGTGATCGATAAACTACGCTCTTGAAAAGAGGGTACCAATATTAAGAAAAATTAAGGCTTTAGACTAATAATAAGGCCTAATTAACCATTTTTCAGATGTATTACAGAAATCGTGTTTTATATGGGAATATTATGAGGCAGCCACCTCCGCGGAAGCAGCCTCCACATCCGGACTTATCTTCTTCACCAAACCCTGCAATACTTTCCCGGGTCCCACCTCTACAAAGTTGGTGGCCCCGTCCTTCACCATGTTTTGTACACTCTGTGTCCAACGTACGGGAGAGGTTAGTTGGGCAATCAGGTTCTTCTGTATCGCTACTGCATTACTTATTGCAGCAGCATTTACATTTTGGTAAATAGGACAGCTTGGTTCTGAAAAGCTTGTATTTTCAATTGCTGCAGCCAGTTCCTCCCTCGCAGGCTCCATCATAGGAGAGTGAAATGCACCTCCAACAGGCAGCAATAGAGCCCTTCTGGCTCCGGCATCTTTTAACTTTGCGCAGGCTGCCTCCACAGCTGTGGTTTCACCGGAGATCACCAATTGTCCGGGACAATTGTAATTAGCAGGAACAACTACCCCATCAATACTGCTGCATATCCTTTCCACAACAGCATCTTCCAGGCCCAAAACAGCAGCCATCGTACTGGGTGCAATTTCACAGGCTTTCTGCATGGCAAGAGCCCTTTTAGACACCAATTTTAGTCCGTCTTCAAATTTCAAAGCACCATTAGCAACCAGGGCAGAGAATTCACCCAAAGAGTGCCCTGCAACCATATCGGGTTTAAACGTATCTCCCAAAACCTTACTCAAGACCACGGAGTGTAAGAAAATAGCAGGCTGTGTCACTTTGGTTTCCTTAAGATCCTCAGCAGAACCTTTAAACATTACATCTGTAATTGAAAATCCTAAAATGTCATTTGCCTGCTCAAAGAGATCTTGGGCTTCCGTGTATTTTTCATACAGATCCAGACCCATTCCCGAAAATTGTGCTCCCTGTCCGGGAAAAATATATGCATTCATAATTTGAAATTTTTCAGCGTAAATGTACTAAATACTTCTATTATGCGCTGTTCTTAACAATATTTAAAAATATAAGAAAGAGATGTAGAATCTCTTGAGTTCCCCATTTAAATTACCTGAAAATAAGGTCACCCCCACTCCTGAATAAGGTACTCATGAAGTAGCTAAAACCAGGGTTTTCGATCTACGTATCCTGCAGGAGCTTCTTAAATTTTCCTTTGGACTTCCGGATCTTCACAGCCACAACCTTGTATTCAGGACACATAGCTTCGGTGTCATGAACATCGCTGGTGATGTTGTTCACCATAATATCCGGAAAGTGGAAAGTGGTGCTCAAAATACCCGGTTTAACCTCATCTGTAATGCGGGCTTTAACATCTACTTTACCTCGTGGCGACTCCAAACAAACAAAATCCCCTTCCTGAATAAGATTGGCGGCTGCATCATCGGGATGAATCATGAGATAGTCACTTTTCAGGATCTTTTCATTAGCAGTTCTGCGGGTCATGGCCCCGCAATTGTAGTGCTCCAACTCCCGATTCGTAGTTAAAATATAGGGGTACTCTTTTCCATGCTCCGTGATCTCCTTTGTTTCCTTCCAGGCATGAAATTCAAAATAGCCCAGGCCGCGCGTAAATTCCTGTTGATGCAAAATCTGCGTATCCGTCCCATCGGGAGCTACAGGCCATTGCAGGCCATTCTCACCCAAACGATCCCACCTGATTCCAGCAAAGAAAGGCACGATCTGTGATATCTCTTCCAGCATACCATCGGGGGTGTACTCCGGCTGAGCATAGCCCATCCTATTCATAATATCAACAATGATCTGTCCATCGGGTCTAGAACCTGTAATAGGCTCCACTACCTGGCGTACAGCCTGCACCCGTCTTTCCCCATTGGTAAAGGTGCCGCTTTTCTCCAGAAATGAAGCGCCAGGCAGAATCACGTCCGCATATTTGGCCGTTTCGGTCATAAAAAGTTCCTGTACTATGACCAAATCGGTGGCTTGGAGCGCACGGATCACCTTTTGGGTATTCGGATCCGTTTGTACGACGTCCTCCCCAATGATCCAGATGGCTTTGAGTTTGCCATCCAGAGCGGCCTGGAACATTTCCGGTATCTTATACCCTATTTGTGTCGGAACTTCGCTTCCGTAAAATTTGTTGTAGCGTTGGTTGATTTCCGGATCTGTTACATCCAGATACCCTGCACCCTGATGCGGTTGCACCCCCATGTCGGCACTTCCCTGAACATTATTTTGCCCGCGTAGTGGATTTACCCCCACCCCTTTTCGGCCAATGTTCCCTGTCAACATGGCAAGGTCCGCGATCTGCATTACTGTAAAAGTTCCCTGAGAGTGCTCGGTTACCCCAAGGCCGTGAAATGACATGGCATTGGGAACGCTGGCGTAAGCAATTGCTGCAGCCCTTACTTCTTCACGGGGCACGCCGGAAACAGCCTCCAGATGGGCCAGATCAATCCCCATTAATTCAGCTTTAAAATCCTCATATCCCTCCGTACGTTTGGCTATGAATGACTGGTCTGCTAAACCTTCCTGAACAATATAAAACATCATCATATTCAGCACTGCAACATTGGTCCCCGGCCGCAAGGCCAAATGATGTGTGGCGTAGCGGGCCAATTCCGTTCTGCGAGGATCAATCACAATAGATACCTTATTAGACTTCATGGCAAACTGCTTGAGTTTGGCCCCTGTTACAGGATGAGCATCTGTAGGGTTGGAACCGATTACCATAATGCAATCTGTATGCTTGAGATCCTCTATGGAATTAGTGGCAGCTCCGGTTCCGAAGGTACGCTGCATACCCAGGGCCGTTGGGGAATGACACACACGGGCGCAGCCGTCAATATTGTTCGTTTGAATCACCGCACGAAAAAATTTCTGCATCAGGTAGTTCTCCTCGTTGGTACAGCGGGAAGAAGAAATCCCGGCCATGCTGTCCGGGCCGTAGCTCTCCTTATAATCTTTGAATTTTCCGGTGATATAATCGTATACTTCATCCCAGGATACTTTCTCAAAAGTGCCATTTCGCTTGATCATGGGCGAATCTAGCCGCTCCGGATGATTGTAGAATTTAAAGGCAAAACGTCCTTTGAGGCAGGTATGTCCCTGATTCACTTCGGCATTATAGGGGGCGGTAATACTCAGTATTTCACCTGAATTGGTGGCAATATCCAGATTACATCCCACTCCGCAATAGGTGCATACTGTCCGCGTGGTTTCAGTAGCCTGAATAGCCTTGGACTGAAAAACGTCTGAAATAGCGGAGGTTGGGCATGCCTGAGAACAGGCACCACAACTCACACAGTCTGACTCCATAAAGCTTTGGTCCAGTCCTTTTACGATGTGGGCATCAAAACCTCTTCCCGCCATACTTAGCACAAATTCTCCCTGTACCTCATCGCAGGCCCGCACGCAGCGGTAACAATTAATACACTTACTAAGGTCTGAGGTCATATACGGATGACTCAGGTCCTTGGTTCTGTTCAGATGATCTTTCCCTTCCGGATAGCGTACTTCGCGTATGCCCACCTGCGCTGCAACGGTTTGCAGTTCACAATTTCCATTGACTTCACAAGTCAGACAGTCTAGCGGATGATCTGTAAGTACCAGTTCAATAATATTCTTGCGCAACTTCTGAACGCTATCTGTACTGGTATAAATATATTGACCTTCAGACACCGGAGTATGGCATGCTGCCACGGTTTTAACCACACCACCCTTTTCCAGGGCCACTTCCACACTACAGACCCGGCAGGCCCCGAAGGGTTTCAGATTTGGCGCGTCACAAAGGGTGGGCACCAATGCTGAACCTGCATGACGACGAATAAACGTAAGCATGGTATCTCCAGTATCGAATGAATGGGCAATGTTATTTATAAATGCAGTCTTCATATGCGACGATTAATTAAAGTAAGCGTTTAATTCCGAATCAAAATACTGAACTATGTTACGAATCGGCAATGGAATTCCACCGCCGTGTGCGCAGAGAGAGCCCTCTTCGAGGGTCGTAAGCAGGTCATTAAACAGGGATCTGTCTATCACATGCCCTTCTTTAATAGCCTTGGTTGCCATTTCATGTCCTCGTTTTGTCCCCAATCTGCAGGGAAAGCACTTGCCACAGCTTTCGTAAGCGGCAAAATCGAACAGGTGCTCAATATAGCGCATCATGGGATAATCTTCCGGGATGCTGACCACTGAAGCGTGTCCCAGCAAAAATCCTGCCTTGGCAAAGGATTCAAAATCCAGGCTAAGCTCATCCAGTTTTTCAATAGGAACTACACCACCTAAAGGACCCCCGATTTGCAATGCCTTTACAGGGCTTTTAAATCCGCCGCCAAGTTCATTAATTACCGTGTTCATAGGAGTTCCCATGACCACCTCATAAATACCGGGACGTTTAAAAAAACTGTCAAGGCACACCAGTTTAGTACCTGAAGACTTCTCAGTGCCAACTGCCTTCCAAGTGGCCCCTTTCTCGCTGATTATGTAATGTACTGCTGCAAGAGTTTCGACGTTATTGACTACGGTAGGTTTGTTGAACAGCCCGCGTTGGGCGGGATAAGGGGGGCGAATCCTAACTTCCGGGCGCTGCCCTTCTATGGAATTGATAAGGGCTGTTTCTTCCCCGCAAATGTAGGATCCCTGAGCCTGGATTATTTTAAATTCAAAATCAAAACCGCTTCCTTGTATGTTTCGCCCCACCAGGGCACTGTCTTTTAGCTGGTCGATGGCATTTTGTACAATGCTTACCGCTTCGGGATACTCGGCCCGGATATATACAATTCCGTGATGTGCTCCGGTCACATAGCCGCTGACCAGCATACCAAAGAGCACCGAATGAGGATGCTTTTCCAGCAAATACCTGTCGGAATAAGCCCCGGGGTCCCCTTCGTCCGCATTGCAGATAATAAATTTGACATCTCCTTCCGCCTTTCTGCAAAACTCCAGTTTTTGGCCCATGGGGAATCCTGCTCCGCCCCTTCCCCTAAGGTTGGAGGTTTTGATCTCCCCCAACGCATTTTCCGATTGATTTTGTAACACCTTCAGCCAGGGTTTGTAATATTTTTCAATACTACTGAAGGGCCTGGTCAGAATGGCCTCGTGGCTGGCACCCACATGATAAGAATCTGGCCTGCTTTCAGCTCTGTCTTTAACGATGGCTGTCAGGTTTTCGATCGCTGCTCCCGAGTAATTTCGTCCCTGGTAATGAAAAGCAGCATTTTCGTAGCATCGCCCCAAACAGGTCATATGCCCAATCTGATCAGCAGTGAATTCCGTGTTAAGCTTTTCTAGTACCCCATCTTGGGTGCCTGCGCACTCACAGGCCGTGCCGTTGCATACATAGACTTTTTTACCCTTGTTTTCGGGTTTGAGAAAGTCGTAAAAAGAAGCTGTCCCGAAAGTATTGGCATTCCCGATCAAAAACTCCTCAGCGAGCACGGCAAGTTCCTTTTCATCGGGCGCACCGGCCGGCTGTGCCAGGTTTCCCAGCTTGTCAAAGAGGTTTTCTTGAAGGCCCTTACGACCCAGGAGTTCGCTTAAATTTTCAGACATACATCAGTTTACTTTAGGGTTAAGGGAACTAACCCGGTTATTGTTTATTCGATAAGGGTGAGCGTAACAGGTGGCCCGTCCTTCACGACAAAAGCCCAGAAGCGTAATACCGAATTCTTTGGCATAATCTACGGCCAGCGAAGAAGGAGCCGAGACGGCGGCTAAAAATGGGATTCCTGCTTTAAAAGCTTTAATCGTTATCTCATAGGAGATGCGCCCACTAACCGTCATCGCTTTGGCTTCGGCTAAGCGATCCCTTAACAGCAACCACCCGATTGCTTTATCTACGGCATTATGGCGGCCGATATCTTCTTTAACCACAAGCAGGGATCCATTGGCATCGAATAGCGCAGCTGCATGAGTACCCCCGGATTGTTTGAAATCATGCTGACCTCGATTCATTTGAGCAAACATTTCTGTAAAACTTTCTGCGGAAAACTGCGTGGACGCCTCAATGGACTTACCCATAAAGGCCTGATCCCCAAGTTCTGTTTTACCACATATTCCACAGGAAGAAACAGACAACAGACTTCGGCTGTTGGAATAGCCGCTGCCTAGAAGAGCCTCTGGGATCTTTAGATCTACAACGGTTACAATACCCTCTTCATTTTCGATTTGAAAGATTGGCTCAGGGTGAAACTGATCTGATGTTATAATGGCCTCGCTGTGTAACAATCCACGGATCAGATCGCTATCTGCACCAGGTGTTCGCATGGATAGTGTAAAAGGCTTTCCATTGATATTTATTTGGAGGGCCTCTTCCACGGTTAAGGCATCGACCACCGGGTCCACCCCCTGAAGGTCAAATTTTTTCCCCTGATAATTATGCGTTGCCATTACTGCGCCTTGTTTATTAAATATACTTAATTTTCGGTAATATGTAATGAAACCAGAGGCTGCTGAGGTTTTATAAAGTTTGTCAGAAACTAGGTTCCTGTTTTGGTACCCGGGAGATTTAGAACAAGAAGCTGGGCCCACCAACCAGAAAATCTGATTTTTTACAGCGCTCGGATTATAAATTTAAAACATTCCTTATTACTCACTTTTGAACCATGACGCGTACTTCACATAACTGTTGGCAATTCGAATGATCTCCCCCTGACTTAGTTCCGGACTAATATCCTTCAGTTTTTTAGCTGGCATTCCGCCGTATACCGTCCCTGAAGGCACCACGGTCCCTTTGGTAAGCACAGCTCCTGCCGCAATAATACTATTGGATCCAACTATGCAATCATCCATAATTATACTGCCCATCCCAATTAACACATTATCTTCAACCGTGCAACCATGTACAATGGCATTATGTGCTATAGAAACATTATTTCCTATGTTGGTGGGTGCTTTCTTATAGGTACAGTGAATAATAGCCCCATCCTGTACATTTACTTTATTTCCAATTCTGATGTAATGCACATCGCCTCGGATAACCGCATTGAACCATACACTGCACTCATCGCCCATGACCACGTCACCAACAATAGTAGCATTATCAGCTATAAAACACTCGTTGCCAAATTCCGGGGTCTTCCCATTAATTGTTTTAATAATCATAACACTAAATTGAAATTAATACAGTTAGACTGCCTTTTAATTATTCGAAATACGAAAGTAATTTCTTTTTCTTTGAGGCAGATACCAGAAGTTCTTTTCCATTAGAAACAATGACGCTACCTCCTTTTCCTTTTCTATACTTTTTTACCTCATTAAGGTTCACTAAAAAAGACTTGTGAATACGCACAAAAGGAAAATCTGCAAGCGCCTCCTCAAAATATTTCAGGGTTTTACTTACCAGTATTTTCCTTTCTGCCATATATATCTCGGTATAGTTATCATCTGCCTTGCAATACAAAATATCTGAAACATTGAGGACCTGAAAACCGTCTTGCTGTGGTAAGGTTATCTTACCATCCACTTTCTGCTGATTTGATGTCAGGACCCGATCTTGCAACAGTTCCTCCTTTGTAACGACCTCATCTACATAGGCCACCGCCTTTATGAGTTCATCTATATTAATGGGCTTCATTAGATAGTAGGCGGCATGTTGGTTCAAGGCTTCCATGGCATATTGGTTGTATGCGGTGACAAATACCGTTTCAAAATTCCTTTCAGGCAATTTTTCCAATAGGTCAAAGGCATTTCCAAAAGGCATTTCCACATCCAGAAACACCAAATTTGGTTGTTTCTGAGCAATTAGAGCCACTCCCTCACTTATGTTACCAGCTTCTCCTACAATGGTAACATTGGCACAATACTTTGTCAGGTAATTTCTAAGGATCTCCCTGCTGTTAAGCTCATCTTCTATGATGATCGCCCGCAACTTCATTTGCTTTTGTTTAACGTTAAAGTTACCCGGGTTCCTGTGTCATCTTTATTGAGGTCTTCAACATTTACAGAAATATTATTATCATACATATCGTTCAAAATGTTGATGCGTTTTTGAATGTTTCCCATGGCCGTAGATCGTTGTTTTTTTTGATGTTGGGTCTTTAATGTGGCCGATTTCTTTCTGCCGATCCCATTATCTTCAATGCAGATTTCAAGGCTTTCCTTACTTTTTTGCAAAATTCTTATGTTTAATTCCCCGGGGGATTCTCTATAGCGAAGTCCGTGCCAAATAGCATTTTCGAGATAAGGCTGTAAAAGCATCGGAGGTATTTTATAGGCTTCCCTGTTGATCGAATCTTCCACTTCAAGATGGTAAGAAAATTTATCAGGGAATCTGGAATTCTCGAGCTTCAGATACAATTCCAGCAATTCAATCTCTTTATTTAATGCTATAAAATCTTCTTCTGAATTTTCCAGCACCGTTCTCATCAGCGTTGAAAAATCGCTTAGATATCTGTTGGCACTACGTTCATCGTGTTTTGAAATATAATTATTAACCGAGTTCAAAGCATTAAAAATAAAATGAGGATTCATCTGAGATCGAAGCGATTTCAAGGCCAGTAAATTGTTCGCTAGTTTCTGCTTTTGGTTACTTCTGTAGAAAAAGAAAGCTGCCAGAGACATAAAAAACATCCCAAATACCAAGGAATATATCACCCACAACTGCCTCTTGTTACTTTCCTCTGTCAATCGCTGCTCCGCAATAGCGAGGTCGTATTTACTCTGTGATAACTCTCTTTCCTGTTCCAGACCGGTAATTCTATTTTGAGTGGCGGCAATTTCACGGTTTAATCTGGCTGCACGAGATATTTCCTGTTCTTTTCTGACATACAAGGTGTCTACTACGGCAACGTATTTTTGATAGGTTTCCAAGGCTTTGTCGAACTCCCCTTGTTGACGATACACTTCTGATAATTTCCGGGTTGCATCTTTTTGTACGATAAGATCAGATTCCCCATCGGCGGTGGCAATACTTTGCTGCAAATAAGGTATGGCCTCTTCGTATTTGTCCTGCGCGATATAGGCATTGGCAATTTTATAATTGATACGTTGCCTTGTAATAGAATCTGGGCTTTGTCCACGAGCACTTGCTTTGCCCGCCACAGGTTGCATTTCTTCCATTTCCTGTAAATTGCTTTTCCGAAGCAGTATCTCATCATCATACTGATTTCTTTTATTTAAAAAATCAGCAACCTTTTCTTTTTCCTGAATAGCCCTTTTTGGGGTTTGCTTCTTTGCCTCTCTTAAAGAATTATCATAATAGGCATTCGCTTCCTCCAACCGGTTCACATTGGCATAAGCATCTGCAATTTTGGAATTCAGATCTGGTATTTTGGGCCCGATCTGATTTTTAGTCGCAATTTTCAACCCCTCCTGATAGTAGGCCACTGCTTTATTGGCATCTGCTAAGCCCGCATACGCCGCTCCTAGGTTTTCATATACTTCCACGCGCTGATAGGGCACAAGAGCCGTGTTTTGTTCTATGGGTATTAAGATGTCAATGGCATCTTCCCATTGACGGTTTATGATATAGGCTTTACCCAGGGATAAGGCTGTACTACTGCTGTAATAAGCGTCAAGGGCATCCTTATAATTGTCAATGGCCAGATCTGTCTGTTGGTAGTATTTATACACCTCTGCCAGTTCCACGAGAGATGCAGCCAGTTCCTTTTTATTCCCACGATCTCCCAGTTCGGCAATAGAGCTGGCGATGAAATCTATACTTTTTTCAATATTGGTAGGTTTAAACATTCTGGCAGAATCCAGATAGGCCTTATGCCTGGCAATAATGCTTAGTTCCTTCCTCTGATCTTGTGACTGGGAGTAGGTATTGGAAACGACCAAGAGCATCGCTGTTAAAACAAATAATTTTACGGGGCCGATTTGTATCATTAGGATAAACTTAGTCCATTTGAATGGTATTAAAAAATGCTCTCCTTCATAAAAACCCGACTTTCTTTACCTTTTTATCTACTTCCCGAAGGCAACCTGCCTGTTCCCTCATTCAGAGTAGGTGTTAGCTCATTATCGGTTTTTTTTAAAATAGTTCCAGCGTACTTTTCAGCCATATTTATAACCCTTTAAAAAAAATAAAATGAAAAATTATGCCCACAAAATGTTCGTTTTCCTATTGGTACTTTCCTTAGGAACAAGTTCCGCAAACAGCAAAGAGGTGCCTATCGCCACTTCCTTGGTAAAAGAAAAAAATCAACAAGAATTTGTGAATAAATCCCGGAATCCCGTGGTGAAAATTGCGCTGTTGTTAGACACCAGTAATAGTATGGATGGACTTATTAATCAGGCAAAATCGCAACTCTGGGACATCGTTAACCAATTTGCTTATGCCAAATGTGGTAATGATAGTCGTCCCGGCTTGCAGATAGCTCTCTACCAGTATGGCAATGATGATCTTGCCTCTCAGGAGGGTTATATTCAACAAGTGCTTGGTTTTAGCAATGACCTGGATAAGATCTCAGAAAAGCTATTCTCATTAAGCACCAATGGTGGTGAGGAATATTGCGGACACGTAATCGACAGGTCATTAGGTCAATTAGACTGGGGAAAGAATCCTGACGACCTAAAAATGATATTCATTGCAGGGAATGAACCTTTTACTCAAGGCAGGACAGATTTCAGGCAAGCTGTTTTAAATGCCAAAGAAAAAGATGTTATAGTAAATACCATTTTTTGCGGAACTTATAGTGAAGGGGTGAATACTCACTGGCAGGAAGGTGCCCTGCTTGCCGGGGGGGAATATATGGCCATTGACCATAACAGACAGGTTGTACATATTAAAACACCGTATGACGAAATCATCATTAAATTAAATACCCAATTGAATAACACCTATGTTTCTTATGGTACTAAAGGTGCAAGCAGAATGGCCCTGCAAGAGGTTCAGGATTCAGAAGCTATGGAAATGGAAGAGGTAGTGGCCGTAAAAAGAGCCGTCAGCAAGAGTTCAGGGTATTACAACAACGCCGATTGGGATCTGGTAGATGCGTCTTCAAAAGCTAATTTTGATCTGGGAAAAGTTAGGCAGGAAACATTGCCGGAATTCCTAAAAGGAAAATCTGAAGTTCAGCTCAAGAAGTACTTAACTGAAAAGAAGGCTGAACGCCAAAGAGTACAGAAGGAAATACAAAATGCAAATGCAAAACGAGAAGCGTTTCTTGCAAAACAACAGAAGAGTGAAGCAGGCCAATTAGAGCAGGCTATGTTGCAAGCTATAAAAAAACAAGCTTCAGGGAAAAACCTGTATTGGGAATAATCGACTATGCAAAAATGGAAAATGGACTTCGATATAGTTTTCGGGGTCCTTTTTTAATTGGCGGCAGGACAAAAACAGTCGAACCTGTTTTGACGTTCCGGACCAAAGTCGTACCCCAGGGTGATCTGATGGAACCCTCCATTGTCAAAACGGATATCTCCATTCTGATATGAGTAATTATAGGAGAACATAAAGCGGTTATAATTCACCCCTATTATAGGTGTAAATAATTGCAAGCGCTGCTCCCCGAACTGTCCATTGGCCTGGTACTGAGCCCCATCGAAGCTTCTGCGATAGGAAAGTCCGGCCCATACTGTGCCGAAAGACACATCCCGGTAAACTTTCGCGTTTATATCTACAGTCTCTTCCTCAGTAAACTCGGTGATCTGGAATAATACAGAAGGTTCAACACGCCACTCGGTCTTACCAAAAATATAGCCTACTGAAAACAAATACCTCCTTAAATTGTCAAACTCAATGGCAGTATAGAGGTCTCTTCCGCTCCCCAGGGCATTTAAAAGGGTAGCGTGGGCATAAAATTCCATATAATTATAGGACATGCCAAAATCGACATTAAAATACCCTACGCTATTACGTGAACCGGAAATAATAGGATCAGGAATAACCGACCTGAATTCTGTTTCGTCAAGGCTGCTGAGAATAAAACCTGCACTAAGTCCAAATGACAGCTGGTTAAGAACTCTGATATCTTCACCAAATTGCAAGTGATGGGCATAGGTAGCCTTTAATCCCGTTTGTGAATGATATCCATTGGCATCATTGAACAAGATAACTCCTGCCCCACTGGGGCTGTCTCCCAACCTCCAATTTACACTTAGCGTCTGTAAATTAGGTGCTTCATCTACATTAAACCACTGTTTTCTGGCTGTGAGTCGTATTTTTCCACCAAGCCCGATACCAGCCATAGATGGATGTACCAGATAGTAATTATCCGATAAATAATCAAAATATACTGGGATACCTTCTTGCGCATCAGAACTGCTAATGAAGCCGAGGCAGGCAACTAAAATAAAAAAGAGTTTTCTCATCTAAGATGGGACAAAGTGAATGGGTATATGTTCAAATATAATGTATAACGGCTTAAAGCGAACATTATTATATGCTGCTTAGCTTGAAAAATGGTTGTATTTTTGCACAAAAGAAACAGCATGAAAGAGTTTGTAATTACCGTGAAGGAGACGAGTACCCCGGCTATCTTAAAATTTGAGGCCAATCACTTTCTTACCACCTCCACCAATTATGAGTTTAAAAATATTGATGAGGCCAAAGCCTCACCCTTGGCACAGCAATTATTCTACCTGCCTTTTGTAAAAACGGTATATATTTCCGGGAATTTTATTGCTTTGGAACGTTTTGATATTGTTGCCTGGGAAGATGTACAAAATGAAGTGGCTCAGCAAATAGTAGAATATCTCAATTCAGGTGCCCCCGTGATACTCGAAGAAGCAACCGCAACCAAGGTAGCTATTACGCTTTATGCGGAGGTAACCCCTAATCCTTCTGTGATGAAATTTGTCGCAAACAAGAAATTAGTCCCCGCCACTTTTGAATTTAAGAACATTGATGATGCGAAAGACTCTGAACTGGCCAAAGCACTTTTCCATTTTCCTTTTGTCAAAGAGGTTTTTATGGATGAGAATTACATTTCGGTAACGAAGTATGAGGTAGCCGATTGGAACGATATTACCATGGAACTTAGGGAAATGATAAGGGTTCATATTTCGGAAGGCAAAGAGATTGTGTCAGCACAGGCTGAGATAACCCAAAGTAACAATGCTCCCGGAAAACAGCCGGCGATTGTTTCCGATGATGAAACCTCGCAGCAAATCATACAGATTCTGGAGGAATATGTAAAACCTGCAGTAGCCATGGATGGAGGGAATATTCTCTTTCAATCCTACGATGAGGAGTTAAAGACTGTAAATGTGATTTTACAAGGCGCTTGCAGTGGCTGCCCTTCTTCTACATTTACCTTAAAAAATGGCATTGAGACCATGCTCAAAAACATGATGGGAGATAAAGTCAATGAAGTAGTTGCCATCAATGGCTAATACCTGCTTGAATACTTGCAATTTCTCCAAATTCTTCGGATCTTTAAAAGAACCTAAAAAGTATGTATTATGTCAATTTTAAAAGTAATAGAAGTTCTGGCAAATTCTAGTGAAAGTTGGGAAGACGCTACCCAAAAAGCGGTCTCTCAGGCCTCTAAATCCGTGAAAAATATCCGTTCTGTTTATGTCAATGAACAAAGCGCAACCGTAAAGGACGGCAAGGTAGATGACTTTCGGGTGAATGTTAAGATCACCTTCGAAGTGAAGTAGGTCTTCAAAAGAAATAGAAAGCACCTATCTAGGTGCTTTTTTTTTGTACATTTTTTAAATAAAAACACTTTGAGTACTTCTGAACCTCATACCAATGCCCTGATTCACGAGACCAGTCCATATCTGTTACAACACGCCCATAATCCTGTTGACTGGAATGCCTGGAACCCTGAAGTTCTTGCGCAAGCCAAAAAAGAAAATAAACTCATATTGATCAGTATAGGCTACGCCGCTTGCCACTGGTGCCATGTGATGGAACATGAGTGTTTTGAAGATAAGGGAGTAGCCGAGGTAATGAACAAACATTTTATAAATATTAAGATAGACAGGGAAGAAAGACCCGATGTAGATCATATTTACATGGATGCATTACAGATGATGACCGGAAGCGGAGGTTGGCCGCTGAATATTGTAGCATTACCTGATGGGCGTCCTTTCTGGGGGGCTACCTATGTTAGGAAAAATGATTGGATCAAGGTATTGGATCAATTGGCAGCACTCTTTAAGAATGATCTTTCAAAAGTAACTGACTATGCAGATAACCTGACAAAAGGTCTTCATAACATCAATTTTATTCCCCGTCCGAAAGATCAAACAAGCATCGACAAAAAAACCGTTAAGGATGCTGTTTTAAAATGGTCACAATACTTTGATACCTTCCTTGGAGGATATAAAAGGGCGCCTAAATTTATGATGCCAGTCAATCTCGACTTCCTATTACACTATGCCACTTTATTTCAAGACAAGAGTATTACCGATTATGTACATACTACCCTCATAAGAATGGCCTTTGGGGGTATTTATGACCATTTAGGCGGGGGCTTTTCCCGCTACTCCGTGGACACCAAATGGCATGTTCCACATTTTGAAAAGATGCTCTATGACAATGCCCAGTTAATTTCTTTATATGCCAAAGCCTATGGAGCCAATGGAAATCCATTATATAAAAAAGTAGTAGAGGAAACGATTTCCTTCTTGTCCCGGGAATTGATGTCCCCGGAAGCTGGATTTTACTCTTCTCTGGATGCTGATAGCCACGATTCCAAAGGCACTCTTAAGGAAGGAAGTTATTATGTATGGACGGAAACAGAATTGAGGGATTTATTAGGGGCCGACTTTGAGCTCTTCAAAGACTATTACAATATTAATTCGTATGGATTTTGGGAGGAGGATCTGTACGTTTTAATCCGGGACGCCACGGATGATGAGATCGCAAAAAAACATAATCTAGCTACCATCGCCCTTTCTAAAAAGATCGAACTCTGTAAAAAACGATTGCTGATGAACAGAGATTCCCGACCCAGACCAAGATTAGATGATAAAATATTGACATCCTGGAATGCATTGACTATCAAAGGGTTGGCTGAATCCTATCGCTATCTTGGCAATTTAGAATACCTGAATATGGCCAAGAATACTACTTCTTTTTTAGAACAAAACGTGCTAAAAGACAATGGGGGTCTATTTCACAACCACAAGGAAGGAAAGAGTACTATTGATGGATTTCTGGAAGACTATGCCACCCTGATTGATGCCTGGCTGGTCCTTTATGAAGTTACTTTTGAGGAAGTCTGGTTGAAACGTTCTACCGCCCTCATGGACCATTGCCTGAATCACTTTTTACAAAAAGAAAGCGGACTGTTCTATTTTACCTCCGACACCCAGGATGTTCTGGTTAGAAGGTCTCTGGAAACAACTGATAATGTAATTCCTGCTTCTAATTCTATCATGGCTCATTGCTTGTTTAAACTATCTGGCCTCTATCCCGAAGCAAAGTACCTTTCGTATTATGAAAAGATGGCGGCCCATATGGAAGAAAGCATGCTGGAGAACCCCAATAGCCATGCACATTGGCTTCAGCTCCCGTTATTTCAAATTTTCCCATTTCAGGAAGTGGTGATCACCGGGAAATCTTACCAGGAATATGCTTCTATAATCAGGCCACATTATTTACCGAACATCCTTTTGGCAGGTACCGATAAAGAAGGCACGCTCAGCCTTTTTGAGAAGAGAGTAGATGCCGGGAAAACTCAGATCTTTGTATGTGAAAAAGGGGCGTGTAAAATTCCTGTCAGCACTCCGGAAGAAGCCATTGCACTACTTTAAAATTAAAAAGGCTTAACAAGACTTTAAAGCTAATTATTTGACAATATTCTTAAATTTCCGTTGCTTTGCAGCCATAAAGTAACAAAATGGCGTCGTACGAAGAATATTCTGAATATATAGATCAGGGGATACAATGGATCATGGAAATACTTCCTAATCTTATAACCGCCACAATTATTCTGGTTGTGGGTTATTGGATTGTGAAGATCATTAACCGACTAGTCCATAAATTTTTTCAAAAGAAAGACTATGATCTTGCTCTGGAGTCCTTTCTTCAAAGCTTTATCAGTATTGCCTTAAAACTATTGCTCTTTGTTTTGGTAATCACTCAACTAGGTGTAAAATCTTCTTCCCTGGTAGCCCTTGTAGGTGCTGCTGGTTTGGCCGTTGGCCTTGCTCTTCAGGGTTCACTTTCCAACTTTGCAGGTGGAGTTCTTATCCTGATATTTAAACCGTTTAAAGTAGGCGATTTTATCTCGGCCCAGGGCGTTGATGGCACAGTAAAAGAGATTACCATTTTCACTACTAAACTAAATACGTTTGGGAATCAACTGGCAATTCTGCCAAACGGGCAACTCTCCAACAACAACATCATTAATTACAATGCTGAGGACACCCGAAGGGATAAGATAGACATTGGAATAGGATATGGCTCCAACATAAAAAAGGCAAAAGATATTTTACTGGATATTTGTGCCACTCAGGAAGGGATACTGAAAGATCCTGCCCCTGTTGTATTTGTGGGAGCATTAGCCGACAGTTCCGTAAATCTGACCTTGAGATTCTGGGCCAAAAATGAAGATTTCTGGGCAGCACACTTTTTTGTGATGGAAGAGACCAAGGCGCAATTCGACAAAGCCGGCATTGAGATCCCTTTCCCACAGCTGGATGTTCACCAAAAAGCTTAATTCTTCGCTGTAAATGAAATTGATTTTTATTTCTTCTTTTGCTGAAGAATAAAATCTTTTAAATAATAAGGCTCAAAATAGGCCACATCCTCAAATAAACCTTCCTGATATTTTCTATAGGATTCCTTAGACATTGTTTTAGAGGAAGGGATACAACTATCGTCAAAGGAGAAATTAGGATGGGTGAGCACCTCCTTGCATTTATCGGCCCCACTTCCCACAAGATGCACCTTGCCTTTCTCAGCAAATTGTAAAAAAGAAGTAGTGTCTATGATCACGGCCTTTGTGGGTACTATTTCCGAATGATAGGCATCAAAAACCGCGGCATACACTTCCATCCTTCTCGCATCCAACATAGGGATAATCACCCCGGAAGTAATCTCTTTCTGCAAGGCCATTCCCCTTAGGGTTGAAGTAGCAATCAATGGAATATCAAGCACATAACAAAGTCCTTTGGCAGCCGAAACCCCTATTCTGAGTCCTGTATAGGAACCCGGACCTTTGCTCACCGCTATTGCGTTAAGCTGTTGCAGTGTAACATCAGCTTCTTCCATAACTTCCTTAACAAAAATATGGAGCTGTTCTGAATGAGAAAATGAAGCACTATTGTGCTCTTTACTCGCCAAAAGCTCCCCTTCCCTTGCAAGGGAAACGGAGCAATTAGTGGATGCTGTTTCTAACTGTAATATCAAGGCCATAAGGCCACAAAGATAGGTTAGTCTAGTGTAATAGGAAGTCCGTAAAAGAATTCAAGCACCTTTATTCTGAAAATATAATTGTACTTATTTCTGATTACCTCAGCTTCGGCATTGTCTACACGTGCTTGCGCCTGACTAAAATCGAAGGCGTTCATTAAGCCTACATCAAAACGACTTTTGGTATACTCATAAGCCAATCTTCTGGCTTCCAATGTTTTCTGAGTAGCTTCATACGCCTTTGCCGTGTTTTCCACATCAACATATGCCTGGTTAATCGTGTTCTCCAGATCTAATTTTGTTTGGTCTAACTGCAGTCTGGCCTGTTCAACACTGATCTCCGCTCGCTTAATCCCGTTGCGTGTACTAAATCCATTGAAGATAGGAATATTCACCTGAGCTCCATATGAGATTCCATCATTGATCCAAAGCTGATCCTTAAACCCAATTTTCTCACCGGTTATGGGATCTCTGGTTTGATCCGAATATCTGGTATTGTAATTCATAAAAGCATTAATAGTAGGATATGATACACCTCTGGCTATCTGAAGATCTTTTTCTGCCAGAGCCACATTTGTTTCAGAAAATTTAACATCCCTTCTGAAGGTAAGTGCCTTATCGAAGATCACTTTTGGAGAATACTTCAAGATGTCTGCTGGTGGAACATTAAACTCCTCACTGGCAATATCGAAATTTTCATAATCCGTAATTTGTAATAATTGTGCAAGCGCTATTCTCGAAAGTAAGACAAGGTTTTCGTTATTGACAATTGTTTGTTCCTGGGTAGCAGCCGTAGCCTCTATTTCAAGGAGATCCCCTCTCGGCAAAACACCCGATTCTACGAGTTCCCGGGTACGCTTAAGGTCTTCAACGGTCACCGCATACTGTGCCTGAGCAACTTTTAATGCCTCCTTATTAGATAGAATTGACAGATACGAATTGGCAACATTAAGACTAATATCATCTTCTAAATTATCCAGACGATATTGATTTGCCAACTCATTGAGTTTTGCCCTATTTAACCTGTGTATATTCCTCAGTCCGTTAAATAAGGTCAAACTGGAGGTAAGGTTTCCACCTGTAGAAAAAATGGTACCTGTAACAAAGCCATTGGTGGTAGGATCCAGAATAAGCCCGGTACTGGCTTGCGTGGTATTTTGAAAATTTAAACCCGGTAACATGTTCCCTAATGCATCAGATTTATCGATCTTGGCATTCTCCAGATCTAATTCGAATTGATCTATTGTAATATTATTTTCAAGGGCATATATGACACATTCCTCTAAGGTCCATTTTCTCATTTGTGCAATGATTGTTCCCACCGACAAAAGGAATAGTAGTATGGATAATTTAAATCTCATGGTCTCGTTTTTTGATTGCTTATTTTTTGATTCGTTGTTAGTTTGATCAGGAGTTTGATTCTCTCCTCATCTTCACCCTTTTTAATAGGTTCCGTTTTATTCCAGATCTTCACATTATCTTCCTTGGTAAGTCCAGATAGGATTTCAACATTCACCCCGTCAGAGATCCCTATTTCAATATCCTTTCTTTCAAATTTCTGTTCTCCCACAGAAAGTTCCACGTAGGGTTTGTCTGTTTCCTTGTCAAATTGCAACAACGCTTCCGGTATCACTAAAATACTATCCTTTTTCTCCAAAGTAAGAGAGGCATTGGCACTGTATCCTGCCCTGATGAAAATTGAATCGTTCACTTGAACATCCCCTTCAATTTTGAATTGAACAGCCCCTGCTTCCTCAACACCTTTTGGGGCAATGAACTTTAATTTTGCTTCAAATTTCTGATCCTCAATGGCTCCTAAACTTATCTCTAATGGCATGCCCAGTTTTAGTTTACCAACTTCACCTTCATCTACTTTTCCTTCAAAGATCATTTGGCTAAGATCTGCAATAGTAGCTATGGTAGTCCCATCGTTGAAGTTATTACTTTGAATCACCTGATCTCCAACTTCAACGGGGATCTCCAAAATGGTACCTTCCACCGTAGCCCTGATATTGGTATTGGCACTTGAGGAACCTCCTGCCGATCCCAATCGGATAATTCTGTAATCTGCCTTAGCATTTTCCAATTCCACTACAGCACTGATCGTATTGTAATTTAAGGGTATTAAAATCCTGGCTGGAAATTACTCCCTTATCAAAAAGGGTCTTATTACGATCGTACTCTATTTTTGTATTGCTAAGAGAAGCCTCTGCATTTCGAACCCTACCGCTAGCTGAGTTTAGAGCTTGTTCATTTGGCACCACTTTGATCACGGCGATCAGGTCACCCGCTTTAACAGGGTCTCCTTCTTCCATAAAGATCTTATCAATGATCCCGGAAATTTGCGGCTTGATCTCTATCTCATCCTGTGGGATGACTTTCCCTGTAGCTACGGTTTTCTTTTCAATATTCGCAATAAAAGGATTCTTGGTTTCATAGGTAATAGCTCCTTTGCTATTCGACTTAATAAAGAAAGCCGCGGCCCATAAAGCTCCTAATGCCAGGACTGCAATCAGTCCATATTTTACGTATTTGTTCATCTTCTTTCTGTGTTTATTTAAAGTTGTTAGTTATTACTCTTCTCGTAAGGCATCTATTGGTTTTATGCTCACAGCCCGTTGCGCGGGAATGAGTCCAATTAAAGTGCCTAAGATCACCATAATCAATAGAGCTCCAATGACCAAAGGAATGGGTACTGTAGGATTAGTATATGGGAAATCTGAATCCTGCGTCAAATTATTAATTAAGTTTAATACTCCAGCCCCCATGATGATACCTATGATCCCTGCGATGGTAGTCAGGAATACCGATTCTAAAATGATCAGGGATCTTACTTCTCTTGGTGTTGCTCCTAGGGCCCTGCGTATACCCAACTCTTTGGTCCGTTCTTTTACGGAGATGAGCAGAATATTCCCAATACCAATGACCCCTGCCAAAATGGTCGCCAAACCAACAATAAGGGATACAAAGGTGAGCCCATTGGCAAAACCCATGATTTTACTGAAGATCTCTCCTAAATTAAAAGCACCGAAGGCCCTTTCATCATCAGGATGTACCTTATGAATACTCTTTAAAACAGATTTAATATCCTTCTCAACCTGCACCACATCGGCATCATCAAAGGCTGCAATGGTAAAATATTGGGCATTGTCCCCTGTATTATAAAGCTTTTTAAAAGTTGAAAATGGAATATAAATATCCCCGTCTGTCCCAAATGGAGTCGTTTGGGTAAACTTATGAACTCCTACTACCTGAAAATAAATCCCGTCAACTCTAATATATCCTCCAATAGGGTCCTCATCTTTTTCGAACAACTCCTGTTGCGTGCGCTCCCCAATTACACAGACTCTTACGGGCCTGCTCCTCATCTTCATCATTAATAAACCGACCATTATCATAGATCTTCTGGGTAGCCATCTTTGCAATTACAGGGAAATATCCATAGACCGGGTAACTGTTCGATTTTAGTCCTCTTACCCCCAGTGCTGCCTGACCTCCAAATACCCCCTTGGTGTTTACCGGGGCGATATATTGAATTTCAGGGACCCTATTTTGTAAGGTAACCGCATCGCCAACTTTTATCCTCAATTGTCTTCCTGTTTTATACCCGGCATAAGGCATACTGGTTGACTGAGACCAGGCCCAGATACTGTTCTTGGCAACGGTCTCAAAATTTCTTTCGAATCCATTATCCAGACCTTTTGAGGCACCTGCAAGTACTATATAAATAAAGATCCCCCACAATACGCCTATAACGGTAATTATGGTCCGGGTTTTATTCTTTCCGATAGAACCGAAGATCTCCTGCCATGTATTTTTATCAAATAAAAATCGCATATTATTCGTCGTTTAGAGCTTCAATAGGTTTAATCCTGGCTGCCCGTTTAGCAGGCACATATCCGGCCAAACTTCCAAAAAGAATTAAAACAAGCGTTGCAGAAATGGCAAGTCCCGTGCCTATGCCCGGATTTAATATAAAATAGTCATCCATAAGTTTATCTCCCAAAGTACTTAAAAGCGCCATCCCAATGATCATCCCTAAAAAGCCCGATATGGTCGTTATAAAGATAGATTCTAACAGAATTACCGAGATTACCGACCGCGGGGTTGCTCCAATAGCCTTGCGGATCCCAATTTCTTTTGTTCGTTCTTTTACTACATATACCATGATATTACTGATCCCAATAATGCCGGCAATGATAGTACCAAAGGCAACAAGGGCCGCTATAATAGCAAGTACCCCTGCAAAATCCTGATTTTGCTTTAACTGATCGGCCACGTTGCGAACAAAGAAGCCGTTTTCATCATCCGGACTGATAAATTTCTTGTCTTTCAGATAACGTTCAAGACTACGTTGAAAAGCCATAGCGCCCGTATATCCCAATTCCTCTTTAAATCCAATGACGATCTGCCCAATTTTATCTGTGTTCTTTTCAATTAGTTGACGTGTTGTATAGGGGATGTATAATTGCCGTTCCTCATTGTCCCCTCCATCGTCCTGAAAAACACCCACTACCTTAAAAACACTTCCCCCTACATCTATGTATTTTCCCATAGAATTCATGGTGCCAAACAGATCCTGTTCTACCAATCTGCCAATAACCGCATTTTTGGTCTTATTCTTAACATCCTCCTGATTGATGTACCTTCCCTTCATCATGATGGTCTTCTCCGCAAATTGCTGGCCCCAGTCTACCCCAATCGTGGTGTAGTTATTTGACTCTTCTTTATATTTTACCAAGGCACTTCTGAAGATTCTGGGAGAAATATACTCCACAAACATGGGGAAATCTTTTTTGATATCTGAGAGGTCATCATTTTCAAACTCGATCTGCCTTAACGACTTATAGCCCTTATAAGGTACAGAAGTTCTGCCCGGAAAAATATACATGACATTGGTGGCATCCTGAGAAAAGAAGTATTCAAATGTATTCTGCAGCCCATTTGTCATCCCTACGAGACCCACGAAAATCAGAATCCCCAAAGACACTGTAAATCCGGAAAGGATGGTTCGAAGTTTATTCTTTCGAATGGTGAGAAATATTTCCTGCCAGGTGTCCCTACTAAACATTCGCCAAGGCTCTTACTTGTTTTACTTTTTCGTCTTTAACAATCACCCCATCTTTTAAATGTACGATACGTTTACACATCTGGGCTATATCAGGTTCATGCGTCACTACCAAAATGGTATTGCCCTGATCATTGATCTTTTGGATTAGATCCATCACCTCATAAGAAGTAGTACTATCCAGGGCCCCTGTCAGCTCATCTGCCAACAATACTTTTGGTTCAGCAACCATGGCCCTTGCCACAGCGACACGTTGCTTTTGTCCTCCTGAAAGTTCACTGGGAAGATGATGAGACCATTCTTTCAGACCAACCTGATCTAAATATTTCAAAGCCTTTTCCTGACGCTGTTTTCTGGGCATCTTTTGATAATAAAGCGGCAGCGCAACATTTTCAAGAGCTGTTTTATAATTGATCAAATTAAAGGATTGAAAAATAAATCCAAGGAACTTATTTCGGTAGTTGGCCGCTTTTGTCTCATTTAAATTTTTGATCGGAATGCCGTCCAGAATATACTCTCCCTCATCAGCTTCATCCAACATTCCAAGGATATTTAGCAGCGTTGATTTACCTGATCCCGAAGAACCCATAATGGCCACCAATTCTCCTGCTTCAACGGAAAAATTAATTCCTTTTAGTACATGCAGGGAATTACTCCCCATTTTATAAGATTTATGAAGATCCTTAATTTCAATCATGGTTGGTGTTTTTTAAAGTTTGATTTCCAATCCTACGATAGGACTAGCAAGTTGTAGATTTGTTACAAATATTTCTCGAAAAATTATGTTAAAATACCTTAGCCCCCAAATTCTTCAGGTTGCAGGGCGTTCCAAACTTTGATTTTATCCTCAGCACTTAATCCCGATAGTATCTCCACGTAAATCCCATCACTAATCCCTAGTTCTAATTCCTTTCTTGTAAATTGCTGATCCCCTGTTGCTATTTCCACAAAGGGTTTTTTAGTTTCAGCATCGAATTGCACCAGGGCCTCTTTGATTGCCAACACACTATCAGCCCGCGCTAAAATGATGGAGGCATTAGCACTAAGTCCGGCCCTGATAAAGACTGTATCACCTTTATTGAGCGTTCCTTTTATTTCAAATTGAATAGCCCCATTTTCGGCTTTTCCCTTGGGGGCAATATAATCCAGCACAGCATTAAAGACCTTATTCTCAATGGCGCCAACCGTGATCTCCAGAGGCAGATTTTCCTTTATCTTTCCTACTTCCGATTCATCTACCTTTCCTTCAAAGATCATTTTATTCACATCAGCAATAGCCGCAATAGTGGTCCCTTCATTGAAATTGTTGCTTTCGATCACCTGGTTCCCTACTTCTACCGGAACTTCGAGTACCATCCCACTTACCGTAGCCTTAATAAGCGTATTGGCTGCATTGCTCAGGCCGCTGGTGGTTCCTGTTTGAACAATATCATAGCGTTTATTGGCTGCTGAATAGGCTTGCTTCGCCTGATCATAAGTTACCTGAGCCCTTTCCAGATCAACTTTTGAAATTACACCTTTAGAAAAGAGTTCACTTTGACGGTCAAAATTACGCCTTTGATCCGCAAGATTGATCCGGGTGTCCTCAATCCCATTTTTAGCGTCATTCAGGGCATTTAAATTTGGGACCACTTTGATCTTGGCAATCAGGTCCCCGGATTTTACAAAATCTCCTCCTTCTACATAGATCTCCTGTATGACCCCAGAAATATTTGGTTTGATCAGCACCTCTTCTAAAGGCAGTATGCTCCCAGTAGCCACCGTTTTTCTAACAATCGTGCGTCTTTCGGCCTGCTCAGTTTCATACACTACAGGATCCTCAGAGTTTTTCTGATACAAGTAGAACATGGACCCTCCAAAGGCCAGTACAATTATCAACAAAGTGATGATAGTAATAGATTTTTTCATTTTTTGATAGTATTATTTTGATTGACTTACTCTATTCGGTTCTCAAGGCATCGATGGGTCTTACTTTTATAGCACTTTGTGCCGGGATAAATCCTGCAAACAGTCCTGAAACAATAAGGATTACAAGAGCTGCAATTACCACTCCAAGATTTACACTTGGATTCATAAACATGTCCACAGGTCCATTAGCATCTAAAATGGCATTTACTCCATAGATAAATAAGGCCCCAAAAACAATACCTGCCATTCCGGAAATAATAGTTAGAAAAATAGACTCCAGCAAGATCTGTTTCTTTATGGACCATGGATCTTCCCCCAGCGCCCTTCGAATACCTATTTCTTTTGTTCGTTCTTTAACAACGATCAGCATGATATTACTTACGCCGATAATCCCGGACAAGAGCACCAATATTCCAACGAAATACCCAATAAAACTCATGGCCCCAAAAAGACTTTCCACCCTGTTGATATTCTTCATACAGATCAAAAAATCCGATTGCCCTCGTATCCTCCGGATGTACCTTGTGTACGGATTTCATCTCATTGACAATGTTCATCTTTCAGATCGGTAATCGGATATCCGTCTTTTGCAGTGATAGCCATCCAACCTACATCATTACCCTGATTAAAAGCTTGGGAAAAAGCGGTAAAAGGAACAAAAATTTCCTTTTGACCTTCTTCTCCATTACCATTACTGACCTTTTTTTATAGGTTCCAACCACCATAAAATTAACTCCTTGAATCTTGATATAAGATCCCAATACTTCTTCTTCCTTCTCATAAAGCTCATTGCTGTACGCCCAGACCAATGACGGCAATCTTACGTTTTGCATTTATATCATTCTGATTTAAAAACCGGCCGGGGTGATGGCCATAGGCTCTTGCTTTATAATTTCCGGATAATCTCCATAGACATTATAGGCCCCTGTTTTAATACCTCTAACTACATTGTTATTTCCTCCAAAGCCCCCAAGTTGATTTCTAGGAGAAATATATCTTAATTGAGGAAATTTTTCCTTTAGAGTTTCCACATCCTCAATTTTAAATCGAAAATTTCGTGCCAATTGGGAGGCCCATATGCGCTTTGGTGGTACTCCGCGTCCACATGAACATAGTATTCGTAGCGATGTCACCAAAATCCGCTTTGATTCCATTCTCGAGCCCCTTCCCTGCAGACAAGTAAGAATAATAAGAATAAGAATTCCCCAGAAAACACCAAAAGCTGTAAGAACCGTCCGGAACCAATTACTTGTAAGGACCTCCAAAATCTCTTTCCAACGATCTCTGTTAAACATTGTTCAAAATGGATTTTAATTTATTCATCTCGCAAGGCATCAATGGTATGAATATGTGCAGCTCTCCATGCCGGGAAAAATCCGGCCAGGGTCCCTGCCAGAGATCAATACAAATACAGTCGCTATGGCTACATTAAAATTTACGGATGGATTCTTCACATAGTCTACTTCAACATAAGGGCCCAACAATTTCTAATAATCCCATACTAAAAATAAGTCCGGCAAATCCTGAGATCGCAGTTACAAAAATAGCCTCATGCAATATCATCCCTATTATAGACCAGGGTTTTGCTCCCAATGCCTTTCTAATCCCAATTTCCCTGGTACGTTCCTTAACTACGATCAGCATGATATTACTTACACCAACCACGCCTGCAATGATGGTACATATCCCAACGAACCAGAAAAAGAATTTAATGTTCCCTGTAAGACTAAAATATCGTTTTGCCTCCTCCAGGGCACTCCAGACCTGAATAGCGCTGGTATCATCCGGAGCTACAGTATGTACTTGTTGTAGATGCGAACGTAAATTTTCCTTAAAGGCAATAGCCTGAACAACTGCTTCATCAAAATTTTCAACCGGAGGTAAGGTATAGGAGATATTGCTGATCCTGTCTGCCCCGTTAAATACTTTTTGAGCGGTAGTAACCGGGATATAAATACGTTCTTCTTCACGTTCCTCCCGCTCATCAAAGACACCAACGATTTTAAACAGTACTCCGGAAATATTGATAAACTCTCCAATAGGGGTGTCCACTTCATTAAAAACGTCCTGTTTTATCTTTCTACCGATTATTGCGACCTTCCCGGTATTTATCTCATCGTGATAATTAAGGAAACGCCCTTCAGCAAGTTTGGCATTATCGATAAATTGATAGTCATAAGAAACACCTCGAACTCCATATACCAAGGCCTCCTTACCATAATTTACAGATACGTTACGCACAAAAATAAGAGGGGATTTATACTCTATCTTATCGCCAAATAAAGCATTGGAACTATTGTAGTTGTCATTACGCAATTGAATACTCCTACCGGGATTCAAACCTTTGTATTCTTTTGTAGTAACTCCAGGCCATACCTCAACAATGGTGGTGGCGTCTTGCTCAAATTCATAGGCGATCCCATTCTGCATCCCTTGTCCAAAACCCAAAAGAATTACAAGCATAAAGATACCTGAGGCGACGGAGACGCCTGTAAGGAAAGTACGTAATTTATTTTTTCGGATGGTATCGAAGATTTCCTGCCATCTCTCAAGATCGAACATTAGGTTAGTGTTTACAAAATGAGATACTCTATATAGACTTACAAAGGTTTATTTTGTTACACCAAAACCTGTAAAAACAATGTTAAATCTTAAACCCGTCAGGATTTCATTTTACGGTAGATAAAGAAAAAAAGTGCCCCTATCAGAATATAGGGTATGGCCATTAAGTATACAATACCGTTATTTATTCCTTCTGCAACCGCGGTATTGTCCTCACTTTCTAGAACGGCCCTGCACATTGCACACTGTGCTTCTCCTGCATAAGGGAGTAAAAGCACAACACCCAATACCAGGAGTATTCGCTTTTTAGGCAGGAAAGTGGTCTTTATTGGCATTGACTAGATTTTTATATTTAATAGGTATAATAAGGAGAGATCATAAGGTATACCACCACCCCGGTTACCGCCACATAGAGCCAGATAGGAAAAGTGATTCTTGCCAACTTTTTATGCCTTTCAAAATGCTTTAAATATGCTCTTGCATAGGTATGTAGCACAAGGGGGATGATAGCAACAGACAATAGAACATGGGTGATCAAAATAAAATAATAGAGGTAACGTATAATCCCTTCGCCTCCAAATGCAGTAGATTCTGAGGTCATATGATAGGCGACATACATAAGCAGAAAGAGTATGGACAACGCAATACAACTGGTCATAAGGTTTTGATGCAATTGACGTTTTCCATTCTTTATCGCCCATACTGCCATTATTAATAAAAGGGCAGTTATCCCATTAACAGTGGCATATATTGGGGGCAGAAAACTTAATGGCTCTACATTAGGCAAGCGTACACCAAATAAAATAGCTACAACTAGCGGGATCAGAATTGAAATGACCATTATCCCTCTGTTTACCTTTTTTTCTTTTACCGCTACAGAACTCATCCTACTCTTCTAATAATTTTTTTATATCCTCTATTAAAATACTTATTTGTTCTTCTTCTCCTTCAAAATTCTGGCCTTGAGATTGTTTTATAGTCCCTCTGTAATAAATAAGCGGATTGCCATAATTATCTTTCCTGGATCGTATATATCCATTTTTATCTACAAGTGCAAAAAGTCCTGAATGTTCAAAGCCGCCGGGGACATCTGGTGCAGCAGCTGCAAAAATATTAAAGCCTACATTAGCCAATTCATATATTTTTTCTGAGTCCCCTGTAAGCAAATGCCAGTCCATATCTGTAATTCCGTACTTTTCAGCATAGGCTTTAAGTACCATGGGGGTATCATACTCGGGATTAATTGTAAATGAGGCGATCCCAAAATTTTCAAAATCTCTGAATTCATCTTGGATCTCCACAAGGTTCTCACTCATAATTGGACAAATACTGGGGCAGGTGGTAAAAAAGAATTCAACTACATACACCTTCCCGCGATAATCTTCATTGCTCACCAGCAAACTGTCCTGATTGAGAAAGTTAAAGGGTGGTACCCTGCGTTTTTTTCCGTCTAGTGTTATAAATTCTAAAGGACCTTCAATCCCTTCAGCCACATTCATTCTGGTATTCTCCACCACTTTTCCCATCCTAATCCGATCTACGATCCTGGGAATAAAAATGATGCCAAATACAAGAACGATCAAAGAGACCCAAACGTAAGTGTACTTATTCTTCATTAATTAGAGCGCTTTGCATTGTTTTTCTTTAGGGCCAATCTGTATTCCGCCAGGATGATCTTTACATCATCTTCCATTTTATTATTTAATTCAGCCACTGAGGTGGTATTAAAACCATATTTGGTGCCTTCATCCTCGTCTTGCTTTCTTCCTCTGAGGTTTCTGTCTTTGTCGATAATAAAAACATAAGGCGTTCCCATATCATCATCGAGTGTCACATCGGTCTTCAGTGCATTGTAGAATATCTCGATATCCTCATCCTCCGCATAAACGAATTTCCAATTAGAAGCATCAGTCAGGTTATTAAGTTCATTTTTGATCTCCTGCACTACAGAATCTGTACCAACAGGCATCAGCATAACCATCTGGAAGTCGTTAAACTCATAAAAGCGTTTGTATATCTTTTGATTCAGGTTAAAGGCATTTCCTTTTTTTAAAGCTGCATTCCTGCCCAAAAACCCTAAAATGGTGATCTTGTCCTGAAGGGTCACTGAATTATCCAAAGTGCTTATGTCGTTGACATTCTCAGTAAGAATCGGAAGTTTACCAAAGTTGTTTACCCCGGAAGCAAAAAAAAGGTAGGCCACCAAAGGAAGGACGAATAAAACTACAAGAACAAAAGTTTTTTTCATAGCCACTTATAACATCTTACAAAAATAAAAAAGACGGTTGTTATACCGTCTTTATTTGTTGTTAATTCCATGTTAGAAATTCCATTCTATAAAGCCATCCTTAAAGACGTTGTAAATATAATCCGCTTCAAAAAGCAGGATAAAAATAAGGTAACTAACCAGGAAAATAGGTGTCCAGACAATGGCCCGTCTCAGGGAGCTTTTTTCATCCCTGAGGTGCATAAAGTCCCATGCAATGTAATATGCTTTTACCAGGGTAAGGATGATAAAGATCCAGTTAAGCAACTTCATTCCTATAAAGGTATTGGCAACTAATATATGAGGTTTTGTGATACCCAAAGCTACTTCAACGGTAGTTACGAGGGATAGGAAAATAAGAACACCCCAGATCTTTTGGGTATTCGATTTAAACTTCACTGTCCCCCTGAATATTGCTAATTTATGTTCGTGTGCCATGCGTATTACTTTTATAAACTTTTAATTCGATAATTTTTTAGACCAGATAGAAGAAGGTAAATACAAATACCCACACCAGATCTACAAAGTGCCAGTACAACCCAACTTTCTCTACCATTTCATAATGGCCTCTTCGTTCATAGGTGCCCAAGATGATATTAAAGAAAATAATGATATTGATCACTACTCCTGAAAATACGTGAAATCCGTGAAAGCCTGTAATAAAGAAGAAGAAGTCGGCAAAGAGTCGGCTGCCGTATTCATTTCGTATCAGGTTTGCACCTTCTACTACCAATTGTGCCTCTTTGATCTTGGTCAGGGATTCTTCTCTGGTAAGCAAGGTCTTTTCGCCATCTTCTGTGATAGTCTCCGTCCTGATCAGAATATTAGGATTCGGCTAAAAAGCCTTCGGTCACTTCATTTACTGTATAGCTGGGCAGACTTCCTTCTCCATAAAACCAAATTCCCTCATTGTTATCGTGAACGGTTCTATCACCCGGAATTACCTTGGCAAAATCGGCTAATGCAGCCCTATCACCTGAATCAGCTTTTACAAACTGAAGTATCCTACCACCTTTTGTTTCCAAAGCACCATAATCGCCTTTTATAAAGGTTGCCCATTCCCAGGCCTGTGAGCCCAACAAAGATAGCTCCCCCGATGATGGTAAGGAACATATATAGGATGGCCTTATTTTTCATCATTTTATGACCTGCATCCACGGCCAACACCATTGTTACAGAAGACATGATTAGAACAAAGGTCATAAAGGCCACATAATACATAGGGAAGTTCCCGTGAATAAATGGTACGTGAGTAAACACCTGATCGGCAATTGGCCAGGTCTCTATAAATTTAAATCTGGAAAATCCATAGGATGCTAAAAAGCCCGAAAAAGTTAGGGCATCCGAGACAATGAAGAACCACATCATTAATTTTCCGTAACTCGCTCCTAAAGGTCGGTTACCACCTCCCCACACATTCTCTTCTTCTGCTCCTGTAGTGATCGTAGAATCCATAAAGTATTGATAGTATTAAGATAATTTTAGCAAAAATACATTTTTTTCATCTAAAGAAAAGCGATTCTCATTCTGAAAAGGTCATAATTTTCTAACCGCTTCAAAAGAAATAGAAAAATAGCATCAAATAGACCCAGAGTAGATCCAAAAAATGCCAGAAAGTAAGTCCCAACTCCAATCCCAGTAAATTGTCCGGGGTGTATTTTCCGCGCAATTGGTTTACCAATACTACCAATAGTGATATGATCCCGGCTACCACATGCAGCACATGGACTGCAGCGATCAGAAAAATATAAGACATTGTAATATTACTGGTGGGTCCCGTAAAATAATACCCCTGAGAAATGATCTCCGAAAATCCCAGGAACTGCAAGACTATAAATGTAATTCCAAGAAGTAATGTTGCTATTAACCAGTTGGATGCTATTTTCTGTTCATTTTTTCGAACAGCATTCTTTGCCAGGATATAGGTAAAACTACTTATAATGATCACTGCGGTGCTGTAATAGAAGGTAGTTGGCAGTTGAAAACCGGTCAACCAGTCTTCACGTGAGCTGCTTACAATAAAAGCACTGGTCCATCCGGCAAATCCCATCAATAGGCTAATAATCCCAAACCAGAGCATCATTTTTTTTGCCCTTGCATTCTTTTCTTTCTGTGTTCCTTGGGTAAGATCCATAATACTTATATAAATTTATCTGCTACGTAAACTACTTGCATAAAGGTGATGTAGCTCACACTCGCCAACATTAATTTTCTGGCCGAGGCATTATCTCTTTTTTCAAACAATTTGAAAGCAAAAACAAGCATTACCATACCCATAAGGAAAACGATAATAGCCCCCGGGATGGATAGCGAAAGTTTACCTGTGATCCCAAATACCGGGATTACCGAAATAATGATCATCCAAAGGGTATACATAATAATCTGCACTGCTGTTCCCTTGTCTTTTTTTCCTGTCGGTAACATTTTGAACCCTGCTTTTTTGTAATCCTCATCGAGCATCCAGGCAAGGGCCCAGAAATGCGGGAATTGCCAAAAAAATTGAATCATAAACAAGGTACCCGGTTCAATTCCAAAATCGTTTGTAGCTGCTACCCAGCCCAACATAAAAGGGATGGCTCCGGGTAAGGCTCCAACAAAGACCGCCAAGGGCGTTTTGGTTTTAAGCGGCGTGTATATGCTTGTATACATAAAAATAGAAATAGCCCCGAACATTGCCGTTTTAGGATTTAATATATACAGGGCTATAACTCCTAAAAGGGTCATAATGATGGCAACACTTAAT
Source organism: uncultured Flavobacteriaceae bacterium (assembly GCA_963744855.1). Lineage (GTDB taxonomy): Bacteria > Bacteroidota > Bacteroidia > Flavobacteriales > Flavobacteriaceae > Muriicola. The sequence goes on from CAVUUZ010000007.1 coordinate 293,816, forward strand.
GCGGAGGATGTAGACATCCTGCCCGCGGGAATAGGCCTGTTCCTGGTACGGGACATTAAGGCATCGAGGTCCTTTTCTATGACCTGATTAAAGGCATTAGATGCACCTACCATACAGTATCCGCCAAATGCCAGGAGCAAAACTGAGGTCCATTCAATATGATCAGCTCCCAAAAAATACCCTGCGATGGCAGAAAAAACCACACTGATCGCGAGCCTGGCCTTGGTGATTTCCTTAAAATCGGAGAAAATCATTGCCCAGGTATATGTTTTTGCCGTACCAACCGCCGTCTTCATTCACATAATTATAAGGCTGCAAAGATACAGTCCCTCATATATTTCTGCAACGAATTGACACTCTTTATAGTATCTTTAATAAAATATCAAATCAGACATCCCATGAAGCTTTTCTACATCCTGAACACCTGCCTTTTTTTTATTTGCAGTACCCTTTCCATCTTAGCACAAAACAAAGAAGTAATTATAACGGTTGATACGCTTTCACCACAGGTCTACATGTTAACCGGTCAGGGTGGAAATATTGGAGTCTATGTGGGCACGGATCATGTCTTTATGATCGATGATCAATTTGACAGACTAAGCGAAAAAATAAAAGCGAGTATTGCCCAACTTACGGATAAACCCATCGCATTTCTTTTTAACACTCATATGCACGGAGATCATACCGGGGGTAATGCCAGCTTTAACGGACCTCAAACTACGCTGGTCGCCCATGACAACGTAAGAGATAGGGTCATGGAACGCGAAATGGAAAACCTGAAAGCCGAGAAAATTAACGAACCATTTTATGAAAATATGTTGCCTGAAGTGACCTTTTCAGACAATATTACTTTTTATGATGGCAATGAGACCATTTTAGGATTTCATGTACATGAAGCACATACAGACGGAGATGCCCTTGTCTATTTTATGGATAACAATGTCTTGCATATGGGTGATACCTATTTTGCAGGTCGATTCCCCTATATTGATCTGAAAAGCGGTGGAAGTGTTGAGGGTTTGCTAAAAACTCAGAAGAAAGCCCTTATGCTGATTAATGATGATACAGTAATAATTCCGGGACACGGCCGGCCATCAAACAAACAAGAGCTATCGGAATACATCGCAATGTTAGAAGAGATCAGGGATAAGGTACAAAAAGCTATCATGGCGGGTGCTAGTCTGGAAGAAGTAAAGTCTAATTCAGAAATTACAGGCAGGTATGAAGCGACCCATGGAGGTGGATTTATTTCTTCTGAAGTGATCCGGGAAACCTTTTATAACAGCTTACGTTCACAGTAATACAAAAGTGGCCAACACAAAAAACCCTGACCGTTTGGCCAGGGTTTTGTATTTATAAAGAAGTAAAGATTATTGTAGTTTAAACACAATCGGGATGCTAAAAGGAACCCGTACTGCTCGTCCCCTTTGCTTTCCGGGGGTCATTTTTGGCAATTTCTCTATGATACGCAGTGCTTCGGCTTCTAAATTCTTATCCGGACCTCTGTAGCGGATATTTCCAATGCTTCCATCCTTCTGAATAGTGAACATCACATTTACACGACCCTGAACACCCATTTCCTGAGCGATCTCCGGATAACGGAAATTCTTGATGATGTGTTTTTGCATCATTTCATTAAAACAGGCTCTTTTATCACTGGCTCCTTCGCATCCTGGAAAAACCGGTACGTCTTCAATTACGGCGAAAGGTACATCTACATCAAGATCATCTTCTTCAACTTCAACATCATCTACCTCTATGATCTCCTCTTCCTGACTGGTCTCTGTAGATTCGATTACAGTTTCTTCAACCTCTTCCTCATCCTCAACAACCTCAATAACTTCAGGTGCTGCAGGTGGTGGTGGCGGGGGTGGAGTCTTGATCTGTTCCGTTAAGGGTACTTCCTCATCCAGCATGTCTTCCACATTCATGGAGATATCATAATCTGCTGCTTCATCGTAGGTTTTCCATTCAAAGGCTATAAATACTAAGGCCATTACTATGGCCAACCCAGCGACAAAATAGAGGCCACTATTGTTCCTTAAATCGGCTTTTGGATTCTTTTTAAGTTCCATACTTCTTGAATTTAATGTTCGCTAATTTAACTATTAATTTATAAAAACCGTAATTAATTTTCCCATTTTAAGTGAGATCTTTTAGAAAACACCCCCCATATCAACAATGTTCCCAAAAGTGCCCCTACTGAATTCGCCGTCACATCCATTATTTCACCACTTCTATAGGTGGTCACACTTTCCTGTATTACCTCAATAATTATACCATATGCGATCAATCCGGCAAAAGATATTCCCAGTATCTTGGCCTTGGGGATATGGCCTTTTGAAATTTCTCTTCCAAAAAGTCCCCCCAGGATACTGGCAATAAAATAAAAAGAAAAATGTATCAGTTTATCGAAGTAAGGGATTTTGATTTCTATCGAAGTGCTATCATCAAAAGATACCAGACTCAGGACAGTAATAAAAACCATCCAGCCAATAAAAGCAATACGATACCTGATCTGCTTAAGCACCCACCAGTTCCTTGTAGGCAGCATCACTTAAGAGGTCCTCTATTTCTGAAGGATCACTAAGCTTTATCTTGATCATCCACCCCTCCCCATACGGGTCCGAATTCACCTTCTCAGGCTCATCTTCCAGCGCTTCATTAAAAGCTACGATCTTACCACTAAGGGGCAAAAACAGATCTGAAACTGTTTTTACGGCTTCAACAGTGCCAAAAACCTCCTCCTTTTCCAGGGTCTCATCCAGAGTCTCTACTTCTACGTATACAATATCCCCCAATTCTCCTTGGGCAAAATCGGTAATGCCAACGGTTGCTGTATCGCCTTCAATGCGAATCCATTCATGGTCTTTCGTATACTTTAAATCGGATGGTATGTTCATTTTATAAGAATTAGTTATGAAGGCAAATGTAACGGATTCTTATAAGGTTTTCAAAAAAGTAATGGGGGTTAATTCCCAAAATTGTATCTCAGTGTGAACCCGGTATTGATGGTGGTCTGAGGAAATGCTGTAGACACCGCAAATTGAGAGAAGGAGTGGTCGTAAAAGAATAAGGCATTCAGGCTCTTGCTCAAAGCATAATCTGCCGTAAATTTTACGGATAATAAATTTTGCCCTGAGGTGATCTGATTGTTATCGAGGTCCAGATTCCGGATGATGGTAATATTATCCCTGAGGGTGACATCTGCCTTAAGGTTAAGGTCGCCTTTTAGCCGCTGCTTCTCCCCTCCTATATTGGTGACAAATTTTACGTCTTTAAACCGGTACCCTAACCCCAGTGTGTATTCTTTCCCATTGATCTCAGTGAGGAGATTGTTGTCAAAACTTAATGAAAGGGCACGATCTGCCCTCACCTCCGCCACAACACTCATTGAGTTCTTCATCTCAAAATCAACACGCATTAAGGGGTTAAACTGATCTGTAAGAACCACATTGCTGATGATATTTTCTGGACGCAAATTCTGATTTTCCGGATCTATTAAACCGTTTTGACGTTCAAGATTGGTTTGGTAATTATTGATGCTATATGCTGATCTATACCCATGACTCAAAGAAAAACGTTTAAACTTCCTCTTAAACCATTTATTTCGCATAAGTCCCGTATACTTAATATTCCAATTAGGGATTGGAATATCTCTGAAGGCGTCCAGATTTACCCTATTTACATCCTGCCCGGTGTAAGCCGCAAAAAATGCGGGTAATAAAACATCCTGACTGGTCTTCCCATAACGAATTGGAAAACCGTCTTCATCTACACCTTCATTTGCCCCCCCACGATCTGACAGGACCCTGTTGGCAATAACAATTCGATTATCTTTAAAGGTCTCAAAATTATCCGAAATGAACTCATCACTTTTTGAAAAGAAAGTGCTCAGCATCAATGTAGAAATACTAAAATTTCCTGAGGTATTGGGGGTTTGTACAATATACTCTCCTGATTCGATCTTATAGTTTTCCTGCAAACTACTTGAGAATTGACGGTCGGCGACCAGATCGATAGTCAGGTCTTGCACAGGCTGGGCAGTTGCCGTAATGTTCAATTGCTTATTGGTCCGTTTTATAAACTGCTCATTGAACTCCGGGAAGGTAGTGAGCCACCCGTTTCTGGCAGCTTCAAAACGCACATCTGCCTGGCTTCCCAAGACAAATCCAAGTGTAGGTCTTGTAGTGCCAATAAAACCTATGGACTGCGTATATCCTGGCAATACCTGTCCATTATTCTCATTGTAGTTCACATTGAGACGTTTTATCATTGTAACAATATCAATAGCCGTATTCCATAATTCAGATGTTTTTTTGACTACAGGAACTTCAGTACCTGTTGGCAGATTCCCCGCTTTGTCTCGCCTCACAGGGGGCGCGGAACCCTTTCCGGTATTCTTTTTTAATCCTATTTGATCATAGAATCTTTGCATATTGAAGGTAGCGGTTAGGGTGTGCGTGCTTGCATTTTGTATCGTATTGATATCCTCGCCAGTCACTTCTCTTATGGCATCGCCTCCTCGTTGCCAGTCAAAATTACTTGTATAGGTATATTGGGCATTTATAAAATCGAGAATAGGGATCTTGTTAAGCGGCAATTCATAATTCAACTGCATTTGCTGAGCATGTCTATTTGGCTCGCCTATATCAAAAAAACCATCCCAAACATTTAATTCCTGGTTGATCAGCGAATTAGGATTCCCTTCTTCCTCAAAATAATTCCGCACAATATTATTATTCGAGGAGGTTAGGTTCAGGCGTAATGATTTAGTGATACTGTAATTAAGGGCGTACTGCCAATTGAATAAATAATTTCGTTGTTGTAATAAGGGTAATTCCAATCGTTCTACCCCGGGTTCCAGTACGTCCCTGAAGCGTTGCTGGTTGAATTGGCGATTAATATCTGATTGAACAGAAATGCTTGTGGGCAACAAATTAAAGTTTAGTTCTTTTAGCCATTTCCAGTAATTCCCGGTAAATAAAGAATCATTTTTTGCAAAAGGAGCTACCGATGCGGGTCTGAAATTATGATTGTATATAAACCCGGTTTTTACATTCTGATTTCTTAGGCTCGCAATCTCAAAATCTCGATGTTCTGTCTCGTTATAGGAATAGTTAAATGTAAAATTTTCTATATCATAGAAATTCGCTTCTGCCTCTTCGCCTCTGTTCTTTCTGACGCCGATAAAGTTTATACTTGTTCTTTTTGTATAGTCTTCTGCCTGTTCTTTTACCTCTTCTGCATCTGCCGGGGTATCTGCGGCAGCAATTCGGTCTTCTAGTTTAAGATCATCATATACAGGATCGAATTCCGGAGTAATTAACTGTTCGCCAATCCCATAATTAAAAGGGATCTGCAAGTTCCATTTTTTTGGCAACAACTGTCCGAGTTCTACATTGGTAACCAGGTCATAGGAGGTAGCATCTTCTCTGGCTCTTTCATTTGGCATCTGGTCAATGGCTCCAAATCCCGAAGTGCTCTTGCTCCCTGTGGCAGACACATTTGCAAAATCGGCAATATTCCCATCAAAGGCAGCAATAGTTGCCCAACCTCCCTGATTATCGAGTCCTGCTAATCGAAGTTCATTAAACCATACTTCTCCCCGAGCGGCTAGATTGTCAATATTCTTAATCCCAAGCATGGCACTCCTTATACTTCCCAGAGATGGGTTTCCACGAATACCAATTCGAATCTGTCCCAGGGATCTGGGTGCAAATTCATCGACCACCACTGCCTCACCATCTATAATTTCATAATAGGTAACTTCTCCCAGACTTTGGTCAGAGATTCCCTGAGATTTAATTTTTTTAAGGTCATCAAGTTTTATATTTAGTTCATTGATCTCCGGCCAAATATCTTCGGGAGTAGTGGAACCATAAGGAGTAAATTGAAGGGGTACCTCAATCTGGTAAAAGTTATCAGAAAAATCGGTGCCCATGCGTAAAAATCCAACCAGAGGCACTTCCCCATCCAGGTAATCCGAATCAAGGATCTCCTCTGCGTGCATAAACATCTTAAGACGCTGGTATTGACGTACATCAATATTAACATTTTTAAAAACCCCTCGGGAATCCCCTGATTGAAGATTCTCTACTTTAAAAGAAAGCGACTGTTCGTTTTGCCGAATAATAGTATTATTGTTATTTAATTGTTCCCTGAACACGCCTGGAGGAAGCACATAAGGAATCGGTATTCTGGAATTATTCTCCTCAATATTCACTGTATTTACGTCGACAATGGTCCCATCATCCGCCGGATTATCAAAATCGGATTGCAAGGTTTTGGTATAATTCCTCCAGTCACCACGAACAAGATCGAGGGTTGCAAAACGCAATACCACATCGTCAGTAAAGCCTGTAAGGTACATCCGCATAAAACTGATGGACCTGAAATCTGAGATGCCTCCTAAGGCATCGGTAAAATCACTCAAAGGAATTTTGTACTGTATCCAACGTCTGTTCAATTGGGTGCCGTTCGGTAGATTTGGAGTAACGCCTTCTTTAATGTCAGTAACATATGGATCATTGACCGTGGTATTGGGTCTGATTGGTATGCGGTACTCATAATAGCTATTGATCGTATTCATGGTGAGATCTCTGTCCACATCTTCCACATCCGGCAAGGTGGTAGAGCCCCTGTTCGTATTGGTCACCGTTACAGGCGAATTACCTTCAACGTTATTAAAATCGAAATATCGTTCCAAAATACCTCCTTCACGATTTAAATAGTATTGGTAATTATCCAATGCAGGATCCTCAACAGGCCCATTGTAACCCTGAACTGCTTCGTCTGCATCCGTTAACCCATCAAAACCAAGATCTTGTAAGGCCCTATTTGTCTCATCGGCGTCAAAGGCATACACCAAAGATTGGGTAGCCGGCACCTTTCCCCAAACAGTGTTGGTAGTAAGATCATTACTATTCACTCCGGGTAAACCATTCTCATATTGCTTTCTCCCATCGGCCAGAATATCTTCAGAAATGTTACCAAGATTGAAGACCAACTCACCGGGCCCCGTTGCGATTCCATCCACATAAGGATCCATTACCCAGAATTGAACAAATTCCACATTCGATTGCTCAAAATTTGTGCTGCTCAGAGATCGCATGATGCCTGCCCACTTTTCAGCAGATGGTTCGGACGCGTAATTGGGATTGGCATTATAAGGTCCTTTTTGAGACGGGTAGTAGGCAAGATCGAGCGTATTTTGCACCGTTGTTTGCCCCTGGGCGATATCTATCTGAGGAAATACCTCATCAATAAAAATACGGCGGGTTTCATTGGTAGATATATCATTATCTGAGATACCGGACGGTCTTTGATTCGTGAAAAATATTGGATCTATGGTATACCATGCCATCTTTGCTCTCTCATATCCTACTTCCAGATCAGTTTCCCCTTCATTTAAGAATTCGAGAGGTGTGCTAGACAGGGACCATCCCAGGGAAGAACGTATATCGATAAGTGCCTGAGCTCCTTCAAAATCGTCCAAATAGGTGGTCGTTTCTCCCATAAAATCCGCATTCTTAGGGGAATTTGGGATCAAATAAGCAACTTCACCCCTGAGAGAAATATTAGATGGAACATCTGTATCTATATTCGGCAATTTGTTGACAAGGCGTGTTAAAAATGGAACTTCTGTTGAGAAGTTTCCGTTAAGACCAAAAATGGTGTTGTTAACAGGTTCTATCCCGAAATTCGATTTTTGGGTCAATGGCCGTTCATTCAAGTTAAGAAGCGTACCTCCCAGGACAAATTTCTCATTGAACTGGTGTTCAACATTGATACCGGTAAATCTTCTTGTTTGTTGGCCAAAAACAGCGTTATTCTCTACGGATATATTAATGGGAGTGTTTGAGGCCTGTAAACTGGGATCGAGGATCTGAACGGTACCGGCCTGATAGTTAACCGTATAATCGATCCCTTCCTGTAATTGTCTTCCTCCTGCCGTTACTCTTACAGAACCTCTGGGAACATTAAAGGCGCCGATAGGAATACCATTACTCCCCTCAGATTTGTATCTTCCCTTTAGCCTGAACCTGTTTTTTTCAGCATCCTGAAGGGAAGAGGCCTTGGTGTTTGAGTACATGTTTCTGAAAACATACTTCTGCTGGTTAACATTATAGCCCTGATCATTAGCCACGTCATAGGTTCCACCACCTAAAAGGTCAAAAAGGAATTCTCCAAAAGGCTCTACTTTGGTAAAAATGATCTGCCCACCTTGGGTATTTACGGTGATCCCCGGAACAAAATCGAAGAATCCATCTCCTCCGGGCTGCACATCCCTGTAAACGTTGAGTCGGTCCAGGTTAAAGACATCTAACAGTATCCGGTCTTCCAAAGGCTTAGGAGTTGTAGGCCACCCCGCATTAGGATCTACCGGAGTGATATAGTTTCTGGGCGTTGGATCGGAATATAAGATGTTTAATTTGAAATCGTCCTCACTTAACTGAAAGGCTCCGGTGGAATAAATATTTTTCATCATCAGATCCCAGATAGGATCATTGACATTGGTGATATTACTTTTCAGTAATTTAAGAACAAGTGTATTGTTTGTGATCACTGGTGTTACCCCACCTGCAACGGTGGTGGCATCGAGACCTCCATTGGCAAATTCCCCTACCTGATATACTTCTCCGTTAAAGGTATATTGAAAAGCGACCCCCAAAACTTCATCATTACTCAACCGCTGATTGAGAGATATATACCCCAGTTGCGTATTATATTGATAATCCCTATTAGGTTCTAACTTCCGGGCATTCTCGAGTATGGCGTAATCGAATCCCTGATTGATCTGGTAGCCCCCTGCGATATTAAATCCGCTTTCAACGGTCGCAATATCTCTGATGGCTGAGGTTAAGGCACCTCCATTATCTATAAGGGCAGGGTCATAATCATTGGCGCCATTCCTGGGCAATTCGGGATTTGTGCCGGAGAAATTAAAAAAGTCCGGCGGAGCACCATTGGCTATTCCTATACGGGTTTTCTCTTCCAGGGCCTCTCCAAGATCCTGAAGGGCCACTACGTTTCGAACATTAAGGGTTTGCTGACTTCTGTTGGTTACCCACACTTCTAGTCGGGTGATCTGAACCTGGCTTCGGATATAAGGGTAATTAGACAGCGCTTCATCGTATTGATCCCTGAAGTACTGGGCAAGAAAAAAATGCCTGTCTTCATCATAATCGAGGGAGGTAAGTTCAAATTCGTTAAGGGTGCCACCACCCTGGGCCACCACTGTATTGTTTTGGGACCGTTGTTCTGAAAATACCGCTGTAACCGTTGTTTTTCCGAATTGCAATTGGGTCTTAACCCCAAATAGACTTTGGGCACCTGTAATAAGAGAACTATTCAGAGGCATGTTCACATTACCTACCTCAATTTTTTGAATGATATCATCCTCGGTAGGCGTATAATCTAGTTTCACAAGATTCTGAAAATCGAAGGTCGCTTCTGTATCATAGTTTGCGGTTACCTGCAAACGCTCCCCTACTTTCCCCAGCATACTTAAACTTATGCGTTGGTCAAAATCGAAAGAGAGGTTGGTCCTGTTTCGGGGCGAAAGCGCGGGATTGTCATTTTTTTGCCAGATAACTCCAAGGTCCATGGCTACAGATCCCTGTGGAATTACTTCAATAGTGTTTCCCCCAAATACGGATTCGAAAAAGTTGTTGTTGACATAAAAATTAGGAAGCAGGTTTCTGCGTGCTTCTTCACTGCCTTCCTTTTTGCCGGAATACGCATCTAACTTGTCTTTAAAGTACGATTTTATATTTTCCTTACGCACCAGATCCATGTACTGGGCAGGGGTAAGAATCACAGGATAGTTGATATCGTAGTTCCCCACACTCTCTGTATAGATGTATCGGTCTAGTTGTGGATCATAGGTGTATTTGGAAACAATACTTTTAGGGTTTGGCATTTTGATCTTGCCAAGTGCCACCCCAGTCTGAACAGAGTCGGCAGCTTGTTCCTCAGTTTCCTGAGACCATGAATTTCCGGCCCAAAGGAAAATGCAGAATAGGAAAAATAGCTTAAATGTAGATTTAAGAAAAGTTTTTGCCCCTTTTTTCAAACTAATTACAAATTTTTCAGCGCGTGTTTGATAATGTCCTCTACGCTTAGTGAAGCATCCTGACTTAAAACCTTGTCTACAGCCTTTTCAGCCTGCTTTCTTTGAAAGCCAAGAACCTCTAAAGCAGATAACGCTTCTTCTTTATTTGTATTGTTTGAATTTGGGTAAACTTCGTCCAGATCGTAAATTTTTAAAACTTTATCCTTTAGATCCAGAATAACCCGTTGCGCCGTCTTAGCACCAATGCCCTTTATGGCCTGTATAGATGGGACATCTCCTGTGGCAATAGCGTCCCTTATCTGGTGTGGCGTCATGGAAGAAAGCATGGTCCTGGCCGTGCTAGATCCTATCCCGGAAACGGATAAGAGCAATCTGAAGATCTCTCTTTCCGATGCCTCCATAAAACCAAACAGGGTATGTGCATCTTCTTTGATCTGCAAATGGGTAAAAAGCTGAATGTTTTCTGAGTTTGGTAGTTGAGAAAATGTATGTAAAGAGATATTCACAAAATACCCTATCCCGTTACAATCTATGACCACATGTGTGGGATGTTTTTCGGTTAATCTTCCTTTTAAATGAGTGATCATTAAATCGTTTTAATCTTATTTGAGCTTTTTAATATACCCTTATTTTATCGCCCGCTTTTTAGCTTTCCTGCGCTTCTCTCGTTCTTGTGCGTCTATGACCGCCACTGCAGTCATATTCACCATTTCTTCTACGCTTGCCCCCAATTGCAAAATATGTACGGGTCGCTTAAGTCCCAGCATAATTGGGCCTATGGTATCTGCGGCATGAAGCTCCTTCAGTAATTTATAGGTAATATTAGCTGCCTCCAGGTTCGGAAAAATCAGGGTATTGACTTTTTTCCCCGCTAGTTTTGAGAAAGGAAACTGACTTTGAAGAAGTTCTTTATTCAATGCGAAATCGGTTTGAATCTCACCGTCTACCACAAGACGAGGATCTGTTTCATGAAGAATACGCACAGCTTCCTTCACTTTTCTCGCCTGCGGATGGTTAGAAGATCCAAAATTAGAATAGGAAAGTAATGCCATTACCGGATCAAAACCGAAGGCTGTAGCCAAATTTGCGGTCATTCTTGTTATTTCTGCCAATTCTTCCGCAGTAGGATCAATATTTATGGAAGTGTCTGCCAGAAAGATAGGACCTCTATTGGTGATCATAATATGTACAGTAGCTGCCTTGGATACATTGGCCGCTCTGCCGATCACTTCAAAAACAGGTTTAATGGAGGAAGAATACGATCTGGAATACCCAGATATCATTCCATCTGCGTCGCCTTCAAGGACCATCATAGAGCCGAAATAATTGCGTTCTCGCATTCTACTTTTGGCACTGTAAAGTGTTGCTCCATTACGTCGTCTTGCTTCCCAGTACTTATGAGCATAATGGGTTCTTTTCTCCAATGAATTCTGGCCGTATTGGTCAATAATTGGGATCTCAGCATCAAACTCCAGCTCCGTTTTAAGTTCCTCAATGATCTCTTTGTTCCCTAATAAAATCGGATGGGCAATACCTTCCTCATAAGCTATTTGCGCTGCTTTAAGCACATCTAACTGATCCGCTTCAGCAAAGACTATCTTCTTTGGATTATTCTTTGCCCTGCTCATCAGCAATCGCATTACTTTATTATCCACCCCGGAGCGCTGATAAAGTTCTTCCTTGTATTTTCCCCAATCGGTTATGGGTGATTTAGCCACGCCACTTTCCATGGCAGCCTTTGCCACTGCCGGTGGAATTTCTGCAATGAGTCGTGGATCAAAAGGTTTTGGGATAATATACTCTTTTCCAAAAGTGAGTCGGGTTTCCCCATAGGCTATGTTTACCTGCTCCGGAACGGGTTGTTTTGCAAGTTCAGCCAGCGCTTTCACTGCGGCCATTTTCATTTCTTCATTGATCTTTGTGGCCCGAACATCCAATGCGCCCCGAAAGATGAATGGAAAGCCCAAAACATTGTTCACCTGGTTCGGATGATCTGATCTGCCTGTAGCCATGATCACATCTTTTCTTGTCTTCACGGCCAGGCTGTATTTGATCTCCGGGTCCGGATTTGCCATGGCAAAAACAATGGGATCATCTGCCATAGACTTCAGCATGGCGGCAGTCATTGTATCTGCAATGGAAAGGCCAATAAATACATCGGCATCTTTTAGGGCATCGTTCAGGTTTTGAAAATCACGATCCGTTGCAAATTCCTGCTTTTCTGGAGAGAGGTTTTCACGGTCCTTCCGGATCACCCCCTTACTATCGACCATGATGATGTTATTGGGGTTTGCCCCAAAGGCTTTGTAAAGTCTGGTGCAGGAAATAGCAGCGGCCCCTGCACCACTGATCACGATTCGTACTTCCCCAATCTTTTTCTTGGCCAATTCCAAGGCGTTAATCAGCGCAGCAGACGAAATAATGGCTGTGCCATGCTGATCATCATGCATAACAGGAATGTCTAATTCCTCTTTTAAACGCCGCTCTATTTCAAAAGCTTCAGGAGCTTTTATGTCTTCCAGATTTATACCTCCAAAAGTAGGCGCGATTGCCTTCACAGTCTCTACGAACTTGTCTATATCCTTGGTGTCTACCTCAATATCTATGGCATCGAGATCCGCAAAAATCTTGAACAGAAGGCATTTTCCCTCCATCACGGGTTTTGAAGCTTCCGGACCAATATCTCCTAAACCTAAAACTGCAGTGCCGTTTGAGATGACTGCCACAAAATTTCCCTTGGCTGTATACTTATATACGTTCTCAACATCTTTGGCAATCTCCAAACAAGGTTCCGCAACACCGGGAGAATAGGCCAATGCCAGATCTCGCTGTGTAGCATAAGGCTTCGTGGGAACAATCTTTATCTTTCCCGGGATAGGTTTTGCATGATAAATTAACGCTTCCCTTCTCTTTTTATCTTTCGCCATACAATGAGTTTAAGGATCAAATTTAAGAGTATTTCTTTGGAAACGAACATATCAGGGAATACAAATAACACCCCATCTATATTACCTTGAAAGAAAAGAATAATGGTATCTGTAAATTTATCCTTCGTTTTTACTTGCGGCTACATTCAGACGCAAGGCCAAAGCTGCTGCAATAAGAAAGAACACCCCACCGAAAAGGATTGCGTTTACTGCACTGCCACCTAACAGGTATTTATAGATTGGCCCAAAAGTTAAAGTTTCAATTCCCATGGGAATTACGATCATCATGTTCAAGATACCCATATAAACTCCTCGTCGGTCCTGAGGAACTACTTTTGAAACCATGGTATAAGGAATCCCCATCATGGCTGCCCAACCAATACCAAATAAGACCATTGGAGCTAAAACAAGTACCATATTATCTATAAATGGAATTGAAAATAAGGCGATGGCCGTACCTACCAGACTATAAGCGTACACTTTTTTACCTCCGTATTTGAGAGTTAATGGGACTAAAGCCAGCGCCACCACCATGGTTACTATATTGTATGTTAAACTCATTTGGGCCGATTGTGATGCGGCATCAGAAATACCATAACCCATTGTTTTCATAAATAATGGGGTTATATACTGCCAATACACAAAGAGCGCATACCATTGAAAAAGATAAACCGCGGAAAGCTTCCACATAAATTTAGGCATCTCTTTTATAGCGAGGGCTATTTCATTAAAAGGCTGCGCCAATCGTTTTGAAAAAGGTCTGCTTTTTGCTTCATTTATTTCGGCTAATTCTTTATCTGATGGCGGGATTTCAGGAGTTTTTAATACTGACCACAATACCGTAGTCAAGGACAAGATTCCTCCTACGCTAAAAGAATAGTACATCCAGGTGGGAATCACCCCGTCACTGGAAACGGTCTCAGCCCCAAATATTTTTTGAAATAAGACTATTGAGCCCATAGCCAATAAGATTCCCGCTCCAACAAAAAGACTTTGCATTTGATACCCTAAACTCAATTGCTTTTCTGGAAGCTTATCTCCTACAAAAGCCCTGTAGGGTTCCATGGCCATGTTGTTCCCTACATCTAAGATCCATAGTAAACCAACGGCAAACCACAATACCGGACTAGTTGGGAAAGCAAAGAGACATATACTACCTATTATTGCGCCTATCAAAAAGAAAGGTTTACGTCTGCCCCATTTTTGGGACCAGGTTTTATCAGAGATTGCTCCAATAATGGGTTGAACAACCAAGCCGGTAACCGGTCCGGCGATATTTAAAATAGGCAGCATTTCTTCAGGTGCACCTAAGTAAAGAAAGATGGGGTTAATGGCCGTTTGTTGTAGTCCGAAACTGTATTGAATTCCTAAGAACCCAACATTCATATTGAAAATTTGCCAAAAACTTAACTCCGGTTTCACAAGCCTCATAATGTCCTCAGTTTATAGTATTGTTGGATGTTCCGATATAAAAACACCATAAAAAACCTTTCAATATAAGGTTTTATCATAAGTCATAATTAAATCCTTATTATAAAATTGGAATTTTAAGTGCGCAATCGATATAGTTGCTCCCGATTTATTCAAGAAATTTGATATTTCGCCGCAATCCGGAAAACTTTGTACGTTTCACTGCAGATCCTTTGAAGATCTTTTTAAAAACATCTTCAGTTATCTCCTCCCACTCCTCCCTGCTCATAGAAAGTAACTGACTGTTTGGGTCGAAGAGGGGCGTTTGATGCGATTTTGAGAAACGGTTCCAAGGGCATACATCCTGACAAACATCGCACCCAAAGATCCAATCATCCATTTGGCCCTGGAAAGAAGAAGGAATCTCATTCTTTAATTCTATGGTAAGGTATGATATACACCTGCTTCCATCAACTACATAGGGCTGAACAATGGCCTGCGTTGGACAAGCATCGATACAGGCGGTACAACTTCCGCAATGATCAGTTACGGCATGGTCATAATCCAATTCGAGGTCTACGATCAGCTCCGCGATAAAATAGAAAGAACCTACTTGTTGGGTAAGCAGGTTGCTGTGCTTGCCCATCCATCCCAAACCACTTTTAGCCGCCCAGGCTTTATCGAGTACAGGTGCTGAATCTACAAATGCCCTTCCATGTACCTCCCCAATATTCTCCTCTATAAAGGCATGGAGATCTTTTAACTTTGATTTAATGACATGATGGTAGTCTTTCCCATAGGCATATTTTGAGATCTTATAGGTGCCTTCTTGTTGCTGTTCTGATGGGTAATAGTTTAGAAGCAGGGAAATAACAGATTTGGCACCATCTACCAGTTTTCTTGGATCTAGTCTCTTGTCAAAATGATTCTCCATATACCCCATCTCCCCGTGCATATTGGCCTTTAACCACTTCTCTAATCTTGGCGCTTCTTCTTCGAGAAAATCGGCTTTGGAAATACCACAGGAAATGAAGCCCAGTCTTTTAGCCTCTTCCTTGATCTGTTTTGTATGTTGGCTTTTTAAGGTCAAGTTTTGTTCCTTCTTACAAAATTCAATGGAACCTTTTTAGGTTTTAAAGAAATAAGGGGGTTTAATTCTATGGTATCAGACAGACAGTTGATCTTGAAACGCGACAAAATCTCTACCATGGTCATGATCATTTCATAAAGGGCAAAACTGTTCCCGATACACATGCGTGGTCCTGCTCCGAAGGGATAATAGTAAGAACTCATTTCCTTCCTATGCTCTTTGCCAAAACGTTCCGGTTTAAATTTTTCAGGATCTTTCCAAAAATCTGAATGCCGGTGTAATTCATATACAGACAACAGAAGTAAGGTTCCTTTTGGAAACCGATAATCCCCAATAGTGATGTCTTCCCTGGCCATCCTATCTATGATATATACCGGTGGGTATAACCTCATGGCTTCTTCGATACACTGTTGGGTTAAAGGTAATTTAGAGATCCAATCCATGACATCCATATCCGGCCCAACATTATCTTGTATTTCCTTGTAAACCTTTTGCTGTATTTCAGGGTGTTTCGCCAGGAGAAATAAGGTAAAGCTCAATGCATTGGCGGTGGTTTCATGCCCGGCAGTAAAAAGAATAAGCACTTCATCGATAAGCTGTTCACGTGCCATATGTGTCCCATCCTCATAGGTTGCTTTGAGCAGCATATCGAGCAAATCATCCTTCTCCCTTGCAAGACCAATTCTTTCTTCAATAATATCATTGAGTAGTACCCTGCTTTCTTCAGAATACTTCAAATGTTTCTTTATCTGCCCACTTAATTTAAACCACCATACCAGATAGGGCTGTCTCATCTCACGGATCAACATTTTCTGATTAGCCTCCGTTATATCCTGGAGTATTCTCATCCTGTCCCGTATGTCTGAATGACTAAACAAGGCCCGGGCCACCACCTGAAATGCCAGATCACCCATCAGGGGAAATACATCTAATGTTGTATCAGATTCCAAATGGCTCAATTCGGCCTTAATGGCATCTTGCATAGTATCTAATAATCCCGCCAATTTCTTTTTGTGAAATGCTGGTTGAATCATACGGCGTTGAGCTCGCCAATGATCTCCCTCTGCCGTTAAAAGGCCATGTCCGATATATTTTGCCAGGTCCCTTGTTTGTAACGGAGACTTTTTAAACTTTTTCTGTTGCTTCTGTAAGACCTGCTGAACGATCTCGGGATCCCTGGTAAAGACGATGGCATTGCCGGGACCAACCTTTACACGGAATGTATCTCCATATTTTTTAAAATTCTCTGAATGAAAGGGTAAGGGATTTGCGAGAATACGCTTTCGATTCTTAAAAACCTCTACTTGTGAAACGGTCTTTAATACTCGCATCTAAAACAATCCGGGCTGTGTACCACCTTTGATCCTTCCAAGGTGTTGATATGCGAGTTCTGTTACTTCTCTTCCCCTGGGTGTTCTCATAATGAACCCCTGTTGAATAAGAAAAGGTTCATAAACCTCTTCAATGGTTTCCGCACTCTCGGATACGGCCGTAGCCAGGGTAGAGATTCCTACCGGGCCGCCTTTGAATTTATCAATGATGGTCATTAATATCTTATTGTCCATTTCATCCAAACCATGTTTATCCACATGAAGGGCTTTAAGTCCGTATTTTGAAATATCAATATCAATGGAGCCATTGCCTTTTATCTGTGCAAAATCACGTATGCGTCTCAGCAGGGCATTACAAATTCTTGGGGTCCCACGGCTTCTTCCTGCGATTTCAATGGCCGCATCATTGTTGATGGGCACTTTAAGAATATCCGCACTCCGTTCAACTATGGTGGACAAAAGTTCCGTATTGTAATATTGTAACCTGCTCTGGATTCCAAAACGGGCCCGCATAGGTGCCGTAAGCAATCCGGATCTGGTCGTTGCTCCTATTAAAGTAAAGGGGTGTAAGTTGATTTGTACTGATCGTGCATTTGGACCGGACTCGATCATAATATCGATCTTATAATCTTCCATGGCAGAATAGAGGTACTCTTCAACAATAGGGCTCAACCGATGTATCTCATCAATGAAAAGGACATCGCGTTCTTCAAGATTGGTCAGTAATCCGGCAAGATCTCCCGGTTTATCCAAAACAGGACCTGAAGTGACCTTGATCCCAACCCCCAGCTCATTGGCCAGAATATGTGCCAGGGTAGTTTTCCCAAGCCCGGGCGGCCCGTGAAATAGTGTATGATCGAGGGCCTCATTTCGCATATTAGCTGCCTGCACAAAGATCTTCAGGTTTTCCAATACGGATTCCTGCCCTGTAAAGTCGTCAAACGATACCGGTCTTAAGGCTCTTTCTATGTCGAGCTCCTCCGATGAGAAATTTTCTGCCGTTGGATCCAAATGTTCGTTCATACTTTCAAAGATAGTGAAAATAGCAGGGGATTATTACTGTTAAGATCTAATCAATATCCTGTTTATAAAGAAAAATTAGTCATGATAAAAATCATCTTTTTATTGATTTTTAATTCGCTTCTTTGTATCATAGAATTAAGTAATTACATTGTAAAAAAATCATATTTATGACAACATTTGATCTGCACAAATACGGAATTGAAGTTAAAGAGGTTTATCGAAATAGTAGTGTTCCCGTTTTATATGAGTTAGCACTACAACAAGAGAAAGGAACCGCCATTTCTGATGTAGGCGCCCTGATGGTTTACTCGGGAGAGAAAACCGGGAGAAGTCCGAAAGATAAACGAACAGTAAGGCACCCAGACTCAGAGAAAAATATTGACTGGGGATCCATAAATATAGGGTTGGATGAACACACGTATATGGTTAACCGGGAACGTGCCTTGGATTACCTCAACACCAGATCTCAGCTATATGTTGTAGATGCCTATGCAGGATGGGATCCAAAATACAGGTTAAAAGTCAGGATCATTTGTACGAGAGCCTACCATGCGCTGTTTATGCAAAATATGCTGATCATGCCATCTCCTGAAGAATTGGCCCAATTTGGAGAACCAGACTATGTAATCTTTAACGGAGGAGGTTTCCCTGCCAACAGATACACTTCTGAGATGACTTCCAAGACCAGTGTAGATCTGAATTTAGAAGAGAAAGAAGTAGTGATCCTTGGGACACAATATGCAGGAGAAATGAAGAAGGGTATCTTTTCAATTATGAACTACCTAATGCCTTTGGAAGACGTACTTCCAATGCACTGTTCGGCCAACGTAGGTGATACCGGAGATGTTACCATTTTATTTGGCCTGTCGGGAACAGGAAAAACCACCTTAAGTGCCGATCCGAAGCGCAAGCTTATTGGAGATGATGAACATTGCTGGACAGATGAAGGTACCTTTAACATTGAAGGTGGTTGTTATGCGAAGGCCATCAACCTATCAGCAGAAAATGAACCGGATATTTTTAATGCTATCAGATTTGGAACCGTACTGGAGAACGTGGTCTATGACAAGGGTTCTCGTACCGTAGATTATACAGATACCTCTATCACACAGAATACCAGGGCTTCATACCCTATCCATTTTATAAATAATGTTCAAATGCCATGTATGGCAGGGCATCCCGAAAACATTATTTTCCTGACCTGTGATGCCTTTGGCGTCTTACCCCCTGTTAGTAAACTAACTCCGGAACAGGCGAGCTATCACTTTATATCAGGCTACACAGCGAAAGTGGCCGGTACGGAGATGGGTGTAACCGAACCTCAGGCAACATTCAGCGCTTGCTTTGGCGCTGCCTTTATGATGTGGCATCCAAACAAATATGCTGAGCTGCTTGCCAAAAAGATCAAAGATCACAAGGCTACTGCCTGGCTGGTCAATACCGGTTGGACAGGGGGCGCTCACGGAGTAGGTGCAAGGATAAAATTGAAATATACAAGAGCAATGATCGATGCCATCCATCATCATGAATTTGACAATGTTTCCTTTGTAAAGGATGAGGAGTTTGGTTTCCAGATCCCTGAAAGTTGTCCCGGAGTTCCAGCGGAGGTATTGATCCCCAAAAATACGTGGGAAGATAAAGGCAAATACGAGGAAGTAAAGAAAAAATTGATCACACTCTTTAATGACAATTTTAAAAAGTTTGAAGCTAATGTAAATAAAGAGATCGTAAAGGCCGGGCCAAAAGCTTCCTTATCCTTACAATCATAAGAGAATTGGTTGTTGTTGTATCCCCTTTTCATAATGAGGAGGGGATTTTTTTTACTATTTCTTTCGTTTTAACAATTCCGAAGTGTCCGTGAATTGCCTTAATTCTATGGATCCATCCCCAAAGAGATAACAACGAGTCGACCCTTGCTGGCTGAGGCTTATAGAATCAGTGACCAATAATCGGGCTTCTGAAGACCCAATTAGAGTTGCCGTTATTTTCCTGGATTCAAGATCTTCTGCGTTAAGATCTGTGTTTCCTTCCAGGCTGATCTCAAAATTGTCTGATGTTCCTTCTATTTCTATTTTGGCATTGTCCTTCATTACAAGTGCATTGTTGAAGGTATTGGAATAAATATTTGCATCTGCTTTATTCAAGAGCATTACAGATAATGAATCTGCAATAAGATTGAAAGTCCCTGAGCTATTATCCTGCATATTAATATCTACCAGACCTGCGTCTGCACCCAGTTCTATTTTGGAAGATCCCAACATTGTGATATGTAATGTCTCTGAACTGATCTTATCTATTGAAGTAAGTGTACCATCACTTAGCATGATGGCACTAAGTTGTGTATATGCAATTTCGATCTCCAACTTTTTTTTGGAGGTGATCTGATAAAAAGAAGAAATCACCATGGTTCCATCCTCAACTCGGAACTTTAATACATCGATCAGATTATCATCTGCCGTAACTGTATAAGCCTCTTTTGTTGCTCTGCGCAGGGTAATATCCAGGTCATCCCTAAGTTCGATTTTAGTAAATGGTGGTAGTTCATCCTGTACTTCGATGACTGTACGATTTCCTTTGATCTTTGGTTTTCGCTGGGCCTGAACGGCCAATGTGGTACAGATAAAAAGTATGAACAGTAGTTTTGTTTTCATTAGACTAAGGAGGTTAACTATTTACTCGATTAAAGATATTACAATTTATTGAAGGAGGCGCGAATTGAACTTTATAAGAAAGAGAAACCCATGCTATGAATGTTTATCCAAGCATGGGTCCCTAAGTAATTCAATATTATTTTTAATGATGTAACTCCTCCTCTGTCTCTTGCAGTGGCACATCCTGAGGAACAAAATCCTGATCCTTGATCACATAATCCCCATTTGGAAGTGTCTTACTGTAATCGTATGCCCAACGGTGTACTTCTGGTATTTTTCCTTCCCAGTTTCCGTGAATATGCTCAATAGGTGCCGTCCATTCGAGCGTATTCGATTTCCATGGATTTTGAACAGTAGGCTTCCCGTAAAACATGCTATGCATAAAATTGTAAAGGAACACCAGTTGTGCTGCTCCTGCTATCAGTGCAAAAACGGTGATTAGTACATTTACATCAGTAAGATCATCGAACATACGGGAATGCAGTGTTCTGATAATATCTTCGTGGTACATCCGGCCATACCAACAAAATGCATCGGGAAGAATACTCCATAGGCACAAATCGCGGTTACCCAGAAATGTACATATCCCAAGTTCTTATTCATCATTTCGTTTGAACATCTTCGGGAACCAGTGATAGACCCCCGCAAAAAGTCCGTAGAGTGCTGATATTCCCATTACCAAGTGGAAGTGTGCAACCACAAAATACGTATCATGCACATTAATATCTAAGGCACTATCCCCCAAAATGATCCCGGTTAGTCCTCCTGTAATAAAAGTGGAAACCAATCCAATGGAAAACAACATCGCAGGATTTAATTGCAGATTTCCTTTCCAAAGGTCGTGATATAGTTAAAGGCTTTTACGGCAGAAGGGATCGCAATCAATAAGGTTGTAAAGGTAAATACAGAGCCCAAGAAATGGATTCATCCCTGAAATAAACATATGATGCCCCCATACAATCGTGGAAAGAAAGGCAATTGCCAAGATAGAAGCCACCATCGCTCTGATATCCGAAAATTGGTTTTCTGGCATTGGTTGACATCACTTCAGAAGTGATCCCTAGTGCCGGTAATAATACAATATATACTTCAGGGTGTCCCAGGAACCAGAATAAATGTTCATATAGAACCGGAGATCCTCCCTGATAATGAAGTACTTCTCCCTGATATAAAAATATCTGATAAGAAAAATGAAGTTCCAAAACTTCTGTCCATGATAAGTAGTAAGGCTGCGGACAATAATACAGGGAAGGAAACTACTCCGATAATGGCCGTAACAAAGAATGCCCAAATCGTTAGTGGCAGTCTTGTCATAGACATTCCTTTTGTCCTAAGATTGATCACCGTCACAATATAATTCAAGGAACCTAATAAAGATGATGCAATAAAAATGGCCATTGAAACCAACCAAAGCGTCATTCCCATTCCAGATCCTGGTATGTGCCATGGGAAGCGCACTTAATGGTGGATAAATGGTCCATCCGGCTGCGGCCGGACCTGCCTCAACAAATAAAGAGATCACCATGATGACACTGGAAGTAAAGAACATCCAATAGGAGAGCATGTTCAAAAATCCGGAGGCCATATCGCGTGCTCCAATCTGTAAGTGGTATTAAGAAGATTACTAAATGTTCCACTTAAGCCAGCGGTAAAACAAAGAATACCATAATGGTTCCGTGAATGGTAACCAGAGCGAGATACATATCTGGCATCCATTACCCCACCTGGGGCCCATTTCCCAAAAGGGCTTCGAAGATCGGAAACGATTCTCCGGGCCAGGCCAACTGCATTCTGAATAATAGGGACATGGCGATCCCAATGATCCCCATGATCAATCCTGTTATCAAATACTGCTTAGAGATCATTTTATGATCCTGACTAAATATGTATTTTGTGACAAAGGTTTCTTTGTGATGATGTCCATGATCGTGTTCGTGATCATCAACGTGTGCATGTGCTGTAGCAGACATAATCTAATTTAATTTTATATTAATTTTCTTTTCTAGCCTATTTTTATTGCATGGATGCCATTAATTGGGAAAAGGTCTGTTGACTTTCCATCCAGGTGTTATAATCTTCTTCTGATTCAACAATGATTTTCATCTGCATATTGTAATGCGATTTCCCGCAGATCTTATTACACAAAAGAATATAATCGAATTCCCAGGGTTCTGAGTTATCCTCCCCATTGGCAGCTCTTTCAGCCCTGATTGCATTTGTTCTTTTTACCTTATCTACTACGTCCGGGTTTAAACGCATTTCCTCTGTTGTAGTGACCGGCGTAAAGGAGAATTCCGTGATCATTCCTGGAACGCAGTTCATTTGTGCCCTGAAGTGCGGCATGTATGCTGAATGCAAGACGTCCTGTGAACGAAATTTGAAATTGACCTTTCTACCCACAGGCAGATGCAATTCTTTAACGATCACGTCATCACTGGCGTAGGGATCAGATTCATCTAATCCAAGGACATTGGCCCTGTTTATGTCGATCATACGAACATTCGCACCACCAAGAACATTGTCTCCTCCTCCGTAACGGGCGGTCCAGTTAAACTGTTGGGCATATAATTCAACGATCAGCGGATCGTCTTCGTCATTTATATCCATTATATTGGTCCAGGTATACAGCCCCCATAAGATCAAACCTGCGAGTACAATTACCGGTATAATGGTCCAAATAAACTCTAATCGATCATTGTCTGCATAGAAAAGTGCCTTCCTGCCTTTTTCGCCTTTGTACTTATAACTAAAATAGTGTAACAGGGCCTGAGTGATTGTTTGAACGATAAAAATGATCACAAAAGACCATAACATCAAACTATCGTATTCACTACCGTGCTCTGATGCTGCTTGAGGTAATAAGAACTTCGCATATTTCCAAAAGCTAAAAATAGTTATAGCGTAAATAAAGATCAAAAAGGCAAACATCAGATAACCATTATACTTGTTATCCTTATCATTGGCTACCTGTGAATTATCCGCTTTGATCTGCGACAATTCAAAGATCTTGGTCATCTGCCAGATCGCGATTGCCACTAGGACCAAAACAAGTATCGTAAGTAATGTAGTCATTGTCTAAACTAAAAGGTTACTGTATTTTTTAATAGTGAAAATGTTTACTTTCTTCAATAAACGGATTTCTTTTAGGTTGTAAAGGTGCCTTGGTTAAGGCCCTGAAAACCCAAAATATAAAGAGTCCTGCGAAGAAGCAAACCGCTCCTATTTCAGGGATCCCTATGGTCCATTGATCACCAACTGTTGCCGGCATAATCATATTGAAAACATCCAAATAGTGTCCGGCAAGTATTACGATCCCTGTCATGACCACAAACCAATTAATACGTTTATAATCGCTGTTCATCAAAAGTAATACTGGAAATATGAAGTTCATGGCCACCATTCCAAAGAACGGAAGATTAAAATCCTCAATTCTTGTTACAAAATAAGTCACTTCTTCCGGAATATTCGCGTACCAAATCAACATAAACTGACTAAACCAAAGGTACGTCCAGAATATACTGAATCCAAACATAAACTTGGCCAAATCGTGGATATGGCTGTCATTAACATCGGGGAGGTAACCTTTTGATTTTAAATAAATAGTGATCAAAGCAATGACCGTAATTCCTGATACCATCATACTCGCGAACACATACCATCCGAACAAAGTACTAAACCAATGAGGGTCTACGCTCATGATCCAGTCCCAGGACATCATGGATTCAGAGACCAGGTAGAACACAAGAAAACCAGCAGACCATCTGAAATTTTTCTTAAAGTTGCTGTCATCATCTGAAGCATCCTGTGCCAGAGATAATTTCCTTGAAATTTCACGATATAAGATCCATCCTCCTAAAAAGATCGCTGCTCTGATAAGAAAAAAGGTAGGATTTAAGTACCCGGCTTTCCCCTGTAATAAGGCATCTTCGGCTACCACTTCTGCGTCCATCCAAACAAACATGTGATTGAAGTGCATCACGGAGAGCACAAATATGACCACTATGATGATACCTCCAGGCACCAAATAAGCGGTAATCCCTTCCATTACCCTGAATAAGAGCGGAGACCAACCTGCCTGAGCAGCACGCTGAATGGCATAGAATGCCAAAACTCCTAGCGCAATCATAAAGAAAAAGAAGGCAGCAACGTAAAGTGCTGACCAGGGCCTGTTTTGCAGTTGATGTAAGACATGCTCATCATGAGCAGCATCGTGCTCACCTGACATAGCATGATCTGCACCTGCCATGGCGTGGTCTCCTTCTTCGGCATGAGCGTCATCATGAGCTGCTACCATATTCTTAGCCTGTTCCGTTGTGGACGGAACTGTGACAAAACCAATGGCCATACCCAAGAACCCAATACCCATTAAGATAAGAGCTCCAATTTTTAATCTGTTAGAAAACGTATACATAGTTTAAGTCTGAGTCTTATTTAGTTAGGTCCTGTTTCAGTTGCATAACGTACTCGGAAACTTGCCATCTCTCTTCGTAATTGATCTGCCCTGCATAAGATCCCATGGAATTGAGACCGTAATATATGGTGTGATAGGTAGAGCCTACAGAAATATTTCTGGCTGCATCTGCATAACTGGGCACACCAAGTATCTTTTCCCTTTTCACTAAAGTTCCCTGGCCATCTCCTTTTGCTCCATGACAAATGGCGCAATAGATATCATATAATTCTTTTCCCTTGGCTAAATTAGCCTCAGTATTCAGAGAATCCAATGGACTTGGCTGTAGTTTAGCCATATCTTTCCCCTCAAGATCATTTGCAAATTCATAAGGGAGCCATCCTCTGGATATAGTATTATCCGCAGGTTTCATCGCTTCCGTACCACTCGGTAAAAAATTTACTTGCTGATACGTCTCGTAGCCAACAGGAAAATACATGTTCGGCATGTACTGATAGTTCCTGTTATCCTTATCCGCACAAGAAACCATCACAAGTACGGCACTAAACAAAATTCCTATTTTTAGTATACTCTTCATAATTCCTGAACTACTTTTCTACCTTATTAATTTCAACTGCTCCAGATTCCTTAAGCATCGCCATTAATGTTTGTTCATCCCCGTGCACTTCTATCTCCATCACAAAATGATCATCTGTAGTACGAGGATCAGGATTCTCAGCTGCTTTAAAAGGCCACAGCCTACTTCGAAGGTAGAATGTGATTACCATTAAGTGAGCCGCAAAGAAAACCGTCAATTCAAACATAATTGGTACAAAGGCCGGCATATTTTCAATGTAACTAAAACTGGGCTTGCCCCCAATATCCTGAGGCCAATCTTCTATCATGATATAATTCATCATGACTATAGCGACAATCAAACCAAGACACCCATACATAAAAGAAGTAATCGCGATCCTTGTTGGTGCCAAGCCCATAGCCTTGTCTAGTCCGTGAACCGGGAAAGGGCAGTACACTTCTTCAATATGATGTTTGGTAGCCTTTACCTTTTTGACAGCCTGCATGAGGATGTCATCATCATTGTAATAAGCATGTATAACTTTAGAGGCCATATCTATGAGTTCTTATTTAGTTTACCAGCCTGTCCGGCCCAATCATCTCTTTGTGCCCTGCCAGGGAACGACCCTGTTATCTCATCTAGGAGATCGTATTCTGTGCTGCTCATTCTACTAACCTGAGCAAAAGTAAAAATGCCTATTTGATTCAGGGTTTTTTCCATTTTTGGTCCTATCCCCTTTACCTTTTTAAGATCATCTGCTTTGTCTTTTGAAGGATCAAAAGCACCTAATTTGGAAAGCAGATCCGAAACCTTGTCATCTGATTTAGCTGGTGGTGCAGCTACCGGATTTATATCTTTTTTGGCGGCCTTCATAACCGGCATCTGATATAAAGGTTTTCCTGCATCTCTAAGTTTTTTGTATTTGGAACCTGAGGCTTTTAATATTGATTTTACCTCTGCCTGTGCAATTACCGGGAAGGTTCTTGAGTACAATAAGAAGAGAACAAAGAAGAAGCCTATTGTACCAATAAATATTCCTATATCGACGAATGTTGGTGAGAACATGGTCCAGGATGATGGAAGGTAATCACGGTGAAGCGATGTGACAATGATCACAAAACGTTCGAACCACATCCCAACATTCACTACAATCGAAATTATAAAGGAGACAACGATACTGGTCCTGATCTTTTTGAACCACATGATTTGTGGGGATACCACATTACAGCTCATCATCAATAAATATGCCCACCAATAAGGTCCTGTTGCCCTGTTGAGAAATGCATATTGTTCGTATTCTACTCCGGAGTACCATGCTATGAACAATTCAGTAATATAGGCACAGCCCACTATAGAGCCGGTTACCATGATGACGATGTTCATCAATTCTATATGCTGTACAGTAATATAAGCTTCTAGGTTACTTACTTTTCGCATAATAATGAGCAATGTTTGTACCATAGCGAACCCAGAGAAGATGGCCCCGGCCACAAAGTATGGAGGGAAGATGGTTGTGTGCCATCCCGGAATAACCGAGGTAGCAAAGTCAAAGGATACAATAGTATGTACAGAAAGTACAAGAGGTGTAGCCAACCCGGCCAATACCAGAGATACTTCTTCAAATCGCTGCCAATCTTTAGCTCTGCCCGTCCAACCAAAACTTACAAGACCATAGATCTTTTTCTGGAAGGGTTTTACGGCCCTGTCCCTGATCATTGCAAAATCTGGCAATAAGCCTGTCCACCAAAAAACAAGGGAAACCGAAAGATATGTGGAGATCGCAAAAACGTCCCATAACAAGGGGGAATTAAAGTTTACCCATAAGGAACCAAACTGGTTGGGAATTGGAACCACCCAATATGCCAACCAAGGTCTACCCATATGAATAATCGGGAATAATCCTGCCTGAATAACAGAAAATATGGTCATGGCTTCCGCGGAACGGTTAATAGCCATTCTCCATTTCTGACGGAACAGCAACAGTACCGCCGAGATCAGTGTTCCTGCATGACCAATACCTACCCACCATACAAAGTTGGTGATATCCCATGCCCAGTTCACTGTTTTATTGAGCCCCCAGGTACCAATACCTGTAGAGATCGTATAGATTATAGCACCAATTCCCCAAAGGAGTGCAGCCAAAGCGATGGAAAATACAATCCACCACTGCCTGTTGGCTCTCCCTTCAATCGGAGCAGCTATGTCTACCGATACATCGTGGTAGTCTTTGTCTCCAATAACAAGGGGTTTCCGTATAGGTGCTTCGTAATGCGACGCCATAGATTTCTGTTATAGTTACGTTCTTTATTTCTTGATTAAGCTTCGTTGGTATTCCGTACTTTCACATGATAGAATACATTGGGCTTCGTGCCAACAGCTTCTAACAAGTGGTACATTCTATCTTCTTTCTTAAGTTCGGCTACCTTACTTTCCTCATTGTTAATATCCCCGAATACAATAGCGCCATTACTACATGCATTGGAACAAGCCGTTTGGAATTCTCCATCTTCAATAACCCTTCCATCGCGTTTCGCATCCAGGATCGTTTTTTGAGTCATCTGGATACAAAGTGAGCATTTTTCTATAACACCTCTGGATCTTACTGTAACATCCGGATTAATAACCATTTTGCCCAGGTCATTGTTCATATGGAAATCGAACTCGTCATTATTATTATATAAGAACCAGTTAAATCTCCTTACCTTATAAGGACAGTTATTGGCACAATATCTTGTTCCAACACATCTGTTATAAGCCATATGATTCTGACCTTGACGGCTGTGTGTCGTAGCCGCAACCGGACATACAGTTTCACAAGGAGCATGGTTACAGTGCTGACACATTACAGGCTGAAAGGCAACCTGTGGATTCACAGCCGCTCTTTCCATTTCCTCAAAACCAGATTTTGATTCGAAGGCCCCTGAAAATTCGTCTTTCTTAGTATTGTCATCCTCAAAAGTATCTTCTGAAGAATAATATCTGTCTATACGCAGCCAATGCATATCCCTTGATCTCCTAACTTCTGCCTTTCCAACAACAGGAACGTTATTTTCCGCATGGCAGGCAATTACACAGGCCCCACAACCGGTACAGGCATTCAGGTCGATAGACATATTGAAATGGTGCCCTATAGAACGATCAAACGACGTCCAAAGATCTACTGAAGTAGCTGGTACCTCCTGATGGTTTAAGGATACATGTGGAACAGGATTCCATTCATGAGCATCCTCTGAATTATATTTTCCCAGGGTGGTTTCTTTGATGATCTCACCCCTTCCCATGAGCGTATTTTGTAATTGAATACATGCGAACTCGTGCATGCCACCTGCCTTTTCAATAGATACCGACTGTACTGTGTTAAAATTGGAATAGACGGCATAGGCATTGATCCCCGTCTGCATTTCATCTTTCATCCCGACTTTTCTTCCATAACCAAAAGACAGTCCGGCCGTGCTTGGTGCCTGCCCTGGTTGAATAATTACAGGAACGTTATCCAGACTAATACCGTTTACTGTTACCTTGGCATAGCTTCCATCTAGACCTCCATTAGCCACATTTTCATTGATAAGTCCAAGTGCTGAGGCATCTGATTTAGAAACTGTGATATAATTATCCCAGGTTACCCGTGTAATTGGATCAGGAAATTCCTGTAACCACGGATTGTTGGCCTGTTGCCCGTCTCCCATGCCCAGTTTCGGATATAAGATAAGTTCCATCCCTTCAGAAGAAGTCATGGCCAATCGCTGAACAGCGGACATTAAGTCCATAGTGTCGCCAGCTTCGGAAGTATCAGTCATTTCCGGTGAACTTATGGTCTCAGCGACATTTGTGCTGTTATACACTCCATCGTGTAGTGCCTTATTCCAGGAGGCATCTCCTAAAACAGAAGTGGTCCATGCATTTTTTATATACTCATAATAAGATTGATCATTGCCCATCCACGTAAGCAAGGCTTGCTGGAATTGTTTGGTATCAAAAAGTTCTTTGATGGTTGGTTGCATAAGACTGAAATGCCCCTTTTTAAATTCTGCATCTCCCCATGATTCCAGATAATGGTTGGCGGCAGCTGTAAATTGGGTCCTTTCCGTAGTCTCATTCCAATTTGTGGAAAAAGTAACTGACATGTCTACTTTTTCAAGGCCTGCTGCAAAGTCAGCTGCGTTTGGCAGCGTATACATAGGATTCACACCATCCATAATCAACATCCCAACCGCCCCCGCTTTCATATCGGAGATCAGTTGTTGTATATCTTTAGTATTTCCTTGTCTCGTATATTTAGGGGCCCTTGAATCGAAAGCCTCACTATTAAGCATTTCGTTGATCGCAAGGACAACTCTTTGAGCATCCATATCATCTATACCGCTTACAACCACGGCCTTACTTCCCATTTTTTTGATCTCGGCTGCTGTCATATCAACCATGGATAAAACAGCCTCACTTAAATCTGTAGATACTTTGCCATTGTTAAGTTTTCCATAAAGTGCCGCCAGCGCTTTTTTCTGCTCTGAAGGTTTTAAAGGAATCCTTTTATCCGCATTGGCTCCGGTAAGAGACATATTAGCTTCAAACTGTATATGACGAGACATTTTCCCATTCTTAGGAACGCGCCCTCGCGAATATCCTGCATCATATCCTCCCCCTTGCCAATCTCCTAGAAAATCAGCGCCGAAAGAAACAATAAGATCAGCTTTTTCAAAATCATAATCTGCCATGGCTCTTTCGCCATAGGCCATTTCGTATGCGTTTAATGCCGCGTCTTGAGAAATAGCATCGTACGTAATATGTTTGGTATTTGGATAGGATTCTGTAAAATCGGCTATCAAACTTGTTGTAGATGGACTAGCGTAGGTCTGTGTTAGCAGCACTACCTGTCTGCCTGAATCTTTGAGCGCTCCTAATTTTGCCTTAACACTCGCATCCAGAACTGTCCATTCTAATGGCTCTCCATTGGAAAGAGGACCTTGCAACCTGGTACTGTCATATAAAGATAAGACAGAAGCTTGAATACGGGCATTGGCATTTCCCCCGCTCCTGGCCTCTTTGTTATTCTCAACTTTTATTGGCCGGCCTTCTCTCGTTTTTATTAAGATACTCGCAAAATCAAAACCATTGGCTATAGTAGTGGCGTAGTAATTGGCTACTCCGGGAACAATACGCTCTGGCTGTACCACATAAGGAATGGATTTAATTACAGGGCCTTCACAAGCGGCAACAGAGGCCGCTGCCGTGCTAAAACCGACATATTTCAAGAAATCTCTCCGGTTTGTTTTTGAATCCGAAAGGGTTTCTTTGTCGCCTAAAAATTCGTCCACTGGAATTTCTTCCGGAAACTCATTTTCACTCAGCTTCTGTACAATGGAATCGTTGGGATTTAACTCCTCTTCGTTTTTCCAATATATCTTGTTTGATGCCATACGATCTATCTGTAATTTGCTACTTGTAATTTATTCTTAATAATGACATTTCCCACATTCCAGCCCACCTAGTTGTGCGGCGGTAAGATTCTCCACTCCATACTTTTCTGAGAGGGCCTCATGAATTTTTTCATAATAGGCATTGTCTTCAAGATTCACATTGGTTTCCCTGTGACAATTAATACACCAGCCCATAGTTAATGGAGCATACTGATACATGATCTCCATTTCCTCTACAGGACCATGACATGTCTGACACTCAATTCCAGCCACAGAGACATGTTGGGAATGATTAAAATAGGCAAGGTCCGGTAAATTATGGATGCGAACCCATTCTACAGGTTTAGACTCTCCTGTATATTGCTGATTCTCTTCATCCCATCCAACGGCCTTGTATAATTTTTTTATCTCCCCTGTATAGAAATCATTGGTGTACCCATTTGCAAGATCTTCCGCAGAAGGTCCTTCCGGATTTCCTTTATACTCATAAATAGATTTATGACAGTTCATACATACGTTTAGGGAAGGGATCCCTGAATGCTTCGAAACTCTTGCAGAAGAATGGCAATATTTGCATTCTATCTTGTTATCGCCCGCATGTATTTTGTGAGAATAATGGATTGGCTGAATTGGCTGATATCCCTGATCTACTCCGATTTGCATCATCCATCCATAGGCGTAATAAGCACTCCCTAAAAGTAAAAAGATAGAGAAGACCAATACCAGAAACTGATTCTGAGCAAAAGCCTTCCAAAGAGGTGTTTTTTTCTCGGCTTTGGCTTTCTCCAGCACTACCCCATTGGCCTCGGCAATTCTTCTTAATGTGATATTGACAAGGATCAACATCATCACAAGAAGCCCAAAAACCAGAACAAGGGCACCAAGGATAACCTCGTTGGTGATTCCTGAAGACGAGCTACCGCCCGCAACTGCTTCGCCTGCTACTGCAACCGCCTGAACCGGCGCTGGGGGTGGTGCAGCCGTATAGGCCAAAATGTTGTCAATATCTTCGTTTGATAAGGTAGGAAAAGCGGTCATGGCCGCCTGATTGTATTCTTCGTAGATTTTATTCGCATACGCATCACCGGAAGCGATCATGCCTGCACTATTCTTGATCCAGGAATATAACCACTCCTTATCAAGGCCTTCTTCTTCAGAAAGTCTGGTTTCTACATTGGCCAAGGCCGGTCCTGTCATTTTCCTGTTCAGGGCATGACACGCTGCACAATTCTGATTGAATAACTGTTTTCCTTTGTCAACATCTCCTCCTGCCGCAGTCTCCGTAGCAGCCACCTCAACGGCAACAGCCGGAACTACGTCTTGAGCAAGAATAAAATTTGAAAAGAGTAGAAGAACTACCAAAGAAATACCGGAAATCTGAGTGCGGTACAAAACCTTTTTCATATTGAAATTATTTCTATCGATATCTTGGCACGATAATTTCAGTATCCCATGAAAAATGGATATTTATCGCCAAATTATTGGTGCCAAAAATACGACATTGACTTTATTTGGGAAATCCTTAACGATTGATAATTTATAATTTATACTAATTCTAAATAAGATTTCCTTATAGTGTTTAATCCTTAAAAAATTACCTTTGCGTATCACATAAAAATAGAATACATTGAACCTATGAGAAGCGCCCTGTACATACTGTTTTTTCTCCTTTTCCATCTTTCGGTCAAAGCGCAGGATGGCGTGGTAACTATTGAACAAGATCCCGATATAGTCAAACTATTAGACATCTATAAAAAGATGAATTCCAATACAGGATTTTATACTATTCAAATCGGTTTTGGTTCTTATTCGGACGCTTCCACCTTGAAGTCTGAAGTAGCCATTGATTTCCCTCAATACCCTGCAAACATTATTTTTGATTCCCCAACATATAGGGTTCATTTAGGCAGATTTAAGGATAAAATGGACGTAGAAAGAACCTATACAGAAGTGCGCAAAAAATACCCGGAATCCATAATTCTGAAACCTCTAAATACAAACGGACAGAACTAAAAGGGCAAGACCTCATATAAAAAAACCCGTCTTGAGAAAGACGGGTTTTTTTATTGAATATAATTTCCTTTAGAGTGTCTTTTTTACCGCTACCTCCTGGAAAGCTTCTACAATGTCACTTTCCCTAATGTCATTGTAGTTCTTTATTTGCAGACCACAGTCATACCCTTTAGCTACTTCTTTTACATCATCCTTAAACCTCTTCAAAGAAGAAAGGACACCGGTATAAATCACCACCCCATCTCTAATAAGTCTGATATTGGAGTTACGGAATATTTTACCACTTGTCACCATACATCCTGCAATGGTTCCGATTTTGGATATTTTAAATGTTTCTCTGATCTCTGCAGTACCCGTGATCTCTTCTTTGATCTCAGGAGAAAGCATCCCTTCCATCGCATCCTTAAGGTCGTTAATAGCATCATAGATAATCGAATACATTCTAATATCTATTTCTTCTTTATCTGCGATATCACGAGCATTACCCATAGGCCTTACATTAAAGCCTATTACTATGGCATCGGAAGCTGAAGCAAGCAATACATCCGATTCTGTGATGGCACCTACCCCTTTATGAATGATGTTTACCTGTATCTCGTCCGTAGAAAGTTTTTGGAAACTATCCGTTAAGGCTTCCACAGAACCGTCCACATCCCCTTTCAGGATGATGTTTAATTCTTTGAAATCGCCTAACGCAATTCGTCTGCCGATCTCGTCTAAAGTAATATGCCTTTGGGTTCGTACAGATTGTTCTCGCAATAACTGACTTCTTTTAGCTGCGATCTGTTTTGCTTCGCGCTCATCCTCCAGTACATTGAATTTATCCCCTGCTTGCGGAGCTCCATCTAATCCCAAAATAGAAATTGGAGTCGCCGGACCTGCTTTTTTAACGCTCTTTCCACGTTCATCCTGCATAGCCTTGATCTTACCACTGCATGTGCCCGCCAAAACATAATCGCCTATCTCCAAAGTACCTGCCAATACTAAAACGGTAGATACATAGCCTCTTCCTTTATCCAAAAAGGCCTCTACAACCGTTCCGGTGGCAAGTTTGTCAGGATTTGCCTTTAATTCTAACAACTCTGCTTCCAAAAGCACTTTTTCCAACAATTCTTTAACGCCTTCGCCAGTCTTCGCAGAGATATCATGGGATTGTATTTTACCTCCCCAATCTTCTACCAACAAATTCATCGCCGCCAAACCTTCCTTGATCTTATCAGGATTGGCACTGGGCCTGTCAATTTTATTGATCGCAAAGACAATGGGAACACCTGCAGCCTGGGCATGGCTTATTGCTTCCTTGGTCTGGGGCATGATATCGTCATCTGCTGCAATCACAATGATGGCTATGTCTGTTACCTGTGCTCCACGAGCCCGCATGGCGGTAAACGCTTCGTGACCAGGGGTATCCAGAAATGCGATCTTCTGTCCGTTTTCCAACTCCACTCCATAGGCGCCAATATGCTGAGTAATTCCTCCGCTTTCGCCGGCAATTACATTTTCCTGTCTTATATAATCTAGCAATGAAGTTTTACCGTGATCCACATGACCCATTACGGTAACAATTGGAGCCCTGGATTTAAGATCCTCCGGGGCATCAACCTGTTCTTCAATGGCCTCTTCAATATCTGCCGTTACAAATTCCACTTCGTAACCAAATTCATCGGCAACGATTGACAGGGTCTCCGCATCCAGTCGCTGATTCATGGTAACCATTATTCCGAGCGACATACATGCAGAAATGATCTGCGTTGTAGGGACGTCCATCATGGTGGCCACTTCACCGGCAGTAACAAATTCGGTTACCTTAAGTACCTTGTTTTCAAGTTCTTGCTGTTCAAGATCTTTTTCTGATTGTTGCCTGTGCTGATCCCTTTTATCTCTTCTGTATTTCGCTCCTTTTCCTTTTTTGGATTTTCCCTGTAATTTTTCCAGGGTTTCCCGTACTTGTTTTTGAACTTCCTCTTCAGTAGGTTCAACTTTGGAAGTTACTCCGGATCTTGAGCCTTTTTTATCTCCTGTTCTTCCACGCCCACCGGATCTTGGACCTGAGTCACTTATGATCCTTTTTCTGCGCTTTTTGCGATCGTTAGGATCTGGTTTTGAAGCTTGTTCTTTTTTCTTTTTAGGTTTTTCAAATTTGGTGAGATCGATTTTATCTCCCATTATTTTTGGCCCGGAAAGTTTTTGGTACTTCGTTTCTATAGCGGCAGGTTTTTCTTCTGCGGGCTTGTCAGCTTCTTTAGCCTTTGGGGCTTTTGCTTCTTTCTTTTTAACTTTCTTTTTAGGTGGCTCTTCAACCGGCGCTTCAGCTTTTACCTCTGCTTCCTCCACGGCAGGCGCCTGAACCTCTTCCTCCTTAGGTTTTGTTTTCTTCTTACTTTCCAGGTCTATCTTTCCAACCATTTTTGGCCCGGAAAGCTCAACTTTTGCCTTCACCACTTCGCTGGCAGCCGCTCGCTTTTCTCTGGCAAGGCGTCTTTCTTCCTGTTCCTGCTCCAATTGCAGTCTTATGGCTTCTTTTTCCTTTCGCTTTTCCTCACCGACTTCTATGGAAGCAACTTTCTTGCTCATATCGGTTTGGAATTCGTCCAAAAGAACCTGGTGTACTTCCTCTGAAATTTTGGTCGTAGGACGCGCGTCTATAGCATGCCCCTTAGAGGCAAGAAAATCGACCGCCCTATCCAGGGAAATATTGAGTTCTCTTAAAACTTTATTAAGCCTTATTGTTGCATTATCTGCCATAAATACTATTTGCTCTCTTAATTTATTACGCTAATATATAGCTTAATCTTCAAATTCCGATTTCAGAATACGAACCACTTCCCGTATGGTCTCCTCTTCAAGATCTGTTCTTTTAATAAGATCATCCACATCTTGCTCCAAAACACTTCTGGCTGTATCCAGACCAATCTTCTTTAATTCTTCTATGATCCAGGCTTCAATTTCATCAGAGAATTCGGTCAATTCCACATCTTCTTCAACACCTTCTCTAAACACATCGATCTCATATCCTGTCAGTTGCCCGGCCAGACGAATATTGTGGCCACCCCTTCCAATTGCCTTAGAAACCTCTTCCGGTTTCAGGTATACCTGAGCGGTCATATTCTCATCATTAAGTTTCACGGTAGTTACTCGTGCCGGACTCAATGCCCTGGTTACCATAAGCTGCGGATTGTTTGTCCAATTGATCACATCGATATTCTCATTTCCGAGTTCTCTAACGATTCCGTGAATTCGAGATCCTTTCATACCCACACAGGCACCTACCGGATCTATGCGATCATCATACGAATCAACAGCTACTTTGGCCTTCTCTCCCGGAATGCGAACTGCCTTTTTTATAGTGATAAGTCCGTCGAATACCTCAGGAATCTCCTGGAAGAATAATTGCTCCAAAAATGTTGGGGAGGTTCTCGACATGATGATCATCGGTTTGTTCCCCTTTAATTCCACACTTTCAATGATCCCACGCACATTATCCCCTTTTCTAAAGAAATCGGACGGGATCTGCTTATCTTTCGGCAAGATTATCTCATTTCCTTCATCGTCTAGCAGGATAATAGCTTTATGCCGTATATGATGCACCTCAGCGGTATAAATCTCTCCTTCGAGGTCTTTAAATTGCTTGTATATGGTCGTATTATCGTGTTCGTGTATTTTTGAGATCAGATTCTGACGTAAGGCAAGGATGGCGCGCCTACCAAGATCTATCAATTTAACCTCTTCAGACACATCTTCCCCAACTTCAAAATCGGGTTCTATTTTACGTGCTTCTGAGAGGGAAATTTCCTCATTGGGCTCTTCCACTTCTCCATCTTCTACAACGATACGGTTTCTCCATATCTCTAAATCCCCCTTGTCTGGATTAATAATAATATCAAAATTATCATCTGATCCAAATTTCTTTTTAAGGGCATTCCTGAAAACATCTTCCAAAATTGCCATTAGAGTTACCCGGTCAATGAACTTGTCATCTTTGAATTCCGAGAATGATTCGATCAATGCAATATTTTCCATTCTGATCTACAATTAAAATTTAAGTACTACGTTCGCTTTTATTATCTCTGAAAAAGGGATGGTCTGGTTCTTTACTACTGTTACTTTTCCTTTTCCTATTGGTTTTGGCTCTCTTGCCTTCCATTCTAAAGTTATAGCGTCTGTGGAAGCAGATTTTAGAGTTCCTTCATATGCTGATTCTGAAGTCTTAACTTCCATCTTTCGTCCAATATTTTTTGTGTACTGTCTTGGCATTGTCAATGGCTCAGTTGCCCCGGTAGAGGTGACTTCCAGCGAAAAATCAGTTTCTTCTCTGTCAAGATTATGCTCTATTGCCCTGCTTACCATCATACAATCTTCTAGGGTAACACCCTGATCTCCATCGATCACCACCTTAATACCATTACTCGTACTTATCGAAAGTTCGATCAAAAAAAGACTTGGGTTTTCCTCCAAAACCTTCTCTAAAAGCCCCTTTACCTGGTCCTTCCACATACTTCTAAGTAACAAAAGAGGGGACAATATTGTCCCCTCATGAATACTTTACTATCCTTTCAGTGCCGCAAATATACAAATTTTTCTTTTCCCAAAGAATAACCATAGCCTAGAAAATTTTAATGTATTAGGGGACTAAAAAAACAGCATTCAACAAATTAGTGTACATTTATTTTACAAACGATAGTCTTTAAAAAGCAAACCCTATGGACGTTTTCTCAAGTTACAACCTGATCATTGAAGCATCTGTCATCTTGATTCTCTCTTTTATCTTCAACGGTATTTCAAAAAAGACTAATATCCCTTCTGTTTTACTCCTAATCTTACTGGGGGTTATTCTTCAATATGTACTTTCTTATTTTACCTCAGATTCAGTTGATTTCTTTCCTGCCCTGGAAGTTTTAGGCATCATTGGTTTGATCATGATTGTCCTGGAAGCTGCCCTGGAATTAGAGCTCAAAAGAGAAAAATTAATGCCGATTTTAAAATCAATGGCAGTAGCCCTCATTGGTCTGGTAGGTTCTGCTTATCTGGCGGCTCTTATTTTACATCAATTTATTCCTGATATGAGCATGCAATCTGCCTGGCTTTATGCTACTCCGCTTTCCATCCTTTCAAGTGCTATTATCATCCCTAGTGTAAGCGGTTTATCTGAAAACAAAAAGGAGTTCCATATTTATGAAAGTACTTTTTCGGATATTATGGGGATCATGATGTTCTATTTTTTGGTCGGAGGATTAAATCCGGCTTCAGACGGAGGCGTTGGAGGTTTTGCGCTCAATATCGTACTTACCATTATAATTTCCATCATTGCGAGTTATGCTATCATCCTCGTATTTCAGGAAATTAAAAGTCAGGCCAAATTATTCCTTCTAATTGCAGTTCTGTTACTATTATATGCCATCGGAAAACAATTTCATTTGTCGTCACTATTGATCATCCTCATTTTTGGTTTGGTGATCGCCAATATGAAGCTATTCTTCAAGGGAAAATTCGCTATTTTCCTTGATCATGAAAAAGCACATCGCATCTATCATGAACTCCATATTGTTACGCTAGAGACCGCTTTTGTGATTCGCACTTTCTTTTTTGTAATCTTTGGTCTTACCATTGTGGTCTCTTCACTTTTCAGCATAAGCGTAGCAATGATCAGCTTGCTCATGATCATTTCAATCTATGTGGTTCGCTTCATTGTCTTGCGTGTTTTTTATGGCAAAGACATTCTACCACAGCTATTCATAGCACCCCGTGGCCTGATTACGGTCCTTTTATTCTATGCCATTCCTGTTGAAGCACAAGTTGAATCCTTTGAACCCGGCATTCTGTTATTCGTTATTATAGGCACCAGTTTAGTGATGACATGGGCCATGATTAAGGACAAAAAGAAAATGAAAACCATCCTGGAAATGGCAGATGAAGAAATTCGAATCATGGAAGAAGAAAGTGCGACTATTCAGGATAGTCATGAACAGCCTACGCCTATTCCTTTAAAAGATTCCCTCGATGAGGAGAAACCACCTGTATAAAAAAACCCATTACGGCAGTAATGGGCTTTACTCTTTTTGTTGGCCTACTAGGACTCGAACCTAGAACGACTGGACCAAAACCAGCTGTGTTGCCAATTACACCATAGGCCAATAATGCTAAAGAGCGTGCAAATTTAAGACAAAGTTTCATTTGCACAAACATTTTTTAAATGTAATCATATTATTAAGGAACTACCCCTGCTGTTAAAGGTTTAAGAAATATTGATCTCAATATTTATTTAAATTAGTAATTTCGCCACTATTGGTAAAAGGAAGACTGAATGTTTGCGAAAAACTTTGAAAAATGGGACTCTATTCTTGGATGGGGAGTCTTTTTTATAGCTCTAATAGTTTATGGTCTAACTGTAGAACCTACCGGAAGCTGGTGGGATGCAGGGGAATATATCACGACTTCGGCAAAACTACAAGTAGCACATCCGCCAGGAGCCCCATTGCTTCAAATGTTAGGTGCATTTTTTGCCATGTTTGCCCTGGAAGCCAACCAGGTTGCCCGAATGGTAAATTATATGTCTGGTGTGTCTAGTGCATTTACCATTCTTTTTATGTTCTGGACCATTACCAATCTTACTCGTAAACTCATTTCCAGCGCTGGTGAATTCACTAACTCCAAAGCGATTGCCGTTTTAGGCAGTGGTATCGTTGGTGCCCTGGCTTTTACTTTTTCAGATAGTTTTTGGTTCAATGCTGTGGAGACCGAAGTATACGCCATGGCCAGTTTTATTATGGCCCTATTGTTATGGTTGGGCCTTAAATGGACTGATAATCTTGAGGATCCAAGAGGAAACAAATATTTGATCCTGATCTCATTTGTGGTAGGACTCACTTTTGGGATCCAGTTTATGGGTTTTCTGGCTGATTCCCTCTATAGGGCTACTATATTATTTCAAAACATATAAGGAAACCACCATCAAGAACTTCCTGTTAGCTAATATTATTGTAGTTGCCATTTTGATGCTTGTGTATAAATTCTCCCTTACCTATGTGTTAAAACTCTTTGGTTGGAGCGAGGTATTCTTTATTAATAGTATTGGCCTGCCGTTTAATTCGGGCACCATTATTATGGGTCTGATCTTTATCGGTGTATTCTTCTATGCCCTGAACTACACCAGAAAGAATAATTTCCGAACTGCGAACAC
Source organism: uncultured Flavobacteriaceae bacterium (assembly GCA_963744855.1). Lineage (GTDB taxonomy): Bacteria > Bacteroidota > Bacteroidia > Flavobacteriales > Flavobacteriaceae > Muriicola. The sequence goes on from CAVUUZ010000007.1 coordinate 333,897, forward strand.
TATTGTCTTGTGCCTTATGTTCCTTTTGCTCGGCTTTTCTTCCTGGCTCATGTTGCCCATCCGAGCCAATGCCAACGTTGTGATAAATGAGAATAATCCATCAGATGCCAGATCTCTTCTTGCCTATTACAACCGAGAACAATACCCTGGTGTTGATAGTCCTATTTATGGAACTTATTATTCAGATACCTTCGCTTCTCCGGGAGACGATAGAGATGACAAGCCTAAGTACGAAAAAGATGAGGCACTTGGAAAATATATCATAGTCAACAAATATAAGGATGCTATCCAAGGGCCCAATCCCGAACATCAGGGGATTTTGCCAAGAATGTGGAGCGATCAACACGCAGAAAATTATATGAAATTCTTTGGTCCGCTCGAATTCCGTATGACCTCAAGCAATGATGAATTACAAAAAGCCGTCACTCAGATTAAGACGGGTTATGCGAACGGAGAGATAGATGCGGAACAATACATCAGTTTTCTTCGACAATTTAGCGAATACCTGGAAGTACAACCTCCATCGATTTGGCAGAACATTAAATACATGGTGCAATTCCAATTTGGTTATATGTACGGACGCTATTTTATGTGGAATTTTGTTGGAAAACAAGATGATCTGCAAGGGCGTTACAATGGCAAGGGAGAATGGTTAAGTGGTATTGGTTTTATTGACAGCATCCGTTTGGGTAGTCAGGACAATCTTCCCGGCGATGTGCTCAATAATAAAGGGAGGAACACTTATTTCTTCCTTCCCTTTATTTTGGGGATCATTGGGTTGGTATTCCAGATATCTAAAGATCCTAAACAATTTTGGACACTTTTTGTATTCTTTATTTTCACCGGAATTGCTATTCAGTTCTATACGAACCCCTACATCTTTCAGCCCCGGGAAAGGGATTATTCGCTGGTAGGCTCGTTCTATGTATTCGCGCTTTGGATAGGCTTAGGGGTCTACGGCCTCTATGAAGAATTCAGCAAATTTATTACCCCCAAAATCTGGGCACCTGCAATTACCATGGTATGCCTATTAGCGGTCCCCGGCGTAATGGCATACCAAAACTGGGATGATCATGACAGATCAGGGCGCTATACTGCACGTTCGGCGGCAATGGCCTATTTGGATTCATGTCAGGAAGAAGCAGGGGCCATGTTATTTACCATTGGTGATAATGATACGTTTCCTTTGTGGTATGTACAAGAGGTTGAAGGGTATAGAAATGATGTACGGGTTATCTGCACCAGCCTTTTTGCTACGGACTGGTATGTAGATCAAATGAAACGCAAAGCTTACAGAAGTGAGCCCATACCTTCTCAGCTTGATCATGATCTGTATCGCTATGGAAATAGGGATGTGATCTATTATCAGGGAATAACAGACAAGCGTTGGGATATTAAAGACTTTATGAATTGGGTGGGAAGTAATAATCCGCAAACAAAACTTGGTTCATTGTTGGAAAAACAGGGGGCCGACTTAAGTGGTTATTCTGAAAGTACGTTGGATTTGGTCTATTACCCTACCAATAAAATCAGAATTCCGGTTAACAAAAAGAATGTCTTGGAATCGGGGCTGGTAAAAGCTAAGGATTCAGCGCTGATCGTTGATTATATTGATATCGACCTGCCACAGGCACTTCCTAAAAACAGGATTCTGATGCTAGACATTATGGCCAATAATGATTGGAAGCGACCCATCTATTTTTCAGGAGGTAGTTTTGATAAGGCTGAGTACATTTGGATGAAAGACTACCTTCAATTAGAGGGACTCGCCTATAAATTAGTACCTATTAAAACACAGAATCGAAGTTCCTATGAGATGGGCCGAATAGATACGGAGGAAATGTACAGGATAGTGAAAGGCTGGGATTGGGGTAATTCCGGCAGTCCGGATATCTATCATGATCCACAAACAAGAACACAAGGACTTTCCTTCAGAAGTAATTTGGCACGTTTGGTCGAAGCACTGATCAATGAGAATAAAATAGACAAGGCTAAAGAAATTATAGACCTGACTATTGAGAATTTACCAGTGGCGCCTTATGGCTTCTATACTTTTGTAGAACCTTTTGTTGATGGGTATTTTAAAGTTGGTGAGACCAATAAAGCCCGGGCTCTTTTTGAAGAATTAAAGCTGATCTATCAAGATCGTTTGAATTACTATCAAAGTACCCCACTCGATGAGCAGTACAAAAATTTAGAGGATATTATTAGCGACATGGAAGGTTATCGCAGGATTATAGACATTCTCATCGAAAATAACGACCGTGAAATGGCCGAAAAGGAGACCGTAATATTTAATGAACACATAGATCAATTCAGTCATTTTTATCAGGATGAACTTCTTGAAGACGCTCCTCTAGAAGACACTTATGAAGAGGATATTTCCGATACGTTGCCCGTTTCAGATACCATCATACCAGATGCAACCATTGTTGAAGATGATGGTGAAATTGAAAATTAAATTGTCGTTATGACCAAAGATAAAGAATACGTTATACGTATTCGTTGAGGATCCCAATAAGGGTATTGGCGTCTTGTTCCCCACTTTGTCTCCATACCATTTCGCCCTTTTTGTAGATCATTAAGGTAGGTAATCCCTTTACTCGCAAAGCTTGGGAGAGTTCTTTGTTCTTGTCCACATCAATTTTAATGACCTTCCCCTTATCGCCCAGAGCGGCGGCAACATCCCTAAGAACAGGATGCATGGCAGTAGATTGATCATTCCACTCAGCATAGAAATCAAGTAATACAGGTACGTTGAGATCTATAAGTTCACCAAATTTAGACATAGGTATCACTAATGGTTACAACTCAAATGTAAGAAAAAATGTTAAAATCCTATTGAAAGTATCATTTTTGTAAGATTCCTTTAACATTAATCTTACACAAGCACTTTCTTTTTAAGGGTGATCACCGTTATTTCTGGCCAGATCCCTACTCTTCCTGGATATCCTAAAAATCCAAATCCCCTGTTTACATTAATCATTTGCCCCATTTCCTCATAAATGCCTGCCCAGTATTTATAACGCCATTTAACAGGGCTCCATTTTACCCATCCCGGGATCTCGATCCCAAATTGCATGCCATGGGTATGGCCACTTAAGGTTAAATGATAATGAAGCTCATCATGTATCACTACATCTTCCCAATGAGAAGGATCGTGGCTCAGTAATATTTTAAAATCATCTTGTTGAATATTTTTTGTAGCTTTCCTAAGGTCTCCGGCTTTTTTAAACCCTCCTCTACCCCAATTCTCAACACCAATAAGGGCTACTTTATCATCTCCTTTTTGCAAATAGCGACTTTCATTCAACAAAAGATCAAATCCAATTTCGTGTTGAATCTTTTTAAGGTCCTCTAAATTCTGCGACTTCAACTCCGGTGTTTCCCAGTTTACATAATCCCCGTAATCATGATTACCCAGGATGGAAAATTTCCCATCCTTCGCCTCTAAGGTTGCGAAAAGTTCTTTCCAGGGCTCCATTTCAAGAGCCATATTATTTACCATATCGCCTGTGAATAGGATGGCATCACTTTGCTGCTGATTTATCAGATTAACCGCATATTCTATTTTCTTGCGGTTATCAAAACTACCACTGTGAATATCCGAAATCTGGGTGATCTGGTATCCGTTAAAAGCCTCAGGAAGATCATCAAATTCGAGCTCGTATTTCAAAACTCTGAAATCGTACTTCCCTTTGTACATACCATATAATAATGCGCCAAATGGAATAGCCGCTATTCCCATAGCCATTATACTTAGAAAACGCCTCCTTGCGGGCAAACTGAATTCACCGGAGGAACCGGAAACTCTTTGAATAGAGGCAGAAACCAACCTAAAGATATCCTCAGAGAATAAGAAGACAATAGTAATGATCTGAAATGTGAGTATGGAGATTAAAAACCCAAATGCATAGCTTTTTGGACGGTTTAGTACACTGCCGTCATTATCCCCGAATGTAAATTGATATATAAAGTTACCAAGGACCAAAACCGCGAGTGCCAAAAATGTATAATACACCCAGGGAAAACGCGAAGCAGTCTTAATTGCCTGCAGGGAATAGAATCCCAGAATACAGTAAATAGCAATAAAAACGATCCATCGTAACATATCTCTTTTTTACAAATATATTTTTTTAAATAACCCTTAACCGTGGATTTTAGAGTTAATTAACGCTTTCTATAACTTTTCTCAAAATGTCCCGATCTGTGATGAGTACCTCATTCTCCTCAAGACCCTTTGCTGAATTCATGGGGATCCCCGGAATCGCAGGTGTATTTATAATTTTTTTGGTGGCCGATAAATGAATGGCTTGAAACCCGGCATTTTTAAAATGTATTGCATTTTGTTCTCTAATTCCACTGCCAGGCATAATGGTACATGTGTTTGATTTTTCAGCCAATTTTTTCAGTAAAGGCATTCCTTCCATGGCAGAGTTAGCTTGGCCGGAGGTCAGTAGCGTCTGAACTCCCATTTCCTGTAATTCAACAAAGGTCTCTATTGGGTCTGAAACCAGATCAAAAGCCCTGTGAAAAGTAAAGGAGCACATTTCAGAGGCTTCTTTTAAAACTCTGGTTCGATTCCAGTCAACCTTTAAGTCTGATTGTAACACTCCGGAGACGATGCCATCAACACCCATGGCAACACAAATGGCTATATCTTCCAACATGATCTGAAACTCGGTATCTGAATAACAAAAATCGCCACTTCTGGGACGTATCAGCACATGTACTGGGATGTTCATGGCCTCTATCACCTTCTTTATTACTCCATAAGAAGGGGTGATCCCTCCTAAGGTAAGTTCCGAACAAAGTTCAATTCTTTGAGCTCCTGCACCTTGTGCAATTAAGGCAGATTCGAAGGAATTTGCACAAACTTCTACCATCATATTTGCTATCTTTAAAGTTATAAATGTAAACAACCCGTGGGTATGGAAAGAAGAAAATTTTTGAAAAACTCCGGTTTAGGGGGAGCTGCCATCATAGGAGGAACTATAATAGGTGCCTGCAAGAGCGAAAAAAAAGAAATGGACGTATTACCAACTACAAATCTGAAGGGTCCGATCGTAATTGCTACATGGGATGTTCCTAATGCTACCGCCAAAGCTTTTCAGGTTCTCGATAGAAAAGGAACTGCCCTGGATGCCGTTGAACAAGGTGTTATGGTAGAGGAGGCCGATCTGGATAATCAGTCTGTCGGGAAAGGTGGAAGGCCAGACAGGGATGGAAATGTTACCCTGGATGCATGCATTATGGATAAAGACAGCAACTGTGGTGCCGTTGTATATCTGCAAAATATTGTACACGCGGTTTCGGTGGCAAGGAAGGTAATGGAAGAAACTCCGCATGTTATTTTGGCCGGAAAAGGCGCGAAACAATTTGCCCTGGAAATGGGCTTCCCGGAAGAGGATCTGTTGACAGGAAAGTCGAGAGAAGAATGGCTCGAATGGAAAAAAACCTCTCAATACCAACCGGTTATTAATATTGAAAATCACGATACTATCGGGATGCTGGCCATAGATGCTAATGGAGATATTGCAGGAGCGTGCACTACAAGCGGAATGGCCTATAAAATGGCAGGTCGTGTGGGCGACTCCCCTATCATTGGCGCCGGACTATTTGTAGACAATGAAGTAGGGGGCGCAACGGCTACGGGTATGGGTGAAGAAGTTGTGCGTACCGTGGGAAGTTTTTTGATAGTAGAATTAATGAGACAGGGGAAGACGCCTCAAGAGGCTTGTGAAGAAGGTGTACGGCGCATAATTGCCAAAAAGAAAAACTATGACGAAATCCAAATTGGTTTTATTGCCATTAATAAATCGGGAGAAACAGGTGGCTATTGCATTCACCCGGGATTCTCTTATCGTCAGTACTCAGCTGAGGGACATGTGAATACCCCCGCAAAGAGTTTTATAGAGGTATGATCCTTCACATTGGTCAAGAATCTTTGTAGTTTTGGACCTTCTCATTATTCACTACTATGGCCGATCAAAAGCGACTTTTTTTACTAGATGCATATGCCCTTATCTTTCGTGGGTATTATGCCTTAATCAAGAATCCAAGGATAAATTCCAAGGGAATGGATACCTCTGCCATCATGGGCTTTATGAATTCTTTGTTCGATGTTATCCGAAGAGAGAAACCAGACCATTTAGCCGTATGTTTTGATAAGGATGGCAGCACAGAAAGAACCGAACTCTACCCGGAATACAAGGCCAACAGGGACGAAACCCCGGATGCTATCCGTGTTGCAATCCCTTATATTCAAAAGATCCTTCATGCCATGCATATTCCGGTTGTCGAAGTGTCAGGCCTGGAAGCTGATGATATTATTGGAACGCTCGCAAAACAAGCGGAAAAGGAAGACTATAAAGTTTTTATGGTAACGCCTGACAAGGATTTTGGACAGCTAGTGTCTGAGAATATTTTTATGTACCGTCCTGCTCGCATGGGTAATGGAATAGAAATATGGGGGATCCCTGAAATTCAAAAAAGATTTGGTGTTGAAAGGCCAGAACAGGTTATCGACTATCTGGGCATGATGGGAGATTCCAGTGATAATATCCCCGGACTTCCCGGAGTGGGTGAAAAAACGGCCAAGAAATTCCTTGAGGAATTCGGCTCTTTAGAGGCTTTATTAGCTAATACGGATAAGCTCAAGGGCAAGATGAAGGAGAAGGTGGAAGATAATGCCGAGTTGGGAAGACTATCCCGGCAATTGGCAACCATATGCATTACCTGTGATGTTACCTTTGATGCAAAAGATTATGAGCTTTCAATGCCCGATAGTGAAAAGGTGCAGGAGATCTTTGAGGAACTCGAGTTTCGCCGACTCAGAGAACAGTTTATCAAACTCTTTTCTGGTGATTTAGAAGAATCAACCACCCAGGTGACCAGCACCGAAACAGCAAAAAAAGAAGCGCAAACTGCTGGCAGCGGTCAGTTTTCACTTTTTGGACAGGATGGTGCAACGCCTGCCACTTTAGAAGTGCACACAGGCAGAAAGACTATAAAGGAAGTCCCACATGTTTATCAAACCATCAACCCAGGGATGGCCTTTGAGCTTTTCATTAAAAATCTGATGAATCAAACGACTGTTTGTTTTGACACCGAAACAACCTCTCTAAATCCGCTTGAAGCAGAATTGGTAGGTATCGCTTTTTCGTGGGAAGCGGGGAAAGGCTTTTATTTGCCCTTTCCTGAAGATCAGGATAAGGCGCAAGGTTTGCTGGAAAAACTGCGGCCTTTCTTTTCTTCAACATCAATAGAAAAAATAGGGCAGAACTTAAAGTATGATATTAAGGTCTTGCGGAAATACGGTATGGAAGTAAAGGGATCGCTTTTCGATACCATGTTGGCCCATTATCTGATCAACCCGGATATGCGCCATAATATGGATGTGCTTGCCGAAACGTACCTGAACTATACACCGGTTTCCATTACAGAACTCATCGGTAAAAAAGGTAAGAACCAAATGAGTATGCGCGATGTCCCCTTAGAGGAACAGACCGAATACGCAGTAGAAGATGCCGATGTTACCTTCCAGTTGGCTAAGCATTTTACGAAAGAATTAGGAGATACTCAGACCATGGAGCTGTTCAGGGATATTGAGATCCCCTTGTTAAGGGTTCTGGCAGATATGGAACTGGAAGGGATCAACCTGGATAAGGAATTCCTGTATGGCCTTTCCGGGGCACTCGACTCGGATATTAAATCGCTGGAAGCTAAGATCTATGAGGAAGCAGGGGAATCCTTTAATATTGCCTCGCCAAAGCAGTTGGGTGAGATACTTTTCGATAAGTTAAAACTGGTAGCCAAGCCTAAAAAAACTAAAACCGGGCAGTACTCAACAGCAGAAGACGTATTATCCTCCCTGGCCAAAGACCATAAGATCATAAGAGATGTTCTGGATTACAGGGGGCTAGCAAAATTAAAAAGCACCTATGTAGATGCGCTTCCCGCTCAGGTGGAAAAGAGCACGGGAAGGGTCCATACAGACTACATGCAGACGGTTGCCGCCACAGGACGTTTAAGCAGCAACAACCCCAATTTACAAAACATACCAATTCGTACCGAAAGAGGAAGGGAGGTGCGCAAAGCTTTTGTCCCCAGAAACAAAGACTACATCTTGCTGGCAGCGGATTATTCACAGATAGAGCTGCGTATCATTGCTGCCTTAAGTGATGAAGATACCATGATAGAGGCTTTTAAGAATGGGGAAGACATCCATGCTTCTACGGCTTCTAAGGTGTTCAATATTCCTTTAGAAGAAGTTACCAGAGAACAAAGGGGCAACGCTAAAACAGTAAATTTTGGGATCATTTATGGTGTTTCCGCTTTTGGGCTAAGTAATCAGACAGATCTGTCACGCACAGAAGCTAAGGAACTCATCGATACATATTACAAGACCTATCCTAAGTTGCGAAAATACATGGCAGACCAGGTAGACTTTGCCAGAGAACATGGCTATGTGCAAACTGTACTCGGAAGACGACGCTACCTGAAAGATATCAATGGGAGCAATGCCATTGTGAGGGGTGCCGCCGAACGAAATGCCATTAACGCCCCTATTCAGGGGAGTGCAGCAGATATCATTAAAATTGCCATGATAGACATCCATGGTAAATTGGAAGAAGGCAATTATAAGACTAAGATGCTATTACAGGTACATGATGAATTGGTGTTCGACGTTTACAAACCGGAACTTGAGAAAATGAAAGTGATGATTAAGTCGGCCATGGAATCTGCCTACTCTTTAAAGGTCCCACTGGTGGTTGAGCTTGGACAAGGAGATAATTGGCTGGAAGCGCATTGACCAAAAAAATTCGATTTAACCCATTAAAAAAACCCTTCGAAAAATCGAAGGGCTTTTTTTAATATCTAATGTTTCAGTTTATCTTTTTGTAAAAATGAGTTCGCCTCCGCCATTGAAATTCTCAACGTCCAATTCCTGTGCAGCGATGGTCATGGTGCTTCCGGAAATAGTAATATTTACAGATACGGTCTGCTGATTATCATCAATAAAGGTCAATACGCCATCCGCGTAGGTGTAAGAAGTAGTCTCCATGTCTCTTTGAGAAGGGCAAGGTACCTCTAAACCGGTACCCCCCGGGTTAACCCCTATCTCGAGATAATTAGAGGCATCTTCAGTAACCAGTGTTAGATCTTCATTAAAACTTAAAGATATCAGGAAACAATCTGAAGCTGAAAGCTCATTTAGTATATCCTGGCCAAATTCTTCTTCATCACTAGCTGTGGCTTCATTGATCGTTAGTGCTGTGAGGTCCCAGGTACCGAGAATGGAATTATCAGGGTTATCACTCGACTTATCCGTAGAGCAGGAGCTGATAAGTAAAACTCCTAAAAGAAAAATAACTGCTGTATTTCGCATAATAGATTTTTATTAGTGTAATCTCTCAAACGAAATAATCAGGCTAAAAGTATAGGACGAAAAATAAACTTTTTTCCTTCAAACGCGCAATTGCCTGAGACACCCTTCCTTTTTAAAAGGATTTTCTTTGAAAAAATAACAAAAAGTAAGAAACAACCATTTGTAATTCAACTTTATAATTGTACATTTGCAGCCCGTTATTCGGGATTGAATTGTTTAATAGTTAAATAATATAGTAGTGGATACATTGAGCTACAAGACTGTTTCTGCCAACAAGGCTACCGTTCAAAAGCAATGGTTGCTGGTAGACGCAGAAGGACAAACACTTGGAAGACTGGCCTCTAAAGTGGCTATCATACTAAGAGGGAAGAACAAACCTAATTTCACCCCTCATGTAGATTGCGGAGATAATGTAATTATCATTAATGCTGAGAAAGTACATTTGTCTGGTAATAAATGGGAGGATAAAACCTATATCCGTCACACCGGCTATCCTGGTGGTCAGCGCTCTGCAACGGCCAACGAATTAAGGACCAAAAATCCTGCTGCTGTTGTTGAAAAAGCGGTGAAAGGCATGCTTCCTAAGAACAAGTTAGGAGCAGATCTTTTTCGCAACTTAAAGGTATACGCCGGATCAGAACACAAGCAGGAAGCTCAAAAACCAACATCAATAAATCTAAACGACCTTAAATAATGGATGTAATACATAAAATAGGCCGAAGAAAGACAGCCGTTGCACGTGTATATATTTCTAAAGGAAAAGGAGCCATCACGATCAATAAAAAAGATCTGGCAGAATATTTTCCTACGGCTACCCTTCAATACAAAGTAAAACAACCTTTTGCTTTGACCAACAATGAAGATAGCTTTGATGTTAAGGTAAATGTTTATGGCGGAGGGATTACAGGTCAGGCGGAAGCCATCAGACTTGGTATATCAAGAGCTTTGTGTGAGGTAGATGCCGAGCATAGACTGGCCCTAAAACCAGAAGGTCTGTTAACCCGAGATCCCAGAATGGTGGAACGTAAGAAATTCGGACAGAAAAAAGCCCGTAAGAAGTTCCAGTTCTCTAAACGTTAAGATTCATAGAAAAGCGTGCCTTACAGGGCGTTTATATATAGTAACCCAAGTTCATTGAAAGTCCCTCGTCATGGGACGATTAAAATTCTGATATTCTGATTGTTGCCGCTTAACGGCTCAAACAGTATTCAGCAACATTTAGTTTAGCATCTAAATGACCAAGGCTTTCTATTTCAGGAAACCACTTGGTTATTGCTAATTCATAAGAACGTAAACTAATTAAAATGGCAAAAAAAGTAGAAGTTAAAGAACTTTTAGATGCAGGTGTACACTTCGGTCACCTGACAAGAAAATGGAATCCCAACATGGCCCCATATATTTATATGGAGCGCAACGGGATACATGTAATCAATCTTTACAAAACAGTAGCTAAAATTGAGGAAGCCTCAGAGGCTCTCAAGAAAATTGCATCTTCAGGAAGAAAGGTGCTTTTTGTGGCAACCAAGAAACAGGCGAAAGATATCGTTGCCGAGAAAGTGGCGAATGTAAACATGCCCTACATCACAGAAAGATGGCCAGGCGGAATGTTGACCAATTTTGTAACGATAAGGAAAGCCGTTAAGAAAATGGCGTCTATTGATCGTATGAAAAAAGACGGTACATTTAACACCTTGTCCAAGAAAGAACGCTTGCAAGTAGATCGTCTTAGAGCAAAACTTGAAAAGAACTTAGGTTCTATTTCAGAAATGACAAGACTTCCCGGAGCACTTTTTATTGTTGACACCATGCGCGAACACATCGCCGTGAAGGAAGCCCAAAAATTGAATATCCCGATATTTGCAATGGTTGATACCAATTCGGATCCACGTCCCATTGATTTTATTATTCCGTCTAATGATGATGCTTCCAAATCCATTGAAGTGATCATGACTCAGGTGACCAATGCAATTGCTGAAGGATTAGCCGAACGTAAATCTGAAAAGCAGGCAGGTAATGAGGGAGAAGAAGCTAAAGCACCCAGGGCTAAAAAGAAAGTTGTAGAGGCCGTTGATAAAGGTGATGCAGCAGGATCTAAGCCAAAAGTTGCTAAAAAGGAAAAAGAAGCTGGTGTGGTTGCTGAAGAACCAGCAAAAAAAGAGGCCCCTAAAAAAGTCAAAAAGGAGACTGCCGACGACCTTACCAAAGTAGAGGGTATCGGACCAAAGATTTCTGAGGTTTTCCAAGGCGCAGGCATTACTTCTTTTGCTGACCTTGCAGGTAAATCAGAAGAGGATCTAAAAACCATCCTGGCTGATGCAGGTTCGAGGTATGCCTCTAAAAATCCGGCATCATGGCCAAAACAAGCAAAGATGGCCGCTGATGGAAAGTGGGATGAATTAAAGGAATGGCAAGATAACACCAAAGCTGGTGTAGAGTAAAAGTAAAAACTATATACAAATAGATGCCAATTCAGGCATCAAAAAAATAAAAGACATGGTAAAAATTACCGCTGCCGATGTTAATACATTGAGAAAAACCACCGGTGCAGGAATGATGGATTGCAAAAACGCTTTGGTTGAAGCCGAAGGTGATTTTGACAAAGCTATTGAGATCCTGCGAAAAAAAGGTCAGAAAGTAGCTGCAAAAAGGGCAGACAGAGATTCTTCGGAAGGTGCTGCCATTGCAAAGGTGAATGATAGCAAAACAGAAGGAGTGATCATCTCTTTAAACTGTGAAACCGATTTTGTGGCTAAAAATGACACCTTTGTAAATCTGGCCATGGAACTGGCAGATCTTGCGCTTCAATACAACGATAAGGACTCTTTATTAGCAGCCAACTATAATGGTATTTCCGTTCAGGAAAAGCTTACGGAACAAACCGGCGTTATTGGAGAGAAAATAGAGATAGGTGGCTTTAGAAGATTATCAGCTCCCTTTGTTGGTTCTTATATCCACGCCGGAAACAAGATTGCTACTTTGGTAGGATTATCAGCTGTTGTTGACGGTGCTGCTGAGGCTGCTAAAGATGTAGCCATGCAGGCTGCTGCCATGAATCCTGTAGCATTGGATCAATCTGGTGTTGATCAGGAGATTATTGATAAGGAGATCGAGATCGCAAAAGATCAGCTTAGACAAGAAGGTAAGCCAGAGGCGATGTTGGATAAGATCGCTCAGGGAAAACTTAAACGTTTCTTTAAGGATAACACCTTGGTGAACCAGGACTTTATCAAAGACAGCAAACAAAGTGTTGCTCAATATGTAAAGTCGGTCGATGCCAATCTCAAAGTAACCGGTTTTGAGCGCGTTGCACTGGGGTAACAATTAGCTATTGACATAAAAAAAACCGCTTTTTAAGAAAGCGGTTTTTTTATTTTGGTTATTTCTTTAACCAGGCCTCTCGCAGCGCAATAATTTCGGCTGAAGCACTAGTTACCGGAACGATCTGTCTTTCGATATAGGAAGGGATACCTGCTTTTCCTATGAGTTCTATTGTTTCTCCATCACGTTCTACAGTCATATTGATATCCTTATCGGCATCCCATCCAAAACTTTGTCCTATGATGCTTTTCATAGAATCTAGTGTAATGGGGGTATCATTAATTTTTGTGATGATATCGCCCCCTTTTGCTCCCAGATTGTTAAAAAAAGAGTTCAACTCTAATCCTTTCCTGATAAATATAGCATCCAGGTTCGAAGGTTTGGCATCAATGTAGGGCATCTGTCCTAAAAAGAAATAGGATCCTGGTCGTTCAACGGTACTGATCTTGAGGCCGACTTTTTCTAGGTATTGATCATAAGGAATAGGCTCGTTGCCAAGCAGGTGTTTCTTGAAGAAAACTGAAATTTCCGGATAGGTTATTGCCACAATCTCGTCTATCAGATCCGCGTCATTGAATGGTGTATTTACATCGTATTTATTTGAGAGTTCCTTCATCAGCCAATGCACACTTTTTTCTCCACCGCTTAGCTCCCTAAGCAAAATATCGAGACACATATTGATAAGCGCCCCTTTTTCATAAACATTGGTATAGTTCCTTTTATAAGGTTCTTCCAATACATTTTTACTCATTGTGGTAAAAGACATAGTATCGTCATAAGCTTTGGCATTACTGATCTTCTCCATGATCCGCTCATAAAAAGCTGTTTCATTTATAAGTCCTTGTTGAATCTGAAAGAGATTTGCAAAATATTCGGTAGTGCCCTCGTACATCCATAAATGCATGGACATTTTTGGCTCATTAAAATCAAAATACTGTATCTCACGAGAATGCACGGACAAAGGGGTTACAATATGGAAGAACTCATGTGAAACCACATCTACCATAGATTCCTCCAGAGTTTGTTTTGGTAATTGCTCCGGTAAGACCACAACGGTTGAGGTATGATGCTCCAATGCTCCAAAACCAGTGGCATCAGTATTTGACAATTCTGCCAGGTAAAGCAAGATAGTGTATTGCTTGGTACCGTCAATATCGCTTAAAAAATTCTTTTGAGCCTGCATCATCGCCTCCATTTTAGGCTGCAGGTCCTTAGCCTTTATAATGTCATTTGGGGAATAGACACTCAACGTTACAGAAATATCCTTTATCTTGAAAGTAACACTATTGGGTTTGGAATATAAGATAGGATTGTCAATAACTTCAAAATACCTTTTAGCCAAAAAAGTTTTCTGACCTTGTTTAGCCGTTTCTTTTATGACCTCCTGCAGTGAAGTAGATGGCTGCAATGCTGAAGGCGCTGTAATGGTTACTTCATATGAAAGTTCCTTTAATCCTTGAAAATACCCTACAAAACCATGTAAATTCAACAAGAAATTCTCGTTCTTAAGAATATTGGTACCTGCAGGGGAAAAAACCGGTTCTTCTGTCTCCGTTTCTGTATCAAAAGTGTCATTCACATAATAAGTGATCTTATCTATTTTTTGGGCAGGTTTTAACAGCCAGCTATTTGTGTCAATCTTATTTACAGCCAGGGCTCTGCCATTGTAATCGATGGCCATAAGATCTTCGACGTACTTGCCATAATTGTCTACACTGTATGTGCCCGGTACTATCTTTGGGATATTAAAAATTACTTCTTCCTCTGTGAACTGGCCAGGGTCAATAGTCACTAAAACCCTGTCATTACGCACATTAACCAGGTCTATATCCACTGCGATTGGTGCCTTATCTGCCGTTGTTAATACCTTAGATGCACCACAACTCAATAGCAGCACTAGGGAAGATAAAATCAGAAAAATCCTTATCATACATTATAACTATAGAATGCAAGATGCTTAAAAATTACTAAGTATAACTGAAATAAGATAGAAATATTATAGTTAGATTAATACGATGCGAAGCGGTTTGGCATCAATATTTTTGACTATTTTTGTCCGTAAACAAGGACATTCAAATGCCGTACAAAAGAATACTTCTTAAGCTTAGTGGTGAAGCCCTAATGGGCGAAAAACAATATGGTATAGACCCGGCGCGACTTTCAGAATACGCCGAGGAAATAAAAATGGTGGTGGAGAAAGGTATTGAGGTAGCCATTGTCATAGGTGGAGGCAACATCTTCAGGGGCCTGGCAGGAGAGAGTAATGGCATGGACAGAGTACAGGGAGACCATATGGGAATGCTGGCAACCGTCATTAATGGCCTTGCACTTCAAAGCGCGTTAGAGGATAAAGGGGTGCAAACCCGATTGCAATCGGCCATTCAGATCAATGAAGTGGCTGAACCTTTTATTAGAAGGCGTGCAATGAGACATCTGGAAAAAGGACGGGTTGTAATCTTTGGGGGTGGTACAGGGAATCCATATTTCACTACAGATTCTGCAGCAGTTTTAAGGGCTATAGAAATTGAAGCCGATGTCATCCTTAAGGGGACGCGTGTGGACGGCATTTATACCAGTGACCCGGAAATAGACAAAAATGCGACCAAATTTGATACTATCTCCTTCAATGATGTGCTCCGAAAAGGTCTTAAGGTAATGGACTCTACTGCCTTTACACTAAGCCAGGAAAATGAACTTCCGATTGTAGTCTTTGATATGAATAAAAAAGGAAATCTATTGAAAATTGTTTCGGGCCAGAACATTGGTACGGTTGTAAATCTTTAGTTTTTAAAAAAAATATGTTACTTTGTTTTTAAAATAATACCATGAACGAAGAGGTTAGTTTTGTAATAGATTCCGCGAAAGAAAGTATGGATGCTGCCATTTCCCATTTGGAAAAAGCATTGGTTAAGATTCGAGCAGGTAAGGCAAGTCCGTCAATGCTGTCATCGGTAATGGTTGAGTATTACGGTTCCTTAACACCTTTGTCACAAGTTTCAAACATCAACACCCCTGATGCCCGCACTATATCGGTACAGCCCTGGGAAAAGAATATGCTTCAGGTGATTGAAACTGCTATTATGAATGCCAACCTGGGGTTTAACCCCATGAATAATGGTGATTTTGTGATCATTAATGTGCCTCCATTAACTGAAGAACGGAGAGTACAATTAGTTAAACAAGCTAAGGCCGAAGCTGAAGATGCCAAGGTAAGCGTGAGAAGCGCCAGGCAGGAAGCTAATAAAGAGATCAAAAACCTGGAGATCTCCGAAGACCTTGAGAAAAATGCCATTATCGATATTCAGGAATTAACGGATTCTTATGTGGTTAAAATTGATAGCACTTTAGAGATCAAAGAAGTAGAGATCATGAAGGTATAACCTTCTTATTTGTCTTTTGAGGCTACCGACCTTTTCGGTATTATGGTATTTCAGCATCTCCAAAAAAATACATTACCAAAATAGATAAGATCACGGCGAGTGCACAGACTACTATAAGTACACGATAGATAGCACGTTCATATCTTCTATATTCTTTATGTCTGGTCATGCCTGTTATCCAAATTTAGTCTACTATAAATGGTGGTCCTCCTAAGATACAAACTGTTAGGGGATGATCACACCTTTATTTCCCAATCTGATACTAGGAACACTGCGAGGCATTTTCTACCTTTGACGGCATTTGAACGGCAGGCGTTCAACATCAATATTCTGCTCAATTTTTAAGGAATTGTTATCCTTTGAAGCGGAAATAGACCCGTTGGCTTGCTAATGAAGAATATGGTAGCAAAGCTCACACAAAATTTCTGGACAAAAACTGCGCGGATCATTCTACGGAATCGTATTCTTATCTTAATTGCGATCGCAGCTATTACAGTTTTTTTTGGCTTTCAATGGCAGAACATGCAGTTTTCCAATACACAGGCCAATCTATTACCTGATGATCATCCGGCTAATGTAGAGTATGATGCTTTTCTGGAGCTCTTTGGAGAAGAAGGTAATGCCATCGTAATCGCTGTTAAAGATCCTGCCCTATTTACTCTCGATAAATTTAATCGCTGGAATGTTCTGAGCAAACAACTCGCCGCATTTCCCGAAGTTGAATTTGTGGTTTCAACAGAGAATTTACAAGAATTGGTGAAAGACAACGAACTTCAGGAATTTACGCTAACCCCCTTTCTTGTTGGCGAACTGGAGAGTCAGCCCGCCCTTGATAGTTTAAAACAGCGTCTGTTCAATGATCTGCCATTTTATGACCAATTGCTTTTTAATAAGGATACAGAAACACTCCGAACCATAGTCTACCTGGACAAGGATATTGTGAACACCTCTGTGCGCAAAGATTTTATCCTCAACGATTTTACCAACCTGGTCAACAATTTTGAAAGCGAATCTAACTTAGATGTTCGTATTTCCGGTATGCCGTATATACGTACAATGAATTCCCAAAACATCATTGATGAGATTGGGATGTTTATAAGTGCTGCTTTGCTTGTTACCTCCCTTATTTTCTTTTTCTTTTTCCGAAGTTTCAGGGCCACTTTTATTTCCATGTGTGTGGTGATCATCGGAGTTATGTGGGCCTTTGGTGTTCTGGGGCTGCTGAGATACGAGATCACTGTACTGACCGCACTGATCCCGCCCCTGATCATTGTGATCGGGATACCGAATTGTATTTTTCTTATCAATAAGTACCAGCAGGAAGTAAAAAAACACGGGAACCAGGCGCTTTCCTTACAGCGGGTCATTTCCAAAATTGGGAATGCAACTCTAATGACAAATATCACGACAGCCTCCGGATTTGCCACATTTATTATTACAGACAGCAAACTACTTACAGAATTTGGTATTGTGGCTTCCATCAACATTATTGGCATTTTTATACTATCCCTATTGATCATTCCTATTGTTTATAGCTTCATGGCCTTGCCGAAGACCAAACACCTAAAACATTTGAACAAACGCTGGATCGATGCTTTCGTAAACTGGATGGAAAGGATAGTGCGTGATAAAAGAATTAGCGTGTATGTTGTTTCAGTGGTGCTTCTCGTAGTGAGTATCATCGGTATCTACCAAATAAACATTTCTGGCAGTCCCATTGAAGATATGCCAAAGAAAGCCGAGTTCTTTAAGGACATCCGTTTCTTTGAACAGGAATTCGACGGAATTATGCCGATAGAAATAGTTATAGACACAGAGCGTAAGAATGGAGTTTTGAGACCGGTAAATTTGCGGAAAATGGCTCAAATAAGTGATCTGATCCGGGAAATACCCGAACTATCCAGACCCTCCTCTGTTGTGGAACTGGTCAAATATTCTAAACAAGCTTTTTATAACGGTATTCCCAAGTACTATCAATTACCTACTTCTCAAGAGAATACCTTTATCATGGATGTGGCCAGGAAGTCGCAGGGGAATAGCAATCTGTTAAAGAATTTTGTAGATTCCACCGGGCAGGTTGCCCGTATTACAACATTTATTAGAGATGTCCGAACCGAAAGGATGGAAGAAATTGAAATGGAACTCAGGGAAAATCTGACTAAGATCTTTCCACCCGATCGCTACAAGGTTTCGTTAACCGGAAAAGCCTTGCTCTTCCTAAAAGGCACAAAATACCTCGTTAAAAATCTCATCTTATCCTTGTCTCTTGCCATTGGATTAATCGGACTTTTTATGGCCTATTTATTCAGGTCCTTCAGGATGATAGTGATCTCACTGATCCCCAATCTACTGCCGCTGCTGGTAACAGCCGGTGTTATGGGCTTTGTAGGGGTTCCTATTAAACCTTCTACCATTCTTGTGTTCAGTATTGCCTTTGGCATCTCAGTAGATGACACCATTCATTTCCTGGCAAAGTACAGACAGGAATTATCTGCCAATAGATGGCGAATCCAAAAGTCGGTTTACGCCGCCCTTCGAGAAACAGGTGTAAGTATGTTCTACACTTCCATAGTGCTCTTCTTTGGATTCTCTGTATTTGTTCTCTCCAGCTTTGGAGGTACCGTTGCGCTGGGTGCCCTAGTATCTGCAACCTTGCTTTTTGCCATGTTGGCAAATCTTATCTTATTGCCATCCCTTCTGATATCGCTTGAACGCAGCATTGCGAACAAAGAAGTTCTTAAAAAACCACAGATAGACATCCTTCCAAAGGACGAACTGCCGGAAGGGGAAGATCTGGACCTCTAGTGACTTCTCTAATTTAAATATAGGCGTTTCGGGCTCTATAGTTTTACTCAATAAACTATCTTTGCGAAGCAAATCAGAAATAGTTTTTCATGGCTTTGATGCGAATAAATGAACTGCTCCAACAGTCTCCCAAAGGGCAGGTTGTAAAAGTGAATGGTTGGGTAAAAACCTTCAGAAGTAATAGGTTTATTGCCTTGAACGATGGGTCAACCGTGCACAATATTCAGTGTGTAATAGACTTCGAGAATTTTGATGAAGGGTTATTAAAACAAATAGCGACCGGGGCAGCCCTGCATATTACCGGACTTCTGGTGGCGAGCCAGGGAAGAGGGCAAACCGTGGAGGTACAGGTCACTGAACTCAAGGTACACGGTACTGCAGATCCGGAGACCTACCCTATCCAACCCAAAAAACACTCTATGGAGTTCCTGAGGGAACAGGCACATTTACGGGTACGCACCAATACCTTTGCCGCCGTAATGCGAGTCCAGTCTAATTTATCCTTTGCCATTCACCAATATTTCCAAAATAATGGATTTTACCATATGCATTCCCCCATTATTACAGGGTCTGATGCGGAAGGAGCGGGTGAGATGTTCCGTGTGTCTACATTAGACCCCAAGAACCCACCTCTTACGGAAGACGGAAAAGTAAATTATAAGGAAGATTTTTTTGGCAAAGAAACCAATTTAACCGTCTCCGGTCAGTTAGAGGCCGAGGCATATGCCATGGGCCTTGGCAAGGTATACACCTTTGGTCCGACCTTCCGGGCTGAAAATTCAAACACCTCAAGGCACTTGGCCGAATTCTGGATGATAGAGCCAGAAATGGCCTTTTTTGATCTCAATGACAATATGGATCTAGCGGAAGACTTTATAAAAAGTGTACTTAGCTATATAGTCTCTCATTGCCAGGACGATCTTCAATTTTTAGAGAAGCGATTACTCGATGAGGAAAAAACAAAGCCACAAACAGAACGCAGTGATCTGTCCCTACTTGATAGGCTTCGATTTGTGATCGACAATAAATTTATCAGACTGACCTATACGGAAGCCATCGATATCCTGAAAAATAGTAGCCCCAACAAAAAGAAGAAGTTCAAATACCCTATTGAAGAATGGGGTGCAGATCTTCAAAGTGAACACGAGCGCTATTTGGTGGAAAAACATTTTAAATGTCCGGTCATCTTATTCGACTATCCCGCCAAAATCAAGGCTTTTTATATGCGACTTAACGAGGACGGGAGGACGGTAAGAGCCATGGATATTTTATTCCCGGGTATAGGTGAGATCGTAGGAGGATCGCAACGCGAGGAGCGCCTAGACGTATTACTCGATAAAATCAAATCACTAGGGATCGATGAAAAAGAACTATGGTGGTATCTAGATCTTAGAAAATACGGAACAGCAATTCACAGTGGTTTTGGTCTGGGTTTTGAAAGACTTGTCCAATTTGCCACAGGCATGGGCAACATTCGCGATGTTATTCCGTTTCCCAGAACACCGCAGAACGCGGAGTTCTAAAAGTATTTTAATTACTTTTATGTAAGATAGACAAGGAGCCCCAATGCTAAAGCAACACTTACAATTTAAACTATCACAGAAACTTTCTCCTCAGCAAATACAGCTGATGAAACTCATTCAATTGCCTACGCAGGCTTTTGAACAACGTCTGAAGCAGGAATTGGAAGAGAATCCGGCTCTTGAAACCGGAAAGGAAGAATCTACCACCTTTGAGGATGAATTTGAAGATCAGTATGAAGGGGATAATGACAGTGATACCATCAATACCGAAGATATCAATATTGATGATTATCTGAGTGATGATGAAATACCTGATTACCGAACCCGAGCCAATAATTACAGTTCGGACGATGAGGAGAAAACAGTTCCTTATGCTGCCGGCATCTCTTTTAATCAATATCTTATAAACCAGCTAAATACCTTCTATCTCAATGATAAAGAATGGGCCATTGCCGAGTTCTTGGTAGGCAGCGTAGATGAAAGTGGATATATCAGACGTCCGGTGGCAGACATTATGGATGATCTTGCTTTTACCCAAAATGTATATGTAGAAAAAGACACTATAGAAAAAGTATTGAAGATCGTTCAGGATATGGATCCGCCAGGAGTAGCTGCCAGATCACTTGAGGAGTGTTTGTTGATTCAACTCCGACGAAAAGATCCTACCCCTCCCATAGAATTAGCAATCACCATACTGGAAAAGTCCTTCGACCATTTCACCAAAAAGCACTACAAAAAACTGCTTCAAAAACACAATATAACTGAAGAACAATTAAAGGAGGCCATTTCCGAAATAGAAAAACTAAATCCCAAACCAGGCGGGTCTTATGCCGGAAGCAACAAGATCATTGAACACATTGTACCCGATTTCTCTATACGTATTGTAGAGGGTGAATTAGAACTTAGCCTTAACAGCAGAAATGCTCCCGAATTACACGTATCAAAAGAGTATAGTAATATGCTTGCAGGATACAAGAGTGCCAAGGATCGATCAAAATCACAAAAAGATGCGGTACTTTTTATAAAACAGAAATTAGATGCGGCCAAATGGTTCATAGATGCAATAAGGCAAAGACAACAAACCCTTTTTATCACCATGAATGCAATAATGGTGTATCAGGAGGAATACTTTCTCACTGGTGATGAACGTAATTTGCGCCCTATGATCTTAAAAGATATAGCAGATGCGATTGATATGGACGTATCTACCGTTTCTCGTGTGGCCAATAGCAAATATGTAGATACCCCTTATGGTACAAAACTAATAAAGGAATACTTTTCCGAGTCAATGAAGAATGAGCAGGGGGAAGACGTCTCTACCAAAGAGATCAAAAAGATCCTGGAGACCGTTATCAGTGAAGAGACCAAAAGGAAGCCTCTTACCGATGATAAACTTGCAGCGATCCTAAAGGAGAAAGGGTACCCCATTGCCAGAAGGACTGTGGCTAAATACAGGGAACAGTTGGGGATCCCGGTGGCCCGATTAAGAAAAGAGATCTGATGCGACTGCTCTCTAAATTAGTATCCTATATTTTTCATCCTATTTTTTTGCCTTTGGCTGGTACGGTATCCTACTTTCTTATCACCCCTAAATACAGTACTATTGAGTTAAAAAGCGGAAATATCCTGCCTATTTTTATCCTGACCATAATCATTCCTATTCTCAGTTTTTTCATACTAAAAAACATAGGCGTTGTAAGTTCTGTGTTCCTAACCAAACCAGAAGAACGCAGGTATCCACTAATGATCAACCTGATCCTATTATTGATGATCCTGTTAAAGGTAATACCCAATAATTATACTATAGAACTGTACTTCTTCTTTCTCGGACTCATTGCAGCAACCAGTACCTGTCTGTTACTATTGCTCATCAGCTTTAAAACCAGTTTACATATGATGGGTATGGGGAGTATTCTTATGTTCTTAATAGCCCTGAGTTTTCATTTTGAACGCAATATTGTAATTGCCATCAGTTTTATGATGTTTGCATCGGGAATGGTAGCAACCGCGCGACTATACCTAAAAGCTCATTCGCGGGCAGAATTGCTAATTGGCTTTTTGGTGGGCATGATATCACAACTTCTTACCATTAAATTTTGGCTATAACTATGATTGGAAGACTTCCGCCTATAGTATATAAAAAATAAGCCCAACTCGCAGTGGCGTAAAGTTAAGATCCTGGCCAGTATCCTCCAGCGTTAATCCATTTTTAAACAGATTATTAAGAGCATAGTACACATGGATATTAAAGGTGTTATAACCAAAATTGGCCATTAGTCCATATCTGAATTTTTCAACATCCGTTACATAAAACGAATCCTTTCCTATATCCGTAACCAGTTTAGACCTGTTCCCAAATGCATACCCTAATTTTGCGCCCAGATAAAGGCGCCAAAATTTATATTCTGTAGGGGTAGAATTACGAAATCTGATTTCAATAGGGATCTCTAGTAAATGAGTTTCCAGTTTGTTGCGTTTAGCACCCAGATCACTTTCCAGGATACTGTATTGAAAATCATTACCGAATTCTACTATTTTTAAATTTGTATAATAAGAGTTTACTGCATACCCCAATCCCAATCCTATTGCAAAGGTCCTGGCGGCATTCAGTGGCAAATCCTTTATAAATCCCAATTGCAGACCGTAAGACAAGTTCTGTTGCCTTATACCCTCAGGTTTATCGAGTACAAAATTGTAAGTAAGGCCCACATAAAACTGGTCTTCCAGGTAGTTAAGATCTACCTCTTTAACTTCTTCCTGGGCATTTATAGGCCCCGTCAAAAAGAAAAGCACTATGGCAATTTTAATGGCATTTCTCATATTTTTAAAGGTAGGATATTTGACTAAAAAGCAATAAAAAAACGCCTCAAAAAATTGAAGCGTTCTTCTAACTAAATTTATAAGTGTAAAACCTACTGAACGTTTCTAAAGGCGTCTCCTTCGTAGGTAGTGTAATTTATTTTCAAGGCATTCACCTTTCTTAATTCCTGTTTGATATCTGCAATTAGTCCCATATTGGCATTCTTATCAACCTTCAGGGCAGTTGTTAGAACGTTTTGAAGTTCCTGTGGCTTTTTAGCCCTTTCAGCAAGGATAAAATCTCCAACTTCGCTAACGCCTGCAAACTTATCATTTAATTGAATTCTTGGTTCAGTACCAAATACTTTTTGATAATCTCTGGTTGGCGTACCTACATATATATAAAGTACTCTATCCTTCTTCTCCAGTTTCTTTACTTCCGAAGCGTTTGGTAAAACATTCTCTACCATAAGGGAACTATCTTTCATAACCGTTACCGTCATAAAAAAGAACAATAACATAAAGACAATATCTGGTAAAGACGCTGTATTTACAGGAGGTAATTCCGACCCTTTTTTCTTAGTGAATTTAGACATAATATACTGTTTCTAAGGTGTATTATTTAGAAGATGACGTTTCAGCTTCTGATAATTTCTGAGGGAAAAGTTCCTGTATTTTTTGAACTTTGTCTTTTAAATCATCCCGAACGCTAGAGGCAGTTTCAGGATTCAAATACTGGGCTTCCATCTCCGTAAAATCCCTACCGTAAAGGCGTTGGGCCTCTCTGTTCCTAAGCTCATTGTAGGCGCCAACCAGTTCGTTTTGAACCGTAATGTAGGTAGCGTATTTCGTTTCCCTGTCATTCTTCAGGGAAATGATGGCTTTAGTCGGGTTATCAGATGAAGATGCATCTTTCCTTCCCCTGCAATAGTTGCAGGTACCATCGCCTCCATTATCCAGGAATGACATCGCTTTTTTGCGAAGGTCCTTTAGATTGGTCAGTTCTTCTTCAACGAGCAGTTGACCACTTTTATTGATATTCACCGTAAAGATATTCTTCTGTTTAATAACTACGTCGATATCCTCCGGTGGATCTATAGGTGGCAACATCCTGTCTAGCCCTGCATCTGTTTCTATGGTAGTAGTTACCAGGAAAAAGATCAGCAATAGAAAGGCAATATCTGCCATAGAGCCTGCATTTACTTCTGGTGGTCCTCCTCTTCTAGACATACTGTTTGTTTTATTTGTTAGTCATCTTTTTAAATCCGCCTATAAGCATTGCCCCAATCGCAATGGCCACGAGGAAAAAGAATAAGTTGAGTCCGGTTCCGATCCTTTTCACAGTAGTTTCAGTAGTTGTTATCCCTCTATTCGCCATTTCATCCAGACTAACATCTGTACCTGAAGCTAAAATATAGGAGAATACCAATACAACCAAAAACGACCCAAGAACGATCAGTGTTTTCTTTAAACTCTGAGGATTGGTGAATAGGTTCAGCAATGAAAAGACCAAACTTACCGCTATTGCAATTCCTAAAAGAATAAAGGTAATTGTGAACATTCCACTGATGGCCGCACTATTCGCTGCTTCTCCGGCCGGTACCTCTGAGCCCGGTAGAAAATACCAGAGTCCCGCAGATACCAGACCCAGTACAGCTAAGGCTATTTTTACAATTTTATTCATAATATCTTGATTTTTAGGATCTTATTATTTTTTGTGATCTACCAACATATCGATCAAAGTGATCGAAGAGTCTTCCATGTCATTAACTATACTATCGATCTTAGCGATGATATAATTATAGAACACTTGAAGTATGATAGCCGTAATAAGACCAAAAACCGTCGTTAATAAAGCAACCTGAATATCACCAGCGATCAGGGAAGCACTTAAGTTACCCACAGCGCTAATCTTTTGAAAGGCCTGGATCATACCAATTACCGTTCCCATGAAACCAAGCATTGGAGCAATCGCGATAAACAACGTTAGCCAGGATACATTTTTCTCTAATTGACCCATCTGAACCCCTCCATATGCCACAACGGCTTTCTCGGCAGATTCTACACCCTCGCCGGCGCGGTCTAAACCTTGATAATAGATGGAAGCAACAGGACCCTTGGTGTTTCTGCAAACTTCTTTGGCAGCTTCAATTCCTCCGGAAGCTAAGGCATCCTCAACTTGTTGTTTCAACTTATTGGTATTGGTGCTGGCCATATTTAAATAAATGATTCTTTCAATAGCTACAGCAAGGCCTAGAATTAAACATAAAAGTACAATTCCCATGAAGCCTGCGCCCCCTTGAATAAATTGTTCCTTTAAAACCTGGGTGAAGCCTTTCTCAGATTCATCCACCATTTCTTCAGCCGGTGTTTCTTGTATCGTCATAACAGCTGTAGCAACTGTTGCAGACAGATTAGTAACCATTGCATTCGCTTTTGCGCTTACCGTATTTGTGCTTAGGACAAATAGCCCGGTCATAACCAGGATCGAGAATAATCTTTTCATTTTGTTCAACTTAAATTTAGTTAGTTAATAAGGTTAAAGATATAAAAAATATACAATTAAAAATTAAAAGTTTTGCGATAGGGACCGTATAATCAACCTATAAATGTCACCTTGACAAATATAACGGGAAAATTTAGAAATCCTAATTTTTGTACCTGACTGTTTGGAAAAATATTAAACATTTACAGTGAGGAAGGGAAATACCCCCTACTCTCATGCTTCCCTAAAAACTATGCTGGCAATACATACATGAACATTTCTGCTGCGCAGAAAAACATTTGCTCAATCATTTCAGGGATTCAATCGCTACGCTCATGCTTCCCTGAAAACTATGCTGGCAATACATACATGAACATTTCTGCTGCGCAGAAAAACATTTGCTCAATCATTTCAGGGATTCAATCGCTACGCTCATGCTTCCCTGAAAACTATGCTGGCAATACATACATGAACATTTCTGCTGCGCAGAAAAACATTTGCTCAATCATTTCAGGGATTCAATCGCTACGCTCATGCTTCCCTGAAAACTATGCTGGCAATACATACATGAACATTTCTGCTGCGCAGAAAAACATTTGCTCAATCATTTCAGGGATTCAATCGCTACGCTCATGCTTCCCTGAAAACTATGCTGGCAATACATACATGAACATTTCTGCTGCGCAGAAAAACATTTGCTCAATCAAAATTTTGCTGAAGCAAGCTTCGACAAAATTTCTCTTTCGCAAATGTATTCGCAGAGAGGAAGGGATTCGAACCCTCGATACACTTTTGGTGTATACACACTTTCCAGGCGTGCGCCTTCGACCACTCGGCCACCTCTCTAAATCCCTTTTTTAAGGGCGGGTAAGAAACAAAAAAAAACTTAGTTACTAAAATTTTGAGTAGTTAATTTTAGGTCATTTCGCCCCTCAAAGAAGTTTCGAAAATTGTCCCAAATGATTTCCCGGAAACCTCGCTTCCCAAAAGATACATGAGTTTAGTAATGGCGGCCTCAGTGGTGATGTCCCGACCATTGATCATAGACATACGCGCCAACTCCATGCTGGTCTCATAGCGCCCCATAATAACACTTCCACCGGAGCATTGGGTAACGTTCACAATATATAGTCCTTTTGAGATTGCTTTTTTTAGATCGGATAATAACCAGGTATCTGTGGGAGCATTACCAGCTCCATAGGTCTCCAATACCAGTGCCTTAAGGTCGGGGATGGAAAGAACACTCCGCAACAATGCTCGGTTAAACCCGGGAAATAGCTTTAAAATAGCGACCTTGTCATCTAAGACTTTATGAACTTTTAGTGTTTTTTTCCTACTCACTTTCCAGAGATTCTCATGATACACTTTTAAGTGCACCCCAGATTCTGCCAAAATAGGATAGTTCAAAGAGGCAAAGGCTTCGAATTGCTCAGCATTTAACTTGGTTGTCCTGTTCGCCCTAAATAACTTGTTTTCAAAATAAAGACCCACTTCCTGAATAACAGCTTCCCCTTTTTCCTTTAATGCTGCAATTTGGATGGAAGTAATTAGATTCTCCTTGGCATCCGTACGCAAATCCCCTATGGGCAATTGTGATCCCGTAAATATGACTGGTTTAGAAAGATTTTCTAACATATAACTAAGGGCAGAAGCGGAATAGCTCATGGTATCACTTCCGTGTAAAATTACAAATCCATCATATAAAGAATAGTGTTTTTCAATTAAGGTGGCAATAGAAACCCAATGCCTTGGATTCATATTGGAAGAATCGATTGGTTTTTTAAAGGCTACACTGTCAATGGCACAGTCGAGCTGACCTAATTCCGGAATATTGTCAACCAATTTTTTAAAATCGAATGCTTTTAATACACCCGACTTATACTCTTTTACCATGCCTATGGTGCCGCCTGTGTAGATCAGTAATATCTTGCTTTGCTTGTTCTTCAAGGACGTTTTATTTTAATTTTATTTAAGGCCAATCCCCGCCCTCTTCTGCAACCTTATATTCCAAAAACCTCTCGCGAGTTCTCTGTGGTGCTACGAGCGATATCCTCAACGGGCAGGTGGTAAATATCCGAAAGTTTATTCAATACCTCCATAAGATAGACCGGCTCATTTCGCTTCCCCCTGTATGGTGCAGGCGCTAAATACGGTGCGTCGGTTTCCAGTACAATATCCTTTAGTGCTATTTGATTGAGGAACTTGTCTATCTTTCCATTTTTAAAGGTCACCACTCCCCCGATGCCTAACTTCATATTGAAATCTATGGCCCTCCGGGCTTGTTCCAAACTTCCGGTAAAGCAATGAAAGATGCCGTAAAGATCTGCGCCCTTTTCATCTTCTAACACCTCAAAGATCTCATCGAAGGAATCTCTGCAATGGATCACTATAGGTAGCTTAAATTTCTTTGCCAGGGAAATCTGCTTCCTGAATGCCGCTTGCTGCTCCTTTAAATAAGTCTTATCCCAATAGAGGTCTATTCCAATTTCGCCAATGGCATAAAAGGATCGCTTTTGCAGCATGGTCTCTACATGTGCCAGTTCCTCCAAATAGTTTTCCTTTACATGGGTAGGATGTAAGCCCATCATTAAATACACATTCTTGGGGAAGGCTTTTTCAAGATCTAACATAGCCTTGGTATACCCCGAATCGATGGCAGGAATGAAAAAGCGTTCTATTCCCTGTTCTATTCCTTTTTGAATCACCTTTTTGCGATCTTCATCAAAAGCCTCACTGTAAAGGTGCGTATGTGTATCTGTGATAAGCATGGAACAAAAATAGGATTATCTTTATCAAAATTTAACTTGATGCCGGGAATAAAGAAGTATTTAAAAAAGAAAAAATATGTCTCCATACCCCTGACACTGACAGCAACACACCATTTGGAAGTGAATGCCAGTATCAACGGCGTAAATGGTCGATTTATTCTGGACACCGGTGCTTCTAATTCCTGTGTAGGTTTAGATAAAATTGCAAATTTCCATCTGATTTCAAAAGAATCTGAAGTTAAAGCCGCGGGGGCCGGCGCCACCAATATGGACACTCAACTATCTACAAAGAATGCCTTAAAAATAGGAGACTGGAAGCAAAAAAAATTAAAGATCATTCTCTTCAATCTTCAACATATCAATGAAGCCCTTACAGCACATGAGGCACTTCCTGTAGATGGAATCATTGGTGCCGATGTTTTACAAAAAGGCAGGGCCATCATAGATTATAAAACTACCACCCTCTATCTTAAAAAGAAGAAATAAAAGAGCTATCCCAGCATTATCCAAGGCATTTAAACCATGCTTACATTTCCAGGGCCTTCTCGATATTACCATCCATTAAATGTTCTACCGGATTTTCCAGGGCCTCTTTTACAGCTACCAAAAAGCTAACGGACTCTTTCCCATCAATGATCCTGTGATCATAAGACAAGGCTAAATACATGATTGGGGCTATTGCTACCGCACCATTTTTTACAACCGGACGTTCAACAATATTATGCATCCCTAAGATTCCACTTTGCGGTGGATTTATGATGGGGGTGGATAACATGGAACCAAAAACGCCCCCATTGGAAATAGTAAAGGTTCCTCCTGTCATTTCATCTACGGTGATCTGGCCTTCTCTTGCTCTGATAGCCAAACGTTTTACCTCGGACTCTATTCCCCGGAATGTGAGGTTCTCTGCATTTCTAATGATAGGCACCATAAGGCCCTTAGGGCCTGAAACTGCAATACTAATATCGCAGAAATCATAGGTGATCATATCCTTTCCATCTATCATTGAATTTACGGCAGGAAAAAGTTGTAATGCGCGGATCACAGCTTTGGTAAAGAAGGACATAAAGCCGAGCCCTACATCGTGTTTCTCCTTAAATGATTCTTTATAACTATTCCTTAGTTCAAAGATCGCAGACATATCTACTTCATTAAAAGTAGTAAGCATGGCCGTTTCATTCTTGGCTGAAACCAGACGTTCCGCTACTTTACGACGCAACATGGAGAGCTTGGTTCTTGACTCACCTCTTTTACCTCCCGTTGGTGACCCCATAGAGGGAACCGCATTCATGGCATCTTCTTTTGTAATTCGACCGTCCTTCCCGGTTCCTTTAACTTCTGATGCCGCTATTGCTTTTTCGTCAAGTATCTTTCTGGCAGCAGGTGAAGGAGAACCACTTGCATAAGTCTTTGCTGTTTCAGAAGGCTTGGTATCTTTAGGAGGAGCCGACTTTTCTTCAGTAGCAATTTTTTCTGTCGCCCCTTTTTCAACATTTGTTTTTGTTTCTTTGGATCCCGCAGGTTTGGAAGCACTTGTATCGATCAGGCAAACTACTTCCCCAACACCCACAGCATCACCTTCTTCGGCCTTAAGCGTAATGATCCCACTTTCTTCCGCCGGCAACTCCAAAGTAGCCTTATCCGAATCTACTTCAGCAATAGTCTGGTCCTTTTCCACATAATCGCCATCCTTCACCAACCATTCAGCGATCTCTACTTCGGTAATAGATTCTCCCGGAGAGGGAACTTTCATTTCTAATATCATGTGTTTTACTTTTTGTACTGTATTAGTTACTCCAAATTTCTGATAAAATCTTCTTTTACAGGAAGGTAATCGATTTTTATTTCTCCATTAACCATAATCTGATCAAAAAATAGTTTTGCTCCTGTAGCATCTTCCATATTTATAGTATTCTGCAGGCTAAGGTGTAAATGAGGTTCCGTTGTATTTCCTGAATTTCCGCAAAGGGCAATCGTATCACCCTGTCGTATCTCCTGCCCTTCCTCAACCTGTATGGAACCCTCCATTAAATGTGCAAAAAGTATGTATTCGTCGAGATCCGTTTGCAATACAATGGTATTGCCTGTAAGTTGTTCAGGATTTGTTTCCCCGGGTATGTTGTCTGCAACGCCATCAATCACCAATACAACACGGGCATTACAAGGGGCTAAAACCTCTTTGCCAAAAACATAATAATTCTCATTAACACGTGGGTCGCCCGTAAAGGAACTTCCATCCTTCACCATCAAAAGATCATAGGCGTATTGTTGTGAGATCTCTGCCACATGATAATTCTGAGACAAGGTTGTACCTCCCCAATACACGAAAACCTCTTCCTTAAAAGGAATGCTTATTTTTGTACTGTTTCTTTCAAGTACCGGAATTCCAACAGGTTTTGGAGGGGCTATATATAACCCATTGATCTTATTGTTCTGAACACTTAGTGAGATCATAATATTGGACATGGCACGATCGAACAAAGTTCGGTAAACATGTGCACCTCGCTGATATCCAATGAACTCCCATTCCCTTATACCTCCCATGATTCGATTCACGTTAACCGTAAAAAATTGCCTGTTCTCCTCAGGAGTAAGCGCTTTTTTCATATTAACGTCATACAACTCGTAGATCCCCTGATAATCTTGTGCATTATACAGGGAAGCAAACTGCGATACCGCATTTGTATATTGAGGCATTTCATCCTGAGAAAAAGCCAGACCACAAAACAATACAAACAGGGAAAAAGATTTTTTCATTGAGTCGGTTATTTCTTTTCGGCAGGTCTGGTCATATTATCCTTGGCCTTATCAAAGACAAAATCAATGACTTGCTGGTGTCTCATTTTAGACCGTACCGAACTTCCTGCGGCTGGAGAGGCATAAAAACGCCTTGAAGCCACCCTGAATTTTTGGGCGCCTTTAAAATGCATCATCAAGTGAGACCATGCACCCATGTTTCTGGGTTCTTCCTGGGCCCACACCAGATCATCTGCGTTCTTGTATTTCCCTATGATATTATTCATCTTATCAGAAGGCAAAGGGAACAGTTGTTCTACACGTACCAGGGCCACATCCGTTCTCTTCAGCTCTTCTCTGGTTGCCAATAGGTCATAATAGAATTTTCCCGTACAGAAAACCAAGGTCCTGATTTTAGCTGCCTTCGCTTCCTGATCATCGATCACCTCTTCAAACCTTCCGTTTGCCATCTCCTCAACTGTAGAAACAGCTTTGGGATGACGAAGCAAACTTTTAGGTGTAAATACGATCAGCGGTTTTCGGAAATTACTCTTCATCTGTCTTCGCAACAGGTGAAACATATTAGCCGGTGTAGTAACATCAGCCACATACATATTATCTCTGGCACATAACTGCAGGTAACGTTCCATCCTGGCTGACGAGTGTTCTGCACCCTGCCCCTCATATCCATGTGGCAAAAGCATTACCAATCCATTCTGCAACTTCCATTTATCTTCAGCAGCCGATATATACTGATCTATCATTATTTGTGCGCCGTTGCTGAAATCGCCAAACTGGGCTTCCCAAATGGTCAGAGTTTTCGGACTTGCCATGGCGTAGCCATAATCGAATCCAAGCACCCCATATTCTGATAACAAAGAATTATAGATCTGGAACATTCCCTGTTTATCCGAAATATGATTTAAAAGCATTACTTCTTCTTCGCTTTCTTCCACTTTCATTACCGCATGCCGGTGCGAAAAAGTGCCCCGTTCAACATCCTGCCCGCTCATACGAACACCATAGCCCTCTTCCAACAACGATCCGTAAGCCAACAGTTCGCCCATGGCCCAATCTAACTTATTGGTTTCGAAGAACATTTTTTTGCGATCCGCTACCAACTTTTCTACCTTTCTGAGGAATTTCTTTTCCTTTGGCAAGGACGTTATGGTCCTGGCAATTTGCGTTAATTTTTTCTGGTCATAACTGGTGTCTACCACATCCATCATTTCCCACTCCCGAACATCGACAAATCCGCTCCATTCATCTGCCATAAATGGGGTGATCACCGTTTTATCTTCTTTTCTGGAATCTTCAAGTTCTACTTCCAGACTCGACTTATATTCTTCCTCCAGTTGTTTTACATAGTTCGTATCAATGATCCCTTCTGCAACTAATTTCTCAGCGTAAATATCTCTTGGATTTTTGTGCTTGGCTATAGCCTTGTATAATTTTGGCTGTGTAAATCTGGGTTCGTCCCCTTCGTTATGCCCGTATTTTCTATATCCCAGCAGATCAAGGAACACATCACACTTAAATCGCATTCTGTACTCCAAGGCAAACAAGGAGGCGTGTACCACTGCTTCTACATCATCCGCATTGATATGCAATACCGGACACAGTGTTACTTTAGCCACATCCGTACAATAGGTAGAGGAACGGCCATCCAGATAATTAGTAGTAAATCCAATTTGATTATTAACCACTATATGAATAGTGCCATTGGTCTTATAGCCGTCTAAATTAGCCATCTGTACCAATTCATAAGCAATACCCTGGCCAGCAATTGCCGCATCCCCGTGCACTACTATAGGCAGAACCTTGGAATAATCATCAGGGAAATATACATCTTGTTTTGCCCTCGCAATACCTTCAACTACTGCACCCACAGTTTCGAGGTGCGAAGGGTTAGGCGCAATATTCATACTGATCTTATTGCCATTGTCCGCGGTGCGCTCTGAGGTCCATCCTAAATGATATTTTACATCGCCATCAAAGACCTCTTGCTCATAATCCTTCCCATCAAACTCACTAAAAATATCTTTCGCTGCCTTCCCAAAAATATTGGTAAGCACATTGAGCCTGCCCCTGTGGGCCATACCCATGACAAATTGTTTTACCCCCAATGAAGAGGCCTTTTCAACTATGGCATCAACGGCAGGAATAAGGGATTCATTTCCTTCCAGAGAAAATCTTTTTTGTCCTACATACTTGGTATGCAAAAACCCTTCAAACGACACTGCCTGATTAAGCTTTCTTAGAATGGTTTTCTTTTTGTCAGGGCCAAAATCCGGGTGATTATCGTTCTTATTCAACCAGTCTTGTATCCATTTAACACGTTCCGGACTTCGGATATACATGTACTCAACACCAATGGCATCGCAATAGATCCTTTTCAGGTTCCCGATGATCTCTTTGAGCGTGTTCGACCCTATACCTATGATTTCTCCGGCATTAAACACCGTATCCAAATCAGCTTCAGACAGCCCAAAATTCTCGATATCGAGCGTTGGCGAATACTTTCGACGTTCCCTTACAGGATTTGTCTCAGTAAACAAATGGCCCCTGCTTCTGTACCCATCGATCAGACGGACCACCTGAAATTCCTTGAGTAGATTTTCCGGTATCTCAACTTGTTGTCCGTTAGACATCGTTACGGTCCCGGAATGGCTGTCTATGCCTGCTTCATCCAAGGCGCTTTCCATACCAAAATCAAAGCCTTGAAAAAAGGCACGCCAACTTGGTTCCACGCTATCCGGATGTGCAAGGTATTTATCATACATTTCGGCAAAAAAGGAAGTATGGGCGGCGTTTAAAAAGGAATATTTATCCATCAATGATCGTGCTCTTTTTTTCTTAAAAATTAATCAAAAATACAATATTTAATACTTTATAGAATGTTCTTGCGTTCTAATATTTCCTAATTTCCGTCTATGAAGTTACATCATTCTTACAAAAGACTGTATCTGCTGTTCCTTAGCTTTTTAGCGAGTGCTTTCATGAGCTGTTTTTCACAGGGATATGGTCCTCAAAATCCATTTTGGAGTCAGGTGAGGTTTGGTGGATCTTTTGGTGTAGGATTTGGCAATAATGTAGTGAATATTGTAGCTGCTCCCAGTGCCATTTATCAATTCAATGAGCAATTTGCCTTGGGCAGTAATTTGAGTTTTAACTATGCTAAATTTGGGGATAGCAGATTTACTGCATACGGTGTCGGCGCCTTGGCATATTACAATCCTATTCGCTCCCTTCAGTTTTCTTCCGAATTTGAGCAATTACGAGTACACAGAAGCTTTGGAGACCAATTTCCTGATCTGAAAGAAAATTATTGGTTACCTGTACTGTTTATGGGC
This sequence comes from uncultured Flavobacteriaceae bacterium, assembly GCA_963744855.1. Lineage (GTDB taxonomy): Bacteria > Bacteroidota > Bacteroidia > Flavobacteriales > Flavobacteriaceae > Muriicola. The sequence continues at coordinate 368,455 of CAVUUZ010000007.1, forward strand.
GTTGGATACAGTAGTGGCCCGGTTACCTTCGGGATTCGCTACGATGTGTTATACAATGAAGGCAAAAGCATATATGCAGATCCCTGGATGCCATTTATAAGGGTGTTCTTTTAATCCTGTCTCTTCTCAGAATTACCAGTACCATAGGCCTGTTTCAAGCATACTTTTTGCCATTCTCGTTTTAGAATAAGAAAACTGACACCATCAGCAACATCTACTACATTGGTACTTTTTATGGAAGAAAAAGCCTTCTCGGGTACATCAATGATATAAAGTAAATTCAGGTACTCCGGAAAGCATTCCAAAAGCAAGAAATAGATCTTTTCCTTGAGTATCGTTTTTAAGGCTAAAGGGCTGATCCCATCAGGAAGATCCAGAGTAATATTCGCAAGCGCTAAATCTTTTTTCAACTGTACAACAAGTTTTTCATATAAGGCGATTGACGCCGCATATTGCAGTAACTCCAGGCTTGTATTGTGTTCCTTCTGCATATCTTACATACGATCGAAGTGATAAACCCAGATCATTTGAAAGAGGTGGCGTAGTTAATTCTTCCTTATTTTTTGCTCCCACTGCCAGGCAGAGAGCATAGCCTCGTCTAGCGTAGATTGAGCTGTCCATCCCAGCGTGGAATTAGCCTTGGAGGTATCTGCATAGGCTTTTATAACATCGCCTTGTCTACGCCCTACAATTTGATAATTCAATTTTTTTCCGGAGACCTTTTCAAAGCTATGGATCACTTCCAGTACACTACTACCGGTTCCGGTACCCACATTATAGAACTCGTAATTCTTTGTATTCCGCCCTTCTATAAGCCGGTTTAATGCCACAACATGGGCTTTCGCCAAATCCACCACATGTATGTAATCCCGGATACAAGTGCCGTCTTCTGTTGGATAGTCATCCCCAAAGACAGCGAGTTTTTCTCGCAATCCAATGCCCGTCTGAGTGATAAAAGGCACAAGATTTTGTGGCACCCCGGTTGGCAACTCCCCTATCTCTATGCTTGGATGAGCCCCCATGGGGTTAAAATACCTGAGTGAAATAGCGTGCACATGCGGGGTAACCTTGCAGGTATCCTGGATGATCTCTTCACCAATTTGTTTTGTGTTACCATAAGGAGACTCTGCCGGCTTCACCGGCGCATCTTCTGTGATGGGCATGGCATCTGCCTGGCCATATACGGTACATGAGCTACTAAAAATAAAATGGGCCCTTTTCTGTTTTGATAACTGTTGTAAAAGATATACAAGGGTTCCTAAATTGTTTTCATAGTACAACAGGGGCTTGTCCACACTTTCGCCTACAGCTTTTGAAGCTGCAAAATGTATGACACCATCAAGATCAGAATGCCGCTGAAAGAAGTCGGATACATCTTTTTTATGCCGCAGGTCCATCTTTTCAAAAAGAGGTTTTTTCCCGGTGATCGCCGTGATCCCATCTAACACTTCTTCTGAAGCATTAGAACAGTTGTCTATAATGACAACTTCATATCCTTCCTGTTGTAATTCAACAACAGTATGTGAACCGATAAATCCCAGGCCGCCTGTTACAAGTATTTTCATATTCCTTATATAAAAGCTAATATGGTCTTAGTGATGAATCCTATTTGTTCATCGTCTAATTCGGTATGCATGGGAAGAGAGATCACTTCTTGCACCAATTGATTGGTGACAGGAAAGTCTTCCTCCTTGTAACGCGAGTCCTTGTAGGCTTTCTGACTGTGAAGTGGAATAGGATAATAGATTCCGAAAGGAATTCCTTTTTCAGCTAAATGTGATGCTAAAGCATCTCGTTTTCCATTGGTGATCCTTAAAGTATATTGGTGAAAAACATGGCAATCGCACGTACTGCAAATACCTTCACAATTGTTCACAGTTTTTGGAAGAATGATGGCCTCGTTCCCCTTAAAAGCAAGATTGTACTTCCTGGCTGCTTCCCTCCTTCTTTCGCAATAAGCATCCAGCCGGGGTAATTTTGCCCTTAGCACAGCAGCCTGTATGGAATCGAGTCTGGAATTCACCCCGATCACATCGTGATGATAGCGTTCATACATCCCGTGATTTACGATGCCCCTGAGGAAATGGGCCAACTCATCATCATTCGTGAAAATGGCACCTCCATCACCATAGCAGCCTAAATTTTTGGAAGGGAAAAAAGAGGTAGCACCCACATGACCCATGGTCCCTGCTTTTTTCTTACTCCCATCCTTAAAGGTATGGGTTGCTCCAATGGCCTGTGCATTATCCTCTATAAGATAAAGACTATGCTTTTTCGCAATTTCCAGCAAGGTGTCCATAGGGGCACATTGTCCAAACAAGTGCACAGGAACAATGGCCTTTGTCTTAGGGGTAATTGCTTTCTCTACGGCTGCCGGATCAATATTGTAGGTTTCAGGATCCACATCTACAAGGACCGGGGTAAGACCTAAAAGTCCTATAACCTCAACAGTAGCAGCAAAGGTAAAATCGGCCGTAATAACCTCATCCCCGGGTTTTAGCCCAAGTCCCATCATCGCTATTTGAAGAGCGTCTGTCCCATTGGCGCATGGGATGACGTGCTTGATGCCAAGATAGGCTTCCAGTTCTTTTTGAAAGGCCTGAACTTCAGGCCCATTTATAAAGGCTGCCGTATCAAAAACCTGTTGAACAGAAACGTTCACTTCTTCCTTAATTTCCTGATACTGACCAACCAGGTCTACCATTTGAATTTTCTTCATGCCTCTCAAATATGATTGCAAAATTACATAAATAAGGAACGGCTAACAATGTAATTTCCCAAAGAAGCGTATTTTAGCGATAAACGAACCATTGGTGTATTTCTTCTATAATATTGCGATCACCCTTAGTTGGCATTTATTGAAGATCCCGGCATTATTCAATCCAAAATTGAGACTTTTTATCGAAGGGCGCCGTGAGATCTTTCCATATCTGGAAAAACATCTGAAGAAACAGGATGCTGTTATCTGGGTACACACTGCCTCCCTGGGTGAATTTGAACAGGGACTCCCGGTTATAAAACAAATGAGATCCTCGTATCCAGGCCATAAGATACTGGTCACCTTTTTCTCACCTTCCGGATACGAGATCAAAAAAAATTCCGAAGAGGCATCTCTGATCACGTACCTCCCCATGGACACTGAGAGAAATGCAGAACGTTTTCTAGAAGGGGTTCAGCCTGTTCTGGCCATTTTTGTAAAATATGAGGTATGGCCGAATTATCTGAGAGGCTTAAAAAATAGAAACATTCCAACCTTAATGATCTCAGGCAGGTTTACCTCAGCTCAGGTATTCTTTAAATATTACGGAGGTTTTATGCGGAAAGCTTTAAAGGCATTCACTCACTTTTTTGTACAGGATAATGATTCCCTGATGTTACTTAATAGTATTGGGCTACAAAACGTTTCTGAAACAGGAGACACCCGCTTTGATCGGGTGAGCGAGATCCTGGAAAGGGACAACAGCCTCGCCTTTATGGAACAATTTAAGGGAAATTCATTGTGCCTGGTACTGGGCAGTACCTGGCCAGAGGATGAAGTTTTAATTTCGCATTACCTGCATGAGACCTCTGCTTCAATAAAAATAGTGATCGCCCCGCATGATATCAAAGAGGGCCATTTAAATACCCTGAAGGAATCTATTCCCGGAACCTCTGTCTTTTATTCAGAAATAGGGAGTACAAGATATATCAGCGTATCAGGTCCTTGTGCTTGATACTATTGGGGTCTTGACCAAAGTATATTCGTATGCTGATATCGCCTATGTAGGCGGGGGATTCGCTACCGGCCTCCATAACACCCTGGAGCCTGCAGTGTTTGGGATACCGGTTATCATTGGACCTAAGTACCAGGGTTTTAACGAAGCAAAGGAGTTAGTTTCCTTAGGCGGCATCTCAGTGGTTGATTCGGAAAAGTCCTTCAAAGAGGTCATAGACACCTTGTTAAAGGATGCTATTTTGAGAACCAAAATGGGGAAGATCAATGCCGGCTATATTCAAGATCAACTAGGCGCCACTAAAAAGATCTTATCCTATATCTCTGAAAAAATTATAATGTAGGTCAATTTCCATTGATCACCACTTGAAAGAATTTTACATAGATTTACATAAAACCAAACCCACATGGATAAGAAGATCCTTCGTTTTTCAATCACCGCTGCTCTAGCCGGATTTCTCTTTGGATTTGACACCGTAGTTATTTCTGGAGCCGAGAAAAGTTTGCAGACTTTATGGCAATCTTCAGATAGTTTTCATGGGATAGTCGTGATTGGCATGGCCCTTTGGGGCACTGTTGTGGGTGCCCTTTTGGGGGGTATCCCCACAAATAAAATCGGAAGGAAGAAAACCCTGATCTGGATTGGTGTGCTCTACACAGTATCAGCCGTGGGATCTGCATTTGCAAATGACCCCATAACCTTTGCCGTTTTCAGGTTTTTAGGAGGCCTGGGTGTAGGTGCCTCCACGGTGGCTGCTCCTTCCTATATTTCTGAAATAGCACCTGCTAAAGACAGGGGTAAACTAGTAGGGCTCTACCAGTTCAATATAGTATTTGGTATTCTGATCGCCTTTTTTTCGAACTACTTGTTAAGTGGCATTGGGGAAAACGCCTGGCGTTGGATGGTTGGCGTTGAAGCCATTCCTGCGGCCATTTATACGCTTATGGCCTTCGGCATTCCAAAGAGTCCAAGGTGGTTGTTGAGTAAATCCCGATTTGATGAAGCCAGGAATGTATTGATAAGCATTAATCCCAAGGCGGATATTGACCAACTCCTGGAGGATGTAAAGACAGAAAATATGAACACCATCCCCGGTGAAACCATTTTTATCAGGAAATATAGATTTCCGCTGATGCTGGCATTTTTACTCGCCTTTTTTAATCAGCTCTCAGGGATCAACGCCTTTTTGTATTACGCTCCCAGAATTCTGGAAGAGGCGGGATTGGGGGCCAGCACGGCCTTGTTAAGTAGTATAGGAATAGGCCTTACCAATATGGTATTTACGCTGATCGGTATCTATCTGATTGACAGGATGGGCAGAAAACAATTGATGTACATAGGATCTGTAGGGTACATTGTTTCTTTAACACTGGTCGCCTGCGCCTTCTTTTTTGAATGGGAAGGGATGGCGGTTGCTATTTTCCTTTTTGTATTTATTGCTGCACACGCCATAGGACAAGGTTCTGTGATCTGGGTCTTTATCTCAGAAATTTTTCCTAACCATCTCAGAAGTTATGGACAGAGTTTTGGCTGTTCAGTACATTGGGTTTTAGCTGCTATTATTCCTTCTTCCATCCCTTTCCTATTTAGTAGTATAGGTCCGGGTATTGTCTTTAGCATCTTTGCTTTTATGATGGTGCTGCAACTTCTATTCGTCATCTTTATGATGCCAGAGACCAAAGGTATCTCCCTGGAGGAACTAAGCAAGAAATTAAGTCCACAAAAGGCTACATAGAGAGAATTTGCCATTGGTCGAGAATTTTGGCCGCACATCTTTTAAATACAATAGGCCGTCTTTTTTTGATGAAATTGTCCTTTGCTAATGCGCCACTTTCAGGCTTTATTTAGTAAATTAGACTAAACTATGTGAATCATGGATGAACAAATCACCTTCGGAACAAGGGTATTAAATGGCTTTTTAAGTGTTATGGTGGTTGTTTTGGTAGGTATTCTTGCAGCTGTTGTGGTCTGTTTAATTTTGGCAGCATTCGGATTCTTTTCATAACGCTGCTTATAATCTGCATTCCATCTTTCTTCAAAATCAGCAGAAGTACTCTTTTAAATTTTCCAAGAAATTAAAATTACGCCTGATTACTATTTTATCATTACGCACACAAAAACTTCATTATGCTTCATAACCTCTTAAACGAAAGAGGATATAAAATATGTGCCAGTAGAAACTACCTATCTTTTACGTCGGACTGAAAATTTACCCCAGAGGTGAACGGTTAGTGATTATAAGTATACGCCCTTTTGTTTATTTGCCTGGTGGTATAAAATTTTTCACTCCCGAAATTTGTAATGTTTAGCTTCCATCCTGCCTATTTCATATCCGAAATAATTGTTTTTAAAATTTATTGAACTCGATGACAACTGCTGACTTTGTCAAATAGGGTTCCTTATAATTATATATAATCTCCTGTTTTTCAAGTATTTGTAATATTTATTAGAGTTGCCTCAAGGATAATACATAATTTATATTTATGTATACGATAGATAATATAAATATAAATTAATGATTAAAATATATAATCTTTGTCCCGTAATTATAAGAATAGCGTTTTAAAAACCTTAAAAAAAAGTAACATGGAAATTTCAGAATTAGTAAAAACAAAAGAAAAAATTCAATTGGTAAATGGAGAATTTACACCGTCTGAGGCTTCAGACATAATAATCTCCCTGATTAACGAAAAAATAAACTTTCACAAAATTAAGAGGCTTCAGCTGTGGGAAGGAAACCACAAATATGACACTGACCAGCTGGATGGCCGAATAAAGGAATTACGGGAAGAAAAAAGAATTGCAAGTGAATTTATTGCCAGCACAGAAAGCCTTGGACGAAAACTAAAAATAAATGGGATTCTGGAAATTACCATTGCCGATTAAGATAAGGTAGCCGAGTTACTCTGCGTCAATAAATTTTTACTCTGAAACCAAAGGCTTTTTGGATCCTGAAACATCACAAAACGAGCAATAAAATTAACCCTAATAAAAAAAATATGAAATTTTCGAAATCTACTTTCTTGCCGATTCTTGGAATGACAGCCCTGGCACTTTTCATTTTAATATCGTATGTCTATGAGACTGTTTTCCTCGATCAGATCTTAATATGCAGCTTCATTTTGAGCATCTTATTTATAGCCAAAATGAGGGATGGCGCACATCAAATAATAGATAACCGAGATAACCCAAAAGAGAGAAACCTGTCCAAATGACCGAACATATCAAATTCATAAAAGGACGTTATAATCCGGCAGAAGCCGCAGATGTTCTCTTATCTCTGATTAATGATAAAATTAAATTCCATACTGTAAAATCACTTAATCTGAGACAAGAAGAACCTAATTCCCATGGCAAATCGGATGACAGGATTGTAGAATTAAAACAAGCCAAGAAAATTGTAGAAAACCTAGTTGTAAAAGCACATAAAAACGGCCTTGAATTAGAGATAGATTGTACGGTTGAGATCAATATTGTAAATAATAAATCGAGCAAACTAAAATATGGCCTGAAGGGACACGAAACAGACAATGCCGATAAATTCCTATCTACTCAAAAATTCTAAAATTCAAAAAATGATCCTTAAAACTAAATCGCTAGAGAACACCTCTGACAATTTTAAGCATACGGAAAGCCCAACTTTTTCTAAAGCAACGGTGAAGATAATCGCTCCCTTTCTCTGGCTTTTATTTGCAGGCAATCTTGCATGCCTACTATATTTTTTTCCAAATATTCCCGAATGGCATCTTGGAAATATAGTAAGGGTAAATGGTTTTACTTTATTAATCTGGACAACAGTCACATTTTTTAGTGCCCTGGTTAGTAGTTATGCCGGAAACTATTTAAATGGTTTTAGATATCATTCCCGATTTATGAAGTTATGCCTGGGTTTTACGTTCTCCGTTATGACTTTTGTGGTATCAAACAACATATTGCTGTTAGTGTTTAGTTGGTTGCTGATGGGCCTTATTATGTCCCGATTAATAGGGATCGATTCTGAGTGGGCCGAAGCGCGGGAAGCCTCAAAATTCACCCTGCGCTATTTCCTTACAGGAACAATTTTTTTAAGCCTGGGTGTGTTTTTGCTAGCTTTAACAAGTGATACATTTTCAGTAGATGTTCTGGTTACTTTGATACAAGATTTACCTAAGACGACTGTTATAATTGCCTCGTTGTGTATCATAGTGGCAGCTATTATTCAATCAGCCATATATCCGTTCCATCGCTGGTTACTTTCGGCAATGACGGCACCAACACCTGCATCTGCCTTAATGCATGCAGGTTTTGTAAATGGTGCCGGAATTTTGCTGGCACTATTTGCTAGCTTTTTCTTTGCTTCAAATACACTTAACATACTACTTGTCATTGGCGGTCTTACAGCAATTGTTGCACAATTTACCAAGCTATTGCAGGTCAATGTAAAGCAAAGACTGGCCTGTTCTACCATTGCCCAAATGGGTTTTATGATCATGCAATGTGGTCTGGGATTTTTTAATGCCGCTGTTGTGCACCTGATCCTCCACGGATTTTACAAGGCCTACCTATTTTTGGCCTCAGGGGAAGAAATAGCTCATTCAAAACCACAGGAACCAATAAAGATCAGTATAAAACCGCTTCAAGCATTGGTAGTATTTTTCTTTGGTCTGCTCGGGGCCATCCTTTTTGCCTTCTTAACTGGTAAAGGTACGGAACTAGATAGTGGAATTTTCTTAACACTCATTGTAGCTATAACCGTTGGCCAGGCTACCTATAATATAGTGAAAGAGCGCAGCCTGTCTATTTCCCAGAAAATTGTATTGCCAATAACACTATTCATTGCGGGGATTGGCATTTATGCACTGCTTTACAATGGAGTAACTGCGTTGATGCAGGATATGCCAATGATAGCCTCACCGCTGCCACTTTCTATGGTTCAAATTGTGTTCGGCATCGTTTTTCTGATTGGTTTTTTCATCATGAAACTGGGAGGTTACAAAACGCTCCCCTGGCTTTATGTTAAACTCTTGAACCTTTCACAGCCTTATAAAAAATCCATTTTAATGTATAAATCAAAATCTTTATGAGCTATCAACACATTCTTAATAGTATCGATGAAGCTTCCAAAGTTATTGGCAAAACCTGGCCTCTTTATTCTTTTGTGACCTCCAATCCTTTATCAGGATATGAGAAAATATCTTTTAAAAATGCAGTAAACAGTGCCAAAGAACAATTAAATGCGAGGATCTTCCCGGAAGCGTCAATATATCGACGGGCCTGGGAAGAAGGAGAAATTAACGAAAAAGAGCTTTTAAAGCTTCTCAGAGAAAACGGACTTACCGAATCTGCCGACTTCTATTTACAGCAAATGGAATCTCAAAAAAGGACCGAAGAGAAGAATGCAAACCACGAATTGGATCGCATAATGGCAAAGTGGCTTGCAGCATTTATGGATGAAGGTTTAGCCGAGTGGGAAATGCCCGGGAAAGAGCAGGGTTTTTATAAAGCATGGCGAAAACTGGCAAAGTATGATAGTGAATTGGGCATTGCAAAGCTTACTGATGTGCCAAAAACAGCTTCGGAGGCTCTGGTTCAAGTTTTGTCTGGTTACTCAAAAAATAAGTATCTACAAATCCTCAAATACCATTTGGCGGCCCTGCCTGGTTGGACAGGATATATCAACTATCGGGTAGAATCCAATTCGGCCTGGCAGCAAAAATACCCTATTAACCTGGAAGAATATTTAGCGGTGCGATTATGGATTGCGGAACACCTGGAAGCCCAAATCATACCTCAATACGAAAACTCAGTTATAGATCATACAATAGTCAATATTCAATACCTCTGGTTAAAAGCATGGGAAAAGAGCTGGCAAAACCAGCTTGTTAAAACACTGAAACAAGAATTGATCACCGGGGAATCTTCGAAAGCAAAAGATCCAGATCCTGAAGCGCAAATGGTTTTTTGCATAGATACCAGATCGGAATTGATCCGTAGACATGTAGAATCCAAAGGGAACTATGAAACCTTTGGCTATGCCGGGTTTTTTGGTATAGCGATGGATTATAAAAATGTAAAAGACGGGCTAACCAGGAAATCCTGCCCTCCCATTCTTGACTCTTCCTACAAGGTTTCGGAAATTCCGCAATCCAATAAGGAACATCAATTAGCAGCCATTGAAAGGAAAAATGAAAATTTCAGATTTATAGACTACTTTCTAAGGAGAATGAAAAATATGCTTCCATCTGCCTTCGGCTATGTGGAAGGTTCGGGATTGTTCTATGGTCTGTCACTTTTGGTACGAACCCTAATACCGGGATACTTTTATCGCTTCAAGACGAAAAGCAGTACCCCCTACGAGTCCGTATGTGAACCCAGAATAGAAAGTATAAATTTGAAGGAAGATCTTAGTCTGCCTATTTCTTTGAAGGAAAAAGTGGCCATCGTAAAATCGGCATTTGATCTTATGGGTTGGAAACATTTTGCGCCTGTGGTGCTTTTTGTTGGCCATGGAAGCCACTCTGTCAATAATCCATTCGGGTCGAGCCTCGATTGTGGAGCCTGTGCGGCGAGCCCTGGAAGACATAATGCCAGAATGCTTGCGAAGTTGGCCAACCTCCCAACAGTAAGAAAAGCCCTGGCAGACATGTTTCAGATCAATATTCCCGAACAGACAATTTTTATAGGAGCCGAACACAATACTACCACCGATGAAATTGTAATTTTTGATTCTGAAGTATCTTATTCAGACCAAGAGAAATTGGTTCAGATAAAATCTGATCTCCTAAGAGCACAGCAAACAGCCACACAAGACAGGCTAGGTATTAGCAAGAATAGTATAGCTACTGCTCAGCAAAAAGCAAATAACTGGGGGGAAACCAGACCTGAGTGGGGTCTGGCGAAAAATGCAGGCTTTATTATTGCACCCAGAACGCTCACAAAAAATAACAACCTGGACAGCCGTTGTTTCCTTCATTCCTATGACTGGAAATCAGACAGCACGGGCAAGGCACTGGAAGGTATTATGCAAGGCCCTATGGTTGTTACCCAATGGATCAATAATCACTATTATTTTTCAACTGTAGACAACGACACATTCGGGAGTGGTTCAAAGATCACACATAACATTACCGGCAAATTTGGGGTGGTTCAGGGGAATGGAGGAGACCTAAAAATGGGGCTTCCTTTACAATCCTTGCAACAATCGGATCAAAATTCATACCACCAGCCCTTGCGTCTCTCGGTACTCATAAATGCCCCAGAAACCATAGTAAATGACATTCTTTCTCGAAATGAAAATTTAAAAATGCTACTGGACAATGAATGGATCTATTTGATGGTGATGGACCCTTTACAGCAAAATGAGATTAAGAGGTACAAAAAAGATATGATATGGACACCGACAATGGAGACCAATGAAAACATTGATTTCCTGGAGAACCTTACTCCCTCCGTTGAAATTGAGGAAGTAAGTGAGGTTTTAATTTGAAAGCAAAAAAACGAGCCGTGTTAGTGTAATTGTCTGTTCCTAACAATTATTTAGTTGAGTAATGAATGATGCAATTTGTACTAACATTAACCAAAAAAGCCGACTCCAATTAGGTAGCTTTTTTCAATTAGATCTTTGGGCTTAGAACAGCACAATCACTCTGATTTCTTGCCTTTCCTCGAAAACCTCTTTGGTTAATCATGCGGATCTTATACTGGCAGCAATTGATCAGTTCACTGGTTTTGGCGTTCGACATAGAATCACCTGTGAAGGTTTTACAGGCCTGTATAAACATTATTTTGAGGCGCAAATAGTTCGCCTTGGTTTAAAAGTAAATATTGTATATTCAGACCTTTCTTAAGGTTAGAAACCAAAAAAGGCCCCAAATAAGGGGCCTTTTTCATTTTTATGCTAGTTTCTAATTAGCCAGACTCTGAACTAAATTGGTTGTAAAAGACCTGGATTTTTTAAAAAGTCGACTTACAGGTTTAAAATAACTTGCCAGGGTGAATGGTTCAAAATCGAATCGCAACACGATCTCACTTGCTTCATATTCAGATATTTCCAGTCCGCCCTCTATCCCGAAATCAAGATAATTCGCACCAGATATCTGCTCAGAACTACGATCGCTATACGTAAAACTATTGCCTGTCTCTTCAATATAAAATCTTAAGCCGGTATAAGTTCCTTGAGGTAACTCCAGCACTCGTTTCGATTTAACAAATAGTCCGGTATGTAATCCTTTAAGATTCAAAACGGTTTCAGATGCAAAATGAGTAATTAAATGTTCTACTCTATTTTGATCAAAGGCGGTAAATTTTATAAGACTAAGGTTCATTTCTGAAACCCCGAATTCTGTTGCAAGCTTATTTTTAAGGGTCAAATCCTTGATTTGTCTTCCTTCGGCATCCCATTGACCTGAATTATATAAGGTATAGGGGATTGTTTGCCATATAGTTGGATAAAATTTTGTTTCTTTCATAATGCTGTATATTAAATTATACATTGCAAATTTCCCACATTGAAATTGCTCCAAGCACAGTTATTTTTTCCAGTTTATATGTTATTTTACCCTTTTAAATCTCTATATACCAATTGTTAGTTAATATATTATACATTTAAAGTATATTAGAAGGAAGGATAATTTAGATAGAAGAAAAATGAAAAAAAACTTTCACCTTGCAACCCTATTTACATTTCTTTTTTTAATGATGATCCCTATGTTTGTTGCTCAAACCAACAGTGTAGCAGCAGAAGAAAAAAATATCAAGCCAAACCTCCCGCTTCACAACCATTTGATGCCCAGGCGTTCGTAGCTTCCGATAAGACCACCTTGAGATGGTTGGGAATGGCCGGATTCTTAATCAACAGCCGTGGAACAACAATGATTGTGGATCCGTTGTTAAAAGGATTTGATATGCCCATAATGATAGAGTTCCCAATAAAGAAGTATCTATTTTTTCCTTCATCATCACAGTCTTTGAAGAACTTAAAAGGGTTGGAAATGGTATCATCTAAAATGTCCAACAGAAAATATCCATTTGTGTTACCCATGTGTTACCCGGAACTAAAAAAGCCAACTCCTAGAAGTCGGCTTTCCCTTGTCGTACAGGCGGAGTCCCGATAGCTATCGGGACGAACCTGCTTGCGGCAGGCAGGCTCTTACACCTTGCGGCATCACGCCAAGGCGTGACGTGTCTACACCTCCCAAATCTTTATAACGATACATAATGACTCTCCAAAAGATTATATGTTTACTAAAAAAGCTCCTCTAAATGAGGAGCTTTTTCTTAGTACAGGCGGAGAGACTTCCCGCCAAAGGCGGGATAAACTTCTCCTCTCTCCTCTTTTTCAATAAAAAAAGCCCATCCTTTCCGGACGGGCCTCTACTTCGTACAGGCGGAGAGACTTCCCGCCAAGGGCGGGATAAACTTCTCCTCTCTCCTCTTTTTCAATAAAAAAAGCCCATCCTTTCCGGACGGGCCTCTACTTCGTACAGGCGGAGAGACTTCCCGCCAAGGCGGGATAAATTCTCCTCTCTCCTCTTTTTCAATAAAAAAAGCCCATCCTTTCCGGACGGGCCTCTACTTCGTACAGGCGGAGAGACTCGAACTCTCACACCTTGCGGCACTAGATCCTAAGTCTAGCGTGTCTACCAATTCCACCACGCCTGCAAGTCCCGCTTAGAACGGGGCTGCAAATATAAGTCAAAATTTCAATTTTAAAATAATTCAACCATAAAAAAATCCTTGCAGTTTTTGTAATTTTAGCTTTTAACCAAAGATGTATTCATGCAAGAACCAAAAGCCTATATTGAAGAGAACAAAGATCGATTCATAAATGAACTTATTGATATTCTAAAAATTCCGTCTATTAGTGCCGACTCGGCGTTTTCGCATGACGTGCTCCATATGGCTGAAATGGTAGAGAAATCCTTACAAGCTGCGGGTTGCACTACTACTGAGATCTGTGAGACTGAAGGCTATCCAATTGTTTATGGCGAAAGAATGGTAGATTCTTCCCTACCAACAGTATTAGTCTACGGGCACTACGATGTTCAGCCGCCAGATCCACTTAATCTTTGGAACTCCCCTCCTTTTGAGCCTGTAATTAAAAAGACACCCCTGCATCCGGAAGGGGCCATTTATGCGCGTGGTGCTTGCGATGATAAGGGTCAGATGTACATGCATGTAAAGGCCCTGGAATACATGGTACAGAATGATGCCCTGCCCTGCAATGTTAAATTTATGATAGAAGGGGAAGAGGAAGTAGGCAGCAATAGTTTGGTAACCTTCGTAAAAGAACACACAGAAAAACTGGCCAACGATATTATACTTATTTCGGATACCGGAATGATCGCAAAGGAGGTCCCATCTATTACCACAGGCCTCCGTGGCCTGAGCTATGTAGAAGTTGAAATAACGGGGCCAAACAGAGATCTGCATTCAGGATTATATGGAGGTGCCGTGGCCAATCCAATAAATATCCTGGCAAAAATGATCGCTTCCCTGCACGATGAAAATAATCATATCACTATCCCGGGATTCTATGAAAAGGTTCAGGACCTATCCAGCGAGGAAAGAGCCGCCATGGCGAAAGCACCTTTTGATCTGGAGGACTATCAGAAAGAAATTGGCATAGCATCTGTATATGGTGAAAAGGGCTATACAACCAATGAACGCAATTCCATTCGACCCACACTCGACGTGAATGGTATCTGGGGTGGCTATACAGGAGAAGGTGCCAAAACCGTTATCGCCAGTAAGGCGTATGCAAAGATCTCCATGCGACTGGTACCACACCAGGAATGGCATGAGATCACCGAGTTGTTTTCTACTCATTTTAAGGCAATTGCTCCGGAAGGTGTCACCGTAAAAGTGACCCCCCACCACGGTGGGCAGGGCTATGTTACTCCCATAGATTTTATGGGCTATAAAGCCGCCGAAAAAGCCTATGAAAAGACCTTTGGAAAAACACCCATCCCACAAAGAAGCGGAGGAAGCATCCCTATCGTTGCTTTGTTTGAACAAGAATTAAAAAGTAAAACCATCTTAATGGGCTTTGGCTTAGATAGTGACGCCATTCATTCTCCCAACGAACATTTTGGAGTCGGAAATTACTTGAAGGGCATTGAAACCATCCCTTATTTCTACCAGTATTTTACAGAAATGTCTAAATAAGAATTCTTTTTTTAAAATAACTTCATTTTCGTGTAACAATTAGACAGGGGTTGCGTTCTAATAGTCTATCAATCAATTTAGAACACTGTTATGATACAACGTTTTTTTATCCTCTGCTCAGGGGCTGACGCCTCTATTCTTGAAACATGCTCACAAGGTGAACGAAACAAATATGCCGGCATTGGCGCTACTGTTTTCTTTACCGCCGTGATGGCATTTATAGCTGCAAGTTACGCCCTGTTTACTGTTTTTGACAATATCTATGCAGCACTGGCCTTTGGGTTTATCTGGGGGCTATTGATCTTTAATTTAGACCGGTTTATTGTCTCAACTATCAAAAAAAGAGACAGTTTTAAAAGTGAGTTCTTACAGGCTACACCAAGGATCATACTCGCTGTGATTATTGCCGTTGTGATCTCAAAACCCCTAGAAATGAAGATCTTTGAAAAGGAGATCAATCAGGTATTGCTAGAACAAAAGAATGAACTTACCCTGGCCAATAAAGAACAGATCGCCCAACAATACACCCCGGTTATTCAGGATCTTGAAGGAGACATTGCGGCCCTAAAAGCGGAGATCAATACTAAAGAAGCCGAAACCAACGCCTTGTATGACACCTATATTACAGAGGCAGAGGGAACAGCCGGCACCATGCTGCTCGGCAAAGGTCCGGTGTATGCAGAAAAACGTGAAAAACACGATGCGGCCTTGTTAGAATTGCGGGACCTTAAGGCGCAGAATGCCGAAAAGATCGTGGCCCTAGAAACCCAGATCAAGACACTGAATTCAGAATATGATGCCAATGTAGTGGCCTCACAACCGATCATTGATGGTTTTGACGGACTTATGGCGCGTATTAATGCGCTCGGAGAATTGGCCTGGTTTCCATCCTTTTTTATTTTCCTTTTGTTCCTGGCTATAGAAACTTCTCCCATTGTCGTTAAATTATTGGCTCCTAAGGGGCCCTATGATTTTAAACTGGAAGAGGAAGAAAGCACTGTAGAAGCCTGGGTCACGCAAAAAGTAACCCAGCGTCAGCACATCACGGCTACGGATGCAGCTCTCAATGAAAAGATCTATGGAGAAATAAAGGAAGAAGAGCGCGTTTACGCACACAAGAAACAAAAGGCAGAAGAACTATTGCGTTTACAGGCCGATGCCTTTCATGAATTACAGATTAAAAGTTTGTAATTACACGATTCCCATATTGGTAAGTAAAAAAGAGGCGTTCATATTTTGACATACTCCTTTTTTAAAAGTGTAATCAAAATGTAGGGTATCCTCAATGATTCTGGCATCAAAATAGTAATTTATAACCTGAGGGTGTTTTTTTGCCACTTCACACAAACTTAAGTCGTGTGTAGCAATTATACCTGTTGACCTGGATGCCACCAGTTTTTCGATGAATTTCTTAGAACCGATAGCCTTATCAGTGCTATTAGTGCCCTTTAAGATCTCATCCAGAACAATGAAATACCTGTCATAAATCATTTGATCTACTATATATTTTAGGCGTTTTAGTTCTGAGAAAAAATATGATTCATCATTAGCCAATGAATCGGAACTTCGCATGCTTGTGATCAGTTTAATGGGTGAATATTCCACCTCTTTGGCACAGACCGGTAGTCCGGAATTAGCCATGACCAGCAACAAAGATACCGTACGTAAAAAAGTACTTTTTCCCGCCATATTTGCCCCAGTGATGATAAAAAATTCTTCGCTATTTATTTCAAAATTATTATAAACTGCTTTTTTAGGATCTAACATGGGATGGCCTACGCCCTTGGCCCTTATGATTGTAGATGCCAAAGAAACCTTGGGAAAGGAATATTGTGGATGATTAAATGCAAAATTTCCCATGCTGTTATAAGCATCAAACATGGCGATGGTATTGAACCATTTTTCTACATGCTGACCGTGTATTTTTATCCATTTCTCCAGCAGAAAACAATGCCGAAGATCCCATAGTAAGAGACCATTCCCAAAGACACCAAACAGCATATTATTTCGCTGATCTAATTGATTTAAAAGTCTGGCGAATTCTTTTAGGATGACGGATACATTTTTGTCTTTTCCCTGAATGTTCAACTTAAAGTCCTGCAGTAAGCCGGCATCAAAATGATGTTTCTCTAATAGTACAAGTACCTTTTGAAATTGTTCAAACGTTTGTTGAACTCTGGAAGTATCAGAGGAGAGTTTGTTGATATTCTTCAAATATTTTCCGGTAATGCCTAAGCCGATAAAAAACCAGGTGACCAGACCCCAGCCAGAAAAATAATCTAACAAGTAAAGAGCCAGGAAGGTCCCCGAACAAATGGTAAATACCATTGGGAACCATTTCATAAAATGAGGTACAAAAGCTGTGTATTTTTTTAACCAAATCACTAATTTTTCTGAAGAAACTTCAGTTTTGACCAGCATTGCACTGGCAGAGAATTCTTGGCGCCATTCGGGAATGTCCCTGAGTTCCCTGATGGCCAGCTGTTTTTGCGTGATGTTGGATATGTCATTGTCCAATAAAACTGCCGCGAGGGCCGCACTCCCCTCAGGAATGGCTGTTCGATTACAGTATTGATAAAAAGATCCTTTCCCAAAGAGGTCAATATCGTGACTAAAGGCATGGTTGGTGTCAATAAATTCATCGCCCTGTGGTAAGTGGCCAAAATTCCTCCCCAGTACATCCAATTCTGTATGGTTTATCTTAAGAAGCATCAGCACCTTATCTCGCTCATACTGTAGATTGGTGTGGCGCGAAACCAAATAGACAAATACAACAGCGCCAGGAACAAAAATGCCTAAAGCTATGGGTGTTGACTGGTAATAAACATAGACCCCAGCCATAGTCCCTAAAAATAAAAGGAAACGTAGAAGACTGGATTGAAATAATTTCTTTTTAAGTCCTGCTAATGATCCCTCCAATTTCATTATTTGGAGTTCGTAAAATTCAGTATTCTCTTTCATAAACTTTCACTACTTCCTATAAAGCCTCCCAAACTGCTTTTACTTTTTTTGTGAACTTTGCTACAATCAATTCATAGGAATGTTCTGTTAATTCTATAAGTAATTGAGTAGGTAATTGCTCAAAATAGATGGTGTTCCAATGAGTCTTGCTCATATGATAGGCAGGCATTACTATACCATCATGGTGTTCTCTTAGTTCCAGGGACCTTTCCGGATCACACTTTAAATTTACTTGTGAAGGTATCCTTTCCAAGGGAACAATGGCAAACATCTTCCCCATCACTTTAAACACTAAAGTGACTTCATCAAAAGGGAATTCCTCGGTCACCCCTTTTTTGGAAAGACAAAAATGCCGGAATTCTTCAACATTCATGATCAATTTATTTAGAGATGTTATTCCGGGAATAGTCCATTAGCGTCATAGACCACTACCCGCTCCCACAGGTCTTGCGATTCTTCTATAAATAGAAGGTGGGCTTCCTCTTTCTGATACAACTCCTGTTCTTCAGAGGATCTGAAGGTCAATACCAGATTGTAGTCAAATGAATCATCTACCACCTCTCTACTGCCTTTAGGGGGAGTTCCAATAAATTTTGTTTGGGCATACTTAGAATTCAGCATGAATTTATGTAAAGACAGCTCCAGAGCCTTCCTGTCTTCCATTTTGCCCGGATCCTTTAACCAAAAATAGACCACGTGCACAAAAGACGGATCAAAAGTGTTGACCTCTTTCTGCTCTTTCGCACAGCCAACCAATAACAGTACTATAAAAGTGGAACAAAGTATCTTTTTCATAAGAAAGGTAATTCTGAGGTTCTTGTTAAGGGTTTTTTTTCCTGCTCTGCAGAAGACAATTCCAGGGCAGAATATTCCAGTTTCCAGCCAATGGTTTCCACCAATTTTTCCATCAACAAAATAGCTTCCAGAGCTTCCTTTCTGGCCGTATCCATTAATCCGCTTTGGGGTATTCTATACCTGATATGCTTAATAGCTTCCTGATTCAGGGAAGTAAGATCGTTGGGGGTAAATGCATTAAAAAATCCATTCTTTATATCGTAAAATTCTAATTGCGGTTCTATAGAAAGAATCTGAGGCTGCGGAAAACTACTTAACACTATCTTCTTTTTGGCATTGTTGGCTTGTAGCTGTATCTTTTGAAGATCGTATCCTATGTGCACTTTGGCGTTGATCACGATCAGTGCTTTTTTCTTGCTGCTCACAAGACTCATAAACCGTTCTCGCGTATTCTCGTATTTATAGATCTCGGCAAAGTCGCCTTCCACAGAGATCAATTTACAGACATTCTTGATGCGTTCAAGCAATACGGTGGATTGCACTTCGGTCGTTTCTTTGTTCTGTTTCCTTCGGAAAAAAGAAAAGAGCCAATACATGGCAATTGCACCGAGGATAAGACCCAATAATACTTCCAATAAACCATCCATATAAAGGTATCTAAGATTAATGTTAAAGGTAAGGAAAGCAGTGAAAATACAAACCAGTCAAAGCAATTCAAAAAGAACAGGCCTGCTTGGGCTGGCATCATTTTCAAAGGCCGCCAGCTGTAAATTGAGGAAATAGTCGCCATCCTTTATCTTATGGGGCACATAAATAAACTCCGTAATGGTGGCGGCTGGTCTTTGAATACCATTCAATCCCCAAAAGGCCTTGTGCGCCAGTAATGCGCCTCCATCCTTTTCTTTGTCTACCGATGGAAGATCAACAAGCAAATGCATGATGCCGATCTCTACCAAAAACAACACTCCTTCTTCTGTTATATAAGGTGGGTTGGTATCAGAATACTGTTTTTGGAGCTTCTCTTTTGTATTTGGGATCGTTCTGATCACAAGGGCCTCTGGTGAACCTCCATCAAGGGTCTTCTGAAGTTGTTTTTTAGAGATTACAAAATCTTTCCCCACTATTTCCGGAGCTATGGTAATAAGAGTGGCCGTAAAAAAATATCGGTCTAAAACAGCATTTACCGATTGTGCTTCCCGGGTTATATGTCCCAAACACTCAGTATGGGTACCATGGGCATGAGGATTAAAATAAATATCATTGAAGTTTGTACTACTCCCCTGTTCTACGCTGCCCACAAAATTTCCGTCTGTATGGGGCTCAATCCGCGGAGGGCCCAGATACCACGCATTGACATTGTTTTTATTTCCACGCACGGGAATTGAAATGTCCAGGGGCTTGGACAAGTCTACCTGATACGTTTCATTTTTAATAGTAATGGAGGCAATCATTATAATCGTAGGATCTGCGAGTCTTATTTCTTCTTTTCTAAAGGTAGCATAAATAAATCGGCTGCCAGTCCATCACTTAAAAACTTCCCTTGTTTGGTCACCAACAGAGTGTCGCCATCCAGGAATAAAAACTGTTCCGAAATATGTCGGCCTGCCTGTTGTAATAAGTAGTCATGAAAATGTTGGCCAAATTCATTTTTTACTTTGTGAAGCGAAACACCCCACATGGTACGGAGGCCCGTCATTACGTATTCGTTGTAGCGGTCCCTCTGACTTAATGTCTCTACTTCCTGAGGCAATTCACCTTGTTCCATGGCCTGAATATATTTGATGTTATGGGCAATATTCCATGACCTTTGAGTTCCATTAAAGGAATGTGCCGAAGGTCCTATTCCCATATACGTTTTCCCCTGCCAATAAGCCGTATTGTTTCTGGAAAAGTACCCCGGTTTTCCAAAATTGGATAGTTCATAATGAACAAATCCTTCCTTGCCCAGTTCAGACATCAGCATATGGAATTGTTCTTCTGCAACCTCATCATCCACGTCGGGGATCATCCCTTTTTCAATGAATTTTTGCAGTGCTGTTCTGGGTTCTACAGTAAGGGCATAACTGGAAATATGGGGAACATTAAAGGATAAAGCAGTTCTAATATTACTCTTCCAACGCTCGTGGCCTGCATTTGGAATACCGTAAATAAGGTCGATTGAAATATTGTTGAACATGGATGTTGCCTCTCTTAAGGATGCTTTTGCCTGTTCAGCATTATGTGCCCTGTTCATTAGTTTCAGATCTTCTTCAAAAAAACTTTGTATGCCAATGCTTAGTCGGTTAACCGCAGAGGCAGCCAATTCCTTTAGTTTTTGGGAAGAGAGGTCATCCGGGTTCGCCTCCAGAGTGATCTCAGGATCATCAACAACCTTATAATTCTGATATACGGTCCGGATCAATTGCTCAATTTCACGGCTTGTTAAAACGGATGGGGTACCGCCCCCAAAATAAATAGTAGACACTGCCGCATCCTTAAATTCATCTTTTCGTATCCTCAATTCTTGCTGAAGTGCCCATAGCATCTCATCTTTCTTTTTCAGGTTGGTAGAAAAATGGAAGTCGCAGTAATGGCAGGCTTGTTTGCAAAATGGAATATGGAGGTATATGCCAGCCATCAGCCTTGTTTATAGGATATGATTAGATACGATAAACCATAGGCAGCGCCGTAATATAATATAATGGCAATAAAGAAAAGTACAATCGACTTCAAAATAACCAACAGATATGATCTTTGAAACAGCGAACACATCGCATAAACAAAGTAAAATAACATAATCAAAATCCCTGCAGGTTGCATAAAATCTCCAATATATTGCACGAGGAACATGTTAAAAGTTAACAAAAGGGTATATATGCCCAAAACATAAAAAGAAATAGCAATGAATTCCGCCAGAGAATACCGTCTATAAAAGAACAGTTTGAGAAAAATGGCCAATGTAAAGACAAATACAAACACGAAGTTATTGAGATTCAATAGGAAGTAATTTCGAGCATCTGTTAAGACAGTACTATCTGTTGATCCTTCCTGCACTACTAACATAGAATTCCTGAATGGGTCGAAACCTATAAGAGACCGAACCACCAAATAAAATACTGTGGTTAGTAGAAAGAAGGAAACCGGTTTGTAGTACTTTTTACGCTGTCCTTTTAAATAATTACGCAATAAAACTCCGGGGCTTAATGCCAATTCCCTGATAGTATTCAATAAGGGGGCATTGACAGAAAAAACGGAATCCGCCAGTTCTTCAAAAGTTTCTCTGAAGGTCACCTTATTTACGGATAATTTTTGTCCACAGACCGGGCAAAAGGAAAACTCCGATCCTGTGCCACAATTCTTACAGATATTTGATCCCGGTTCACCCATCCTTTATTTGACACGATCTTCATTCTGTTTTACAAAGGAGGCCCAGCCGGTATACCCCTTGCCGGTCTCAACTCGACCTTCATTATAAAAATGACATACTGCAGCCGCTAGTCCGTCTGTACTATCCAGATTCTTTGGCAGTGTTTTTAAGTTCAGGACACTCTGCAGCATCTTGGCCACCTGCTCCTTACTGGCATTTCCATTTCCCGTGATCGCCATTTTTATTTTCTTTGGAAAATACTCGGTAATGGGGATCTGCCTGCTTAACCCTGCTGCCATGGCTACTCCCTGAGCCCTGCCAAGTTTTAACATAGACTGAACATTCTTTCCGAAAAAAGGAGCCTCAATAGCTATTTCATCCGGGTGATAGGTATCGATAAGCGAAATGGTACGATCATATATAAGTTTTAATTTGGTAAAAGGATCGTTGTATTTTTTTAGCATAAGTTCATTCATTTGAACAAATGACATACTTCCCCCGCTCACCTTTATGATCCCAAATCCCATAATGGTGGTTCCCGGATCTATTCCCATAATGATCTTTTCCTTCTTCACGCTTTCTATTTAGTTGTTATCTGAAGGGGTATTCTAAACCTTGTTTGCACTGGTACGCCTCGTTTTAATGCCGGAGCCGGATTTGGCATACTCTTCAGGCCTTTGGTTATTATCCCTGTCAATTCGGGCAATTGGTCATCCAATTCTGTGTTCTTATCAATCTCTACCACCATAATTTCACCGCGGTTATTTACTAGAAAATCTACATAGATGGTAGTTTCTAATTCACTTTCAGTAACAAAGTGAAAGTCCTGCATGGTCATTGCTAAATTTTGCAGCAAGGTGTTTTCAAAACAAAGTCGTTGTTCTAACTTGACTGCTGTCTCATCGCACCCCTCAAAAAGAGGATATTGATCTACGTCGTTCCAATCGATCCCACGGAGTTCATCTTCCACAATTTTTTGGGTCTTGGATTCGGTGGAGGACAACCAATCGCAGGATTGTAAGAGAAAAAAACAGCACAGAATACCCAGGAACCTCATAAAAATCGCTATTCAGTGTCGAAAATTACGCTTTTTTTTAGTCAATAAGAATTTCATTTCAACCCTATAATGGATTTATAAAAAGAAACAGTTGTAACAAATCTGATGTACTTTAGTCCTATTACAAAACTACACACATGGATATTTTTTTATTGATCCTTGGATTTATGCTGATGCTAACGGGCATACTCGGTAGTTTTCTTCCGGTGTTACCTGGGACACCGGTAAGCTGGCTGGGACTTTTGTTGCTTTATCTTACAAATGCAGTTCCCAATGACTGGTGGTTCCTCGGCATTACATTGACCGTTGCATTGATAGTCTTTGCCATGGATTATCTTATTCCGGCCTTGGGTACCAGGAAATTTGGTGGTACCAGAGCGGGTATGATTGGTACTACCCTCGGTCTTCTGGTGGCCATTATCTTTCCTATCCTCGGTATTCTTGGAATCATTATCTGGCCCTTTGTGGGCGCCTTTTTGGGGGAATTACTCAATAAAGCAGATCAAAAATCGGCGCTGAAAGCGGCCTTTGGCTCTTTTATTGGCTTTCTAACAGGCACTTTTTTAAAGTTTGTGGTGACCATCATCTTTTTGGGACTTTTTATCGCCAAAGCCTGGGAGTATAAAGCGGAATTATTCCCTTATTTTAATTAAAAGGAATAAGCGTTGCATTTTACTCAAACCAGCTTGTTTTATCTTCCATAGAGCTGCGGATCCCTCCTTCTATTTCCCCATCATAATATCCCATATAGAAAAATCCCAGGCACTTTTCACCGGGTGCCAACTCGAAGAATTCATCCATGTATCTGATAAGGCCCGGTGAACTCCAATAGCTGCCAATCCCCAATTCCGTACAGCACAACCACATGTTTTGAACAGCCATGGCCGTGGCAGCGATCTCTTCCCATTCCGGAACCCTTTCCTGAGGATCTCTTTGCATACAAATGGCGATTACGGCGGCCGACTTCCTGGGGTTCTCCATTAATTTTCTGGTCTTTACTTCTTTCGGTTTTGCTTCTGAATCCATGTACTTAAAGGACAAAAACAACCCTAACTTTTCCTTGGACTCCCCCAAAAGTACCTTAAAGCGCCAAGGCTCTGTCTTTCGGTGAGTAGGGGCCCAGTTGGCTGATTCAAGGATTTTATTAAGGTCATCTTTCGATATTTCCTTTTCATTATATTGGGCAGGAAATACGGAGCGTCGTTTTTTAATGAGGTCAAATATCATAGCAATTCAGATTGATTTCTTTTTACAAAAATAAGGACTGGATTTCTTTACACAAGTCCTTTTCCTAGGGCATCTCAAACATAATGAATACATTTAGGGTACTAAAATAATTTGAGGAATGGTTAACCAACTCAACACGTTCTCATTTGGGGAAGATCACCTTTGCAGCAGCATTGCGCTTTCCCTTGTAA
The DNA here is from genome assembly GCA_963744855.1 of uncultured Flavobacteriaceae bacterium. Classification (GTDB taxonomy): domain Bacteria; phylum Bacteroidota; class Bacteroidia; order Flavobacteriales; family Flavobacteriaceae; genus Muriicola. Next base: position 392,890 of record CAVUUZ010000007.1, read on the forward strand.
ATGGTGGCACAAAAGGGAAGATCAGCAAGCAAGCATTTAAAAAGATAAACGAAAGTTACGATACAGTTCAGGAAATCATTGAAAAAGGATCTCCTGTTTATGGTATTAATACGGGCTTTGGTCCATTGTGCACTACCAGTATCTCTAAAGAAGAAACCCGGATCTTACAAAAAAATATCATTCAGAGCCATAGTGTGGGGGTGGGTGAGCCCATTGCTACAAACCTGGCGAAGCTGATGCTGATCTTAAAAGTACATTCCCTTGCTAAAGGATATTCTGGAATCTCACAGTCCACTTTAGAACGCATCCTATGGCATATTGAGCATAATGCGATACCTCAGGTTCCCTCTCAGGGTTCTGTTGGTGCATCGGGGGACCTGGCTCCGCTCTCCCATCTTTTCTTACCCCTCCTTGGATTGGGGAAAGTGGTCTACAAGGATCGTGTTATCAGTGGCGCTCAACTTTTTCAGGAAACAGGATTAGAACCTATTGAATTGGGTCCAAAAGAAGGTTTGGCCCTGATCAATGGTACCCAGTTTATTACGGCACACGCCGTGATGGTTCTGGATAGGTTCCATAATTGTCTTGCACATGCGGATATTATTGGGGCCATGATGGTCGAAGGCCTACAGGGTTCAATCAAACCCTTTTTTAAGGAACTGCATGCCCTTCGACCATACAAAGGCTCCATCCATGTTGCAAAGCGCATACAATTGCTCCTGGAAGGTTCAGAGATCATGGAAGATCATATAAATTGTGAACGGGTACAGGATCCGTATTCCTTGCGCTGTATTCCACAGGTCCATGGGGCTTCCAGAAACGCCTGGCTCCATTTAAAAGAGTTGCTGGAGATCGAATTGAATTCTGTGACAGACAATCCGCTGATCATTGACAAAGATCTCACCATCAGCGGTGGTAATTTTCATGGACAACCTCTGGCAATGGCCTTAGATTATGCATGTTTGGCAGCTTCTGAACTTGGAAATATTTCTGATCGGCGCATTTACCTGGCCCTGGAAGGCAATAGTCCAGGAGTGCCTAAATTATTGATGAAAGAGACCGGCATTAATTCCGGGTATATGATCTTGCAATATACCTCAGCTGCCCTTGCGAGTGAGAATAAGGGCTTGTGCTTCCCTTCAAGTGCAGATAGTATTCCCACCTCCCTGGGGCAGGAAGACCATGTAAGTATGGGTTCAATATCAGGTAGAAAAGCACTTCAAGTTATAGGAAATGTTGAAAAAATATTAGCCATTGAACTTCTCACAGCTGCACAGGCCTTCGAATTCAGAAAACCACTGAACAGCGGTATAATTTTGGAAATGGTTCATAAAGAAGTAAGAAAAAAAGTGTCTTTTGCTACCAAGGACAGGGTGTTTGCTGATGATATTGAATTAGGAATTCAAATGGTACAAAACAAGACCATTATTGAGATAGTGAATTCGATAAGTAAAAAAAGAGGCCTTTCCCTGCGGACCTCATTTAATAAAGAATTTGAAGTATACTAGAACATGGGAACATTTACGTATATAGGTCCGGTTTCTCAACTCCTACCTATGCAGGAAATGCCGCTGAAAGGAGCTATTCCTGACAGCTCCATGCCTTTGCTAGAAGATGCAGGCATATTAATGGAGGGGGAAAGGATACACACTATTGGAAAACACCGAGATGTCCTGGCCATCGCCAAAGAACGAAAAGCTAAAATCACCTCATTAAATAGCTCGTTTGTAGCCATCCCCGGACTCATAGATTGCCATACCCATATTTGCTTTAGCGGATCAAGAGCCAGGGACTATGCCTTGAGAAACGGGGGATCCTCTTATCAGGAAATCGCGAAATCAGGCGGCGGTATATGGGACACGGTAACTCAAACGAGGGCAGCTTCTTTGGAAGTCTTGTCCGCAGGCATCGTACAACGTGCAACCAGTCATTTGCATCATGGTGTCACAACCTTAGAAGTTAAAAGCGGATACGGACTAAGCCTATCTGCTGAATTAAAAATGTTAGAGGCTATTGCCAGGGCAAATGACTCCATGGAGGCAGACCTTATAAGCACCTGTCTTGCTGCCCATATATTTCCAAAAGATTTTGAAGGATCTAAAAAAGACTATTTAGAGCTGATGGCTAAAGAACTATTGCCAAAGATCAAAAAAGAAAACCTTTCTAACCGTGTAGATGCCTTTATTGAAGAAGGGGCTTTTTCGAAGTCGGATATTATGCCCTATTTTGATATAGCGGCATCTTTAGGATTCGATATTACCGTCCATGCAGATCAGTTTAGTGTGGGGGGAAGTGAAGTGGCGGTTCAGTACAAAGCCCGCAGTGCAGACCACCTGGAGGTTAGTACCACTAAGGAAATAAACCGCCTGGCAAAAAGTGATGTGATCGCCGTGGCCCTGCCGGGAGCCTCATTGGGTTTGGGATGCAATTTTACACCGGCCAGAGCCTTGTTAGATGCCGGGGCATCTCTGGCAATCGCCAGTGATCACAATCCGGGTTCTGCTCCTATGGGACAATTAGTAACCCAGGCTGCCATTCTTGGGGCCTTTCAAAAGTTAACTACTTCTGAGGTTTTTGCAGGAATTACCTATAGGGCAGCGGCGGCACTTGGATTAAAAGACAGGGGGATGCTGGAGAAAGGCATGTTGGCAGACGTCGCTTTGTTTAACACATCCGATCACCGGGAAATCTTATACCATCAAGGGAGTTTACAGCCTTCAATAGTAGTTAAGAAAGGTGCCCTTGTTTATTCTAATTTGTAGCATTTTAACTAATGAAAATATCAGCAACTTCCGACATTAATTCGCAGATCTTGCAGGGTATCCCCACCGAATTACCCCCCAAGCCTGCAGGGCGAAGTACATATAGTCATGCCCCAAACCGAAAACAGATCCTGTCCAAAGAAGAAAAACTACTGGCCATTGAAAATGCCCTGCGATATTTTCCCGCAAAATGGCATAAGGAACTAGCTTCGGAGTTTGCACAAGAATTGGAAACATATGGACGAATTTATATGTACAGGTTTAAACCTGCCTATATTATGAAAGCCAGGGCCATCTCTGCATATCCTGCGAAGTCAATAGAAGCGGCAGCCATTATGCTGATGATACAAAATAACCTTGATCCGGCCGTTGCGCAGCATCCAGATGAGTTAATTACCTATGGAGGCAATGGAGGTGTATTTCAGAATTGGGCCCAGTATCTGCTCACCATGCAATACCTGGCCACAATGACCGGGGAACAAACGCTTCATATGTATTCTGGTCATCCTATGGGCCTCTTCCCCTCCTCCAAAGCTGCCCCAAGGGTGGTGATCACCAATGGAATGATGATCCCAAATTATTCGAAACCAGACGACTGGGAGCGTTACAATGCCCTTGGCGTAACTCAATACGGGCAAATGACCGCAGGCTCCTATATGTACATTGGCCCACAAGGGATCGTTCATGGCACTACCATTACGGTCATGAACGCTTTTAGAAAGGTTCTTAAAAAAGGAGAATCTTCAGAAGGGAAATTATTTCTGACTTCAGGCTTGGGTGGCATGAGTGGCGCACAGCCAAAAGCGGGGAACATAGCAAAATGTGTTACGGTGTGTGCAGAAATAAATCAGACTGCTGCACAAAAACGACATGATCAGGGTTGGGTAGACGAGTTGCATCATTCAATGGACGCACTTGTTAAAAGAACCCGGGAGGCCATGGAAGGAAGTGAGACGGTATCACTTGCTTATGTAGGGAACATTGTAGATGTATGGGAACAATTTTATAAGGCAGGTATTTTCGTCAGCCTTGGATCCGATCAAACATCCCTTCATAATCCATGGGCAGGAGGCTACTACCCGGCATCACTTTCATTTGAAGAATCGAATACCATGATGGTAAAGGATCCCGAACTTTTTAAACAGAAAGTACAGGAATCGCTTTGCAAACAAATAGCGCTGATCAACAAACACGCAGAAAGAGGCACCTATTTCTTTGATTACGGAAATGCCTTTCTGCTGGAAGCCTCCAAAGCGGATGCCGAGGTCATGGCTGAAAACAAGATAGATTTTAGATATCCCTCCTATGTACAGGATATTTTAGGCCCCATGTGTTTTGACTATGGTTTCGGCCCCTTTAGGTGGGTTTGTACTTCGGGTGATCCTGAAGATCTTCGGAAGACCGATGCTATCGCGCTAAACGTGCTACAAAAAATCAAAGAAAGCGCTCCGCAAGAAATTCAGCAACAAATGCAGGATAATATTCGCTGGATAGAGGAAGCGGAAAAAAACCAGCTTGTGGTAGGCTCTCAGGCCCGTATTTTATACGCCGATGCAGAGGGAAGAACTGCCATTGCGCTGGCTTTTAATGATGCCATTCAAAAAGGAGCTCTTAGCGCGCCGGTTGTTTTAGGGAGGGACCACCATGATGTGAGTGGTACAGATTCTCCTTTTCGGGAGACCAGCAATATTTACGACGGGAGTAAGTTTACGGCCGATATGGCCATTCACAATGTCATTGGAGATAGTTTCAGGGGTGCTACCTGGGTCTCTATCCATAATGGCGGCGGAGTGGGTTGGGGAGAAGTGATCAATGGAGGGTTTGGAATGGTGCTCGACGGCTCTAAGGAAGCTTCAGAAAGGATACAAAGCATGTTGTTCTACGATGTAAACAATGGCATTGCCCGCCGGAGTTGGGCCAGGAATAAGGAAGCCCTATTTGCCATCAAAAGAGAAATGGAACGCACCCAAACTTTAAAAGTAACCTTACCAAATAAAGTAGAAAAAAGTATCTTAAACAGACTTTTTGAATAAGAAGCAACTATAGTACAACGCGATGAAGAATCGATACTCTAAACCAGCTACTACTCATTGGAAAGGCAGGTCATCCGGTACCCGAGATTACCTTCATGAGAAGGTGGTTCTGCAAAATGCCCTGGAGGTCTCATCTCCCAAAATATCGGGAAAGGTATTTGCCCTGCTGGGATATGCCTGTGATGAAGGGGTCAGAAGAAATTTAGGTCGCCCCGGAGCCGCTAAAGGCCCGGATGCCATACGTACTCAATTTGGCAAATTGGCTAATCATCTGCATGACAAAGTTACATTACTGGATCTGGGTAATTTTGATTGCCTGGACGGAGCTATGGAAGCTACACAAGAAGCCCTTCAGGAACAACTCCAGATCATTTTAAAGAACAATATATTCCCGCTCTTACTTGGCGGGGGTCATGATATAGCATATGGACACTACTGCGGATTAAACGTCTTTTTAGACGGGAAACAATCCTTGGGAATTATAAATTTTGATGCGCATTTTGATCTTAGAACGAATGAAGGAGGAAACAATTCCGGCACCCCTTTTTATCAAATTGCGCAGGACTGTTCTAAACGTGGACATTCGTTTCAGTACCTCTGCCTTGGGATCAGAAAGGAAGCAAATTCCAGAGAATTATTTAAAACTGCTGATGAACTAGGTGTCAATTATATGTTACAAGCTGATTTTTCCATGCCACATATTGAGCAAGTTGAGAAAATGATCAAAACCTTCCTTTCTGGGGTAGATAAAGTATATGTCACAATCGATATGGACGGATTTTCATCAGCGTATGCTCCTGGTGTAAGTGCTGCTTCCCCATTGGGGTTTACTCCGGAAATAGTAATGGCCAGTTTAGGAATACTAATTCAATCAGAAAAACTGATAAGCGTAGACGTTGCCGAAATGAATCCTGCCTATGACCGGGACGAACAAACAGCGAAGTTAGCTGCCTCATTGCTGCACTATATCATGCATGAAGTTGCTCTACTCTAACCAGGATTTAAAATATTTCCCGTCATCTAAAGTAAGTGCTGTTTGCGTGAGTTGTAATGGCCTGAAAGTATCGATCATTACGGCCAGTTCCTCTGTGCCTTTTTTGCCGATACTTGCTTCATAAGTTCCAGGATGCGGACCGTGTGGAATACCTGCAGGGTGCAGGGAAATATACCCTTGATCGATCCCTTTTCGACTCATAAAATCGCCGTCCACATAGTATAAAACCTCATCCGAATCTATATTGGAATGATTGTAAGGGGCCGGAATTGCCTGCGGATGATAGTCATATAACCTTGGGCAGAATGAACAAACAACAAAGGCAGATGTTTCAAAGGTCTGATGAACCGGTGGCGGTTGATGTACCCTTCCGGTAATAGGCTCGAAATCGTGAATCGAAAAAGCATACGGATAATTATAGCCGTCCCATCCAACGACATCGAAAGGATGCGTTGCATACACGAGGTGGTGTAAATGTCCTTGTTTTTTAACTTTGATCAAAAATTCTCCTTTTTCATCGTGCGTCTGCAAATTAGAGGGCAATCTGAAATCGCGTTCACAAAAAGGAGCATGCTCCAAATGTTGTCCAAACCAGTTCCGGTATCGTTTTGGTGTGTAAATAGGATGATATGATTCCGTAATGAGTAATCGGTTGTCCTCGGTATCAAAATGGATCTGGTAGATCATGCCGCGAGGGATCAGAATATAATCTCCATACCCGAATGGAATTTCCCCTAATAGCGTTTTTAAGGTTCCGGAACCTTTATGAATAAACAACAATTCATCGGCATCCGCATTTTTGTAGAAATAATTTTTCATTGATTTCCGTGGGGCAGCGAGTGCGACGTGAACATCAGAATTGAATAACACCACTTTCCTGCTAATCAAAAAGTCGTCCTCAGAAGGAAGTTCTAACCCCTTCAGTAAACGCGACTTTATATGATATTCTACGGCTGCTTTCGGACTTATGTCCTGAGTTTTAATAATTTCTTTTACCTGGGTGGGCCGATGTATGTGATACATTAAGGAAGACATCCCATCGAAGCCAATGGTCCCGAATAATTGTTCATAATACAAGCTGCCATCGGGCTTTTTAAAAATCGTATGTCTCTTATGTGGAATGGTTCCTAAAGTGTGATATAATGGCATGAAAAACTGAATTAAAATTTCAGCTTAAAATTACGACAATTTGGAGGTTCTTTAAAATTTCTTCCTGAAAGATATCAGGTATTGAAACTACATTTGAGGAGAAAAATAAAGGAAAGAAACAGTATACAAAGAAAAAAGCCTTCCAACTTGGAAAGCCTTTCATTGGCTGAAACTAACATGTTAGTTGTCAACACCTGGCTTCAATTCAATGAAGCCCAACACAACACGTCAAAGATAGTAAAGGATTTCGATTTACTAAAAGATCAGGCCTATATTTCTTCATCCCTGAGCTACTTCAAGGTAAATACGATCCAATAACATCCATACTATCATTAATATAGAGCGTTGCACCCTTTAAAAAACATCGATGAACTGCACAGTTGCCCGATGATGCTATTTTAGAGGAAACAGACGATACACACAAATATCGGATACAATACACAACACGTAAAAATTGGACGATTATCTATGGTCGTTAGACTGGAACTCATAGTATTCCGCTCATTTGCCTGTTATTTAAGGATAGATCTGGTTCCTAGATTGGATCGAAAATTAACCTACAATGAAAACTAAGTATCTATTGTTATTGGTGCCTATCTTCTCCCTGGTTTCCTGTATGGAAGACATCACTACTATTTATGAGCAACCGGTCCCTTCAGTGGAGGTAATAAACATCCCAGTTGAAAACACCAATACCGCCTCGTATCCACCAACACCCGAACAGGTATATGAATGGATGCGGCATAGGCAAGCAGATAATGGACTGGTTGAAAGTGCTGAAGATACCAATTTTGTGTCTTTGTATGATAACGCGCTGGCTGCTCTGGCATTTCTGGCTGAAGGAGATCTGATTCGTACAGAAATGATCCTGGATTACTTTGACCAGCAATTAGGAACAGAATTTTACGGCAATAACGGAGGGTTTTTTCAATACCGGGAGTTATCTGGTGAGAACGGATCCCGCATCTGGATGGGTGATAATGCCTGGTTATTATTGGCCATTAACAACTACCACGAAACGACCAACTCCGATAAATATGAACAATTAGCTTTTGAATTGGAGAACTGGTTACGTTCTTTACAGGAGGAAGACGGGGGCCTTAAGGGAGGGATCAATGAAGATGGTACTCTGATTCTTAAAGTAACTGAAGGAATGATCACAGCCTTTAATGCCGTTCCCGGATTTGATGACTTTCATATGGGCATTTTACAATTCCTGGAAGAACAACGTTGGGATGTTAATGAAGAAGTGCTCATCACTCAAACTCAAAATCCGGCTTATAATTACGCATTGGATCTTTATTCTCTGGGATATATGATCCTGGAGGATTTTCCGGTGGAGATTCTTACAAAGGCCAATCGTTTTCTGAATTCTCAAACCTCCACCACACATGGAAAGGTAATCAGCGGTTATTGCTTCGATGATGATAAGGATGTGGTATGGCTAGAAGGTACTGCGCAAATGGCCATGGCCTTTAGTGCCGCGAAACAATTTGCTACTTCCCAAGATATTATTCTCAATATTGAAGAGACTTTTATTAAGAGTGCTACCAATGAAAATTCCATTGGTATTCCATATACAACGAATCACGGCACAAATTTTGGCGCCACTTATTTGTGGGATCATGCAGATATTACGCCTACCATCTCTTCTAGTGCCTGGTATCTTTTTGTAAAGGAGTCTTTTAATCCTTTCCAAATGGAAAAGATCAAAGGGATCCCTGCCGAAGCTAAATTTTGGACAAATTCAGGAGTTAACTAGATGTAGTTGTTCCATAATTTTGCGAGTTTCTTAACACCTCAATCACTTCTTAAGCTTTAATTTTATCAAAAATAGATATGAAGACTTCAGCGATGTTCTGGGTTGGCACTACCACCATGGTATTATTGACAGTAACTATTATGGCAGCCATGAACTTTCCTTTTAATTGGGTGTTTTACATAACGGTCCTGGGCCAGGCAATGATAGTATATATGGTCTACAGGGTATTGACAGACAAGTATACTACGAATAAAACCTTTAAAGATTTCTACGAAGATGTTCCTTTAAGGGAATAACTTATTTAATTTCTTGAATTTCCTTTTCTTTTGTAGTGTGTGCAGGGGCATTCATGCCGAGTTCCGGAATCACTAATAAAGGTACCTGTGTGTGGAAAGCAACTTGCTTTACCACAGGCTCCCTTGTGATCCGCTCCATATAACTATGCTGGTAATTAAGCATGGCGAGTAAATGGATATCCAGCTCATCTGCAAAAACCTCAAGAGTTTTGGACACTGAGTTGAGTTCCGATACGGTATGCACATAGTGATCGATCTTACCAAAATACTTCCTGAGCATATCCAGGTTGAATTGCTGTATATCTGAAAGCGCCTTGATCTTATTCTGAACATATACTATTCTGATAGTGGCTTTAAAACTTCTGGCCAAATCTATCAATGGCTGTAATTCCGAAGCACTGTAATACCTTTTAAAATCTGTTGCAAAAACCACCTCCTGAGGTTGTTTATAGCAAAAGTCTTTAGGGATCGTAAGAACCGGACAATTACGGATGGCCTTAATAATTCTAACGGTATTACTTCCTAAGAATACCTCCTCAATTCCTGAAGCCCCTTTTGTCCCAGTAACAATGAGGTCGATGGATTCGTTTTCAATAATATTTTTAATCTCATCTATTAAAAGACTAAATGAGGATATGGTCTTAAAACTGTGATTCTTATTCTTAAAAGTTTTCCGGATCCGTGCCAGGATATTCTCTAATTCCCGTACAGAAGTTTCCTTACTGCCGGCATCCATAATACTTGGCTGTATACTAGACGCCATAAATCTACTGTTGGGAATTACCGGAGTATAGGTATTCAACAAATGAAAAGTACAGGTTTCTGCCTTGTACAATTCTAAAATATATCTAATGGCATTCCAGGAATTTTCAGAGAAATCTGTAGGTAATAAGATATTCTTCATGGCTTTTTTATACTTCAACAGGGGTAAAAGTATACTTGATTTGCACCTCAAACAATGACATTTGTCAGGTTTCACAGTGCCTTGCAAATTAGCTCAGCTTAACTCGGAAGAATGTATCGGAATAGATAGGAGGAAGGAAAACTATGTTTTAATTAAAAACCTTCTACCAGGTCTCGTAGTTTTTTCTCATTGGCAATGCCAATCTTTTTTCCTGAAGTTTTAATAAAGCCCTTCTTTTTAAACTCGGAAATGATCCTGATACAAGACTCAGTAGCTGTGCCTACTACATTGGCAATGTCTTCTCTGGAAAGTGTAACACTTAAAAAGCCTTCGGAATCCTCCCCGAAATTCTCACCAAGATATAAAAAAGCCTCTGCTACGCGTTGTTTTACTGATTTTTGCGACATGTTTACGATCACATCATCTGCTTCTCGCAGATCATGTGCCATATGCCTAAGTACTTCTACCGTAAAGTCTGGATTTTTATGCAATGTATCCACGATCCCTTCTTTCGGTATAAAGCATACCTCCATATCGCTAACAGCTACGGCACTTAGATTGGAAGTTTCTTCCGCGATTACAGAACGCTGCCCCATAACCTCACCTTTGCTGGCCAATTTTACAATTTGATCTTTCCCATTGGCACTCAATTTCGAAAGTTTTGAGACACCTTCACGTACGCAGAAAACGCCATTGAGTTTCTCTCCTTCTTCGAAAATTGATTGTCCTTTCTTAATAGTCTTTGTGATCTTGGAATCAGAAACACGCTTTAATTCCTCTTTGCTCATGGCACGCAAGGAGTTAAATTGTCTAACAATGCAATTCTCACATCTATTTTCCATTAAGGCAGGATTAAGACCACTAAAGTAATATATTTTAAAGACTCGCCCATGGTAATTACCTGATTTTACAATGATTTAATATCAATTTTTGATTAATTAAACCAGGTTTTATAAAACTGACTTAAGTCATATTTTTTAAGAATAGCGAATAGCATCTTTGTGCTCAGGTATAAGGCAAATGTATGGATAACACAAACTGCTATCATTGCGGGGATCCTTGTGATGATCAAATCATTCATCATAAGGAAAAGTCGTTTTGCTGTCATGGTTGTAAAACTGTTTTTGAGATCTTCGAGGAACACGATCTTAGTTATTACTATGAATTACAGGCTGCGGCCGGAAGCAGTCCCAAGGATACAAAAGGAAAATTCGATTATCTGGAAACACCCTCTATCTCCGAAAAATTATTGGAGTTCAATGACGGGAATTATCAGGTCATAAATCTTTTTATTCCAACTATCCATTGCAGTTCCTGTATTTGGATCCTGGAAAATCTTCATAAAATAGCGCCTGGCATAGTCCAATCTCAGGTCAATTTTCCAAAAAAGACCGTTAGGATCAATTTTGAAAGCACCCAAATTTCTCTAAAACAAGTAGTCTTGTTGCTTTCGCGTATCGGGTATGAGCCTAACATTTCCCTTGAGAACTATGACCGAAAAGAAAATCAACAAGACCAAACCCTGATCTATCAATTAGGGATTGCCGGCTTTGCCTTTGGCAATATTATGTTCCTCTCTTTTCCGGAGTATTTTGAGGTCAGCGAATATTGGTTAGATCAATACAAACCTTTTTTTCGGTGGTTGATTTTTGCCTTTTCCCTGCCTGTGGTATTTTACGCCGGAAAAGACTATTTGATATCAGCTTACAAAGGACTTCGCAGCGGTCATCTCAACATTGATGTCCCTATTGCGCTCGGCATTATGGTCTTGTTTGTTCGCAGTACACTTGAGATTTTGTTCGATTGGGGCAGCGGCTTTTTTGACAGCTTAAGCGGTTTGATCTTTTTCTTGCTTTTGGGTAAATATTTCCAACAAAGAACCTATGACTTCCTTTCATTTGAAAGAGATTATAAGTCGTATTTCCCCATTGCGGTAACCCGACTCCTCGAAAACAATAAGGAAGAGACCATACAGGTATACAAAATAAAAAAAGGGGACAGGATCCTTATTCGTCATGCAGAGTTGATACCCGTAGACGGCCTGCTTCAGAAAGGACCAGTAGAAATAGATTACAGCTTTGTAACAGGAGAAGCGACACCTGTTAAAAAAGAAGAAGGAGAAAAGATTTTTGCCGGAGGAAAGCAATTATTGGGTGCTATGGAAATGCTTGCCCTAAAGAATGTGTCTCAAAGTTATTTAACTCAATTATGGAGCCAGGCTGTCTTCAATAAGAATAATGAAAGTAAATTTCAGACCCTTACAGATAGTATAGGAAGACGCTTTACCATTACCGTATTACTAATAGCATTTAGTGCCACCTTGTTCTGGGTATTTAACGATCCTTCTAAGGTCTGGAATGTTTTTACTGCGGTACTGATCATTGCCTGTCCCTGTGCGATAGCCCTTGCGGCCCCCTTTACACTGGGAAATATGTTGCGGATCTTTGGGAGAAAGAAATTTTATCTGAAGGATGTAGGGGTCATAGAACAATTAGCCGGCATAAACACGGCTATTTTTGATAAAACAGGTACACTTTCTACCCGTACCCATGATACTATCGTATATGAAGGTTCCGTTCTTAGCAAAGAAGAAAAATCCCTTTTGAAAAGTACCCTCAGAGCGTCTAACCATCCCCTGAGCAGATCACTTTACAAACTTCTGCAGGACCAGGACATCATGACCCTGGACGACTATCAGGAATACGTTGGAAAGGGCCTTTACAGCAGCAAGGGAGATCAGGAATTAAAACTGGGAGCTGCCTCATTCGTAGATAATTGCAGCTTAGATGCCAGTGATAAAACCGCCGTACATCTTAGTACAAATTCGCATTACAGGGGCCATTTTGTTTTTCATAATGAATACAGACCAGGTATTTCAGAACTCTTTAGCACCCTTAAAAAAGATATGGAAATTGCCCTATTATCTGGAGATCACCAAGGGGAAAAACAACGATTGGAAGCTTTGTTGCCAAGTTTAGTACCTATGTACTTTAATCAAAAACCCGATGACAAACTGTTCTTTGTAAAGGAGTTACAGGATCAGGGTAAAAAAGTAATGATGGTAGGCGACGGCCTCAATGACGCCGGTGCCCTGGCACAGAGCAATGTGGGCATTGCCATCTCTGAGGATATCAATGTATTCTCCCCTGCCTGTGATGGGATTCTCGATGCGAGTAAATTCAAGTACCTCGCTCAATATATCGGAGCTTCCAAACAGGCTATAAAGATCATCAAGCTAAGTTTTATCCTATCGCTCCTATATAACGTAATTGGCCTGTATTTTGCGGTCACAGGTCAATTAGAACCGGTAATTGCCGCCATACTCATGCCCTTGAGTTCCATAAGTATTGTAGGCTTTACCACATTAGCAACCAATCTGCTAGAAAGAAAAATAAAATAATAAAACCTGACTTATGTCATTTTTTAGCGATAGCAGCACCTTTACTTTTACACCCGAATTCAGGTAGGTATGAGTGTTATTTATGTGTTACTGACTATCAGTATTGTGGTAGCAGTTGTCTTTTTTACAGCCTTTATTTTTTCAGTGAAGAGTGGTCAATACGACGATTCTTACACGCCGTCTGTACGTATTCTGTTTGAAGATGAACTAGTTACCCAAGAAGACAACAAAACCCTTCCCAACGACAAGAATGAATTACCAATCTCTAAAAGAAAACAATTATAATTATGGAAGTACAGCAGTTTAGTTACGATAACCAGATCGTAAAGAAATTTATTTATGCTACCCTTTTCTGGGGTATCATTGGCATGTTGGTAGGCTTGCTATTAGCCTTTATGTTCTTATTTCCTAACGTCACCGATGGAATATCATGGTTGAGTTTTGGAAGATTGCGTCCTCTGCACACCAATGCGGTTATTTTTGCATTTGTGGGTAACGCCATCTTTGCGGGAGTTTACTATTCTACGCAGCGCCTTTTAAAAGCGCGGATGTTTAGCGATTTCCTGAGCAATCTTAATTTCTGGGGGTGGCAAGCTATCATTGTAGCGGCAGCAATAACGTTACCCCTTGGATATACCACTTCTAAGGAATATGCGGAATTGGAATGGCCTATAGACCTCGCTATTGCTGTGATATGGGTCGCCTTTGGCTGGAACCTGATCGGAACCATGATAAAACGAAGACAAAGGCATTTGTACGTTGCCATCTGGTTTTACCTGGCCACCTTTGTAACAGTTGCCGTACTTCATATTTTCAATAGCCTTGAACTTCCTATCAGTGCATTAAAAAGTTATTCTGTATACGCAGGTGTTCAGGATGCCCTGGTGCAATGGTGGTACGGCCATAATGCGGTGGCATTCTTCCTTACCACCCCCTTCCTTGGCCTTATGTATTATTTTGTCCCAAAAGCCGCAAACAGACCGGTTTATTCCTACCGCTTATCTATCGTTCACTTCTGGTCACTCATCTTTATCTATATATGGGCAGGACCCCATCATTTACTGTATTCCTCTCTTCCGGATTGGGCTCAGAATTTAGGGGTAGCGTTCTCTGTTATGTTGATCGCACCCTCCTGGGGAGGTATGATCAACGGACTCTTAACCCTTAGAGGTGCATGGGATAAAGTCCGGACAGACCCCACACTTAAATTTATGGTCGTGGCCATTACAGGATACGGAATGGCAACTTTTGAAGGACCTATGTTATCGCTAAAAAATGTAAATGCTATTGCGCATTTTAGCGACTGGATCATTGCGCATGTACACGTGGGTGCCCTTGCCTGGAATGGTTTCTTAACCTTTGGTATGATCTATTATTTGGTGCCAAAAATGTTTAAAACCCGACTCTATTCTACGCCGATGGCCAATTTCCACTTCTGGATTGGAACCCTGGGTATTATCCTATATGCACTGCCAATGTACGTCGCAGGATTTACACAGGCCCTTATGTGGAAAGATTTTAATCCGGATGGCAGCCTGGTATATGGTAACTTCCTGGAAACAGTTAATGAAATTATGCCAATGTATTGGATGCGGGCCATTGGTGGCTCACTCTACATTGTAGGTTTTATTGTGATGCTCTACAACATTGTGGTTACCATTCGCTCTGGTAGTGCCGTTGCCGACGAACTTGCCGAAGCACCCGCCCTAACAAGGGTCTCCAGTAGACGTACCGTAGGAGAGACCTTCCATACATGGCTGGAGAGAAAGCCCATTCAATTAACCATTTTGGCTACCATAGCCATCCTTATTGGAGGGATCATTCAGATCGTTCCTACCATCTTGGTTAAATCGAATATTCCTACCATCACAAGTGTAAAACCATATACTCCCTTGGAACTAGAAGGACGAGACCTCTACATCAGGGAGGGCTGTGTTGGCTGTCACTCTCAAATGGTCAGACCCTTCAGAAGTGAAGTGGAACGCTACGGGGAATATGCCAAAGCCGGCGAATTTGTCTATGACCACCCCTTCCTGTGGGGTAGTAAAAGGACCGGCCCCGATCTTCTCAGAGTCGGAGGTAAATACTCAGACAATTGGCATTTAAATCATATGTACGATCCTCAAAGTATGTCCGCAGGATCCATTATGCCTGCTTATCAATGGCTGGTGAGCAATAAGCTCGACCGAAGTGCCATACAAGACAAAATGCGTGCTATGGTTACATTGGGAGTGCCCTATACAGAGGAGGATATCAGCAATGCTGAGGCGTCCATGAATGAACAAGCACTTTCTATAGAACAAAATCTCTATTCGGATCCCGACTTTGCCCGGGGTTACGAAGAAGACAAAGCGTATGCGGCAAGTAATGGCGAAGAGTTTATAGAAATGAAAGATCGTGAAATTGTAGCGCTTATTGCCTATTTACAACGCTTAGGAACAGATATAAAAGTAAAAGGAACCGATCAACTAATCTCAGAAAACAAATAAATCATGCTGAAATTTGCTAAAAACTATATGGAGAGTATTGAAGGTGTCGCCACCTATCCTATGATCTCCCTTTTGATCTTTTTCGTCTTTTTTTCTCTACTGTTCTGGTGGGTATTTACCGCCTCTAAAGAACATATAAAAGAAGTCAGTGAATTACCATTAGAAGATAATTAACCAAAATAGTAAACAATGAAAAATATGACACCCTGGTGGATAAGAATCCCCTTCTTTTTCTTTCTCATCTTTGGATTGATGGAGTATTTTATAGATTCGGGAGATAAACCGGCCTTCATAGAATACCCAGTCGCTCAGTACTTCCTGCTGATGGTCTTGCTGATCCTGATTGCTATTGAACTCATAGTTAAATCTGTAGAGAATGTTCTTTTCCAGACACTTTCCGAAGAAGCTAAAGAACGATATCTCAATGCTCAATCCAGAACATGGGAATGGACATGGGGTAAAAGGATGTACACGAAATTACTTGGCTCCAAGGCCATAGAGGAAGAAGGAGAAATAATCCTCGACCACAATTATGACGGCATTCGGGAACTCGACAATAAACTCCCGCCATGGTGGGTATATTTATTTTACGCCACCATCTTGTTTGGTGTGGTATACCTCGCCCGTTTCCATGTTTTTAATGATTACGATCAGAAACTGGAATATGAAATTGAAGTGGCAGATGCACAGGCTGCTATTGAGGCTTATCGCAAGACAGCCAAAGATCTGGTAGATGTCAATACTGTTACATTGCTCACCGATGCCTCCGACCTCAAAGCAGGAGAAGCGATCTTTACTGCTAATTGTGTAGTATGCCATATGGCCGACGGCGGTGGAGGTATCGGGCCAAATCTCACAGATCAATATTGGATTCTCGGAGGAGGCATTAAGAATGTTTTCAAAACCATTTCTGAAGGTGGACGAGATGGTAAAGGAATGGTGGCCTGGAAACAAACTCTGAAACCAGCCGAAATGGCACAGGTGGCCAGTTACTTGCTCACTTTTCAAGGTACTACACCGGCTAATCCAAAAGCTCCCGAAGGGGAAATATGGATAGATGAAGATGCGCCTGCTGAAACAGCGACTGATACTACTACGGTAGCAATGAATGAATAATGCGCTATACTAGTTACGAATGGCAAATGACGAACAGTTCAGAGATTCTATAGGTACTATCGCTGAAGATGGAAAACGTGCCTGGGTATTTCCCAAAAAACCCAGTGGTCGTTTTTATGAATATAGAAAATGGGTAAGCTATGGGCTGCTCTTATTTCTAATTGCATCTCCTTTCGTAAAAGTAAATGGGAACCAGTTCCTGATGTTCAACGTGCTCGAAAGGCGTTTTAATATTTTTGGATTTCCCTTCTGGCCCCAGGACTTTCATTTATTTGTCATCTCCATGATCATCGGGGTCATCTTTATAGCCCTTTTCACGGTTGCATTTGGGCGAATATTTTGTGGATGGATGTGTCCTCAGACCATTTTTCTGGAAATGGTTTTCCGCAGGATCGAATTTTGGATAGATGGGGATCGCGGGGCACAAATACGCCTCGATCGTCAATCCTGGAATGCTGAGAAGATCAGAAAAAGAGTGCTTAAATGGTTTGTTTTTTTTGTGATCTCATTTCTGATCGCCAATGTGTTCCTCGCATACCTTATTGGTAGTGATACCCTGATTCGATATGTTACGGACGGACCCTCACAACACCTCAGCACCTTAATTTCTCTGCTGATATTCACCGGAGTTTTCTATTTTGTTTTTGCTTGGTTCCGAGAACAAGTATGTATAATTGCCTGCCCCTATGGTAGATTACAGGGAGTCTTGTTAGACAATAAATCTATTGTCGTCGCCTATGATCATAAAAGAGGAGAGGCCGAAAACGGAAGAAAGAAATTCAGGAAAGGGGAAGACCGTGAGGCACTGGGAAATGGCGACTGTATTGACTGTTTTCAATGTGTTAATGTGTGCCCTACGGGGATCGATATCAGAAACGGAACACAGCTCGAATGCGTTAACTGCACGGCATGTATCGATGAGTGCGATACCATCATGGAGAAGATAGACAAACCAAAGGGGCTCATTCGCTATGCCAGTGAGGATAATATTGAAAAAAAGGCAAAATTTACCTTCACGCCCAGATTAAAAGGATATTCGGCCGTATTGTTCATTCTAACCGGGGTACTGGTGGGAATGCTGTTTCTAAGAAATGATCTGGAAGCCAATATTCTAAGATTACCCGGACAATTATACGAACGGAAAGAAGGAAATATTATCAGTAATGTCTATACCTTTAAATTGATTAATAAGACCACAAAGGAAGTGCCAGATGTTAGTTTTAAACTACTATCCCATAAAGGCGCTATTGATGTGGTAACTCATAAAAAATTTAGTGTCCCGGCAGAAAAACTAGCAGAAGGCACGCTGTTTATTGACATAAACGCAGCCGCTCTCAATGGTGACAAAGACAAATTAAAGATCGGGGTCTATAGTGGAAGTACCTTAATAGAAACAACCACAACTCGCTTTCTGGCGCCAAGAAGTTATAATTAATCAACTTGTAATGAAACCAATTAAATAAATAGTTTATGAAGATCAACTGGGGAACAGGAATAGTGCTGGCATTTATAGGTTTTATTGGTTTTATATTATTTTTTGTTGTCCGTATGAACATGGATGACCGGGCTAATCACGATCTTGTAACCGAAGAGTATTACAAGAAAGAATTGGTATTTCAAAAGGAGATAGATGCGGAGAAGGAAGCCAATGCACTAGTTTCCAAGATACAATTAGAAAGATCCAAAGAAGGAATAGGGATCCGATTTCCTGAAAATATGGATCCTACCAAAATAAGCGGCACAGTGTCCCTTTACAGACCGTCCAATAAACACTTGGATTTTGACTTACCCATAAGTTTATCCAATGCACATTTGCTCATACCTGACAAACGTTTGTTGGATGGTCGCTGGGACATTAAAGTACACTGGACCTATGAAGGAAAGGACTACCTGGTCAAAAAAAGTATGACCTACTAACGAACCCCTATGGTTTATACAGCATTTTTACTGGGCCTGATGGGAAGTTTGCACTGCGTAGGCATGTGTGGCCCCATTGCCTTTATGCTCCCATTAGACAGGACCAATCGTGTTAAAATGTCCATGCAGGTCTTTGTCTATCACCTTGGGAGAATGGCCGCCTATGCCCTTTTAGGAGTAGCCTTCGGCTTTTTTGGCAAGGGATTGTACGTCTTCGGAGCACAACAATATCTCTCCATCGGCATGGGCATTCTAATGATCATGGCTATCGTGATTCCACAAAACATTTTAAATACCTACCGTGTTTCTAAACCTATTTATAATTTTATTTCTAAAATTAAATCTCAGCTGGGTGCCTTACTCAAAAAGCGGACCGCAGACACCTTTGTAACCATAGGGTTTCTCAATGGCTTTTTGCCTTGCGGGTTGGTATATATGGCGCTTTTTGCTTCTATCGCAATGGCATCACCCCTGGAAGGCTCTCTTTATATGCTCCTTTTTGGTTTGGGCACGATTCCTCTTATGACCACCGCAGCTTTTTTGGGAAAACTATTAAAAACTCCGGCAAGAAAAAGAATTCGGCAACTTATTCCCATATTTGTAGTCCTTGTTGGTGTCCTTTTTATTTTAAGAGGTTTGGGTTTGGGCATTCCATATGTGTCCCCTAAACCCGTGTCTGAAGTTGTCAGTGCCGAAATTGAATGTCATCAACCTTAATGGCCCTTTTTCATTGATCATTAAAAAATATTTTTAAATAATAAAACATGAAGATTGTCTCAAAGTCGGAAGCGGCTGCCCTGGTTAAATCTGGTGACCGGGTCTTTTTACAAGGGGCCGCTATGACCCCTAATACACTTATCAACGCTATTTCAGAACGCTATATGGAATTGGAAAATGTTGAAATTATTTCCATCCATACGGAAGGAAATGTTAATTATGCCAGTCCACCTTATAACCGTGCTTTTACTATTAACAGTTGTTTTGTCGGAGGAAATGTGCGCAATGCTGTCAATACGAACAAAGGCGACTATATTCCTATTTTTCTGAGTGAAATTCACTTGCTTTTCAGAAAAAATATCCTACCGCTCGATGTGGCACTTATACAGGTTTCTCCTCCGGATAAACACGGCTACTGTTCCCTTGGCGTATCAGTAGACGTAACTTTACCGGCCATAAAAACGGCCAAATTGGTTATTGCACAGATGAATCCTCAAGTCCCCAGAACGCATGGGGATGGTATCATACACTGCTCTGAGATCAATGCCGCATTCGAGGTCAATGAACCTCTTCACACTCATGAGATGGCAAAAATATCGGAGATTGAGCATCAGATTGGAAAGAATGTGGCAGCACTTATTGACGATGGCGCAACCTTGCAGCTTGGAATTGGTAACATCCCAAATGCTGTATTAACCAATTTATATGGCCACCAGCGATTGGGTATACATACGGAGATGTTTTCGGACGGATTACTTCCACTTGTTGAAAAGGGTGTAATTACCGGGGAAGAAAAGACCTTAAAATCAGGAAGAATCGTAACTTGTTTTGCCTCTGGGACTCAAGCTTTATATGACTTTGTTGATGACAATCCTATAGTTAATTTCAAAGAGGCGGCTTATACAAATGATACGAATGTTATCTTACAAAACCCAAAAGTAACGGCCATTAACAGTGCTATAGAGATAGATCTAACCGGGCAGATATGCGCGGATAGTGTAGGGACAAAACAATTTTCGGGTGTAGGAGGACAAATGGACTTTATCCGTGCAGCTTCACTTTCTTGGGGTGGTAAACCTATTTTTGCTTTTACATCTCAAACCAATAAAGGGATCTCTAAGATAACACCACTTTTAAAAAGTGGGGCCGGGGTCACCACTACCCGGGCTCATGTTCATTATGTTGCCACAGAGTATGGCGTGGTGAACCTTTTTGGCATGAACCTGCACCAAAGGGCTAAGGCCCTTATTTCAATAGCCCATCCAAATCATAGGGAAACGCTTTCCAAAGCTGCCTATGAGCGATTTGAACGCGATTAATCAATCTGAACAATGCTCCTGAATAAGTATATAGATCATACCCTCTTAAAGGCTACCGCCACGGAAGCAGAGATCAAGGAGCTATGTGCGGAAGCAAAACAATATGATTTCTACGCTGTATGTGTAAATAGTTGTTACGTTGCTTTAGCCAAAAAAGAACTTCAAAATACTCAAGTAAAAGTAGCTGCTGTGATAGGGTTTCCCCTGGGTGCCATGTCTGCTGAAATTAAAGTTGCGGAGGCCAAATTTTGCAAAGAACAAGGTGCCGATGAAATAGACATGGTCTTGAACCTCGGTTGGTTTAAGTCGGGTTTGCATACCAGGGCTAAGGAAGAGATAAAAAGTATTAAAGATCTTATTGGAAACAGCACGTTAAAAGTGATTCTTGAGACCTGTTATTTATCAGAACAAGAAATTCGGGAAGCATGCAGACTTTGTTTAGATGGAGGAGCAGATTTCGTAAAGACCTCCACAGGGTTTGGTCCTGAAGGAGCGACCTTAAAGGCTGTCGACATCATGAAGGACAGTGTAGGTGAAAAAGTTAAAATTAAAGCCTCCGGAGGCATAAGAGACAAAGCCACTGCTATAATGTATATAAAGGCAGGCGCTTCCCGAATTGGCACTTCCTCGGGGGTACAAATGATGAAGTAATAAAAGCAGCACTATGAGTACACATATCAATGCTCAAAAAGGAGCTATTGCCGAAACAGTTCTATTGCCGGGTGATCCTTTAAGAGCCCAATGGATCGCTGAGGTTTTTTTGGAGAATGCCATATGTTATAATAAAATCCGTGGTATGTTTGGCTATACAGGGACCTATAAAGGACAAAGGATCTCTGTGCAAGGCAGTGGAATGGGCATTCCTTCAGCCTTGATTTATTATCACGAACTCATTACAGAATACGGTGTAAAGAACCTTATACGCGTGGGCACGGCAGGAAGCTACCAAAAGGATGTTGTCCTCAGGGACGTGATTTTGGCCATGGCCGCCTCCACAAACTCAGCTATAAATGACCGAAAATTTTATGGGAGCCATTTTGCTCCTACAGCAAGTTTTGATCTGTTTAAAAGTGCCATGCATTATGCGGACAAGCAAAAGATCCCATTAAAAGCTGGTAATGTATTAACAAATGATGTCTTTTATGAGGACGATCGGGATAGTTATAAGAAATGGGCAGATCATGGAGTCTTATGCGTAGAGATGGAAACAGCCGCCCTATATACCATCGCTGCGAAACATAAAGTTAGAGCCCTGTCCATACTGACCATATCCGATTCCCTGGTATCACGCGAATTTACCTCCTCTGAAGAACGTGAAACCAGTTTTAAACAAATGGTAGAAATTGCGTTGAATATCACATAATTTGATCTGATATGACGGTGTTATGAAACATCTCAGAACCCCACTTACAAATAGGGATGATATTTTCCTCTTGGTGACCTGTTTCTATAAAAAAATAAGGAAAGACCCTGTTCTTAGCCCTGTTTTTAATTCAATTAT
The DNA here is from genome assembly GCA_963744855.1 of uncultured Flavobacteriaceae bacterium. GTDB lineage: Bacteria > Bacteroidota > Bacteroidia > Flavobacteriales > Flavobacteriaceae > Muriicola. Next base: position 415,249 of record CAVUUZ010000007.1, read on the forward strand.
AGTGGATTGGGAATCCCATTTTGAAGTGCTAACCGATTTTTGGGAAAGTCAACTTCTGGTCCGAAGGACATATCTTGGGAATCCCATAGAAGTACATCAGAAGGTAGATGCTAAAATGAATCATACAATCACTTCAGAACATTTTGGTCTTTGGCTCAACCTTTGGTTTGAGACCCTCGATGAACTTTTTACAGGGGAATTGGTATGGATCGCTAAAAATCGCGCTCAAAAAATGTCTACGATGCTATTTATAAAGATCTATGAGCATCGTGTAAAAAAATAAGCTTCTTCTTTCCTATGGTTCATCATCACCTTAAACAAATAGATGCAAAAGCCATTTATTCCAGCTGTGGCAGCTATAGATACCAACTTTCTTTAACTTATACCGGGAAAGAACATGGACAAACCCTGTGTATCATCATGCAAAACCCAAGCGTTGCAGGAAGTAAATTCGCTGACAAATCAGTTCAATTTCTAGAAAAGCTGATCTTTGAAAAGGATTACCCCCAGTTCAGAAAAGTATCTAAGATTCTGATCGTAAATCAATTTGCCCGTATTCAAACTAAAAATTTTAAGGGCCGACTTACGGATGTTGGTCCTGAGAACGACAAACACCTTCAGAACGCTATACGCAATTCAGATGGCATCTTACTTGCCTGGGGAAAGAACAATCCATTTGAAAAAAGACAGCAAGACATCATGCGAATGATAAAAGTGCCTACAAACAAAAAGGTATGGGTAACAAAAAAACATCCCTCCAGGGGATATTATCAGGATTTCATTATGCCCCATACTTATTAAAAATCCTTTCTTTTTGCCTTAAAGGCCAATCTCCAGATTGGTAAGACGGTCCAAATGATCAGCATCAGCATGGAAATCAGGAAACCGGTATCGGTCCCAAAGAACTGTTTAAAAATAGCGCCTGTATATCCTAAAAGAGCAGAAATATCTAATTTAAGAAGAATTAGTGTTCTGGAGAGATCTATAGGATTGAGCATGGTAGCTGCCAGTGAAAATTTATCGAGTGGATACTCTTCAAATATTATCAGCGACATTAAAAACAATCCGTCATAAATCACAGCTAAAAAGAGCCATAGTAACACAGCGTAACCAAAGCCTTTAATTTTGTTCTCATTTGAAACCGCAATATTAAAAGCGAGGGCAGTGAATATTAGTGTCAGAAAGGACCCCGTTACCAACAAAAGAGAAAAATCAAAGATGGCATCACTTTTAAGGAGACCATATAAAACAAATGGAATCCCCAATCCAAATACCAGGCTAAAGGTTAGAGAACAGGCCACCCCTAGATATTGCCCCAGAAAGATGGATGACCGCGGAGTAGGTTGCGCCATTAATAGTTCTGTAAACTCTTTCGAATTGTAATAATACATAATGCCAAAAATAGTCCCGATAAGTGGCACCAGTACAATAATGACGTTCATCAGGGTAATAACTGCCTTAGAGACATCGTTGTTCAGAAACAGCAATACAAATCCCAATAACAAATAGAACAGGAAATAGACATAGCTCCATCTGCTTCTTATGAGATCGTAAAAACTATATTTTAAGATCTTAAGCATGTACAGGGGTGGAAGTTATAGCCGCAATGGCGTGTTCAAGGTCGTTTTGGCCTGTCTTTTTTTGCAGATAGGAAATTCCACCTTTAAAATAAATAGTGCCTTCCAGCAGGTAAATGATCTCATCCGCAACTTCGGCGACAAATTGCATAATGTGTGAACTTATTAAAATTGTTTTCCCTTTTGTACGCTCTTCTCTGATGAGGTTTTTGAGTTTAATAAGTGATGCGGGATCTAATCCCGTTGTGGGCTCGTCCAGTATCAGTAGTGGGCTATTGAACATAAAGGTAAGTACTATATTCACTTTTTGCTTAGTTCCTCCGGAGAGCGTTGCCAACCTTTTATTCATAGAGGGTTCCAGTCCAAAAAGGGATACTAATTCGTCTTGTCTATCATCCTGTTGTCTGAGATCTTTGATCATTTTAAACAACTCTTTTACTTTTATATTTCCCGGGAAATTAGCGATCTGCGGAAGATAATTGATTTGTTTACGGTAACGCCATGTATTTTTTATGGGCGCTCCCATCACATTAATAGTTCCTTTATTGGGAAGAACCATTCCCAAGATGCATTTTATAAGCGTTGTCTTGCCAGATCCATTTGGTCCCAGGATGGCATAGATTCCACCTTCTTCAATTTGAAGGTCCAGGCCTGTCAGGACCTGATTCTTACCAAATCTCTTATATAAAGAGTGTACTTCTATCATTTTTGTTTTTTCATCAATGGGTTAGCATCCAGGAGTTTATCCGGAGTAAAAACAGGTGAGACTTTTTCAGAAAAATCAATGATATCCATAAATAAACTTCGCAACAGAACAATGGTCTCAGGGGTTCGGTTTACAATATATGAAAACAGTTTAACGGGTCTGTAAGGAACATCCCCAACTCCGTCCTTGTTCAGATCGTAGCCGGTGTAATCACTCCAATAATTTTGATCAAACACATTGTCATTCATTTTGCTATTATACGATATGTCGAATGAATTATAAAGGAAATTATTGTTTCTGAATGTATTCGTATAACAGGCCCCCAGAACTTTTACGGCCCATCCATTTCTGATAAAACTGTTGTTGGTATATTGAATTCGGTTCGAGCCTTCGATATTGATCCCTATGGTATTTTCTTCAAAGGTATTCCCAATTATTTCAGCATCATTAATTTCCTTTAGCAACATCCCAAAGGCAGCGGATCCCCAATTTTTTCGAAATATATTGTTAAGCATTTTAATCCGCTTTGAAAACATGACAGCCACCCCGGCACCATTATTCTCAAAGGTATTGTTAGCGTAAACATCATCGTTTGAGAACATAAAATGAAGGCCATACCTCAAATTTTTGGTGCTTATATTATTCTCTATGACAATATTGTCTGAAAATTCCAGATAAATTCCATCTCGGACTCCCTGTACAATATTCCGGTCTACTACTACATTTTTTGAATACCAAAGTTGTATCCCATTACCGGAATTATACTCATCAACGGCATCGCCAATTATCTTGTTGTTATAGACCCTTCCGTTATTAGATCTTTCCAGATAGATCCCAAAAAACAATTTTTCAAGCACCACATTTTGTATCAGGTAGTTCTCGCTTTTTACAACCCTGATGGCTGCCCAGTCTGTGGTATAACTTGTCCCAACATTCACAATAAAGAGTCCGTCTACCGTTACACTGTCTGAGACTATGCGAATGATCTCCCCCTGATCCTCCCCATCGATGATTGGGTAAGCTTCACCAAGCAAGGTAATGGGCTTATCTATGATGATATTAAATTCGTGATATCTGCCTTTCTTTATTAGTAAAGTATCGTGCTTTGATGCTTTTGAAATGCCTTCCTTTATAGATTTTACCGGGCAACTAGAACATACCTCAATGACCTTTGGCTGCTGAGCTTCCATTGCAAAACACAATACCCCTAAAAAAATAAAGAAGACTCCCTTCATTGAAAATTCTATCTGATTATCAAAAATTTGGAATTTTCATTGGCCCGAACCCAATGTTTAGTTTCTTTCGGGAAACTAAAATGCTGCTGGGTGCTAAGATTGAAGGTTGTTCCGTTGATGTGAAATTCTATCGCTCCTTCAAGAACGACCAATTGTGCGTCCTTTGGAGAAGTATGTTCCGGGAACAAAGCTTCCTTTTCCAATGAAATACTGAGAATTTCCAATGCGCTTGTTTTTACCAAATTTGTTACTTGGAGTTTATGGTATTTCCGGGTTTTTATTTCGTCACTTATGAGGTACATACTCGCAGATTAATTGATTTATTCCTTAAAACGATCCTGCAATTCTACCCAGGTTAAAAGTACTCCCCCATTCTCAACATGGACCCTTTCAGCGACTTCTTTGCTCTTAAAAGCTGTGAGAAACTCACCCATAGGACTTGGAATATTCTTGCTGATAAGATATGTAGCCTCTTTGGCATTGATCAATTCTCCGGGGGCGTTATAATCATTGACAAGGAAAATGGCAACCGTTGATTGATCTATTTCTTTTAAATAGTTCATCATACATTCGGTGGCATCAAATTTAAATACTTTGCCTTTATCAGTGACAAATTGTGCAGCATGTTGTGTATCCACTATGGTCATACTGCAAAAGTGACAACCATCACTCCCATAGTTGATGGGTGCCGGACCGATATTACAGGAAGACAGTCCCATTATTAATAAGCCAACAATGCAATAGCTATATTTCATATTCTTCTGGTTTCCTTTTTTGTTACTTCTTATTCATTCCAAACTGGTCTGCTGCTGTTTTCTGCCAACAAAAAAGGCCACTACAGTTAACATCATCCCTGTGAACATAAACCATGCGCCTGTTGAAGGTAAGGAAGTAACATCAAAATTCAACATTTTAGTGTGCCCAAAAAGAGGTGGTTTATAGGTCATAGGCGTTCCGTCCGGATTGGCAAGCTTCATGATGGCATGTGGATCCAGATTGGTTCCGTAATCAACCATCCATTCATTAAAATCATACATCCCAAGAACCCCCAGAACAGACATAAGGATAAACCAGCCTAAGAACCATTTATAGCTCAGCTTTCCAAAAAAGCCCAGCAATCCGATCAAAGTCCCAAGAAATATCATGATTCCTATAACCAATGGAAACGTACTAAACTCCCACATCTCTTCTGGCTTGGGCAAGGTCTTCATTCCAATATAATGATTTAGACCATCTATATTCTGGATGTCGAACTCATTTACATCTCTAATACCATCGATATGAATATAGATCCCTAAGGGATCGGGATACTGGGGTGCTCCCAACATGATGTTCCACAAGGGAAAGACGAATAGTCCCATCAATAACAAAGGACCTATCATCATGATAATACTCGCTTTTTTCATCTCTCTTTTTCTTTAAATAGGCTCAAAATAGACATAGGTATCACTCATTAAGTCTTTATTAATAGTTAAAAAGCGGGCAGGTTTTAGGAAACTACCCGCTTTTAAGTCGACTATATTTATGAGGATTTTAAAGTCACTACTCCCCCAAAGACCAGGATAAATCAATGTTTGAATTTGCAGGAGATACCCTTACATAACCTTGCATTTCCTGATGTAGGGCAGAACAGAAGTCTGTACAGTAAAATGGCCATACCCCAACCTTTTTAGGTTCCCAAATAGAGGTTTTGGTTTGCCCGGGCATTACCAATATCTCTGATGAATTCTGACCAATGATGGAAAAACCATGTGGTACGTCAAAATCTTGTTCATGATTGGTAATATGGAAATATACCTTATCCCCAACTTTTACACCCTCTATATTATCTGGGGTAAAATGACTACGTATGGTTGACATATAGATATGTACCTCATTACCATTACGCTCTACCCTTGCTTTGTCTGGAGTTAGGGTTGCATAAGGATGCTTGTTTTCATCTAACCTGTAGATCTTTTTAGATTTAGGCGCCAACAACTCAGCAGGACAACCAGCCGCATAATGGGGTTCCCCATGAGTTGGGAAATCATAGATAAGTTCCATTTTTTCTCCAGAGATATCATAGATCTGTGCGGAATGTTCCATTTCCGGTCCTGTTGGTAAATAACGGTCTTTTGTGATCTTGTTCATGGCCACTACGTACTTGCCGAATGGCTTTCTCGAATTACCTCCGGGAATCATTAAGTGACCTACGGAATAGTAAGTGGGTTTTCTATCAATGACCTCCCAGGTCCCCACTTTCCACTTAACCACTTCTGAAGAAATAAAGAAGGTAGTATAGGCATTCCCTTTATCGTCAAATTCGGTATGAAGTGGTCCTAATCCTCCACTTTTTACAGTACCAGCCAGTACTTCCTCAAACTTCAGAATGGGAATACCATAGGCTTCTCCATCAAATTTTTCACCTTCTATGGCTGCCAGCATTTTATCAAAAGAGTGTATTGTAATGTCAGCAGACAATTTACCGGCACCAATAATATATTGCCCAGTTGGATCTACATCACAACCGTGTGGTGATTTAGGAGTAGGCAAGAAGTACACTGATCCGGGTATTTTTGTTGGATCTACCGTAATAACTTCTTTTTTCATGGTAGAAGTTCCTGTATGCGTTTCCTCATTATACACGTTGTGTGCATAATTGGCTGGCATCTTGGTCCCTCCTCCATTTTTAACATACTCTTCAATTTTCTTCCAGTTTATAGCGGCGATAAAATCCTTGTCATTTTGTGAAGCCATAACTTCCAACAAAGAATTTGCCTCTTCTGTGTTATAGGTTGAAAAGAAGAACCATCCGTGCGATTTTCCACGACCGGGATGTGAAAGGTCATAATTGAACCCTGGCATAAGGATCTGGAATTCAAGATTCATATGACCATCGTCTGGAGCTACACTGATAAATGACAAAGCACCTTTAAAATTCCCCTTGTATTCATTAATGGGCATATCGCGCTGTGGTACAGGTACTGAAAATCTTGTTCCTGCAACTACGTACTCGGTATTTTCTGTGATAAAAGAAGAACTGTGATTCCCAGCACTGTTAGGAATTTCCATGATCTCTTCAGTCTCAAAAGTACTCAGGCTCACTCGGGCAATACGAGGCGTATTGTTCCCGTTCACAAAGATCCATCGGCCATCGAGTTCTCCGTTGGTTTGAGAGATGTCCGGATGATGCAGATCATCCCATGGAACGAATCCAAAGGAAGTATTCAACATAGGTTTGGTTTCTTCAGAATACCCATACCCTGAAGTTGGAAATTGCGAGAAAACGGGTATTTCTTTAAACATCCGTCCAGATGGAAGACCGTAAACGGTAAGGTTACCGCTATATCCTCCTGAAAGGAAAGCGTAGAATTCATCTTGTTCCCCAGGGGCCACATACACCTTTTCTGCAGCGCTGGATGACAATGCCCCATTAGAGGACTTGCCTGCATCATTACAACCGGTAAATACCATCGCCAGTCCTAACAAAGCAAGTGCGGAATATTTCATTTTTTTCATTGTATCTGTTTTTATAGTTTAATTGATATCTATTAGTCTTTGGCCGGAGGCAGCATTACCTTATCCACAACATGGACAATTCCGTTACCTGCTGGTATACTGGCAATGATCTTGGCTCCGCCTACATAAACCTCCCCATCTTTTACCTCAACAGCTACATTCTGATCATTGGCCTGGCCTAAACTTTTGAACTTCATTATAAACTCCTTACTGTAATTACCTGGGGTTACATGGAATTTCAAAATATTAGCCAAAGCATCCTTATTTTCAGGCTTAAGAAGATCATCTACTGTACCTTCAGGAAGGGCTGCAAATGCTTCATTGGTAGGAGCAAATACCATCAAAGGGCCAGCGTTCACAAGAACATTCTCGAGATCAGCTGCCTGAACAGCGGCAACCAACGTTGTATGGTCTGGTGACCCTATGGCTATATTTAAAACATTAGGTGTGGATTCATCATCCTCAATAAAGGCCTGGCCTTGCTCTTTCGCTTCAGATGTTGTGGCTGAAGGCGAAGTATCTACTGCTCCCGATTTGGCTTCATTCTTACAATTAGATACGAGACCTAATAAAAGAATAGACATTCCTAAAATCAATAACGTGTTTGTTCTTTTCATTGGTTTGGATATTATAGGGTTCTGAAATATTCTAAAATGGAGCGGGTCTCCTCTACGGTCAAATTTTGATTGGCCATGGCAGCACCGTTAAACTCAATAAGAAGGTCCTTGGCACACCGATCTTGTTCTGTCATCAATTTGGGGTCCAGGATCATGTTCATGATCCATTCCGGACTCCTTCTTTCCAAAATACCTTTTGGTGAAGGGCCAATAAATCGTTTGTCAATTTTGTGACATGCCAAACAATTCGTTTTAAAGATAGCTTCGCCGGCAGCAGCCATTTCGGTGTCAATTTGCGGATCGAGCGTTATCTCTTTGATCTGCCCTACCCCTTTCTCATCAAGGGTGACACGCTGAGACGCAGGAACTTCATTGGTCTCTGTAGATACTTCAGAGGTCGATTCGGGAGCTTTACTCCTGTCCACGCTAAAACCATCTTTTTTCTCTTCCTTTCCTCCACAACTTACAAGTAGTAAAGAAAACAACAGGACCATACTTTTAAAAATTGATTTCATTTTTCCAGGGTTAAGAATTATGAGCAAAAGTAGCAGGGGAAAGAGGGAAATAATATGATAAAAATCATATTTCGGATAAAACTATCCTTTTATATTTATTTATATTTGAAACCAAAAAAAGAATGCTCAGTAATTCCTCAAAATACGCTATTAAAGCAGTATTGTATCTGGCCGATAAGACTGATGAAACTCATAAACTCATGGTAAAAGATCTTTATGAACCTACCCAGGTACCCAAGGCCTATTTGGCTAAATTATTACAAGCCCTCTCCAAACGAAATATCATTTCCGCTACAAAAGGTCCTAAGGGCGGTTATTACTTAACTCAAGCGAACAGAGAAAATCCTGTTTTTAGAGTCATTGAAGTGATCGATGGAAATCAAAGAATTGAATCCTGCATCCTTGGAATTGACGAATGTAATGCACAACATCCCTGTCCTCTTCATGAATATGTAGCCACCGCAAGAACTGCCCTGCTGAATACGCTAAGAAGCATGACCATTGGTGAGCTCGCTGTTAACCTTAGAAAAGACAGGTCCTTTTTATCTCGTTGACACCGTTTTTAAAAAAGTAAAAAACCGTATCTTCCTTCCTTATTGTACGGATTTATCTGCCTATTATGAAAAAAAACAAATCGCGCAGGTCCTTTCTTAAAAAGGCTGCACTCGGTACTGCCGCATTGGGAAGTCCTTCATATTTAGTTGCCTCTAAAGGGAAGAAGGAAATTCTCCTCAAAAGAGAATATCCCCATCAAAAACACGCTGCCAATGACCAAATAAACCTGGCCTTGATTGGATCGGGCATACAAGGAATTTATGATACTACCACAGCATTAGAAATAGCAGGAGTACACTTAGTGGCTGTATGTGATCTCTATACCGGCAGACTGGCGAGAGCCAAAGAGTTATGGGGGAATCACCTTTTTACTACCCGCGATTATCGGGAGGTTCTATCCCGTAAAGATGTAGATGCAGTGATCGTTGCAACGCCGGACCATTGGCACACAAAAATTACTATAGATGCTTTGAATGCCGGGAAAGCAGTCTATTGCGAAAAGCCCATGGTGCAAAAATTTGAGGAAGGGGCACAGATCATTGAAGCGCAGAAAAGAACGAACGCCATATGTCAGATTGGGAGTCAGGGCATGTCCTCCCTCGGAAATGAAAAAGCAAAGCAACTATACATGGAAGGAGCTATTGGTGATATGGTAATGCTAGACATGTTTAACGACCGGTATTCCGCAGAAGGAGCCTGGCAATATCCAATACCTGCTGCAGCCAATCCACAAACCATCGATTTTGATACTTTCCTGGGGAATGCACCAAAACACCCTTTTGATACCAAGCGTTTCTTTAGGTGGCGAAATTACCGGGATTATGGCACTGGAGTTGCAGGGGATCTATTTGTTCATGCCTTTTCAACCCTCCACCACATCCTTGATTCGAAAGGGCCCAACAGAGCCTTATCTACCGGCGGACTAAGGTATTGGAACGATGGCCGTGATGTGCCCGATGTAACCCTAACCTTCTACGACTATCCCAAAACAGCTACACATGCGGCTTTTAATGCCTCCTTTCGTGTGAATTTTATAGCCGGCTCCGGAGAGGGTGGTGGATTCAGACTCATTGGTACGGAAGGGGCTATGGAAGTAGGTCAAAATTCCGTTACCCTTATCAGAAGTAATCTGGGAAAAGTGCCAGGTAATTATTCAATGATAGCCTATACGGAAGCTGAACAAAAAGAATTGGCAAAGGCCTATGCTGCCTTAAATCTGGAAAAAAGGTCGGATATTTTAGAGACGGGAGAAACTGTCTGGAAAGCCCCTTACAACTACAGAGGAGGGCATTATGATCATTTCCTTACCTTTTTTAATGCCATTCGAGGTCAGGGAACTATTATTCAAGACCCTACCTTTGGCCTGCGAGCCGGAGGAGCCGCATTACTGGCTAATGAAAGCTATTACAAAGGGATGCCTGTGACCTGGGATCCTGAGGCTATGAAATTAGTCTGATGTATCAATAAAAAAAGGGGCGCATATGCACCCCTTAATTGTATTTATACGCCTGTAATTAAATCTTAAAGGTCATCACAGGAATTTTGGAATGATTGGTAATATCCTCTCCAATACTGCCCATAAAGAAATGAGATAGTCCTTTTCTCCCGTGGGTAGGGATACCAATTAGATCAGCATTGATGCTCTCGCTATAATTCAGTACACCTTTTTCTACACTGTAATCATTATAGATCTTCACTTCCAGACCAGCACCTGCTTTTTCCAGATATTTATTGATCTTTTCTTTTGAATCATTATGACTAAGGAAATCATCCCCGGGAGTATTTATATACACCATATGAAGCTTGGCACCCAAAGAACTCGCAAATTTGCGTGCTTTTTGGAAAGCGGCAAGGCTTTCAGCTTTGAAATTACAGGCGAAAACAAAATTGTCTATTTTAAAATCCTTCATTTCGTCTTTGACCACCAATACAGGTACATCCGAATGCCTAACTACTTTTTCTGCATTTGAACCAACAAATATCTCCTTTAACCCATCACTGCCATGAGATCCCATGACGATCAGGTCCGCATTGTGTTTTTCGGCAATTTCATTTACTTCACCAAATACCTTAAAATGCTTGATTACCGGAGTAATCTTAACACCTTTCAGATAGTCCTTAGAAAGATAATCTTTCAATCTTTTCTCTGCATGTTTGAGCAAGAAAACAGTCTGTTCCGGATGAAACCCTTCCGTAGAGGTAAGCATGGCCTCATTTAATTCGAGCATGTGAAGCACAATGATCTCCATCTTCTGTTTCTTGGCCAGAGATGCGGCCACCTGAAGAGCGTATTCGGATTGTTCTGAGAAATCTACTGGGACAATAATTGTTTTCATGAGTTCTTTTTAAAAAGGTTAAATGGTCATTGAAAATACTCTTTTTTCCGGAGCTTTTCTATGCATCAGGAGATCAAATGCCATACATACGTTTCGTATAAATGGCCTGCCTGCTTCTGTAACGCTAAGTTTATTAAAATTAGTATGAATCAGACCATCTAATTCCATTTCACGTAAGTGTTCCAGAACAAGATCCAAGTCAGAAAATTGCTGACTCTTATCTTCCCAGGAAGTTTTCATCCTGCACATCAAGTTAAGAATATGACGTCTTATCACCAAATCCTCTTCAGTAAGCACATGTCCCCGATAAATCGGAATAATATTATGGTCCACTAAATGCTGATACTCTTCAATACTCTTAACGTTTTGAGCAAAACTGTACCAGCTATCGCTAATACTTGAAGCCCCTAATCCAATCATCAGTTGTGTCTTGGAATCTGTATATCCCATAAAATTTCGGTGCATGCCACCAGCTTCAAACGCCTTGTAGAGTGAGTCGCTTTTTAGTGCAAAATGATCCATCCCTATTTCATAATACCCTGCTTTAGTCAATAATTCCTTACCGAGTTCGTACTGTTGACGCTTTTCTTCTGCCCCGGGCAGGTCTTCATCCTTAAAACCGCGTTGACCATTCCCTTTTAACCAGGGTACGTGCGCATAGCTGTAAAACGCGAGCCTGTCTGGCCTTAATTCGTTGGTCTTTTCAATGGTTTCTCTGATGTTTGCAATGGTTTGATGTGGAAGCCCGAATATAATATCATGCCCTACGGAAGTATACCCTATTTCGCGAGACCATTCCGTTACTCTTTTTACATTTTCAAAGGGTTGTACTCTGTGTATGGCTTTTTGAACCTTTTCGCTATAATCCTGTACCCCGTAACTCACCCTCCTGAATCCGAGATCGAACAAGGTCTGCAGGTGCTCCTTACTTGTATTGTTAGGGTGTCCTTCAAAACTAAAAACGTGTTGATCAGATTTTTCTGCATGCCTGAAGATTCCGTCAATCAGCATTTTTAAATGGTTAGGTGCAAAGAAGGTAGGTGTACCTCCGCCCAGATGCAGTTCTTTCACAATAGGTTTTGAATCAAAAAGATCACAGTACAAACGCCATTCTTTTAATACTGAACTTATATAGGGCATTTCTACCTCGTGCTTTTTAGAAATGCGTTTATGACAACCGCAAAAAGTGCACATACTTTCGCAATACGGTAAATGAATATAAAGGCTTATACCCTCCGTTTCATTGCTTTCTTCAAAACTTTTTTTCAAGGTCTCTTTCCAGACTTTTCCTGAAAAAGAATTCATATCCCAATAGGGAACGGTAGGATAGCTCGTATAACGGGGACCCTGAACATTATACTTTTGAATAAGGTTAAGCATACAAATACAGTTTCTTCAAAAATACATGGATCCTGATTCTTAAAATATGATATTAATCATTTAATAGGCATGGGCAATTCGAACGTTTAATGCCGTAGGTATTTTGATCAATAGGTGTCTTTTATCCATGTGTAAGGTGCCCTTTTCATCCAAAGTCCACGAGTAAAATCTGGGAAATCCTGAGGAGCCCCTTTGTGGAGAATGGAAACCTCAGACAGCGGTGTTACTGCACTCCATGCGGCAGCGTCATAGGCATCCATAGGCGGAGCAATATTTGCTTTCGCAGATTCTACAAATGAATTCAGGACAAAGAAATCCATTCCACCATGTCCTGCACCCGCAGCATATTCCCCGTATTTTTTCCACAGAGGATGATCGTATTCTGTTAACCATGTATCGGCTGCATCCCATTTATGGGGCTCAGATTTCCCTTCAATATACATTCGATTTCCATCTACTTCCCATAATCCGTTGGCCCCCTGAACCCGGAAACCTAAGGAATAAGGACGAGGCAAATTGCAATCATGGGTAATGATAATGGTCTCTCCGTTGGCGGTATCTATAGTGGTAGTGATAACATCTCCCTGCTTAAACTTTACTTTGGCGTTGGGATGATCCTCTCCCCCATTCTTTACAATATGATTATGCAAACCTATGCCTTTGGTTGCATGGGAGGTGAGTGATAAAAACCGGTTACCCCTGTTTATGTCTGCCATAACGGCTACAGGGCCTAACCCATGGGTGGGATAGACATCAGCATTCCGTTTTACAGAATGTTCGGTGCGCCAGCGCGCTTCTGAGATCGCCTTTTCGCCATACTCTACTCCGCCACCATAAGGCTGTTTGCCATTGTTGAATTTCACTTCCCGAAGATCGTGTTGATAGCCACATCTAAAATGAACCATCTCCCCAAAAACATGCTGTTTTACCATGTTTAAAACGGCCAGAACATCTCGTCTGTAGTTTACATTCTCAAGGATCATCAGATGCGTCCCGGTAGCTTCATGAGTATTAACAAGATCCCAGCATTCTTCAAGTGTATTGGCCGCTGAGACTTCCACACCGGCATATTTCCCTGCCTTCATGGCGTCTACTGCCATTCTGGTATGCCATAACCAGGGAGTGGCAATAATCACAGCATCGACCTCATTTAAAGCCAGTAAATTAAGATAGTCTAATGAGTCTTTCCCATAGATGGCAGGCGTCTTCTTTCCTGCCTCTGCAACTAACTTTTTACCAAGATCGATCCGATCTGAATCAATATCACAAATCGCAGTGATCCGAACATCTTTCCGTAGAAGAAGATTTCTTAGGTGATTGGTCCCGCGGAGACCAACTCCGATAAGTCCAACGTTTAATACTTCCTTCGCATTTGGAGTGTACATAGCCGAAGCCAAATTTGGGAGAACACTCATTCCTGCTCCCACAATAGCTGTATTACGAATAAAATTTCTTCTGCTGTTCATAGTTTGTCCGTTGCTGTATATAGAATCTCAATTTATGAATTTCTTGTGGACAGCGCAGGAATTGTATCTTAAAAACTTATTTTTGCGCCCAAAGCATTTTATATGACCCTATTATTAATGGCCGCCGGAAGAGGCAGCAGGTACGGAAAACTAAAACAATTTGACGGATTAGGTCCACAAGAAGAATTCCTGATGGAGTTCAGTATCTATGATGCCCTTGAAAACGGCTTTGATCATATTGTTGTGGTCACACAGAAAGATAACGTAGCCTTCCTTAAAGAGTATTTATCTTCAAAAATTCCGGAATCCGTGTCTTTAGATGTGGTTTCACAGGAGTTGACCGATCTCCCTCAGGGCATTAGCTTTGAAGGAGAAAGAGCCAAACCCTGGGGTACAGCCCATGCTGTTTGGTCAGCCAGGAAGGTCATATCTGGGCCTTTTGCCGTGATCAATGCCGATGATTATTATGGAAAGCAGGCGTATAAGAATGCTGCCGATTTTATTTATAACGATCCCAAGAACACTTCTTTTGGTCTGGTAGCCTATACCCTGAAAGATACCTTGTCTGAATATGGTTCCGTATCCAGGGGGGTTTGCAAACAAAATGGAAAGGCGCTCCTCTCAGTGGAAGAGCGCATTGCGATTGAAAAACAAAAAGATGGAATCATTGACACAGACTCAGGGCTTCAGTTTACTGGAAATGAGCTGGTAAGTATGAACTTTTGGGTTTGCAGACCCGTTATTTTTGATCAGATAGCGCAAGATTTGAGTAATTTTCTTGAAAAAGGAGAGAACATGGAAAAAGGAGAAGTTTATCTTCCTTTTGTAATTCAGGCTATGTTGCAGGCTAAGAAAACTCAGGTGGAGGTGATTCCTTCAGAAAGCATGTGGTTTGGCGTTACCTATGCCGATGACAAGGAAAAGGCCATGGCTCAACTAAAACAAATGACCTCCGAAGGACAATACAGATCTCCCTTATGGAAATAAGAATCCACTGATCGTTGTTTTATGGATCTTACACTAGCGGAAAAAGCCCTGGAGCATTTTGTCATTGAACGCAAGCGCTATGAAGTGATCCCCATTGTACAAGGGTATATCAACCATACTTTTAAAATTATTGATAAAGGTGTCCCAAAATACCTTCTGCAACATCTAAATGATCAGGTTTTTAAGGATATTGAGGGGCTAATGCAAAATCTGGAGACCATTTTGCCCTTCTTAGACCATAAAGGGTATGCTGCTATTGAGCTGCTTCCGACTAAAGCAAGAACCCCGCTCTACCGCGATTCTGATGGGGCGTACTGGCGACTCATGACCTATATCCCTGATAGTATTTCATACAATACCACGAGGGATCTTAAAGTTGCGCATGAAGCAGGAAGAATCCTGGGTGTCTTTCATAAATTACTGGAGAATGTGCCAAAAACTTCGCTTGTACCTACAATTCCCGGGTTTCACAGCCTGGAAAGGCGGGCTACCGAATTCCATGAAGCTAAAAAATATTCCACCCGTGACAGGTTGGCTGAAGCCAGAAAATGGATTTTATTTGCCGAGTCTATGCTGCTTAAAATGGAATTGAATTTTAAAAAAGAACTCCCCGTTCGAATCTGCCATAATGATACTAAACTCAACAACTTCCTTTTCTCCAAAAAAACAGGCAACGCTTTATGCCTGATCGATCTGGATACTGTGATGCCGGGTTATTTTCATTACGATTTTGGAGATGCTATAAGAACTGTTGCAAATCCCACTAACGAAGATGAAAGTGAAACAAATAGAATCTCTTTTGATCTGAGGATGGTTGATGCATTCCTGCATGGGCTTAAAGAAAGTGCACTTGAGTTAACCACTTCAGAAAAATCAGCACTTCCTTATGGGGCAATACTAATGCCTTTCTTGCATGGTTTACGTGCCTTAACCGATTATTTAAACCATGATGTCTACTATCAGGTACAGTATCCTGATCAAAATCTAGACCGAAGCAAGAGCCTGTTTACCGTGGCTCAAAAAACACTGAACCATAAAGACGAATTGGCCACTTCAGTTAGCCGTATCCTGGGAAGGTAAGCCAGATTATTTAAAAGCCTGGTGGCCTGTAATATCCGCTCCTGTGATCAGTAAATGAATATCATGCGTTCCTTCATAAGTAAGTACAGATTCTAAGTTCATCATATGGCGCATAATAGGGTACTCCCCCGTAATTCCCATACCTCCCAATACCTGCCTTGCCTCACGGGCGATATTTATCGCCATTTCCACGTTGTTCCGTTTAGCCATTGAGATCTGTGCGGTAGAGGCTTTGCCTTCATTTTTTAATTGGCCCAAACGGAAGGCTAATAATTGTGCTTTAGTGATCTCAGTGATCATCTCAGCAAGTTTTTTCTGTTGTAGTTGGGTAGCCGCGATCGGTTTTCCAAACTGAACCCTTTCTTTCGCATAACGAAGGGCGGTATCATAACAATCCATGGCGGCCCCAATGGCCCCCCAGGCAATTCCATACCGTGCAGAATCGAGACATCCCAGAGGAGCACCTAAACCACTTTTACCCGGAAGTAAATTCTCCTTTGGAACCTTTACATTATCGAAAATAAGTTCCCCTGTGGCCGAAGCACGTAAGGACCATTTATTATGTGTTTCCGGGGTAGAAAATCCTTCCATCCCACGCTCCACAATAAGACCATGGATACGTCCTTCCTCATTCTTAGCCCATATCACGGCAATATCTGCGAACGGTGAATTGGAGATCCAAAGTTTCGCTCCATTTAACAGATAATGATCTCCCTTATCCTTAAAATTGGTCACCATTCCGCTGGGATTTGATCCATGATCTGGCTCGGTAAGACCAAAACAACCCATTAAATCCCCAGTAGCCAACTTAGGTAAATACTTTTTGCGCTGTTCTTCTGTACCATATGTGAAAATAGGATACATCACTAAGGAAGACTGAACGGAAGCGGTAGAGCGCACCCCACTATCTCCGCGTTCAATTTCCTGCATGATAAGTCCATAACTAATTTGATCAAGGCCTGCTCCTCCGTATTCTTCCGGAATATACGGGCCAAAAGCCCCTATTTCAGCTAATCCCTTTAAGATCTGTGTTGGAAATTCTGCCTTTTGCGCATAGGCTTCTATGATGGGAGAAATATCTCGTTTTACCCATTGCCTTGCGGCATCACGCACCAAAAGATGTTCGTCACTTAATAAGTCATCTAACTGGTAGTAATCTGGTGCTTCAAAAAGATCTGGCCTCATACCTTATTGTTTTTATCAAAGGTACTTAAAGGTCCATAACAAATCAATGTTAATGGAGCGATATTCTTTTGTGTATTTGTTATTTTTTAGTCAGATTCCTGGTTTATGAAGTGCGCCAAAAGGGAATGAAAATGATGCACACCTTGTTCACGCGTTGGCGAAAATCGGCCCGACCGGTAATAATGCGAGCGAATCCCCTTATGAACCCCTTCCACCACAGCTTCGTCCTCCATTTCAACCTTATCAAGCCCCGTTCCTGCACCCTTATCGAGCTTAGAGGGATCGAGTACATAGGTCATAAAGGAAACTTTAGTACGATTTGCGTTAAGTGGTTGTACAAGATTAACGGAAACCCCCCAGGGATAGAAATTAAACATCATATTGGGGAACACCCAGAAATAATAAGCAGCAATATCCTTCCCGTAGTCTATATGATCCTCCGGCAGTTCAAAAACGTCTTCGGCACCTTCGGCATATCCTATTTGCACATTGCAATACTCATAGCAAATAGTTTCGTAATTGCCGTAATCGAGCACTTCGTTTAAATCATCATGAACAAAGGGAATATGGAAACCTTCCAGATAATTATCACAGTACAACGCCCAATGTGCATTGATTAAATAATCCTTGTCTCTTTTTGCGTCGTGAGTGAATTTATGAAAAGGCAGAAAACCTACTCGTTGGTTCATAATATCGATCACAGATTGAAAATCATATGCTGCTGACAGTCCTGCAAAAAGAAACGGACCCCATTGTTTAAGAGGAAAATTATGCAGGTTATCACACGGCCTTGGAAAATCAACGGTCTCCTTAAACTCGGGCATATGCTCAAAATGCCCATTTAAATCGAATCTACGTCCATGATACCCACAGATCAATTTTTTATAGGTCCCTGTCTTTTCTACCACAAGATTTCCTCTATGAGTACATACATTGCTCAAACAGTGGATCTCCCCTTCCTTGTTCCGCGTAAGCACCATAGGTTCGTCCAAATAGTCTTCAAGAAGTATAAAAGGATGGACAGCAGTATCAGATATTACTTTATGGATATCACCAATCCATTGCCACGATCTGTAAAAGATCTTGTGTTTGATTTCCTCAAAGATATCCGGGTTCTTATAAAAACTAGTCGGGAGGGTACTGGCTTTTCGAATCTCCGGATCTATCTTGAATTTTTTAGCCACTCCTCTTTTAATTTGTACATTTAAATGTATGTAATTCTTTAAGATAATGCATCTTTTTAAATGAATCTAAGGAAGGATAAGAATAAACTCGGGATCTGGATGAGTACCTCCCTGGTGATCGGGAATATGATCGGCGCCGGAATTTTTATGATGCCTTCGGCACTTGCAAGCTATGGTGGGATCAGTATTTTGGGATGGATAACGTCTTCTGTTGGCGCCATATTGCTGGCCAAGGTCTTCAGTAAATTGAGCATTATGGTAAAGGAGAAAGCCGGTGGCCCCTATGCCTTTGCAAAAATTGGCTTTGGAGATTATATTGGATTTCTTGTTGCCTGGGGATATTGGATCTCAATTTGGGTAGCTAATGCAGCAATTGCCATCGCTTTTGTAAGTGCTCTTACGGTTCTTTTCCCATCGCTGGAAGAAAGTTCTGCTGCCGCTGTTTCACTTGGCTTGGGAGCCATTTGGTTTCTAACCTGGTTTAATTCCCGGGGTGTTCAAAATTCCGGCAAGATGCAATTGGCAACCACTTTACTAAAGCTGCTACCCATTTTGGTGATCATTGCAGGAGGTTTTTTCTTTTTTGACATTGATAATTTCAATCCTTTTAATGCCAGTCAGGAAACCAATATGGGAGCTGTTGCCATCACAGGCGCACTCACGCTCTTTGCTTTTGTGGGTTTTGAAAGCGCAACTATTCCGGCAGATAATGTGGATAATCCGGAGAAGACAATTCCACGGGCCACCATGATTGGCACCATACTTACAACGCTAATCTATATTTTGAGTACGGTGGTCGTCATGGGAATGATACCGATGAAGGAACTGGCATCTTCTCCGGCACCCTTTGCAGATGCCATGCGTATTATGAGTGGTGAAATAGGAGAAGAGATTGTCGCTGCAGGGGCCGCCATAGCCGCTTTTGGGGCTTTAAATGGATGGATACTAATACAAAGCCAGATTGCTCGAGCAACCGCCATAGATCATATGTTCCCCAGGATCTTTAAGAAGGAAAATAAGAAAGGAGCTCCCGTATGGGGTCTTATTATTGGTAGCATCTTAACTTCTATGATTATGTTGATGAACTATACAGAAGGTCTGGTGGAACAATTCAGGTTTATGATATTACTGTCTATCTTTTCCTGTTTGGTGCCCTATATATTTTCAACCGCGGCCTATGTCAGCATTTCACTTCAGCGCAAGCCAAACAAAAGTTCACGAGTGCGAATTTTTATCCTTGGAAGTCTCGCTTTCTTTTATGCCATTTGGGCCGTATTTGGGGCAGGTGAAGAATCGGTATTCTGGGGCTTTATCCTCTTGTTACTGGGAACTCCTTTCTATGTTTGGATGAAATGGAAATATTCAAAAGAAAAATGAAAAAAAACAAAACGCTTACCGCTCAGTCCGAATATCTTCCCCTCGATTCAATTTTTATAAACCCGGTGGCAAATGCCTTTATGAGTGTTTCAAAAATCGCTGATCAATGGAAAGATTTGAATTACCTCGCACCTCCGGAGTATGATAAGGCAGTGGAGGAGTATCTTTATTTTGAATCCGTATTAAAAGATCACCACCCTGATATTCACTATTTTTCAAAGGAAAGTTCCCTCTCTCTGGATGCTCTTTATTGCAGAGACGCTTCTATTGCAACAGATCATGGGATGATCCTGTGTAATATGGGAAAAGCCATGCGCTCATCAGAGCCACAAATGCATCGCAAAGCTTACCAAGATGCAGGCATCTCCATCTTAGGATGTATTGAGGCCCCCGGAACGGTCGAAGGTGGTGATGTTGCCTGGTTAGACAAAAATACTCTGGCTGTTGGACATAGTTATCGCACAAATCTGGCGGGTATTGAGCAACTTAAAGCGTTTTTAAATCCGTTGGGGATAGATGTGCTTGTTGCAGAATTACCCCATTTCAGAGGACCTTCCGACGTTTTTCATCTAATGTCGGTGTTGAGTCCGGTTGATACCAATTTAGCAGTGGTCTACGCACCGTTAATGCCCATTAAATTTAGAAATGAACTTTTGGACAGGGGGTATGAGCTAGTCGAAGTACCAGAAAATGAATTTGATTCCCTCGGAAGTAATGTTCTTGCTGTGGCACCAAGAAATTGTATCATGGTTAAAGGAAATCCAATGACTGAAAAAGCCTTATCCGCTGCAGGATGCAAAGTAGTTACGTATCCCGGAAATGAAATCAGCATCAAAGGAGGGGGCGGCCCTACCTGCTTAACGCGTCCGATAAAAAGGCGATTATAAGATCACATCTTTAAGTAGAAATCTCTGGTAAGGGAAATATAGGCAGGTGTGTATTCATGGCGTTTCTCTTCAATTACGAGTACATCCTCTTCCAAGGTACTCTTGTGGAACGAAAATAAAAGCAAACTACGCTTTATCGGGGCCTTAGCGGTCCCTTTAACCCGGGTAACTTTTTGGAGGTGCAAGCCGACTTCCTCTGCTAATTTCACAAAGAATCCTTCTTCCCTGAATGGAATAATTATAGCAAAAGTCCCATTTGAAGATAACAATGCCGATACACTCTTCACCAACTCTTCAAAAGGCAAGGCATTCGATTGTCTGGCCATATCCCTGGGCACATCCCCGCTGCTAACAACTTCATTATAGAATGGCGGGTTTGAGACAATCAGGTCATAGCTGTCCTCTATTTCTTTGACAAAAACCTTTAGCGACGTATGATAACAGAAAAGCCGGTCTGCCCAGGGGGAAGCCTCAAAATTCTCTACACATTGTTCGTAGGCATTTGGTTCGATTTCTATGGCATCTATCGCCCTGGCACTGCTTCTTTGCGCAAGTAAAAGCGCAATAATACCTGTGCCACTACCCACATCTAATATCTGCTTTGGGTTAGAATCTAAAGGTGTCCACGCACCAAGAAGCACCCCATCTGTCCCAATTTTCATGGCACACTTATCTTGCAGTACGGCAAATTGTTTGAATTGGAAGGGCTTTCCCAAGGGTTAGCGTTTTATTGTTTGGAATTGAACCACTATTCAATATCTAAATAAAGGGATACCAGACCATCTGGCGCTTTAATATGAATTGTCCTGTTAGGTCGATCTATGCTCGAAATGATCTCATCATTGATGGGGATCAATACCTGTTTTCCCTCTTTATCAGCTTCAAAAAGTGCCTGGGCAGCCGAATCATTTACGCCGGTTATGACTCCTATGTCTCCGTATACACCATCTATAAGTGTAAATCCGATTACTTCGTGAAAATAAAACTGATTTCCACTGAGCTTGGGCAAAAACTCCAAAGGTAAATACAGCTCAGAACCTAGGATTCGATCTGCATCTGCCTCATCGTTGATCTCTTCAAAACGCACCCTAAGCAACGTAGATCTGTGCAAGGAACTGCTTTTAATAAAAAATGGAATCAGACTATTTCCCAGAGAAATTAGCACTGATTCCAAATTTTCGTATTGTTCAGGTTCATCGGTGTCTAATTTGATGAGCACCTCCCCTTTAAAGCTATATTTTGACACGATCTTGCCCAGGTAGAAACAATCTTCCTTACGCATGAATCGTTTTCTCATTATTCTTTCTCCGCGGCCGGTTTTGAGTCTTCAGCAGGGGTTTCCTCAGCAGCTGGTTTTTTCTCAGCAACAGCTTCCGTAGCAACTTCTTCTGCAGCAGGAGCAGCTTCAACCGCTTCTTCAGTTTGCGCAACAGATTCCTCTGGTGCGGGTGCTGTTTCCAAGGCGGCCACTTCTTCATCGGCAGGAACAGCTTCCGGAGTTTCCGGCAATTCAGATTCTGCAAGGGCCTGTGCTCTCTTATCAGCTACTTCTTTTTCTGCTTCAAGTGCTTTTTTCCTTGCTTCTTGCTGTGCTTTACTCAGGTTTTCTTCTTTCTTAGCAACTGATTTTTCCTTGTCTGCTATCCAGGCTTGAAATTTGGCCTCTGCCTCTTCCTCAGTAAGGGCTCCTTTACGGACGCCTCCTAATAAGTGGTGCTTTAATAAAACACCTTTGTAAGATAAAATTCGTTTGGCTGTTTCTGAAGGCTGTGCTCCGTTGTTTAACCATTCAACCGACTCATCAATCTTTACCTCAATGGTAGCTGGGTTTGTATTAGGGTTGTAGATCCCTAATTTCTCAAGAAATTTTCCATCACGTTTCGCTCGGCCATCGGCGGCTACGATCCAATAAAATGGTTTACCTTTTTTTCCGTGTCTTTGAAGTCTAATTCTAACTGGCATATCACATTAATTTTGCAGGGTGCCCGACCCTCGATTATTAATTCTTCCTTTCCTCTATTTTAATAGAGCGTGCAAATATACACTTTCTATTTAATTTACCATATTAATCTGCGTCAGATTTGATCATAAAATAAGGACTATTTACGCCTTAACACTTTTTAAGAAGTATTGTTAAATAGTTGCTAAAGTCCCTTATTTACTTGGTTTACCGAGATATTCTTGTATCTTATGTAGAGCTGTTGAAAATCAATGGCACATAATTAAAAATGAAGATAGATTAATGAAGTACACAGAAAAAATTTCAAATAAGTTAAACGATTTATTAATACTCACATACGATGCTAAACGTGGATACCAACTGGCCTCCGAAAAAGTGGAAAATCCTGCCATCAAAAAATTCCTGGAAGACAAAGCCAATCAGCGCTTCAATTTTGGGCACGAATTAAAGTCTGAGATCGTAAAATTTGGGAATTTACCAGAGGATAGCGGAAGCACTAAAGGAGATTTCCACAGAGCCTGGATGAAATTTGTGACGACCATAAGTCCAAATGAGACAGAACGAATGCTCGAAGAAGTTGAGCGCGGAGAAAAAAAGATCTTGAATTCGTATAAAGATATTTTAGATAATAAAGAATGGATCTTGCCAAGCACGACCAAAGATTTATTATTAAAACAAAGAGAGGCCATTAGCTCGGCATTAGAAACCTCTAAAATGTATGAAGAGGTAGTCTCCTAATCCACGTTATATATCAGTAAGGAAAATCCGGTTAATTCCGGATTTTTTTATGGTTGATAACTCCTGAGAAGTCGCCTTTCTAAACCAGCATTAAATCCATAATTTTAACCCTTATCATTCTATCCTAATTACTGAATATGTACCTGATCTTTGATACCGAAACTACCGGATTACCCAAACGCTGGAATGCCCCCGTTACCGAGGTAGACAACTGGCCCCGTTGTGTACAGTTAGCATGGCAGTTACACGATGGGATGGGCAAACTCATAGAACAGCACGACTTTCTTATAAAACCTGAAGGGTATGATATCCCGTATGATGCCGAACAGATTCATGGTATTTCCACTGAATTAGCAGAAAATGATGGTATTCTATTAGAAGAGGCTATAAAACGATTTAAGGAAGTTCTGGAAAAGACACAATTTCTGGTAGGGCAGAATGTTGGTTTTGATATCAACATTATGGGCGCAGAATTTCTTAGGTCGGGGCTGGATAATCCTCTGCCATATTTCCCTGTGTTGGATACCTGTTCCGAAGAAACAGCATCGCTTTGTCAAATTCCGGGAGGTAGAGGCGGGAAATTTAAACTGCCAACATTAACGGAACTTCACGAATTCCTCTTCAATGAACCTTTTTCGGAGGCTCACAACGCTGCAGCTGATGTAGAGGCGACCAGCAGATGTTTCCTGGAACTGGTGAGGCGAAAGTCGTACACAAGGGAAGAATTAAGAGCGCAACCCGGTTATTTTGAGGAATTTATCAACCTAAATCCGGCAGAGATCACACTGCTCGGACTTTCTCATCGAAATCTAAAGAAAGCTTCCGCCGCTTTAAAAGAAAAACAAGCAGATACACTACCAGAGATCTCAAAGGAAGAGATCAAAGCCAATATAAAGAGTTTAGAAGATGCCACTTTTGTTCATCTGCACAATCATTCTCAATTTTCGGTCTTACAATCCACTATTAAGATAAAGGATCTTATAGCTTCCACAGCAGAATACAATATGCCGGCAGTGGCGCTGACAGATCATGCCAATATGATGGGTGCCTTTCATTTTGTGAAAGAGGTGAAGGCGCATAATGCAGGCATAAATAGCAGGAGAGCCAAAGCGGAGGAAGACGGGGAAGATTTTAATGAGCAGGAGATCTTACCTATCCTTGGCTGCGAATTCTTTGTATGCGAGGATCACCTCAATAAAAATCAGAAAGATTACGGATACCAAATGGTCTTTTTGGCCAAAAACAAGAACGGGTATCACAACCTGGCCAAAATGGCGTCCGTGGCCTACACAGACGGGTTTTACTATGTTCCCAGAATAGATAAGACCATTGTAGAACAATACAAAGACGATTTAGTTGTACTCACAGGAAATCTCTATGGGGAAATTGCCTCCAAGATCCTGAATATGGGAGAAAAACAAGCTGAGGAGGCCTTGGTTTGGTGGCATACCCAATTCGGAGAAGATCTCTATGTGGAGTTGATGCGTCACGACCAGGAAGATGAGAACAGGGCCAACCCGGTTTTAATATCGATGGCCCAAAAACATCGGGATAAAACTGGTGGCCAGTAATAATACGTACTATTGCAAAAAAGAGGATGCGGAGGCACATGACATTCTCCTTTGTGTAAAAGATGGAGAAAAGCAGGCCACACCTATAGGACGCGGAAGAGGGTATCGTTATGGGCTCCCTAATCAGGAGTATTACTTTAAGTCCCCGGAGGAAATGAAGGCCTTATTTCAGGAGGTCCCTGAGGCTATTTTGAACATTCAGGAGATCGTTGATAAAATAGAGTCTTATGATTTGGCCCGGGAAGTGCTGCTACCAAAGTTTGAAATCCCGGAAGAATTTTTGGTTCCTGAAGATCTGGTTGATGGTGGAAAACGGGGAGAAAATGCTTATTTAAAGCATATTACCTATCTGGGGGCCGAAAAAGCGATACCCAAGATTTAACACCTGAGATCAAGGAGCGTATTGATTTTGAATTGCAAACCATAGAAAACTCAGGATATCCGGGATATTTTTTAATCGTTGAAGATTTTATTCGGGAAGCACGGAATATGGAGGTGTCTGTTGGTCCCGGACGTGGATCAGCGGCCGGATCTGTTGTGGCCTATTGCCTAAAGATCACCAATATAGACCCTCTGAAATACAATTTACTTTTTGAGCGATTCTTAAATCCGGACAGGGTTTCAATGCCTGATATTGATATTGATTTTGATGATGAAGGGCGAGGGAAGGTGATGGATTATGTGATCAATAAATACGGAGCCAATCAGGTAGCGCAGATCATAACGTATGGTACCATGGCGGCCAAATCCTCGATCCGCGATACCGCAAGGGTGTTGGATCTTCCGTTGCCTGATGCAGATCGGATTGCCAAACTTATCCCTACCATGTCCAAACTTGGTAAGATCTTCAACGTCCCTGAAGCAGATCTTAGAAAAAAATTCAGATCAGACGATCTCGAAAAAGTAAATCAACTTTTGAATATTTCTGAAGGCGATGATCTGGAGGCTCAAACGGTGAACATGGCCAGGGTACTTGAAGGTTCACTCAGAAATACGGGGAT
Source organism: uncultured Flavobacteriaceae bacterium (assembly GCA_963744855.1). Classification (GTDB taxonomy): domain Bacteria; phylum Bacteroidota; class Bacteroidia; order Flavobacteriales; family Flavobacteriaceae; genus Muriicola. Next base: position 441,104 of record CAVUUZ010000007.1, read on the forward strand.
CCATGCCTGTGGAGTCATCATTACCCCCGATGATATTACCAATTTTGTGCCTGTGGCAACAGCCAAAGATTCTGATCTATATGTCACTCAATTCGATAACTCAGTTGTAGAAAGTGCTGGTTTATTAAAAATGGATTTCCTGGGGCTAAAAACCCTTACCCTTATAAAGGATACTGTAAAAATCGTTAAGGCCAAACATGGAATAGAATTGGTGCCAGACGACTTTCCTCTGGATGATGCCACAACCTACGAGCTTTTTCAACGGGGGGATACTGTTGGTATCTTCCAGTATGAATCGCCGGGAATGCAAAAACACCTAAAGGAATTAAAACCTTCCGTTTTTGATGATCTTATTGCCATGAATGCCTTATACAGGCCGGGGCCCATGGAATACATTCCCAGTTTTATTGAACGGAAACACGGGCGGGAGGAAATCTCTTATGACGTTCCTGAAATGGAAGAATTCCTCAAAGATACTTATGGAATTACGGTATACCAGGAGCAGGTAATGCTTTTGTCCCAAAAATTGGCAGGGTTTTCCAAAGGTGAAGCAGATATTCTTCGTAAGGCAATGGGGAAAAAGATCTTTTCACTACTAGAGAAATTAAAGCCACAATTTCTCGATGGAGGTGAAAAGAATGGACATCCACGAGATGTACTTGAGAAAATATGGAAGGATTGGGAGGCATTTGCATCCTATGCCTTTAATAAGAGTCATTCAACTTGTTATGCCTATATCGCGTATCAAACAGCCTATCTGAAGGCCCACTATCCTGCGGAATATATGGCAGCTGTGTTGTCTAATAATATGAACGACATTAAGCAAGTCACTTTTTTTATGGAGGAATGCAAGCGTATGGGACTAGAGGTGCTGGGGCCAGATGTTAATGAATCCTATTATAAATTTGCTGTGAACAAAAAAGGTGCTGTACGTTTTGGGATGGGCGCCATTAAAGGCGTAGGCCGTTCTGCTGTTGAAACCATTGTGGAAGAACGAAAAGCGAACGGCTCTTTCAGATCCGTTTTTGATTTGGCCAAGCGTATCGATCTGCGGGCCGCTAATAAAAAAGCTTTTGAGAACCTGGCGCTCGCCGGTGGCTTCGATTCCTTTGGCAATACCCACAGGGCTCAGTATTTTCATCTGGAAGGGGAAGGCATTACTTTCCTGGAAAAAGTGATTAGGTATGGCGCCAAGTTCCAGGAAAATGAAAATTCCTCACAGGTAAGTCTCTTTGGTGAAGCAAGTGAGGTACAGATTCCTGAACCCGTGGTACCGCCTTGTGAGGAGTGGGGAACCATGGAAAAATTAAGACGTGAGAAAGAGGTTGTTGGTATTTATATTTCGGGCCATCCGCTAGACGATTTTAGAGCGGAGATCAAAGCATTTGCCAATGCAAACGTTTCCTTTTTCCATAAACTCGATGATCAAATCAACAGGGAGTTATGCTTTGCCGGCGTAATCACGGATGTACAACATCGTGTTTCAAGAAATGGAAAAGGCTGGGCCGTGTTTACCCTTGAGGATTATACGGACACTTTTGAATTCAGGATCTTTGGGGAAGAATATTTAAAATTCAGGCATTTCCTGATGATAAATTCCTTTGCCTTTATAAAGGTCTTTGTTCGGGAAGGGTGGGTAAACCGCGATACTGGAAAAAAGGGAGATCCCAGATTACAGTATAACCAGTTTATGCTGTTGCAGGAAGTGATGGAGAACTTTGCGAAGAAACTCACCATTAAGCTTAATATTGATCAATTGAAGGAAGATCATATATTGGACCTTAAGGATACACTGAGATCCCATAAAGGAAAACATCCTTTACAATTCACGGTCTATGAGATGGAAGACGAAATAAAAGTAACATTGTCTAGCAGAAAGCAGAAAGTTCAAATAAGTAGCGAGTTGTTGGCAACCCTTGAAAATCAGGAAGTTCATTACAAGCTAAACTAATAGCCAGTCCTGATATCATCATAGGTAAAACGAATATGGACCTTGTAATGTAAAAGGCAAATAATTGACTAAATTTGCATAATTGTAAAAAAGTAAAACATGGCATTAGAAATAACAGATGCTACTTTTGACGAGGTAGTTTTAAAAAGTGATAAACCAGTAGTGGTAGATTTTTGGGCAGCCTGGTGCGGTCCTTGCAGAATGGTAGGTCCTATCATAGATGAGGTAAGTACTGAATACGAAGGTAAAGCCGTCGTAGGCAAAGTAGATGTGGACAGCAATCAGGAATTTGCTGCAAAATATGGTGTTCGTAATATTCCAACGGTTTTGGTATTCAAGAATGGTGAGATCGTCAACCGTCAAGTAGGTGTTTCCCCTAAAAAGGTCTACACAGACGCGATTGACGCCGCATTGTAATTATTTTAAATGGTAGTTATAGAGGCCCGGATAGTTCCGGGTCTTTTTTTTGCTTATAATGGACGAAACGGTCAGCCGAATTCAATTCATATTTGTTCACATCTCCGTATCTTAGGGGTATGAAGATACAGAGCGAACTTCAGAAGGGAAAACTCTTCCAAAACCTGGAACTACTTGCAAAACAAGTGGTAGAGGGGTTTATCAGCGGGATACACAAAAGTCCTTTCCACGGTTTTTCTGCAGAATTTGCTGAACACAAGATCTATAACACAGGGGAAAGTACGAAACATATAGATTGGAAATTGTTTGGCAAAACAGACAAACTCTATACCAAACGCTATGAGGAGGAGACCAATCTACGGTGCCATATGATTTTGGATAATTCTGCCTCCATGTATTATCCTGAACAAAGGGAATTAACTATTGGGAATCTGAATAAAATTGGATTTGGGGTATTGGCTATTGCAGCCCTCATGAATATCCTGAAAAAACAACGCGATGCAGTAGGCCTGAGCATTTTTGCCGATACCTACAGTTTTTATTCTCCGGAGAAGGGAAGTGAACGCCATCATCAGATGTTATTGGCAAAGCTGAATGAGGTGAGTTTAGATAAAAAACCGGAAACTGAGACTAGGACCTATACCTTTATACATCAGATCGCTGAAAAACTAAAAAGACGTAGCCTTGTCTTCCTTTTTACTGACATGTTTCAGAATAATACTGAAGATGACGCCTTGTTTGATGCTTTACGCCATTTGAAGTATAACAAACACGAGGTAGTGATCTTTCATTTATTGGATATAGAAACAGAAGTAGCATTTAACTTTGAGAATACACCTAAACGATTTATGGATGTAGAAACGGGTTCTCATATAGACGTTTATGCGGATACCATAAAGGAAGCTTATGAAAGGGAGGTGGCTTCTTTTATATCAAAATTAAAACTGACCTGTGCTAAATACAAGATCAAATATGTGGAGGTAGATGTGAAGGATGATTTTTCCAAAGTTCTAAATACTTTTATGATAGAGCGACAGGCTTTTGGTTAGCCACCGTTTATTTTAATTTTTTTGTTTGTGTAATTCAATAAGCAGCGTATATTTGCATCCTCCAACGCACCAAATAGGTGATGCGGTGAACAAGAGTGCTTTTTGAAGCATTTGTAACAAGATTTAAATCTGACTGTTGTCAGAGTTCGTTAAAAGCGAGCAAAATCATTGGTCTGGTAGTTCAGTTGGTTAGAATACCTGCCTGTCACGCAGGGGGTCGCGGGTTCGAGTCCCGTCCAGACCGCAGAGAAGTAAGCCCTTCACGAAAGTGAGGGGCTTTTTTATTTCGTAGCCTGCAAGCTTGCATGCTTAGGCGAAGAAATGGAAAAGGTCCTCCAACTGCGAAGCAGGTGGAAGGGCTACTTCTCTGCCGGGCCACCCCCTTGTGCCGATTTCCGAACAAAGTGAGGAAATCAATCCCGTCTTAAATATCCCTGGAAATCAGATTTGGAAAAGAAATATGCTTGCGGAGCAGATGGAGGGGCTTACTTTTGATAAATAACAAAAAAGTGATGAAGGGTCATAAGACCAATTTTTGGTTGAACCTGGTGATAGGAATGTCCCTAATATTCGCCATAATTATTTCTTATAATGGCATTATAGCGCTATTAGATTTTTTCTAATCAACCGAAAGATATTCGTCAATAAACCCACTGATCTGCTGCTGCAGGTCAAGAATATCATTTTCGCTCCAATCATCCCCATGCCCACCTTCATAGACAGTATACGTATGATCTATCTCTAAGGATGTCAAGGCAACATCCAAGGCATCTCCATTCGTCAACGGCACCAATGGATCCTGGTTCCCGTAAAACATGGCTACAGGACTGCTAGTTGAAGTAACATTGAATACCGGACTCACGGCTTGGGCGTAGTTGGTACCCTCGGGGTATTTGCTCTCATCTACAAATAGCGATAAGGCCAGGCTAAAGTTAGGGTCCTCGGAATAGAACGGGTCTGTAAAGTTGGACGGACCTACAATATCCACCACAAATTTTACCCGGTCTTCAATGTCATAGACAAAGTCGTACATCAAGGATAGATGTGCTCCCGCACTGGTGCCTATCAATCCATATTCCGGTAGGATCTGCAGTATTTCCTTTTCATTTGTTAGTTTTTCAATGACTGCATCAATATCCAGGAATTGGTTGGGAAATGCCGGCGTAACCCCCGGGGCGAATTTCGCCAATACATAGTTCATATTCACGATGGCATGATTGGGATGCCGTTCTTTGATAAGCTCTATAAAGGGGGTCATAGCATCCTTATCCCCTTCTATCCATCCGCCTCCGTGAACCAATACAATCACCTTTGTTTTGGTTAGAGAACGGTTGGCAGGAAGATAGATATCATACACCTGTTCCGTGCTGGCGCCATAGGATATGTCTAGCAGTGCCAGTTCATCCAGTGGCAGGATCTCTTCTTCAATGGGTATCTCGTCTATAATAGCGCCAACTTCTTCAAAAGAGGAGGAACAGGAGAACGCAAATACTCCCAGGAAAAGGATTAAACTAATTCGGATATGCTCTAGTTTCATGTCTGGATCAATTGGTTTTAAAAATTGAGATGGGCCATGACCATCGCTCTTCAAAGATATCTAATTGTTTTCAGGGAAATGCAGCTTCAGATTTAGTTTCCTTTTAATCCGATGTTTGGCTCACTGTGGTTGCCCTATATCGCCTCTTCTTCTCCAGGATCTTCATTGGCTTTAGCTCTGGCAAAAGGGCTCCTTTTATTAGCCGTCTTCATATCCGCATAGCGCGGATCCTGTATGTAATCCTGTTTCTGCATCTTAATGACCTCAATACTCAAAAATCCAAATTCGCTTACCACCTTGCCATAAAATCGGTAAATACCCCTTCCCCTGAAAAAATACTGGGCGGCTACCGGAGGGAACAAGACCGTATCAAAGACCTCCCCGTGCTGATCTACCAGGGTGGCAAAGTTCATGCGCTTGCCGTTATGGGTCTTGGTGTTCTTTACCGTGACCAAATACCCGTACAGATCTATATGCCGGTTGAGGTAGCGCGGAAGATCCCGACTTCCATGGGTATTCTTAAGAGGTTCTTTTAACAAACAAAAGGGACTGCACAAACAAAAACCTAACAGTTCTAATTGGGTAAAGGCCATTTCCGGATCCGTTGTATGCAGCCGGGGGATCTCAAAATCCTGATGGGCCGGCGGAAAAAGTTTTGGATGGTCTATGGCATTTCCCTTGGAAAGAAATAAATGTGCCTCCCATAAAAGTTCGTGCTTATTGATACGGGTAAACCGAAAGGCATTGATACGGATCAAAATACTGAGTTGTTCAATAGAGATCAACACCCTGTCCAAAAAATCTTCCAGGGAAGTAAACGCTCCGTGGGCCTGCCGTTCTTTTAAGATGCGATCCATCACACGCCCCTCCAGTTCCTTCAGGTACATAAAACCCAGGTAGATCTCCTTGTCATAGATACAATTCACGGGCATGCTCTTATTGATACAGGGTGCATGAACAGTTGCACCCAACATACGGGCCTCGTGTATATAGAATTCCGAACGGTAGAACCCACCTCCGTTGTTTAGCACTGCCACCAAATACTCCAGAGGATAGTAGGCCCTTAAAAAAAGACTTTGATAACTCTCCACTGCATAAGAGGCGGAGTGCCCCTTGGCAAAAGCATACCCGGCAAAGCTGGCTACCTGATGCCAGATCTCATCGATCAGCGAATCCTTGTACCCCTTCTTACGGCAATTCTCCACGAACTTGTCTTTTACTTTTAGGAACTCTTCACGCGAGCGGTACTTGCCGCTCATTCCTCTGCGAAGCACATCAGCTTCTCCCAGACTAAGCCCCGCAAAATAATGGGCCACTTTAATAACATCTTCCTGGTAGACCATCACCCCATAGGTTTCCGGCATAATGTCTAACATTACCGGGTGCCCTTTCTCTTCTGCCCTTCCCGGGTTCCGGTGCCGCAGGATGTATTCGCGCATCATTCCACTCTGGGCCACCCCCGGCCGTATGATGGAACTGGCGGCCACCAATCCCAGATAGGTATCTACCTCCAGCTTTTTTAACAACATCCGCATGGCAGGCGATTCCACATAAAAACACCCCATACACTGGGCAGATTTGATCATATTATTGATATGGGGGTCTTCCTTGAATTTTTTGATGTCATGGATGTCGATACTGCTATACTCCTCTGGTTGGTTAAGGGCGAGGATCTGAATGGCTTCCTTGATCTTGGCCAGACCCCGTTGCCCCAGAATATCAAATTTATACAGCCCTACGTCTTCAGCGATTACCATATCGAACTGGGTCGTAGGAAAGCCTTTGGGCGGCAGGTGAGTAGCCGAAAAATAATGCAGCGGTTTTTCACTGATAAGGATCCCCCCGGCATGGATGCTGAGGTAGTTGGGCATGTCCTTAATAAGGTTGCCATACTTCAGGACCAAAAGCGACACCTCATCTAATTCAGAAGGCTTGTAATGCCCCTCGCATAAAAAATCGATCTCCGCCTTGGGAAGGCCAAATACTTTTCCGAGTTCCCGTGATCACTCCTCTCGACTTAAATGTAACATAGGTTCCCAAAAGAGAGACATGCTGAAAACGGCCAAAGATATATTGGGTGATTTCCCCCCTGTCCTTCCATGAAAAATCAATGTCAAAGTCGGGTGGATTGGTCCGGTACAAATTGATAAACCGTTCAAAGTAGAGATCGAGTTCAATAGGATCTACATCCGTGATCCTGAGGAGGTAGGCTACAATACTATTGGCGCCACTCCCCCGGCCTACATAGTAAAAATTACGTCTTCTGGCTTCAGAGACAATGTCCCAGTTGATCAGGAAATAAGAGACAAACTCCTTTTCCTTAATGAGTTGTAATTCTTTTGCAAGACGTTCACGAATACGCTTATCCACCGCCGGGTAACGGTAGGGTAATCCCTTGTGACACAATTCTTCCAGCAGTTTTTCATCGGCCTCTTTGCTTTCCAGATAGGTGCTCAGGTTTTGCGGTTTCCGGTTTTTGGAAAAATCGAAGTGGATGCTGCATGTCTGCATGAGTCGCTCCGTATTTTGAAGGATAAAGGGGTATTCTGAAAAGACTTGTGCCAGATTTTTCACAGGGAACATCCGCTCCTCGAACGAGGCCTCCTCTTCTTTGGGAAGCTTGCTCAGCAGTACGTTGTTATCAATGGCCCGCAACAACCGGTGCGCATTAAAATCGCGTTTATTCCTAAAGGTAACCGGTTGCAGCAGTACCAGTTTGTCTTTGTATTCTATGAGCCTGGAAAAGGGGAGTCGCCTCAGGTCTGTAACAGAGATGCCGATGTACTCATGGTCTGAAAAATGATACTGGTCATTCAGCAGTACTTTTTCAAAAGGGTAGATAATATAGGCATGTTGGAAAACAGGCGCCCGTTTCGGGAATTTTTTTTCTTCGTGAAGGTGCTCTGACAAGAACTCATTAAGCTCCCGGTAACCTTCATTATTCTTAGCGATCCCTACAAAACACGGGGTAGCACCATTGCGAAAATCGATCCCCAAAATAGGGCGTATCCCATAGTCTGCGGCCCTCCGAACAAAATTGAGACAGGCAGAGGTGTTATTGATATCGGTAAGGGCCATGCGGGTGACCTCATTCTCTCTGGCCAGCTCCAAAAGAGCCACTTCGGAAAAGGTTCCGAAGCGAAGACTGTAGTATGTGTGGCAGTTTAAATACATTTTTTTCTTTATCTATTTATCTATTTATCTCTTCATTTCTTTTGCTTGCCCAAAAGAAACGAAGCAAAGAAAAAGGCACTTTATCGTAGGCGATTTTAATGCAAGCATTAAAACCAGAGCCAAACTCCTAAATCGCTTCCAGGGCTTCAGCGATTTTTCACGGAGCTTAACTCTTTCGCTGACGATAAAGATTGAAAAACCTTATCTGCAGAATAGGACCGAGAAACCGACAATGGTACTCGTCCCGCCTTTGGCGGGATGGCGAGGTTTCGAGGTCGGTTTTATCTGCAATAGGCAGATAAAAATTCCTCAGATAAGGCGTCCTTTCTTTTCTCCCTTTTCTTTGGACGAGCAAAGAAAAGGGAAGTAATAAACCAGCTCACTGTTTCCGGTGAGCCAGCACAATGGGAGGTTGTCCATTGAACGGATTCACCATCCTCCCGATGGTTTTGGCCCCCATGCCCGAGGCGCGTAACACGCTCTTGTCTCCGAAACGCTCCCGGAGATGGTCCATAGCCGCGTACAAATTGAGAGCCTCCTCGGTATCTTCGAACAAATTGATCTGGTAATTCCCCGGCACTAAATAGCTGAACCTGATCCCAATAAGGCGCACCAGCATCCGTTTGTTATAGAGGGTGTTGAAGAGTTCCAGGATCCTGGGGATCAGGATATGATCTGCGCTGGTATAGGGAATACGAACTTGTTTGGAATAGGTATTAAAATCTGAATAGCGCACTTTTACAGCAATGCAAGCGGTTAGTTTTTCGCCCCGACGCAACTGGTACGCCAGGTTCTCTGTCATGGCTATTAAAATACCTCTGAGCTTAATGACATCTATAGTATCCTTGTCAAAGGTCCGTTCTGTAGAGATCGATTTACGGTCCGAAAAAGGGATCACGGGAGTGTTATCTACCCCGTTGGCGCGTTTCCAGATAACCCGCCCGTTGGCCCCCAACACCCGCTGCATAATATCCACGGGCATTTCCTGTATGGTCCTCACCTGCCGCAGTCCCAGATTCCGAAGGGTTTGGTAGGTCTTATCCCCTACCATGGGGATCTTTTTGATGGATAGTGGGGCCAGAAATCGCTTTTCATATCCAAAATCTACCTTCAGCTGGTTATTGGGTTTGGCTTCGTTGGTAGCCACTTTAGAGACCACCTTGTTAACAGACAGCCCAAAAGAAATGGGGAGTCCGGTTTCCCTGGTGATCGCCCTCCGGAGCTCGGAGGCATACTGGTAGCAGCCAAAAAAGCGGTCCATCCCGGAAAGGTCTGCGTAGAATTCATCGATACTCGACTTTTCAAAGAGGGGTACCTTTTCTTTGATGATCTCGGTGACCAGATCGGAATGCTTGCTATAGGTACCGGCATTACCCCGGATCACCACTGCTTCGGGACAGAGTTCCCTCGCCATTTTCATGGGCATACCGGAATGTACCCCAAAGCCGCGGGTCTCATAACTGCAGGCAGCCACCACCCCACGATCACTGGTACCCCCTACCAATAAAGGCTTATTCTTTAACTCACTGTTAATTAGGCGTTCTACGGATACAAAAAAAGTATCGAGGTCCAGATGTAAAATGGTCTTTTGCATACTATCCAAAAAGGATAGCTAATATATGGATTATATCCATTTATTAGGAATATATCCATATTAAAAATATAAACAAAAAAAGACCACACCATAGTAGTGCAGCCTGTAGAGGGTAGTTAATGATTAATTATTAAACTCAAAGCCCCTGAAAGGCCTGAATGATAAGGAACACCATCACCGAGATGAACAAACATCCCACTAAAATAAACGCATCAATGATATCAAACTTTCTTCGCATCGTTTTTTAATAAAATCCACTTACATTAATCAAATGGAAAACCTGTAAGGATTCTATACACAAAAGCATATACTACGATCAGAAACAAGATGAAACTAAACCATGCAAAACCTTTAAAAAATCTTCGCACAAAAAAGTTCTCCAGCGCCTTAAAAGCTTCTGTATAAATCTCCTTCATAAGTAAAATTGTCTTCATACCTGTTCATTTTAGGGTTAATTCAAACTAGTTCCACAAAGCTATGATCCTATTGTATGAGAGGCAGCACTTTTGGTCTAGGAGAAAGAAAAAAAGATGAACGACATGTTGTAGGACAAACATCCTAAATAACACACCATTTGTCGAGTACAACATTACGCACCTAACCGGTTATATTACAATAGATGATCGATGAACAACATTGCCGGAAGAACAACCAATCTTTGCTTAAAACCGGTACGCAAGCGTAAGAACAGTGCCACGGGGAAGTACAGGAACTACCACAAAACTTGCATCGGGGTTATTCTGAATGAAATCGGTTGTAGTTCCATTGGCACTTGCTCCAAAACTATTGGCCAAAAAAAATTCGCAAGTCCGGCCGAATTAAACACGGTTCTTCTCAGATCATGCCATGGTATAATCTAGTTTTTGGGATCGTCCCCTCCCATAGCATAATATAATCCAGCCCAAAGGTGATTGAGGAACAGGGGTTCAGAATAGGTTTCGTCTGTATGCCCCATGGCGGTGTAGAAAGACCTGCCCCCATTGTATTCCTGATACCAACTCATGGGGTGATACTCCGGATTGTTGCCACCAATAAAGCTTGTATCATCTAGTGTAAGGACCACATTTATATTGGGAGAAATGTCTTTGAAACTGTAAAACTCGTCTTCGCGTTCAAACTCATCTGGCATACCTTTGGTGGCCCAATGGTCTTTCTGGGTTACCGTAAATTTACCTTTTTGAACGTTGCTTGGATCACTGGGATGATCCAGAAAATAGGCGCCTGCCAGGCCACCGTACCAGGGCCAATCGTATTCGGTATCAGTGGCGGAATGTACGCCTACATAGCCACCCCCTGACTGAATATAGCGTTCAAAGTTATTTTGCTGTGCTTCATTTAAAACATCTCCGGTGGTATTCAGAAATATAACTGCATTGTATTTCTTTAATTCTTTGTCATTAAATTGATCGGCATCTTCTGTAAAACTAATAGTAAAATCCTTTTCCTCAGACAATTTCGACAGGGCATCCTTGCCGGCTGATATAGATTCGTGTCGGTATCCTTCTGTTTTACTAAAAACAAGCACATTCATCTGTTGCTTTTTCGAACAACTATTGAAAGCAAAAAAGATGGTAAGACAAAATAGGAGAATGATATTAGATTTCATATTTTATTTTAAAAAGTGGATAAATATAACCTAAATCAAAGGAGTATAAAACAGAACCCACACGCTTAATAATTGAAAAAATAAGCGAGTTACTTATTTAAAACTCAGGCGGGATTGAATTTTTTCAAACTTCTTCCCGTCAAGCTCATTTTGAAACCACAAAAGGATGCATTTGGCTTATTAAAAAATATGCTGAACAAACCTGACATTGAAATTCGGTTGAGAATGTAAATCCACTAAGGCCAGGGATTTCTCTTTAAAATATGTTCAAAGTCCTTCGTTTTTCAAAATTATTTGGTTAAACTTGAAATGATTTAATTAAAGACTTCAAATAACTAATTTATTAACTCTAATTACCTTATGAAAATGAAAAGAAAATTACTTTATTCACTCGCTTTTTTAGGCATGCTCGCAGGTTGCGAGTTGCAGGACACTGACGAGATCAATCAGCCCGTTGAACAACAATTACTTACATCCGATATTGACCTTGCCATGTTTGAGGTAAATCTTCCTGCTCAACCAGTGACAAAACGCGGCAGGTCCGAAAACTCGAAGGGCATAGGCCTGATTCCGCAAATCAAGGATGTCAATGAAATGCTTGAACCTTACGGAGTACAACTTGAAAAGATGGAGTACTATTCATACAATGAGGCAGGACGAGTAGTATTTTTCAGTGATCGAGGGAATAAACAACTTAGTTCAGATTACGTCCCCAATGATCCGCGAAGTGTAGGTAGCCAAATAGGATTGCCCAAAAATGCAGTGCCATACTTAATTGATGGTACTCAGGTAAATACAACCTCTGGCTTTAATACAACAGATGCGTTAAACACCGTCATGGCAACCTGGGATGACGTGAGATGTTCTGAAGGTCTTACACTTCCTTCTTTAGGAGTATCAGATACCGACCTTGGATTTATCTCTAACGTGTTTTTTGGTTTTGGTGGTAGTAATGGATTCTTTCCCGGCGTGATTTTACATGCAGGGGTTTTGCCGAAAGAGTTCTTTGATTTGATAGCTCCCGGCGGTGGCAATGGTATTCTGGGGGTATGCTTTACACTAACATGGATACAAGATATCAACGAGGATGGAACTCCTGATGTTGCTTTAAAAGAGATTTACTACAACGATGCCTTTAACTGGCAAGATGCCGTAACTACGGGAACTGGTGTAGATTTTCAGACAGTAGCTCTTCATGAAACGGGACATGCCTTGAGTCAAGCGCATTTTGGAGCAGTTTCTGGAACTCTGGCTAACGGTAAAATTCATTTTTCTCCACGAGCCCTCATGAACGCAGGATATTCAGGAGTTAATAGAGTAGTTGAAAAAACAGATAGGGCAGGACACTGCGGCAATTGGGGTAGCTGGCCGAATGATGATTTTGGATTTACTCCAAAGAAAATATCTCAAAACTAAAGAGATATACTGAAATGAAAAAGCTCTTCAAAATGAGGAGCTTTTTTTTTACCTGGTTCTCCCATTATTTACGTGTTAATGCGAAGTTCTTCCTGAGCTAATTGGAATCATAAGCTCGAGTTTTAATGTGCAACATGAACAGAGGAACAATGGACAAACTGATCAACCGAGCTGGCATACCGGAAATTGAAACTAAGAGCAAAACCCAACCGTCTTAAATCCCCAAATACAGGAAATTAGTCATTTATCAGGCATATACACAAAATAAAATCTCCATTATATTTGGATATTTAAGGGACTTTTAAGAGACCTTAGGTGGGATTGAATTTTAATTTCAAAATTCTTCCCTTCGCGTTCATTCTGAAAAACACAAAAGGAGAGAGAGGGTTTAAAATAAAGATGTTTTTAACGAATTTCCATGAATGATAGCTTACTTTTATTTGGAAGCTAAACCTAATATCCTAGTATTGCTATATTTTCTTGTCTAACTTTCAATTAAAAATTATGCACGCATACTTATTCCCTGGCCAAGGCACACAATTTCCGGGTATGGGAAAAGATCTATTTGCAAAATATAGATTGGCTCGAGAATATTTTAAAAAAGCCAATGATATTTTAGGGTATTCCATCACAGATGTTATGTTTGATGGATCTACCGAAGATTTAAAACAAACCAAGTTTTCTCAACCGGCCATTTTTTTGCATTCCTTTATTCAAACAAAAACCCTCGGCAATGATTTTAAACCTGATATGGTTGCGGGGCACAGTTTGGGTGAGATTTCAGCACTGGCGGCTATAGGATCTCTAGATTTTGAATCAGCTCTTGAACTTATATCTAAGCGTGCTTCAGCTATGCAAAAAGTCTGTGAAGTTGAAAATGCCGGTATGGCAGTTGTGGTTGGGTTATATGATGTTATCGTGAAGGATATCTGCGAAAAGATAGACGGGATTGTTGTACCTGCTAATTATAATGCACCTAATCAAGTGGTTATTTCAGGAGAAATGAAGGCGCTGAACGAAGCTTGTGAAAAATTAAGACCAGGCGCCAGTGCAATCATTCATTTACCTGTAAGTGGGGCATTTCATTCTCCCTTTATGGAGCCAATAATTGAAGAATTTAGAGTTGCTATAGATGGAACTAAATTTAAAAATCCAAAGTGTCCTATTTATCAGAATGTTACAGCACGGCCAAGTAACAACATAGAATTAATTAAGAAAAACTTAGTTGATCAATTAACGCATCCGGTAATGTGGAGGCATACAATTCTCCATATGATAGAGGATGGAGCGACGGAATTTACGGAAATTGGCCCTGGAAATTTTTTAAAAGGCCTTGTTCGGCAAATAAAGAAAAATTTCCACACCCACGGAATTTCGTAAGTATTGCCTTTTAAAAATCATCTTTAAGCGGGATTGAATTTCACAAAATTCTTCCCGTCAAGATCATTCTGAAAATCACAAAAAAATGCATCGTTCACTCCACAAAAGAAAGCGAGCTTCCTTTTGAGAAGCTCGCTCGCATTTCACCCTTTTTGTGGTTTATTTGTACCTCGGGTGGGATTGAATTTTTTTTTCAAAATTCTTCCCTTCGCGCTCATTCTGAAAATCACAAAAAAATGCATCGTTCACTCCACAAAAGAAAGCGAGCTTCCTTTTGAGAAGCTCGCTCGCATTTCACCCTTTTTGTGGTTTATTTGTACCTCGGGTGGGAATCGAACCCACACTCCTTGCAGAACCGGATTTTGAATCCGGCGCGTCTACCAATTCCGCCACCGAGGCAAAAGGACTGCAAAGCTAAAAAATATTTTTATTTGAAGGCTTAAAATTCTATGCGATTATCCTGTATAAGACAAATAAATTCCTAAATTTGCACCTCCTTTAAAAAAAAGGATGCTAAAAAACTAGCGAACAACATCTTACATATGCCCTATCAAGTTCCAGAACCTAAAATTTTTGCCTGTTCCCAAAGTATGGTACTTGGCGAAAAGATCGCCAAATCATACGGCGCGGAATTAGGCAAGGTTATATTCTCACGGTACAGTGACGGGGAATTTCAACCCTCTTTTGAGGAATCTATACGAGGCACACGTATTTTTATTATCGGTTCAACAAATCCAAGTTCGGAAAACTTAATGGAAATGTTACTAATGATAGATGCGGCCAAAAGAGCTTCCGCGAGGCATATTACTGCTGTGATGCCTTATTTTGGATGGGCAAGGCAAGATAGAAAAGACAAACCAAGAGTTCCCATCGCTGCAAAGCTGGTGGCTAAAATGCTGGAGACGGCCGGGGCCACTAGGATCATTACTATGGATCTCCATGCTGATCAAATCCAGGGATTCTTTGAAAAACCGGTAGATCATTTATTTGCCTCAACCCTTTTTCTACCCTACTTAAAGAAATTGGGGCTAAAAAATTTGACAATCGCTTCACCAGATATGGGTGGTTCAAAAAGAGCCTATGCCTATTCCAAGGCACTTTCCTGTGATGTTGTTATTTGCTATAAACAACGGGCCAAGGCAAACACTATTTCTCACATGGAACTCATAGGAGATGTAAAAGATAAAAATGTTGTGCTGGTAGATGATATGGTAGATACGGCCGGAACCCTTACCAAAGCAGCCGATCTTATGATGGAACGCGGAGCTTTGAGCGTGCGGGCAATCACAACCCACGGCTTGCTATCAGGCAACGCCTATGAAAAAATAGAAAAGTCGAAACTTTCAGAATTGATCATAACTGATTCTATTCCAAGTAAGGCAAATAGCGAAAAAATAAAGGTTTTAAGTTGTGCTGACCTTTTTGCGGATGTGATGCACAGAGTACATCACAACACCTCTATCGCATCAAAATTTTTAATGTAGAAATTAATTTAAATTTAAATAATGAAGTCAATTACAATCAAAGGATCAGAAAGAGAAAGCGTGGGCAAGAAAGCATCAAAGGCCCTACGTAATGCTGGAAAGGTTCCTTGCGTGGTCTACGGAGGGGAAAAACCGCTACACTTTTCAGCAGATGAACTAGCGTTCAGAGATTTGGTGTACACTCCTAAGGCTCACACAGTTGTGGTTGAGTTAGAAGATGGGAACAAATTAAATGCCATTTTACAGGACATTCAGTTCCACCCTGTAACCGATAGGATCATTCATATTGATTTTTATCAGCTCTTCAAGGACAAAGAACTTACCATGAATATTCCCGTAAGATTGCAAGGAAATTCTCCGGGGGTACGAAACGGAGGTCGTTTATTGTTCCGGAAAAGAAAATTGGCCATCAAAGCCTTACCGGATGACTTGCCAGATTTCTTCGATATTGATATTTCAACCTTGAAAATTGGGGATAATATAACGGTTGAATCTCTTCTGAATGACAAATTTGCCATTCTACATCCCGAAACTACGGTTGTTGTACAGGTTAAAACTGCTCGTGCAGCTATTGTCCTTGAAGAAGACGAAGAAGAAGGTGATGAAATTGAAGGTGCAGAAGGTGCAGAAGGAGAAGCAACAACAGCTGAAAATGCAGAAACTGCCACTGAAGAGAAAGAATAAGAATTCTTACCTCTTAACGAAAAGCATCCCGGAAATAATTCTCGGGATGCTTTTGTATTTTAGCGGAATGAGTCCCCTAAGATGAGATCACTACTAAAATTACTTTTTGGACAGCCATCGTCCATCCTGAAAGAAGAAGACATCATGAAAAAATATTTGGTAGTTGGCCTGGGGAACATCGGTCCAGAATACGACAATACCCGTCATAATATTGGTTTTCAGATACTAGACAGGATAGCCGCTAAAAATGAATTTGCTTTTTCTTCGGGTAAATTGGGCAGCACCTCAACCTACAAGATCAAAGGAAGAAGTATCCTGCTTCTCAAACCATCAACCTTTATGAATCGAAGTGGCAAGGCCGTACACTATTGGATGGAAAAAGAAAAGATCCCCAAAGAAAACCTGCTGATCATCACCGATGACATTAACCTCCCATTCGGAACTCTGCGACTAAAAACCAAAGGCAGTGATGGGGGTCATAATGGTTTGGCCGATATTCAAAATACGCTGCAAACCAATGTGTATAACCGACTTCGATTTGGTTTGGGGTCCGATTTTTCTAAAGGACGCCAGGTAGACTATGTTCTGGGTAGCTGGAACGAAGAAGAGACCAAGCTACTTCCAGAACGACTTGATAAATGTGGAGCCCTTATTAACTCCTTCGTATTGCAAGGCGTCCACCGTACGATGAACGAATTCAATAATACCTGATCACCGTATTACCCTGAAGGAAAAAGTGCCAGAATCAGCGGTATTCCCAGCTCTGTCTAGAGTAACTACACGCCAATAATAAATACTGTCTGCCAAAACACTCGCTTTCACTTCCGTAAGGCTCACTGAAGGAGAAGCAATTAAAACTTGTGGATTGGTGACCGTATCTAAATATACTTCATAGGAAGCAATATCATTATCTGCATCTGCTCCTGCCCAACTTAAAGTAATTTCATTATTTAGATCGCGCGCAACAGTTGCACCCGAAGCAGGCGTGTTTATGCTTGCTGGAAAGGGCGGGTATGTAGTTTGTGTACCGGCATTGTAAAAAAACCAGGTCTCACTTGTGGCTATGTCCTGGGTCTCAGTATTCCGTGTTGTAATCGTCCATCGATAAGGAACACCCTTTAAAAGGGGTACCCTAGCCGATAGCGCTTCCGTGGGTTCATTTGTTACGGAGGTGTTGCTTAAGACATTCGTAAATCGCAATTGATAGGTGTCTGCATTCCTGGCTGCCAGCCACCTGAATTCTACCTGACTCGTTGTAGCATTCAGGCTGATCCCTGTAGTGCACTCCGAATTTTGAGCAGGAAAGCTCAATAAAGCCGCCTCCGGCGGTTTTGGAGAATCCTTCCCACAGGCTGCTACTAAAAGAAACAAAAATAAAGTCAGTATCTGTTTCATCGTTTTATGACTTTAGAAGAATAATTTAGTCCGGCACCCGTCACATTAAGCAGATACACCCCGGAAGGTAATCCTGCAAAATCTAAACTAATTGACTGATCTTCTGGTTGATATCTATTTGATAGGACTTTTTGACCCAACATATTAAACACCTGCACCTGTACCTCCGATTCAATTCCAGGCAGATAAGCAGCCAGTTCATTCACAAATGGATTTGGGTAAATAATAGGTTCTGACCCTATAATGATCACTTCTTCAAAAACCCCCTGACAAGGCAAACTACCGGTAACTTTTAACGTATTTATACCCGGGTTAAGATCAATAATAAGTTGGTTTTGGGAGGTCTGGGTGCGCACCCCATTCAATTCAATGTTGTATAGAACCGCTCCTTTCAGACTGAGAGTAGCCTGCGAACTGCTCTGATCCAAAGCCAACAAAACTGAAAGCGGATCTGGCTCTGTAATGACAAAGTCAAAACAATAGGCTTCATAAAAGATACTTCCATCATTGCCACTTATACAGGCAGAATAGGTGCCCGAGGACAGATTCCTTAGTTCAAAGAATGAAGTGAAACCGGTTGAAAGGTCTACTCCATTCCCACTTATCTGAATTGTATAATCCATCGCCAAAACCGCATCAATATCTATTTGGCCATCATTCGAAGTAATACAGGACTCACTGGTTAATTCGATATTAAAATTACTCTGATCAAAGCGATAAACGGGACATCCATCAACATTTACTTCTGTATTTGGGGGCGTACCAAGACAAAGATCATCTCCATCATCAAAAACACCATCATTGTCAGCATCTGGCCGAAGCACTCCTTCAAGACAAATATCCAGCATGAATTCATTGATAAAACCACCATCTGCGGGTGCGGTATCCTGAACCAGGAGCGTCCATGCTCCGAAAGAAGATTCACCTTTCAGGGACGACAAAGAGCCCAGAGGCTTTACAGTACCACTGATCCCCGGATTACCGTTACAAATAAAGGAGGCTGCGGCATCATCAAAAACGGCATCGATATTTTCCAGGGAGGAACAAGAATTCGAGGTAAGCACTATTTCTGTTCCGGAAGGTGAGATCAGGGTAATGACAAGATCCGATAAGAAGGAATGGTCAATATTTACTCCTACATTGATATCAGCAATTGGCAGGTCATCCATCACCATAATCGTTGAACTTACCGCAGGTGTCCCGGTAGAAGATATGGTCACCGGCAGATCTTTTGCATTTTTTATCCTGCAATTTACAGGTAAGGTCGTGAAACTGTTTGCACTTCCAAAGACACCTTCTCCGCAATTTGTCACTGGTTTAATGCGCCAGAAATAGGTGGACTCCGGAAGTAAATTTTCTGGCTTGTACTCTTTAAAGACTACGGTGGCCGTTTCAATGACGGTGGTAAAGCCCGCGTCGGTGGCTATCTCAACCTCATAAGAGCTATTGATTGCCGGGGTATTCCATGTCAGGTTTGGACTCATAGGAATATCGATGGCCGCATTGGCAGGACTAATGAGTACAACTTCCGGAAAATCTGTGTCAAAAATAATAAGTTCAATGGTCACTTCCTGGGTATAGGAAGGTGCCGTACCAATGACCTGAATAGGGTAAACCCCTTCAGGAACTGCAGTAGTGTTGGAAATAGTCATTGCTACCAGGGTATTGTTCTCGTCTGTGGTCCCGGGTAAAAAAGAAACACCTAAGCCCGCAGGCAGCCCACTTGCGCTAAAACTTACCGCTTCATTAAAACCCCCATAGGTTTCGTAAACAAATGGGATCACCTTATCTGTAGGCTGACAAACATCGAATGACAACTTCTCGAATTGAAATACCACAGGAGCCTCCTCTATTATAAAGTCCGTATCGTTCACTGCAAAAAATAGATTCTGATGCCCCTTTACCATAAAGCGCGCTTTTTCTGTTGCCGAACCCGGTAAGAGTACTTCATGGCCTCCATCATTGGCAACACCTTCGGCTAACATAACTGGAAACGATAATCCACCGTCCAAGGAAAGATAAATATCCACAAACTGTGTATTGACAGGAGCAATATTGGTATTGGCAACCTCCCAGTTTATGGTTTGTACCGATCCCGCACTATAGGTTTCAGAAGAAGTTTGTGATGTAATTAAAAAAGGTCCGGCCGCATTACTAACCCTTACATTTACTAAATCGGAAGCAACCTGCCCACCCCCTGCTGCATTATCGCGCACAGTTAAGGCAAAATTTAAATCGCGTTCTATGGTGGACACAGTTTCCCAAGCCGAGTTAGTTGACGGATTGGTCTGGATAAGTTGCCCCGCTATTACCCTTGATAATTTCGGAAAATATCTGTTTGATTCTGTCGTTGGCGGTAAGGATCGAAAATTGGCCCCACTGGCATTTTGAGGTCCGAAACTAGCTGTGGTCACAACCCCATTATCGATTTGCTCCCAGGCATAGGTAAGTACATCACCGGGATTAGGATCTAGGGCTGTTCCAGACAAAACAAAGGCCGTGTTCTTGGGAACAATAAAATCTCCTGTCGGGGTAATAAGGGGGGGCTCATTTGCAATTGAAATTTCGTCGGCACAAGAGGTGGTCTCTATATACTCTGAGATCTGCAGGATACTGAAATAATGAAAATAATCATCTCCATTATCCTGCACATTGTTTCCTTCTACGATCCCCGCGTAGCCCATGATGGTTGAGCCACTGGCTGGCTCTGCCTGTACCCCTGTGCCCTCCGAATCAAAGGACCATGTATGATTTGCGCCAAACTGATGTCCCAGCTCATGTGATACATAATCGAGGTCAAAATTATCTCCCTGAGGGTTTATTGCGGAAGAGAATGCACTTCCTTTTTGATTTGGACGGCAAACCGCGCCAATAAATCCGGCATTTCCGTTATTTGTATCCTGCTGAAATAAATGACCAACATCATAGTTTGCACTGCCTATGACATTAGTCAAAGTAGTTTGCACCTCAGAATTTAGATTTGATCCATAAGGATCTGTTTCAGGATCAGTGTAGATCACAAGATCATTATTGGCGATTAATTCTAAAGTAATGCCAAGATCTGTCTCAAAGACCTCATTAACTCTGGTAAGGGTTGCATTGATGGCAGACAAGGCGTCTGCTATGGTTCCTCCGTGAAATTGCGTATACTCTCCTGTTGCAGAGACCGCTATTCTGAATTTACGCAAGATTCTGTCATCTACTAATTTTGCGGTCCGTGTTTGCTCAGAGGAAACAGCCTTTACCTCAGTATCACAAATAAACTTCTCAGTTTCCTCAGATTGCCCACTTCGATCGTATAAAACATATTCGGTTGCTTCGCGCGAAGCTTTTTCCAAAAAGACATTTTTCACCTTTCCCTTCAATATAAACATGGCCTGCACGCCTCTGGGAGATATACTGAAGCGAACCCTGTCTGTTTTGCTTGTAACGCTGGTCCCTGAAAAGGACCTTATTTCAGGATACTTGGAGGTAAGTTCAGCAGAAAAAACTGGTGTTTCGGCAACTTCATAGGCAACCAAGTTACCGTTTGCATCCGGAAAATATACCAGGGTGCTGTTTATGGATTTGCTTGTCAGTTTCTTTAACGCTCGCTCTAAAATTGTTTCTTCCAAAGAAAAAAAACGTACTTTTTGCAGATCCAACCCTTTAAGGTGGGAAGACAATATTTCGTTCTTTACTTCCGATTTTTGCCAATATCCGGTCTGAGCCGCAGCGTAAAAGCAGGAAAATAGTATGGATATTGATAAAACAAGACGTAGTTTTGCTACCATTTGGGGGCATTAAAGCTTTAAAAATAAGCCTTTTTATTATTTAATCGGTGTGGTAACAGTTCAAAGCATTTCTAAATACGATAAAAATCACCCTTCGGTAATTACCATTGGCACCTTTGATGGAGTTCATGTTGGACATAAATTGATCTTAGAACGTCTCATAAATGATGCCAGAATCAATAATCGGGTGGCGGCGGTACTCACTTTTTTTCCGCATCCACGGATGGTTTTGCAAAAGGATTCTGACCTGAAACTTCTGAATACCATTGAAGAAAAGAAAAAAATTCTGGAAGAACTCGGCTTGGATTACCTAATAATACAGCCCTTTACCAAGACATTTTCCAGACTAAGTGCCACTGCCTTTGTACGGGATATGTTGGTCAATGCACTTCATGCAAAGAAAGTGATCATAGGATATGACCATCGTTTCGGCAGAAATCGAAATGCTAATATTAACGATCTGATCGCCTTTGGAAATGCGCTCGATTTTGAGGTAGATGAGATTCCGGCTCAGGAAATACAGGAAGTGGCGGTGAGTTCTACCAAGATCAGGAATGCCTTGCTAGAAGGAGATGTGGCCACTGCAAACACTTATTTAGGGTATTCCTATATGCTTAGCGGAGAGATCATCAGAGGCAAAGGTTTGGGAAAAGAATTAGGCTTTCCTACTGCCAATCTTCATATAGCGGAAACGTATAAACTAATTCCCAAGAACGGGGTATATGTGGTTCAGAGTAGTATGGATAATAAGATCGTATACGGTATGATGAATATAGGAACCAACCCTACCGTTGATGGGCAACATCAAAGTATTGAAGTGCACTTTTTCGATTTTAACGAGGATCTTTACGGGCGTCAGATAAAGGTCAATATACTTGATTGGATCCGCGAGGAGCACAAATTTAATTCCCTGGAAGAACTTAAAGAGCAACTTAGGAAAGACAAAAAAACAGCAGGTATCCTTATTACAAAATAAATGCTAAAGCAATGGCTTTTTAGGAAGATAGACAATGGGTCGCTTATCATTTTCCGAATCTTTTTTGGGGTCCTTATAAGTTTAGAAAGTTTTGGTGCCATCCTTACCGGATGGGTAAAAAGAATCTTAATTGAACCCACCTTTACCTTTTCTTTTATCGGCTTTGAATGGCTACAGCCCCTGCCCGGAAACGGCATGTATTTTTATTTTATGATCATGGGTATTTTAGGGATATGTATAGCCATTGGCTTTAAGTTTCGATGGAGCATCATCCTTTTTACTATGATGTGGAGTGCCGTTTACCTGATGCAAAAAACGGCCTATAACAACCACTACTACCTCCTGATGCTGATCTCTTTTCTGATGTGTTTTATGCCAGCAAACAGCTATGCTTCTATTGATAGCAGGTTAGAGCCCTCAATCCGCAGTAATTCCATGCCTGCTTATGTAAAATGGATCATTATCTTTCAACTCTTCATAGTGTATACGTATGCCGCCCTTGCAAAACTGTACGGGGACTGGCTAGACCTCTCAATTATCGAGATTTTGTTGAGAGGAAAGGCCTCCTACCCCATTATTGGGGCCTTCCTTCAATACCCCTGGGTTCATACCGTCATAGCGGTAATGGGAATCTTATTTGACTTGTTGATCATTCCGGCATTGCTTTGGAAATTTACCCGCAATTGGGCCTTTGGATTTGCTATTTTCTTTCATCTTTTTAATTCCATTGTATTTCAGATAGGGATCTTTCCCTATTTGGCCCTTGCCTTTATGGTGTTCTTTTATCCCCCTGAGGTTATCAAAAAACGTTTTTTTAAGCACAAGGACCTTTTTATAGGGAATGAACTGCAAACGCCACCTAACCGCAACTTGCTGTTGCTTGGTTGTAGTCTTTATTTTATGCTTCAACTGATACTCCCTCTTAGACACTTTATTATCGCAGACGAGGTCCTTTGGACAGAAGAAGGGCACCGATTGAGCTGGAGAATGATGCTGCGCAGCAGATCCGGCATTATAGAATTTGTGGTAGTTAACAAGGATACAGGATCGCAAACTACTGTCCCATCCAAGCTGTATCTAACCGCTAAACAAGCAGGAAAAGTTGCTTGTTACCCAGATTTTATCTGGCAATATGCCCAATATCTTAAGAAAGACTATAACTCGAGGGGAGAGGATATTTCGGTATTTGTTAAAAGCAAGGTTAGTATCAATGGCAGACCCTTAACGGCTTTCATCGATCCTTCCGTTGATCTTGCCGCTGAGGAATGGGATCATTTCCGGCATCATAAATGGATCTTACCCTCTCCATTTAAAGCAAAGGAAAAACACTAGGGAAACCTAAAGCTTCTCTATCTGAATTCACCAATTAAGCGTAAATTTGTGCCTTAAATTAATGACCAATGTTAGTATTACAGGCCATAAGGGAAAACAAAGAGGCCATCAGCAAGGCACTTAAGAAAAGAAATCTGGATGCAGACACCCTGTTGTCTAAGGTACTTAAGCTTGATGAAGAACGAAGAGCCCTGCAGACAGAAATGGATGGCACACTAGCTCAATTAAATACGCTATCAAAAGAAATTGGATCCCTGTTTAAATCAGGAAGGGCCGAGGAAGCAAACCTGTTAAAAGAAAAAACAAGTAGCCTAAAAGAACATTCCAAGAGCATGGGTGATACCTTAAATGCAGTATCCTTGGAACTAGACCAGGCCCTGTATCTGATCCCCAATGTGCCAAATGAGCTGGTGCCAGCAGGTTCATCAGACGCCGACAATGAAGAAGTATTCAGAGAAGGCAATGTGCCAAAACTGATGAAAGGTGCCCTTCCCCACTGGGAATTGGCAAAGAAATATGACATCATAGATTTTGAACTTGGCGTAAAGATCACAGGGGCAGGATTTCCTGTTTACAAGGGCAAGGGCGCTAAATTACAGCGGGCCCTGATCACTTATTTTCTGGATCGCAATACAGCTGCCGGCTATACAGAAATGCAGGTGCCACATTTGGTGAATGCCGCTTCGGGCTTTGGAACCGGACAGCTCCCCGATAAAGAAGGACAGATGTATCATGTAACAGCAGATGATCTGTATCTAATACCAACTGCCGAAGTACCGGTAACCAATATTTTCCGGGATACTATTTTAAATCATCAGGAGTTGCCTATCTGTTATACCGGGTATACCCCATGTTTCAGAAGAGAAGCAGGGAGTTATGGAGCCCATGTGAGAGGTCTGAATCGTTTGCATCAATTCGATAAGGTCGAAATTGTGCGGGTAGAGCAACCGGAGAATTCTTACAATGCGCTAACCTCAATGGTAGAACATGTAAAAGAAATTCTGAGGGAGTTAGAGCTTCCCTATAGAATCTTGAGGCTATGTGGAGGAGACCTTGGTTTTACCTCTGCTTTAACCTATGATTTTGAAGTATTTTCTACGGCGCAGGATCGATGGCTCGAAATAAGTTCCGTTTCCAACTTTGAGACCTATCAGTCTAACCGACTTAAACTTCGTTACAAAGATGAAAATGGCAAAACACAATTGGCCCATACTCTCAATGGGAGTTCATTGGCCTTACCCAGGGTTTTGGCAGGAATTCTTGAGAATTATCAGACGACCGATGGGATCCGCATCCCAAAAGTATTAGTTCCCTATACCGGATTTGATCTTATAGATTAAGATTTCATTGATAGTTTTTCTTCCGGGACTTGGTTACCTTTGAGAAAATTGCATGATGAAAGGTGTTATTTTATGGTTGTGCTTTTTGACCGGACTTAGCGGTTGGAGTCAAGACGACTTTTTAGCGAAGCAATACTTCAATGATGGGGAGTATGAGAAAGCCCTTGTTTTTTACGAACGTCTAGTAGACCAAAATCCGCGCAGAATGGACTTTGCGGAAAATATGGTGCGTTGTTATCAGCAATTGGAATACTACGATAAGGCGGAGTCATTTCTGATGGGTAGAATACAAACCGGGAACGCCTTCCCTACCATATTAATTGAGCTGGGCTATAACTTCAGACTGCAGCAGAATATTGAGAAAGCTACTGAATACTACAAAAAGGCCCTGGCTGTTATTGATCAAAATCCAAATTACGGCTATGGCATAGGAGTAGGATTTCAACGTTTTGCATTGTTAGACTACGCCTTACAGGCCTATGAAAGAGCCATGGAATTGAACCCCCAACTCGATTATAATTTTCAAATAGCCCAAATCTACGGGGAGCAGGGAAAAATTGGCGAAATGTTTGCTTCCTATCTACAGCTTCTTGAGAATGGCAGGACAACCATTGGTAATGTTATTGGTAAGATAGGGGATTTTATTTCTGAGGATCCGGAGAATGAGAACAATAGCTTGCTGAAAAAAGCAATTCTTCAGAAAGCACAAAAAGATCCGGATGTCTTATGGAACGAGATGTTAAGTTGGCTCTATGTTGAACAGAAGCAATACAAGTTCGCTTTTGCTCAGGAAAAGGCCATTTACAAAAGAGCGACAGACGCTTCCTTTGACAGGATAGAAACTTTGGGCAACACTTCCCTTGAGAATGGGGCTACAGATATTGCCCGGCAGATCTTTGAATATATTGAAAATAACAGCACAGATGTTGTTACAAAACTAAATGCGCAACTCAATTTAACAGATATTGAATTGCTTGCCGCAGATGAGAAAGATCTTCCGAAAATTGACACTCGTTACCAGGATCTGATGTCCCTCTACGGTTATCAGGTGCCCACCATACAACTTCAAGTTGCCTACGCAAATTTTCTCACCTTTCGGAGGAGTGAATCAGAAAAGGCCATCATGATACTAAAAAAATCACTGGAACTTCCCCTCACAAAATACGGAGAAGCCTTTTTAAAATTGGCCCTTGGTGACATTCTGGTATTTGATCAAAAATTTAACGAGGCCCTGATTTATTTTTCTCAAATTCAAAAAAGTCTCAAGAACGATGTATTGGGACAGGAGGCAAGGTTTAAAGTAGCACAGACAAGTTTTTATAAAGGAGATTTCGATTGGGCTCTTACCCAATTGAAGGTACTGCGGGGGTCTACCTCTCAACTCATTGCCAATGATGCTATGCAACTGAGCTTACTGATATCCGATAATTCCCTGGAGGATTCTACTCAGACCGCCCTAAAAAAGTACGCAAGGGCCGATTTGCTCGCTTACCAGAATAAAAAGAAAGAAGCCATCGCCGTTTTGGAAGATATTTTACAAAAACATAAGGGTGAAAAGATAGAAGATGAAGCATTGCTCAGGCAGGCAAAGCTCCTGCAAGAAACAAATGATCTTGAAGGGGCCCTTTTTAATTATATGAAGATCGTAGAGTTCTATGGTGATGATATCTTAGCGGATGACGCCCACTTTGCGATGGCAGAATTATACCGCACAAATTTGAACAATCCTGAAAAAGCAACCTATCATTACGAACGTATCTTGTATAATTTTCAGGATAGTTATTACTTTCCACAGGCGAGAAAGACTTTCAGAATTCTTAGAGGTGATACCATAAATTGAAAGTTGCAATTATTTACAGACTCCATGCATATGCTCATATACAATGTAACTATTAATGTAGAAGAATCTGTCAAAGATATATGGGTATCCTGGATGATTAAATCTCATATCCCAAATGTTCTTGCCACCGGGAAATTTTTAGAAGCTACCATGACCAGGGTCCTTGTGGAAGAAGAAATGGGTGGGGTTACCTTTTCTGTTCAGTACAAAGTAAAGGACCGGGAAACACTCGATCTTTACTATCAGAATGATGCCGAAAGATTACGACATGAAACCATGGAGCGATTTGGCCAATCCCTGGTAGCGTTCCGAACAGAATTAGAAGTGATCACCATTGAACAACCCCTCATTGCGAGTGCCACAGAATACTTATTTACCTATGGAACCCTACAAGATAATGAGGTACAACAAATGGTCTTCTCAAGAATCTTACATGGAAATAAGGACCATCTGAAGGGCCATACCATTTCCAAAAAGTTGGTTGGCGGATTATACCCTACCGTGATTTCATCCTCCCGATCCCAAATGGGAGTCCCCGGTATTGTCTATATCATAAGTAAAGAAGAACTACAACGCGTTGATGTTTATGAGGGCGAGGCATATTTTAGAAAACAAGTAACACTGGCCTCAGGAATTAAAGCATGGGTATACCTCGGCAAAACTGAATCTTAAGCAAGTCTATACATGGGCAAACGAAAACAGTCTTATTCCCATTCCTATAAGAAAAAAGGCCAGCACGGCAGAGATGAAGGTCCCGTAAAGGCTAAAAAGCATCTTGGACAACATTTTTTGAAAGATGAAGAAATTGCTCAAAAAATTTCAGCCACTTTATCATTGTCGGGCTACAAGGATGTCCTCGAAATTGGCCCGGGGACCGGAGTGCTCACCAAATATCTTCTGAAATACGATATTAACCTGATCGCCATGGATCTGGATGCCGATTCTATTATATATCTAAACCATAGTTTTCCCTTAGAGCATCCTGAGATCATGGATAGAAAAGGAAGCTTTAAGGTTGTAGAGGCCGATGTGCTACAAGTAGATCTTCCTGCTCTTTTCGGGGATAAACCCTTTGCCATTATTGGCAATTTCCCTTATAACATCTCTACCCAGATTGTCTTTAAGCTATTGGAGTACAGACATCAGGTTCCCGAATTTGCAGGCATGTTCCAAATGGAAGTGGCCAAGCGTATTTGTGAAAAAGAAGGCAGTAAGACCTATGGAATACTCTCTGTTTTTGTGCAGGCATTTTACGAGGCCGAATACCTCTTTACGGTAAATCCGGAAGTATTTGATCCTCCTCCAAAAGTGAAATCAGGCGTTTTAAAACTTACCCGGAAACCGAATATCACTCTAGACTGCGATGAAGCTCTGTTCTTCAGAGTAGTAAAAACCGCATTTAACCAAAGACGTAAGACCTTGCGGAATGGTTTAAAAAGTTTCAACCTCTCCCAAAATCTAAAAGAAGATGCTATCTTTGACCAACGTCCGGAACAGCTGGGTGTAAACGACTTTATTTCGTTGACCAGGAAGATAGCAAATGACACCATTTAAACTCACAGAAGAACTTTTGTCCGAAATCATAGGGCTGATAGACACCAATAAGGATGCTGCCTTGCAAACCCTTTTGGAAGAAGTTCACTTTGCCGATGTGGCAGAGATCGTGGATGATTTAAATACAGAACAAGCTACCTACCTTATTAAATTGCTGGACAGTGATAAAACTTCGGATGTCCTTACGGAACTGGATGAGGACGTCAGAGAGGCCATTCTCAATAACCTGTCTTCTAAGGAGATCGCAGGGGAACTGGATGAATTAGATACGGATGATGCTGCCGATATCGTTGCTGAACTACCTAAGGAGATTGTACAGGAAGTTATTTCCGAAATTGAAGACAGGGAACACGCCAGGCATATTGTGGATCTTCTGCGCTACGATGAGAATTCTGCGGGTGGCCTTATGGCGAAAGAGTTGGTGAAAGTGAATGAAAACTGGACGGTGCTTCGCTGTGTAAAAGAAATGCGGTTGCAGGCAGAAAATGTTACCAGAGTGCATTCTATCTATGTAGTGGATGATGAGGATAAACTAAAAGGTCGCCTTTCGCTGAAAGATCTGCTTACAACCTCAACCACAAATCCTATTAAAAACGTTTATATCCCAAAAGTAGATTCCGTAAATGTGAATGAAAAACCAGAAGAAGTTGCCAAAATTATGTCTAAATACGATCTGGAAGCAATTCCTGTAATAGACGAAATTGGCAGATTGGTTGGAAGGATCACGATTGATGATATTGTAGATGTCATAAAAGAAGAGGCCGAAAAGGATTATCAACTTGCCGCAGGGATCTCTCAGGATGTGGAGGCCGATGACAGTATATGGATTCTGACCCGTGCCCGACTCCCATGGTTGTTTTTGGGCCTGTTAGGTGGCCTGGGTGCTGCTGCCATCATGGGCAACTTTGAGGAGATGATAAGCAAACATGCCATTTTGTTTTTCTTTACCCCATTGATCGCAGCCATGGCAGGAAATGTTGGGGTACAATCGAGTGCCATTATTGTACAGGGATTGGCAAATGACGATCTTAAAGGAAGCATTGGGAACCGCCTCATAAAAGAGATGCTGCTGGCCTTGTTAAACGGGGTTATTTTAGCCTTCGTTTTACTCTTTTTTACATGGGCATGGAAAGGTACATTTATAACAGCGCTTGCTATTTCCATTTCACTGATCACAGTAATTGTCGTTGCGGGGATCATTGGCACTTTTACCCCTTTATTCCTTCATAAGAGGGGGATAGACCCGGCCATTGCTACTGGGCCTTTTATTACCACGAGCAATGATATTTTCGGGATCCTGATATATTTTACGATCGCCAAGGTCTTACTTGGTATCTGAAAGTCTAAAAAAAAACATACCTTACCCTTGATCCCATAGTTATCTTATTGGGCTGAAAACTATTTGTATGAAAGTAAAAGTAGGCGTTGTTCAGGAACACCCCATTTTTTTTGACAAAAAAGCAACCATAGACAAAATAGAATCCTTGCTTGCTGAAAATAGAAAAGAAGCCTATGATCTCATGGTTTTTCCTGAATCTTTTATTCCTGGATACCCAAGAGGTTTCACCTTTGGAGCTACCATCGGGAAACGAAGCGAGGAAGGCAGAAATCTATACGCCACCTACCATAAAAATAGTCTTGATCTGGCAGACGATTCTTTAAAAAGACTTGAAAAACTTGCAAAAAAAAATAAGACTTACCTGGTTATTGGTGTAACGGAACGCACTTCTTCCAATGGTAGTTTACATTGTTCCATGCTATATATTTCCCCTTCCAAAGGACTATTGGGAGTACATCGCAAGATTAAACCTACCGGGACGGAACGCGTGGTCTGGTCCGAAGCATCTGGGTCAGATCTGGTGACATTCAACACCGGCATCGGAAAACTCGGCGGACTTATCTGCTGGGAAAATTATATGCCTTTGGCACGCATGGCCATGTACCAAAAAGGGATACAGATCTATATTGCACCTACCGCAGACGCACGGGAATCTTGGGTAGCCACTATGAGACACATTGCCTTGGAAGGCAGATGTTTTGTTTTAGGCTGTAATCAGTTTATGACAAAAGCCATGTACCCCGAAAAATATCAGGATTTTTTGCGTGAGGAAGAAGAGCTGATGTGTCCTGGTGGTAGCGTCATTGTAGGTCCCGGAGGCGAGGTGCTGGCCGGACCTTTATGGAATAAAAATGGCATAGTAACCGCTACTTTGGATCTGGAAGATGTTTCCAGGCATAAACTGGATTTTGATGTAAACGGACATTATTCCAGGAAGGATATTTTTGAATTTTCAGTTAAGGACCAACCCCCTATGCAAGATGAATGATAGCCTAGAATATCTTTACGTCGAACTTTTATTTATATAATTTTTTTCAATTGGATTATAAAATACCCCTTTAAAATAATGCTATGGAAGCAATAAATTTATTACAAAAACACAGCGTAATTGACAAACAGTGGCATCCACATCAGATTGCTCTTGTAGATGATATGCAGGTGCTTCTGGCAAAGATACAGGGCGAGTTTGTCTGGCACTCCCATGAAAAGGAAGATGAATTGTTTCAGGTCCTTAAAGGCACTTTGTATATGCAATTCAGAGAGAAAACGGTAGTCGTAAAGGAAGGCGAACTTATTGTGGTCCCTAAAGGTGTAGAACACTGCCCTGCAACAAGAAACAATGAAGAAGTACATCTGCTTCTATTCGAAAAAAATACCACTGCACACACAGGCAAGGTACAGGACAAACGAACACAAACTCACTATCCCAAAATATAAGGGACATGAAAGTATTACATTTAGACACCAATCATCCATTGCTCCTGGAGCAATTAGCCGCTCTTGGTTTTGAAAACAAGGAGGAATACCATGCGGATAAAAAGGAAGTAGAAACCCTGATCCATGAATATGATGGAATCATCCTCAGGAGCAGGTTTAAAATAGACAGCGCTTTTTTGGATAAAGCCACTAATTTAAAATTTATTGGGAGGGTTGGTGCCGGACTTGAAAATATTGATGTTGCCTACGCCAGGAAAAAAGGGATCTATCTGGCGGCCGCCCCGGAGGGAAATAGAAATGCCGTGGGAGAACAGGCCCTGGGAATGTTACTTTCACTTTTTAATAATTTGAACAAAGCCGATAAAGAAGTTCGACACGGATTATGGGACAGAGAAGGTAACAGGGGCTTAGAATTAGATGGGAAAACCGTAGGACTCATAGGATATGGCAATACAGGAAAGGCTTTTGCTAAAAAATTAAGGGGTTTTGAAGTAGAAGTACTTTGTGTTGATATTTTGAATAATGTTGGCGACACTAATGCCAAACAGGTTGCCATTGAGGAATTGCAGGAAAGGGCCGATATTCTGAGTCTGCATGTTCCGCAGACCGCACTCACGACCGGAATGGTTAACAATACTTTTATTGCTTCATTTGCCAAACCTATCTGGCTGATAAATACCGCCAGAGGTAAATGTGTGAATACTAAGGATCTGGTGCAGGGCCTGAGATCCGGAAAAATCCTGGGGGCCGCCCTCGATGTGCTTGAATTTGAGAAAATTTCCTTTGAAGACATGTTTAGCGACAGGCAAATGCCCGCAGAGTTCAACTATCTAATCCACTCTGACAAGGTGCTCTTAACTCCGCATATTGCCGGGTGGACAGTAGAAAGCAAAATTAAACTGGCTCAAACCATTGTTGACAAGATCAAAGAAAGATTTTGTTAACTTATGGTCATCCCCTTTTTTACGCGCGGTATTAAGATAAATACTCAAAATAGCTATCATGACATCAGACGCTTCAACTCCTGAGGAATATATAACCAAGCTGCCGGAAGACAGGAAAAAAGCGATCTCCCTGCTAAGAAAAACGATCCTTGCCAATCTACCTAAAGGATTTGAAGAAGTAATGAGTTACGGTATGATTGGTTATGTAGTACCCCATAGTATCTATCCGGGTGGGTATCATTGCAATCCGGAATTACCCCTCCCTTTTATCAATATAGCTTCACAGAAAAACTTTGTTGCTTTCTATCATTCAGGTATCTACGCGGACACATCCCTGTATGATTGGTTTGTTACAGAATACCCAAAGTATGTGAATACCAAATTGGATATGGGAAAAAGTTGCGTCCGATTTAAAAAGGTAGCCCTCATTCCTTATGACCTGCTTGCTGACCTATGTAAAAAAATGACGGTTGATCAATGGATCAAATTATACGAAAGCAAACTAAAATCGAAATAAATGAAAAACAGGGTTACAGGATTAGGTGGGTTTTTCTTTAAAACAAAGAATCCCGACAGGGTAAGAGACTGGTACAAAACACATTTGGGCCTTAATACGGACCAATATGGTTGTACATTTTGGTGGAAAGATAAAGAGGGTAATGATTGCTCAACACAATGGAGTCCGTTTAAGGAAGATACCTCTTATTTTCAGCCGAGTGAAAAGCAATTTATGATGAATTTCAGGGTAGAAAATTTAAAGGAATTGCTGGCAGCTTTAAAAGAAGAAGGTGTCACTATTGTTGGAGACATTGAAGAGTACGACTACGGTAAATTTGGATGGATTTTAGACCCTGAAGGAAATAAGATAGAACTATGGGAACCTGTTGATAAAGCATTTCTTTGAATTAAAATTTATCGCTACATTTAAATTACAATTAACCAACAAATAAGTAATCATGTCAGAGGAAGATAAAGATTTCGGCGACAAGGCTAAAGACGCCTTTGACGATGCCAAAGAATCAGCAAAAAAAGCTGCTGAAGAAGCTAAAGAAGCCGCAGGAGAATTTAAGGAAGGTGCCAAGAAAACGGCCGATGAGTTTCGTGAAGGATTAAAAACTGCAGGCGGTGATAACAAAAAAATCCTTGCAGGTATTCTGGGTATTCTGTTTGGATCCCTTGGCATCCACAAATTTATTCTGGGCTATAACAAGGAAGGGATCATATTACTGGCTATAACCCTGTTGGGGTACGCTACAACCTGTATCGTTGTTGGGGCCTTCTTTTTCTGGATCCCGGGTCTTATCGGACTTATTGAAGGAATTATTTACCTTACAAAGTCGGACGAAGAGTTCTACAATACCTATCAGGTAGGCAAGAAACCCTGGTTCTGATCAGAGAATAAAGTCAGATTCAGAAGATCTGACTTTTTTTGTAATATTTATATATTGCAATATATAAATATGATATGGGGCTAACAAAAACTGAAATCTTCAATACCTCGCAGAATGAACTCGCCACTATTTTTAAAGTATTTAGCCATCCCGGAAGAATAGCTATCCTACAGTACATTAGCCAACAAAATGCCTGTAATTGTAATGATATTGTATTGCACTAGATCGCTGGAAAGAAATACAGGCCCTTTTAAACGCTTTTTTTAATGATACAAAAACCAACTGTTGTTAATAGAAGCTCCATGGAAATAAGAACCATGAATCCGGAAGACTGGTCTGAAGTTTGTCAGATCTATAAAGACGGAATCGCCACCGGTTTTGCCACCTTTGAGAAGGAAATTCCCACCTACGAAAGTTGGGATAAAGCACATGTAAAACAATGTCGTTTAATCGCATCTGAATCTGATAACATCATGGGATGGGCCGCCCTATCTCCTGTTTCCAGCAGATGCGTATATGGAGGAGTGGCTGAGGTAAGTGTATATGTAGGAAAAGATCACAGAGGTAGAGGAATAGGCAAGCAACTGCTCCTTTCTTTGATAGCGGCCAGTGAGAAGGCCGGATACTGGACCCTTCAATCCGGTATTTTTCCGGAGAACACCGCCAGCACAATAGTTCATGAACAATGTGGATTTCGCTTAATAGGTCGCCGTGAACGGGTAGGCAAATTAGACGGCGTCTGGAAAGATAATCTGATCTTTGAAAGACGAAGCACTTCTGTAGGCATCGACTAAACCCAAAATAAGAACTATTCCGAAAGCGTATTATCCTGATTGGTATCGTTATTTTCGGTCAGTTTGCGCTCCAATTCGGCCTGAAACTCTTCCATAACAGGTTTTACGGTACTTTCGGGTAGATCGGCTATTTTAATATACATCAGTCCATCTACCGAATTATTAAACAAGTGGATCTACATTAAAAGCCACTACCTTTGCATTTTGTTTAATGTATTTTTTAATAAGCACAGGCAATCGAAGGTTGCCCGGTTCTACCTCATTCGATGAGACGGTCAAATTTATTCAGATCGGCTTCTGTTTCATCAAAGACAAATTCCTTATCCGCATCTTTTAATTTCACCTTGAATTCCTTTTTCGGACTAATATATTGCGCCACATAGGGATCCCAATAATTCGTTTTCATAAATTCGATCATCAGGGATTTGGAGAAATTTGAGAATTGATTGCTTATACTCACCCCGCCTATCAGGTATTTATGTTCCGGATGCCTTAGGGTGGTGTGTACAATTCCTTTCCACAACAGGAAAAGTGGCATAGGTTTTTGCTGGTATTCTTTGACTATATAGGCCCGACCCATTTCAATGGATTGCCTCATCATCGTATAAGTTCGGGTTCAAATCCGAAATAGATCCTGCAGATAAAAACCATCGATACCATATTTCTTGAAATATTTGAGACCCCATTCCCATCCGATAGGCCCCAACAATTGCCTTATCTTCATCATCCCAAAGAAACAAATGGTGGTAATACTCATCAAACTCATCCAAGATCGATGGCTTTATTGGTGCCTTCCCCTATGGCCCGAAAGGTAACTTCGCGTTGCCTCCCGATTTCATTTAAGGATAAAAGGCATATCCTTGCTTTCTGGCCAAGAAACACTTCATAATTCTTACTTTGCAACAGCCTGCAATCCTTTTCCCGAAGTTTTTCAATCTCGCCTTGAATGACCTCCGTCCTAACGGCCGTGGCGATCTTTTTTGGCGACTTTGGGAATCTTTAAGGATTCCCGGGATCTGATCGATCAACCGTTCTTTTTCATAGGCATTGGAAAGAATATAGGTCTTTTTCCGCAGAAATTCGGTAAAATCTTCCAAGGTTTCTTGCTCATTCTGTGCAGTCTACGGAAATAGGTTGCCCGATTCGAACCTTAATGGGTCTGTTTCTTTGGGATGTAAATTCCGATGGTAATTTTGCCGTCCTGAAAATATCACTTATTTTGACAGGCGATAAAATAACTTACTGTTCTTCGCATGAAAATAAATAGGCACCACAGGAACTTCTGCCTTTCGTATTAGTTTAAGGGCCGCTTCTTCCCAGGGTTTATCAACAATCAGTTTCCCATCTTTATAGGTAGAGACCTCCCCTGCCGGAAAAATCCCCAAGGGATGACCTTCCTTTAAATGCTGTATGGCACTTTTGAATCCGGCAATACTGCTTTTTGCATCTTTATGATTTTCAAAAGGATTTACCGGCAAAATAAAGGGGCTATGGGCTCGATCCTATTGAGTAGAAAGTTGGCGATAATCTTAAAATCGGCCCGGTGCTGTAACAACAAGCTTTAGCAATAAAATGCCGTCAATACCTCCTAAAGGGTGATTGCTGATGGTAATAAAGGCACCTTCTTTGGGCAATCTTTTAAAATCTTCCTCCGGAATTTCAAAATCAATATCATAATGCTCCAGAATGGCATCCAGAAATGTTTAGCCTTCAAGATGCTTATGTTTGTTGTAGAATTCATTGATGGCAGAAATTCGGGTGATCTTCATCAGCACCCACCCATAAAGGTGCCCAAAAAATCCATATTGATCAAGATTAATTGCTTTGGCTACTTCTTTTGCGGTTACTAAACCCATACTTTTATTTCATTTAGGAGGTAAAGATAGGAAAATAGCCCTATGGTGTAAGGCTTATTCTTAACAATCTTGAACAACTTATAAATTCACTATTTTACTACCAATTGAACCGTCTCTTTTCCCCGTTGTTCCAATAATACTTCCTTTCCATTTTGTAAAGCATCAATCGCATTTAGTATTAAAATGCCGGATGGTATAAAGCGACACGCCTTCATGATATACCACTTTGAACTTCCTTTTAAATGATCCAATAATTCCTCCAACCTGCCAAATTTATTATCCACACAGACCGAAAAACTAATGGCCGAGTTTTGGATCATATCTACTTTCATCTTATAGTCATGCAGCAGTTTAAAAAGTTCACTAATACTATCTTCCACTATAAATGAAAAATCCAACGATGAAAGCTTCATCAGACCTGATTCTTTTTTACAATAAAACAAGGGATCTTCGGTTCTATTCCTTCGCCCTTTACCTACCGTGGTACCTGGGTCCATTAGGATTGCAAAAGGATTTAACAGTAAAGGAATTTCTTTCCTTTGTAGGGGTTGCAAGGTTTTGGGATGGATTACCGAAGCCCCATAAAAAGCCAGTTCAATAGCCTCCAGATAGGATATCTTATTGAGCAACTGGGTTTCTTCAAAATACCTGGGATCCGCATTTAACACCCCTGGTACATCCTTCCAGATGGTTACCGAATTGGCATTGAGACAATAGGCCAAAATGGCGGCTGTATAATCGGATCCTTCTCTGCCCCAGGGTAGTTGTAAAGTTGTTTCGTCACTTCCAATAAAACCCTGACTAACATACAATTTTCCTTTTTCCAGTCCCTGTGCGAGGCGTTCCTGTGTTTTTTCCCATTGAATGTCAACGTCCCTATAATTGTTATCGGTCTTGATAAAATTTCGAATATCCAGCCAGGTATTGCTGATTCCCACTTCATTCAAATAGGCACTGACAATCGTAGTAGAAATCAATTCCCCATAACCTACAACCTGATCATACACAAAATTATATTTGGGCGATTTGTTCCAGGCCAAAAATCCCTTTATTTCATCAAAAAGGGATTGTACGTCTTTAAAAACGCCATGATGCGGGCGATTGGAAAGAGTTGGCCCAGGATGTTCATATGGTAGTCTATAACCTCTTGTAAAGATGCAGGACAGCTTGGTCTTATCCTGAAAATAAGCATTGACCACGCCTTCCATGGCATTGGTGGTCTTCCCCATGGCCGAAACAACCAGAAAGGTATCCTCATAACCCACCTCATTCAATACCTTGACCAGATTCTTAATTCCATCCGCATCCTTCACCGATGCCCCTCCAAATTTAAAGATCCTCATAATGTTCTTTAATAAAGTTCTAGTATTCCCTTGTTCATCTAATTGCACCACATCCCAGTCGCGCATTACATTTGCTCCTTTTCTTTCATAAAATGCAATAGCAGGTTCATTCCAGTCCAACACCTCCCAACTGATGCGTTTTGACCTTGATCTCATGACCATATGCACCACTCATCCAATAGGGCAGTACCCAGTCCACTACCCCGCATTGTCTCGGTAACGATCAGATCTTCCAAATGGAGGACCGGGCCTTTCCAGGTGGAATATCGAGGATAAACCAAGGGCCATTCCTACAATTTTCCCATGTAATTCCCCTACAAAACAATGAAACAGCGTTTCTTCTCCAAACCCATCACGTACCAGATCCTCTACGGTAACCTCAACAGCATCGGCTTCTTTTTCAAAAGTTGCCAATTCCTTTATTAGGTTCAAAACCTCTGGCATATCTTCTGCTATAGCATCCCGAATAGTAATTTCATAATTGTTACAAATAAAACACAAAGTTATAAATTTAAAAAATCGAATTATTACGAAAACGTTTTAGTTTCACAAAATATCCGATATTTGTACATAAATAACACAAGTCACCTAATGTAGAAAAAAAACACCACACTTGGAGAGTTCATCATTGAAAATCAATCTTCATTTCAATATTCTTCCGGGGAACTTTCCAAATTGATCAACGCTATTCGTCTTGCTGCAAAAGTAGTAAACCACGAAGTAAACAAAGCAGGATTGATAGACATCCTCGGTGGCGCTGGAGACACCAATATACAAGGTGAGGATCAGCAAAAATTAGATGTTCTGGCCAATGATAAATTTATACAAACCCTTAAAAACAGAGAGATCGTATGTGGCATTGCCTCTGAAGAAGAAGACGATTTCATCAGTGTGAACAGCAATGATGACAACCACCAAAACAAATATATAGTGCTGATAGATCCCTTGGACGGATCTTCAAATATTGATGTCAATGTTTCCGTTGGGACAATCTTTTCCATTTACAGAAGGGTTACACCTATAGGCACCCCGGTTACTCTTGAAGATTTTCTACAACCGGGCGATAAATCAGGTTGCGGCAGGATATATTGTTTATGGAACCTCCACTATGTTGGTCTATACTACCGGGGACGGTGTAAATGGATTCACCTTAAATCCGGCCATCGGCACATTTTACCTTTCTCATCCCAATATGGAATTTCCTGAAACCGGGAACATCTATTCGGTGAATGAAGGAAATTATATTCATTTTCCCCAAGGTGTTAAAGACTATATAAAGTATTGTCAGATGGAGGAAGAAGACAGACCCTATACCTCCAGGTATATAGGTTCATTGGTATCTGATTTTCACCGGAACATGATCAAAGGCGGTATTTACATTTATCCAAAGAGCAGTGTAGCCTATAATGGAAAATTGCGGTTACTTTACGAATGTAATCCAATGGCATTTATTGCGGAACAGGCCAATGGCAAGGCAAGTGACGGATATAAGAGGATCATGGAAATTCAACCTACGGAACTTCATCAGCGGGTTCCTTTCTTTTGTGGAAGTAGGAAGATGGTAGAAAAAGCGGAAGAATTTATGGCAGCCAGAGCCTAATGCCCAGTATACGTGCTAACTGGTTAATCTTTTTTGCGTTTCATCATAAATAGGTAGTCCTCAAAATCGAATTTCCCCCTGAACAGGATGATAGATCTTTTGATAATCTTTTCTGCCTTGGACGGAGAATACCCAAGAGCCAGGGCGTATTTCTTAATCATCCTGTATTCCTCCTCATCAATATCATGATCTGCGTAAATGATCTTGAAAAGATCGTAAAGGCGCTCTAAACGTTGCTCCGACTCGTAAGGGGCCTCAATAGGATACTTATTCTCCTTCTTCATCACCTCCGCGTATTCAGTTCCGGAAATATCCAATTTTACAGCAAAGCGATCGATAACTTTTCGTTCTTCAGGATTAATTTCTCCATCTACAGCAGCCAAAGAAGCTATGGCCGCAAAATGGGCTAAATTTTTTCGTTTTTCACTGTGTCCGTATAAATCTAAAATGGGCATATTATATATAATTCTGTGCTGCAAAGATACCTTTTTTGTAAGGGATTTTTTTAATAAAACGCTCATTATTTTTAAAATATTCCCCCGCTGGTCATTTCTCAATTTCCCTTTGTTCTATTGCCTTGCAGATCCCCCAAATTGAGTAGCGAAGCCTGTAGTATGCCACATAAGTTTTAACAGGTTTTCGTACCTTCGCAAGGCTATGAAAAATCCGCTTTTAGTCTTTACAGAAAAGGGTATTTATTGTCCGCAGGCAAAAGTTTACATCGACCCCTGGAAACCTGTAGAAAAAGCCATCATTTCTCACGGACACGCAGATCACAGTCGTTTCGGACATAAAAAATATATTGACGCATCAGAAAAACGTTCCCATCATCAATCATCGCTTAGGAGAAATCAAGGTAGAGGGAGTCCGATGGGGTGAGCCTTTCACCATTAACGGCGTAAACTTTAGCCTGCATCCTGCCGGGCACATCATTGGCTCCTCCCAAATACGTGTTGAGCATAAAGGTGAGGTGTGGGTTTTTTCAGGAGACTATAAAATTGAAGCCGATGGCCTCACAACGCCATTTGAACCGATAAAATGTGACGCTTTTATCACAGAGTGTACCTTTGGACTTCCCGCCTTTAAATGGATGCCACAAAAGGAAGTCTTTAAAGATATAAATCGATGGTGGGCAGAGAACAAGGCTGAAGGAAAAACCTCAGTCCTTTTTGGATATAGTTTAGGCAAGGCCCAGCGCTTATTAAAACACCTCGATCCTTCTATTGGTAAGATCTATACCCATGCGGCCATTGAGAACATGAATGAGGTATTGCGTTCCATTGTAGAGCTGCCCGAAACCACGCGAATTACCAAAGAAACTAAAAAAGAGGAGCTTAGAGGACACATGGTACTTGCCCCCCCAAGTGCTCATGGAAGTCCCTGGTTACGTAAAATGGTGCCTTACGAGACTGCCACGGCAAGTGGTTGGATGGCCTTCCGCGGGGCGAGAAGGAGAAGGGCCGTAGACAAGGGTTTTGTTTTAAGTGACCACTGTGACTGGGAAGGACTGCTGTCTGCAATTAAAGCCACTACTGCAACAAAGATCATCTGTACGCATGGCTATTCTGATATATTCTCTCGTTACCTGCGGGATCAAGGTTGGGATGCACGCACGGAAGAAACTCAGTATGAAGGAGAGTTGGCAGAAATGAATTCAACGACCAACACGAACGAGTAAGGAGCCTTTATGAAAAAATTTGCAGCACTCATAAAACAGTTAGACGCAACCAACAAAACCTCCGTTAAGGTAAAGGCTCTTGCTGATTATTTTATAGGTGCTAATGAAAAAGATAAGGTTTGGACCATCGCCATCCTTTCACATCGAAGGCCACCAAGACCGGTGAATACGACGCTGCTGAGAGAATGGGCCTCTGAAGTGGCGAACATCCCGATGTGGTTATTCGAAGAGAGTTATCATATTGTAGGGGACCTTGCTGAGACCATTGCCCTTGTGCTCCCCACTTCTGAAAAGACAATAAACAAATCCCTGTCGCAATTTCTCCATGATCTGATAGTGCTCAAAGGGACCTCCGAAAACGAGAAAAAAGACTATGTAACCCACCACTGGCAATGCCTCACCTACTATGAACGCTTTGTATTTACCAAACTTATTACCGGGGGATTTCGGATAGGAATAAGTCAGAAGCTTATGACAAAAGCCCTTTCAATTGCCACAGGAATTGATGTGGATATTCTGGCCTATAAATTAATGGGCAACTGGGATCCTCAAACCATAACTTTTGAGGAATTGGTACTAGTGGAAAGACAAAGCGACATGCTTTCAAAGCCCTTTCCCTTTTATCTGGCCTATGCCCTTGAAGACGGATCCCGAATCCCTTGGTGACACCAATCAATGGTTTGCGGAGCACAAATGGGATGGTATCAGGGCGCAGCTCATCATCAGAAAAGGAACCTTATTTGTATGGAGCCGGGGAGAAGAACTGGTTACCGATAAATATCCTGAATTTGAGAAGCTCTTAAAATATGTGCCAGACGGAACTGTATTTGACGGAGAGATCCTGCCTTATCCCAAAGGCAAAATAGGCAGTTTTAATGATCTCCAAAAACGCATAGGGCGAAAATCTGTTTCAAAGGCCTTGTTGACAAAAATCCCCGTTATCCTGATGGCGTACGACCTTTTAGAATGGAAAGGCGACGACATTCGTACGCTTCCTTTTAATGAAAGGAGGCGTCTGCTGGAAAAGATTGTTGAACCGCTTGTACATCTGGAGAATGTTCCCCTGAAACTGTCTGAGACCATGACCTTTAAAAATTGGTCCGATTTTGCAAATGAACGTGCACTTTCCAGAGAAAAGAAAAGTGAAGGACTCATGCTTAAACAAAAGAAATCTCCCTATCTGGTTGGACGTAAGAAAGGCGACTGGTGGAAATGGAAGGTAGATCCCTTTACTATAGATGCGGTCCTTACTTATGCCATGAGGGGCCATGGTAGACGTAGTAACCTTTTTACAGATTATACTTTTGGCCTCTGGAAGGAGACCAAAGATGGAAATCGGGAATTAGTGACATTTGCGAAGGCCTATTCTGGATTAACAGATCAGGAATTCAGAAAGATTGACGCCTGGATCAAAAAAAATACTCTGGAAAGGTTTGGACCTGTGCGCAGTGTTACACCTTTTCATGTTTTTGAAATCGCTTTTGAAGGAATCGCACCTTCCGGCAGACACAAAAGTGGTGTGGCTACTCGTTTCCCAAGGATACATCGCTGGCGTTCGGATAAAAACATAGAAGATGCCAATACCCTGGAAGATCTCAAGAATCTGATCCCTAAGTAAAGGAATAATGACTCAGGACGCACTTTTCTCCATAGCAGAACAATGGTTCAGGAAACAGGGATGGAAACCGTTTCCCTTTCAGAAGAAAACCTGGAAAGCCTTTTTACAAGGTAAGAATGGACTACTTAATGCCCCTACAGGGAGCGGAAAAACTTATGCCCTGTGGTTTCCCATTGTCCTGAATTATATCAATCAGAATCCCGCCTACAAAACATCTCATTCAACAGGCTTAAAGGCTGTATGGATCACTCCTTTGCGCGCTTTATCTCAGGAGATCAGACAGTCTGCCGAGCGCATTATTGAGGACCTGGAGCTTCCTCTCACTGTTGGTATCAGGACAGGCGACACCTCCACGAACGAACGCACCCGGCAGCGCAAGACAATGCCCGATCTGCTGATCACTACACCCGAAAGCCTGCAATTGTTGTTGGCTACCAAAGGCTATAACAAAATGTTCAGGAATTGTAAGGCCGTGGTCGTTGATGAATGGCACGAACTTTTGGGTACCAAACGAGGTGTCCAAATGGAATTATCACTCTCCAGGCTTAAAACGATCTCAAACGGACTACGGATCTGGGGGATCTCGGCAACCATAGGAAATCTGGAAGAAGCCAGGCAGGTATTACTCGGGCCACAATCAAAGGCCTACGAAAATTCAATAATGATACGGGCAGCATTGAATAAAAAAATACATGTGATCAGCATTATTCCGGAGGAAATAGAAACCTTTCCCTGGCGAGGTCATTTGGGATTACGACTTCTGGACAGGGTGATCCCTATCATCAAAAAAAGCAGGACCACCTTGCTCTTTACCAATACCAGGAGCCAGTGTGAAATATGGTTCCAGAAAATACTGGAGAAATACCCTGAATTGGCAGGGGAAATAGCCATGCACCATGGGAGCATCAATAAGGATACCCGCATTTGGGTAGAGCAAGCGATCCGAAATGAGCAACTAAAAGCCGTAGTATGTACTTCCAGCCTTGATCTGGGGGTCGACTTTGCTCCGGTAGAAACCGTCATACAGATTGGAGGTCCTAAAGGAGTGGCGAGGTTTATGCAACGCGCCGGGCGAAGTGGACACCGACCCGGAAAAGAAAGCGTCATCTATTTCTTACCCACCCATGCCATTGAATTGGTGGAGGCATCAGCACTGCAGCAAGCGGTGGTAAAACAAGCAGTAGAAGACAGAATGCCCTATTTGAACAGTTTTGATGTGCTGGTTCAATACCTAACCACCCTAGCCATTTCAGACGGATTTATCCCCGGTGAGATCTTTAAAGAAGTTAAAAGCAGTTTTTGCTATCAGGGAATAACCGAAGATGAATGGCGGTGGCTCTTAAATTTCATCGTCTTGGGGAGTCAGAGTCTGCAATCCTATGATGAATACAAAAAGGTGGAAATTGAAGATGATGGCAGATTTGTAGTGCACAACAGAGGTGTGGCCATGAGGCACAGATTTCAGATTGGCACCATTGTAGGGGATGCCAACCTAACTGTGAGGTATCAAAAAGGCGGGTATATCGGCACTATTGAAGAATACTTTATTTCAAAGCTAACGCCGGGCGACATATTTACCTTTGCCGGCAGGAATTTGGAATTTATCAGGATCAAAGAGATGCAGGCCCTGGTGCGGAACTCTTCAAAAAAGACGAATAAAGTACCGAGTTGGATGGGAGGCCGACTTACCCTTTCTGCCCAAATGTCACAATTGCTGAGGGAGGAACTGTATTCCGCAAGCTTGCCTGGGAACCAACAATCAGATTCGATCCGTGCCCTCGCTCCTATTTTTGAAAGGCAACAAAAAGAAAGTATCGTGCCCGGGCCGGATGAGCTGCTTATTGAAACCTTTAAAACCAGTGATGGGTATCACCATATCTTTTATCCCTTCGAAGGCAGATTTGTACATGAAGCCATGGGTAGTCTCCTGGGATATCGCATAAGTCTTCTTTCTCCCATTACCTTCTCCCTGGCTTTTAATGACTATGGATTCGAGCTTTTGTCTGATAAAGAAATAGACATTCAGGCGGTTATAGACAATGACCTCTTTTCAACCGCTTTTATGCTGGAGGACCTTCAAAAAAGCCTGAATTCTACAGAAATGGCAAGAAGAAAATTCAGGGATATTGCCGTAATCAGCGGCATGGTCTTCACCGGATACCCAGATAAAGGGGTTAAAATGAAACACTTGCAAAGCAGCTCCCAATTATTGTTCGA
This sequence comes from uncultured Flavobacteriaceae bacterium, assembly GCA_963744855.1. Lineage (GTDB taxonomy): Bacteria > Bacteroidota > Bacteroidia > Flavobacteriales > Flavobacteriaceae > Muriicola. The sequence goes on from CAVUUZ010000007.1 coordinate 485,823, forward strand.
TGTTTTCAGGGATTACGAACCAGATAACCTGCTTTTTCTTCAGGCCTTCAGGGAGACTTTTGAACATCAATTGGAAGAGGGACGTTTACGCCTGGCCCTTGAACGGATAGCACAACAGGAGATCGTCTGGAAAGCATGTCAGAAACCAACGCCATTTTCATTCCCTATCATAACAGACAGACTTCGGGAAAAACTTTCCAGCGAAAAGTTGGCCGACCGAATAAAACGAATGACGGCTCTTTTGATGAAGTGATGTTCTCATTCGGGCATTCACTATCTTTGAGGTCATGAACTCCCAGCGTATTATTATTTCCGAACAACACCTGGAACTACACCCTTCCGGCGTAGTTTACTGGGAGGAGGAAGAGGTGTTGCTGATAAGCGATGTTCATTTGGGAAAAGTGACACATTTCAGAAAATACGGAGCAGCCGTTCCTCACCTGGTGATCGAAAAAAATTTCAAGGTGCTACAAGATCTCCTCTCACAATACAATCCTAAAAAAGTCTGCTTTTTAGGCGATCTTTTTCATTCGAGCCTGAACCTTGAGTGGCAGTTATTTGAAAACTGGGTCCTCAACATGACCTCAAAAATTATTCTGATCGCGGGAAACCACGATATTATTTCCCCTCTTAAATATGAGAACTTGGGGATCACCCTGGTTGAGGAACTCATCTGGGGCCCTTTTCTACTGACCCATTACCCGGAAGAAAGAGCGGGCCTTTTCAATTTTTCAGGACATATTCATCCAGCGGTGCATTTACGTGGCCAGGGAAGACAATCGTTGAGACTTCCTTGTTTCTTTAAGAATAAACATCAAATGATACTCCCTGCCTTTGGTGCCTTCACCGGAACCCATGTGCTAAAAAAGAAGCAGGAAGACGAAGTCTATGCCATTGCAGATGCCATGGTTATAAAAATTTAGACTGGCATTGCCAGACCACTGTTCTCGCCTTATCTTTGCACAAAATTAGCAGGTGACAAAAAGCACCATCCCACCATTGTACGAACAGTCTTCACAATTGAGGAAACTGGGAGAATCTATTGCAAATTCTCAAAAAGTAACACACCTCAAGGGCCTGGTTGGCTCTGCACAATCCTTTGTATTGGCAGCGGTTTTTAAGAGTGCTGATCACCCTTTTTTGTGGATCCTCCGGGACAAGGAAGAAGCGGCTTACTACCTCAACGATCTTGAACAGCTAATAGGCGCACAAGATGTTCTATTCTATCCGGGGAGTTACCGAAGACCATATCATATTGAGGAAACCGATAACGCCAATGTACTGCTGAGGGCCGAAGTTCTGAACCGCATTAATTCAAGAAAAAAACCAGCGGTCATTGTCACCTATCCAGATGCACTGTTTGAAAAGGTGGTGACCAGAAAGGAACTCGACAGGAATACACAAAAGATAAAAATTGGCGACACCCTCTCCCTCGATTTCTTAAATGAGGTGTTGTTCGAATACCAGTTCCACAGAGTAGATTTTGTGACAGAACCAGGAGAATTTGCTGTACGAGGGGGGATCGTAGACGTTTTTTCCTTTTCGAATGATGCGCCTTATAGGATTGAATTTTTCGGAGATGAAATAGACAGCATCCGAACCTTTGATGTTGAAACGCAACTTTCTACAGAGCAGGTAAAAAAGATCACCATTATTCCGAATGTGGAGAACAAATTCATGAAAGAATCAAGGGTGAGCTTTCTTAAATATATTTCCCCGGATACCGTGCTGTTTGTAAATGACCCGGACGTACTTCACCAACGCATAGAATCCTTCTTTGAAAAAGCCAAGGAGGCTTTTAAGGACCTACGTACAGAGACTAATCATGCCCAACCACTCGAATTATTTATAAACAGCTCCTTGCTGGAAACTGAACTTGAAGAGTTTGCCATGGTTACCTTTCAGGGAAAGACAGATGCCAAGTAACTCGGAGGTGATCTCTTTTAATACCAAACCACAGCCGGTATTCAATAAAAAATTTGACCTGCTGCTGGCAAATCTGAATGAGAACGAAGCCAAGGGGTACCAGAATTATCTCTTTTGCTCCTCTGAACAACAGGCAAAAAGATTCCACGATATTTTTGACGAAATAGGAAAGACAGTACACTACCAGACACTTGTTACACCTATTCATGATGGATTCATAGATGATGACATCAAAATAGCTTGTTATACAGATCATCAGATCTTTGAACGATACCATAAGTTTCAGATCAAGAACGGGTATGCCAAAAAACAGGCAATAACCCTGAAAGAACTGAACAAACTGTCTATGGGGGATTATGTGACCCATATTGATCACGGCATAGGAAAGTTTGGTGGTTTGCAAAAAATAGAGGTAGAAGGCAAAAAGCAAGAGGCCATTAAATTGATGTATGGCGAACGAGATATCCTTTATGTAAGCATACATTCTCTGCATAAGATCTCCAAATACAATGGCAAGGACGGGGTGGCCCCAAAAATATACAAGCTGGGTTCCGCCGCCTGGAAAAAATTAAAACAAAAGACCAAGTCGAGAGTTAAAAAAATAGCCTTCGATCTTATTAATGTTTACGCCAAAAGGAGGTTAGATAAAGGGTATGCCTATGGCCCTGATAGTTACCTACAACACGAGTTGGAAGCCTCTTTTATCTATGAGGACACTCCGGATCAGATCACGGCCACGCAAGACATCAAGAAAGATATGGAAAGGGAAAGGCCCATGGACAGGCTTATTTGTGGCGACGTCGGTTTTGGCAAAACTGAAGTAGCCATCAGGGCGGCTTTTAAAGCGGTGGATGGCGGGAAACAAGTGGCCATTCTTGTACCTACTACTATTCTCGCCTTTCAGCATTATCGAACCATAAAGGAACGACTTTCGGATATGCCGGTGACTGTAGATTACCTGAATCGATTTCGCACCGCAAAAGAGAAAAAAGAAACCCTGGCAGCCCTGGAATCCGGAAAGGTTGATATTATTATAGGGACCCATCAACTGGTAAACAAAAATGTGATCTTTAAGGACCTTGGACTCCTGGTGGTAGATGAAGAACAGAAATTTGGGGTCGCCGTAAAAGATAAATTAAAATCGATCAAAGAAAATGTAGATGTGCTTACGCTTACAGCGACTCCTATTCCCAGGACACTGCAGTTCAGTCTGATGGCGGCACGAGATCTCTCTGTGATCACCACGCCTCCGCCCAACCGTTACCCCATTGAAAGTCATGTTATCCGTTTAGATGAGGTGGCCATCAGAGATGCTATCTCCTATGAGATTCAGCGGGGAGGACAGGTGTTCTTTATCCATAACCGAATTCAGAATATAAAAGAGGTAGCCGGACTCTTACAACGCCTGGTGCCCGATGCCAAAATACGGGTTGGTCACGGGCAGATGGAAGGTAAAAGACTGGAGACGCTTATGCTGGGCTTCATGAATAGTGATTTTGATGTACTGGTCTCCACGACCATTGTTGAAAGCGGGCTGGATGTCCCCAATGCGAATACGATCTTTATTAACAATGCCAATAATTTCGGATTAAGTGATCTTCATCAAATGCGGGGCCGTGTAGGAAGAAGTAATAAAAAGGCATTCTGTTATTTTATTACGCCACCCTTCGATTCAATGACATCGGAAGCCAGAAAGCGGATACAGGCTCTGGAACAATTCACCGAACTGGGAAGTGGCTTTAATATTGCCATGAAAGATCTTGAAATACGAGGTGCTGGTGATCTATTAGGGGGAGAACAAAGTGGTTTTATCAATGAGATCGGCTTTGAGACCTATCAAAAGATACTGGCAGAGGCCATTGATGAGTTAAAAGAGAATGAATTTAAAGATCTGTACGAACCAGAAGAGGGCACAAAAAAAGTATATGTAAAAGAGACTCAGATCGATTCGGATTTTGAATTGTTATTTCCTGATAATTACGTCAATAATATTACTGAAAGACTCAACTTGTACACCGAATTAAATACGATCACCAATGAAGCGGATCTTCAAAAGTTCCAGGCACACTTAAAAGACAGGTTCGGCCCATTACCCGAAACCGTAAAAGATCTTTTAAATTCGGTACGAATCAAATGGGTAGCCAGCAGTATAGGCCTGGAGAAGGTTGTGATGAAAAAGGGAAAACTGATTGGGTATTTTGTAGCCGATCAACAATCTAGTTTTTATCAGAGTGCGGTCTTTACCAGGGTGCTGCAATATGTTCAAACGCACGCCTCCTCCTGTAAGATCAAGGAAAAACAAACCCGAAACGGACTGCGACTTTTGTTGGTATTTGAAAAGATTCATGCTACTTCTTCGGCACTGCAAATGCTACAGCCACTGGCAGGAGCTCCTAAAACTGAGACCCAGACTACTTCCTAAGGTAAATGGTTATCTGCTTTTTATAGTGTTTTAAGATCCTTGATGGTCTTAAAAGCAATATCAACCTGTTCATCGTTCACGATGATGGTAAACTCATTGGTGGTAGAAATAACCTCGTAGAGCACAATGCCTTCCCAGGCAAGGCGCTGAAAAATAAAGTAATAGATGCCTGGCACCGAGACATTCTCAGCAGGTAATTTCACAGTAATAGAGGAGAGGTTAGAAGCTTTCTGAGTGCACTTCTCATCCTTAAACAAGCTTTCAATTACCGAATCGAGGCTTTCACTTACCACAATGTTCAATTCATTAACACCTCTTGAAGAGGTATAAAAAACTTCCTTGTTCTTTGTTACCTCTTTTAAAAGTTGGGTCTGATTTTCAAGGATTGTATCTGATACCAGAAACGTAAAGTCTGTAAGGGAAGAGCGCACCGTAATTTCCCCGATATTCTTTAACACCTTAATGATCCTGTGTGTGGCGCGGAATTCGAGGTCGTCCGACAGCCTTTTTAATGCCATAACAATGGCGCCATTTCGGACATCTTTCCCCAGCTCGAGTTCTATTTCGGGTTTTACTAGTCGGGATAAAGAAGTAAGATTTATGATCCCCTGTGCCAATGCACTTTGTAAAAACGGCTTTTTCTTGATGTAGTGCTCAACAACGGAAGAAATGGTCTTCATTCTTTTTCTTTCAAAAATAACATAATGTTATAAATAAAACAATTATTAGTACGGAGAGAAGGCTTCTTTAAGATGTTCAATTTTATAGGCTCCGGATTGCCCTAAAATTGTAATAATATCGAAGCGTACATTTACTTCCAGATCATTTTCCACCACATAGTGATCTGCAGCCATGATGAGCAGCCCTATTTTCTTTTTATTGATAGAGGCGGTAACGGACTGTAGCTGATCAGAACGCCTGTACTTTACCTCTACCACGGCCAGAATATTCTTTTTTTGAGCAAGAATATCGATCTCGGCTTTCAGATACCTATAATTCCTCCTCAGAATACGATATCCTTTTTTCAAAAGTAAATCTGCCGCCAGTTCCTCCCCCTTTTTTCCATAATCATTATGTAAAGCCATAAAGCACTAAAAATTAACAAAATAGCGCATTTCATCGAAAAATAGCTGCAGTAGGCCTCTATTTTGGCTCTTAGATTGTACATTACGTCTCCGGATATCGAAAATATTTGGATTTCCATACTAAGCGTATAGTTTAAGCGTTAAGAATTTGCCCCTACGCACATGAACGTTCTTAAAGCCTAATATTTGACTATGGAATACTTCGTTAATTGTAATACCTCTACATTAGCGCAATACACGACCCCGCTTGATAAAGTCAGGGCTGCGCATTTGTACAGAAGACTTGGGTTTAGCGCCTCGGTACAGACTATTGACTCGGCCGTTGGCCAAAATCCAGGAACGTTGGTAGATACCCTTATCAATGAAGCCCTCACCATGCCTCCTTTGGCGGCTCCGGCCTGGGCAGACTGGAATAATAGCAATTATCCTGCTGACGATGATCTGGCACGCCAAATAAGAAGGGCCCAACAGGAAGAATGGGCCGTTGCCTACACCAATGGGCTTTTGACCAATAATCTGCGAGACCGGCTTAGTTTCTTTTGGAGCAATCATTTTGTTACGGAAATAGATGTCTATGACTGCAACAGTTTCCTGTATTACTACATAAACTGCCTGCAAAGAAATGCTATCGGTAACTTTAAGACCTTTGTAAGTGAAGTTGGGTTAACCTCCGCCATGCTCTATTATCTGGATGGTGTTTATAATAACGGTAATAATCCTAACGAAAACTACGCACGGGAACTTTATGAACTTTTCACCCTGGGGGAAGGCAACGGATATACTGAACAAGACATTATAGAAACGGCCAAGGCCTTAACGGGGTATGTGGAACGTGGGGAGCTGGGCTGCGAACAAGTTACTTTTGATCCTACCAGGTTCGATGCCGGACCAAAAACCATCCTGGGTCAAACAGGAAACTGGAACTATGACGACGTGATCGACATACTTTTTCAGCAACGTCCTAATGAAATTGCCGGCTTTATTTGCCAAAAATTATATGAGTTTTTTGTGCACCCGGATTCGGATGACGACGCCGGTAATGCGCAAACCATTATTTCAGGGATGGCAGGCACCATGGTGGCTAACAATTTTGAAATTGCTCCTGTGTTGTCTCAATTATTTAAGAGCCAGCATTTCTTTGATGATGAAGCCATTGGCGTGATCATTAAGAGTCCGTTCGATATTTACCTCAACCTTATTAATGAAACTAATTTTGCATATAATGACAATACTATACTCAATGTTGTAGATACTACAAGAATGCTCGGACAAACCCTGTTCGATCCTTTTGACGTTGCAGGATGGCAAAGAGACCGTACCTGGATCAATACTAACTTTATTATTGGCCGATGGTTAACTGTAGAAGTCTTTCTTGAAATCTTCTACCAGGGAAATCCGGAACAATTCAGAACCCTGGCCATGGATGCCGTAGGACCGGGGGATAGTAATACCAGTAATCCAGAGACTGTGGTACGGGCCATAGTAGATAAGTTTACACCCTTAGGTTTGCTTACAGTTCAGGATTTCGAAAACGCCATGTCGGTCTTTAAGATCGAAGATGTTCCTGAGGAATATTACGGATCAGACTATATCCCAGGTGGATTAGGCCTTTGGATGCTTTCAGTTAGTCCGGAAGTTCCGCAGCAAGTATTTCTTCTGCTCATGCATTTGTCAAGACAACCCGAGTTTCAACTTAAATAATACCTACAACTATGTGTAATAATCATATCCCTATAAATATAAAGAACCAAAACGGTCATGACGAGGAACATAAGTTCTGGAGCAGACGTTCATTTTTGCAAGCCCTGGGCATTGCCGGGTCAGGATCCATGATGCTGGGAAGCAATATGCTTACCGCCTCAGCTCCTTCCCCCCTGTCAGCTGCCATTGCGAATGCAGATACAGATAACATCCTTATTCTGATAAGGCTGTCTGGTGGTAATGACGGATTAAGTACCGTGATCCCTATTGAGCAATACGATCTCTATGCCAATGCCAGGCCGAACATCTATATTCCTGAAAGTAAGGTGTTAAAACTTACGGACGAATTTGGTGTACCCTCTTATATGAATGCTTTAGAACCGATGTGGGGAGAAGGTCAGTTTAAGGCCGTCCACGGTGTTGGATACCAAAACCAAAGTCTGTCGCATTTTACGGGATCAGACATCTATGCCAATACGGACCTTACCACTACAGGGTTTACAGGTCTGAATACCGGATGGATGGGACGCTATTTTGAGAACATATACCCTGATTATCTGGTGAATCCACCAGCATCGCCTGCGGCAATTCAGATTGGTAACTTCGGGAGTTTGGTATTTCAGGGTGAAGAGACCAATTATGCCTTTGTAACATCGAACATCAATCAATTGGAAGAGATCGCTGAATCTGGTGTACAATACAGCCTGGATCCTGCTCTTTTTAATGATTGTATGTACGGAGATCAGTTGAGGTTCCTGAGAGGGGTAGCCAATACAACCTATGAATACTCCGGACTTATACATGAGGCCTACGAAAGAGGTCAGAACCAGGTACAATACCAGGATAATGGCTTTGCCAGACAATTGGCTTTGCTCGCAAGATTGATCAAAGGAAATCTGGGAACTAAGGTATATATGATCTCCATGGGAGGTTTTGATACACACGGGAATCAGCCATTGGCACACGAGCGACTGATGTCTAACTTGTCTGTTGCCATCAACAATTTCTATGAGGATATTGCTTTTACACAACAAGATGATAAGGTATTGAGCATGACCTTCTCCGAATTTGGAAGAAGGATCTTTGAGAATGGATCTAATGGAACCGATCACGGGAAAGCGGCTCCTACCCTATTCTTTGGTTCAGGATTAAATGGAAGTGCCTTTGTGGGAGATCATCCTTCCCTGGAGAACCCGAACGGAAGAGGAAATCTTGAGTACACCATGGACTTCAGGGACCTATATGCCACGGTCCTTGCTGAATGGTTATGCGTGCCCATTCCGCTCGTCGAACAACACCTATTAGATCATCCATATGCACCTGTAAATCTAGGATTTAATTGCAGTGGGGTGGAATTTCCGGATATTGCGTATAGCGATGAGCCGTTTACACCACCTACTCCTATGGACCCTAATTCGGAAGATCCTAGTGATGAATTGTTGAACGCTATTGTCCACAAACCCTTCTATCCTACACAACAAACTCCGCATATATATCTTGAAATGCCATTTAGTGCACATGTGGACATTCAGTTGTATAATATTCTTGGACAGAATGTGGGAACCGTTTACAATGAAATGATGTTTGAAGGATCTGTAGAGATCAACATCCGGGAACGAATGCCAAGTCATTTGTCTACCGGTAAATACATCTACCGTATTCAGGTACAGGATAAAAAAATGTCTAAATCCGTCATGGTAGCATAAGCTGCCCCTACTTTGCTATAGCAACCCTCGTATTTCCGGTTCAGGATTCAAACCCTGCGCCATGGACATACGAGGGTTTTCTTTTTCTCGTCCACAAAACGGAAGGGGCATAAAAAATGGTTATTTTTGTGCCCAAATCCACGAGTTTGATGGCGACAGCATCCCAGAATTTTGCCCGATACACGATTACGGCAGCACTTCCTTACACCAATGGGCCCATCCATATAGGCCATTTGGCGGGGGTCTATGTCCCTGCAGATATTTATGCACGGTATCTTCGTCTGATTGGCAGGGACGTGGTCTTTGTTTGCGGGAGTGATGAGCATGGCGTAGCCATCCCAATGAAAGCAAAAAAGGAAGGAATTTCCCCAACAGAACTGATCGATAAATACCACAGCATCATAAAACAATCCTTTCACGATTTTGGGATCACCTTTGACAATTATTCCCGTACCTCAGCTGCTATCCACCATCAGACGGCCAGCGATTTCTTTGTAAAGTTATACGAGCAGGGAGATTTTATTGAAGAGACCACGGCACAATTATACGACGAAAAGGAAGGGCAATTCCTGGCAGATCGTTTTGTGACCGGCACCTGCCCCAAATGCGGAAATGAAGAGGCCTACGGGGATCAGTGCGAGAATTGCGGATCTTCATTAAATGCCACGGACCTTATCAACCCAAAGTCTACCTTGTCCGGGGCCGTGCCCACTCTGAAAGAGACCAAACATTGGTTCTTGCCGCTGGACCGGTATGAGGATTTTTTAAAACAGTGGATCCTCACAGATCATAAATCCGATTGGAAACCCAATGTTTACGGGCAATGTAAATCCTGGATAGATGATGGTCTGAAACCAAGGGCCGTAACGCGCGATCTGGATTGGGGGATCCCGGTGCCTGTAAAGGGCGGGGAAGGAAAGGTATTATACGTCTGGTTCGATGCGCCCATTGGGTACATCTCCTCTACCAAAGAATGGGCACAGCGAGAAGGAAAAGACTGGAAACCATACTGGCAAGACAAGAGCACCAAAATGGTTCATTTTATTGGGAAGGACAACATTGTTTTTCATTGTATCATCTTTCCCAGCATGTTAAAGGCCCATGGAGATTTTATACTCCCCGAAAATGTTCCTGCCAATGAATTTTTAAATCTTGAAGGCCAAAAACTCTCTACGTCAAAAAATTGGGCCGTTTGGCTGCATGAATATTTAGAAGCTTTTCCGGATGCCCAGGATGTGCTCAGATATACGCTTACTGCCAATGCCCCGGAGACCAAGGACAACGATTTTACCTGGGCCGATTTTCAGGCACGAAACAACAATGAACTGGTTGCCATCTTTGGGAATTTTATTAACCGGGTGGTGGTACTTACTCAAAAATACTACAAAGGAGTGGTCCCGGAGGCCGGAAAACTGACTGAAACAGATAAAGAAGCCTTACATACCATGCAGGAATTCCCGGCCACTATTAGTGATTCTATAGAGCGCTATCGCTTCAGAGAGGCCGGACAAGAACTCATGAACCTTGCCAGGTTAGGGAATAAATACCTGGCCGATGAGGAGCCCTGGAAAGTGATCAAGGAAAATGAGGAAAGGGTAGCCACCATAATGAATACTGCCCTGCAACTGGCCACCGCCCTGGCGGTCCTTAGTGAACCTTTTTTACCCTTTACCGCTGCCAAATTGAAGAAGATGCTGAAAGTAGAAAACGGGGCTTTTTCTTTAGGTTGGGAAAGTATTTCCAATCGATCAACACTGCTGCCTTCCGGACATATATTAGGGGATGCTGTATTGTTGTTCCGAAAGATCGAGGATGCCGAGATCAACACCCAATTAGAAAAATTAAAGGCAACAAAAAAAGCCAACGAATCAGAAAACAAAAATATTATGCCTCAAAAAGAAACTATCAGCTTCGAAGAATTTTCTAAAATGGATATGCGTGTAGGCACCATCCTGGAAGCAGAAAAAATGCCAAAGACCAAAAAACTAATGGTCCTTAAAGTGGATACGGGTATCGATGTAAGAACCATTGTTTCCGGTATCGCTGAGAGTTTTACCGCGGAAGAGATCGTAGGAAAAAAAGTGACCGTCCTGGTGAACCTGGCACCAAGACCATTGCGAGGGGTTGAGAGTAATGGGATGATCCTTATGACCGAAAATGAGGAAGGAAAACTGGTGTTTCTAAATCCGGATCTTGCCGGTGTTGGCAATGGGGCTACCATAAGCTAGCCATATTAAAAGAAGACTTTCTTATATTATTAGTTTAGAGACCGGTGACCGAGGATTTAATTGAATCGGAAAACCAGAAAGCAAAATTTCAACAGTGCTTAAAATAGCGTATCACCCTATCTACAGACACCCCTTACCCGAAGGGCACAGGTTCCCAATGCTCAAATATGAACTTTTGCCTCAGCAATTGGTCCATGAGGGGACCTGTACTCCGGAAAACTTTTTTGAGCCTGCCATTCCCAATGACAAGCATATTCTGGCGGTCCATGACCCCGACTACTTTTACGATCTGCTGAATATGAAGATCCCCCCAAAAGAGGCAAGGAAAATAGGATTTCCCTTAAGTGAGATCCTGGTGGAACGGGAACGGACCATTGCCGACGGCACCATGAAGGCCTGCAACTTTGCCATGGAATACGGGATTGCCATGAACATCGCCGGAGGTACACACCATGCCTATACCAATCGAGGGGAGGCTTTTTGCATGTTGAACGACCAGGCCATCGGTGCCCGTTATTTACAGAAAAAAGGCAAGGTGAAAAAAATTCTGATCGTAGATCTTGATGTGCATCAGGGTAACGGTACCGCCGAGATCTTTCAGGAAGATCAAACGGTCTTTACCTTTTCTATGCATGGGGCCAATAATTATCCATTTAAAAAGGAAACTTCGGATCTCGATCTTCCCCTGAAAAAGAACACCACCGACAAAGAATATCTTGCTTTACTAAAAAAGACGCTCCCCCTACTTATAGAGCAACAAGAACCAGATTTTATATGCTACCTCTGCGGGGTAGATGTATTGTCTTCAGATAAGCTGGGCACCCTCGGGATGTCTCTGGAAGGGTGTAAGCTTCGGGATGAATTTGTCCTTAGGACCTGCCGTGAATATGGTATTCCGGTTCAATGCAGCATGGGTGGCGGGTATTCCAAGGACATCAAGATCATTGTAGAAGCCCATGCCAATACCTTCCGTCTAGCCCAGGAATTGTACTTTTAAAGTCCATTGTTTTTCCTTCTACCTTTCGTAATTATCCTGATGTGATACCTGATTTTTATCATGTACACATAAATATAGAATGTGTATTTTTAAAAAAATTTTAGAACAATGTTGACAAAAAAAATGGAAAACGCCTTAAACGGACAAGTCCGGGTAGAGGCAGAATCTTCACAAGTATACCTTTCTATGGCTTCCTGGGCCGAAGTTAAAGGTCTGGAAGGTATTTCTTTGTTTATGTATGGGCATTCTGATGAAGAGAGAACGCACATGCTAAAACTGATCAAATATATAAACGAACGCGGGGGCCATGCACATATTACCCAGCTAAAAGCACCCAAAAAGGACTTTACGAGCTTTCAGAAAATGTTCCAGGAACTTTATGAGCACGAGATCGCGGTTTCAAAATGCATCAATGAACTGGTACATGTAGCCCTGGAAGAGAAGGATTATGCCACCCACAATTTCCTGCAGTGGTATGTGGCAGAACAAATTGAAGAAGAGGCCCTGGCGAGGAATATCCTGGATAAGATAAACCTTATAGGCAATGATAAGGGCGGACTTTATTTATTCGATAGGGATGTGCAACAAATTGCTGCAGACAGTGCTGCTTCAAAGGCAGAAGAATAAGTTTTAACATATTATCTTTATTTATTCTAAATAAAAATAATTATTTTTAGGCTCCTTATAGTATCCATGGGAAAAAAGAAGAAAGCCTTAAAAAAACAGGAAAAACGAGCCCGAAAAGCGAGGCAGGTATTATTACGAGCCATGGAATCTCCATGCTGTAAAACGAAATGTTGTAAGAAATACAAAAAGTGTGAATCTAAACGCTGCAAGCGATGCCCTTGTTTTGACCTTCTAAAAAAAGTAGCCTGATTTTAAAAAAAGCGGATCTTTATTATTGATGCGATACTAATCTACCTCCCGGTAACCCTTGCCGATCAACTTTTTGGGATTCACTGGCGAGTGCAATCCTCCCCTGTACCGAATAAAAGGATGCTTGTTTGTTGTAGCCTTTTCCATGTTCGTTGGAAATATCACAGTTTTTATTATGTTCCAGGTAGGCTCTTCTTTTATAGAAAATATAGGTCTTATAGGCCGTATAATTTTCTTGTTTTAAGCTATTTTCAAAATTCCGCTGATCTTTCCAAAAATCCGTCTCATCCTCTTCCAGGGCAAAGGTAAGGGATTGTTCCATCAGGGAATCCTCAATCGCCATACTGCGATAGAAACTGGCCATAGGCGCCCCTCCAATCTCCTCCTGAGCACTAAGGCTGCACGGAAGACAGATACATAAAATTAGAAAGAGGGTTAAACTACATCTCATCGGTCCTTATTTTCTTCGCTATTTTCCGCATGGAAATACGAAATACGAGGATTTAAAAGATAGGGAATCATTTACATTAAAAATAGAAAAGGGGGCAAAATGCCCCCTTTATCGACCAGATGTTCCCTTCTATTGTTTCCCTAACATCAGAAGCTCATTACACTTGATCTCCGAAATAAATCGCTTCTCACCTTCCTTCGTCTCATACGATCTGTGTATCAATTTGCCTTCTACGGCCACTTCGCTTCCTTTATTAAGGAACTTCTCCACCACTTCAGCCAGTTTACCCCATACCACAACATTGTGCCATTGGGTATCCGTGACCTTTTCTCCTTTGGTGTTCCGGTAGGTCTCATTGGTCGCAATTGAAAATTTCGCGAGCTTGCTACCACTGTCTAGGTTTACTACTTCCGGGTCCTGCCCCAGGTTACCAATCAACTGTACTTTGTTTTTAAGTGCATTCATCTTTACTAAATTTTAAGGTTAAACAGTTAATACTATCGGTTACTACAACCAACAAGGCAAACTTAAATCCCATTAAAACCCATAGTTGGTTCTTACTTATTTATTTTCGTTTGTTATCGTTTGTAGTCGTTTGTAAACTTTAATATCCCCTCGTCCCCTAAGAATAAAGCGTTCATTATTATGCTGCATTGGTTTTCTTTTTATATTAGGGATTCTTTATAAAACTAGACACTCACTATGAAAAAACTATGCACCCTCTTTATTCTTTTGATCAGTATGGTTTGGGTATACGCCCAATCTCCGCAGGAAATGGCTGCAGCCATTGAAAAAGAGGCCACTGAAAATACCCAATTGCCCTTGTTGGCGCACGAATTAATGGATGTTATAGGTCCGAGACTGGTTGGAACACCACAAATGAAAAATGCGCACGATTGGGCCGTAAAAACTTATGAAAAATGGGGTATTTCCGCAGCGAACGAAGCATGGGGAACTTGGCGAGGCTGGGAACGTGGAATTACCCACATCGATATGGTATCCCCTAGAGTAGTATCTCTTTCAGGCAGACAACTGGCCTGGAGCCCTGGTACCACCTCCAAAGGCATAACTGCCGGACTTATCACCATCCCAACCCTGGCAGATTCTATGGCCTTTAAAAAATGGGTGCCTGCTGTAAAGGGAAAGTTTGTACTGGTCTCCATGCCGCAACCCACGGGCAGACCCGACTATAACTGGGAAGAATTTGCCACACCCGAATCTTTTGAAAAAATGAAAAAAGAGCGCGATGCACAGGAGGACGCCTGGGGGCAAAAAATAAGAGCTACCGGTTATAGCAGCAGAACCATCAACGAGGCTCTGGAAGAGGCAGGTGCCGCTGGCATTATTCAGTCTCGCTGGTCTAACGGCTTTGGCGCCAACAAGATCTTTAGTGCCAACACCAAAAAAGTTCCGGTAGTAGACCTTTCGCTCGAAGATTACGGCATGCTTTACCGTATGGTGGAACACGGAGGCAACCCCATTTTAAAAGTAGTGGCAGAATCCAAAGAATTAGGAAGGGTCCCTACCTTCAATACGATTGCCACCATTCCCGGGACAGAATTTCCTGATGAATACATAGTTCTTTCTGCCCATTTCGATTCCTGGGACGGGGGAACCGGCGCCACAGATAACGGTACCGGCACCATCACCATGATGGAAACTGCACGCATCCTTAAAAAATTATATCCTAATCCTAAACGCACCATCATTATCGGGCTTTGGGGAAGTGAAGAACAGGGCCTCAACGGTTCACGTGCCTATGTGGAGGACCACCCGGAAGTAGTGGAAGGTCTGCAGGCATTATTTAATCAGGATAATGGCACCGGCAGGGTCGTTAACCTCTCCGGGCAAGGATTTTTAAATTCCTACGCTTATTTAGGCCGATGGATGGAACCTGTACCCGAAAGTATAACCAAACATATAGAGACCACTTTTCCCGGAAACCCGGGTGGTGGGGGTTCAGACTATGCCTCTTTTGTAGCCGCAGGTGCCCCTGCCTTTTCACTTAGCTCTCTAAGCTGGAGTTACTGGAACTACACCTGGCACACCAACCTGGATACCTATGACAAGATCGTCTTTGATGATGTTCGGAACAATGTGATCCTTACCGCCATCCTTACGTATATGGCCAGTGAAGATCCTGAAAGGTCCTCCCGCGATAAAGCGGTACTTTCTATTAATCCCAGAACCGGGGAAAGACGCAGTTGGCCCACACCCAGATCCCCCAACCGGGAAGGAGGGAATTAGAACGAAACAAGCATATTTATGAAACCAACCACCTTAGCATCCATTTTTCTGGCCTTCCTTATCCTGGGGTGCCGTAACGCTCCTTCAACTGCTGAAACTTATACAGTGCTTGTTGAAGCTCCACCGGCCAGTGCCGGTATGTCTGAAACCCGACTAGCCAAAATTGAGACCATGCTGCAAGATGCAGTAACTTCTGGCGAGATCCCGGGAGCTGTGGCCCTCATTGCACGTAAAGGAAAGATCGTTTATTACACCTCGGTAGGGATGGCAGACAATGCCTCCCAAAAAGAAATGACCAAGGATGCCATTTTCAGGATCGCCTCCCAATCCAAGGCCATTACGGCCACCGCAGTGATGATGTTATGGGAAGAAGGCAAATTTCGATTAGACGATCCCATTTCAAAATACATCCCGGAATTTCAGGACCCAGAGGTCCTCGCAACATTTAATGAGGCGGATAGCAGTTATACAACCACTCCCGCAGACAAGGAGATCACTATCCGGCATTTGCTTACACATACTTCGGGAGTTGGGTATGGCGTTATTGACGGGGACCCCCGCATCAAAAAGATTTACGCCAAAGCCGGGGTAACAGATCTGTTTACCACAGCGGATATCTCCATTGAAGAGAGTATTAAAAAACTGGCCCTGCTACCTCTACATCACAATCCGGGGGAGAAATTTACCTATAGCGAAGGCCTGGATGTGATGGGCTACTTTATTGAAATAGTCTCAGAAATGCCATTCGATACGTTTCTGCGAACCCGTCTTTTTGATCCTCTGGGGATGGACGATACCTGGTTCTATCTTCCCGAAGAAAAGGCAGACAGGTTGGTAACGGTACAACAACCCAAAGAGGATGGCTGGGAAAAATATCCGGTAACCTTTTATGATACAGACTACCCCATCACAGGGGCCAGGCGTTTCTTCTCAGGAGGGGCGGGTCTTTCAAGTACGGCAAAAGACTATGCCACTTTTTTACAGATGTACCTCAATGGGGGAAGCTATCATGGAGCGCGTATTCTGAGCCCTACCACCATACGCAGTATCATGGGAGACCAAATGGGGCTCTCTTTAAGCGATGGCCGTTTTTATTATGGCCTGGCCTTTGGCGTCTATACCCAAAAAGGACAGGATATGGGCGGTGCAGGAAGTAAAGGCACTTTTGACTGGGGCGGGTACTTTAACACACAATACTTTGCGGATCCTGAAGAAGAGATCATTGGCATCCTGATGAAGCAAACTCAAAATAAATGGGATGAAGATACCGGGTGGAAATTCCGCCAAATGACCTTTGCCGCCATAGAAGAATAAGCACTTTTTACATTACCAATAAAAAACTTTTCAAAACACGACCAATGAAATTCATTCAACTCATTATTATCGGATTATTACTCTTCCCTTCTTCTGTTGAAAGTCAGCGGAGAAGAGCTCGCAACACCGCTCCTGTACCTGTCCTTGAAGACTCCATGTTTCACGGCCTCAAATGGCGAAATATTGGTCCTTTCAGGGGTGGACGAAGTGTAACCTCTACCGGAGTAATAGGGCAGCCAATGACCTATTATATGGGCAGTACCGGGGGTGGCATCTGGAAAACCACCGATGACGGAATTAGCTGGAAAAACGTTTCTGACGGCTTTCTTAAAACAGGCACTGTAGGGGCCATTGCGGTTGCTGAAAGCAATCCTAATATCGTTATTGCCGGGATGGGAGAACATGCTGCCAGAGGGGTCATGACCTCTATGGGAGACGGTGTTTACAAATCTACCGATGCGGGGAAGACCTGGAAACATATGGGCCTCGAGAACACAAGACACATCTCAGATATCGTCATCCACCCTTCCAATCCGAATATTATTTTTGTCACCGCACAGGGTGCCCAATACGGACCCTCGGAAGACCGTGGTATTTATCGTTCTACCAATGGGGGAAATGACTGGGAGAAAGTGTTATATCTAGATGCCACCACAGGGGCCGTATCCTTGTCTATGGACATGAAGAACCCCCTTATCTTATATGCCGCCATGTGGCAGCACCGCCGTTATCCATGGACCATGGAATCTGGCGGACCCATGTCTGGCCTTTTTAAATCTACAAACGGGGGTAGCAGCTGGGATAAAATGAAGGAGGGCCTGCCTAAGGAATTTGGCAAGGCCGGGATCTCGGTCTCCAGAGCCAACCCGGAACGGGTCTATGCCGTACTTGAAGCGGAAGGGGATAAAGGTGGTGTCTACCGTTCAGATGATGCCGGAAAAAAATGGGTACAGATCAATAAGGACCGAGTGAATGTTGCCCGATCCTGGTACTATATGGAGATCTTTGCAGATCCCCAGAATGAGAACATCGTTTACGTACTAAATGCCCCGGTGATGAAATCGATCGACGGAGGCAAGTCGTTTTCCAACCTCTCCACCCCTCATGGAGATAACCACCATTTGTGGATTCATCCTGAGGATAATCAAAAAATGATCAATTCCAATGACGGTGGCGCCAATGTCTCCAACAACGGTGGCGAAAGCTGGAGCACACAAACTATTCAACCCACGGCCCAATTCTACAGGGTCATTACTGACAATCAGGTGCCATACAGAGTCTATGGGGGCCAGCAAGACAATTCGGCCATCTCCATTGCAAGCAGAACCAATGACGGCGGAATAGACTGGAAAGACTGGTATTCTGTAGCCGGGTGTGAAAGCGCCTACCTGGCCTTTGACCCGGATGATCCCAAAGTGATCTACGGCGGTTGCTATCAGGGCATCATTGAGAAATGGGTAAAAGCCTCGAGGGAAGGGAAGTCGATCAAAGAATACCCGGAGCTGGCCCTTGGCAATGTTCCGGCCGATTTTAAATACCGGTACAACTGGAACGCACCAATCATTAGTTCCCCTCACAACAGGAGCACCATTTACCACGCAGGGAACGTCGTTTTTAAATCGACCGATGAAGGACAAAGTTGGGAAGTAGTAAGTCCGGATCTTACACGGAACGACAAGAGCAAGCAGGGCCCGGGAGGCGGACCTTATACCAATGAAGCTGCCGGTGGCGAAAACTACAACACCCTGATGTATCTGGTAGAATCTCCACACGAAGAAGGGGTTCTCTGGGCCGGTTCAGATGATGGCCTGGTGCATATTACCAGAGATGGAGGTAAGAATTGGATAAATGCCACGCCAAAGGATCTGGGAGAAGGTATTGTGAACAGTATTGAGGTATCTCCGCATGATCCGGCTACAGCCTATGTAGTGGTCATGCGTTATAAGACCATGGACCTGAAACCCTATATTTTTAAGACGGCAGACTATGGAGAGACCTGGACAAAGATCGTGAATGGAATTACGGATCCTCACACTTTTGTACGAGTGGTTAGAGAAGATCCCAAGCGGAAAGGAATGTTGTATGCCGGTACGGAAACCGGACTTTACATTTCTATGAATGATGGGATGAACTGGCAGCCTTTTCAGCTGAATTTACCGGTGGTCCCCATCAATGACATGGTCTTTCAGGACAATGATCTTGTGGTGGCCACGGCAGGCCGATCTTTTTGGATCCTGGACGATGTGGGGGCCCTTCAAAGTGCGCCTATGACAACCTCTACGGTGGCACTTATTCAGCCAAAAAATACCTATTTACTTTTTGGAGGCAGCACAGACAGGCCAGTACCGGGATTGGGGCAGAACCCGAAGCAAGGTGTCACCATAGATTACTATCTGGGACAAAAATCAGATAGTACAGCAATTACGCTGGAGGTATTACAAAATAACAAGGTGATCCGCACCTATTCCAGTAAAAAGGCTGAGGACTTTAGTTCCTGGCCAGGTGGCCCATCCAAACCGGAGGTCTTGCCAGCTAAGAAAGGGTACAATCGTTTTACCTGGGATTTCAGAAAAGAACAACTCCCGGCGGTAGATAAGGTCTTTGTTTATGGAAATTACGAAGGCTCGAGAGTGGCCCCGGGCACCTATACCCTGCGGCTAACCTGGGGTGAAACGGTGTCTGAAACTACGGTAAACGTTTTCCCTAATCCAAAGGTGGCAGCTACTGCGGCCGACTATGCAGAACAGCAGGAAGTTTTGGATAAAATTGCAAGCACTATCACTGAAATGCATGAGGCGGTAAACCAGATGCGGTCTGCCAAGGGGCAGCTTGCCGCTTATGAGAAATTGTTGAAAGACAATGCTGCAGCAGAGGAACTGGTAAAAAAGGGCAAGGAACTAACAGAACGTATCAACACCTGGGAAGAAAACCTTATACAGCCTAAACAAAAGACCTTTCAGGATGTGATCAACTTTCACAACCAATTGAATGCTGAGTTTATGAATTTACGGGAGTATGTGGATGCAGCGGAGCCCAAAGTAACCCAGGGAGCCAGGGAACGTCTGGCAGATCTGTTGGGGCAATGGAGCACTTTTGAGGAAGAGAAAAATGCCATTGTTGCTAAGGAGATGAACGGGTATAATGCGCTTTATAAGTCGTTGAATCTGCCTGCGATTATTCTGGAAGAGTAAAACCCGCCCCTAACCCCTCTGAGGAGGGGAATTTATACTGTTATGATCAAATTTTTTAGGCGCATACGGCAAAGATTACTAACTGAAAATAAACCTGCCTCGCCGGCAGGCAGGTATCTTCTATACGCCATTGGCGAAATTGTGCTTGTGGTCATTGGGATATTGATCGCACTTCAAATCAACAATAACAACGAAGCCAGGAAGTTACGGCAGCAGGAACTGCATTATCTGGAAAACTTAAAAACGGACCTTGAATTAAACATAGTCGAGTTAAACGAATATACTAAGGCACGTAACTCCCAAATTGAATCTGCCAATATCGTTCTGGAACATTTTGAAGGAAAGCCCTTAACGGATTTAAACGATTTTGCCTTTCATACCACCAATATTTATATCTGGCAGAAATTTACGCAACAGGATAATACGTTTCAGGAACTAGTAAATTCGGGAAATCTTGCCTTGATCTCTAACGATTCCATTAAAAATGGTCTGTTGAATCTTCAGGCTTTATACACAAAACTAAAAAATGAAGAAGCGCATTTCAGGTATGACGCGGAAGTATTGTTGTATGAACCCTCGTATGGGGTTTTAGACCTGAATCCTATTGTTAAAAACTACACCTACCAGATCACTAAAGGGCAAGCAGGCGAAAATATAGCATTGCCAAGGGCGAATTATGAAGCGATGTTAAAGGATATAAGACAGAAGAATGGGTTTGTGATGGCCGTATACGAATTCTCTGTGATGAATACACAGTTTAATGACATGAAAACCACCTGTCAAACCCTAATTTCCCTCATTGATCGCGAATTAATAGTTGAATAGTAGAAACACCTCTCGTTTGAACCCTGGCCCATGATAAAATTCTTTAGAAATATTCGTTCAAAGTTGCTCACACAGAACAAATTCAGCAAATATCTAATGTATGCCATTGGCGAAATTGTGCTTGTGGTGATTGGTATTTTAATTGCACTGCAAGTAAGCAATTGGAATGAACTTAAAAAAATTGACCAATCCATAAAGGACCACTTAGTGATCTTAAAAGAAAATCTAAATGAGGATCAAATACAATTGAATGAAGTGAAATTAACAATGCAGGCCCATGTGAATTATGCAGATTCATCAATGCGTCAAATAAGAACAGAAATACCCGTAGACAAATAGCTTAAGAAGTATTTAACCCTTTTGATTCGTGAATATGAATTTTGACCCAACAAAAATACCATTGTAACTATTACACAATCTAATGAAATTCCTTATTTCAGTAAAACACTACGTACCGCTATTTTGGACTATTATTCCCTGGTTGAACGTTTAACCGAGCGAGAATCTATTTCTAACAATAATATCCAACTTAGATATGAGACCTATAGTATCGATACATATCCCATCATCTTCCAAAAAGACAATCCCTGGGATTATGTACAAGAACTCTATAAAATGGATCCTCGAAAACCTATCCCATCAATACCTCAGAATTTTTATCTGTTAGAACGCTTGAGGCCCTGCTAAATTCAAGATTTTATCAATGAACAAAACTAAATGAATTCTATTCTGATCTTGAACAAGCGACCGTCCACCCACTAAACCTGATCGTTAAAGAAATAAAAAGTTGAAGACTATACACCGCTCCCATTTTACCCCTGGCCCATGTCATTTCCAGACTTCATAAATGCGCTCGACACTCACTGCATCTAATTTACAGCCTCATAGGATATCTTGTGCCGAAGAGACGTAACACATGGTTAAGGTAGTACTTTCTCTTTTTATACACAGGGGCAAACGGCAGATGAAGGTTGATTTTCCATATTCGACTGCCGTGAAGGATTATATAAAAAATTATAAGGGAATGCGATGGAGCCGGTCTTATGGCTGTTTTTATCTGACCTATTCGCGTTCTGTATTCCTTGAATTCTACGCATACCTACGGCAGCGACATTTTTATGTGGATCACCAGCAAATAAACACTGCAAAACCGCTACCAAAATTACGAAAAAGGCAAGAAAGAAAATCAAAACCAGCGTTATTGAAAGGGGAATCGGTCCATCTCTTCCGGGAATATAAAGTCTATCTTAAGGGCCTTCGTTTAAGTAATCGCACGATTGAGGTATACACCAATTTTATCATTGATTTTTTACTCTTTATTAACAACAAACCCCTCAAGGCTATTGACAATAGTGTAGTACAACGGTTTGTGGAGCGGTTGGTATCTGACAAGGCATACAGCATTAGCAGTCATCGCCAGCTGATCAGCGCCATCAAACATTTCGGGGAGCGTTATACCTTAAGTGGTATTGAAGTAACCACCCTGCACCGGCCCGGCAGGCAAAAACGCTTACCGGTGGTATTAAGTACTACAGAGGTCATTACCTTGCTGCAGTGTACAGCCAATCTAAAGCACCGTATGGCCCTGGCGCTCTTGTATTCGGCAGGCATGCGCATCAGTGAATTATTACATTTAAGGACCTCTGATATTGATTTGGAACGAAGGCAGATCCGCATACATCAGAGTAAGGGCAGGAAGGACCGCTATGTGATCCTTGCGGAAAGCATTGTGCCTTTAGTTCGGAATTATCTTATAACCTATACCCCGAAGGACTATTTAATAGAGGGCTATGGAGGAGGTCTTTACAGTGCAAGCAGTGTACGTAGTTTTTTACGAAGGGCTTGCCTTAAAGCAGGCATTAAAAAGCGAATTACGCCTCATTCGTTAAGGCACTCTTATGCTACGCACCTAATTGAGAACGGCGTTAATTTGCGGTATGTGCAGGAGTTACTGGGCCATGCCAAACCGGAAACCACTATGATCTACACCCAAATTGCCAAGAAAGATCTCTTACAGATCCGAAGTCCGTTAGATGATGCCGTGCTCCATTTCCTTGAGCCTGATAAAAATCCATCAAATGTTTCGCTATCCAGCCGATTTAAGGGATAAATTTCTATTTTTAGGTGGATATAACAAGTTAGCAGCAATAAAAATTGAATTCTTATTAATATAAAATTTGAAGTATTTTTACCTAGAACAAATAGCTAAGAAGTATGAAAAGACTATTCCTTGTGGTTTTGAGTTCTGTTCTTATTACAGGATTCATAGAGTCAGCAAATGAGCCACAACCAGAAATATCCAAAGCATCCTTTCGGTATTGTTTGAATTACACAAAAGTCAAAGTTTAAATTATCAATGAAAACTCAAGACAGTATAAAAAAAGCGGCCGATCTATTGATAAAGGCTCGCTTTGAAAATAAGTTGATATCCTTACCGAATGAACTACGTCCAATTAGTATAGAAGAAGGGTACCAAATACAGGATGCAATCATTGAGGAAATTGGCGTTCAGCAGTGCGGTTGGAAAGTTGCTATTACCAATGATGAATTGATGCTAAAAGCACATGTCGATGAACCGATTTCAGGCCCTTTATTCGAAAAATGGATTAGCCCTACACCTAATATCATAAAGCATGGTCTGCCTTCGCTAGTCGGATTTGAATTTGAGTTTGCCTTTACCATGGGAAAAGACTTATGCGACAAAGGGGTGGATTACACCCCGGAGGAGGTTAAAAATGCCGTTGCTACATTGCACCCCGCCATCGAAATTATAGGTGCACGGTATAACGATTTTCCTAAAGGGCTAGGAGTCCAAGATATCATAGCCGACCATTGCAACAATTACAGTTTTGTCTATGGTAAAGCGGTGCCAGAATGGGAAAAACTCAACTTAGCTGACTGTGAAGTCGTAGCACTATTTGACAACCGAGAAATTGATCGAAATACAGGAGCAAATGTTTTGGGGACACCACTCAACTCTCTTACCTGGTTAGTCAATCACTTAATCAATCGTGGTCATCACGTAAAAGCTGGAGACTGGATAACCACAGGTGCTGCAATAGGACCATTGCCCAAAAGCCCAAGCGTCAAAGTAACTGCTGATTTTGGCGATTTGGGTAAGGTGTATGTGGAATATGAAAATTAAAGATGAATAATCAACATACGTAAGACAAAAAACACATCACGAATCAATAATAATTAAAAACAATAATACGTTTTGTTTATCAAATTATTATTTTAGTTAAACAAATTATATATATTCGTCAAAACGCTATAAACTCATAAAAAAAATTAATTATGAAAAAATTACTTGCTTTATTACTGCTCGCATCTGTTTTTATCAGTGTGTTTGCTCAAGAAAAGATTGACAAATCAGCGAATTCTAATCAGGAATTTGACATTGTTATATTAAACGGCCGTGTCATGGACCCGGAGACCTTGTTTGACGATATCGCCAATGTTGGTATTAAAGACGGTAGAATCGCCACCATTACAAAGCAGCAAATTAAAGGAAAAGAAACCATCAATGCCAAAGGGCATGTTGTATCGCCAGGCTTTATTGACACGCATTATCACACTACAGATTTATTCGGTGCAAAGTTAGGCGTTGCTGATGGCATCACTACGGCCATGGATTTGGAACACGGTGCCACGCGGATTGGTGAGTGGTATGATAACATGGCAAAACGGGGTGCGCAAGTGAACTACGGCTCATGTATGATCATGGTTGGCGCCCGCATGTTAGTTCACGATTCTGAGGTCGAATATAACGAACCCTTAGATCTGACAAATCTTCTTGGCTACATTAATAAGACCGCAAAAGACGGTACGCAGGGCTGGTCTGTTACCCGCAGTAATGTGGATCAGATGAACGAGATAATGAAACTTCTAGATGATGGTTTAAGAGAAGGGGCGATTGGTATTGGTGTAGGTGCCGCTTATATGGCACGTGGTTTAACAACTTATGAGCAGTTTGAAGCACAACGAGTTGCCTCTCGTTACGGACGTCTTACCTCTGTACACAACCGCTTTCACCTGAGTTCCGAGACACCTTCTGAAGCACAGATAGGTTTTGATGAGGTTTTCGCCAATGCGCTCATACTTAATGCCCCACTTTTGTTGTGTCATGATAACGACTATGGATGGTGGGAGCATCAAGAAAAACTACAAATGGCGAGAGCACAAGGGCACAATATGTGGGGAGAGTACTATCCCTTTACTGCGGGTCAGACCGGGATTTCCGCTGACTACCTTCGTCCGGAAATTTGGGAAGACAACTATGGATATAAATACGAAGAAACCATCTATGATCCAATATTAGATAAGTATCTATCCAAGGACGAATTTCTCGATTTTTCTAAAAAAGAACCAGGCAGGTCTGTTGTCGTTTTCTTTCCTGCACGTAAAGAGTGGCTACCTTATTGGACAAAAGTACCTGGTATGACTGTAGCTTCTGATGCATTTCCTTCTTTTGATAAAGACGGAAAAGTTTGGCCATGGGATACTGATGTTACGAAATTTGCTGGACATCCGCGCGTAGCATCTACGTATTCTACCACGCTATCGTTAGCTCGAGAGGCAGGCGTGCCATTGATGTTTACGCTACGTCAGCTTACCTATCTTTCAGCGAAATATCTAGGTGCTACCGGACTTAAAGCAATGGATGAACGGGGCCGTATGCAGGTAGGCATGGTCGCAGATGTAACTATTTTTGACCCAGAAAAGGTAGAACCACGTTCTACATACAAAGTGGGTGAAAATGGTTTGCCACCTGTAGGTATTCCCTATGTTATTGTAAATGGGACTATTGTTGTCCGCAATTCTAAGGTGGAGGAAGTTTTTCCAGG
Source organism: uncultured Flavobacteriaceae bacterium (assembly GCA_963744855.1). Classification (GTDB taxonomy): domain Bacteria; phylum Bacteroidota; class Bacteroidia; order Flavobacteriales; family Flavobacteriaceae; genus Muriicola. The sequence continues at coordinate 511,639 of CAVUUZ010000007.1, forward strand.
ACAACCCATACGCTTCCCCGTAGAGGCACAGGGACGCTTTGAACCAGTTGACGTTAACGGTTGGACAGGTAAGCACACCATAAATGTACCACCCGTTATACATGCCGAAGAAGACAACCCCGTCTTTAAGCACGAAAAAAAATAAACAATAACTTTTAAACACCTAACCAAGCATTAAAAAATGATTAGTTACTAATACAGATGAAAATGAAAAAAATAATTTTATTCCTATTTATTGTGGCACTGACTTTAAATAGTTGTGAGCAATCTGTAGAAACAAAAGCAACAGACCCTAGTCAAGAATTTGACCTGGTCATTCTTAACGGCCGTGTCATAGATCCCGAAACTAACTTTGATGCCGTGCAAAATGTTGGTATTAAAGATGGAGAAATAGCCATCATTACTACAGATGAAATTAATGGTAAAGAAACAATCGATGCTTCTAACCAAGTGGTTTCACCAGGATTTATTGATATTCATGCCCACGGTCAAAACATTGGCGATTACCGTATGCAAGCCATGCAAGGAGTCACCACAATGCTTGAGTTAGAATCTGGGGTTTTACCTGTAGGCCCTTGGTACGAGAGTCAAGCAGCTAAAAAATTACCGCTAAACTACGGTACGGCATCAGGGTGGACCTATGCAAGAATCGCCACTTTTTCAGATACCGAGCCCGAAGCCACGGTTGCCTATTTTCAGAATGCTCAAAAAGATTTGGATTGGAAGATGAATATCGCTACTCCTGATCAAGAAGAACAAATTTTAAGGTATGTGGAAGACGGATTAAATGATGGTGCACTAGGTATAGGTATAAATGCGGGTTATGCACCTGGTTACGGACAAAAGGAGTACTATGCTTTAGCCAAAATGGCTGTAGAACATGATGTAGCAACCTATACGCATGTGCGTTATGCAAGCAATATGGAGCCTAAAAGTTCTTACGAAGCTGTTAAGGAACTTATTTCAAATGCAGCCTTAACAGGTGCGCATATGCATTTATGCCATATTAATAGTACCTCTTTAAAAGACATTGAAGCCATTATTCCCTTGGTAGATGATGCTTTAGCACAAGATATCAATATCACCGTAGGGGCATATCCCTGGGGAGCTGCCAGCACGGTGATTGGCGCAGCTATGTTTTCTGGAGAAGGCTGGCGTGAGCGTATGGGGAGTACGGCAAATAATTTTCAGTTGGGTACAGAACGTATGACTGAAGATCAACTGAACGATTACCAAAAAAATATGCCGGGAACTTTTATTGTTTGGCACTTTTTAGATGAAAGTAACGCAGAAGATCTAGCGCTGCTCGATAAGTCGGTGATGCATCCCAATATTTTGATTGAATCAGACGAAATGTTCTGGATGTATTTTGACGATGAGGGCCATGTTGAAAATTACGAGGGCGATGCTTGGCCTTTGCCAGAAGGCACTTTTAGCCATCCAAGATCGAATGGGACCTTTGCTAAAATACTACGGTCGTATGTACGTGAACGGAAAGTAATGACGCTAAACGAGGCCATCCGTAAAATGGCATTAATGCCTGCGCAAACCATTGAAGATTTTGTGCCTCAAATGAAAAAGAAAGGAAGATTACAGGTAGGTATGGATGCAGATATTACTGTGTTTGATCCCGAAACCGTTGCTGATGTTGGCACATATGAAAAACCAAATCAACCTGCGGTTGGTGTGAATTATGTCTTGGTAAACGGGGTGGCCGTGGTAAATAAAGGTAAGTTAGTCACAGAGGCTGCCCCTGGTCAGCCCATAAGAAGAGCTATAAAATAAGAATAACAC
>CAVUUZ010000008.1:0-16361 GCA_963744855.1 uncultured Flavobacteriaceae bacterium
CAAAGGTCCCAATTATCTCATATGTGATATTGGGCTTTGTGTCAAAAAGAGTATAATTTTTTACCGAATGGATATTTCTTTTGAAGCCGTAAACCTCAATGTGCTCATATTCATCAGCCATATCCAGAATTTTTTTTATTATTCTGGGTTGTTCGAAAGACTGGATTAAAAAGATTATCCTAATTTTTTGATTCACTATTCTATTTACCAATAGACTTACTTTTAGGTATTATATTTCAATAAATCTTGTTTCAATTTCCTACAAATCTAGTTGAAAGACCTTATATCGTTATTAAAATATTGATAAGGACGTGAATTAAATCGCTAAATGACATTTTTGTCTTTTTAATGCAATTAGCTGGAAGTTTCACCAACCAATAAAATTGAGAAGTCTGTTGGCCTGCACCTTATTGTTTTTGTTTTTCAACACGAATAGTTTGGCCTTCTTCCCAAATTCATGAAGAGACTCAGCTGTGTTGCATAAAGTATGATAAAGTGCTCTGTGCATACCATCTGTACCCTCATCTTTTATAAGAAAAACGAATTCTTTATATTCTTCAGGCATACCAGGAAGTAATGTGGTTAATGTTGGTGTTCCAGATGCCATATACTCCATATTTTTTGAAGGAAATGAGTACTGTGTGAATTTCTCCGTGGTAGGTCTTGGGTTGACCAAAAGAGTGGCTTTCAACTGATCATCAACAACAATATTATTGGGAACCATTCCTTTGTAAATTATTCTTTGGTCTTTTTTGGCATATTCTTTTATATCTTCTGTCATTTTTCCACTTCCATATAGATGTAGTCTTGCATTCTTATCATCTAGTTTAATAAATCCCTCAATTAAGGATTTAATACCATATTCTTCATAAAGCCCTCCTGCATAAATCACAATCTTTTCCGTTGCCTTTTCATTTAAGTTATTGGTTCTCTTAGCCATATCGGCATCAACTAAACCTTCCATTATAATAGACGGTCGATTATTTGGATTTACGATTTCATTCATCGGTGCAGTTAGGAGTAAGTATTGACTGAACCGCGTAAGGACTGCAAAATTTATCGAATAGTGTAGGCCTGATACACCACGAATTTTTTTTTCTGTAGAACCCGTAATCATCAGGCCTGGTAAATCAGTTACAATAGCTAAAGAGCGGGTCCTTGTTAATTTACAAGCCAACAATGCAGCTGTGGACAAAGTGACCATCAAAACATCACAAATCACGATTCTTGAATTTCTCTTCTTGGTAATGCACCAAAAAAATGTCTTGAAAAACGTGCTTAAAAAAACCGTAAGACTTTTAAGACCTGCATAGTTTATAAAAGGTACGTAATCGTATATTATGGAACTATTTCGTTCTTTGGGCAACCACCAAAACATTCGATTATGTGAAGAAGGTATAACTGGGGGACAACTAAGAGTCTGGACCTGTACTCTGTCCCGATAATTTGCAAGTCCATTAACTATTAGTCTGTGAAATTTCTGAGCTGAGGGTATGGGTTTCTCTTTTCCGCTGTCATAAAGATATTGAAGTACCTTTTCCGAGGACAAAGTGCTAACATATAATACGTGATTCATGTTGAAATTTTGAATAATTGTTCATTGGAATGCTATTTATTCATCTTATCATCCTTAAACAATCCTGACGTGGTTCAAGTTTTTATAAGACAAATATTCACTAGCATTTCACCCCGTAAAAAAAGAACGAATTTTATAAACTATTCTGCTTATAGCTTGTCGAATTTTCGAGAAGAAAAGTAAATAACTCTGTTTAAAGGATAATACCTTTATGTTGAATAGAATCTTATTTAAATTGTTTATTCTTATGTTATTGACAATTTGCACATTCGTATCATAAAGAAAAAAGTCTGATCCCTCAATATCCATAAGAATATTACACTCTATAGGTTTGAGAAAGCATCCATACGACCTTTGAATTTCATAATCTAAAATACGGCTCGATATTATATACCTATGGGGTTCAAGCGAATGATAACCATACAAGTCTATTGTGAGATTCTTTCTATTTAAACCAAGTATTTTATTGAGGTACAAGTTTTCAAAAAAGGCATCATAGGTACTTTTGGATTCATCTAGATCTGAAAAATTGAACTCATTTTTTTTTCCATGTTGCAGAGGAACCTGATATGCTGTACTTCGAATTCCGACATGAGTGCCGACATCACTAAAATTTGTGGTAAAAGAAGTTTTGGGATATAGAAAGTACAAATCTTTTGTAATCAAATAGGCCGTAAAATATTTAAGCCATGATTTTTCTGACCAGTTTCTTACATTTTGTGGGATGCGCTCATCATCATTAATTTTAGGTTTATCATTATACCATTTGATAAAGCCTTTCCATTGGTTTCTGCTCCAAGCCTGCCCCCATGATGAAGCAAATTGAAAATACCAATTATCAAAACCATCATCAAGTGCCCTGAAGTTATCGTTTGTGTGAACATTTAATTCATGATTGTAGAGGGATATACCCCCTATGGATTCTTTATCATTTGAAAAATTGAGACTATGCTGTACGAAATCATAAAAAAATGGCGACACAAATAAGTCATCTTCCAAGATTATGACACTTCCATATGATTCGCTATATGCTCCGCATTGAAGAATATGTTTCCTTAATCCCAAATTTTTTTTTTGGTATATGACTTTCTTTTCGCCAAAGCGCCATTTAAACTGATTTGCGATTTCAAGTACATTCTTATTATTTTCCGCCCGGTCGATACTAATTATAAGTGTGATTTGTTCATTCGGATATGCGGCTGAGTCAAGAGATTGTAGTAATCTTGATAATGATTCTGGTCTGTTAAATGCGACCACTACAATGGGTGGGCAGAACTTATCCATTTTTTATAATTTGTTTAAGTTCTTCAATGTCACAAAAATACCTCCCATGTTCAGTAATCCAGTCCACAGGCTTTTCCCACCATTTTAAATTCAGAAGGAAGCCAATCTGTTCATTGGTAAAACGTTTTTTCAATTCTTTAGCTGGAACTCCACCTACGATAGTGTAAGGAGGCACATCCTTGGCTACAAGTGCATTCGCCGCGATGATTGCACCATCTCCTACTGTAACGCCATCAATGATGGCGACATTGGCGCCGATCCACACGTCATTGCCTATCCTTATGGTATACTTGCCCTCTTCGTCAAGGGGTTCTGGATGTTCCTGGAACCGCTGTTCCTTTACATAGGACAATCCAATGGAATGGTTGACAGAAAAAAATGCCGGATGGGTGGAGACAAAGGTTTGGGCCGGATGTCTCCCGAAAATGCATTCCACATTGGGGCCAATAGAACAATATCGGCCGATCTGCGTTCGAGAGAATCTGCTCCCGTCCCCGATGTAAGAGGCATAACCCAATGAAGAACTAACGAACACAGAATTGTTTCCAAGATTGTTTCTTCCCTCGAAATCAGAAGAATACCCTATAAAGGATCCTTTCCCGAACTGTATATGCCTGCCCCGTGAAACCTGCCATTTGCGCATCCTGTTAGCGATCCCAGTAAGGAATGCGTTTTGTAACACCAATTTTTTGGCCAGGTTGTTCATTTCGGTTTATTGACTAACGGAAAAGTCCCGTCATTATTGGACCGTTATCTGATGTTAATGTGCCCTTTAACCTACCAATTTACGGTTTCTTTTAAGGACCGCTTCACCCCAAATAAAGGGCGAAAATTCAGACCAGCATTCCTGTGCCTGACTGAAGCTGTTGTTTTCTTTATTGACGATAGCTGTAATTCGGTCCCGCAGTTCGGCAGGATTGTCTATAAGTTCTGATTGCATAAAATCAGTAGAACTGGTCTGATCCATAAACCAATCTTTCAAGTCATTCTGCATCCAGTCGACAATTGGGGAACTAAACCCAACTTTGGACTTTCTCCATGTCACTTCTTTAGGAAGATAGGGATCCAGGGCATCCCGTACAATCTTTTTTGTGTATCCGTTTCCGATTTTGCTCGAATAGGGAAGGGAGTTCACAAAGCTCACGATACGGTGGTCCATAAAGGGCATTCGGATTTCAACCCCGTTGATCATTGCATAGCGGTCGTAATTTCGCAGCAGGGTGGGCAAGATGTTTTCATGGAACATCGCAAAAAGATATTGGGCATGGTTATCTAATTTTTTGAAATTTGGGTGGTTGTTATCAATCGAGGGCATTTTTTTGCCCAGTACCTTTTTGGCCAGTTTCCTGGTCATAAAGTCGGTATACAATTTCAAATTTCCCGTTCGTTCATATTGAACGGTATTTTCATTTATTGATTCCTGGTATATTCCCAAAATGTCCCTGGTTTTGGAAAGGCTCCAGCGCGCATCCCATAAGCTCTCCAAATTCCCCTGCTGGTACCCGCTGAGCAATTCATCCGCCCCATGGCCGTCCAGGGTTACCGTAACCCCATTGGCCTTTACCGATTCGTAAAGCATGATCATCGGTAACGGGGAGGTGATATACAAATCCTCGAACAAATAAAAATACTCTTCCAGCTTACCCCAATGCTTAAGAGGGTCTATGTCCACAAAAGTGGCACCAATACCTAAATGGTCGGTAACCATTTTGGCGTAATGAGACTCATCTAAGGGTGTGCCTGGAAAGGATGCGACAAAAGCATGTTGCCAATCTGTGGAGTAACTATTATTATGTTTGGAAAGGTTAGCCATGGCGGCAATGGTAGCACTGCTGTCCAGACCTCCGCTGAGGGCAGTTCCAATGGTCACGTCTGAGCGCATTCTAAGTTTGCAGGCATCCATAAAAAGTTCCCGGAAACGCTCCACCTGTTCTTCATAAGTATTGGGGACTTCCACTAGATGATCAAGGGTATTCCAGTAACGCTTAGTCTTGAGTTTACCATCTTTATAAACCCCATTGTATCCAGCTGGAAAGCGCTTTATTCCCTTTATAAGACACTTGTCTGTAGACTCATAGAAGAATAGGTTTTTCTTCATCCATTGGTAATCGTCTGAAATTTCGACCCTTTTCAGAAAAGGGAAAATGGCTTTCATTTCCGAGGCAAAAATGAATTTTCCATCTTCCTCCGAGAAAAATAAAGGTTTCTTTCCATAACGATCCCTAGATAAAAAAAGCTCCTTCTTTTCCCTGTCCCAGATGCCCAAAGCCCACATACCGTTAAACTTTATTATGCACTTGTCCCCCCATTCGATAAATGCGTTTAAAAGAACTTCTGTATCAGAAGTTGAAACAAAAGTGTATCCCAATTGAAGGAGTTCCTTCTTGATTTCCAAAAAATTGTAGATCTCGCCATTAAAGACAATCGTATAGCGTCCGCCTTTGTCTGACATTGGCTGGTGCCCGTTTGCGGAGATATCCAGAATTGAGAGCCTCCTGTGTCCCATGGAAACTTCACCCTCGATATTTTCTATGCCAAAATCATCGGGCCCCCGGTGGGTAAGCGTATCCAAGGCTACTTTGAATGTATTGTATTCTGAAGAAGGAAGAGTTCCCAAAATTCCGCACATGGACGTTAAATATTTTTAAGATTCGGTTTAACTGAAATAGGTTTCATGTTATTACCAAGAGTTCATTTGCATTTATGTGTAATCTTCACTTTTTTATTGATCCGAAACAAGATTTTCTGAGTTAGAAGTTGATCGTATAGCTAAGGGTTCATTTAAGGTAAACGCAAAACCAAACAAAAAACAGAAAAATGTAAAGAAGGTGAAAGGTCCGTCAAAAACAGGTTCTACCATGAAATATGCAAATAGAGCAATAGAAAAATTCCCGAGGACTCCTTTTAAATCTCGGTTAATGTAAACATTCAAAAGAGTTCTCTTTAGCAATAAAATATACCTCGAACTTATAAGTATTAATGTTATAAAAGATAATACCCCTCCACTCCTTAACACATCAAGCCACAAATTATGAGAATGGCCAAATTCTTCTACGTCCCAACCCAAAGGCTTTTCAAAAAGGTACTCTAAGGATTTTTGCCATAGCCCTAGTCTTCCCCCACCACTCATTAAATCATCCCCCCCGCTCTCTTTCATTCTGCCAGCAAAACTGGTAGTCCATTCAGCATCCCAATCAAAGGAAACATATCTGGAAACAACCGAGCCAATAATTATTATGCTGATAATAGAAACCAAGTTCTGTTTAAAAGACTGAGTAGGAAGTGCTAATGTAAAAAATGAAAATAAAAAAGTTAGAGCAATTACACCCAACTGTGTTCTGCTACCTAAACGAAGAATGCATAGTATACTCAGAATAAAGATGATTGAAAAAAGTAGGATGGCAAGAATCTTCATTTTTTTACGACTTACGAGGATGATAGCTGGTATACACATATTAAACATAAAATAAGCAGCCATTCCTGTAGCGTTCATAACTTCATTGCTCCAGAACATAGGGATATTGCGTTCCGATTGAGCAAAACCCCCTTCACGAATGTTAATCAACACCGATATCAACGCAGGCGTAGAATACAGTATTCCAAAAGTCAGCAATATCATAAACAAGCTTTCCGAGCTTATTTTTTTTACGAAGTACTTACCCCATAAGTATATTGTGGCAGGGGTTAGAATATAAATTAGTATAAACTGGTTTCCTTTGGAGGGGTTTAGGCTATAGAACAAACCATAAATTATAGAAAATGAGAGAATTAGGAAAAAATTACCGTCGAGATATTTGCGTATTACATCCTTCTTTATAAGGATTAAAGCCGTAAGCATATACCCGAATAAAAAGCCATAATTCCGGACGTTCGTAAAGTAGGCCAGGAAAAGAACAAAATTCAGATAGCCAATTTTATTAATTTCACCTAAATATTTACTTAAAGGCATCGGTTCACTCTTAAGGTACACCTGGGTTTTCTCCTATATTAACGTGCAAGTGCATAAATTATTTAAAGACCATTAACCTGCTTTAACAGTAATTTCCGCAATATTTCCAATCTTTGAAGCTACCTGACTGAAAGAACTGTGATGAGAGCCATATATTTTTTTTGTGTTTGCCAAGCAGTAAAGATCCAGTACGGCGTCCTTAACGGCTTCAGGACTATTCCGGTCATAACTGCTAACTTCATTGAATAGGATATTATCACCGTACTTTCGGATTATTTCTTGTTTTGTGGGTGCATCATCAGTAGACAGGAAAAAAGTAGTTTCCGGATTCACCTTTAGCTCTTTTTCAATTACGTTTAGAAACAGGTCGGTAGGACTCATTTTTTTTGACATTTCGTGGTCAGAACGCCTAATGTGTAATCCAATAGTGCGCCCGAATTTGGACGTTGTATTCTCTATTCGCTTTAGCAGCTCTCCTTTTGGGATAAAATCCCTGTATGCGTTTTCGATTGGCACAAAGCGATAGCAGGAATTAATATACCCGTAATTGCCATTCTGATTGAAAATATTCTCTAAATCTTTCTCTATGGTGCTGTAAAATAAATCATCCACCTCGGTGACGGGCCGGTCCTTTTCGTTCAAGATAAATATGTACTTGTCATCGAGGTATTTTTCTCCCAGAATTCTGAATTCAGGCAAGTTCTGTATTTTCCTTCTAATGGTTCTTAGCCTTTTGTTAAGGAACCTACCTTTAAGCAGGTTTTTGACAAGGTTTTCCGCAGTTGGAAAATAATTTTCAGGATATCCAAACGGTACACTGACAAACTGAATATTAAAACCTTCGCTTACAGGTACTTCGAATAAATCCTCGAACTCACAATTTAATGCAGTGTCTTTGGGCCAAAGTACCGTAAGGTCCGTCCGATGCTTTTTACACAGGGAAATCATAGAATCTAATGTACGGACCCGGTTACATAAACCTCCTCTTGCTTTAAGAAAAATCATTTTCACAAATTAAAGTAATAAAAATCTCACCTAATAATATTCAATAAACCGTAGAGTTACTTAACCCAGATTCAGGACGAAATCCCAATTTTTACAACTTAAGAAAACTAAATATCATTATTTGCTTCTAGTGGGTTTAAGAAAATTGACCAAGTGTCTTTGTAGGCTATCGATTTCTTGAATTTTGAACAACCTTAAAATTAAATAGTACAAAGGAATGGAGATTACAAGTGAAATGGCAATAACAAAAATACCATTTTCCATAGTCATAGTTAGAACGAAGACCGGAAGGCTCATTATTATTCCAGCCAGATAGATTTTATAAAGGTCTTTTATTTGTTTAATTGGCCCATAATTAATAAGCTTTCCAGGATAATATGTGTTTATAAAAAAGTGTATTGCCGAAGAAATCAATTCAGCCCATGCTATGGCCACAATACCATATTTTAAGGCTGCGATAACGAGAACTATCCGGATACCAATACAAACATATTGCTGTTTCAAGACAAGGTCTGTTCTTCCGATAATATAAAGCACATTGATATTAATGATTGAGGCAATGGTTATCAATCGTGCAATGCTGAAGATTTGCATAATCGGGATTGCCAATGCCCATTTATCGGTCAATAGAACGAGAATGATTGGTTCGGCAAGTAAAGTAAGCAGCAAGAAAATGGGCACTGTAATGAGTGCAGCTGTCTTTGAAGTTATCTTTATTTGTTCTTTAATAGTTTCCCTTTGGTCCTGTATTGGAGCTAGGGCTGGCAGTAAGACCCCATTAATTGAAGAGTTGAAAATATTAAATACAAAGTCGGAGAATTGGATGCCTCTGCTGTAAAATCCTAAACTTTTGGCGTCGATATATTTACCGATTAGTAAAGAATTTAATTGACTGAAAAACTGACCTAACAAGGAAGACACCAGTAATTTGGAACCGTAAGAAAACAACTGGTCAAAAGAGCTCCTTGAAAAGATCCAATCAGGTCTCCATTTTACATAGAACCAAACTAGTATTCCAATTAAAATTGACCTAATTATGGATTGCCAGATCAAGGACCAGACCCCAAAACCGGCATAGGCCAGATAAATGGCAATAACCCCCGAAATAATTACGGATGTAAGGTTTATTTTGGTGAGCAGTTTGAAGTCTAATTTGATAGTAAGCAGGGTGCGTGGTACGGTAAATAAACTATTAATGATCAGGGATAAAGAAAACACCCTAATGTATATGGTAAGTTCTTCTATTTCATAAAACGCCGATATAAAGGGGGCTATAATCCATAACAATAAATAAAAGGCAAGGCTTATCCCGACATTAAAAAGAAAAACGGTGGATTCATCCGTATGGTCTCTATCCTTTTTCTGGATCAGGGCACTGGTGAAGCCGCTGTCTACAAAAACCTCGGATAGGATAATAAAAACAAAGAGGATCGCCATGATACCGTACTCAGTGGGAGTGAGGATTCTGGCCAGGATAATTCCCAGTACAAATTGGACGGCCTGGATTGAGATCCGTTCAATTCCACTCCAAGCCATGGCTCCGAACATTTTATTAGTTGAAGCCATAGAGAGGTGTGGGCATTTTGTGAAAGAGAATTTTTGAAGTGCTGGCTGACTTTCCGCTATAAGTAAATCTCATATCAATTTGCGGATTGATCCTGAAGCTTGTTTTTATAGAACCTGCGTAATTGTAGTACTCCTTCGGGCAATGCTGTTTTTGCCCTCCAACCAAGTTGGGTAAGCTTGGATACATCTGTAAGTTTCTTTAGGGTCCCATCTGGTTTTGACATATTGTAGGTGAAATCTCCGGAGTACCCCACCTTTTCTTTTATCAATTCTGCCAACTCACCAATTGAAATGTCTACACCTGTACCTATATTTATATGGGTATTTCTCACCTCTTTAGTACCGGCATTAAAAGTGTCTGTGAAATCCCGGTTTTCCATAATAAAAACGCAGGCGTCGGCCATGTCTTCAGACCAAAGGAATTCCCGACGGGGATTCCCGCTTCCCCAGATTTCGACGCTTACTTTTCCTTTATCGGAAACGATACCGTATTTGCGTAGTTTTTCAAGAATTTGGTAGTCTGTATGAGCCCCAGTCACCCCTTCGACAGGGAGGTGGTTTAAGTCTTTTCGGATATAGTTCCAATCCTCTTCTTCCAGGGCTTTACCAAGTAGCGTTTTGCGCAGCAGGGCGGGGAGCACATGGGATTTTTCAAGGTCAAAATTATCATTGGGACCATATAAATTTGTCGGCATTACCGAGATAAAATTGGTCCCGTATTGCAGGTTGTAACTTTCACACATTTTGATGCCTGCAATCTTGGCAATGGCATAGGGCTCATTGGTATATTCCAATTTTCCTGTCAAAAGGTACTCTTCCCGCATGGGTTGGGGGCAGTCCCTTGGATAAATACAGGTGCTGCCAAGAAACAACAGCTTCTTTACCCCTGACCGGAACGACTGATGGATTATGTTGTTTTGTATACTGAGGTTTTCATAGATAAAATCCGCCCGGTAGGTATTGTTGGCCACAATTCCACCAACCTTAGCTGCCGCCAGAAAGACATATTCAGGTTTTTCATTGCCAAAAAATCCTTCAACGGATTCAGTGTCTAAAAGATCGAGTTCCTTTCGGGTTTTTAAAATCAGATTAGTGTATCCCTTAGTACGGAGATTTTTAACAATCGCACTTCCCACTAAGCCTCTATGGCCTGCCACAAATATTTTCGAATCCTTATGCATCGTGCTATTCAAAATAATTTAAGACCCGATATCCTCCTTTTTTCAGGTACTGTTCTTTTTGCATAAGGTTCAAATCACTTTGTACCATATCCTTTACCAGATCATTAAGCGATAATTCCGGTACCCAGCCAAGTTTCTCTTTAGCTTTTGAGGCATCACCAATTAATAAATCCACCTCTGTGGGTCTGAAATATTTAGGGTCCACGTTAAGGACTTCTTTGCCTTCTTCCAGATTGAATTCAGGGTTATGACAAGCTTTTACATAACCCTTTTCATTAACTCCTATTCCCGTAAACTCAAGTTCTATACCAAGTTCTGCAAAACTCATCCGGACAAATTCACGCACGGGTGTGGTCTTCCCAGTGGCGATGACCCAATCCTCTGGTTGGTCGTGCTGTAGGATTAACCACATCATGCGCACATAGTCTTTGGCATGGCCCCAGTCACGCTGGGCGTCCAGGTTCCCCAGATAAATTTTATCCTGTAATCCCAGAGCTATCCTTGCAGTTGCCCTGGTGATCTTGCGGGTCACAAAGGTTTCCCCCCGAATAGGGGATTCATGATTAAACAAGATTCCGTTACAGGCAAACATATTATAGGCTTCCCGGTAATTGACTGTAATCCAGTAGGCATACATCTTCGCAACTGCATAAGGGCTCCTGGGATAAAAAGGGGTGCTTTCAGACTGGGGAACCTCCTGTACTTTTCCATAAAGTTCAGAGGTGGATGCCTGATAGATTCGAGTTTTCTTTTCAAGGCCCAATAACCTCACAGCATCAAGGATGCGCAGGGTCCCGAGACCATCCGCATTCCCGGTGTATTCCGGGACTTCAAAGGAAACTTGCACGTGGCTCATGGCCGCCAGATTATAAATTTCGTCCGGCTGGATTTCCTGTATAAGCCTTATAAGGTTGGTGCTATCCGTCATGTCCCCGTAGTGCAGGATAAAGTTCCTGTTTTCCACATGGGGATCCTGGTACAGGTGGTCTATCCGGTCTGTGTTGAATAGGGAGGACCGCCTTTTGAGGCCATGGACGATATACCCTTTTTTGAGTAGAAATTCACTGAGATAAGCTCCATCCTGACCGGTAACTCCTGTTATGAGCGCAGTTTTATTATTCATTATTCACTTTATTGACTTAAATATTTGGTCAAAGATGATCATAAAACTGTGAAGCGATATACAAATTATATAAAATGTAAGATTTTATGGACAAGAGGGGGTCTTTTTGTTTTACTGGATATTAGAAAGACCAATTTATTGAGGCTAATTGATATTTTAGCTCATTCAAAACACAAATCATTTAAGTGGATGCCTTTCACTAAAAATGTTAAGCTGAAAGGGCAGGTAAGCTTCAACAAAAGACATGGTAAAATATCCGGGATAGCAATAAGCAATGTGATAATTGGTACCTAGTATATACATCTCAGCGAGGGTTTGCGTCAACTTCTGGTTACTAGAGTTTAAGGACTTATGGAATCAGGGATTGAAGGAGCCCTTTATTGGCTGAACTGTTGCCCTTAGGGTTCATCAGTGAGATATGAAGTGTGTTTCTCAACTAGAAGGTAAAGCCCTGAATCATACAGCAGATTCGTAACCTCCAGAGGTACATAGCCACTTAGGAACAAAAGGAGTTCAATAGAGATTTTAGGCGCGTGAACAGTGTCAATTAAGCTAAGATGAGCCGGAAGAGGAATAACTTTTGAAACTGTCGGTGGAATGGAGGGCAAGAATCCAAGGGGTCATCGATACCTGTCGACCACTCGGTCATATATTGCTCCCAAAGAGGTCAATGTTTCATTAAGATTAAAAAGAAAAGTGTGATTAGTTTTTTTTGTTAAAATTTAGAAATTCTAGATTTAATCACAGCATTGATATGTTTAAGATTAACCTTTTTCAGAATAGATTTCCAATTAAATTTATCCTCAAAAAGTTTCATGTCTTTCTTGTAATTGGCTTTCATTAATCTTGGGTGTTTTAGTGGAAACATTAAATCCTCAGAAATCACTTCCGGACAATTATTTACCGTAGTATGTGTGGCTTCAGCACCATAACCCTGATAGTCAATTAGATTTGTTCTTGGAACAACAGACAATCCGTTGCTCATAAAAACTCTTAGGGACCAAATGTAGTCCCATGCATCAAGTTCATCTCTAACTGATTTTATTCCATAATTAACCCAATTATTGATTATAGGTTTCTCAACAACACTACTCCGTTGTAAGAGCCTGGCATCCTCTTCGAAAGTCGCCATTTTCTCTAAATGAATTCTCCATCGATCTGCCCAGGTCGCCCACCCCCATGTGTAAGCAAATCTGGAAAAATAGTAGGAAGAAGTCTTTGTATCCAAAGTATCTGGAAAAAAATTGTTTCCACCTATGTTCCAGACCCTTAAATCTGATTTATACCGCTCAAGTAATTCCTCTACAAAGGGATAAAAACTTTTAAGCGGAATTGTATCATCTTCTAAAATTATCCCTGTTTTTTCAGATTCAAAAAGCCAAGTTATGGCAGTTTGCGGACCGTATTTACACCCGAGATTTCGATCATTGAAATTCTTGAAAATCTGACACCTCCAGGTTATGCATTTTAAAATAGAACTTCTAACCTCATCAACTCGAATTGCCTCCTCTTTTGTCTTCGGTCCGTCTGAGAATAAATAAATCTTATCAGGTTTATAAGCGGCAACACTTTGGATAACCTTTTCCAAACTATCTATCCTCAGATAGGAGATGATTAAAACAGGAATTTTCATTTATGATGTGGTTAATTTCTTCGAATCATTAGGTTCCGACAGAATAGTATATATATGAAGTCCAAATTATTAATCGCGGAAATTATAAAAGTACGCTAAGAAAACACTTTTAAGATGATCAGACGCTCTTTAATTCGATCAAAAGGCTTTTTGTAAAAAGATGTTTGCAGGGCATTGGGCCCAGCTCGCTCATTGGCTTACTATTAAAATGAGGAAAGACTGCTACTGCTTTTAAATACAAATCCCTCTGGCGGAAGCGCCAGAGGGATTGAATCAACCAGTAAAGTTTACGTAAATATCTACTCAAACTTGTTTACGTTGGTATACTCATAGTTCCTTCTATTATTGCTTTGATATTGGTACTCCGTCCCCGGTACTATTTGTTATTGAAACAGTTCCTGTTCCGGATACGGTAATAGAACCCGTACCCACTGCGTTGGTCATAGTTGAGTTTGTAATGCTGTTCGAACTGTCGAAACTCGCACTATTAAAAAAGTTAGCAAACTCTCCAAACCCATTTGAATTGTTGTATGGGGATTGATAAGTTATATCTATATTCTCCCACCGGGTATTAAAAAATGAACCGGAGGAATGGATGAGTCCAGTCATTTCATTAGCAGCTAATATGTTTATGTTTATATCAAGGTTTCTTGCGGTGAATCCATTTATTCCGTTAAATCCGTAGCTGTGCCTGTGCCTGAAAATTCCCTTACCACCTCCGCTATAATTATAGTTAAATGTTTCCCCGTCTATTACTACGTTTGATGGTGTGAAGGTTTCCAGCACCTCTATAAAGCAATTTTCATATGTGTTATTCGCCATTAAGACATTCTCAAATGCACCAAGTCCACCTGTTCTATTGGCTGTCCCCATGTAGATAGCACCAAGATCGCCGGTTGTTGCCTTTGTAAATGTGTTCCCCGTTATTGTAACATCCCTCACATCTCCCAAATTCAATAGCTGTCCTCCTGAGTTGTATGGATTGGAAAACGTATTATTTGTGAGTACCACATCAGTTGTCCTGTGTGAGGGATTGGCGAAGTTGTTTAACGTGATAATTGTAAGTAATCCTCCTCCTGCGGAAGAACCAACTGCCGGGTTTAATGTTGCGAAATAACAATTATTGGCAGTTATTGAACTTCCATTTGCCTTTATCGCCCTGTCAGTACAATCGTAGATAGATTCATTTTGTAGTTCTAACTTAAACTGATTGTCTTGCGACTTATTCCCGGATTGCCATGTAAAATCATTCCAATATATACCCTCTGCCTCCTCACCGAGTATCCTTCTGATAACATTTCCCTCATGATAAACCAAAGCCGGGGCAGATGGATTCACACCGTATATCTGATACCAAAAAGCCTGGGAAACAACAGTTGGCAATCCGGTCCCTGTAGATCGTATGTCCTCTATCGTGCAGTCCTTGACAAATCCGCTTTCAAATACAAGATCGTTTTGTCTATATTGAAAAGGAATTCCGCCGGTAATTCCCTTATTACCGGATTCATTGTTAAGAATGAAATCAAATGCAATGGCTCTCATTCCTTGGTTCGTGCTAAAACCCCGATTCTGAAAGTTATGCACCCAGAGATTTTCAAAATGGAATGCCCGGACATATGTAATACGGAACAACCTTCCGAATAGATCATTGCCATCAAATTCCCCATTGTAAAATTTCATGTCCAATCCAAAAGCTCCAAACATACTCTGTTGTTCTGTAACCTCATCGTATCCTGCATCGGACGTTATTTCTATTTTAGAGTTATTCATGTTAAATATGAAATGTCCCTGCCTGTTAATATAAACAGGAGTGTTACAGACATAGCTACCAGATGGGACGGCTAAAGCATACTGAACATTCCACATTAAAGCACGAAACGCCTCGGCATCGTTGCCGGTATCCCCACTTATGGCACCAAATACCTCGGGATATACGAAAGACCTTGAATATACATTGGAAAACCTCGCTGATGGGGCAAACGCCCTTACAGGTTCACTTCTTATGAAAGCTCCGTTAAGGTTTATGTTTGTGCCAGTTATAGATCCACCATTAGGGTCAATAACCTGACCAGGCGCCCAATTACATCCGGTGCAGTCAAAAGAATTTGTTATAATGGCAACCTTATTGGCATTAGAGGGGTTTGCCACATCAGCCGCTGAATTTGGTGTGTAGGAGCCTGTTGTTGATGGTTCTATCCCGGTCGGATCTGCTGGAAACCAACCGGCAGTACTTGTTGTTCCTGAATTGTCTGGGCCTGATGGGGAAGTATCATTACTAAGCGCACACCCATTCGCGTCAACTGCCTCGCCTGCAGGTGTTCCCGGGCATTGATCCAGGCTGTCATTAATCCCGTCACCGTCGGTATCATACTGACTGGCCGCACATCCGAAATTATCAACGGTTGCACCCGGAGGGGTAAATGGGCAATCATCCTGTTCGTTGGGTACCCCATCATTATCATCATCAGATTGCGGATTTAGCTGGCTATCCGAACAACCTTTGTTATTGACCGATTCTCCGAAAGGAGTTTCAGGACAATCATCAATATCATTGGGGACGCCGTCTTCATCGTCGTCAGGATCTGAACTTTTCTGACTGTTAGAACACCCATTCCCATCAACGCCCGCACCCGCAGGAGTACCCGGACACTGGTCCAAATTGTCTTTAACCCCATCATTATCTGAGTCTCTTTGACTTATTGAACATCCGGTGCTATTAACGGATTCCCCGGCAGGCGTATTGGGACAATTGTCTTTATCATTAGTGACCCCGTCATTATCCCCATCGGACTGAGAGGCTGCACAACCAAATCCATTAACACTTTGGCCTGAAGGGGTGTTGGCGCACTGATCCTTGTCATTGGTTACCCCATCCCCGTCTGAGTCCTTCTGACTGGCTGCACAGCCATTCTGATCGACGCTCTGGCCCGATGGTGTATTGGAACAATTATCATTCGCATTCGGTACGCCGTCGTTATCGTTGTCAGGTTCAGAGCTTTTTTGGCTGTTTGCGCATCCGGTCGCATCTACAGATGCACCAGCCG